>NZ_FQXU01000030.1 GCF_900130055.1 Clostridium intestinale DSM 6191
TGATTTATTGCTGAATAGTTCTCACTTATTTTTGTATCTAAATCCTCTAAAGCTCGTGTCCATGTAGTCTTTTTATTTCCTTTTTCTATCATAAGTGACTTTAATGATATTGTTCCACCAGTTATATAGTCTGTTCTAAAGTTTATATACCACATTGAATTTAGAAGATGATCTGATGTAATTATCATTCTATATGATACATTTACTTCTCCACTTCCGGCATTAAAATCTACTGGTATTGCATAAGAATTAAACGCCCCATTACCCCATCCTGTTATATTTCCTTGCCCTTGTATCCTTATTCCCCTTGATGCATTATTGTAAGTCAAATTGGAGTACTTAAAGGTAAATGATACAGTTACGTTATCCCCAACGTTTAAATCTCTAATTAAAACAGTATGAGGAAACTTTACATCATTTGTAGCTCCTGTAAACCCTATAGCATCTATATAGATATCACTTGTTTTTTGAGCTAAATTCCTTCCTCCAATAACTACATTATTTATGGCTGTAGTTATATCTGTTTGCCATATCTTAGTGCTAATTTGACCTTGTAGAGTACCTATTGCAGTTCCTTGAGAACTAACCGTTTGTCCTGTCTCATATATAGTTGTTTTAAGTGAATTAAAAGCAATATCTAAAGTCTGGTTAATATCATCAAACTTTATTTTAGATGCCTTAAGGGTTGTAGTTGCTCCATTTATTTGACTTACTAAACTTTCTTTTTCTATTTTATTACCGCTTATATTAGCGGTGTCTGAAACCATATCATCACGAATAATTTTAGACTTAATTCCTGAAGCTTTTAGCCCAGTTGCATCAAACATTAAGTTTCCTGTGTTATCCCACACATACATGTTATAGTCGTTAGATGCATCTTTACCTATCTGAACTCTTACTCGTGAACTGTCTTTAATCTGTATTGTATTATCTGAAATAAGCATATTTCCACTATCAGAAACAATCTTAAACTTACTTGTAGATAAATCTCCTGCTAAAAGTTTTCCAACTTTTAAGTTTGCTATCTGAGCATCTCCTATAGCTTCATTTGCTATTATTGAACTTCCTGCAACTATCTGTCCTACATTAGCTAACTCAGTAAACACTTGTTTAGCTAAGACAGTCTTTATATCACCCACATTAGCTTCAATAGTACCTATTTTAGCTGTATCAACTTTTAAATTTCTAATATCTGCATCATTTATAAATGCATAATCTACAAAAGCTTTATTAACTAAAGCTATCTCAGTCAATACTCTATTTACTTTCTTAGCCGTATCACCAGAGCTAGAAAAAGAATTCTTATTTTTATTTTCTCCCTTTGCCCCTATTTCAGCTGTAAGTCCACCAGTATAATTAAACTTTTGAGATAGTACTGGATGCTTTCTAGTTACTCCTTTAACATCTGTAACTGTAATTATATCTCCTACATCTAAAGATAAATCTCCTTGCCATTTCATTGAATAGCCAAGATAATTAAAGCCATTTAACTTATTATAAATATCCTGTAGAATGCTATCTGTAACCCAAGGATTTTCAAATCCTAATTCCATAGAATCAGTGCCTAAAGCTCCTTTAGATAATTCCTCTTCTCCAACCTTACAAGTAACTTTTCCAACTTTATATTTAACTTCTTCTCTCTTGTAATTTATATAGTTGCTAGGATCAATAGATAATGAAACATCTGTAGGTGTTATTATAGTAAACTTTCCATCCCTAGTTATAACAGCATTACCACCGCATATACTAGCTACATATCCCACTATTTCTCTACAAGTAAAGCCTTCCAATTTCTTAACTGTGTAAGATGGAAGGCTTCCTGTAAATTGTACTCCTGTTTTACTAACTAGTTCGTTAACTACTTGCACAAGTGTTGGGTTATCTCCTAAGCTGCTAAAATAAGCACTTTCAAATTTTATCATGTTGTCAAAGGCTGTTATCTTTGTTGTATAATCAGTCTTTTCTATATCATCAATATTAAATAGGCCCATAGGAATATATTCTATTGTAGAACCAATCTTAAGTCCTATTTCAACTTTAATTTGACTTGTAGAATAAATTGTATCTCCAGAGTTTATTAAGGTTAAATCTAATGTTTTAGATACTGTAGTTCCTATCATAAAACCATCTGAAGGTTGAATATTGCCATCTATAGTAACATTCACTATGTCAGAGTTATTATAAATTCTATCTCCTATAGTAATCTTACATTCAAAGGATCTACTTGGCTTCTTAATTTCAGTCTTATATGCTGCGCTTGTACTATACATAAGTCTACCTCCTTTCTAAAAAATAGATTAGAGATTATTCCTCAATCATGTACTCAACTGCAGCTAGTATTGAAGCAGAAATATTACAAGAACAATTAAAAAGATCATCAAGTTTTATTAAATGTATATCTATTTTATTTTCAATAGAACTTAGCTCTTTTGTATCCTTATTCCAATCCTCTAAGAATCCCTCTTGTATATTCATAGTTCCATTTTCATCTATCTTAGGTTTTCCATCAGTATCTTTTATAGCATACTTTTGTATTAACTTTTGCCTTTCAGCATTGTACACCTTAAGCTCTTTTTCTATTTTATTTATATTCTTTGCTATAGCATAGCTGACCTTTACAGGTAGTTCCATTACAGATAGTTGTGATAATGCATCAGCGCTATTTACTATAGTTTCATTACTTAACTTCATTTTCAGTACCTCCTACAAATCCATCTTCAATCTTAAATACTTCTTCCTCAAACTTCTCCATGTCTTCTCTAACAGCCACTTTATTACTTGTATATAGTTCCTGGTTAATTATTGTTTTAACTATATTTGCATTGTTGTTTCCATCTGTAGAAATAGTTGCTGACATAGCAACAACTTGACTTCCATTTATCACGCTTTGACCTGTTACTGTTATACTCTTACTTACATTTAACATTATTCATCATCCTTTCTATTTCTCAATAAAATTCATAGCTAGACCTTTCCACTTAACCTCTTTAGTTGTCTTATCATAAGAATATGCAGCAGCTTTTCTTGGGCCTACATACATAGTTTTAGTTACCTCTCCTAACTCTGGATCTGGATATGTAACTGTAAAGTAAACCTCTTTTACTGCTTTTAATAAATTCATCATTTGCGTATATGTTAGTGGCGGCCACTCTAGTATTAACTTTCTTTTCACAGCAACCCTATCTCTGATCATTTCACCATTGCCATTTCTATTAGTTTCTCCATCTATATCTTCTACATCTGTTTCATATTTTGAAGGAGTAGCAATATCTACTCCATTAACTTTTATCATGTTATTGCTACCCCCTTTATGTTGGAATTAATGTTATTCCACCACTTCTTTGCATCTTTCTTAATTGATTTAAGGCTACCTTCCCAATTGCTGATCCATCTATCATTATAGTTAAATCTCCACCATTTTGGTCTGTTCTACTACCTAATGCATCGCTTATTGCCCTAAATGTTTGTTCATAAATCTTACTCTCAGGAGAAACTATTTCACCTTCCCTTG
Source organism: Clostridium intestinale DSM 6191 (assembly GCF_900130055.1). Taxonomy (GTDB): domain Bacteria; phylum Bacillota; class Clostridia; order Clostridiales; family Clostridiaceae; genus Clostridium_T; species Clostridium_T intestinale. The sequence continues at coordinate 3,512 of NZ_FQXU01000030.1, forward strand.
TGTTATCACCAATTACAGCTAGTCTAGGATCATTTGCTCCAACATATCCACCTTGTGCTAAATAAGGTATGTTAGGTAAACTTACACCGAAGTGTTTTCCTCCTCCTGCCCATGACGGAACCCAATCAGGAACGTCAAAGGATATCTTATTTATTCCTCTTATAGCTCCATTTATAAGTCCTATTACAGCATTTAAAGGAGCTTTAGCTATATCTCCAAGAGCTCCAAATATACCTCTGAAAATATCTCTTACCCCTTGCCAAGCTCTGCTCCAATTTCCAGTAAACACACCTGCGATGAAGTCGATAATTCCTCCAAATATTGTTTTGATATCACCTACGATATTTTTAATATTTGTAGCCACACCTTCAAAGGTACCAAGGAATACACTTCCTAAAAATGCTATCAACGGTTTTAATGCATAATTCCATAAAAACATTATTATGTCTATAACTGTTTGTATTGCTGGTTTCCAAGCATAATAAATATCTATAACAGCTTGTATTTCTTTAATGAAAATATCTGCTAGAAAATCTATAAGTGGTTCAAGTACGTTTTTCCATAAAATTTTTGCAACTTCAATAACAGCACTAAATGCCATTGCAAAAACATCTTTTAAAATTGCTGATAAAGGTTCTACAATTGTATGCCATATATCTAATAAAGCATTGCCTAATGGTACTATTGCATTATTCCAAACATCCATAACAACTTCTTTCAGTTTTTCAAATACAGGAGCAAAAAAATCTCTTATTGCTGCTCCAACTTCGTTTACCTTATTTCTAAAGTTCTCATTACTTGCATATAGTAATCCAAAGGCAACTACTAATGCGACTATAGCTCCAATAACACCAGTTACAACTAATATTGTAGGTGATAGGGCCGCTACTAATTCAATAATTGTAACTATAATCGTAGTTATCCATTTAGATACCTGTAATACTATTGCCATAGCCTTAAAACCAGCAACTAATCCAAGTATCACACTAATTATTCCAGTTATAGCTCCTGGACTATCAGATATCTTATTAATAAAATTAACTATCCAATCTAAAAGTGGATTCAGTCCCTTTGAAATGCTTGGGAATATAGAAATAACCCAATTAATTATTGGTAGAATAAAATTATTGTATATAGACAATGCTAATTTCCCTAAAGCTATTCCTAATCGACCAATATTCTGTAAAAATGCTTGCACTGGTGGAGTTGCTAACATATCAAAGAAGCTTCTTAGCGTTGCTTTACTCTTTTCTACAGCTTCTCTAAATTCCTCCATTGCTCCATTTCCATCTCTTGCCCAAGCTTCTTTAAATGGATTAAATATTGTTCCTAATACTGATTTTATTCTATTTGCTAACTCATCTGTTTTCTTTTGCACATCAGAAGTATCTATATTAGGTGAAACTATTTGTGGTATCTTACTTGAACTATCATCACCAGAATTCTTATCGTTATTAAGAAGATTAATTTCATCAAACCCTGCCAATGCACCTTTTGTTTCTTTTCCAGCTTTTTTAGCAGCATCCCCATAGGCTCCCATAGCTGTTTTTGCTTGTATCAATCCTTTCGCTGCATTCTGCGATTGTCCAAATGTTTTCCCAAAGATTGAACTTATAAAACTTGCTATATATGCGGTTACTGTACTTAAAGCATTCATGAGAGTATTTATTGCAGGTAAGATTGCTTGATATATTGGCATAAATGCAGTGTATAAGTTACTTTTAATTTGAGCCAAGGAATTAGAAAATTGATTGTTGGTAACTAATGATTGTCCTAAAAATGTTGTTAATGCAGTGATAGATCTCATTATGAGTGGCAATATAACCATCCATGTTAAAAACTGTCGTGCTATCATTGCTACTCCATTACTCATTTTACTTATGTTCTTATTAGAATTCCCTAAACCATTAAGTCCTTTATTTATCTCTTTTATCTTTTCACTAAGCCGTCCAGCCCTTGTTGTTGCACCCTGAGATGAACTATTCACAGAGCTATATTTTGAGTTTAATGAGTCAAGTACCACCGGCTCAGCCGGAGGCTTGATTAAGCCCTATAAGGGCATGATACTGGCGGCGCTACTCGCGCTCTGAAAAACCGCCAATCGCAAAACTTTTTCAGCGGCCACCTATAAGGTGGCTATTTTATTTGCTTACTTTTGCTTGCTCTCCCGTAAACGGGTCGATATATTCTTTCATACTTATTTGCTCTGCTAACTGATCTTCTTGTAACTGATTTTGTATATATTTTGTTATCGCATTTTTATTTCTTCCAACTGTATCTATATAATATCCTCTGCACCAAAAGTGTCTATTCCCATATTTATATTTTAGATTTGCAAATCTATCAAATATCATTAG
>NZ_FQXU01000032.1 GCF_900130055.1 Clostridium intestinale DSM 6191
AGCATGCCCCTATGATAATGCTTGTATAGAGTCTTTTCATTCCATTTTAAAGAAAGAACAAGTTAACAATGTTCAATATTATGATTATGAAAGTGAGAAATTAGACTTATTTATTTTTATTGAATCATGGTATAACCGTAAAAGAATTCATGGTTCTATTGGTTATATAACTCCGCAAATGAAAGAAGATCTTTTTAGAATAACAATTTGAGAATTAAAATGTGTCCAAGATATTGACCTAGGTCCACGTTACGTTTAATAAGAAGTTAAGTACTTAAATAGAAAAATAGAAAAGTAGAAAAGTATGCTATAAAAGGAAATAGGTTTTTTATCAAAAATAAATATATTTCATATATAAATAGTAGAAGAATGATAAAAGTGGCTATAATTATAAGTAAGGAATAAGTTTCAAAAGAGAGGAGGAGACACATGAAATTAGGATTGGTATTTGCAGGGGGAGGAGCTAGAGGCTCTTATCAAATAGGCGCGTGGAAAGCGTTAAAAGAGTTAGGAATAGATAAATACGTAAAAGGAGTATCGGGAACATCTATAGGAGCACTAAATGCAGTTATGTATCTCCAAGGTGATATAGAGATAGCTGAAAAAGTATGGCTAAGCATTTCAAAAGATAAGATTCTACCAACAGGAAATATAGATTTACTTAAGCGTGGAATATTTATAACTTTAGGAAATAGAAATCTGAATTTCGTAAAGAAGTACTTACCCACTACATTAGAACAAGGAAACATATCTAGAAGCGGTCTTATAGAAATAATGAATCAATATGTGGACATTGAAAAGATTCGTTTAGATAAGAGGAGTTGTTATGCTACATGTAGCGCTGTACCTGATTTAAGCCCAAGGTACTTTAAATTAAATGATTATAATGATGAAGATATAAAAAATATACTTTTAGCAACCTCAGCTATTCCAATGATATATGAAAGCAAGGAAGTAGAGGAGTTTAAGTATCTAGATGGTGGTATGGCAGATAATGTTCCAGTTCAACCATTGTATGGAGAAGGACTTGATATCATTATAATAATTCATTTAAGTAAAGATTCATTAGTTAATAGATATAAATTTCCTAGGGCTAGAATAATAGAGATATATCCAAGAGATATGGCAGATGGGGATCTTGCAGAAATACTAGATTTTTCTTCATCGGGAATAAGGAAGAGAATGAAACAGGGGTATATTGACACCATGTACTTACTAGAACCTATAATAACAATAGCTAATTATCAAAGAGATCAACTACCTAAAGAAACTATAATTAAAGCAGGATTAGGAATAGTTGAAAAGTCCAGAGGGATATTTAAAAAGAAAACTGAAGAGAAAAGTGATATAGATGAGGATAAAGATAAAATAAGTGGGTAAATTATCTAGTGAAATATATTTCTGGAGGTTTTAGATTTATGATTACTGGAGTTGTTAAATGGTACGACACCCAAAAAGGATATGGATTTATTTCAGCAAATGAAGGAAATGATGTGTTTGTTCATCACTCTCAAATAAAAGAGGGGAATGGAAGACAAGAACTTCATGAGGGGGAGTCAGTTTCATTTGATATAGTTGAAAAAGAAAAAGGGCCACAAGCTATAAATGTACAAAAATTTTAATCAATAATACAGCCTAGGTAAGTTATTACCTAGGCTGTATTATTGATTAGAATTCCTTATAAAAAAATAGAGACTATAGCCTAAGCCATAATCTCAGGGGTTATGAATTTATAAAATGTTGGTTTATTGAGAGATTTAAATAATTTGCAGTTTGGTGGATTTAATGTAAAAGCAAAAAACAATATAATTAGTGAGATTATAAATACTAAACTTATTAAATTTGCTAATGCATAATGTTTGTTAAGAATCAGAATTCTAAAAGAAATAATTTGAGCCACAATACATCCCAGTACATAAGTAATTATATTTAGTAAGAAATTTGTTCCACCCAAAAAACTTTGAGTGTAATTTAATATAAATAATATAAATGCGCTAAGAAATATAACTGAAGCAACTTTTGCTGTGAAAAAGTTACTAAGGCTAGAGCTAAAAGCAAAATATTCTATACCAGAAAAAAATACAATTGAAAAAAAGTAAGGTTTTACACTCTCCCATAAACTTTCGTTTATAGAACTAAATAATCCAACAATAAAATTGTAGTTAGATAGTTCATAAGTAAAATGCAATGTTATTCCGCATACGCTTATAAATACAGCCCCTAATAGTTCCCATAGAAATAGTTCTTTTTTATTAATTTTCATATAAGCACTTCTCCTTTTAAATTCAGGATAATAAGGAATGAAACTCATCATTAAAATAGTGAGAAGTCCTTTTATATAGATGTATGAGAAGAAAAATAATATTATTACATAATTTTTTAATAAAAGGTGTTGACATTGATTTTGGGCTATGATAATATAACTATTGTCGCTGCGAGAGAGTGGCGAAAAAACAAGAAAAATGGTCTTTGAAAATTAAACAGAGGAAACTTAAGAAGTTTTGAATAAACTTATTTTATAGTCAACGTAATTCTTAGAGTAAGATTAAACTA
>NZ_FQXU01000029.1 GCF_900130055.1 Clostridium intestinale DSM 6191
CAGTTAACCCAGTCTTCTCAAAAACCTTGTTTTGGAATACATCAGAAGCTGAATAGTTATCAGATGTATAAGCTTGACCATCAATAGTAACCTTAGCAATACCTCTAAAAGCATTAGTGTAAGCAAAAAGTCTTAATCCAGTACCATTAAATTTAAATTCTAAGTAATCACCAACTTTAGTAGTAATAGTAGCATTAGAACCACTATGCTTAGCATTAGCGTTGTCATACCAAGAACCAGTATATTTAATGTTAGAATTATTTTCTTCATATTTACCAGGATTAAGTGGTAGAGTTGTTAATAAATTTAGTGTTAAATTACTTCCATTAAAGTCAATGCTTGTACTATTACTATTAGCAAGTTTAACTCGTATGTTATTTAGACCTAAGTCAGCTGTTCCTCCATTTAAAGTTGCAAAAGCTGCTTGTCCTGATTTTAAAGCTTTAGCTTTTATTTTAAATAACACGCCATCAGAAACAGTAACCCCAGGATTTGATCCTGTCATTGTTGAGTAGATACTTATTTTACCATTAGCATTATCAATAACAGGTTTATCAGTATTAACCTTAGTATTGCCAAATGAATCTCCAGCTAAAATGTCTTGAACTTGTATTAAACTGTTATCATAATAAAGATCTAGAGACGCACCATATAAATCGGTAACATTTTTAACCTTTACATCAATATCAAAACTATCTCCAACTATTATGCTATCTTTATTAATAGAATAGTATATGTTTGTGTTTGTTGCAGCTTTTACTAATTGTACATTTGAAAATACAAAAGCAAAAATAAACATAAAACACAAAGAAATACTAAAAAGTCTCTTTTTAAGCGAACTTTTCAATTTGCTTCCCCCTTTGTAATAATATTGTAAATTATGAATAAAAGTTAACATTTATATTATACTTTACTAATTGGTAAATAGTCAAAGTATAAATATATATATAATTCTAAAAATATTATAAATAATTTAGGTGAATTAAACTATTTCCTAATAATAAATACATTTTTATTATAAAAATTACAAGCTTATATATTTTTTACAAAGATATGTTGGATAAATATGAAAATTATGATAAAATGTAAATAAATTTGTAAAAAACAATGAATAAAAGTTAACATGTTTGAAAATTTTAGATTAAAATATGAATATTAAAATGGGGGACTGAGATGAAAAAGATTTTCATAAATGTAACTGTTGCAATAACAATAGTCGCAAATTCTCTAAGTTATATTGTTGTACAAGCTAAAACAACTAATGACTCCGAAGATTTAAAAAAACAAAATATTTTGAATGAATTTAAGGCAAATAAAGATAAAAGTAATTATAAGAAAAATGAAATAATAGTTAAGGTAAAAGATAAGAATAATTTAAAATCAATACAATCTAGTGATATTAAGACAGAGAAAGATTTGTCAGAGGATATGATTTTAATAAGCTTTGATGAATCTAAAGAAGACATGGAGCAGGTATTAACGAAATTGAATGAACAGGTTGGGATAGAGTATGCTGAACCAAACTACAGAAGAGAATTGACTAAATCTCCACTTACAGAACCATATGCAGATCAATTATGGGGACTTAAAAATAATACTAATCCAGGTATTGATATAAATGTTGTTAATGTCTGGAACAGGACATTGGGAAGTAGAGATGTAGTTGTTGGAATACTTGATTCTGGAATAGAATATGACCACGAGGACTTAACGGAAAATATATGGACAAACAGCAAGGAAATACCTGACAATGGAATAGATGATGATGGAAATGGGTATATAGATGATTACTATGGCTGGGACTTCCTATATAAAGATAATAATCCAAGAGACTTTGATGGACATGGTACACATGTATCTGGAACTATTGCAGCAGCTCAAAATGATTTAGGAGTAGTAGGAGTTGCTCCTAATGTAAAAGTAATGTCGTTAAGAGTTGGAGAAGGAAGATGGATATATACTAGTGAAACAATAGAAGCAATAAAATATGCAACCAATAAAGGGGTAAGGATTTTTAATTGTTCTTATGGTAGCGATAAATTTTCACAAGCAGAATTTGATATAATAAAAAATTCTAATGCTTTATTTTTAGCAGCAGCAGGAAATGGAGATGCTAATGGAAATGGACTGAATAATGACGTGACATCAGTATATCCAGCAAATTATGAGCTCAATAATATTATTTCAGTAGCATCCATAAATGAGGAAGGAAATCTTTCTAAATTTTCAAATTATGGAGCAAAAACTGTAGATATAGCAGCACCAGGAGAACATATAGGAAGTACCATTCCGTATAATAGTGAATATGGATATTATGCAACGATGAGTGGTACATCAATGGCTACACCTCATGTTACAGGAGTAGCAGCTTTATTATTAAGTTATAATCCCAATGCTTCGATTTCTGATCTGAGAAGTTATTTATTAAATGGAGCGCATAAATTAACGTCATTGAACGGTAAAGTGGGTACAGGAGGAATTATAGATGCTACAGCTTCATTGGTAGCTATGGACCCTTCGGTTGGTGCTCTAACAAACATCGGATTGAATATGAATAATTTGACTTTGAAAAAAGGTGCTCAATACAAACTTACTGAGACTATAACTCCAACTAATTCAATTTATAAAGATGTTAAATGGACAAGTAGTAATTCCAATATTGTAGTTGTAGATGATACAGGGAAGGTTAGTGCTTTAAATGAAGGAAATGCAGTTATTACTGTTCAATCTGCTTATAATAATAAAATTATGGCTTCATGTAATATAAATGTAAGTAAATATGATACAGCTATATATAGAAATGGAGATACCTTTACTTTAAAAGTATATACTCCAGAAGTTCTAAATCAATACGCAGATGCATATTTTATAAAGCCTAATGGAAAAGAGCAGAGAATTTCTTTAGTTCCAGATAGTTCTAATGGATATTATTATAATGAGTTTAATGTGACTGAAGATGAGGGTTATTATGATGAAATAAATCCAGTTTTAGACTATGGAACATGGGAACTAAAAAATATATCATTAAGTTATGGAAATACCTATTATAATGAAAAATATTATGAAAAATCAAATACTATAAAAACTTGGAATTTTGATAGAAGCAAGTTTACTATAGAATCTTTAGATAATAAGATAATAGATAATACAAATGATTTATCAAATAATTCTAAACAAAAAACTAATAATGATATTACGGAATTAAAAAGCGTTGTTGTATCTAAAAAAGATGTATATAATAAGGAAGTTGTACAGTTAAGATTTTATGCTAAAGATACCTCTGGGATTGGAGAGGGGTCAGGGCTATATATGTATGATCCTTTAGGGAATGAAGTATATTTTAATTTAGAGTCAAATCAAAGAGAAGGTTACTATTATGTAGATATATATATAGGTTCGGATTATAATAGTAAGTATTATAATAGTATAGATCCACAAAGTAAAAGTGGAGTATGGACAGTAAAACAGCTTATGGCAAGAGATGTTAATGAAGAGTATACTGTTTATACTAGCGAGGAGCCGGAATATGAAGGGGATATTAAATATAACTTTAATAATGCATCCTTTAATGTTCGTAGCTATCAAAATACTGCTAAGACTACTGATGTTAATGGGGATGGAGTAACAGACATATTTGATATGGCTATAATGGGATCTAAATATAATACTAAAAGAGGTTATGGAACATATTTAGATGCATTAGATGTAAATTCAGATGGAATAATTGATATTTATGATTTAGTGAAACTTTCTACAAATATGATTTAATTATAAGAAAAGACCTATTGACAATAAGCAACTTATTTGTTAATAGGTCTTAAAATATGTTTTTTAAATAAAATTTATAATTTAATATTAAGAATAATAAGTTTATTTAACCGAGGAATTTTTAATATAAGGTGATTATGTTAAAATATATGAAATAAGGTAGGAATAAGGAGAAATTTCATGAAAAAGAAGGTAGTACTGATTTATATGTTTTTTATGTTTACATTCAGCTTTTCAGCATTTGGAGCCACTAATACCAATGTAGATTTAGGTGGGGAAATATCTTTAAATAGTGGAGAAGATTTTGAGATAACAGTTAAAATAAATAACGTTGAAAGACTTTATGCAGGATCTATTAGTATAGATTATGATAATTACGATATATCATTTAATGAGATAGTGGCAGGGGGAATGGTATTAGATTCTGGATTTCAGAAGTTTGAAGCTGGTGGAGCACCTAATAATGAGAAGAATAGGATAAGTTACCAATTTACCTTTATGGGCGAAGTAGTAGGAGTTAACGGGAGTGGAGATTTTGTAAAGATAAAAGGAAAAGCCAATAGAGATATTAAATTTAATCTTAATAATATATCAATGGTTAAATTAGTAGAAAGAACAGATAAAAATGCTATTCAAAGCATCCCTTTTACTTATATAGGAAAAGAAGTTAATGAAAATAATTCAACAATTATAGAAAACACTAATAATAATACTTCTAATGAAAATAAGGATAATGTAGAAGTAAATAGTCAGACTAATGTTGATGAAAACAAAGTAAATTCTTCAAGCTCAACTGTTAAAGAAGGAGATAGTACTAATAAGGAAAGTTCAGAAGAAAATAAAGATAAATCGTTAATGGAAAATGATAATGAAACAGAATCTGAAAGTGGGGATGTATTAAATAAAAACAACAATTACATTTTGGTAGTAATAGGGGCTTTAATTATTATTTTTGTAGGAAGCGGTGTATATATTAAAAAATTCAGAAAATAGAATTAGAATATAAATTTCTAGTTAAGTAAATGGGGGACATTGTAGTGAAGAAATCAAAAAAACTAATATTTTTTATACTAACAATATTTCTTACATTAGTATTTTTTACTAAAGTGCAAGCAGAAGATAGTAGAGAATCAAAAACTAGAGTCTTCTCAAACTCTCGTGATAAATTACTGGTATACAAAGAAGATGGATCTTTATGGATTAATAAATCAGGTCAAAGCTTAACTAAATTATTTGATTTTCAAGGAATTAAGGATATAGCTGTAGGAATAGATCATTTTATAATTTTAAAAAGCGATGGAAGTGTATGGACCTGGGGAAGTAATAATTATGGACAATTAGGCTATAGTGGTGATTCTCAGTTGAATATTCCAAGGAAGATCGATGGATTAGATAATGTAATTCAGATTAGTACATATTATAATACTTCTTTTGCATTAAAGGCAAATGGAGAAGTTTTAGCATGGGGATACAATGGTTACTGGAATAATTTAGGTGTAGATAAATCAGATGAATACATATATACTCCAACTAGTATAACGGCATTAGATAATATAAAAAAAATTACATGTGTAAGAGAAACAACTTTTGCACTAACTAATGATGGAGAACTTTATTCTTGGGGATATAATGGTTCAGGTGAGGCTGGATTGGGAGATAATACTAAAGTTGTTAAACCAACTAAATTGCCTAATATAAATGAAAAAGTAGTAGATTTTTACGTAGGAAGAAGTGTAGGCTTTGCCAAAAATGAAAATGGTGAATTATGGTGTTTTGGAAATGGAGCAAATGGAAATTTAGGAACTGGTAAAAGTCAAGTAGGAGCATTACCAACTAAAATAGCTAATTTAGATGGGATAACTAAAGTGTTGGTAGGGGAAAGTGTTTTAGCATTAAAAAATGATGGTACTGTATTTGGCTGGGGAAAAAATGATACAGGAATATTAGGGAATGGAAGTTTTCAAAGTAACTATATTCCAACAAAAATAAGTTGGTTAAATAATATTGAAGATATAACCTTAGATTCGGAGGAGCATTATGAGGATTATGCTTATGCGAAAGATATAAATGGAAATATTTATGTATGGGGAAGTAGTGTATACGCACCTTCACTTAAAATAGATATACTTAAAAGTATGGGAAATGCAACAGTACTACCAGACAGCTATTTTATTAAAAATGATACCGTATGGAAATATAATAGTTGGAGCAAAAGAGTAGAAAATTTCGTATTTGGAGAAGAACCAATATTTTATTTACAGGATGTTCCAGGTATATATTCTAAATTTTTATATTTTCATCCTTACATAGAATCAGGTTCTAAATTGTACTATACAACTGATGGAACAAATCCAACAAATAGTAGTGACTATATAACTCAATATCAAGAAGTAGCATTAAATAAATCTACAAATTTAAAATTTTTTGTAGTAGATAGTAAAAACTTAAAGTCTAGACTTTATGAAGAAAGTTATTATATAACTGATATAAATTTAGATAATGTAACAGATGTTTTAGATATGGCTGAAATTGCAAGTAGATATAATCAGTATAAGGGAGACAAAAATTGGGGTAGCTTATATGATATAAATTTAGATGGGGTAATAGATTTATATGATTTAACGATGATATCTAGTAAATTGTATTATATGGAGGATATAAGTGATAGTTACATAACATTGTATAAAAATCAGGATTTTAAGTTACCAACAACTTTTACTGTAGCCTATAGTGATGGAAGTAAAAAAGAACTTGAAGTAATTTGGAGCCTAAATAATATTGATACAAGTAAGTTAGGGAATCAAAAAATTGTAGGAACTATAAAAAATACAAACAAAGCTTTTTATATGAATATAAATATAATAGAAAAGCAAGATATAGTCTTTAAAAAGACAAATAAATTTATAACAGATTATAATGGATTTTACTATTATTCAAATTCTAGAGATGGAAATATAATATATAAAAGAAATTATAATGGAACAATAGATATTCCAATTAATCGAAAAGCTATAGGGACAGATATGATGATACAGGATGATTGGGTATATTTAAATGTTCATAATGATAATGGCCCAAGCTCTCAAATTGTCAGAATGAAAGTTGATGGGAGTTCATTAACTATATTAAAATCAGGGTTGATAAATTTTTATGGGATTAGAGATGGGTGGATTTATTATACAAAAAGTGAGTTTAATATGTATTCAGCTTCACTATATAAAATGAAGCTAGATGGTACATCTAATGAGTTAATTACGGAAGATTCTTGCTACAATATTACATTTAAAGAAGAGTATATATATTATAGCAATAGTAAAGAAGATAATATAATATATAAAATAAAATATGATGGTACTAATAGAACTAAATTATCCACTGAAAAAGTATATGAATATTATGGTAGTATGGATAGTGGACTTGGAAACTTGCTATTTATAAAAAACAATGGAAATACTGCGAGTATACATAAATTATCTATAACAGACTCAGAGAAGTCAAGGCCTCAATATATGTGGTTACCTATTGATATGAGTAGCATAAAAAAGGTAAGAGTTTATGGAGATAGAGTTTATTTTCTAGGACAAAGTCTAGGGAGACAAGGACTATACTCTTGTAATATTTTTGGTGGAGATTTGAGGTCTTTGACTAGTAAAAATATAAAAGATATAGATTTTATTAATGATAAAATTTATATTGATAGTGATAGAATATATGAATTAGATATAAATACCTATGAACTTAAAGAATTTTAATAGTTATGATTATAAATAATGTAAAAGAGTAGTATATGTAAAAAGGAGAAATAAATGAAAAGGAATATAAAAGCATGTTTAATAGTAATAGCCTTTATGTGTACCAATCTAATAAGTCCTTTAAAAGTAAATGCACTAAGTATAGTAGAAAATAAGTTTGTAAAGATTGAAAGTGGATATACTCACTCAGCGGCTATAGATATAAATGATAGATTGTGGATGTGGGGAAATAATTCTACAGGAGGACTTGGGGATGGAACAACTACATCAAAAGGAGTTCCGGTAGAGGTAATGAATCAGGTGAAAGAAGTTTCTGCAGGAGATCGTTTTACTGTAGCAATAAAAAATGATAATACTTTATGGGCTTGGGGATTTAATTATCGTGGTCAAATTGGAGATGGTACAGGTGGAGTGAGTGGTGCCTATAAAGTATCTCCAACAAAAGTGATGGATAATGTAAAGCATGTATATGCTGGTATGGGTAGTGTTTATGCAATCAAATTAGATGATTCATTATGGGCATGGGGTGATAATCAGACTGGACAAGTTGGAGATGGAACTATAGATGGGAGTAATAAAATTAAAATCAACCCAGTAAAAATAATGGATGATGTTAAAGAGGTTTCAGCAGGGAATTTTTTTGCAGCTGCAATTAAAAATGATGGTTCTTTATGGACATGGGGAAATAATAGTGATGGTCAACTAGGAGATGGGACACTAGTTTCTAAGCCCAATCCAGTAAAAGTTATGGATAATGTGGAAAAAATTTTTGCAGGATCAAATTCTATTTTTGCAATTAAGAATGGTGGAGAACTTTATGCTTGGGGAGGTAATTACGTTGGGCAGCTTGGTGCGAGTATTAGAGATACAACAGTGCCAACGAAAATAATGGAAGATATTAAAGAAGTGGCTGTAGGAAGCTTTCATTCTTTGATTTTAAAAAAAGATGGTACTTTGTGGGGATGTGGAAGGAATAATGAGGGTCAGCTAGGTAATGGTATAAGCATTGGGGGAAGAACTCCTAAGAGGATTATGGACAATATTAAGTCAGTTTCAGCAAAAGATAGGCATAGCTTAGCCTTAAAAGAAAATGGAGAAATATGGTCTTGGGGATATAATGGATATGGTGAATTAGGTAATGGAACAACAAGTTATAAAATATCACCAGATAAAACTTCGCTAACAGATATAAAGGATATAGAATCTTCATTAGGTGAAGCAAACAATATGCTTATAAAAAGTGATGATACTCTTTGGGCTTGGGGAGTATATCAATCTTTTGGTGAGCCTAATAAAATTATGGAGGATGTAAAAATGGTTTCTCCTGGTATTTGGCATAAGCTTGTTATTAAAAATGATAGTACTTTATGGTCTTGGGGAGAGAATCAATATGGCGAGCTTGGAGATGGAACTAGAACAAATAGAAGTGAACCTCTAAAAATTATGGATAAAGTTTTAGTAGCTTCTACAGGGACATCAAGTTCTTTTGCAGTGAAAGAGGATGGTACTCTATGGTCATGGGGAGAGAACTGGCATGGTAAGCTTGGAATAGGAAAGAAGGGGGATTACTATACAACGGTTCCTATGAAAGTTATGGAAGAGGTTAAACGTGTTAAGACTGGAGAGAACTGTACCTTTGCTATAAAAAATGATGATTCATTATGGGCATGGGGAAATAATCAATATTGGCAGCTAGGGTTAGAGGATAAGAAAGATTATTCATTACCTGTAAAAATAATGGAAGATGTTCTAGAGGTTAAAGGAAAGAAAAATACGCTTGTAATAAAAAAGGATGGATCTTTATGGACTTTTGGAAATAATGACTATGGACAACTTGGAGATGGGACAACTGAGAGTAGATTTATACCACAAAAGATAATGGAAGACGTCTATAAGATATCTGTAGGATATAATTATAGCATGGCCATAAAGAAAGATGGATCTTTATGGGCATGGGGAAACAATGAATATGGTCAGCTTGGAAATGGTACAACAGATAGACAGTTAAAGCCAGTAAAGATAATGAATCAGGTTAAAGATGTTATAACGTGTTCATTTTATACTGCAGCACTGAAAACAGATGGAACTATGTGGGATTGGGGATGGAATAAGCCAGATATTATGCAAAAGGAATTTTCTAATCCAGTACCAAGTCGAGTATTAACCTATTCAACACTGATAGATGAGAGTACTAGGGAAATAAATATATCTGTTGGTGAAACTAAGTTATTTAAGTTGAGTTTAAATTCAAATGAGTATGAAAACAAAGATATAGATTGGAGAGTTAAAAATCAAAGCGGAGAATTTAATGTTTATAAAGAGGCTAATGGAGTTTTCGCAGGCAAAGATTTAGGTAATGCAGATATTGAAATTGTGTCTAAAGATGGTGTAGTACTTAAAGAATTTAAATTAAAAGTCATAAGAAGCCGTGATGTAAATAAGGACACTCAAATAGACATATTAGATCTCTCGGCTGTAGCGAGTCAATATAATAAAACTAATAAAGAGCCTAATTGGAATGAAAATTTAGATATTAATGGAGATAATATAATAGATTTATATGACTTAGTTAATATATCGAATTATATAAAATAAATAACATAATAAGGTGGATACTTGTGATAAAGAAAGTAATAGTTAACATATTAGTAACAATGATTTGATTTTTTTAGTTTGGATAAACAATAAAAATAGATAATGTGAAAAAATTAATCCTAGTATAGTTTGTTTTTTTATAAGAGTATATATTTTTATCTACAAATTAGCCTTACACAAATACTCATATTTAGACATATTATATTACTAAATTTAAGAATAGGAGGTAATATAAATGACTGAGAGTATATTAACACGTTTATCCTTAGAGGTAGAGTACAAAGCCGGTCTAGATAAAGACGGCAAAGATGTATTTAGAAAGTTTAGTATCTCAAATATAAAAGAAGAAGCTTCTGATGATTCCATTGGAAAATTAGGCAATGCTATAGGAAGTTTATTAGATACACAAATATACAGAGTTTCTAAAGCAACTAAACATGAAATAATAACTTTTTAATAGCTATATAATCCATGATTAAAGGCATGCTGTCATTTTGATAGTATGCCTTTTTTATTTTCCAGTATTTGCTACACATATATATATAATTCGACATAGTATAGTAGTAAATTTAACAATAAAGGAGGAGATATTTATGGATTACTCTCAGCTCGAAGATCTTGTTGAGCTATCTAAAAAAGGAGATAAAAAAGCCAGAGAAAAATTAGTTGAAAAAATTTTAAATAAGGTTGGAAGTATAATTAAAAAGTATCATATTCATTCCTATAGTAATGACGACATGATAAACGAAGCTTATACAGTAATTTTTGAAAATCTTAATTCCTATAATCCAAGATTCGGTAACTTTTTTCCTTTCATTGAATTATGTATTAATAGACATTTTTCTAAGATTTTAAGAAAGTCTTTAAATGGAGAACTAAAGGATGGAGTTAAAACTTTAATAATAGATGAAAAACTTGAAAATATACTTTTTTATGAAATAGATTATTTTGAAGGAAAAGTTAGTATAGAGGAAAAAATTTCTCTTTTAAACCTTGCTTTTGAAACTATTTTAACTAAAGAAGAGCAGGAAATCATATGGTATAAGTATTTTTTGAAAAAAACATTAAAAGAATATGCTGAAAATAAAGGTATGTCTTACGGTAAGGTTAAGAAGGTTAAAAAACAAGCTTTAATGAAACTAAGAAAATATATTGAGAAAAAACTAAACCTTTAGGTTTTTTAGATAGAGCCCTGCTATAATCACTTGTTATAGCAGGGCTTTTTTAAATTTAAAGATCTACCTGGATGTCATAAAGAGTTGATCTTTTTTCATTAAGCTTAGCAGAATGAAAAGCTACTAAATCATCGCCTTTTTTTGTAAGCAGGATATTTTCTCTTAAGATTACAACAACTGCTGCGGATATTTCTTCATTTGTTAAATCATTTCTAACATCAGCAATAGTTAAATTAACTTTTTCACCACTTTTGGTTAAAAAAGTTAATACAAGGCTATATTCCATTTCATTACCCCCAATCTTTAATTATTTTTGTTTGAGTTATTAAGAACCTGAAATATCAGAAGTCAGTACTTTTGAATAGCCTCCTATTTCAGGAGCTAGTAGAGTCGAAAGTGCTTCAGCAAGAGCATAAATACTTTCCTTGGAAGCTGTAACTTTCACATTGTTTATAGTCTTTTTCTTATATTTTTGAGCTCCAGATTCAGTTACACCATTTTTGAGCTTTATTATTAAAGATAGAGAAAGAGGAGTTTCGGTTACTACCATAGGAAATCACCTCCTTTACTTTTTATTTTGTACAATATATAAATTACCGCGAAAATGAAAAGGGCTTATATTTATAAAAATTATTTTTAAATAAACATAGATTTTTTTAAAAAGAATTGCAAAAAAGTCACAGAAAAAGTAGACTGCGCTAAGAAAGCAAGAAAGCAAGAAAGCAAGAAAGCAAGAAAGCAAGAAAGCAAGAAAGCAAGAAAGCAAGAAATATTTAAGAATAAAAAGAATAGAATAAAGTAAAGAGATGGAAAGAGGGATAAAGTATGGGGAAGAGTAGAGGTAAGGAAGAATTATTAAAGGAAGAAGAGGAAGAGAAACTTGAAGCTATTATAGGTTTTGAAGAAGATAAGGATGCAAAATTTATAAAAAATTATAATATAGCAAGTTTAGTTAGAGATGAGTTAGGAGATTCAGCAGTAGTAGAGAATATAAGTGAGGGAGAACCTAAAAGTGAAGATATAGAAAAAACAGGTGAAAAAAGTGAGGTTAAGAGTAATTTTTCACATGAAGTAATTCCTGAAATGCCAAATAGTAAAGTTAAAAAAAATTTATCGTTTAGTTCTAATAGTATTAGAATGGTAAACGAGCTAAGAGCTGTACATCCTAACGCTAATGTAAAGTTTTGTGAAATAGTTGATAGTGCTATTAAACATTATTATAAATATATAAAGGAAGAAGGGGGGAGACAGGAGTACTAGGTTTTTATTAAAAAAATGAGTATATATAAATATACTCAAAGATATTCTCTTTAAATTAAGTGTATGAAAAGATAATTATTTATGAGACATATCATTTAAGCAAGTTAAATGGTACGATTAGGATACAAAAATTTTAATATCATTATTTCATAAAATAATGGAAGTAATATTAAATATTAGCAACATATCTCTATTAATATTTTGAAAAGTAACACGATAGTAGAAGTAGAATGATGAGAAGGGGAGCAATTAATTACTTAATTTTCAACTTTTATACTTAAATTAAATAGTTTATAATAATATTTGTAAATAAATTTACCTTATTAAGGTTAATAGAGGGGTTGATTAAAATAAAGAGAAATCTAGTTAAAATACTAATAGTCGTATTATGTATTACTCCATTCAATTTTAGAAATGTACAAGCTGAAGAAGGAAGACGGGTAGATTATTCAGTTACTTCTAACATTTCTCCAATGTTATATATTGATAATCCTACATATAATAGCACAATAAGTAATAAATCATCTTTTGTTGTAAGAGGCTGGGCAGTAAACAAATCAGGAATAAAAGAAGTTAAAATTTATTTGAATAATATATATATTGGAAATGCAACCGTAGGGATGTCAAGACCAGATGTTAGAAATGCATACCCAGAGTATATT
>NZ_FQXU01000028.1 GCF_900130055.1 Clostridium intestinale DSM 6191
TAGCTATATCCCAACACCAGAAAGAGCAACAGATAAACCATTCTTAATGCCAGTAGAAGATGTATTCACAATTACTGGTAGAGGAACAGTTGCGACTGGAAGAGTAGAAAGAGGAATACTACACGTAGGAGACGAAGCAGAAATCGTTGGACTAAGTGAAGATAGAAGAAAAGTAGTAGTAACAGGAATAGAAATGTTCAGAAAGTTACTAGATGAAGCACAAGCAGGAGATAATATAGGAGCATTATTAAGAGGGGTACAAAGAACAGATATCGAAAGAGGTCAAGTGCTTTCAAAAACTGGATCAGTAAACCCACATAGTGCATTCGTAGGTCAAGTTTACGTATTAAAGAAAGAAGAAGGCGGAAGACATACACCATTCTTTGATGGATATAGACCACAATTCTATTTCAGAACAACAGACGTAACAGGATCAATCAAATTACCAGATGGAATGGAAATGGTAATGCCAGGAGACCACATAGATATGAATGTTGAATTAATAACAACAGTAGCTATGGATGAAGGATTAAGATTTGCTATAAGAGAAGGCGGAAGAACTGTAGGTTCTGGAGTTGTTACTACTATAGTTAAATAATACAAGATGTTTAAGGGCTGGGTTCTCTAACCTAGTCCTTTACATAGTGATAAAATGTTGACTTTGTAATTTATTTGTGATAATGTTATGAAGTGAATGACATAGTAAGGTAAAAGCTTATACTAATACGAAGCTTATGCTGTATATAGAAAAAAACTGGAGGTGCAGACAATGAGAGTAAAGATAACTTTAGCTTGCACAGATTGCAAACAAAGAAATTACCACTCAATGAAGAACAAGAAAAATGACCCAGATAGATTAGAGGTTAAAAAGTACTGCAAATTTTGCAAAAAACATACTCTTCACAGAGAAACTAAGTAATAAAGTTCTCAGCTTTTTTTAAGGATGTGAATAATAATGGCTGTAAATGGCAAGGTTAAAAAAGAGTCTGCACCTAAAAGGGAAGCAGGCATTGTTAAGTTCTTTAGAGAGGTTAAAGGTGAAGTTAATAGAATAACTTGGCCTAATAAAAATGAAGCAAAAAAAGCCTTAATAGCTACAATTGCCTTTACACTAGCATATGTTGTGCTAGTTGGTGGCTTAGACCTTGTTTTTAAAAACCTCTTTGAAATTATTTTAAAATTAAAATAAGGGAGGTTTGGGTGAGCTATTCATCCTGATAATATGAGTGAAAGAGCTAGATGGTATGTGGTACACACATATTCTGGATATGAAAATAAGGTAAAAGCAAACATTGAAAAAACTATAGAGAATAGAGCTCTTGAGTCCTTAATTCAGGATATACAAGTTCCTATGGAAGAAGTTATCGAAGAAAAGGATGGAAAACAAAAAATATCTCTAAAGAAGAAGTTTCCAGGATATGTTTTAGTAAAAATGTTGATGAGTGACGAATCTTGGTATGTTGTTAGAAACACAAGAGGAGTTACAGGTTTTGTTGGACCTGGATCAAAACCTGTTCCTTTAACTGATGAAGAAGTTGATTCTATGGGTGTAGTTGATATGCCTGTTGAAATTAATTTAGAGGTTGGAGAGAGCGTAAGAATAGTATCAGGACCATTTAAGGATATGCTTGCTACTGTTGTTGAGATAAACACAGAAAAGCGTAAAGTGAAAGCTTTAGCAGAATTATTTGGTAGAGAGACTTCTATTGAAGCCGAATTAAATCAGGTTGAAAGATTAGTTTAATACTAATTTTTATCAATAAAGACTATGGTCTTAATTAAGTGGGAGGGCTAAAGTCCGTATTACCACAGTATAGGAGGAATAACACATGGCTAAGAAAGTAACAGGAATGATAAAACTTCAACTTCCTGCAGGCAAGGCAACACCAGCTCCACCAGTTGGTCCAGCATTAGGACAACATGGAGTTAATATAATGGGATTCTGTAAGGAGTTTAATGCTAAAACTGCTGATAAAGCTGGTTTAATAATACCAGTTGTTATAACAGTATATCAAGACAGATCATTTAGCTTTATATTAAAAACTCCACCAGCTGCAGTTTTAATTAAAAAAGAATTAGGACTAGAAAGTGGTTCAGGAGTTCCAAACAGAACTAAAGTTGGAAAAATAACTAAAGAACAAGTAAGAAAAATTGCTGAGTTAAAAATGCCAGACTTAAATGCTGCATCAGTAGAAACTGCAATGAGTATGATTGAAGGTACTGCTAGAAGCATGGGAGTAACTGTAGTAGAGTAATTTCTAGAAATTGGTGGGAGGTAATAACCGTTAATACCACAAAGGAGGCTTAATAATGGGAAAGAAATATGTTGAAAGTGCAAAATTAGTAGATAAGAGTGCTTTATACACTCCAGTTGAAGCTTTAGATTTAGCAGTAAAAACTGCAAAAGCTAAGTTTGATGAAACAATAGAAATACACGTAAGATTAGGGGTAGACCCAAGACATGCTGATCAACAAGTTAGAGGAGCAGTTGTTCTTCCACACGGAACTGGTAGATCAGTTAAAGTATTAGTATTTGCTAAAGGTGATAAAGCTAAAGAAGCTGAAGCAGCTGGAGCAGAATTCGTTGGAGCTGAAGAATTAGTTTCTAAAATCCAAAACGAAAACTGGTTTGATTATGATGTAGTTGTAGCTACTCCAGATATGATGGGTGTAGTTGGTAGATTAGGTAGAGTATTAGGACCAAAGGGATTAATGCCGAATCCAAAATCAGGTACAGTTACATTTGATGTTGCTAAAGCAATCGCTGATATCAAAGCTGGTAAAGTTGAATATAGAGTAGATAAAACTGCTATAGTTCACTGCCCAATCGGAAAGAAATCTTTCGGAGTGGAAAAATTAGCTGACAACTTCCGTGCTTTAATGGAAGCTGTAGTAAAAGCTAAACCAGCAGCTGCTAAAGGACAATACGTTAAGTCAGTTTCTTTATCAGCAACAATGGGACCTGGAGTTAAAGTTAACCCAGTTAAAGTTTTAGAATAGTATTGACATATGTCGAGAAATGATATATAATCAATAACGTTGTAATAACTGAATAGGTAAAACCGTAGACAGTGGGTGCGATGTGCATAACGTAAACAACCTACCGAGGGTTCCATACAAATGCTTGTAATGGGTCTTTCCTTGTCTGCGGAAAGACCCTTTCTTAATTATAAAAAAGCAGTTAAAAACTGTGAGGAGGTGGACACACAGTGGTAAATAAGAATAGACAGTTAAAAGAAGCGAAAGTTGCTGAAATTAAAGAGAAGTTAGAAAAAGCTCAATCTGTAGTTCTTACAAGTTATCAAGGATTAACAGTTGAAGAAGATACTCAACTTAGAAAGACTCTTAGAGAAGCTGGTATAGAATATAAAGTATATAAAAATACTTTAGTTACATTAGCAGCTAAGGAATTAGGCCACGAAGGAATAGTTCCATTCTTAGAAGGACCTGTATCAATAGCATTCGGTTACGAAGATGTTACAGCTCCAGCAAGAATTTTAAGTGACTTTGCTAAAACTCATAAGAAATTAGAGTTAAAAGCAGGAATAGTATCTGGTGAAGTTTATGATGCAGAGAAAGTTAAACAACTTGCTGCAATACCACCAAAAGAAGTTCTTATTGCAAAACTTCTTGGAAGCTTCAAAGCTCCATTATCAAATCTTGCATATTTATTAAATGCAATAAAAGAGAAAAAAGAATCAGAATCTGCTGAATAATTAGTGATTATAGCAGAAAAAAATAATTAGTAAAAAATTTCGGAGGTGCCTTAAAATGACAAAGGAACAAATCATAGAAGCTGTAAAAGCTATGAGCGTTTTAGAATTAAATGAATTAGTAAAAGCTTGTGAAGAAGAATTCGGAGTAAGTGCTGCTGCACCAGTTGCTGCTGCAGGCGGAGCTGCTGTTGCTGCTGTTGAAGAAAAGACTGAATTCGACGTAGTTTTAACTAGCGCTGGAGCTAACAAAATAAAAGTTATAAAAGTAGTTAGAGAAGTAACTGGATTAGGATTAAAGGAAGCTAAAGAAATAGTTGACGGAGCTCCTAAAACAATTAAAGAAGCTATAGCTAAAGAAGCAGCTGAAGAAATAAAAGCTAAATTAGCTGAAGTTGGAGCAGAAGTTGAAGTAAAATAATTTCTGTTTAGCATAAAAGAGGTGCTAGTACTAGCGCCTCTTTAATTTCTCTATAAATAATTTAGAAATTACAATAAAAGTGATTATAAGGTAAAACAAGTATTGACAGCGCAAGATCAATATGATAATATCATTTAATGTACTATTCAATATGGAATAGTATATATAATTTTAGAATAGCCGTATATAAATTAATAATCTAGGTTATACTAAAATAATGACATTACCCGAAAGTAACCTTCCGTAGGGGGAAGTGCGTACTTTTGGTTATTTTAGTTTAAACGAGGGGTGAAAGTTGATGGTACATCCTGTCCAAGTGGGAAAAAGAACTAGAATGAGCTTTGGAAAGGTAAAAGAAGTTGCAGAAATGCCAAATCTGATTGAGGTTCAATTAGATTCATACAACTGGTTCCTAAAAGAAGGGCTTTATGAGGTTTTTGAAGATGTAAACCCTATAACTAACTTCACGGGAAATCTAGTTTTGGAGTTTACTGACTTCAAGCTTGACAAAGATAACATTAAGTACTTAGTAGAAGAGTGTAAAGAAAGAGATGCAACTTATGCTGCACCTTTAAAAGTATCTGTAAGGCTTCAGAACAAGGAAACTGGAGAAATTAAAGAGCAAGAGGTTTTCATGGGAGATTTCCCATTAATGACTGAGCAAGGTACTTTTGTTATAAATGGAGCAGAAAGAGTTATAGTAAGCCAATTGGTTAGATCACCAGGTGTTTATTATAATGTGTCAAGAGATAAAAGTGGTAAGAAGCTATTTTCTTCAACAGTAATACCTAATAGAGGAGCATGGTTAGAGTATGAAACAGATTCTAATGATGTAATCTATGTAAGAATTGATAAGACAAGAAAGTTACCGATAACAATCTTAGCAAGAGCTATGGGTTTTGGAACTGATACTGAACTTATTGAGTATTTTGGTGAAGACGAAAGATTCAAGGCTACTATTGAAAAAGATAATACTAAGACTAAAGAAGAAGCACTATTAGAAATTTACAAGAGATTAAGACCAGGAGAACCACCAACTGTTGATAGTGCAGTATCTCTTATTGATTCATTATTTTTTGACGCAAAAAGATATGATTTATCTAGAGTTGGAAGATATAAATTCAATAAAAAGTTAGCTATAAACTTAAGAATTGCTAATCAAATAGCAGCAACAGATATAGTTAACCCAGAAACTGGAGAGATTCTGGTAGAGAAGAATCAAAAGATAGCAAGAACTGTAGCTAAAGAAATTCAAAATTTAGGGATAAACTCTGTAGATATATTAGTTGATGATAGAATCTTTAGAGTAATCGGAAATCACTTTGTTAAAATCCAAAATCATGTTGATTTTAATGTAGATGATTTGAATATTAAAGAAAATGTTCATTTCCCTACCCTAAAAGAAATTCTTGATACTTATTCTACTGAAAAAGAGATTAAGGATGCTATAAAGAAGAATATTAATAGACTTATACCTAAGCATATTGTTAGAGATGATATATATGCAACAATAAGTTATGAATTAGGATTACCTTATGGTATAGGAAATGTTGATGATATAGATCATTTAGGGAATAGAAGATTAAGAAGTGTTGGAGAACTTCTACAAAATCAATTTAGAATTGGTTTATCAAGAATGGAAAGAGTAGTTAAAGAAAGAATGACTATTCAAGACCAAGAAGGAATAACTCCACAAGTATTAATTAACATAAGACCAGTAGCAGCTGCTATTAAAGAATTCTTTGGTAGTTCACAGCTTTCTCAGTTCATGGATCAAACAAATCCATTATCTGAGCTTACTCACAAAAGAAGATTATCAGCTTTAGGACCTGGAGGACTTTCGAGAGAAAGAGCTGGGTTTGAAGTTAGAGACGTTCACTACTCACACTATGGGAGAATGTGTCCGATAGAAACACCAGAAGGACCTAATATAGGACTTATAAACTCTTTAGCTACTTATGCAAGAGTTAATGAATATGGTTTTATAGAAACTCCTTATAGAGTTATAGATAAAGAAACTAGTCTTGTTACAAATGAGATTAGATACTTCACAGCAGATGTTGAAGATCAATATTACGTTGCACAAGCTAAGGAACCGATAGGAGAAGATGGAAAACTATTAGATTCTAGAGTTACTGTAAGATACATGGAAGATGTTCTTGTGATTCCTAGAGAAGATGTAGATTTAATTGATATATCTCCAAGACAAATAGTTTCTGTTGCTACTGCTATGATTCCTTTCTTAGAGAACGATGATGCTTCCAGAGCACTTATGGGATCTAACATGCAACGTCAAGCAGTTCCATTATTAAAACCACAAGCACCAATTGTAGGTACTGGGATTGAATTTAAAGCGGCTGTAGATTCTGGGGTTCTACCTAAAGCAGTTAATGCAGGGGTAGTGTCCTATGTAAGTGCTAATGAAGTTAGAGTTAAAAGAGATTCTGATGGAGGAACTGACACATACAGACTTCTAAAGTTCAAGAGGAGTAACCAAGGTACTTGTATTAATCAAAGACCTATAGTTTCTAAAGGCGAATACGTATCAAATGGTACTGTATTAGCTGATGGACCATCTACTGATTTAGGAGAAATAGCATTAGGTAAAAATATCAGAATGGGATTTATAACCTGGGAAGGATATAACTACGAAGATGCTATGCTTATTTCAGAAGAACTAGTTAGAGAGGATGTGTTCACATCTATTCATATAGAAGAATATGAATGTGAAGCTAGAGACACTAAATTAGGACCAGAAGAAATAACTAGGGATATTCCAAATGTTGGTGATGATGCAATAAGAGATCTTGACGAAAGAGGAATCATCAGAATTGGTGCTGAAGTTAGATCTGGAGATATTCTTGTAGGTAAAGTAACACCTAAAGGAGAAACTGAATTAACAGCAGAAGAAAGACTATTAAGGGCTATATTCGGAGAAAAAGCTAGAGAAGTAAGAGATACTTCTTTAAGAGTTCCTCATGGAGAAGCTGGTATAATAGTTGATGTTAAAGTGTTCACTAGAGAAAATGGTGATGAACTTACTCCAGGAGTTAATGAATTAGTTAGATGTTATATAGCACAAAAGAGAAAAATATCTGTTGGAGATAAGATGGCTGGACGTCATGGAAACAAAGGGGTTATTTCTAGAGTTTTACCAGAAGAAGATATGCCATTTTTACCTGATGGAAGACCACTACAAATATGTCTAAACCCTCTAGGGGTTCCTTCACGTATGAATATTGGTCAGGTACTTGAAGTTCATTTAGGATGGGCAGCAAGTAAATTAGGTTGGCATATAGCTACACCAGTATTTGATGGAGCTACAGAAAAAGATATTGAAAACTGTCTTGAAGATGCAGGATATAATGCAAATGGAAAGACTGTACTTTATGATGGTAGAACTGGAGAACCGTTTGATAACTCTGTTACTGTTGGGATAATGTATATCTTAAAACTAGCCCATTTGGTTGATGATAAGATACATGCTAGATCTACAGGTCCATACTCACTAGTTACTCAACAACCACTTGGAGGTAAAGCTCAATTTGGTGGTCAAAGATTTGGTGAGATGGAAGTTTGGGCACTTGAAGCTTATGGTGCTGCTCATACATTACAGGAAATTTTAACAGTTAAATCAGATGATATTGTAGGTAGAGTTAAAACTTACGAATCAATTGTAAAAGGTGAAAATATACCTGAACCAGGCGTACCTGAGTCATTTAAGGTTCTTATTAAAGAACTTCAAGCTCTTTGCTTAGATGTAAGAGTTCTTAATGATGAAAATCAAGAAGTTAAACTTAAAGAATTGACAGAAGATGATGACGCAGTTGAATTAGATGTAAATATAGAGGGTAATGAAGATTTTGTACCAGCAACTCCAGATGGAGAAGATAGTTATTTAACTGGAGATGAGGAATTGGAAGAAGAGTTAGATTATGAATCATTCCAATTAGATGAATTCCAAGAAGATTTAGAACTTGATGATTTTAATGATGAACACTAATTTGAAGGGAGGATATACCCTTGATCGAATTAAATAATTTTGATGCATTGCAAATAGGTTTGGCTTCTCCACAACAGATAAGAGAATGGTCTAGAGGGGAAGTTAAAAAACCAGAAACTATTAACTATAGAACATTAAAGCCAGAAAGAGATGGTTTGTTCTGTGAAAGAATATTTGGACCACAAAAGGATTGGGAATGTCATTGTGGAAAATATAAGAGAGTAAGATATAAGGGAATTGTCTGCGATAGATGTGGAGTAGAGGTAACTAAAGCTAAGGTAAGAAGAGAGAGAATGGGGCATATAGAACTTGCTGCCCCTGTATCTCACATATGGTATTTTAAAGGGATTCCGTCAAGAATGGGGCTAATATTAGATATGTCTCCAAGGGCTCTTGAAAAAATATTGTATTTTGCTTCTTATGTAGTTATAAACCCTAAAGAAACACCATTATTAAAGAAACAGTTATTAAATGAAAAAGAATATAGAGAAGCTGTAGATAAATATGGTGAGGAAAGTTTTGTAGCTGGAATGGGTGCTGAATCTATAAAAATGTTATTAGGAGAAATAGATTTAGAGAAACATTCAGTAGAGCTTAAAGAAGAATTAAAACAAAGTACAGGTCAAAAGAAAGTTAGAATAATTAGAAGATTAGAAGTTGTTGAATCTTTCAGAAAATCAGGAAACAATCCTGAATGGATGATAGTTGATGTTATACCAGTTATACCTCCAGATTTAAGACCAATGGTTCAATTAGACGGAGGAAGATTTGCAACGTCTGACTTAAATGATCTATATAGAAGAGTTATAAACAGAAATAACAGACTTAAAAAACTTTTAGATCTTGGAGCTCCTGACATAATAGTGAGAAACGAAAAAAGAATGCTTCAAGAAGCTGTAGATGCACTAATAGATAACGGTAGAAGAGGAAGACCTGTTACAGGTCCTGGAAACAGACCACTTAAATCTTTATCTGATATGCTTAAAGGTAAGCAAGGAAGATTTAGACAAAATCTTCTTGGTAAAAGAGTTGACTACTCAGGAAGATCTGTTATAGTTGTTGGACCTGAGTTAAAGATGTACCAATGTGGGCTTCCAAAAGAAATGGCTCTAGAATTATTTAAGCCATTTGTTATGAAAAAATTAGTTCAAGATGGTGTAGCTCATAATATAAAAGCTGCTAAGAGAATGGTTGAAAGAGTTAGTGCTCAGGTGTGGGATATACTTGAAGAAGTAATAAGTGATCATCCTGTATTATTAAACCGTGCTCCTACTCTTCATAGATTAGGTATTCAAGCATTCCAACCAGTTTTAGTTGAAGGTAGAGCTATTAAACTTCATCCATTAGTTTGTACAGCTTATAATGCTGACTTCGACGGTGACCAAATGGCTGTTCACGTTCCTTTATCAGTTGAAGCACAAGCAGAAGCTAGATTCTTAATGCTAGCTGCTGGAAATATACTAAAACCATCTGATGGTAAGCCAGTTTCTGTACCTACACAGGATATGGTTCTAGGTTCTTACTATCTAACTGTAGATAAAGATGGTGTTAAAGGAGAGGGATCTTACTTCTCTTCAGTAGATGAAGTGCTTATGGCATATTCGTTAAAGGAAATTGATATTCATGCTAAAATAAATGTAAGATTGTATAGAGAAATAGATGGTAAACTTGAAAGTGGAATAGTTAAAACTACTGTAGGAAAGATTATATTTAATGAATCAATTCCTCAAGATCTTGGATATGTAGATAGAACTAATCCTGCTGAAAGATTTAATCTAGAGGTTGATTTCTTGGTGACAAAAGGTACACTTGGGGGAGTAATTGATAGATGCTATGTTAAACATGGTCCAACTAAGACTTCTGTAATGTTAGATAATATTAAAGCTACAGGTTATCATTATTCTTCAATTGGAGCTATTACAATAGCAGCTTCAGATATGATAGTTCCTCAAAGAAAATATGAGTTGCTTGAAGAAACTGACAAAACAGTTGATAGAATTGAAAAGATGTTTAGAAGAGGATTGATTTCAGAAGAAGAAAGATATGATAGAGTTATTCAAAAGTGGACTGATACGACTGAAGAAGTTGCGAATGCACTTATGGATAGTATGGATAAGTTTAATCCTATATATATGATGGCGGATTCTGGAGCCAGAGGATCTAAATCTCAGATCAAGCAATTAGCTGGTATGAGAGGACTTATGGCAAATCCTTCAGGTAAGATTATAGAATTACCTATTAGAGCATCGTTTAGAGAAGGCCTAGATGTATTAGAGTACTTTATATCAACTCATGGAGCTAGAAAAGGTAATGCCGATACAGCTCTTAAGACAGCTGACTCTGGATACTTAACAAGAAGACTTGTTGATGTATCTCAAGATGTTATAGTTAGAAGTCAGGATTGTGGAACAACTGAAGGAATAGTTGTTGCGGATATTAAAGAAGGAAATGAAGTTATCGAAGGTTTAAAGGAAAGATTAACAGGAAGATATAATGCTGAAGATATAATTGATCCAGAAACTGGAGATGTTATACTTGCTAAAGATAACTATATGGATGTTCATATGGCTGATAAAATAGTAAAAGCTGGTGTTAAGAAAGTTAAAATTAGATCAGTATTTACATGTAAGGCTAAAGTTGGAGTTTGTGCTAAGTGTTATGGTATGAATATGGCAACTGGACAAAAGATAAATATCGGTGAAGCAGTAGGTATTATAGCAGCTCAATCTATAGGAGAACCAGGAACTCAGCTTACAATGAGAACATTCCATACAGGTGGAGTTGCTGGAGCGGATATAACTCAAGGGCTTCCTAGAGTTGAGGAGTTATTTGAAGCTAGAAAACCTAAGGGATTAGCTATAGTAAGTGAAATACACGGTACAGTTAAGTTTGAAGAGACAAAGAAAAAGAGAGTAGTTTATGTAGTATCTAACGAAGGTGCTGAGAAAACTTATGATATACCTTTTGGATCAAGACTTAAGGTTAGTGATGGAGATATAGTTTCAGCTGGAGATGAAATCACAGAAGGATCTGTAAATCCACATGATATCATGGGTATTAAGGGAGTAGATGGGGCTAGACAATATCTGCTTTCAGAAGTTCAAAAAGTTTATAGACTACAAGGTGTTGATATAAATGATAAGCATCTTGAAGTAGTAGTTAGACAAATGACTAGAAAAGTTAAGATAAGCGAATCAGGTGATACTGAACTATTATCAGGAACTTTAATAGATATGTTTGATTTTGATGAAGAAAATGCTAGAGTGGAAGCTTTTGGTGGAGAACCAGCTCAAGGAGAAAAGGTACTTCTAGGTATAACTAAAGCAGCACTTGCAACGGATAGTTTCCTTTCCGCAGCGTCATTCCAAGAAACTACAAGAGTTCTTACTGATGCAGCAATAAAAGGAAAAATAGATCCACTTCTTGGATTGAAGGAAAATGTAATTATTGGTAAACTGATTCCGGCAGGAACAGGTATGTTAAGATATAGAACAGTAAAACTCAATACTGAGGATAATATTGCAGATGAAATAGATGAAATTGCTATTGAAGATTAAACAATCAATATTATTGACATGTGTATGCTTAGATGATAAAATAAACTTTGTGTGATTTGTAAGCTACTGTATAGTATACATTTGTCTACATGATTACATGAGCAAAGTTTTCTAAACTTTGCCCATGTTCTATATAATTGGGGGGATTTCATGATAGACAGACTGATAGGAAAAAAGCTTATTGGGATCAAACAATGTGCCAAAGCTATGAAAAATGGTTCTGGTACAAAGTTATATGTAGCTAAAGATTCAGATGAAAGGTTAATTTTACCTTTAATAGAATTAGCCACAGAAAAAAACATTCAAATTAATTATGTTGACACCATGAGGGATTTAGGCAAAATGTGTAGCATAGAAGTAGGTGCAACATCTGCTTTAATGCTTGAATAACGCAATTATCTAATTTATATAGATAAGTGAAAAAATCAGGAGGTGAAACCATGCCAACTATTAGCCAATTAGTAAGAAAAGGTAGAAAGACAGTTGTTACTAAATCAACTGCACCAGCACTAAAGGAATGTCCACAAAGAAGAGGAGTATGTACAGTAGTTAAAACTACCACTCCAAAGAAACCAAACTCAGCTCTAAGAAAGATAGCAAGAGTTAGATTAACTAACGGTTACGAAGTAACAGCTTATATCGGAGGAGTAGGTCACAACTTACAAGAGCACAGCGTTGTTCTTATAAGAGGTGGTAGAGTTAAGGATCTTCCAGGTGTTAGATATCATATTGTTAGAGGAGCTCTTGATTCTGCAGGAGTTGCTAACAGAATGCAAGCAAGATCAAAGTATGGTGCAAAGAGACCAAAGAAAAAATAATATGGTAATTTAGTGCAATGCCTTCAGCATTTACATAGATAAAGAAAAATCTTTAATATATACTGCAGGAGCAGCGCACTTTACGGCAAATGAGTCGAGTACCAATGAACTTAAACTAAGATTGTTAAGGAGGGAAGAAAAGTGCCAAGAAAAGGACATATATCTAAAAGAGATGTATTAGCAGATCCAGTTTACAACTCAAAGGTTGTAACAAAATTAATCAACAGTATAATGGAAGATGGTAAAAAAGGGGTAGCACAAAAAGTGTGTTACGGAGCTTTTGAAACTATTGAACAAAAAACAGGTAAAGACCCATTAGAAGTATTCGAGGCAGCAATGAATAATATAATGCCATTACTAGAAGTAAAGGCAAGAAGAATAGGTGGAGCTAACTATCAAGTTCCAATAGAAGTTAGACCAGAAAGAAGACAGACTTTAGGTTTAAGATGGTTACTTATCGCAACTAAAAAAAGAGGCGAAAAGTACATGAGAGAAAAATTAGCTGGAGAATTAATGGATGCAGCTAATAATACTGGAGCAGCTGTTAAGAAGAGAGAAGATACTCACAAAATGGCTGAAGCTAATAAAGCATTTGCTCATTACAGATACTAATTTCAAAACTGTTTTGGCTAATGCCAAAACAGTTTTATCTAATTTAAAAAACACAATTTGAGAGGAGGAAATTTCATGGCTAGAAAATATCCTTTAGACAAATTCCGTAATTTTGGAATAATGGCTCATATAGATGCTGGTAAAACAACAACTACTGAGCGTATATTATTCTATACAGGAAGAAGCCATAAAATTGGTGAAGTTCATGAAGGAGCAGCTACTATGGACTGGATGGTTCAAGAGCAAGAAAGAGGTATAACAATTACTTCCGCTGCTACAACATGTGTATGGAAAGATCATGAATTGAATATTATAGATACACCAGGACACGTAGACTTTACGATAGAGGTTGAAAGATCACTAAGAGTACTAGACGGAGCAGTAACTGTTCTTGATGCTAAATCTGGTGTTGAACCTCAAACTGAAACTGTTTGGAGACAGGCGGATAAGTATGGTGTTCCAAGAATGATTTATGTAAATAAAATGGATGCTACAGGTGCTGATTTCTTTAGATGTATTAATACAGTTAGAGATAGATTAAAAGCTAATGCAGTTCCAATACAAATTCCAATTGGATCAGAAGAAAACTTCAAAGGTATTGTTGATCTTATTAAAAATAAAGCCGAAGTATATTATGATGATTTAGGTAAGGATGTTAGAGAAGAAGATGTACCTGCAGACTTAGCGGATCAAGCTGAAGAATATAGAGGAGCTTTAATTGAAGCAATAGCTGAAACTGATGAAGAATTAATGATGAAATACCTAGATGGTGAAGAAATAACTGTTGATGAGTTAAAAGCAGCTTTAAGAAAAGCTACTATAGCAAATGAGATAGTTCCATGTATATGTGGATCTTCATATAAAAACAAAGGTGTACAATTAATGATCGATGGAGTTGTTGATTACTTACCATCACCATTAGATATACCACCAGTTCAAGGTACTTCTTTAGATGGCGAAGAAGATTCAAGAGAGGCTTCAGACGAAGTTCCAATGTCTTCATTAGCATTTAAAATTGCTACTGACCCATTTGTTGGTAAGTTAGCATTTACAAGAATATATTCTGGAGTAATGCGTAGTGGTTCTTATGTTCTTAACTCAACTAAGGGCAAAAAAGAAAGAGTTGGAAGACTTGTAAAAATGCACGCAAATACAAGAGAAGAAGTTCAAGAGCTAGAAGCTGGTGAATTAGGAGCTGTTATTGGATTAAAGAACACTACTACAGGTGATACTTTATGTGATGAAAACAATCCAATAATACTTGAATCTATGGAATTCCCAGAACCAGTTATAAATGTAGCTATTGAACCTAAAACAAAAGCAAGCCAAGAGAAGATGGGATTAGCATTAGCTAAGTTAGCTGAAGAAGATCCATCATTCAGAACTTGGACTGATGAAGAAACTGGTCAAACAATTATTGCAGGTATGGGTGAATTACACTTAGAAATAATTGTTGATAGACTTACAAGAGAGTTTAAAGTTGAGTGTAACGTAGGGGCTCCACAAGTTGCTTACAAAGAAACAATTAGATCTGCTGTTAAAGCGGAAGCTAAATACGCTAAGCAATCAGGTGGTAAGGGTCAATATGGTCACTGTGTAATTGAAATGGAACCTACTGAAGGTGAATATGTATTTGAAAATGCTGTAGTTGGAGGAGCTATTCCAAGAGAATACATTCCAGCAATAGATAATGGAATACAAGAAGCTTCAAAAAATGGTATCATAGCAGGATATCCAGTTATCAACTTTAAGATTAAGTTAGTTCATGGATCTTACCATGAAGTTGACTCCTCAGAAATGGCATTTAAGATTGCAGGATCTATGGCGTTTAAAAATGCGATGTCAAAAGCAAGTCCAGTATTACTTGAACCATCAATGAAGGTTGAAGTTACTATGCCAGAAGAGTATATGGGTGACGTAATCGGAGACATAAACTCAAGAAGAGGAAGAATTGAAGGTATGGAAGCATTAAATGGTGCTCAAGTAGTTAGAGCATTCGTTCCACTTTCAGAAATGTTTGGTTATGCAACTACTTTAAGATCAAGAACTCAAGGTAGAGGAGTTTACTCAATGGTATTTGATCATTATGAGGAAGTTCCAAAGAACATTCAAGAGCAAATAGCAGGAAAAAGAGCTTAATAGCTTTTAAAATAAGTTATTCTAAATTTGACCTTATTAAGGAGGAAAATAAAAATGGCTAAGTCAAAATTCGAAAGAAATAAACCACACGTAAATATTGGAACAATAGGACACGTAGACCACGGTAAGACAACATTAACAGCAGCAATAACAACAGTATTAGCAAAAAAAGGGTTTGCAGAAGCATTTAACTATGCAGATATAGATAAGGCACCAGAAGAAAAAGAGAGAGGTATAACAATAAATACCGCTCACGTAGAATATCAAACAGAAAACAGACACTACGCACACGTAGACTGTCCAGGACATGCTGACTATGTAAAGAACATGATAACAGGAGCAGCACAAATGGATGGAGCGATCTTAGTTGTATCAGCAGCAGACGGTCCAATGCCACAAACAAGAGAACATATACTACTAGCATCAAGAGTAGGAGTTGACTATATCGTAGTATTCTTAAACAAAGCAGATATGGTAGATGACGAAGAGTTATTAGAGTTAGTAGAAATGGAAGTAAGAGAATTACT
>NZ_FQXU01000027.1 GCF_900130055.1 Clostridium intestinale DSM 6191
TTTATTCAAAACTTCTTAAGTTTCCTCTGTTTAATTTTCAAAGACCATTTTTTCTTTTTCGCTAATCTCTCTCAGCGACAAGTGTTATCTTATCACACAGCTTTTTGCATGTCAACAACTTTTTTCATTTTTTGTTGATCAATTTCTTACTAAGAAATGTTTGCCTTCACTTGCGACGTGTTTTATCTTAACATCTACGAAACATATAAATCCTCCTTTCAAAACTAAATTAGCCCATATAAATTCCTATTACTACAAAATACTCATTTTTTCTCGCTTTTTTTATTATTGATACACTAGGATATGTTTATATTTATTTTTTCTTATTTAATACAATTATGACTTCATATAAGAATATTCTCCTACCTGATATTAAATGCTTATTTATGTTAATAATATGTAATACCAGATTAAAGTATAGAGATTTTATATCAAATTTAATAATCTTTGACTATTATAATAATATCTTAACCACAATTTAAATAACTGGTATAATATTAATCATATATTCTATGAAGGGGGAAATTAGATGAAAGATTTTACTAACTACATTACATATGCAATAATGGCCATTAATATTATTGTTGGTACTGCTATAGTTGTTTTAGAAAGAAAAAAACCTGAAAAAACAATAGCTTGGTTATTAATTTTATTATTACTCCCTCCTGTTGGTTTAGTTCTTTATATATTCTTAGGGCAAAATTGGAAAATACATAAATTGAATGATCGCATATCTAATGAAATAAAGGATTTAATAACTCCTATAATAAAGGAGTATAAACTTAAACAATATACTCCGCTTATTGAGCTTCTTGCTAATAATAGTGACTCTCCTATCTTCCCAAATAACGATATCAAATTCTATACTAATGGAGAGGATAAGTTTAATGATTTAAAAGAGCAACTCCTAAATGCCACTCATCATATTCATTTAGAGTATTATATTGTAAAAAGTGATAATATAGGAAACGAAATAAAAGATATCCTTATAAAAAAGGCAAAAGAAGGCGTTAGAGTTAGATTCATTATAGATAGAGTGGGCGCTAAAATGAAAAAGGCTTACATAAAAGATTTAAAAGACAATGGAATCGACATTGTATTCTACTCTTATTTCTTAGCTCCACTATTACGCCCTATAAATACCCAAATAAATTATAGAAACCATAGAAAAATAGCCATAATAGATGGAAAGGTAGGATTTTTAGGTGGTATAAACATCGGAGATGAATACCTAGGCAAAAGTAAATTTGGTTACTGGAGAGATACTCATCTTATGGTTAGTGGTGACTTCGTTATGGCTCTTCAGGCAGTTTTTTTGGATGACTTTTTAACTATACAAAAGGCAAATAACGAATACTCTTTTTATGATGATGAGTTTGATCAATACTTTCCTGCAACTTCAGTAAAAAATGATGTTCTTATGCAACTAGTTAAAAGTGGACCTGACTCTGAATTTCCAGCAATAATGCAGGGAATGTTAAAAATGATAACAATGGCCAAAAAGAATATTTATATATCTACACCTTATTTTGTTCCAAACGAAAGTATAATGGATGCTTTAAGAATAGCTTCATTAGGTGGAGTGGACATTAAAATAATTTTCCCTGAGCAAGCAGATCACTTTACTGTTAATAAAGCTTCAAGGACATATTTAGGAGAATTGATGCGTTGTGGGGTAAAAGTATATTTTTATGATAAAACAGCTTTTATCCATTCTAAAACTATGACTGTAGATGGAAAGCTATTTACTTTAGGTACTGCTAACATGGATATCAGAAGTTATGATTTAAATTATGAAATTAACTGCGTGGTTTATGATGAGCATAAAACTAAAGAGCTTGATGATATTTTTAACAATGATTTGCTTAGATGCAGAGAATTTCCTCTAAAAGAATACGAAAATGAAGGAAAAGTCGATAAATTTATAGAGGGAATTGCTAGAATTTTTTCATCTCTACTATAAAATACTCAATTAGTGTATCAATTACATTAATTGAGTATTTTTTATTATATTTACATTAAATTTTTATTACTTCTATATGTTTATATTAGCTAATATTATAGAATAGTGTTATTCAGTAATATCAACTAAAAGGAGTTAATTCTAATGCTAAAAAAATTTCTCTATTTAATTCCAATATCTATAATCGTAATTATTTTATATGTTTATTTTAAACCAGATTTGAGAGTTAAATTTATTGAAGAGTTTGACGGAAAAAGTCTCACATCACTAAAAAATGATAAACTTGTACATAGTTTTAAAAAGAAGAAACTATCTAGAAAAATTCCATCTCTTCCTAATAACATAACCTCTATATCTAAAGTAAATAATGTAGATTTAATTTATAAGGATGCTAAATTAGACCTTTCATCTCCGATTCTTCAAAAAGGACAAAGATATTACATATCAATAAAAGATTTTTGTGAATCAGTAGGTGCAGTTTATAATTATTTTGGAGATAAGTATACAATAGAATTTAACAATCAAATATATACGGTATCAAAAGAAAATAAAAATATATCCTCAAAAGCAGGCACAGTAGAACTTAGAGGTGAAGCTTTAACTAATCATAAAACAGAATATTTATCAGTTTCTGATATTGAAGAAATATTTTCTTTTATAAGTTATTGGGATATTGATAATAATAAAATATCATTTTTCCCTATAGATAATTTAAAGATAAAGATCCCAAAAGCTAATGGTACTATATCTTTAATTAGATTAGAAGATATTTCTGTGGGTGAAGAATATAACGGCGATAATTTACTTAAATTTAAAATGGTAGCACAAAATCTTTATATAAATAATGCAAATTTCTCAATAGCATGGGTTCCTAGATTTAAAGATCCTGAAAATAACGTAGATATAGATCTTTTAAAAGACTTTAACATGACTAATGCTGCATTTATAAATACCTTAGATTACATTATAAATAGAGGTGGAATTATAGGTCTTCATGGTTATACACATCAGTATGGAAATGAGAAGAGCATAGTTAGTTCTGAACTTACAAAAGATCATAATACTAAAGAAGAGGATGTTATAAACATTGTAAATTCAGCGATAACTACAGCAGACTCATTAAATATACCTTATAAGTTTTTTGAGTCTCCACATTATAGAGCTACTGAATATCAACAATCTATACTCGAAAAGTATTTTGATTATATATATGAACCTTACGTAGGTATATGGAACAAGCTCCCCTTGGTTAGTCCTAGGAATAATACTACTATATATGTTCCAGCACCTTTAAGTTATGTAAAAGACAACAATGTTCAAGAGTTACTAGATAATATTAAAAGCAACAAAAGTTCATCTCTTGCAAGCTTCTTTTACCATCCATACAAAGAATTTGATTATATAAACATTGATATTAAAGATGGACAATTAAATTATACATATTCTCAAGATGCTCCATTAAATAGAATATTAAAAACACTTGATGATTGTGGATATGTAACTATAAAACTTACTGATATAAAATAGAAAAAAGATTAGCTGATGTTAAATTAGCTAATCTTTTTCTTTAAATTCACTCTAAAAAACTTAATTGAGTTGAAGATATCTCCTTATAATAAGATGGCATTTCCGTAGATATTCCGTGTATCTTACAATAATCATAAAACATCTTCTTTATCTTTTCATACTTTTCAATCCTACAGCTATAGTAATTTTTATAATGACTTTGATACTTTTCCTTCACTCCAAGAAATAGCTTATCTAGTTTCTCATAATAATAATCACGTTGTCTATCCCTTAATGTTACTCCAAAAAATGGGTAAATATATTTAACCCCATATTTCTTTGCCATATTCAATATTTCCATGATGTTTTCTTCATTATCTTCTATGAATGGTAAAATAGGCATCATAGTTATACCCACATTAATGCCCAGCTCTGATAATATACCTATAGCCTCAAATCTTTCTGTTGGACTTGATGCAAAAGGTTCTATCTTTTTGGCCAAGTTATCATCAGCTGTTGTTATTGTTATAGCTACAGATGCATATATCTTGTTTATTTCTTTTAATAAATCAATATCTCTTAAAATTAGATTACTTTTAGTTACAATATTAACTGGATATCTAAAGTCTGCAATTACCTCTAATGCTTTTCTAGTAAGCTTATACTTTCTTTCCACATAAGTATAAGGGTCACTCATAGCCCCAGTTCCTATGGTTCCTTTAATTCTTTTTCTAGCTAATTCATTTTTTAAAAGTTCCACTGCATTTGTTTTTACTAATATATTATCGAAGTTTTCTATCCTATAACACTCACTTCTAGAATCACAATATATACAACCATGTTGGCAGCCTTTATATATATTCATAGTATATTGCACTCCAAACCATTGATTTGGATATTTATTTTTAACTAAAATTGATTTAGCCTCTATTTCCTCTATCATACTATTTAACCTCTTCATATATACTTAATCTAATCTTACCAAACATAATTGCACATAAGTGTGTCATATTTAAATATCAATTCCTAAAAACTTTTTAACTAATATCCCAATACCAAAAGATATAACTGCAACACCTAAGCTTATACCTGTCATTTCTAAAAAACGTCTTTTAAACTTTAAATCCTTAGCTATTGAAATATAATAATTAAATCCTGCTATTATTAAGACTACTGAAGCAATCATTATTCCAAGTGCCACTAAGTAATCCTCTGGAGGTAAAAGCAAAAAAGGCAATATCAATATAATTACAGTAAACAAATATGCTATTCCTGTATAAGTACAAGACTTTAATGCATCTTTTCTTCCCTCTGATCTTGCAGAAAGAAATTCTGATGATGCCATAGATAAAGTTGCTGAAATGCCCGTAATCAATCCAGACAGTGCTATTATTCTGGTATTTTGAATAGCCAAAGATAAACCTGCTAAGGTTCCAGTAAGTTCTACTAAGGCATCATTTAATCCAAGAACCATAGAGCCTACGTATTTAAGTTTTTCCTCATCAAGAAGCCCTAAAAGCTCTTTTTCATGCCTGTCCTCATCATCTGCAATCTCCTTTGCTTTAGGTATTTCCTTTGCTATAATAACATAATTAATCCCAGCAGCCTCTTCTCCTTTTTCTAAAAGTTTTAAAGCAAAAGTAAAGCCTAAAATTCTGCTTATTAATACATACCAAAACACCTTTAAATTTTTAGGTTTAGCTTCTTTATTGGTGTATTTTTTCCATACATAGCTATGAGCTTTTTCTTCATTAGCTATTTTTTCTAGAACTTTTCTATTATTATCATTTTTTATTCCTTTTGCTACTTTACTATAAATATAGTATTCAGTAATTTCATCTATTTGCATTTTCTCTACTAATTTTTTTATTGGATCACTTAATAAAATTTCACTCATAATACCTTCACCTCTTTTACAAATATATCCACGTCTTCTATAAGTATATTATAAAAAAGTTAAAATAAATAAACAACTTCCATTAATATTTATAATTTAATTTATTTAATTTGAGAATAATAAACTTGAATAATTTTTAAGGAGTGAAGATAAATGAGCGAAAAAAGAAAAATGACCTTTACTGATGAAAATGGAGAAAAAGTTGATTACACAATACTTGACCAATTACTAATAAACTCCAAAGAATATGTAGTCATGGCTCCAGTTGGAAATGAAAAAAATATAGAAATATACAAAATGCTATTTGATGCTAAATTAAACGAAAGCCTAGAAGCCGTTGAAAGCGAAAGTGAGATTTCTATGGTAAAAAAAGCTGCACATAT
Source organism: Clostridium intestinale DSM 6191 (assembly GCF_900130055.1). Taxonomy (GTDB): domain Bacteria; phylum Bacillota; class Clostridia; order Clostridiales; family Clostridiaceae; genus Clostridium_T; species Clostridium_T intestinale. The sequence goes on from NZ_FQXU01000027.1 coordinate 5,750, forward strand.
TAGTTAGAAATAATAAGACTGTACTTAAATCTGATTTTAAGTACAGTCTTATATCATAAAACAAGTGGATTAATCTATGTACACGTCAATAACCTTAGCAACATAGTCGTCTAATCCTGATTTTGATAATACCACAAGAGACTTATCTATTTCTCCTGGAATCTTGGCACTATATGCCTCAGCTTCATTGGTATCATAGTTTTCATCTCTTAATACAATTATATCGTTCCCCTCAGCCACCTCATACTCTTCAAGTATTTCCGCAACACGATCCTCTACTTCCCCAGTAGGACATTCTAATTCTCTTATCTTCTCAATTGCATCTTCAAGCTCTGTCATAATTTTTCCTCCTAAATAACATTATTACAATACTATTCTATCCATTTTAATCTATTTAATTCCTTCTCATTACTATTCAGTAGAACATTCTCATCAAGCTTCATTAAAGTCATTTTTTTATATTATGTTTAATAAAAAGTTAAATGCTTAAAAAGTTAAGCATTTAAAAAGAAAAAAAGCTATTGCAAATTTAATTACAATAGCTTTAAGTTTATTAAAATGTTACATCTTTTAGTACTAATCCTTTAGGTTGAGCTATAGGACCAGCCTCTGCTCTTCTTTTTTCATCTAAAATTCTCTTTACATCCTCTGGTTTAAGTTTTCCTTTTGCAACCTCTAAAAGAGTTCCTGTAATAATTCTCACCATATTTAATAAGAATCCATTTCCATTAACCTCAATTTCTATTAAACCATCATTTTCTTTTATATCTATATAATTAATAGTTCTAACGGTAGATTTAGTATTAGGTTTTAGACTAGTAAAACTTTGAAAATCATTAGTTCCGATTAAATATTCAGCACCTTTTCTCATATTTTCTAAATCCAATTTCTCATCAGTATGATATACATACTTTCTGTTAAAAACATTTCTAACTTTACTATTATATATTCTATAAATATAAGTTTTTGATTTAACATTATATCTTGCATGGAATCTCTCACCAGTATCTTTTATAGATTTAACTACTATGTCTTCTGGCAAAAAGTCGTATAGGTATCCCATTATAGTATTGATACTATATTCGCAATTAGTGTGGAAGTTTGCTACATAATTCTCAGCATGAACTCCTGAATCTGTTCTTCCGCAACCTATTACTTGTATAGTTTCACCTGTCATTTTAGATAAAACATTTTCTAATTTTCCTTGTATAGTTAAGTCGTTATCCTTCTGTCTTTGCCATCCTTTATAGCGTGTTCCATCATATTGTATGATCATTTTTAAGTTTCTCATCTAATTCCACCTTTAGTCTATTTAGTATTTATTTAAAACAATAGCCTTATTATAAATTAAAATAGACTAAATTAATAGCTTATTTTTCGTGAATCATTGTATACATGTTTATCATTTCTGTTACAACATCTTTTAATGTAGCTGTAGTTAACAGTTGATCCTCAGCATGCATAAATAATATAGAGAACTCAAGCTTTTCTCCTCTTGCTTCTTTTTGAACTAAATCAAAGTGTCCTTTGTGTCCTTCTTTTAAATGTTCTTCTGCTTTTTTTAATGTTTCTTTAGCTTCTTCTAACTTCTTTTCTCTTGCAAATCCTAAAGCTTCCATTATGTATGATTTTGCTGTACCTACTTCACTTATTATTTGAAATGCTGCTAATTGTAATTCTTCCATTATTGTTCCTCCTAAATGCTTTAATTATATTTGTGAAAAGATAACTTAGGAGAACAGCTTACGCCTATTCTCCTAAGATTTTATATTATGCAGTTACTTCTGGGTTATCTAAAGCTTCTTGTCTTTCTTTTTCTGCTACCTTGTTACCTACAACTACAAATGGGAAGTATATTAATGTAGCTATTGCTAAGTTTACTAAAGCAAGTATCATAGCGTTTATGCTTCCGTTAGTGTTAAAGAACGCTCCTAAACCTACTGGCATTGTCCATGGTGCCATGTTAGTTATTGGAGGAATAAATCCTATTGTATATGCGATTGTTGTAACTATAGCAAGTATAGGTTGTACAATTATATATGGTATAAATAGTACTGGATTAAGTATTATTGGAAGACCAAATAATATTGGTTCGTTTATTTGGAATATACCTGATGGTAAACCAAACTTCGCAACTTGTCTCCAGTCTGGACGTTTTGATGCTAAGAATATAGCTATTACAAGTCCTAAAGTTGCTCCAGTTCCTCCTAAGAATATATAAGAATCTATCATAGGCTTAGCCCACATATTGAAATGCTCTCCTGCTTTAACTGCAGCATCAACAGATCCATATTTTTGGAATAAGTCAACATTTTGAAGTGCCATAACTCCCATAACTGGGCTGTCTAGCGCTGATAAAGCTAATGCTCCATGTACTCCAAAGAACCATAAGAATGCTGAGAAGAATACATATACAGCTCCTACTAATCCACCTGCATTAGTTAGTGGTGTAGCTATAAACTTAATTATAAGATCGTGGAAATTCATACCGTTTCTTGATAATATAGTTGACAATGAACCTAAAATAGTTAAAATTATAAATCCTGGTATTAATGAACTGAAAGAACGAGATACTGCTGGCGGAACGTTCGCTGGCATTTTTATTACCCATCCTCTTTTTACTATAAATGAATAAAGTTCTCCAACAAATAAACCTATAAGCATACCTGATATAACGTTTTGTCCACCAAAGAATGATGTTGAGAATCCTCCAACTGATTGAGTTAATTTAGATGCTACATCTATTGTTATAACTCCATCTTTTATTAGGCTTGTATAATCAATGCCTATTGCAGCTGGTGTTAATGTTATGAATGAAACTATACCCATTAAACCAGTAGCTCCTTCATCAACATTGTTCTTTTTACCTATTTCACTAGCTAGCATATAAGGTATCATTAATGACATTATACCTATTGTTCCATTTATAGCAGCGTTACCGATGCTTTGGAATTGAGCAATAGACTTAACAGTATCTTCTGATAATCTTATACCCATTTGATAGAAGAAAGTTCCTTCCCCAAAGTTTAAAAATACGTTGTTAATAAGTATAAACATAGCACCTATTAATGATAGCGGCATAAGTCTTAAGAACGCATTTTTAATTGCATTTAGATAGGCATTATTTCCTATCTTCATAGCTACTGGCACAACTTTTTCTTCCAGAACAGCAATTAACTTATTCATATTTAACCCTCCAAAATAATGTTTTTATATTTTAAAAATTTTATTATTACCCTAATAATTTCAATGCTTTTTCTAATACTGCGTTTCCATCCATTAACCCGTACATTCTCATTTCTATAACATCTACAGGCTTGTCTGGATAAATTTCTTTTATCGCATTTAAACGATATTTTATTTGTGGCCCAAGTAGTATTACGTCAGCTTCTTGTCCTCTTTCACTTACTTCTGCTTCTGGATATGCAAATATATCTACATCAATATTTTTGCTTTTAGCTGCTTCTTGCATCTTACTAACTAATAATGATGTTGACATTCCTGCCGAACAGAATAATCTAATTTTTTTCATATTAAAATCCCTCCCTTTTTAATAGATGATGTAAATGCTTACAAAACAATTATATATCCATATCTATTAAAAGTCAATATATTATTACATAAAAATATATACTTTTGTTTTTAAGAGATATACAATGTCATAAAATCAGAAAAATCGACATTAAAAACTAATGCCGATTTTTTGAAATATTAATCAACTAACTCATTATTTTCTGCAACTTTTTTATACCATAAACCACTTTTCTTAACACTTCTTTTAAAGTTGTTATCTAAATCAACTCTATAGAATCCATAGCGATTTTTATATGCATTAGTCCAAGACCAGTTATCTACAAATGTCCACATATGGTATCCAAAGCAATTAGATCCTTCCTCTATTCCTTTATGAAGCCATCTTAAGTGTTCAAAAAGAAACTCAATTCTATAATCGTCTTGAACCATTCCATTTTCATCTATAAATCTGTCTTCATCTTGAACTCCCATACCATTTTCTGAAATATACCAAGGTATGTTTTTATAGTTGTTTTTAATGTTTACTGCTATATCATAAATAGCCTTTTCATATATCTCCCAGCCTCTATAGATATTCATTTTACGTTCTGGCCACTCATAGTTATCAAAAAATGTTTCTGGCATTAAGGCTTCACTTGGATCTACTGCCTTTTCTCTTGCTTTTATTCTACGTGGTTGGTAATAGTTAACGCCTAAATAATCCACTGTATTATTTTTGATCACTTCAAGATCATTTTCATGGATTTCTGGAATTATATCGTTATCTTTTATAATTTGAATTAATTCCTCAGGGTATTCCCCTAATATTGATGGATCTAAAAAGCTTCTATTAAAGAATAAATCTGCAATATTTGCTGCCTTTACATCTTCAGGATTATTTATATCTCTTGGATAAGAAGGTGTAAGGTTAAGTATTATTCCTATCTTTCCATCTTCAACATTTAGCTTATGAAATTCTGCAACGGCTTTAGCACTTGATAACATAGTATTATATGCTACTTGAACAGCTCTTTTCATATCTGTTACTAAAGGATAATGGAATTGATATAGATAGCCTCCTTCTACTGGAACTATAGGTTCATTATGAGTAGTCCAATATTTAACTCTATCAGAGAATAGTTCAAAACACTTACGTGCATATCTAGCATAAGCTTCTACTACTTCTCTACTTTCCCAGCCGCCTTTTTCTTGCATAGCTAAAGGCATATCAAAGTGATATAAGTTTATGATTGGTTTTATACCATTTTTTATTAGCTCATCTATAATATTATTATAGAATCCTACTGCTTTTTCATTAACTTCCCCATCACCATCTGGGATTAATCTTGACCAAGTTATTGATGTTCTATAAGAGTTAAAACCTATATCTTTCATTCTTTTAATATCTTCTTTGTATAAATTATAAAAATTTGATGTATCTTGTGGCCCTACTTGGTTAAAAAACTTTTCTGGATCGATTTCATACCAGTGATCCCAGATGTTTTTACCTTTACCATCTTTATTTGAAGCTCCTTCTGATTGAGGACCTGAAGAAGCTGCTCCCCATAAAAAGTTTTTTGGAAATTTATAATTCATTTATTTTCCCCCTTAAAAGTATATATTTTGGTTCAAATATTATTTTACGGTTAAATAATATCATACTTTTAATATAAAAGTCTATACTTTTAAATTTATGGTAAATATCTATTCTTATTTCATAAATTTTGTTATACTATAAATATAAACCATAATAAATATACTTTTGATATGATCAGGAGATTCATAATGCTAAAATATGTTGAGATTGCTAATGATATAAGAGATAAGATTTTGCAAGAAGTTTATATTCCAAATGAACAATTACCTTTTGAAAAGGATTTAGGCGAACAATATAAGGCTAGTAAAATGACTGTAAAAAAAGCTTTAGATATGCTTGTTGCTGAAGGTCTAATTGTTAAGAGACGTGGAGCTGGTACCTTTGTTAAAGATGTACAGATTAAGGATATTCAAAGATTATTACTTTCCAGTCAGTTTGAAGGACTTACAGCTAGTAATTATAAACATGAAGTTACTAGCCAAGTAATTGAATTTGCAGTTATCCCAGCAAATGAGGATATTTGTGAAAAACTTAAATTAGAACCTGATTCTTTTGTTTACAAAATCATTCGTTTAAGATTAATAGATGGCAAACCTACTGTCATCGAAGAGACTTATATGCCTCTAGCACTTATGCCTAACTTTAAAAAATCTATTTTGGAAGGTTCTTTATATGAATATATTGAAGATACCCTTGGGTATAAAATTCAAAGTGCTCATAGAACTATACATGTTAGAAAAGCTACTCCTTTTGAAATAGAACATCTGCGTTTAGAGGAAAATGATCCTATTGCTGATGTTCAACAGGTTGGATTTTTAGATAACGGACAGCCTTTTGAATATTCACTTTCATTTCATCATTACTCATTTTATGAATTTAAGACTGTTATTATAAAATAAAAAGAAGTAGCTTTACGCTACTTCTTCCATATTTTAAATCTATTGATTACACTAGTCACAATATATGCAAAAGCTCCTCCACTAGTATCTATAAGTACGTCTCTAAACGCTGGACCTCTTCCTGGTACAAAAGATTGATGAAATTCATCACTACACGCATATAAAAATACAAATGCTAATGAATAATTCCAAGCCTTTCTTTTATCCATATACAATCTTAATACATTCAGTGTTAGAATATATAAAATAAAGTACTCCGTAAAATGAGCCCCTTTTCTTACAACAAAATTAGCTAAATTACCTAAATGGCTGTTAAGATCTAATCCTAATACATTAAATATATATATTACTAGTTTACTTTGTTCATCTGATACATCTCCAGGCAATTGAGAAAAGATAAATATTACTATCATCCAAGCTATCCATAATATCCATCTTATCAATTTTCTGTTTTTGTCATTCATATAATCAACCCTTACTTTAGTTTTTTTATTATATTATATCTATCTCTTAATAGATAAGTAAAGGCTAAAGATATTAAACCTACTCCTATAAATCTTGTAGAGTTTTTAACAAACAAAATCATCATTATCCCAAGTACTATAACCATTATATCTATTAAACACACGTTACTCTTTTTCATTATATCCACCCCACAATCTTCTATATAAATCACTACCTTTTAATAATTATAGCCTGTTTCTCTATAATTGTTTATTAAATCAACCTTAAATTTACAGTTTACTGTAAAAAGATTGAGAGGTGGCCCTTTAAAATACTCTTTCTTTTTCCATAACTAGTGGATGCTTCTCTAAACCCTTTAAAACTTCACCTTTTTCCACATGACCATATTTATCAATAAGAACATTCTCCAACCTAGCATCTTCTGCTATTATTACATTTTGAAAAATAATGCAGTCTTTTAGCTTTGCATTTTTTCTTATATGAACACTTCTAGAAATTACACAATTTTCTACGCTTCCTTCTATATAACATCCATTGGCTATTATAGAATTTTTAACATCACTATCTTTAGTATATTTTGTTGGTCCTCCATCTTTAGTTTTTGTATATATTGGACCATTATCAAAAAACAACTCTGTATTTATCTTTACATTTAATAAATCCATGTTAGCCTTATAATAAGAACCCAAAGAATCTATACAACTTAGGTATCCTTTAAATTCATAAGCATTTACTTTAAGCTCATCTAACTTTTCATAAATAGCTTTTTTTATCTTTCTATACTTACCGGTCTTTATACAATCATAAATTATCTCTATAAATAAATCTTTTTTCAAAAGAAACATTTCCATACATATATTAAGTTCTTTATTACTTCCAATATTTTTGCCTACACTTCTTACTCTATTTTCCTCATCTATGCTTAATGCATCACAATTAATAAAACTACTATCGCCATTATTTATTTTCTTATAAACTACTGTAACATCTGAGTTATTATTCTCATGATATTCACTAATTTTACTAAAATCTATATTACAAATCATATATGATGGAGCCATTAGTACATATTCTTGTCTACTGAACTTAAAAAACTCAATATTGTTTGCGAATATATGCACGTCATCATAGTATAAATCGTCATCTGAAAAATTAAAAACTCTTAATCCATCTATCTTTCTATGCAAGTCCCAAGGTCTTCCGTTACTTAAGTGATCTATTAAGGACCTTGATTTGTTTTTTGTGAAAATTCCTATATTGTTGATACCAGAATTAGTCATATTAGAAAGTATAAAATCTATGATTCTATATCTTCCCGCCATAGGTACAGATGCCAATGGTCTGGTTCTGGTAAGTTCATTTATTCTTCCCTCATTTTCATCTAGGTTAATAATTCCCATGTAAGTTTTCAAAATCCCACTCCCTTTATCTATATAAACATTAGGTTTATTCCATTATGGTACCACTTTTAATATCTTCTTTTGCTGGTATTACAGTTATCTTGTTTCCATGCCCTATTCTGCATTCTCTTCTAATTGTTACATTATTTCCAACTATAGCTTTATCAATAATTACATTTTCACCTATTTTAGTATTTGGCATTATTACAGAGTTTTTTATCACTGTATTTTTACCTACAAACACTCCAGGAAATAAAACTGAATTTTCTACTTCTCCATGAACTATACAACCCTCTACTACCAAGGAAGATTTTACACTAGCATGTGGTCCTATATATTGAGCTGGCCTTACTGGATTAATAGAATATATTCTCCATTCATTGTCATATAAATTCAATTCATTATCATCTTTTAATAAATCCATATTAGCTTCCCAAAGACTTTCTATGGTACCAACATCTTTCCAATATCCTTCAAAAGGATATGCCATTAACTTCTTACCTTGCTCTAGCATTTTAGGTATTATATTTTTTCCAAAATCATTATTAGAGTTTTTATCAGCTTCATCCTCTTTTAACAGTTTTTTTAATGTTCTCCAGTTAAAAATATATATTCCCATAGATGCCTTAGTGCTTTTAGGTTCAGCTGGTTTTTCTTCAAATTCATATATACTTAAATCTTCTCTTGTATTCATTATTCCAAACCTAGATGCCTCTTCTAAAGAAACATCAATAACCGCAATGGTAACATCTGCTTCATGTTCTTTATGGAAATCTAACATTTTTTCATAATCCATCTTATAAATGTGATCACCTGAAAGTATCAACAAATATTCTGGATCATGGTCATCTACAAAAGGTATGTTTTGATATATAGCATTAGCAGTTCCCTTATACCAATTTCCGCCCTTTTCTTCTTGATAAGGTGGTAGAATATTTACTCCCCCATCTCTTCTATCCAAATCCCAGGGGTCTCCTATTCCTATGTGAGAGTTTAATTCTAGTGGTTGATATTGTGTAAGCACACCTACCGTGTGAATATTAGAATTAGAACAATTGCTTAGAGTAAAATCGATAATTCTGTATTTTCCTCCAAATGGTACAGCTGGTTTTGCCAACTTTTTAGTTAATACTCCTAACCTAGACCCTTGTCCACCAGCTAAAATCATAGCAATAATATTTTCTTTGACCATTTAATAACCTCCCTTTCTAATGATGTTTTTCCCTAATAGATAACTTTATCAATCTATTTTATTATCATTTGCTTAAATATATCCTCATTACATTTTTTCCCATATGCTCTAATTATAGCAACATAACTGTATTACTTCAATAAGCTTTTCTGGATTTATATGGCAAGCGAACTTTTTTACATATCCTTCATTTATGAAACGAATTCATAAATAAAAAGAGAGTACTACTAGGCTTTAATTAGTACTCTCATAAATGTTAACTACGCTCAGTTAAGAACTTTGAAACATATGCCAAGGATTCTTCTATTAAATCTTGTCCATTTTCTAACTCTTCCATCTTTTTCTCTAAAGAAAACATACGTTGATCTAACAGAGTTATCCTATCTTTAACATCATTTAAAATTTTACTCTCATAATTAATTTGATTACCATATTCATCTAAATAAATGTGTTCTGGAGGTCCACCACATTCTACGCATTTTAAATATATACCCTCTTTATCTCTATCCCTAAATATTTTAAATGTATCATTTCTACACCTAGAGCATTCTGATAATAAAGTATAATCATAATAACTCACATCTATTTCATAATTACTTCCACATTCTTTACAAGTTAATATTAATTTTTCATCCTTATTTTCTAAATAAAAACTATTTCCACTGCATCCTTCCTTTTCACACACCACAGTTCTTATCACAAATATCACCTCCTAGATATTTAATATGTTCAGTTTAATACATTTATTCCTATATATTTATGTGAGGTAACTATTTTTGAAAATCAAAAAGAGCCAACTTTAAAAGCTGACTCTCTAGCTATAGGTGAATTTTAATGGAGGATATACTTAACGCTTAATTTTATATTTTATCGCTAGTAAATAAATAAAAAGTGTTAAGTTTATTAAATATAGTATACTCTAATTGATAATTATTTTCAATACATTTATATAATAAAAAAAGTTATAATGTAACTATAATATTTTATGTAAAGGAGTTTATTTATGGTTGATACTAAAAGAGAAAATTATATATCTTGGGATGAATATTTTATGGGGATTGCTCTTATCTCCTCATTAAGAAGTAAGGATCCTAATACTCAAGTCGGATCTTGCATAGTTAATTCTGACAATAAAATAATCGGAATAGGTTATAATGGACTTCCTAAAGGCTGCTCTGATGATGATTTTCCTTGGGGGAATTCCGGAGATTTTTTGCAAACAAAATACCCATATACCTGTCATGCTGAACTAAATGCGATATTAAACAGTATAGGTACTAGCTTAGAAAATTGCAAAATATATACTACCCTTTTCCCTTGTAATGAATGTACTAAAGCACTTATACAGGTTGGAATAAAAGATATAATATATCTTTCAGATAAATATTCGGATACTGATATAGTAAAGGCATCTAAACATATGCTTAATACTGCAAACGTCACATTCACTAAATTTCAAACAAACAGAAAAGATTTACTTATTTCTTTTGAAAATATGGAGGATTCAAAATGAGTGCACAAAAAAAGAATGAACTTGAACTATCAAAAGAAAAAAGAGAGGAGATGATCTCTTTGATTAAAACTTATTTCTATAATGATAGAGATGAAGAAATAGGTGACTTAGCCGCAAGTTTAATTCTAAACTTCATTGTGGATAAACTTGCTCCTGAATTCTATAATCAAGGAGTTATTGACTCATATAAATATATAGGAAATTCAATTGAAGATTTATTATCTATCCAAAGATATTAAAAAAATTACTATGAGAACTAAAAGCTCATAGTAATTCTTTATTTTATTCTAATATTACACCTTCAAGTGGTTTTAATACTAAATTCCCATTTATTATAGGTTTTCGAATATTAGTAAGAAGGTCTTTTTTGTATATAACTTTACTTTTCTCAGGAAGTATAACTTCCTTTTCTTCAGATAGGTTTCTATTAACAGCTATATATAGATATTTATTATTTAAAATTCTTCTAAATAATAAAATATCTTCTTCAGAATTAATAAACTCTATGTCTCCATCTATCAATTCTTCATTTTCATTTCTAATAGAAACCATTTTTTTATACATATAGAAAATCTCTTTATCTTCTTTTCCCCATGGAAAGGTCTTTCTATTATCAGGGTCTTTTCCACCTGTTAACCCTGCTTCATCACCATAATATATCAGCGGAACCCCTACCATTGTCATTTGAATGATTAATGCTAGATTAATCAAATCTTTCACTCCTAATGAAGTTAAAATCCTTTCAGTATCATGATTTCCTAAGATATTCATAAGGCTATAAAAGTTTTCTTTTGGATAATTTTCTTTTAAACTTAAAATAACTCTAGAGAACCGATTAGAAGTAATATCTCCTCTTAAAAATGCAATTAATGTATCCTTTAATGGATAGTTAGTAACTGAATCCAGCTCTTTTCCAAGAAAATATCTTCTTTTTACTCCATAGCTAACCTTATTAGATGCATCTTCCCAAACCTCACCTATCATAACTCCATCAGGATTTTCTTTTTTAACTCTATCTCTTAATATCTCAATAAATTCGTCTGGGAGCTCATCAGCTACATCCAATCTCCAGCCGTATACCCCTAAACTCATCCACTTAGATATAACAGACTCCTTATTTCTTATAATATAATCTAAGTATGTTGGATTCATTTCATTTACATTGGGCAAATCTTTTATTCCCCACCAACATTCATAGTCATCTGGATAATTGTAAAATCTATACCAATCATAATAAGGTGAATCCTTTGACTCATAAGCACCTAGAGACTTTTCATTTTTATACTTGTTAAAGTATATAGAGTCCTGTCCAGTATGAGAAAAAACACCATCTAATATTATCCTTATACCTCGCTCCCTAGCTTTTAGGCATAATTCTTTAAAAATCTTTTCGTCTCCGAACATCTCATCAATTTTTTTGTAGTCCCCTGTATTATATTTATGATTTGATGAAGCTTTAAATATAGGATTGAAATAGATTATAGTAACACCTAAACTTTTCAAATAATCCAGCTTATTTATTACGCCCTTTAGGTTTCCTCCATAAAAATCCCATCTTGCTATATCTCCATTGTGGTCTTTTATATACATAGGTTCATCATCCCACCTACCATATATAAAAGAGTTTTTCTTAGGATTACTAATCAAACCATTTTCATTACCATTATAGAATCTATCTACAAATATTTGATATATTACCCCATGTTTATACCAATTAGGTACTAAAGCTTCTTCATAAACTGTTACCTGAAACCCCTTAGGATTATGATAATATATTTGACCTTCTCCACCTAATTCTTCTTCATTATTCCCGTAATAAACTATATCCTCATTAATCTTAAATGAAAAATAATATTTAACAACTCCAACTTTATTAAGCTCCAAAACTATTGAGTATTTTTCTTTTCCATACTCTAAAGTTCGCCTATTCATGGGTATAATTCTCATATCATTATTGAAATCAATAATATTTAGAAAAACCTCATGAATATTTACCTGGGATTCTAAAAATAATTCTACTTTTGTATCTACTCTCACTGCTCCAAAGGGTTTTCTAAAGCTTAAGTCTTGAGAGTTATGATATATAGTTACATTATCCATACTCACTATCCTCTCATATAAATTTTATAAATTTTTATATAAATATCCTGATCCCCATATACCTGTAGCATATTCTTTTATAGTTCTATCACTTGAAAAAATACCTGAGTGAGCTATATTAACACAACTCATCTCCTGCCACTTCTCTTTATTTTTATATAATTTGTCTACTTTTTCTTGAGCTTCAATATAAGAAGCAAAATCTTTTAAGACAAAAAATTCATCATTATAATTTAATAAATTTTCATAAATAATTCTGAATCTATCCTTCTCATCATGATAAAATCCATTTACAAGTTGATCAGTTATCTTTATTAATCTTTCATCGCCATTTCTTGTATCCCAAGCCGAATACTTTCCATGCCTATAATACTCTAACACTTCCCTCTCTGTTAATCCAAAGATGACTATATTATCATCTCCAACCTCATCTCTAATCTCCACATTTGCTCCATCAAGAGTAGCTATTGTTATAGCTCCATTCATCATAAACTTCATATTGCTTGTTCCCGAAGCCTCTTTTGTAGTTGTTGATATTTGTTCACTTACTTCTGTAGCTGGTACTATATCTTCAGCTAAGGATACCCTGTAGTTCTCCATAAAAACTATTTTCATTTTATCTGAAACTCTAGGATCATTATTTATTTTGTCTGCTAGTGCAGTTATAAGCTCTATGGTCTTTTTCGCTAAATAATAAGCTGGCGCTGCTTTTCCTGCAAATATAAAGGTTCTTGGAGCTATATCAAGACTTGGATTTTCTAATAGCTTATTGTATAAATCCATTATCCTAAGGGCATTTAAAGTTTGTCTTTTATATGCGTGAATTCTCTTTACTTGAACATCGAAAATGGAGTTAGTATCTACTACTATTCCCTGATTATCTTTAATAATCTTCGCTAATTTTTGTTTGTTTTCATTTTTTATTTTAAATAAACTTTCTTTAACAAAACTATCATTTTTAAACCTTTCAAACTTCTCCATATCCGTTGGATGTTTAATCCAACTTTCTCCTATGGTTTCATTAAGCAATTTAGTTAACTTAGGATTTGCTTTTATTAACCACCTTCTATGAGTAATTCCATTTGTCTTATTATTAAACTTTCTAGGATACATGTAATAGAAATCAGACATTTGCTGATTTTTTAAGATTTCTGTATGGAGTTTTGCAACGCCATTAACACTATGGCTACCTACTATAGCTAAATGAGCCATCCTTACATATCCAGCTCCTACTATAGCCATTTGAGATATCTTATCCCACTGCCCTTCATACTTACTCCACAACTCTCTTGTAAATCTTTCATTTATTTCTTCTACTATCATAAAGATTCTAGGCAATAACTTCTTAAACATATCTATTGGCCATTTTTCTAAAGCCTCTTGTAAAATAGTATGATTAGTATAAGATACAGAATTTGTAGTTATTCTCCAAGCATCTTCCCATGAAAGACCTTCTTCATCTAATAGTATTCTCATAAGTTCTGGAATGGCTAGGGTTGGATGCGTATCATTTATGTGTATTGCTATTTTTTCATTTAATAAACATAAATCTCCTAGATGTTTTTTATAATGTCTAATTATACTTTGTATACCTGCTGATACAAAAAAGTACTGTTGCTTAAGTCTTAATATTTTTCCCTCATAGAATGAATCATCTGGATAAAGAACTTGAGATATAGCCTCTACTGAGTTCTTATATTCTATAGCTTTTAAAAATTCTCCTCTACTGAAAGATGAAAAATCAAACTCATTTACTACAGGTTCAGCACTCCAAAGTCTCAATGTATTTATTACTTCATTCTCAAAACCTACTATTGGAGTATCATATGGAACTGCTAATACAGGCTCATAATTAATATGAGTGAAGGTCAATCTTCCTCCTATATACTCAGTTTTTATTTCTCCTCCAAATTTCACAACCTCAGCCTTATCTGTTTTTTTAATCTCCCATACATTACCTTCTCTTAACCATTTATCAGGAGATTCAACCTGAGAACCTTCTATTATTTTTTGTTCAAAAAAACCATACTTATATCTTATTCCACACCCATTACCAGGTATCTTTAAAGATGCCATTGAATCTAGGAAGCAAGCTGCGAGTCTTCCTAAACCACCATTACCTAAGCCTTGGTCCTGTTCAAAATTTTCTAACTCTTCAAGGTCTACTCCTAGTTCCTTTAATGCTTTTTTACAAACATCTCTTATTCCAAGATTTAATAAACTATTTCCTAATAGCCTTCCTAAAAGAAATTCCATAGAAAAATAATATACTTGTTTCTCTTTCTCTCTGTTATATCTTTTATTAGTTTCTATCCACATTCTAGATACGTAATCTCTAATTAAGCTCCCTAAGGTTTCGTATTTATTTAAATTAGTCCCCTCATCTAAGTCTTTTCCGTGTAGTTCTATGAATTTTTGTATATAATCTTTTTTAAATCTATCTTTGCTTATTGTGAGCATGGTCATCACTCCCGTAATATTATTTAAGTATTAACCAAATCCTTATACATATCTAGATATACTTTAGCTGATTTTGTCCAGCTATTAT
Organism: Clostridium intestinale DSM 6191; assembly: GCF_900130055.1. GTDB lineage: Bacteria > Bacillota > Clostridia > Clostridiales > Clostridiaceae > Clostridium_T > Clostridium_T intestinale. The sequence continues at coordinate 20,977 of NZ_FQXU01000027.1, forward strand.
CAGCGTTCATAGCTTCCCTAACTAACCCCGTCCATATTTCTTTATTCTTAAAACATTCTAACGCAGTGGTTGTGGCTTCTAAAAACTCATTCGAGTTGAAATTTTTAAAAGTGAACCCTCTGCCAGTTCCCTCATATTTATTATATGGTATTACAGTATCTTTAAGTCCTCCTGTCTCTCTAACCACAGGTATAGTGCCATATCTTAAAGCAATTAACTGTCCAAGACCACATGGTTCAAATAATGATGGCATAAAAAATATATCTGAAGCTGCATATATCTTATGTGCTAAAGCATCATTAAATTTAATATTTGTAGATACCTTTTCTGGATATCTATAGTGTAAATTTCTAAAATGCTCTTCATAGATACTATCACCAGTACCTAAAATAACTAGCTGAACATCATCCTTTAATATTCTGTCTGCAATATCTATAACTAAATCAATTCCTTTTTGGCTTGTTAATCTTGATATTATAGATATCATAGGCACATCTTCTCTTACAGGAAGATTTAACTCTGATTGAAGCAATTTCTTATTTAGACTTTTTTTATTTATAGTCTCAAAACTGTAATTTTCATATATACTTTTATCTGTTTCAGGATTATAGCTCTCATAATCAATCCCGTTTAGTATGCCAATTAGTTGATGGTTTCTACTTCTTAAGAGCCCATCTAATCCTTCCCCATAATACTCTGTTTGTATTTCTTCTGCATAGCTAGAACTAACTGTTGATACTTTATCAGAATAATTAATTCCACCTTTCATAAAGGATACTCCACCATTAAATTCTATGCTTCCATTGTTATATGGTTCCATATCATAACCAAAGAGCTCTGGAAGAATGTTAGGATCAAAAACTCCCTTAAACAATAAATTATGAATACTGTATACTGATTTAATTCCACTATAAAAATTATCCTTCGAATACTCTAATTTTAAAAGCATAGGAATTAAACCACTCTGCCAATCATTACAGTGAACTACATCAGGCTTAAAATCTAACTCCTTCATAGCTTCCACTACTGCTCTATCAAAAAATGCAAATCTTTCTCCATCATCATAATAACCATATAACCCATCTCTTAAAAAATACTGCTCGTTATCTATAAAATAATATCTTACACCTTTTATATCATATTCAAAAATCCCACAATATTGTCTTCTCCATCCAACCTGTACCATAAACCACTTTACGAATCTCAATTTATCTTTATATTCATTCTTCAGATCCTTATATTTAGGTAATATTACCCTAATATCTATCCCTTCTTTAGTTAGTTCTTTAGGCAAGGCACCTGCTACATCCCCTAGACCACCTGTTTTTATAAATGGATCTGCCTCAGAAGTTACAAACAATATTTTCATAAAATACCCTCCACACTCACTTACTTTCAACTAATTCATCTTCTAATATTTCTTCCTCAATTTTTTGTGGCTTTAAGATCAATGTTGCCATAGGTGGAACCTTAATTTTTATACTATATTTCTCCTTATGCCATCCTTGTAAACTAGCTGTAATCACTTCATCCATAACTTGTCCTGAACCGCCATAACTGCTAGCGTCACTATTAAACAGCTCATAATATTCACCTAAATATGGAACTCCAACCTTAAAATCATAATACACCTTAGGAGTAAAATTACATATCACTATCAAAGTATCTTTTTTATCTTCTCCAATTCTGCAGTATATAAATATACTTTGATCTTTATTATCTGCATCAATCCATTTAAAACCATCGTGCTCATAATCTAGCTGCCATAAAGCCTTTTCAGTTTTATATAAATTATTTAAATCCTTATAAAAGTCCTGAGTTTGCTTATGTCTTGGAAATTCATCTATAAGTTTCCACTCAAGCTGCTCATAACTTCTCCATTCTATGAATTGAGCAAATTCATTCCCCATAAAGGTAGTTTTTTTACCTGGATGAGTCATCATAAAACCTAAAAATGCTCTTAGTCCAGAGAACTTATTCCAATAATCTCCCCACATTTTATCTATTAAAGATTTCTTTCCATGTACAACCTCATCATGAGATATTGGAAGAATAAAGTTTTCTGTATAATGATACATCATAGCAAAATTAATAAGATTATGATGATACTTTCTATATATAGGGTCAATCTCAACATATTTTAATACATCATTCATCCAACCCATATTCCACTTAAAGTTAAAACCTAATCCACCCATATCCACAGGTTTAGTTACCATTGGCCATGTTGTTGATTCTTCAGCAATCATTAAAATATTAGAAAACTCTTTAAATACTGCTGTATTTAATTCTTTAATAAATTCTGCTGCTTCTAGATTTTCACGTCCTCCATATTTATTAGGACTCCACTCTCCTTTTTCTCTTCCATAATCTAAATATAATATATTAGCAACTGCATCTACTCTCAATCCATCTATATGGAATTCTCTGAGCCAATACAATGCATTTGATATTAAAAAACTCTTAACCTCCGGCCTTCCTAAATCAAAATTTGCAGCTCCCCAGCCCTTATTTTCTTGTTTACTTAGCTCTTCATATTCATAGGTAACAGAGCCATCATACTTATATAAACCATGATTATCTTTACAAAAATGTCCTGGTACCCAATCTAAAATAACTCCTATTCCTTCATTATGTAGAGCGTTTATAAGCTCCTTGAATTCATCTCTTGTTCCATACCTACTAGTAACGGAATAATATCCAACTACCTGATATCCCCAAGAATCATCTAGAGGATGCTCCATTATAGGCATCAATTCTACATGGGTGTAACCCATACTTTTCACGTATTCTGGTAACCTTTTTGCTAGTTCTAAATAAGATAGAAATTCTCCATTCTCATCAGTTCTCCATGACCCAAGATGAAGTTCATATATATTTACTGGACTTTTATAAATATCAGTTTTATTTCTTGAATTTATCCACTTTCTATCTTTCCATCTATATTTTAAGTCTCTCGTTATAATAGATGCGGTATTAGGTCTTAATTCACTATATATTGAATATGGGTCTGATTTTAATATAATTTTATTTTGTTCAGTGGTTATAGCATATTTATAAACCTGACCTTCCTTCATACTAGGGATAAAAGAACTCCATAAACCAGACTTTGTTATCCTCTCTAATGAATATTCCTCAAGAACCTCCCAATTATTAAAGTCTCCTACTACATTTATTGCTTTTGCCTTAGGTGCCCATGTTGTAAAACGAACCCCTCTTTTTCTTTTCTCAGTAATAAGATGAGCTCCCATAAATTTATATGCATTATAATGACTACCATTGTGAAATAGATATGTATCATATTCTGATATATTCTTAATATCTATTATTTCTGTCTTTTCATTCTCTACTCTATCTTTAAGTTCAACCATATTCTCAACCCCTTGAAATCTTAATAATGTAATTATAACATAATTTTCCATTAATTCTATAGTATTGATATTTTTTATAAGTTACATAATTTAAAACCTTTCCATAATCCATTTAGATATAAAACAAAAAGCCGCATTAAGCGACTTTTAAAATTTATTAAATCTATTCATCTTTTTTATCTTCTAATTTTATTTGTTTCTCTAGTTCGTCAATCTCTTCGTCTATTTTGTTTGTATTTTTACCCGCTAAAATTAATTCTCTTTTTTTCAGTTTCAATTCTACTAGTTTTTCTTTCAGCTCTTGTATTTTTGACATAGAAACACTCCCCATCTTCCACTCTCTTTTTCCCAATAATTTTATATAATTAACAAGTAAAAAATACTATACTTATATAATATGTTTTTTTAAGTTCGATGCCAATTTACATTAACCCCTTAAACGTATTCAAGTCATCTTATTTATACATTTATATAAATTTTTTATTTAATTATATACAGAAACAATACCCTAAAATTTTTCTAATATAACTCTTATTTTAAAGTATAGTTCCTTTCATTTCAATATAATTAATAAAATATATGTCATTACTAATATTTACTTTAATTTTATCTTGCATATATAAGCTTTCATTAACTCTATAAATACACTTAGAATTATAGTTATTACTAAAAATCCATATCCAAAATCTACTCTAAATGATGTATTTACTTTTCTATAATTATAAACCATAAGCCAGCCATCTCCTAGAGATTTCTGATATATATCCTGTAACTCGTATCCCCTACCTTTTATAATTATTATGAAAATTAGAAAAATAAATATTAAAATAAAATATTTAATAATGTTTATAAATCTTTTCACCTTCAAAAAATTCATCACCTTTAATTAATCCTTATGTAATATATGAAAAAGCTAAAAAAATAATGCTTATTTTTAATTATATCTTGCATCAAAAGATTTAATTTAAGTAAAGGTGATCAATAGAAATATGATCACAAAGAAGCTACTCTTACAATAGAAAATGCTATTTAGAAATAAGTTAAAATAAAAAAGACACATGCTTACATGTGTCTTTTTTGGTGGAGATAAAGAGATTCGAACTCTTGACCCCCTGCGTGCAAGGCAGGTGCTCTCCCAACTGAGCTATACCCCCAGAAATGGTGGACCTTCAGGGACTCGAACCCCGGACCTACCGGTTATGAGCCGGTTGCTCTAACCAACTGAGCTAAAGATCCACAAATAAACTGGCGACTTCCTACTCTCCCACACAGTCTCCCATGCAGTACCATCGGCGTAATAAAGCTTAACGATCCTGTTCGGAATGGGAAGGGGTGTTACCTTTATGCCATTATCACCA
>NZ_FQXU01000024.1 GCF_900130055.1 Clostridium intestinale DSM 6191
TGTCTTACCGTGGTCTACGTGTCCTATTGTTCCAATATTTACGTGTGGTTTATTTCTTTCGAATTTTGACTTAGCCATTTTTATTTTCCTCCTTACTAATTAAATAAACTTTGCCTAGCGTTTTGTATTTTGAAAAAATTGGAGCTCACGATCGGGATTGAACCGACGACCTCCGCCTTACCAAGGCGACGCTCTACCTACTGAGCTACGTGAGCAACTTAAATACATATATGTATAATATATATACCAATTATAAAGTTTACTATCCAATTTGGTATTTGTCAATATATTTGAATTAAAATAATTGCTATAATTTGAGACATTTTTCAAGTTTCCTTTTCACCCTCTGAAGGGCATTATCTATTGATTTAGCATGTCTATCTAAATCACAAGCAATCTCTTGATATGACTTACCATCTAGGTAGGATGTTAACACTTCCATTTCTAATTCTGTTAAGGCATTAGAAATCTCTTTTTCCATCCTCTCTATCTCTTCCTTACTTATTATCAATTCCTCAGGATCTGATATCTTAATTCCAGATAAAATATCTAATAAAGTTCTCTCAGACTCCTCTTCATAAACAGGTTTATTCAAAGATATATAAGTATTTAATGGTATATGCTTCTGTCTAGTAGCTGTTTTGATAGCTGTAATTATCTGTCTTGTTATACAAAGTTCTGCAAAAGCTCTAAATGAAGCTAATTTATGAGGGTTAAAATCTCTTATAGCCTTATATAAACCTATCATTCCTTCTTGATATATATCTTCTTTGTCCGCACCAATTAAGAAATAAGATTTAGCCTTTGTTTTTACAAACATCTCATATTTGCTAATTAGGTATTCTTGAGCCTCAATATTACCTTCCTTAGCCTCAACAGCAACATCTTCATCTAATCTATTCTTAAAATCAACATTTCTTTCTATAGACCTTTCACTATAACCCAAAGTACTCCCCCCTCATATGCCACTATTAAGAATTAAAGGAGCTAATAAAATATTAAAATTTAACTTCTTCTCATCTTTTCCAACTTTTTCAATACCTCTTTATCTATACTGTCTTCCAAAAGATTTTTACTTCCCTTAGTTACTTTCTTAGTTTCACTTATTATTTCTTTTTCCATATTAACTATAATGTGATAAAACTCTAATGAAGATACTCGTATGGCTCCCCTTTGAAATATGGTTTGTTGTTCCAACCAATCAGATGTCACAACTAAAACCTCGAACCTTCTTCCCAGCTCATTTACTTGTCTCTCTATGTAATTATCCGCGGTTTCCCCATCTTTTGTAAAAACAACCGACAGTCTTTTATCCACTTCTTCTTTATTCTCCAGATTTCCTTCAACTTTATGTGCATCAAAGACTATATTTATATTACAATCTTCATAATTAGCATAATTGTGGAGAGTTTCTATAAGCTGTTGTCTAGCTGACTCGTAACTATACTCTTTAATTTTTTTGAGATTTGGCCAACTATTGATAACATTATATCCGTCAACAAATAAAATTTTCAAAACCCTATCACTCTCAAATCTATCTTTTTGTTATTCGAGATTTTAAAACCTCATACATCATTATACCACCTGCAACAGAAGCGTTTAAAGAGTTTATTTTGCCCACCATAGGAATTTTAACAAGTTTATCACATTTCTTTAAAGTTAAGGTAGATATTCCTCTTCCTTCACTACCTATTATAATGGCACAAGGTCCAGAAAAATTAGTATTATAACTATAATCTTCTCCATTTATATCTGCACCATAAACCCATAACCCTTGATCTTTTAATTTATCTATTGCTACATTAATATTAGTTACCTTTGCTATTTTCATATGTTCAACAGCTCCAGCTGAAGATTTATATACAGTTGGAGTTACACCTACATTTCTTCTTTTAGGTATTATTATTCCATGCACACCACATAACTCAGCAGTTCTTACTATAGATCCTAAATTATGAGGATCTTCTAATTCATCTAAAATAACTATAAATGGATCTTCTTCTTTTTTCTTAGCATACTCTAATATATCGTCTATTTCTGAATATTTAAAAGGAGTTACTACCGCCATAACACCTTGATGTGACCCCGTTTCGCTCATAGAGTCTAGTTTTCTTTTTTCCACTTCTTTTATAACTATCTTTTTATCTTTAGCTACTTGTATTATTTTTTTTATAGACCCTTCAACATTACCTTTCGCTATTAATAAATATTCTATTGTTCTATCAGATTTCAACGCCTCCGACACTGAGTTTCTACCTTCTATCAAATCTTCTCTAATTGTTTTTTCTTTATTTTCTTTATTTTTTTTATATTCCTCTTTATTTGACATTTTTTTCTCCTCATTTTCTATAGTTAACTAAACTTATATATCTATCTAATTATTAATAAAATAAATTAATTTTATTCCTGCTCTACTGATTTTAATAATATAGTATTTAATCTATCTATCTCATTAATTAAGTATAAATATCCAACGAGAGCTTCAAATCCTGTTGCAGCTCTATATTCAGCTAAATCTGCATTTTTAGGTACTGTAGCTGATTTTGTATTCCTTCCACGTTTATAGATATATATTTCTTCTTCAGTTAAATCTGACTCTATTCTCCTAATTATCTCACTTTGTGCATGAGCTTTAACATACTTAATGGCCTCTACATGCAGTTTATGTGTAGATAGTTCTTTATTATTATTTAAAATATAATTTCTTATAAATACCTCGTATACTCCATCCCCTACAAAAGCCAGTTGAAGTGGATTTAGCATTCTAGCCTCTTCTTTTGCGAATTTTCTATATAATAAGTTTTCCAAAGATTAACTCTCCTTTAACTTTATGATTTACCTACTCTACTTAATATACCATAAACTCATAAGTATTCAAATTATATTAAATATAATTTAGGTTTGGCTTTAAAAACAATGAATTATTAAATTTTTCGGCTGGTTTTCTGTTTTTCTGGATATCTGGATTTCTGGTTAACCAGTTAACTGGTTAACTGGTTATATGGTTATTAAACACAATATTTTATAAACCCAACTAAAATCAACAAAATAATTTTATATTTGAAATCTATATAAACAAAAAGAAGCTATAATCTCCAAGGATATATAGCTTCTTTTTAATTGATTAATTAATCTTTTTCCATCTAACACCCTGTGGTGTGTCTTCTAATACTATTCCTCTATCTTTTAGATCGTCTCTTATTTTATCTGCTAGCGCAAAATCTCTATTTTTTCTTGCTTGTTGTCTGTCTTCAATAAGCTTCTCTATTTCTTCTTCTATACTTCCTTTAGTTGATTTTTGAAGTATTCCAAGAGGATCTCCAAGTTCTCTTATAATATCTAATGCACCTTGAATTGCTTTTCTAGATGAATCAACACTTATATTAGTATTAATATCCTTTACTAAATCAAATAGAACAGATATAGCATCTGCAGTATTGAAATCATCATCCATCTTGTCTATATATCTCTTCCTGTATACATCTAACGAAGCAATATATTTTTCTTCTTTATCATTTATCTCTTCAACACAACTTTCTTCAAGAAGATTTTCTAGATTAGATACTGCATTGTATAATCTTTCAACAGAAGCTTTTGCCGATTCAAGAAGATCTTCCGAGAAATTTAATTGAACTCTATAATGTCCAGATAACATTAAAAATCTAATTACGTCAGCATCATATCTTTCTAAAATTTCTCTTGCTGTAAAGAAGTTATTTAGTGACTTTGACATCTTTTCATTATTAATATTAACAAAAGCAGAATGCATCCAATAGTTAGCAAAAGTTTTGCCAGTTAAGGCTTCACTTTGTGCTATCTCATTTTCATGGTGTGGAAACACTAAGTCTGAACCACCTGCATGTATATCAATAGTATCTCCTAATATATTCTTAGCCATGCATGAGCACTCTATATGCCAACCTGGTCTTCCTTCTCCCCATGGACATTCCCAGCCTGGTTCGCCTTCTTTTTTGGCTTTCCAAATAGCAAAATCCATAGAATCTTTTTTTCTTTCATCAACAGATATTCTAGCTCCAGCTTGTAAATCATCTAAATTCTGTCCCGATAATTTCCCATAAGTAGTGAAGTTTTTAGTACTGAAGTAAACATCGCCGTCAACTTCATACGCAAACCCTTTTTGGATTAATTCCTCTACAAACTTTATTATTTCATCTATATATTCAGTAGCTCTAGGATTTACTGTAGCTCTTTTTATGTTTAATCCATCCGCATCTTTATAATACTCTGATATATATTTATCTCCAATTTGTCTTAGTGTGATGTTTTCTTCATTAGCTTTTTTTATTAATTTGTCATCAACATCAGTAAAGTTTTGAACAAATTTTACTTTGTATCCTCTGTATTCAAAATATCTTCTTATTGTATCAAATACTATAAAAGTTCTTCCATTACCAATATGAAAGAAGTTATAAACTGTAGGTCCGCAAACATACATCTTTACTTCTCCTTGTGTAATTGGGATAAACTCTTCTTTTTTTCTCGTTAGGGTATTATAAACCTTCATTTTTTCCCTCCTTCTTTGATTTTCATGTATGAAATTTTGTTTACTGTATTATATATGGAAAGCAAATTAACTTTCTCCTATCATATAATAATGATATGCCTTACTTATTAATATGCTCTACCCCAATAAACCATTTTTTCTGCTTTCTTACCACAACATACACATTCTTCTGAGTGTTTTTCTTGCTCAAATGGAATACATCTTGATGTAGCTCCTGTTTCTTCTTTTATTTTATCTTCACAAGCTCTATCTCCACACCACATAGCTTTTACGAATCCTGGAGTATTTTCTACTACTCCTTTAAGTTCTTCTATATTTTTAGCTACATAAGTATGCTCATCTCTATTTTTTCTTGCTTTTTCTAACATATTAACTTGGATATTTAGAAGAAGTTCTTTAACGCTTTCTTCTAAATTATCTAAAGATACAACTGTTTTTTCTAATGTATCTCTTCTAACTAATACACATTGATTATTTTCGATGTCTTTTGGTCCTATTTCTAATCTTACTGGAACACCTTTCATTTCGTACTCAGCAAACTTCCAACCTGGCATTTTATCTTTATCATCAAGCTTAACTCTAGCTATTTTAGCTATCTTCTCTTTAAGCTCGTTTGCTTTTTCTAAAACACCTTCTTTATGTTGTGCTACTGGAACAATAACTACTTGTGTTGGTGCTACTTTTGGTGGAAGTACTAATCCATTATCATCTCCATGTACCATTATAACAGCACCTATTAATCTTGTTGTCATTCCCCATGAAGTTTCATGAACATATTGTAACTTACCATTTTTATCTGTGTACTGAATATTAAATGCTTTAGCAAAGTTATCTCCAAAATTGTGTGAAGTTCCTGTTTGAAGTGCTTTACCATCATGCATTAAACTTTCTATTGTAAAGGTAGCTTCTGCTCCTGCAAATTTTTCTTTTTCAGTTTTTTGTCCCTTCACTACAGGAATAGCTAAAAACTCTTCGCAGAAACTTGCATAAACATTAAGCATTCTCTTAGTTTCTTCCATGGATTCTTCTGCAGTAGCATGTACTGTATGCCCTTCTTGCCATAAGAATTCTGTAGTTCTTAAGAATGGTCTTGTAGTTTTTTCACATCTAACTACTGAACACCATTGATTATATAATTTAGGAAGGTCATTATAAGATTGTACTATCTTAGAGTAGTGTTCACAAAATAACGTTTCAGAAGTTGGACGAACGCATAACTTTTCTGTAAGTTTTTCTTCTCCAAAATGTGTTACCCAAGCAACCTCTGGTGCAAATCCTTCAACGTGATCTTTTTCTTTTTGAAGTAAAGACTCAGGAATAAACATTGGCATATATACATTTTCATGACCTGTTTCTTTAAATCTTCTATCTAAATCTTGTTGTATATTTTCCCATATAGCATAACCATAAGGTCTTATTATCATACAACCCTTTACACTTGAATAGTCAACTAACTCAGCCTTTTTTACTATGTCTGTATACCATTGAGCAAAGTCTACATCCATTGAGGTTATTGCTTCAACTAATTTTTTATTTTTTCCCATAAAAAATCCTCCTTTAGTTTATAATTATTAAATATAAAAAGAGTCCGCCCTATATTAGGGCGAACTCATAGTCGCGGTACCACCTAAATTTGTACTCTAGTAATGTTAACGGTGTTAAACCGATAGTTTTTCCCTACAACTCCAAAGCGGGTTCGAAACAGTTGAAAATCTTTCAGCCTAGGATTATCTCTCTTTAATATAGTCTCTACTATTCTTCTTCACTGCTTTTCGTATTATATTTTTCTTTTCATATTATAACTTCTAAAAAAAGTACTGTCAATAAGTTTATCTATACTAATCTTTCTGCAAGTATCAAGTCATCAGGTGTAGTAATTTTTATGTTAGTATAGTCTCCTTCATATATAAATACTCTCTTTCCATAGGCTTCTGCTACCATTGTATCATCTGTAACAGCAAGTTTTTTTTCTCTAACCCATTCGTGAGCTTCTAATATCATTTTATAATCGAAAGTTTGTGGCGTCTGAATAGCTATTAAAGTACTTCTATCTGGCGTTTCTTTAGAAAAGCCTGAATTATCAACAATTTTTATAGTATCTTTAGGAGTAACTCCACATGCAGTTGCTCCATATCTCTTGGCGTAATCTATTCCTTCGTCAATGATTCTATTAGATACAAAAGGCCTTGCTCCATCATGTATAAGAACTATTGAAGAATCTTCAATCGCCTTTAATCCATTATAAACAGAATCACTTCGCTCTTTGCCTCCCACTACTACTCTATCAACCTTTAATTCATATTTATCTAGAATTTCCTCTTTGCAATAATCAATTTCATCTTCAGGTAAAACTAGAATAATTTCATGAACATTACCATTATTTAAAAACTTCTTTAAAGTGTAATAAAGCATAGGCTTTTTTTTAAGGTCTAAGAATTGTTTGCTTATCTCATTCCCCATTCTTTTACCTTTTCCACCTGCTAATATAATGGCACTTACCTTATTCATTTAATATCCCTTTCTAAAATTAAGCCTCTTTTTGTTTCGCAAATATCATCCTACCAGCAGCAGTCTGAAGAACCGATGTAACTGTAACATCTAACTCTTCTCCTATAAATCTTCTTCCGCCTTCAACTACAATCATAGTACCATCATCTAGATATCCTATACCTTGACCAGATTCTTTTCCATCTTTAATTATAGGTATTCTCATCTCTTCGCCAGGTATTACTACAGGTTTTATAGCATTTGCAAGCTCATTTATATTTAGTACTGGTACACCTTGAAATTCAGCTACTTTATTAAGATTATAATCATTTGTTACAACCTTACCACCTAATTTTTGTGCTAATTTTAATAATTTTGAATCAACTTCTGCGATTTCTGGGAAATCTCCTTCCCAGATTTGAACTTCTATAGCAAGCTCTTTTTGAATCTTATTAAGTATGTCTAAACCTCTTCTACCTCTATTTCTTTTTAGAGAATCTGATGAATCTGATATATGTCTTAATTCATCCAAAACGAAATTAGGTATAACTAAAGGACCTTCTACAAATCCTGTTTCACATATATCAAATATTCTACCATCAATGATAACTGACGTATCAAGAACTTTAGATATAGCTTTGGTCTTAGCCTTTTTATCCTTTGGAGCCTTTTTCATAGACGCAATTATATTGTAAATATCCTCTTTTTTCTTTATAGCTACATCTGCTCCTATAATTGCACCTATTATATTAAATAATATAAATAGAACTTGCCCAACTACAGGTATTTTCTCAATTCTATTCAGAGGCATACCTACTAAAGATGTTATTATCAAGGCTATGATTACACCTACTGCACCAAAAATAATTTCAGAAGCACTTAACTTTTGTATACTTTTTTCTGCATACTCAATTAATTTAGTAATTCCTTTATAAATATATGGTGATAATAAAAAGAAGATAAGTCCAAATAAAATAGTTATAAAAACTAGAAATGATATTCTACCTAGGGTTGAATCTGAAAAATATCCTAAGTTAACTATATACTTAATTTTCAAAAGTGCATCTCCAATTAAAAGACCTATTGAAAGCCCGATTAGAGAAAATATTATTCTTAATATCTTTTTTAACATATCTTCACCTCCCTCAAAGTAATTATTGACATTTATTACTAAGTTAATACTATATATATAATTTCTTATAAATAATTTGTATTACTCAGCTTTTCAATGTGGTTTTTAATATTATATCACATTCCAAACCTCCATTTATGAAGATTGCATAAAATTTTACCATATTGTTACTAAAAATTTATTCTTTTATCCCCCTATTAAAGATTTTTATATTCTATTATCATTAGAGCATAAAGTTGACGTCTAATCTTTAACTATTATTGACAAAATTGTATTAAAATAATTATAATTATTATAGATAACCAAAAGAGGAGTTGATAAAATGAAGGATGTAATTTTTGACGATTTCCAAAATTCTGTAAACGAATCCTTGCTTAGACACAAGAGCATTTTAGATATATTAAGTAAATATTCCGAATCTCAAGCACGTGTCAACAGAGCTGTTACTAAAGCTGTTACTAGTTGCGGATGTATAAAAATTAATGCCGATAAACAAATTCTTCCTTCTAACGATGATTCTATAGATAGTCTAGATGGATACTTGAATACTCATGTAAGCGGTAAAATATGCGATAGTTGTAGAGAAATCCTTGAACGTGAAATTGGTAATAATCTATTCTATCTAACCTCACTTTGTAATACGCTAGACTTAAATCTATATGACATTCTGATAAAAGAACATGATAAAATAAATACATTAGGAAAATTTACATTTAGATAAAATTTTATTATAGGTAGGAACTTTGTTTCTACCTATAGTTGTTTATTTAGTTCAACTTGTTCCTTTATTCTTCTTAATCCATTTCTTATTGCTCTTGCCCTTGCTTCCCCAATACCTTCAACTTGATCTAAGTTTTCTTTGTTTGCCTCAATTATATTTTTAAGTTCTTTAAAATGTTTAACTAAGTTTTCTATAACTGTTGATGGTATTCTCGGTATTTTACTTACTATTCTATACCCTCTTGGAGATATTAAAGTGTCAACTAATGGGACTCCCTCATATCCTAATATCTTTCCTATAGCATCTAAATCTAATAGTTCCTCAGATGATAATGCCTGAATTAATTTATACAATTCATTAAATTCTAAATCAGCTTTGCAGTAATCTCTTATTAATAAAATTCCATCCTGTTCTATAGACCTTACGAGTTCATATAGCTGCATTGAAATAAGACGTCCTTCATTTCCTAATTCAACTATATAACTCTCAATCTCCCCTACTATTCTCATAACCATTTCTGTTCTTTGAATTGCTGTCACCACATCAAAAAGAGTTGTTAAATCTTGAAACTCTAATAGATTTAAATTATTTTTAACTCTATCTAGAACTGCCACATATTTTTCTAAAGTTTGTATTGCTTGATTGGCTCTTGCTAAAATCACAGAAGTCTCTCTTAATACATATTTTAAATCACCTTTATAGACAGTAATCATGTTTCTTCTTTGTGATATAGCTACAGCAATTGAACCTGTCATTTTAGCTACTCTATGAGCTGTTCTATGCCTTGTTCCAGTTTCAAATGTTGGAATAGATGAATCTGGTACTAACTGAGCATTTGCACATACTATTTTTTTAAAGTCAGAACTAACAACTATAGCTCCATCCATTTTTGCTAATTCATAAACATAAGATGGAGTATATTCTGAGTTTATCTTAAACCCACCATCTACTAACTTCATTATTTCTTCGTTATCTCCTAGAACAATAAGCCCTCCTGTTTTTGCTCTAAGAATATTTTCTAATCCCTCTCTAAGATTAGTTCCAGGTGCTACAATTTTTAAAATATTTTTTATTTCTTTATCTTGCTCTATTCTCATACAATCACCTAATCTCTAAAATATTTTATTTATAGCTTCTCTAAGATTTCTTACTCCGTGTATATTTAAAGTTTTTGCTTCAATCTTATCTCTATTCCTATCTGGTATTATTACATTTTTAAATCCCATTTTTTCAGCTTCATTTACTATTCTTTCACATGCCGATATTGGCCTAATTTCGCCTGTTAGACCCACTTCCCCTACTAGCATAACTCTTGGCAGTGCAACTTCTTTATTTTTTATAGAAGATAATAATGCAACAGCAACTCCAAGATCAGCTGTTGTTCCATCTATATTTAAACCACCAACCACGTTAATATATACATCGTATTTATAAAAAGGTATCTTTAGCTTTTTCTCTAAAACTGCAAGTATCAAACTAAGCCTAGAGTTTTCTATACCTACTGCAGTTCTTCTAGGCATTACTGCCTTAGTCTCTGTAACTAAAGCTTGTATTTCTACTAGTATAGGTCTAGAGCCTTCCATTAGACCTATAACCACCGAACCTTCTTGATTCTCATCTTTTTCTTGAAGGAATAACTTAGATGGGTCAAATACTTCTACAAGTCCTTCTCCTCTCATCTCAAAAACACCAATTTCTCTAGTTGTTCCAAAACGATTTTTCATGGTTCTTAGTATTCTGAATTCTTCCGTTCTTTCGCCTTCAAATGAAAGAACGGTATCCACCATATGTTCTAACACTCTAGGTCCTGCAAGCTCACCTTGCTTAGTTACATGGGCAACAATAAACAATGGTATATTATTATGCTTTGCTATTCTCATTATTACATTAGAACATTCTTTTACCTGCGAAACTGATCCTGGGGCTGAAGCTATTCCTTCTTTATACATTGTTTGTATAGAGTCTACTATAACAAATATAGGAGACAATTCTTTTATATGAGATTCTACGATCTCTAAGTTTGTCTCTGAAACAATGAATAGATTGTTTGACTCTACCCCTAATCTATCCCCTCTGATTTTTATTTGTTCCTCTGATTCCTCACCAGATACATATAATACTTTTCCATATTTACTTGCTATATTTTGAGCTGTTTGTAGTAGAAGGGTTGATTTCCCTATACCTGGATCTCCAGATATAAGGGTTAATGAACCTCTTACTAGCCCTCCCCCAAGTACTCTATTTAATTCTTTTACTCCAGTATCAAGTCTTTCCTTTTCTCCAGATTGTATTTCTCTGATATTTTTAGGTAAACTTATTGTTCCGGATAAAAAGTTTTTATTTCTACTATCATTTTTATTTTCTTTAACTTCTTCTTGAAAGCTATTCCACGAATTACAAGAGGGGCATTTCCCTAACCATTTTGCAGATTCGTAGCCACATTCTTGACATACATACATTGTTTTTATTTTAGCCATATCACACCAACCTTAATTGCTATATTATAACAACTATTAATCATAATTTATGATAACATACATTTTATTTAATTATAATACACTTGCATGGTTTTTATTCAAACCTTAATTGTTTAATTACTTATTAATTTACACAAAAATAAGCTGCTAAAATAAAACATATCTTTTATTTTAAACAGCTTATGATATATAAATTATTATTTTATTTTTCTAGCAGCATCTTCATCTATTATTAATACTACATCTTTGTGCATTTGTAAGAAAGAAGCTGGTACTTGAGTAGTTATTTTTCCATTAACCACCTTATCCATTATCTCTGCCTTAGATTCTCCACTTACCATTAGAAGTATCTTTTTAGCTTTCATTATAGCGCCTAAACCCATAGTTAATGCTTTAGTTGGAACTTCTTCTTTAGACACGAAATATCTTGAATTAGCCTCTATAGTGCTTTCTGCTAGGTCAGTTACATGAGTTCCTAAACTTAATGTATCAGATGGTTCATTAAATCCAATATGACCATTACTTCCTATTCCTAACACTTGAACATCTATTCCACCTAACTCTTCTATTCTCTTATCATAATTAACGCATTCCTTAAGCATATCTTCAGCTAAGCCATTAGGAACATAAGTGTACTCTTTTCTTATATTTACATGGTTAAACAGATTACTATCCATAAAATATCTATAACTTTGGTCATGTTCTCCACTTAAGCCTACATATTCATCTAAGTTTACTGTAGTAACCTTTGAAAAGTCAAGTTCTCCATTTTTGTGCATATCTATTAGCTCTTTATACATACCAACTGGAGTTCCGCCTGTCGCTAAACCTAATGTTGCCTCTGGTTTTTTACTTATAACTTCTGCTAATTCTTTTGCCGCTACCTTGCTCATCTCATCATAATTTTTTACTACTAATATTTTCATCTTAATTTCCCCTCTCTTCTGGATATATTGACTTGCAATATATACTTGTCACTTCTATAAATTGATTCCTCTATAAATAAAACTTTTTTATTGTCCATAAATGTTCTGCTATATGTTTTTAGTAAAGGGATATCCTTTTTAGTTTTAAATATCTCTTTGTAATTATCATCAATTAATATTGCGCTAACTTCTGATTCTGAATGATCTACAGAATATCCAAACCCCTCTAATATTTTGAACAAAGATCCTTCTAGCATATCTTCATCCATGTATCCGCAGTAGTCACAAGGAATATATACAACCTCATTAGCTATAATCTGGTCATCCACTTCTCTCAATCTATTAATTTTGTACAATTTATCAAAAGGAAATAAATCTTTTAAATGTTCTGGCGGTTCTACCATACAAAATTCCACTACTTTAGTTTTGAGAATTCCACCTGTCTTTTTTATAATCTCTGAAAAACTCATCATATCTTCTTGCTTGACTTTAGGTTCACATACAAAAGTTCCTTTGCCCTTCTCTCGAATAAGTATTCCCTCTTGAACTAGTTCTCCTAACGCCTGCCTAATAGTCATACGAGAAACTCCATAGTTTTCAGACAGTTCTCTTTCACTATCAATAGTTTGCCCTACTTTCCAAACTCCTAATTTTATCTTCTTTTTAATATCTTCTTTTAATTGATAATATACAGGAATGGGACTATTTTTATCTATCATATTTACTTCCTCCTAAATTCATTATACTAAGTTTTGTTATAGATGTCTAGACCACTATACATTCTTTCCTTAAATAATTTTTTCACTTTTACATAAACTAGTATTTACTAGGAGGTGATAACATTGAATATTAAAGAATCCTTAGTATTTACTAATGTCAAAGGAAAAAATATTCTTCATTCAAGTGACTACAACATATCTAATTCCATTGAACCCTCTGATTATACTATAAAACAAAATTTAATATTAAATAATAGTATAAAAGACAATGAAAATATTACTTAATTAAAACGTAAAACAATGCACATATAAATCTACTGAAAACATATAATAACAATCAAAAGAGTTGATTTTTATTCTAAAATAATGTAAAATATTATTAATGAATAATTATTATTAGTTATTAAGAAAGGTAGTGAATTTTAATGGTAAAAGTATATACAACAAACTCTTGTCCTTGGTGTGTTAAAGCTAAGACATACTTAAAATCTAAGGATATAGCATTCGAGGAATTAAATGTTCAAGAAGATATGGATGCTAGACAGGAAATGGTTAATAAATCAAGACAAATGGGAGTTCCTGTTTTAGATATAGACGGAACTGTTATTGTTGGTTTTGACAAACCTGCAATAGATACTGCTTTAAATCTATAAAATTAAAAATAATAAAGGAAGCAATAAAATGCTTCCTTTTTTGTTTAATTTTTATTCTATATTTAAAACGACTGCTTTTGGTCTAGACATAGCCTCTATGGAATATCTTATTCCTTGAGTTCCTATACCAGATGCCTTAACTCCTGAGAATGGGAAATGATCTGGTCCTCTTTCAGTTTTATTATTTATCTGAACTGTTCCTACTTCTAACTTATTAGCCACATAAAAAGCTTTATTTATATCTTTTGTAAATACTGATGATTGTAATCCATATTCAGATTTATTAGCTATAGATATAGCTTCATCAACATTATTAACTCTTATAATAGGTAATACTGGTCCAAAAGGTTCTTCCCAAGCTAATCTCATGTCTAATGTAACATTATCAACTAAAGTTGGATAAATTAAATTTCCTTCTCTATTTCCACCTTCTAATATGGTAGCTCCCTTTTCTTTAGATTCAAGTATCAAACTTTCAACATAATCAGCTGCCTTATCATCAATTAATGGTACTACATCTACTTGCTCATTAATTGGGTTTCCTACTTTTAAAGTTTTAACTTTTTCTCTAACTTTCTTTACTAATTCGTCAGCAACCTTATCTATAACTAATATTCTTTTAACCGCTGTACATCTTTGGCCAGAATATGAATATGCACCAGCAACTATATTATGAGCTGCTAAGTCTAAATCAGCATCTTCTAAAACTATAGCGGCATCTTTTCCTCCCAATTCCATTAATAATGGTTTCATTGTTGTTATTCCAGAAATTCTTAATCCTATTTCTGTACTTCCTGTAAAGTTTATAAAATCTACTAATGGATGACCAACTACATAATCTCCGATTTCACTACCTCTACCTGTTATAGTATTAATTACTCCTGCTGGAACTCCAGCTTCTTGGAATACCCTAACTAAATGAAGTGCACTTATACTTCCTTGAGTTGCAGGCTTTAATACTATACTATTTCCAGCCATTAATGCAGGTGCTATCTTTGAAGCTGAAAGGTTAACAGGATAGTTAAATGGTGATATAGCTAATACAACTCCTAATGCCACTCTATTTACTATGCTTATCTTGCCTTTTCCTGTACCTGGGAAGGATTCTCCTGGTAAAGTCTCTCCAGCCATATTTTTAGCAGTATCTGCACTAAATCTTATATAATCAGCTGTTCTATTAACTTCTGAAATTGCACTCTTTTTATCTTTAGCTATTTCTAAAACCATTATATTTGCTATCTCTTCTGCCTTTTCATCAAGTAAATCAGCAGCCTTTAGTAATATAGTAGCTCTTTTATTTATAGGCATTTTATCCCACTCTTTTTGAGCTTCTTTTGCGTTTTGTATAGCATAATCTACTTCTTCTTTGCTCATTGCTTGAACTTTTCCAACCAATGATCCATCTACTGGAGAATTTATTGAAATCAATTTACTTGTTTCACTCTTAACCCATTCTCCACCTACATAATTTCTATATATTTTATCTTTACAACATAAATCGTTAAACATTAATTTCACCTCAAATTATAAATTTAATACTTTGTCTATTTTTTCTCTATCAAAACCTACAACTATTTCACCATTTATATCTATTACTGGAACACTTCTTTGTCCAGACACCTTAAACACTTCTTCTCTATTTTCTTTATCATCAGCAACTATTAATTCTGTAAATTCTATATTTTTTGAATCGAAATATTTTTTTGCCTTAACACACCATGGGCACCAATCTGTTGAATATATTTTTACCATTACTTATCTCTCCTTTTTTCTACAATATATTTTTCTGCATCTAACGCTGAAATAGTTCCATCAGCAACTGCTGTTGTTATTTGGCGGAATTGTTTTTCTCTAACATCCCCAGCTGCATATACACCCTTAACATTTGTTCTTGTTGACTCATCAGCTATAATATAACCACCCTTGGTTAAATTTATATCTTCTTTGAAATAATCTGTTTTAGGCTCAGTTCCTATATATCCAAAAACAGCATCTATTTGAATTTCTTTTTGTTCATTTGTTTGAGTATTTTTTATAATTGCTTTTTCTAAATAAGTTTCTCCTTCTACATCTACTAAATCCCAGTTAAATAGAACCTCTATTTTAGGATGATTTAACACCTCATCTATAGTAGCTTTTTCACCTTTAAAATAATCAAATCTTCTAATCATTATTACTTTACTGGCAAATTTAGTTAAAAATAATGCCTCTTCTAATGCTGAATTTCCTCCACCAACTACAGCAATAATCTTATCACCGTACATAGCTCCATCACACACAGCACAATAGTGTACCCCTTTACTAGAAAACTTTTCTTCATTTGGTATAGGTAACTTTTTAGGCATTGCTCCTGTAGCAATAATAACTGCCTTAGGTTTATATATATAACTATCAGTCTCAATTATTTTTTCTTCATCTGTTAATTTTGCACTTTGGACTAGATCAAATTCATCTATTTTAGCTCCTAATTCTTCTGCTTGTTCTTGCATTATATCTGCAAGTTTTCCACCTTCTATGGTTTTAAAGCCTGGATAATTTTCTATTGTATAGCTAGTTCTTACTTGACCACCTACAACAGCATTTTCAAGAAGAATCATATCTAACTTAGCTCGTGCTGCATATATAGCTGCGGTTAATCCTGCTGGACCTCCTCCTATAATCATCAAATCTATATTTTTCACTTCTTTACTCATACTTTTGATCACTCCTCAATTACCCCCATGGGGTATCCTTATATTTATTATAACACTAGAATTTTTATTTTCAAGTACTTATTGAATAATTACTATTAATTAGTACTTCTAATTAATATTTAAATTAAGCTACAATTTAAGTATATTATTAAATTCTATTTTTATTATTTCCACTTTCACTTAATTATTATTTATAAAAATAAAGAAAGAGAACCAATATAATCTATCATACTGGTTCTCCTATTTTATTACTGAACAGGAACTGGCGAAAAAACTAAATTCCCTTCATCTGATGTAACTTTTATTTTATCACCTTTTTTAATTGTTCCTTTTAATAGCTCTTCTGCAAGTTTGTCTTCAACCTTTTTAGTAATTACTCTTCTAAGAGGTCTTGCTCCATAAGCTAAATCGGTACCTTCTTTTATTAGAGTTTTTTTACTATCTTCATCAAACTCTAAATGTATTTCTTGTTGTTCAACTCTTTCCTTTATAGATTCTAACATTAAATTAACTATATCAATTAAATCATTTTCTACTAAGCTATGGAATACTATTGTATCATCTATTCTGTTAAGGAACTCTGGTCTAAAACTTCTTTTTAACTCTTCCATAATATTTTCTTTCATCTTTTCATATTCAGTTTCTGCTTTATCAGAATCTATCGCAAATCCTAATGTTTTTTGTTTTTTAAGCATATGAGCACCAATATTAGATGTCATTATTATTATGGTGTTTTTAAAGTTAACAGTCTTTCCTTTAGAATCAGTTAATCTACCATCTTCTAGTATTTGAAGTAAAATGTTAAATACATCTGGATGAGCTTTTTCAATCTCGTCTAGTAATATAACTGAATATGGTTTTCTTCTAACTGCCTCTGTTAATTGACCACCTTCATCATATCCAACATATCCTGGAGGAGATCCAATTAATCTAGATACCGCAAACTTCTCCATGTATTCAGACATATCAATTCTTATAATACTATTTTCATCACCAAACATAGCTTCTGCGAGAGCTTTGGAAAGTTCAGTTTTTCCTACTCCAGTAGGTCCTAAGAATATAAATGATCCTATAGGTCTATTAGGGTCTTTTAATCCTACCCTAGCTCTTCTTACAGCTTTAGCTACAGACTTAACAGCTTCTCTTTGACCTATAACTCTATTATGAAGTATCTCTTCAAGTTTTAATAATTTATCTGCTTCTTTTTCAGTTAATTTCTCTACAGGAACTTTAGTCCATTTTGAAACTACCGCTGCAATTTTACTTTCATCAACTGTATGAGTTTGAACTGAAGTTTGTGTACTCCAATCCTTTTTAAGATTTTCTAATTTCTCTTTTAACTCTTTTTCATTATCCCTAAGATTAGCAGCCTTTTCAAAATCTTGAACAGTTATTGCATCTTCTTTCTCTTTAACTGTCTTATCAATTAACTCTTCAATTTCCTTTAAATCTGGTGGTGCTGTAAGATTTTCTATTCTTACTTTTGCAGCTGCTTCATCAATAAGATCTATAGCTTTATCAGGCATATATCTATCTGTAATATATCTATCTGATAGATTTACTGCTGCTACTAACGCCTCATCTGTAATTTTCACCCTATGATGAGCTTCATATTTATCTCTTAATCCTTTTAAAATTAATAAGGTTTCTTCTTTTGATGGTTCTCCTACGTTAACTGGTTGGAATCTTCTTTCTAAAGCCGAATCCTTTTCTACATATTTTCTATATTCATCTATAGTAGTAGCTCCAATACATTGGATTTCTCCTCTAGCTAATGCTGGCTTTAAAATATTTGATGCGTCAATTGCACCTTCTGCTCCTCCAGCACCAACAATTGTATGCATTTCATCTATAAACAATATAACATTGCCTGATTCTTTTATCTCTTCCATAAGCTTCTTTAATCTGTCTTCAAACTCACCTCTATATTTTGCTCCAGCTATCATAGAGCTAATATCTAGGGATACTACTCTTTTTTCCTTAAGTATTTCAGGGATATTCCCTTCAACTATTTTCTGTGCTAATCCTTCTACCACAGCAGTTTTTCCTACTCCAGGATCTCCTATTAGACAAGGATTGTTTTTTATTCTTCTGCAAAGAATTTCTAAAAGTCTTTGAGTTTCCTCATCTCTTCCTACTACTGGGTCAAGTTTGCCTTCTTTAGCCATTTCAGTTAAGTCTCTGCCATATTGATCTAATGCAGGTGTATTAATCTTTTTCTTTCTTTTACTTTCCTCAGCATTTCCTTGAGGATTGTTAGTATTACCAGATAAAGCATTTAAAATATCTTGCTTTATTTTATCAAAGTTAACATTTAAGCTATTTAAAATTGTATATGCTACGCCTTCTTTTTCATTAATCATAGCTAATAATATATGTTCTGGTGAAATATAATTCTGTCCTAAATTTCTAGCTTCTAACAAGCTTAAATCTAGCAATCTTTTTGTTCTTGGAGTTAATGGAATATCTCCTTTTGTAGAATCAAAATCACCTTCTCCAACATATTCTTGAAGCAGTTTTTTTACTCCATCTTCATTTATTCCATATTCTTTAAGAAGTTCTTGACTAACTCCTTCTTCAGCAATTATTCCTAATAAAATATGCTCTGTTCCTATATATCCATGTTTAAACTCTTGGGACTCTTTTTGAGCTTTTAATATCACTCTTTGCGCTCTCTCTGTAAATTTCCCATACATCATTTTATACACCTCCTAAGACTCTGATAATATACTTCTTATTAATTTTGCTCTTTCTATATTTCTTTCTCTTTCTTTTAATTCCCTATCTAAGTGATTCTGAAGGGATGCATTTTGAGAAAATAACAACATTTTATTAACAGTTTTAATATCTATATCCTCTATTAAACCTTCTTCAACTCCAAGCCTAATACTTGAAAGTAACCCTAGTGCTTCTTTTAATGTTAATACTCTTGCATTTTCAAGCAAAGCTCTTGCTCTAAATATTCTATCCTCAACTTCATATTTATATTGCTCTAAATAAAGTTTTCTTATATTTTTTTCTTCTGCAACTACTTGTAACGCTACAGCTTCTAAATTAGTTAGTATATCTTCATCTGTAACACCTAAAGTTACTTGATTAGATATCTGATATATATTTCCTTCACCTTTTGAGCCTTCTCCATATAATCCTCTTAATGTCATTCCAACTTGATTTAGTCCCTTTAATAATTTCGGAATCTCATTATTAAAAGTTGCAGCTGGTAAATGTATCATAACAGATGCCCTCATTGCAGTACCTATATTAGTTGGGCAGGCTGTTAAATACCCTAACTTTTCATTAAATGCATATTCTATTTCCTGCTCTAATAAGGAATCCACCTTATCAGCATTATTATATGCTGATCTAATATCAAAGCCTGCAGTTATACACTGTAATCTAATATGATCCTCTTCATTTATCATTAAACTAAAAGTTTCATCATCATCCACAATGAAAGAAGAAATAGTCCCATTTTTAATAAGATTTGGGCTTATTAAGTGTTTTTCAAGAAAAGTTCTTGCTAAGTTTGGTGATATATCTCTTAATTCATAAGTTTTGTATTCTCCTTTATCTTTTAAAACTTTATTAAAAGCTTCTTGAATACTACTTGATACTTCTATACCATTTTCATTATCTAGCTTATTAGGAAAAGGAACTTCTTTTAAATTTCTAGCTAATCGTACTCTACTAGATATAACCACGTCTTCTTTACTGCTATTTATCCAACTCTCCATATGGCACCTCCTATTCCTCTAATTTCTCATGAATAGATTTTATATTATCTCTTATCTCTGCTGCCTTTTCATACTCTTCTGCTAATATAGCTTTTTGCAATTCTTCTTTAAGCTTAATAATTTTCTTCTTTTCTGCAATTACTCTTCCCTCATTTTCTGGAATTTTACCTATATGTTCAACATCACCTTGAACTCTTTTTATAACAGGAGTTAGTGTTTTAGAAAAACTCTCATAGCAATTACTACAGCCAAGTAATCCTGTCTTTCTAAACTCCCTATAGTTCATTCCACAAGACTTACAAACTACTTCATTTTCTGGTTTATCAGTAGCGTTTTTATTAAAATAATCAACTAAACCTCCTAAGATGCTTTGCAGAGGAAATCCTTCGAAGTCTTCGAAAGATGAATTAACTGGTATATCAGATATATCACTAGCACATTTCTCACACAATCTTACTTCGCTTTTTACTCCATTTATTATTTTTACCATATGAACTGTAGCATCATTTTTATTGCATTTTTCACATAACACTTGTATTCCCCCTTTAAGATAACAATAATGCAATTGTTGATTTTAATATGTCCGCTCTTACCTTATTTCTGTTTTCAACTGCTTGCAACGTTCTATCATTTATAACCATTTTAATTATATTGAATTCCCTATCATTTATTATCTCAGCATCATATAAACTTTCTAATAATGCTATTGAATTATGATAAGTTATTGAATCTCCTATACTTTCGTCTATTAACTCTTTTCTACTTCTATGGTTATTATATTTAACCTTTCTAATTACTATGCAACCACCGCCACCTCTTCTACTTTCAATTAAATATCCTTTTTCACAAGTAAACCTTGTAGTTAATACATAATTAATTTGAGAGGGAGCACAACTAAATCTATCTGCTAACTCGTTTCTTTGAATCTGTAACTTCTGATCTTCACTTTCACTAATTAAAGCTTTTATAAAGCTTTCTATCACATCTGATAGTCTTGCCATTTCGTCACCTTCTTAACCTTGACTTTCTTTGACTTTGTTTAGATATATCTTATCATATAATAATTACTATTGTAAATATATAATGGTTTTTATTTTTAGTATTTTCTTGAATTTATGGTAATACTATAAACGAGGTGATTTTATGAAATTAACCTGGTATGGTCATTCATGTTTTCTTTTAGAAACTTCAAATAATACAAAAATACTAATGGATCCCTTTGACTCAAAAATAGGGTATATCCCCTTCAAAGGGTCCGTAGATATAGTAACTATATCTCATGATCATTTTGATCATTCTAACTTAACTAACTTAGACTGTGAACCACAAATAATTAATTCAACTAATGAATATCTAATTGATTCAATAAAAATAACAGGAATACCTTCTTTTCATGACGATCAAAATGGTCTTAAAAGAGGTCCTAATATAATTTTTTTATTTGAGGTTGATAATCTTAGATTATGCCACCTTGGAGACTTAGGTCATATTCTAAATAACGATTATAAAGATTTATTAGGAAACATTGATGTCCTTATGATTCCAGTTGGAGATCTTTATACTATAGGTGGTAAAACTGCTTATCGTATATGTGATTTATTATCTCCTAAATATATTGTTCCAATGCATTATAAAACCCCAAATCTGTCTTTCTTATTAAGAGGTCCAGAAGAATTTTTAATAGCTTCAAAAAATGTTTCAAAATTACCTAATAACACTCTTAACACTGAAGAATTATTTGTAAGTACAGATAATACCCCTAAAGTATTACTTTTATCTCCTCCACAAATATAAATAAAAGATGCCTAAACTAAGCATCTTTTATTTATATCTCTATTTAATTGCTTGTACAAAAAAACACCGCCTAAAAGGCGATGCTTTTTAAAATTATTCTGCTACTGGAGCTCCAACTGGGCAAACGTTGGCACAATTTCCGCAATCTATGCAAGTATCTGCATTAACTACAAATATTGTATCTCCTTGTTCTATAGCATTTACTGGACATTCAGCTGCACAAGCACCGCAGCTTATACATGTTTCTTCTATTTTATATGCCATAATAAAACACCTCCTAATATTTTCGGTATGTAACTACCACGTTAATTTTATCACATTCGTGTATATTTTCAAATACTTTTGACATAATTTTTTAAACGACAGTATATCCCAGTAATTCTATGGAATCAATAATTTTATCTAATTTAGAGAAGTAGTCATCATATATTATGCTTACTTCTCCTTTTTCCTTATTAATTTCACAGGCAACTACCCCTGTATTTGAAGCTACTGCATTTTTTATTTTTTTTACATCTTCTGATGTTTTCATACCGATAATTTTAATTGAAGACTTCATTTTCATCCCCCTGAATATGATCTAATTATCCTTTATTAAATCCTTAATAAGAACTTTATCAGTTTCATCTTCTATTTCAAGTTTTATTTCCCCGTCATCTACATTCCCCTCATAAGTTCCACTTATTAACTCTATTTTCTCTATCTTATATTCATTTATTACTTCTTCTTCCCCAAAAGCCATCTTAACTTTAACTGTCTCTTTTACAGTATTATTGCCAACAACTTCTCCTCTACCATCTACAGTTTTAACTATTGACCCTACCCTAGGTAGTCTCTTTCTAATATCTTCGTAGGTGCTTTGTTCATAATTTAAACAGCACATTAATCTTCCACATATTCCTGATATCTTAGTAGGATTCAAGGATAAACTTTGCTCTTTTGCCATTTTAATTGATACCGATGCAAAATCTCCAAGGAAACTTGAGCAGCATAAAGGTCTTCCACAAGGTCCTAAACCACCAATCATTTTAGCCTCGTCTCTTACACCTATTTGTCTTAACTCTATTCTTGTTTTAAATATTGTAGCTAAGTCTTTTACTAATTCTCTAAAGTCTACTCTTCCATCTGCTGTGAAGTAAAAAATAACTTTATTATTGTCAAATGTATACTCTACATCTATTAACTTCATATTTAAGCCATGACTTACTATTTTCTTAAGGCATACATCAAAAGCCTCTTTCTCTTTTTCTTTATTTTCTTTATGTAATCTTATATCTTCTTCATTTGCAACCCTAATAACTGTTTTAAGTGGAGCTACTATATCTTCCTCGCGTATTTCCTTTACTCCAATAACACATTCTCCAAACTCCACGCCTCTTGCTGTTTCAACTATGACATAACAATCCTTTTTTACCTCTGCATTATTAGGATCGAAATAATATATTTTACCCGCTTTTTTGAAACGGACTCCTACAACTTTTATCATTTTAAACCTCCATAAGATCTATGATCATAACATTTAATGTTAATAAAAAATTTGTGTTGCTATTTAATTTACTTCTTGTTCTATCTAAAACCTTTACCATTCCTTTGAGTTTTCTAAAGGTCATTTCTCTTGATATATTATCTATTTCATGAAGTTTATCACCATTTATGATTAACTCCTTATTTTCTACTTCTTTATATACGGATATATCTCTTATAAATGAAAGTAAAATATTTAAAATTTCTTCCCAATTTTCCTTAAAACTAGCTAACTTTTTCTCATATGTAATAACAGCTACTTTATCGCCTTTATTAATATCAACTAATAAATTACATATAATACCTCTTAAAATTTCTAAATTTTTGTTATTAAAAAAATCTTCTACCTTTCCAGGAACTCCTCCTGCATATGCTAATGCAGAATTAATCATTTTTTCATCAAACTCTTTAAAATATAAATTTATATACTCTCTCATATCTTCAATATTTAATGGCGAAAGTTTATGAATCTGGCATCTTGATTTAATTGTATCTAATATTAAATCCCCACTTTCACACAATATAATTATGTAAACACCTTTAGGTGGTTCTTCTATCGTTTTTAATAAAGCATTTTGTGCTTGAATCGTTAACTTATTTCCTCTATGTATTATTATTACCTTTTTATCTCCTTCAAAAGGTTTTTTATAAATCTCTTGGATTATTCCTCTAACTTCATCTATTCCTATAGACTTATCGTTTACTCTATAATTAACGATATCCGCATATTCTCTTTCTTGACTTTTACCTAATATGCTTAAAGCAAAAATCTGAGCTATTTTGCTTTTTCCTATACCATCCTCTCCTATTATTAAGTGTGCATGAGAGAGTGCACATTTTTCAATAAGTTTATCAAATGATTCTCGTATTTTATTATGCCCAATAAACTTCATATGCACTCATCCTTTCAATTATATTTTTACATATTTATCTACATCTACTACAAATACAGTAGCTCCTCCCACTTGAACCTCAACTGGGTATGGAACATATACATCAGCAGTACCTACCATAGGAGTAGGGGATACCACTAGTTGTTTTCTAGTTTTACATACATCCTCAACAATAGTAAGAACCTCATCAACCTTTTCTTTTTCTACTCCTATTAATAGTGTAGTATTTCCGGACTTAAGAAAGCCCCCTGTAGTAGCTAATTTTGTAACCCTGAAACCACCCTCAGTAATTGCCTCAACTAAATCAGCTGTATCATCATCTTGAACTATAGCAATAACTAATTTCATATTCTCCTACCTCCTTTAAACTCTTTAATTCTATTTACTTATAATTATTTTATCATAAAATATTAAGTTAAAATATATTTATATTTCCTTCATATAGCTTTATTCTCAATATTTTCATTGATAATCTTTGAAACTTCTAGATAAACCTCATCTACCGCCCCAGATGCATCCACTTTAACTATATTATGATTGTATTTCTCCATTAAAATACTATATCCTTCTCTAACTTTATCATGAAAATCCATATTTTCTTTATCTAGTCTATTTATTTCTCTTCCCTTATTTTTATTTATTCTTTCTAAACCTAGTTTTGGTTCTATATCAAATAATATTACTAAATCTGGCATATAAGAATCTATAGCAAATTTATTTATCTCATAAACTTCTTCTATTCCAAGACCTCTTGCATAACCTTGATATGCTAATGATGAATGTAAAAATCTATCACATAACACTATTTTACCTTCTTCTAAAGCTGGTACTACCTTCTCTGCTAAATGCTGTCTTCTTGCAGCTGCATATAAAAGGGCCTCTGTTCTTGCATCCATTTTAGTGTTCTTAACATTAAGTATTACTTCTCTTATCTGTTCTGCAATATCTATGCCGCCTGGCTCTCTAGTAATCATACAAGATAGATTTTTCTCTACTAATTCCTGATATACTTTATTAATTACAGTGCTTTTACCAGCACCATCTCCACCTTCAAATGTTATAAACATACCTTTTCCCATCTTCTTTTTACTCCTCTGTTTCTTTTAAAATTTTAATTTTGTTATTATTTATTCCAATACATTCTATATTATCATTTAGTAAATCTAAAAGTTTATTGATCTTTCCTTTAGTAATCTTCTCTCCCATCAATATTAATGGAACTCCTGGTGGATAAGGTACTATATGCTCTTTAGCAATTTTCCCAACAGAGTTTATTATATCAATAAATTCCGCTTCATTATTCATAACTATTATAGGATCTATCAATTCCCCATCTTCAATATCTAAATCATAACTTTTGATTATAGTTTCTTCCTTATCTACCCTTAACTTCAATAAGGCATTTTCTAATCTTTCAAAATCTTCTTCACTATTAAAAGGAGTAGGAATTAAAACTGTTGCTCTTCCTATAGCCATCTCAACTTGAACGCCATTATTTAGGAAGTATTCAACTAAGTCAATATTCTTATACCCCTCATTAATTGATATTACTATTCTAGTAGGATCATATATCCATTTATCTTCTAATTTATTATTATCTATAAAGTCAATTCCCTCTACCTTATCTATAACCTCATTTATTTTCTTTATTCTTCTAATTAGCTTCTCATAAGCCACTTCAGCTTTTTCCTGCAAAAAGGCTCTGCTGTAATCTAAAGTTGACATAAATAGATAGGAAGGGCTTGTACTCATAAATGTTGATAAATAAAACTCTACCTTTTCTTTATCAATTTCATTATTTATATGTAAATAGGCAGTTTGGGTTAATGATGGTAATGTTTTATGAGCACTCATTACCACCATGTCAGCCCCAAGCTTTACTGCACTTTCTGGAAGTTCATTATGAAATCCAAAATGTGCCCCATGTGCTTCATCTATTAAAACTTTAATATACCGCTTTTTGCACTCTGTAATAATCTTAGATATATCTAAACCAATTCCAAAATAATTAGGGTAAGTTAATATAATTCCCTTAATATCTTTTTCATTATCTATTATTTCTAAAAAATGTTCAAAATCTATTCCTAGTGGTGCTCCTAATTTTGAACTTATCTCATTTTTAATATATATGGGTTTTAACTTTCTGACTAATATACCATTAAATATTGATTTATGGCAATTTCTTTCCACTAATACTTTGTCCCCTTCGTTAAAAGAGGAAAAAATCATGGTTAAATTACCCGAAGTGCTTCCATTTACTAAGAAATAGGATTTATAACTTCCATAACATTCACTCAACTTATCTAAAGCTTCTCTTATAATCCCTTGAGGGTTTTGTAAGTTATCTAATCCATCTACCTCAGTAATATCTCCATTTAATATTAAAGTAGTCAGTTCGTCTTGAAATGCTCTTCCATGTTTATGTCCTGGCATGGAAAAGGGTGCATAGTTTTTTTTAATATAGGTTTCTAATCCATAAATTATAGGTGCATCATTCATTACTCTTCCTCTTGCTTATCTGTTTATTGGATATAATTTATTGGTTGTGATAAGTACCTTTTTATCTTACGTTTATAAAACTCATATCTGTCTGTATATACAGGTTCATTTGCAATAGCTTTTTCACAACTTAAACAAATTTCTTTTCCGCATATTATTATACCATTTTCATTAGCTTTTCCACATATAATGCAATTTTTTTTCATAATTGAATTTACCTCCGCTTTTCTTGTCCTATAATATTATCTTGATTTTAACCCCATACACTATATTCTATTCATTTACACGTAAAAGTTATTTTGTCCAACTAACTTTATTTTTGACATATAAATAATTTACTCTTTATTGGAAAAACTAATTTATATGAATAATCAGGAGGGGATTTTTTTGAAGCAAGAAATTATATCTCACATAGCTAGCTGTGAAAAAGATCTATATTCTTTATGTAAGTTTTTATATGAAAATCCAGAAGAAAGTTACTGTGAAGAAAAAGCTTGTTCTTATATAACCACATTGCTTAAAAATAATGGCTTTGAGGTTAAGGAGAAATATTTAGATATTAAGACCTCCTTTTATGCACAAAAGGGAAGCGGTTATCCTAAAATCTGTTTCGTATGTGAATATGATGCCATAAAGGATCAAGGTCATGTAACTGGTCATAATCTATTAACAACAATATCTGTAAGTAGCGCTTTAGGTTTATCTAAAGTAATAGAGAAACTTCAAGGAACTATAATAATACTTGGCTGCCCTGGAGAATACCTAGGTGGAACTAAGTCTACAATGGTAAGACAAGGAGTTTTTGATGATATAGATGTAGTATTAACTGCACATCCAAATATAATAACTGCTGAGAGTGGAACTTCATCTGCCATAATTCCACTAAACGTTAAATTCTATGGAGATAGCGGATTAAGTTTCTTAAATAGTAGTGCCTACACTTCTCTAGACGCTACTTTATTAACCTTTAATATTCTTAATTCTTTATTAAAAGGATTTTCTAAAGATATAGATATAAATTCAGTATTATCAAATGGAGGATACACACCGTTACTTCTTCCTACTGAAACTGATTCTAAATTCTACATACGCTCAAATGACATGGACATTGCTAAAGTTGCCGAAAGTAAATTAAGAGAAATATGTTTATACGTTTCTAAACTAATGCGAGTTAAACATGCAATATCACTTTATGAACCACCTAACGAAGAATTATTAACTAATATTACTCTAAATAGACTTTTTTCTCATAATCTAAAAGAAGCAGGAATAATAGAAATATCAGAGCCTAAAGATACTTCTGCTGGACTTAGTTTAGGCTGCGTAAGTCATAAAGTTCCTTCAATTCATCCATATATAGATATAGTTAATGGAGAAAATATAGAATACGGTTCACTAGAATTTGCTAAAGCAACAATAAGCGACTACGCTTTCCAAAATGCTATGAAGGCCTCTCACGCTTTATGTTTTACTGCCTTAGACCTTATAGAAAATCTAAATCTACTAAGCGAAGTAAAAACTGAATTCTATGAATTCAAGAAAAATTTATACTAAAATTAAAATTTTTATAACACTATAAAAAAATGAGCTACCACACTGGATATCAGTGCATAGCTCATTTTTATTTTTCTTCATATTCCTTTTACATCTATACTGTAGGAGCCGTTTCTCAGGCTCCATTAAAATCCTTTTAATTAGTAGTTATGTTTAATAAGAAGTTAAGCACCTTACTGCTGTAGAGGCTTCTTTTCAAGCCTCATTATATTATTATGTTTAATAAAAATAAAAACATTTAAAAAGTTAAACATTTAAATATAAAACCTAACTCTGTATAAGATACTTAAAATTCACTTAGTCCTTCTTTGAATATAAATAAATACTCCATTTATTAGCACATTTAATTACTTATCTATAGAATATAATATAAAT
The DNA here is from genome assembly GCF_900130055.1 of Clostridium intestinale DSM 6191. Classification (GTDB taxonomy): domain Bacteria; phylum Bacillota; class Clostridia; order Clostridiales; family Clostridiaceae; genus Clostridium_T; species Clostridium_T intestinale. The sequence continues at coordinate 28,707 of NZ_FQXU01000024.1, forward strand.
AATTTTTAGGAGTAGTTATGTTAGCTAAAGCACTTAAGAATAATGATCTTATAGGAATTGTATCACCAGCATTCTGCGAGGATATTAAAGTAATAGATGATAAAATAGATACATTTAAGAAATTAGGATTTAATCTTCTTTTAGGCAAACATTTATATAGTCGTTCTGGATATTTTGCAGGAGAAGCTATTGATAGAGCTTCTGATTTAATGAATATGTTTGAAAATAAAGATGTTAAAGCAATTATATGTTTTAGAGGGGGATATGGCAGTATAAACATACTTCCTTATTTAAATTATTCAGTTATTAAAAAGAATCCCAAAATACTATGTGGATATAGTGATTTAACAACTTTGATTAATTATATAAATAAGAAAACTGGCTTGGTAACTTTTCATGGTCCTATGGTAAATTCAGATTTTAATGATGAGCAGACTTTAGAAAGCTTAAAATTTACTTTAATGCAAGGATATAGCCCTTATAATATTCCTTTTGGAGGTTCTGTATGCTACAACGAAGGTAATACTACTGGTATATTAGCTGGAGGAAATTTAGCCACCATTTGCTCTACCTTAGGAACACCTTATGAAATTAATTTTAATAATAAAGTACTACTTATAGAAGAAGTTAATGAATATCCTTATTCTTTAGATAGAATGTTAAGTCAACTTCTGTACTCTGGAAAACTATCAAAATGCAAAGGATTCATATTAGGCCATTTTACTAACTGTACTGTAGAAAATTACTCAAAAAGTTATACTGTTGAGGATATTATAAAAAATATTTTAGTTCCCTTAAATAAGCCTATAATAACTGGATTTTCATTCGGTCATGACTATCCTAATCTTACCTTACCTATTGGGTCAAAGATTAAATTAAACTTTACCTCTAAATATATAGAAATAATGAATAATGTAGTTATATAATTTAATTTTCCACAAAAATATATCTTTTTCACACAAGTTATCCACATCTTCTGTTGATAACTTTTGATTTTTTGTTAATAACTATTATTTAATATCAAATAAATGAGAAAAATAAAAAACTTGCAAACTAATGTTTACAAGTTTTTTTAATTGGAGGCGCCATCCGGATTTGAACCGGAGGATAAAGGTTTTGCAGACCTCTGCCTTACCACTTGGCTATAGCGCCACACAATGGTGGCTCGAGCAGGAATCGAACCAGCGACACGAGGATTTTCAGTCCTCTGCTCTACCGACTGAGCTATCGAGCCATAATATTTGGCGACTTCCTACTCTCCCACACAGTCTCCCATGCAGTACCATCGGCGTAATAAAGCTTAACGATCCTGTTCGGAATGGGAAGGGGTGTTACCTTTATGCCATTATCACCAAATATATTATGAAAGAATTTTGTTCTTTCAAAATTGCACATAAGTGACACTCCAAATCTTCGATTTGGTTAGTGGAACTTACTCATTAGCTTTAGCTAAGGAGTTTCCTTCTAAGTAAATATATATTCCAGTTAACTTTTGGTCAAGCCCTCGATCTATTAGTATGAGTCAGCTAAATATGTTACCACACTTACACCCCTCACCTATCAACCTTGTGTTCTTCAAGGGATCTTACTAGATTACTCTATGGGAAATCTTATCTTGAGGTGGGCTTCACGCTTAGATGCCTTCAGCGTTTATCCCTTCCCGACTTAGCTACCCAGCTATGCTCCTGGCGGAACAACTGGTACACCAGAGGTCAGTCCATCCCGGTCCTCTCGTACTAAGGACAGCTCCTCTCAAATTTCCTACGCCCGCGACGGATAGGGACCGAACTGTCTCACGACGTTCTG
>NZ_FQXU01000023.1 GCF_900130055.1 Clostridium intestinale DSM 6191
ATCCCCCTCTATCAGGCAGGTTGCCCACGTGTTACTCACCCGTCCGCCGCTAGAAAATTACCGAAGCAATTTCCTCGCTCGACTTGCATGTGTTAAGCACGCCGCCAGCGTTCGTCCTGAGCCAGGATCAAACTCTCAATTTAAGTGTCACACTAATGTGCACAAATTTTAGTTTAATCTTACTCTAAGAATTACGTTGACTATAAAATAAGTTTATTCAAAACTTCTTAAGTTTCCTCTGTTTAATTTTCAAAGACCATTTTTTCTTTTTCGCTAATCTCTCTCAGCGACAAGTGTTATCTTATCATATACACTTTTTTCTGTCAACAAGTTTTTTCATTTCTTTTTAATCAATTTTTGTTGATTAATTTTTTATCTGAAATGTTTTGTTGTTCTTGCGACGTGTTTTATCTTACCACCTCTACAATACATAATATTTCTCTATATTCCTAGTTATATTAAATTATTCTTATTTATCTAATAATTCCTTTTATTTTCTTTGTTTTTTTATTATTGATACACTAGGAATAGTGTTCATAAGATTGTATCACTAAACTAGCATTTCTCTAGTATTTAATATTATTTAAGTATCTAAAATATATATATAAAGAATATTTTTATCATAATCCATAACTCCAAAATCAAAATTATGAGCTGCCATATTCATACTATCATCTGGATATTCTTCTGCAGCCCTATCTCTAAAATAATAAGATCCATTTTTGATATCTCTAGGAATTTTACCTAGATACTCTCCATATATATACTCTTCACCTCCAAAATAGATTTTTCTTTTTTCCTCATCACTTATAGGTAAAGCATCCCATCTACTGTTCTGCTTTATATCATTAATAAACTCATCTTTATTTGAATCACTAATTTCTATTATAGAGAAATACTCCCCATCCCCATTGAATCCTCCATGAGTATCATTTTCTTTTAGTATTGAGGAGTATTTAGGTATATCTATTCCTATTGTTCTTTTATAAAAATTTTTTTCATCTATATATTTTACTATCCCGATTATCAAACTAAATGAAAATATAAAAGTAAAAAACCATAAACTTGTTTTTAAAAACTCGAATTTACCTATAGATTTATATTCAATTGATATCCAGACAATAAATATTACACATAGTCCCAAACCTACAGATCCCTTTATAAGTATTGGTATATCAATTAATAATAATATTAATAAACTTAGTAATATTCCCACTCCAAGCTTCTTAGACATATAGACTTCTCCTTATTCTACTTTCTCCAATCTATATTTGTTAATATTAAACTCTCTAAAGTCCTCATTTTTATATCTTTTTCTTAAAGCCTGTTCAAAGCTCTCTTTTAATTCAGAATATGCAGTCTCATCTTTTACCTTCTTTATCTCTACTAATGAATCTATGGACAACTCTTCTGTGATATATCCTATGTCTATTGTTTTTGTTACCTTATATTGTTCTAGATTTTGTTTAGCTATATACCCATCTACGTTTATTATATTTATAAAAGCACAAAACACGAACAATGTTATAATCAATGCCTGTTTAAATGCAATCTTTCTCCATATATTAATTATATATAGAAGAAATACTATTCCTAGGAAGGCTAAAACAACTTTTACAGAAAATCTTAATCTTGTAAAGCCATATTTATCTATATACATATTCATTTTATAGTTAGATGAAATAATCATATTTGAAGTTAATAAGATTAAATATGTGTATTGTATTTTTAAGATGTTTCTATATTTATAGACAACATCTCTTGTAAGAAAGCTGCATATAGCTATAATTATAAAGTTTATTATCACTACAACAACTAACTGCATAAAGCCTTCTCTTGCATATTGTGAGTATAAAACTCCTATTGAATTTTTATTTATATATAAATTAGGAATTTGTATTAATGTATAGATAGTATATAACCCTAATAATGATATAAGAAAACTTATAATTATTAGTGGCGATATAGTTTTTTTGATACTTACTCTAGGCGAGGCTTTATAATCACTAGTGCCAAGGAAAACCGCCACACTATATAAAAACATCCAAATCATTAATAACATTCGTAATATCCATTGTTCTAGCCCTATATTTTTAAAGTTAAATAATTGTTTTAAACTTGAAAAAATTGAGGAAATAAACTGACTGAAATATAAATCTGATTGAGAAAGTAGGCTTATCAATATAATTGCTAGAGGTATAAAGATTAAAAATCCCACTATTACTGCATTAATACTCTCCCTATGTGTTCCTTCCTTTTTATTGACTTTTATAGTATTTTTTAATTTTCCAAAACTAATTTTAATGAATATAAATGGAGTAAGTATCGTTTCAGATAAAAATGCTCCTAAAGACCTAAAAGATATACTAAAATCATTAACTAGAGCATTTGCTAAGAGAATATTTATGATAGGTAGAAGGAGTACGTTTATCCATTTTATAAAAGCTACATTATATATCCCAAAGTAAAATGAAGTAACAAGACTTAAGATAAGAAAACCCAAACCTAGGATACTTTTCTTTATTTTATTTTTATTATTTATAAAAAAACAAGTCAGAAATAATATATTGAAGATAGCAATATTTATCCCTAATGGTCTTAAATCAGAGGCTACTTGTCCTACGAGAAAATCAAATAATATTGTTAATACTAAGGAGTATATGATTATCATAGAATTACTACTTGCAGCTTTTTCTACCATTCTTTTATTTCGTTTTTTCCTGCTAACTATATATTTAAACCACTGAGAGTTCTGAGGCAGATTCACAAAGGTTTCTAATATATTATAAGAAGAATATCCTATATCTAAATCTATCATAGCCTCTACTGCTCTCATAAGATTAGAACTTTCTCCATAGGAAAGCATTAAAAACTTATCCTCTGTAAGTATATTAAAAAGTCCCTCTTCATTCTTTATTTCTATAAAATAAAACAATTCCTCATTATTAAGCTTATTAGATTTAAACTTAAGTCTTACATCATAGTCTTCTTTTACAATAAGTTTAATGATTTTTTCTATACCATTGTCATTTTCACATTCAAACTTTATAAATCCAAAAGCATTATCTAATTTTTTACACAAGATATCATTTCCCTTTGATGGAATTACATTAACCCACACATTATTCCTCCTCTACAAACTCTAAAATATCTCCTGGCTGACACTTCAGCTCCTTGCATATAGCCTCTAAGGTTGAAAATCTAATAGCCTTAGCCTTATTATTTTTTAATATCGATAGATTAGCATTAGTAATTCCTACTCGCTCTGCTAATTCATTTAAAGACATCTTTCTTTTAGCCATCATAACATCTAAATTTACTATTATAGGCATATTTGCGCCCCTTTCTCTTACACTGTATAATCATTTTCCTCTTTAAATTCTATTGCATTTTCAAATACCTTTGATAAAACATATATAAATAATCCAGCAAAAATAAATATTAAAAACTCCATATCTGTATGGATTCCTGTGTTATCTATATAAATAAGTTTATATTGTCCGCTAGAAAAATTTATTATGAGATTTATAATATAGCATGTAGCTACTGTAATGCAACATATAGACATTCTTTTTAAAGCTTTAACATTTCCTCTTGTAAATGGATTTTCTTTAACTAAACTATCCATTATAGATCTTATATTAAAAACTATAATAAACACACAAAAACAACCAATTATAAGTAACAAAAATACTCCAAAGCTTTCTAAATTAGTTATTTCTCCTTTTAATTTAAAGGCTTGTTTTAATGCTTGAAAAAAATATAAAGCCCCTCCTACTAATAAAATATCTAACATAATTTTTAATGCTTGAGATAATGATTTTTTTCCATAGTATTTCATATAAATTCACCTCGTATATTTAAACTAGTTTTTGTATCTCCAAGACTTATTTTATATCCTAAGTTCATGGCTAAATTGTAAAAAATATTTGTTCTTGACTTCTTTAATCTCTTAAATATAGATTTAAATGAGTAAAACTCTTTTCTAAACCACATATACCCATCAAAAAGTTCTTCAGGGTGCATATTTTTAGGTATAAAAGCTACTCTAGTTTTTCCGTTATAGTAACTCCAATCCTCACTAAGTAATCTACCCTCCTCCTTTAGCTGCTCGTATATAGGAGTTTTAGGTAGAGGAGTTAATATACTAACTGTTACTCCATCTATTCCTAGTTTATTGCAGGCATCTAGAGTTCTTTTAAACACATCCTTTCTATCTGTATCAAAACCAAAAATTATTCCCGCTTGAATACAGATACCATTAGAATGTACCTTATCTATTATACTTTTGTACTTATCAACATTATTTATTCCTTTATTAACACTCATTAAACTCTCTTTAGAAAAAGATTCAATTCCTACAAAAAGATAAACACATCCAGCTTCCTTAGCTAATTTAAGTAATTCTTCATCTTTACACCTTTCTAAAGTCACTTGAGCTGCCCATCTTTTATTTAGTTTTTTTAATTCCTTTAAAAGTATTTTTGAGTAGTCAGTATCTCCCCAAAAATTATCATCCCAAAACACAAAATATCTACTTTTTATTTTTTTTATTTCTTCTATAACCTCTTCAACAGGTCTAGTTCTATATGGCTCACAATATATTTGCTTTAAATTACAATAACTACATTTATAAGGACATCCTCTAGAAGATATCACTGCTCCTTTTGTGAAATGCCTACCATAAATTAAGTCTCTTCTAGCTATTGGAATGTTGTTTAGGTTAGGAACTTCTTTGCAAATATATTCTTTTTTAGCTTTCCCATTATAAAAATCCTCTAAAAATTCAGGCCATATAAGTTCTCCCTCACCTATCATTATATAATCACAATTCTTTTTAACTTCCTCTGGAAGCAGTGTAGAATGAGGTCCGCCCATAACTATCTTGGAACCTTTCTCTCTAAAAACTTTCGATATATTGTAACAGTGACTAGCATTGGAGGTATTTACTGTTATTGCAACTAAATCAAAGCTCTCATTATAAGGAATTTTTTGATTATATTCATCAATTAGTGTTATTTTATATTTACTTTCATCTATAAAAGCAGCTAAATAAGGCATAGTAATTTGAATAAAATTATTAAACTGCTTTCTCCTAAATTTATTTATCTCCTTGTTCTCTGGAGTTATTAAAAGAATTTTCTTCTTCACATGTTCACCCCCTATATGAGCATTATATATCCTCATTAAGTAAATTACAATATATTTTTATTGTTATTCAATAAAAATATATTGTTTTATTGTTATTTTCTCTCCAAAATCTTCTGCACTCCTATGCTCCTATGTTTTTGCGTTCCTATGTTCTTATGTTCCGCTGTTTCTATATTTTTGTGTTTCAGTGTTCTTATGTTCCTGTGTTCCAGTGTTTTTATGCTTTTATGTTCCAGTGTTTTTATGCTTTTGTGTTTTTATGCTTTTATTCACAAACTATAGTGGCTCAATAATAAAGAGGAAATCACAAAATAGTTTGCAATTTCCTCTTTATTATTGAAGTTCTTTTAATTTTTCATCTATTAATTTTAAGACATATTTTCTATCTTCAAGATTATTTTCAAAATCCAAAGAATCTACGTTTATTTTTAATACTGGTGATATATCATAAGCATTAAAATATTCAGTATACTCCTTATTAAGGGTTTCCCAATAATCTCTTTCAACTACCTGTTCGTAGTCTCGTCCTCTTTTTCTTATCCTATTAATAGCTTGGTCTACTGATATTTCTAAATAAACCATAAGCTTCGGTGCTTTAACGTGTTCTAATATATTTTCTAAAAGTTCTCTATAAACATCAAATTCTTCTGATGTCATATCTCCAGTTATCTCTAATAACTTTGCAAAAATAGCATCTCCATATATACTTCTGTCCATCACAGAATTCTCTAATTCTGCTGCTTCCTTTATATACTTGAATCTATTATTTAAAAAGAATACTTGAAGTGCAAAAGCATACTTCTTTCTATCATAATAAAACTTCTCTAGTATTGGATTATTTACAACAGGTTCTTTAAATGCTGTATACCCTAGCTCTTCTAAAATATTCATCAGAGTGCTTTTTCCTGATCCTACTACACCATCTATAACAATCATATCCCAAATTCCTTTTCTATCTACTTTTTTTAATATCTCACCATACACATTGAACTGCACTCTTATTTTCCTCCTTAGTTAGCAGGAATATTCACTATTAACGTTATAAAAAACTACGTGATCTTTCCATTCACCATTTATAAATAAATATTTTTCGCTTATTCCAAGTTCCTTAAAACCACAGCTTCTAAGAACTCTTTGAGACTTAGTATTTTCAACCATAGCAGTAGCTTCTATTCTATGGAGTTCTAATTCACTAAAAGCATATTTAAGTACAAGCTTAACAGCTTCCTTCATATATCCCTTTCCCTGTTCATTTTCATCAATAGAATATCCTATAAATGCATTTCTAAAAACTCCATAAACTATGTTTGATATTCTTATTTTTCCTATAATCTTCTTATCTTTAAATATTCCTAAGTCTATCCCTGTGCCATCAATAAGCTGTTTATAGCTTTCCATTAAAATAGAATATTGTACCTCATAGGTATAAAAACTTCTATCTTTTTGAGGCTCAAATTCTTTTAAATGATTAAAGTTCCTTATATAATAATCTAACATTTCTTGAGCATTATCAGGAGTAAGATTTTTAACTTCAATATTGCTCCCTTTTAGCTCTATAACAGAAGGTTTCCTATTTTTAATTCTGTAATCATACATATTAAGGCCAAAAATAAGTTCACTTTTATGAGCACCAGACACAATTAGGCTATCACTTAATACTCCCTCTAACTCAAAACCTACTAATAACAAACTGTTTATAGGCATGTCTTCACTTACATATAAGTTAATCTTATAGAATTTTTCTTTTTCAAAAAAATAACTAGCTATGTTTATAAGTGAATCTCTTAAAAGTTCTTTTTTTTCACTCTTAAAAAACTTAAGTCTTAAAGAACAGCTCTTGTTCTCACGATCTAAGTTTATTACGTTTATTTTACCTATATTTAGTTTTAAATAATCTTTAATAGAGTACTCAAAGTCACTTTTACCTATAGGCTCAATGCTCACTCCAAACTTACTTGCCATAAGTCCATCTCCTAGATTAGCGTATATTTGTGCATACTTAACATTTCATAATTATATCACAAATAGAACTCCTCTTCACTTAATAATTTACTATTTACACTTAAAGCATTATAATCTTAATATTGTTTTATATTAATTATTATGGAAGGTAGTGATTTTATGAATAAACAGAACATCGGTAAAATAAAATTATTCTTAATAGGACTTGAGAATAGATTTAGCGAAAACAGTTCTATATTTAAAGATATACATGTTGTTTATAAATCTGGTTTAAAAGAATTTAAGGGAGTAGGTAGTTATAATGAGGAAAATATCTCATATAATTTTAATGGGAAGACAGAAAACTACACTCTATCTGAACTTTGGAACAGAGTAACTAAAGAAGCTGAAAATTATGACGAGGTTTCTATTCTATATAGAGAGCGTGGAACCGACATTTTAATCACTGGAGATAATAAAAATGTAAAAATGCAGAACAAAGAAGTGCCAGAGGATTCTACAATAATTTCTTCTAATGAAACAAAAGAAACTTCTCCAGCTAACCATTCGCAAGAGACTTCTACTCTTTTAAACAGAGACTACTACATAAAGGTCGGAAAAGCGGATGCATTGTTAAAAGAAATCGGCATAATGAGTAAAGACGGGAAAATTAAAAATAATAAGATACGTAAATACAATCAAATAGACCATTATGTAGAACTTTTAGAGGGCGTTTTGGATTCACTTCCTAAAAATAAAGTTATTACAATATTAGATTGTGGATGTGGAAAGTCTTATTTAACCTTTGTTTTAAACTATTATTTAACTGAAATAAAGAGAAGAAAGTGTAAGTTTATAGGGCTTGATATATCTGAGGGCGTTATTAATTCTTCTAAAGAAATGGCTAAAAATCTTGGTTATAGAAATATGGAGTTCCATGCTATAGATATAAAAATGTATAAACCTAAGGAAAAAATAAATGTCGTTATGTCTTTACATGCTTGCGATACAGCTACAGATATGGCTCTAGCTCTAGGAATTAAACTTGAGAGTGATTGTATTATAGCTGTTCCTTGCTGCCATAGACAAATGCTTTCTCAATATAATTACGAACCTTTTGAAGGAATTACTAAACACGGCATCTTAAAAGCAAGGCTTGCAGATGTTTTAACTGATGGAATGAGAAGTATGATGTTAGAAGCTAAGGGGTATGATGTTTCTGTAGTTGAGTATATATCACCTTTAGAAACTCCTAAGAACTTAATGATAAGGGCTTTAAAAACCTCAGATGAAAATTACGATTTAATGAGTGAGTATTTAAATTTGATGAGTTCTTTAAATGTATATCCTGCTTTATATGAGTTTTTAAATGAAGGCTGGATGGCAGAATAAGAATTTAATCTGATTGGGGGGTTTTATGAGGAAATTTAAAAGAAAGGTTGTTTTTCTCTCTATTTTAGCAGTATTTTTTGTTTCTATAGGTTTTTATACTTGTTACAAATTATTCAACAAACCTGCAGATAAAGTCGAACAATGGGTTTCACCTGATTCAACAGAAAATACTAAATTTATCTCTCAAGAAAGCATTATTGACAAAATACACGAAACCCAAAAATTAATCTCCCTAGAAGCAGACCTAAAAGAAAGAATTTTGCTAAATGATAGCTGGGGAGAGTGGGAAGTGTTTAAAAAAGTCAAAGGAATAACTTTTTACGGGAAAGGTAGTTATTCATTAGATTTTTCAAATATAGATAAAGGGAACATAAAAATTGATAAATCTCAAAATTCAATTTCTATAACATTACCAAAACCTATCGTTGAAGATGTAACCATATATGAAGAAAAAACTGTTTATGAAACAACTACTAATGGTTTATTAAGATTTGGAGATATAAAGTTATCCCCAGAACAGACTATTTCTATTTCTAAAGAGGTAAAAAAACTAATGAAAGATAAAATGGTGGAAGATGAGCTTTACTCCAGTGCTGAAACTAACGCAAAAAGCTCTATTGAAAAACTTTTGAGGCCTTTATTTCCTAATGAATCCACAATCATTGATATATATTTTGTATAATAAAAGAGTCCTAAGATAGGACTCTTTTATTATAGTTATCCACAGTATATATTTTTATAAACATGCTTATCCACAATTTTTCATTACTTATCAACTGTTTTCTGTGGATACTTTTTATATATTTAAAATATCTTTAACTACTTGTGAAGCTATAATCATTCCTGCAACTGGTGGAACGAAGCTAATACTGCCTGGTATTTGACGTCTTATGGTACATTTTTTAGTACCACCTGTACATACACACCCTGTTTTACAGGTTACTACATCTTCTGATTTTGGCTTTATAGGAATCTCCTCAGAATATACAACTTTTAATGACTTAACTCCTCTTTTTCTAAGCTCATATCTCATAACTTTAGCTAAAGGACATACTCTTGTCTTATATATATCTGTAACTTTAAACTGAGATGGGTCAAGTTTATTACCAGTTCCCATAGAACTCATTATTTTTATATTTTTATCTTGGCAATACACTGCAAGTGCAATTTTTGCAGATACAGTATCTATAGCATCTACTACATAGTCAGTATCTTCTGAAATAAATTCTGGAATATTCTCTTCAGTAACAAATGTTTCATAAGTTATAACATTACATTTTCTGTTTATAGAAAGAACTCTTTCTTTCATAACTTCAACTTTTGACTTACTTATAGTACTATAAGTTGCATGCACTTGTCTGTTTAAATTAGTAAGACAAATAGTATCATCATCAATTAAAACAAGGGTACCTACTCCTGCTCTAGCTAATGATTCTACAGTATAACTTCCAACTCCACCTATTCCAAATACAATTACTTTAGAATTTTTTAATTTTTCTAGTCCCTCTGAGCCTATTAAAAGCTCTGTTCTAGATAATGAATGTTGCAACATATGGCATTTCTCCTTTATATATGAAAGTTACAATTACATAATTAATTGAATCACTCTATCATTTTAGTTTATATTTTATAATAAAACAATACGTACTTTTATTGAGTAAAATAATTCCTAAGGTTATAATGTATAAGAGTAATATTTTCTGGGAGGAAATTAAATGATTATAGGAATAATTGCCGCGATGAATGAGGAACTAGAAATTCTTCTAAAGGATATGCATGTTCAATCAACAGAGGAAAAAGCTAAAATGACTTTCAATAAAGGGAGTTTATGGGGAAAAGAAGTTATCGCAGTAGTCTGTGGCGTTGGTAAGGTTAATGCAGCTATTTGTACTCAAATATTAGCTAGTGAATATAAAGTAGATAAAGTAATCAATGTTGGGGTTGCTGGAGGAATAGGTAAAGATATTTACCCAGGAGATGTAGTAATAGCTAACAATCTAGTAGAGCATGATATGGATACTACAGCTTTTGGAGATAAACACGGTCAAATTCCTAGACTTGATACTTTTGATTTTAAATGTGATGAGAAGTTAGTTAAAATTGCTTTAGAAGCTTGCGATGAAGCTAAAGATATTAAAACATTTTTAGGAAGAATAGTTACTGGTGATCAGTTTGTTGCAAATATAGAAAAGATTCAATGGTTATCTTCTGAATTTGAAGCTTTTGCTTGTGAAATGGAAGGTGGCAGTATAGCACATACTTGTTATTTAAATAGTATTCCATTTGTAGTTATACGTTCCATTTCAGATAATGCTAACAACGGCGCTCATATGGATTTTGAAAAATTTGTTCCAATTGGAGTTAAAAACTCTACTACTATTTTAGAAAAAATGATTAAAAAGATGTAAAGCAGGGATTTCCCTGCTTTTAGTATGAGTAATAAGGTGTAGTTTACTTAAATTTAGTAAACTACACCTATTTTTAATTTAAAATTCTTCTTATTCTTCCTATTTTACTCCAAGGTACATCTGCAATTTTAACGTAGCTTTTGGAATTAGAAGATTCAATCCATTGATTGTTTCCTATATACATACCTACATGTCCTATATCTGAATAGAATAGAAAGTCTCCTAATTTTACATTTTCTTTTGAAACCTCTACCCCATTATTTATCTGATCATAAGTAGTTCTACCTATATTTATTCCTGCTTGTTTAAATCCCCAATATAAAAATCCTGAACAGTCAAAAGACCTATAGCCTTTATCTACGTACTGCTGAGCTAAATTATATTCTCCACTTTGAGCTGCAGCTGGAAATCTTACTTTTATCTCATTTAAAAACGATGTTGTTAAAAGTTCTCCTGCTCCTCCATATACATAAGGTGCTCCTATTTGAGCTTTTAATATATTTAAAATAGCAGTATATGTTTTAGATATATCCTCTTCATTTGACGCCTCTACTTTTTTAACATAGTCCTTGAGCACATATCCAACTTTACCATTATAATTTATATTAACCCAATCTCCAGAAGTTCCTAATATCTTAAAGGAGTCCCCAGGTAATAAATAACCTACAACTGCACTAGTATAATCTGAAGTAGGTTTATCTCTAAGCCTCAAATTAGTACTTACATTAACAACTATCCCTATCTCCTCTACAGTTTCAGGCGGGTTCGTAGGTGTAGTAGGTGTAGAATCATCTACAAGTTTTATATAATCCTTATGTGCATATCCAGAAACACCATTTGCATCTATACTATACCAATCTCCGCTCTGACCTTTTATACTAATTGATTGTCCATTAATTAAATACCCCACTATCGCGGAAGAGGTGTTTGCTTCTTTTCTTATTCTTAAACTTGAACTCACATTAATAACTTGTCCCTTGCTTTTGATTGGACTTGTTGGATTAGTTGGAATCTCGGGCGTGTTTGATCCTGAGACTTCTTTTACATAGTCCTTGTACACATAACCTATTGTTCCATTTATATCTATACTATACCAATCTCCTGATTTACCTTTGAGATTAAGCTCTTGTCCATTTTTTAAAGCTCCTATTATTTGCGCTGAAGTACTAGCTCCGCCTCTTATATTTAAAGCACTACTGACGTTAATAACTTGTCCTTTTGATGATGTATTTTCATTTCCACTTGGTGGATTAGTTACTGTGGTAGCACCAGCTTCTTTAACATAATCCTTATATACATATCCAACTACACCTTTTGCATCTATATTATACCAGTCACCTGATTTTCCTTTAATATCAAACTCTTGTCCATTTACTAGATAACCAATAACTTCAGAGTTAATATCAGCAGCCTTTCTTATTCTTAGATTACTACTTACGTTTACAACTTGTCCTTTAAGTTGAGCCACAGATTGTATCGAAACATCATTTGTTTGCTGTACTGCATTAGCTTCTTCACCTAAAATATGTGAACTTGCAGAAACGGTAGCTGCTACTATTAATAGCTGAGTTATTTTTTTCTTATTCACCTTTACATCCCACCTTACTTCTCTGGATTATTCTTCTAAATTAATTATACTTTAATTTTCGAGAAAGTTAATGTTTTATTTAATAAAATTTTAATTAACAAAAAAAACTAAGTTAAGAATCTTAATATTTTTTTCCTAACTTAGTTTAAATCTAACAATTAAAACAAATCTCTATCTATATTGAGTTTTTTACACACCTGTTTTAAACTTGATTTGTCATTTATATTTACTTTAAATAATATATATTGTGCTAAAAATCTTTCAAAGGGTAGCCAACTTCCATGGGTCATCGGTAATATATATCTTACTCCACCTCTCATCTCTCTAAATAAAGAAGTTCTACTTCCTAACGGAATTGTTTCATCTAATAACGCATCAATAAAAGTAACCTTTGATTTATCTATAAAATGAGCATAGGAAAGAGGATCTATTTTGAATAAAGGATGTATTTCACTAGATTTACATAGCTCAGCTAAAGTCATGTTCTTAACTTTTCCAAGTTGCTGCCTGTAAGTTTCATAAAGTTTTTTCTTATCATGAAGAAAATATTCTTCCCTAAGACCAGCTTTGAACAGCCTTCTCACAAAAGCCGCCGTAGGCGACCTATGTAATATCTTAGGAAGATGTCCACCTGTGGTCATAAATATACCTTTATTTATTCTTTTATCAATAGACATTGTTATGGAAGACAGCATTCCCCCTAAACAATATCCCATTATTAAATTATTAGGTTTCCAGATTCCTTTTTGTTCTAATAAATCTATAGTTGATCTAACATCTACAACCGCATGCTCCCAAAACTTATACATTCTATTAATATCAGGATATAAAAAGCTTCTGCCACTAACTGAGCCACTCTCTACCCTTGTATAATTCCCTGGAAGAACTGGTATAGCACAATGCACTCCAGCTGATGCTAGATGACTTCCCATCCATAAGAAAAATCTTATATTTCTACTGCCTAAGCCATGAAGAAGTATAACAGATGCCCTTACTTCTTTTTTAGGTTCAAAATTATATACCTCAACAGTCTCCGTCCCTATTGCAGGTGCCTTATACAAGGTTTCAAACTTAGTATAGTTACATCTATAATTTACACCCTTCATTATATAGCCCTCTACATATTTAATAGGTTTGGTTCTGTATCTAAAGTCGATATCCATTTATAAAATTCCTTAAAATTAATATATAAACAGTATATTCATTTTATCGCTAGAGAGACACTCTCTTCTGCTCTGTGGTCTCTTGGATTTCTTATATACATAGATAATTACCTGTTTACCTAATTATCTACTTGTTTGATTATCTAATTATCTAATTACCTGTTTATCTAATTAAGTAATTAGATAATTAAGTATGCACTTTTATACTGTAGTAGCGCCTCTCAGCTCCATTAGATTTAGGTTCTAGCGGGAAACCGTGCAGGTTCGACTCCTGTTATCCGCACCAAGTAAGAAAAGACAAGGCTTTCAGCAAAAAATAAAAAGCCTTGTCTTTTTTTTGACTAAATCAACCGCATGCGAAGGTGAGCCTATCTTTCTATTCTTATATATTAAACTTGAGCCTCTTACTAGTCTTATTGTTACTACATTTACTAGCTTTCCTCTCATAGTCTTACATAAGTTCATGTCATTTTATTGTCCTATTTCTATTACATTTTCATCTTTATTCCTCTTATCTACACAATATAAAATCTTTGACATCTCTTAGCACTCCTCTATAATTAGTTATTTGATTTTGTATATTCACTAAAATAATATATATTTAAAACTTCAATAATAATGGAATATTTTCAATAAATATTTATAATTTATATATTTATTGCTTTTAATATAAATCGTGGAAATTAAATTACTAAGATGTTACAATATGAAAAGAAACAACAATACATGTCATAGCTATACTGAAAATTGAGTAATCTATTGAAGTGTATCAACTTAACAAAATGACATGTTTCATGAGAAAATAGTGAGCGGAGGCATAATATGTATCTATCTAGACTCAATTTATGGAATTTCAGAAAGTATGGTTTTAATGCACTATCTGAGCAACCCAGTTTGTCAGTAGACTTTAACAGCGGACTAAATCTTATAGTTGGAGAAAATGATAGTGGCAAGACTTCAATAGTAGATGCAATTAAATATGTACTAGGAACGCAAAGTTATGATGGCGTAAGATTGGAAGAGAATGACTTTTATATTAGTAATCAAGGGAGTAGAAGTTCAGAACTGAAAATTGAATGTATTTTTAAAGATTTATCCGAAACCGAATGTGGAAAGTTTTTAGAGTGGATTAACTTTGATAAAGGAAAAACAGCAGAGCTTAGAGTAAAACTTGTTGCAAAATTACAAGATAATAAAGTATTTATAAAGAAAACTGCTGGATTAGATGGAATTGATATAAATTTTAATGCAAATGATTTGTTAAGGATAACATATTTAAAACCATTAAGGGATGCTGAAAATGAACTTAGCCCTGGCTACAAATCTAGATTTGCCCAAATCTTAAAGAGCCATCCTCTTTTTGTGAAAGATAAAACGGAGGACGTTCATCCACTAGAAGCATATATAAAAGATGCAAACTATAATATTGAAGAATATTTTAAGAATGAATATGTAGGCGAGGATGAAGAAAAGCATCAAGCAGCGGGAACGTTAATAAAAACTCTAAATTCAACGTTAAAAGAGTTCATAGGATTAAATGAGAATAACTATATAGCTAATGTAAGTATTGCAAATAGTGAATTGGCTAAGATACTTTCTAAATTAATGCTTAGCGTTGATGAAAATAAGGTTGGCTTAGGAACTTTAAACCAACTTTATATAGCTATGGAACTATTATTACTAGATGTTAAAAAATTCAAACAAGAATTTGGAATGGCTCTTATTGAGGAGATAGAAGCTCATCTTCATCCCCAAGCTCAATTAAGATTAATTAAATATTTACAGAATGTTGGTCAACAAGTTATTCTTACAACCCATAGTATTACTTTAGCATCAATAGTTGACTTGAAAAACTTGATATTATGTAGAAAAGGAAAAACCTTTGCTTTAGGTAAAGAGTATACCAATTTAAGTGAAGGTGATTATGAGTTTTTACAAAGATTTCTTGATGCAACAAAAGCTAATTTATTTTTTGCTAAAGGGGTTATAATGGTTGAAGGAGATGCTGAAAATATACTTATACCTACTTTAGCAGAATTAATAGATAGACCTTTGCATAGATATGGGGTATCAGTTGTTAATGTTGGAAATACTGCTTTTTTACGTTACAGTAATATTTTCATAAGAAATGACAAAATAAACACATTAGAAATCCCAGTGTCAATTATTACAGATACCGATGTACGCCCCAAAGAATATTACTTAGATGAAGAAAATAGCGGTAACAGCAATTATTACAAGTTATATATGATAAAAAATATAGAAAAGTTAAATGGCAAGCTATACCTAAATGAAGACGATGCAATAAAAGTAATTAAAGAAGAGTTGAATATAGAACGGTTCAAACCAGCGGAAAAAGAAATATATGTTGAAGAAAAGAACGATTATAATTTGTACTTAGATGTTGTTAAAAATTCAAAGCAAGCTAAATATAACTTTATGGATATTTGCGTATTTACAAACACATGGACATTAGAATATGATTTGGCGCTAAGCAGTTTAAAGACTGTTTTACGTGCAGCTATACTTATTGCTATTGATATAAAAAAGGATGAAGAAAGCATAAATAATATTAATACCGATGATTACTTAAAAGCTGCGAAAGAAGAAATTGATGGTATGAAAAGTTCAGGAAAAAATGATTTTGAAGTTGCATATGAGATATTCAAGCCATTATTAAAAAATAAAGCATCAAAAGCAGTAACTGCTCAATACCTATCAAAAATATTAAAACCACTAGGCAAGCCTAAAAATATTAAGATAATTAAAAAAGATAAATATTTAAAATACTTATTAGATTCAATTTATCATGTAACGTCACCTAGTAACATTGAGGAGGAAACGCAAGAAAATGTTTAGTAATATAACAGATGAAGATATTGCTTTTGCGGAAAAAATTCTTCTGCGAAACGGAGATAGTTTTGATGAAAACGAGCGTAGACCTGTAATAGCTAATTTTATAGAATCTTTTGATGTAAATGCGTGCCCAGGGAGTGGAAAGACGACAGTGCTATTAGCTAAATTGGTGATATTATCTAGAAAAATGCCTTTTGACAATGGACAAGGTGTTTGTGTTTTAACTCATACTAATGTAGCTATAGATGAAATAAAAAACAGACTTAAAGATAGTAGTGATATACTATTTAATTATCCAAATTTCTTTGGAACAATTGATTCATTTATCAATAAATTCTTAACAATTCCTTTTTATAAAAATATAACAGGCAAGGAGCTATCATGCATTGACACAGATGTGTATAAAGACGAACTTGAAAAGTTAATACATAAATCGTTTCCTAATATTGATAGAGAAACTAATATAAAATTACGAGCTGGACTTAAAAGATGTGATATCTTTTTAAATAACGGAAGTATAGACATAGATAATAGTAGAATTCTGACTCCATACTACGATGAGGTTAGAGAATCCGTGAATAGGATGTTATTAGATATCTTTAGCAAAGGCATAATCTCACATAAGCAATCCTTTCGTTTGGCTCAAGAATATTTAAAAAACTTTCCTATGTTAAAGAACTATTTTTGTGAAAGATTTAAGTTAATATTCATAGATGAAATGCAAGATACAAAAGAATATCAAGAGAGTGTATTAAAAGAAATTTTCCAAGATGTTAGGTGTATAATTCAACGTTTTGGTGATTTAAACCAGAATATTGGTAGTGGTGGTGGTGATGAGGTTTGCGGATGGACGTTAAACTCAAGAAATATTAAAGAAATAAATTCAACACAAAGGTATGGCTCTCAGATAAGTAGCTTTCTAGAGAACTTAAGAGTTATAAAATCAGGTAATTTGACTGGTAATACAAAGATAAACTCGTATAAACCTCATATAATTATTTTTGATAAAAAATGTATTTTAAACATAGAATGTATTTTTTGTGGCTTAATAAAGAAGTATAATCTAGATAAAAATACAAAAAGGATTTTTAAAGCAGTTGGAGCTATAGGACAAAACCCTAATAATAATGATGAATTAACCATCAAAAGTTATAAAAGCAGCTACACGAAAAAAAGAGGTGGCAAAACTATTAGTTTTGTAGAGAAGATTTTATACAATTGTTCAATTTCGCCATACCCACAGACACTATATAATGATTTATTAGAGTTAATGTTAAAATTATTAAGAAATACTGATTTGAATTATAACAGCACTCAACTTATAACTGAATTAAACACCAGGTTTAATGATGATTATATGGAGTTTAAAAACAAAATAACCTCCTGGAGTGCAAGCATATTTGATGAGCCAGAAGAGGTATTGGAGGATATTAAACTTTCTTTGCTAAAGCTAATAAACTTAATAACCCCGATGATAAATGAAACAGTATTAGATACTCATATTAATTATAAAAATATCGACGTATTAAACCTTATCGCATTAACAACGCCAAATAATAATACTACAAATGATTTTATTATTGATTATGACACGATACATGGAGTTAAAGGTGAAACACATACAGCTACCTTGTATCTAGAAACAAAATATAATAATGGATATAAAGATTTAAGCGATATAAGTAAGATAATTAATTATTTAACCGCGGATAGTACTGAAACTGAAAACTTAGGTGATGAAATAGAAAAAGCTCTCGCTCTGTCATATGTCGCCATGAGCAGGGCAACTCATTTAGTCTGTATAGCAATTAGTTATGATACAATAAAAGATAGACTTCAGAGTTTTGCTAAAAGAGGATATGAATTAATTGCTGCATCCGAAGACTTACAGATAAAGATTAATAAAGAACTGTTTCCCTTTTAACATATATATCCACTTATCAACTTACAAAGGTGTAGCAAAATATTTTTGTTACACCTTATATTAACTACTAGTGTTTAATATGCTCATGATCATTTAAGTGATCCATACAATACTCATGTTCACCATCACATTTGCTACAATATCTAAACTCCATATCAGGATTTGTTCTTTCTGTTACTCCACATATAGTACATCTATGCATTGTTCTTTTCATTTCAATTACATTATTTTTATATTTTCTATGAACCTTTTTATTTCTATTAACTAAGGATTCATATATATCTCTTCCAAAGAATAAAATGAAGTTTAATAAGGCTACTATAATCACAATCTTTGTTGTTAAGCTTCCTGTTGCAAAGGAAAAGCCCAAGAAAGCTCCACTAAGCCATCCTAAATATTTCATCTTAACTGGAAGTACAAAGAATACTAATATTTCAAAGTTAGGATAAATATATGCAAATGCAAAAAACAATGACATATTTAAATATGTTGGAACACCTATTCCACCAGTTATAAACGTAGCTATTATAGTTCCTAATATTCCAACTAAATAATATATGTTGAATTTAAATGCACCCCATTCATACTCTAAAGAGTTCCCTATCATATAATAGAAATATAGAGTTATCAAAGTCCAAAAAGAATTTCCTTCTGGTATGAATATGAAAGTTATTAATCGCCACACCTCGCCATTTAATATTGATGCGCGGCTTAACATCAATCTAGACGATATATTAGCGGCTGGAATCATATACTCAATAAATAGAACCCCTGCAGTTATAATTACTATATATTTCATTAATCCATGTATTGCGTATCGACCATATTTTCTCTGTAATTTATCTAAAAATCTCAAATCCCTTAACCTCCTCAATATAATTAAGTCTCATAGTCATTTATTATTACTATACTATCATTTATCTTAATTGGAATCAACTTAACTATATGGATACTAATAACTTTTTCTATTTATATTTTATCTGCTATTAGTTAATAAGTTATATGCTGATATAAGAAAAGACTGCATAGATATTTTTTTCTATGCAGCCTTACTGATTATCTACTTTCTTTTTCATAAATCTCTTCAGTAACTTTAATTAGATCCATAACTTTAGGATTTCTAATCTTATAATAGATAAACATTCCTCTTTTTTCAGCCTCTACTATTTTTGCATCCTTTAGTATCTTAAGATGCTGCGATAGGTTTGCCTGGCTAAATTCAATGTCTTCATTAATCTCACAAACACACACTTCACCTTCATACAGCTTCTTTAGTATTTTTATTCTTATTGGATGGGCTAATGCTTTAAATATATTAACTTGAAATTCTTCCATATAACACACCTCTTAAATCTAGCCCCTGAATAGTAAATTAAGAACTTTTTCCCCTACATTTCTATTCTTTCCCTTGTAAGGATAACAATGAATGTGTATAGCTGGGTTAAAGTTTAACTCTATAATTCCATAGTTATCTTTAGATATTTTCTCATTAATGTTAGTAATCATCATATCTACTCCACATATAGATGCACCCACTGCTTTAGCTGCTTTTATAGCCATTTCCTTATAGCTTTCATCTATCTTATCGGTATAATCAATACTGTCCCCACCAGTACTAACATTAGAGTTTTCTCTTAAATATACAATCTCATCTTTGTTTGGCACATAAGTAAAGTCCTTACCTTGAGCTTTTAAGAACATCTCTTCTATTTCACCTAGAGATATTTTTTCAAGAGGTGTTTTATACCCCTTTCCTCTTAAACTATCCTTATTCTTTTCCTTAACTAGTTCCGATATATTATTTACTCCATTTCCACATACATTGGCTGGCACTCTATGAAGTATTCCTACTACTTCATCATCTATAACTAAAAATCTATATTCTTTGCCTTCTATAAATTCTTCTACTAAAACCGTATTATCATTATCAAATGCTATTTCTAGCGCTCTTCTAAAGTCATCTTTATTAAATCCATCCTTAAATATAGATATACCTATACCAAAGTTAGTAGATTTAGGTTTTATAACTATCTTCTTATTCTCGAACTTATCGTAGAACTTCATAGCTTCTTCTACGCTATTATAATTTTCTCCACTAGGTACTCTAACTTCATTTTCTTTCAATACTTCCTTAGTAACCACTTTATTTTCCATAACAAGAACAGTACTATAAGAATCTTTAGAAGTTTTAGTAGCTTGCTTTACGTACTCTGTTTTTCCATTAAAGCTAAGACTTATAAAATTCTCTTTTCTATCAAGTACTTTAAATTCTATACCTCTTTTTATAGAATCCTTTATTAATATCTGAGTTGATAATTCTAAATCTTCATATCCTATTAAATTAAAACTCTTTTTATCCGTTTCATCTAAATATTCTTTAGCTTTATCTATATGAAAGTCTACATATGATTTTTCTTTTATTCCTTGAAGAACCTTATAAGAATAGGTCTGCTTTGAATCTAATATTTTTTCCTTAGCATTAGCTATTATATTTAATAAAAATTCTTCTTTAACTCCTAATTTTCTAACTAAAAGCTCCATATCATATATAATTTTTAAAGCTTCATCCTTTAGAGGTACTTTTTCAGACTTACTATTTAATATTTTTAAATCTGACTTTCTTCCTAATGTTGCTACTATATTATGATTTATATTAGAAATTTCCTGCTCTTTTTCATTAAACTGGCTATCTTCCTTTAACAACATATAAATTAAGAAAATATTTATTAAATATAAATCCTCTAAAAATATTCCATTTTTACTTAATGGATTTAAATCTAATATTCTGACTTCTACGTACTTTATTCCATCGCTTTTTAATATTTCTAAAGAATTCTTCCCGCCTATTGATTTAACCCTAATAGGACTATATAATTCACTTGCATTTTCAATCTTATTACAGCGAATTAATTCGTTTATACTTTCTATATAATCACTTAAACTATCATAATTAATAGGAAAATCTTCTTTATTTTTATATCCACATATTCCATTTCTAAGGGATACTAGGTTTTCCGAATAGCCAGTTTCATTTTCTAAACTTTCACTAATTTCTACGCAACTATCCATATAACTTTTATGAAATACTGGACTCGCTCCAGTAAGATATATTAGAAACCATCTATATTTCAAGAAATTTTTTACTGTTCTTAAATATATAGTGCTTTTAAAATCCTTAAAGTCTTTACTATTGCTAAATTCTCTATATAAATATCTTAAAAAATCCTCATCAAAGGAGAAGTTAAAATGTATTCCTGATAATAGTTGTTTCTTTCTACCATACTTCTCTGCTAACTTCTCTCTATATTCTCTCTCAACTTTACCTGCCTCTCCATAACAAGCTATTGGAATTTCACCATCGCTTGGTAATATAGGAGGATTGCTTTGAGTCCATAGATATTCATCTTTTAATGTACTAGAAACTATATTCTGGAGATTCTCCAAAAAGTCATACATTTCCTCTAAGCTTTTACATGCAGGTGTTACTACCTCTACCTGACTTTCAGAAAAGTCTGTTTTAATAAAAGCATTTTCTAATTTATCTCCAAACTCCGCTGGATGAGCAGTTAACGCTAAGTGCCCATCTTTATATACTCTAACATTTTCTTTCTCTATTCCAAAATTACCTTTAAACAAGTCTTCACTTAAGTTTTCTTTAACTAAAAAATCCAGTAATTTATTATCAATACCTTCCATCCTAACACCTTCTACGCATAATACTATTTAAAATTATTTGTTCCATAATTATAAATTATTCTTGATGTAAAAATACTATTAATAATTTTTAAATTTTGCCATAAAGTATTATAAGTATATTAGAATTTACTTATATAGTCAATGACTTTTGCATTGTGTTAATCAAATTAACATTCTCTTAAATTTTGGTAAATGCAATTCATTTGCATTGCTTTGAACTCTTATATGCTTTAAAATATATATTATAAAAATAATAATAAGGATGGTTTTATGAAAATTAAAGTTGATGTATTTTCAGGATTTTTAGGTGCTGGTAAAACACTGTTAATTAAAAAATTAATAGAAGAAAATTTAAAGAATGAAAAAATAGCTATAATTGAAAATGAGTTTGGAGAGATAGGCATAGATGGAGGATTTTTAAGAAATTCCTCTATAGATGTTAAAGAGATAAATGCTGGTTGTATTTGTTGCAGCGTTTACGGAGATTTTAAAGCAGGTATTAATGAAGTAATAGATAAATATCACCCTGAAAGAATAATTATTGAACCTTCTGGGGTTGCTAAATTATCTGAAGTTCTTTCTGTTTTTAAAGAGTCAGATTTTAAGGAAAAGCTTTCACTCAATATAATAATGACGGTTATAGATATAACTAAATACGATATGTATGTTACTAATTTTGATGAGTTTTATAAAGATCAAATAAGAAAAGCCAAAACTATTATATTAAGCAGAACTCAAAATGTTTCTAATGAAACTGTTGTTGATGTTGTAAGCAAGATAAAAGCATTAAACAATTCAGCAAGCATAATAACTACCCCTTGGAATAACATTAAAGCTAAAAATATATTAGAAACTGCTGAAGGTAATTCAGAAAACACCATTTTTAATAAAATCAATTTACTAAATAAAGTACCTAGCAAGGTGTCAGTAAGAACTTCCACAGTAAATACCACTAAGACTACCTTCAAAACCATAGGTATCGAAACTCCAAAAATACTTACTAAAAGTCAATTGAAAAATAATTTAGAGAAGCTAAATAACTCTATGTATGGTCTTGTGCTACGTGCAAAAGGTATTGTTGAGTGTACTAATGGAGAATGGGTGGAGTTCGATTATGTACCAAATGAATTTGAAATTAGAAAATCCTTGCCAGACTATAGCGGAAGAATTTGTGTTATAGGCGAAAACTTGAGTAAAGATAATATAGAAAAGTTATTTCGTTAATATTTAAGATTTAGAAAGGACTTATCTTATGAATACTAAGGCGGATATAGAGATAATTACTGGATTTATAGGTGCTGGGAAAACCACATTTATTAATTCTCTTATAAAAAATACCTATTTAAATATAGAAAACTTACTTATAATTCAATATGAACAAGGTAATCAGAAAATTCTTGATGTAATTACAAATGATAATAATATAAATCTAGAGGTGATTCCTGGTGGATCTCCCCTAGATTCTTTTCATTTAGAAAATATTCTAAAAAAATATAAACCGCATAGAGTTATTATAGAATATAACGGAACTAAAAATCTTTCAGATTTATTAGATGTTTTATATTCAAAAAGCATAAAAAAGATAGCTAAGGTTACCTCTACATTTTTTATTACAGATTGTTTGACTTATGATATGTTTTTAAATAATATGCCAACTTTAATTATGCCTAACCTATATCATAGCAATCTTATAATTTTTAATAACTCTAATAAGATTCCCGAAAAAAATTTATCTACTATAACTAAAGAAATACGTTCTATAAACAAAGATTCTTTCTTCTTAAATATTGATGATATTTCTAAACTAGATAACTTATTAGATGAAACAGGATTTATGGATAGAGGTTTCTTTAAAGCCACTAGAATATTAACTAAAAATTTTATTTCTAAATTAATTCTGAGGAGATGATGTCTTGCAGTATAGAAGTACTAATTCTAAAAACATTATAAGTATTTTATCAAAGCTTGCTATAGTCCCTATAATAGCACTTATAATTCTTTTATCTATAAAGTTTAAAATAGTTATTAATATGAGAACTTTAAACAATTTTTCGGTTATATTTACAAGTATTATTTTAGAGGCACTCCCTTTTATTTTCATTGGGTCTTTAATATCTTCATTAATTCAACTATTTGTATCTGAAGAAACCCTAGCCAAGATACTACCTAAAAACAAATTATTAGCTTTAATGACTGCATCAGTAGTTGGTATTTTTCTTCCTATATGTGAATGCGCAATAATACCAATAGCAAAAAGATTAATAAAAAAAGGGGTTCCTGTTGGGGTTGCAACTACCTTTATGTTAGCTACACCTATTATTAATCCTGTTGTTATTCTATCAACCTACTATGCATTTAGTAATAATATTCAATTCCTTTTTCTAAGAGTTTTAGGTGGAATTATTGCCGCTATAATAATAGGTTTTATAATTAGTACTCTTGATAAAAATAAAGATGAGGTTTTAAAATCAACAGATTATGACTTTGATGATGATTTATGTCTATGTGGGACTTCACATAATTACTCAGAAAAAAAATCAAAAATCTCTACTCTATTTGATACCGTAGGATCAGAATTCTTAGATGTGAGTAAATATGTTATATTCGGGGCGATGCTTTCAGCTATATTTCAGGTTTTGGTTTCAAGAGATAGTTTGAATTACCTAGGAAATAATTCGCTCTTGTCTGTAGTTGCTATGATGTCCTTAGCATTTTTACTGTCTATCTGTTCTGAAGCTGATGCTTTTATAGCCTCAACATTTGTTGGACAGTTTACAAATGGTTCTATAATAGCGTTCCTTATTTTTGGCCCTATGCTAGATATAAAAAATACGTTAATGCTTATTGGTGCATTTAAAAAGAGATATATTTTATTACTGTTAGTCTCAATATGCGTAATCTGCTATTTGATAGGTTCTTCTATAAATATAATAGAAATTGTGAGGTTTTTTAAATGAGAAGATTCAATATAAATGAGTTTATAAAATTTATAACTTTTCTTTTGTTATCATTATTTTTATATGATTTAACATCTACAGGTAAAATTAAGCTCTTTATAAGTCCTAAAATAATTTTATTTGTTAATATATTTCAAATTGCTTTAGCTGTGTTAACTATATATCAGTTAAGTAAAAGTTTTTCTACAATGAGCAACAGGCCTATTAACAAAGTTTTCCTATTGTTCTTATTTATGATCCTTATAGGAAAAGGTGCTGCAAAAGCTGGAATAGATGCAACTATAGTAGATAATAAAGGTGTAAAAGCTATTAATAAAATTGCAAATGTATCTGGCGAGTTAACTAAAGAAGAAAGGCAGCTGAAGCTTCCATTAGACATAACTCAAGATAATTTTGTTTCTGTACTATCGGATATTTTTGAGCACACAGATTCATATAACGGAAGAATTGTAACCCTAAGTGGGTTTGTGCACAAAGATGAAGGCTTAGACAAAAATGAATTTGTAATAGGTAGATTATTTATGAGCTGCTGTGTAGCAGATTCTCAACTTATAGGTCCAATAGGAAGGCTTCCTCATGATTCTTCTCAGTTAAGTGAAGGTACTTGGATTAAAGTTCAAGGTAAAATTTCTTCTAAAACCTATTCCTTTGATAATCAACTAACTACCACTCCTGTCGTTGTTATAGATAAGCTTGAAGAAATCCCTGCACCACAGGATGGATATGTTTATATAAAATAACGAGGTGCCCATGGGCACCTCAGCTAGTAATGTTATCATTTACACTTATATTTAAAACTATATAATTTCATCTTCTATATCTTCATCTATATATGGCATAACAATTTTGAAGGTAGTTCCTACCCCTAGTTTGCTTTGTATTTCTATTCTTCCCTCGTGTTCTTTTATTATTTGATAACATGCATTAAGTCCTAGCCCTGTGCCTGTCTTTTTAGTTGTAAAAAATGGTGTGCCTATTTTCTTTATAGTTTCTTCATCTATTCCAGTCCCATTATCAGATATATTTATAAAAACTTCTTTGCATTCTTCGTCTAATCCTGTACTTATCTTTAATGTAGGATTCAACACCTTATCCATAGATTCTACAGCATTTTTACATATATTAAGTATAACCTGCTTAATCTGTGTCTCATCACATAGTATATATCTTTCATCATAGTCTATATCTAAAACTAATTGTGAATTATTCATTAATGAAGATGTTTCAATAGTATTCCTCATTGAAAGTACTAAATCACTAAATGATACTTCAACTAACTCGGTTTCTCTAGGCTTTGATAAATTCAAGAAATCAGTAATTATTCTATTTACTTCATTTGTATCACAATTAATTTTCTGAGCATATTTTTTAATCTTCTCATTATTACAATATAACTCTATTAGCTGACTATTTCCCTTTATAGTAGTTAAAAAATTTCGGGTTTCATGAACAATTGTAGCTCCCATTTGTCCCATTAAAGCTAGCTTCTCTTGATTTATTAACTTCTTTTGCTCCTCTTTTATCCTTGTAATATCATGCATTACACAAACTACACCGATTTTATCATTATAATTGTCTGTAATAATTGAAAAGGTAACTTGTACATATTTTTTATTTCCTTTTGGAGTTTTGATTTGCCAATCATCTATTTTATTCTTATAATTATCGAAATCAAATTTTTTCGGGATATTTTTATCAGTTAACTTTATAATCTTAATAATTTCATTTATATTTGTATTTATTATATCACTATATTCCATATCCACTAAGTTTGCATATGATTCACTACATACAACAATTTTACCTTTATAATCTACAATTATTGTTGGTACTGATACAGCATTTAATATTTCTTCCACATTTAAACTAAGACTTTTAACAATTGGTTCTTTTTTTATGCTACTATTCAACAATACATGATGATTTTTTCTATATGTTTTCATCTCTTTATTTATAGATTGATTATTCCTACCAATTAAATCTTCAAAAACCCCTTTATAAAGATATAAATAACTACAAGTTCTAAGGATAGTAACAAGGATTACCCAAAAAGAACTAACTCCTTCTAAAAAAACAGAAGAAATTTCAGCTGAAATAACAAAAAATATACTTAAATAAAGGTACCTAGATTCTAAAATTACATTCCTCGTAAAGCTATCTTTGATTTTATTAATCATATATATGGCTATACCTAAACTAACCGAACTTAATATAATCTTTATAGTGTTTAAAGTGTACTTATCATACACATTTAAAAATTGTAAAACTTGTATGTGAAGAATTAAAATCAAATTAACACTAATCATTCCAAAACATAATATAATAGTGTTTCTATAACTCGCTAATTTCTTAGCTCCACATAAGTGTATAAATAAAACTATAATCTCCAAAACCCTTGCTACCATCCAGTATTTTAAAGATATATTTACCCCATTAATCTCAATATCTTGTAATAAGTGACTGTAATTATAAAAATGTATAAAATCCACTATTGATACTATAAGAAAGCCAGGACACAAAATATTAAGGCTTTTTTTATCAGAATGTGTACTAAAAACAATTAAAAATATAGCTAATAAAATAAAAATGTTAATTAGCCCCAAAATAATATTTGTTAGTTGGCTATTTATGCTCCAAAATACCATCCATATTAATAAAGATGCACTTACAGCTACTAAAAACGTCCCAACTAATCTAATAACTATATTTTTATACAATCTTTCGTAATTTTTTTCATACTTTAGACTCAATATACTCATAAATACCCCTTATTAAATATTATTTACTATCTTCTACCCTATACCCCAATTCATACTATCAAATTTTATCATTAACACATTGTTTACTATAATATTACATATTTCTAAAGATAGTATAACAAATATTGTCATATTTTACAATAGATATTAACATATTATCCACAGCATTATTAACAGTATTTGTTGATA
Organism: Clostridium intestinale DSM 6191; assembly: GCF_900130055.1. Taxonomy (GTDB): domain Bacteria; phylum Bacillota; class Clostridia; order Clostridiales; family Clostridiaceae; genus Clostridium_T; species Clostridium_T intestinale. Next base: position 28,025 of record NZ_FQXU01000023.1, read on the forward strand.
ATCCATAATTAAATGAGTTTATCCACAACTTTTGTCATATATTTAATAAAAGTAAGGATAATTAATAATGTCATAATATATTGACAAACATTTTTTTCACGCATATAATTTAATCAATCGATTGATTAAATTATTCTTTAGATAACTAGAGTTATAACTGATTAATATGAATATTTAATGAATTCAGCTGAGTAAATGACTTTATAATTGAAATCTATTTGATAAAATGTAGTGATGTAAATAAAATAATACTAACTATTTAACCGAGGTGACTTTTATGGATAATACTGAAACTAAAAACAAAATATTAGCAGCTGCTAAAGAATTATTTGCAAAAAAAGGTTTTGATGGCACATCTACAAGAGAAATTGTTAATTCTGCTGGAGTAAATATATCTTTAATAGCCTATCATTTCGGTGGTAAGGAAAATCTATTTTTCTCTATGTTTGATCATTTTATGGAAGATACATATCATACCGAAACTAACATAACGCCTTCTGCTATTCTTGATGAATTTAAATCAATAATAAAGTATATAATAAGCCTTAGATTTGAAGATCCTCAATTAGTTAAAATACTTCACCATGAAATTATTTTAAATAGCAGTCGGTGCGATAAAATTAAAGACTCACTAACTCCTATTTGGAATCGTATGAAACTTTTATTGCTTGAAGGTAAATCAAACGAATTATTTAAATTTGAGAATATTGATAATGCATTGTCCTTCACCATGTCTGTTGCAATTTTCCCTCGTCAAAACCAGTATTTTATTGAGTCAACTAATTCTAATACAAACCATTTAAATATTGATACTACTATAAATGAACTGGTTAATTTTATTTTAAAAGGTCTAAGCGTTAATTAATATAACAAGGAGATGAAGGTTATGAAGGAAATTAAAACTGAAATAATAATAAATTCAACTGTAGACAAAGTATGGAGCACATTAACAGATTTTGATTCTTATCCTAATTGGAATCCATTTATTAAATATTTTAGAGGAACTCCAAAAGAAGGCAATAGAATAGAGGTAAAATTAGTACCCCCTAACTCTAAAGGTATGGTTTTTAAACCTACTATACTAAAATTTATACCCAATAAAGAACTTCGATGGTTAGGTCATACTTTAATATCAGGTTTATTTGACGGTGAACATATATTTGAATTAAAACCTAACAGTGATGGCACCACAACATTTATTCAACGTGAAAAGTTTGGTGGTATATTAGTACCTCTTTTAAAGAACTCTCTTGATGATACAAAAGCCGGATTTGAGTTGATGAATAAAAAAATCAAAGAAATTTGCGAGACAACTTTGTAAATACCAGTCAATAAAACACTAACTTACCCCGTATAAATATACAATTAAAATTCTACAAAAAAGCATGAAATCAAGACTATCAGCTAACTTAACTGTTATGTTTTTTCTTGATTTCATGCTATCTTTTTTTCTTACAATTTTTATTGCGTAATTTATATATATTTATTAGTTGCTATTTTTCTATAGATGTACATATTATAGTTCATGTATGAATATTCCACTTCTAAGTTTTGGTTCAAACCAAGTTGATTTTGGTGGCATCAATTCATTTGCATCAGATACATCAAATAATTCTGTTATTGATGTAGGATGCATAGAAAATGCTACTTTCATTTCTCCGCTATCTACTCTTTTCTCTAATTCTTTTAGCCCTCTTATCCCACCAACAAAATCTATTCTTTTGTCTGTTCTTATATCTTTTATATTAAGTATAGGGCTTAATAAATTATTTTCTAATATTGCAACATCTAATCCTTGTACTGGATCATCTGAAAATAATTCTTCATCTAAGGTTAACTTATACCATGTATTTTCTAAATACATTCCGAAGGTTGCTTTTTCTTCAGGTTTGTAAGCTTCTGACCCAACTTCTTCAACCTTGAAATTCCTCGATACTTCGTACAAAAAATCTTCCTTGGAATATCCATTTAAGTCTTTTACTACACGATTGTAATCTAGTATCATAAGTTGATCATGTGGGAATAATACTGAAAGAAAGAAGTTAAATTCCTCATCTCCAGTATAACCTGGATTCTCTTCTCTTCTTTTTAGACCTACCTTTACTGCTGATGCTGTTCTATGATGTCCATCTGCTATATATATATTATCTATATTTTTAAATGCTTCTGCTATGACTTTTACATCAGCTTCCTCACTTACCTTCCAAACTACATGCTTAACTCCATCTTGTGCTATAAAATTATATAAGACCTCTTCAGTTTTAATCTTATTAACGACCTCATTAATTATTTCTTGTGATCTATAAGCTAAAAATATAGGACCAGTTTGAGCATTACATATATCAACATGATTTATTCTATCTATTTCTTTATCTTCTCTAGTTTTCTCATGTTTTTTTATAACATCATTTAAATAATCATCAATAGATGCACAACCTACTACTCCTGTTTGAGAACGTCCATTCATAGTAAGCTCATATATATAATATCCTTCTTCATTATCATTTAATAAAGTTCCATCTTGAAGCATTTCTTGAAGTATATCTCTTGCTTTTTCATATACTTGTTTATCATAAGGATTAAAATCTTTATCAAACTGAGTTTCAGCTCTATCTATTTTTAAAAATGATAATGGTTCTTTTAATACTTCTTCTAGCGCCTCGTCTCTATTATAAACATCGTAAGGAAGTGCAGCCACCTTACTTACCACGTTTTTCTCTGGTCTTATACATTTAAAAGGTTTTATAGTAGCCATAATATCTCTCCTTATCTAATATATAATTTAAGGGGGCAACTTAACTTGTCCCCTTAACCTTAATTATTTAATAATTCTTACTTTTACTACTCCATCAATTTCCTTAATTTTCTCTACAAATTCCGTTGTAGCTGGTGCTTCTATATCTAACATAGTATACGCCCATTGACCTCTACTCTTATTAATCATGTCTGATATATTTATATTTTCATTAGCTAAAACGGAAGTAAATTGACTTAGCATATTAGGAATATTTTTATGGTTTATTGCTATACGTCCAACCTGAGTACAAACTCCCATATCACAATTAGGGTAATTAACAGAATTTTTTATATTACCATTTTCCAGGTAATCTCTTAGTTGTTTTACTGCCATAACTGCACAGTTGTCCTCTGATTCATTTGTTGATGCTCCCAAATGAGGAATTGCTATAACTCCCTTTGCTCCTGCAATCTTTGGATTTGGAAAGTCTGTTACGTATCTATAAACCTTTCCTGAGTTTAATGCTTCTAACATATCATCATCATTTACTAAAGTATCTCTTGAGAAATTTAATATCTTAACTCCATCTTTCATTATTGAAAAAGAGTCTTTATTAAACATACCTTTTGTAGAATCTAATGCTGGAACGTGAACTGTTATAAAATCACATTCTCTGAATATTTCTTCTAAAGACTTACTATGTCTTATATCTCTAGAAAGGTTCCATGCAGCATCAACTGATATAAAAGGATCATAACCATACACTTCCATACCTAATCTATTGGCTGCATTAGCTACTAAAACTCCAATAGCCCCAAGCCCTATTACTCCTAGTTTTTTACCTTCAATTTCTATTCCAGAAAATTTAGATTTATTTTTTTCTACAAGTTTTGCTACATCTTGATCTTCTTTTACTGATTCTACCCAATTCACTCCTCCAACTATGTCACGAGAAGATAAAAGTAATCCAGCTATAACTATTTCTTTTACTCCATTAGCATTAGCACCAGGAGTATTAAATACTACTATACCTTTTTCAGCACATTTTTCAAGTGGGATATTATTAACTCCAGCCCCTGCTCTTGCTATAGCTTCTAAGCTATCTGATAGTTCTAAATCATGGACGCTTGCACTTCTTACTAACACAGCTTCAGCATCACCAAAAGCTTCTACTTGCGTATATTTATCATCAAATATTTTTAATCCAATATCCGCTATAGGATTTAGACAATTTATCTTAAACATTTTTTTCACTCCCCAATTCTCTTTAGCTATTTTCTGCTTCAAATTTTTTCATAAATTCTACTAAGGTTTTAACTCCTTCTATTGGCATAGCATTATATATACTAGCCCTCATTCCGCCAACACTTCTATGGCCTTTTAGATTTTCAAAGCCCAGCTCCTTAGCTTCTTTTATAAATTTAGCATTTAATTCTTCAGAGTCAGTTACAAAAGGAACATTCATTAAAGAACGATCTTTTTTAACAACAGTTCCTCTAAACATCTTACTTGAATCTAGGTAATCATATAATATGGCAGCTTTTTCTTCATTAAATTTCTTCATAGCCTCTAAGCCACCTTTATTTTGAATCCATTTAAACACCTTACCACATACGTATATTCCATAAGCCGGTGGTGTGTTATATAATGAAGAGTTGTCTACATGTGTTTTATACTTAAGCATTGTAGGAGTTCCTGGTAATACATCTTCAGTTATCAAATCTTCACGAATAATAACAACTACAACTCCTGCAGGTCCAATATTTTTTTGAGCTCCCGCAAATATTAATCCGTATTTAGAAACATCTACTGGTTCAGATAATATATCTGATGACATATCTGCAATTAATATCTTGTCCCCTGTTTCAGGAAGCTCATTAAACTTGGTTCCATATATCGTGTTGTTATGACATATATATACGTAATCAGCATCTTCTGATATTTTTATATCTTTTAAATCTGGTATATAAGAAAAAGTTTTATCCTCTGAAGAAGCTAAAACATTAACCTTTCCATAAATCTTTGCTTCTGATATTGCCTTTTTAGACCATTGTCCAGTATTTATATAGTCAGCAACTTTATTTTTCATTAAATTCATTGGAATCATAGCAAATTGTTGAGATGCCCCACCTTGAAGAAATAAAACCTTATAATTATCAGGTATATTCATAAGCTCTCTTAACGAAGCTTCGGCATCCCCAATTATGCCTTCAAAAGCTTTGGAACGATGGCTCATTTCCATGACAGACATTCCTGTACCTTTATAGTCTAACATTTCTTCAGCTGCTTCTTTAAGCACCTCTTCAGGTAATACTGCTGGACCAGCAGAAAAATTATATACTCTTCCCATTAATAAAAGCCCCCTTAAATTTTTCTCTAACCGTAAAATGTTGTTAAAATATTATCAATTAGACATATTGTTATTTTAACATTTTATTTGTTAATTCTACTACTTTTTTATACTCAAAACAATGTTTTTATTATTAAATTTACCTTAATTCCTAAGTATTTATATTATTTTATAAATTTATAATTGTAAACCTTAAGAAATTAATATATGTTTATAACTTCAAAAATAGTACCTAAAAAAATAAAAGCACCACAATATTGATGCTTTTATTATAAATACTTATATCAATTTTTACTAATTTCTAAAATAAATTCATAGTTTCCTTTTATACAATTACCATTTTTATATTGTATACAGTTGCTACAACTAGAATATATTTCCCTCATACTTAAATTATTTAATTCATTCATAGAGCAAAAATCTTCACATACTTCACCATTCATAACTGATAAATAAGGTCTATTCATATTATTCACCTCTTATGTATAGATATATATATTATTTTGCTCTAAATTTCTACTTAAATACCATAAAGCTTTGAATATTTCTCTTCTAAATAATCAATAAAATATTGAGAGTTTAATTCTTCTCCTGTGACTTTAAGAATTAACTCTTTAGGGGAATATAATGAACCATATTTATGAACATTATCTTTTAGCCATTTTGTAATAGATATAATATCTCCTTTGGCTATTAATTCATAAACATCAGGACTATCCTTTTTCATGGTATTAAAAATTTGAGCCCCATATAAATTACCTAATGCATAACTTGGGAAATATCCAAAAGATCCATCTGACCAATGCATGTCTTGAAGTACGCCTAAAGAATCTGTATCAGGCTCAACTCCTAAGTACTCTTTATATTTTTTCTTCCACACTTCTGGTAACTCTTCTACTGTTATTTCATCATTAAATAAAGCTTTTTCTATTTCATATCTAATTATTACATGAAGAGAATAGGTAAGTTCATCTGCTTCTGTTCTAATTAAAGATGGTTCAACCTTATTTACTACCTTATAAAACTCATTGAAATCTATTTTATCAAAGTTTTTGAAAAGCTCTTTAATCTTAGGATATAAGTATCTTAAAAACTCCTCACTTCTTCCTATAATATTTTCATAAAATCTAGATTGTGATTCATGGATACCCATTGATGCTCCAGTAGACAACCAAGTGTTTTGTAAATCATCAGATATATTTTGCTCATATATCCCATGTCCACCTTCATGTATAGTAGAAAATAAAGCAGATAATAAATCATGTTCATAATAGTGAGTAGTTAGTCTTACATCTTTATTAGTAAAGTTAGTAGTAAAAGGATGTGTACTTTCATCTAATCTACCCGCTTCCATGTCAAAGCCTATTAATTTAAGTGCATATAAACTTAATTCTTTTTGTTTTTCTTTATCATAACTTGAATTTAATAAATCAGCATTTATAGTTATTTTACTCTTCTTTATCTTATTAAGAAGCTCTACTAAAGCATCTCTTAAATCTCCAAATACCTTATCAAGAACCTCAACTGTTATTCCTTCTTCATATTTATCTAAAAGGGTATTATATTTATGATCTTTATATCCCCAATAGCCTACAAACTCTTTTTGAAAGTTTACAACCTTTGATAAATAAGGTTTAAAAATATTAAAATCATTTTTGTCCTTAGCTTCTTCCCAAGCAGCTTCCGATTTAGATGTAAGTATTACAAATTCTTTATACCTTTCTACTGGTATTTTTTTAGTCTCATTATATTCTTTATATAATCTTTTTATCATTGCTTTATCAACTTGGCTTAACCCAGCTGAGTTTTCTTTAAAAGACTTTAGAAACTCTCTCATCTCTTTAGAAGTCTGTTGATTAAATAATTGCTCTGAAAGAAATCCTATAACTTCTGCTCTTCCCTCAACAGCTTTCTTGGGCATACATACAAGCTTATCCCAATAAATTAAATCTATAGCCTGTTTAGTAATTTCCATGGTTTTGATATATTCTTTAAACTCTACAAGTTTTTGTTCTAACTTTTTTTCCATAATTAAAAGTCCTCCTTATAACTCTTCTTCTATAGTCAAAATAGATTCTGTTTCTCTACAATACTTTACGCATAAACACTGTCCCAAATTTCTAGGACACTCGTAACACATGCAGTCCTTATCTCCATTGCAAGTTCCTTTTTTGTATTCTGGACAATGAGCACAATTAAATCCGTTTCCTCTAGTCATTAGTCTTTTATTCCTTTCCTATCCTATTTATATATAAGTATTATAACAAATCCATAAGTCAAGTACCACCGGCTCAGCCGGAGGCTTGATTAAGCCCTATAAGGGCATGATACTGGCGGCGCTACTCGCGCTCTGAAAAACCGCCAATCGCAAAACTTTTTCAGCGGCCACCTATAAGGTGGCTATTTTATTTGCTTACTTTTGCTTGCTCTCCCGTAAACGGGTCGATATATTCTTTCATACTTATTTGCTCTGCTAACTGATCTTCTTGTAACTGATTTTGTATATATTTTGTTATCGCATTTTTATTTCTTCCAACTGTATCTATATAATATCCTCTGCACCAAAAGTGTCTATTCCCATATTTATATTTTAGATTTGCAAATCTATCAAATATCATTA
>NZ_FQXU01000008.1:0-234906 GCF_900130055.1 Clostridium intestinale DSM 6191
TGCAATACTAATGATTTGGTTCTCTAAATCTGACCAAAACAAAGCATTAGGTGGATTATCTATAGGGCCTGGAATATTCAACATAAATGAACCGATAATATTTGGTTTCCCAATGGTTATGAACCCATTAATGTTCTTACCATTCGTATTAGCACCAACAATTTCAGCAGTAGTAGCATATTTTGCTATGAGAATAGGATTAGTTCCACTATTTACAGGTGTAACTGTTCCTTGGACTACACCACCAGTAATCGGAGGATTAATAATGGGTGGATGGAGAATGGCTTTACTTCAAGTAGTATGTATAACTATATCTGTATTAGTATACTTCCCATTCTTCAAGAAAGTAGATGCTATGAACCTTAAGAGTGAACAAGAAGCTCAAGCTTAATATAGAATTTAATAAAAATAACAATAAAGACTCAACGGCTGTTGAGTCTTTATTAATTTGCATATAAATGAAGCTGAGTATTTCTAGAATTAATAGAAGTAAGGATAAGGAAATGATATAATAAATAAGAAAATATTAATGTTGAAGGGATGGGTAAAAATGAGCAAATATCAACTAGGAATAGACATAGGAGGAACTTTTATAAAGTATGCTTTAGTAGACGAAGACTATCATATAGTTGAAAAATGGAAAGTGCCAGCCATTAAATTTGATACTAAAGATGAATTTTATGATTACCTATGTTCTAATTGCAAAGAATTACAAAACATTGACTTTATAGGAATAAGTGCACCAGGTCTAATTGATGCTTACTCCAATGTAAAATCCTATGCTGCTCCTAATGTAAGAATTATGTACGGAACAAATGTTAATAATGAAGTTGCTACAAGAACTAATAAAAGAGTTGCGACAATTAATGATGCCAAATCAGCAGGGCTTTGTGAACTTAAAATAGGTAATGCTAAAGGAAGTAAAAGTTCGGCATTTCTTATAATAGGAACAGGTACTGGCGGATGTATATGTAACTCAGAGGATGTTATTTATGGAAAAGATGGATTTGCAGCAGAGTTTCATCATATGCCATTTATAAATTTTAAAACAAATAAAATAGATAGGCAGGGAGATTATTGTTCTATGACTGCTTTAATTAAAATTTATAACGATAAGGTAGAAGAAATAGAAAGCCTGAAGTATGGACATGAAGTTACTGAAAGATACTTAAAGGGAGATAGTATTGCAAAAGAGTCAGTAGATGAATGGATTAATAATATGAGTACTCAACTTGTGACTATAACAACCTTTTATAACCCAGAGGTAATTTGTGTTGGTGGGGGAATATCAGAAGAGGAATGGTTCCTTGAATTGATACAAAAAAACTTTAGAAGAGTACTAGAAGAATTCGGAACTCCATTTTTAACAACAGAAATAAAGAGATGTAAATATAATAATGACGCAAACATATTGGGAGCTATTATTAATGCAAAAATGCATAGCTAATATTTTATAAGAATAATGAGTTTTATAAAGAGTATTAGATGGAAAATAAAGAGAGAGCATTTAGTAGAAATGCTCTCTTAATTTAGAATTACTTTAATTCGTCTTCAAAGGATTTGTATTCAAAGCCGCCTCTATCAATAACTTTTTTAATCCATTCACCTGATTTTTTTACTCTTCTACTTCTATTATTACTTAAATCTATCTCAACAAAACCATATCTATTTCTAAAAGCATTCATAGGAGATACATTATCCGTAAAGTTCCACATATGATAGGCGGTGCAATTAGCATTTTCATCTTTTATAGCTTTAAATAGCCATCTAAGATGGTCAGAAATGTAGTCTATTCTGTAATCATCTTGTATCTGTCCTTTTAAATCTTTATGTTTATATTCATCGTGGACTCCCATTCCGTTCTCCATTATCATCCACTCAATATTTCTATAGTTATTTTTTATATTTATAGCTATATCATAGAAAGCTTTAGCATATATTTCCCATCCTCTAGATTGATTCATAGTAGCTCCAGGCATAGACCAGCTATCAAAATAATATGAAGGATTAAATGGATTTTCATCATTCCATTTTGTAGCTTTTGCTTTAGCTCTATTTGGTCCATAAAAATTTACTCCAAGTATATCCACAGTGTTGTTTTTTATTATTTCTAAGTCTTCATCTGTATAACTAGGTAAACAATTATGTTTTTCTAAAGTTTCAAATAAAAGGGATGGAAACTCCCCCTTTATACAAGGATCTAAGTATGTTTTATCTGCAAACAACTCAGCCATATGTGCAGCTTTAATATCTTCTTCGCTATTACTTCTAGGATAAACTTGAGCAACATTTTGTATTATACCAATTTTACCCCCATCTTTGTTATATCCCTTTTCTTTAAAGAGTTTAACAGTTAGTGCTGTAGCTAATACTTTGTGATAATTCCACTGAACAGATTCTTTAAAGTTAACTTTATAAGGATACCATATGGCTTCAGCTACACCTAGGTTAGGCACTACACCAGGTTCATTGAAAGTAAACCATATCTTTACTCTATCAGAAAAGGCTTCAAAGGCTTTTTCAGCATATCTTAAATAGAGATCAACTACCTTTCTACTTCCCCAACCACCATATTTTTGTATTAAGTAATCAGGAAGTTCCCAATGTTCTAAACAAATAATAGGCTGAACATTGTTTGCGATAAGTTCATTAATCATATCATTATAATAGTTTAAGGCATCTTCACTTACTATTACATTATCATAATCTTCAATAAATCTGGACCAATCTATAGAAGTACGATAACTTTGGAGATTTAAACTATTCATTAATTTAATGTCCTCTTTATACCTGCTATAGAAATCTGTAGCAATGGTTGGTCCATAACTTTCGTACCATTTGCTAGGAGCACTTTTATAAAAAGCATCTGCCCAACTAACTTGATTTTCTTTTTTTCCTTTCCATCCTTCCGATTGCCAAGCAGAAGAGGAGGCTCCTATTTTGAAACCTTCAGGAATTTCATAAAAAATTTTCTTCATAGCTTACCCTCTTTTCATCAATAATTTTTATTTTACCCAACTTTATTATATACTAATAATAAAGTTTAAATAAGTATAATTCGGATAATGGATTAAAAGAATTGTATTGGGGTATTAGGAGCATAAGCGTTATGATAGAAAGAAAATCAGGAATATTAGAAAAAAAACTGATCAAAGAGATAAGAAAAATAGAGAAAGTATGTAAGAAAAATGACAATATAATAAGAGATATAAATCTAGATAGTTCATTGAACTTTAATCAGGAAATGAACCATACTTTTTTATATTACAGTGATGATAAAACACTCATTGGTTTCTTATATATGTTTGTACCAACTTCAGAGGAAGCAGAAATTCAAGGATTTATACTACCTAAATATAGGGGAAAAGGTTACTTTAAGGAACTGCTTAGAGAGGCTGAAAATGAACTTAGACAATATGATGTAGACGAAATATTATTTGTATTAGAGTTTAATCCAGAATCCGCTAAGGATAGTTTGGCTGGAATAGATGCTGAATATGAATTCACAGAGTACAGTATGGAGTATGTAGGAAATTTAAATGAGCTAGAGTCTACAGAACATAGCGATATAAAAATTTTAGAGGCAATAGATGAAGATTTAGAAGAATTAGTTGAAATCAGCAAAAGGTCCTTTGGGGAAAGTGAAGAGGAAGCCAAGGGGTATATAATGAAGTCTTTAAAAGCTGATAATAGAATCCAATACAAGGTTACATATAAAAAAGAATGTATAGGACTAGCTGGAGTATATATTGAAGAAACAGAAGCCACTATATTTGGATTTGGAATATTACCTGAATATAGGGGAAGTGGACTTGGGAAACAAGTTTTAAAACTAATATTAATAGAATTAAGACATAAGAATGTAGATGAAATACTAATAGATGTTGATAGTAATAATGAGGTGGCATTTGAACTTTATAAGAAAATGGGTTTTAATATTGAAGTAGCTTTTGATTATTATAGAAGAAAAATTTAAAATTTGATTTGAATCATATTTTTAAAACCTCCAAGGCTATAAGATTAGTTCATAAGATAAGTAAATGAATATGGAGGAATTAAATATGAATAATAATATTAAACTTAATGAAAATACTTACTGGATAGGAAAAGTAGATGATAGAGATGTTCCATTTCATAGATTAGTATTAACAAAAGGAACAACTTATAATAGTTACTTACTTAAGACTAAAAAACCTACAGTAATAGATACAGTAGATATAAGTTTTGGAAGAGAGTATGTGGAAAACTTAAAGACTTTGATTGATCCTATGGAAATAGAATATATAGTAATAAATCATTCAGAGCCAGATCATTCAGGGGGATTAGGTAGCCTTGCGGCTCAAGCTAAAAATGCAACTATAGTTTGTACAGAGCCAGCAGAATATGAGTTAAAAGAGATGTATAAGCTTCATAAAAGAAATTTCTTGATAGTTAAAGATGGAGATAAACTTGATATAGGTGGAAAAACTCTAAGATTTTTTGAAACACCATATCTTCATACTGAAGAGACTATGATAACTTACTGTGAAGAGGATAAGATATTATATCCATGTGATATATTTAGTACTCACATAGCTAATTATGAGTATTTTAATGATCTAGCAAAAGAAGATATAGATGAAGATTTTTCAGTATATTATTCATTAATAATGCATCCACATAGAACCTATGTACAAAAAATGATAAATAAGATAAAAGATATTGATATAGATATTATAGCTCCTTCACATGGTTATATATTAAGAAAAGATGCTAAAAAGTATATACAAATGTACGATGTTTTAAGTAGAAACACAGACCTAGGCAAAAAAGCCTTAGTGTTATATTCAACAATGACTTCAAATACCAAAAAATTTGCTGGTAAGATTAAAGAATATCTTGAAAATTTAGATATAGCTACTGATATTATGGATACAAGTAAAGTTTCTAAAGAAGAGGCTATAGAAGCTATTAAAGATGCAGATGCAATCTTTCTTGGGTCATCTACAAGATATGGAGATATGATAGGAAATATAGAAGAGGTTCTTAAAGAGCTAAAGAATATAGATTTAGATGGTAAAGTAGGAGTTGCATTTGGCTCTTATGGATGGAGCGGTGAATCTATAGAAATAATTCAAGATTACTTAAAAGCCACTAATATGAAGGTATTAAGTACATCAGATTTAATAAAATCAACAGGAAGAATAGATATTGAGTTTCCTATAAGAGTAAGATTTTCACTAAACAATGAACAAGAAGAAAAAAGAGTAGAAAGATCTATAGAGTATGTAAGTAGTATACTTTTAAAAAATAAATAAATATAAAAAATAAATGCTGAATTAATTTTCAGCATTTATTTTTTTACTTATGTTGCAACAAAACCGCCACCATTTACATGAATTATTTCTCCAGTAACGTAAGTAGAATCTTCAGAAGCAAGATAAACATAGGCAGGTGCTAATTCTACCGGTTGAGCAGCTCTATGCATAGGACTATCCTTACCGAATTTTTCAACTTCCTCAGCTGGATAACTTGAAGGAATAAGTGGAGTCCAAACAGGACCTGGAGCAACCCCGTTTACTCTTATACCTTGGGAAACTAAGTTTATAGCTAAGGCTCTAGTAAAAGATACAATGGCTCCTTTTGTAGAAGAGTAATCTATTAAGTCCTTATTACCTCTATAAGCAGTTACTGAGGCTGTGTTTATTATGGAACTTCCTGGTTTTAAATAAGGTAATGCAGCTTGAGTTACGAAGAAGAGAGGGAAGACATTTGTTCTAAATGTATCTTCAAGCTGTTTTGCTGTAATATCTAATAAATTTGGCTTATAGAATTGAATTGCAGCATTATTTACTAGAATGTCTAGTTTACCAAAGGTTTTAATGGTATCATCAACTATTTTTTTACAGAAGTCTTCCTTTTTTAAATCCCCAGCAATTAAAAGGCAACGCCTTCCCAGAGCTTCTACTAAATTTTTTGTCTCTTCAGCATCTTCATGCTCATAGAGGTAGACTATAACTATATCAGATCCTTCCTTTGCAAATGCTAAAGAAACGGCTCTACCTATACCACTATCTCCTCCAGTTATAATAGCTATCTTATCCTTTAACTTACCACTTCCTTTATAGTTAGGATTATCAAATATAGGTCTTGGGGTCATTAAAGCCTCTATGCCAGGTTGAATGGGTTGATGTTGGGGTGGAAAAGAACTTGGAAAAGAAGTTCCATAAGCACTAGTATCTTGACGCACTTGATATGGATTAGAAAAATTCAAAGCAAATCCTCCCGAAATAAATATAACTATATAAAATTATATGCACATTGAAATAAAGTGTTAAATCATTACACATTGAAATAAAGTGTTAAATCATTACACCTTATTATAAAGTGTTTCAACGGGCTAAAAGTTATAAGGAATTGATGAGACTTGGGAAGAAGTCTCTACAGGGCAGAAGTTAAAAGGAATTGATGGAGCTGAGAAGCGCTCCTACAGTATAAAAGTGCATACTTAATTATCTAATTAGGTAAGGAGGTAATTAGGTAAGTAAGTAATTAGATAATTAGATAAACAAATAATTATCTATGTATTTATGTTTATTTGACGTAAGAAAATAGAGGATTTATAATTAGGTATAAAGTCGAACGGTAAAAAATATTGGGGAGAAAATGTACATATAATAACGAAATTTAATTCGACTTACTTGGGGAATGGGGGCAAAAATATGAAGTTACAATTAGCTTATTTACTAAACAGAAGACTTAAAAATCATTCGGAAAATGTATTTGAGGGAATTTCAAAGGGGAGAAAAAAGGCTTTAGAAAATTGGTTTAAGGACAAATGGGTTCAGCTAGAAATGACAAAAGATCTTGTAAGCACATTTAGAGAAGATGATGGAGCAATATTAGCTACACTTATGGATAAACTATCTCAGGTACAGGATTTTTGTGAAATATTTATTCTAGACGAATATGGAAAGGTAAATATTTCGACCTTTACTAATCATAAGGGAGTGGATATGGGGTACTTACCTAATTATGAATTAGGGCTAGAGGGAAAACCTCTCATGTATGGACCATATATAGATGCTAAAACATTGGAGTTAGATTTATCTAAAAAGAAGTTTGCGGATGAAGTTACCTTGATGTTTTCAGTTCCATATAAAAATTTTATGGGAAACAAGAGAGTGCTTTGTGCAAGAGTACTTAATGATGATATGAGTACAGTTATTCAAGATGAGGATACTCATATTTATAAAGATTCAGGAGATAATTATTTATTTATGATTGAATCAAATAGAGGAATTAAGGCAGGAACTGCTATTTCTAGAAGCAGATTTGAAGATAATACATTTACTTTAGGCGAGAATTTAAAAGATGGTGTTAAAACGGCTAAATGGGGAGCCGTTAAGATAAAAAGTCATACAGAATTTGAGATAATATTTAATGATCCAGCTACAGGAAGGTTACATGATGGTGTTAGAAAAACCATTGAGAATAAAGAAAACTTAGATTGTTGGCCAGGATATCCAGACTATAGACATATAATGGTTGGAGGTAAAGGAACAATAATAAAGCCTCCAAATTGTGAAGAGGTTTGGGGAATGATGTGTGAAGGAGATATAGCTGAGATATATAATTTTAAAAGTATAGGGCTTAAACTTCCACTAATAGTGGCTTTTTCATCAGGGGTACTAATAATATTAGGACATGTAATTTCATTAATGGGGAGTAAACTTGGAATTATAGGTGACTTATTAACATGGATATTTATAACTCTAGTTTCATTAATATTAGTAAGAAAGTTAGTAGTTAGACCATTAGATAATACTATAAAACTTCTTCAAGATATAGCAGAAGGTGAAGGGGATCTTACTAAGAGAGTAAAGAAATTGTCTTCTGATGAAGTAGGAGAATTATCAAGATGGTTCAATAAATTTATAAATAATCAGATGGTAATGGTTAAAAGGATGGGTATGGCATCAGAAGATGCTAAAGAGTCAACAGGAGTAGTATCATCATTAACAAAAAAACTTAAAAAAAGCATGAATGTAATTGAAAATACAGTAGGAACTTTATTGAATAATTCACAACGTCAAAATGAAGTTTTTCAAATGTCAAAAGATCGTTTTACGGTTATATCATCATCAATTCAAGAGATGGATAGCCTGTTAAGTGAAGTAGCAGAAAAGACGGCTAACACAAACAACCACTCATTAGAGGCAAATAAAAATTCACAAGAAGTATTAAAATCTATGAATGAGTTAGAAGAAACTATGAAAAAAACAGTTGATAGTATCAATTTGCTTCAGAATAGTTCTGTGGAAATAAATGAAGTTATAAATGTTATAAGCTCAATAAGCAAACAAACTAGACTTCTTGCTTTAAATGCTACAATAGAGGCAGCAAGAGCAGGAGAAGTAGGCAAAGGGTTTGCAGTAGTAGCAGATGAGATATCAAAGTTAGCGGCAGAAACAGGTGAAGCTACAAGCTCAATTGCTAATTTAATAACTTCTGTTCAAACTGAGACAAAGACTGCCTTCGACAATGTTAATATAATAAACGATAAAGTAAGTAGTTCTACAGAAGGGGTAAGGGAATCTATAGCCACTTTTGATAAAATTCAAAAAGATATAACTTACGTAAATGGAAAAATGAAATCAATAGCAGAAATAACTAACAATCAAAGTATTAGCATAAATGAAGTATTAATAAGTACTAGTGAAATTGCTGACAAGCTAGAGATGGATACTAAAAATAGTGAAAGTAGCAGTGAAAAATCTTTAGAGTTAGTTCAAGAAATACTAAAAGAAATAAAACAATTGGAACAAGCAACAGGAGTATTAGAATATTCTTCAGAAAATTTAAGTGACATGGTTAATGCATTTAAATTGGTTTAAATAATACTTAGGTAATAAATAAAGGGGTGAGAGTTAGTGACAGAAATAATTAAGATACTAATGGAAATGGTAAATAATTTACATGATTTTTTAGAAGTAATAACTGATAAACTAAAATGGGGGTTTAATGATAAACAGTTACATTTTATAATTATAGGAGTGATAGGTATAATTATATTTGCAATAACCCATTCTTTATTTAAATGGATAGCGAAATATAGTATAACAGTTATATCATTTATATATACATTTACAGTATTACTTGTTATAGTATTTGGGATTGAGATAGGACAAAAGATTACTAAAAGAGGTAATATGGAATTTGCAGATGTTGTTGCAGGTGTTTTGGGATTTATATATATTTTTATAATATATATAATAATAAGGCTTATAATATATATGGTTAAGCAAATAATAAAAAATAAAAAATTAGAGAAGTGATTTAGGATGAAAATAGGGAAATTTTCAGAGATAAATAAGTTAAGTATAGATACTATTAGACATTACATGAACTTAGACTTGATATTGCCTAGCAAAAATGGAACTCAATATGAGTTTGATGAAGCCTGTCAAAAGGATTTAGAAGATATACTTATATTTAAGTCTATGGGTTTTGAGCTAAAAGAAATTAAGTCTATATTCTACTATAAGAGGCTTGCAAGTTTAACTCAATATGAAGAAAATGAATATTATAAAGAAATATTTGAGAGTAAATATGAAGAAATTGATTCTGAAATAGAGCTACTTTTGAAAAATAAAGGTATGCTGGAAGAAAAAATATCTGAGATATCTAGCAAAAGCACTATGGCTAAAAGAAAGATAGGTATTGATATAAAAGTGCTATCTAATCTATGCTGTGCAAAGTGTAGGGGAGATCTTTCATTAGTTGATGGAAACATAGAAAATAACCAAGTCATCAATGGAAAGCTTAAATGTGATTGTGGAGAAGAATATGTAATTGACGACGGAATATTAATAGTAGATACAATTCAACAAGAATTTGAAGAGATTAAGCAAACAAGAATTATTGACTATATAAATAACACAAACTCTAATTATTTAGATAATATGTATAAAGGTCATGAAATATTATATAAAAATATAAACCTTGAGACATATGAAAATAGAACAATGTTAGAATTAGGTTCAGGTTTAGGATTTTTTTTAAGAAGAATGTATGAACATATTCCTTCTACATCTATTTATATAGCTGTAGATCATGATATAAATAGACATAGATTTTTAAAATCAGCTTTAGAAAAGGCAGATGAAAAGAAAAATATTGTTTTTATATGTTCAGATTTCTTAAATTTACCTATTAAAGAGAATCAAATAGATGTACTATTTGATATTTCTGGAAGTAGCAACTATGGTTTTGAACATGAGAATTTTTTGCTTAATTCTTTAGAGAGATATATCAAAGAGAAATCTGAACTAATAGGTTCTTATATAGTATTTAAAAATTTTAATAAAAACAGTGATGTTAAGGAGTGCTATAGAAAAAACTTTAGTAAAAGTTTCATTAAAGATAGTATTAACAGCCTTGGATATAAAAAGAGGAATGAATTTGTATCTGACTTAGTTGATGAAGGTGGAATATATGAACCTTACTTCCAAGAAGGAGAAAAAGTTTACTTCTATATATTTCATGGAAAAAGATAGTGTAGACCCAATGGTTTGCACTTTTTTTGTTTATAAACTTAAAAAATACCCTATTGATATGGTGTTAAGGCTACATTATATAATAAAAACATCAAAACAAAGGGGGAAATAATTAAGATGAAAAACAATAAACTTATTAAAATTTATATTGTTAATAGAGTTTTCCATTGGCTCATAATGGGATTAACTATACCAGTAATTACAATGATTCTTTTAGATAAAGGTCTGGATTTTTTAGAAGTAGGACTATTAATCTCTATTCAATCTGCTATGGTAATCATAATGGAACTGCCTTCGGGAGCTATGTCAGATGCCATAGGCAGGAAACGTGTGTATATGATAGCAATGACAGCTTCACTAATATGTAGTTTTCTATTTATGTTTGTAAGCGGATTTACGTTGTTAGCTTTAGTTGCCGCAATTAATGGAGTTGTTCAGGCATTGTCTTCAGGGACAATAGATGCTTGGTTTGTAGATGAATTTAAAGAAAAATATCCTGATGAAAATCTACAAAAGGCATTATCTATAGTTCAAATCTTCACCTTTATATTTTTAGCTCTAAGTTCTATCGTTGGAGGAATATTACCTATGACTTTAGGTAGTATAGTCAATACAAAATGGGGGTTAAGTATATACTCAGGGAATTTTATTGTTCAAATATTACTACTACTAATCCATATACTACTCACAATAGTATTAATAAAAGAAAATGAATATGAAAATAGAAAACAAGATATTTTAAAAAGCTTTAAAACATTTCCTATTATATTAAAAAACTCAGTAAAGGAGGGCGTGAAAAATAAATATATATTTTTACTATTACTAACCGCCATTGCCTGGGGAATAGGTTTTTCAGGACTAGAAGCTTTTTGGCAACCGAAGGTAAAAACTATTGTAGGTTTAGAGAGTGGTGACTTAATATTAGGGGTTTTAAGTAGCGGATATTTTCTAGCGGGAGCTTTAGGAAGCTATGCATCCAGTCATATATGTAAACTTGTAGATAACAATCTAGCAAAGCTTCTTATAATACTAAGAAGTATTTTAGGAATATTATTTATAATTTTGGCATTTCAAAATAATATTATAGGATTTGCCATAGGTTATTTGGTTCTTTATTCAGTGAATGGAATGTCAGAATCTCCTTATTATACGCTTTTTAATAATGAAGTTAAAAGTGATAATAGAGCAACGCTACTATCTTTAGAATCATTATTTATGAAGTTTGGAGGAATGGTAGGTTCTATAGGTATAGGATATATTTCAAGACAATATTCAATATCAATTGGATGGACATTAAGTGGAGTAGTATTATTTATATCAAGTTTAGCATTTTTAAAATTATATAAACTAGAAAAAGAAAAAGTTAACAATAATATACTAGGATAAAAGAAGTTTTTTCTATAATACTATAGATATCAGTATTATAGAAAGGAGAATAGTTATGAAAAAAGTTCACTATGATGTTTCGGGACTTGTAAACTCTGAAAGCAGAACTAAACTTCGCAATTCTTTAGATAAAATAACTGGAGTTCAAGAAGTTGAAGTAGATATTAATAGAGGTACAGTAGAAGTAGAGTTTAATGAACCTGCAACTAGACAACAAATAAAAATATGTATAGAAAATACTGGATATGACATTAAAGGTTAAAACTATTATAATAAACTGTTTTAAAATAGATATAAGAGCTATTTTAAAGCAGTTTTTATATTTCTTAAATTAATTTAAGGATGTAATTAAATTAATATGATAATTATGGTAATATTAGAATAGTTGATTTATTTAATACAATTTTTTACTAAATAGCTGTTATTGGTTTTTGATAAAATCAAATTTGTTTTAATTAAGGATAAAGCATTTTTATCTTAAGCAAGTTGAGTGAAAAACATATATAGAACAATTTATGAGATAGGAGATGTTTATTTTGAATGGTATTTTAAGGGCTAGCAATACAAATTCTCCATATTTGATTACTTACCATAATAATATAATCGGAGGTAATGGTTCTTTCGAAAAATTAACTGGCTATAATATGGATGAATTAATTGGAAACAATATAGAGAGAGTAGCTGAAGTATTAGAGATTTATGAAGAGTATGGTTGCAATGAGGTCAAATTAAAAACTAAAAATAACGAGTTAAAACAAATTGAAATTAGTAAAATTGAATTGCCTAAGGAAGAAATTATTTATTTTTTTAAGGAAATAAATAATTTTGAAGATAAGGCTGATAAAGATAAATTAAATAGATTAACAGGTATCATTAAAGATGTTTCGCAAGGGTTAGTTTTTTTAGATAGCAATAATAATATTACTTTTTTAAATAAGAAAGCAAAAGAGTTTTATAATAATTTTAAATCAATAAGCGAATCAGGAGAGTATTCAGATAGTATATATTACGAAGAGAAATTAAAACAACAAAGAGATAATTTCCTGAATTTGATTGATAATCTTCAGTTACCTATATGGAGAATATCTTATCCATACTATGAGGTAATAGGATATAATAAAACAGCATCAGAGTATTTAGTTAAGACTGGAATAACTCCAGAGGAGATACTAAAAGAACATTTGCTATTAATAGATGATATGAAAGACACAGGAAAAGCAGTGTTTATTAAAAATAGTGAAATTGTTAAGGGAAATAAAACTTACTATGAGAATATTATATATAATCCTATACTTAATGAAGAGGGTGAAATAGAAGAGATAATATTGGTATTAGTAGACGTTACTCCAGAGATAGCTAAGAAAAAGGAGTTAGAGAAGATATTAATTATGCAGAAGGATTTCTTTTCTTTTATATCCCATGAGTTTAGAACTCCACTTACGGTAATAACCTCAGCAATTCAGTTGATAAAAGCTATATGTAAAAATGAGTTAACACCCACTTCTATTAAATATATAAATAAGATAAATAAGTCAGCTTTGCAGCAACTAAGATTAGTTAATAACCTTTTAGATATAACTAAAGCTGATTCGGGCTATCTTAAACTCAATAGAACAAATCTAGATATCGTTTCAGTTACTAAAGTTATTTCTGAGTCTGTAAATTTATTTGCGGAGAAAAAGGGGATAAAACTATCCTTTTCATCAGATTTTAATGAAAAAATAATAGCTCTCGATGACGAAAAATATGAAAGAATACTTCTAAATTTATTATCGAATGCCATTAAGTTTACTGAATCTGGTAAACAAATATATATAAATATATATCAAAAAAAAGATAAGATTGTTTTAGAGGTTAGAGATGAAGGAGTAGGCATAGCGAAGGACAAACAAAAGATAATTTTTGATAGGTTTGGTCAAGCAGATAATAAGTTAACTAGAAGTTCTGAAGGGACAGGAATAGGATTGTGCCTCGTTAAGTTATTGGTTAATGCATTAGGTGGGGATATAAATGTAATAAGTAAAGAAGGTGAAGGCAGTAGATTTATTGTTTCACTTCCTGATATACAAACGGAAGAACAAAATGTAGACGTTGGAAATTTAATGGAGAATAGATTGGTAGAGACGATGAATGTTGAGTTTTCTAACATATACTTTGAGGAAAGTGCAGGTTAAAAAATGGGGAAAATTATGCTTGTATACTAAGCATAAAAAGGTGAACAATTTAGATATTTCTAAATGATTGTTCACCTTTTTATATTTTAATGGTTATTCAATATTTAAAAATCTTTCAGGATTTCTAAAAATACTCTCATCATAATCCTCGTAAACCTCAATATCCAATACATCATGAAGTTTTCTTACCTGCTTAATTATTTGTTCTAAAAATGCATCATTTTTCACTAATAGATACATTTTGCTCTTAGAACCATCGCCAATAGAACCACACAATATCCCTTCTAGGTTAAATGCCCGTCTTGAAAATAAGCCAGTTATATGAGACATCACTCCAGGATGATTATTAACTAGTAATTCTATAGCTATATGGTTATTATTGTGTAAGGATTTAATATCATTATTATTGTGCATAGCTTTCACCTCCAACCATTTTGTCAATTGATTCTCCTGGTGGAACCATAGGATATACATTTGATGTAGGGTCAATTGGGATGTTTATTAAATATGGGCCTGTTTTTAACAATACTTCTTTAAGCTTATCCATAGGATTATCTTCTTTACTTAAATCACAGGAATCTATTCCAAACCCCTTAGCTATTAAAGTAAAATCAGGATTGGATATAAATTTAGAGGCAATATAATGTTCTTTATAAAAAAGTTGTTGCTGTTGTTTTACTAAACCTAATCTTCCATTATTAAGGATTATTATTTTAATATTTAGATTTAAGTCCTTTAAAGTAGCTAACTCTTGAATATTCATAAGTATTGAGCCGTCTCCAGAGAAGCAGATAACTTCATTGTCATCATTAGCTAAAGCAGCACCTATAGCAGCTGGTAACCCAAACCCCATGGTACCTAACCCACCAGAAGTAAGTAAGGTATTTGGTTTGTTAAAAGGATAAGTTTGAGCTACCCACATCTGATGTTGACCTACATCAGTGGATATTATAGCCTCTTTAGTTACTATTGATGAAACATATTTTATTATATTCATGGGATGAAATATATCTTCTTTTTTTGGTAAGGCTAGTGGAAACTTAAGCTTAAAATCCTCAATGGTATTTAACCACTCTTCTCTTGAGTTATTAGGTATAACAGCGGTTAAAGCCCTTATGAAAGAATTTATATCTCCTACTAAAGATAAATCAGCTTGTTTCAATTTATTTATTTCTGATTCATCAATATCGATGTGAATTATTTTAGCATTAGGACAGAATTTAGTTACATTACCAACAGCTCTATCATCAAATCTTACACCTAAGGCTATTATTAAGTCGGCTTGATTTAACAACATATTAGTGTATCTAGCTCCGTGCATTCCAAGCATTCCAAGATAAAGAGGATCATCACAAGGAAAACACCCTAAGGCCATAAGCGTTGAGGTAACAGGTATTGAGTTCTTTTTTGAAAGCTCATATATTTCAGAGCAAGAATTTGAATTAACAATACCACCTCCTATATATAAAATAGGTTTTTTAGAGGCTTGAATTAAATCAACTGCTTCTGAAACACCATGGGTAGTAGCTTTGTCATCTGTTATTTCAACTTCTAAATCAGGAAAACAGTCAATTTCTATTACCTGAGTTTGAATATTTTTAGGTATATCAATAACTATAGGTCCTGGTCTTCCATCCTTAGCAAGTCTGAAGGCCTCTGGTATTATAGAAAATAGTTCATAAATAGATCTTATAAGAAAATTGTGTTTTGTTATAGGAATAGTTAAACCATAGGTATCAACCTCTTGAAATGAATCTGTTCCTATAGCAGAATAGGGAACTTGACCTGTTATTGCAATTATTGGTACAGAATCCAGTTTTGCATCTGCTATAGCAGTTAATAAATTAGTAGCCCCTGGTCCAGAAGTAGCAAAACATACAGCAACTTCTCCTGTAGATCGTGTCATACCTTGAGCTATAAATGCAGCTCCTTGCTCATGTCTTGCAAGTATATGCGTAATATTACTGTCATATAAAGCATCATATAGAGGAAGATTTGCTCCTCCAGGAATTCCTGCTATGGTTTTTATACCATGCAACTCTAAAAGTTTGATAGTTATTTGTGCCCCATTTAATTTCATATCAAAATCTCCTTTATTATAAAATAAAAAATCCCTCGTCCTAATTATTTAATAATAAGGACGAAGGATATATCTCCGCGGTACCACCTTGATTTGTATATAAAAATACACTCTTAATATAGTACAGGTTAATAAAGCTATTACCGATACTACTTCCCTTTTAACAGTGGGACTCCGTTTAATTCTACTCTTTACATTTCCATTAACAACTCCGAGGCTACCTTCTATATATCCTTCATGGGAAATTTTCATCAACATTCCCTTTCTTTGTTTCCAGAGTATATATACTCCTCCTCATCACAGTCTTTAATTATTTTTTATTTATTCTATTGTATAGTTTATAAAAGAAGAAGTCAAGAATATTCAGACAATTTATTTTTCATATAATTCAATAGGAAGTTTATCAGGATCACTAAAGAAGGTAAACCTCTTTCCTGTAAACTCATCAATACGTATAGACTCTACATCTATGTTATGGAATTTAAGTTCAGAAACAACCTCATCAATATTATCAACTTCAAATGCTAAATGTCTTAAACCCAAGGCTTCAGGATAACTTGGTCTATCAGGAGAGGTTGGAAAAGAAAATAGTTCTACTTGACTATCACCAATTGATAAATCTAGTTTATAAGAATCACGAGCCTCTCTATAAACTTCTCGAATAATTTTAAGTCCTAATATTTCAGTATAAAACTTTTTAGACACTTTATAATTTGAACATATTATAGCAATATGATGAATTTTTGTTAAATGCATAATAAATACTCCTCCTGCTAAATTTAATATATTGTAACATATTAATTATAGATAACCAATTCTAAATTTGAATTGGTTGTGTTAAAATAACAAAAGATAAGTAACTAAAGTTATTATTATACGGAGGAATAAAATGATTAAGAATAGAAAAACAAAGTCCTTTTTTATACTTGGATTAAGTTTAATTATGAGCTTGGGTTTAATATCTTGTGGTAATAAAAAAGCAGATTTTCAACCAATATCTAAAAGTGATATATTATTAGATACACCATGTAAGGTAACAATATATGATGATGTTCCAGAAACGGTACTAGATAAAGCCTTTGATGTATTAAAAGAAGTTGATAGCAGGATGAATGCTAGTAGCGAAACAAGTGAGATATCTGAGGTAAATAGAAATTCAGGAAAAGGGTATGTTAAGGTATCAGATGATACTTTT
Organism: Clostridium intestinale DSM 6191; assembly: GCF_900130055.1. GTDB lineage: Bacteria > Bacillota > Clostridia > Clostridiales > Clostridiaceae > Clostridium_T > Clostridium_T intestinale. The sequence continues at coordinate 17,374 of NZ_FQXU01000008.1, forward strand.
TATGTAATACAAAAAGGTAAGTCTTATGGTGAACTTACGAAAGGCGTATTTGATATAAGCATAGGACCATTAGTAAAGCTTTGGGGAATCAATACAGATCATGCAAGGGTACCTGCAAAGTTAGAGATTGATGGTAAGCGTCCGCTAGTAAATTATGAAAATGTATTATTAAAAGAAGATACAAAAGAAGTTATGCTTAAAAATCCTGGAATGGAATTAGATCTTGGAGGAATAGCTAAAGGTTATGCTGCAGATGCTGTTGCAGATGCTTTAAGAGCAAATGGAGTAGAACATGCAATAATAGATTTAGGTGGAAATATATTAACACTTGGATCAAAGGTGAATGGTGATGACTGGAAGATAGGAATACAAAATCCTAACACCGAAAGAGGCCAATACTTAGCAACCATAGAAGTTGTTAACAAAACAATAGTTACATCTGGTATTTATGAAAGATATTACACTGCACCAGATGGGAAAAGATATCATCATATTTTAGATACTTCAACAGGATATCCAGTGGATAATAATTTAGCTAGTGTTACAATAGTTACAGATAAGTCGATAGATGGAGATGCTTTGGCAAAATCCTTCTGTATGGGAATAGATAAAGGTAAGGAATTTGTTAAGTCACAAGGAGCAGAAGCTATTTTCGTAACTAAAGACTCAAAGGTATACTTAACAGATGGATTAAAAGGTAATTTTAAACTTAATGATAAGAGTTTTACATTAGAAGATTAAATATTAATTAAGTTATCGAGAAAAGATTTAAATAATCTTTTTCTCGATAACTTTTTTTCGGAGAAAAACTTCTAAATATGTTATTTCTAAGACTTTTTCTCAAGCTCATTAGAGTCATTAAAATACTATGTTTAATAAGAAGTTAAGCACTTCTAAATCGAGTAGGTGAACCTCAGGAAAAAAATCCTGAGGTCTTTCCTCTCACAGAACCGTGCATGCGGACCACGCACACGGCTCTTGGCAAATCTCCATCTTTATTCATAATAAAGATGCAAAACTTTGGTTTCTACTTTAGATATGTCAAATAGTTTGATTTCATCAAACCAAGCGTTTGGAAGTGCCTTACTAATTAGCTGACTAGCTGAATTTCTCCATCTTGTCATCCTTATCTTTTTAAGATCATTATTATACCCAGCTCTTCTAAGAATTTTATGAAGAGATTTATAGCTTTTCCACTCTTTCATTTGTTTCATTCTTAGTCTTCTTCTAATCCATCCTGCTAACGCTTTAAATATCCCTGCACAGTTAGCTATCCTGAAATGATTACACCATCCTCTAAGTACTGGATTCAATCTCTTTATGTATGTTTCAAGATTAATTCCACTATTTCTTGGAGTGAGTTCTCTAATTCTATCTTTGAATTTTTTGACTCTATCGGGATGTATACTTAGAGTATTTCTTTTAATTATGAACCCTAGATATGGCACTCCATCATCAACATTGGTTATATGTGTTTTCTTAGAATTAACAGTAAGATGTAGTTCTTCTTGCAATATTCTAGTTGCAGTTTCTCTATATCTTCCAGCTTCCCTTTTAGATTTTGCAAACACCAATATATCATCAGCATATCTTACTATTCGAATGCCTCTCTCCATCATCTTTTTATCAAATTTGTCTAAGTATATGTTCATTAGTAGCGGTGATATCACGCCCCCTTGCGGGCTTCCGATAGGAGTTTCCATAAATGCTCCATCTTCTAATATTCCAGCTTCAAGAAAACTTCTAATTATTTTTAACACTTTTCCATCACTGATTCTCTCATTTACTCCTTTGATTATAAGTTCATGATTAAGGGTATCGAAGCATTTAGACAAATCCATATCCACAACATACTTAAGACCCCATTTATTTAGAAATCTTTCTGCTTTAGCAACTGCTTTTTGGCAGGAGCGATTAGGTCTATAGCCATAACTAGATGGATGAAAGAATGGTTCAAATATAGGCTCTATAATATTTCTTATAGCTTGTTGTACAACTCTATCTTTGACTGTTGGAATTCCTAACGGCCTTTTCGTTCCATCAGCCTTGTCTATGTAAGTTCTTCTTACTGGACTTGGTTTGTAGTTACCTTCTTTGAGTTCACAATGAATTTTATCTATTTTATCCGTTAGTGTTAATTCAAAGCATTCAATAGTTTCTCCATCTATTCCTGGAGCTCCTTTATTTTTCTTTACTAACTTGAACGCCTTTAGTATGTTATTCTTGTCATATATCTTATCTATTAGACTATAATATTTCTTCATTGTGTCCTCCTTTCTTAGTTTTGCTTAGTTTCCTTAAATATAATTCGCATGTAGATAGACCTTTATTTCACTATTTGAAGCGGCTTCTCTAGCTTATAGCAATATACCTGCTTCATTATATAAAATAGTTAGTGTTCACGGCACGGACGTACTATGCAGATGATTTCTTTTACCCCGCATGAGCCGTTCCTTCCAGTATTTCAACTTTCTTTATCTTTGCCTTATCTACATTAAATTTGTATCAAGTATAACTAACTTCGATTTACCTTCATCCCTTCGCAACTAATAGTAACTTTTGATTACAATTAGCCTATTGTAACGATATGTACAATATCTTCTGAGTTTTCTCCTCCAGTATGTTACCATCTTTCATTGGCTCAGAATTAATAACTACTACGGAATCGTCTGCCACCCTACACCACATAGACTATTCTTGTCTCTCGACTTGTTTAGATTTACTCTTCAATGAGATGGTATAGGGCTTCCCCAGTTAAGTTTATCTGCCTCACATGAATCCATCCATCATAACTAATAGAGTTCAACCGAATTTAGGATTTCCCCATACAGAGCAAGGTCATCCACTCTATTAGCCAACATTGGTTTACTTTCGTTATGTTCCATGTGTCCCCTAAAGCTTCCTTCATACACTACCGTTACCCGTAGTGCACTTGCTGTTGGGTTGTCTTCCTATCGGGTCGGCGACACAGACTTCTTTCAGTCTGTCGGCTCGACAAACATGCTGGGCGAACTCTGTAGGAGCCGTTTCTCAGGCTCCATTAAATTCCTTTTGGAAATAAAACTTATCAATGGTTTTATATCAGTACTTTATTAATAAAAGTAATGTAGATAAGAAAACTAAAGGAATCTGAAGATAATGAAAGCTAATTTAACAAACAGAAGCAAAAAGATATTGATATTCATTATCAATATGTGAATTAGTGTGATAAAATAGCTACATATCAAATATATTCTTGGAGGTAACTATGGCAAAAATGATGGGACCTCGTTTTAAAACTTGTAGGAGACTAGGCTTAAACGTAATCGGTCATCCTAAAGCAATGAAGCGAGCAACAAAAGGTACAGGAAGAGCTGACAAAAAGCTCTCAGACTATGGAGTTCAATTACTTGAGAAACAAAGATTAAGAGCCTATTATGGAGTAATGGAAAAACAATTTGCTAGATATGTTGATGAAGCATTCTCTAGTAAAGGAGTTCCAGGTGAAACACTTTTATTTATTCTTGAATCAAGATTAGATAATATGGTTTATAGAATGGGATTTGCCAACTCCATAAGACAAGCAAGACAAATGGTTAATCATGGTCATTTTCTTGTGAATGGCAACAAAGTTGATATACCATCTTACAGATTAAGCCCTGGAGATGAAGTTATATTAAGAGAAAAATCTAGAAAAACAGAAATGTTCACAGATATATTTAGTAGTAATATATTAAATTCATATCCATACATTTCTAAGGAAGAAGAAAACTTCAAAGGAGTTTTTCTAAGACTTCCAAGCAGAACTGAACTTCCAATAGTTATCAACGAACAACTTATAGTTGAATTCTATTCTAAGTAATATATTTTTATTGGCAACTAAGAATATATTATTTAGATAACAGTATATCTTGCTAGTTAAAAAACCTCCAAACCTATATTTAGTATACTACACTCAAAGACTTGGTTATGCAGAAACCGAGTCTCTTCTTTTTTTATAAGGTAAATGATAAAATAATTATGTGAATAAATTATAGATAGATTTTGGAGGAAGTATGTTTAGAATAAATCTGCCGGGAAATAAAAAGGTAAAAATGGTAATATTACTTGTTTTAATACTGATAGCTGTAGGAGTATTAGTTAGTCAAAGCATTGAAAATAAAAAGTTAATAAAAGAACAACAAGAAATCAAAGAACAGGTTGAAAAAGAAGAAAAGGAAAAGCAAGAAAAAATTCAAAAAGAAGAAGAGGAAAAGCTTGCAAAAGAAAAGGAACAAGAACAGAAGTTAGAAGAAAAAGTTCAAAAAGCTAAGGATGAATTTTTTTCTAAAAATTATAAGAATGCTATAGATATAGCTACTGAAGTTATAAATGAAAATCCAAGTATGTATTCGGCCTACAATATAAGGGGAATAACAAAAGCATACAATGGAAGCTTTGATGATGGTATGAAAGATATAGATAAAGCTTTAGAGATAAAACCTGACTTTGGATATGCTAGATTTAATAAGGCTCTAAATTATGAGTTGTATGAGCGTTTTGAAGAAGCATTAGTGTGGTATGATAAAGCACTTGAAGTTGAACAAGGGGCTTGGACTTACTACGGTATAGCTAGTATTTATGGAAGAAGAGGGGATGTAGAAAATACTGTTTTATACCTAAGTAAAGCTATAGAAGTGGATAAGTCTGTTATCGAATATGCTAAGACAGAACACGATTTTAATCCAGTAAGAAATTCTGAAAAATTTAATGAAATAATAAAGTAAAATAGTTGTGAAATATTTAATAAATTTGGAATAAATAATTATTAAATTTTAGGGTATAAATATTAATGGATAAATGAAATTTATATAAAAAAATCTAGAAATTTTTTTGAAAAAATATAGTTTTTTAAAGAATTATTAAAATAATAAAAAGACGTACGTAAATAGCCTATTATATTAATAATAATTGCTTTATGTTAAGATTTAATTAATTTTCATATGAAAATATATGTGAAAACCTAGGTATTTTATTGAAAAATACGAACATTAGGATTAAAGTGTACAATTTTTTTAAATAAAAATTAAAATTAATGGTAATTTACAATAAATTATCATTGACTACAACCAATTACTGTAATATATTTAAGGCGTAAGCGATAACACATTGGAGGTATGGAATATGAATAAAAAACTAATTTCTTCCATTTCAGCGTTAGTTGTAGCGACTACATTATTTGCAGGCTGCGCTAAAACAGATAATGGAGCTGCTAAAGGTGGAGACACTAAAACTATTAAAGTAGGTTTAACAACAGATGAAGGTGGTTTAAACGATAAATCCTTCAACCAATCAGCTGATACAGGTATAAAGAAAGCTGTTGATGAATTTAAGGTTGGATATAAACCAATAGAAGCTAAATCAAAAGATGACTATGAATCAAATCTTGATGCTCTAGTAGCAGATGGATCAGACATAGTGTTTGCAATTGGATATCAAATGGAGCAAGCAATGACAGCTGTTGCAGATAAATATCCAGATACAAAATTTGCTATAATTGATACAGTTGTTGATAAGAAAAACGTTGTTTCTTATAACTTTAAGGAACAAGAAGGATCTTTCTTAATGGGAGTAATCGCAGGAAAGATGACTAAAACAAATAAAATTGGATTTATAGGCGGAAAAGACCAAGTTCTTATAAATAGATTTGAAGTTGGTTTTGCAGCTGGAGTTGAATCTGTTAATCCAGCAGCTGCTGCTGAATTAAAGAGCAGAGGAACTGTAGTTTATGCTGAAAGTTTTGGAGATACTACATTAGGTAAAGAAGCTGCTAAAAACCTTATGAACAAAGGTTGCGATGTTATATATCATGCAGCAGGTGGTGTTGGAGTAGGAATGTTCCAAGCAATCCAAGAAGCTAAAAATGCAGGTAAAGAAGTTTGGGGAATCGGAGTTGACATGGATCAAGCTAAGACTCTTCCAGAGTATGCAAACATAATACTTTCTTCAATGATTAAGAGAGTTGATACAGCAACTTATGAAGGTACTAAGAGTGTTGTAGATGGTAATTTCAAAGGTGGCACTAGTGTTAACTTAGGAATTAAAGAAGGAGCTATTGATATAGCTGAAACTTCAAGCAAAAACACTCCTAAAGATGTTTTAGATTTAGTTGAAAAATATAAAACAGCTATAAAAGATGGAAAAATAACTGTTCCTTCTACATTAGAGGAATTAAAGAGTTTCAAACCAGTAGAAGTTAAATAATTGGTTTATTTTGTAAGAGCTAGATAAGCGGTTGTCTAGCTCTTATGAGCCTCAAAAAGTTTTTATGAATGGGAGAGATTTAAATTGGCAAAAGTGGTAGAGATGAAAAACATTACTAAGATATTCCCAGGTACCGTTGCAAATGATAGTGTTAATTTTGATTTAAATAAGGGCGAAACTCATGTGTTATTGGGAGAGAATGGTGCAGGAAAAACCACTTTAATGAACATTTTATATGGCCTTTATCAACAAGAAAAAGGTGATATTTATGTTAATGGGAATGCTGTAAAAATAAACAACCCTAATGATGCAATAAGCTTAGGTATAGGTATGGTACATCAGCATTTCATGCTTGTTAATAATTTTACAGTTGCAGAAAATATAGTTTTAGGAACTGAACCTAAAAAAGGCTTAAAAATAGATATGAATAAAGCCATAGAAGACGTTAAGGAAGTTTCTAAAAAATATGGATTTAAGATAAATCCTAATGATGTTATAGAAGATATAACTGTTGGTCAACAGCAAAAAGTTGAAATAATAAAAGCTCTTTATAGAGGAGCTGAAATACTAATATTAGATGAGCCTACAGCAGTGCTAACTCCACAGGAAATAGAGGAGTTAGGTGTTATTATAGATAATTTAAAGAAGCAAGGGAAATCGGTAATACTTATAACTCATAAACTTAAAGAAGTTATGAGCATGAGTGATAGGGTAACTATAATAAGAAGAGGAAAAGTTACTGGTACTGTTAATACAAAAGAAACTAATATAGATGAACTTGCAGAATTAATGGTTGGAAGAAAAGTAAATTTGGTAGTTGAAAAGAAAAAAGCAGAAGCAGGAAAAGAAATTTTTAACGTAAAAGATTTAAAAGTTAACGATCATAGAGGAGTACCTGCAGTTAAAAGTTTAAATTTAAGCGTACGTGCAGGGGAAATTGTTGGTGTAGCTGGAGTTGACGGGAATGGACAGTCTGAATTTATAGAAGCTGTTACAGGGTTAAGAAAGGCAACATCAGGTAGTGTTTTAGTTAATGGAAAAGATGTATTTAATAAAAATGCTAAAGCAATTATGGAATCAGGCGTAGGTCATGTTCCAGAAGATAGACATAAAAGAGGACTAATACTAAAGTATTCATTATTTGAGAATTCAATATTAGGACTTCATACAAAAGCACCTTTTTCTAAGGGTATTGTTATGAATTATCCAGAAGTTAAAAAACATTCTAGAAAATTAATTGAGGAATTTGATGTTAGAACACCTAATGAAGAAGTTACAGCTGCATCATTATCTGGTGGAAATCAACAAAAATTAATAGTTGCTAGAGAAATATCTAAGGAACCAGATCTACTAATTGTATGTCAACCTACAAGAGGTCTAGATGTTGGCGCAATAGAATACATACACAAGAGAATAATTCAAGAAAGAGATAACGGAAAAGCTGTTCTTTTAGTTTCTTTAGAGTTAGATGAAATATTATCACTTTCAGATAGAATAGCTGTAATGTACGATGGACATATAGTAGATGTGTTAGATAGAGAAGATGCCACAGAACAGAAGCTAGGAGTACTTATGGCAGGTGGTAGTTTAAAGGATAATAAGAAAGAGGTGGAAACTCTTGAGTAATAAATCAGATAATCAAAATAAAATATTTCAATTTATAAAACCTGTACTTTTCCCTCTTTTTGCTATAGTAGTATCTATGTTTGTGGCTACTCTGTTTGTAATGTGGGCAAAGGGATATTCTATATTAAACTATTTTCAAGCATTTACTGATCTATTCGGAACTGTATGGAAAGGTAGTTTCGGAAGTCAGATGAATACATTAAATACAATATTTTATCTTACTCCTTTAGTTTTTACAGGGGTAGCAAATGCAGTTGCATTTAAAACAGGACTATTTAATATAGGGGTAGAAGGACAATTCTTAGTAGGGATGCTAGCAGCAGCTTTAGTAGGAGTAATTCCAGGATTGCCTGCAATCATACATGTACCTTTAGTAATATTAGCTGGTATTTTAGGTGGAGCCATATGGGGGTCTGTGCCTGGATTCTTAAAAGCTAAAATTGGAACTAATGAAGTAATTAATTCAATTATGATGAACTATATAGGTCTTTATCTTGTTAACTTTGTTATACTTAGAACTCCTTTTGGTGTTCCAGGAAAAAACTCATCACCACTAATTCAAGATAGTGCAAAAATAGCTAGATTTGTTGACAAATATCAAGCTAATTTCGGTATAATAATTGGTATTGTAGTGGCTATATTTATAACTTGGTTTTTATGGAAAACAACTACTGGATATGAGTTAAGAGCCGTTGGTTTAAATCCATCAGGTGCTGAATATGGCGGAATAAGTATATCTAAGAACATGGTGTTAGCTATGGTCATTTCAGGAGCTATAGCTGGACTTGGAGGAGCTACTCATTTGGCTGGTGGAAAGTATTATATGGATGACTTTAGTGTGCTTCCTGGATATGGATTCACAGGAATGGCAGTAGCACTACTTGCAAAGAGTAATCCTATAGGATGTATATTTGCAGCAGTTTTATTTGGAGCTCTTGATGCTAGTTCAAAGACACTTCAATTGAATGGTATTCCAAAAGAAATTGTTTATTTAATACAAGCAATAGTAATAATATTTGTTGCTACAGATTATATAGTTAAATATTATGCAGAAAAGAAAAAGAAGAAGGAGGCAATGACAAATGGCTAGTGTTAATGTTGTTTTAGAACTTTTAGCCTCCACTTTAGCGTTAGGAACTCCACTTATATTTGCTGGACTCGGAGGAGTTTTTTCAGAAAAATCTGGAGTTGTTAACATAGGACTTGAAGGTATGATGATAATAGGAGCTTTTTTTGGTGTATATGGTTCCCATATTACTGGAAGTGCACTTATAGGTGTTGTAATTGCTGTTATAGCAGGTGGCATTGTTGCTCTGATTCATGCGTTTTTAAGTATAACTTTAAAAGCAGATCAGGTTATTTCAGGTACAGCTATAAATTTATTTTCTCAGGCATTAGCAGCATTTTTAATATTTAAGTTGTTTGGCAAAGGTGGTCAAACAGAGTCTGTTAATGGACTAATATACCAAGTCTCTTCCACAGTTAGAGACATACCTATAATAGGAAAGTTTATATCTGAGCTAAACTGGTTTGTTTATTTAGCTATAATTGCAGTTATAGCAACTCATTTTATAATGTATAAAACTCCATGGGGATTAAGAATAAGATCTGTTGGAGAACATCCACAAGCAGCCGATACTTTAGGTATAAATGTATTTAAAGTTAGATATATATGTGTAATGATATCTGGTATGTTAGCAGGTTTAGGAGGAGCAGCTTTATCCTTAGGAAGTACTCCTTTATATAGAGATGGAATGGTTGCAGGAAGAGGGTTTATAGCATTAGCAGCTTTAATCTTTGGTAACTGGAAACCTGTTGGAACTCTATGGGCATGTTTACTATTCAGCTTTGCAAATGCATTACAACTAAAATCACAACTATTAGGATTAAATCTTCCTACTGAACTATACTCTGCTTTCCCATATGTATTAACAATGATAGCTTTAGCAGGATTTGTTGGTAAAACAAGAGCACCAGAAGCAAGTGGTGTTCCATATGAAAAAGGAAAGAGATAATATTTTGTAATTTAATCTGTGAAATAAGGTGTTTATATACCTTGTTTCACAGATTTTTTAATTTATAAAAATATTTGATATATAGATGGTGATTTTAAGGGCTTTTTAGGTTAGTAGGGTGAGGCTAAGGTATTTATAGTTAAAATGCTCAATGATGTATTGATTTTCGTGGGTTTAGATTGATCAGATGATTTTGAAGGAATAAACAATAGGTGCTAAAATTTGATGATCTCATAAATTTAAATATTAACTACTAACGGGGGTTATATTAATATGTTCAAACTAAAAAGATATCTTATCGGTGAACCACTTAAATCATCGCAGCTCCATCATGAAAAGTTCACAGTTTTTAAAGGGTTACCGATATTATCATCTGACGCAATATCATCTGTATCTTATGCCTGTGAAGAAATATTGTGGGTAATGGTTCCTATACTAGGGCTTGCATCCTTTCAATATTTAACTTATGTAGCTTTTGCAATAATAGCTTTGCTTAGCATATTAGTTTTTTCATATAGACAGACTATAGATAGTTATCCTAAAGGTGGAGGATCTTACATTGTTTCAAAAGAAAATCTAGGAGAGATTCCAAGCTTAATAGCGGGAGCGTCCTTAACAATAGATTACATATTGACAGTTGCAGTAAGTGCTACCGCTGGTGTTGCAGCAATTACATCTGCAATTCCAAGTCTACTTCCTATTAAAATTGAACTTACTATAATTATAATAATATTAATGACTGTAGGTAATTTAAGAGGAATAAGAGAATCAGCTAAGATATTTAGTCTACCAGCATACTTATTTATAGGAATGACATTTCTTATGATAGCTGTAGGACTTTTCAAATACTTTATATTACATATAGAACCTAAAAATGTAGATGTTGTAGCATCTCAAATGGGTGATTTAACTTTAATATTATTTTTAAAAGCCTTTTCAGCAGGGTGTACAGCTTTAACAGGTATAGAGGCTGTTAGTGATGGAGTTCCAAACTTTAAAGAGCCTGCAACTAAAAATGCTAAGAAAGTATTATATCTATTATTTATAATAGTTGTACTTATATTTGGTGGAATGTCTTATTTATCAAGTATATATCATGCGGTTCCAAACTTTGATAGGACTGTAATATCTCAGATAGCAGCTCAAGTTTTTGGACAAAATACATTTTTATTTTTTGTTATGCAATTTGCAACAACTTTAATTCTTATTATGGCCGCTAATACTGCTTTTTCAGATTTTCCGCTATTACTTTCTTTTATTGCAAAAGATGGGTATGCACCTAGACAATTTGCTAAAAGAGGAGATAGATTAAGTTATTCTAATGGGATAATACTTCTTGCAGTATCTGCAGCAATATTAGTTATAATATTTAAAGGAGAGAACCATTTATTATTACCATTATATGCGGTAGGTGTATTTGTATCATTTACTTTGTCACAAAGTGGGATGGTTATGAGGTGGTTTAGAACAAAATCAAATGGATGGAGGCATAAAGCTTTTATTAATGGGTTTGGTGCTGCAATAACTTTTATAACTGCTGTCGTAATTTCAGTTAATAAATTCGTCCATGGAGCTTGGCTTATATTTATATTGGTACCGACATTTATACTCTTAATGAAGAGAATAAAGAGGCATTATAGAAAGGTTGCTAAACAGTTAAGTTTAGATAATAATTATTTCCCTGAATTTAATGAAAAAGTTGCAAAAAGATTTATAGTTCCAGTAGGTGCTTTGAATGAAAGTGTTGTAAAGACTGTAAATTTTGCTAAATGTTTATCTAGTGATATAACAGGATTCCATATATCTGTAGATGATTTAGAGACAGAAAAATTAAAAACTAAATGGGAAAAATATTATAAAGATATTCCTTTGGTTATTAAAAAACATGAGTATAGAGAAGTTGTTGAGCCATTAGTTGGCTTTATAGAATCGGATGAATTCTGTACAACAGATAAGGATATAGTAACAGTAGTAATTCCTCAATTTACTTCACAAAATTGGTGGGGAGAAATATTGCATAACCAAACTGCGGTATTTTTAAAGCAAACTCTTCTAAAGAGACCCAATATAGCAGTTATAACTGTTCCATTTATAATAAAAGCAGAGAAGAAATAAAATTAAAGCTATTAATGCTGTAAATAGTATTAATAGCTTTTACATTTGATTTATTATATAAGAACTTCCTTCTATTTTTTTTGCCTCCTTTTTCATCGATGACATAAACATAGCTAGTTCTTCTGTGTTATTGAAATTATTTATATTTCCAAAGAAGCCACCTATAGATATTGATGTAAGAGGAAAGATATCTTTATTACCAGCTCTATTGTAGCATTCTATATATTTATTTTTGGAGTCTTTTTCGTTAAAAAAATTCACTACCCCTAAATCAAATTCTGATATTATATTTTCACATAAAAGGTTACACTCTTCTAAGGAGCTTTCAAACATACAGATAAAATCATCACCGCCAATATGTCCAACAAAGGCTTTATCAGAAAACGATTTATGACTTTCTCTTTCAATCAATTTAGCTGTATATTTTATTATTTTATCTCCATTTTCAAATCCATAACAATCATTATATACTTTGAAATTGTCTAAATCTAGATAAAGAACACAACAAAATAAATTCGACCTCAGTGAATCAGATAATATTTTTTCAATTAAGGCATTACCTGGTAGCTCTGTTAGTGGACTTAAATGTCTAGCATAGTTATATTCTAGCTGAGTAGTAAAATCAAGCAAGGATTGAATTGTAACTACTCCATAATATTTATCATTTTTAGTTATAATTATGTAATCATAGATATTATCACTTTTACGAGTCATAGAGATTCTAGAAACATCATATACAGAGGTGAAATAATCTATGATTAAAGGATTTGTATCCATAATTAAGCGAACAGGTCTTTTTGAAAATACTGCAACACCAAATTGAGTAGCTAATACTGAGTCTAGAGAATATTTCATAACCAAACCTTTGGGTATATTATCTTCAACTATTACAACACCTGATAATAAATTGTTATCACAATAATCCTTAATTGATTTACAGGAACAATTCATAGGAAAAGCTTTATCTATTCTAGCTATTTCCCCTATACAATGTGAATAGATTTTTGTTATATCGATATTTTTATTGTTGTTACAATTAATAATAAAATCTTTCAAGGTTTTAGGAAGAATGGCTAGTTTATTAGAGGGTTTACCTAAATAATAACCTTGCCCAGCAAAAACACCTAAAGAGATTAAGGTTTCTAATTCCTCTTTAGTTTCAATTCCTTCAGCAATGACCTTTATATTAGTTGAGTTAGCGAACTTAACAAAACTTTCAATAAGCTTTTGTTTAAAAGAATCAGTATCAATATTCCGTATAAAGTACATATCAATCTTTATATAGTTTGGTTTTATTTCTGTTAAGGTCTTTAAGCCAGAGTTACCTGTTCCCAGGTCATCAAGAGCTATCTTATATCCGTGATCAATATAATCATTTAATGAAGCATTAAATTCATCATAGTTTGTTATATTTGTATTTTCGTTTATTTCAAAAACTATATTGGATGGCTGTATTTTTTTAGATCTTAAAAAATCATTTAATATATATTGTTTGAATGCTGTATCTTCAAAAACAAGAGGATCAACATTTATAAATAAGAGAGTAGATGAGCCTATATCTTTTAAATTATGACTAGTATTCTTTTTACAAAGAAGTTCTAATTCAGCGGTTTTATTATAATCTTTAGCTACTTCAAAAAGGCTACTTGGAGCATGGAGAGGGGAGTTTACAGGACCTCTACTAAGAATTTCATATCCAACAACATCTCCATCTAAAAGAGAAACTATTGGTTGGTAAAGTGTAAAAATACTATTAGTATTTAATATTGAAGTTAATTCATTTAACATTAAACAGCCTCCAAGATATATATTAAGTAAAATATATCATAAAGGTGTAAAAAGTAATGATATTTAAATTAAATTGAGGTTAAATGTTTCACTAACATATGATACAATATATATGCTTAAATGAAAATGATTATCAAAAATTCCCATTATTAAGAATTAATACTTAGGAGGTAAAGTGATATGTACGGGGAAGAAGTCAACAAGGTAGCAGAGACGTCAATAAAAAAAGCTGAGTTTTTAAAAAAGGGGAAGTTTGGATATCTGCTATTAGCTATGCTTGCAGGCTTATATGTTGGATTAGGAATTATGCTTATATATACTATTGGAGGATATTTAAGTGCTGCAAACTCACCAGCAACTAAAATAGTTATGGGAGTAAGTTTTGGCGTAGCATTAAGTTTAGTGATTATGGCTGGGTCAGAATTATTTACAGGAAACAGCTTTGTTATGATGATAGGGTACTTAAAAAAGAGTACAAGCATCAAAGACGGATTAAAGATATTATTATTTAGTTATTTAGGAAATCTTATGGGATCTATAATTGGAGCTTTTGCTTTTTACTCAGCTGGACTAGCTAAAGGATCTATAGGGGAGTTTATTGTACATACATCAGAAGTTAAGATGTCTCTACCAGTGCATGAATTATTCGTTAGGGGAGTCTTATGTAATATATTAGTTTGCTTAGCTACTTGGTTTACATACAAATTAAAAGAAGAAACTGCAAAATTAATTATGATATTTTGGTGTTTATTTACTTTTATAACAGCAGGATTTGAACATAGTATAGCAAATATGACTTTATTTTCAATAGCTTTATTTATTCCTCACGGAGACATAGTAAGTTTAGGTGGAGCTATATATAATCTTGGATTTGTAACCTTGGGAAATTTTATAGGTGGAGCTATAATATTAGCAGTGCCTTATTACATTGTATCAAAAGAAAAGTAACAACCATAAGATTTAATATGATATAATAAATCTTATTAAATTTGATGGGAATGATTATAGTGAATAAGATAAGTGTGGAAGAACTTAGAGAATTAGAACTATTTAAAAATCTTAAGACAGAAACTCTTTTAAAGCTTAGCACTATAGGAATAAAAGTAGCTGCTAAAAAAGGGCAACATATTTTTAGAGATAAAGAAGAAGTAAATACAGTATACATAGTTTTAAAAGGAAAAATATCTTTATATAAATTATCAGAGAACTCAAATAAAAAGGTAATATTTATTTTAGGTAGAGATAAGATAATAAATGAAGTTATCCTAGATGATTTACCATCTTCAATTAATTGTGAAGTTTTTGAAGAGGGAGAACTTTTAACAATTAATAGACTGGATTTTTTAGAGTTAATGAAAGAAGATTTTGAACTTACAATATCGGTGGTTAATTCACTATCTATAAAGGTAAGAAGACTATACAGACAACTTAAGAATACAACTCCATTAAAGATAGAGAAAAAGGTTGCAGCTAAGTTGTGGAAGTTAGCTAAAGACTATGGAGTAACTACTGAGGATGGAATTTTAATAGATCTAAATATAACAATAACATATTTAGCAGATTTATTTGGAAGCCAGAGAGAAACAATATCTAGAGCATTAGGGCAATTAGAAGATTTAAAACTTATAAAATTTATAAACAAAAAAATAGTTATAATAGATAAAGATAAACTTTCATATTTTTTTAAGGGATTGTGATAAAAATCACAGTCCTTTTTTGTGCTCTCTTTTAAAATTAAAGTTAAGAAGGGGAGATGAAAAATGTTTAGTGAAGAAATTAACAAAGTTGCCCAAGCGGCTAAAGCAAAAAGTAATTTATTGAAAAGTGGAAAGGTGAAGTATTTATTATCATCAATGCTTGCAGGTCTATACGTTGGACTAGGTATTATGCTGATTTTCTCAATTGGAGGAATATTAGCTTCAGCGGAATCACCATTTACTAAAATAGTTATGGGATTAAGTTTTGGAGTAGCACTTAGTTTAGTAATAATGGCAGGTTCAGAACTATTTACTGGAAACAATTTTATTATGATGATTGGAAGTTTAAAGAAGACTGTAACATTAGTAGATACTATTAAAATCTGGATTTTTAGTTTTATAGGAAATCTTTTAGGATCAATTATTGGTGCTTATGCATTTTATGCAGCAGGACTAGCTAGAGGACCTGTAGGACAATTTATACTTAGTGCTTCAGCAACAAAGATGGCTTTGCCTATTCATGAATTAATTTTTAGAGGAATCCTATGTAATATCTTAGTTTGTTTAGCTATTTGGTGTTCTTTTAAGATGAAAGAAGAGACAGGAAAATTAATAATGATATTCTGGTGTTTATTTGCATTTATAACTACAGGATTTGAGCATAGTGTAGCAAATATGACGCTTTTATCAATAGGTCTATTTATTCCACATACAGCAGCAGTTAGTTTAAGTGGATTTATATATAATCTTTCTTTTGTTACTTTAGGAAATATGATAGGTGGTGCACTGGTACTAGCTATACCTTATTATCTAATATCAAAAGAATAAAAGCCTTAGGAGGAGTAACTTATGGGATTTAAAATGAACATCGATGGATTTAATATGTTTTTAGAGAAAATTTCAGGAAAGTATGATGTGTTTGCGCCAACAGTACTTAAAGGGAAAGGAACTTTTTCGGATACTGATATAGTAAGATATGCCCAAGTAACAGATGTCAGAGATGTTGAATTCGAAAAAAAATCAGCTTTTTCTTATAAAGAAACTTTATTACCTATAACTCAAACTATGTTCTACTTCACTGAAGATCAGTGGATAGAACCAAAAGAAGAGGAAAAAGGAGCAATAATTTTCTTAAGAAGCTGTGATATGCACTCAGTAAAAAGAATTGATGACATATATTTAAGAAATGGAGCAGTAGATCCTTACTATAAGAGATTAAGAGATAAAGCTAAATTCGTATTAATAGGATGTGAAAAAAGTTTTGACAACTGCTTTTGTGTAAGTATGAACACTAATAAAACTGATGAACAAGATGCTTACATAAAATTAGATGGAGACATGGTTATATTTGATACAAATGATGGGGAGTTAGAACAGTACTTAGAAAATATAGAGATAGAAGAAGTAGAAGTAACTCCAGACTTTGTAGAAGAAAATGAAACTAAAGTGGATATTCCAGATGATTTAGATCTTAAAGTAATGAATTCATCAGTATGGAAAGAGTATTCAGCTAGATGTATAGCTTGTGGAAGATGTAATTTTGTTTGCCCAACATGTACATGTAACACGACACAAGATATATTTTATAAGGATAATCCAAAGGCAGGTGAAAGAAGAAGAGTTTGGGCTTCTTGTCATGTAGATGGATTTACAAATATGGCTGGTGGACATAGCTTTAGACTAGATAAAGGTCAAAGAATGAGGTTTAAGGTTTTACACAAGGTCTATGACTATAAAAAGAGATGGGGATACCATATGTGCGTAGGCTGTGGAAGATGCGATGATATTTGCCCAGAATATATTTCTTTCTCAAACTGTGTAAACAAACTAGAAAAAGCTATGGAAGAGGTGCGCTAAATGGAAAACAATGTGTATATGCCTTTTAAAACAGAGATATTAGATATAAAACAACATACTGATATAGAATATACTTTTAGATTATCTTTTGCTGGTGATGTTAAACCAGGACAATTTTTTGAATTATCACTTCCAAAATACGGAGAAGCGCCTATATCTGTATCAGGAATTGGGGACGGTTATGTAGAGTTAACCATAAGAAGGGTTGGAGTAGTTACAGACGAAATCTTCAAATACCATGTAGGTCAAAATCTATTTATGAGAGGACCTTATGGTAATGGATTTGAGGTAGAAAACTATGCGCAAAAAGAAATAGTAGTAGTAGCTGGAGGAACTGGACTATCCCCTGTTAAAGGAATAGTAGATTACTTCTCTAAAAATACTAGTGAAGCTAAGAACTTAACCTTAGTATCAGGTTTTAAGTCTCCTAAAGACATTTTATTTAAAGATGATATAAAAGAATGGGAAAAGAATATAAACTTAATCATTACTGTAGATGGAGCAGAAGAAGGTTATGAAGGTAAGGTAGGATTAGTTACAAAATACGTACCTGAACTTGAAATAAAAGATATAGACTCTGTACAAGTTATAGTAGTAGGACCTCCTATGATGATGAAGTTTACCGTAGCAGAATTTTTAAAACTAGGAATTAAAGAAGAAAACATTTGGATTTCTCAAGAAAGAAAAATGTGCTGTGGAGTAGGTAAGTGTGGACACTGTAAAATTGATGACACTTACATATGCCTTGATGGACCAGTATTTAATTATTCAAAAGGTAAATCTTTAATAGATTAAGGAGGGGAAGTTATGATAGATATAAATACAAAAGCTTTAAAAAAGAATGCATTTAGAGTTACTAAAAAAAGAGGATTAACTGCCTCAAGAGTAAGAGTTCCAGGTGGACATTTAAAGGCTGAATACTTAGGCTTAATCCAAGAGATTGCAGATAAATATGGTAACGGAACTGTACATTTAACTACAAGACAAGGTTTCGAAATACCAGATGTAGATATGGAAGATATTCCAGAAGTAAATGAACTTCTTCAACCAATAATTGAAGGTTTAGAAATAAACCAAGAAGTACCAGGAAAGGGATATACAGCAGCTGGAACAAGAAACGTATCCGCATGTATAGGGAATAGAGTTTGCCCTTTTGCTAATTATGATACTTCAGGATTTGCTAAAAGAATAGAAAAAGATATATTCCCAAATGATCTTCACTTTAAAGTTGCTTTAACAGGATGTCCTAATGATTGTATGAAAGTTAGAATGCATGACTTCGGAATAATAGGAATGACAGAGCCTCAATACGAATCTTATAGATGCATAGGCTGCCAAGCTTGCGTAACTAACTGTAAGAAAAGAGCAACAGGAGCCTTGAAATTCGAAAACTTTAAGGTTGTAAGAGACCATGAAAAATGTATTGGTTGCGGAGAATGTGTAGGTAAATGCCCAACAGGAGCATGGACAAGAAGCGAAAGTAAGTATTATAGACTAGCTATCATGGGAAGAACAGGTAAGAAAAATCCTAGATTAGCTGAAGACTTTATAATATGGGCTGATGAAGATAGCATAAGAAAAATAATAATAAATACTTATGCTTATGTTACTGAATATATAGATAAAGATGCTCCAGGTGGAAAAGAGCATATAGGATATATTATCGATAGAACAGGATTTGAAGAATATAAAAAATGGGCTTTAAAAGATGTAGAGCTTAATGAAAAAGCTGTAATGAAAGAGAATATATACTGGAGTGGAATAAGATATTAATTTAAGGTCAGTCTCTAATGAGGCTGACTTTTTAAATGGAAAAGTGAATAATGAGTGAGAAGAAAAAGTAGACTACCTATTGAATAGTTGAATAGCATCCTTGGAATTTAACAGGAATATAATGGATGATATAAATTTAGTAGAATAGTATTGACAAGTTTATTAGTGAATGCTAATATTTATTTAAACGTTTTATTAATACTATTTAGTAATATTATTAAAGTAAATATAAGGATTGTTACTCTCTTAGAGGCATTACCAAAACGACAATTATTTTGTCTTGTTTTGAATACCTAAGAGAGTTTTTTTGTTTGTAAAGGAGAAAAATATGTTTGATATATTTAAAAAGAAAAAAGATAATGATTTATACGCACCAGTAACTGGAGAAATTATTGCACTAGAAAATGTACCAGATAAAATGTTTGCAGATAAGCTTATGGGAGAAGGTATAGGCTTTAGATTTGATGGAAATACAGTGTGTGCACCTTGTGATGGAGAAATTTCAATGATTGCGAGTACTTTACATGCTTTTGGAATTACTACTACAAATGGCGCAGAGATTTTAGTACATATTGGACTTGATACAGTAGAACTAAATGGAAAAGGATTTAAGGTAATATCAGAAGCTGGTAAGAAGGTTAAAAAGGGAACACCTGTTATTGAAATAGATAGAGGGTTTATGGAACAAAATAATATTAACTTAATTACACCTATGATTATAACAAATAGTGACAATTTCAATTTTGATATTGAAGAAGGGGATAAACAAGTTATAGCTGGAGAGAGCAAGGTGATTCACTTTAAATAATAGGAGGATTATTCATGAAGGTTATCAAAAAAATCAATAATAATGTAGCTGTTTGCTTGGATAAGAAAGGTCATGAACTAATTGCCTTTGGAAAAGGAATAGGATTTCCATCAATGCCTTATCATATAACAGATCTCAGCTCTATTTCTATGACATTTTATAAAATGGATAAAAGTTATTATAAGCTACTACAAGAAATACCAGAAGAAATATTTGAAGTGTCAGCTATAATTGCTAAAAAAGCTCAGATGACTCTTGATTGTAATTTAAATCCTAATCTATTACCTGGGCTTGCAGATCACATAAATTTTGCATTAAAGCGTATGGAAAAGTTTAAAGAGATGAAGATGTTATTTTCTTATGATGTAGAAAAACTATATCCATTAGAGACATCTCTAGGAAGATATGCAGTTAAACTAGTCCAAGAAAAATTGTCAGTGAAATTACCTGAGAGTGAAATTACTAATATAGCAATGCATTTTGTAAATGCAGAAGAAGAAAGTGTTAATGAAAAGGCGACTTTAGATGCAGAGCAATTAATTGAAGAGCTTACAGAAATTATTGAAGGTGAATTTGATACCAAGATTAATCGGAAAGGGTTTAATTACAATAGATTTGTAATACATTTAAGATATTATTTAAAACGAATTGAAGAAAAGAAGCAATTTATAGATGATAATGGTGTACTTTTTAGAACTATGAAAGAAGAACTTCCTAAGATATATGAATGTGCAGTTAAGATTAGTGCAGTTATTGATAAAAGGCTGAATTCAAAAATTACTGAAGATGAGACATTGTATTTAATGATGCATATTAATCGTATTCTAAAAAACAATACAATAATTTGAGGATTGTAACTCTAAGGGAGGCATTACCGAATTTGACACGAAAAATAATTGTGTCATTTCGGTTTTTATTTTACGTCAAAATAATTATTGTTTGTAAAATATAAATAAAAAGAGGAGAAGAAACATGGCGAAGAGAGAAAGATATGAAGAACTTGCAACAAAGGTTTTAGAGTTAGTGGGCGGAAAGGATAATATAAGTCATTTGGGTCATTGTATGACACGCTTAAGATTTAGTTTAAAAGATACTAGTGTTGTTGACCTGAACGAGATTCAAAAAATAAACGGGGTAATTGGAGCACAATGGTCTAATGATCAATTACAAATTATTATAGGACAATCGGTTGGAGATGCTTATAAATTAGTCTGCTTAAAAGCTGGAATATCAGCTGAAAAAGCTATAGATGAAAATTTAGATACTAAAAAGAAGTTTGGATTCGGAGCAGTTATAGATGGTATTTCTGGAAGCTTGATGCCATTAATACCAGCGTTAATTGGTGCTGGTATGTTAAAAGTTATTATCATTTTAGGTGAGATGGCTGGATTTTTAACTAAAGATATGCCTACTTATAATGTGCTAGCCTTTGCTGCTGATGCAGGATTTTATTTTCTTCCTATATTTTTAGGAGCAACAGCTGCAAATAAGTTTAAAACTAATATGGGTCTAGGAATGTTATTAGGTGCAATCTTAATACATCCTACGATTGTAGCTAATGTTGCAGGTGGAGTAGGAATGTCTATATTCGGTATTCCTGTTTATGGAGCAACCTATGCAAGTACTATTTTCCCTATAATTATGGCTGTATTTGTAATGTCATATGTTGAAAAATTCTTTCAAAAAATATCACCAGATTCAGTCAAAGCAATAGTAGTACCATTGGGAACTATTTTAATAATGTTACCACTAACACTATGCCTAATTGGACCAGCGGGTGCTTTTTTAGGAACTTATTTAGCAAAAGCAATTATGTGGTTATATAATACAACAGGTTTCTTTGGAGTTGCACTTTTAGCAGCTGTATATCCAGTTTTAGTTATAACAGGTATGCATGGAGCTCTAGTTCCTTATATGTTCCAATCATTTGCAGCATTTGGATATGAGCCGATTGTTTGTGTTGCAGGTGTGCTTTCTAACATTAATCAAGGAGCAGCAGCTGCCGCTGTAGCAGTAAAGTGTAAAAATAAAAGTACAAAATCAACAGCAGCATCTAGTGCCATTACAGCAGTTGTAGGTGGAGTAACAGAGCCTGCAATGTTTGGTATTAATATGAGATTAAAGAAACCATTATATGCAGCAATGATAGGAAATTTCTGTGGAGCAGCTTTTGCAGGGTTAATGAAAGTATACACATATGCATTTGCAGGAAGTGCGGGGATTTTTGGAGTTGCAGGTTTTATAGGACCAACAAAAATGAATGTGATTTATATGGGAATAAGTGTTTTAATTGGATTTGTAGTAACATTTATTGTAACCTTATTTATCTACAAAGGTGAAGATATATATTAAATAGATGGAGGAAAGAAAAATGAGTTTTCCAAAGGAATTTTTTTGGGGTGGAGCTACAGCTGCTAATCAATTTGAAGGTGGATGGAATGAAGATGGAAAGGGAGATAGTGTCTGCGATCATATGACAGGTGGTACTGTAGACAAACATCGTTATTTTACTAATGAAATAAAGAGCGACACACATTATCCATCACATGAAGCGATAGATTTTTATCATAGATATAAAGAGGACATAGCATTATTTGCTGAGATGGGATTTCGTATGTTTCGTATGTCCATAAACTGGACACGAATATTTCCAAATGGAGATGATGAAGTGCCTAATCAAAAAGGGATAGATTTTTATAGATCTGTTTTTGAGGAATGCAAAAAGTATGGAATTGAACCACTAGTAACTATTTCACATTATGAATTACCTTATAATTTAATGAAAAAATATGATGGATGGCTAAATCGTAAGTGTATTGACTTTTATATTAGATATTGTAATACACTATTTACAGAGTATAAAGATTTGGTTAAGTATTGGCTTACTTTTAATGAAATAAATTGTCTTACAATGAGTATAGGAGATATATTATCTGGTGGTTTTAAGTGTGAAGATGGTCCTGCACAGGTAATGGGGCTTCCTGATACAAAAGAGCAGGTTGCAAAAAGATATCAGGCGTTGCATCATCAATTTATAGCTAGTGCAAAGGCAGTAAAGTTAGGTCATGAAATTAATCCTGAATTTAAAATAGGGTGTATGATTGCAGGAGGTTGTATATATCCATATAGTTGTAATCCTGATGATGTATTATTAGCTCAGAAGGAAATGAGGATGAACTATTTTTGTGGAGATGTACAAGTAAGAGGAGAATATCCACATTTTACAAAACGTATGTTTGAGGATTTAGATATTTCAATTCTTGAAGAAGAAGGAGATAGAGATATTCTAAAGAGTGGAAAGGTAGATTTCTATAGTCTTAGTTATTATATGAGTACTTGTAGTACTGTTGATGAAAACACATTAAAAACTTCAGGAAATGTTGTTATGGGAGTTAAAAATCCATATTTAAAATCAAGTGATTGGGGATGGCAAATCGATCCTAAAGGACTAAGATATTTATTAAATGAGTTATATGGTAGATATCAAATACCAATTATGGTAGTAGAAAATGGTCTAGGAGCAATCGATAAAGTTGAATCAGATGGGTCTATTCATGATAGTTACAGAATTGATTACTTACGCGATCATATAAATCAAATGAAGGAAGCAATCAATGATGGAGTGGAATTAGTTGGATTTACTCCTTGGGGATGTATTGATTTAGTTAGTATATCAACAGGGGAAATGAAAAAAAGATATGGGTTTATTTATGTAGATAAAGATAATGAGGGAAATGGAACATTAAATAGACTACGTAAAGATTCATTTTATTGGTATAAAAAAGTGATTTCATCTAATGGAGAAGAGCTTGATTAATTATTTCTAAGAATTAAAAATAATAATTTATATATTAAGGAGTTGTAGCTTTAGGTTAATTAGGGCTCAGCTCCTTTTTGTTTTTTATAAAAGATGAATAATGAGTAGGAAGAAAAAGTAGACTACCCTATGTCAAAGTGTCAAAGTGTCAAAGTGTCAAAGTGTCAAAGTGTCAAAGTGTCAAAGTGTCATTATGTTGTTGTTTTGTACTTAGAAGGAATTTGATGAAACTCTTGAGGCGAAGAGTTTTTAAAAATTATTTTGCGCAATTACGCAATTGCGCAATTGCGCAAAACATCAAAACAACAATTGCGCAAAACCACAATTGATCAAGTTAATTAATTCAGAGAAGAAAATTTTGAGAAGGATGACTTTTTTAATCCCATCTTTCCTAGAGGGATACTTAAACTATGAAAACAAACCTTTAAATATAGAAGAGGTTGGTATAAAATGAGTATAGTGAGTTTCCTTAAAAGGAGAGAAAAGAATGATTCAGCTAATCGGAATATTAAAAGGAACAAGTGTAGATATAAGGGAAAAGTTTGTTATTAGAGATAAATATATATTAGATAAAGTTATTAATATTAAGGAATTCTGTAATGAAGTATTGATAATAAATACATGTAATAGAACAGAAATATACTTTGACTCTGAGGATTCAAGTCATGAGATTTTATATAATATATTTAAAACTTTAGAATGGGATAAAGAATTAAGAGAATACATATTTCATATTAAAGAGGAAAAGGTTGTTAAGCATATAATGGAGCTTGCATGTGGCCTTCACTCTAAAATTTTAGGAGAAGACCAGATTCTTTCTCAGATTAAAGAAGCCTATGATAATTCTCTAAATGTAAAAGGGCTTCATGGAAATCTTCAGCGTTTATTTCAAGAGGCAATAACTTGTGGTAAGGAATTTAGAAATGAGGCTAAGTTATATGAAATACCAGTATCTTATCCATCTATAGCTGTAAACAAAGCACTTAAAGAGGGAATTAAGAACTTCATGGTAATAGGATATGGAGACATGGGAAGCCTAGCTGTGAAATATATATTAACCCATAATATAGATAGTTTATATATAGTAGTCAGAAATAAAAGTTCAGTAAAAAACATAGATGATAAGAGGGTTAAAATTATAACTTTTGAGGAGAAAAATGAAATATTAAAGGATGTTAGGTGTATAATAGGGTGCACATCTGCTCCCCATACAGTATTAAAAAACAGAGAATTACCAAAAGGGGAAAGATATTTAATATTTGACCTTGCTATGCCTAGAGATATTGAAGAGAGTATAGCTTTAAGAGATGATGCTGAAGTTTATGACATAGACAGTATAGCTCTTATAGATGAAGAAAATAAAAAACTTAGAAAAGAAAAAATGAATAAAAATAGATTTATAATAGATAAGTATATAGAAAGTTTTGAAACTTGGAAAGACATTAGGGAAATAACTCCTTACATAAAAAAGATGAAGGAAAATGCTAATAAGATAGCTGAAGAGAGAATAGAGACCTTTAATAATAAGCTTTCATCTAAAGATCCTAAAAGGTTAGCAGATAATCTTATAAAAAGTACTTCACATTACTATGTAAATAGAGCTATTGAAGTTCTTAAAGAAGAGCGTTTAAAGGGAAGTGATGAGGAATGTCTAAGGATAATAGAGAAGATATTTATGAATTAGAGTTTATGTTTCTTTCCCTGATTCCTAAAAAAATTAAAGTAGGGATTATAGGGGGAGGAAGAGCTGCGGCTATAAAGACAGCTAGTTTTTTAGAACGTGGATGTAATGTTGAGGTTTTAGCAAAAGATTTTGTTGATAGTTTTGAAAATTTTAATGAAGTTGAGCTTATAGTAGGTTCATATCAATCTGATTTTATTATAGATAAACATATAATAGTAATAGCTATAGATGATGAGAAGGTTGTTAAGGAAATAATTTCCCAATGCGAAGAGCAGGCTAAAATATTTATAAATGCAGGCAATTACAGACATGGAAATGCTGCCATGTCTATTCAAGATTCCCTGGGAAATATTAACTTTGCTTTAAATACTAAAGGTGGAAATCCTAAAGCTTCTCTTATGATAAAAGAGGAAATAAAAAATAACCTTAAAGAATATGATGAATTTATTGGATTTATAAATAAACTTAGGAGTAAGGCTAAAGAATTTAATGAATATAAACAGGAAATAATAAGCTTTATTGCTACAGAAGATTATAAGTTTATGTGGGAAAAAAGAAAAGAAAAAGAATGTTTACTTTTATTTTTTAAGGAAGAGTTAGTACATAGATTATTTAATTAAGTGGAGGAGATTATGAGTTTAATTATTGCTACTAGAAAAAGTAAACTAGCTCAAGCCCAGACGGAGTTAGTTATGGAATTATTGAATAAAACTCATGGAATTAATAGTGAAAAGCTTCTTATAGTTACAGAAGGAGATAGAAGACTTGATGTAACTTTAGATAAGATTGGTGGAAAAGGCGTTTTTGTTAAGGATATAGAACTGGCTTTATTAGAGGAGAGAGCTCATGGAGCTGTTCATAGTATGAAGGATGTTCCTTATGCTTTAGATGATGCCTTTATGATTGCAGCTGTTCCAGAAAGAGAAGATGTAAGAGATGTATTTATATCAAGAGAAGGAATAGATTTTAAAGAACTTAAAACAGGAGCTAAAATAGGAACTAGCAGTATAAGAAGAGCAGGCCAACTTAAAAAGTTACGTAATGATTTAGATATAGTTCCTATTAGAGGAAATGTTCAGACAAGATTAGAGAAAATGAAGACTCAAAACTTAGATGGAATAATATTAGCAGCAGCTGGATTAAAGAGATTAGGTTTAGAGGATATTATAACTACTTATTTTGACCCTAAGGAGATGTTACCAGCAGTAGGGCAAGGGGCATTAGGAATAGAGGTTCTTAAAAATAGTGATAAGAGAGCCTTGTTTGAAGGTTTAGACAATAAAGAAGTTAGATGTGTTTTAGAGGCTGAAAGAAGCTTTATGAGGACATTAAATGGGGATTGCCACACGTTAATAGGTATATATAGCGAAGTTAAAGGGGATGACCTTTATATGATCGGAACCTACGATATTGATGGACAGATAATTAAAAAAGATATATTAGGAAATAAAGAAGATAATATAGATTTAGGAAAAAGATTGGCTAATCTTATATTAAAAGCTTAAGGAGGAGAAAATGAGTAAAGTTTATTTAATTGGGGCAGGTCCTGGAGATGAGGAACTTATAACTGTGAAAGCTGTAAGAAAGTTAAAAGAATGTACAGCTGTTCTTTATGATAGATTAGTAGGAAATAATGTTTTAAATTATATAAATGATGATTGTGAAGTTTACTATTGTGGCAAAGAGCCAGGTTCACATTATAAAACTCAAGATGAAATAAATCAAACTTTAGTTAAGTTAGCTAAAGAGGGACATATAGTAGGAAGAGTTAAGGGGGGAGACCCTTATGTTTTTGGAAGAGGTGGAGAGGAAGCTTTAGAGTTAGTTAAAGAAAACATAGACTTTGAAGTAATTCCTGGTGTTACCTCTGCTATTTCTGTACTTAATTATGGTGGAATACCTATAACTCAAAGAGCAATGTCTCAAAGTTTTCATGTAGTTACTGGAATGTCAGCAAGTTCACTAAAAGTTAATTGGGAAGCTTTAGCTAAGGAAAATGGAACCTTAGTATTTTTAATGGGGTTAGAAAATCTTGAGGATATAGTAGAAAGATTATTAGCTAATGGAAAGAGCAAGGACTCTAAGGCAGCTATAATTATGAGAGGAACATCTTCTAAACAAAAAAAGGTAGTTGGAACCTTAGAAGATATACACTCTAAAAGTGTAAAAGCTGGATTAAAGTCACCATGTATAATTGTAGTAGGGGATGTTGTAGACCTTAATGAAAGTTTAGATTGGTATGGAAATAAACCTTTATTTGGAGCTAATATTTGTGTTACACGTTCTAGAAATCAAGCTTCTAAGCTTAGAGAAACTCTAAAGGATTTAGGTGCAGAGGTTACTGAAATAAACTCCATAAGATTTAAGGATACTTCAGATAATTTAAATCCGTATATGGATAAATTAGAAGATTACAATCATATAGTTTTTACTTCTGTAAATGGTGTAAACTTCTTTTTTGATTATTTAAGAAATATAAAATTTGATGTTAGAAAACTAAAAGCTAGCTTTAGTGTTGTAGGAAAAGCAACTTCAAAGGCGTTAACAGATAGAGGAATAATTCCAGACCTTATGGCGAGAGAGTTTTTAGGGGAAGGCTTATTTAAGGTTTTAGAGCCTAAATTAAATAAAGGGGAGAAGGTATTAATACCATGTTCTCTTCAAGCTAGGGATTACTTATCAGAAGAAATAAGAAAGCTTGGATTAGAAGTAGATAAAGTTTCTATGTATGAAACAATAAAAGGAGAAATCAAAAATCCAAGAGCCTTTGAAGAAGTTGATATGGTACTATTTACAAGCCCTAGTACAGTAAACAGCATGATAGAAATGGTAGGAATAGAAGCTTTAAAAGATAAAAAGGTTGTAGCTATAGGACCAATAACTTTAAAAACACTTATTGAAAATAAAATAGATGCTGTAGTATGCAAGGAACATAGTGATGACGGACTTATAGAAGAGATAAAAGAAATATGGAGGAAGTTAAAGTGATAAAGAGAGGAAGAAGATTAAGAGTAAATGAAGCTACTAGAGCACTAGTTAGAGAAAACAGCTTAAGCTCAGATGATTTTATATATCCTATATTTGTAGTAGAAGGAGAAAATATAAAAAATGAAATAAGCTCTCTTCCTGGGAATTATCATTACTCGATAGATAGATTAGAAGAGGTAGTTAAAGAAGTTAAGGAAGCTAAAGTAAGAGGATTAATGCTTTTTGGTATACCAGAGCATAAAGATGCTTGTGGTTCAGAAGCTTATAATGAGGAAGGAATTGTTCAAAAAGCTATAAGAAAAATAAAAGAATTAGATAAAGATATACTAGTTATAACAGATGTTTGTATGTGTGAGTATACAGATCATGGACACTGTGGAATAATACATGGAACTGATGTTGATAATGATGAAACTATTGAGTATATAGGAAAGATAGCTTTATCCCATGCTGAAGCTGGTGCTGATATGGTTGCACCTTCTGATATGATGGATGGAAGAATAGGTAAGATAAGAGAGGTATTAGATAAAAATAACTTTAAACATATACCTATAATGGCTTATTCGGCTAAATATTGTTCAGCTTTTTATGGACCATTTAGAGAAGCTGCGAATTCAGCTCCTCAATTTGGAGACAGAAAAACCTATCAAATGGACCCAGCGAATCTAAGAGAAGCTATAAGAGAAATGGAGCAGGATATTGAAGAGGGAGCAGACATAATAATGGTTAAACCTGCTTTATCTTATTTAGATGTTATAAGAAAGGCTAGAGATAATTTTGACTATCCTATAGCTGCCTATAATGTAAGTGGCGAATATGCCATGGTTAAAGCTGGAGCTAAAATGGGCTGGATAGATGAAAAGAAGATAGCTTTAGAAATGCTTTTATCAATGAAAAGAGCAGGAGCAGATATAATAATAACCTATTATTCTCTAGAAGCAGCTAAATGGCTTAAAGAAATGTAATCTTGCTAATAAAGGAGTGGTATTGTGAATAACAAGAAAATATTTGAAACCTCAAAAGAATATATGCCTGGTGGAGTTAACAGTCCAGTTAGAGCTTTTAATAATGTTGGAATGAATCCTCCTATAATAAAAGAGGGAAAAGGTGTTTACATATATGATGAAGATGGAAAAGAGTATGTGGATTTTGTTTTAGCTTGGGGTCCTATGTTTTTAGGACATTGCGATGAAGATGTAGTTGAAGCTATTAATAATACTTCAAAAGGTGCTATAGCTTTTGGCGCACCTACAAAGCTTGAATTAGATTTAGCTAAGTTTATGTGTGAAACCCTAGATAATGTAGAAATGGTGAGAATGGTTAACTCAGGTACAGAAGCAACCATGAGCGCTGTTAAGCTTGCTAGAGGATATACAAAAAGAGATAAGATACTTAAGTTCTCAGGCTGTTATCATGGACATTTTGAAGGCTTTTTAGTGGAAGCTGGCTCTGGAGTACTTACAACTGGCATTGCAGGAAGTGCAGGTATTCCAAGAGAAAATATAGAGAATACTTTGGTAGCTGAGTATAACAATATAGATAGTATAAGAACTGTATTTAAGGAAAAGGGAAAAGATATTGGTGCTGTTATTATAGAACCTGTAGCAGGAAATATGGGAGTTATAAAGGCTAATGATGAGTTTATGGTTGAACTTAGAAGTCTTTGTGATGAATACGGAACTCTATTAATATTTGATGAAGTAATGAGTGGATTTAGAGTAGCTTATAAAGGTGCACAAAGCCTATTTAAGGTAAAGCCTGACCTTGTAACTTACGCAAAGATAATGGGTGGAGGACTTCCTTGTGGTGCTTACACAGGAAGAAAGGAGATAATGGAGATGCTTTCCCCAATGGGACCAGTATATCAGGCAGGAACAATGTCTGGAAATCCTATAGTTATGGCAGCGGGTTTAGCAACTTTAAAGAAACTTCATAATAATCCAGAATACTATAATCATATAAATGCCTTGGGTGAGAGATTAGAAAAAGGAATTAAAGAAGCTTCAAAAGAGAATGGAGTTCCAGTAGTTATAAATAGAGCTGGAGGAATGCTTACTTTGTTTTTCACAGAAGGAGAAAAAGTTGAAACCTATGAAGATGTTAAAAAGTGTGATAAAGAAAGATTTGTAAGATACTTTAAACATATGCTTGAGCACGGAATCTATCTTCCACCATCACAGTTTGAAGCTTTATTTTTATCTGTAAAACATGAAGAAGCTCATATAGATAAGTTTATTGAAGCCTTTAAATCCTTTAGAGGGTAAAATCATGAAAGCTATATTAGTAGTAACTCATGGAACAGCTAATCTAGAGGGAGTAAATTCATCGTTAAAGCCATTGATTAAAGAGATTAAAAAAGAGTTTTCAGGGGATGAAGTTAGACTTGCATTTACTTCGAAATTTATTATTAATAAGCTTTTTAGACAATCAGGGATAAAGGTAAATAATCTTGAGGAAGAGCTTGAAGCTTTAATTGAACTAGGATGCACAGAAGTCTTTATACTTCCACTCCATCTTATACCAGGAAAAGAGTATCTTGATTTATTAGACGTTGTAGAAAGCTATAGAAATAGAATTACAGCAGTAGTAGCTACACCTCTATTAAGTGAGGATGAGGACTATATGAATCTAATAAACTCACTTGATCCATCAAAAGAGCTTAATTACGTCTATATGGCTCATGGAACTAATCATGAAGGAAATAGCAGCTATTTAAAACTTCAACAGGAGTTTATTAATAAAGGTTATGGAAAAGTTCTTATAGGAACCTTAGAAGGTACTCCTACCTTAGAAGACATTATATATATGCTTAAGTCTAGGAATATAAATAAAATAGTCCTACAGCCACTGCTTTTAATGAGAGGTAAACATGGAACTAAGGATTTAGATTCTTGGGAAGAACTCCTTATTAATAATGGTTTTGAAGTTGAAAAAGTTGATAAATCATTAGGTGAAATAGAAGAAGTAAGAAAACTATATATAAATAAGTTAAACAGCCTCTATAATTAATAGGGGCTGTTTTTATTAAAATAAATATCTTAAATTAAATCAAAAAAATCAAAAACACTTTGTATAAATACAGCTGGACCTATCCACAAAACATCTTCATCCACAGTAAATTTAGGGTGATGATGTGGATAAATAATTTTCTTTTGTGGATTATTTGAGCCTAAGAAAAAGAAGGTTCCAGGTATTTCTTTAAGGTAATAGGCCATATCTTCAGAAACCATTGTAGGATGTTCTAATATAATCAAGTTATCTTTTCCAACTACTTTTTCAGAAGATTTAATTAGTACCTCAGTAGTATAAGGGTTATTATTTACAGATGGACAGATTCTTTCGTATCTGGCTTTAACTTCTGCACCATTTGCTTTACCAACTCCTTCACAAATTTCAACTACTCTTTTTTCTAACATATCTCTATCTTCAGGATATATGCTTCTTATAGTACCTTCAAAAGTTACTTTTTCAGGTATGATGTTCCAGCTAGAGCCACCATTTATTGATCCTATAGTTACAACAACAGGATGATGTGGATTTGTCTCTCTACTTACTATTTTTTGTAATGAAGATATTATTTCAGATGCAATTAAGATAGGATCTACAGAAAGGTGAGGCATAGCACCATGACCACCTTTTCCTTTCACAGTTACAGATATTTTATCTACAGCTGAAGTTATATAACCAGATTTAATCCCAATCATACCTAGTTTAACCTCAGGGAATAAGGCTCCTATATGAAGCCCTAATATAAAATCAACTTTAGGGTTTTCTAATACTCCTTCCTTTATCATAGCTTCTGCTCCAGAAGAAATTTCTTCAGCTGGTTGAAATATAAGTTTTACATTTCCTTTTAATAAATTTTTATTTTGAGATAAAATTTTTGCTGTTGCTAAAAGCATGGAAGTATGAGCATCATGACCACAGGCATGCATACAATTATTTTTAGATGAAAAAGGTAATTTAGTTTTTTCTTTAATAGGAAGACCATCCATATCAGCTCTTATTCCTATAGTTGGTCCATCTGAAATTCCTTCTATTATAGCTACAATTCCAGTTTTACTTATGGTTTTGTAGGAAATGTTCATTTTGTTAAGTTCGTCAGTTACATATTTGTGTGTTTTTTCTAACTCTATTCCGAGTTCAGGTATCTCATGAAGATCTCTTCTCCATTTAACTATATCAGTTTGAATACCCATACATATATCAATTACGTTCATAAATATCAGCCCCTTAAATATTTCGCTATTTCGGTAAATTATACTATAAGATAAATTAATTTGTAAATTTAAAAAAATCTATAACACATACTATGCTAAAACTCAGGACAGGATATATTTATATGGATTTAAGAGGTGAAAAAAATGAAAAAAAACTTATGTAGGTTATTATTTTTAATTTTAATAGTTATAAATATTCCTAAAATTACATCAGCTACGGAAGAGCGAGATTATTTAATAACAATGAAACAAGATTTACTTACCTTAAAACTTGCATATCCTGAACATGTAAAGTCAGTAGAAAAAAATGGTGATAAAGTTTATTTAATTATGAAATCAGGAAAAAAGGTCTTATATGATGATAAAAGAAATAAAACCCATGATGACAAACTTCAAGATCCAGATTTACAAGATATGATGGAACAAATATATCCTTTAGAAATGCCTAAAGAAATAATGAAAAAAGATTTTGATCCAGGAAGAGCCAGGTCTTATGAGATTTTTAATGAAGTATATGGAGATTCTAAAAAGGCTATAGAAACTAATTTAATAGCTCTTCAATATGGATATACCAATTATCAATTTAATAGTAAAAATGGTGCAAAAACTTCTTTAGAAACAGCGCTAAAAGAAGTTATGCCCTTAGCAAAAAGCAGAGGAGATATAGGAGGTATACTATATCCTGCAAGTGGAACCTTTAACTATAGAGTTATATCAGGTACAGGAAGATTAAGTCCTCATTCTTATGGAATAGCAATAGATTTAAAAAGTGATAAAAGAGATTATTGGAAATGGAGTTCAGAAAAAGATGGTAACTCTAGGCTTCTACAATATCCTAAAGAGTTAGTTGAAGCTTTTGAAAAAAATAATTTTGTTTGGGGAGGAAAATGGGGACATTTTGATATTTTACATTTTGAATATAGACCTGAAATTATATTAAAAGCTAAATATTTTGGTGGTTGGAGTGGTGAAGAGGAAAGTTGGCATAAGGGAGCTCCAGAAGATGAAGACACTAAGGAATTTATAGAAATTATCAATGATAATTTAAAATAAACAGGTTAAGAAAGGAGAAGTATCTATGAGCTTGCCTATAAAACAATACAGGAAAGCAGTAAATAAGTTTATAGTTTTCACATTATTTCTTTCTCTAATTAAATTAAATATTCCACAGGTAGCAAATGCAGAAAGTGTAGACCAAGAAGTTTTAGACTTTGTGGAAACCATATTTGTAAGTAAAAATAAGGCAGTTTTAGAAAAAGATTTAGAGCTTATAGATACCTTATATGCAACGGATACAAAATACGGTCAATGGGCATATGAGTATGAGGAGAGAAAGGTTAAGTATATAAATAACTGGGCAGAAAAACAAGGAATAAAATTTGTAGATATAATACCTAAAATAGTTATTAGAAGTTCTAAAAAAAATGGAACTGAAAAATGTTATTTTAATATACTTTGTAATACAGAATATAAATATGTGTATGAAGATAAACCCGATGAAGTGAATAGTTCTAGGATAGGAACATATCATTCAATGACATTAACAAATAGGGATGGTCAATGGATAATAACAAAAGAGTGGTATACAGACCCCTTTGCTGATTCATTAAGTTTAGAAAATATAAAAGCTCAAGATATTAAGGAGTATATAGCAGCTCAGCCAGAGAGAGACATGTCAGAAATAAATGAGAGAAGAAAAAATGCAGTAGCTTATGCTATGCAATACTGTGGTGCAGCTACAGCTCCTGAATATGGATTTAAGTATAATAAGAAATACAGAGACTTTAATCCTGAGGGTGGAGACTGCGCAAATTTTGCTTCTCAGATATTAAGTGAAGGTGGAAAATTTAAAAAGAATGGTACTTGGAATTATGATAAAGGAAGTGCTACTGGTCCTTGGGTAAATGCAGATAAATTTACATCTTATATGATAAATAGCGGGAGAGCTTCAATTATAGCTAAAGGTAGTTATGAGAAGGTTTATAAAGCATCTTATAAACTACTGCCAGGAGATTTTGTGGCTTATGAGAAGAAGGGTGATATAACTCATATTTCAACAGTAACTGGAGCAGATTCGAAAGGATATTCCTTAGTTACATGTCATAATACAGATAGAAACAATGTACCATGGGATCTTGGCTGGAGTGATAAAAAAATAAAATTTTGGTTAGTAAGAGTACATTATTAGAGTTAAGTTAATAGTTAAAAGAGAATGGTTAAAAGTTATTGTTGAAATTCAGCTTAGCTGAATTTCTTCATTTACTATTCACTTTTAACTATATAAATATTAACTGTTACCCCTAAAAGGAGATTTTATAAAAAGAGATATAATTAGACCTATTAAAGATAAAATAGCTGAGATAATAAAGGTTAATTTTAAGTTTCCGGCTGCGGCCGATATAAGTGGACCAACTAAGGCTGCTATACCATAAGCTTGATACATTAAGCCATAGTTTGAACCTAGGTTTTTAAGCCCAAAAAAGTCCCCGGTTATAGTAGGATACACAGATAAAAAACCTCCAAAGCAGAAGGTTACTCCTCCCAAAGTTAAAAAGTAACTTATTATATTAAGGGTTAAAACACTCTTAAGTATCATGCATACTGTAGTGATTCCCAATAATATGGTTATTACCTTTATTCTTCCTATCTTATCTGAGAGAGTTCCCCAAAAAAGTCTTCCAGTAGCATTAAATATAGCAACAGCAGATACAGCAGTAGCGGCTGCTTTAGGAGAAAGACCAGCTAATTCAATTCCTATGTCCCTAGCTAAGCCAATTACTAAAAGTCCACTCATAGTTCCAAATAAATAAGCTATCCATAGAAGAGGGAAATTCTTAGTTTTCACCATTTCCATAGGTGTATAGTTTTTATTAATGGCTACAACCTTGTTTTTAATAGTTAATGACTCATCAGGTAAAGATAATAAGTTAGAGCCTATAAAAATCAAAACTAAATTTATTATAGATAAAAACAAAAACGTCTTAGAGATTCCCAGAGAAGCTAATAAAGCTTGAATTAATGGGTTGAAAACTAAACTTCCAAGGCCAAAAGCTCCAACAGAAATTCCAGTAACTAATCCTTTATGATTTGGGAACCATTTTATGCAGGTTGATAAAGGACATACATAAACGAAGCCAATACCTATACCAGCAACAAAGCCGTAGTATATATAGAAATCTAAAAGAGATGTGGATTTTGAACATAAAAACAAACCAATAGAATAAAAAGCTCCACCAATCATTGCTACAGGCTTAGGACCAATTTTGTCTTGAAGTTTTCCAGAAAATATAGTCACAAAAGCAAATACAAATACCGTTATAGAAAAAGTAAGGACAACCTTGCTTTTTGAAATATCAAGATAGGTAGCAATAGGTTCATTAAAAAGACTCCATGAATAAATAGAGCCAATACACAATTGAAGCAAAACAGCTCCAAGTACTACTAAAAAGCCTTTTGTTTTTAATTGTTTCATATAAAACTCCTTATTATTGATAAGATTAGTTAATATATTATCATAAAATTATGGATTGTAATATATTTTTTAATAATTATTTAAGGATAATTATTGTCTATTTTAAGTTATAATAATGAAATATAAGGAAATAAATATAATTCTTAGGGGGATAAAAATGGAAGAAAAAGATTCGTACATAGTTATTAAGAGGAGTGAAATAATCGATATCGTTAAACCAGATGCATTTAAAAACGTAGATAAAAAAGCAGTAAAGTCCTGGAGGACAGCAAGAGTTATAACATTCCTAATATTTTTAGCAATATTTATAGGGGTAAGAATGTTTATAAAAAACTGGGATGAGACTTTTGTTTTAGTAGCTACTATAATTCAAGGGGTTATACTACTCTTGCTTGCTCTAAATGCTTTTTTATATCCTAAAATAGAGTACAGGCAGTGGAAATATAGTATTACAGAAGATAAAATTGAGTTTTATCATGGAATATTTTTTGTACAGCACACTATTATACCAATGCTTAGAATCCAACACATAACCGTTAATCAAGGTCCTATAAATAAGCTATATAAAATAGCTACTGTAAGTATATCAACAGCTGGAGGAGTATTTGGATTAGTAGGACTTCCAAAAGAAACAGCAGATGAAATTTGTGATTACATAAATAATAGGGTAATTAAAAAACTCAAGGATAGAGCAAATGAGCAAGAGCAAGTACTAGAGGAAGAGATACTATTAGAACCCCAGGAAACGGGGGTAGATAATAATGGATAAACCTCAAAGAAATCACCCATCAACCATAATATCTCAGACGTTTAAATACATAAAAGGTAACTTTTTTATTTTTATACCCATGGTTTTAAATAATGAAATTTTAGTTAGCATTGCTATTGGAGCAGGCATATGCATGCTGATGGCAATATACAGTATATTAGTTTGGTATAATAAAAAGTTTTATTTAAAAGAGAACATGCTATATTATCAAACAGGAATAATCAGTAAAAAAGTATTAACATTATCTAAAGATAATATTTCAACAATAGATATAGGACAAAGTTTTCTTCAGAGAATCATAGGTATTTACAGGCTTAAGGTTGATAGTGGAAGTACTACTTTAGGAAAAGCCGAAGTAGATATAGTATTAAATAAAGAACGAATAGATTATATAAAAAGTGTAATAGAAACAACTACAGATCCAAAAATTCAAAAAGCTAACACTGTACAAGACAAAGAGAGATCAAAGGAATTTAAATGCACTAATAGAGAACTATTTATATTAGCTTTAACAAAAAATAAACTTGGCTTAATAGTAACACTTATTGTATCTTCCTTTACTTTTTTAGATGATTTATTAGATACACTAAAACTAGATATAAGCAAATATGTAGATAAGTACTTTAACATAGAAGATGTAATTAAAAAATCTATGGGGGAATTAATTGTATTTTCAATTCAATTATTTA
This sequence comes from Clostridium intestinale DSM 6191, assembly GCF_900130055.1. Lineage (GTDB taxonomy): Bacteria > Bacillota > Clostridia > Clostridiales > Clostridiaceae > Clostridium_T > Clostridium_T intestinale. Next base: position 54,914 of record NZ_FQXU01000008.1, read on the forward strand.
CAGTAATTTATATCCTTTCATTTATAGTATCTGTCATAGTAACATTTATTAGATACTACAACTTTATAATATATGAACAAGATAATAAACTAAACATCCAATATGGTTTAATAAGCTTAAAAAAATACACATTACCTATTAAAAATATACAAGCTATAAAATTAAAGCAAACGCTTATAAATCAGTGGTTTAAGCAATATAAGGTTGAAGTAGTTACAGCAGGTTATGGAGATGAAGAAAAGGAAGAAGCAATTTTTTATCCCTTAACTAATAAAGGGAAGTTAAACATATTAATAGATACTTTAATTCCAAATTTTAGTTTTGAAAATATTGAATTAAAATATCCACCTAAAAATGCAATGAAAAGATTCTTTATCTTCCCAGTGATTTTTAGTATTGTGATTTTTTTAGTGATAAGTTTCATTTTCCACAAAGCAGTTTTTATATTTATGTTTATGCCAATAATAATATTTAGCTGTTATGTAGAATATAGAAACAACACAATGGGATATGATGAAAAAATATTTTATGGAAGCTTTGGAGCCTTTAGCAAAACCTCCATAATAATTAAGATGAATAGTGTTCAATCAATAACAGAAACAACAAACTATTTCCAAAGAAAGAAGGATATATGCAACTACAGAATAGATTTTTATTCTAGTAAACTAATAGACATATTACCCATAAAAAATATGCACCGCTATCACTTCAAAGAAATAGAGGAAAATATAGAATTTTAGTGGATAATATTGACATAGAAATAATAAACTGATACTATTACGTTATACGATACAAAGTATAACGTAATAAGGCGGTGAGTTTATGAATTTAGAGGAAATGGGTAAGTTTAAGGATATTTCTTTATTAATTTTAATTAGTTTAGCTGAAGAGGATAAGCATGGCTATGCTATTATGGAAGATTTAAAAAGTAATTTCTCTATAGAACTTGGGGCAGGAACCTTATATGGAGCTATATCAAGATTAGAAAAAAATAATCTTATAAAGCCTGTAATAACTGAAGATAGGAAAATTCCTTATAAGATAACAGAAGAAGGAAAGAAGCTTTTAAGCTTTCAGCTAGAGCATATAAATAAGATAATATCTACTGGAAAAAGTAGATTGAGGTTAACATGAGGCTTATAGACCTCTTAATTCGTCTCTATCCAAAAGAATGGAGAGAGAGGTATGGAGAGGAGATTAAAGAAGTGATTAAAGAGTCAGGAAATATAAATATGGCTTTGATATTTGATATATTAAAAAATGCTATAAGTACTCATCTTCAGCCTGAATCTTATAAAAGGATTAATCCTCAAGGTAGACATCATGATTTAAAGCTTAATATAAGAAAATTAGCGGCATCTTTTGGGTTAGCTTTTATACTAATGACGATAGGAATATTAGTTGCAATGGGTATTTCATCAAAATATCCTTATAGGATACAAGATGTTCTTTTAATAGAGGGACTAATAGTAACTGTAATAGGCTTTTTCTTAATTATGGGAGGTAACTCCTCGGGATTAGATATGACATCCTTAGGATCTCAAGGTTCTCAATACTCATCTTATATGAACTTAAGAACTACAGAAAAAGAACGAAGTACAACTAAGTTTTATGAGAACTTTACTAAACAAGGGATTATTAGCACCACCTTTAATGGACTAACTATTCCGCTTGGAGGAATATTAATTGTAGTCATAAGTTATCTAATTTAAGTATTAGTTAACAGTTAATAGTTAAGAATGAAGAGTTAATGAAGAAATTCAGCAAGGCTGAATTTTAACCTAAACCATTAACTCTTCTCTATTCACTTTTAACTATTTTAAGCTTTCAAATGCTTTTTTAGACCAGTCAGAGTCTTTATATATAGCTCTTCCCACCCCAATAAGATCAGCTTTTTCCTCTTGTAAAAGTTTCTCAGCGGCTTCAGGGGTAACTATACCACCAGTAAGAACTACTGGAATAGATAATGCTTCCTTAAGAGCTTTAGTAAGTGGCCAGAAATAACCTTCTTCATTAGCTCCAGGAACAACAAATCCTCTAACTCCACCTGAAACATCTAGAATGTTTATTCCTGCCTTTTCAAACTCCAATCCAGCTACTAAGCTGTCTTCAATAGTAACTCCACCTTCTGTATAGTCCGAAGCACCTAATCTTAATAATATAGGGAAGTTTTCCCCCACAGCTTTTCTAACAGCCTCAATAACTTCAAGATGAATTCTTATTCTATTTTTTACATCTCCACCATAAGAATCTGTTCTTTTATTAGTTAATGGTGTGAAGAATTGATGTAGTAAATATCCATGAGCTGCATGAATTTCTACCCCATCGAATCCAGCCGATTTTACTCTAGAAGCAGCTTCTCCAAAAGCTTTAACTATACCTTTTATCTCATCTACAGAAAGTTCTTTAGCTACAACACCTTTAGAGTTAGCAACAGCTGAAGGCCCTACTGAAGGGAAGCCAGTAACTTCCTCTGAGGTTTGAATTCCTGCATGGTTAATCTGCATAACAGCCTTTGAACCATTTTTATGGATGATATCAGCTAAGGTTTTTAGTTTATCTATATCAACGCCTTCACTTACCGAAAGTTGATTTTTGTGAGCTTTTCCTTCAGGCATAATATAGCTATGTTCTATTACAATTAGGCCTATATAACCTCCTTGAGATTTATCATCATAGTATTTTAATATATCTTCAGTAACATTTCCATCAGGGGCTTTTCCAGTTGCCATAGGTGGCATAACTAATCTGCTGTTTAAATTTAAAGAGCCTATTTGTATTGAGTTAAATAATTTTGACATATGATACCTCCATTAAAGAAATTTTATGCAAACACCACTTGGAACAGTGTATTCTTGATCAAGTTTAGTCATCTTTCCAGTACTTTTGTCTCTAGAGAATATAGTCATATTATCGCTGCCTTCATGAGGAACAATAACATAATTTCCTGTAGGATCTATGACGAAATCTCTAGGGTATTTACCTTTAGTTTCTGTTATTTCTACTAAAGATAAAAGAGAAGTTTCAGAATCTACAGCAAATACAGCTATAGAATCATATCCACGATTGGAAGTATATAAAAATCTTCCGTCAGATGAAATATGTATAGCAGATGCTTTGCTTTTACCATTAAAGTTTTCAGGTAAAGCAGATATCTTTTGAATAATTTCAAAAACGTTATTAGAAGGATTATATTTTAGTACAAATACTTCAGAAGTTAGCTCACTAAGTAAAAAAGCAAAGTTTTTATTAGGATGGAAGGTCATGTGTCTTGGGCCAGATCCACCTTCAAATTTTACAGTAAGCGAAGAATCCTCAACAAGATTTCCATCTTTATAATCATAAACTACCATTTTATCAATACCTAAATCTATGGCAAGAAGCTTTTCTTCATTAGGAGTAAGACCTACAAAATGAGCATGAGCTTTCTCCTGTCTGTCTTTATTTGGACCAGTTCCTTCATGAAAAACTCTAGATGAAGGATCACATAAAGAACCATCCTCATTTAATGGATAACAGTTTATCTCACCAGTGTGATAATTTGCAGAAAATAAATAAGAATCATCTTTATTAGTAATTAGATGACAAGGTGAAGATCCAGGGAAAAGTTTATAGTTTAGAAGAGATAGGCTTAAATCCTCTTTATTTATTAAATAAGCAGCAACTCCACCCATATCTCCATCTTTCATTACTGAATATAAATATTTTTTATTTGATGATATAGCTATATAAGTTGGATTGCCAAGCTCTCCAGCTACATTTATATTATTTACTTCTCCTAAATTTGTATTAAAAGAAAAATTATAAATACCCTTGCTATCACCTTTAGTATATGTTCCTATAAATCCTTTTAAAATTTCCGTGTTTATTTCCATAGAAAATACCTCCCATAAAATATATAATCTAATTATATCATAGTAAAAATTTGAGGTGACTACAATGAGAGAATGTAATTGTGGAAATTGTAAAAATGAATTATGCGTAAGGAAGGTTCCTATATTTTCATTTCTTTCAGATGAGGAGCTACTTGCCATAAAAAATTTGACAGGACATAGAGAATATAAAAATGGTGAAGCTCTTTGTCATGAAGGGGAAAAATCAGAAACTTTATTTATAATAAATGACGGAAAAGTCAAACTTTCTAAAATAACTAAAGATGGTAAAGAGCAGATAATACATATTTTATCTAGTGGAGACTTCTTTGGTGAATTAAGCCTTTTTAATGAAGGAGAAACCCATAACTTTTCTGCATTTGCTATAAGTAAGGTGAAAATATGCACCTTAACTAAAGAAGATATGCACCAAATTATACTGAAGAATCCTGAGATTTCTTTAAAAATCCTTACTGAGGTTACAAAAAAGCTAGCCCAGACAGAAAATCTAGCACAAACCTTAGCTACAAATGATGCTGAGATAAGAATAGCACACATGCTTTTGGAATTTTCTAAAGACTACGGGACAAAAAAAGAAGATGGTATAGAAATAAAACTTCCGATAAATAGAGAAGAGATGGCAAACTATACAGGACTCACAAGAGAAACTATAAGTAGAAAGCTATCTAAGCTTGAGGAATTAGAAGTAATTAAGATGGTTGGAAACAAAATAATCTTTATAAAGGATGAAGAAGGACTTATGGATTACGTAGAATAATTATTAAGGAGGAGAACAGTGAAGAGAAGGTTTTATTTATTAATGGTTTTAATAATACCTTTAATTTTGACTTCATGTAAATCAGAAGAACCTAAATTATCTATAAAAACGGACATAAAAACCTACATGTTAGAATTATCTTCAGTACAAGGAATTACAATGACTCCAGAGCTAGAGATAAAAGAACAAACTAAAGATATAGAATACACTTGGAGCACCACAGAAGGTGGGTTTATAAATACAATAAAAAATGAATCTAAAAAAGAAGTAACTAATACAGGTGAAGCTGTATTATGGAGTCCAACTTTAGATACAAAAAAAGAAAAATCAAGTTTAATTGAAGTTACTTTAAAAGCAAAGAAAAATGATAAAGTTATAGCTGAAAGTAAAATAACCATCGAAGAAACAAAGGGAGTATATAAGGTAATTGAATAAAATAAATTTTAAATTTAAGTAACCAGCAAAATTTGCTGGTTACTTTTTTATGATTCTAATGAAACTCTTGAGAAGAAGAGTTTCTACACATCTATTCGGTAGACGCTCTTCTCAGCGTCAGTCTAATCATTTTTTTTGAGAGAAGTCAAAAGGAACTTAATGAAGCTGAAGAATGCTCCTACAGGGCAGAAGTGTATAATTGCGCAATTGCGCAAAAGAGCAAAAGAATTTAAATTTTGTAGCTTTTTTAAAAGTGTGACTTGAATCATATTTTAATATTTTAATACAAGTTATTATTAGCTCATAGAAAACAAGAATTTTTGGAGGGTGTTAAAAATGAGTAGAGTTATAAATGCGAATCAAAAACTTGGAGAGGTTGTTTCAATATTTCCTGATTCTAGTAAGATATTTAACGAAGTAAAGATAGATTATTGCTGTGGAGGACATGATAGTTTAGGTGCTGCACTTAAAGATAAAGGATTAAATGTTGATTTGTTTGTTGACAAGTTAAATGATGAATATGAGAAATTTTTAGAAAGCAATAAAGAGTATAAGGATTGGAGAAAAGAAAAACCATTAGACCTAATAAAGCATATAGTAGATACACATCATCAATATACTTATAGAGAAATAAAAGAAATTGATGGACTATTATTAAAAATTTTAAAAGTACACTTTAACCATAATGGAGAAGAACTTCTAAAACTTCATAAGTTATTTGGAAGTTTAAAAACTGAGCTAGAGGAACATTTAATTAAAGAGGAAGAAAACTTATTCCCACTTATGGAAGAGTATTTTTATAGTAAAGATGAAATTAAAAAAGCAGAATTAATTAAATATATTGAAGAAACAGAATCAGAACATGATGGAGCTGGTGACATTCTTAAGGAGATGGAAGAGCTTACAAGAGATTTTACTCCACCAGCAGGTGCCTGCACAACTTTTAAACTTGCATATCATAAGTTACATGAATTAGAAAAAAACCTATTTATGCATATCTACAAAGAAAACAGTGTCTTATTTGAAATGATTTAGCTAGGAGGGGTTTGAGATGAATACAGAGAGGGTAGAAAATTTATCGCATATATTAAAGCGATTAAATACAGAGGGTGCCACAGAAGAAGTTAGAGGGGAAGCTTTAAAGATAGTAAAAGAAATCACTCCTATGGAATTATCTGTAGCAGAACAAAATTTAATAGAGGAAGGCATGAAACCTGAGGATCTAAGAGGACTATGTGAAATCCACATGGAAGTGCTAAAGGATGAACTTGAGAAGTTAAAGACAAAAATATATCCAGGACACGTAGTTAATACTATGGTGGAAGAACATGATGTTATATTAGGATTTTTAACAGAATTAGAAGAGTTAAATAAAGCAATACAAGGTTTTAAGGACTATGATTCTACTAAGGAAGAATTCGCTAAAATTATAACTTTAGCAGATAATATATTAGATGCAGAAAATCATCATCAAAGAGAAGAAAATGTTTTGTTTTTAGAGATGGAGAAGGAAGGCATAACTGGACCTACTAGAATTATGAAGATGGAACATGAGGATTTAAGGGCTAAAAAGAGAAGGTTAAAATCTTTAGGAGAAAATATAAAGTATATAAATTTTGAGGCATTTAAAGCAGATTTAGATGAAACAGCTAAATACATTATATTTAATTTAAGAGATCATATATTTAAAGAAAACTATATATTATATCCATCAGCTTTAGAAGCAATAAAAGATGAAGCAAGATGGACAAATATGAAGGAAAAGTGTGATGAAGTCGGATATTGTGGATTTACTCCTAACTTTTAAAAGGTTGACATGATAAAACTTTAACTATATAATTTACTCATAATTATATAAGGTCTTCAGGGCAGGGTGAAATTCCCTACCGGTGGTAAAGCCCACGAGCTATTTTTTAGCATGATTCGGTGAAATTCCGAGGCCGACAGTAAAGTCTGGATGGAAGAAGATGAGTAAAAGGTATTATTAAGCTTACTTAATAATATGGCTATTTCGCATTTATAAGCTCTGAAATTTTAGGATTTCAGAGCTTTTTTGTTGTAATAGGTTTATTTACCTTTGATTTTTTATGCCCTGAGCGTTTGCTTGGGGTATTTTTTATTTTAACGTACTTGCCTTGAGATTTTTGTTAGGAGGAATGTTATGGATGAAAAGTTTATGAAAAGAGCACTAGAGTTAGCTAAGAAAGGAGAAGGAAAGGTAAATCCTAATCCACTAGTTGGGGCATTAATAGTAAAGAATAACAAAATAATTGGAGAAGGATACCATGAGGTTTATGGTGGAAATCACGCTGAGATAAATGCTATAAAAAATTCTAAGGAATCCTTAGGAGGAGCTACTATCTATGTCACCTTGGAGCCTTGTCACCACTATGGTAAAACACCGCCTTGTGTTGATTCCATTATAAAACATGGATTTTCTAAAGTTGTTATAGGTCAAATAGATCCTAATCCATTAGTTGCAGGAAAAAGTATAGAAAAGCTTAAGAAAGCTGGAATAGAAGTCAAGGTTGGGGTTTTAGAAGAGGACTGTATAAAACTTAATGAGGTGTTTAATAAATACATTTTAAGTAATGAGCCTTACGTGCTACTTAAAGCAGCTATGAGTTTAGATGGAAAGATAGCCACAACTTCTGGGGAATCTATGTGGATAACTGGAGAAATTGCAAGAGAAAATGTGCATAAACTTAGAAATAAATATTCAGCCATTATGGTTGGAGTTAATACAATTATTAGAGATAATCCTGCACTAACATGTAGAGTGCCTAATGGTAGAAATCCAATAAGAATAATAGTTGATAGTAAGCTTAGAATTCCACTAGACAGTAGGGTTTTAGATATTAGTAATGAATCCAGATGTTTGATAGCAACTACAGAAAAAGCTTCAAAAGATAAGATAAAACAATTAAAAGATAGAGGAGTAGAGGTATTAGTATTACAGGATAAAGATGAGCGAGTTGATATAAGGAAACTTATAGAAGAGCTTGGAAAATTAAAAATAGATGGTGTTTTATTGGAGGGGGGAGGAACCTTAAACTTTTCTTTTCTAGAAGCAGGATTAGTAGACAAGGTAGAGTTTTATATAGCTCCTAAAATAATAGGTGGAGATAAGGCTAAAACACCAGTTGAAGGGGTTGGAATTGGAGCCTTAAGTGAAGCTTTTAATATTAAGAACATATCAACAAAGTTTTTAGGAGAAGATTTATTGATTGAGGGATATTTAAGGGGGTGAAGGTATGTTTACAGGAATAGTTGAAGAAATAGGAACTGTTGTAGATTTTGAAGCCTCACAGAATGTTTTGAGAATAAGAGTACAAGCTTCGAAAGTCCTTGAGGAAACTTATTTAGGAGATAGTATTAGTACTAATGGGGTTTGCCTCACTGTTACAGATATAGGGAAAAATTATTTTTATGCAGATGTTATGGGTGAAACTGTTAGAAGAAGTAACTTAGGAACTCTTAAAAAAGGAGATAAAGTTAATCTTGAAAGAGCCATGACTGCAAATAGCAGGTTTGGAGGACACATAGTAAGTGGGCATATAGATGGAAAAGGAAAGATAACATCCTATGAGAAAGAAGGAAATGCTGTTTGGATCACCATAGATACTGATAGAGAAATCTTGAAATATGTTGTTGAGAAAGGTTCGATAGCAATAGATGGAATAAGTTTAACGGTAGCATATGTTGATGATAGGAAGTTTAAGGTATCTATAATACCTCATACAAGTGAGGGAACTACTTTACTTAAAAAGAAAATAGGTGAAGAAGTAAATCTTGAGTGTGATGTTATAGGAAAGTATGTAGAAAAATTACTTGGATTTAATAAAAAGAATGATGAAAAGAAGTCTATAACCATGGATTTTCTAATAAATAACGGATTCTAAGGGAGGGTTAGATATGTACAAATTTAATACTATTGAGGAAGCAATACAGGATATTAAAGATGGCAAGATAATAATAGTTGTTGATGATGAAGATAGGGAAAATGAAGGGGATTTACTTATGGCTGCTGAAAAAGTTGAAGGTGAGCATATTAATTTTATGGCAACCTTCGGCAAAGGACTTATATGTGTGCCAGCAGAAGAAGCTTTATTAAGAAAATTAGATATTAATGAGATGGTTGAAAAAAATACTGATAATCATGAAACTGCTTTTACTGTTTCTATTGACCATAAGGACACAACAACTGGTATTTCTGCATTTGAAAGAGCAGATACTATAAAACATTTATTAAATAAAGAATCAAAGGCAGAGGATTTTAGAAGACCCGGACATATATTTCCATTGATTTCAAAAAAAGGTGGAGTTCTAAAAAGAATAGGACATACAGAGGCAGCGGTGGATTTAGCAAAGTTAGCAGGATTTAAAGGCGCTGGGGTTATATGTGAAATAATGAAGGATGACGGAACAATGGCAAGAGTTCCAGACTTAATGGAATTCTCCTCAAAGCATAATCTAAAAATAATAACTATTGCTAATTTAGTAGAGTATAGAAGACATAGAGAACAACTTATAGATAAAGTAGTGGAAACCTCAATGCCTACAAAGTATGGAGATTTTAAGATAGTAGGATTTATAAATAAGTTAAACGGAGAACACCATGTAGCACTAGTTATGGGAGATGTAAAAGAAGGAGAGCCTGTTTTGGTTAGGGTTCATTCTGAATGTTTAACAGGAGATGCCTTAGGTTCAAAAAGATGTGACTGTGGGGAGCAATACGATGCTGCAATGAAAAAAATAGCTGAGGAGGGTAAGGGAATTCTTCTTTATATGAGACAAGAAGGAAGAGGGATAGGACTTATCAATAAATTAAAAGCGTACAAGCTTCAAGATGAAGGATTAGATACAGTAGAGGCAAACTTAGCTTTAGGCTTTCCTGAAGATATGAGGGACTATGGTATAGGAGCTCAAATACTTAAAGAACTTGGAGCAACAAAGTTAAGATTAATGACTAACAACCCAAGAAAAATATCAGCACTTAACGGCTATGACTTAGAGGTAGTTGAGAGAGTACCAATTCAAATGAACCATAATGAAAAAAATAGATATTACTTAGAAACAAAAAAAGAAAAAATGGGTCATTTATTAAATATTTAAATATAAGGAGAGAATAAAAATGATAAATTATGAAGGCAATTTAGTAGCAGAAGGATTAAAATTTAGTATAGTTGTAGGAAGATTTAATGAGTTTATAGTATCTAAACTTTTAGGTGGAGCTATAGATGGACTTAAAAGACATGGTGTAAAAGAGGAAGATATTGAAATAGCTTGGGTTCCAGGAGCTTTTGAAATACCATTAGTAGCTAAAAAGATGGTTGAAAAAAATAAATATGATGGAGTTATATGTTTAGGAGCTGTAATAAGAGGAGCTACTCCACATTTTGATTATGTATGTGCAGAAACCTCTAAAGGAATTGCTAATGTTTCTTTAAATTCAGGTATTCCTGTAATATTTGGAGTACTTACAACAGATAGTATAGAGCAAGCTATAGAGAGAGCAGGAACTAAGGCTGGAAACAAGGGATATGATTCAGCAGTTTCAGCAATTGAGATGGCTAATTTATTAAAAGAAATAGGTTAGAAATATCATAGGAACCGATGTAATAAATAATTAAGAGTATATGTTTTAATATGAGGGTTAGCTTTAAATAGCTGACCCTTTATTTTATTAAATTTGTATTAAATTAGCGGCTAATATGTTTGCTTAAGAGTATAATATGAATAAAGTGATTACGTATTTATTAATATCTGTCTTATGGGAGGAGTAAAAGTGGAAAAATATATAGAACTAAAAGACGTTAAGAAGAGCTATAAAATGGGAGAAGTAGAGATAAAAGCAGTTGACGGTGTTAACTTTTCTATAGATAAAGGTGAATTTGTAATAGTTGTAGGGCCAAGTGGGGCAGGAAAGACAACAGTGCTTAATATTTTAGGGGGAATGGATTTCCCAACCAGTGGAGAAATAACTGTAGATGGCAGTGAAATAGAAAAATATAATTCTAGGCAGTTAACTACCTATAGAAGACATGATATAGGATTTGTGTTTCAATTTTATAACTTAGTTCAAAACCTTACAGCTATTGAAAATGTGGAATTAGCTTCTCAAATATGTAAAAACCCATTAGATCCAGAAAAAGTATTAGATCAAGTGGGGCTTAAGGAGAGAAAATTTAATTTTCCGGCTCAATTATCAGGTGGAGAGCAGCAAAGAGTTGCTATAGCTAGGGCATTAGCTAAAAATCCTAAACTTTTGTTATGTGATGAGCCTACAGGAGCATTAGATTATAATACTGGAAAATCTATATTAAAACTTCTTCAAGATACTTGTAGAGATCATGGAATGACTGTTATTGTTATTACTCATAACTCAGCTATTGCACCAATGGCTGATAAAGTAATAAAGGTGAGAAATGGAAAAGTTCATAGCGTAACAACAAATGACAATCCAATACCTGTAGAAAGGATTGAATGGTAGGAATGAAAAGAGCATATAGAAAAAATATATTAAAGGATATAACTACGAGTAAATCAAGATTTTTATCTATATTCATTATTGTAGCTATAGGGGTGTCCTTTTTTGCAGGGGTTAGAGCCACTAGCCCTGATATGAAAATTACTGCAGATAAGTATTTAGATGATAGCAATGCATCAGATTTAGATATTTATTCGGCTACTGGTTTCAAGAAGTCTGACATAGAGAAAGTAGAAAATACAGATGGGGTTGAGAAGGTTTATGCAGGTTATACTTTTGATGCTTTAGCTGTTAATGGAGAAAGTGAAATACCTATAAAAGTACATTCCTTAAAAATAGGAGAGGAAACTGTAAATAATCCTATATTAGTAGATGGAAGGCTTCCAGAGAATAATGAGGAAACAGTAACAGAGAAAAGATTTCTTGAAAAAGAAGGTTTAAAAATAGGAAGTTCAATAGAACTTAAAACAAAAAATGAAGTTAAGAAATTTAAAATAGTAGGGACTGTTAATTCATCTTTGTATATGAATAAGAGTCAAAGGGGAAATAATTCTTTAGGAAATGGAACTACTCAAGCTTTTTTTCAGATTGGTGAAGAGGCAGCCTATGAATTAGCTATTCCTAAGATGCCTAATATTCCAGGATTAGAAGTAGAAAAAATATATAATGAGCTATCAGTAATAGTTAAAGATGCTAAAGCCGAAAATTATTTTACTGATAAATATACGAATACAGTAGATCCTATAAAAGAAAAAATTAAGGATATAAATAAGGATTGGTACGTACTTGGAAGAGATACCAATATAGGAATAAGAGGCTTTAGCGATGATTCAGAAAGAATAGGAGCAATAGGTAATGTATTTCCATTAATTTTCTTTTTAGTTGCAACTCTTGTCTGTTTAACTAGTATGACCAGAATGGTTGAGGAGCAAAGAACCCAAATAGGAACCTTTAAAGCCTTAGGTTATGGAAAAGGATCTATAATCTTTCATTACTTCATATATTCTTTTCTAGCAAGTATAGGAGGGAGTGTTTTAGGAGTATTAGTAGGCTTTAGACTTTTCCCTAATGTAATTTTTAATGCTTATAGAATTATGTATGAGATTCCTGACATTATATCACCTTTTAATGTAGAGTTAGCTGTTACTTCAACAATAGTTGCAGTTTTATGTACTACACTTGCGGCTATTTTTGCCTGTGCCAAGGAGTTAATAGCAGTTCCAGCAGTACTTATGAGACCTAGAACCCCTAAGGCTGGGAAAAGAATATTATTAGAGCGAGTGGGTTTTATATGGGGAAGAATGTCTTTCACCAGTAAGGTTACAGCGAGAAATATACTTAGATATAAGAAAAGATTTTTTATGACAATAATAGGCATATCAGGATGTACTGCATTATTAGTAACAGGTTTTGGACTTAAAAATTCAATTATGTCAATAACAGATAAACAATTTAATGAGATATATAAATATGACATGATTGTTCAGTTAAAATCGGAGATTGAGGAAAGCAAGTTCCTTGATTTTAAAGAAGACTTAAAGGATTATAAAACCTTAGATAATACTTTGATGATTTTTCAGAAAAACATCGAAACAACTAATGAAAAAGATAAGGAAATAGACAGCTATTTATTTATACCAGAAAATAAGAGTGAAATTCAGAACTTCATTAAGTTAGCTTTTAATAATGAAGATATTGAACTTCCTTCAGACGGAGTAATAATTACTGAAAAACTCTCTAAACTTTTAGATGTGTCTAAAGGGGATAATATCGAGATAAAGTTAAATGATAAAAGGGTTAAGGTAAAGATAAGTGGAATTACGGAGCACTATGTCATGAACTATATATACATGTCTCCGGATTATTATAAGGAGCTATTTAATGTCCCAGTTAAATATAATGGATTTGTAGGAACAACTACAGATAAGAGTAAAGATGGAGAAGAACTTTTATCTAAAGACCTTATGAAAAATACTGATATAGGTTCTGTTAGTTTCATTACAAATACCAGTGAACATTTTAAGCAGACTATGGGAAGCATAGATTCAGTGGTGGTAGTTTTAATAGTATCTGCTGCTGCATTAGCATTTGTAGTTATGTATAATTTAACTAATATAAACATAAGTGAAAGAATAAGAGAATTAGCAACCATAAAGGTTTTAGGATTTTATGATAGTGAGGTAGCTGCTTACGTTTATAGAGAAAATGTGGTTTTATCTATAATAGGAACCATCTTAGGATTATTTTTAGGTATAGGTCTACATAGGTATGTTGTAGTAACTGCAGAGATAGATATGGTAATGTTTGTCCGTACAATTAAAGCTATAGATTTTATTTACTCAGCCATACTAACAATAGTATTTTCAGGTTTAGTAAATATAGTAATGTACAGAAGACTAAAGAAAATAGACATGGTGGAATCTCTAAAGAGTGCAGAATAATCTTAAAATATTATTAAATCCCTAGACTTATAGTATTTGATATTGTATAAGATGGTATAATAGGTAAAAAGAAACGAAAATTATGCAAAAGGGGAGCGATTTTATGAAAAGAAGTATATGGTCTAAACTGTTAATGATTTTATATGTTCCATTCATATTAGTTTTTGCATTATTTAGTGGGGTATCAGACTGGGGCTTACTAATTAATGATATATTCAAAAAGGATAAAGAGATAGATATAAATAAACTTACTAGATAAGTTAAAGAGCTGTTTTATAATGGCTCTTTTAAATTTATATTAAATAATTACGCAGGCTGGGAGCATTCAATAATGTACCAAGAATTATTTTTTTCTTGTACAGTAAATGTAATTGGAGCCCTAGACCCACCAGCAAGATTATCTTTGGAATCTTTTATAATAATAGAATGGGAGACTTTTATTGATATCAGTTCATTAGAATAACTTTGGGAAACTTCATCAAGATCTAAATCTATTTGAAAAGGGCCATCATAATACTCTAAGGCATAAGTATGGTATATATTTGTTTTTCTAAATACTTCATAAGGCATATATTGAGACAAGGTTTCTGAATATCCCTTATCTGTAAGGAAAGCTTCTTTTATTATAGAATTAAAGCAGCTTGAATCTATATATTTAGCATTAATAGTTGAGTTGTTAATTTTAGAGTATCTAGCATAAACAAATAATATAGAAAAGATAATAGCAATTATAAATAGGGGAATTTTAACTTCTTTATGCTTAAACATAATAACCTCCTCAATACATTCCATTTATTAACTAATATTATAGCATATTAATAAATTTGAGCACTCACTTTTGAGTGCTTTTTATTATATGCCTTTTTCTTAACGAAATCTTTATACCCATGCATAAATTCTAAACACTATATTAATAATATTGAATGATACTATCTTAATACAAGATAGGTAAAAGATTTTCTAGGAGGGATGGAGTTGGAAATAATTATTGCTATTTCAGGTTTTTGCGCACTTGCTTTATTTATTTATCTATTTTATGTGCTATTTAGGGGTGAAGAGTTATGAAGTATATAATTTTACAAGATTTATTTTATTTATTGGTATTAATTGCTCTTTCAATACCTTTAGGAATCTATATTTACAAGGTAATGACTGGGGAAAAGGTATTTATTTCAAAATTACTGAAACCTATAGAAAATTTAATATATAGATTTTCTGGAATCAGAAGCGATGAAGAAATGACCGGAAAAAAATATGCATTTTCAGTTATGGGGTTTAGTATTATAGGAATAGTTTTTGTTTTTTTATTGCAGGTTCTTCAAAAAGTATTTCCACTTAATCCTGAGAATATTGAGGGAACTAGTTGGCATCTTGCTTTTAATACTGCGGTTAGTTTTGTTACAAATACAAATTGGCAAGCTTACGCTGGAGAGACAACATTGTCTTATTTAACACAGTTTTTAGGACTTACTGTTCAGAACTTTGTATCAGCAGCAACTGGTATAGCAGTAGTGTTTGCTTTAATAAGAGGTTTCATTATTAAAAAACAGAAAACTATAGGTAACTTTTGGGTAGACTTAACAAGAATAACTATATATGTATTGATACCTATTTCCTTTGTTGTTGCAATTTTATTGGTATCACAGGGAGTTGTACAAACCTTTAATCCATATAAAGAAGTAACATCATTACAGGGAGGTATTTCACAATTAATACCATTAGGACCAGCAGCCAGCCAAATAGCAATTAAGCAGCTTGGAACAAATGGAGGAGGATTCTTTGGAGTAAATTCAGCATTTCCTCTAGAAAATCCTACTATAATATCGAATTTCATTCAATCTATATTAATACTATTGATTCCAGCAGCCCTTTGTGTATCTTTTGGAAAAGCGGTTAAAGATATGAAACAAGGAACTGCTATCTATATAGCCATGGGAGTGTTATTTATTCTTGCGTTAGTAGGGGTTACATTAAGTGAACAATTCTTAGCGCCAACATTTAATGGAGTTATAAGTAGTGGAAATATGGAGGGTAAAGAAATTATCCATGGAGTAGGGCAATCGGCACTTTGGGGAACTGCAACTACAGCGGCATCTAATGGGTCAGTAAATTCTATGCATGACAGCTTTACACCACTGGGTGGAATGATATTAATGTTTTTAATGCAACTTGGAGAAATAGTATTTGGCGGAGTTGGAAGCGGATTATATGGAATGCTTGCTTTTGTGATTCTAACTGTATTTATAGCAGGACTTATGGTTGGAAGAACTCCTGAATATTTAGGCAAAAAGGTGGAACCTTTTGATATGAAAATGGTGTGCCTTATAGTTTTAGCGCCACCATTATTAACTCTTATTGGTACAGCTACAGCTGTGGCTATGCCTAATGCAGGAGGTTGGCTCACAAACACAGGGGCTCATGGTTTCTCAGAGATACTTTATGCTTTTTCTTCAATGGGAAACAATAATGGTAGTGCATTTGGAGGATTTACTGCAGATACGGTGTTTACAAATGTGGCAGGTGGAGTAATTATGTTCTTGGTTAGATTCGTACCAATGGTAGCTACTATTTTTTTGGCTGAAAACTTAGCAAAGAAAAAGAGTGTTGCAACAAGCGAGGGAACTCTTTCAACTAGTAATACCATGTTTGTAGGGTTATTAATAGGCGTAATATTTATAATAGCTGCTTTAAGTTTCTTACCAGCTTTAGCACTTGGTCCAATAGCAGACTATTTCACAACATTTAAATAGAGGTGAGAATTATGAAGGAAAAGAGTACAAATAAAGATATATTTAATGATTCATTAAAGCAGTCATTTCTAAAGCTTTCACCTAAAATACAGGTTAAGAATCCTGTCATGCTGGTGGTTTATATAGGGGCAATATTTACAACAGTTTTATATTTTTTATCATTTACTGGAGTTAAAGACGAAAGTAGCGGATATACTCTTACTATATCTTTAATACTTTGGATTACTGTATTATTTGCAAATTTTGCAGAAGCAATAGCTGAAGGTAGAGGAAGAGCTCAAGCTGATAGTTTACGTAGCAGTAGAAAAGACGTAAAGGCTAAAAAACTAAAATCTAAAAATAACTTACAAGACTATACTGAAGTACTATCAAACACTTTAAAAAAGGGTGATATAGTTTTAGTAAAAGTCGGAGAGCAGATTCCTATGGATGGTGAGGTCATAGAAGGGGCAGCATCAGTAGATGAGAGTGCAATCACTGGAGAATCTGCACCAGTAATACGTGAATCAGGTGGAGATAGAAGTGCAGTTACAGGTGGGACCACCCTAGTATCAGACTGGCTAGTCATTAGAATTACTGCAGAACCAGGGCAAGGATTTTTGGATAAGATGATAGCTATGGTTGAAGGAGCGTCTAGGAAGAAGACCCCTAATGAGATAGCTCTTCAAATTTTACTTGTAACTTTAACAATAATATTCCTAGTAGTTACAGCAACCTTATTACCATTTTCAAGTTTTTCTAGTAAACAAGCAGGAGCTGGAGAGGCAATTTCTATTACTAATATAATTGCTTTACTTGTGTGTTTAGCGCCAACAACTATAGGGGCTCTACTTTCTTCAATAGGTATAGCAGGCATGAGCAGACTTAATCAAGCTAATGTATTAGCTATGAGTGGTCGTGCTATAGAGGCTGCTGGAGATGTGGATGTGCTTTTATTAGACAAGACAGGAACAATAACATTAGGAAACAGGCAGGCTAGCGAGTTTTTGCCAGTACAGGGGGTTACAGAAGAGGAGTTAGCAGATGCGGCACAATTATCTTCTATCGCAGATGAAACTGCGGAAGGAAGAAGCATAGTGGTTTTGGCTAAAGAGAGATTTGGAATTAGAGGAAGAGATATTTCAAGTATAAATGCTACCTTTATAGAATTCACAGCTAAAACTAGAATGAGTGGAATTGATTTTAAAGGTACTGACATTCGTAAAGGAGCTGCAGATGCAGTTAAAAAATATATATTGGAGAATGATGGAGATTATCCGGAAGAGTGCGATAAAATCGTTAAACGTGTTGCTGAGGCTGGAGGCACTCCGCTAGTAGTTGAAAAGAATAAAAAAGTTTTAGGGGTGGTGTATCTTAAGGATATAGTAAAAAATGGAGTTAAAGAACGTTTTGAAGATTTAAGAAAGATGGGAATAAAATCTATAATGATTACTGGAGATAATCCTATGACAGCAGCAGCCATTGCTGCTGAAGCTGGAGTAGATGATTTTTTAGCGGAAGCTACACCAGAAGCTAAACTTAAACTTATTCGTGATTATCAGGCAAGCGGACATTTAGTTGCAATGACTGGGGATGGAACTAATGACGCACCAGCTCTAGCACAAGCAGATGTAGCAGTTGCAATGAACACAGGAACTCAAGCGGCTAAAGAAGCGGGTAATATGGTGGATTTAGACTCTAGCCCTACTAAACTTATTGATATAGTTAGGATAGGAAAACAGTTATTAATGACAAGAGGTGCTCTTACAACATTTAGTGTTGCAAATGATGTTGCAAAGTATTTTGCAATAATCCCAGTACTTTTCTTTGGTATTTATCCTCAGCTTACAGCACTTAATATAATGGGATTAACAAGTTCAAAAAGTGCCATATTATCAGCCATAATATATAATGCTTTGATAATAGTAGCGCTTATACCATTATCTTTAAAAGGGGTAAAGTACGTTGAGCTGCCAGCTGGAAAGTTATTAAGGAAAAATATATTGATTTATGGACTAGGAGGAATAATTGCACCTTTTATTGCAATTAAATTTATTGATGTTATATTGACCGTATTAGGTCTTGCGTGAGGTGAGAGGTATGAGTAGTTTTATTAAGTCTTTAAAACCTGCATTTTTGTGTTTCGTTGCTATGACATTAATATGCGGAGTTATATATACAGGAGCTGTAACTGGAGTAGCAAAATTATTGTTTTCTAATAAGTCAAATGGAAGTATTATAACAGTTACCCTCAAGGATGGAACAAAGGTAGATTATGGATCTGAATTAATAGCCCAAGAGTTTACAAGTGAAGAATATTTAATAGGTAGACCAATGGGTAACACTAATCTTTCACCTACAAGTAAAGAGCAACAAAAGTTAGTAGAAGAAAGAGTAAAATGGTGGAGAGATTTTGATAGTAAGAATGAAGAAGATATTCCTATAGACTTAGTTACTTCATCAGGTAGTGGAGTAGATCCATATATATCTAAGGAAGCTGCAGCGTTTCAGGTTAAAAGAATAGCTGAAGCTAGAGGCATAGATGAAAGCAGAGTTGAAAATATTATAAGTAAGTATACCAAAGAACGAGTTCTTGGTTTTATGGGGCAGCCAGGTGTAAATGTGTTAAAGGTTAACTTAGCTCTTGATAATCTCCTATAAATGGTATATTTTAAAGGTGGTGATGTAAATGATGGAGGAAAATAACCGCCCAGATCCTGAGATACTTTTAGAAGAAATTTTAACTAGTGAAAATAATAAAAAAGGTAAACTTAAAATATTTTTTGGTTATGCAGCAGGCGTAGGTAAAACCTACGCTATGCTTGATGATGCGCAAGAGCAAATAAAGTGCGGGGTAGATGTACTTGTAGGGTATGTTGAGCCTCATGCAAGACCTGATACTATGGAATTAATAGAAGGATTGCCTATATTGCCGTGTAAAAATATAGCTTATAAAAATATAAACTTAAAAGAATTTGATTTAGATGGAGCTCTTAAGAGGAAACCAGAACTTATTCTAGTTGATGAGCTAGCTCACTCTAATGCTTTTGGGGTAAGAAATAAAAAAAGATATCAAGATATAGAAGAACTTTTAAATGCAGGGATAGATGTTTACACAACAGTTAATGTTCAGCATATAGAGAGTCTAAATGATGTAGTGCGAGATATAACTAAGATTACTGTCCAAGAAACTGTTCCTGATTATTTTTTTGACCAGGCGCATAAAGTTAATCTTATAGATATTGATCCAGAAGAACTACTTGAAAGATTTAAAGAAGGGAAAATATACAAAGCTGATAGAGCTAAGAAAGCTATGTATAATTTTTTTACTAAAGAAAATTTAAGACTTTTAAGAGAAATATCTATGAGAAAGGTAGCAGATAGAATTAGCAATGAGAATCATGGGAAG
Source organism: Clostridium intestinale DSM 6191 (assembly GCF_900130055.1). Taxonomy (GTDB): domain Bacteria; phylum Bacillota; class Clostridia; order Clostridiales; family Clostridiaceae; genus Clostridium_T; species Clostridium_T intestinale. Next base: position 75,068 of record NZ_FQXU01000008.1, read on the forward strand.
AGAAGCTTTTTGGAAAAGGTCTCAAACACCAAGTTTCTTGTATGTATAAGTCCGTCACCTTCATCTTCTAAATGCATTAGGTGGACAGCAAGAGCAGCTGAAGCATTTCATGCTCCATGGATAGCTGTTTATGTTGAAAATACAGATGGTGATAATTTGAATGATAGCCAGAGGAAAGACTTAATATCAAATGTAAGACTGGCAGAAAAGTTAGGAGCTGAAGTGGTTAATTTAAGTGGATATGATATAGCTGCTGTAATAACAGAGTATGCCAAACTTTCAGGTATAACAAATATAGTAATCGGTAAAAGTAGAAACAAAAAGACCTTGAGAAATTTATTTGATATGGACTTTGAAGATAAATTAGTTTCATTATTGCCCAATACTGAAGTGCATATTATACCGGGGAATACAGCTGGAAAGCCGTTCAAAAAAAGTAGAAAGAAATACTGGGACAATAGATTATACTTTTCATGGAAAGATTCATTATTAACTTTAGGATTAATTATAATTGCTACATTCATATCATTAGCCCTTAGAAAAATAGATATTGGTGACCAAAATATAATAATGGTATATATCCTGTTTGTTCTTATCATATCCCGTGTAACTAGAGGATATATGTATGGAGTAATAGCTTCCTTGATAAGCGTATTAACATTTAATTTCTTTTTCACTGTACCATTTTATACTTTTAATGCAATTCAAGCTGGATATCCAATAACATTTATTATAATGCTTATAGTAGCACTCATAACAAGTGCATTAACAGTAAGAATTAAAACCCAGGCAAGTCAAGCAGTTGCAAGAGAAAGACGTACAGAAGTACTATACGAAATAAATAAAAGACTTTTAGTGACAAGAGGGCTTAAGAATATAATAGAGTTAACAAATGAGTATATTACAAAGCTATTTTCCAGATCAGTTATTTTCTACACAAATGATTTAGAAAATAAATTTGATTATAGTTTTGCTAAAGTAAATAATACAGATGAAGATACTTTTATGATATCAGAAGACGAGAAGGCTGTAGCAAACTGGGTATTTATAAATGGAAAGCGAGCTGGAGCGGGAACTGATACACTTATGGGAGCAGGTGCATTTTATATGCCAGTAGCTTCACAAAACAGAGTTTTAGGTGTAATTGGAATATCATGTAGAGCAGGTGTGTTAAGTCAAGATAATAGGCAGTTTTTACGTATGATAATATCTCAAGTGGCTATGGCTTTAGAAAGGCAGTATTTATCTGATGAACAAGGAAAGATATTAGTGGAATCAGAAAAAGAAAAGATGAGAAGTAATCTTCTTAGAGCTATAGCGCATGATCTAAGAACTCCTCTTACAGGGATTTTAGGAGCTAGTTCTGCCATACTTGAAAATGGAGATACTATAGATAAAGATACTCAAAAAAAACTTCTTTATAATATAAAGGAGGATTCACAATGGCTTATAAGAATGGTAGAAAATCTTCTATCAGTTACAAGGATTAACGAAGGAACTATGAATGTAACTAAAACTCCAGAAGCGGTAGAAGAAATAGTTGCGGAAGCTATAGGGCGTATAAGGCAGAGATTTTCAGTTGCTAATATAGAGGCTAAGGTACCAGATGAACTTTTATTAGTGCCAATGGATGGAACATTGATAGTACAGGTACTAATTAACCTTTTAGAAAATGCAATTAAACATACTATAGATAATGGTAAAATTGAAGTTGTTGTAAAGAAAAAGGGAGGTTTGGGACTATTTGAAGTAATAGATAATGGAATGGGTATATCTGAAGAGGATTTTCCTTATTTATTTGAGAGTTATGTTCCAAATGGTAAAAAAAGTTCGGATTCATCTAGGGGTATGGGAATAGGACTTTCTATATGCAAGTCCATAATTAAAGCTCATGGTGGAAAGATAGAAGCTGCCAATAAAAAGACAAATGGAGCAGTGTTTAGATTTACACTGCCATTAGAGTGAGGTGAAAGGATGGATAATAAAGTTTTAATCTTAATTATTGAAGATGATGAGGGAATAAGTAATTTTATGACAGCTATATTAAATTCTCATAATTATAGTGTTATAAAAGCAAGCAGAGGAAAAGAGGGGATATCTATGGTCACATCTCATGTTCCAGATTTAATTATTTTAGATTTAGGTTTACCTGATATAGATGGAATAGACGTTCTTAAAAACATAAGAAGTTGGAGTAAGCTTCCAATAATAGTTGTATCAGCAAGAGGGCACGAAAGAGAAAAAGTTGAGGCCCTTGATTTAGGAGCAGATGATTATATAACAAAACCTTTTGGAACATCTGAACTTTTAGCAAGAATAAGAACCGCTATGAGACATGTAGAGCACAGCAGAGATTCCTCCACCATAGAAAAAGAAAGCTTTGAAGTTGGAAATCTTCATATTAATTATGCTAAAAGACTTGTAACTGTATTTGATAAGGATGTGCATTTAACCCCTATAGAATATAAAATAGTAACTATTTTATCTAAAAATGCAGGGAAAGTCCTTACTCATGATTTTATAATAAGGGAAATATGGGGACCATATACAAATGAAAATCAGACTCTTAGAGTTAATATGGCTAATATAAGAAGAAAATTAGAGATAAATCCAGCAGAACCTAAATATATTTTAACTGAAGTTGGAGTTGGATATAGAATGGTAGAAGAAGTAGTGTAACGTTTCTTTATAGAAATTTTATATACTAGAAGAAATCTAAACACCGTCTTTATAAGTTCTTATGTTATAAAGATAGTAGGGGGTGTTAATATGAATTCATATGATAAATCAAATGTCTATAATGAATATATAATTAATGCTAGAGAATATATAAAGAATCATAAATATACTGAAGGAAAAAAAGAATTAATAAAAGCAATTTCTGAAGATGTAGAAAACCCAATTGCTTACAATCTTTTAGGCGTTATATATGAATATTTAATGGATAAGAGCAGGGCAATAAAGTTTTATAGAGTTTCATATTATTTTGATCAGTTATATGAACCTGCTAACAATAATTTAAATAGAATGTCACAGTTTTGGGATTATAAAGGAAGACAAGTAGACCTAGGAGAAGGTAGTAGATAGGAGGAGAAAACTTGCAACAAATAGATAGTATTATTTTCGATTTAGACGGTACTTTATGGGATTCACTAGAAACCTGCCTAAAGGCATGGGAAAAAGCTTTAAATGATTTTGGGTATATTAAGGAACCTATAACAGCAGAGGATCTAAGAGGAGTATTTGGATTGCAGCATGATTTGATAGGAGAAAAATTATTTCCTTATTTAGCAAAAGAGCAGAGAGAAGAAGTCATAGAGTTATGTTATAAAGAGGAGATAAAATTAATAGCAAAACAAGGTGGAGCTTTATATGAGGATTTAGAAGAAACTTTAAATAAACTAAAAAGTGAATATAAGCTATTTATAGTTAGCAACTGCCAAGCTGGATATATAGAAGCTTTTCTTGAATATCATAACTTAAAGGATTTATTTTTAGATTTTGAGTGTTCAGGAGCTACAGGTAAATCTAAAGCTGAAAATATAAAATTAGTAATACAAAGAAACTCCTTAAAAAATCCAATTTACGTAGGAGATATCTTAGGAGATTACAAGGCTGCTGAAAAAAATAAAATCCCATTTATTTATGCAGAATACGGATTTGGAAATATAGAAAAAGTTGAATACAGAATAGAAAGTTTAAAAAGATTGCAAAATTTAAAAGAAGTATTGATAGGTCATAACTAGATAGTTATGACCTATTTTGGTGTAAATGATTACTAAGAAAATTTGACCAAAATCCCCCTATATATTAATATTATAGTATAGTGTAATTTACTAAAATTAAAGAAAAGAGGGATGAAAGATGAAAAAGATTATTTGTGCCATTATGTTATCTCTTTCTGTATTATTTATGTTTGGATGTAATAACATAAGTGCAGCTGATAAAGATAATAGTAGCAAAAATGACACTGTTAAACCTGATACTGAGAATCCCGATAATGAAGAAACAAAGGACAATGGGGGTACTGCTTATAGCATAAAGGATATTTATCCTTTTAATGATAATGTGGTATATGAGTATGCAGGAAGTGGAAATGAATATGCTAAATATACAGTATGGGTAGATTATATAGATAATAATAGAGCTCAAATCAGAAAAAATAATGGAGGGACAGAGCTTGTAACTGTATTAGAAAATAAAGATGGAGAGCTTAGATCAGTATTATCTAGAGAAGAAACTTACTTCAGAGAAAACTTTACAACAAAACAAGGCAAAGTAGAGGAGATTTTCTTAAAGGAGCCTTTAGTAAAGGGTACTTCTTGGACAGCACAAGATGGAAGTAAAAGATATATATCTAACACAGAAGTTGAGATAACAACTAATGCAGGTAAGTTCAAAGCGTTGGAAGTAACAACTGAAGGTAAAAACTACAAGAAGTTAGACTATTATGCAGCTAAAAATGGATTAGTTAAAACTGTATATACTTCACAAGGTTCAGAGGTAACTTCAACTTTAGATGAGATTAAAAAGGATACTCCATTAGTTCAAAATGTTAGAATATATTATCCTAGCGGAGATGAAATGAAGCTGTATTATGTGGAGAAGCAATTAAGCTTCAAAACAAATGACATAACAAGATTAACTTTAGAGAAACTGTTTAAAGAAGTACCTAAAGACAATGTGGGAAGCTTAATAGGCCCAAATGTAAATATAAAGAGTTTATATTTAAATAATGGAGTTGTTTATGTTGATTTTTCAGAAAATCTTGTTAAAGAAATGAATGCAGGGTCAAGTTATGAACTAAATATACTTCAAGGGATAACCAATACTTTAGGAGCGTATTATGGAGTAGATAAAGTTTATATAACAATAGAAGATAAACCTTACAGTTCAGGTCACATATTAATGAAAAATGGTGAAACTTTCAGTGTGAGTTTAGGTAATTCAGAGAAATTAAAATAATTAATATAGAGCCATCTCAAAAATAAATTGAGATGGTTCTTTTATAAATTGGAATTAAATTGAAATTAATATATAATGTATATATCAAATTAACATAATAACAGCAATAATTTAGGATAAGGGGGACTAGGTAGTGAAATATATTACTTCAAAAGTATCTCTTTGGGTTCTTACTTTCTTATAGGAGAAGATTTAAGATGAAGATAAAATCTATGGTAAGTAAATTAAACTTTTTATTTGCGATTTTTGGGATAATAGTACTCCTAATATCAGGACATGCATATTACGAATTAACTAAAGAAAAGTTAAGCATTAATACAACAGTAATTATATTATTTATAACTTTAGCTTCTGTTATAACAGCTGTTAGAGTAAATAGAAAAAACACAAAATACTTTTTGATAGGTTTGTCAGTAATTTCATTAATTATATATGCACTATGGAATCTGTATGCAAAGACTACTCCTATTAGTGATTATCAAATACTTTTGGAAGGTGCAAATAAGATTATTGATGGGACTTTTAAACAGGAAAGTTTCGATAAAACCAATTATTTTTATTTTTATAATTTTCAAATAGGCTATACTTCCTATCTTGCATTAATAACCAAAATATTTGGAGACAAACTTATATTTTTTAAAATATTAGAATGGATATATCTTATAGTAACTTCTGTAATGATTTATAAGATTTGCGAAGATAGGTATACAAAAGATATTGGAGCTATAGCGGCTACAATGTATTCTTTATATATTCCTAATATAATGGGGTCTTCGGTTATAAACAACCAGCATATAAGTGGAGCATTAATGGTAACATCTTTATATTTTATTCTAAAAAATGATAAAAAGTCAGCAGCAATTGGAGGAGTATTTTTAGGATTAATGCAGATATTTAGGCCAATAGCTATAATTGTTATCATTGGAGTGGCTATTACCTATTTATGCAAAGTATTTAGTAAAACTATGTATTTAGAAATACTAGGTATTTTGGTAACCTATATACTTTGCTTTACTATGGTGGTTAAATTAGTTGATTTTGCTTTTGTTAAGACAGAGATAGCACCAAAGGCTATAAGTCAAAGTAATGCAAAGTATTTTAAATTTGTATTAGGGCTTACAGATGAAGGTGTTTATAAGATTCCTACAGAAAGTGCGAGGAAAACACAAGTTTACTTTGATTTAGAGAGATTAAATTTTGATTATGATGCTTATAATAAGGAATGTCTTAAGGTAATAAAAAATTCTATAACAAATTATAAAGAAACTTTTCCATTCATTAAAACTAAAATGTATGACTTCTTAGGAAAGAGGGACAATCAGTATTCTTTTTCTCTCTCTGAAGAAAAAATTACTGATAATACCTTTAAGCTTTCAGAAATAGGTAATCTACAATATTTATTTCTGATAATAGGTGCACTTGGAGCTCTTTTAGGTAAATTTAAAAGAAATAATAAAGAAATAGATATTATATGTCTTTTATTTATTGGATTTATATTAGTGCATATTTTTATAGAAACTCAAACTAGATATAGATACGAGATGTATATATTATTAGCTATTTTGGCAGGTGAATTTATATCTAGGTTTATGAAGAAAACTAAATCTGTGTTGTAAGGAGAGAAGATTTATGAGGATTGGAATTGTTGGATTAGGAGATATAGCTAAAAAAGCATATCTACCAGTACTTAGTGAAAAAGAGGATATAGAATTAGTTCTTTGTACTAGAAACAAAGCTACTTTAGAAAATCTTTCAACTAAATATAGAATAAATGAGTATGTACTGACCGTTGATGAACTTATAAATAAAAAGGTTCAAGCTGTTTTTGTTAGCACTGCTACGGAAGCTCATTTTGAAGTAGCTAAAAAGCTTATTGAAAATGGAATAAATGTGTATATAGATAAACCTATTTCATTAAACTTTAAAGAAACAGAAGAGATAGCTAAGTTAGCTGAGAAAAATAATGTTATAGCTATGGTAGGCTTTAATAGAAGATTTTCCCCTATGTTTAGTAAGTTAAAGGAACATGGCAAAGCAGATATAATAATAATTCAAAAGAATAGATTTTGTCTTCCTGATGATACAAGAAGATTTATTGTGGAGGATTTTGTTCACGTTGTGGATACTTTAAGGTTTTTATTAGATAGAGAAGTTAAGGAACTAGAGGTTAGATATTTAAGGAAAGAAGGAATGCTTCACAATGTAGTAATTCAATTGATTGGTGAAGGATGTACAGCTATAGGAATAATGAATAGAAACAATGGAATTACTGAAGAAATAGTAGAATACATGACTGCTGGGAATAAATATATAGTAGATAATTTTGTAGAGACTTGGCATTTACATGATAGGAATAAAAGCCTATCTAAGTTTGGTGATTGGGAACCAACGTTATATAAAAGAGGATTTTATCAAATAGCAGATCATTTTATAGATTGTGTGAAAAATAATAAGATCCCGAGTCCATCTATACAAGATTCGTTAATAACTCATGAGATATGTGAAAAGATTGTGATGAAAATAGAAGAGGAAAATAAGCATTAGAAATTTTTATCCACATCATTAATAAAACCTATTTTACTTATAAAAAGGTAAAGAGTATACTTTGTTTGTATTGTAAACAGTATTAAGAGGTGGAGTATATGGATAAATTAAATAGTGAATTATTAGAAGAAATTAAGGATTTTAAAGAGGCAGGATATAAGTTTTTAAATGGAGAAATGAATAAAGCAGATTTTAAGAAGGCTTCAGGTGGTATGGGGGTTTACGCCCATAGAAGTGGAAAGGAATTTATGATTAGGCTTAGAATTATGTCAGGTATAGCTTCTAAAGAGCAGCTTAAGTTAGTTTATGATTTTGCAAACAGATATGATTTAGAAGGGATTCACCTTACAACTAGGCAGGCTATACAATTACATGGACTTGATATAGATGGTATATGTGAAGTAATGGTTGAGGCTTTAGAAAATGGAATTTATACAAGAGGAGCAGGGGGAAGTTTTCCAAGAAATGTAGCGATTTCTCCTTTATCTGGTGTAGATGTAGATGAAACTTTTGATGTAACTCCTTATGCTATGGCTGTTAATAGACATTTTATGAAGAAAATTACTAGCTATAAATTACCTAGAAAGCTTAAGGTTGCTTTTTCTAGCAGTGATAAAGATGCTTCACATGCAACAGTTACAGATCAAGGTTTTTTGGCAGTTAAAGTAGAGGGTAAGGAATATTTTAAAGTGTATATAGGTGGAGGATTAGGAAGAAATCCAAAGCTTGGAGTAGAACTTGGAGAACTAATAGAACCAAAAGATGTTTTATATCATGTTGAGGCTATAACTAATTTATTTATGGCTGAAGGAGATTATAAAAATCATGGAAAAGCTCGTATCAGATATATTTTAGACAGAATGGGTAAAGATGATTTTATAAAATGTTATAAAAAACATTTAGAAGAAGTTAAGAAAGCTGAGAACTTGCCTTTAGACTTGGAGATAAAAGATATAACAAAAGAAGGTAAGGAAATTACAATAAATAATAAAAGAATTATAGCTCAAAAACAAAAAGGCTTATATAGCGTATACTTCCATCCAGTAGGAGGGCAACTAAAATTATCTGTGTTAAAAACTCTTATAGATGAAATAGAAAATATGGATGATGTTGAAATAAGACTTACCATGGAGGAAGGTTTATATATAAGAAACCTAAATGGAGAAGAAGCTAAAAAAATAGTTAGCCTTACAGAGGGGTTAGGTGGAGAAACAAGATTAGAACAATCGGTTGCTTGCATTGGTACACCTATCTGCCAAATGGGAGTTTTAAATGGACAAAAAACTCTAAACGAGATAATAGATATGTTTAGGGCTGAAGGTATAAAGGAAGATTTACTTCCAAGAGTACATATTTCAGGATGCCCTAATTCTTGTGGAGTTCATGAAGTTGGGAATATAGGTTTTTGTGGAAAGATGAAAAGAGTTGGAGATGGACCTAAAAATGTTTTTGAACTTCATATTAAAGGTGATCTAGGTGAAGGAAAAACTAGAATAGGTGACTATTATGGGGACATACTTCAAGATAAGGTGCCGGAATTTTTATTAGAATTAGCTAAGGCTGTTAAGCTTAATGGAAGAGAATTTGAAGCTTTTATTACAGAAAGTGAAGATGAGTTTAAGCAAGTGTTAAATAAGTTTTTAGTGTAGGAAAGTATTTGTATAAGTTTGCTTTTTGAGATATAATTTCATTAACAGAATAACAAGAGAAGTTATGGTATTTATTTCCTGGGAAATAAATTTAAAAGGGAAAGAGGTTAAAAGCCTCTACAGCCCCCGCTACTGTAAAGGGTGACGAATTCTAATGATCCACTGGTTTTACTGGGAAGGAAGAAGGAGGATGAACCCTAAGTCAGGAGACCTGCCTAATTTTTTATAGCTAATCCTTCGGAGGGAAGGAAAGTGATATAAGAATAGGTGGAATTATATTACCATTATATTTGTCTTGCACTTTTACCTCTATCCAAATGGATAGAGGTTTTTTTATAGGAGTTGAAGGAATGAAAAAAGCAATATTGATCACAAGTTTTGGAACATCTCACTTAGATACCTTAGATAAAACCATAGTGGTTATCGAAAAAGAAGTAGAGGAAAAATATAAAAATGAATATGATGTTTTTAGGGCGTTTACCTCACATATGATAATAAAAAGTTTAAAAGATAAGTATGATATGAATGTAATGACACCAGAGGAAGCTTTAAAAAATCTTAAGTTATGTGGATATGATGAAGTTGTTGTGCAACCTCTTCATATAATTCCAGGAGAAGAATATGACTATATAAAGAGAGTTGTAAATAGCTATAAAGAAAGCTTTAAGAGTTTGATTATAGGACGACCTTTATTATACTTCCAATCAGAAGAGGTTAATTTAGATTACGATGATTTAATTGATGAGCTTAAAAAAGTTATGCCAAAGGGAGAAAATGTTCTATTAGTAGGACATGGAACCAATCATCCAGCAAGCTCTTGTTATGGTTGTCTTCAAAATAGGTTTAGAGAACTAGATTATGATAATGCATTTGTAGGAACGGTTGAAGGTTACCCATCTATAGAAGGGGTAATTAAAACCTTGAAAAAATATAATGTTAAAGAAATAAATTTAACGCCATTCCTTTTAGTGGCAGGAGACCATGCTAAAAATGATATATTTTCTGAGGAAGAAGAATCTTGGTATCTAAGACTTAAAGAGGAAGATATAGAGGTTAAAAAGATATTTAAAGGTTTAGGAGAATATAAAGAAATTAGAAATATATATTTAAGACATCTAGAAGAAGCTATAAGTGGTAAATATGAAGGAATGGGTGAAAGTAAAAAGGGAATTATGAATTAAAATAAGGAGGTCCTTATGAAATCAATAATAATTGCATCTAACTGTTCAGGTGGAGGAAAAACCACATTTACTTTAGGTCTTATGAGATTACTTAAAGATAAAGGATATGATATTGCACCTTACAAAATTGGACCAGACTATATAGACCCAGCTTTTCATGAAAAGGTAACAGGAAATCCTTCTAGAAATCTTGATTATTTTTTGCAAGGAGAAGATGGGCTTAAAGCAGTTTATTCAAGAGGTAGAGGCGAAATTGGAATAATAGAAGGTGTAATGGGGGTATATGATGGTATGGGATGCACCTCAGAAGCCTCTACAGCACATGTATCTCAGCTTTTAGATATACCTGTGATTTTAGTACTTACCCCAAGAGCTTCAAGTGTTACCTTTGTTTCTGAAGTTAGTGGAATATTAGAGTTTTCAGGAACAGATTTTGCAGGAATAATACTCAATAATATAACTGAAAGTCATTATTCATTATTAAAAACTATATTTGATAAAAAGATAGATGTACCTCTTTTAGGATATGTACCTAAAGATGAAAGAATATCATTAAAATCAAGGCATCTAGGATTAGTTCAAAGTTCAGAAGTAGATGATTTAGATGAAAAAATATCTACAATAGCAGAGCTTATAGAGGATAATGTTGATGTTGATAGATTACTTAACTGCTTAGTAGAAACAGAAAGATTTAATGATAATTTTCACCTAAGGAAAAGGGGACTAAAAATAGGAATAGCTAGGGATAAGGCTTTTTCATTTTATTATAAGGAAAATATAGAGCTTTTAGAGGAAATAGGAGAGATTAAGTATTTTTCGCCTTTAGAGGATGAAAAGCTACCTGATAAACTTGACTTCATATATATAGGTGGAGGTTACCCAGAGGTTTTTAGAGAAGAGTTATCTAAAAATACAAGCTTCATACAAAGTCTTAAAGATAATCTTGAAGACGGTTTGCCTTGTTATGCAGAGTGTGGAGGCCTCATGTACCTTATGGAAGAAATAGAAGGGGAGAAAATGGTTGGCGTATTTAAAGGAGAATCAGTTATGACTGATAAACTAAATAACTTTGGATACACCTTTATAGATGTTAAAGAAAATTCCTTAATAAGAAGATCATTAAAAGTAAGAGCACATGAGTTTCATAAATCAACTATAAATTCTGATGAAGAGAAGGTTTATACTTTAGAGAAAAGAGCTTATGATGGAAGCTTGAAAAGTTGGAAATGTGGATATATTAAGAAAAATACTTTAGGAGCATATGCTCATATTCATTTTTTCTCAAATATAGAGTTTCTTAAAGAAATAATTAACAGTTGTAAGGAGAAGAGCCGTGGAGTACATTAAGAATCCAATGGAAATAGAGCAAAGAAGTTTTGAAATAATAGGGAGTGAGATGGGAGCTCATAACTTTACTGAGGAAGAACTTTCTATAGTAAAAAGAGTTATCCATACATCAGCAGATTTTGAATATAAAGATTTAGTTTATATAAGAGACGGTGCCATAGAGGAAGCTAAAAAGCTTCTTAAAAGTGGAGTAAAGATATACACAGATACAAACATGATTGCAGCTGGTATAAATAAAAAAGCTCTAAAACAGTTAGGGTGTGAAGTCATAACTTATGTATCTCTTGAAGAAGTAGCTAAAAAAGCTAAGGAAGAAAAAATAACTCGTTCAATGGCAGCTGTAGCTAAGGCATCAGAGGAAGGTGTAGAGTTTTTTGTATTTGGAAATGCACCTACAGCATTGTTTAATCTAAAGAGCTTATATGAAGTGGGAAAAGCTAATCCTAAGTTTATAATTGGAGCGCCTGTAGGATTTGTAGGGGCTAGGGAGTCTAAAGAAGAAATAGAACAACTTGATATTCCTATGATAACTATAAGGGGGAGAAAAGGTGGAAGTAATATAGCTGCAGCTATAGTAAATGCTCTTATGTATATGCTGGTGGAGAGAGAATAATGTTAGACATGTATGTTAATGCTGGAGGGAAAAAGCTAAGATGTGGTTATACCACAGGTTCTTGTGCAACTGGAGCTGCGAAGGCTGCTACCTTAATGCTTTATAAAGATCTTAATTTAGAGTTTATAGATATTGATACTCCAGCAGGAATACCACTTAAGCTTCCTATAAAAACTATAGAAAGAGGAGAAAACTTTGTTTCTTGTTGTGTAGTAAAGGATGGGGGAGATGACCCAGATGTAACCCACGGAATAGAAATATGGGCAACTGCTAAGAAATCAAAAGACAGATATTCTCTAAAAGGTGGAAAAGGTGTAGGGGTAGTTTGTGGAGAAGGTCTTTATATAAAAAAGGGAGAGGCCGCAATAAACCCAGTTCCAAGACTTATGATAGAAAAAGAAGTAACTAAAGTTCTTCCAGAAGATAAAGGAGTCGCGATAACTATTTTTGTTCCTGAAGGAGAAGAAGTAGCGAAAAGAACCTTTAATCCTAGGCTTAATATATTAGGTGGAATAAGTATACTTGGAACTTCAGGAATAGTTTATCCTATGTCAGAGGAAGCCTTAAAAGAAACTATTGAAATAGAAATGAAAGCTAAAGCTGCCTATTATGATGAGTTAATATTTATATTTGGAAATATGGGAGAGAAGTTTGGAGAGACATTAGGTTATGATAAAAATAAGATGGTAACTATATCTAATTATGTTGGATTTGCTTTAGAAGCAGCGAGATACTATTCTGTTAAGAAAGTTACTATAATAGGACATATAGGGAAACTTGGAAAAGTAGCAGCTGGTGCCTTTAATACACATTCAAAAGTTTGTGATATGAGACTTGAAGTTATAGCATTAGAACTAGCTTTAATAGGAGCTCCACTAGAATTAGTGACAGCTGTTTATAATGAAAAAACTACAGAAGGTGCTGTTAGGATAATTCCAGATGAATATAAGTCTATATATAAAACTATAGCTCTAAAAGCAAAAGCAAAAATGGAGCAGTATGTGATGAATGAGTTAACCTCAGAGGTTGTTTTATACTGGGGAGGAAAAGAAGCTAAACTTCTATTTAATAGTGAGGAGGAAAGAACTTGATTACTTTAGTTGGACTCGGGCCAGGAAGTAAAGAATACATGTTACTTAAAGCTATTGAGACCTTAAATAATAGCTCAATAATTATAGGATTTTCTAGAGCAGTGGAAAGTTTGGATTTTATATCTGCATCTAAGGTAGCGGTGAATAATTTAAAAGGTATAATAGAGTTTATAGAAAATAATCCTTCTGAAAATATAAGTATAGTAGCTTCTGGAGATCCGTGTTTTTATGGAGTACTTAATTATCTTAAAAGAAATATTAATGAAGAAATTACTGTAATTCCTGGAATAAGTTCTTTTCAGTATCTTATGAGTAAACTAGGGAAGCCTTGGCAAGAAGCAAAATTATCTTCTCTCCATGGACGAGAGGGAGATTTTATAAAAGAAGTTAGAGAGGTCAACTTATCTATATGGCTGACGGATAAGATAAATAACCCAACCAAGCTTGCAAAACAACTACATGATGAAAATATAGAATGTACCATTTATGTAGGAGAAAATCTTTCTTATGAGGATGAGAAAATTACTATAGGAAGTCCAAAAGAAGTAGCGTTAAAAGAGTTTAGTGAATTAAACATAATGGTGGTGGAGAGAACGTGAAATTTATAAAAGATGAAGAGTTCATAAGAGGAAAGGTTCCTATGACTAAAGAAGAAGTAAGAATTCTTTCCATAGCTAAATTAGAGTTAGAAAAAGATGATAAGATGTTAGATGTTGGAGCTGGAACAGGCTCAATATCTATTCAAATGAGTAAATTCTGTAAAGAAGTAACTGCTATTGAAAGAGATGAGGAAGCGTACGAATTAATTCTTCAAAATAAAGCTAAGTTTAGTTGTATCAACTTAGATATAATTAAAGGAGAAGCTTTAGAAGAATTGCAAAAGCTTTCTGGTGAAAGTTTTGATGGGATATTTATAGGTGGAACAGGTGGCAATTTAGAGAAAATAATTGAAGAAGGTCATAGAATATTAAAGCAAGATGGAAGAGTAGTTTTAAATTTTATTACTTTGGATAACTGCTATAAAGCTTGCGAAACCCTAAGAAAACTTAATTATAAAGTTGACATAACAGAGGTTCATATAAGTAAAAATAGAAATAATAGTTACATGATGATGAGCAATAATGGAATATATATTGTGAGTGGAAGAAAGGAAAAAATACATGAGTAAACTATATGGAATAGGGGTAGGACCTGGAGATTCAGAACTATTAACTTTAAAAGCAGTAAGAGCTATAGGAGAATCACAAGTAATAGTAGCACCATCTTCAGAAGAAGAGGGAGATAGCATAGCCTACGAAACTACAAAGGAATTTATAAAAGAAGGAACTGAAGTTATAATAGCTCATTTTCCAATGGGTAAAAAAAATACTGATGGAAAGGTACTAGAAGCTTATGAAATTATAAAAAATAGGCTTCAAGAAGGGAAAATAGTAAGTTTTTTAACTATAGGTGACCCTTTAGTATATTCCACTTATGTTCATTTATTAAGATATATACAAGAAAGCGGATTTAAGGTTGAAACTGTACCGGGAATAACTTCTTTCTGCGCATCTGCTGCACTAACTGGAAGGCCAGTAGTTATGGGAAATGAACCTCTTTTAGTACTTCCAGCAAGAAGAATTAATGATATAAAAGATGAAAAGTATGTTGTAATAATGAAGGTTTATAAAAGAGAAAAAGAAGTATTAGATGTACTTGAAGAAAAGGGATTTAACTATGTTATGGTTAGAAAAGCAGGGAGAGAAGGTCAAGTAATTACATCTAGCAGAGAAGAAATATTATCAGAATGTGAGTATATGTCTTTAATAATAGCTAATAGATAGGAGGAAGTAGCATGGTTTACTTTGTAGGGGCAGGCCCTGGGGATGTAGATTTAATAACAGTAAAGGGAAGAGAACTTATAAAAACTTGTGATGTGATTATTTATGCAGGTTCTTTAGTTAGTCCTAAGCACTTGGACTTCTGCAAAGAAGGTTGTAAGATATATGATTCTGCTAGCATGACCTTAGAAGAGGTTATAGAAGTGATGAAAGAAAATTCTCAAGGAGATTCTATAATAGTAAGACTTCATACAGGTGATCCTTCTATTTATGGGGCTATAAAAGAACAGATGGATGAACTTGAAAAGTTGAATATAGAATATACAGTTGTTCCGGGAGTGAGCTCATTTACAGCAGCGGCTTCTAGTATTAAAAGAGAGTTTACTCTTCCATCAGTAAGTCAAACTGTTATATTAACAAGAGTAGAAGGTAGAACGCCAGTACCAGAAAATGAATCTTTAGAAAGCTTAGCTTCACATAAGGCATCTATGGCATTGTTTCTTTCGGTAGGAATGATTGATAAAGTTGTCGAAAAACTTAAAAAAGGTTATGGAAGAGAAGATGTTCCTGTAGCTGTTATAGAGAGAGCTACTTGGGAAGATGAGAGAATAATTATAGGCACACTAGAGGATATAGCAGTAAAAGTAAAAGAAGCTGGAATTAAGAAGTTTGCTCAAATATTAGTTGGAGATTTTATAGACAGTGAGTATGAAAAATCTCTACTATATGATAAGACATTTACTCACGAATTTAGAAAGGGAGTAAAATAGATGATTTATATCCTTAGTGTTTCGAGCCTAGGCGATATTTTGGGAGAAAAGCTAAGTAAGAATTTCAGCAGCGTATATTTCTCTAAAGATAAGATTAAAGCAGTTGGTCTAAATGAAATAACAAAAGAAGCTATGGAAAAAGCAAAAGGAATAATATTTATCTCATCTACAGGAATAGCTGTAAGGGCTATTGCGACCTATTTAAAAGGAAAAACAATAGATCCTGGAGTTGTTGTTGTAGATGCTAAAGGAGAATATGCTATATCTCTTTTAAGTGGACATTTAGGTGGAGGAAATGAACTTGCAGTAAAAGTTAGTGAAATTCTAAAGGCTATGCCAATTATAACCACAGCAACAGATTCTTTAGGTGTAAAAGCTCCTGATATGATATCAAAGGAAAATAATTTATTAATATCTGATATGAAAAAAGCTAAGGATATATCAGCTTTTTTAATAGAAGGGAAAAAAGTTGTATTTGAAGATGAAGATAAAATTATAGATATTCCTAAAGGATATATTGAATGTACTGAAGGTAGTGAGAACTTACCTAAAGTTAAAGTCACTAATAAAATAAGTGGTTCAGAAGCTTTAGTTTTAGTAAGGAAAAATCTCATCTTAGGAATCGGTTGTAGGAAAGATGTACCTAAAGAAAAAATGTTAAATTTTATAAGAGAAAGTTTAAAAGAGTACGGATATAGAGAAGATTCCGTATTAAAAATATCCACCATAGATTTAAAGTCTAAGGAAGAGGCTATCTTAAATATTTCTCAAGTTTTTAGCGTTCCTTTAGAAATTCATTCTAGGGGTGAGGTTAGGAAAATAGAGCATTTATTTAAGTGTAGCGATTTTGTTAGAAAATCTATAGGTGTTGGAGCAGTTGCAGAACCCTGTGTTTATTTAAGCGGGGGAGAAATTGTTGTTGAGAGAATATCAAAAGAAGGAATGACTCTTTGCATAGGAGAAGGGAGATAATAGATGGGTAAATTATATGTAATAGGTATAGGACCTGGTGGATTAGATCAAATGTCTATAAAAGCAAAAGAGGTTTTGGAAAAGATTGACGTAATAGTAGGATATGTTAAATACATAGATATGGTAAAACCCTTAATAAAGGATAAAGAAATATATTCAAATGGAATGAAAGGTGAAGAAGCTAGATGTATAGAGGCTTTGAAACTTTCAGAGGATAAGGATGTAGCAGTTATAAGTACTGGAGATTCAGGGATTTATGGAATGGCTGGACTTATATTAGAACTTAAAGAAAAAAATCATGATGTTGAAGTTATTCCCGGAATAACAGCATCTTCAGCAGCGGGATCAGTACTTGGAGCACCACTTATGCATGATAACTGTAACATTTCACTTTCTGACCTTATGACAGATTATGAGCTTATTAAAAAGAGAATAAAATTGGCTGCAGAAGGTGATTTTATTATTTCTTTATATAATCCTAAATCTAAAGGAAGACCAGACTATTTAAAAGAATCTATAGAAATAATAAAAGAATTTAGAGATGATTCTACACCTATTGGGATAGTTAAAAATGCTTTAAGAGATGGACAAGAAGCTTATCTAACAACTATAGGTGAGTTTACTGATGAAAATGTAGATATGATGAGTATAGTTATCATAGGAAATTCTCAAAGTTATATAAAAGATGGTTTCTTTATTACCCCTAGAGGCTATAAACTGGAGCAAAAGAAATGATTGGAATAATTGTTGGAACTTCAGAAGGAAGAGAATTACTTAAGGGACTAAACGAGTTTACTGAGGATATATTTGTATCTACAGCTACTAGCTATGGAGGAGACTTATTAAAAGAATATAGGTATAAAATTCTTAATACAAAACCTTTAAACAAGGAAGAACTTGAAGAGAAGTTTAAAGAGTTAGATATTAATTTGCTGATAGATGCCTCACATCCTTATGCTGTAGAAGTTTCTAAAAATGTAATAGAGGTATGTAATAAGCTTAGGATTGTCTATTTAAGATATGAAAGAAAAGGTATATTAGAAGAGTTCAAAGAATGCTCACAGGTAAATATAGTTTCTAATTTTGAAGAACTAGAAGAAAAACTAAAAGTATTTGATGGTACTATCTTAAATACCACAGGAAGTAAAAGCGTTGAAAAAATACTCAAAATGAACTTAAAAAATAGATTTATGCATAGGGTACTGCCATCTATAGAGGTCATGAAAAAGATGATAGAACTTGGAGTTAGCCCTGATGATATAATAGCTCTAAAAGGATCTCACTCAGAGGAATTTAATAGAGCGTGCCTAAAGGAATTTAATTGCAAGGGAATATTGATGAAAGATTCAGGAAAAGAAGGCGGAACTAGAGAAAAGATAATGGCAGCACTTAAAGAAGAGGTAGAGGTCTTTGTAATGGATAAAGAAAGAATTAAGTATCCTAAGGTATTTTATGAGATTTCAGAACTAGTGAGTTTTGTAAAAATCTATGTGAGTACATAAATTCGTAAATATATATTTAAATATTTATATATTTAAATGCGCAAATGCTTATCTGCATATCTGAACATTTAATCATTTGCACATTTGAGCAAAAAAAAGCAACTGCAATAGTAGCTAAAAACTACTGGTGCAATTGCCTTTTTTATTTTGAATTTTGACTATTCATTTTTATAGCTTTTTTAGTGCAGCTATCTACTGCCTCTATGACAGAACCTCTAAAATTATTTTTCTCGAGAGTATAAACAGCTTCTATAGTTGTTCCACCAGGAGAACATACCATATCCTTTAAGGCTCCAGGATGAAGATTTGTTTCTAAAACCATTTTAGCTGAACCTAAAACTGCTTGAGCTGCTATTTTATAGGCTTTGTCCCTTGGAACACCTTGAAGTACCGCGCCATCTGCCATAGCTTCAATAAACATATAAACAAGTGCAGGAGAAGAACCTCCTATGGCAAGAGTTTTATCTATCATTGCTTCAGGAATAATCTCTGTTTTACCTATACTATTAAACATATCTGTTATTAAGGCAAATTCATCATGGCTAACAGCTGAATTTTTACATAATAAAGTTATGCTTTCATTAACAAGTGCAGCCGTATTTGGCATAGTTCTAATTACTTTTATGTTTGAAAAGAAATTTTTCTCAACGAAATCTATGCTTACTCCAGCTGCTATGGTTACTATTAAAACATCTTCTTTTATATAGTCCTTAATTTCTTTAATTACATCACTATAAAAGTGTGGTTTAACAGCTAAAACTAATATATCTGACTTTTTAGCAACTGATATATTATCCCCAGGATAGATTTCTATTCCGTATTTATCACGGCAAATATCAAGTTTATTTTTAGATGGGTTTGATGCAATAACATTTTCTTTAGAAATAAAGTTAGATGTTATTATACCTCCTATAATGGCTTGAGCCATATTTCCACACCCAATAAATCCAATAGTTTTATTCATAAAATAGCCTCCTTTTTCTAAATATATTTTATCATAAAGGAGGCCTCATAATTAACTAAATCTGAATAAATCTAAGGCTAAATTACCATATTGGAAGGTGCTTATCAAAGATTCACCATCTTTAGAGTGATCACCTGCACCCATAGCAATGAGTAGAGGGATAAAATGTTCATTTCTAGGAACCGCTAAAGATGCACTTGGAGCTAAACTTTCATATTTAAAAAGTTTATCAGTATCCCATTCTTCTATAGCTTTCTTAATCCAATTATTGAAATCTAAAGCCCAAGAATCTATAGAATTTTCTTTATAGAAATCAACCATTCCAAGATTGTGAACTATACCACCACTAGCAATAATTAATATGTCTTCATCTTTTAGTGGGGATAGAGCTTTACCTATTTCATATTGAGATTTATTAGACAGCTTTGGATTAACAGACATTGTTATTACGGGAATATCTATATTAGGAAACATAAGCTTTAGTACTGACCAAGCCCCGTGGTCAATACCCCTAGAAAAATCTAACTTACTATCAATATTATTTTGAGTTAGAATACTTTGAATTTTTTTTGCTAATATTGAATCAGAGCTAGCTGGATAGTTTACCTCATATAATTCTCTTGGAAATCCATAAAAATCATATATCATATATCATATCATAAGGTTTCATTGCACCTATTAATTGTATATCTGATTCCCAGTGAGCTGAGAAAATTATTATGGCTTTAGGTTTATTTATAGTTTTAGCATATTGCTTTAAATATTCAGTATATTTATTATTTTCGAATACTAGAGTTGGAGCCCCGTGGGCTACAAAAATACTTTGATTCATAGGAACACATCCTTATAAAAAATTATTGACTTACTATTTGTTAGTTAATATTATAAGATAATAAATTGAGGTTTGCAATAGTTAAATTAAAGAAAAAAATTAGTTGAGGAAAAATAAAGAAAGAAGTAAATTAATTTGGTATAATAGGAAATATATGTTGACAATAGAATTTGAGATTGTTATTCTTTAAACTAAGCATAGAGATAATGAATTTCAATTGAATTAAAATACAGGGAGAGGTTAGAGTGAGCAGTAGTAAACAAGGTAGTATATTTAGTCTTAATTCTATAAAGAAAAAAATGATTTTAGGCTTTTTGTCGGTGATATTAATAAACCTTATAGCTTTTTTAGGACTTGAAATTTTCAATTCCTATAAGCAAATGAAGGAAGAAGCATTAGATAAAAGTTATGCTTATGCAGAACATATTGAAAAGGTAGTATCACCTATAGGAATAGAGCAAACTGAAAAATTGCAAGAGAAAATAAAAGAATTACTTGAGCAATATCCATTAGTAGATTCTATAGGAATAGTTAATGATAAATTAGGATATGTTGCAAATACTAATAAGGGATTAGTGGGACAATCATTTAATAATGAATATACTAAAGATTTAATTTCAAATAATAAAGCATTAAGTTTTTCATTAGAAGAAAACTCAGAAGCCAATTACTATTCGGCAGTTCCTCTATACAAAACAGGTTCTTCAACAAGTTTTGCAGGGACAACGGATGCAGTATCATCAGCTACGACTTCACAAGAAAGTGGGACTGATGGAGTAGCAGCAGCAAGTGCAAAGGTTAATATATCTGGATTAGTTATTGTGAAGATGGATAATGAAGCAATGCTTCAAGGGCTAAAAGAAAAGATAGTTGATATATCAATAATATCGATTATAGTATTTTTAGTATCTATAGGTATAGCTGTAATCATATCTTTAAGTATAACGAAACCTTTAGTAAAGATACGAGATTACTTAAAGGAAATGGCATTAGGAGATTTAACCCAAGAAATAAATATAAAGTCAAAAGATGAGCTTAAAGATTTAAGTTTAAACATAAGTAGTACAAATGGAAGTTTGAGAAAAATGATTTCTGATATAAAGGTGGTTTCTAAGGACATAGAGGAATATTCAAAAGAACTTAAATTATCTTCAGAAGGGGTAGCTAGTGCTAGTGAAGAAATAAGCAGTACAATGAATAGCGTAGCTGATAGTACTTCAGTACAAAATGATAATCTATCTGAAGCCATGAATAAGCTTAAAGAATTAGCTTATTCATTAGAGGAAATTAGTTTAGAAATTCATACAATGGAGAAAGAAAGCACATCAATTAGGTCCATGGCTGATGATGGAACAGAAAAAATTAATTATGTAGTAAAAAGCATGGAGGATATGCGAGAATCTTTTGAAGAAATGTCAAGTGGAATAAAGGTTCTAGATGATAACATAATTGAAATTAATTCAATAAGTGAAACTATAAATAATGTTGCAAAGCAAACCAACTTACTTTCTTTAAATGCAGCAATTGAAGCATCAAGAGCAAATGAAGCTGGAAATGGTTTTGCAGTTGTTGCAAACGAAGTTAAAAAATTAGCAGAGCAAACATTAGAATCTTCAGAAATTATAGCAAAACTTATAAAAAATATATCAAATAATTCAAAAATGGTATCAGATACAGCCATGAAATCTATAGATAAATTTGAAGAACAGTCAGAAATAATATCTAATACAATTGTTGCATTTGATACTATCGTTAATCAAATAAATGTAGTAATTCCTAAAATAAATAATGTATCAACGATAATAAAAAATACTAATACAATAAAAGATAAAGTGATGAATAATGTTCAGAATATAAGTTCGGAATCAGAAGAACTGTCAGCTTCTGTAGAAGAGGTTACTCAATCAGTAGAAGAACAGTCAGCTACAATTGTAGACTTATCAGGACTATCTGATAGGCTTCATGAAACGGCTAGAGATATGATTGAGGCAGTAAAACATTTTAAAATTTAATAATAAAAATAAGGTTGTTTTCAATTAATGGAAATAACCTTATTTTTATTTAAATTCAGTTTAAAAAAGTTGTGTAGAATTATAATAAATAAAGAGAGGTGAAATCAATATGAGCAAAATACTTATAGTTGATGATGATCCATATATTAGAGAGTTAGTAAAGGTACTTTTGAAAAATGAGGGATTTGATATACTAGAGGCTTCTGATGGAGTAGAGGCACTTGTAGAAATTCAAAAAGAAAAGGTTAATATTGCGGTTATTGATATAATGATGCCTAATATGGATGGTTGGGATTTATGTAAGGAAATTAGAAAATACTATGATATGCCTATACTTATGCTTACAGCTAAGGGGGACATAACACAGAAAGTAAAGGGCTTTGAGCTAGGAACTGATGACTATATGGTTAAACCTTTTGAACCATTAGAATTAGTAGCTAGAGTAAAAGCTTTGCTTAAAAGATATCTTATAACTGCTTCTGAAATAATAGAGGTTGGAGAGTTATCAATTAATCACAAAACTTATGAGGTAACAGATAGAGGTGAAAATTTAAACTTACCTTTAAAAGAATTTGAACTTTTGTTTAAGCTTGGAAGTTATCCAGGAAGAACTTTTTCAAGGGATGAATTAATTGAAGATATATGGGGTTATGATTTTGAAGGCAATGAAAGAACTCTAGATGTTCATGTTAATAGGCTTAGAGAAAGATTTCCAGAAAACAAATATTCCTTTAAGATAAAGACAATTAGAGGCCTTGGATATAGGATAGAGGTGAAATAATGAGATTTAGAAAAGGTAAAATTCATAATATCGTTGGAGTTCTCTTAGGATTAATTGTATTAAGTGCATTTATTATGTTAGCTTTCTTTATCACTAGTTTTATTTATAAGACTATAGGGAAAACTCCTAATATACTGATTACTCAGATGATAAATTCCCTTTTAGGAATATTTTTTCTAGTTACAACAATATTTTCAACAATTAATTTTGGCAGCAAAAACTATAGGGAGTATCAAATCAACATGTTTAAATCTATAGTAGAAGCAATGGAAAAAATGTCAAAAGGAGATTTTAATGTAAAACTAGAGTATGATCATAACAAAATTAAACCATTTGTGGCCTTAGTAAAAGGGGTTAATAGCATGGCTTTAGAGCTAAGTACAATGGAAAAAATGAGGCAAGAATTTGTTTCTAATGTTTCCCACGAGATTCAATCTCCTCTAACTTCCATAAAAGGTTTTGCACAAGTATTGAGAAATAATAATTTGAGTGAAGAAGAGAGGGTTCATTACTTAAATATTATTGAAACTGAAAGTACTAGATTATCCAAACTAGGGGATAATTTGCTTAAACTAGCGACTTTAGATTCAGATCAAGTTGAGCTTCAACTTAAAAGCTATAGATTAGATAAACAGATAAGGAGCACTATATTATCTCTTGAGCCTCATTGGGAAAGAAAAAATATTAAATTTGAAATATTTATGGAGGAAGTAGAGATAATAGGAGATGAAGGAATGCTTAATCAAGTGTGGACTAATTTAATTCATAATAGTATAAAGTTCACAGAAGAAAATGGACAAATAAAAATATATTTAAGCCAAGTTCAAGATAAAGTTGAGTTTAAGATAATAGATACTGGAATAGGAATTGATGAAGAGGAGCAACTGCATATTTTTGAACGTTTTTATAAAGCTGATAAAGCTAGAGCTAGATCAATTGGGGGTAATGGATTGGGTCTTTCAATAGTAAAAAGAATTATTGAAGTTCACAAAGGTTCAATAGAGGTTCAAAGTGAGTTAGGTAATGGAAGTACATTTACTATTTATTTATCTAGTAAGTTTATTAAGTAGTTTAAATTCAGTTTATAAATATGATATATACTGTTGACCTTGACCTTAGGTTATGAATTATTATAGTAAATATAAATTGTTATTGTAGCAATAAACAATTAGTAAGAATATAATTTTAGGGTGAAAATTAATTAGGTAGCTAACTAAAATTTTTGTGAACAAAACGATGTGAAAATATTTACATTAGTTAATTTAAACACAACAAACTATAAATATTATATAGATAAAGCAAGTAAATACCCTATTTGCATAATCTGAAATGATATTAATGTTTTATTAATAAATTGGAATTATAAAGATATTGACTAAAAATATTTATGGTGGTAATATAATAAATAGTTTAGTTGCCTAACTAATTGGAGGTGAGAGAAATAGAACAGAATTATGGAGAATCATTATATGGAATTTTTCATCAAGTTATAAAACTCAACTTTCATAGAGCCCATCAATTGTTGGAAAAGATAGGTCTTCATCCTGGTCAAGCTCATTTGTTAGGGGTAATAGGGCATGAAGAAGGAATTAGTCAAAATCAACTTGCAAAAGTTCTTAATATAAAACCTGCTACAGTTACAGGGATGATAAAGAAATTAGAAAAGGCAGGATTTATTAAAAGAAAAGTTGATGAAGCAGATCAAAGAGTTATGAGAGTTTACACAACAGAAATTGGCAAGGAATTAAGTTTAGAGCTTAAAAGTTATTATAATGGAATCAAAAAGGAATGTTTTAAAAATTTTACTGAAGATGAGCTAGTAATTTTCAGAAGATTATTAATGCAGATGAAAAGTAATTTAGAAGAAATTACAAATAAAAATTTAGATAACTGCAATGATTAATGTAAGACTATGTGAATGGAGATGAAATGAATGATCAAATTATTTAGGTTTTTGAAAAAGTATTGGATTTCGGTCGTAGTTATATTAGTATTAATATATTTTCAAGTTATGGCAGAATTAAATTTACCCAATTTGATGTCTGATATAGTTGATACTGGAATAGTAAATAGTGATGTTGATTATATATTACAAACGGGTGGAAAGATGTTACTTGTGGCTTTAGGAGGAACTTTATGCTCAGTTGTAGCAGCATTGTTTGCGTCCAAAGTTGCTATGGCATTTTCAAGAGATGTTAGAAGAGAAGTATTTACTCATGTAGAAGGATTTTCTCTTAATGAGTTTAACAAAATCCCAACATCTTCTCTTATTACAAGAACAACAAATGATATAACACAAGTTCAAACAGTAATGGTAATGGGACTTAGAATATTAGTTATGGCACCTATAATGTTTGTTGGTGCGCTTATAATGGCTCTTTCTAAAGATACGTATCTAGCTAGAGTTATTGCAGCAGCTATTCCTTTAGTTTTAGGTATGATGATATTTGTAGCTGTAAAAGGAATGCCACTATTTAAAAGCATGCAAACAAAGGTTGATAAACTAAATCTAGTAGTTAGAGAAGGATTAACAGGAATAAGGGTTATACGTGCTTTTAATAGAACTGATTTTGAAAAAGATAGATTTAAAGCAGCAAATAAAGATTTAACTGACACAGCTATTAAAGTTAATAAATTATTAGCAACTTTAATGCCACTTATGATGTTTATATTTAACTTATTGACTATAGGTATCCTTTGGTTTGGAGCAAATCGTATAGATTTAGGAGAAATGGCAGTTGGTGATTTGATGGCATTTATTCAATATGCTATGCAAATAATGATGTCTGTTATCATGGTTGCCATGATGTTTATATTAATACCAAGAGCATCAGCATCAGCAGTAAGAATAAATGAAGTTTTAGATTTAAAGCCAGAAATACTAGACCCTAAGAACCCTAATAATAAAAAAGTTGAAAGTGGGCATGTAGAATTTAAGAATGTATATTTTAGATACCCAGGAGCAGAAGAACCTGTACTTAGCAATATTTCGTTTGATGCAAAACCAGGTGAAACTACAGCTATAATTGGTAGTACTGGTTCAGGTAAATCAGCACTTATTAATTTAATACCACGTTTTTATGATGTGGAAAAAGGAAGTATATTAGTAGATGGCGTAGATATAAAAGATATGCTTCAAGAAGATTTAAGAAATAAAGTTGGAATAGTTCCTCAAAAGGCAGTATTATTTTCAGGAAGTGTTTCAGATAATATAAGATATGGTAAAGAAGATGCTTCAGATGAGGAAGTTAAGCATGCAGCTGAGGTTGCTCAAGCATTGGATTTTGTAACCAATATGAAAGATGGGTTTGATTCTTTTATTGCTCAAGGTGGTAATAACGTATCAGGTGGACAAAAACAACGTTTGGCTATAGCAAGAGCTTTGATTAGAAGACCTGAAATATATGTTTTTGATGATAGTTTCTCGGCATTAGATTTAAAGACAGATGCTAAGTTAAGAGCTGCTCTTAAGAAAGAAACAGGAGACTCTACAGTAATAATAGTTGCACAAAGAGTAAGTACAGTAATGGATGCAGATAGAATAATAGTATTAGAACAAGGTGAGATTGCAGGAATGGGAACTCATAAAGAGCTTCTAAATAACTGTGAAATATATCGTGAGATTGTATCTTCACAACTTTCAGAGGAGGAGATATCATGAGTGAAATGAAAAACAATGCGCCAAAAAGAGGCGGTGGTCCAATGGGTGGAGGCCCAATGGGCGGAGTGGTAATGTCTGGGGAAAAAGCAAAGGACTTTAAAGGAACCTTAAGGAGATTAATAGGATATTTAAAACCAAGAGCCGTTCATATAATATCAGTATTTTTAGTAGCAATATTAGCTACAATATTTTCTATAGTTAGTCCTAAGATAATGGGAAAGGCTACTACAAGATTATTTGAAGGTATAGTAGCAAAATATGAATATAGCGCAGTGAGTAAAGGGGTTACTGAAGCAGTAACTACTATGAAGGAGCAAATGGATGCTCAAAAGAAGCAAATTGAAGAGCAGATAAAAGCTAATCCTAAATTAGCTCCTCAAATACAAGCACAAGCAGCAGAACAAATGAAGAAGGCTTTAGATGCTCAGCAAACTCCTGAAGCAAAAGAACAGTCAGAAAAAGTTCAAGAAATATTAGAAAAATATCTTTCAGATGAGGATATCTCAAAAATTAATACCGCTATGCAATCTGGGGATGTAGATACAATAAAAGCTGTATTTGGAAGTTATAAACCAGAAATAGACTTTGAGTATGTTAGAAATATATTATTATTACTTATTCTCTTTTATGCTATAAGTTCAGTATTTACATTTATTCAAGGTTGGATAATGTCAGGAGTAGCTCAAAATACTGTTTATGATATGAGAAATGATTTAAATAATAAGTTAGAAAGATTACCTTTAAAATATTTTGATGCTAGAACAAAGGGAGACGTATTAAGCCGTTTTACAAATGACTTAGATACTGTAGCGGCAACACTTCAACAATCATTAACTCAACTTATAACATCTATAGTTACTATAGTAGGTATACTTGGTATGATGCTCTCAATAAGTTGGAAAATGACACTTATAGCTATAGTTGTGCTTCCAGTGAGTATTTTTGTTATAAGACCTATATTAGGAAGATCTCAAAAATATTTTGCAGCTCAACAAAAGCATTTAGGCGAGTTAAATGGTCATATAGAAGAAATGTATTCAGGTCATAATATAGTTAAAGCATTCGGAAGAGAAAAAGCATCTCTAAAGAAATTTAATGATGTAAATGAAGATTTATATAAATCAGGTTGGAAAGCTCAATTTATATCTGGATTAATAATGCCTTTGATGGGTTTTGTTAATAACATTGGTTACGTTGCAGTATCAGTAACAGGTGGATATTTAGCTACTAAAGGTTCAATAAGCGTAGGAGATATTCAAGCTTTCATACAATATATGAGACAGTTCTCTCAACCTATAAACCAAACTGCAAATATAGCTAATATAATTCAATCTACAGTTGCAGCAGCAGAACGTGTATTTGAAGTTTTAGATGAAGCTGAAGAAATACCAGATTCAAAAGACGCAGTTACTTTAGATAATGTAAAAGGTGAAGTTAAATTCGAAAATGTTGACTTTAGCTACAAAGAAGATTCTAAGCTTATAGAAAATATGAATATCGATGTTAAGAAAGGTCAAACCATAGCTATAGTAGGACCTACTGGAGCAGGTAAAACTACATTGGTAAATCTTCTTATGAGATTCTATGAAATAAATGGTGGTAAGATAACTGTTGATGGAGTAGATTTAAGAGATTTAAGACGTGAAAATTTAAGAAATATATTTGGTATGGTACTTCAAGATACTTGGTCCTTCCAAGGAACTATAAAAGAAAATATAGCTTATGGTAGAAAGGGTGCTACTGATGAAGAAGTAATAGAAGCAGCTAAAGCAGCCCACGCAGACCACTTCATAAGAACTCTTACAGAGGGTTATGATACAGTATTAAATGAAGAAGCTTCAAATATATCTCAAGGACAAAAACAATTATTAACAATTGCTAGAGCAATATTAGCAGATCCATCAATATTAATACTTGATGAAGCAACAAGTAGTGTAGATACAAGAACAGAAGTATATATCCAAAAAGCTATGAATAAGCTTATGGAAGGAAGAACAAGCTTCGTTATAGCTCATAGATTATCTACAATTAAAGATGCAGATTTAATACTTGTTATGAATCAAGGAACTGTTATAGAACAAGGAAATCATAAACAATTATTAGAACAAAATGGTTTCTATGCAGATCTTTATAACAGCCAATTTAAAGATGGCAATTTTGACGAAGAAGCAATGTAATATTTTATTAAAAAGGCTATTGGTTAATCCAATAGCTTTTTCTTTATGCGCAAAAAATGTATAATAGATATAATACACTAAGTATGGAGGAATATTTATGTTAAGAACAATAGCTTGGTATACTCATTTTGCAGTAAGCTTGTTATTAAAAACCCCAGAGATGTTTAGGGTTAAAAAAATGATAAAGGATGGAAAAAATCCAGAAGCAATAGAGTATATTGAAAAAACTACTAGAAGATGGGCATTATCTCAAATGAAATTAAGTGGAGCAAGAGTAAAGATATATGGTGAAGAGAATATACCTAAAGATGTACCTGTATTATTTATAGGTAATCATCAAAGTAACTTTGATATAGCATTATTTTTAAGTTATATAAAAAAGCCGAAAGGATACATAGCAAAGGCAGAAATGAAATCATGGCCACTTGTACACACTTGGATGGAATTTATAGATTGCGTATTTATGGATAGAAGTAATATAAGAAAATCAGCAGAAGCAATAGTTCAGGGTGTTAATATATTAAAATCAGGACACTCTTTAGTAATATTTCCAGAAGGAACTAGAAGTAAAGGGGATAAATTAGGAGACTTCAAAGCAGGAAGTTTTAAATTAGCTACTAAGGCAAAGGTTGCTATTATACCAGTTACAATAAGTGGTTCTTATAAATTAATGGAGCAGAACGGAAATAAAATCAAACCAGCTGATGTAGAGTTACACATACATCCGATGATAGAGACAAAAGACTTGTCAAAGGAAGAACTAGATGGATTGCCTAAAAAGGTTAAAAATATAATAGAGAGTAAACTACCAAATATAAGTTAAACACTTAAATACAAAGACTATGTAGGTACTAACAAAACCTATATAGTCTTTAAATTTATATAAAAATAAACTTGATTAATTTAAGAAATTAGATTAGTAAATAATTTTCACATGTTAAATGAAAAAGTATGTATTAATTTATTTGAGAAAATATTCTAAGATTAAATTATCAGGTGAGGGAGAAAGGAAGAGAATAATGAATCTAGTAACTATAGATAGTAAACTAATGATTCTTCTTATGAAATTGGAGGATAAAGAATATTTTAAACTAGAAGAACTTGCCCAATATCTTGAAGTAAGCACAAGAACTATAAGAAATTATATAAAGCAATTAAATGAAATATTGGCAGAAGATATTGCTCAGGTTGAGAATAATAAGTATAGGGGGTATAGGTTATTAAAATATGATAAAGAGAAATTTGAGGAAATTAGAAAAAAGCATATAAACGATAAAATCAACTGTAAGTTCTTAATTACATCCACAGATAGAAGTTCATACATTATCAAAAAGTTTATAAGCGAGGAAAATACTTTTAAAACAGATGATTTAGCTGAAGAGTTAAATGTGAGTAGAACTACGTTAATAAATGATTTGAAGAAAATAGCTCACATACTAACTAATTTTAATATACAAATAAAAGGTAAAACTAATGATGGAATTTCTCTTCAAGGAAATGAAATAAATAAGAGATTGTTTTTTATTTATTTCTTGTGTAAAGGTTTTGAAAAAGAATCTATGCATAGTAATAATTGGACTTTTATATCTGAAGATATTTATAAGGACTTAGAAAGTCAATTAATAGACCTATTCAAAAATAATAATTATAAAATCTCAGATGAGGTATTAAGAAATATACTAAGTTTTATAATGATTCTTTTAGTTAGAATTAAACAACAAAAATATATAAAAAAACTAGATGAAAAACATAAGGAATTAATATACACAGATGACTTTAAGCTAGCTCAAAAAATTGGAGATTTAATCTCTAAAAAGATGAGTATAGGTTTGTCTGAAAATGAAGTCATATATTTAACACTACCACTAATGGGAAGGTATTCTCCAGTAAAAAATGCTGATTCTGAAATAAAAATAACACCAGCAATCAAGAGACTTGTAGATGAAATAAGAGATGAAATATATAATCAAATGGGCCTAGATATAAGTGAAGATAAGGATATGTGTGAAAATCTAAAATACCATTTAAACTTTGCAATAAACAGAATTATCTTTAATTTACCAATCCATAACCCATTAATAGAAGATATAAAGAGATATTACCCATTCCCCTATACCTTGGCTAAAGTAGCAGCAAAAATAATAGAAGGTTTTTATGGTGTTAAGGTAATAGAAGATGAAGTTGGGTATATAGCTCTCCATTTTGGAAGCTATGTAGAAAGAAGAAATAATAAGTATTATTCAATTAAAAATATAGCCTTAATATGTGGGACAGGCATTGGTACTGCAAAATTATTGGATATTAAGTTAAGAAAATTACTAGGAGACAATAAGAAAATAGATACCTATTCTGATTTAGAAGTATCGGAAGAGCTTTTAAATAATTATGATATTATTTTTACCACTGTTGATATTCATTATGAACTAAAACCTATAGTTATAAAGCTAAATGCAATATTTAGTGACTCTCAGATAGTGAAAGAAATAGAGAGAAAATATAATTTGAAAAATAGTAATACAAGCTATGAAGGTTACGACAAACCATTTATACATCTGAGTATACCACAAGAGCAGTTTTTTATAATTAAAAGAAAAGATTATGTAGGTGCTATAGATTACATGGTTACTAATTTATCAGAAGTATTGACTTTAGATAAAGATTTTAAGAAGAGGCTTATTGAGAGAGAAAATAAATCACCAACAGCTTTCGATAATTACGTGGGATTACCTCATGCAGTAAACTACGGAAGTGATAAATTCAGTATTTCCATGGGAATATTAGAAGAGCCTATAGTTTGGGGGAAAAATGAAGTAAGGTTGATAATAATGCTTATAGTCCCAGATGAAAATAGCATAGATCCAGATATGGTCATAAGTGTGTATGAAGAAATTTTAAAGATATGCCAAAACAAAAAGTTTATAGAAGAACTCTGTAAAGTAAGAAGTTATAAGGAATTCTTAGATTTAAACAGAAAGGAGAGATTTTAATGAATAATGTAGTTATGTTAATTTTTATAGGAATAATATGTTGGATACTAAATTTTGCTTTCGGGTTTATGCAAATTAAAAATTTTAATCAAAGTTATATAGATATGAGAAGAAAAGGAAGGGTAGCTATAGGAAGAAAAAGAGGATATCTTCAAGCTGGAACCATAGTTCTTCTTAATATAGATGAAGAAGATAGGATCTTTGACTGCAAAATAATGCAAGGAATTTCTGTTCTAGCCAAAGTAAAAGGGTTTACTGGACTAGAAGGAAAGAAAATAGGAGATTTAGCAGAAGTAGATTTGAAGCAGTACAAAAAATTAATAAGGGTAGCTATTTTAAATGCTATAGATAACTTTAATCAGTTTAAGAAAGGAGGGGAGGAAAAAGAAATTCAAACAGAGGTAAAAGAAGAAAACATAGAACTAATTGAAAAAACTATTTAATAAAAATTTTAGGGAGGTATTATAAATGCAAGCATTAGCGCAATTTGCTGATAAGTTTATGGGATTATTTAGGGCAGGGGGAGAGACTTTTGTAAGTTTTGTTACAGGTATAGTTCCAGTGCTAGTATCTTTATTACTAATTATGAATGCTTTAATAAAATTAATAGGTACTGAAAGAATAGATAGGTTGGCGAGCAAATCATCTGCAAACCCAATAACAAGATATCTGATATTACCTGTACTTGGAACTTTTATTTTTGCAAATCCTATGACATTATCATTAGGAAAGTTTTTACCTGAAAAATATAAGCCAAGCTATTATGCAGCAGCATCTTTTTCTTGTCATTCAATGAATGGATTATTCCCACATATAAATCCAGGTGAATTATTCATTTTCTTAGGAATAGCAAATGGAATAACAACCTTAGGATTATCCTCAACAGACTTGGCCGTTAGATACTTCTTGGTTGGAATGGTTACTAACTTCTTTAGAGGATGGGTTACAGATTTTACAACTAAGTTTGTTCAAAAGCAACAAGGAGTTCAGTTATCTGAAACAGTTGAGTTAGCATAATAATTAATCGAAAGGGGAAAGAACAATGACTTATAACAAATTGAAAATAACAAAAGGCTCTGCTGGATGGGGTGGACCTATATATGTTGAACCTAATGAGACAAGAAATAAGGTTGTATATATAACTGGGGGATCGAGACCAAAAGAAGCTGTTAAAATAGCAGAGTTGTCTGGCTGTGAATTAGTAGATGGATTTAAAACAGGAGTTAAGGATAAAGAAATTGCTTGTGTTGTAATAAATTGTGGTGGAACTTTAAGATGTGGAATATATCCCCAAAAAAAGATTCCTACAGTAAACATTATGGCAACAGGTAAAAGTGGTCCTTTGGCAATGTTTATAAAAGAAGACATATATGTTTCTGACGTTAAGGAAAAAAATATAGAAGTATTATAAAGGGAGGCAAATAAAATGGGTTTTGATACTGACAAAAAGATAAGTGAACAGAGTGATGGACTTGTAGCTAAAATAGGAATAGGGATAGGAAAGATAACATCAATATTCTTTCAAGCTGGAAGAGATACAATAGATACAGTTATTCATACAATATTACCTTTCATGGCCTTTGTTGCTACATTGATAGGAATAATTAACGCATCTGGATTAGGAAATGCTTTTGCTTCATTACTTACTCCATTAGCAGGAACTATTTGGGGGTTAATAATATTATCACTTATATGCTCATTTCCGCTACTTTCTCCATTTTTAGGACCAGGAGCTGTTATAGCACAAATAATAGGAGTTTTAATAGGGGTTGAAATAGGTAAAGGAAATATACCACCTCATTTAGCATTGCCAGCGTTATTTGCAATAAATGCACAATGTGCAGCTGACTTTATACCAGTAGGTTTAGGCTTAGCAGAAGCAGAACCAGAGACAGTTCAAGTAGGTGTTCCTTCTGTGTTATACTCAAGATTTTTAACTGGTGCACCTACAGTTATAATAGCGTGGTTAGCAAGTTTTGGATTATATTCTGCATAAATTACAAAATCGAAAGGAATTAATATTATGGAGTTAGTATATAAAACAGTTATAACAAATATCGGAAAAAATGCTAAGGAATTTTTCTCTCATAATATGTTCATTACTTTTAAAGGAGATGCTCCAGAGGAGCTTATAGATTATTGTTTTATTCATGATGAAAATGTGCTATACACTGATATTCATGAAAAAGATATTTTAAAGATTGATGGAAAAGCTTTTAAGATAACTGCAGTAGGAGAGGCTGTTAATCCTAATTTAAAAGAGTTAGGGCATATTACTCTCAAATTCACTGGTGAAGATGAAGCAAATGTTGCAGGTACGTTGTTTATTGAAAGTAGTGATATTCCTTCTATAGAGATAGGATCAGTTATAGAAATAGTAAGAGCATAATAAGGGGGAATTATAGATGGAAAATAACAGAACATGGTTAGGTATTGAAAATAATGTAGTAATAGTAACTGGAGGAGCATCAGGCATAGGCAAGCATATTGCGAAACAGCTTATAGATGCAGGAGCAAAAGTTGTTGTAAGTGACTTAAGTGTAGAGACAGGAGAAGGTGAAGATAGAGTCTTTAATGTAAAATGTGATATAACTAAAAAAGAGAGTGTAGAAAAAATGGTTAAAACCATCCTTGATAAATACGGGAAAATAGATGCTCTCGTAAATAACGCAGGAGTTAATTTGCCAAGACTATTGGTAGATTTGAAGGGGCAAAAACCAGAATATGAATTAAATGAAAAAGATTTTGATTTTATGGTTGCAGTTAATCAAAAAGGATTATTTTTCTGTACTCAAGCTGTTGTAAAACAAATGCTTAAACAGAACAAAGGAACAATAATAAATATAACATCAGAAGCTGGTATGGAAGGGTCAGCAGGGCAAAGTTGTTATTCAGCTACAAAGGGAGCCGTAAATGGATTTACTAGATCATGGGCAAAAGAGCTTGGAGCATATAACATCAGAGTAGTTGGTGTTGCACCGGGAATTAATGAACCTACAGGGCTTACTTCACCAGCATATAATGAAGCCTTAGCATATACAAGAGGAGTAAAACCAGATCAGTTAAATACTGATTACAGTAAAGTAATTCCACTAGGAAGAGCGGGAAAGTTAGATGATATAGGTAATTTAGTTACTTATCTAATATCAGATAGAGCTGATTATATCACAGGTACAACTGTAAATATATCAGGTGGAAAATCAAGAGGATAATTTTAAATGATTAGTTATTAAATCATTTAAAAGGGAAAAGAAAATGTTCAAGTTTAAACTTTATATAAATAACCTTCGGCAAAAGGTTAAAAAGAAACGGCAAATTTCTTAAACAATACAAATTAATCAAAACAAATCTTTCCCCAATTAGATTATAGCATAAAATTAAGCGAGCAGGTTATTGCTCGCTTATCTTTATGTTATATTATTTTTTCCACTCTAAGTATTCATCGTAAGACATTTGCTTATCTATGATAGTTCCTTCAGGAGTTACTTCAATGATTCTGTTTGCTATAGTTTCTATAAATTGATGGTCATGAGATGTGAATAATAAATTACTCTTGTAATCTCTTAAACCATTATTTACAGCAGTTATAGATTCAAGGTCTAAGTGGTTTGTAGGCTGGTCTAAAATAAGTACATTAGCACTTGATAGCATCATTTTAGATAACATACATCTAACCTTTTCTCCTCCAGATAAAACTTTAGCTTCTTTAAGAGCTTCATCTCCAGAGAATAACATTCTTCCTAAAAATCCTCTTAAATAACTTTCAGATTTTTCATCAGAATATTGTCTTAACCAATCAACTAAGTTTAGATTTACATCATTAAAGAACTGCGAGTTATCTTTAGGGAAATATGATTTAGTTATAGTTACTCCCCATTTGAAATCTCCAGCATCTGCTTCTAATTCATCCATAAGGATTTTAAATAAGGTTGTTATACCTATTTCATCACCTACGAAAGCTATTTTGTCTCCTTTGTTTACAAAGAAGTTTACATTATCTAATACTTTAACTCCATCTATAGATTTAGTTAGTCCTTCAATTCTAAGAATATCATTACCAACTTCTCTTTCTGGTTTAAAACCAACGAAAGGATATCTTCTGCTAGATGGTTGAATGTCATCTAAAGTTATTTTATCAAGAAGTTTCTTACGAGAAGTAGCTTGTTTAGATTTAGAAGCATTAGCACTAAATCTGGCTATAAATTCTTGTAATTCTTTTATCTTTTCTTCTTTCTTCTTGTTTTGATCCTTAGACATTTGTAATGCAAGTTGGCTTGATTCATACCAGAAATCATAGTTACCTACATATAATTTAATCTTACCAAAGTCAACGTCAGCCATGTGAGTACATACTTTGTTTAAGAAGTGTCTATCATGGGATACAACTATAACTGTTCCTTCAAAGTTTATTAAGAACTCTTCTAACCAGTTAATTGATTTAATATCTAAGTGGTTAGTAGGCTCATCTAGGATAAGTATACCTGGGTTTCCGAATAAAGCTTGAGCTAATAAAACTTTAATTTTATCTCCACCAGTAAGTTCTGAAACTTTCTTATCGTGAAGATCTGTAGTAATTCCTAAACCTTGTAATAAAGATGAAGCATCAGATTCTGCTTCCCAACCATTTAGGTCAGCAAATTCACCTTCAAGTTCAGAGGCTTTTATACCATCTTCGTCTGAGAAATCTGGTTTTGCATAAAGCTCATCCTTTTCTCTCATTATTTCATAAAGTCTTTCATTTCCTCTTATAACAGTTTCAAGAACAAGGTATTCATCATATTCATAATGGTCCTGTTTTAAAACGG
The DNA here is from genome assembly GCF_900130055.1 of Clostridium intestinale DSM 6191. Classification (GTDB taxonomy): domain Bacteria; phylum Bacillota; class Clostridia; order Clostridiales; family Clostridiaceae; genus Clostridium_T; species Clostridium_T intestinale. The sequence continues at coordinate 111,741 of NZ_FQXU01000008.1, forward strand.
ACATTCTAATATCCTTTGGAATAGATACATCTCCTGTATTAGGTTGAACATCACCAGATAAAACCTTTAAAAAGGTACTTTTACCTGCTCCGTTAGCACCTATAACTCCATAACAGTTTCCAGGAGTAAATTTGATATTTACATCTTCAAATAGTTTTTTGTCGCCATATCTTAAGCTTACATTAGTTACTGTAATCAATACTTCTCATTCCTTTTCATTTATATTTACGCTATCCGCAATAGTATAACATAATAATTGAAAATTTTCATCAAATAATTAATGGTAGAATTAAATTTCATCATATGAAAACTACTTGGTATTTTTAAAGAGCTATGTGATAATAAAACTAGTTTCTATAGTATATGGGGAGGTAATTTATGTATAAATTAATAGCGATGGATATGGATGGAACTCTTCTAAAAGATGATAAAAGCATATCTGAAAGAACAAAAAATGCAATAAAAAAAGCCAAGGCAAAAGGTGTAAAAGTAGTTTTGGCCTCAGGTAGATCTATAGATGGAATATATGGATACCTTAAGGATTTAGATTTAATATCTGATGGAGATTATGTATTAAGTTATAACGGAGCATTAATTCAAAATACTGAGACAAAAGAAATAATAAACTTTAAAGCTCTATCAGGAAAAGATGGAAAGATACTTCGTAAGGTTAGTAAAGATGTGGGAGTTAACATATTAGGAATATCATTGAAAAATGGTTTATTTACGCCTAAAAATACAAGATATACTCAGCAAGTAGCTGATAGAAATTGTCTAAAGCTAACAGTAAAAGAGTTAGATGAAGTAGACGAGGATGATGAAATAGGAAAGTTTATGATGATTGATGAGCCAGAAGTTTTAAACAAGGCTATAGAGTTACTTCCTAAAGAATTATATGAACAATATAGTATACTTAGAAGTAATGTTGCTTTTTTAGAATTTGTGCACAAAGATTGTAATAAAGGTGCTGGAGTAAAAGCTTTAGCAGATTATCTAGGAATAGATAAAAGCGAGGTTATCTGTGTTGGAGATGAAGGTAATGATAAACATATGATTGAGTTTGCTGGATTAGGGGTAGCTATGGGGAATGCAACAGAAGAAATTAAATCTATAGCTCAGTATGTTACATTATCTAATGAAGAAGATGGAGTAGCACAATTAATAGAAAAGTTTATATTAGAAGATTAATATTTTTAGGATTGGAGCAATAATTGTTCCAATCTTTTTAATTTATATTATAATGGTAGTTAATAAAATATTCATATTTGGAGGAGTACATGGAACATTTTGTATCTTTACTTATAAACTATACTATACATTTACTAGAAGCAATGGGAACTCTGGTAATTATTGTAGCAGCTATTAAAGCATTCTACCAATTTATACTAAGTTTGTTTAAAGAGAGAGATACACCTATAAAGGTGGACTTAGCTAAAGCTCTAACTTTGGCACTTGAATTCAAGTTAGCAAGTGAAATATTAAAGACTGTAATAGTTAGAACTCTAGATGAGATGTACATATTAGCAGCGATTATTATACTTAGAGCAATATTAACATTTGTAATACATTGGGAAATAAAAACTGATGGTCATTAAGTGAGTAAGAGAGACTTCTATTAAGAAGTCTTTTTTTCATTTTCAACAATTATGCATTAATTAAACAAAACTTAAGAGTAAAATATGATTTTGGATTGAATTTTCAAGTTTTACTATAAAAAATTGAATAATCTGAAACTTCAAGCCTAAAGCTGGTGAAAAGGTTGTCATAAGATGAAAGATTTATTAGAATGATGTTGATGAATTGAATTAATGTAAATTTGAAAAGAAATGGAGGAAGCAATTAATGACTGAATTAGAAATGGTAGTAATGAATTTAATAATAAATGCTGGAGATGCAAAAGCAAGTGCATATGAAGCTCTTGAAAAAGTAAATGAAGGTAAATACGAAGAAGCAAATGAACTAATGGAAAAAGCAGATGAGGCTCTAGAGGTTGCACATAATGCTCAGACAAGCTTATTACAAAAAGAAGCTGCTGGAGAGAAAACAGAGATAGGCGTATTATTTGTACATGCTCAAGATCATTTGATGACAGCTATAAGTGAAAAAAATCTTATTGGGCAGATCATTGAATTAAGAAAGATTGTTAACACATTAGTTAAAAACTAATTTTTATTAGTTTATATATAAGTATTTATCTAAAATAATTTTTGGAAGGTGAGGTGATAGATATGATTAAAATAACATTATTTTGCGCTGCAGGAATGTCAACAAGCGTTTTAGTTTCAAAAATGCAAGAAGCAGCAAAAGTAAAAGGTGTCGAAGCAAGGATAGAAGCATTTCCAGAATCAACTATGTCTAAGAAATTAGAAGAAGGTATAGATGTGGCTTTGTTAGGTCCGCAGGTTAGATATAAATTACCAGCAGCTAAGAAACTTTGCGCTGCAAAAGGAGTTCCAATCGATGTGATTAATTCTGTTGATTATGGAATGATGAAAGGGGACAAGGTCTTAGATTTCGCATTAAAAATGTTAGGAAAATAAAAATCAGCAATTATAGAAACTTAATTATTTTAAAAAATTTATTTACTCAAGGAGGATTTAAAAATGGACAAATCTTCAAATTTCTCAGAAAAGATAATAGAAGGTGTAATGAAATTTGTTAGTTTAAAAGGTGTAGTAGCAGTAAAAGACGGTATAATGTATACGTTACCTCTTACTTTAATAGGATCAGTTTTCTTATTACTTGCTCAACTTCCTATACCAGCATTCAATAATTGGATGGCAGCTCAATTCGGAAAGAATTGGACAGCTCCATTATTACAAGCATATAATTCAAGCTTTAATATTTTAGCAGTCTTTGCTGTATTTGGTATAGCATATATATATGTTAAAAATGAAGATTACGAACCTGTAGCAGCAGGAATAATAGCAGAAGTTGTATTTTTCTTAACTTTAGATCAATTTTCAAGTGTAACAGATCCTACTACTAAGGCTGTAACAACAGTTACAGGGGTTATACCTAGAACTTGGCTAGGTGGTAAGGGTATGGTTGCAGCTATCATAATTGGTTTAATCGTAGGTTGGGTATATACTTGGTTCTTAAGAAAGAAGATAACAATAAAACTACCAGATGGTGTTCCAGCAGGGGTTTCAAACCAATTTGCAGCTTTAATACCAGGATTAGTTATAATTGTTGGAGCAACTGTAGTTTATCAATTCTTTAAAGTTGCTTTAAATACTACTTTAATCGAATGGATATATAAAGTGCTTCAAACTCCACTTCAAGGTTTCTCAGACTCATTTGTAGGAGCTCTTGTATTAGGATTCCTTGTGCCATTCTTCTGGTGGTTTGGAGTTCATGGATCACAAATAGTTGGAAGCGTATTTACAGCATTAACAACTGCTAATATGGCAACTAACCAATCAATAATAGAAGCAGGACAAGAATTAACAATAGCAAATGGAGCAACAGTAGTTACTGAGCAATTTAGATCGTTATTCTTACAGTTTGGTGGTTCAGGATTAACTTTAGGATTAGTGTTTGCAATGTTAATTGCAGGAAAATCAGCACAATCTAAATCATTAGGTAAAATAGCTCTAGTACCTGGGTTATTTAATATTAATGAACCAGTTATATTCGGTTTCCCAATAGTAATGAATCCATTAATGTTTGTACCTTTTGTTGCCGCACCAACAGTAACAGCTATTATTTGTTATTTAGCTATAAAGACAGGAATGGTACCTCCATTCTCAGGTGTAACAGTTCCTTGGACAACTCCACCTATAATATCAGGTTTATTGGTTTTAGGATGGAGAGGTGCATTATTGCAAGCAATTATTATGGTAATTTCAACAGTTATATACTTCCCGTTCTTTAAGAAACAAGATGCTATAAATCTTAAACAAGAACAAGAAGCAGCAGAAGAAACAGCAGTTTCTGATTCTGTAGAAATGTAAAATTATATATGTATTTTAATGACAAGCTTAATTAGCTTGTCATTTTCATAAATAAGAAGGAGGAATAACAATGGGAAAAGGTAAAATTAAAATAGTTACAATAGGTGGAGGATCAAGTTATACTCCAGAATTAATTGAAGGATATATTAAAAGAAAAGATGAGCTTCCTATAGGAGAGATTTGGCTTGTTGATATTGAAGAGGGAAAGGAAAAGCTAGAAATAGTAGGAGCAATGGCTCAAAGAATGGTTAAAGCAGCAGGTCTTGATTGGAAGGTTTATTTAACATTAGATAGAAGAGAAGCCTTAAAAGATGCAGACTTTGTATCAACACAATTCCGTGTGGGACTTTTAGATGCAAGGATAAAAGATGAAAGAATTCCTCTAAGTCATGGGATAATAGGACAAGAAACCAATGGAGCTGGTGGAATGTTTAAAGCTTTCAGAACCGTACCTGTAATTCTTGATATAGTAGAAGATATGAAAGAATTATGTCCTAATGCTTGGCTTATAAACTTTACAAATCCATCAGGAATGATTACAGAAGCAGTTATTAGATATGGTAAATGGGACAAAGTAGTAGGTTTATGTAACGTCCCTATATCAGCTAGAAAACTTGCTTCAAATGCTTTAGAAAAGAAAGAAGAAGATTTATATTTTAAATTTGCTGGATTAAATCATTTCCACTGGCATAGAGTTTGGGATAGACAAGGTAACGAACTAACAGCTGAAGCTATTGAAGGTTTATATGGAACAGAAAAAGACTTCATGCAAATGTATAAACCAGAACATGTTAAAGAGCAAGAAAAATTAGGGGTTGCTAATATTAAAAATATATCTTTTATGTCTCAACAGATAAGAGATCTTGGAATATTACCATGTTCATATCATCGTTATTACTATATAACTGATGATATGTTAAAAGAAGAATTAGAGGACTTTAAAGATAACGGTACAAGAGCTGAGGTTGTTAAACGTACTGAAGCTGAATTATTTGAACTTTATAAAGATCCAAAACTTGACTATAAACCAGAACAACTTATGAAACGTGGGGGAGCATATTATAGTGATGCTGCTTGCGAAGTAATCAACTCTATTTATAATGATAAAAGAACAGATATGGTTGTTAGTACAAAAAATAATGGAGCTATAAAAGATTTGCCAGATGATTGTGTAGTTGAAGTATCTTCTATAATCACAGCAGCAGGTCCTCAACCAATAGCATGGGGAGATTTCAAACCAGCAGCATCAGGAATGCTTCAAATAATGAAGGCAATGGAACTTACAACTATTGAGGCAGCTGTAACAGGAAATTATGGAACAGCACTTCATGCTTTCACAATCAATCCATTAGTCCCAAGTGGAAAAATAGCTAGAGAATTATTAAATGAAATGTTATTAGCACATAAAAAACACCTACCACAATTTGCTGAATCTATAAAGGAGATTGAAAAAGGGGAGTAATAATATATTAAAAACCACAGAATTTTTCTGTGGTTTTTATTTTTAGAAATACTTGACAATTTATCCACGACTACTGTACTATTTAATTAATACAGTAGTCGTGGAGGTGAAAGAAATAGATTTTGAATTTAATAATAGAGAACCAATATACCTTCAAATAGTTAATTATATAAAAAAGAAGATAATCTCAGAGGAACTAGAGATGGGAGAGAAGCTAGAATCTGTAAGAGAGCTAGCCAGTAGATTAAAGGTTAATCCTAATACTATACAAAGGGTATATGGAGAGCTTGAACTAGAAAAACTCATATATACTCAAAGAGGGTTAGGTAAGTATGTAACTGAAGATAGAGAGATAATAGATAAATTAAAGAAAGAGAACGCAAAAGAACTTCTAGAATCCTTTATAACTAATATGAAGGAACTTGGTTTAAACAAAGAAGAAGTAGTGAATCTAATTAATGAGAAGTTTTAGGGGGAGAATTTATGAGTAATATTTTAGATATAATGGGATTATCAAAGTCATATGGTCAGAAGCTAATACTTAAAGATATTAACTTATCTTTAGAAAAAGGGAAAGTATTAGGGTTATTAGGACCCAATGGATGTGGAAAAACAACTTTACTTAATCTTATAGAAAGTTTTTTAAAACCAACCCAAGGAAAAATATTAATTGATGAAATAGAAGCTGGTGTGGAGACAAAAAACTTAGTTGCAATGCTTCAAGATAAAAATATATTCAGTAGATGGATGAGGGTAAAAGACGGAGTTGAGTTTTATAAGGATTTTTTTGAGGATTTTAATGAAGAAAAAGCTAAAAATCTACTAAAAACTCTAGGAATTGAAGAGAAGGATAAAATCAATAACTTATCTAAAGGAACTTATGAGAAGTTTGCGCTTGCACTTACCTTAAGTAGAAAGGCAAAACTATTTATATTAGATGAACCTTTATCAGGGGTAGATCCCTTAGCTAGAGAAGAAATACTTGATATTATTATAGATAATTTAGATGGTGAAGTTTCTATGATAATAACTACCCACCAAATATATGAACTTGAGAGAATACTAGATGAGGTAGCCTTTTTAAAAGATGGCAACATATTTTTAAAAGAGGAAGTTGAAACCTTAAGAGCTAAAAATAGAGCTTCACTAGATGATATATATAAAGGGATTTATAAGGGGGAAAAGGTATGTTAAAGCTATTGAAACATAATTTTAAAGAGGTTAGATGGTTTTATTTTTGGGAGATAGTTATAGTAATGCTGATGGCTTCATTTATGATATGGAATAGTAAAGGTACTGTAACTGAAAATGAGTTGAGTTACACAGTTGGTATGGGTGTGAATGAGTACAGAAGTATGCTAGGGTTATTTTCAACCTACATTATGATTATTCATTTGGGGTTTAATATAGTAATTGCCAATGTTCAATTATCTGATAGAAAGAGTAAACTGTTATTTTTAACTGACATTTCAGGCAAGAAATTTATTTTATCTAAAATAATTGAGTTTTCTATAGTTCAATTAATAACTAGCATATTAGGATTAATAATTTCTTTAAGATTAATTGTAATATCAAATGACCTAGGACGAGTTTTGCCTGAATTTATAAATTATATAACTCTATTCAATTATAATCTTATTGTATATGTAATTGTACTTCTCTCTATCATATTAATACGAACTAAGTTAAATGGTGTTCTAAGTTCATCTTTACTGGGAGTTGGAATAACTATACTAGTAATGTATGCACTTTTTAAGTTTAATTTTCATATACTACAGGATTTGAATTTGGGAACTATTTCAATTAAGATGGAGAAGTTTGTATATAGCGTAGGAAAAATGCTTAATATGGGTCAAGGCATGTTTGGCTGGAGAATAAGAATAAACGTATTCTCAGCTTTAGCTAAATTAGGAATCTTAGCAGGTACTTTTATTTTAGCTTCAAAAGTAATAGATAAAAAACTTGATGTGGTTTAGGAGAAGAAAACTATTAAATGCAGGACAATCGGTATTTGGATTGGAAATACACATAAATATATTTTCAATAATAGTCAAATTAGGATTGTTATTAGCAGCCTTTTTTTATGTAGCTAATGTAATTGATAAAAAATTAGATATAGCATAGAAAATGTGAGTCATGGCGTTTCGCTATGGCTTTCTTTTTATACATGAGAATAGAGGATGCTTTAAAAGTATGGGAGCTTACTATATGGGTTTAAATAATAGTCCATCATATATTTAATATTAATCCATTTTCATAAAAGAAACTCTATTGATATAATTTAAGAAACTAATTGAAAATAATTATCGATATCTAATTGTATCATTAATGGAGGAGAAAATGAAGAGAATAGCTATATATGGTAAAGGTGGAATAGGAAAATCAACTACTGTTTCTAATATATCTGCTGCTTTGGCGGCTATGGGTTATAGGGTTATGCAGATAGGGTGCGATCCTAAGGCGGATTCTACAAGAAATTTAACTAATGGGGAGTCTATACCTACTGTTTTAGAGACCTTAAGAACATTAGGAAATAAACCCTTAACTTTGGAAGATTTAGTTTTTGAAAGTAGTTCAGGGGTTTTATGTGTTGAAGCTGGTGGTCCAACTCCTGGTATAGGTTGCGCTGGAAGAGGGATAATAACTGCCTTTGAAAAACTTAAGGAATTAAAAGCTTACGAAACTTATAATCCCGATGTTGTAATATATGATGTTTTAGGTGATGTTGTGTGTGGCGGTTTTGCAATGCCAATAAGAGGTGGATATGCTGATGAAGTTTGCATAGTTACATCTGGAGAGATGATGTCCTTATATGCAGCAACAAACATATCACATGCAGTAAAAAACTTTGGAAAGATAGGATATGCAAAGCTTAAAGGGCTAATTTTTAATGCTAAGAATTTTGAAGGTGAAAAAGAATTAGTTGAGAAGGCAGCAGAAGAAATCGGTGCGGATGTTTTGTTTCATGTAGAGAGAAATGGAGCAGTGCAAAAAGCAGAGGGAATGGGAATGACTGTTGTACAAGCTTTTCCTGATAGTGATATGGCAAATGCCTATAAAAAGCTTGCAGGTTTGTTAATAAGTTAAAGTATAGCTTAAGATTGAGGTGAAATATGATTACAGAGGATTATTTAAGTCGATTAAATAGACTTTCAGATATAGATAGTGATAAAGCAATTAAATCAGGGACAACTGCAATTTATCCAGGAACACGTTGTCCTATAGCTCCAGTTACCAGTATTGTTAATGAAATTGAGGATGCATATATGCTTGTAGTAGGTACAGCAGAATGTACTTATTACAATAAAAATATATCAATACAGGAAGAAAAAACATTAAGACAAAATAAGGTATGGTCTTATTCTATGAATTCAAATGAAGTGGTTTTTGGCTGTAGAGATGGTGTTTATGAAGCATTAAAGACAATTAAGGAATCAGTAGTGCCAAAAGTGATTTTTTTAGTTTCTGCCTGTGTTCCAGAGATGATAGGGGAAGATTTTGAAAGCATTGTAGATGAAGCTTCTTTAGAGTTGGATTTAAAAGTTATATATATTAATGGAGCCCACTTTAAGTGTTATAGTGCTATGCCAGCTGAAAAAAATACTGTTTTAGCTTTATGTGACTTAATGGAAAAACAAGATATAGAAGAGAAAAGCGTAAATATTATTGGGAGCAAGTATTCCTTAATAAAAAATAGTGAGATTATAAAGCTTTTAGAAAGCAAGGAAATAAATATTAATAGCTGTATCCCATTTGATTTATCATTAGATAAACTAAAAACTGCATCAAAGGTGAAGCTTAATATTGTCACTGATCTAACTTACCTACCTATAGCCAAAAAGATGCAGGAGGATTATGGAATACAATATATAATATTTAATTATAGCTTAGAGTTTGAATGTATAAAGAAAGCTTATTTAGAGATAGGTGAAGCTTTAGATATAGATATAGCTAAAGAGGTTCAAGGATTATATGAAGAAGCTGTTAAAACCTATGAACATGATTTTAGAGGGAAAAGTTTTGGGACAGGATACTTAGGGATAGATAGCTTTGGGCTTAATCACCTTCTTACATCTTTAGGAATGAAGCTAGAATACATGGAGATAGAATATTATTTTGAAGAAAATAAGTCTTTAAAAAATAAAATACTAGAATCAGGTAATAATCCTTTTGTAGGTAGAAGTTTTGATTATTTAACTTTAAAAAATATCCTAAAGGATAAGGAATTGGATTATTTTATTGGAGCAGTTTTAGATAATAAAAAGATAGGAAATACAAAAATCATAACGCCCTATATGATGCTTTCAGGAAAATTAGGATTTGAGGCTCCACTTACTTTGCTTAAGGCTATGAAGGAGGAGATATAAATGGGATTATATAAATATTATTCTATACCTTCAGACAGAATGGGAGCCTTATGGACATTGTTGTCTATAAGAGGTGCTTGTATATTGGAATTTGGTACAGCAGGAACAACACGTTTTGCCTTAAACAATTTTCATAAAATGAAGGGTGTACAAAACGGTCAATTATACACCACTCACTTAGATGAAAATGATATTGCCATGGGTGATGTAAGCAGAATGGACAAAGCTATTGATGATATAGTAAATGAAGGTCTTGCAACGAACATATTCTTAATGTCTTCCACAGTATCTTCTGTAATAGGAATTGACTTAGAAGCCTATTGTTATATATACAGAGAAAAATATCCTCAGATTAATTTTATTTACATTTCTAATGATGGATTTAAAGGTGAGTGGACTTTGGGTGTAAAAAATACTCTTGAAACCTTAGTAGATAACATACCTAAAGAGGTTAATAAAAGTGAAAACTTCACCTATAACATTATTGGAGCCTGTGCTGATGACTACAATTATGAAGTTGACTGCATGGAAGTAGATAGAATAATGAAAGATGGCTTTAATGGAGAAAATGTATGTACTCTAACTTCAAATACAAGCATAAAGGAAATAGAAAATATGGGAGCTGCCCATCTTAATATTGTAATGAGAAGTGAAGGTGAAGAAGCAGCAAAAGTATTGGAAAGAAATTTTGGCACTCCATATGTAATGGGTAGACCTTATGGACTTAAAGGAACTTTTGAGTGGATTAAAAAAATAGAAAAAGAAGCTAAGATCTCTATTAAAAAAGAGTTTGTGGAAAATGAAGAGAAATTATTAAAAGAAAAAATAGATGAAGCTTCACTAGTTCTAAAAAATAAATCTATTTGTCTAAGTGGTCATTATGATGTTGTAATAGGTATTAGAGATTTCATGAGAGATGAAATAGGGATAAATATCAATAATATATGGTGCTCATCACCTTCTTTATCCACAGAAGAGGTACCCTTTTATGAAGAAAAAATATGGGAAGAAATAATCCTTAAAGGGGATTATGATATTCTTATGGGGAATGGAGTAGTAACTAATATAGGTAAAGAAAACTGCAAGAAACTTCAAATTGATTTGCCTAATTTAGTTTATTCAAGAGGTGAACAAGATGACAATCCTTATGTTGGCTTTAAAGGTGCTTTGTGTATTTTAAATAAATTAATAAAGTAATATTGTATTTTAGAATTAAAAACTATGGGATTTTCTCATAGTTTTTTGTTTATTAATTATAATCTCATGTTTTTAGTCTTTTAAATCGATATATATATAAGAATGTTTGTACACTTGTACAATTGTACAGGTGTACAATTTTTTTCAAAAACAAATGTACAAATGTACAATTGTACAAAAAATTAAATCTACAATCGTAAGATTGTACAAGTGTACAGCTGTACATCTGTACAGAAATTTTTAAAGTGATTTTCTTCGGAGTTTTTTTATTTTAGGAATAAATAGGTTATAATGTAAGTATTGAATTTTTAATTTATGAGGTGGAGTATGAGTGTAGGCGAATTAATAGGGATTTTAATAGATAGGACTCCAACATATTCTATAAAAAAAGCAACTGTAGTTTATAATGAAGGATATATTGTAAATAGTGTTTTTGAAAGTATTGATGATGGTTATTTATTGCATGGAGAGATATTATCACAGGATTTAATAAGCACATATAAAAGCTCCATTACATTAAATAGTGTAATATGGTCAGTTAGAGATACTAGTTGTACCTGTAAAGATTTTGAGAAAAATTCATCTAAAAAAAGTTATAGATGTAAGCATATAAATGCACTTCTTTTATCTGCTTTATTTGAGTGTGATGAAGAAGGAAACTTAGAAGATCCAGAGGAAAACTATGAAAGGTATCTAAAGGAAAAGTCCTCAACTCAAGAAGAATTTTTATTAGCTTTTTCAGAGGGGATAGGGCGGAATATTAAAGAAGTAGTTAACCTAGTTCCAGAGTTTGATATTGATTCAGATTATTTTACTATTTGCTTTAAGATTGGTAAAGAAAAATTATACGTATTGAAAGAAATTAGGGAGTTTTTTAATGTGTTTGAGAATCAAGGGGAGATGAATTTTGGAAAAGAATTCACCTTTGATGGGAAAAAACATATTTTTATAGAAGAATATTTAAGATTTTTAGAATTTTTAATCACAGAGGTTCGAAGTGAAACTTCATTAATGAGGGAACAAAGCTCTTTTAGAAATAGCATAATTAGAGGCAAACATATAATATTACCTATATCTAAACTCCATGAGGTGCTAGAAATATTAGAAGGCGTTAAGGTTTTTAGTAGAGTAAGTGATTATTATAAGTTGAGAAATATATTTTCTAAGGAAGTACCCTTGAAATTTTCTATTATAGAAAGTGATGAAAATTTAATAATAGAAGACAAGGCTTATCCTAAAGTGTTGGGTTCAAGTTTTCAGGTTATGGTTTATGAAGATGATTTTTATTTACCTCCTTATAAACAGAGAACTGATTACAAGTATTTAAGAAAAAAGATAGATAAATCTATAGAGATAGATAAAAAACATAAACTAAAGGTTTTAGAAAATATAGCACCATTTTTAACTAGGATTACTTCTAAGGTAGAGATTCAAGAGGACATTAGAAGAGACATAATTGAAGAGGATCTTAAGATAGATTTTTATTTGGATAGAGATAAGTATATAACTGTAGAGGTTTTATTTAGATATGGTGAATATATAATAAATCCAATAGACCCTAAGGAGTATAATAAATTTATAAAAAGAGATAGTTTAAAGGAAAAAGAGGTTCTTGAGGTTTTATCTAGCATGGACTTAAGAGCTAAAGATAGAAGCTTTTATTTACAAGGAGACGAAGAGAAGGAATTTAATTTCTTGAAGTTTGGAACCAATACATTATTAACTTATGGGGATGTTTATTATTCAGATAATATAAAAAATAAAGGAATAATAAAAGAGTTTAATATAAAGGCAGATATAAAAGAGAAAATAAATTATTTCGAGTTTAACTATTCTGTAGGAAATTTGTCTCGTAAGGAAATAAAAAGAATACTTGATGCCATAAGAAAAGGTAAAAAGTTTTATAAAATGGCTAAGGGAGAGTTTATTGATTTAGAGAACCAGGAATTAAATAAACTTTTAAGACTGTTAGATGGAATAGGAATGGGCGGGGGTATTGATGAAATAATAGAAATACCTAAAAATAAAGCCTTAATAATAGATGCCTTGGTTAAAGATAATAGGGTTGAATTTATAGAAGGTTTAAATTTCATAGAAGATATGAAAGAGAAAATAACCTCCTTAAAGGATTATAAAGTTGAAATTCCAGAGGGGTTAAATGCCACCCTAAGAGAATATCAAAAAGTTGGTTACAGATGGATGAAGTCTTTAGAGTATTTGAGTTTTGGAGGAGTATTAGGAGATGAGATGGGGTTAGGTAAAACTCTTCAGGCTATAACCTTTATTTTATCTAATAAAAATACCAAAACTCTAATAGTTGCACCAACCTCACTTATATATAACTGGAGAGATGAGTTTAATAAATTTGCTCCTCAGTTAAAACTTGAGATATTAAGTGGTCTTCCTGAGGAGAGGGAGAATAAGCTTAATAATATTGAGGACGTAGATGTTATAATAACCTCCTATGGAACCTTAAGAAGAGATATACAGCTTTATAAAGAAAAGAAGTTTAATTATTTCATTATAGATGAAGCTCAAAATATCAAAAACGCATCTTCCTTAAGTGCTAAATGTGTAAAAGAGATAAAGGCAGACTTAAGATTTGCATTAACAGGAACACCTATGGAGAACTCTTTGGTGGAGTTATGGTCTATATTTGACTTTTTAATGCCTGGATACTTATATAGCGAGGAAAAATTTAAGGAGCTTTTTGATAAGGATGAGGAGAGTATTAAAAAGTTAAGCATGTATATAAAACCTTTCATATTAAGAAGAAAGAAAAAGGACGTTATATTAGAACTTCCAGATAAGATAGAAAAAAATATAATTGTTGATATGAAGGATGAACAAAAGAAAGTATACAAAGCTTATGTTGATGATATAAGAGAAAAGATGGAAGAGGAAATAGATAGATCAGGAATAAGTGTGAAGCTTTTATCTTATTTAACTAGGATAAGGCAGATTTCCTTAGATCCTTCATTAATAATGGCGGACTATGATGGAGGAAGTGGTAAACTTGAAGCACTTCTTGAGATAGTACAGCAAAGTATAGAGGAAGGTCATAAAATACTTGTATTTTCTCAATTCACATCCATGCTTAAAATAATAAGCAAAGAACTAAAAGAGAATAAGATAAAACATTATTATTTAGATGGCGCTATGAAAGCTAAAGACAGAATAGATACTGTAAATAAGTTTAATGAAGATGACACACCAGTATTTCTTATATCCTTAAAAGCAGGGGGGACAGGACTGAACCTAACAGGTGCAGACTTAGTAATACACTTTGACCCTTGGTGGAATCCTGCTGTTGAAGATCAAGCCACAGATAGAGCTCACAGATTTGGGCAAAAGAATATAGTAGAAGTAATAAAGCTTATTGCAAAAGATTCTGTTGAGGAGAAGATAGTAAGACTTCAGGAAAATAAAAAAGAGTTAATAAATAAGGTCTTAGAAAATGGACTGGACAGTGGTCAGATTTTAAAAAGCTTAACAGAAAAAGAGTTGTTAGAACTATTTACTTAGTTATATGGAAGGTACTTCATTTAGGTTTAATGAAGTACCTTTTAATTATTGTAACCAATAATTAAAAAATAAAATAGAATATTATAAGTGAATACCTACTATATAGAACTATCGGTGTAAATAATAAAAGGGAGGTAGTCTATTATGGATTATCCAGGCGTTGCATTTAAACAGGGAGATAGAGGAGAAACTATAAAGCTTATACAGAAAAAACTCAATGAACTAGGCTTTAATGCAGGAACTGAGGATGGGGTATTTGGATTTAATACAAAACAAGCTACTATAGAATTTCAAAGAAGTAGGGGTTTAACTAAGGATGGCATAATTGGGAGAATTGCTTGGAATGCCTTGTTTTCAGAAGTAGTAGCACCTATTAAGCCGAGCGTTTCCTATAAACTTTCAACCTTAGAAAAGGCTATAGCTATAACAGGAAGGTTTGAAGGTAATGGTTATGGGAATATAACAGGTGATTTTGATGGACAAGGATTGTCTCTAGGAATACTACAGTGGAATATAGGGCAGGGAACTTTGCAGCCTTTACTGAGGGAGATGAATCTAAATCATAATATGGCAACTAGAAGTATTTTATTAGATTATTATAATACTTTTAATACTATGCTAAGCAAAACTCCAACAGAGCAACTTACATGGGCAAAATCAATAAATAATAGTCAAAAGGTTATAAGGGAACCTTGGAGGACTAGGCTAATAGCTCTTGCTAATTCACCAGAATTTAGAGCTATTCAACTTAATTATGCAAAGACTATTGGAGATTTAGCCTTAAGTATATGTAATAAATATAACCTAAAATCAGAGAGAGCATTTGCTTTAGCTTTTGATATAGGGGTACAAAATGGTGGAGTAAAAGCTAAAACAGATTTAAGAATAGCTTATAGAGCATCAAGTGATGTATCAGAAAAAGATAGAATGGCTCTTATAGCTAATGCAGTTGCAAATGATTCTAACACAAGATGGATAGAAGATGTACGTTCTAGAAAGCTTGCAATAGTGAATGGTTTTGGAACAGTTCATGGATCATTTATAAATATAGATAAAGAATATGGACTAACGGACAATCCATTTTAAGATTAGAACTTAAGCAAAGAGTATCCTTCGGGATACTCTTTGTTAAAAATATATTTAGTGTTTATATTTATAAGGAAATACTTTAAAATGATATTTAAACAATCAAAAGAGAAAAGGGGAGTATTTATGTCAAACTTTGTATTAGATGAAGCTAAAAGATGTCTACAGTGTAAGAGACCTTTTTGTAAGGAAGGTTGTCCTGTTAATACACCATTTAATGAAGTTGTAGGCATGCTTTTAGAAGGCAATATTATGGAAGCTGGAGAGAAACTTTTTAGTAACAATCCTCTTTCAGTAATATGTTCCATAGTTTGTCCTCATGAAAAACAATGTCAAGGTAGTTGTGTATTGGGTAGAAAAGGTACACCAATTAGAGTTGGACTGGTTGAAAATTACATATCAGATTATTATTTAAACTTTATATCTTCAGAAAAAGCTAAAAAAGGAAATAAAAAGATAGCTATAATAGGTTCTGGACCAGCAGGAATAACAATGGCTATACTTTTAGTATATAAAGGATATGATATAACTATATTTGAAGCTCACGATAAGATAGGTGGAGTTTTAAGATATGGTATACCAGAGTTTAGACTTCCTAAGGATAATCTAGATAAACTTAAAGATAAGTTAATAAGTATGGGAGTTAAAATAAGACCCAATACGTTAATAGGACCATCCATAACAATAGATGATTTGTTTAGAGATGGATACAAAGCTGTATTTATAGGTACAGGAGTATGGAAACCTAAGAGATTAGGCATAAAAGGAGAAGCGTTAGGGCATGTACATTACGCTATAGATTATTTAAAAAGCCCTGAAGTTTATAATTTAGGCAATAAGGTATGTGTAATAGGAGCTGGGAATGTAGCTATGGATGCTGCTAGAACGGCAGTAAGACAAGGGGCAAAAGAAGTTTATGTAATGTATAGAAGAGGCGCTCAAAGTATGGATGCTGAAAAAGCAGAAATAGAATATTCTAAGATGGATGGGGTTAAGTTTGAATTCTATAAAGCACCATTAGAATTTTTAGATGAAGGTGTTAAGTACATAAAAACAGAAGTAATTGAAGTAGATGATAGCGGAAAAGAAAAAGTAAGAGATATAGAAGGTTCAGAAGATATATTTAAAGCAGACTCAATAATATTAGCTATAGGTCAGGAGCCAAAGGATAACGTAATTAGTTCTACTAGAGGAATAGAAGTTACTAATAAGGGGCTTATTCACACTAATGAAGTAGGTGGAACTACAAAAGAAGGTGTTTTTGCATCTGGAGACGTAGTTACGGGAGCAAAAACTGTTGTAGAAGCTGTTAGAGTATCTAAAAAAGTTGCTGAAGCTATAGATGAATATGTAACCAATCAAGATAAATAGAGGTGATTAGTTATAGAAGAGAAACTTAAATTTATAGGTGCTAAAAAAGAAGAGCTGAAGGAAGTTAGTAATAAACTTTGGGATAAAAGTATAGATGAGTATATGGAGATATTAGGTTCAGAATCAGAAAAAGATTTATATAAAAATGCTATGCAATATAGGAAATATCACTCGAAATTAGTTTCTGACATAGCTTTGAAAATTTTATCTTTAAATTCACAGGTTATCCCTGAACTGCAGCAAGTGGAGCAAGCAGAAGATGTACTTTATTTAGCCTGCCTACTGCATGATATTAAGAAGTTTGATGAAAAACATAATAAAGTTGGAGCTAAATGGTTTATGGAAAATATAGATGAATATTTGGATATAGGCGAGGAAAGTAAAAAATATATTCGTAAATTAATAAGTAAACATAAGCTTGGAGCAAAACTTAAAAAATATAAAAAAGAACTCTTATATTTGATTTTGGTTATCAGAGTTTCAGATAAGCTAAGTAAATTAAAAGAGAAGGCTAATTATTCTTGTATAAAAGAGGAGCAGATTAGGGATATAATATCCAAAGTAAAGGACAAAACTTTAGCCAATAGCACAATAGATTTAAGAAAAGAAATAGGATGTTTTTTTGATAATATTGAAATTAAAATAGAGATGATTAACTAGGGGTGGGATAACACCTCTAGTTTTTACTATTTTGGCATAATTAATGTTATAATGAACTTAGTTGATACAAAGTCAAAGTTTGAAAGGAAACAACATATGAGTAAAATATTAGTTTTAGCTGAAAAACCTTCAGTTGGTAGAGAACTTGCAAGAGTTTTAAGATGTAATAAAAAAGGCAATGGATTTATAGAAGGAGATAAATACATAGTGACATGGGCACTAGGTCATTTAGTTACTTTAGCTGATCCAGAAGCGTATGATGATAAATATAAAACTTGGAAAATGGAAGATTTACCTATGCTTCCAAAGCACTTAAAGCTTGTTGTTATAAAGCAAAGTGGTAAACAATTTAATGTTGTTAAAGAACAATTAAATAGAAAAGATGTAACTGAAATAGTTATTGCAACAGATGCTGGAAGAGAAGGGGAACTAGTTGCTAGATGGATTATTGAAAAGGCTAGAGTAAATAAACCAACTAAAAGATTATGGATATCCTCTCAGACAGATAAAGCAATATTAGATGGATTTAAGAATTTAAAACCTGCATCCCAATATGATAATTTATATAAGGCAGCAGCCTGTAGATCAGAAGCAGACTGGGTAGTAGGGCTAAACATAACAAGAGCCTTAACTTGTAAATACAATGCACAATTAACAGCAGGACGTGTTCAATCAGCTACATTAGCTATGATAGTAAGCAGAGAAGAAGAAATCAGAAACTTTAAACCACAGGATTACTATGTAATAAATGCAAAAGCAAAAGGCTTTACCTTAGCTTGGAGAGATAAAAATAACAATGGAAATATATTTGATGAGGAAAAGGTTAATAAAATACTTTCTTTAACCAAAGGAAGAGAAGCTGAAATAGTTGATGTAAAAGAAAGCTATAAAAAGAACTATGCTCCAAGTTTATATGATTTAACTGAACTTCAAAGGGATGCCAATAGAATATTTGGATATTCAGCAAAACAAACTCTATCCATAATGCAAAGGTTATATGAAAATTATAAAGTTTTAACTTATCCAAGAACAGATTCGAGATATATTTCCCAGGACATAGTTTCGACAATCCCTGATAGATTAAAGGCAGTAGCTGTAGGAAATTACAGCGGCATAGCGAATGAAATCCTAAGAGGGAAAATAAATGCGCATAAAGGGTTTGTAGATAACAGCAAAGTTAGTGATCACCACGCTATAATACCAACAGAGGAAAGAGGAAACTTAGCTCTTTTAAGCAGTGATGAAAGACGTATTTATGATTTAGTGGTAAAAAGATTTTTAGCAGTTATGCTACCACCTTATGAATATCTTCAAACTACCATAGCAGCAGATATAAATGGAGAAACGTTTATAGCTAAAGGAAATGTAACAAAATCTAAGGGTTGGAAAAGAGTTTATGATAAGGTTGATGATTTAACAGAAGATGAAGATGATAAAGAAAGCCAAGAATTACCTGTACTTAAAAAAGGTGATAAAGTTTCTATAGCGAATGTTGAGAGTAAAAAATTAAAAACCAAACCACCAGCAAGATTTAATGAAGGAACTCTTCTTTCAGCTATGGAGAAACCTCATAAATATGTAAACATAGATAAAGCTCACGCAAAAACTCTAGGAGAAACTGGAGGAATAGGAACAGTTGCAACTAGAGCAGATATTATAGAAAAGCTATTTAACATGTTTTATATAGAGAAAAGCGGAAAAGAAATAATTCCTACAGGAAAAGGAAAACAGCTTATAGAATTAGTTCCAGAAGAATTAAAATCTCCACTTCTAACAGCAGAATGGGAAATGGAACTAGAGCTAATAAGTAAGGGTAAGAAAAATCCAAAAGACTTTACTGAAAGAATGAGAAGTTACGCAGAAGAATTAGTTCAAGAAGTAAAGGGAAGCAGCGATAAATTCAGACATGATAATCTTACAGGTAAAAAGTGTCCTGAATGTGGGAAATACATGCTTGAAGTTAAAGGGAAACATGGAGTGATGCATGTATGTCAAGATAGAGCATGCGGTCACAGAGAAAACGTAAGTAGATTTACAAATGCAAGATGTCCTGAATGTAAAAAGAAACTAGAACTTAGAGGACAAGGCGAAGGTCAAATCTACGTATGTGCAAGTCCAACATGTAACTTTAGAGAAAAGGCAGCCGTATTTAATAAGAGGTTTGATAATAAAGAAAATAAAAACAGCAAGAGAGATGTACAAAATTATATGAAGAAGATGAAAAAGGAAGCAGAAGTTATAAACAATCCTTTTGGAGATCTTATGTCCTTGTTTGATAAAGATAAATAGAAGATAAAAAGAAGAGTTATTGCACAAGTTGTAGATAGCTCTTCTTTTTTAAACACTTTGATGCTGTAGAAGTGCTCCTCAGCTTTATCAAAGTCATTATTACTGCGACTGTATTAGATTCATATTATGCTGATGATGAAAAGAGTGATTACAGAAAATTAGCGCAAGTATTAAACGATCCTTTTAGTCAAGAAATTAAAAATGAAAGGAAGATATATTCTTATATTTATAACAATATAGGAATATAAAAATATAAGAATAAAAGAATATATAGTGTTTATGCGGGTTATAAGATTTTTGGCAATAAATTTTTAGATTTTATAGGAAAAAACTTTACGAAAAAATTTTGAATTAATATTGTTATTAATGTAAAATAAAGGTACAAAATAAAAGGGGTTATAGGATGAGGAGATTAGTTTTACTTATAATGGTTATCGCTATAGTAAGTGTATTTGCTAGTTGCTCTAATAAATCAAAGCAGCTAGATAAAGAAGAAATGAAATTAGAATTTGCAAGTGAATATTTTAATTTTTACTCGGAGAAGAAGTATAAAGATCACTGCAAGAAACTTTCTGAGGTTTTAGAAAAAAATCATAAAAAAATTACTGATAACTTAAAAATTCAATCTGATGAAAAAACAAATATTTATGTTTATTCTGATTTAGATTCTTTTCATGAAGGTATTGGACAACCTAATGCTTCTGAGTGGATGGTTGGTGCAGAGATGGGGAATAACGTTATGAAGATGGTTTTTCCATACATAGATAAATCTAAAGAAGATTATATGATTAAGGTAGCAATACATGAATTTACTCATGTATTAGTGAGGAATATTAATAAAGAGGGTGTACCTATTTGGTTAAATGAAGGTATGGCTACTTTTGAAGCAAACCAAATAGATGATTCTATAAAAAAGTTTATAAAAAGTAATCAAGTTCCTAAGATTATGGATTTAGAAAATATGAGTGCTCAAAGATTTGGAGATAATGGAGGATATGCGTACTCTTATAGCATTGTGGAATTTATAATAAACAATTATGGATATGATGATTTAGTAGATTTAATAAAGTCACCTAAGGATTTTGAAAAAATATTAGGATTGTCTCAAGACGAATTTCAAAATAAGTGGGAAGTGTACTTGAAGAACAAATACAATAATTGAAAAAAATGGGGTAGCAGAATATGTTTGAAAATGATTATTTTGAGCGAATGATTAAAACTGTTATAAATGGTTTAGTATCAATATTTAAAAATAAGAATTCTATAGAAAGTAGCATTGAAAATGATTCAGTGATTTTGAAGGAAGATCAGCTATTAGAAATAATGATAAAAAAGTACATAAGTGAGGGACAAATAAATAAGGCAGAAGATATGCTCTTTGAAGCAATTGAAGATAGAAAGTCCTCTAGAAATTTAGAACTTGCAGTGTTTTTCTATGAAACAATAAGTAAATGGGATGATGAAAAACTTAATAAATGTAATTTTTCTAAAGCAGAGATAGTAGATGGATTAAATGAGGTTAAAAAAATATATGAAATGGATGAACAATAGAATTAAAATATAAATCCAGGGAATAACTATATTAAAGAAAATGTTTTAAGGTGGTAATGTGTATGCAAAGAAAAACCTTAAGTATATCAATTGGTATAGTTATTTCTTTATTATTAGCTATAAATGTCTTTACTTATGTGACTTTAACAAGGAAACCTAAGGTATATAATATGACTGTTGTAACTGAAGACTTAGTATTAAAGGATTTGACTTTGGTTTCTTTTAATAAATATTTATATTTAGACAAGGGAAGTTATTTAGAGAAAAAAGAGATTAATAAAAATATTTCAGATATTATTATAGTAGCAGAGATTGATGGGAATAGCATTGAATTTCCTGCTGAAAAAGAATTTACAGAAGAAAGATATTATCTTAATACTACTAAATTTATAAAGAGTAATATAGATAAAGAATCCATATTAAAAATTTCTATAAAATACAATATGGATGGGATTCAAAAGGAATTTCACGATAATATAAAGATAATAAACAATAGAGTTAAAGACATGTAATAAACTCCTGTCTTAGGGGATTAAAACTAAGACAGGAGTTTTTGAGTTGAAACGATTGCACAACTGGTATAAAATAAAGATATAAAATAACACAGGGGGATAATATGAGTAAAAAATGGGAATATAAAGTCATAGGTCTAGACAATGCCTTAGAGACTAGACATGCTGTTGAGCTTGAAGAAAGGCTAAATAAACTTGGAGAAGAAGGATGGGAATTAGTCCATGTTCTTGATCAAGTGGATGCTAGATGGGGGAATCAACCTAAAGTAGAGTGTAATTTTATAATGTTAAAAAGAGAAAAAATAATTACATAAATAATTTATTAATGTTAACACCATAGATTTTGAAATAAAAATTTATGGTGTTTTAATTTGCACTAAAATGAACTTATTCGCATTTAATAATAGTAGTTAGGCAGTGTAGAAAGTAGGTGAGCTTAATGAATGTAGTGTGTATAGTTCAAGCAAGGGTGGGATCCACTAGACTTCCAAGGAAAGTACTAAAAAAAATATACGGAAAAACTATTTTAGAACATGACATAGATAGATTAAAGAGAGTTAAAAACATAGATAAGATTGTAATCGCTACAACTACAGAGGAAAAGGATATAGAAATAGTAAATGAGGCAAATAGACTAGGAATAACATGTTTTAGAGGTTCTGAGAAGGATGTTCTTTCTAGATATTATTATGCAGCTAAGGAAAACAATGCAGATATCGTTGTAAGAATTACAAGTGATTGTCCTTTATTAGACTGTAGGATTACAGAAAACACAATTAATTACTACCTAGAGAATAGTTATAACTATGTTAGTAATACATTAGAGAGAACTTTACCAAGGGGACTAGATACGGAAGTGTTTAGTTTTAGTATTCTAGAAAAGGCTTTTAATGAGGCTATATTAGATAGAGATAGAGAACATGTAACGTCATATATATACACAAATAAAGATAAATTTTCACTTGGCTGCTATAGGTTTAGTAAGGATTACTCAAATCATAGGTGGACATTAGATACAGAGGAAGACTTTAAGTTTATAAGTTGTATATATAATGAGTTATACAAAAAAAATAAATATTTTGATATGAGTGATATTTTAAACCTCCTAAATAGAAGACCAGATTTATTAGCTATTAATAAAGATATAAATCAAAAAGAAATATAAGGGGGATATTTATGGTTTTACAGGAATTATACATTGGCCAAAAAGCGGAATATAGCAAAGTGATTACTAAGGAAATGGTAGAAACTTTTTCAGAGATTAGTGGGGATATAAATCCATTACATCTAGATGATAACTATGCAAAAAATACAATTTTTAAAGGGAGAATAGCCCATGGAATATTGGTATCTGGATTAATATCAGCAGTTATAGCAAATAAATTGCCAGGAGAAGGGGCTATATATTTAACTCAATCTTTGAAGTTTACAAAACCAGTTAAATTAAATGACAAAATAACAGCAGCGGTTGAGATAATCTCAATAGATGATGAAAATTCTAAAATAACCTTAAGTACCATATGCAGAAATGCAGAAGGTAAAGTAGTTATAGATGGTGAAGCACAGGTGCTTGTACCTAAAAAGAGGTGAATAAAAGTGTCATTAGCTTTAAGAAAAATAAAAGAAGAAGACCTATTAAAGATAATGGAATGGAGAATGAATCCTGAGGTTACTAAATATATGTACACGGATCCTGTATTAAATTTAGAAAAACAAAAAGAATGGTTTGACAAGATAAGTAAGGATAAAGCATCAAGATATTGGATTATTGAAATGGATGGAACATCTATAGGTTTATTAAGTATATCAAATATAGATAATAAAAATAAAAAATGTTATTGGGCATATTATATAGCTGATACATCCTTTAGAGGAAGAGGAATAGCAACTTTATTAGAATGTAATATATATGATTATGTTTTTAATAAATTAAATTTAAATAAATTATGTTGTGAAGTGTTTGAGTTTAATGATAAGGTTGTATCCATTCACAAAAAGTTTGGTAGTGAAGTTGAAGGAATTTTGAAGGAGCATATCATTAAAGGGAATGAAAAGTATAATGTTGTATTGATGGGTATTACAAAAGATAAGTGGAAACTAATTAAGAATAAATATAATTATGAAAAAATAGAAATAAGTGATTAGGGGGAATACGTGCAAAAAGATTTAAGTATTGGGAATAGAAAAATTGATAATGGATCACCTGTTTTTATAATTGGAGAAATATCGGCCAATCATAACGGTAAAATTGAAAATGCAATAAAGCTTATAAGAGAAGCTAAAAAAGCAGGAGTAGATGCTATAAAGCTACAAACTTATACTGCTGACACAATAACATTAGATTGTAAAAATGAATATTTTAATATAAAACAAGGGACTTTATGGGATGGTGTAACTTTGTATGATTTATATAAAGAGGCATATATGCCATGGGAATGGCATGAAGAATTATTTAAAGTTGCTAAAGAAGAAGATATAATTTGCTTTTCCTCACCCTTTGATAAAACAGCAGTTGATTTATTAGAGAAATTTAATGTTCCTGCATATAAAATCGCTTCTTTTGAAATAACGGATATACCACTTATAGAGTATATAGCATCTAAAGGTAAACCTATAATTATTTCTACAGGCATTGCAGATATTGAAGACATTGAAGAAGCACTATGTGCATGTAAAAGAATGAATAATAACCAAGTTATATTATTAAAATGTACATCTTCATATCCAGCACCATATGAGGATATGAATTTAATTACAATAGGTGATATGGAAAAAAGGTTTAATTGTCTAGTGGGATTATCAGATCATACCTTAGGATCAGAGGTTTCAATAGCTGCTGTAGCATTGGGAGCTAAAGTTATGGAAAAACATATTATATTAAATCGAGCGGAAGGTGGACCGGATTCTGCTTTTTCAATGGAAATGGATGAGCTTAAGGATATGGTTGATAAAATAAGAAATGTTGAGAAGGCTGTAGGTAAGATTGATTATTCTATAAATGAAAAGAAGAAAAAAAATAGAGAGTTTTGTAGGTCTTTATTTGTATCAGAAGATGTAAAAGCTGGTGAAATATTAAGTGAAAAAAATATTAGAAGTGTAAGACCTGGATATGGACTACATCCAAGATATTTTAAAGATGTATTAGGTAGAAAATTCAAAAAAGATATAGAAAAAGGAACTCCCTTAAGCATGGACCTAATTGAGAGTATTAAAGAGTGAATAAGTAACACTTTAGATTTTTATAAGAGAAAATCTAAAGTGTTTTTATTTGCACTAAAAATAAAACAATAGCATTTAATAATAGTAGCTAAGGAATTTTATTAGCCATTTTTTACAAAGGTAGGAGAGATATATGATAACTAATGAAAGTATATTGATAACAGGGGGAACAGGTTCTTTTGGGAAACATTTTACTAAAAGATTGTTAAAAGAACATGACCCCAAGAAGATAATAATATATTCAAGAGATGAATTTAAGCAATATATATTAAGAAAAGAATTAGAAGAGATGTTTCCGAGTAAAAA
The DNA here is from genome assembly GCF_900130055.1 of Clostridium intestinale DSM 6191. Taxonomy (GTDB): domain Bacteria; phylum Bacillota; class Clostridia; order Clostridiales; family Clostridiaceae; genus Clostridium_T; species Clostridium_T intestinale. The sequence goes on from NZ_FQXU01000008.1 coordinate 137,242, forward strand.
GGACAGACTTAGATTTTTTATAGGAGATGTTAGGGACAAAAGTAGACTTAATAGAGCTTTTGAAAATGTTGATTATGTAATTCATGCAGCAGCTATGAAACAAGTACCCATATGCGAATATAATCCTTTTGAGGCTGTTAAAACAAATATATACGGGGCAGAGAATATTATTGAAGCAGCTATTGATAAAAAAGTAAAAAAAGTAGTAGCTTTATCTACAGATAAAGCTGTAAACCCTATTAATTTATATGGAGGAACAAAACTAGTATCAGATAAATTGTTTACGGCGGCAAACTCATATTCAGGAAAAGAAGGTACAGTTTTTTCTGTAGTTAGGTATGGAAATGTAGCGGGAAGCAGAGGGTCAATTATACCAATTTTCAGAATGTTAAAAGATAAAGGAGAAAAAGTATTTCCAATAACAGATGAAAGAATGACTAGATTCTGGATAACTTTAGATCAGGGAATTGATTTAGTAATAAAGGCGCTTAAAGAAAGTAAGGGAGGAGAAATCTATATATCTAAAATTCCTTCTTTTAAAATAGTAGACTTAGCAAAAGCTATACTTGAGGACTGTAAACTTGAATTTATAGGAATACGAGAAGGAGAAAAACTCCATGAAGTTATGATAAGCAAAGACGATTCTAGAAACACTTATGAATATAAAAATCATTATATTATTTATCCAAATTTTGATTGGTGGGATTTAAAAACTCATTTTACTGAAGGAGGAACTTTAATAAAAGAAGGGTTTGAATATAATTCAGGAACTAATACAGAATGGCTAAATATTAAGGATTTAAAAACGTGTCTAGGGGTATTGGAATGAAGGTATTGATAAGAGCTGATGGGGGATTTAATGTTGGAATGGGTCATATAATTAGATGTATGGCCCTTTATGATGAACTAATAAAAAATAATGTTGAGTGTATATTTGTATCTAGAAAAGATAAAGTAGTAGAAAGTTATTTTAAAGATAAAAAAGTAAGGTATATCTTAATAGGATCAATAGCGCTTGAAGGGGAAAAAATAGAAATCGAAAATATCATAAAAAATTACAATACAGATGTAATTATCACAGATTCTTATAATATAAATGAAGAGTATTTGTTGTTTTTAAAATCGTTAAGTAGGTATTTAATATCTATAGATGATAATTATTTATTTAATTATCCTAGTGATATAATTGTAAATCCTAATATTTATGCTGAAAGAAAAAAATATAATAACAAGGATTCTAAGTATTTACTAGGAGGGCAGTATTGTATATTAAGGGACGAGTTTAGGAAAAGAAGCAGTAAGAATATAAAAGTTAAAGCAGAAAATATATTGATAACTATGGGAGGGACAGATGTAAATAATGTTACTCCTTTTATTATTAAAGCGATTAAGAAAATACATGAAATAAATATAAATGTTATTGTTGGAAAAGGTTTTGAAAATAGAGAGTTAATTGAGGAAAGTTGTAAAAATGGGCAAAATATAAAGTTGATTTATAATCCTAAGGATATGAGAATATTAATGGAAAATACAGACGTATGTATATCTTCAAGTGGATCTACGTTATATGAACTAGCTAGTTTAGGAGTTCCAACTTTATTTGTGATACAAGCTGATAATCAGCTAAGACTTGCAGAGTATATGGAAAAAAAACAAATAATGATAAATTTAGGCTGGTATTATAACTTAAAAGAAAAAGAATTATTATATGAATTAATTAATATTATTGATAATCAAGGGATAAGATTGAAATTAAGTGCTGATTCAAAAAAACTAATTAATGTAGATGGAGTTAAAAATATAGTAAAAAAAATAATTCAATATTTTTTGTAGCAAAATCAGAGCTTTAGAATATTATTATAATGATTAAGTACAAATATAAGGAAGTGGTTTAAATGCCTACTTATCCTACATCTACAGAAATAATAAAAGGTTCATCATTAGTAAAAGGTAAGGCATATGTCCAAAATGTAAAATTTAGTGATAGTGATAGAACCTTAATAAAAGGAACAGTTTATGATATTAATGGTAACCCTTTAGATGGAGTCGGTGTAGAGGTAATACAGATAGATAGGTCATCGATTATACCAGTATTAACTGTTCTTGGTGCTGTTTTCTCAGAAGCAGATGGAGTTTATGCAGTTTCTGTGGAAGTAAAAGAAGACTTTGAATATATATTAAATATATATAGCCCATTACCTTTATAAAAGCGAGGGATTTTATGGATATTGATAATACTTTTATTTTAACACCTGAAGATTTAAAAGATGAGAAAGTAATATATAGAAATATGTGTATACCAGCAAGCGAAAAATCTTTAATTCTTGGAACTATAACAAACTATGATTCTACCCCAATAGAAAATGTTGCAATAATTGTATACAAGCAGTTTATCACAGGTGGCATAAGTCATAGAGAGCTTATGGGATTTACAGAAACCGATAAAAATGGCAGTTTTGCTGTGTTAGTTGAAAAAAATGATAATATAAGTTACAGTCTCGAAGTTTATAGACCATTAAATAATAATATTTTTTGTCGATAAATAGTAACACTTGGAGAAAAAAACAATATCATAATATTGAGAATAAAATCTCAAACTTACTATTTAAGGAGATGAATAAAATGCCTTCATATAGACCAGGTAGTCAAACCGTAACTACAACTAATAATGGTAGTATAACAAATGCTGCAGCTGCATCATTAGATGCATGGAATAGAACTCTATTATTTGGATTCGTTAGGAATTCAGCAGGTGTTGTACAAACTAATGCAGCTGTACGCGTAATAAGATTAGCTTCAGCAGCTGGGGCTTCAACAGTTTTAGGTGTTACTTTTACTAATACTTTAGGAGAATATGGAGTATCTTTACCAGTTTTGACAGGAGCTCAAGTTTATAGATTTGACGCTTATTCAAAAGTATCATAGAAAATTTAATAAAGGTAAGATCACATTTAATGTGGTCTTATCTAAAATGAGGTAATTATGAAAGAGATAAAAATAGAAGATTCTAATGAATTTCTTTTAAGTGGTAGAGTATTTTATAATAATGGACTTCCGGCTAGTAAGGCATTAATTATAGTTGAAAAAATTATTGATGTAAAAAGTAGGAAGGTATTGGACTTTACGTTATCAAATGATGATGGAGATTATATATTTTTAATTGAAGATAAAAATATTTCTTATAAAATAAGTGCTTATAAGGGTTTATAAGTAGAATTATATTTTAGGAGGGTAATTATGGAATTGTTAGAGAATTTTGATGAGAAAAAATATGTGAAGTTAAAGGTTAAATCAATGACCATAAACGGTAAAGAATCAGGTAAGATCATAAAAGCAGAGGATATAAAAAACCAGCAAAGTATAGTAGTTGATTTAGTAGTTAGTAAGGAAGAAGAAAATAAAGAATAATATGAGTGCAAATGAGATTTCAACAATAATAATAAGTGGTAGCTGTCTTAAACCTGGTGGAATTTATTGTGTGCGTAGAAGATTAAGACCTTTTACAGAAGTTCTTATAAAAGGAACAGTTTTTAATCCAGATAACTCCCCATCAGCGGGAGCTTGTGTGGAAGTGATAGAACTCAATTTTACTAAAATTACATTAGGATATGTATTTACTAATAAGAATGGAAACTTTGGATTTACTGTAAATTATAGACCGAATGTTGATTACATGCTTAAAGTCTATAGTCCCCTTCCAAATGATAATCCTTAGTTGAGAGGTTAATAATGAATGAAAAAATTGAAAAACTTATGAAAACTTTTGAAGACTTAAGATTTGATTCATTAATATTTATATTTGGATTTGGAGATGGAGAATATTTAGATGCGCTTTTAAGTTGTTGCTGTGAAAAAAACACAATATATATAATTGAACCAGACTTAGAGCAGATAGAAAGAAATAAAGATAATATAAAAGAACAAAATGTGTTTTTAATAACTTATGATGAGGAAAAACTAGAGATATTGCTTAGAAGCACAATAAACTCAAGAAATTTTGTTAATCTTTTTTTAGATAAGTATGGGGATTATGATAAAAAGTATAAGGATGAATACAATAAGTTTATAAATTTGATTGATACAAGCTATTATAGTGTAGCAACATTTTTATATACAAATAAAAGTTTTAAAAATATATTTATAGATAATATATTTTCGAATATAGATTGCATAAATGAATCTACATCTCTAGACTTATTTATGGATTATAATAAGGATATTCCAGCAATAATAGTGTCGGCAGGACCATCATTAGATAGAAATATTAAAGATATGATAAAGTTCAAGGAAAAGTTAAAAAACTTTTTTATAGTGGCAGGTAATAGGACCTTGAAGCCCCTCCTTGACAATGGAATAATACCAGATATAATTGTTTCAATTGACCCTCAAGAAGTAACTTACAATATGTTAAAAGAGATTTTAAATGTGAAAATTCCTTTGGTGTTTTATGAGCAAAGTAATTCAAAACTTGTAGCTGAATATGAGGGAGATAAAATCTTTACAACACAAGGACTTTTTACTTGTATAAAGGGCCTGGAAGATATGTCAATATGCTTTTCAGGAGGATCAGTTGCTCATTGTTGTACAGATATTGCGGTTAAGATAGGTTGCAATCCTATAATATTTGCAGGGCAGGATTTTGGTTATACTTACGATAAGCATCATGCAGAAATAGCGAAATTAGATATAGATAAAGAGATAAATAATTTAAATGTTATCAAAACAAAAGATGTTTTCGGAAATGAAATATTAACTGACAGGCTACTGAATTTATATAGAAAGAATATGGAATTTTATATAAAATATTTTACTAAATTTAGTGGAAAAAGCTTTTTAAATGTATCCTATGGAGCCGATATAGAAGGAGCAGAATTTAAGGAGCTTAGTGAGATACTAAATGAGTATAATTCTAATAATTTAAAGAAAACATTAAAGATTGAAGAAAAAAGTAAAATAGATGTAGAGAAAATAAAAATAGAAGTTTTTAATCATATAGAAAATACAATACTTGAAGCTACTAAAGCAGCTAAGATATGTGAAGAAATAACTGAAGAAATTATAGATGAAAATACAGTTAAAAAATTTGCTGAGACTTTGGAAGTAATAGATAGATTTGTGAAAAATCCAAACAGCTTATTTTTCAAAGGGTATTTAGAGGAGTTTTTATTTAATATAAAAGAAAAGTATTTTAAAATGTCAGCAAAGGAATACCCTATATTAACAAATAATTTGATTTATCAAAGCAAAGTATTTTCTAGCTATTTCAAGGAACTTATAAAGATGCTTGAAGAAGTAAAAATTGTAATAAAGCCCTATATAGATAAATTGGATGATTAGATATATTTTTACAAAATGCTAGTGTGAAACTTTACTAATTGACATTATGAAGAATTCTTTTTAAAATTATTTTATAGAAATATTAAAATTTATATTATATTCTAAAAGAAGTAAGAGTAGTAGATAACCTTTACGTTACCTTTCTACTCTTATATTATTATCAAAGGAGATAATTATGGAATTAAAAAGTCAAGAAAATGGTTCTAAGGTTGAGGTAAAGACTTTAAAGAGAGAAATTGGACTATTTGAAGCTATTAGTATGGTAATTGGTGTAGTAATAGGTTCAGGAATATTCTTCAAGGCTTCAGTTGTTTTTAGTAGTGCAAAGACCCCAACATTAGGTGTTTTAGCATGGGTTGTAGGTGGAGTAATAACTATAGCATCAGCACTAACTGTAGCAGAAATAGCAGCTGCAATTCCTAAAACAGGAGGAGTATTTGTTTATTTAAAAGAATTATATGGAGAAAAGTATGCATTTTTATTTGGTTGGGTACAAACCCTTATATATGTGCCTGGAATAATAGCCGCTTTATCTATAGTATTAGTAACACAGGCTACATATTTTGTGGATTTGAGTTCAATGCAACAAAAAATATTAGCTATATTTATGATAATATTTATAAGCACTATAAATATTATTTCTACAAAATTGGGTAGTAAGGTTCAATTTATATCTACTGTTGCAAAGCTAATTCCTATTTTTGTGATTATAGTTTTTGGAATATTAAAGGGTGAAGCTAACAGCTTTTCAACTTTTGTAATGCCAGAGGGAAGCACTGTTGGAGTAGCAGGTTTTGGAGCAGCTGTACTTGGAACTTTATGGGCTTATGATGGTTGGGTAGGAGTAGGAAATATGGCTGGTGAGCTTAAAAATCCTAAAAAAGATCTTCCTAGATCTATAGTTTTTGGACTAGCCTTTACTATGCTTGTATACGTACTAATAAATGTTGCAATCGTAAATATAATGCCTGTAGATCAAGTCATTGCTTCAGAAAAAGTTGCATCAGATGCCGCGGTTATCTTATTCGGTAATGGTGGAGCAGGTTTAATATCAATAGGTATAATTATATCTATATTTGGAGCGTTAAATGGATACATACTAACAGGAGTTAGAGTTCCTTTTGCAATGGCTCAAGATAATTTACTTCCATTTTCTAAGATTTTGGGAAAAGTTAATGATAGATTTGAAACACCTTTAAACACATTTGTATTTGAAATTATATTAGCGATTTTATATGTTTTAAGTGGTTCGTTTAATACACTTACGAACTTAGCTGTATTTGTAATGTGGATATTCTTTGTAATGACTGTAGCAGGAATCTTTATATTACGTAAGAAGCACAAAGATTTAGAAAGACCATATAGCGTGCCATTATACCCTATAATTCCGTTAGTAGGAATTGGAGGAGGTCTATATATAATAATTAGTACACTTTTAACTGATACAACAAACGCAATATATGGAATAGGGGTTACCTTGATAGGGATACCTGTTTATATTTACATAAAGAAGAGAAATCAATAAGTAAAGAGGTTGGATTAAAATAATCCAACCTCTTTTGGGATTTTGTTTGGGTTTATATGAAAAAAACTTATCGACAAAACTTATGATAAATAAAATCATAAGTTTATTATAATACATAATTCTTATAAGTATTTTCAAAATATGAAAATATTATATTATTTTTGAAATCTTAAGGCGTAACTTGCCAAATCTATATTTATAGGATCTGCTAATGCATCTGCGTTGTTTCCGTAGAATAGAGATGGATCATTTTCTAGTGCGTGAAGACCAAGAGAGATATAGTAGTTTAAAGGGGTTATAATTATTGTATTTGTATATAGTGAAAGAATGCTATTACTATTACCAATTACTAAATTCAAAGAAGGTACATAATTTAAAGTAATATTTGGTGGAGTGTTTAAGGAGTTTACAATAAAATCATTAGCTTGTTTATTATTATGAATTGGGGAATTACTATCAAAGGTACATTTTCCAGATTGAACATTAAATATATAAACACCAACTAAGTAGGTTGTTAAAGATATCTGTAGATTTGTATAAATCAAGTTTGCTCCTATAGTGTTGTTGCCCGTAGGAAGTGTACTTAAAAAGTAGTATGCTCTATTATCATTTTTAAATATTGCAAAATTTTCTGTTAAGATAGGATGAGAGTTTCCTAAGTATTTACTGCATGGTGGTAAGTCGGGATTATTATAAAGAAGATCAAAACAGGTTTTATTTTTTTTGCTTTTTTTATTTTTTTTGGACATATCCTCCGCCATACATCATTGCTAATAATATATTGTATGAATCAATATCGTTTTTGGGATTTTTAAGTATAAAACAATAAAAAGAGAAAATACATATTGACACCAACTCTTTAATGCTTTAGAATGATAAAGTAATAAAGCGATTATTTTAAGGGGGATTATAAATATGAAAAAGAAGATAACATCATTATTATTAATAGCTATGGCTGCACTTACAGTAGTAGGATGTGGTAAAAAAGAAGAAAAAATGGGGCTAGCTAAAATAAAAGATAAAGGCGAAATGATAGTAGGATTAGATGATACATTCGTTCCAATGGGGTTTAAGGACGATAAAGGAGAAATAACTGGCTTTGATGCTGAATTGGCAAAGGAAGTTGGAAAGAAAATAGGAGTTGAAGTTAAATTCCAACCTATAGATTGGTCAATGAAAGAAACAGAGCTAAATAATGGAAATATAGATTTTATATGGAATGGGTACACAATAACAGCTGAAAGAAAAGAGAAGGTTGCATTTACAAAACCTTATTTAGAAAATAGACAAGTTATAATAACTTTAGCAAATTCACCAATAAAAACAAAGGCTGACTTAAATGGAAAAGCTGTTGCAGCACAAAATGGTTCTAGTGCAGTTGATGCAGTAGAAAAGGAAGCTGACTTAGTTAAGAGCTTTAAAAATGGAAAGCTTGTGACTTTTGAAACTAACAATGACGCACTAATGGATTTAGAAGCTGGTAGAGTTGATGCTGTAGTAGGGGATGAAATACTTATAAGATACTATACTAACCAAAGAGGAGAAAGTAAATACAAGGTTCTAGAAGACAACTTTGGTGATGAAGAGTATGGTGTAGGTTTAAGAAAAGCTGATACAGATTTATTAGATGCAGTTCAAAAAGCACTTGATGAAATGAAGGCAGATGGAACTTCAAAAGCTATATCAGAAAAGTGGTTTGGAGAAGATATAGTTAAATAGGCTGATTAAATAATATTACAGGAGAAATATAATATGGATTATGTGGTAAGTTTATTACCTTCACTAACAGAAGGTCTTGTAAGTACTCTTAAAATATTTATAGTAACATTAGTCCTTTCAATACCTTTAGGGATTGTAATTGCATTAGGAAGACTATCAAAAGTAAAGATAATAAGTGTAATAACTGAAGGTTATATATGGCTTATGAGGGGAACTCCATTATTATTACAAATAGTATTTGTATTTTTTGGACTACCTTTAATAGGAATAAGTTTTGATAGATTTCCAGCAGCTATAATAGCATTTGTTTTAAACTATGCTGCATATTATGGGGAAATATTCAGAGCTGGAATACAGTCTATAGATAAGGGACAATATGAAGCTTCTGAAGTTTTAGGAATGTCTAATTCTCAAACATTTTTTAGAATAATATTTCCTCAGATGATTAAAAGAGTATTACCTCCAGTAGCAAATGAAGTGATTACACTTGTTAAGGATACTGCACTTGTATATGTAGTGGGGTTAGATGAACTTTTAAAAGTAGCTAAAACTGCTTCAAATAGAGATGCATCATTGGTTCCTTTAGTAGTAGTTGCAGTATTTTATTTATTACTTACGGCTGTGCTGACAAAGGTATTCCAAGTACTTGAGAAAAAGTATTCTTATTATCAATAGGGAGGACTCACCATGACATTAAAGGTTAGTGAATTAAATAAATCTTTTAAAGGTAAACAAGTTTTGAAAAATGTAAGCTTTCAGGTTGAAGAAGGAGAAATAGTTGCTCTATTAGGACAATCTGGTGCAGGAAAAACTACGGTTTTAAGATGTATAAATGGGCTAGAGAAAGCTGATGGGGGAAGTATAGAGATAAGCGATATTCCTTTGTTTGAAGAAAAGAATGGAAGAGTTGTTTATTGTTCAAAAGATACCATGAAGGAAGTCAGAAAAAATCTGGGGATGGTTTTTCAAAACTATAATTTGTTTCCACATATGTCTGTTTTAGAAAATATAATTGAAGCTCCTGTAAATGTATTTAAAATATCAAAAGATCAGGCAAAGAGGGATGCTAATGAACTACTTAATCAAATAGGATTAGAGGATAAAGAAAATGCATATCCTTTTGAACTTTCTGGTGGTCAGAAGCAGAGAGTTGCAATAGCTAGAGCTTGTGCATTAAACCCTAAGATAATGTGTTTTGATGAACCAACATCAGCTTTAGATCCAGAGCTTACAGAGGGAATAGCTACAGTTATAGATGGGTTAAGCAAAAAAGGTATGGGTATATTAATCATAACTCATGATATGGCTTTTGCAAAAAGAGTAGCTCACAAGGTTTTATTTATGGCTGATGGAGAAATAATAGAAGAAGGTTCAGTAGAAGAAATTTTTAATAATCCTAAAAAAGAGAAAACTAAAAATTTTGTGAAATAGTAAGAGAGTTTATTTGACTCTCTTTTTATTCTTTAGGAAATTATATTATTTCAAAGTTGTGTATAACTTAAATTAGTTATGAATATTAAGAAGGCTATATGAAGCTCCTAAAGAATAAAAAACAAGAAAATTGAGCGCCTGCCAGTTTTTCCTCACATTCGTTTGGAAAGGCAGATGCGCAAAAAAAGTCGACGGCTCATAATCGCCTTGGCAACTTTTTTATTTTGGGGATAATAGCTAAAATGGATATTAAAAACATTTGAAATTTATGGAGCAAATTTTATATAATATATTAAATTGAATACAAAAGAGGAGGGAGTTAATGAATATAAAAAGTTTTTTGAAATTAGTAGAAATTCAGACTAAAGCTGCTAGTGTTACTCCATTTGCTTTAGGAACATTAATAGCTATATATAGATTTGGTGAATTCAACTTTATGAATTTCTTATTGATGTTTATATCTCTATTATGTATAGATATGGCTACTACAGCCATAAATAATTATATGGATTACAAAAAGGCTGTTAGAAAGTATGGCTATGGTTATGAAGTACATAATGCTATAGTTAAAGATAATCTCAAGGAAAGTAATGTAATAACAGTTATATTAGGACTATTAATTACAGCAGTTATTTTTGGGTTTATATTGTATCTGAATACAAATATCATAGTACTTATATTAGGAGCTACTTCCTTTGTTATAGGGGTTTGCTATTCTTTTGGACCTATTCCTATATCTAGGACTCCGTTTGGAGAGATACTTTCAGGTTTTTTTATGGGAGGAATAATACTATTCTTATCAATATACATACATCTTTCTAGTAGTGGAATTATAGGTGTGAGTTTAAATGAGGGGATATTATCTCTGAACTTAAACATAAAAGAAGTACTATACATATTACTTTTGGCTATACCAGCTATAGCAGGAATAGCTAATATAATGTTAGCTAACAATATATGTGATAGAGAAGATGATATAGAAAATAAAAGATATACTCTGCCAGTATATGTAGGAAATGATAATGCTTTAGAAGTATTTAAGTGGACATACTACATTGCATATGTAGATTTAGTTATATTAATAATATTAGGAATTGAACCATTATTATCTATATTGGCTCTAGCTACCTTTATTATTGTTAACAGGAACATAAAAGTATTTGAAAAAGAGCATGTGAAGAGCAAGACTTTTATACTTTCAGTTAAAAATTTTATAATAATTAATGGAGCTAGAGTTATAAGTTATGCTTTGACTTTAGTTATAACAAAATTCATATTGTAGCAAAAAAGCGACTCAACCATTTGAGCCGCTTTTTTAAACTATTTTATTCTAAAACATAAACAGTTACATTTTTTACTGCCCAGTTAAGAGCTTCTTGTTTTGTGTTAAAATACACGTCTATTTTGTTGCCTAGTATACTGGAACCAGTATCAGCAGCTATAGCAAAGCCATAACCAGGGATATACATCTTAGTTCCGTAAGGAAATACAGAAGTATCAACTGCTATTGTACTATAACCTTCACTATTTCTTTGAGCTAATTTTCCACTTGAAGTATAGGTACTACCTACTCCATTTACTGCCCAATAAGCTGTAGACTTTACGCTAACTTTTCTAGAATAAGACATAGGGTCTCCACCTCTACTAAGAGCAACAGCACTTTGAGTTCCTTTAACCACTATTTCGTTAACAGGTTGTTTAGTTATGTTTTCTTTAACAACACTTCTAGAAACTTCTTTTCCGTCTTCATATACAACTCTATATGTTATATCTTTGCTTCCTTTTTCGCCATATTGTACAGTTTTCTTAAATATGTCTAATATATTATTGTCACTTTGAATTTCAGTAGAATAATCAAGAGCTATGTTTTCAGTTATTTCTTTAGTTTCAACTCTGACTATATTGATGTGCATGTCTTCTGTAAGAGTAGATTCTCTGATAGGTTCAACCTTATCCTCTGGTTGGATTGAAATACCTTCTGCTTGTATCATTGAAGCGATATTATCTTCAGCAGATAGGAAGGTTAGATTTTTACCATCTAAATAAACAGTAATGTTTTTTGCTCTTTTAATTGTTATAGTGTCATTTTTATTAAGTAGAGAATCCAAGGCTGGTTCAATTTTATCTTTTTCTCCAAGAGTAATATTATTGGAACTTAAAACCTTTTCAACCGTTTTCCCGTAAGTAGTTATAGTCTGAGTATCATCCCCTATAACTATTGTTATGTTTTTTTGCTTCATTTTAATTACTACGATTAAAGCTATGATTAGTATTGCAGATATTATTATAGCTACAGGCTTTTTGTTACTAAAATTCATTAGTTTTTTCAAATTCGCGCTAATGAAAATCTCCCCCTTTAAGCTAAACTATATAGAAATAATAACTATAAAAAGGAGGCTTGTCAATTTTTATAATGATAAAATAGAAATTGTTAACATAAAATTTATTGTTTTAGTATAAATATTACATTAGTTGTATATAATAGAAATAGTGTGTAATCAGGGCTTTACTAAGGAGGCGCAATGGGATGTAGTTGCAATTTTTAGTGGTTTATGATATACTACAATAGCCAAGGTAAATTAAAGATTTAAATACTAATAACAACATTTCTTCTTTTAAGAACAAGTTGTGTGTGTTTAAGATCTTGAGATTAAAAGGAGGAATGTAAGAATGGCTGATAGAACTTTAGTATGTAAAGACTGTGGAAAAGATTTCGTATTCACTGAAGGTGAACAAGAATTCTACAAAGAAAAAGGATTTGAAAATGATCCAGTAAGATGTGCAGACTGTAGAAAAGCAAGAAAAGCTCAAAGCAATAATAACAGAAACTTCAGAAGATAGTAAGTTATAGCCCTATAAGAAGTATTTCTTATGGGGTTTTTTGTTGGCAATCTGCAAAAGAGAATATTTATTAAATAAAAAACAAAAACTGTTTATATAAAGAAAAAATTGAAATATAAACGAGAAGGAAGGAAACTGAATGAGCGAAATAAATTTTAGAGAATTAGGATTAAAAGAGGATGTTTTAAAAGCCATAGATGATATGGGATTTGAGGAACCTTCTAAAATACAAGCACAAGTAATACCTGTATTATTAGATGGATTTGACGTTATAGGGCAAGCACAAACAGGAACTGGAAAGACTTTGGCATTTGGAGCACCAGTACTTAACAATATTACTTCAGCAGGAAATAAAGTTAAGTGTTTAGTTTTAGCACCAACTAGAGAACTAGCAATACAAGTAAATGAAGAATTAGTTAGAATAGCTAAACATACAAGGACTAGAATATTACCTGTATATGGCGGTCAACCTATAGATAGACAAATTAAGGCGTTATCAAGAGGTATAGACATCATAGTTGGAACACCAGGAAGAGTTTTAGATCTTATGAGAAGAAGAGTAGTTGATCTAAGAAACATAGAGTTCCTAGTTTTAGATGAAGCAGATGAAATGCTTAATATGGGATTTGTTGAAGATATAGAAGAAATAATAAAGAATACTAACGAAGAAAGACAAACTTTATTATTCTCAGCAACTATGCCTCAAGAAATAAAGAAATTAGCTAAGAACTATATGAAAGATGATGCTCAACATATATCTATCATAAAAAATGCTATGACAGTATCTACTGTAAGCCAATACTATTATGAAGTAAAACATAGTGATAGAGTTGAATCTTTATGTAGAATCCTAGACGTGGATGCGCCTACAGCAGCAATAATTTTCTGTAAGACTAAAAAAGGTGTTGATGAATTAGTAGCATCTATGCAAGCAAGAGGATATAGCGTTGAAGGTATGCACGGTGATTTAAGCCAAAACTACAGAATGAATACTTTAAAGAAATTTAAAGAAGGAAACTTAGAATTCTTAGTAGCTACAGATGTTGCAGCTAGAGGAATAGACGTTGAAAATGTAACTCATGTAATTAACTATGATTTACCACAAGATACAGAATCCTACGTACATAGAATAGGAAGAACTGGTAGAGCTAATAGAGAAGGTGTTGCATACACTTTAGTTACTCCAAGAGAGTATAGAGCGTTAAAGCAAATAGAAAGAATTACAAATAGTAAGATAAAGAGAAAAAATATACCAACAATAGATGATATATTTGAAGCTAAATACAATAACATATACTCAAGAATTAAAGAAACTATTGAAGGTGAAGATTATAGTAAATTTATACCTTTAGCAGAACAAATAGATGAAGAATTCAACTTAGTACAGGTTGCAGCTTCACTTATGCACATAATCTACAATAAAGAAGTTTCTTATGATTATTCAGAAAATAATATAGGATCTACTACTTCTAAAGGAAGATATGAAAGATTATTTGTTAACTTAGGTAGAAAAGATGGAATGAATCCTAAGAGTTTTATAGCATTTTTAGGTGAAGGCTTAAGATTAAAGAAAGAAGATATAGGCGATATAGATATATTTGATAAATACTCATTTATCGATGCAACTGAAGAAGTAGCAAGAGACATAATGAAAAATTGTATAGGTAAGAGAGTTAGAGGAAGAAAAGTAAATATTGAAATCGCTAATTCGAAAAAATAAAATCCATTGGTCGCAAGGATTTGATAAGAGGTTATTCAGTGAATACCCTCTTTTTTTTCATTATATTATAGACATATAGCAAAAGAAAAATTAGAATAATCTTAATAACATAAATTATGAGAACTATGGAGAATTTAAAAGTAAGAAAGGATGAGTGAGATGAATTATAAAGAAGGAACTATATATAGTGGATTTAAATTAGAAAATATTAAAGATTTACATGAAATAAACTCCAAAGGGTTAGTGTTTACACATGAAAAAACAGGAGCTAAATTAATAAAAATAAGTAATGATGAAGATAATAAAGTATTTGCTATTACTTTTAAGACACCACCAGAAGATAGTACAGGAGTTGCTCATATATTAGAACATTCAGTTTTATGTGGATCTAAAAAATTTCCGAGTAAAGAGCCATTTGTAGAATTATTAAAAAGTTCTTTAAATACATTTTTAAATGCAATGACCTTTGCTGACAAAACCATGTATCCAATTGCAAGTAAAAATAAAAAGGACTTCTTTAATTTAATGGACGTATATTTAGATGCAGTATTAAATCCTAATATATACAAAGAAAAAGAAATATTCATGCAAGAAGGTTGGCATTATGAGATAGATAAAGAAACTGATGAACTTAAGATAAATGGAGTAGTTTATAATGAAATGAAGGGAGTATATTCATCCCCAGATTCCATTATTTCTAGAGCTAGTTCAAGGTCACTTTATCCAGATACTACTTATGGCAATGATTCAGGTGGTAGCCCAGCAGTTATCCCAAATTTAACTTATGATTATTTTGTTAACTTTCATAAAAGATATTATCATCCATCTAACAGTATTATATTTTTATATGGAGACGGCGACACTGATGAAGAATTAGCATTTATAAATGATAATTATTTAAATGAATATTCTTATCAAAATATACCACCTAACTTAGGTGTTCAAGAAGCTTTTGAAAAACCTAAGGAAATAAAAATGTCATATGGAATTTCAAATGATGATGAAGTTAATAATAAATCCTATCTTTCTCTTAACTATTCAATAGGTAGAGCATTAGATAGAGAGTTGGTTTTATCCTTTGAAATTTTAGAATATATACTACTTACTGCTAATAATGCGCTCCTAAAAAATAAATTAATAAATAGTGGTATAGTTAAGGTAGTTACAGGAAGGTTTGAAGGTGGAATAAAACAACCATATCTTAATATAACTATTAAAAATACAGATGAAGAAAATAAGGCAAGTATAATAAATAAGATAGATGAAATTTTAACTGACATAAGTAAAAATGGAATTCCAGAGGATTTTATAACTGGAGCTGTAAATAGAAAAGAATTTGAATTAAGAGAAGCTAACTTTGGAGGGTATCCAAAAGGTCTTATATATGGAATCACAGTTCTAGAAAGTATGCTTTATGGAGGAGAACCTTTTTTAAATTTAGAATATACAGATATAATTAAATCGATAAGAGATAAATCATCAAAAGGATATTTTGAAGGATTAATAAATAAATATATTTTAAGTAATAATCACAAAACCATAATAAGTATGACTCCAGAAAAGGGATTAACTGAAAAAACTGAAATAGAACTTAAAGAGAAGCTTAAGGATATAAAGGCTACATTTACAGAAGATTATATAGAAAATATTAAAAAAGATGAAGAGAAATTAAGAAAAAGACAAATGACCCCAGATACTAAAGAGCAGTTAGATACATTGCCTAAGCTTACTTTAGAGGATATATCTAAGGATGTAGAGAAGATAACTTTAGTTGAAAAGAATATTGAAGGAATTAAAACTTTATTTACTCCTATGTTTACAAATAAAATTTCATATATAAAGTTAATCTTTGATGGAAGGGTAATAAATAAGGAAGAAGGTCAATATTTAGCTTTACTTTCATTTTTATTAGGAAGAATAAATACCCAAAAGAGAAGTTATGAAGAACTTACAAATGCTATAAATATGAGTACAGGAGGAATAAGTTATTCCGCAAGAAGTTTTTATAAAAAAGATAATAAACAAGACTTCGTACCAGCATTTGTAGTAAATGGTAAAGCGTTAAGTGCTAAGGTTTCTAGCTTACTTGAACTTATGACCGAGGTAGTAACTGAAACTTCATTTGAAGATAATACAAGAATACTTCAAATAGTAAGAGAGATAAAGTCTAGATATGAAGGTGCTATGGTGGCTTCAGGAAATGTTCTTGGTAGTTTAAGAGTCTTAAGTTATATGTCACCTAGAGGATATTTTGAAGACTCTATTGGAGGTATAGGATTATATAAATTTATATGTAATATAGAAAAGACACTAGAGAGTGATCCAGAGAGCGTTACTAATAAGTTAAGAGAAATAGCAGATTCAGTTTTCAATATTAATAATTTAACTATATCCTTTACCGAAGAAGATGAAAACATTTCTTTAATAGAAGATAATGTACAGATATTAAAGAAAGGCCTAATTGATAAACAAGTTAAAAATCAAGATTTTAATTATAAACTTGAAAAAATGAATGAAGGATTCTTAACTCAAGCAAACATAAACTATGTTACTTTAGGCGGCTGTTATTTAGATAAAGGATTTAAGTATTCAGGAAACATGAGAGTATTAAATACAATACTTAATTTTGATTATCTATGGAGTAAAGTAAGAGTTGAAGGTGGAGCTTATGGGGTAAGAGTTAACTTAAGTAAAGATGGATTCTTGTATTTTAGCTCATATAGAGATCCTAATATTATAAAAACATTTGATGCATATAAAGGCACTGTAGAGTATTTAAAGAGCTTTAATGCAACTAAAGAAGAAATGGTGAAATATATCATAGGAACTGTAAGTAAATTAGATGTTCCTTCTAATCCGGATAGTAAAGCAGATAAAGCTGTAGTTGAATATTATGCGGGATACACAGAAGAAGATTTAATAAGAGAACGAGAACAAGTATTAAATACTACATTAGAAGACATTAAAGCTTACGGTAATCTTATAGAAGAAAGTTTAAAAGATAATTGTATAGTTGTAGTGGGAAATGAATCTCAAATAAGATCTACAGAAAGTACATTTAATCATTTAGAAAACCTAATTAAATAGAAAACATAAAACTGCCCAATAGAAATATTGAGCAGTTTTATTTTATCTGTGATTTTTCATGGCTTTAACACCTAAAACAAAAGCGAGAGTACCTACTCCTATTAAAGCCAGATGTTTTTTGCTAATGCAATAATCATGGGAGCAACAAGATATGTTAATATTATCTTCATCCATTCCCATTTCCATAGAAACAGAATTTTTGAAATCTTTTAACTTATCTTTAAGATAATCTACAGCACCATTCATTTCTTTAAAATATTTTTCACTCATATGGCATTCGCAATCATCTTCGCATTCTCTATGTCTTATTTTAGGAATTTTTGTTCTTCTAGATAAAGAAGAGTATTGTTTATCTAAGTTAACACCAAAACTACTGTACATATTAATCACCTCAATATATAGTCTAACCAAATTTTATTAATATTAATTATATAAAAGTAAAGGATTTTATTATAAAATTAAATTATAGGTTTTAGTATACTGGTATCTTTAAAGAAATAAGAGGATAAAATACTAAAAGAAAAATTATTTTAGAAGGAGGGAAGCCTTTGAATAATGAGAGAAGACTTAAATTTATTGGATTAGCTAATTTTAGAGATTTAGGTGGATACAAAACAAAGGACGGAAAAACTGTAAAATGGGGCAAATTATATAGGTCTGATGGTTTAAATTCACTAACTGAAGAGGATAAGGTATCCTTTCTTAACCTAGGAATTAAGAGCATATTTGATTATAGAACTAAAGAAGAGGTGGATAAGAAGCCAGATCCTATCATTGATGGAACAGAATATGTAAATATATCTGCCATGACTTTAGAAGATGGCAATGAAGTTAATCTAGACATGAAAGATCTAGCTAAAAACCTAGAACAAATACGAGCTATAAAAAATCCATTAGATATACTTGGGAAAAGATATATACAAATGGCTTTTGGAAATGAAGCCTATAAGAAGCTAATAAATTATGCTTTAGATGAGGAGAAATATCCCATACTTCAACATTGTGCCGCTGGTAAAGATAGAACAGGTATAGGGGCAGCTTTGTTATTGCTTGCAATAGATGTACCAGAAGAAACTATAATTGAAGATTATCTTTTGTCTCAAGAATATTTCTATGAGTCAAATGAAGCTTATAAAAAAAGTATAAGGGATATAGAAAAGTATCCAGAGGTAGAATATCTCTTAGATGCTCTTATGGGGGTAAGGAGAGAGTATATTGAGGGCTTTTTATCAGCAATAAAAGAACGGTATGAAAGTATAGACGAGTATCTAGAAACTGAATTTGGTCTTACTAAGGAAAAGAAAATAAAACTTAAAAGTATGTTGTTAGAATAGAAAAACAGATGATTCTTTCCTAGAATCATCTGTTTTAATATGTTAATTTACAGTTGAAGTTTTATACTCTATTAATGCTTTTGCTAATTGATCAGCACAGGATGTTCCTTTTTGCTTACAATCAATACCTTGAAGTTTAGATATAACTGTATCAATATCGAGACCTTCTACTAAAGCACTTAAAGCTTGTAAATTTCCATTACAGCCAGCAACGTAAGAAACATTTTTTAGTTTATTATCCTCAACATCAAAAGATATTTGCCTTGCGCATACACCTGAAGTTGTATATTTCATTTGTTATTCCTCCGAATTTATTATATAGTTGCTATCATTTCTATTTCGATTTGTGCGTCTTTTGGAAGCTTGGCTACTTGTACTGCACTTCTAGCAGGTGGATTTGCTGAGAAGTATGTTGAATAAACTTCATTCATCTTAACGAAATCATTCATATCTGCTAAAAATACAGTTGTTTTAATAACATTATCTAAGCTTGTACCAGCTTCTTCTAATATTGCTTTACAGTTTTCTAAAGATTGTTTAGTTTGATCTTCTATAGATGAAGGCATTGATCCATCTATAGGATTCAAAGGAATCTGTCCAGATGTGTATACTAAGTTTCCTATCTTTACTCCTTGAGAGTAAGGACCTATAGCTCCAGGAGCTTTGGAAGTCGATATAATTTCTTTTTTCATTCTAACTCCTCCTAAGATTATATTGTTTAAGATAGATTTTAACATAGTAAAATCATGATTTCAATAAAGCTTAAATATAGATAAGAGAAATCCAAAAGTTACAGTTTACAGAAAATTAAAGTTTTTAGTAGATATTTATTGAATAATTAAAGAATTACTTTAAAATATAAGATAGAATAGTGTGACTGTGTAGAATTAGGGGATGAAATAAATGCGAGTAAAACTAGAAGAAATAATGGAATCATTAGTTATAACTGTAAGCTTAAGTGAGATAGCTACAAACACTACAATTAGAGAATACATAAATGGAGTAAAAACAGATAGGGTTAAAGGCGATTATATAAGTCATGCTAAGGGAACGGCTTTCATAGCATTAAAAATTTCAAACGAAATGAATTTACAATTAAGTTTGAAGAAGGATGCATATATATCTTCATATCTTCATGATTTAGGATTAGCTAAAGTTGCATTTAGAGAAGCTAACGAAGAAAAAATCTTAATGAATCATTGCGAGGACGGTTCGAAATTAATTGGAGGAATTCCTCACATAAAACATTTAGAAGATTATATAAAATTTCATCATGAAAATGTTGATGGAACAGGCCCTTTTGGAAAAGTAGGTAAAGATATCCCCTTAATTAGTCAAATAATTAGAGCAAGTGATTTAATAGAAACTCACAATCACTTGATTGATAAAAGAGAACATAAAGAGTTATTTAAGTTACTAGCCAGTAACTTAGAGAATTTTATTTCTGATGAAGTCATAAAAGCAGTGAATAGTATTACCTCAGATGAAGAATTTTGGAATGTATTAAATAATGAAAATGCTAGAGATTTATGGCTAGAACAAAATAAGCCCTTAATTAATGATGTCTTGAATGATGATGAATTTCAAGAAGTAGCTGAAGTTTATGCTGAAATAATAGACTCTAGAAGTTCATTTACTGCAAGACATTCTAGAGGTATAGCTGAAATGGCTTATTGTATAGGTAGATACAAAGGATACGAAGAAACTAAATGTATAAAACTTAAAATAGCTGGTTTATTACACGATATAGGAAAACTAGCAGTTCCTAAAGAGTTTATAAATAAAAATGGAAAACTTACTGAGGATGAATTTACCATAGTTAAAAGTCATGTTGATTATACTTATAGTGTTCTTAAACCATTGACAAGCATTAGCGATGTAACAGAATGGGCAATAAGTCACCATGAAAAACTTGATGGAAGTGGTTATTCAAGAAAACTTTTAGCAGAGAAATTAGGAGAAGAACAAAGATTATTAGCAGTTTGTGATATATATCAAGCCCTTACAGAAGACAGGCCTTATAGAAAAGGAATGGAGAAAAGTAAGGCTCTAGATATAATAGGTGAAATGGTTAAGGATAAAAAGATATGCACATCTGCATATGAAGATCTAAAATCCACACTTCTGCTTACGAAGATTTAAAAGCTACTCTTCTGATTATTAAATCTTAAAAACTACATTAATGTATATAATAACTTTCAATATAAGCCTAGGATAAAATCCTAGGCTTATATTTATACTTTTAAAGGCTGCTTTTCTTTAATTATTATGTGGATATCTTCATTAACTTTGGTTATAGCATCTATATATTTTGAGAAAGATAGGTCATAGGATTTAGTAAGTAATGCTTTAATTTCATCTGTTCCTAAGAAATAAATAAACTCTTCACCTGAACCATATCCATCTCCAATAGGAACTACTTTGTTAGTTGAAACAATAGTACAAGTAGCCTTATCTATGTTGTCATCTAAAAAGTTTAAAAAACCTTCTATCTCATAGAAAGGAATTAAATCAGGACTAATAAATACCTTAGCCCAAAATGGATCATTTTTTGCATTTATCTCGTATTTATTTACCCAGTAAAAATCTTTAAAAGTGTTTTCTATTCTAGCTTTCAAATCTCCAGGATTAATAACTCTTCTCTCCAAAACAATCACCAACCTTTCTTATATATTTTTAGATAAAAAGCTTGGACGTATACCTTGGAATAATTGGTGATTAAAAATAGATGCTTTTGAAAATACTACACTTAGAATAGAGTACTAAGGAGGAAAATAGTATGGATTTTACAGCAAACTTTCCAAAAAAGTTTCCAGAGCAACATCAAAATATCCAACCAGGGATAGAAAAGGAAATGAATCCTACACCAATTTTTAAATCAGAGGGTTATGGAATTATAAATGGAAAACTAAAAGATAAAGTTGCAGTAATTACAGGTGGAGATAGCGGAATAGGAAAAGCTGCAGCTGTGGCTTTAGCTAATGAAGGAGCAGATATAGCTATAATATATAATAATGAAAATGAAGATGCAGAAGAAACTAAAAAAGAAATCGAAAAAATAGGACGTAAATGTGTTTTAATAGCTGGAGATATCAAAATTAAAGATTTCTGCAATAAAGCTATCGAGAAAATAATAAGTTCTTTAGGAAAGATAAATATACTAATAAATAACGCAGCTGTTCAATATGAACAACAAAATATAGAGGATATAACAGAAGACCAACTAAAAAAGACTTTTGAAACAAATATTTTTGGAACTTTTTTTATGACCCAAGCAACTATAGCTCATCTTCAAAAAGGAGATTCTATAATAAATACCACATCAATTACAGCATATAGAGGGCATGAAACTTTAATTGATTATTCTTCAACAAAAGGTGCTTTAACTAGTTTTACTAGATCCTTAGCCATGAACCTTGTATCTAAAGGAATTAGAGTTAATGCTGTAGCACCGGGACCAGTTTGGACTCCACTTATTCCTGCCTCATTTGATGAAAAAAAGGTTGGGGATTTTGGAACAGATAATAAGCAAGGAAGGGCTGCTCAACCCGTGGAATTAGCAGGTGCTTATGTGTTTTTAGCATCCCAAGAAGCATCCTTTATAACAGGAACTACTATACATGTTAATGGTGGAGATATGGTGATGTCATAAAGCAGAATAATTATATATTTATTTAATGGTTATATGTTATAATATATAAAATATTTTGTTTAGGAAAAGCAAGGGGGCTTTAAATTGAATTGGGGAAGAAATATAGTAAAAGAAAGTAAAAGAATAGTAGTTAAGGTAGGGACATCTACCTTAACTTATGATAATGGTAAAATAAATTTAAAAAGAATTGATAAGCTGGCTATGGTGTTAGCAGATTTAAGAAATCAAGGGAAAGAAGTGGTATTAGTATCTTCTGGAGCAATTGGGGTTGGGTGTAGTAAGCTTAATCTAGAAGAAAGACCTAATACTATTAGAGAAAAACAGGCGGTAGCAGCTGTTGGACAGTGTGAGCTTATGCATATTTATAGTAAGTTTTTTGGTGAATATGGAAACGTGGTTGGACAAGTTCTTTTAACAAGAGATGTTGTAGAGGACGAGCATATAAGAAACAATGTTATTAATACCTTTGAAACACTTTTAGAAAAAGGAGTAATTCCTATAGTTAATGAAAATGATACGGTGTCTATAGATGAGATAGAAAACATATGTAATTTTGGGGACAATGATAATCTATCTGCAATTGTAGCAAAACTTATTAAAGGAGACTTACTTATTATATTATCTGATATAGATGGGTTTTATGATTCAGACCCAAGACATAACGAAGATTCAAGAATGATTAAAGAGATATATGAGGTAAATAAAGAACTAGAAGAATTTGCAGGTGGTGCAGGATCGTCTCAAGGAACTGGTGGAATGAAAACAAAACTTGCTGCGGCTAAGGTAGCTTTAGGAGCAGGAGTTAATATGATATTAACAAATGGTAAAGATCCAGAGATATTGTTTGATATTCTTGAAGGGCAAGATGTAGGTACGCTATTTATAATTAAAAGGGGGCTAATTAATGAGTAATTTAATTGAAATGGGAAAAGAAGCTAAAAAGGCTTCAAGATTTTTGGGGAATTCATCTACAGAAGAGAAAAATAAGGCGTTAAAAAAGATTGAAGAGTTCATTCTTTTAAGAAAACATGAAATAATAGCTGAAAATGAAAAAGATTTAGAAGTTGCAGAAGCAAAAGGTACATCAAAAGCTATGCTTGATAGATTAAGACTTACAGAAGCTAGAGTAGAAGAAATGGCAATAGGAGTAGGTCAAGTGGTTTCATTACCAGATCCAATAGGAGAAGTAGTGAGTATGTGGAAAAATCATGCGAACTTACAAATAGGCCAACAGAGAGTTCCTCTAGGGGTTATAGGAATAATATATGAAGCTAGACCTAATGTTACATTGGACGCAGCAGTACTTTGCTTAAAGACTGGTAATGCTACTATATTAAGAGGTGGAAGTGAAGCTATTAACTCGAACAAGGCAATAGTTAAGGTTATAGGCGACGCCTTAGAAGAAGCTGGGTTCCCAAGAAACTCAGTTCAGTTAGTAGGGGACACTAGCAGAGAAGTAGCTAAAGAAATGATGAAATTAAACAAGTATATAGACGTATTAATACCAAGAGGTGGAGCAGGATTAATAAAAACCGTGGTTGAAAATGCAACAGTTCCAGTAATAGAAACAGGAATAGGCAATTGTCATGTGTATGTTGATGGGGATGCAGACTTAGATATGGCTAAAAAAATACTTATAAATGCAAAATGTAGTAGACCATCAGTATGTAATGCCTGTGAAACTTTACTAGTACATGAAAATTTAGCCGAAGAATTTTTACCATTAGTTTATGAAGGCTTAAAGGAATACGATGTTGAAGTTAGAGGATGTGAAAGAACTCTAAAGATATTACCTGATGTAGTAAAAGCAACTGAAGAGGATTGGGATACAGAATTCCATGACTATATACTTGCGGTGAAAGTTATAGATTCTTTAGAAGAGGCTATAGAGCACATTAATACTCATGGAACAAAACATTCAGAGGCTATTGTAACTAACAATTATTTTAATTCTCAAAAATTCCTAAAAGAAATTGATGCAGCAGCCGTATATGTTAATGCATCAACAAGATTCACAGATGGTTTTGAATTTGGATTTGGAGCTGAGATAGGAATAAGTACTCAAAAACTTCATGCAAGAGGCCCAATGGGATTAAAAGAATTAACAACTATAAAATATATAATCTACGGCGAAGGCCAGATTAGGTAAACCTTAATCCTGTAGAAGCTCTTCTTCTCAAGAGCTTCATTAAAGTCATTTTAATTAAATTAATTATGCTTATTAAAAAGTTAAAAAGCTAAAAAGGAAAATGTAATATTAAATTTAAAAAATAAATAAATCTATAAAAAGAACTGTTGCACTGATTATTTAGTGCAACAGTTCTTTTGAATTTAATTAGTTTTTTATAAGTCTATAGCATTGAATTAATATAGTTGGAGCTAATGCAAGTCCAAATATTTGTGCTAAGTTAGTTAATGTTATAGTAGAAACTAAGAATAAAGAACTAAGTGGAGTTATAAATAATATAGCTAATAATAGGGCTAAACCTGTAAGTATAGCATACCAAATATATTGGTTAGTAAATAACCCTGTCTTAAGTATAGATTCTTTTCCTCTACAGTTAAAGCTGTGGAATAATCTAGCTAAACATAAAGTTGAGAATGCAAGAGTGCTTGCCAAGTGCCTATCCCCTGTATTCAATCCTATATAGTAAGCAGCCATTGTAGCTATTGTTATTAACACACCTTCACTTAAGATGCTTTTCATAAAATCTTTAGTTAATATAGAAGCATTGGCTTTTCTAGGTTTTTCCTTTAATAAATCACCTTTTGGTTTATCTACACCTATAGCTATAGCTGGTAAACTATCAGTTACCAAGTTTATAAATAGTAAGTGAACTGGTTCAAAAGGAAGTGGTAAACCCATAACTGAAGAATATAATACTGATAAAATACCAGCAGTATTTCCTGATAACAAGAATTTTATTGAGTTCTTGATGTTAGCATATATATTTCTTCCGTTAGCAATAGCCTTTACTATAGTAGCAAAGTTGTCATCTGTTAATATCATGGAAGATGCATCTTTAGATACCTCAGTTCCTGTTATACCCATAGCAATACCTATATCAGCTTGCTTAAGAGCAGGAGCATCATTAACACCATCTCCAGTCATAGCTACTATCATTCCTAAATCTTGCCATGCACGAACTATTCTTATTTTATGTTCAGGAGTAACTCTTGCATAAACAGAAATCTTAGGAACTAATTCTTTAAGTTGTTCATCAGATATTTTGTCTATTTCTATTCCTTCTATGGCCTCAGAATCATTTTGAAGAATTCCTATCTCTTTAGCTATAGCAGAGGCTGTAATTTTATGGTCACCAGTAATCATAACAGGTTTAATTCCCGCTGATTTACAGTCTTCAACTGCTTTTGCTGATTCTTCTCTAGGTGGATCTATCATAGCCACTAATCCTACAAAAGTATAGTCAAATTCATCTTCTAAAGATATGCCTGTCTCAGCAGGAAGATTTTTATAAACTAATGCTAAAACTCTTAGACCTCTTTTTGAGAAGTTCTCATTGGCATTTTCGATTATAGTTCTATCTTCAGGAGTTAAATCTCTTATACCTTCAGAAGTTTCTATGTGGTTTATTCTATTAAGTAGTACATCTACTGCACCCTTAGTTATTAATCTATAAGAAGAATTAATTTTATGGGTTGTACTCATAAGTTTCCTGTCTGAATCAAATGGTATTTCACTTAATCTCTTATAAGAATCTCTAATTTCTTCTTCAGTCTTTGAATATTCAGAAGCAAGTTTTACAAGAGCTATCTCTGTAGGGTCACCTATTTCATTACCAGACTTTATAGAAGAATCATTACAAAGTGTTAAAGAATTAAGGAAAAAGCTATGTAAGTCATTTGATAAATTTAATTCATTGCTTTTTAAAGTAGAATTATCTATATACAACTCTTTAACTTTCATCTTGTTTTGAGTTAATGTTCCGGTTTTATCAGAGCAGATTATTGAAACAGAACCTAAACTTTCAACAGATTTCAGCTTTTTAACAATAGCACCTTCGTGAGCCATTTTTTGAGTTCCTAAAGCTAAAACAATAGTTACTATAGAACTTAATGCCTCTGGAACAGCAGCAACAGCAAGAGCAACAGAGAACATTAATGAGTCTATTATTGGTAAGCCTCTATAAATATCTACTAAGAAAATAACCAAACAGATTGCAAGTATACCTATTGTAAGTTTTTTACCAAAATCATCTAAGCTTATTTGTAAAGGTGTTTTCTTTTCTTGCGTATTTTTAAGTAATTGAGCTATTTTACCTATTTCTGTATCCATACCAGTTCCAGTTATTAATACAGTTGCTCTTCCATAAGTTACAAGAGATCCTGAGAAAACCATGTTTTTTCTATCAGCTAAAGGTATGTTTTCATCAGTTATTATATCAGAATGTTTGTCAATGTTTAAAGATTCGCCAGTTAGTGAACTTTCATTAACTTGTAGTGAAAAGTTTTCTATAACTCTACCATCAGCAGCTATAAAATCTCCAGCTTCTAGAAGAACAATGTCTCCAGGTAAAACCTCTCTAGATGGTATTTCTATTTTTACTCCATTTCTGATTACTTTAGAATTTGGAGCTGAGAGAGCTTTTAAACTTTTTAGTGAGGCTTCCGCTTTTACATGCTGGATTGTACCAAGTAAGGCATTAACAATAAGTACTATTAGAATTACTATGGTGCTTTCTTTGTTTCCTACAGCAAAAGATACTATTGAAGCAGCTAGTAATACCCCAACTATAAAATCCTTAAATTGTTCTAGGAAAATTACTATTAGACTTTTTCTTTCGCTTTCAATAAGTTCGTTAAAACCATGTTTATTTCTTAATGAGTCCAAAGAGCTTGAATCAAGTCCGTCATTAGACGTATTAAATTCGTTAAATAATTCATTGCTGGTCTTGTTGAAATGATTTTTCATATTGAATCCCCCTTTTTTGTAATAAAAAAGACCTTTAATATAATTCCTAATTTACAAAGAATTATATTAAAAGTCTCGTAACCTAAATTATTAGGTACACAACACCAGACTAAAAATAGTCGTACTGTTGATGGTGTGTTTGGAACTACTCCCTTTTAATCAAGTTTTAATTACCTTATAAAGTTATCATATATAATTTAAAATGTCAATATATATAATTTCACTTTAAACATAACAAAAAGGTTTAGTCAATAGACTAAACCCAAAGCAGTTAGTCATTAATTTTTTTTCTCATCTTTTCCTGCTTTTTAAGAACATCGGATTCACTTAATCCAGTTTCTTCAACTATTTGAGCTAAACCTATGTTTTTTTCAAGCATATCTCTTGCTTGTTCCATTTGTTTTTCATGCATTCCTTTTCTAACCAATCAGAATCACTCCTTTCTAACACTTACATAAAATATTGTTTTCATTTATCAGTTATTTTACCCGTAATATTGTGATAGAATATTTTGTATAAAGTGAAGGGAAACGAAATTATGAAAGAGTATACTTTAATTACAGGTGCTACTTCAGGTTTAGGCTATGAATTTTCAAAAATTTTTGCTCAAAACGGTAATAATCTTATACTTATAGGAAGAAGATTGGAAAAGCTTCAAGAGATAAAAAAAGAGTTAGAAAATCTAAACAACATAAAGATAGAAATTATTTCTGTAGATTTATCTAAAAAGGAATCTGTGGATTACATATATGATTTTGTGAACAAAAAAGATATCTTTGTGGATAATTTAATAAATAATGCTGGTTTTGGATCTTATGGAGCATTTTATAAAGTTGAAGAAGCCAAAGATTTAGAGATGATCGATGTGAATATTTATGCATTAACTAAATTAATAAAAAAATTCCTTCCTAGTATGATTGAAAAAAATAAAGGTGGGATTCTTAATGTAGCTTCTACAGCAGCTTTTGCACCAGGAGTTAATATGAGTGTTTATTATGCAACTAAGGCATATGTTTTATCCTTAACAGAAGCGTTATATGAAGAGTGTTTAGGTTATAATGTAAAAATTATGGCTTTATGTCCAGGGGCAGTAAAGACAGAGTTTCAGCAAATGGCTAAAGTAGAAAAGTCAGATATTTCGAAAAATAATCTAATGGATGCCACTTATGTAGTAAAAGAAGCCTATGAAGAATTTACTTATAAAAAAAGTGTTTTATTAGTACCTGGTTTTAAAAATAAATTGTTAGTTCAAGCAGTGAGATTTATGCCTAGATGGGTTACTAGAAAAATTATAAAAAAAGTAAATAAAGGATAACTTTTAAGTGTTGTTATCAAATCATAATAATATGACGTTAAGATACTATATAGTTCTTAACGTCATAAACACAAAGTTATATTTTTACTGATTGGAAGATTTCTTTTGATATATCTTGTAAAATAGAAAAATTCTTTTGATCAGGACAAACGATTGCAATTTCTTCAATTCCAATATGAGAATCTAAGAAAATCTTAACTTCCTCTAAAGCTATGAAGGCCATTTCCTCTACAGGAAAGCAGTATACTCCACTATTCATAAAAGGAATAGCTATATTTTTTATTGGATGTTTATCAATATAATCTTGAGTCGAAAGAGTTAGGTCTTTTACTAAATGAGAAAATCTATTTTCATGTAATCTTCTTTGTTGCCTTTCAATGGCTTCTAGTGTTTGTTTTAGATATATATCTTTGTAATCAATACATAAACCTAAAGCATTTTTATAAGCATTTCTTAAAATGGTATGTTCATTATGTGTACCTCCCTGCCAAATAGGATTGACCATATGAATAATCCAGTAGATACCATTATCAGCTAAATTATAGGATTTAGTTATCTTAGCATATCCAGATTTACATCCTTCAAGAGATTTACACTCTTTCAATAAGCTATCACCACAGGTTCTATGAATTACTCCGTCTATCCCACCTCCCCCTAATAAAGAAGAGTTTGCGTTATTTATGATGGCGGTATAGTTTTCTTTAGTTATATCACCTAAAATTAATTTCAACTTACCCATAATATCACCCTTTTATTATTAAAAATATATAACACTATTAGTATATCCATGATATACCATATAATATGTATAATAATGGCTGTATTAAATAAAATAATTTAAATATATAAAGAAGAGAAAATTCTTTTGGTCATTGATATAATTGGTAAATATTGATAGACTTAACTTAATAAATAATTGATAAGAGGTGAAATAATGTTAGAAATAAAGGGATTAAGTAAAAGATTTAAGAGTGTAAATGTAGTAGATAAACTTTCGTTTACAGTCAATGAAGGAGAAATAGTAGGACTACTTGGTGAAAATGGTGCAGGTAAAACTACAACTTTAAGAATGATATCTACTATGCTAAAACCAACAGAAGGTAGTGTGGTGGTTAATGGATATGATGTTATAAAACAGTCAGATAAGGTTAGGAATGAAATAGGAATCTTATTTGGAGGAGATGTAGGTATATATGATAGATTAACTGCTAAAGAGAACATTCAGTATTTTGGCAGATTATATGGAATGGCTGATGATGAAATAAATAGAAGAATAGAGGAGCTAGCTAAGGATTTAGATATGAAAGAATATATAGATAGGAGAGCTGGTAAGTTTTCTAGAGGTATGAAACAAAAGGTTTCAATAGCAAGAACAATAGTACATTCACCAAAGGTAATGTTGTTTGATGAACCTAGTACAGGCTTGGATGTTTCCGCTGCTAGAGTTATACATGACTTTATAATTAAGTGTAAGGGAGAAAATAAAACAATTCTCTTATCATCTCATTCTATGAGAGAAGTTGAAAAACTTTGTGATAGAGTAGTAATAATTAATAAAGGAAAACTTGTAGAACAAGGTACTGTAAATGAGTTGAAAACAAGATACAAAAATGAAGACTTAGAAGAAGTTTTTGTAGGGCTGATAGGGGGTAAAAATAATGAATAATTTTTGGGTTATTTTAAAGAAAGAATTAAAAGATATATTCAGAGATAGGAAAACTTTGATATTCACTATATTACTTCCAGTAATAATATATCCAGCTATGTTTAAAATATTAGATGTGACAATGAAGGATACTGTCAGCTCTGTAGAGAAAAATGTTACATTAGCCTATAAAGGAGACAAAGAGTCTTCACTATACAAGATTATTGACGGTATGGATAACATAACTATAGATGAGAGTGGAAATGAAGAAGATAAATTAAAAAAAGGAGACATATCTCTTATAATAGATGTTCCAAAGGATTTTGATAACCAAGTTGTAAATGAGAAAAAGAGTGATGTTAAAATAATTTATGATGATGATTCAAATAAGTCTAAAATAGCTTCATCAATGATAAGAGAAGTATTTAATGAGTACAGTAAAAATATAGTAAATACAAGATTACAACAAAAGGGTATAGACAGTGAAATCTTGACTCCGTTTGAAATAAAAGAAGAAACTTTAAGCAAGCAAGAACAAAATGCCATGGCATATGCTATTTTGAGTATGCTTCCAACTTTAATAATCATACTTATGATAAGCCCTACTGTAGGAATAGCGGCTGATTTAGTTGCTGGAGAAAAAGAAAGAGGAACTTTTGAACCTTTATTATCTACTTCTGTGGGAAGAACCTCTATATTTTGGGGTAAGCTTATAGCTATAGCGTCCATAGCATTAATAACATTGATAACTAGCTTAGCAACTATGATTGGAACCACTATATATATGTTCTCAAGTGGTGGTAAGATGACCATTCCAATAGGTGCATTTGGTGTTATAGGAATAGTAGCTATATTTGTTTTAATAGCTTTAAGTTCCTTGGAAATAGCAATAAGTATATTTGCTCGTTCTATGAAAGAGGCCAATACCTATCTAGGCGGTCTATTATTACCAGTAATGATTTTAACTTATATTCCATTTATGATGGATGCAAAAAGTATAGGTTTTGTGTTTTTCAATATACCTATAGTTAATTCTGTGGTTGTTATGAAAGAAGCTATGGCAGGAATTTTTGATCCTATGCACATAGGATTAGTCTTGGGGTGGCATGTTATATATATAATAGCGGCAGTATTGTTTGCAAAATATATGTTTTCAAAGGAAGAGGTTGTTTTTAGATCTTAATCTAAAGTTAAGGAGCAATTATGAGACTAGAAAGAGATTTTTTTGCAAGAGATACTTTGATTGTTGCAAAAGAGTTATTAGGAAAAGTTATAGTTAGAGAAATAGATGGTGTAAGATTATCTGGGAAAATAGTAGAAACAGAAGGATATATAGGATCTATAGATAAAGCTTCTCATGCCTATGGAGGTAAAAAGACTCCTAGGGTGGAGCCCTTATATGGAGAGCCTGGGATCAGCTATGTTTTTTCAATATATGGAATGTATGAATGCTTTAATGTCATTTCAAAAGAAAAAGGATCCCCAGAAGGGATACTTATAAGGGCAGTTGAACCCATAGATGGACTTGAGAAAATAGCTCAAAATAGATTTCGTAAATCCTATGATACTCTTACTGCTAAAGAAATAAAAAATCTTACAAATGGACCCTCTAAATTGTGTATAGCTCTGGATATAAATAAGAAGGTGCATAATTTTATGGATTTAGTTAAATCCAAAGAACTGTATATAGAGGATGGAGATATAATTAATTCATCTGATATAGTTGAAACAACTAGGGTTGGAATTGACTATGCAGAAGAGGCTGTTGACTTTCCATGGAGATTTTATGTGAAAAACAATATTTATGTATCCAAAAAGTAGATATTTAGATAAAAAGAAAAAGATGATTAACATTTTAAGTTGTAGAAATGTTAATCATCTAAATCTATTAATGTACATGTCTAATAGCAGATAAAACTATCTATCCTATTTAAATCTAAACCGAAATAGACCCATCTCCAGCCAGCCCATCTCCACCCAGCAATAGATTTAGGGCCTACATAAGTTAAGTAAGACCAATAGGAGTAGTCGTTTTTTTGCCAAATATAAACAAACTTTCGTATACAAGGTTTCATAGACCCTGGATCTACGGCTTTAGTTTGAGCAGAACTTGTTAAACTAACGGCTTTTTTATCATTTTTGGATGGAATGAAATTAGGTGGTTTACTCATAGGACCTTGAACACCTTGAGGATTTTGAGCGTCAAAAGGAGCTTGAGAAATAGGATTCCCTAGAAATGGAGGAGGAGCTTGTTGTTCTCTAAAATCTCCGCCGAATTCTTCTTCAGAATCAACAATGCTAAAGAGTGCTGGAATTACATAATTAACATCCATTTCAAATTCACCTACTTCATCAACTTCCTCATCTAAAGAGAAATATCTTACACTTGCAGAATCAAAATTACAATTGTCTTTTGAAATGTACATAAATGCTTCCTTATGAATTAATCTCATAAACAATATATGTTATATACCTTAATATGTTACAAAAAGAGGAAATGAAAAAGTTGATATGGTGATATAGTTAAAATTTATTTGACATAATTGGTGGAATAGATAATAATAAAGATGGCTTTAAATTAAGACAAGACCTTTATTAAGACTAAAGGCAAAAAATGGTTACTTCTATAAACAAGGAAGTAACCATTTTTTTTGTATATATTGAGGTGTAAATCTAAACATATACTGAATCCTCTAAGTAGCTATGTTTAATTGGAAAACATTTTTATGAAAAAATAGTATTGTTTTAGATGTAATAATAAAATCATTAATCGGAATATTTATGCATAATAATAGCATAAATATAATTAAAAGCTTGAATAAATGAAGAGGAAAATATATAATATAGCTATAAAACATAATTGGGGCTATACATCTTAATACTACATTTATGTATAAAAGATGTATATTTTATTAAGTCTTAAGGTATCCTCTAAGTTTAGGAATGGGTATTGTACCAAGAGTTTGGTTTTGATTGGCTTCTTGACAAAGTATGTCATATCAAATACAATAGGTTTAAAAATAAAGTTTGAATACACTTTAAATTGGTCCTGTGAGGCCAGAAAGGAGTATGTTGTTATGGTATCATTAAAAATTAATAACTTAACAGCTTTGTCTTTATACCCATTTTTGTGGTTAGATATATGGAGGATAGTAGAGAGATTATAACTTAATTAATCTCTTTATTATCCTTTTCTTTTCGCAAAAACAAAAGACTTTATAAAATATAAGGTGTATTTTTGGCTTTAATAGTTTATTTAGGAGGGCTATTATGAAAGCAAAGCTAATATTAGAAAACGGAACAATATTTGAAGGTACAGCTTTTGGTTATCTAGAAGAAAGTGTTGGAGAGGTAGTTTTCAATACTGGAATGACAGGATATCAAGAGGTTTTAACAGACCCATCTTACTATGGACAGATAGTTACTATGACCTATCCTCTCATAGGTAATTATGGGATAAATATAGAAGATACAGAATCAAAATCAATTAAAGTTAAAGGCTTTATAGTTAGAGAAAAATGCTCATCACCTAGTAATTTTAGATGCGAGTTTCAATTAGAAGATTACCTAAAGCAAAATAAAATAATAGGGTTAGAGGGAATTGACACAAGAGCTTTAACTAAAATGTTAAGAAACAATGGAACAATGAAAGGAATAATAACCTTAGAAGAGTTAGTCTTAGAAGATGTTCAGGAAAAACTTCAAAGCTTCTCTAATGAATATGCTGTAAAATCAGTGTCAACAGATGTGGTAAAACAAGTAGAGGGCGCTGGCAAACATGTAGCTATATTAGATTTTGGAATAAAACAAAATATAGTAAGAAATTTTGTGAAAAGAGGCTGTAAAGTTAGTGTATTTCCTTATGACGCATCTTCAGATGAAGTATTAGCTGTAAATCCTGACCTAATATTTTTATCAAATGGTCCGGGAAATCCAGAGGATTTACCAGGGTCAATAGAAAACATTAAGAACTTGATAGGTAAGAAACCAATAGTAGGAATTTGCTTAGGACACCAACTTCTAGCTTTAAGCTTAGGTGGAAAAACTAGTAAGCTAAAATTTGGACATAGAGGAAGTAATCATCCGGTTAAAGATTTAGAAGAAAATAGAGTGCATATAACTTCTCAAAATCATGGGTATGTAGTTGAACAACTTCCAGAAGAATTTGAGGTTACACATGTGAATTTAAATGATGGAACAATAGAAGGAATGAAGCATAAAACATTGCCTATATATTCTGTACAATTCCATCCAGAAGCGTGTCCAGGACCTAAAGATTCTGAATATATATTTGATAAATTCATGAAATATGCACTATAGTAGGGGGTAGCAAAATGCCATTAAAAAATGATATAAAAAAAGTACTAGTTATAGGGTCAGGTCCTATTATAATAGGGCAAGCAGCAGAGTTTGATTATTCAGGAACTCAAGCTTGTCAGGCTTTGAAAGAAGAAGGTATAGAAGTTGTTTTGGTTAACTCTAATCCAGCAACTATTATGACAGATAAAGAAGTAGCGGATAAGGTATATATTGAGCCATTAACGGTTGAATTTGTAGAGAAAGTAATAGCAAAAGAGAGACCAGATTCCCTTTTAGCAGGAATGGGAGGACAAACAGGTTTAAACTTAGCTGTTGAGTTATATGATCAAGGAGTATTAGAAAAGTATAATGTTAAGGTTATAGGAACATCAGTAGAATCTATAAAAGAAGGTGAAGACAGGGAATTATTCAGATCTATGATGCAAAGAATAAATGAACCTGTAATTCAAAGTGAAATAGTAACTACTCTTGAAGAAGGAAGAAAAGTTGCTAGAGAAATAGGTTATCCTGTTGTTGTAAGACCAGCATATACTCTTGGTGGAACTGGTGGAGGAATAGTAAATAATGAAGAAGAACTTAACGAAACTCTTGAATCAGGGCTGCAATTAAGTTCCATCCATCAATGTTTAGTTGAGAAAAGTGTAAAGGGATGGAAAGAAGTTGAATACGAAGTTATGAGAGATTCTTATGGAAACTGCATAACAGTGTGTAACATGGAAAATATAGATCCAGTTGGAATACACACAGGAGATTCAATAGTTGTAGCACCATCACAAACTTTATCAGATAAAGAATATCAAATGCTTAGAACTGCATCTATAGATATAATAAATGCTGTAGGAATAGAAGGTGGATGTAATGTGCAGTTTGCATTAAATCCTAACTCTTTTGAATATGCAGTAATAGAAATAAACCCTAGAGTGTCTCGTTCATCTGCATTAGCTTCAAAGGCTACAGGGTATCCTATAGCAAAAATGGCAGCCAAAATAGCTTTAGGTTATGGACTAGATGAAATAGAAAATGCCGTTACTAAAAAAACTTATGCTTGTTTTGAACCAACCTTAGATTATGTGGTTGTAAAAATACCTAAATGGCCTTTTGATAAGTTTTTTGCAGCTAATAGAACATTAGGAACTAAGATGATGGCAACAGGTGAAATTATGGCAATAGGAGCTAATTTCGAAGCAGCATTCTTAAAAGGAATAAGGAGCTTAGAAATAGGTAAATATTCTATGTTTCACAAGAAATTTGTAAATTCAAGTATGGAAGAATTAAGAGCGTGGGTTATGGCTCCAGATGATGAGAGAATATTTGCACTTGCAGAAATGTTAAGAAGAGATTATAGAGGGGAACATGTTGCTAGAATAACAGGAATAGATCCTTTCTTCATTGATAAATTAAAGTGGATTGTACAGGAAGAAGAAAAATTAAGAGCAAGCACTCTAGAAGATTTAGATAAAGAGTGGCTTCATAATTTAAAGAAAAGGGGATTTTCAGATAAGGGTATAGCTGATATGTTATCTGTAGTTCCAGAAGAAATAAATAAATTAAGAAGCATCTGGAATATAAAACCAAGCTACAAGATGGTTGATACTTGTGGAGGAGAGTTTGAAGCGTTATCTCCATATTATTATTCAACTTATGAACAATACGATGAAGTAGAAGTATCAGATAAGAAGAAAGTGATGGTTATAGGATCTGGTCCTATAAGAATTGGGCAAGGAATAGAATTTGATTATGCATCAGTTCATTGTGTAATTGCTCTTAGAAAATTAGGCATAGAGACTATAATAGTAAATAATAACCCAGAAACAGTAAGTACAGATTTCAACATGTCAGATAAGCTATATTTTGAACCATTAACTGAGGAAGATGTATTAAATATAATAGAAAAAGAAAATCCAGATGGAGTTATACTTCAATTTGGTGGTCAAACAGCTATAAAGCTAGCGAATTTCCTAAAAGAGAAAAATATAAAGACATTAGGAACTACAGCAGATCAAATAGATATGGCAGAAGATAGAGAAAAGTTTGATGAGATGTTAGAGAAATTAGGAATAGTAAGACCTAAAGGAAAAGGTGTTTGGGGTGTTGAAGAAGGTATTTCTGAAGCTTCGAAACTTGGATACCCAGTTTTAGTTAGACCATCATATGTTTTAGGCGGTCAGGGTATGGAAATTACTCATGATGAAGAGGAATTAAAATACTATTTAAAAAATGCCTTTGAAAAAGATAAAAAAAATCCAATCCTTATAGATAAGTATCTAATGGGAAGGGAAATAGAGGTAGACGCTATTTCAGATGGAGATGACATACTTATACCAGGAATAATGGAACACTTAGAGAGAGCTGGAGTTCATTCAGGAGATTCTATAACAATGTATCCAAGTCAAAATCTAAGCAGCTATATAAAAGATGAAGTTCTAAACTATACTAAAAAGATAGCTAAAGAAATTGGTATAAAAGGAATGATAAATATACAGTTTATAGAATTTGAGGGTGCTTTATATGTAATTGAAGTTAACCCTAGAGCTTCAAGAACGGTTCCATATATATCAAAGGTTAGTGGAGTTCCAATAGTTGATATAGCAACTAGAATAATGCTTGGAGAAAAGCTTAAAGATTTAGGTTATGGAGTAGATGTATATAAAGAACCAGAATTAGTTTCAGTTAAGGTTCCTGTATTCTCAACTCAAAAGTTACCAAATGTTGAAGTATCTTTAGGACCTGAAATGAAATCTACAGGGGAAGTATTAGGTATAGGTAGAAATTTAGAAGAGGCACTTTATAAAGGTATGGTAGCTGCAGGAATGTATGCTAAAAAGAATACTGGTAAGATTTTAGCAACTATTAAAGAACATGATAAAAAGGAGTTCTTAGAAATTGCTAAACAACTAGACGAATTAGGGTATAAATTTATAGCTACAAAAGGAACTGCAAGTATTTTAAGAACTATTGGAATAGATGCAGAAGTGGTTAGAAAATTAAATGAAGAAGAACCTAATATAATGGATGTTATAAGGAATAAAGAAGTGGATTTAGTTATTAATACTCCTACTAAAGGAAATGATTCTAAGAGAGATGGATTTATCCTTAGAAGAGCAGCTGTAGAAAGAAATATAGGTGTAATAACAGCTTTAGATACTTTCAGCGCATTAGTAGATATAAAAAGAAAAAAAGTATGCGATAGAGATTTAGAGGTATTTGATATAGCACATTAATTATCATCGA
Organism: Clostridium intestinale DSM 6191; assembly: GCF_900130055.1. Taxonomy (GTDB): domain Bacteria; phylum Bacillota; class Clostridia; order Clostridiales; family Clostridiaceae; genus Clostridium_T; species Clostridium_T intestinale. Next base: position 175,332 of record NZ_FQXU01000008.1, read on the forward strand.
GAGTTTTGTAAAAAAATGCAGAACTCTCAATTTTTTTTGTTGACAACAAAACATGTGTTCGTTAAAATGTAATTATCGAATATATGTTCGAGAAAATTTTTAGGAATATATATAAAGTTTAAGCATATGATTTATTATGTAAATAGATTGAGATTATATAAGGGGGAAATCACAATGAAAAAAACTAGTGGGATATTTGTTAAAATTAATTACAAATTAGATAAGGAAAATAAGGGGTATATAAAAGATAACAGATCTAATAGTAAATCTAATGCCTTCAGTAAGTATTTGTTATGCGGTGGAAAGTATAATAAAGATGGAGGAACTATGATATTCCAAGTTGAGGATTTAAGAGAAGCTGAAGAGATAATAAACAATAATCCTTTTAAAGTTGCTAGTTTTTATTCTTATGAGATTTTAAGCAAAAATTATATAAACTTATATAATTAAAATTAATAGTATTTAAACACAAAAGAGTACCGCTAACTACGTACGAGGTAGTTTTGCGATACTCATTATATTTCATATTGTATTGAAGAAATCACTAAAGAAAGCTCAGTTAATAGATTTATGTTAATACCAACTCTATCATTATCTATAGAACTTTTAAGTATTTTAATTGTTGGCCTAAGTGGATAGTTAGGTGGAGTTTCTTCAACCATAGCTATTTCACCATTGCTAAGTTTAACAATAGTTCCAGTAGGAAAAGGAACTATGACTTTAGTGAAGGCCTCAACCAAATCTGGGTCAAAGTGAGTTCCTGAGCCAGCCATTATGAATTCTAAAGCTTCACATGGCGAAAGTGCCTTACGATATGGTCTGTCTGAAGTCAAAGCATCGTATACATCTGTAATGGCCACTATTTTTGCAAGTAAACTTATCTGATCACCTTTTAAAGACATTGGGTAACCAGAGCCATCTTCTTTTTCATGATGTTGAAGTATAACGAGTTTTGAATTAGAAGTAAGATTAATAGCATTTGATAGATACTCATATCCTTTTGATGGATGGGTTTTCATTAAAGCAAACTCCTCGTTAGTTAAGGATGAGTTTTTAATAATAATTTCTTTAGGAACAAATACTTTTCCGATATCATGAATAAGAGCACCTACACAGAGATCTTTAAGATCATTTTTAGATAAATTTAAGGACATTCCCATAACTAAGGAAAGTACAGCTACGTTAACACAATGTTGGTAGGTATAGGCATCCATACTTTTTATATCTACTAAATTTACTAACATTTGTTTATTAGATAAAATATTTTCTATTAACTCAGTTGCAACATTTAATATGTCATCAAAATATTCTTCTCTCTGTTTTATTAAAAGGTTTTTATTTCTAGAAGATAAATTTTGTGTGTCCAACGAGGTTAATATTCTTTCTACACTTGAAAAAGTCTCACGAACAACTCTAATAGATTTTTGTCTTAGTTCTGGCTGAATTATATCTTCAATTTCTCCATTACTGTATTCATCTGTTATATATAAAGAAAATATATTTATGCTTCTTATTCTTTTTACAAGGTTATCAGTTAATCTAACCCCTTCTCTCAGTAGTATTCTACCGTTTTCATCAAAAATAGTTTTAGCTAGATAACACCCTTCTTTTACACATTCAATAGGGATAAGCCTCATTTTAACACCTCATAAGTTAAGAATATGTATAATTATACTATAAATTATCGTAATAAGCCATAATTTGAAAGGTAATTAGTTATAATTAGACATGAAAAAATTAAGACACAATGATGTAAAATAATCATAATGAAAAATGTATTTATTTATAGTATATAAAGGTATAAAATAATTGGTAGAAGAACATAAGTTGATGGAGTGATATGATATGAGCGAAAATATGAAAGATAGGCCTATAGGTTTTTTTGATTCTGGATTAGGTGGTTTAAGTGTTATGAAGAAAGCGATAGAAGATATGCCAGAAGAAGAATTTATATATTTAGGAGATTCTATAAATGCTCCATATGGAATTAAAGAAAATATAGAGATAAAAAGGTTAACTCTAAATGGTATAGAGTTTCTTATAGATAAAGGAGTAAAGGGGATAGTAGTAGCTTGCAATACTGCTACATCTGTTGCTATAGAAGATTTAAGAATGAAGTACAAGGATATTCCTGTAATAGGAATAGAACCTGCCTTAAAGCCAGCTGTAGAATTAAAGAGAGAGGGAAAAATAATTATAATGGCAACCAATGCTACATTAAAGGAAAAGAAATTTGAGAAATTAATGGGAAAATATGCAGAGGATAATATAATAGTACCTCTCCCATGTCCTGGATTAGTGGAGTATATAGAAAATGGTATTTTAGAAGGCAAAGAAATTGATGATTTTTTAAGAAATTTATTAAAGGAACATATTGATAGTAAAATAGGATCAATTGTATTAGGATGCACCCATTATCCATTCATTAAAAAAGCAATCTCTAATATAGTAGGAGATGAAGTAGCGATTGTTGATGGTAGTAAGGGTACTTCTAGGGAATTAAAAAGACAATTAATGGAGATGAAATTAGTAAGTGATAGAAAAAGCAGAGGGAATATTGAAATTTTTAATACTTTGGGAAAAGACAAAATAGATTTATCGTTTTCATTAATAAATGTAAAATAAAGCTTTAAAAATTTAAGGAATTCTAAAATCCTTAAATTTTTTTGAAAAAAGTTTGTTAAAATATTGACAAAAAACTAGCAAGCTGATATTATAATAATATAAAGTAAATATTCAGAAAATTTAAAAAAAGCAATGAATTAAGATTAAAATATATTAAAAATATTAAGGGGTGCGTTGTTATGGAAATAAGAGTAATGGATTATTTAGGAGAAAACTTTGCAATAGAGGACGCAATATTACTAAGAAGCGTTATATCAGACAATATTGGAAGTGATATAGTTCTAGACTTTGATGGAGTTGATAGAATTCCTTCTACATTCCTATGCTGCTTGTTCAATGACTTGATATATGCCCAAGGAAGAGACTTTATTATTAACCACATTAATGTGAAAAACTTATCAAATTATGCTGACTATTCAAGAGTAGTAAAAGGAACAACATTTAATTAATAGAATTTGCCCATACGAAGCTATCCATTTGGATAGCTTTTATATTTTTATAAAATAGTATATAATCATTAATAAATGACAGGAATTATTTGGTGAGAAAAATATAATAATATATTATGAAACTAAATAAACCTAAGTATTTTATTAATTTTTTATATTTGGAAGGAGATTAAAAATGACTAAACCTTTAGTAACAATAACTATGGCAAATGGGAAAGAAATAAAAGCAGAGCTATATCCAGAGATAGCTCCAAATACAGTAAAGAATTTTATAAGCTTAATTAATAAAGGATTTTACAATGGATTGGTATTTCACAGAGTTATACCAGGATTTATGATACAAGGAGGATGCCCAGAAGGTGTTGGAACTGGTGGACCTGGATATTCAATTAAAGGTGAGTTTTCAGCTAATGGCTTTAAAAATGATTTAAAGCATACTAAGGGAGTTCTTTCAATGGCTAGAGCTATGCACCCAGATTCAGCAGGAAGCCAATTTTTTATTATGGTAGCAAACTCTCCACATTTGGATGGACAATATGCTGGATTTGGAAAAGTTATAGAAGGCTTAGATGTGGTTGATGAAATAGTTAGCGCAAAAACTGATTTCAGTGATAAACCATATGAAGATCAAGTTATGAAAGAAGTTAAAGTAGATACTTTTGAAGAAAAATACGACGAACCACAAACTCTATAAATCAAGGAGAAAATAGTATGTTAAACAATCATAAATCTATATTAATTTATGGTCTTGATAAAGAGGCACAGCAGGCATTGATAGCGCCTAATTATAGTACTATTGTTATCTCAAAAGAAATGGCTAATATGAAGCTTAAAGAGATTATAGATGGTTATAAGTTTGAGAGCAATGATAAGGAACTTCCAGAAGAAAAAGTAGTTATATTTAACAACTTCACTGATGAAGAACTTCAAGGAATGATAAAACTAATAAGAGCTGTAGCACCAGGCTGTATACTTGCAGTAGTTACGCCAACATCAATAGATTGGACATTTGCTTATTTAGTTGAACATTTGATGGAAGAAAGAGAGTGGTACAGAAGTCAGCAGAAAGGAAGAGCTTAGTTGAGTAGAGTCGGAGATAGGATAAAGATAGCTAGAGAAAGTAGTGGATTATCACAAAAAGCATTAGCTAAAAAACTTGGATTAGCAGAGAAGTATGTTAATGAAGTTGAGCTAGGTAGAAAAGTTATAAGCGAAGCTTTAATAGCTAAAATAGGGAAAGTTCTAAATACAGATCTAAATGATATCAGCATGGTTGTTACAGATGAAGATTTGAAAAAGGAACAACATATTGAAGCTCCAAAGAAAAAGATTTCTTCTGTTTCAGCGCCTAAGATGAATTTATCAGAAGTAAATGAAGATTGGAGCAGTGCATTTAGTTCGGTATTAAAAAAGGTACCTATTTACAACTATAATTTTGATAAAGAGTATGGTTACAGGGAATTGCCTATTCATTCAAACAAAATAAATGGATATTCAGTAGATAAAGTTTTTTATATATCAATTGAAGAAAATGATATGATGGGCTTTAGAATAGTAAAAGGTGATATAGCCTTAGTACATTCTGTAAAAGAAATTGAATCTAATGGTATATACTTAATTGAACACCAAAATAGTAGAGTGATAAGACAAATAAAGAAATTAGATGGAAATAAGATTCTATTAATAAGTAATAAGGGATCTATAAGTACTGAGACTGTTAATAGTAAAGAAATTAAGCTTTTAGCTAAATTAGATTTATTAGAAATTAAGTTATAAAAAGATAAGAAGTCATGGAGAAATTTCCTGACTTCTTATCTTTTTTATTATATATTTATTTCCAAAAACATAAAATGTTATATATAGTGTTTGAGGGGTGGTCATCGGTATAATTGAACATCTTTTAGCACAATATGAAATTTAAAACCATATAATGGATAATAGTAATTATGATAAAGGAGTTTTATGTTTTGGCAATTGGTAGATTAAAAATGCAATGTCTTTTAAAAGGAAGATATATACCTGTTGATAATTGTAAAATAACAATTACGCCTCAAAATGGTGAGGCACAAACCTATACACTTTCAACTGATAGCTCTGGACTAACCCCAGAGATAGATATCACAGCACCTCCTTTAGAATATTCTCAACAACCTATGGAATTAATGCCATATAGTTTATGTGATATTGCAGTAGAAAGAAGCGGATTTAATCCTGTTTTCATAAGAGGATGTCAAATATTCCCTGAGAATACAGCTATTCAGGAAGTTAATCTAGATGAAAATATGCAAAGAGCTGAAAGGGCAGAGATAATAAATATAGAAGCCAATACTCTTTTTGGAAACTTTCCTCCTAAGATACCTGAGGATCCAGTTAAACCACTTCCACCACCATCTAGCGGAGTAGTATTATCTCAACCAGTAGTACCAGAATTTATAATAGTTCATCAAGGAGGACCAAATTCTGCAGGTACAGACTACACAGTAAGGTATAACGATTATATAAAAAATGTAGCATCCTGTGAGATTTATTCAACATGGCCTGAAACAACTATAAGAGCGAATATATTTTGCATAATATCTTTTACATTAAATAGAATCTATACTGAATGGTATAGAGGAAAAGGAAAGCCATTTGATATAACTAACTCAACAGCTTTTGATCATGCCTTTAATTATGGAAGAAATGTATATGAGAACATAAGCGTAATTGTAGATGAAATTTTTTCAACTTATATAAAGAGACAAGGTGCTAGGCAACCTCTTTTAGCTCAATATTGTGACGGAGTTAGAGTTCAATGTCCAGGATGGCTTACACAATGGGGAAGTAAATATTTAGGTGATCAAGGAAGAACTCCTTATCAAATAATAACTAACTTTTATGGAAGTGATGTTGAGCTTACTACAGCTGAGCAAGTACAAGGAATTCCTAAATCATATCCAGGATATACTTTGACAATTGGTTCATCTGGTACTCCTGTAAGAACAATACAAGGATATTTAAATAGAATATCTCAGAACTATCCACTTATACCTAAGGTAAGTGTTGATGGACAGTATGGAGCTAAAACTGCCGAATCAGTAAGAGTGTTTCAAAGCATATTCTCGCTTCCACAAACAGGGAATGTAGATTATGCTACATGGTATCAGTTGTCTAATATTTACGTAGGAGTTACTAAGATAGCAGAATTAAGAGGCTCAGATGATGACAGGAATAGAATATTTGTACCACCTAAAGGAATTACGGATTTTTATAATCCAGTAACACCTTCATTTGTATATTCAGATGATTTATTATAAATATGTAAAAGCAAAAGAGCTAGGGTATCCTAGTTCTTTTGCTTTTAAACACCTTCATTATTAAATTTGGGAACAAAGGTATTAGAATCTGTGCCGCTCTCTTGAATAAAACCTTTAGTTATACCTATAGAAACTGCATAATCAATTAAAGAATCATAATGTTTAGGGTTTAGTGATTTATTTATTTCAGGGAACTTAAAGGCCCTGTTAAGAGGAGTATATTGATTCATTAAGCTTATATACACAGAATCACTAAACATAGAATATATCTCATCTAATACTTTCTTGGAATCGAATAAAAGACCAGGAAGCATTAAATGCCTTATTATTAATCCTTTTTTTACTATTCCATTGTCATCAAACTCCACTTCTCCAACCTGTTTAAACATTTCTTTCAAAATAGAAATAACATTATCATGATAATTATTAGAATCGGAATATTTAAGTGCATATTTATCATTAAAATATTTAAAATCAGGAAGATAAACATCAATATAACCTTCTAAAAGCTTAATGGTTTCTATGGAATCATACCCATTAGAATTATATACTATAGGGATAGACAAACCATTATTTTTAGCTATCTTTATAGCTTCAATTATTTGAGGAACATAGTGAGTTGGTGTAACTAGATTTATATTATTAGCTTTTTTTGCTTGAAGTTCTAAGAATATTTTACTAAGTCTATCTATAGAAACTATTTTACCGTTATAATCTTGACTTATTTCATGATTTTGACAAAATACACAAGAAAGATTACAGTGAGAAAAGAATACTGTTCCAGAGCCATTTTCACCAGAAATACAAGGCTCTTCCCAGAAATGAAGTTCAGCCCTTGCCACCTTTAAATCTACTCCTGCTTTACAGTATCCTAACATTCCTTTTGTTCTGCTTACTCTACACTTTCTGAAACATAATATACAACTATCTAATTCATTCATATAGTTCATAATAACACCTCAGAAAGATTATACATCCTAATGGGCTTTTAACCAATACTGCTTTACGTAGAAAAATACACATTGGAAAATAAATAGTAGACTAAGTACACCAAATACAGGATACAATACAGAAATTAAATTAGTGAAACCTATTTGAGAAATAGGTAAAGCAAATAAAATAACTATAAAGATTCCTTTCTTAAAAGAAATATTAAAACTCTCCTCTAAGCTTTTACTTATTGAATATACATCTGATACCTCTGTAGAAAACATTTCTAATAATATTATCATAAGAAGCATAACTTGAATAACTTTTCCAAAACGATTAGCTATATATAATAGTGGAATCTCGTATCTGTATATATAAGGCTGATTAAGCATTAGCATAATATTAATTAATATACATATAACAGTTAAACCGATAGCACCTAATGTAATTCCCCAGATTAAAGTGCTTTTCTTTTTAATTTCTTTGCTAAGAGGAGCTAGTACACCACTACAGCAAAGGATATTATAACCAGAGTATAAAATAGTAGATAAAATCCAATTGCTTTTCTGAACTGGGAATGATACTAAGGTCTTTATATTTATTGCATCTCTATAAAAAAATACGTAAAGAAGCATAATAGTAACTATGACCGTTATTAATGATGGGACTATAAAAGAATTTATTTCAATAAGTCCTTTAGTTCCTCTGAGTAATGTTAATATTGCGAATGCTGCCATAATTAAGGTTCCTACTAATTTTGGAATTCCAAAAAATTGATTAAGTAAAGCACCAGAACCAGCTAAGATTATTGAGGCACTTGATATTATATATAAAGTTGTAATTGACCCTAATATTTTGCCTAAAATATTAGGACTTACTTTATTTATAACATGAGAATAAGAATTTAAATTATAATCTACACTAATTTTAGATATTATAGAGCCCATAATTATATAAAATATTCCACATATAATTATTCCAATAAAACTTTTAATACCGTAAGAAGTAAAAAATTGTGTTATCTCTTTACCAGAAGCTAAGCCAGCACCTACTATAGTTCCTATAAATACGGCAGCGACTTGAAAGATTTTTTGGATTTCTTTACTCAAATATATCCCTCCTTGGTCTAAATATGTTAACTCACCTATGATAAATATATATATTAACTTATCCGTTTATTCCAGTATTAGCAGAATAAATACTTTAAATTATTTTGGAAAAGCTAATAATATAAATTAAAATTTGGAGGGATAAAGGTGAAGAGATTTCTGGCTTTTTTTATAATAGTTATAATGAGTACATTTTTTGGGGGCTGTTCGCAAAAGGAGAAAGATACTGAAGAAACTATACAAGATGCCTTTGATTACGAAAAGGGACAAAAGATAGCAGATCAATACATAGAAAATTTAGCTAAAGGACAGTTTCAACTTTTAGAAGATTTAAGTACGCCAGACCTAAGCAATAGTAATAAGTTAATAACAGAAAAAGGCGAAAAAATTATATCTTATAAAAAGATGGATACTAAAGAAACTGGAAAGAGCATGTACTACAGATATAGAGTTAATAGATGCAAGGAAGGATCTCCAAGAACTGATTTAGATGATATAATCATCCAAGTTGAGAGAAGTGAAAATGGGTATCTAGTATCAGACGTAACTGCTTCAACAGAAATAGAAGTATTTTCAACAGCTTCATCTCTACGTGTAAAATATAAAGATGAGGTTAGAAATTACTTGCTCTTAAGAATAAATAATTTACCAAAGGAAACTTACCCTAAGATAAATAAAGCTCCTATATATAAAGAAACAATACCAACAGAAGAATTTGGGAGTATAAATCTTGCTTATGAAGGCAAAAAGATAGCTATAACATCAAAAGATAAAACTAAGACATTTATAGGTATAGTTGAAATAGATTCAGAAGAAAAAAAGAAATCAACAGCTGATACAGGAAATTCAGAGATGACAGAGCAATTAGAACTTTTGGAAAGACCTATAGGTAAAAAGATAATACCTTTGGATTTAATATATGATAAAAATGTAGAGCAGCTTATCTTTTCTAAAGATGAAGATTCACTAGTAGTTCAGTATTCTGAAGCTAATAAGGGAAAAGGAATAAATATATATAAATCAAATAGTGGTGAGCTTCAAGATGTAAGGCTTGATGACATGTTCCCCAGAGAAAAATATAATGTTTTAATAAATAAATTAAATGAAAAAGATTTATACATAAAAATAACCCCATTAGAAGGAGTAAAAGGTATAAGAGAAGACGTCATAGGGGAATATTCCATAAATTTAAAGGATTTAAATATAACCAAACTATAATATAATACTTATATAAGATAATATTATAGAAAAAGGTGAGAACATGGACAATAAACTTTTGGGGAATAAAAGATATTTAAGCTTAAATCATTTTTTAAGAGAGAAGTTTGGAGAAAAGATATTTAAGATATCCTTAGATGCTGGATTTTCTTGCCCCAATAGAGACGGAAAGATAAGTAAAGGCGGATGTTTATTTTGCAGTGAAAGAGGTTCAGGTGACTTTGCTGGAGATAGGAACTTTTCAATAGAAAATCAGTTTGTTGACATAAAAAATATGATGGCTAACAAATGGAAAAGTGGAAAATATATAGCTTATTTTCAAGCGTATACTAATACATATGCACCAATAGATATCTTAAAGGAAAAATATAATGAAGCTCTTAAACAAAAGGATGTTGTAGGCTTAGCTATAGCAACAAGACCAGATTGTTTATCAGAAGAGGTTTTAGACTTATTAGAAGAGATAAATAAAAAGGTGTATGTTTGGATAGAGCTAGGTTTTCAAACGGTAAGTGATGAAACAGCGAGACTTATCAATAGAGGATATACATTAGATGTTTTTGAAAAAGCTTTAGAGGATTTAAGGAAAAGAAATATAGATGTTGTTGTACATACTATATTTGGATTACCTAAAGAAAATAAAGAAGATATGCTTAATACCATAAGATATTTAGCTGATAAAGATATTCAGGGAATAAAATTTCATCTTCTTCATTTGATGAAAGATACACCAATGGTAAAACTATATGAAAAAGGAATGATAGAGTTTCTATCTAAGGAAGACTATATAGATTTAATATGTCAATCAATTTGCATGTTACCACAAAATGTAGTTGTACATAGGCTAACAGGAGATTCTCCAAGAGAGCTATTAATTGGACCAATGTGGAGCTTAAAAAAGTGGGAAATATTAAATGAAATAGATAAGACAATGGAAGATAATGATTATTATCAAGGAAAATTTAAAAAATAGTTAGAAGGAAAAACAGAGTAGATATTTTTATCAACCCTGTTTTTTTTATTTACTAAAGTTTTGTGTATGGGAACAGTAGGCAATTGGAATAATATTTTAAGATTAGTAAAAAAATAGTTTAGCAAAAGTTTTTTAGAGGAGGGTTAAACCTAATGAAAAAAATAATGAAAACTATGGATGGGAATGAAGCAGCAGCTTATGCATCCTATGCATTTACAGATGTAGCAGCAATATATCCAATAACTCCATCAACACCTATGGCTGAGGGGGTAGATGAATGGGCTGCTCATGGTAAAAAGAATATGTTTGGTCAAACCGTAAAGGTTGCTGAGATGCAGTCAGAAGCAGGTGCAGCTGGTTCAGTACATGGATCACTTCAGGCTGGAGCATTAACAACTACTTATACAGCATCTCAAGGATTATTATTAATGATTCCTAATATGTATAAAATGGCTGGAGAGTTATTGCCAGCAGTGTTTCATGTAAGTGCTCGTGCTATTGCAACTCATGCTCTTTCTATATTTGGAGACCATCAAGATGTTATGGCATGCAGACAAACAGGCTTTGCTTTATTAGCGTCCTCAAATGTTCAAGAAGCGATGGATCTTGGATGTGTAGCACATCTTTCAGCAATAAAAGGAAGAGTTCCTTTTGCACACTTCTTTGATGGATTTAGAACTTCTCATGAATACCAAAAGATTGAAGTTATTGACTATGAAGATTTATATAAAATAGTGGATCATGATGCCATTCAAGCATTTAGAGATAGAGCTTTAAGTCCAGAACATCCAGTAGCAAGAGGAACAGCTCAAAATCCGGATGTATATTTTCAAGGCAGAGAAGTTTCAAATCCCTTCTATAATGCAATACCTGATATTGTAGAAGAATATATGGTAAAGATAGAAAATATAACAGGAAGAAGATATCATCCTTTTGATTATTATGGAGATCCAAGTGCAGAGAACATAATAGTAGCTATGGGTTCTGTATGTGATACCATAGAGGAATCTATAGATTATTTAAGAGGAAAAGGAGAAAAGGTTGGAGTAATTAAAGTTCATTTATATAGACCATTTTCAACTAAATACTTTTTTGATGTGTTACCTAAAACAGTTAAGAAAATAGCTGTTTTAGATAGAACTAAAGAACCAGGATCAATAGGAGAACCACTTTATCTAGATATAACAAAACTTTTTTATAATGAAAGCGAAAAACCAGTTATTATTGGAGGAAGATATGGTTTAGCATCTAAAGATACAAGACCATCACAGATTCTAGCTGTGTTTGATAATCTAAAACAAGAAAATCCTAAGGATAACTTCACTATAGGTATAGTAGATGATGTTACTAATACTTCTTTAAAAGAAGGACCAAGTGTAGAAACCACAGCAGAAGGAACTATAAGCTGCAAGTTCTGGGGCTTAGGTTCAGATGGAACTGTTGGAGCAAACAAATCAGCAGTTAAAATAATTGGAGATAATACAGAACTATATGCACAAGCTTATTTTGCTTATGATAGTAAGAAATCTGGAGGAAGTACCATATCTCATTTAAGATTTGGAAAGGAAAGAATAAGATCCCCTTATCTAGTTTATGAAGCAGATTATATAGCTTGTCATAATAGGTCTTATGTGTATAACTTTGATGTAATAAAGGGATTAAAGAAAAACGGTACATTTGTACTTAATTGTCCTTGGAGTGAAGCTGAATTAGATAAAAAACTGCCAGCATCACTTCGTAGATACATAGCAGAAAATAATATTAATTTTTATACAATAGATGCAGTAGGAATAGCTAGAAATATAGGACTTGGCGGTAGAATTAATATGATAATGCAAAGTGCCTTCTTTAAGCTTGCAAAAGTTATCCCAGTAGAAGATGCCGTTAATTATCTTAAAACCTCAGTAGAAAAAACTTATGGCAAAAAGGGCCAAAAAATAGTTGATATGAACAAAGCAGCTATAGACCAAGGAACAGAAGCCTTAGTAAAAGTTAATATACCTGAAACTTGGAAAAATGCAAAAGATGAAGCTGTAAAAGAAAAAGATGAACCTGAATTTGTAAAGAAAATTCAAAGAGTAATGGCTAAAAATGAAGGCGATGATCTACCTGTTAGCGCATTTGTAGGATTTGAGGATGGAACATATCCACTTGGAACCACTGCATATGAGAAGAGAGGAATAGCTGTAATGGTTCCAGAGTGGCAGATGGAAAAGTGTATTCAATGTGGTCAATGTGCGTATGTGTGTCCTCATGCAACTATTAGGCAATTTTTATTAGATGAAGAAGAGGCTAATAATAAACCTGAAACTCTAGTAACAAAACAAGCAACAGGAAAAGGGTTAGAGAAGTATCAATATCGTATTGCAATAAGTCCATTAGACTGTACTGGTTGTGGTAACTGCGCAGACGTATGTCCAGCTCCAGGAAAAGCTTTAATTATGAAATCAGCAGAAGAACAAATAGAAATTCACAAAGATCACTGGGAATTTGTTATGACCCTTAAACCTAAAGAAGATTTAATGGATAGAAATACATTAAAAGGAAGTCAATTAATAAGACCGTTATTAGAATTTAATGGAGCATGTCCTGGATGTGGAGAAACTCCATACATAAGACTATTAACTCAATTATTTGGTGAAAGAATGATGATTGCAAATGCAACTGGATGTTCTTCTATTTGGGGAGCTAGTGCTCCATCAATTGCTTATACAACTAATGCTGAAGGAAAAGGTCCAGCTTGGGCAAATTCTCTCTTTGAGGATAATGCAGAGTTTGGATATGGTATGTATTTAGGAACAAAGCAAATAAGAGATAAGCTAGCAAGTCTTATAGAAGAAGCTGCTAACTCTGACATAGATGAAGAATTAAAAGAAGCCTTTAACTCATGGTTAACAGGGATGGACAGTGGAGAAGAGTCAAAGCTTGCTAGCAAAAAGATTCTTAGCCTGTTGAAAAATGGAAAATATTCTAGTGATGAAAAGCTTCAAGAGATTTTAAAGAGAAAAGACTATTTAGTAAAACAATCTCAATGGATTATTGGAGGAGATGGATGGGCTTACGACATTGGGTTTGGGGGCTTAGACCATGTATTAGCTTCAGGAGAAGATGTAAATATATTCGTAATGGACACAGAAATATATTCTAACACTGGTGGTCAATCTTCTAAATCAACTCAAACAGCTGCTATAGCTAAATTTGCGGCCAGTGGTAAAAAAGTAAGAAAGAAAGACCTTGGAATGATGGCTATGAGTTATGGCTATGTGTATGTTGCACAGATTGCTATGGGTGCTAACATGAATCAAACAATAAAAGCTATAAAAGAAGCTGAAAGCTATAAAGGGCCATCAATAATTATAGCTTATGCTCCTTGCATAAGCCATGGTATTAAGATCGGTATGGGAAGTAGCATAAAAGAAGAAAAGAAAGCAGTAGACTCAGGATATTGGCATCTATATAGATACAATCCACAACTTAAGGATGAAGGAAAGAATCCATTTATGCTTGACTCAAAAGAGCCTAAGGAAAGTTATAAGGACTTCTTAAATGGAGAAATTCGTTTCTCATCACTAATGACTGTATTCCCAGAAATTGCAGATAAGATGTTTGACGCAGCTGAAAAAGATGCAAAAGAGAGATATGGAAACTACAAGAGATTATCAGAAATGAATTTTAGTGAATAGTTTTAGCTAAGTAGATATGTATCTAAGTAAGTAATTAGATACGTAATTGCATACTTAATTATCTATGTATCTAATTACTTAAGTATCTGATTATCTAATTACCTAAGTATCTAATTAGATAATTACCTGATTACTTAATTACCTAATTATCTAATTACCTAAGTATCTAATTAGATAATTACCTGATTACTTAATTACCTAATTATCTAATTATCTATACACCAATAGAGTATTAGTAGCATAAAAAGAGGCATCTCATTTTTTGAGACGCCTCTTTTTTTACTTCTCGTTAGCATCTACCCAATCCTTTGCATTACGTACTTCAGACACATTAGGTATAGATACCTTTGATATAGGTTTTAAACCTTCTATGTTTGCCCAAGCGGCAGTTTCATGGTTTTCTATAGGTAAAGACATATCCTTTTCTTTTTCATTAATATTTTTTTTAGTCATATAATCACAATCCTTTCTAGAAATATATTAGCTTTATTAGTATTTGCAAGATTAATGATATATTTCATATATTCTTAATGGTTAATGAGGAAAAATAAAACAATATTGCTATTGATTAACCAAGAAAAAGTTGTTAAAATAAAAACATAAACATTAATGAAAATCATTATCATTAGGAGGGAATTATGAAAAAGGTAGCAGTAATTTATTGGAGTGGTTCAGGTAATACTGAAGAAATGGCTAATTTAATAGCAAAAGGAGCTACAGAAGAAGGTGCAGAAGTTAAAGTTCTTTTAGTTTCAGATGCAACTCTTGAAGATGTTAAAGATGCTGATGTAGTTGCTTTAGGTTCACCAGCTATGGGGGATGAAGTAATTGAAGAAGGCGAAATGGAACCATTTGTTGAATCTATAAGTGGTGTTATAACAGGAAAACCTGTAGGTTTATTTGGATCATACGGCTGGGGTTCAGGAGATTGGATGGTTAGCTGGGTTGCTAGAATGAATGATTATGGTGCAAATGTTATAGAAGAAGGATTAATAGTAAATGAATTCCCACAAGGGGAAGAAGCTGATAAATGTGTTGAATATGGAAAGAAAATAGTGAAATAATAATCATAAAGTATTTTTTAGAGAGAGGTAGAAGAATGGAAAAAGAGAATAAACTTTTTTTTGAAATACTTAGTAAAATGGGTGAGGAAGATTATCTAAAAAACTTTTTTACTTATCTGTTATCTCCAGTCATAGCTGGTATTAAACCATCTTCTACTATTACGTTAACAAGAGGAGCAAAAGGTTTATACAATCTATGGCAGTCCATGGGGAAAAACTTTTTAGATGAAATAGGATTAAAGTCTATAAATTTAAGAGAAGATGAAAAGTCATTAGTTGCTCTTGTTTATAATGAAAATGCTCTAGGAGATACATTGTCTCAAGAATGTAATTTAACTTTTCTTGAAGACATAGGGTATTGTAGAGAGGATAAGATAGATGATTTATTAAGTGGCTTAATATCTAGATATGAAGAGGTTCATTGTCCTCACGAGTTAGGCATATTTTTAGGAATTCCACTTGAAGATGTAAAAGCATTTATGGAGTGTACTAGAGAAAATTGCTTAATGTGTGGATATTGGAAGGTGTATGGAGATAAAGAAAAAGCTACTAGGATATTTAATCATTATGATAAAAGCAAAGATATAGCAATGAAAGGTATCATGAAAGGGATAACCCTTAATAATATAATTTATGATATAAGAGAGAATTGGTATATATAGAAAAGAGAGTTCCTGTGGGTAAGGAACTCTCTTTTTAGAATTAAATAACTTGGAATATGTAGAATTTTAAATAATATGATTCATCTGATCCCCAAAGTATAGGATGGTCAGAAGATTGAGTTCTAAATTCCACTTGACGAAGTTGTCTTTTAGCATCTTTTGCAGCATCCATAATTGTCTCAGAAAGTAGCTCTTCACTCATATAATGTGAGCAAGAACAAGTGATTAAATAACCACCTTTTTTAACCATCTTAAGACCTCTAAGGTTTATTTCCTTGTAACCTCTTTTAGCACCTTTTATAGTATCTCTGCTTTTTGTAAAGGCTGGAGGATCTAAAATAACAACATCATATTGTTTACCTTCTTTAGACCAGTCAGCTAAAACATCAAAAGCATTATGACATTCAAACTTAACTGTATCAGATAAATTATTAAGCTTTGCATTTCTTGTTGCAAAATCAACAGCATGCTGAGATATATCTATTCCTAATACAGATTTAGCTCCAGCTATTCCAGCATTTAAAGCAAAAGATCCAGTGTGAGTAAAGCAGTCTAGTACGTCTGCATCCTTACATATTCTGTGGATAGCCTTTCTGTTTTCTTTTTGATCTAAAAAGAAGCCAGTTTTTTGACCATTTTCAATATCTACATAATACTTAACTCCATTTTCAACTATTTGAACCATAGTATCAAAAGGTTCTGTTAAGAATCCTTTTTTTTGTTCTAATCCTTCAATTTCTCTAGTTGAAATATCACTTCTTTCATAAATACCTTTAGCATTAAAATCTTCTTTTAAAATTTTAACAACAGTATCTCTGTATTTATCCATACCTAAAGTAGATATTTGAATTACATAATAATCTTCAAACTTATCTACAGTAAGACCAGGAAGAAAATCTGCTTCTCCAAAAATAAATCTGCAAGAAGAAGTGTCGATTATTTTTTCTCTATACTGCCAAGCCATAGAAAATCTTTCTCTAAAGAAAGCTTCGTCTATTTCTTCCTCAATATTTTTTGTCATTATTCTTATAGTAATCTTTGATTTATCATTAACATAACCCTTGCCTAAAAATATACCCTTAAAGTCATAAACTTCAACTATGTCACCATTAACATAGTCTCCATCGTATTCATTTATTTCATTGATATATATCCAAGGACGTCCGTGTAGAGACTTTTTGGTTAAACCTTTATGTAAATAGAATTTACAATCCATAATTTCACTCCTTAAATTAGACTAATATAAATTATAGCATAAAAGATTTGATTTACTAGAGGGCATTATTTCTATTGAAAAATATCTGATAAGTTATTACTATTATAATGTGAAGTAAATCTTGATTCAGATAAACTGGAGGGTAATTATATGAAAGAAAGAAAAAGAGGTATACTTATAACTATATTTTTAGTGCTTCAAGGAATTGGTGCCTTTTATGGAATGTTTGTTTATTATACTAATAAATGGGCTTATAATATGGCAAAGTCTAATTCACTACTTGCAGATACCTATCAGGTATTATCAAATACGGAAGTTGTAATAAATACGATAGTTTCATTAATAACTTTAATAGCTATTGTTGGAGTATTTAGGTGGTATAGTGGTTCTATTTATTTATATGTTGTAATTAATGCCATATCTTCAATTACAGGAATAATGTTTCAACCTAGTGCATCCATAATTGTATCGTACATAGTTAAAATGATTATAGTAGTGGCTATTGCAAAAAGCCTATTAGATAAAATAAAAACCCAATAGTTTGCATAATAAAAATGCTCTTCATTTCTAATACTATTATAGTAAGAAAGGAGGAGTGTTTTTATGTCTTGGGATAAAATAAGAGAAATGAACCTGTTTGATAAACTAAAGGATGAGGTAAAAAATATTCCTAGTGTGGACTCAAGCAAAATTGAAGAGTATATAACCGATCCTGAAAAATTGCAAGCTTTTAAAGATTATATTCATCAAGGATATGATTCTAGATCATTAGGAGAAGAAATGGGTCTAACTACTAATCAAGTTGAGATAATAAAGGAACTTTTAGGAAAATTATAATAAAAAAGATGTTGCTATAAATTTAATTAGCAACATCTTTTTTTTGTTTTTAAAAGCACAAAAAAAGTAATATTAAATAAAATATTAGCAGAAGAACTTGTTTGTAAAATAAAAAATTGGAATATAAAAAAGTTCTTCTCAATATTAATTTTATATGAACACTAAATATAGTGAAAAGGGAGACTAATAATGGGAGTTATAAGATACCCTAAATATACTCAAAGAGACTTATCTAGAAGTTTATTTGATATTAAAGGCGATAGATGTTTTAAACTAAGTATTAACTTATCAAGAGTTAAAAAAAATAAGGTTCTAATTATAGGGAGAAATCCCAAAAGACTAGAGGATGATAGTTGTAATAATGTAACTAAAAGAATAGTAAAATTTTTGAGAGCCAAAGAAGAGTATGGTAATTATATAAGTACTGTAGAGATGGTTAACCTTTTTGTGGTTTATGATTTCGAAGAAGTTCAATACAATAAGGGCTATAGAAATTTTATATGTGGAAATGAAGATAAATTTGAAATAGATGGGAAGCGTATAAAAAATGATGTGGTTATAAAACAGGCAATAGAAGAATCAAGCGAAATTATATTAGCATGGGGTGAACCTATAAAGGGAATAGAAAGTCTTTATAATGAAAGAATAGAAAAGGTATTAAAAATATTAAGAGACTGTTTAATAGAGTCTAATGAAGAAAAAAATATATATACAATAGGAGATCTTAGTGTAAAAGGATATCCTAAACATCCTTTAGCTTGGAGTTTTAGAGATGCTGTTAAAGTATACTAAAACATAAGATAAAACAGATACCCCTGTGATTTCACAGGGGTATCATAATAGGGAGATATAAAATGTTTACTAATACGAATAAGGGGAATACTATTCAAGAGATAACTGGCTATTAATTAACTCTTGAATCTTAGGAGTACATCTTCTTCCACAACAACCACCGGAACCAGCGCCTGTTGCTTTTTGTACTTCCTGAACGGTGTGTGCACCGTTTTTTATAGCATATTTAATTTTTGATCTAGGAATAGCCTTACATAAACAAACCTTAGTCAGTTTATCAAGTATCTCCTGATTTAAGTTGTTGTCCATAAGACTATAACCTCCAATCATTATTGGTTAAGGGGATAAATAGGTATTTGGAAAGTGGTTATTTCCTTGTACCTATATTAAAACATATTGCTATATGAAAGTCAATACTAATTAATAAAAATTATTAATTAAATAAATTAAACTTAAGTTTAAAACTTCACATGAAAAGTTTTACTTTATGATAAAGTATCACATTGACTTTTTAAAATCGCTATTATATAATTCATTTAAAGACTATGAACAGGGCAAGTACTTAGTTTTCTTTGTTTTTAGAGAGTAACTGGTTGGTGGAAAGTTACAATAAGAATTAAGGAAAATCACCTGGGAGTTGGAGGCTGAAATTAATAATATAGTAAGCTTTTCCCGTGTTCTTGCGTTAAAGGATAAAGTATGTTAGTACTTGATTTAATACTACTTCGCATAAAGTCGTTGAAATTTAGAAGTAGTTCGAACCTAAAGGTGGGATTGCGAATATAACTTCGTCCGTTAGGATGAGGTTTTTTTTATTGCTTTTTATAAAGAAAGGAGAATACAAATGTATAAAAAGATAGACACATCTAATGGCTTTTTGGATATGGAAAAACAAATAGCAAGTTTTTGGAAAGATAAAGATGTAATTAAGAAAAATTTCGATATGAACGAAGATGGAGAGTTTTTTACCTTCTATGATGGTCCTCCAACTGCAAATGGAAAACCTCACGTAGGTCACGTTTTAACAAGGGTTATGAAAGATATAATCCCTAGATTTAAGGTAATGAAAGGTTTTAAGGTAGTTAGAAAAGCTGGGTGGGATACTCACGGACTTCCAGTAGAACTTGAAATAGAAAAGAAGCTAGGTATATCAGGAAAAGAACAAATAGAAGAGTACGGTGTTGAAAAATTTGTTCAGGATTGTAAAGAAAGCGTATTTACTTACGTTAGTATGTGGGAGGAAATGACTAATAAAATAGGTTACTGGGTAGATATGGAGAACCCATATGTAACTTATCACAACACTTATATAGAGTCAGTATGGTGGGCTTTAAAACAAATGTGGAATAAGGATCTTTTATATAAAGGTCATAAAATAATGCCATATTGCCCAAGATGCGGAACTGGGTTATCTTCTCATGAAGTTTCTCAAGGGTATAAAGATGTTAAAGACTTAACTGCTATAGCTAAGTTTAAAGTTAAGGGAGAAGAAAATAAGCATATATTAGCATGGACAACAACTCCTTGGACGTTACCTTCAAATGTTGCGTTATGTATAAATAAGGCATATACCTATGTTGAAGTTAAAAAAGAAGAGGAAGTTTATATACTTGCTAAAGATTTAGTTTCTAAAGTATTAGGTGAAGAAGTTGAAGTTATAAAAGAATTTAAAGGCGAAGAGTTATTAGGCTTAGAGTATGAGCAACTACTACCTTTTGCTAAAGTTGAAGGTAAAGGCTTCTATATAGTTCATGGAGACTATGTTACTTTATCAGATGGTACTGGTATAGTTCATATAGCGCCTGCTTATGGTGAAGAGGATAGTTTAATAGGAAGAAAGTATAACCTTCCTTTCGTTAATTTAGTTAATGGAAAAGGAGAATTTGAACCAGAAGTTACTCCTTGGGCTGGAAAGTTTGTTAAAAAATGCGATGATGATATAGTTAAATATCTAGATGAGCATAATAAGCTTTTAAAAGCAGAAAAACATCTTCACTCATATCCTCACTGCTGGAGATGTGATACACCATTATTATATTATCCAACAGATAGCTGGTTTGTAAGAACTACATCTTTAAGAGATAAACTTCTTGAAAATAACAACAAAATAAATTGGTATCCAGATAACATTAGAACAGGAAGATTTGGTAAGTTCTTAGAAAATGTTATAGACTGGGGAATATCAAGAAACAGATATTGGGGTACTCCACTTCCTGTTTGGGAATGTGAATGTGGACACCAAGAATGTATAGGAAGTATTGAAGAATTAAAACAAAAAGGAATTAACGTTCCAGAAGATATAGAATTACACAAACCTTATATAGATAATGTTCATTTAAATTGTGAAAAGTGCGGAAAGGAAATGAAGAGATATTCAGAAGTTATAGACTGCTGGTTTGATTCAGGATCTATGCCATTTGCACAATTACATTATCCATTTGAAAATAAGGAAGCTTTTGAGAAAAACTTCCCAGCACAATTTATATCAGAAGCAGTAGACCAAACTAGAGGATGGTTCTATACTCTACTAGCAATATCTACAGCTATATTTGATACAAATTCTTTTGAAAATTGTATAGTTTTAGGTCATGTATTAGATAAAAAAGGTTTAAAGATGTCTAAGTCTAAGGGTAATGTTGTTGCACCTAATGATGTTTTAGACACAGTAGGAGCAGATGCTACTAGATGGCATTTCTATACTGCAAGTGCACCATGGTTACCTACAAGATTCTCAAAGGATGATGTTGCAGACACTCAAAGAAAGTTCCTAAGCACTTTATGGAATGTATACTCATTCTACGTTCTATATGCTGATTTAGATAAATTTGATGCAACTAAATACTCAGATTTTAAATCATCTAATGTAATGGATAAATGGATATTATCTAAGCTAAACACACTTATAAAAGTGGTTGAAGATAATTTAGAAGGTTACAAGATAACTCAAGCTGCATTATCTATTGAAGAGTTTGTAGATGAATTATCTAACTGGTATGTAAGAAGAAATAGAGCTAGATACTGGACTACAGAATTAAATGAAGATAAGATCGGAGCATATACAACTTTATATAAAGTTTTAGTTACTTTATCAAAAATAGGTGCACCATTTGTACCATTTATGACAGAAGCTATATACCAAAGTTTAGTTGTGTCTTTAGATGAAAATGCACCTGAAAGTGTACACTTAACTATGTGGCCAGAATATGATGCTTCAGCTGTTAATGAAGATTTAGAAAAAGAAATGGATTTAGCTTATTCTATAGTTAAAATGGGAAGAAGTGCTAGAAATACTGCTAACATCAAGAATAGACAGCCACTTTCAGAAATGTTAGTATCAACAGATTCTCTTCCAGATTATTATGGAGACATCATAAAAGATGAGCTTAATATTAAAGTTGTTGAATTTGGAGCTGATCTTTCAAAATATGTTAATTTTGAAATAAAACCTAACCTTCCTGTTTTAGGTAAGGCTTATGGAAAGATGATTCCTGGCATAAGAAAAGAAATAGCTGCTAGAAATCAAATGGATTTAGCTCAAAAGATACAAAACGGAGAAGTAGAAGTTATTAATGTAGATGGAACTGAAATAGAGTTAAATAAGGAAAGCCTATTAGTAACTATGCAGGGATTAGAAGGTTATGCTTTCTCTGGAGAAGGTTCTATAGGAGTAGTTTTAGATACAACAATAACTGAAGAACTAAAAGAAGAAGGACATTTAAGAGAAATAATATCTAAGATCCAAAACATGAGAAAAGAAAGTGGATTTGAGGTCGCAGATAGAATAAACTTATACGTTTCTGGAAATGAGTTATTAGAAAAAGTAGTTGAGAAATTCCAAGCAAATATTAAGACAGATACTTTGACTGATAATATTTTCTATAACGAAGATAAAAACTATGTAGAAGCTAATATCAATGGTGAAAAGCTTAGTATGTTAGTAGAAAAATTAAGTTAAATATTAATAAGCAATATGCCTTAAGGGTATATTGCTTATTGAATGTATATTATATTTTACGCTGAGGTGAAATTATGGAAAACAAAGGTAAAAAAGAAGGATTCTCCTCGTCTTTAGGAGTTTTCTTTGCAACACTAAGTGGGGCTATTGGATTAGGAAATATATGGAAATTTCCTTATGTAACTGGGGCTAATGGGGGAGCGGCATTTATACTTATATATTTTATATTTGTATTATTATTAGGAATTCCTTTGATGTTAAGTGAATTTTATATTGGAAGAAGTACTAAAAGAAATCCTTTTGGATCAATTGGGGCCATAGAAGAAAGTAATTATCATAATTTTAAGTTTAACTTTCTAAATAAGATAAGAAAAAGTGGAATCTTTAAACTTATAGGATGGCTGGGAGTTACAACAGCAGCATTTATAATGTTTTATTATTCAGCAGTTGCCGGATGGGTTTATGAATATTTATTTAAGGCAATAAAGGGTGACTTCTCACCACTTAAAAATCTTACAGGAGAAGAAGCTGTAAAGTTTACTTCAGACACATTTAACAATAGTGTTAATGGTACGTATACTCCTATGATATGGCAATTAGTTGTTTTGATTGTTGTATCTATAGTATTAGTAGCGGGAGTTAAAAATGGGATAGAGAAGGTCACAAAAGTATTAATGCCATTATTCTTACTTCTTATACTTCTTTGTGATATAAGATCATTAACTTTATCTAAAGCTGGAGAAGGATTAAGTTTTCTATTTACTCCAGACTTTTCTAAAGTAACAGCTGGAACATTACTTACAGCTTTAGGGTTAGCATTTTTTAAGCTAGCTTTAGCTATGGGAATATTAATTGTTTACTCAAACTATTATAAAAAAGATACAAACCTAATGGGCAACTCAGTTAAAGTAGCTATATCTGATACGGTAATATCATTAATGGCAGGAGTAGCTATATTTCCAGTAGTTTTTGAATTTGGGATAAGTCCAAGTTCAGGTCCAAGTTTACTATTTAAAAGTATACCACTAGCATTTGCACAATTACCTTTTGGGAATGGACTCTTGGCTATTTTCTTCTTATTAACAGCAATAGCAGCAACTACAGCTATGATTTCTCTAGTGGAAGCACCTGTAAGAATGTTCATGGAAGAATTTAATATGAGTCGAATTAAATCTGTAGGAATAACTTCAACAATAATATTTATAATAGGTGCTATTACAGTACATCCTAAGAGTATATTTGGAGCTGTACTTATTGGAAACAAAAATTTCTTTGATTTATTTGGTTTCCTAACAGATAATGTTATGATGCCTTTTGCTGCATTATTAACAGCAATATTTATAGGATACTTTATTAAAAAAGACAGCTTTAAACAAGAACTTACAAATTACGGACAGTTAAATAAAAATGTTAAGTATCTACCATACCTTAGGGTGTGTTTAAGATATATAATTCCTATATTAATTACAGTTATTTTCTTAAATAGTATAGGTGTATTTAATTAATTTGTTAAATTATATAAAAAATAGTAGAAATCAGCCCTAAATTTGTCATTTAGGGTTGATTTTAATTTTATAATTGATAAAATGGTAATTAGCTTATGAAAATAATTGAAAACTTTATTAAACTTTCGTATAATTAAGGGAGGAAAACGTTTAGTACGGATTAATTTAATAAAAGTGTTTAAAATATAATAAGAGCTGAACTTAGTAAAGTACCAAGTGGAAATAAATATAAAAAAATATTGTGATAAGCGGGAGTGATTTAGTTATGGCGACTTCTATTAAAGACGTTGCAAGAGAAGCGGGAGTTTCAATAGCAACAGTTTCAAGAGTTTTGAATGACATCGATGTTGTAAATGAGGAAACAAAAAAGAAAGTTGTAGATGCGATTAAGAAATTAGGCTACAGACCCAATATAGTTGCAAGAAGTTTAAAAACTCAAAGAACAAAGACAATAGGTATACTTATACCAGATATATCTAATCAATTCTATCCAGAAGTGGTTAGAGGAGCTGAAGATGTAGCTAATATTTATGATTATAATGTTATGCTATGTAATTCTGACTTTGATGTAGAAAAAGAAAAAGAATATTTAAGAGTTCTAAAAGAAAAAATGGTAGATGGAGTTTTATATATGAGTTATTCTCTACAAGATGAAATTTTAGGATTAATAAATGAATTAGACGTAAAAACAGTGTTAATTGAAACTAAAGATAAGGAAAGTAAGTTACCAAGTGTTACTATAGATAACGAAAAGGCAACTTATGAAGCTACTAGATATCTATTAGATAAAGGGCTAAAAAAGATAGCTTATATAGGAATAGAAAAAGAAGAATTAAATGCTTGGGCAGAGAGATTTAATGGTTATGAAAAAGCTATGAAAGAATCAGGATTTGAAATAGATCCTAAGAGAACATTCTTTGGTCCATTAAAAGTTAAAACTGGTAGTGAAGGCGTAGAGGCTATAGTTTCTTCAGGTGAATCTATAGATGGAATAATATGTGGTTCAGATGAAGTTGCTATGGGGGCTATAAATGCCTTAAGAGATAAGGGAATAAACGTTCCAGAAGACGTTAAAGTTATGGGCTTTAATAATATCTACTCATCAGCTGTTTTCTATCCTAAGATAACAACAATAGCTCAACCTATGTATGATATGGGATCAGTAGCTATGAGAATGCTTATTAAGCTTATAAATCAAAAAGAGTTAGAACAAGGACATTATGTTTTAGAACATGAGTTAATTGAAAGAGATAGCTGTAAATAGCATTTAGGAGTTCCAAAAGTTTGGGGCTCCTTTTTTATAAAAATATTTTGGAGAGAAATTTTAAAATGAATTTTAATTATAAGGTAATTGTAAGTAAGAGAAGAAAAACAGTAAGAGTAAAAATAGCATCAGAAAAAGAAGTAATCATATATTCTCCTTATAGAATTAGCAATAAGGAAGCAGAAGCTATAATTAATTCAAATATAAAACAAATAGAAAAACTTATAGACAAACTAGCAAAGCTTAGGGGACCATCCATACTAGAAAGAGGTTGGTTGTATATTTTAGGTGAAAAAGTTCCTGTAACTATAATTGAGAAAAAAGAAGAGGGGATAAGTTTAAAATACGATGGACAAAGAGTTTATTTATCTATAAATCCTAATCACAATCAAGATGAAGTAAGGGAATTAATAAAAAAATGGTATAAAAAAATTGCCAAAGAGTATCTAATAAGGCTCACTGTTGAAATGGCTGAGAAATACAACTTCACAGTAAACAGTGTAAGAATTAAAGATGTGAAAACTAGATGGGGAAGCTGTTCCTCAAAAAGAAATATTAATTTAAGTTATAAACTTATCATGGCACCTAAAGAGGTCGTAGGGTATGTGATTGTTCATGAATTATGTCATTTAAAAGAAATGAATCATTCAGAAAAGTTTTGGAGAGAGGTCTCCAATATAATCCCTAATTATAAAGTTTATTTAGAACATCTGAAAAAGTTTGGACACAATTATGAAGTTTAAGATGATTGAAAATTGACAAAGTGCAATCGATAATTTTTTTAGTGGAGAGTGGAAAGGTGAGAATTGAGAGTTAAGGAATAATTTACAATTAAAGGAGTTTCCTTAAGGAATTTCCTCTTTAAACTTTCCACTGTCAACTCTCAACTAAACTAAAGAATTCCTTCAGTTTTTAATATATCCTCAAGTTCTTGAACTTTTTGAGAAAGAGTCATAAACTTTTCTTTTAATACATCTTTTGAGTTATTGTCATCAATAACTTTTTCTATATCCTCTACAGTTTTTAAAGCTTCGTCAACTTCATGTTGAGCTAATTTTAGTTTGCTTTCTTCCATTTTAAATCTCCTTTTTTTCTTTAGGTTTAATATTAAGAATTAAATATACCTGCAATTTTATCCTATCACGTATTAATAAGTGCTTCAAGAAATTATTCTATAAAACAACTACGGTGCATATAGATTATTATGTCCAGAATTAGTAGAAAGGAGTACAAAATGATAAATTATATATGGTTCTTTATGATAGCCTTAGGAATAATAGTTGGAATGGTGACAGGAAAAGGTGCAGATATAAGCAAGGGGATAGTAGAGTCATCAGCATCCTCAGTAGAAATAGTTGTTGGACTAGTAGGAATGATGTGTTTTTGGTGTGGAGTAATGAAAGTTGCCGAAAAAAGTGGATTAACAGAAAAATTAGCTAAAGTTATGAAACCATTTTTGAGAATAATTTTTAAGGAAGCCTCCAAAGATGAAAAAGCTCTTGGAGCTATTGTTATGAATATTACTGCAAATATGTTTGGGTTATCTAATGCAGCTACTCCTTTTGGAATAAAAGCTATGGAGGAAATGCAAAGATTAAATAAAGATAAAAATAGAGCCTCAAATGATATGGCCTTATTTTTAGTATTAAATGCTGCTTGTATACAGTTAGTACCATCAACAATCATATCCATAAGAGCATCACTAAATTCAGAGAACCCAGCAATTATAATAATTCCTGCAATGATAGCAACTGGAAGCGCAGCATTGGTAGGAATAATATGCTGTAAAATATTACAGAGATATTTTTAGGAGGAGCCATGCTGAGATATTTAAGTTTGAGTATAATACCGATAATACTATTTATTATAATAACTTATGGAATGATCAAAGATAGAAAAGTTTACGAGTGGTTTGTAGAAGGGGCAAAGGATGGCTTAAGTGTATGTATTAGGATATTTCCATACCTTTTAGCTATGGTAGTAGGAGTAAAAATATTTAGAGAAGCAGGACTAATAGATATATTGAATTTTTTATTATCTCCGATAACAGTATTAATAGGATTACCTAAAGAGATACTCCCTTTAATCCTAATTAAACCTCTTTCAGGAAGTGGAGCAATAGGAGTATTTACAGATATTCTTAAAACTTATGGTGTAGACAATTATATAGGTTTGGTCTCTTCTGTAATTATGGGAACAACAGAGACAATTTTCTATACAATTACAGTGTATTTTGGAGCTGTAAAAATAAAAAAGATAAGACATACTCTATGGGCAGCGGTTATGGCAGATATGACTGCTATAATTATGGCTTTAATAGTTGTAAAAATAATACTGTAAAATTATTGACAAAAGGTATAGATTACCTTATTATAAGATTATAGATAATATTTAATAATTTTATAATTATGAGGTGATTAGGGTGATAGAAATAATTAATGCGACTAAAAGTTATAATGGTAGAGTTAATGCCGTGGATGACATATCACTTACCATTAACAATGGAGAAATATTTGGTTTCTTAGGACCAAATGGAGCAGGAAAAACAACTACGATAAAGATGCTTACAGGCATAGCTGAGGCTACAAAAGGTGAGATTTTAATAAATGGAATAAGCATAACTAAAGATCCTATACTTTATAAAAAACAGTTTGGATATGTTCCAGATAATCCAGATATGTTTTTAAGAATGAAGGGAATAGAATATCTAAACTTTATTGGAGATGTTTATGATGTTTCTGCAGATGAGAGAAAAAAAGTAATTTCTGAATTAGCAACAAGGTTTTCTATGGAAACTGCTTTAAGGGATAAGATACAAAGTTACTCTCATGGAATGAGACAAAAAATAGTGTTAATGGGAGCACTTCTTCATAAACCAGATGTTTGGATATTAGATGAACCTATGACTGGTTTAGATCCAAAATCAGCATATATACTTAAGGAAATGATGAGGGAGCATGTTGAAGAAGGAAAAACAGTATTCTTTTCAACTCATGTTTTAGATGTAGCAGAAAAATTATGTGATAGAGTAGCTATTATAAATAAAGGAAAATTATTATTTTGTGGAACTCTCGAAGAAATAAAAGATCAATTTAAGGTAGATGAATCCTTAGAAAAAATGTTCTTGGAGATGACTGAAAATGAATAAGTTAGTTACTATAACCAAGTTTTTTTTAAGAAATTTCTATGAGAGTTTAACATCTAATGTAAAGTCAGGCGGACAAAAGGCATTAACTATAGTAGCCATGGGATTTATTCTTATAATGCTTGCTGTTCCAATTACTCTTTTTGTAACAGTAAGCTATGGAGTATTAGACCACTTTAATCAAAGTGAGCTAATTTTAGGAACCTTGTTTAATGGAGCTTCCACAATTATATTTTTATTTGGGATAGCTGGAGTAATGAGTATATTTTATTTTAATAATGATATAGAATGGATACTTCCATTACCCATAAAAGCATCTCATATAGTCATAGGAAAATTTCTAACCTTACTAGTTTATGAATATATAATATTGTCAGTTATAATACCAGCACTTATAGCTTATGGAGTATTATCTGGTAGCGGTATATTTTATTACATAACCGCATTAATAGTCTACATTACTATTCCAGTTATTCCTATAGCTTATGGAGTTATATTGAGTTTTATATTGATGAGATTTACGAATCTTTCTAAATATAAGGATGCATTTAAAGTAGTTACTGGTTTAATAGGATTGTTTTTAGGTCTTGGGATTAATTTCTTAGGTCAGAGGATAGGAAATGGTGCAATGACTATGGATAATGCTCAAGATATTCAAGAAATATTTGGGCAAGGGTCTCTTTTAGATAAAATGAATACAGTATTTATAAATACTAAAGTTTCTGCTTATGCTTTAAGTGAAAGTGGAACTTCTAAAGGATTTATTAATTTAGGACTACTAATTTTAATTGTTTCTTTAGTAATGATAGTTCTATATGTTTTAGCAGAAAAAGTTTATATAAAGGGAGTAGTTGGATTATCAGAATCCTCTTCAACTAAAAAGAAGTTAAGTAATGAGGAGCAAAAAAGTCTTATAAAGCAAAACTCTGCTCTTAAGGCTTGGATTATGAGAGAAATAAAAATATTATTTAGAACTCCTTCCTATATAGTTAATTGTATATCAACATTGATATTACCTATAATTATATTCGTTATTCCAATGTTAAGTACAGGTTCAGGAGGAATATATCAAGTTTCTAACTTTATAAATAGCTTAGATAACAAAATTATAATAGTAGGAATATACATGGCGTTTTTAGCTTTTTCAGTAAGTGCAAATTCAATAGCTGCAACTTCAATATCTAGAGAGGGTAGAGAACTTCTTATAATAAAATATCTACCTACAGATACAAGAGTTAAGTTGTTTGCTAAGGTTATTGTAGGTATACTTTTAAGCAGTGTTACAAATATAATATGTAGTGTAGCCCTAGTAGTGTTTAAAGTAGATGTGTATGTAATTCTATTATCACTTTTAATGGGTGAGGTTGTAATAACTTTAATAAGCATTATTGGAGTTATAGTAGACAGCTATAGTCCTAAACTTTATTGGGAAAATGAGCAGCAGGCAGTTAAAAACAACTTAAATTCCTTAAAGGTTATGGGAATAGGTATTGTTATAGGAATTTTAGGCTTAGTAATTTTTGTTGCTGGTAATTTAATTTCTAATGTGATTGGTATATTAGGTATTTTAATATACTTAATAATATTAATAGGGGTAAGTTACAAACTTCTAATAAGCAAGGCTACAAAAAAAGTTGAAAAACTTGAATAAAAAGAGAACTTTTATGAGACTTTAATCGTCTATATATATGAAGGAATAAAAAAAGAGGAGAGGGAAATGGAAAGGGATAAGTTGAACTCTACAGATGATGATATCACAAGAATAAGTTATGGAATAGCCTTTGGATCAGGTATAGGAGTAGTATTAGGAGCAGTTATAAGCAATGTTCCTCTAGGATTTTCATTAGGAGGGGTCAGCGGTATCCTAATATCCATTGTATATAACTTTGTAGTAAGAAGTAAAAAAGGCAAAAAGTAATGATTAGTAATATAAAGAAGCAGCTTTAAGAATAAAAACCTTAAAGCTGCCTATTTATTTTTGAGCCACTTTTTTAAATTTTTTCCTATATAATAAGTAAACCAATGAGCCATCTATTATCCATTGAAGAGTTGTTATAATCCAAACATAAACAACTGAGAGTTTAAGTGTATAAATAACTATAAACATTAAAGGAAGTCTTATTATCCAGGAAGAGAACAATGCAACCTTAAAGGGAGTTTTTGTATCTCCAAGTCCTTTTAAACTACCACCAACAATCATAGATATTGCCATAAAAGGTTGTTCTATAGCTGCTATCATTAAACAATAAGTACCTAATTTTATAACCTCGGTTTCAGAAGGAGTTATAAAAAGTCGTATTAATGGGTTTGGTATTACTAAAAATAAAATTGAGCAAAATAGCATAACTATAACACCTAGAAAAATAGAGGTATTAGCATATTCTCTAGCTTTTTTATAATCGCCTTGTCCTACCTTATGGCCTACTAAAGTTGTAGCAGCAACAGCAAACCCCCAACCAGGCATAAAACTTATAGATTCAATAGTAGTTGTAATTTGATTAGAGGCAAAAGCTATGGTTCCAAGAGAAATTATAAAAATATTGCTTAAAAGTCTGCTTATACTGAAAGCACCTTCTTGAAGAGAAGAAGGGATAGATAATCTTATAAGTGAAGAAAATCTCTCAAACTTAAATTCTGTTATATATTTTAATCTAGGTTTAATAGTTGAGTATTTAGAAATATAAATTAGGATGAATATAAAGCCTACAATTTGAGCAAAAGAGGTAGCGATAGCAGCTCCCTTAACTCCTAACTCAGGAAATCCAAACTTTCCGAATATAAGTAGATAATCGAAAGAAATATTAATAAGATTTATTATTATAGAAGCTAAAAGAGGAATTTTAGTATTACCAGAACCCCTTAAAGCACCATTTAAAGCATTCATAAGCATAGAGAAAAATACTCCTATTGAAGCAATCTTTAAATAAGTTCCTCCTAAACTTATAACCTCATTGTCAGCACCAGCTAAACCTAAAATATTTTCAGAGAACAAGAAAAAGGTTAAGGATAATATAAGAGCTATAACTAACCCAGAAGCGAATCCTAAGGTAGCGTATTCTTCAGCCTTGTCTTTTTTATTTGCTCCAATATTTCTAGCAACTAAGGAAGTTATACCTATAGATATACCAGAAGCTATAAGTATGTTAGAAAAGGTTGAGATTATTTCTGAACCAAGACCAACAGTGCTTACAGCAAGATTTCCTCCATATCTTCCTACCATCATGGTATCGAAAACCCATATCATCATGTAAAGTATCATTTCGCCTACAGCAGGTAAGGCAAGTCTTAATACTTCACCAATAGTATTTTTATTAATGTTCATAAAAACTCCTTTCAAAACAGTTTTTAAACCAACATTAACTATTATATACTAACCTAATAAAAAGGCAAAAAAATAAGGAAATTCCATAAGGAAAATCCTAAAATCATTGGGATATTTTCTCTATATTAAATTTTATTTAGAGACTAATTAATTGTTTGTTTTATGGGTATAAGGGTTCTAAAAGCTTTTTCTCAGGGCTTAGCCCCATGCCTGAGATGCTTTTAGAAATTATGTATAATAGCCCCCTTAAATGCCTAAGGCATGAATGTATTGTATCACAAAAATATACTAACTCATCTTCAAACTTATAAAGTAGACAAGATATCAAGAAAAACAAAGAATGCCATATAAAAACAAGTATATTTTCATAAAGTGACTTAATTTAGCCTATTATTATTATTATTCAAATGTTATAATTTATGCAGAAACACAAATTAAGGACAAATGTATTTCTCTGAGAAACACAAAGGAGTGATAAAATGAATGAAGAGAAGTTTTATATAGTAAATGGAAAGATATTACCTGATATATTTATAAAGGTTATGAAGGTTAAAGAGCTTATATACAGTGAACAAGTAAAAGATATTACTGAGGGAGTTAAGAAAGTTGGGATAAGTAGAAGTGCTTATTATAAATATAGGGACGCAATATACCCAATGAATGAGCCTATTAATAGCAGAAAAGTTATATTAAATATATTGCTTTCTCATGAAGCAGGAGCCTTATCTAGAGTATTAGATCTTATAGCTGAGTATAAGGGAAATATACTTACAATAAATCAAGATATACCTATAAATTTAACTGCTAATGTAACAATAACTGTAGATGTATCCAATATAACAATAAAAGCAAAAACCTTACTTGAAAGTATAGATGCACTTCCTAATGTTGTTAAAACCAGAGTTTTGTTTGTAGAATAGTATGCTATAATTAAGTTAAGCATTAAAGAAGCAAAGGAGAGAAGTTATGAAGGCAGAAGTTTTTATAAAAAATAGAGAGAATTTATTCAAAGCTGTGGAAGAAAATAGTGCGGTAATATTATTTGCAGGAAAAGCACCTAAAAAAACAGCTGATGAAGCATATAGTTTTACACCTAATAGAAGTTTTTATTATTTAACAGGAATAGATGAAGAAGAAATAACTTTAATATTGGTAAAAAAGAAGGATGAGCAAAGAACAATATTATTTGTAAAAGAACCAGACTTAGAAATGGAAAAATGGGTTGGGAAAAGTATAAGAGCGAATGAAGCAAAAGAAAAAGGTGGATTTACAGAAGTTCTATATACTAAAGAATTTGAAGGAACTATACATGGACTTATATTTAAAGAAGAAATAGAGAAAGTATATTTTGATTTAGAAAAAGATGGTTTCGCTGAAAGAGAAACTTTAGTTGAAGAGTTTGCAAGAAATCTAAAGAATAAATATCCTCAAGTTTCAGTAAAAAATATATACAACAGTATAGCAGAACTTAGACTTGTAAAGTCTAGTGAAGAAGTAGAAAACATGCAAAAAGCTATAGAGATTACCATTGAAGGGGTAGAAGCTTTAATGAAGAATTCTAAACCAGGTATGATGGAATATGAACTTGAAGCTTATTATGATTTTAGTTGTAAGAGAAGAGGCGCAACGGACGCTGCATTTAAGACAATAGCAGCTGCTGGAGTTAATGCTACAATACTTCACTATGTTGATAATAATTCTATAATTAATGATGGAGACTTAATATTATTTGATTTAGGTTCACAATATGAATATTATAATGCAGATATAACAAGAACTTTCCCTGCAAATGGTAAGTTTACAGAAAGACAAAAACAAGTTTATGAAGCTGTACTTAGAGTAAACAAAAAGGTAATAGATGAGATTAAACCAGGAGTTAATTGGGGAGACATAAACACTAAAGCTACAGATTGGGTTGCAGAAGAATGTATAGCTTTAGGATTAATAGACGATAAAAAAGATGTAAGAAAATACTATTGGCATTCTATAGGTCACAGCCTGGGATTAGATACTCATGATGTGGGTAAAAGAAATGTTGAGCTAAAACCTGGAATGGTATATACAGTAGAACCTGGGATTTATATAGCAGAAGAGGGGATAGGAGTAAGAATAGAAGACGATATATTAGTTACTGAGGATGGAAATGAAATATTAACTAAGGCAATGATTAAAGAAGTTAGTGAAATAGAAGAATTCTTCAGAAATCGTTAATTATTAAGTGTTTATTAATATTAGAGTAATATTAGAATTAAATGGTATAATAATATTAATAAGAATGTATGGGAGATGATTTAAATGATAAATGATCTTAAGAAGTTGTTGTTAGCTGGAGTGGGTGCCGTAGCTACAACTTATGAAAAAGCATCTGAGGTTGTAGATGAGTTAGTTGAAAAAGGCAGATTAACTGTAGATGAAGGTAAAGAGCTTTCAGAAGAATTAAAAAGAAACTTTACTACAAAAGCCACAGAAAAAATTAATGAAATAAAGTCAGTAAACAAAGAGAGTTTAGAAAAGGTTATTTCAGAACTTGGATATGTTAAAAAAGAAGAGATAGATAAACTAAAAGTAAGAATAGAGTTTTTAGAAAATAAACTAGATCAAATGTAGACTAAAGGGTTTCCCTTTAGTCTATTTATTAATTATTGCTTAGTGACAGGGAAACAGGAGTGATTTATTTGAACAGAAGTACTTTTAATAGGTTTAGAGAGATAATTAGAGTACTTACCTATTATGGTTTTGGGTATTTTGTTGAAGAGAAAATACTAAATAAAAAACAGAAGGTTGAAAACTTTAGAAAAGCTTTTGAAGATTTAGGACCAACTTTCATAAAAATAGGGCAGATACTTAGTACTAGACCAGATATTATTTCAGAAGAATATATTGAAGAATTAAAAAAGCTTCAAAATGATGTGGTTAAGGTTCCTATAGAAGATATTAAAAGAACTTTTCAA
Organism: Clostridium intestinale DSM 6191; assembly: GCF_900130055.1. Taxonomy (GTDB): domain Bacteria; phylum Bacillota; class Clostridia; order Clostridiales; family Clostridiaceae; genus Clostridium_T; species Clostridium_T intestinale. Next base: position 210,328 of record NZ_FQXU01000008.1, read on the forward strand.
GAGGAACTAGGAAGAGATATAAATGAATGTTTTTTAGAATTTAATGAAGAACCTATAGCTTCTGCATCTGTTTCTCAAGTTCATGAAGGAGTTTTAAAAAGCGGAGTAAAGGTTGTAATAAAAGTTCAAAGACCAAACATAAAAGAACTTATGAGCCAAGACATGAGGATTTTAATGAGGCTTACTAGAATGGCAAAAGGAAAGTTTAAAGAAACTTTAATTGATCCAATGGAAGCTTTAAAAGAAATACAGAACATTACAGAAAAAGAATTAGACTTTAGGATAGAAAAAGACAACTTAAAGAGATTTAAGAGAAATAATAGAGATGTAGTACCACTTCATGTTCCAGAAGTTTATGATGAATATTCAACTGCTAGAATTTTAATTATGGAGAAAATAGAAGGGTATAAGATAACAGATAAATATAGCCTAATTCAAGATGACTATGAATTAGAAGACATATCAAGAAAATTGGTATCCATATATTTTAAGCATATTTTTAAGGATGGCTTTTTCCACGGGGATCCCCATCCAGGTAATATTCTAGTATCTGACAATAAAATTTGCTTTATAGATTTTGGGATAATGGGGGAAATAAGTCCTTACCTAAGAGAATGGTTTAATAAGGTAATAATAGCTTTAGCTAAAAAAGATATAAATAAGCTAGTTGACTTTATATTAGCAATAGGAATAAAAAATGGAACTATAAATAAAAGTAACTTGTATGAAGATATAGAAGGATTTTTAGATGTTTATTTAGGCACTTCATTAAAGAACATAAAAATATCTAGGATGCTTCAAGAAATAATGGCCATATCATCTAAAAACAATATTTTAATGCCTACAGACTTAGTTATATTAGCTAAAAGCATGGTAATATTTGAAGGGGTGATCGCAGAGTTATCTCCTGATTTAGACATATTAACAATGGTTATAGCTATAATGGGCAATGATAGCAAATTATTTTTTTTAAATGATTTAAGCAAAGAAGACATAGCATTAAAACTTTACAAATTCATTGAAAGTTCTATAGAGCTCCCAGAAAAAGCTGTTAGTTTTATGGATAGTGTAAAAGGTGGAAGGGCAAAAATTAACCTACAGATAAATGAGTTAGATAAATCAATGGATAGATTCAGTAAAATGGTGAATAGAATGGTATTTTCCATGATAATTTCAGCTATGATAGTAGGCTCATCACTAATAATAGATTATAATGGGGCACCACAATTTCATGGGGTCTCAGTAATAGGTTTATTTGGATTTTTTATAGCTGCTATATTAGGAGTTTGGCTTGTTATAAGCATAATAAGATCTGGAAATATATAAAGTGAAACTTAGCTTCAGAGGGAGTTTTATCTCACACTGAAGGTTAGTTGAACTAATCTAGGGGCTAGACATCAGATAAAATAATTCTTGATAAAATTTTTGCTACAATGTATAATTCAATAAAAGTGAATATTTTAGAGATAGAGGCGCAAGGTTTAAAAGTATCTTCATGGAGCTAAGCACAGAGAAGTGAAGAGAAAGGAAATATTGCCGAAGTGTGTAGTTAATGCTTTAAAACTATACAACTGGTCTTATATAGAATATATATAAGATTGTCACAAATAATGTTTGTGGAGTGCTATCCAATGGAAACTGTTGTTGATATTTTTCAGTACATACAGAGCCTTGGATTACTCCAAGGCTCTTTTTAATATTGGGGAACACTTTTAGATAATAACAGCCTTAATTAATAAACATAAAAGAAAAGATGTGCAAGTGAAAAATAAAAAACTTGCATTTGTAAATAGAAATATATTTACATTACAACATTTTATGTTAGAATTGAATTTAGGCGGTAAATAAAAATTCATTTGGGGGTATATTTAATGTATAAAATTCCTAGTTCTATGATGACGCAACATCCAGACAACGTAGATACTTATGTATCTATACAACAAGAACCACAAGAAGCAATTGACGGTCTTACATTTCAGGAGAAAGGTGGACTTGGAATAAATGAGATAATGATTGACTTTGAAGGTAAGTTAACACCATATCATCAAACTTCTCAGGTGGCTTTAGGATTAATCTCTAATGGGATAATTCCAGGAAAGGATGTAGCTATAACGCCAAGAATTCCTAATGCGAATAAGGAATCAGTATTTAGACAATTAATGAGTATAATGTCAATAGTAGAAACCAATGTTCAAGCTTATCAAAACACAGGTGTGCAGGCTATAAAAGAGGTTGTAGTACCTATGGTTGAGACTGGAGCAGAAGTTTGCCAATTCCAAGATAGAGTAAACTCTGTTATTGAACTTGGAAACAAAAACTATGATGTTCAATTTGATTTAAATAGTATAAGAATAATTCCACTAGTAGAAGGGGTTCCTTCATTAGTAAATATAGATACAATTTTTGATGAGTTTTATCATACCTCAGAAGATAAAGGAGATAAGCTTGAATCTTTAAGATTTATGCTAGCACGTTCAGATTCTGCTATGTCTTATGGATTAATATCAGGAGTATTATCTGTAATACTTGCAATAGATACAGCTTATAAGTGGGGAAAAGACCATGGAGTAGAAGTATATCCAATCCTAGGTTGTGGCTCACTTCCATTTAGAGGACATTTCACTAATGATAATGTTGAAAGTATGATTAAAACTTACTCAGGTATTAAGACTTTTACACTACAATCAGCTTTAAGATATGACCATGGAAGAGATAAAGCAAAAGAAGTAGTAAATAAATTGAATGATAATATAGATAAATCAGTTCATAGAAACTTTAATCAAGAAGATATAGAACTTATGAAAGAATTCATAGGAATATTTTCAAAATATTATCTTCAAACCTTCTTAAAAATAATAAACACAGTAAGCTTTGTATCAGACTTTATCCCTAAAAATAGAGATAGACTTACTAAGAGTAAAACTGGTTTAGACTATACTAGAGATCTTCCAGAAATAGATAAAATAGCAAACTGGGTTAAAGATGAGAAATTAAAAAATGAATTATTATCAATAGACCTAAACGTAGAATATTCAGTGCCAAGAGCTATTTCTTACACTGGAGCTATGTATACCCTAGGAATACCACCAGAATTCGTAGGAATGGGTAGAGGTCTTAGAGAAATAAAAGAAAAGTATGGACAAGAAGGAATAGATAAACTAAAAGAATTCTATCCTCAAATAAAAAAAGACTTTAGATTTGCAGCTTTGTTTGCTAATCCTAAAGTTTCAAAAAGAATAATAGATGAATCCGCAAGATTAGAATATGCAGAGGATCTAGAATTAGTAAATGAAATATTAGACTTAGGTATTGATTTTGAATACCTAAATGATAATGAATTCTACCATACATTACTTAAAACAACTCGCCCAATCATAATGCATCTAATAGGTTCAGAAGAAGATTTATTAGAAAATAAAACAGAAGAACTTAAGATTCTAAATGAGTGGATTATAAGAATGGGTAAATTAAGAGGAAGTATGGGTTAATAAGATATTTAGATTATAGTTGTATTTTGTATGTAAATAAATGTAACTAGATTAAAAAAACTAATAAACATTGTTAAGTATATTAATAGAAACACCTCTTATTAATTGAGTTAATAAGAGGTGTTTCTCTATTTATATGGTTATTTTATTTTTTAAGTAAATATAGAATTTTATAAAATGGAAAGTAAGCTTGACATTGATGAAAGGGAGTGTTAGTATTTAAATATGGAAAGTAAACTTAACATTAAGAGGAGTGGTAGGGTGAAAAATCGTTTAGAGGAAATACGAAAAAAACGGGGGATAAAGCAAGAGGAGTTGGCTACTATACTCGAAGTATCAAGACAAACTATTGGTTCCTTAGAGAATGGCAGATATAATCCTTCTATTATATTAGCTTTTAAGATTGCTAAGTACTTTAATATGAGTATAGAAGAAATTTTTATTTATGAGGAGGAATAAGTAAAATGAAAAAAGAAGCGAAGTATTATTATTTATCAGTATTTGGATTTATATTATTGGGTTTAGGGTTATATTTAAGTAAAACAATTATTGAAGCAGAGGGAATTATGAGAGCATTACCATATGTATGCATAGGATTAGGCTGTGGAATATTAGGTCATGGTATAGGCGAGATTATAAGTTATAAGGCATTAAAAAATTCCCCTGATATTAGAAAACAAATAAACATTGAAAAATTAGATGAACGAAATATTTTAATAACAAGTCGTGCAAAAGCAAAAGCATATGACATGATGATATTTATATTTGGAGCTTTAATGCTTACTTTTGCTTTGATGAGAATTGATATGATAGCTATTCTTCTTTTAGTTTTTGCATATTTGTTTATTATTGCTTACGGATTGTATTATAGTTATAAACTAAATAAAAAATTATAAATATTAAGCCTTACTCTGAATATTTCAGAATAAACACCTTTTATTAGTTAAATAAAAAGGTGTTTTTATTTATATATTATAATATAAGAAGTACTTATATCTATGAATTATCAATAATTAAAGCTATTTCCCCAGCACCAACTACTACAACACGGTCATCATCTAGAATAGTTCCTAAGTTTACTGTATCGTTTATGTTATCAAATTTTTTAAAGAAGGTTTGGTTACCATTAGCATCAATTATAGCTAGACTTACAGAGGTGTTTTGGCTCACAAGTGTAGCACTAGCCTTAACTTGTATAGCATTTGTAATATCATATACACCCTCTTTGTAAGTATTTGATTCAGAAATTATTTTTGGTGTTTCAGTTAAATTCATAAAAGTTGATAAAATAATTGGTATTAATAAAGTTAGTTTCATCATATGCACCTCACTTTATATAGTTTCTTTAAGTTTAGATGGAAATATTCATAGCTTAGTTTAGGAGTTTATTTTTCTTGAAAAAAGAACATATGTTTGCTATGCTTATAATAGCATATGTCATAGAAAGGAAAAGATACTAATGTTAACTATAAAGCAGAAAAAGGTCTTAGATATAATAGATGAGTATATAGAGAAAAATAAAATTTCACCTACAATTAGAGAGATTCAAGAGCTAGTTGGACTAAAGTCTACTTCTACTATCCACGAATATATTAAGAGACTAGAGAAAAAAGGGTATATATCCAGAATAGATGCATCACCAAGAAGTATTAAGGTTGAAAAGAGGGATTAGTAGATGAAAAATGTAATTTATTTTTCAGGAGAAGATGTAGAAGTAAATGGTATAGAAACTAAAATGTACTTACACTATAGGATAGACAAAGAAAATTTATATCACATAAATAAGGGGTTAGAGTTAAGCAAGGATGAAGCTATGGATTTAAGTATATATGATTATGGAAGGATGATATATAATCAATTAACAGGTACGATAACCATAGAATTAGATAAATATGAACAGAATTTTGATTACAAAGTAATTGAGACCTTATGGGCTAGAGATAAATTTTTTAGAGTTATTGCAGATATTGAATCTTAAAAGAATGTGAGCAAAATAAAAAAGAGACTATTGAATTAGCAGATTAAAATTCTGTTATCCGATAGTCTTTTTTTAGTTTATATTTTATAATAGATTAATTTAAGATTAAAATGTACAATAGTTCTTTTTTAATTATCTTCATCCAAATCCCCATCCGTATCTAAGGTTGGATTAAAATATTTATTAACCAAAACAGCTATAACAATTCCGATAGCAGTATCTATAATTCTATTTATTGCATAAAGATAGGTTACACCACCTCTAATATTTATCATTATAGCTAGAAAAACAACACAACTAATAGATATAGAGGGCTGCTTTTTTAATATTACTCCCGTATATATTACAATTACTATTCCAAGGCTTATTAAAACAGATGTTGGAATAGGAATATAAGGTTCAATAAAAATGAAAATTATTCCGTGTAAACCACCAATCAAAGTTCCTATTAATCTATTTTTTCCTGCAAGCACAGAATTTTTAACAGAATCTCCTGTACAAATAACAGCAGCTATACAAGCATAAAAGGGAAGTTCTCTATTTAAAATCTCAAACAATAAAATACATGCTAATACAGAAAGAGCAGTTTTAAGATTTCTAAGTCCTATTTTAGGCAATTTATTTATCTTAAAGTTCATATTTACCTCCTAAAAAAGAAAATCATTAGTTACAAAGTTATAGTTAAATAATACTATAAATCCATATTAAAATACACCCTTGGGTCTAAAGTGAAATCATAATGTTATAATATACTTAATGAATTTATTGGAAATTAAAGAGGGGATATTGATGTTTAAAATAGGTGAGTTTTCAAAACTAACACAGGTTTCCATAAGAATGCTTAGATATTATGATGAAATAGGTATATTAAAACCAGCAGAAATAGATAGGTTTTCTTCTTATAGATTATACTCAATAGAACAGATACCTAAAGTTAATAAGATAATATTTCTAAGAGACTTAGGTTTTAGTATTGCTGAGATATCAACAGCTATTAATAAATGGGATGATAATTTTATAGCTAATGAGTTGCAACAAAAACAAAAAGAAATAATGGACATCATTGAGGCAGAGAGGGATAAACTATCCAAAATAGAAATAGCCATGGAAGATATAAAAAAAGAAAAAATCCATATTAACTATAGTGTTTCAATTAAGAACATTCCTAGTTATAAGGTACTCTCCTTAAGAAAAGTTGTCCCAAACTATTATTCAGAAGGCGATATGTGGATTGAAATGAGTAACTTTGCAAAAGAAAACAATATATCAATATCTGATAATACTTTTTCAATTTATCATGATACTGAATATAAAGAAAAAGAAGTAGATATTGAACTTTGTGCAGTTGTTGAAAAGTTTAGAGAAGATAAAGATGGATTTGCATACAGGCATACTGAAGCAGTTCCATTAATGGCTTCTACCATGGTATATGGAGATTTTAAAAACATTGGTAAAGCTTACCTTTCTTTTGGAAATTGGCTTCAAGAGCATAAAAAATATAAAATGACAGGACAAAGCAGACAAATAGTTCATAGAGGACCCTGGAATGAAGAAAATCCTCAGGATTACTTAATAGAAATTCAAATCGCATTAGAAGAAAAACTTTAATATTTTTTATTGACTCTCACATAATGGTAGGTTATACACTGAACTTGTGATATAAATAAACATTATTTGGGAGGTATGTATTATGAAATTATTTGAAGTGAATTCTATTGGGAAGGTTAAAGTTGGAGAAGAGGGTACATTTATAAAACTTGACAAACAGTATGTTGAAGGGCTGAAAGCCTTAGAGGGATTTAGCCATATTGATGTTATATGGTGGTTTAGTGATTTTGATAATAAAGAAGCAAGGGACACAATTGAAACACAAAAACCTTATAAAAAATCACCAGATATTATGGGAGTATTCTCAACTAGATCCCCACTTAGACCTAATCCAATTGCATTAACTGTTGTTAGTATTTTAAGTATTGATTATGATAAAGGAGTTATTAGAATTCCATATATTGATGCCTATGATGAAACTCAAGTTATAGATATAAAACCTTATACTCCAAGCCTTGATAGAGTAGAATCTCCAGAAGTACCAGATTGGTGCTCACACTGGCCAAAGAGTTTAGAAGAATCAGCATACTTTAACTGGGAAGATGAGTTTAATTTTAAATAGAAATAATATGTTAAGGGTTCAACCAAAAGGTTGAACCTTTAATTATGTTTTGGTATGAAGGTAAATAGGTGACAATATATGTAACAATATAGATTATTTGGGGTAAATGTGATAAAATTAGTCGAACAAACTAATATAGAAATGAGGGGTATAATGGGGAGTAAAAAGATTGAAATTTCTATATGTGATGATGAATCTATAATTCAAAATGCCGTTAAAAAATTATGTGAAAAGTATTTAGATGAACACGATATGGATTATAGAATAGAGTTGTTTGATAATGGGACAAGTCTTATAAAGTATGAGGGAGATATAAATATATTATTTTTAGATGTTGAAATGCCTGGAATAAATGGATTCCAGGTAGCAAAAGAGCTAAATAACAAACATGATAATATATTTATTATTTTTATAACTAGCCATTCAAACATGATTAAGGAAGCCTTTAAGGTTAAGGCTTTTAGATACCTTTACAAGCCTTTAGATCATGAAGAATTTTTTGAGGCAATAGAGGAGGCCATAAAAGAATTTACTGAATCACATAGCATTATCATAAAACAGAGAGAAGAGAGTATTTTAATAGAGAAAAAAGATATTCTTTATATAGAGTCATTGGGGGAGGGTTCAGCTATACATACTAGAGAAAACAATTACGTAACTACCAATTCTTTAAAAAAATGGAAAGAAGAGTTGGGTAATAGACATTTCTTTCAATGTCATAAATCCTTTATAGTTAATTTTCAGAATGTAATAAAAATAGAGAGTGGACATTTTCTATTAAAAAATAACAAAGAGACACCTGTATCTATTAGGAATAGAAAGGTAGCTAAAGATAGGTTTATTGAATATATTAGTCAAAATGCTAGATATGTTTAGGGAGATACTACATGGGTAATTTTTATTGGATTATTTTGTACATATTAGATTTTATAAAATTGTATTTGATTATAGTTAAAATAATGGGTTATGAACATAAGAAAAATAGTAAAATATTTATTGGTGGATTGATAGGGACCATATTGGCAGTAACCCTTGCTAAATATTGCGGCTTAGATACATGGATAACTTATATAGTTGGAACAATTGATATGATTACAATGACAGTATACTTAAAAAACTATAAAAATGTTTTTTTAGTGATTCTAATATTTCAAATAATAGCTGTTATTGATGCATTATTTGGAGGTATATATGCGCTATTAGGAGGATATAATATTAAAATCATTTTAGACAGTTATATTTTTAGTTTTTTTGCTAATTTACCAAGTCTTATTTTTTATTTGGTATTATACGGAGGGGTAAAGATAATTAAAATAGAAAGATTAGTTATTAGCAAAAAATTTATAGGAATTTTATTGCTTGGAGTTATAGGAGTAGGGCTATATTTATTACCAGTGCAAGCATTAGGGTTAATGCATAAAAATGATACGATGAAAACGTTCACTATAATAGGGATAAGTCTAAGTGGAATAGCTTTTATAGCTATATGCGTATACTTAATAATATTAGATAAAAATAATAAATATTATAAAGAGTCTCTAATTATAAATGAGAAGTTGTTGGAGCAACAAAAAGATTATTACTCTATGTTAATTGAAAAAGATAAAGATACAAAGAGATTTAGACATGACATAACAAATCATTTTTATTGTATGAAGATATTGTTTGAAGATAAAAAGTACGACGAGCTTTATTCTTATATAAAGGATATTCAGGGAACTATCGATAAGTTAGGTAGTAGCTTGCAGACTGGTAATGATATAGTTAATATTGTAGTAGGTGATGTGCTAGGTAACAAAATCAACAATGATATAAAGCTAAAGTGGAGAGGAAAACTTCCAGATAAATTAAAAGTATCCAATATGGATTTGTGTATTATTTTCTCTAATATCATTAAAAATTCAGTAGAAGCAGTAGAAAAAATATCAGAGAATATAGAGAAAAAAATAGAAGTTGAGATAAAACAATTAGAAAACAATATTATAATTAAAGTAAAAAATCCTATTAGTGAAAAAGTTAATATAATTGATGACAAATTAAAAACTTCTAAATTAGATAAAAACAATCATGGGTTTGGTAGTTTAAATATTAAAGAAGCAGTAAAAAAATATGGAGGGAATATTAAATATAACATTTCGAAGGAAAGCTTTTTAGTTGAAATTATATTTAGTGATATAATTATGAATTAACGTTCATCTATATTTATTTAACGTTCATCAGAATAGTTGAAAAACAATCTAAAGTGTATGGTATAAATTACGCTATAGATTGTTTTTTTATTTTGTTGGATAGAAGGTGAAAGAATGTTATTGAGCGCAGAATGGCTTTGGAAATTGTTGGGATGGAAGTAACGGTAATTATAAAAATATAAATCAATAACAAGGGTGGGAAATAAGTGAGCTATAAAAAGTATTTGGTTAAACAACATGATATGACAGACTGTGCAGCAGCCTGCCTTGCAACTATAAGTATGTATTATAAAAAAGAAATAACAATAACAAAACTTAGAGATATTTTAGGGACAGATATCAAAGGAACCACCCTAAAAGGTTTAGAGGATGGAGCTAAAAGACTTGGGTTTGATACTAAAGCTATAAGGGTGGACAAGGATAGCTTTCAAAGTAAATATACTCTTCCAGCTATAGCACATATTATTACGGATGAAGGTCTTAGCCATTTTGTAGTTGTACATAAAGTTAAAAAGGATAAGGTTACTATTTTAGATCCAGCTAAGGGAGTAAAAAAGGAAACTGTAGATGAGTTTTTTAAAAGCTTTGATGGAATTCTTCTTTTACTTATTCCTAACAATGAGTTTTCAGCAGGTAAGGATAAAGCTTCAGGAATACTTTCAAAGTTTATAGCTATTTTATTACCTCAAAAAGCATTATTTATTTATAGTATTATAGCCTCAGCTATATTAACTATTTTAGGAATAGCGTCATCATTTTTTAACAAGTTCCTTATGGATGAGATTCTGCCCTATGGGCTAAAAAATCAACTTACAGTTTTTGTAATAGGATTTTTAGTATTAGGAATAACCCAGATTGGATTATCAGCTATAAGACAACATATGCTTTTATATTTGTCACAAAAGATAGATATACCTTTACTTTTAGGATATTTTAAACATGTATATAAGTTACCAATAAAGTTTTTCACTACAAGAAAGGTAGGAGACATATTAACAAGATTTAGTGATGCTTTTACTATAAAAAATATATTGACATCTGTATCATTATCTTTAATTATGGATATCGTTTTAGCATCAGTATCAGCAGTGATTTTATACATAATGAACTCAACACTTTTTGTAGTAGTTTTAATATTAACAATTATAAGTGCAGTTTTAATATATGCCTTTAAAGGGCCCTACAAGAAAATTAACATACAGCAAATGGAAGCAGGAGCAAGGCTTAACAGCCAGATTATAGAAAGTTTAAAAGGGATAGAAACAATAAAGGTTCTAGCAGCAGAAGAAAAAAGCTTAGAAACCTTAGAGAAACAGTATATTAAGACTTTAAAGATTGCTTTCAAGGAAGGTGTTTTATCTAATATACAAGGTTCCATATCCTCTGGCGTTTCAACCATAGGTAATCTTGTGCTTATGTATTTAGGAGCAACTATGGTTATAGATGGAAAGATATCCTTAGGAGGATTAATGGCATTTACATCTCTATCAGGATATTTTATGAGTCCAATAGGAAGGATAATAAGCCTACAACTTAGTATTCAAGAAGCAAGTATATCAATGAAAAGAATATCTGAAGTCTATGAAGTAGATAAGGAACAAGAAACAGCAAATAAGATAGATATTGAAACAATAGATGAGGATATAGAACTTGAAAATATAACTTTTAGATATGGAAGCAGAGCTCAAGTACTTAAGAATATAAATATAAAAATACCTAAAGGTAAAAAAGTTGCTTTAGTAGGGGAATCAGGAAGTGGAAAAACCACAGTGTCTAAACTTTTGCTTAAGTATTATACCCCAGAAGAAGGAAAGATTAAGGTTTCTGGGTATGATATTGAAGAACTTGATTTGTATGCCTTAAGAAAAGCTATAGCTTATGTACCTCAGAATGTAGAATTATTCTCTGGAAGTATTAGAGAAAATATAATTTTAGGAAAAGAAAATGTAAGCTATGAAGAAATTAAAACAGCCTGTGATAATGCTAGCTGCAGTTCCTTTATAGAAAGACTTCCAGCAAAGTATGATACTTTTTTAGACGAAGCTGGTGGAGGATTATCTGGAGGAGAAAAGCAGAGATTAGCTTTAGCGAGAGCTTTAGTTAAAAAGAGTAAATTCTTAATCTTAGATGAAGCAACTAGTAATTTAGACTTTATAAGTGAAGCTAAAATATATGACACCTTATTTAATAAAGGCAAAAATCTAACCATGTTAATTATAGCTCATAGACTTTCAACCATTAGAAGCTGCGATATAATCTATGTTTTAGATAAAGGGGAAGTAGTAGAAGTAGGAAGTCATGAGGAGTTATTAAATAAAAAAGGGTACTACTATAAGCTTTATATAAGTCAGGTAGGAGAAATAGAACCTAAAACCATTGAAGAAAATAAAGAAGAGGGTACTTTAATGGAAAATAAAGATGTGGGTTTAGAAGAGGGGGAAGAGTATGAATATAACTGAGAAAATAGTAGTGAGAGAAAATAAAACTTTAAAGTTAAATAATGTATTAGTTAGAGAAGTAAGTGAAAGTGAAATTATGAATATAGATAAAGTAGCCTATATGATGGATAGCTACATAAAATCAAAGGGAAACTCAACTCTAGGACCTATGATAAATTACACAACAGCAGAAGCAGACGAAAATGGACAGCTTAAGCTAATATTAAAACTAATGGTACAACTTAAAAGTCCTTTGCATAATGTTGAAACACCTTATGAACTTAAAAATCAACTAAGGGTTACAAACTGTTTGTTTGCAAGATTTACAGAAAAAGAAGAACATCTCCAGTTTGCATATTCAAAACTTCAGCTTCATGCCTTTGAAAAAGAGATAAAGCTAAAAGGTGACAGTTATACAGTTTTTGTGGATAAGAAGGAAGACGGAAGTATGGTTGCGGACATCTTCATGGAAATACAAAAGGGAGGACAGGAACTTGAAAGTCTATAATATAAATGAAATAACAGATAGTAAGTTACTGTATGATAAGAAACCTCCTAGATTTATGATATATATAATTTTTATAGTGGTAGCCTTACTTACAGCCTTTATAGTATGGTCAACTAAATCAGTAAAGACTTATGTGGTAAAAGGGCAGGGCCGTATAACTACTAATGATAAGTTTAACATAATGAGTAAAGTATCTGGAGAAATAAAAGAAGTGCATATAGAAGAAGGAAAAGAAGTTAAAGAAGGAGATGTACTTTTAGTAATGAATTCTCCAGATGCAAAATATCAGATTGAGCAGGCAACAGGGCAGATAGATTTATTAAACAAAAGGATAGAGCTTCTTAAAAGAGCTGAAAAAGATGCTACTAATCTATCTAACAATTTTAGTAAAAATAATTCTGAGGAATTAGAGTTTTATAATAGATTGCAAAATAATTATGCTAAAAGAAAAGACTATGAAGTCAATGAAGAAAGATTAAGGAAGCAAGGCTATGAAGAGGATCAAATAAAACAGTATAAAGATCAAGCTAAAATAAAGCTAAATCAGCTTTATTATGAAACTATATTAAGTTTCACAACAGAGAAGCAGCAATTAGAATTAGAAAAAAGTAAGTTGGAATCACAGAAAGCCTCTATAGATAATTCAACTAATGAGTATAAGTTACTTTCTCCTATAACAGGGAAGGTACATTTAAATACGTCCTTTAATAGAGGAATGGTTCTACAAGGAGGAAATCTTTTAGGAACTATAACAAATGAAGAAAGTGAAAAAATAGTAGAAACTTTAATACCAGGAACAGACAGACCAAGAGTAAAGGTAGGAGATGAAGTATCCATGTCAGTAGGAGGACTAAATCAAGCAGAATACGGAACCGTAAAAGGAGAAGTAATAAGCATAGATGAGGACGCCACCATAGATAATGAACAAGGAAATATATACTTTAAACTTAAAGTTAAACCAGAAAAAACCTATCTAGAAGATAAAAAAGGACAGGAAGTTAACCTAACATTAGGGATGGTAACAGAAACAAGAGTTAAATATGAAAAAATAACCTATATGAAATACTTTATGGAGCAGATAGGAATTAAATTAAGTTAGTCATTAGAAGTCAATATAGTTAAATATAGTTAGCTCGAGATAACTAGAAAGATTATAGAAACTTTTAATATAAATAAACACAAAATTATGATAAAATGGAAGGACGAGAAAATGAGCGCATTTGTTTTAAACAGAAATTATGAATTACAATTACCAAGCAGCTTTGTGGATGTTGACAGAGAGGAAATGGAGTATGTTGATGGGGGAATAACTAACTTAGAACAGTTAGCGGATCTTTTGCGTGTTACACCAAGTACATCGTATTGGTGGGGAAGAGCATGGGATTTATCAGGAGACATACGTACGAAGATAGGAAATAAATTTGGAGATGTATCTCGTGACATAAGTGTGGGTACTTTATTGGTGGCTTCAGCAGCAACAGCCTTAGCTGGATTAGGATTATATTTTAATGTTTTGGGTGGACTGACTAGTTATGCATTAGGTAATATTGGTGCAAAGTTAAGAGATGCTACTGGGGGCGCAACGTTAAGTTTTAATGCATCTGCATTTCATGTTAATCCATGGTGATGATAAAAGATATAAATGAATTAAGAGAGAATTTAAATTTTTAGTAGTATATAGAAGCTCAGAATAATGAGTGTATACAGCATATAAAATAATATGCTGTATACAAATTTTTTATGTTGATTCCGTAGTGCAGTTCAAAAGTTTATATAAAGATAAATAAAGTAAAGTCTAGTTAAATTAATAATGTTAATACGAAATTTGAACTACGCTGTAAATTGTTTAAGTAATTTAACATATGAGATATGTTTATTATATGTGTAAAAATTAGGAGCGGTAAATATATTAAAACGGGCGGTGTTAAATTTGATAAATAACCTTAAAAATAAAAATTTCGTATATGGTTCGGCTTTATTACTTATAATGTCATTTGTTTATAAGACGAGTAGCGAATTAGGCAGTAAATTAGATTTAAGCTCAGAAGGCTATATTATAGTATCAAGCATGCTAGATTTGCTTATTAAAATAATATTAGTAGCAATTATATCAATAGGAATAAAAGAATGGATAGAAAAAAGTTAGAATTTCAGAAATTGTCTAACTAATACAGATTTCAAATTTAATTGTATAAAAAATGAGTCTGTCAATATTTTTGTGTAAGCTTTAGAAAAATAAAGTTTAATTTAATAAGGTTGGAGAGTAAGTATAGGACTCCAACCTTATTCTACGTGCGCCCAGCATGGGAGCAGTCTAACGGGTAGCAAACTGAGTCCTAAAGGACTCAGTTAGGATATCCGAACACAGACATGCTATATGGGGAAGTAAATTATTCCGATAATAATTGAGAGATATTAATTGAAATTTTTAGTATATATTTAGAGCTTAAGCTTAATAACCACAGGGGTTGCCACAAAGCAACTCTTATTTTTATACGATTAAACATATATTATCTACGTTTATTGCAGAAATAACATAAGTGACAAGGTACATGGTAAAATAATTTCAGAAAGTATTGGTTTAGAAAATAGGATTTGACTTTTAAAGGAGTATCACTATGGAGAAGTTGAGCAGAGTATTGGATCTTTTTATTATTGTAATTAGTAGTATTGTAAATATACTATGCATGATTGCCATAACTAAAAATCCAGTATATGGACTAGCAAGTATTATGATACTATATTCTATATTTCATTTTATAAAGCAAAAATATTTAAAAATGAAATTTAAGATGGAGACATTTGCAATGGCACTTGTAATTCCATTATTAATACTAAGTGTTTTGATTGCAAAATATAGAGGGTAATGGTAGCTTTAATAATTCTTAACATATATTTAGAATTATTTTTATAGAAGTTACAGTAATTCCAATATAAAAATTATTCTTATCACTCACCTTTATTAAGTATCATTAGATTTCTCAAATGATTTCCAGGAATATATATAGATGTCTATATAACTATATATAGTGTTTAAGGGGCTTCAGGGATTTTATCAGTAAAAGTAATGGAAGTTTTACGATAATTATTTCTGTTTTTTATTTTTTTAACGATTAATCGAAAATTTAATACGTTAATTACATAAGTAACTGAAAATACAAATAACATGATAAAATATATTAAAGTTTGAAATAAGCCATGAGGTTGAGAAAAGATGGACACAGAGTATTTGGAGGAGCAGAATTTATCCAGCATAAAGGTTGGAATTGTGCTGATAAATTATTTAATTGCAGTTCTTGGGGGATATAAAAAGTTAGGTATATATTTGACCATTAAGCTAGAGGATAGTGGAGGAACTTATATTAATCCTTTAATACAGATCTTTTTATATTGTGTCATTATAGCTATTTCAGTATGGGGAATGTATCCCTTGATTAAAGAAGGTTTTTATAATTTTAAGAAAAAGCATTTTAAAGACGCGTATTCAATTTTATTAGTTGCAGGAATGGTAATAGGAATAATTTTCTTTATATTTTGGATATTAGATATAAAAATATCTTTAAACATGATGGAAAAATATGAAGCATATTGGAATTCAATTACCATAGTTATTATGATAGTGAAATTAATTTTTGTATGGATAAGTTGAGTATGAGCTCAGTAAGTAGAAAAGGAGAAAATATGAATAAGAAGATAAAGATATTAGCTATATTGAATATAATCAGTTACGTAGTAATGGGATTATTAACTTACATAAGGATTACTGATTTGGTTAGCTACTTAGATAATGGATTTAAATTTGTTTTAGGAAACATGCCTTTAATACTAATTGTATGTACATCATTTATACTTGTAACAGACACATTTAAAGAGTTTAAAATTATTAAGATGGAGGCTATAGTGGATTGGGTCGTAAGAATAGCAGCCTTTGGAATTACCTTGATAAATACGGACAAGCGTTATATAAAATTTCTAATATTAGTATCACTAGTAATTAATATTGTTATTGAATACAAAATGAATAAGAAATTAATGAACACTCATCAAGAGTTTGTTAAAGAGGAACTTGTTTTGAGTGATGAAGAGAAGAAAAATCTTAGGAATTTTACTTTAGCAATTAATTCAGGCATGTTTTCTATATTTGTATTTTCAGGTGGAGCATTGTCTTTACCTATTACTAAAAACATGGAAGGGACAACAAAGTTGAGTTTTGTACCTGTTATTATTTCGTTATTAGTATTTAGATGGTTTATAAAAATCGCTCACAAAAATTACGAGTCTTATTTTCTAGATAAAGAAGAAGGTAAAAGAATCTTTAAAAGAGATATTATATGTGCATCTATAGGATATCTAATATGTTTGATTCTCTCCTTTGTTCCTATGACTCAGGAGTTATATTCTCTAGTAACCTTTATTGGTATACTGTTTATGCTTCCTTATATAGAAACTATGCGAAGGAAATCTTTAAGATTAAGGGCTATAAGGGATAATTTAGATAGAGAAGTCTTTAATAGTTTACTATTGGGGGATGAAGAGAATTAATAAGATTACAAAAGGGTTCAGCAAAAAATGCTGAGCCCTAATATTTTATTCTAAGGTAATGTCAAATTCTTTGACATTTTTCTCTGTGAGTTTAGCAGAGTAGAAGGAAACTAAAGATCCATTTTTACTGGTAAATATATTTTGTCTCAATATTTCTGTAACCAACTCTGTTATTTCCTCCTTAGTTACATCGCTTCTAACATCTGCAATTGTTATATTGGTTTTAGCCCCACTTTCAGTTATAAAAGAAAGGCTAAGAGAATAATCCATATTTTCACCACCTTTGCTAAAAGATTTTTCCGGCTATTCACTCTTTGATAATACTGACAGTTCGTCTAATAGATACTCATTTGTTTCTGGAGCTAAAATCTTAGAAATAGCATTAGCTACTGCATATATGCTTTCATCAGTAGCATCGAGCTTTATATTAGAAAAAGTCTTTTTTCTAAAAGTGGTCTTACCGTTTTTATCTACTCCGGACTCCATCTCTACAATTAGGGATTTTGTCCGCAAGTTTTTAATGACAGCCATGTGATTTTCCTCCTAAATTTATTATAGGTAGACACGCTCCGTCTAAGAGCTTTTTGCTTACACCTATGTTATTTAGGATATACAAAACAATCAAGAATTGTGATGATATTTGTTGAAAAAATGGTTGTTTGTTCTTGCATACCGAGCAATAATCTAAAAGTTAAAATAAATATTTAAATATATAAATAAGTATTTAAATGTGCAAATAAGCAAATAAACAATTAAACAGGTAAACAATTAAACAGGTAATCAATTAAACATTTGAGTAGATGTGCATTTATGAAGAAACAAATTCATATAATTATGAATAAGATAAAATTATGAGGTTTTTATATGAGTAAAATAGAAGAAAATGAAGAGATAACAGGGAGAAAGAAGGAAGAATATCCTAAGGGTGCAATTTGGACAGATGGAGATGTATTAGATGAGGTTGTAATTAAGGAATTTGATATTGCAGAAGATTTAAAGGAAAGAAATGTTAGTGTTTATTCAGATGATGAAGTAGAAGGTCAGAAGATAGTAGATACCTTTACCTACAGCGAAGTCTTTAAAAAAGAAGAAGATTTTTCTATAAGAAAGACATTTACTATGAGAAAATCAACAGCTAGACTGCTTGTTAGATTAAAACTTGTACATCCGAATGTAAATATAAGAACAAATACGATAATAGACCGGGCGATAAGATATTATTATAAACATATTATTGAAGATGGAGCCTCACAAGAGGAGGAAATATAAAAATGATTATTTGGAGGATTAGTATATATGAAAAAAATAAGCGAAGAGAAGATAACTAAAACTTATAAGATAAAAATTTCTACAGCAAGAATTCTTAATGAGATTAAATTAATGCATCCCAATGTTAGTGTAAGTGCTAGTGAAATAGTAGATAACGCTATAAGACATTATTATGAAGCAACAAAAGAAAGTGGTGGATTTAAAGAATAGCAAGTGAGTTCCCTTAAGACTCACTTGCTATTATCTTTCTTTTTACTAAAGGTATAAACAAAAAGTATGATAAGTATTATAGCACAAGCTATAACAACTGGATCTACCATTTTGTGTATTGGTTTTTCCTCCAGCTCAACTTTTGACAGGTAGGAGTATTTATCCTGATTAATTATAGATGCTTTTATAGAATCTGTTTTGTTGCCTGGATTATATCTTTCAGCAAATACTAAAAGACGATCATTTGCAAGAGTACCATGATAACAGGTAAGAAGAGTTATCATATCCTTGCCTTCAATTATTGAAAGATATTCCTCTTGATCAGGCATTATTAGCTTATTTCCTGTAACTTTATAATAAAGAGTTTCTATTTTATTTGTAATTGTGATCTCATCTCCAGGTTCAAGTTCGGGTAAATCAGTGAAGAGCTTTTTTACTTGTCCAGTGTGACCTGCTATAACAGAGTTAGTATTCTCCCCACCAACTGGTATACTAGTCCCTTTTATTACAGCTACTCCATTACTTAAATGTTCCTCAGTGACATCTAAATAAATGGGAAGGGTTTGGTGAATTTTATCTATATTAATGTAAGCAAAGATTGTATCATCATTATTTTCTAAATAAGGCTCTGCTTTAGGAGCATCTTTCAAATCTTCATTTTTAGAGGTTTGGTTATTTAAAGAATACTCCATATAAGTATTGCTAACGGCCGTATAATTATAATAGAGATTTGATAAGGTTGGGTATAGAAATACAATCATACCCAATATAAATATGAAGATATATCTCTTTTTCCCTAAGAGTTTATTAAATTTCATTTTAATCAAACCCCTCTTTTTCTTGATTAATATCTTCGGTGAAAACTATCTTTTCCTTCAAACCTTTTCTCTTTTTAATATATTTAGATGATGTATAGATTACTATAATGATAACTAAAGTAATAGATGCAAAGAGTATTTTGTTATTTTTGTTTGTAGTATTACTAACTTCTATTTCTGTATTGAGGACTTCTTCCCTATATTCTATACGATGGCCCCTAACTAAAAGTCTATGAGAATTAATCATGTAGGGGGTACAAGTTAAGAGTGTACAGTAGTCTTCATTAGGAGTTATTACTAAGTCATTAAAGTCTGTTGGCTCTACTACCTTAATTTGATCTACTTCATAAGCTATAGTACCTCCTATATTTTTGATATAAAAATTATCTCCAACCACTAGTTTGTCTAATTCAGTAAAGAACTTAGCAGTAGGCAATCCCCTATGACCAGTTAAAACAGTATGAGTATTTTTACCACCAACAGGTAGAGAAGTTCCTTCTAAGTGTCCTATTCCGTTCTGAAGAACAACTTCAGATGTTCCTGCATAAATGGGGTCGTTTATAGATATTTTAGGAATAATAATATATCCTATCTGCTCATTGACTTTAAGCATTTTAGCGTATTCTTCTACTCCAGCACTTAATTTTTCTTGAGTATAAGGGTCTTCTAATGAGTTAATATTATTTGCTCCAAATAGGTATTCATTATAGGAGTAGGCTAGATTTAGTTTTTTACTGATTTCAGTATCTTCAATTTGATTAACTTCTTCATCAAAATTCTGAACAACCCTTTTAGCAGCGTTTTTATATATTAAATTACTTATAATAGGAAAGGAAAAAATCCCTAGACCTAGAATAAAGACTATTGAAATAATTATAGTTTTGAACACACCGTTTTTTTTGTAATCATTAATGGTACTGAAATTTTTATCTTTCTTATCCATAATTTTATCTACTCCTTTAACGAAAGATAGGACATAATTTGATATGGTTAAGCTAAGTTTTATGTATTTTTTAAGGAATAAAAGGGCGAGATTATTCTCACCCTTTACACTGTTTAGGTAAAATTAATTTTCAAGTTTCTTTTTTCTCTTTAAAGCTACTACAGCACTTCCCATTATTAGTAAACCTGCTGCTAAGAAAATAATTGATCCAATACCGCCTGTTTGAGGTATATTAGGTTGTTTTGCATTTTTAACTTGTAGAGTATTTGGAGCTTTAAATCCGTCCTTTGTTATTATAAAATTAACAGGTGAATTAAGTTTGATATATTCAGTTGGAGGAGTTGTTTCTACTAGTTTATATTTTCCATCAAAACCAACAGTATTTGCTCTTAGTCCCTTAATTTCAAATTTACCATCGCTTCCAGACTTTAGTACTATTGGCTGCCCTTGAGCAACTGTACCACCAAATTTTTCGGATCCTATGGCAGTATTTAATTGAATTAGTTCAGTTGTCCAAGTAACCTTTGTATTTGTATTGTCGTCGAAGTATAAATCGAATGTTGCCCCTTGAAGGTATTGAATCAGTGGATCATTTGTGTTATATTCGTTTGTTTTTATAAATGTTTTACCACCTATATACACGTAAACATCATTAGATGGTTTAGTTTTTTCCTCTCCAGTAGCTGTGTTTCTATATTTAATATCAAAGTTATTAATTATCTCATCATTTTTTTCGTTAGTTGTAGTATACAGTACTTTTGCAGTCTCATTAATTTTTGCATTAAATTTTACAATAAGTTGAGAACTTAAGTTATTTGCCATTTTAATTAGTCCAGCTTGTGTAAATCTAATTATAAGAGTACCCCCTCCATTTGTTGAAGGTTCTGTAATGTAATAATCTATATTATTATTGTTAAAATTAAAGGTTCCAGAGTTACCAGTCATAGTGGTACCTCCTAAGTTGACCTGAACATTGCCAACATAATCTAAAGTAGTCTCTAAATTATCAACAAAGTTAAATTGAGTATATTTAGCAATAGTTTTAGGAATTGTAGTTGTAAGAAGGTATTGTACGTTATCCCCAACCTTTGCAGACTCTTCTATTTGGCCTAAGTTAGTAACACTTTTAGATGGACTAGGTTCTTGTGTTATGTTTTTTGGATAAACGTGCATAGAAGTAAGATATTTTATGGTTCCATCACTGTTATAAACAACATTACCACTTGCATTTGTTTCTGGTGTTGGTAAATTTAAAACAAAGGGAACTGCCATGGAATCTATTACTGAAGCATTACTTTCAGATTCATAAAATATATATCTTCCATTTTCAAGATTAGTTCTCCAACCACGAGTAGTTGTGTAAAAACTACCTTTATTTATTACACCGCTTTTGTTTTTTAATACGCTTTCAGAAACAGCTACTAGATCACTATCTGACATTTTTGCATAGCTTGAATTTCCATCTACTCTATAATAGTTAAAAAGTATGCCTCCTAGCTCTTCAGAATCTTTTCCAAACCAATTTTGTATATTATTAATTGCTTGGGCATTTGGATTACTTTTAGGAAAGCCCTCTAGAGTGGTCATTTTAATTTTATGAACTGTAACCTCTGTTGTTGATGGTGGCAAACAATTAGCTGATACTTCTGTTGCACTTGCTGGTAATTTTATAAATGAGATCAGCATGAGTAATGGTAATAGAAAACTTAAAATTTTTTTTGATAATGACATTATTTTTCCCCCTTATTCTAATGAAAATTATGTATTATTTCCATATACTTTAATTAGTGCTATTTTTTTATTCTCTTTTGGTACCAATTAAAATTATTCTGGTTAAGTTTTATACACGTAATAAAGTTATTCACCATAAAGTAAACTTATGATAGGAAATTTTCTTTAATATAATTTTTTTTTATGTTAATTTACATAATTAGATTATTGTGTATAAAAAAACAAAAAAATAAGTGACAGTTATTGAGGTATTAGAACGAACTATAGATAGGAGCTTCAATTTTGAAACTATTATGGAGGAGATATGGTAAATGAGATAAATGAAATGGAAATTATAGAGGGAATTTTAAAAGGGGATAAAGAGAGACTAGATGAACTTATAAGCTTATATGGAAAGTTAGTTTATTATGTAGCTAATAGTATACTTACTGAGTCACATGAGAAAAGATATTTAGATGAGTGTTATGATGATGTTTTTATATCTCTATGGTTTAACATGGATTGTTATGATGATGAGAAAGGTAGCCTAAAATCTTGGATTGTTTCTATAGCTAAATATAAAGCAATAGATATTAAGAGAAAGATATCAAATCATAATAAGACTTTTGAATATAAAGATGAAATCACTCATATTGAAAATGATTTGTCTTTTGAGAATATAGAAAATAATGAATTAATAGAGGATCTTTTAAATACTTTAGATGATATGGATAGAGAAATATTCTTGAAACGATATTTAAAAGGATTTTCTATAGAAGAAATTGCTCAAGAGTTAGGATATTCTAAAGACTATATTTATACACGGATATCTAGAGCCAGAAAGAAAATGAAAAAGATAGCAGGTGATATAAATGGATAGTAGGGAGATTTTAAAGGAACTAAATTCAATTGATTATAGTGAAGAGGAGTTAAAAGATTTAGAACATGAGGCAATGAAGGAGAAAAATAGAGTTTCTGTAGAATTGTATAAAATAAAAAATGATGTAATTTTAAGAAAGGTTACATTACTAGAGTTAGAGAAGAAGGTAAAAGCGCAACTTTCTAGTGATGAAGAAATAAAATATAAAATTATAGTGCTACAGAGTTATTTAGAAAAAGGTGTTCACTTTAAAATGGCAGTTGATTTTGGAGCTGCCCCTATAATATATTTGGGCTTATTTGTAACTAATAAAAGGGTGTTTATATTTAAACTGAGTCATTATTATAAGTTAATGGAAGGTGATTATGTTGGGGTCATAGAGGATTTGGAGAGCTTTACTGATCTTTGGAAACAGTGTAACACCATAGGTTTAAAGTTCAATGAGTATGATGAGTTTATGTTTAGACCTATAGGGAAATACAATACAAAGATGTTTTTAGAGATAATAAGATATTTACGAAGTATAAGTAATTCAGAATTTAAAGATTATAAAAAACCTAAATTAGGTGTATTTGGATGGCTTTTAGTTATTATTTTTGCTATAACCTTTTTTAGCGTAGCAGTTACTGTTATAAAGGAGGCATTAAATAAAATTCCTTGATTAACAGATTTTGGTCAAGAAATATATTGTAATAATTAAGAATGTGGTTTATTATATAATTATAAGAGGTAATTAAAAACTCATGCTTGGAGGTATTGATTTATGATAGGTTATGGTTCAATGAGGGTTGTGTATCTAGATAATAAAACTAATGAAAATATAAAGAATTTATGTATCTCTCATGGAGAGAAAAATATTCAAAATCACGAGATAAAGGAACTTAAAGCTAAACCAGATAATGCTTCTTTTACAAGAAAGCCTATTCAATTGATTTTTACTCATATTGCGGAGTCCAATCCATTAAAGCTATATTATTATGATAAAAACAATGTTAAGCATGAACATATTATTATGGAGAAAATAACTAATCAATTTTCTGATAATATAGGTATAGAGATATTAGACATTAAGGAAAATGGTGAGTTAGACCTTAAAATAGAAGAACATTTTAAAGGATAGATTAGATAATATTTTTAAAAAGCAGAGTACGATAAGTTTTGGTCGTACTCTGTTTTTTTCTTTTAAATACTTATAACAATTATAGTGAGCGTTTAATATATTTAAACACTTAATATATTTGTTAAACACTAAGCAAATATACTGGCTAAAAAAGCCAGTATAGCCAGTATTAGTGTTTTGGCATGTGTATTGCGAGAGTTAAATATATAAAATAAAACAATATGAATATTTTGTTTCATTTATTCTATCATGTTTCCAATTAAATTACAAATTATTTCATTTTTTAGCACTTATTATGTGTAAAAATAATGATAAA
>NZ_FQXU01000008.1:234916-254176 GCF_900130055.1 Clostridium intestinale DSM 6191
TGAGCCAGGATCAAACTCTCAATTTAAGTGACGCTTAAATAATTAAGTGCACAAATTTTAGTTTAATCTTACTCTAAGAATTACGTTGACTATAAGTAGTTGTTCCAAATTTTACATTTGGTACAATCACCTACTTCACAACTTTCGTTGTGTAAGTTTCGTTTTATTCAAAACTTCTTAAGTTTCCTCTGTTTAATTTTCAAAGATCTAACAAAACTTGCTTTCACAGTTTAACACTATCAACATCTTTATGTCAACATGTTTTTTCAACTGTTTTTTTGTCTTAGCGACGAATAAAATAGTAACACGATATTTATATTGTAACTCTCTATAATTATATTATTATTCTATTTTAACTTTATATTTCTTAATCTTTCTTTTAATTTCTTAATTTTCCTATTAAAGATACACTAGGTAATGTTTATATTAATCTATTTGTTATTTGCTCGATAATTAACTATAATATAATCATAATAATTACATAACTTACTGGAGGTATTTACTTTGATAAAAAAACTTATGCTCTTTTTATTATGTTCTTTTTCTATTACTTTGTTATCTTGCAGTAATAAATCAACCAATTCAGATAATACTACTCAAAATAACAGTAATACTATAACCATAAAGTCTCCCCAATCAAATCAAAACAGTATAGTATTTTTAGGAGACACTTCTTTATCGCCAAATATATTTTATCCTTTTTTAGATAAAAATATATTTGTTGATTGGAGAGATGGAAATAAATTGGCAACTTTCCCTAAAGCTCTTACTAAAGATATGTTTCCTAATTTAAAAAATGAAAATACATATAACATAACATCTTCTTCATCTTCAATAGCTGTTTATGATGATAAAATAATTTACAGCGATAATATTGGAAGTCTACATACTACATCTCAGGATTTAAAAAGTTCCACTAAATTATCTGATGATTATGCTTATAATCTTATTTTATCTGGTGATGATTTATATTACATAAATAAAAATAACAACAATGTAATTACTAAATATAATCTTAAAAACAATACAAAAACAGCTTTAACTCAAGATAATGCTGGTAAATTCATTATAGTTGGGGATTGGATATTGTATCAAAACCTATCTGATTACTCTAAAATATACGGAGTAAAGTCAGATGGAACTTCTAGAACTAAATTATCTAATTCATCTGTAGAATCTTTCGCTTTATATAAAAATAATATTATATTTGTAAATTCCTCAGATAACGATAATATATATTTACTTCTTATAGATAAATCAGAAGAAAAAAAGATTCTTGATGTAACAGCTCAAGATCTACATTCAATCAATAATACTGTTTTCTTTATAAACAAAAATGACCTTAATTATCTTTACAGTTTAAGCGAAACTGGCGAGCTAAAATTCTCCTCAACTAAAATATCCAAAGATTCAGTAGTGGATTATTATCTTTTTGAAAACTCTATTTTTTACAAGAGAAGCCTTTCTACTGATTCTGAAATACATAGGATAGAGAATGCTTATAAATAAAAGTTTTATTAGCTTTAAATATAAACACCCCAAAGTTCAATATTAAAGAACTTTGGGGTGTTTTACTTTATATACTATTAACGATATCTCTAAACTTATTGCCTCTTATTTCAAAGTTAGTAAACATATCAAAACTCGCACAAGCAGGTGATAGTGTTACTATATCTCCATCCTTAGCTATATCTTTAGCCTTTTTTACTGCTTCTTCTAAGGACTCTACTATATTTACTGGAATGTCTATTCCTTTATCCTCTTTTATCTTATCAAAAACTTCTTTTATTTTATATTTTGTTGCTCCTAATAATATCAATTCCTTGATATACTCATGTCCTTCTTGAGCAAGTGGTTCAAATGGTATATGTTTATCATACCCACCTGCAATTAATATTACTTTTTCGTCAAAGGCCTTTAATCCAGCTAATGTTCTAGTTGGACTAGATGCTATTGAATCATTATAGTATTTAACACCTTCAACTTCTCTTATTAGCTCACATCTATGTGCTACTCCCTTGAAGTTTCTTGCAACATTTATCATACTTTCAATAGATACCTCATCTTCAGTCACTAAAAAAGCTGCAAGATAGTTTTCAATATTATGAGTTCCCTTTATTACAATTTCATCTTTATTTATGATTTTTTTATCCCTTATATAAAGATATCCATCTCTTAAATATGCTCCATCTTTTAATTCTTCTTTAGAAGAAAAAGTTTTTACATGGCCTTTAGCTTCACTTATAAAGCTTTTTGTAATTTCATTATCTATATTTAATACTAATAAATCTTCTTTTTCCTGGTATTTAAATATATTCTTTTTAGCATCAACATACTCATCCATACCCTTATGCATATCTAAATGGTTGGGAGTTATATTAGTTACTATTACTTTATCTATCTTTTCTTTCATTGTCATAAGCTGAAAAGAAGAAAGTTCTAATACTACTCTATCTTTAGTAGTAATCTCTTCTATATTAGAAAAAAGCGGAGAACCTATATTACCACCTACCCAGGTCTTAAACCCTTCCTCAATTAGAAGTTTAGACACAATAGTTGTAGTTGTAGTTTTTCCATCGCTTCCTGTTATTCCATAAATCTTAGCAGGACAATATTTTACGAACTCTTCCATTTCTGATGTTATGTGAGCACCTTCATTCTTTGCATTTACAAGTTCAGGTAAGTCTATTCTCATGCCTGGTGTTTTAAATATAACATCAAAACCTTTTAGTCTACTTAAATAGTCTTCTCCCAAAGAAAGTTTAACCCCTTTATTTATGAAATCTTTCCCTATATCCCCTAATTGTGTTTCATCTTTTTTATCAAAAGCCGTTACTTCAGCCCCTAATTCTAACAAAAAATTTATTAATGGTATATTACTAACACCTATTCCTAAAACTCCTACTTTTTTACCCTTTATAAAAACTTTAAATTCATTAAAATCACTTTTCATTAAATATGCCTCCAAAACTATACTCTACTTTAAATCTTTGCCCATTTGCTTTTAATTATAACATTGGTTATATTATAATTCTACTTAGGACGATACTAATTTGAAAAGGAGATTTTACATGTATTATTATGATTTCTTAGAAAGCCCCATGGGTTTAATCAAAATAACTGCTTCTGAGTCAGCTCTTGTTTCTCTTTCTCTTATAACTCAAGCTGACATCATAGCCACTCCTAACATCATAACTGATTTATGCAAAACTCAATTCAATGAATATTTTATGAATCAGAGAAGAGAATTTACACTACCTTTAGAATTTAATGGTACAAAATTTCAAAAAAGTGTATGGAATGAACTATTAAAAATCCCTTATGGTAAAACTACTAGTTATAAAGATGTTGCTGTCTCTCTTGGAAATCCTAATGCATCCAGGGCAGTGGGTGGTGCCGTAAATAAGAATCCATTATTTATAGTTGTTCCTTGTCATAGAGTTATTGGTTCTAATGGTGCACTAGTAGGTTTTGCTTTGGGAATTGATAAAAAAACTTATTTACTAGATATAGAAAAAAATCACCCGGGTAAATAAATCCCAGGTGATTTTTATTAAAATTCTAATTTTTTGCTTATATATGCTTCTAGTTCATCTATTTTGATTCTGATTTGATTCATTGTATCTCTATCTCTAACAGTTACTGATTCATCTTCCATAGTATCAAAATCAACTGTTATACATAATGGAGTACCTATTTCATCTTGTCTTCTATATCTCTTGCCTATACTTCCTGCTTCATCGTATTCTATATTAAAGTTTTTAGCAAGTTTTGCATATACTTCATCTGCTTTTTCTGATAACTTCTTAGATAACGGAAGTACAGCAGCTTTAAATGGTGCAAGTGCTGGATGTAATCTTAATACTGATCTTACATCTCCACCATCTAATTCCTCCTCATCATATGCATCGATTAAAAATGCTAAGGCAACTCTATCTGCTCCTAATGATGGTTCTATACAATATGGTACGTATTTTTCATTAGTAATTGGATCTAAATAATTCATATCTTGACCAGAATGTTCTTGGTGTTTTTTAAGGTCATAGTCAGTTCTATCAGCTATTCCCCATAATTCTCCCCATCCAAACGGGAATAAATATTCTATATCAGAAGTTGCATTTGAGTAGAAAGAAAGTTCTTCTGCTTCATGATCTCTCATTCTTAAATTACCTTCATTTACACCTAAGTTTAATAAGAATTTCCAACAATATTCTCTCCAGTAACTAAACCATTCTAAATCTGTTCCTGGCTTACAGAAAAATTCTAACTCCATTTGTTCGAATTCTCTTGTTCTAAATACGAAGTTTCCTGGTGTTATTTCATTTCTGAAAGATTTACCTATTTGAGCTATTCCAAAAGGTACTTTCTTTCTTGAAGATCTTTGAACAGCTTTAAAGTTTACAAATATACCTTGAGCTGTTTCTGGTCTTAAGAATATTTCTGATTTAGCATCTTCTGTTACACCTTGGAAAGTCTTAAACATAAGATTAAACTTTCTTATATCAGTAAAGTTTTTCTTTCCACATTTAGGACAAACTATATTGTTTTTATCTATATAATCTTTAAGTTCTTCATTACTCCATCCATCAGCTGTAGCAACTTCAGCTCCATTTTCAGTCATATGATCTTCTATTATTTTATCTGCTCTAAATCTTGATTTACAATCTTTGCAATCCATTAAAGGATCTGAGAATCCACCAACGTGTCCTGATGCAACCCAAACTTCTCTGTTCATTAAAATTGCACAGTCTACTCCTACATTGTATGGGCTTTCTTGAACAAATTTTTTCCACCATGCTTTTTTTACATTGTTTTTAAATTCAACTCCTAAAGGACCGTAATCCCATGAATTCGCAAGTCCTCCATATATATCAGAGCCTGGGAATATAAATCCTCTATTTTTACAAAGAGCCACTATTTTATCCATAGTCTTTTCTACTGCCATTTTAATACCTCCAAATAATTTTTTATAATAAAAAAGACCTCTTACCATAAAGGGACGAAAATATCTTTCCGCGGTTCCACCCTTCTTGGCAATAGCCCTACTTTCAAATTTTAAGCACTCAAAAGCTCCCTTCATCTTAACCACATAATAGCTTCCACCACCCGCTATCTCTCTAAAACATAATTAAGAATACTCTTCTTTATCATCATGCATATTTAATTATATAATAATTTTATCAGATAATACTTTATTGTCAATTTAAATCTGAAATAAAAAAAAGCAGCCTATAGCTACTATTTAGAAAAATTGGCTCCGTGGAGAGGGCTCGAACCTCCAACCTATCGGTTAACAGCCGAGTGCTCCACCATTGAGCTACCACGGAACATTAATCACAAGTATTATTATATCAAGTTATTTATAAAAATCAATAGCTTTTTTGAAAAATTTTAAGGTTTTTTAATAAATTTAATTAAAAAACCGCCGTTAATACGGCGATTTATTAATTTACAATTTATTGTAGTGGTTTCATTGTTGGGAATAAGATTACGTCTCTTATAGACGCTGAATCTGTTAAGAACATTATAAGTCTATCTATACCTATTCCTAATCCACCAGTTGGAGGCATACCTGTTTCTAAAGCACTCATGAACTCTTCATCTATCATGTATGCTTCGTCATCTCCAAGCTCTCTTTCTTGTTCTTGTTGTTTAAATCTGTCTCTTTGAACGATAGGATCGTTTAATTCAGAGTATGCATTACATATCTCTCTTCCAAATACAAATCCTTCAAATCTCTCAGTAAATTCATCATTTCCTCTCTTCTTTTTAGTAAGAGGAGAATTTTCTACTGGATAATCTATAACAAAAGTTGGTTGTATTAATTTTTCTTCACAGAATTCTTCATAAAGAGCATTAAGAACTTCACCCTTAGTAACTTTATCTAATGGCTTCTTAAACTCTAAGTGTTTTTCTTTAGCTATAGCTTGAGCTTCTTCGTTTGTAGCTACAGCATTATAGTCAAAGCCAGTATGCTCTTTTACTATATCAACCATAGTTACTCTTCTCCAAGGAGGCATAAATTCTATTTCTGTTCCTTGGTAATTTACCTTAGTTGTTCCATTAACCTTTTGACAAACGTAAGCAACTAAGTTTTCAGTTAGTTCCATCATATCGTTATAGTCAGCATAAGCTTCATATAATTCTATAGTTGTGAACTCAGGATTATGTTTTACTGACATACCCTCATTTCTGAAGATTCTTCCCATATCATAAACTTTTTCAAATCCACCTACTATACATCTTTTTAAATGTAGTTCTGTAGCTATTCTTAGATACATGTCTATATCTAAAGTATTATGATGAGTTGTGAATGGTCTAGCAGCTGCTCCACCTGCACTTGTTTGTAACATTGGAGTATCCACTTCTAAATAGCCCTTTTGGTCTAAGAATTCTCTTATTCCAGAAACTATTTTTGATCTTTTTATAAATGTTTCTCTTACTTCTTGATTGGTAATTAAGTCAAGTTCTCTTTGTCTATATCTTAAATCAGGATCTTTTAATCCATGCCATTTTTCTGGAAGTGGTTTTAATGACTTCGATATAAGTTGGAAGGCATTAACCTTAACAGAAATTTCTCCTGCCTTAGTTCTAAATACTTCACCTTCTGCTGCTATCCAATCTCCTAAATCATAAGTTTTAAACTCCTTAAGATTTTCTTCTCCAACAGCATCTAATTTAATAAATAATTGCATTTTCCCATCTCTATCATGGATATCTGCAAAAACAACTTTTCCTTGCCCTCTTTTAGACATTAAACGTCCAGCTATAGTTACAGTTTTTCCTTCAAGAGTCTCAAAATCATCCTTTACTTGAACTGAAGTATGAGTTCTTTCAACTTTATATACATCAAAAGGATCTTTTCCTGCCTCTTGTAGTTCTACAAGTTTTTGTCTTCTTAATCTTTCCTGCTCATTAAATTGAGCTTCCAACTGGTTTATACTTATCTCTTCATTTGACATTGGTGGTCCTCCATTAATCTCTTCTAATTCCTAATACTTCAAACTTATTTACCCCTTCAGGTACTGTGATTTCAACAACATCTCCAACTTTTTTACCTAAAAGCCCAGCTCCTACAGGAGATTCATTTGAAATTTTATAATTTATTGGATCTGCTTCAGCTGATCCTACTATTACATACTCAACTTCTTCATCAAATTCATAGTCTTTTATTTTAACTTTAGACCCTATTGATACTCTATCTGTTGATATTTCAGACTCATCTACAACAACTGCATTTTTTAACATGTTTTCTAATTGAAGAATTCTTCCTTCTGTAAAAGCCTGCTCATTTTTAGCTTCATCGTATTCTGAATTCTCACTTAGATCCCCATATCCTAGTGCAACTTTTATTTTTTCAGTTATTTCTTTTCTTTTTACAGTTTTAAGAAACTCTAATTCCTCTTCTAATTTTTTTACACCTTCATAAGTTAATATAACTTTTTTTTGTTCGCTCATGTCTTTCTCCCCTTCTATATGGTTCATCATATAATATATCATATTTTATCTTTAATTTAATAGTTTTTCCTATATGATTATTTAAAATATTATAAAGCTTACGCTATTACATGTCAATAAGAGTTGATATCAATTTCTTTTTTACCAAATCTAATCTCTTCTATATTAATTTTATTACTATCAAAAAAATCTTCTACTCTCTTACTAATATTATTTTCTGATTTAAGCAATGCTCCTAGAAGTTCAGGTGAAACCCTTTCTTCATAATCATTTATTGATAGTAACACATCATTAACCGCTAAGTTACTGAATTGTTCCGGCTCATAAAAACTATCTAAATACCAAACTCCTATATCACCATAACTTTTAGCTTTATCACTTATAATAAAATCTATACCTTTAGTATCATTAATATTAGTTGTGAATTCAGGTGAAACTCCATAATTAAGTAGTATATGACTTCTTATATTATTGACATTTTTAAAATTCCTAGTAACTAACACTATTCTCTTGGTATATTTTGCACATTCCTCAATAAGTGATAGATTATTAGTATTTCCACCATCTTCGATTGCTATAACGGAATTTTTTACAGTTTTTTTATTATTAATTAGTATTATAGACATAGATCTAACAATACAAAATGAAAGTACATTTTTTTGAAAACTATCTAAATAATCTAAATCGTATAATCTATTGCCTCTAACACTAACTGAGCTCCATCTCGCTCTTCCTATAACTCTCAATATATTATAAGAGTAAGCATCCTTATTATAATTAGGTGGAATACTTACTCGAGTTATTTCTTTATCTAATAAACCTAACTTTTTAGGAATATATGTTTTTGTTTTCAATTGATCTAGTATTTTATTTATAGAGTTATACTTAAAGTATGGATCTCCTTCTCTAAGCCTTATGTCTAAGATAGATTTCATAAATGAACGCCACCCTCAATTACAAATACTCTTAAAGTATATTATTCTAAACTTTTACTTTAAATACCTGCAATTTCGAGTATTTTTATATAATCTTCTAATATAGCTATAGCTTCATTGGAACTTTCCACAGTATTTATTTTGTCTTTTATGTCCGTACAATGAGGCAAACCTTTTATATACCATGCTGAATGTTTTCTCATTTCGCGTATAGCTTTATATTCACCTTCATATTTTAACGCTATCTTATAGTGCCTAATGCACATCTCTATCTTATCACTAGCTTTAGGGTAAGTTACAGCCTCTCCTTTTAGCTTCTGAGAAATAAGCTTAAATATCCATGGATTCCCCATGCTTCCTCTTGCAACCATTATACCATCGCAGTTACTTATCTTTTTAAGGTTCATAGCATCTTCCGGAGTAAATACATCCCCATTCCCTATAACAGGAATAGATACTGCTTTTTTTACCTTAGATATTATATCCCAATCAGCCTTACCTTCATACATTTGAGTTCTTGTCCTACCATGAACTGCTATAGTATCTGCACCTGCATCCTCCATCCATTTAGCGAACTCAACGGCATTAACATTCCCATCATCAAAGCCTTTTCTAAACTTAACTGTAACAGGGTTCTTGGAACTCTTTTTAACCGCCTTTACTATCTCTGCTGCTAGTTTAGGCTCTTTCATAAGTGCTGAGCCCTCTCCATTTTTAACTATCTTAGGAGCCGGACATCCCATATTTATATCTATTATACATATGTCATCTCTATTATTTAAATACTTGTCTACTACTTCTGCCATTATATTTGGTTCTCTTCCAAATATCTGTACTGCTGCAGGCATTTCTTCTTCTGCTATTCTCAAAAGTTTCTTTGTATTTTCACTACCATAATAAAGAGCTTTAGCGCTTACCATTTCTGTATAAACAAGTTCGCAACCCATCTCTTTACACAGGCCCCTAAAGGATATATCTGTTACCCCTGCCATAGGTGCTAAAAATACAGGATTTTCGAAACTCATTTTTCCTATATTCACTATTATCTACTCCTTATTTTTATCATAAATTATCTTTAGTCCTTCAAGAGTGAGTTGAGGTTCTATTTTATCTATAATATTAGTTCCTTCTGAAATAAGTGAAGCTAGTCCTCCCGTTGCTATAACAAATGGTTCTTCTTCATCTAGTTCTTTCATTTCGTTTTTCATCATATTTACTATATATTCAACTTGCCCTATGTATCCATAGATTATTCCTGCTTGCATACTTGTAATTGTGTTCTTACAAATTATACTTTTAGGTTTCTCAAGCTCAACTCTAGGCAACTTAGCTGCTCTTTCAAACAAAGCCTCTGAGGATATTTTTATTCCTGGAACAATATTCCCACCTAAATAATTTCCTCGTTTAGTTATAGCACAAAAAGTTGTTGCTGTTCCAAAGTCTATAATTATTAAAGGTCTTTTATACTTTTCATGTGCTGCTACAGCATTTACTATTCTATCTGCACCAACTTCTTTTGGATTATCATACTTGATATTAATACCTGTTTTTATTCCAGGACCTACAACAAGTGCTTCAGTATTAAAACACTTTCTTATCATATGCTCCAAAGAATACATTATATTAGGAACTACAGAAGATATAATTATTCCGCTTACTTCTTTAGGATCTAAAGAGTTTTGATTAAATAGCTGCATAACTTGTATTCCATATTCATCTGAGGTTTTATTAGCATCTGTAGATATCCTCCAGCTAGCTATAAATTTCTCCTCTTTACTAACCCCTAATACAATGTTGGTATTCCCCACATCTATTAATAGTATCATAATTGCACCGCCTTAATATAATTAAAAGTAGCTTTGAAGCTACTAAGATTCTTAGATACTTTTACAATTTAACAATTTAATTTTAGCAATTAATTTTGATTTGTCAAGTTTTTAACATTGTTTTTATATTAACAAAGAATTACATTTTAAAAACTTTTTTAACAAAAAATTATAAAAAAAATTTAACTTCTCAACTTAATAGAGAAGTTAAATCTGTAGATCATATTTATACATTCAAATATCTGAGTACCTGAGTACTTGAGTGCTCAGGTACTCAAGTACTCAGGTTTTTCTTCTTTTATTTTTTAAAACAATCCTAGTATTTCTCCATTTTCTAATATATCCATTCTAGCAGCTGCTGGAACTTTAGGTAATCCCGGCATTGTCATTATATCACCAGTTAAAGCTACTATAAATCCCGCACCTTTAGAAACTTTAATTTCTCTAACTGTAATATCAAAATTACTTGCTCTTCCTAGTAATTTAGGATTATCAGATAATGAATATTGAGTTTTCGCCATACATATAGGAAGTTTATCGCATCCTATTCTCTCTAATTCTCTAATTTGATTTAAAGCTTGAGTCGTAAAATTAACACCATTCGCTCCATATATCTCTTTAGCTATTTTAGATATTTTATCTTCAATTGAATCTTCTACATCATATAATACATCAAATTTAGATTCTTCTTTTTCTATTATATCTAGAACTTCATTTCCAAGTTCTATGGCTCCATCTCCACCTTTTGCCCATACTTCTGAAAGTGATACCTTAACACCAATGGAATGACAATACTCTTTTATTGCCTTTATTTCATCTTCAGTATCAGTTACAAATTTATTTATAGCAACAATCATAGGAACACCATATTTTTTTATATTTTCTATATGTTTTCCTAGGTTCTCAATACCTTTATTTAATGCTTCTATATCTTCAACATTTAATTTATCCTTAGCTACTCCACCATGATGTTTTAATGCTCTAATAGTCGCAACTAAAACTACACAGTTTGGTTTAAGTTCACCATATCTACATTTTATATCGAAGAATTTTTCTGCTCCAAGATCAGCCCCAAATCCTGCTTCAGTAACAACTATATCTCCTAATTTTAACGCAGTTTTAGTAGCTATTATAGAATTACATCCATGTGCAATATTAGCAAAAGGCCCCCCATGGATTATTGCTGGAGTATTCTCTAATGTTTGCACTAGATTAGGTTTAATAGCATCTTTCATTAATAATGTCATAGCTCCATGTACATTTAAATCTTTAGCATAAACAGCTTCACCATCTAAATTATACGCTACTAGTATATTCCCCATTCTTTCTTTAAGATCAGCTAAATCTTTAGCTAAACATAATATAGCCATAATTTCTGAAGCAACAGTTATCATAAAACCATCTTCACGTACAAAACCATTAGCTTTTCCGCCCATACCAACGACTATATCCCTTAAAGCTCTATCATTCATGTCCATGACTCTTTTGAATAATATCCTTCTTGAATCTATTCTTAAATCATTACCTTGGTGTATATGATTATCTATAGCCGCTGATAGTAAATTATTAGCTGAAGTTATAGCATGCATATCTCCAGTGAAGTGAAGATTTATATCTTCCATAGGAACTACTTGAGCATATCCACCACCAGCTGCCCCGCCTTTTATTCCAAAAACTGGTCCTAAAGAAGGTTCTCTTAATGCTATTACAGCTTTTTTCCCTAATTTACAAAGCCCTTGACCCAATCCTACTGTAACAGTAGACTTCCCTTCCCCTGCTGGAGTTGGATTTATCGCTGTTACTAAAACAAGCTTTCCATCTTTATTATCTGATTTATTTAATATATCTAAGGAAATTTTGCATTTATATTTGCCGTATAACTCTATATCATCCTCACTTAAATTTAAATCCTGAGCTATTTTAACTATTGGTAGCATTTTTGCTTCTTGTGCTATTTCAATATCACTTTTCATAAGTAAACACCTCTTTCTTATATTAATAAACACTCTATAATTCATCTATATTATATCATTAAAAATATTTTTTTGAAGCTTTATTGCAATTTTAAGAATATTTTTCGCCTAATTACGAATTAACAATAAAAAAAGCCGTATATAATACGGCTTTTTAATACTAATTATGCATTAGCAAATACTTCTTGGAATTCATTTGCTTCAAGTCTTTCTTTTTCAAGAAGGGCTAAAGCTACTGCATGAAGCTTATGAATGTTTTCTGTTAATAACTTTTCTGTTCTCTTATATGCTTCATCTACTAATTCTTTTATTTCTCTATCTATTCTAGAACCAATTTCTTCACTAAAGTTTCTAGATCTCCCTAAATCTCTTCCTAAGAAGACTTCATTTTGATCTGTTCCATAGCTTATAGGTCCTAAGTTATCACTCATACCATATTCCATAACCATTGCTCTTGCTATGTTAGAAACTCTATCAATATCATTTTTAGCTCCAGTACTTATATCTCCAAGAATTAACTTTTCAGCTACTCTTCCTCCTAAAAGACTTACCATATCATCTTTTAATTTTGATTTTGATGTATATGATCTATCTTCCTTAGGTAAATGCATTGTATATCCACCTGCCATACCTCTTGGTATTATACTTATTTGGTGAACTGGGTCTGAATTTTCTAAATACATAGCTACTACTGCATGACCTGCTTCATGATAAGCTGTAAGTTTTTTATCATGTTCACTAATAACTCTGCTCTTCTTTTCAGGACCAGCAATTACTCTTGTTATAGCCTCTTCCATTTCTTCCATGGTGATTCTCTTTTTAGATTTTCTTACTGAAAGCAGTGCCGCTTCATTAGTAAGATTTTCTATATCAGCTCCAGTAAATCCAGGAGTTCTTTTTGCTAAAACATCTAATTTTATATCATCTGATAATGGTTTATTTCTTGTATGAACTTTTAATATATCTTCTCTTCCCTTAACATCAGGTGCTCCAACCATGATTTGTCTATCAAATCTACCTGGTCTTAATAATGCTGGATCTAATATGTCTGGTCTGTTAGTCGCAGCTATCATTATTATTCCTTCATTAAGTCCGAAACCATCCATTTCAACTAATAACTGATTAAGTGTTTGTTCTCTTTCATCATGACCTCCGCCAAGACCTGCTCCTCTTTGTCTACCTACAGCATCTATTTCATCAATAAATATTATACATGCTGGGTATTTCTTTGCTTGCTCAAATAAGTCCCTAACTCTAGATGCACCTACTCCTACAAACATTTCAACAAAGTCAGATCCCGATATGCTTAAGAAAGGTACTCCAGCTTCACCAGCAATAGCTCTTGCTAATAAAGTTTTACCTGTTCCTGGAGGTCCAACTAATAAGACTCCCTTTGGAATTCTAGCGCCCATATCTGTATATTTTTTAGGATCTTTTAAGAAATCAACTATTTCTGCTAATTCCTCTTTTTCTTCTTCAGCTCCTGCCACATCTTTAAACGTAACCTTCTTTTTATCTGGAGCTGCCATTTTAGCTTTACTTTTACCAAAATTCATTACTCCTCTATTTCCGCCTCCGCTTTGTGATTGCTGCATTATTATGAATAAGAAAATTAAAAATACTACTATAAGTAATACTGTAGGGATTAATTGAACCCACTCTTTTGTACTTGTTGGCTGATCAAATAATATATCAACATTTTGCTTAGGATTTTCTGTAATTAATCCATTAAGAATAGTTAATGGCGCGTAAACAACAAACGCCTTTCCATCATTTAAAGTACCTTCTATTGTTATATTATCTTGTTTAACTCTTATTGATTTTACTTCATCTTTAATATAACTTTGTTTAAAATCACTATAGTGAATTGTATCCTTATTTTTACCGCCTTCCCATAGGGCAAATGAGGTTATCATGACCATAACAGTTATTATTAACCAAGTTGCAGTGCCAGAAAATTTTTTCATTCAAGGCCCCCCTCTCTTTCTAGTTATTAAAAATTTTATCACATTTAATTGTATCTAATCAATAGTATTATGGTATATATACTTATATTACTTTCTATATACCTTTGGATCAAGAATGCCTATGAACGGAAGATTCCTATACTTCTCAGCATAATCTATACCATATCCCACTATAAATTCATCCGGAACTATAAAACCTTCATACTTAACATCCACGTCAACTGCTCTTCTAGCTGGTTTATTAAGAAGCGTCGCTATGCTTATACTATTAGCTCCTCTCCCTTGTAAATACTTAGACAAGTAATTTAAAGTTATTCCTGTATCTACTATATCTTCAACTATTAAGATGTTTTTTCCTTCAATTCCATGGTCTAAATCCTTTAATATTCTAACAACCCCAGATGTTTCAGTGGAATTGCCATAGGATGAAACTGCCATAAAGTCTATTTCACATGGTATTTCAATGTTTTTTATAAGCTCTGATGCAAATAAAACTGAACCTTTTAAAACTCCTACCACAACTAATTCTTTTCCTTTATAATCATTATTTATCTCATCAGCAAGTTCCTTTACTCTTTTAGTGATAGCCTCCTCACTAAATAAAATCTCTTTTACATCGTCCCTCATTCTTACTGTTCCTTTCT
Organism: Clostridium intestinale DSM 6191; assembly: GCF_900130055.1. Lineage (GTDB taxonomy): Bacteria > Bacillota > Clostridia > Clostridiales > Clostridiaceae > Clostridium_T > Clostridium_T intestinale. The sequence goes on from NZ_FQXU01000008.1 coordinate 249,720, forward strand.
AATCAATTTAATTTTTAATATTTTTTTTGTACTTTTATTAATTTTAAATTCTTCAGAAGTTTTGATTCCAACAACCCATGCTATTTCATCATCAAAACAAACTATAGGAATAAAATCTCTATTATCTTTAGGTATCTTAAAATCTATAAAAATATCTTTTATTTTTTTTCTTCCGCTCATTCCTAATGGCTTCATTCTATCCCCATCTTTTCTGAGCCTCACTTCTATATTTTTAGATATTTTATCATAATCAAAATATTTTACAAGGGAATCATCTGAAAATATTAAATTTCCTTCATTACTAGAAACAGTAAACTCCATATCATATTCATTAAAACTTATGATATTATTATTCAACTCTTCCTTTTTCAACAATATATTTGCTTTTTTACTTTTCCCTTCATTATAAGTATTTACAAATCTAATTATTACATTCTTATATACATTTACAGCTTCCAAATTATGAGGAAGTGATAATCTTGTTCCAGTTTTATTTCTTTGTAATGTTATAATATCATAAATATGTTTCATTTCAAAATCAAAATGTTTTTTTGAAAATACTACTAATGCTGATTTTAGTGTCCTTGTAAGTAATGCTTCCTTTTCTAAAAATAGTTTTTCACCTATTTTTAGTTCATCTTTAAAATCACAATATTTATCCAAGCTCTTTTCAACATATTCATTTATAAATTCTTCATCCTTACTCAAAAGTATACCTAATCTATTAATAGTATTTATAATATCAGAATTAAAATTCTCCTTAATATATGGTATCAATTCTAATCTTACCTTATTCCTAGAATATATATTTTCTAAATTAGTTTTATCAATTCTTGGCTTTAATTTTTTTTCTAAGCAATATTTCTCTATCTCATTTCTTTCTATACACAATATAGGTCTTATGTAAATATCATCACGTTTAGCTTTTATACCAACTAAACCTTCTAACCCAGTTCCTCTCATAAGCCTCATTAAAATAGTCTCGGCCTGATCATTTAAATTATGGGCTAAGGCTATTTTATCATAGGAGTGTTCTTTTTTTAATTCCTCAAAGAATTTATACCTTTCTTCTCTGCCAGCCATCTCAGAGCTTATTCCTCGCTCTTTAACAATCCTATTAATATCAACTCTTTTTACAAAACAATTTATACCAGCTTTTTCACAAAAACTTCTAACATAAGCTTCATCCTCATCTGCTTCTTTTCCTCTAAGCATATGATTTATGTGTGCAGCTGCTATCTTAAGATTATAGTTTTCACTAATCTCTATTAAAATATTAGTCAAAAAAATTGAGTCGGGACCACCAGAAAGAGCAACTAAAATCCTATCACCAGATTTAATAAGCTCTTTATCTTCAATATATTTAATTATCTTATCTTTCAAATTCAAATCCACCTCAATGTATTAATCAATCTTATTATACTTCTACAATTTAACATTTACAATTATTAAAATCAACTATATATAATAATGTGAAAGAACTAATTTATACTGTTTTTTAATGTGAAGGAACTAATTTGTTCTTTCATTAATGTGCATAAATAAAAAACCTGGTGTTAGCCAAGTTTTTTATTCAATAACTTAATATAAAGAATATACTTTTGAAGCCACAACTGTCATATCATCTTTACTTTTGCCTCCAGATAGTTCTTTTGCCTTTTCTAATATATCATGAACCATCTCTTTAGGATTAGTAGACTTACACTCTCTTAGATAGTTTACAAGCCATCCAGTGCTTCCACTCTGATCCTTATTTATTTCTAATATACCATCACTTAAGGTTATTATTATATCTCCGCTCTTAACCTTCCTATTTATAATATCAACATCAACCTTATCTAGCACTCCAAAGGGTAACGTTTTAGAACTTATTTCTTCTACACTATCTCCACTCTTTATAAAACTAGCAACAGCTCCTATCTTCATAAAACTTATATCTCCAGAGTATAAATCAACAGTATTCATATCTAATGTCGCATATTTCTCATCTTCTGCGAATTTCATATTCATTATAGAGTTAACAGCATTTATTGCTGTCATATTGTTAAATCCTGCTTCAGTAAATTTCTCTATAAGTTCCACAGCTGCCTTTGATTCCTCTCCTGCACCTGGTCCTGATCCCATCCCGTCACTAACTAAGGTCATATAACAACCGTCTTTTGTTTTATTGAAAGAATGGCTATCCCCTGTGTACTTTTCTCCCTCCTTACAACTTAAAGCTACATAACTTGCTATATGATATTTAGGTGTTTCTTCTATCAGCACCTTACATTGATTACTCTTTGGGTCAATACTACATCCATCCCCTCCTATACTCATAGGTCTTCCTATTACCTTATTTATTATTGGTAAAGCTTCTTTAACACAATACTGTGCTCCATGACAATTCTCTAAAGTGATTTTTATGTTAATTCTTCCTTTTTTATCTTCATAGCAAAACAAATCTAGGTATTTAAAGTTATTTCTGTTAAGAGTCCTTTTTAAACTTCTTTCGAACTCACTACAGAGTTCCATATCTCTATCTAAGTCTGTCAAAATCTCATCAACAGTATCCGCCATATTTCCTATATGATTTGCTAAAAGCATCCTTCCTTCCTCTAATCTTTTTTTCCACATTTCATTTAATATATGCTTTTCTACTATTTCTTCAGTACTTTTAATAAGTGCATGTTTTTTTACACATTTCTTTTCTAATTCTTCTGGAAATACTAAAACACCTTCTTCTGATGACTTAATTAATTCTGAGAAACTTCCATAGGTACTATATAGTTCCCTTTTCCAACACATGTATTTCATGTCACAATTACTACAAACTCTATCTGCTAAATTTTCTATTAATGCAGCACTTTTATTTTTTAATAACAGTTTATTATTATCACCAAAACCCTGCATCACCTCTGACATATCTCCTAATAGTTGCGTAAAATCTCTAAATCTTCTTGTAAATTCCTCCTTTATTTTTGACAAGTGAAACTCTGTATACTTATCTTCTTTTTTCTCTGCATCTATTTCTAACATCAATTTATTTATAAAAGTATTTGGTATAGCTAAAAATATGAAAACAGAGATTAAAGCCTCCACAATCATATATACATCAAATACTTGAGCATAGAGATTTAATATAGAATACATTATCACGAAACATACTGCGGAAAATATTTTTCCTATATCCTTAAATACTCCAACCACCAATCCACATACTCCATATAGTGTTACATAAAGCAGCATCTTATCCATGGTTATTCCTATTATAAGTCCCATACTTATACCCATTGCTGCCCCCAAGGCTCCCTGAGATGTATAGGCTATAATTAAAATAAATACAAGGGCAATTATATTTCTTATACTTATGTTAAGTATAGACATTCCCCCTATTCCAGCAACAGATAAAGAAATTAATATACTTATGCTTATAAGTTCCTCTGAAATAAATATATGATTTGTATTAAATTCTTCCAAGCAGCTTACGCTATACTTTACTATATACGATATCCCTTCGATTATTATTGTTAATACTCCTGATAAAACAATTGAACTTATTATCCCATTTCCGTCAATAAAATATTTAAAGATCATCATTGAAAGAAATAAAACAACCCCTCTTCTTATCCCCTCACTTTTACCACCTATCTTTATATTAACTAAATCAGTGGATACCAATATACATGATGTTATTATATACATCGAAATATCTTCAACCCTATATACTAAAGTTAGGTACCCTAATATAACTCCTGAAGACCCTAATAATTTATACATTTTATCTTTACTACTTTGTAGTGCTAATATATATGCAATTCCAAAAGGAGCTATACTTTCTAACGTAGAGAGATTTAACACCAAGGATATTCTACTAAGTAATATCCCAACCGAAAAAAATATCCCTAACTTTAAGGGAGAATATACAACTCTTAAATCTTTTTTGTTTTTATTCTTGTTCTCTATTCTTTTATAAGTATCTACTTCTAGTCCATACTGCACGTCTACCCCTCCATCCTATTTTTTTCCAATAAATGTAATTAGATTATAGCAAGGTTTTTTTGCAATTTGTGTCATTATGTGTTCTACATAATGATTTTCGTTGGACAAAATTACTTATAATTCACATTATTTATATAAACTCAGCAAAAATCTGTGGATAATATTTAAAGACTTGTGGATTGTTTTATTCCTTAGAAAGACTGGATTTTCAAAGATTATTTTCTCTTTTGAAAGGATTTAATTTTTTGTCGTGTTTTTATTATATTTGAATATTTATATCATACGAATTTAGGAATAAATTATATTTAGGCAGATGAAAGGAATCTAATTGATTAAGTTTCTATAGTAACACAAACAAAAAAACCTACAATATATTGTAGGTTTTTGGTGCTGAAGACCGGAATCGAACCGGTACGGTGTTTAAGCACCGCAGGATTTTAAGTCCTGTGCGTCTGCCAGTTCCGCCACTTCAGCAT
>NZ_FQXU01000008.1:254666-324765 GCF_900130055.1 Clostridium intestinale DSM 6191
CGATATTGGTGCTGAAGACCGGAATCGAACCGGTACGGTGTTTAAGCACCGCAGGATTTTAAGTCCTGTGCGTCTGCCAGTTCCGCCACTTCAGCCTATATTGTCCTACGCCATTCAGCCGGGACAACAAAATTAATTATAATCTAGGATATGATTTATGTCAACACTTTTCGCAAAAAATTTAATTCACATGTTATTATGGCATAAACAAAGGCTTCTAGTGCACCTAGAAGCCTAATTTAAACAATACTATTTAACCTGAATTTTTTCTTCCTCTACCTTTAAATTCTTGATTTTTCTTAACGTCTTGAAGCCTTTCTTCGCTATCCTTTAAAAACTTTGACATAATATCTTCAAAGTTTTCAGTAGATTGAGATGGCTTCTTTTTATCTGACACCCAATCAATTTCTACTGGTTTTACACTTTTCTTTTGAGGATTAGCTTGCTTAATAGATAAGCTAATTTTTCCATTATCATCAATTGAAATAACTTTAACTTTAACTTTATCTTGTTCTTTTAGATGTTGTCTAATGTCTTTTACAAAAGAATCAGCTACTTCTGATATATGAACTAATCCTGTTTTTCCCTCCACCTCAACAAATGCGCCAAAGTTTGTGATGTTTACTACTGTACCTTCTAAAATGTTTCCTGCCACTAAGGTCATGTTTAAAAGACTCCTCCTTAAAATTATATATATGTTATAAAATAATAACCTTTATTTTGAGTTTGAACTTCCATTACTATTATTGACAACTTTTTCTCCATCTTTAACTAATCCTAGTCTTTCTCGTGCCAATTTTTCTGCAAATTCATCTGTATTTATACTATCCACTTTTTGTTGAAGTAATTCATTCTCTTTTTCTAAAGCTTCAAGCTTATTCTGTCTCTCAGATACCTGTTTACTTAGTTTTTTAATAGCATTTTCTTGTCTTACTACACTAAAACAAAATATAGCAAGCAAAAAAACTATTACTATGTTTTTAAGGGTAATTCGTTTTGCCATACATATTCCCCCGATTTAAAATAATAATGAATCTTATACTCTATTTTAAATACAATGAGGTATATATTCAAGCTATTTTTAAATTTATTTACTTTTTTCAAATATTTTATAAATAATTATCTTACAAATATATATGAAATTTTTTATAATTACTCTCGAGCCTTTACCAGCTTTTCTTGCGCTACTTCTCTCGACTTTCAATATATATGAGCTTAAGGTTTTCATATACACTATAAACCCCAATACAATACCTATATATACATATAATCCTAGGAAGGCATAATTTGTATATAACAAAAAGGTGAATACTATTAATCCACAAAGCCCTCCAAAAAGTACATCTTCTATAATCACAATAGCCCTAGGAGCCCCAACTCCTCTTATTAGCCTATATCCATCAAATAATACTCCAGTTAAAATTCCGCCCAATATACTAAATAAAACTATATTATATTGGATACTAGTAGGTAATAACATGATCTCCTCCTACTTAAAAAGCCTTTTTAATAAGGCTTCCTTTTCTTTTTTTGCCTCTTTACTTGAATATACTATACTATAAACTAACCCTATTATCATTACATCTCCATTTTGTACATCAAGTTTATTCATTTTAAGTCCTTGTCCTTTTATAATTAACATTCCCCCGTTTGTATTTAGCTCTATTTTTTCTTCATCAAAGCTTAATACTTCCATTACCCCTGTCAAATCTAATCTTTTTCTATTTTCAAGATGTATAGAATTCTTATTTTCTTCAAGATTTAAATCTTTTCTACTTTCCATAATTTCTCCTCTTCATAATATTTCTATAAGAATATATGACTTTCATCTAGTGTATATTCTATTATAGTCATCTTTTATATGTGAAAATTTATAAAAAATAAAAAAAATGACCGAATACTAACTTTATATGAAGTCAGTACTCAGTCTATAATTTTATTCTTTATCTTCTTCACCTTCTAATATCTCATACAAATCTCTTGCTTCATCTTTTTTTACATGTTCAGAAACATTCAATATTTTAGCTTTTAACTTTTTATTTGCAAAAGTTATTTCTATAATATCTCCTTCTTTTATGTCAGTAGATGGTTTAGCTACTTTTCCATTAATAGAAACTCTTCCACTTTCACAAGCTTCCTTTGCAACTGTTCTTCTTTTAATTATTCTAGAAACCTTTAAATATTTGTCTAATCTCAAAATTAAATTCCTCCTATAATACAAAAACCCGAGAAATTCTCGGGTTCACAAACTACTATTTGCTAACTGTATCTTTAAATTCTTTTCCAGCTTTGAAAACAGGAACTGTAGAAGCTGGGATTTGGATAGTTTCCTTAGTTCTAGGATTTCTTCCTTCTCTTGCAGCTCTTTCTCTTGTTTCAAAAGTTCCAAATCCAACTAATTGGACTTTTTCTCCGTTAGCTAATGCTTCTTGAACACTTTCTATGAATCCCTTTAAAGCTGCTTCTGCATCTTTCTTAGTTAGTTTGCTTTTTTCTGAAATACTAGTGATTAATTCTGCTTTATTCACGATTACATCCTCCTTAAACATAGAGATATTTAATTATTACTGTAGTCTTTTTTATGTACAATACTACATTATCATATTATATACCTAGTTTTATACCTAGTCTATAGAATAATAGATATTTAATACAAAAAAGGCATATTTATGATTAAGTAGCAATACATTTATTTATTTTAATATATATATTCTCCTTAAAAGGCGGTTTTCCTTCACTATTATACTACTTTTTTAGTTTTTTTGCATCTTCCCACAACTTATTCATTTCATCTAAAGACATTTCTTTCATATCTTTGTTGAGTTCTTTAGCTTTTTCTTCTATAAAAGAGAATCTTTTAATGAACTTTTCTGTGGTTTTATTTAATGCAAGTTCTCCGTCTATATCAAGGAATCTACATATATTTACACAAGCAAATATTAAATCTCCCACTTCTTCTGTTATTATTTCCTTATTTTGCCCATTATATACTTCTTTTATTTCATTTAATTCTTCAATTACTTTATCCATTGCTTCTTCAACTTCATCCCAGTCAAAACCAACTTTTTTAGCTTTCTTTTGAACTTTATTAGCTCTAATTAATGCTGGTAGATTTCTGGCTATAGCTCTCATCTCTTCTGTAATACTATCTATTCCTTTTTCTTTCTTCTTTAGTTCATCCCAATTCTCTAAAACCTTGCTAGAAGTATTTATACTTTCTCCTCCAAATACATGAGGGTGTCTGTATATCATTTTATTACAAATTCCTTCTATAACATCATTTATAGAGAAAAACTCTTCTTCCTTTCCTATACTTGCGTGGAAAACTACTTGAAGAAGCACATCTCCTAATTCTTCTATAATAGCATCATCATCTTCGCTTTCTATTGCATCTATAACTTCATAACTTTCCTCTATTAGTGCAGATTTTAGACTATCATGAGTTTGTTCTCTATCCCAAGGACATCCATCCTCACCTCTTAAAGTTTCTATTATATTTACTAAATCATAAAAATCTTTTTTGTTGCCTAAATCTTTTGGTATATATATTGAAGTCAAATAGTCTATATCTTCCTGCCTATCTAATTCGTATAAAGGTATTTTTCTTATACTCTCCATACCCTTAATTCCAGCAGCTCTTACAAAGAATATCTGAGTATCATCATTATAATACTCAGAAAGTTTTAATTTAACCTCTGAAGCTATAAACGGGTTATATACTTGAGTTATTATGGTCCCTATTCTCTTGTCAAGAATTTGGCTATCAAGTTCAAAAGCATCAAGAATTTTTAAACCTTCTATTGGATCTATCTTTAATGCCTCCATCATAACGTCAACAAAGCTTACTGCTGGTATAATCTTGTATTCAATATTTCTTTCTTCACAAATATTTATAATATTAAATACTGACTTTTCTGCAACTAATGGATGCCCTGGCACTGCATAAACTAAATCTCCAATTTTATCATGCTCTTCTATTAAATCTTTAGCTATATTTTCGTATACTTCATCAAAAGATGATCCTTCTTCATATTTTGAATCATAGGTTTCAAACAAAAAATTTCTTTTACTTAAGTATTCTACTGTAGGATGCTTTTCCGTCCTTAGAAATATTCTATTACCATTTCCTAGCACATCTAATGTCCCTAATGTTAAAGCTTCTGGTGCCCCAGGCCCTAATCCAACTATTGTTATCATTAAATAATCTCCTCTTTTCCCTGTATATATTAAATTATAACTTAGGTATTTCTATTTAATCTACTCCTAATAATATCATAATTAAATACTCCAAAAATAATTATTAATGTTATATATATAATAATACCTAAAAATATTGAAATTAAGCAAGCGAGAGAAGAACTCTTTAAAATATATGCTAAAGGGATATAACTTCCCATTACTCCAACACTCATTATGATGGTTGCAAATGCTGGTTTTACCAATATCTCATAGAATGGAATTTTGACTGACATACTTGTCTTTAATGTAATTAAGTTTAATATAGAGGATATTAAATATGCAGATACACTTGCAATAACCGCTCCATATATATTTATTTCATTTATAGAAACCAAGGTATTTGTTATTACTATTTTAATAACACATCCTATGAATAAATTAATTACAGGCAATATATATTTCCCTATCCCTTGTAATATGGCTGTTGTTGTCTGTGCTAAAATAATAAATGGTATTGATATAGAAAGATATTTTAATATCTCATAACCTTCATATTTTCCTGGAAACAAAATCTGCATTATTGGCTGAGCTAAAAAAAATAATCCTGCAAAACACGGTAGTCCAATTGCAAAAGATAGCTTTAATGATATGTTTACTTTCGATTCAACTTCTCTCTTGTTTTTAAGAATAAAATTTTCTGCTATGATTGGAACTAAAGAGGCACATAAGGCTACAGATAAGGTTAATGGTATATTGGTTAATACAGCAGCCTTGCCCGTTAACTGTGCATATAATATGGTAGCACCCTTTTTATCAAATCCTGCCTCTAATAACCTCTGTGGCACTAATACAGAGTCTATTAAGCCCATCACGCTTCCTACAGTTGCCCCAAGAGATATAGGAATAGATATCTTTAGTAGTCTTGTTAATATCTCTGGATTAAAGTTAACTTTTTTTACTCCACTTTCTTTCCTAATCTTTCTATATTTAAAGAATAAGTATCCTCCCCCTAATATCCCTCCAGCTGTGGCTCCAAATGCTGCTCCACCTGCAGAGTATTCTATTCCTCTAGGAAGTAACAATATAGCTAGTCCAACTCCAACTAGGATTCTAGTGATTTGTTCTATTAATTGTGATATTGCTGACGGGGTCATATTCTGAAGCCCTTGGAAAAACCCTCTGTATATTGTCATAAAAGACATCGCCATAGGTGCAAATGCTATTCCCATTAAAGAGTAGTAGGCATTATCTTCCCATTTTAACAATGTTATAAGAGGTTTCGCTCCAAAGAATAAAAATAAACTAGTACCAACCCCTAAAATTATCATTAACAAAAAGGCTTCCTTTATAATCTCAAAGGCTGCCTTATCATTTCCAAGTGCATTATTCTCAGAAACCATTTTAGATATAGCAACAGGTACACCCGATGCTACTGCTATAAAAAACATATATAAAGGATATGACATTTGATAATATCCTACCCCTTCATCTCCTATTAACATAATTAATGGCCATCTAAAAAATATTCCTAAAAACTTTGCTAATATCCCTGCCATGCCTAAAATAATACTTCCTTTTATAAGGGATTGTTTCTTCATATAAAAACCTCCACATTGATACTGTTACTAATAATTTTTATTTCAATGGTGGAGGTATTATTCTACTTTAACATAAATAAAATCAATTTTTCTATTGTTCCATTTGTTTTCCTAAAAACGATGCAGCTGTTTCTGCAAGTTTCATTTCTAAATCTCCTAGTTTTTCAGAACTATCTTTAGAAAGAATGATTACGGCCCCAATAGCATCTCCCTCAGCAATTATAGGAGATATAACTTGATAATTATATTTGCCTTCTTCTTCGTCATTATAAAGTGGTATTACCTTACCTCCTCCTTCTCCTAATAGAACTGGTTTTCTATCTTCCATGACTTTTTCTAAATCATTAGATATTTTCTTTTCTACATATTCTTTCTTTGAACTACCACTAACTGATATAAAAGCATCCTTGTCAGCGATAAGTATTATATGACCTATAGATTGTTGTAGTGATTCTGCGTATTCCTTTGAGAAATCTGTTAGTTCACCAATAGGAGAATATTTTTTTAATATTACCCCACCTTCTCTATCTGTGAAAATTTCAAGAGGGTCTCCCTCTCTTATTCTCAAAGTCCTTCTTATTTCTTTTGGAATAACTACTCTACCTAAATCGTCAATTCTTCTAACTATGCCTGTAGCTTTCATCCTTAGCGTCCCTCCTATTTATATTTAAATTTTTTATTTACAATACTATTATTTTTCTAAATGAGATTTTTATACGTAAAAATGGTTATATTTATTTTTATTTACAGTGCTCATTGAATTTTGTCAATTATGGAATATAAAAAAAGGCATAATTAAAGAGCCCATGCAAATAATTGCAATGAGCTCTTTTTTATTAATTTTATAGTTTATCTTCGTAAGTTTTAACGTTAAGTTCTTTTTTCCACTCTTCTAACTTAGTATTATATGCTTCATTTTGTTTTTGTTGAGTTAATGTTTGAGTTATTTTATCTTTTACTGCATAAAATTCTTGAACTTTATCTTCGCTTTGAACATCAGTTACCTTTATTATATGATATCCAAATTGACTCTTAACAGGAGCTGATATTTCTCCTTCTTTTAAGTTCTTAAATCCATCCATAAATTCTTTAACATATTGAGTTGAAGAATAATCAATATGACCTAAACTTCCACCTGACGTTGCTGAGCCAGTGTCATCTGATTCAGCTTTTGCAAGCTCCTCAAAGTTTGCGCCGCCATTAAGCTTAGACTTTATTTCATCTATTTTTGCCTTAGCTTTAGAATCTTCCTCAGCTGTTGCTTCTGTACTAGCATCATTAAACTTAGCTAATATATGAGCTACTGTAGCTCCAGCACCTTGTGTATAAGTTGCTTTATTTGCTTCATAGTATACTTTAGCATCATCTTCAGTTACTGTTGCATCTTTAGTTATCTCATCATAAACCTTATTCATTGTTTCATTTTCTTTAATCATTTTCTTAAGAGCATCCATATCTAGTCCATAAGCTTTAAGAGCTTCATTTAATTTATCTTCTCCACCATAAACTTCTTTATATTGTTCTAATTGCTCATCTACCACTTTATTTAATTCATCTTCTGTTGGAGCAACACCTAGTTCATTAGCCTTATTTAATAGAATTTTTTGTTGAACTAATTGCTCTAATGCACTTTTTCTTTGTTCAGTTAAAGTACTTTTAGCAGTTTCATTGTTCTCATAATCATCCCCATACTGTTCTTTAAGTTGAGTGATTACAGATTGAATTTGCTGATCTACATCCCCTAGTGTTATCTTTTCACTTCCTACTTTTGCTACAACTGTCTTCTTTATAGCCTCTGGTGTTTTCTGTATCATGCTGCATCCAGCTACAGATACACCTATAACTCCTACTATTAAAAGTCCTAATATTTTTCTGAATTTTTTCAACTTCTCCCTCACCTTTCATTATATAAGTTAAAGTAAACATAACCTTAGTATAACAATATTATGTGTCAAATTCAAAACAATAAGAAAATATTTCTTTATCCTAAATCTTCAGTTAATGAATTTAATAACTCTTTTATATCTAACAACATATTTTCATTTTTAGCTTCATTAACTTTATACACAAAAGATGGTTTCTCTCCTAAGCGTATATAAACTTCTTTTTTGTAATTATCAAGTATTCTTTTGTAAACTGAGCTTTTAATCCTATCTCTGTTTTGGAACATGAAATGAATATCTTCATTTTTTTCCTTAACTTCTTCAACCCCTAAAGATTTAGCTTTGCTTTTTATATATGCTATATCCATTAAATTATATACAGGTTGTGGAATAGCTGAATATCTATCCTCTAGTTCTTCTTTAATATCATCATAATCCTCTTGATTTTCTATAGCTGCTATTTTCTTATATATAGATATCTTTTGTATCTCATCCTCTATATATTCTCCTGATATAAAAGCATCAACCTTCACATCTACGGTTGTTTCAATAGGCTCTTGTTCTATATCGCCCTTAATTAACTTTATAGTATCTTCAAGCATTCTGCAATATAAATCATATCCAACTGATGCCATATGACCATGCTGAGCTGACCCCATCATGTTTCCTGCTCCTCTTATCTCTAAATCTCTCATTGCAATCTTAAAGCCTGAACCTAATTCTGTAAAGTCTTTTAACGCTTTTAATCTCTTTTCTGCCACCTCAGTTAATACTTTATCCTTTTTATAAGTAAAATAAGCATAAGCTATTCTATTACTTCTTCCAACTCTTCCTCTTAACTGATAAAGCTGCGATAAGCCCATTTTATCTGAATCATATACTATCATGGTATTTACATTTGGGATATCAATTCCTGTTTCAATAATTGTAGTACACAAAAGTATATCATATTCTCTATTCATGAAAGCAACCATTTCTTTTTCTAATTCTTTCTCTGTCATCTGTCCATGAATTATTGTCACCTTGCCTTCCGGCACAAGATCAGCTATATATTTAGCCATTTTTGATATATCTTCAACTCTATTATAAACAAAGAAAACTTGCCCTTCTCTATTTATTTCTCTAAGTATAGCATCTCTGATTAGCTGATCATTTTGTTCAACTACATAAGTCTGAATAGGATACCTCTCCTCAGGAGGTGTCTCTATAACAGATATATCTCTTACTCCAGTTAAAGACATGTGAAGTGTTCTTGGAATTGGAGTTGCACTTAAAGTTAATACATCAACATTTTTCTTCACATTTTTAATTTTTTCTTTTTGGGTAACACCAAATCTCTGTTCTTCATCTACTATTAATAAACCTAAATCTTTAAACTCTATATCTTTAGAAACAAGTCTGTGAGTACCTATTAATATATCTACATTTCCTTCTTTTAAAGCCTTTAAGGTTTCCTTTTGTTGCTTTGTAGTTCTAAATCTACTTACCATATCAATCTTTATAGGAAAATCCGAAAACCTTCTCTTCATATTATTATAATGTTGATCTGCTAAAATTGTTGTAGGAACTAAAAAAGCAACTTGTTTCCCATCCATAACCGCTTTAAACGCTGCTCTTATAGCTACTTCTGTTTTCCCATATCCAACATCACCGCAAAGAAGTCTGTCCATAGGTTTATCTGATTCCATATCCTTCTTTATCTCTTGTAATGATGTTAATTGGTCAGGTGTTTCCTCATATGGAAATTCTTCTTCAAATTGATTTTGCCACTGTGTATCTTTAGAATATTTGTATCCCTTAAGGGTAGATCTTGCAGCATAAAGTTTTACTAATTCCTGTGCTATATCATTAATTGAATTTTTAACCTTAGCTTTAGCTTTTTGCCACTCATTTCCCCCTAATTTATTTACCTTAGGAGATTTACCTTCACTACCGATATACTTTTGTATCATATCTAATTGATCTACAGGAACATATAACTTGTCACCTTTGTCATAAAGTATATCTAAGTAATCCCTTTTATGACCACCTACTTCTATTTGTTTGATTCCCTTATATACACCAATACCATGATTTACGTGAACTACATAATCTCCTGGTTTTAAATCAGCAAAACTTTTTATTTTGCCTATACCTTTTTGTTTAGAAGGTCTTTTGGTAAGTTTTCTTTTAGCCTCTCCAAATACTTCTTTATCAGATATAACACATATTCTAAGGTCAGGATATTCAAAACCTTTTATAAGATTTCCAAAGGTTATAACAACTTCACCAAATTCTATAGAAGATATATCATCTTTGTATACACTCTCTATCCCTCTATCTCTAAGAGTTTGTACCAAACGTTCTCCTCTACTTCTTGTACCTGATAAAATAACTGTTTTATATCCTTTTTGTTTTTTATCTTTTATATCTTCTATTAAAAAATCTAATTGCCCTTGATAATTGTGAAGTGTAATTTGTGATATATTTTTTATATCTAAAGGCGCCAAAAATGTTCTTCCTTTAGTTAAAGCATCTATAGTAACAACTTTACTATTTTCAATCATGCTATTAAGGATATCTTTTCCTAACAGTAAATTCCCTTGTGATGGTAATATATCTCCTCTATACAAGAACCCTTCATAATTCTCTTTAAACTCAAAATATAAACTTTCTAATTTACCTTCACATCTCTGAGTATCGTCCATAATAATTAAATAATCTTCAGCATATTGGAATAGATTCCACGGTTTTTCATATAAAAAGGGTAAATAACTCTCAATAGTCTCAAAACTATAAGATTCCTTTAAACTCTCAAGATTACTTCTAATTATTCCTGTTAATTTCTTTACTATATCCTTTTCTTCTTTTCTATTTTCTACAACACTTTTAAACTCTGTCTCAATAGCCTCAACAGCACTATTTAAGACTTCTGAATTCACAATTATCTCTTTAGCAGGAAATACTTCTATCTCTTTAACCTTAGAAATACTTCTTTGCGTTTCTATATTAAAGCTTCTTATAGATTCTATCTCATCGCCAAAAAACTCTACTCTATAGGGGATTCCATATTGAGGTGGAAATATATCTAATATTCCTCCTCTTAATGAGAACTGCCCTTTTCCTTCTACTATATCTACTCTTTCATAACCACTTTCAATTAAAAGGTTTACTAGCTCATCTGTATTTACTTCCTCTGAGGTTTTTAGTTTAATAAAATGTTTTAAATATAGTTCCTTTGGAGTATACAAAGCAGCAAGACTATCCACAGATGTTACTATGATTTTCTTTTTGCTATCTAACATCTCTTTTATAACCTTGAGCCTTGCCCACCTTAAGTCTCCTGAAATAGCATCTATATTATAAAAAACTACTTCTTTTGCAGGTAAATAAAACACATCCAGTTGAAAAAGATTCAAGTCTTCATATAAGTTTCTAGCTTCAATATCGGAATGTGTTACCACTAATAGTGGCTTATCTTGAGTTTCATATATTCCATTAATAAAATAACTTTTTCCTGATTCTCCTAATCCATATACTCCTATAGGATAAATATCTTTCTCTATACTTTTTATAATACCTTGAAAATCCTTATAGGATTTCAGAGGTTCCATTAACCCCCCTAATCGCATGTCACTACACCACCATTCAAATACTTCTATATAGAAAAACTATTATATTTGTTCATTGCTTCAACTTCGTCGTTTTTAATTATTTCTTCAGTTGCTAAAGCTGATACTTCTATGACTTTTTGTAATTTCTCCATCTCTTCTTGAGAAAACTTTCCTAATACATGAGATACTAAATCTCCTTTAGGTTGTCCTACACCTATTTTAATTCTTGGGAATACATCACTATTTAGGTGTGCAACTATGCTCTTTATCCCATTATGCCCACCAGCGCTACCTTTTCCTCTTATTCTGACTCTACCAACTTCAAGACTTATGTCATCATATATCACTATTACCTGTTCATTAGATATCTTATAAAAATCTACTACTTCTCTAATACTCTCTCCACTTAAATTCATGTAAGTACTAGGTTTTAAAAGTATAACCTTTTCTCCAGATATCCTACCTTCCCCATACTCACCTTTAAATTTTTTCCTATTAATCTCTATATTATACTTTTCTCCTAAATAATCTATAGCATTAAATCCAATATTATGTCTTGTATTTCTATATTCTGCTCCTGGATTAC
Organism: Clostridium intestinale DSM 6191; assembly: GCF_900130055.1. Classification (GTDB taxonomy): domain Bacteria; phylum Bacillota; class Clostridia; order Clostridiales; family Clostridiaceae; genus Clostridium_T; species Clostridium_T intestinale. Next base: position 266,506 of record NZ_FQXU01000008.1, read on the forward strand.
CTAATCCAACTATTAAATACATGTAAATATCCTCCAAAATAAAAAATCAACTATATCTATAATATAATATTCATAGATAATAATAAAGAGACTTCATTCAAAGTCTCTCATAAAACTAATTTGTATTTTACAAGTGTGAGCACCAAATCCATGTTCTCAGCACCTCTTAATACTCTACAGCTAATATTATCTCCAATATTATGTTTTTTTATTATATTGTCTATATCATCAATACTTCTTATTTTTTGATTATCTAGCTCTATTATTATGTCAGTTGGTCTTATACCTGCATTAGCAACACTACTTTCGGGATATACCCATTCAACATATATTCCATTAATTCCTTCTTCATTTAATGAACTAGTTGCTCCTCCAATAAAGCCTAAATCCATTTTTTCAGCGTTACCAGTATCAATTATAGATCTTACTATAGATTCTAGCTCGCTTCCTCCAACTACAACACTTAATCCATACTTTGAATGTTTATCTATAAAGTCCAAAGAATTAATCCCTATTATGTCACCATTTAAGTTACAAAGGGGACCTCCATTATTCTCTTCATTTACAATTGTGTTATTCTGGATACTTTTAAATATCTTTTGTTCTTTGCTACTACTTGATGTATCTAGAGTTAAGCTGGTTGAATTAATTATTCCAGAGCTAACAAATCCTACATAATCATTTGCACTAGCATTTCCAAGGGAAACTACCCTGTCTCCTGCTCTTATATCCTTATCATTTGCAAATTTACTAACTGGATAATTACCGCCTTCAATTTTAATAACTGCTATATCTAATTGTTCATAAGAACCAATTAACTTAGCCACTTGTGTGCTAGAAGCCACTGAAGAAAGTTTAACATATATGTTACTAAAACTTTTTATAGAACTATAGCTTGTGACTATATACCCCTCATTATCTATAATAACTCCAGTAATATTTTGTTGATTATAGCCATTTTTCTTCAATTTATCAGTATCGTCCGATATGCTAACTAAAGATGGTCCAACCTTAGATATTATTTCAGATAAATAAACATAATTTAAGTTTTGTTCTTCTACTGTAATATCCTTTTTAATTGAACTAGTTAATCCTAATTCCTCAATTTTTTTATCAACTATCACATTCGATGTAATAATTCCTGTTGCTATAGAAACAGCTACAAGAGCTGCACTTTTAGAAAGTAATTGTATTGTATGCTTCTTTTTATTTCTTTTGAAACTTATAGGTGCTTCATCATTCTTATTAGTATAAGTATGTGAATATTTTTCATCTTTAGACATTTAGCACCTCACTTTAATTAGATTTTGATAGTGTAAAAGTAAAAACTACACCAGAATTATCTTTTTCATTTTCCACCCATATATCTTGACCATGTTGAGTGATTATTTCTCTTACTATAGATAATCCAAGCCCTGTACTCATTTTGTTAGTTCTAGATTTATCAGCCTTATAAAATCTATTCCATATATTATGTATCTCTGAATCTTTTAATACAATACCTTCATTAGCTACACTTATATAGATTTTATTTCCTTTACTTCTAGTAGTAATTTTAATATTTCCACCTTCATTAGCATACTTTATTGCATTATCAACAATGTTAGTTATAACTTGAATAATCCTATCTAAATCACCTAAAACAAAATCTCTTTTTCCTTCAAAAACAACTTCAACTTTAACCTTCTTCTCCAAAATCTTACTTTCAAGATTCATGACTACAGTTTTTATAATATCATTAATCTCAATTTCTCGTATTTTAAGTTCCATCTTTCCTGCTTCCATTGCTGATAAATCTAAGAGCTCATTTACTAATCTTGTAAGTCTTTGTATTTCATCATAAACAATCCTAAGATAATAGTTTTCTTTATCTTTAGGTATTACTCCATCTAAAATCCCAGCTATAAATCCCTTTATTGAGGTTATAGGTGATCTAAGTTCATGAGAAACATTAGATATAAATTCTCTTCTATTATTATCAACCTTTTCTAAAGACTCAGCCATAAAATTGAAAGATTCGGCAAGTTCCTGCATCTCATCTTTAGACCTTATATCAACTCGCTGTCCAACCTCGCCTTTTGCTAGTCTTTTTGCTGCTCTATTTATTTCATCCAATGGATCTATTAATATTTTCTGCGCTAACATATTTATGACAATTGCTGATACAGTTACTGCTATTATTGCAGATAACCAAATTATAAAATAGAACCTATTTAGTGGAGCTTTTATTTTCTCCAAAGGTGTTACCATTGCAATAAACCCATAATAATAGTTATTACTTATTATTGGCTTATAATAAATATAATCTGAAACATCGAGAAACTTGTTAGAATTAGTTCTATCCTCAATAGAATTTCCTTGCTTTAATTGTTCAATCTCTTCTGATGATAAATACATCTGTTGATACTTCATATTGATATAATTATCGTTTGAAACCTTATAAATATAGCCTAAACTATCAACTAAAATTATGTCTATTGACAAAGTATCTGAAACATTAGTAATAGCATAATTCAAATTGTTCACAGAATCTGTTTTATTATTTGCATAATAATCTGTAACAGCTGATGATATACGTTGAGCTTGCTTATCTAACAAGTCCTTTCGTTGATCAAAATAATATCCTTTAAACCAAAAGGATAAAACTGCCGCAATTATTGTAAAGGATAATGCTACAATTAAAGTTACTGTCACAAGTAGTTTAGATACTAAACTATTTTTCTTCATCAATTATTTCACCTCGAATTTATAGCCAACCCCCCAAACAGTTTCTATCTGCCAATTAATACCCTCTGGAAGTTTTTCTCTTAATCTTTTTATATGAACATCTACAGTTCTAGAATCTCCTGGATAATCATATCCCCAAACTTCACACAATAACTGTTCTCTTGTAAAAACCTTATTTTTATTTGATGCTAAATAATATAATAATTCAAATTCCTTAGGAGGCATTTTTATCTCTTCTCCTCTATAAAGAACGTTATAAGAATTAGCGTCAACATTTAAATCACTATAATCAATTACTTCTTTATTTGTTGAGTCAGTGTTGTACCTTCTCATTACAGCCTTTACCCTAGCTAATAATTCCTTAGGTTCAAATGGCTTAACTATGTAATCATCTGCTCCAAGTTCTAAAGCCAAAACTTTATCAAAAGTATCACCTTTTGCTGTAAGCATTATTACTGGCACTTCACTTTCTTTTCTTATCCACTTAAGAACATCTATGCCATCTACATTAGGTAGCATAATATCTAGTAGTACTAGATCTGGCTTATACTCCATAAAAGCATTCTCCACATCTTTCCCATTGTTTATTATTCTATTATCATAATTTGAACTATTTAAATACATTCTTATAACTTCGCAAATATTTTCATCATCATCGACAATTAAAATTTTACCTATTGTTCCTTCCATAAAAAAACACTCCTTTCATATTATTAATTTACCACAAGCTAAAATAATTAAATATAGATTTTAATAAAAGTTACAATTATTTAATGATGTTAGAAAAAATCCCCTTAGAAACTTTCTTCTAAGGGGATTGATTTTATACTTCAAATAATTTGCTTAATGGCTCTTCATCGTATATTCTCTTTATTGCTTCTGCAAATAAAGCAGCTACTGATAAAGATTTGAATTTATGTAAGTCATCTCTTTCAGGTAATTCTATTGTATTTAACATTACTAATTCTTCAATTGCACTAGAATTAATTCTATCTAAAGCTGGTCCTGAAAGAACTCCATGTGTACAGCATGCATATACATTTTTAGCACCTAAATCTTTTAATGCATTTGCAGCATTAGCTATAGTTCCAGCTGTATCTATCATGTCATCGATAAGTATGCAAACTTTACCTTCAACATCACCTATTATGTTCATGATTTCTGAAACATTTGCTTTAGGTCTTCTTTTGTCAATTATAGCTATTGGCGCATGCAATCTATCTGCAAATTTTCTTGCTCTAGTTACACTACCTAAATCTGGAGATACTACCACTACGTCTTCTCTCTCATCAAAGCCTTGTTCAACAAAATAGTTTGCTAAAATAGGTGCACCTAATAAATGATCAACTGGGATATCGAAGTATCCTTGTATTTGTGCTGCGTGTAGGTCCATTGTTAATACCCTATCAGCTCCTGCTGTAGTTAAAATATCAGCAACAAGTTTTGCAGTTATTGGATCTCTAGATTTTGCTTTTCTATCTTGTCTTGCATATCCATAGTAAGGAATAACAGCCGTTATTCTGCCTGCTGAAGCTCTTTTTAAAGCATCAATCATTATTAATAATTCCATAAGGTTATTATTAACTGGAGAATTAGTTGATTGAATAATAAAAACCTCTTGCCCTCTTACTGTTTCATTAATATCTACTGATATTTCTCCATCACTGAAGGTTCCTACCTTCGCACTACCCACTGGGACCCCTAATATGTCTGCTATTTCTTTGGCTAATTTTGGATGCGAGTTTCCAGTGAAAATTTTAATATTTCTTCCATGGGTAATCATTTTTTAGAAAACCTCCTTATTTAATTAGAATACCTCAATTTATTTCAAAAAGTGCTGTTTTATGTTACTTTTTTAAGCCCTTTTTATTGACCCAGCCTTCGATATTTACTTGTTTTGCTCTTGCAATAGCCAAGCTACCTTCTGGAACTTCTTTAGTTATAGTAGATCCAGCCGCTATGTAAGTATTATCTTTCACCTCAACAGGTGATACTAGATTTGTATTACAGCCTATAAATGAATTATCTCCAATTATAGTTTTATTTTTATTTTTTCCATCATAATTAACCACAACTGTTCCACAACCAAAGTTGCAGTTTTCACCAACCTCAGCATCTCCTATATATGTTAGGTGAGATACCTTAGTATTGTTTCCAATTGTAGATTTCTTTATTTCAACAAAGTCACCTATTCTAACTTTATCACCGATATTTGATTCAGGTCTTACATAGGCAAAAGGTCCTACAGTAGTATTGTCTCCTATTTTACTTTGTAAAATAACTGAACTTTGTATTTCAACTTCATTACCAATAATTGAAGAATCTATTCTAGAATTCGGGTAAAGTACACAATCCGTACCTATTTCAGACTTTCCTTCTAAAACATTGCCTGGATATATTATTGTATCCTGTCCAATAACAACGTCTACTCCTATATATGTATTACTAGGGTCTATTATAGTAACTCCATTATCTAAATGTTTTTTATTAATTACTTTTCTCATAATTACTTCTGCTTGGGCTAACTCAGCTCTTGAATTAACTCCAAGAGTCTCGTCGAATTCAGTAATAACTGCTCCAAGTTTTTTACCTTCAGACTTTAATATTGAGATTACATCTGTTAAATAATATTCCCCTTGAGCATTATTATTAGATAACTTTTCTAAAGCTCCTAAAAGTGCTTTAATATCGAAACAATACATACCTGCATTTATCTCATTTACCTTAAGCTCATCCTCGTTACAATCCTTATGCTCAACTATTCTCTCAATTTCATTTCCATTTCTTATTATTCTTCCATATCCTGTTGGATCTTGTATTAATGAAGTTAATAAGGTTCCAGTATTCCCATTTTCTATATGATTATCTAAAAGTTTTTTTACTGTTTCTTTTCTTATTAGAGGTGCGTCTCCAGTAAATATTGCAACTACTCCATCCTTGTCCTTCAAGAATTCTTTAGCACACTTTACTGCATGACCTGTACCTAATTGTTCTTCTTGTAGTGAATACGATACATTTCTACTTTCAGTAGCTTTTTGTACTAATTCAGCACCTTTACCTATAATTATATTTACATCTTCAATGTTTGCTTCTCTCATGGTGTCTATAACGTGATTAATCATCTCTTTACCACATACTTTATGAAGTACCTTAGGAAGATTTGATTTTATTCGCTTTCCTTGTCCTGCTGCTAATATTAAAGCACTTTTAAACATCCATTCCACCTCAACAATTTTTGCATATTAAAATAAAATTTTAATAATTTCTAAATGCATCTATTACATTATAGGGTATTAAAACTACTATTTCAACCTAATAAATATAATTAGAATTATCCCTAATTTTCTGAATTTTCAATAACAAACCACACAGTAAAAAAAGGAAGCACTGCCTCCTTTTTTACACGTAATTATTCCTCTACGATTTCTTCTACTTTAGCTTTTTCATATTCATCTAAAATAGCGTTTTGGATCTTTTCTCTGGTATCTGTATTTATTGGATGCGCTATATCCTTAAATTCTCCATCCGGAGTCTTTCTACTAGGCATTGCAATAAATAGACCATTTTGGCCTTCAATAACTTTAATGTCATGTACAACAAACTCATTATCAAAGGTCACAGAAACTATAGCTTTCATTTTGCCTTCAGCAGCTATTTTTCTTATTCTTACGTCTGTGATTTGCACTTCACTACACCTCCAGTTGTTTATTGTAGTTAATATTCTATAAAAGTTAGTAAAATCCTCTTTTTTGTAGAAAATTTAATATTTTTTTAACTTTAATTTTAATTTTTCTATTTATATATTTTTATTAGTCGAGGGTTGTAGATCAACCACGCCATTTTTGTCTACATTTTTTAAATCTATAATCGAATAATAGTTTTCTACAAGCTTTGTTTCAGCACCAATATGATCAACTAGTACCCCAATACCAACAAGCTCACAGTCAAACTCCTTAAGCAAATCATTAATTCCTTTTGCAGTTCCTCCACCTTTTAGAAAATCGTCTACAAAAATACATCTACTTTCTTTCTTTAACGACTTTTTAGAAAGAGACATTTGTTGAATTTTGCCACTGCTTCCAGAAACATAATTTATGGTAACTGTTGGTCCTTCTGTGACTTTATTGTTATCTCTTCTAGCTATTACTAATTCAACGCCTAAATTTTTAGCAACTTCATATGCTAAAGGAATCCCCTTAGTTTCAACAGTCACAACATAATCAACTTTTTCTTTTCCTAAATACTCTGATAATATAACCCCTGCCTTACCTATAATCTGTGGATTATACATAAGATCTGTCATGTATATAAAATTCCCTGGAACAATTCTAGATGGATCTCTTAAAAGTTCACATAATTGTTCTCCGAAGTTGTCCTTATTTTCTTCACTGATTCCATTTATAAATCTTATTCCACCAGCTGCTCCTGAAATAGTCTCAACTCTACCCATGTGTAACTTTTCTAAAACTTCTCTAACTATTACTATATCTTCACTAATAGTCGACTTAGCAGCATTTAATAAATCCGAAAATTTATTAAGTCCTATCACTTTATTAGGATTTTCTATTAACGATTTAGTAATAGCTACAACTCTACTATTTCTACTTAATTTTTCCACTCTAATCACCTACAATTTTTAATATAATTAACGAATTTTCTCTCTCTTAAACACTCTTAATATTCATATTTTATTCCATATTATAACCTTAATCAATACAATTTAATCAATTATTATGGATATTTCATAATTTATATAAAATTTCTTTTAATGTGATTATTTTTCATAGGTATATGTTAATACTTTCTCATATAAGAATTTATTCCAAATAACGAAAAAGAACACTCTTACGAAACAGAGACGAACTTTTTTCATTGATTTTGCATATAAATACATGTAAAGGTGTGTTCAATTCTGTAAAAATGTATATAATTAAATAATGTAGTTAACAAAAGGAGTTGATATTAGTGTCTTTTGATTTTTTAAAGGATAAGCATATGAAAGTGCATTTTATAGGTATAGGCGGAATAAGTATGAGTGGTTTAGCTGCAGTACTTTTAAACGGAGGATATAGAGTATCTGGTTCTGATGCAAAAGCATCTAAGATAACTGAGTCATTAAAGAGTAAAGGCGCAGAAGTATACATAGGCCACAATAGTGATAACATTAAAGATGCTGACCTAGTTGTTTATACAGCTGCTATCCCAAAGGATAACCCTGAATTACTAGAGAGCATATCAAAAAATATACCTTTAATGGATAGAGCTGAGTTCTTAGGGCATATAATGAATGGTCATAAATATAATGTAGCTGTAGCTGGAACACACGGTAAGACTACAACTACATCTATGATATCTCACATTACATTAGAAGGTAACTTGGATCCAACAATTTTAGTCGGCGGAGAATTGGACATCATAAATGGTAATTATAAAGTGGGAAATTCCGAATACTTCATCACAGAAGCATGTGAATACAAGGAATCATTTTTAAGTTTTTATCCTTTTATAGGAATAATATTGAATATTGATGCTGATCATTTAGATTACTATAGAGATATAAATCACATTCAAGAAACTTTCGAAAAATTTATAGATATTATACCAAACGACGGTTATATAATTGGTAATGCAGATGATGAGAGAGTAAATAAGGCAATGTCTAAAGCTGAATGTAATGTTATAGGTTATGGAATTGACAATGGAGATATTTTAGCTAAAAACATCAGCTATGATAATAAAGGCTGTGGAACATTTGATGTTTATAAAAATGATACTAAATTATTCACTTTATCTTTAAGTGTTCCTGGGAGACACAATGTGTTAAATGCCCTTTCAACCGTAGCTGTAGGTCTAATATTTAACTTATCAGATGATGCAATCATAAATGGTTTAAAAGCTTTTGGGGGTGCTCATAAAAGATTTGAATATAAAGGCGTTAAAAATGGAGTTACTGTAATAGATGACTATGCTCATCACCCAGTAGAAATACAAGCTACCTTAAGTACAGCAACTAAAATTCCTCATAATAAAACCTACTGTGTTTTCCAACCACATACTTATACTAGAACAAAAACATTATTTAAGGAATTCACAGAATGCTTCGACCATGCTGACGAAGTAATATTAATGGACATCTATGCTGCTAGAGAAAAAGATCTAGGAGAAATAAGTTCTAAAATCCTAGGTGATGCTTTAAGAGAAAAAGGTATAAAGTGTACCAATGTATCTTCTCATAAAGAAGCTTTAGATTATGTTAAAACTATAGTAAAAGATAAAGATCTTCTTTTAACTGTAGGTGCAGGAGATGTAGTTCAAGTTGGAGAAATGTTTTTAAATGAATAACCCTTAAATAATAAAACAGCTGTTTTCATACAGCTGTTTTATTATTTAAAAATATCTTTCATTAACCCTAATATTTCTCTCAATCCACCATAAATTTCAGTATACCACTTATCTTTTACAAAAATCCCTGAGAAACTTGCTTTCAAACCTAATTTATCACTAATTAACTTTGCTCTTCTAAGATGGAACTTGTTAGATACAATAAGAACATCTTTAAAATTTTTATCCTCTATTATCTTCTTTGAATTAACCAAATTTTCATAAGTATTTGTAGATTTATCTTCTAATATAAGTTTTTCATCATCTATTCCTTCATTTATAAGTATTCTTCTCATACATTCAGCTTCTGATATATTCTCACCTTCACCTTTACCACCAGAAAGGATTATATACTCTGAGTATCCCTCTTTATAAAGCCTACTTGCTAACATAGTTCTTTCATATAAAAATCTAGTAGGATTTTCTCCATTAACTTTGCAACCTAAAACTATAATAGCATCGCTTTTTTGTGGTTTATTAAAATAGTCTGTTGAGAATATAAAGGTTTCAGTTAAAATCAATAGAACTATTAAAGATCCAATCATTTTAAAAATTCTCTTCCTCATAAAGTTCTCCTCAGTAAATATTATTTTTTATGCTGGTTAATTGTTACCATTTAATTATACTTAATTTTTAAGGAATATCATAATATCTATTGATTTTTATATAGAACTATTGTAAATTGAATTTAAAATAAAACCATTTTTCCATGGTCAAAACTTAGGAGGAGTTTAGATGGCAGCAACAATTAGTGATATAGCTAAGGCAGCAGGAGTTTCTTTAGCTACCGTATCAAGAGTTTTGAACAATTCTGGATATGTAAAAGAGGAAACGAAAGAAAAAATACTTAAAGCCATTAAAGATTACAACTATACACCATCTGCTATAGCTAGAAGTTTATCAAAAAAACAAACTAATACTATAGGAGTAATTGTTCCTGATATCACTAATCCCTTTTATGGCGAGATGATACGTGGAATTACAAAAGTGGCAGAAGAGCACGGATTAAATATACTTTTATGGGATTCTCATGAATCAGTAGAGAGAGAAATTAAAAGCATTCAAGCCCTTAGAGAACATAGAATTAGAGGAATATTAATTACACCAACTTCTTCTGAAGATGATAGAAATGCTGAATGCATTAAAAATCTAGAAAACTTAGGAATTCCAGTAGTTTTAATAGATGGTCATTTAAAATATTCTAACTTTAGCGGCATATTTGTGGACAACATTCAAGGAAGCTACGATGCTGTAAATGCTTTAATTAGAGAACATCACAAAAAAATAGCCATAATTACAGGTAGAATGAATTCTAAAACAGCTCAAGAAAGACTTGAAGGTTATGAAAGAGCACTTTTAGAAAACAATATCTCCATAAACAAAAATTACATATTATATGGTGACTATAGCCTAGAATCTGGTTATAATTTAACTAAAGACATACTTTCAATGAAAGATAAACCTACAGCTATATTCACTTCATCAAATCAAATGACAGTAGGTGCTCTTAAAGCCTTGTCGGAACATAATCTTAAAACCCCTGAAGATATTTCTTTAATTGCTTTTGATAAAGTTGATATTTTTAATATATTGGGGTTAAATATTAGTTATGTAGATGGGCCAAGCACTGAATTAGGTGAAATTGGTATGAGTTTACTATTAGAATTTCTAAATTCTGAATATAATAACAAAGAAGAGAAAAAAATCACTCTAACACCCACTTTAATTTTAAAAGGATCAGAGAAGCTAATAAAAAAATAGAGATTTATTCTCTTTTCTTTTTAGAAAAACAGTAAAGCGTTTCCATAAAAAAAATAAAAACTTACGGAGGTATTTTATGATAAAAAGAGTTATTCTAATAATCCTAGACAGCGTAGGAATGGGAGCACTTCCAGATGCTGATAAATACGGAGATGTAGGTGCAGATACCATAGGTCATGTTGCTAAATTTAATGGTGGTTTAAAACTTCCTAACATGGAATCTATAGGACTAGGCTTAATTGAAGGAATACAAAATATAAATAAAATTAGTAATCCTTTAGGCTGCTATGGTAAATTCTATGAAGCATCTAATGGTAAAGATACTGTAACAGGTCATTGGGAAATGGTTGGAGTAAAATCTGAAATCCCACTACCTACTTATCCAAATGGATTTCCAGCTGAAATCATTAAAGAATTTGAAGAAAAAACAGGTAGAAAAGTAATAGGTAATAAACCTGCTTCTGGTACAGAAATATTAGATGAATTAGGAGAAGAGCAATTAAAAACTGGCTCACTAATAGTTTATACTTCTGCTGACTCTGTTTTTCAAATAGCTGCTCATGAAGATATAATTCCTATTGAGGAACTATATAAATATTGTGAAATCGCTAGAGAAATGCTTACTGGTGATAATGCTGTAGCTCGTGTTATTGCTAGACCATATCTAGGCGAACCTGGAAACTTTATCAGAACTTCAAACAGGAAAGACTATGCCCTACTACCACCTCATGCTACTGCTTTAGATAAGTTACAAGAAGCTGGCGTTAAAGTAATGGCTGTAGGTAAAATTGAAGATATCTTCTCTGGTAAAGGTATCTACTCTGCTGTTCATACCAAAGACAATATGGATGGCGTAGATAAAACCCTTGATTATATGAAAACTGAAAAAGAGGGTCTTATTTTCACTAACTTAGTTGATTTTGATATGAAATGGGGACATAGAAATGACCCTAAGTCTTATGGTAAAGGTCTAGAAGATTTCGATGTTAGACTTAAGGAAATCATGCAAAACATGGAATCTGATGATATACTATTTATAACAGCAGACCATGGATGTGACCCAACATATCCTGGAACAGACCACACCAGAGAATATGTACCTTTCTTAGCTTATGGAGAACCACTTAAAAAAGGCTATAATTTAGGAACTAAAGTAGGATTCTTCAATATGGGGCAAACTATTTGTGATATCTTTAATAGTGAAACAATAATAAACGGGGATAGTTTCCTTGGTGAAATTTTAAAATAATAGGGAGATGTTAAGATGGATTTAGATTTAAGAATAAAGGAAGCCGCTGAATATATATTATCAAAAAGTAAATATAAACCTGAAATTGGTCTTATTCTTGGTTCAGGACTCGGTGCAATAGCTGACGATATAGAAGATGCTGAATACTATGACTATAATGATATACCTCACTTTCCTGTTTCAACAGTAGAAGGTCATGCTGGAAGATTAGTAATAGGAAAACTTCAAGGTAAAGACGTATTAGCTATGCAAGGAAGATTCCACTTTTATGAAGGTTATAAGATGCACGATGTTACTTTTCCAGTGAGAGTAATGCATTTATTATCAGTAAAAAAATTAATTGTTACAAATGCTGCTGGTGCTGTTAATACATCATTTACTCCTGGAGATTTGATGTTAATCACAGATCACATTAATCTTTCTGGAGATAATCCTTTAATAGGAAGAAATCTTACAGATTTCGGAACTAGATTCCCAGATATGTCTTCTGCCTACGATGTAGACTTAAGAAATACAGTTAAACAAATAGCTACTGACTTAGGAATAGATCTTAAAGAAGGCGTTTATTGCATGATGAGCGGTCCAACTTATGAAACTCCTGCTGAGATTAGAATGATTAGAATAATTGGTGGAGATGCTGCTGGAATGTCAACAGCTCCTGAAGTTATAGTTGCCAAACATCAAGGTATGAAGGTTTTAGGAATATCATGTATGACAAATATGGCTGCTGGTATATTAGATCAACCATTAAGTCATGAGGAAGTTATGGAAACATCTGAAAATGTAAAAAGTAAATTTATAACTTTAATGAATAATATAATAAAAACTATTTAAAACATTTGCAATTTTCCACATATGAATTTATAATATTTTTATGTGGAAATTTAATGCCAGATCGTCTAAGGGTAGGACAGCAGACTCTGACTCTGCACGTGTGGGTTCGAATCCTACTCTGGCAGCCAATTATAAGCTATTACAATTTTGTAGTAGCTTTTTGTTTTCTAGATTTATAGGTAAAAATACTGGCGTCTCATTTATGAGACGCCGTATTTTTACATAGGAATTTTTAACTTTTTAACTTTTTAACTTTTTAACTTTTTAACTTTTTAACTTTTTAACTTTTTAACTTTTTAAGAAGAATGACTTTAATGAGGCTTGAGAAGAAGCCTTTACAGCAATAAGGTGCACTACTATTCTATAGAAGCGTTCCTCAGCTTTATTAAATTCCTTTTAACTACTGCTCTGTAGAAACTTTTCTTCTTCAGTGTCAATCTAATCCTGTTAATCTCTACGGCACAGAGGTTTATAAAACCACGAGTTCCTTAGTAACCTTATTTAAAACTTCTACTCCATTTTCAGTTACTAAAACCAAATCTTCTATTCTCACGCCTACATCTCCAGATAAATATATACCTGGTTCTACTGAAAATACATTTCCTACTTGTAGCTTATCATTGTTTACGGAGCTAACATCACCGTAATCATGAACTTCTATCCCTATTGAGTGCCCTGTTCTATGGGTAAAATATTGTCCATATCCATAAGATTCAATTGTGCTTCTAGCACCTCTGTCTACCTCACTGAAAAGTGCTCCTGGCTTTACAGCCTTTATTCCTTTTTCATTTGCCTCTTTTACTATGTTATATACTTCTCTTCCCTTAACGCTTGGTTCTCCATAAAATACTGTTCTAGTCATGTCAGAGCAATAGTGGTTATACAGACATCCTATATCTATAACAACACCTTCACCCTTCTTTAAAAAGGATCTATCTGGTTCATGATGCGGATCAGCAGCATTAGCTCCATAAGCTATAATTGGAGAAAATGAAAATCCATCTGCACCTTCTTTTTCATAAAGTTCTCCTAAAAGACTGCACATCTCTTTTTCTGTTTTTACTTCACCAACACTTCTCCATATTTCTTTCATAGCTCTATCATTTAATTCACTTGCTTTTCTCATTAATTCAATTTCTTCTAAGTCCTTAACTGCTCTAGCCTTATCTATGATTAAGGAGCCATTAACAAATGCTTTACCTCCACCTAGTTCCATAAGCTTAATTAAAAAATGAGCTGGCCAATTTTTATCTATTCCAACTGCGCTATTTTTGTTGATAAATTTACTTAATAAAAGTACAGGATTTTCTACATCCTTATACCAAACTATATCTAAACCTAAATCCTCATTAACTGGAAACAATTCATTTATAATAAGTTTAGGTGATGATTTTGTACTAACGTAAAGAGCAATCATTCTTTCCCCTGGTTCAAACCACTTACCAGTTAAATAAAATATTGCTGCTGGTGATGAAATTACCATCTGTTCTAATCCTTCAGCACTCATCTCCATAAGAATCTTTTTTAATCTACTATCTTTCATGGACTTTCCTCCTTAATTATTTTCTCTGATGTTTCCATATTACTACTACATGAAATAAAAATCAAAAACACATAATATTTTGTCATTATAAACCTGACTGGGTGTTATAATAATATTATTAGCTAGATTAGGAGGATTAATATAAATGAGAATGGCAGTTATATCCGATATACATGGGAATATTTATGCACTAATGAAAGTTTTAGAAGAAATTGATAGCGAAAATATAGATTTTATAATGTGTTTAGGAGATCTTGTGGGGTATGGTCCTCATCCTAACGAGGTTATAGCTTTAATGAAAAGAAAAAGGATTCCTTGTCTAAAAGGAAACTATGATGCTTCTGTAGTAGACAATGAATATAGTTATATAAGAAACACCTCAATAAATTCATTTTCACTTCCTTGGACTGTAGATGAACTTAGGGCCTCCAATAGGCACTATTTAAATAATCTACCTTTATCTATGAGTATGGAATTTGAAGGCAAGAAAATAACTTTTGTACATGGAAGTCCAAGAAAAATAAATGAATATCTATTACAAGATGGTGAAAACACCAAAGAGATTATGGAAACTTTTGATGGAGACATTCTAGTGTGTGCTCATACTCACATCCCATCCTATAAAGAGTTTGGAGATAAGTTATTTATAAATGGTGGTTCTGTTGGAAAACCTAAAATAGGCAATCCTAATGCAACTTATGCAATACTTGAACTTGAAAATGGCAGTAAACCTACAGTAAAGTTTAAAGAAGTTTCTTATGAATATAAGCGTATTATTAAAGATATGGAAATATTAAAATTCCCTTCTCAGCTTATATATACTTTTGAAACTGGAAATGAATAAATGGATTATAGAGAATTGATACCTTATATCAATTCTCTATTTTTTATCTATATTTTATTCTTCATTTCTTCAAGATCATTTAATCTCATTTCTAATAACTCCATGATTACTTCCCTAGAATCAGGAGCAACCATTAGCATTGCTTTTATAAGTTCTACTTCCTTTAATAACTCCTGTACAATATCTTGATTCGTCAATATCCTCTCCCTCCTTAAAATAACTGTATGTCCATATACATTATTATGAGATAATGTTTGCAAATATTAAATTTTTGAGGTAGAATCATTATGAGTTTATTATAATTTGGAAATTATTCTTTCATCATTTTTGATGAAGGCTTTTTTTATTTTAAAATATTAAGGAGGTTCCTTATGAATAAAGATGTTTTAGTGAAATCTTTATATAGAGATTCACATGAATTTATTAACAAGCAAGTTACAGTAAGTGGATGGGTAAGAACCCTTAGATCTTCTAATGCATTTGGCTTTATTGAACTTAATGATGGTTCTTTTTTTAAAAACTTACAAGTAGTTTTAGATGCTACTAAACTTGAGAACTTTAAAGAAATAGCAAAACTACCTATAAGTTCATCAATATCCGTTACCGGTACCTTAATAGAAACACCAGAAGCTAAACAACCTTTTGAAATTCAAGCTGAAGTGATAACGATTGAGGGTATGAGTTCTTCTGATTATCCACTACAAAAGAAAAGACACACGTTTGAGTACCTAAGAACTATAGCTCATTTAAGACCTAGAAGTAATGCTTTTTCGGCTGTATTTAGAGTTCGTTCTGTAGCAGCTTATGCTATACACAAGTTCTTCCAAGAAAGAAACTTTGTATACACTCACACTCCAATAATAACTGGTTCTGATGCTGAAGGTGCTGGAGAAATGTTTAAAGTTACTACTTTAGATTTACATAACATCCCTAAGACAGAAGAAGGTAAAATAGATTACTCTGATGACTTCTTCGGAAAAGAATCTAATCTTACAGTATCAGGTCAATTAAATGGCGAAGCTTATGCTTTAGCTTTTAGAAATATATATACCTTTGGACCAACTTTCAGAGCAGAAAACTCTAACACTGCAAGACATGCAGCAGAGTTCTGGATGATTGAACCAGAAATATCTTTTGCAGACCTTAAAGATGATATGGAACTTGCTGAAGATATGCTTAAGTATGTTATTAGCTACGTAATGAATGAATGTCCAGAAGAAATTGAATTCTTTAATCAATTTATAGATAAAGGTTTATTAGAAAGATTAAATCATGTTGTAAATTCTGATTTTGGAAAAGTAACTTACACAGAAGCTGTGGAATTACTACAAAAATCTGATAAGAAATTTGAATACCCAGTTAAGTGGGGAATAGATCTTCAAACTGAACATGAAAGATATTTAACTGAAGAAATCTTCAAGAGACCTGTATTTGTAACAGATTATCCTAAGGAAATAAAAGCCTTCTACATGAGACTTAATGATGATGGAAAAACTGTTGCAGCTATGGACTGTTTAGTTCCTGGAATCGGAGAAATAATAGGTGGTTCTCAAAGAGAAGAAAGATTAGAAGCTCTTAAGAAAAGAATGTCTGAACTTAATTTACACGAGGAAGATTACTGGTGGTATTTAGAACTTAGAAAATACGGAGAAACTCCTCATGCTGGATTTGGTTTAGGTTTCGAAAGACTTATAATGTATATAACAGGAATGTCTAACATAAGAGACGTAATACCATTCCCAAGAACTACAGGGCAAGCTGACTTTTAATAGTATAATGCCTTAGAAGCGGCTTATTTTAAGGATATATGTAATTAATCTATCTTTAAATTTTAGTAAAATAACACAACCTGAAAATAAAAAGAGAAATAGCTTTATATTTTAGCTATTTCTCTTTTTTTACTTCATTTATTACAACTTCTACAGAATAGTAGCTAAAAGGATTTGATGAAGCTGTGAAACGCTTCTACAGAATAGTAGTGTATGGTTTTTCTACTTTATGGCTATTCCACTTTATGGTTAGTCTACTATACGGTTAGTCGTCTTTACGGCTATTCCACTTTATGGTTGTTCCACTATACAGTTAGTAGACTTTACAGCCTAAAGTATAGCAGGATTCTAATGAAGTTCTATAGGACAACTCTCCAATAAATTTATGGATAAAAAATAGCACTGATGCCATTTAATAACTCAGTGCTTATATACTATTTGCTATATTAACTCAAAAGCCTTCATAGCATTATAAATTCCATCATCAAATATATTTGAAGTTATGTAGTCAGCTACTTCCTTAAGTTCTTCTACTGCATTTCCCATTGCTATTCCTGTGTTTACCTTCTTTATCATCTCTACGTCATTATGTCCATCTCCAAAGGCATAGGTGTTTTCCATAGGTATTTCTAAATGTTTGGTTATATACTCTATAGCTTCAGCTTTTCCCCAGTCCTTAAGAGATACGTCTGCTGACATATCAGCTCCATGAGCATTGAAGATTAGCATGTCCTTAAAATATTCACGGCATTTTTCTAATACTGAATCATCCTTATAAAATATATCTAAAGAACTTGCTTCTACATCTTCTACCTTCCACTCTTCTAAAATGTATGCTTCTCCTGGGAATTGTGAATTATATCTATCAATTCTTCTTCTATCCATCTTATAGGAATAGCCTTTATGTCCTCCAGCAAAATTACAAGAAACCCCTAGTTCATCAAAGGATTTCATAAGAGATGTTAACATATCTTGAGATAAATTTCTCCCATAGACCTTCTCTCCCTTAAAAAATATCTCTGTTCCATTTCCAGATATATAACCATCAAACATATCTGTTCCAAACTTATCATTTATAAATCTTATCTGTCTTCCACTGCATATAAAAGCTAAATTTCCTTTTTCTCTGAATTTTTTTATAGCTAGTTTTGTACTTTCTGGCATTATTAAAACATTTTCTTTATGTTCAACTAATGTTCCATCTATATCAAAAAATGCTATTTTATTTCTCATAAGTTCTCCTCCTCTTATATAATTAAAATCTTCTCTACCTATAAAGTATATCATAGTTAAATACAGCCTTAAATTCCTTAATAAATACTTTGACATAAAGCAATAATTTCTTTAAAGTATAAGTAATAATAATTCTTAATTGGGAGGTATTAATGAAAAATCAAGCGCAAAAGCTTACATTAATCGCTATAACTATAGCTCTACTCATAGTTGGGGGGGGAGTTATCTACTCAGTTAGCTACCTTTTAGGTGGTTCACAAATAGTCAAGATACTTCTAATGTCGCTTTATTTTAGTATTCTTTTATATTTACTTATTCTTAGATGTAGTGATATTGGAACTTTAACTACTTTATCTATAGTATTAGGCCTTATTCTATCTGTATTTAGTCCATTAATGACTTTAGCAATAATTCTTTCTGGAGTTTTTACTGATTTGACTAGTTATTTAATGTTTAAGGGATATGGAAAAGATAAGCAAAAAATTATAAGTATCGGTTTTTACCCTTTATACTCTGTAGTATTTTCCTTATTAGTTACCTCTGCTTTAACAATTAGATTTCATAACACTATGATTACTTTTATAGTTTATATTCTAGGTGGACTAGCTGCATTTATACTGGGCATTATTGGCGGCTACTTAGGTTATTATTTAAATAATAAATATATACATCTTGAAAAACAATTTAACATACAAAAATAAAAAGAGGCCAAGCCTCTTTTTTTATTAAAACATATCTTTTTTCTTTAAGTATAAAGTTGAACCTACGCATAGAAGAACAATAAACAACACCACAGATAAAAGACCATATGGACTTTCTAGAAGAGGATTCCCCCCTACGTTCATTCCGAATATTCCTGATATCATATTAGGTATTGACATTACTATTGTTACAGATGCTAACACCTTCATAACTATGTTAAGATTGTTTGCAATTACTGATGCAAATGCATCCATGGTTCCTGCTAATATATCACTATATATACCTGACATCTCTATTGCCTGTTTATTTTCTATAATAACATCCTCTAAAACATCATTATCCTCAGGATACTTCTGCATGATCTGCATCTTAAGCATTTTTTCTAGAGTTATTTCATTAGACTTTAATGAAGTTGAGAAGTAAACCAATGACTTCTCTAAAGATAATAACTGAATAAGTTCTTTATTTTTCATGGATTTATGGAGTTTCTTTTCTACCATTACACTCTTTTTATCTATTTGTCTTAGGTAAAGTAAATAATATGTTGATATTCTATTTAATATTTGAAGTATAAATCTAGATCTTTTAAAGGTATAAAAACTTCTAATATCACCTTTAGCAAAATCAGTTAATATTTTTGAATTCTTTAAACAAACTGTTATGATTTCTTTTTCTGTATGAATTATTCCTAATGGATAAGTATCATAGGTTAGAGAATTATCTTCCATCTCTGTAAAAGGTATATCCACTATAACTAAAATATTATTATCTATTATATCAATTCTTGAAGTCTCCTCATCATCTAGAGGCGCCTTAAAAAATTCAAGAGGTACCCCAGTTTTCTTAGCCAATAGTATTATTTCTTGCTCCGTGGGAGCTACCACATTAATCCAGCATCCTGGTTCTATATTTTCTAAGGCTCTTAGGGTTGTATTAGTTTCATTAGTAGTTCTATATATGTTTATCATAATAACTACCTCCTCTCTTTTTTCCACATTCATTATAACAGTTAATAACTAAAAAGAACATGGTAACTACAAAAAAGCTACCATGTTTATAAAAAATTATTTTTTCTCTGTACTTCTTCTTTTGATTAATTCATATATTGTTCTTACTGGCTCTCCTGTACCACCTTTTGGAGAATATTCTCTAGGTGAATCACACCATGCTGTTCCAGCTATATCCATGTGTAACCATGGTTTATCTTCTACAAATTCGCCTATAAATAATCCTGCTGTTATAGTACCAGCCATTCTTCCACCAGTGTTCTTTAAATCAGCTATATCTGACTTTATAAGCTTCTTATATTCTGGGAAGCTTGGTAAGTTCCATACTCTTTCCCCAGTGTATTTAGATGCCTCTTCTAACTCTTTATAAAACTCTTGATTGTTAGTGATTACAGCTGTAGTTGTTCCACCTAATGCTACTAAAGCAGCTCCAGTTAAAGTTGCTAAATCTATAACTTCTTTAGCTTTTTCTTCTCTTATAATATAAGTTACTGCATCAGCTAAAGTTAATCTTCCTTCTGCATCTGTGTTTAATACCTCAATTTTCTTTCCAGCCATAGAACCTATTATTTCTCCTGGTTTATATGCATCTCCAGATATTAAGTTTTCGCAGGCTGCAACCACTCCAACTACATTTATTTTAAGCTTACTTTTTGAGATAGCAGCTAAAGCTCCTATAACAGCGGCTGAACCACCCATATCTGATTTCATAGTTACCATACCATCATTAGGTTTAATAGAGTATCCGCCTGAATCATAAGTTAGTCCCTTACCTACAAGTCCGAATATATTATCCTTATCTTCTTTGTTTCCAAAGTATCTCATAACTATTAATCTTGGTTTATTTGCTGATGCTTTAGCAACTTGTAAAAAGGCTTCCATACCTAAAGCTTTTATTTCTTTTTCTTCTTTAACTTCAACCTCAAATCCATACTTTTCTCCAACCTCTTTAGCAGCCTTTGCTAAAGTTTCAGGATATATAACATTTGATGGTTCATTAACTAAATCTCTAGCGATAATAGTAGCTTCAACTAAAAGCGCCCCTTCTTCTAAAGCTTCTTTAATCTGACTTGAATTTTCTTCATTTATTAAAGAGCCTCCTATAGAAAATGTTAAACATTCAGTTTTGCTGTCACTTTTATATTTATCAAAAGAGTAACAACCTAATCCTAAACCTTCTACTACTGCTCTAGTAGTATCATATGGACTGATTTCCTCATTTAGTGGCAATCTTACAAATATCTTTTTGCATTTTAATTCCTTTGCCTTTTTAACTCCACTAGCTAAAGCTACTCTTACAACTTCTTCATTTAGCTCTTTTTCTTTTCCTAGCCCCACAATAACAGCATCTTGAAGACTGCTATTAGTTTTTCTAATAAAACTAAAAATCTCGCCTTTAGCACCTTTAAATTGACCTTTAGATTTCATACTTTGTATATAATTATTAGTTTCTTCATGATGTACCTCTGCCTTTTCTTCAAAAAGCGGTATTATAACTAAATCTGCTTCTTGGCAGGTAAATCCTTTTAATGTTATGTTCATTTTATCACCTCGTTATTTTTAATACTTCTATAATTTTCCCCAATTAATACTTACAATATAGCACATTTCTTAATTAAATACTAATTGCTATCCAAATTAAAATAAACAGTTATAAATTTGTATAACTGTTTATTTATAAAGTTATATAATTATAAAAAGTTATAAAGTTATAAAAGTTGAGAGCTTACTAAAGATTTTGTATATTCTTCCTTAGGAGAATTTAAAATCTTTGATGTTTCCTCAATTTCCATTAAGCTTCCCTTATACATAACTCCAATTCTATCACATATATGTTTAACAACTTTAAGATCATGAGATATAAAAAGATATGTCAGACTCAATTCTTTTCTTAAATTCATTAATAGATTTAATATTTGTCCTTGAATAGAAACATCTAGGGCAGAAACAGGTTCATCACAAACGATGAAGCTTGGCCTTGTTGAGATTGCTCTAGCAATACCTATTCTTTGTCTTTGACCTCCACTTAACTCATGGGGAAGTTTTTTCTTAGTACTTTCAGCCATTTCTACTAAATTTAAAAGTCTTTTAACTTCCTGATCCAATTTGCTGTTATCAACAACTTTATGAAGTTTCAGTGGTTCTTTTAGCAATTCTTCTATTGTCCTCTTTGGATCTAAAGCCCCTTGATTATGTTGAAAAATTATTTGAAGTTCTTTTCTTAAATTTCTCATCTCATATTCTTTTAAGTCTATTAGATTTTTTTCTTTATAAAATATACTTCCTTCATCAGCTCTTACAAGATTTAGAATTAAAGAAGCTGTAGTAGTTTTTCCACATCCACTTTCTCCTATTAACCCTAAAGCCTCACCTTTTTTAATATTAAAGCTTATATTATCAACAGCTTTAATTACAGTGCTTTTAGAGAAAATATTTTTCTTTACCACATAATGCTTAGAAAGATTTTTAACTTCTATAAGTACATCTTTATTCAAAATCTTCACCAACCTTCTCTAAAACACATCTGAATTTTCTATTCCCTACTATTTTAAAATCTGGTATCTTTTCTAAGCACTTATCATTTCTATACTTGCATCTATCATAAAAAGGACATTGATTCTTAAATTCCTCTGGCGATGGAGCTTTACCATCAAGAGAGTATAAGTCTTTATCATTTTTATTTAGTGACTCAACACACTTAATTAATTCCTTAGTATAAGGATGTTTAGGAGATTTTAAAACCTCTTCTGTTTCTCCTTCTTCCATAACTAATCCCCCATACATTATAACTACTTTATTACATGTATATTTAACTACATCAAAATCATGGGTTATTATTATAATAGAGGTATTATTCTTTTTGTGTATATCCTTAAATAAGTCTAATACCTTTTTTTGAAGAGAAGCATCAATAGCTGCCGTAGGTTCATCTGCAATAATTATTTCTGGAGAACATAAGGTACTCATGGCTATAACAACTCTTTGACAAAGACCTCCGCTTAACTGCCATGGATACATATTATAGATAACTTCTCCATTATCAATTCCAACTTTTTTTAACCCCTGGATAATTTTCTCCTTACTAAAACTTTCTCCATGAACTTTTAGCACCTCTTTTAACTGCTTTCCTATACTCTTATAAGGATTTAATGCGCCAGTTGGGTCTTGAAAAACATAAGATATCTTTTTTCCTCTTATATCTCTCATCTCTTTATCATTTAACCCAATAAGTTCTTTATTATTAAACACTATGCTTCCTGAATCTATTCTATAGGTATCATCCTCTATTAACCTTAATATAGTAGAAGCAGTTACTGTCTTTCCACTACCTGATTCTCCTAATATTCCAAGTATTTCTCCTTCATTAAGTTCTATATCTACACCTCTTATTACTTGAAGAAATCCTCCATTATTTCTAAAGGATACCTTTAAATCTTTTATATTAAGTGCTGAATTATTCTCCATATTCTCACCCCCAACTAATAATTTATTTTCGAAATTGAAGATACTAATACATCCACAAATTTTTTCTCTATAAGATCCTTGTTTGTATTATTTTCTCCACTGCCTAACATTGATATTGTAGGCACTGCCCCCACATAATACATTACCTGCTGAGAATTAGGATTTTTAACAATTTCAGCTACCTTTTTCTTATTTACATATTGATTAATATTAAATCCTTTCCCCTTAAGATTTAATTGGAATTGATGATTAAAACCCCATGAAGAATACTTAGTTACTGGAACCTGGGCTTCATCAAAGGTTAGTGTATCTCCTTTTACATCCATATTGGTTAAATCAACATTAATATTTGCAAATTCTAGTGATTGAGCTGGTTTTGCCACATACTTCTTTACTCCAGAATATTCTTCTGTTAAATTACCATCCCAAAAGGCAAACATTATACTTCTTCCTTGATTCTCTTTATTATCATATAATCTTTTAGCTATCTCTAACATCATGTCCATCTTTTTAGCTGAGGACTCCTTATCAGAAGCTAAATAATTATAACCCATGCTAATAATTATTACCTGCTCAGAAAGATTTTTATTACTTCCTGGAATCATTGCTAAAACATTTTTTCCAGAGCCTTCTAAAGTTTTAGTTTTTATAGATATGGAAACATTACTATCATGTTTTAGCTTTTCTCCTGAATCCTTAGTTAAATATATCACGTTATCCTTACTTTCTTCTCCAGTAATAGAATTCGGTAATTTTTCATTTTTTGATATTACATCTATTACCCCTAAAGCCTTTGACTTTTCTTTAATTATGTTTGAAAAATCTGCTATAGTTTCTCTCGAATAAACATCCTCATCTAAAACCAATAACTTTCCATCAAATATGCTAAAATCTTTTATAGTAAATAAGTCTAGCGCCTCATCTTTATAAACTTTTCCTTCTATAGAAAAGTCTTTATTTGAAATCACTGAAAAATCTCTTCCTAATACTAAACTATCTGAATCTACTTCAAAAGAGTAACTATCTATAACTTTTAACTTATCAATATCATATTTACTTATATAATCTTCTCCTACTGGACTTAATCCTATTTCTTGTAGGGAATTTTTAAGATTATTAGCTGTATAATCCGCTTCTTCACTTCCTATAACTACCTGATCCTTAAACTCCCAATCCATAATAGATGAAAGTTGTTTTTTAGCCTTTCCAGTTTTATAAGTATTAACTCCAAAATTAAATATACCTACTATTAATATTGCTGCCATAAATGCTGCTACAGGTTTATAAACTTTCTTAGGAATATTTCTTATCCCAACTTTAGAATTTTTTCCTTGAAGTTTTTCTCTAAGACCCTCTCCAAAGAGATTAAATCCAAATATACTTATAAAGAATGTTAATGCTGGTGAAATTACCATCCAAGGTAATTTGGTTATATATGGCAAAGAAGTTGATAGCATGCTTGCCCATTCTGGCTCAAAGCTTATATTTATAGGTACATTTGTATCCTGAAATACTCTTAAATTTCCTACATATATTCCAAAGTAACCAAGCTCCATTATCATTGATAGGGCTAATGCCATTTCCATAAATACTAGGACCATTATCTCTGCTGAAAGATGGGGTAAAACATTTTTCATAGCTATATCTAAATTGCTTTTACCTATAGCTTTCTCTCCATCTATAAATGATTTTGACAATATTCCTTGTACCCTTTCTCTTATAAGTTCAGCTAACTTACCAAAACCAACAATAGTAAGAACTACTACAAAGGCTAATATTGACTGATTTTTATCTAAAGATTTAAAGAAACTTATATTAAGGACAAAAAGACTTATAATTAATGCCGGTATAGCACTAAATATTAAGCTAAAGAAATTTATTATGGATTTGCATAAGTTATTGCCAAATCCAGCTGCTATTCCTAATGGTATTGCAACTAAAAATCTTCCTAATACTATAAAAAATCCTAATTCTAAAGTTAGTCTTGTTCCATATATTATAAGACTAAGTATGTCCCTTCCAAGCTGATCTGTTCCTAATATATTTTCTTTAGATGGTGCAAAAGGTGCTCCTTGTAATGATAATCCTACATTTTTTTGTATAGTAGCCCTAACGCCTTCCATTACATAAGGATTGTCACTTGTAAAACATCTTGGAAATAATACTACTACTGCTAAAATTACTATTATAAAACCTCCAAATATAAGAGGTAGATTACGCTTTTTCATTTTGCTTACCTCCAATCATAGCACGTCTTTTAAATGGATTAATTATTATAGACAAACCTTTAAATATAGCAGTTAGAATAAAATAGACAACTCCTATTCCAATTATTAATCCAACGCAAGTCCTAATATCATAATCCTTAAAATAACTAAATAACTGATATACTATTCCTGGATATGAAAATACATACTCAACAATTATTACATTTGATACTATGATATTTAATACTGAAGGTAAAGTCTCAACAACCTTTATAGCTACACTTATTAACAAATGATCCTTTAGAATATTAAAAGTTGATAGACCTTTCGCCCTAGCTGCCATTATATAATCTTTAGTTATTTCTTCCTTTACTGCAATCTGAGCAATTCTCGATATATATGCCGTTGGAATTATTGCTAAAGATATAAATGGAAGTAAAAATTTAGTTAACTCACTACTACCTGAGTGCAGTATGTTGTTCTGACGAAGTATTATAAATAAAAGCTGAACAGATATAGCTATTAAAACATCAGGTAAAGACAACATTGCTATTGGGCCTATAAAACTTATATTTCCTCTTTTTTTGTTTTTAAAAGAACTTATTATCCCTATGGAAGTTCCAACTATAAAAGCTAATATTACCGAGCTTAATATTAAGCCTATACTTTTTATTATTGAAAAGCTGATGATAAATGCTACAGAAAAACCACTATCTGTTTTTCCTAAACCTTTATCAAAAAAATTTCTTATATATTCAATAGTACTTTCAAAAGAAAAATATATAGAATGATTTGATATATAGCTCCCATTGTATTTAACCAAATCAAAGCTACTTGGAATATAAACAATAAATGCAGTTATAAATATTATTACCCCTACTAGAGCAGCCCCATTTACTATTTTATCTATAACATTAAATATACTCGAATAATAAATGTTCTCTGCGCTTATTCCTAATAACTTGATTGAGGGCTTAGTTTTATATACAGATTTAAATAGGTACATTATTAAAAATACTATTACAAATGTTATTATATAGCTTTTTTCTTTGCTTTGAATCATTCCCTGTGACCAATCTTTATATATATCTCTTTGAATATAGTTTAAAAGTACTTGTCCTGCATCTGCGAAGTCTCCTTGCTGAAAAAATTCATAACTACTAACTTGTCCACCTGATCTATCTCCATTTATAAGAACAGCTGGAGTATCTTTTAATAAAAAAGTCTTGCTATCATTATATAATATGTCATTTGTCACATTGGGTCTAATTCCCCTATGCATTGCATAATCTGATAATTTGTTCATTATGAATTGTCCGGCTTTCCCATAAGTAGAGATATTCATTACTCTACTGTTAAGTGAAGCAACATCGTCTAAAACAAATACTTCTGTTTCCTTTAATGGATATATTGGATTTTCTACATAATAATTAGAGCCTTTCATTCCTTCATCAAAGCTATTCCAAACAGCAAAAACAATAGTTTTTTCAGGAGTATTATCCTGCATCTTAAGTACTCTTGCATATTCCATTAATAATGCTATCCCTGAATTATCATCAGATATGTGAGCTGATATTATACTATATCCAGCACTTTTGCTCTTTCCGTGGATTTTAGAGAGAATATTAGGACTGCTCTCCATCTTAAAAGAAACATCAACCTTTAAGTGAGCATCTAAATTATTTATATAGTTACTACTAAGCTCACTAAATAATCTTTGTGATACTCTATAAATAATAGTAGACTTAGCTTGTTTTAACCTTGTATCTACACTCTCTTTTTTACTTACATCTGGATCTATCATCATTATTGCTTTACATCCATTATTAACAGCATAATCTATATCTTCATCTGTTAGCGCTCTACTACTAAGGATTATGTTATTTTTTAATATATCTTTAGACAATGAAGACATATTATCTTCAAGTAAATATATTTTCCCACTAACATCTCCATTTCCACCAAACCCTAATAAAGATTCCCTAAAATCCTCACCATACACAAAACTTCTAACTACAGAATCATTATTTTTTATATAAAGTGATGGTGTAGAATTATATACTGGAATCATTGTATTAAAATTCTGAAGATAAGTCCCTTCCTCACCACCAGGAGAGGTTCCTAACTTTTCAAAATAATTTTCTATATATTTAACCTTATCTTCATTAGTTTCTAATTTTGATAACTCTTCTGTATTTTTAGCTACATTATTTACTTCAAATGCATTATTAAACTTATGTATATTTATTTGAACCAGCACTACCGCAACAATAATTATACATGCAAAAAATCCTGCTAGCCCTCTGCCCCACTTTAACACAATATCTCCTCCTAATTAGTCCTATATTTCTATCTCTATTATTTCACCTGTATTTAAGCTTTTTTTCACATCTATTATCCTTTGATTAGATGACCCTTTAAATCTTAATCCATCTTTCTTATTCTCAAGTTCAAACCTTCCATCTACAAGCACATCTAAACAGTTAATTAAATCTCTCCACCCTTCTCTCCTATCTAAGTGGGCTAATATGTATTCAAATTTATAGCCCGTATAAGACCATATATTTAATCCTAAATCTCTGAATTCCTTAGC
The DNA here is from genome assembly GCF_900130055.1 of Clostridium intestinale DSM 6191. GTDB lineage: Bacteria > Bacillota > Clostridia > Clostridiales > Clostridiaceae > Clostridium_T > Clostridium_T intestinale. The sequence continues at coordinate 294,821 of NZ_FQXU01000008.1, forward strand.
CATATATGAAAATTTATCTGCTTGCTCAAAAGGATCTCCACCTGAGAATGTAATTCCTTTTATCATAGGGTTCTCTTTTACATCTTGTATAAGTTCATCCATATCTCTAAGTTCTCCACCTGTGAAAGGATGAGTATCTGGGTTAAAACACCCCTTACAATTATGTATGCACCCCTGTGAAAAGAATACTCTTCTAATCCCAGGACCATTAACTAATGACTCGTAGGCTATGCCTGATAATCTTATGTTTCTATCCATTTTCTTCACTCCATGCTCTAAATTGTATTATTTAATTTTAGCATAAATTTAAATAGAAAAGAGAATACCCTAGAAATTTTAGTTTTGGCATTCCCTTAATTATCTTAAAGTTTTTTATCTATATGCTTATCTAACTCTACAGTTTTTATATCCTCTTTTTCTACGCCGTCTATGGTGTAATTAAATTTCACTTGAATTTCTTTGGCTTTAGTTATTTTTTCTTTTGTAGATGATAATTTATCGCTAAACAATTCATAATAATCGTCTCCACGTTTTATATCAGTCATCACTACACTTTCTTTTTGGAAACTAAAACCTGAACTCATTAATACTTCAGCATCTCGAGATATCTCTAAAATACAATTATTTATTTCACTTTTTGATGCACTTCTCTTCTCTATTCTAGTATCACTCGTAATATAATACTTATTTTCAAATGTAACTAAGGTAAAGTTCCTAAGTATTAAATCTTCTCCTATTACATCAAAATTATAAGTAACTACCTCATTATTTCTAGCGCCGATATAACTTCCTACAATTATACCAGTAATAAATACTAATATAATTACACATATCAACCTCATTCTTTTACCCACTAAAAATCCCCCTCATAATTATATTCCCCTCTAAAAACAACACTACCAATATTATACTATATTTCAAAACAAAAGAACCTAGATTTCTCTAAGTTCTTCTTAAATATTAAAGCAGCGCTTCTAATCTAGCTCTTACTTCTTTTATAAATTCTTCTGTGTTTACTGTTTTTATGTTTTCTATAGAAGATAATGATGCTAAATCCTTAGTCATTACTCCTTCTTCTATAGTTTTTATTGAGGCTTCCTCAAGTTTATCTGCAAAACTTATTAGCTCTGGAATATTATCAAGTTCTCCTCTTTTTCTTAAAGCTCCAGTCCACGCATATAATGTGGCCATGGAGTTAGTTGAAGTTTGTTGTCCTTTTAAGTGGTTGTAGTAATGTCTTTGAACAGTTCCATGAGCTGCTTCATATTCATAATAACCTTCTGGTGATAACAATACTGAAGTCATCATAGCTAAAGAACCAAAAGCTGTAGCTACCATGTCACTCATAACATCTCCATCATAGTTTTTACAAGCCCATATAAATCCACCTTCTGATTTCATTACTCTTGCAACTGCATCATCTATTAGTGTATAGAAATATTCTATCCCTTTTTCTTCAAATTTAGCTTTATACTCTGCTTCATAAATCTCCTCAAATATATCTTTAAAAGTATGATCATATTTTTTAGATATAGTGTCTTTACTTGCAAACCATAAATCTTCTTTTCTATCTAAAGCATAGTTAAAACATGCTCTAGCAAAACTTTCTATAGATTCATTAGTGTTGTGCATTCCTTGAAGAACTCCAGATCCTTTGAAGGTATGAATTACTTCTTTAGTCACCTTTCCATCTTCAGATGTAAATACTAGTTCAGCTGTTCCTTTTCCTTCTGCCTTTATTTCAACACTTTTATAAACATCTCCATATGCATGTCTAGCTATAGTTATCGGTTTTTCCCAAGTTCTTACGAAAGGTTTTATAGAATCAACTATTATAGGACTTCTAAATACTGTTCCGTCTAAAATAGCTCTTATAGTTCCATTTGGACTCTTCCACATTTCCTTTAAGTTATATTCCTTAACCCTAGCTGCATTAGGAGTTATTGTTGCACATTTAACCCCTACACCATATTTTTTTATAGCTTCAGCAGCATCTACTGTTACCTTATCATCAGTTTCATTTCTATATTCTAAACCTAAATCATAGTACTCTGTCTTTAAATCTATAAATGGAAGTAAAAGTTCATCCTTTATCATCTTCCATATGATTCTTGTCATTTCATCTCCATCCATCTCAACTAATGGAGTTATCATAGCTATCTTTGTCATTAATTTATCCCCCACTTCTATGAACTCATTTTTACGTAGTTAAGTCTTCCGCCTGCTTCAATTACTTCTATTTCCTTTGGAGTTAATTCTACATTAACCTTAAGGCTGTAATCTCCAGTCTTATTAGTGATTTCTAGTACTCCGGATTTTAATCCTTCTTTAACATTTTGTATAACAAATTCATCAAAGTGGTTTATTTTATCATAATCCTCTTCATTAATAAACGTCATAGGAACTATTCCGTTATTTATTAGGTTAGCTTTATGAATTCTAGCAAAACTTTTAACTAAAACTCCTTTTACTCCTAGATAAAGTGGTGCTAACGCAGCATGTTCTCTAGAAGAACCTTGACCATAATTACTTCCACCTACTATAAATCCACCATTGTTTTCTTTCGCATATTTAGGGAAATTCTCATCTACTGTATTAAAGCAGTAGTCAGCTAAATATGGAATATTAGATCTATATGGAAGTAGTTTAGAGTTTGATGGCATAATATGATCAGTTGTGATATTATCTTCAACCTTTAATATAGCCTTTCCTTCTAAAGCTTCTCCTAGTGGTTTATTAACTGGGAATGGTTTAATATTAGGTCCTCTTAAAATTTCAACCTTACTTCCATCCTCTGCTGGTGGTATTATCATGCTGTCATCTATTAAAAATCTTTCTGGTAATTCTACATTTATATCTACATCATAAGTTGAAGGATCTGTTAAATATCCTTCTATAGCTGATACAGCAGCTGTTTCAGGTGATACTAGATATACTTTTGCTGTTAAAGTTCCGCTTCTTCCGTAGAAGTTTCTGTTAAAGGTTCTTAAAGAAACCCCATTAGTTCCTGGCGCTTGCCCCATACCTATACATGGGCCACAAGAATTTTCAAGAATTCTAGCTCCTGCACTTATGATATCTCCTAAAGCACCATTTCTAGCAAGCATCTCCATAACTTGTCTTGAACCTGGAGCTATTACTAAACTAACTTCTGGATGAACCTTATTACCTTTAAGAATCTTAGCTACTTTCATTAAATCTTCATAAGAAGAGTTTGTACAGCTTCCTATAGCTACTTGTTCTACTTTTATTTTTCCTATAGTTTCAACTTCTTCAACATTATCTGGTGAATGAGGTTTAGCTGCAAGTGGCTTAAGTTCATCTAAATTAATAGTTACTTCTTCATCATAAACAGCATCTTCGTCTGGTTTAAATTCTATCCAATCTTCTTCTCTTCCTTGAGCTTTGAAATACTCTAAAGTTCTCTCATCACTTGGGAATATAGAAGTAGTTGCTCCAAGTTCAGCTCCCATATTAGTTATAGTTGCTCTTTCTGGAACAGATAAGTTTTTAACGCCTTCTCCAGCATATTCAAATACTCTTCCAACTCCACCTTTTACAGTAAGTTTTCTAAGTACTTCTAATATGATATCTTTAGCTGCAACCATTGGGTTTCTCTTTCCTACTAAATTTATCTTACATACTTTAGGAGTGTTTATATAATAAGCTCCGCCACCCATAGCTAAAGCTACATCTAATCCACCAGCCCCCATAGCAAGCATTCCTACTCCCCCTGCTGTTGGAGTGTGAGAATCTGAACCTGTTAGAGTTTCTCCTGGTGTTGAAAATCTCTCTAAAAATACTTGATGACATATACCATTACCAGGTTTTGAGAAATGAACTCCATATTTTGAAGCTACTGTTTGTATAAATGCATGATCATCTGCATTTTCAAAACCTTGTTGAAGCATATTATGATCTATAAAAGCAACGCTTCTTTTAGTTTTTACCTTATCAATACCCATAGCTTCTAATTGAAGATATGCCATAGTTCCTGTTGAGTCTTGAGTTAATGTTTGATCTATTTTAAGACCTATCGGTTCACCTACTACTAAATTTCCTTCTACTAAATGTGATTTTAGGATTTTATAAACTAAATTGTCCCCCATTTTCATTCCTCCTTGCTTATTGCTATTTTGTGACTTTTTTGTATTCTCTATAAAGCTGAACTAACTCCTTATCAAAAAGACTTCTCTTAAGATTAACAGAAGTTTCTCTTACCTTTTCTAAAAGCCAATCAGCAGCTTTATTGTCAAGCTCTTCACCATACTCTTCAAACTTCTTTAATATACTAGCTCTACCTGAATGTTTACCTATTACTAATTGTCTTGCAAGACCTACTTCATCTGGTGAAAAAGCTTCATAGTTCTTAGGATTCTTTATCGCTCCATCTGCATGTATTCCTGATTCATGAGCAAACATATTAGTACCAACTATAGCCTTCCATGATGGAAGTTCTCTTCCTGAAGCTCTTGATACATACTCTGAAAGCTCTCTAAATCTCTTAGTATCTACATCTAATTCATATCCATAAACATGTTTAAGTGCCATAAATACTTCTTCTAATGCAGCATTACCAGCCCTTTCCCCAAGTCCATTAACAGTAACCCCTACATGAGTAGCGCCTCCAAGAATTCCTGCAATAGCATTAGCAGTTGCCATACCAAAGTCATTGTGAGTATGCATTTCTATATCAAAGTTTGTAGTTTCTCTTAAGTCTTTTATTACATTATTTATTTTAAATGGCTCCATTATTCCTACAGTATCACAATATCTAAATCTATCTGCTCCCGCCTTTTTAGCCTCAGTTATAAATTGAACCAAAAAGTCTCTGTCAGCTCTTGAAGCGTCTTCTCCATTTACGGATACATATACACCATTTTTCTTTGCATATTCTACAGATTTAAGCATACTTTCTAAAACCCATTCTCTAGAGGTTTTAAGCTTATGCTCAATATGAATATCCGAAACGGAGATAGAAATTGCTACTGCATCAGCTCCACAATCAATAGATTGTTCTATATCTGATATAACAGCTCTATTCCAAGCCATAATAGAAGCTTTTAAGCCTCTTTGTGCTATTTTCTTTATGGCAGCTTTTTCATCTCCGCCCATAGTAGGAATTCCTACTTCTAACTGATCTACCCCGATTTCATCTAATAAATCGGCAATAGCTATCTTTTCATGATTAGAAAAAACCACTCCTGCTGTTTGCTCTCCATCACGTAATGTAGTGTCAACAACAATAATCTCTTTTCCTGTCCTTGGATCTTTAATAGGCATTTTAATCCCCCTCTTTTAAATAATTACTAAACCCCAAATTTGTAAATAATGTAATTTCCAGTTTCCCAAATGCAATAAATATACTTTTTCTTTCATTATATTCAATTCTATCATAACTAATAATCAATAACAAGATTTTTTATTTTCGCCCTAAAGCCTTTGTTTTCAACGTTTTAAAGCATTGTTTATAGTTTTTTAATAATAAACAACTCCATTTTTTTTGCAAGTTTTCATTTATTTCTTTCAGTCATTAGAATTTTTATGTGCACGAATTTTAATTTTTTTATAATAATATACTTAACTTATTATAATAACAAAAGGCCAAATCTACATAAATGTACATTTAGCCTTTTAAATCCACTATACTCGATGATAGTTCTTGTTATGTTTTTCTGTATGGGTTATTCTGTCTTCTCTTTCATCATATTTTCCAGGACCAAATCTTTCATCAAGGCTCAAGTAACCTGTAACTCTAGATACTCCTTGAATATCAGTTGAACCACATTTAGTACATGCTCCCTCATTACTATGAAGATAAGTTCCACAGCTCTTACAATATCTTATATGAAAGTTAATTCCTAAATAACTTATATTAGTGTTTTTATAAGCATAATCAAGTATATCCATAATAGCTTCTCCAGTAGGACAATCATCAACTTCAAGATAACTTATATGTCCCCCATTACAAAGCTTATGGTATGGAGCTTCTATATCTATTTTAGACTTTATAGAAATAGGATGATAAACAGGCACATGATAACTGTTAGTATAATAATCCTTATCTGTAACACCCTTTATCTTTCCAAATACTTTTTGATCTTGTTTTATAAATTTACCACTTAGTCCCTCAGCAGGTGTTGCATAGGCACTCCAGTTTAATTTATATTCTTCACAATATCTATCTACAGTTTCTCTTAAGTGAGTTATTATTTTAACTCCAAGCTCTCTAGCTTCTTCACTTTCTCCATGATGTTTCCCTGTTAATGCTATAAGTGTTTCAGCTAAACCTATAAATCCAATTCCCCAAGTTCCTTGTTTTAATATAGGTTCTATAGAGTCATCTGGTGCTAATCCTTCTGCACCTTTCATTAGGTTTTGACCAGCTACAAAAGGTAGATCTTTAACCTTTAGGTGTTTTAATACATTATATCTATGAAGAAGAGATTCCTTAGCTAACTCCATACGTGCATCGAATATTTCAAAGAATTTATCTACATCACCTTTAGCAAGAATTCCTATTCTAGGAAGATTAATTGTAGTAGGTGCTATATTTCCTCTTCCTTTACAACCTGGTTCTCCATTTACATTTTTCATTAGATAAGTTCTACATCCCATAGTAGCAGGCATATATCCTTTATCATAATATTCTTTATTAAAGTCTGCATCTATATTCATAAAAGTAGGATTCATTCTCTTAGCTGCAACTCTACAAGCTACTTTATATAAATAGTGATAAGGATCATTTTTCGCCCTATTTACGCCTTCTTTAACTCTAAATATTATATTAGGGAATATAGGTTGTTCTCCCTTACCTAATCCTTTTTCATATTCTAATAAGAAGATTTCACAAACTAATGCTGCATCATGATTAACAGGTATTCCTAAGTTTATAGATGAGAAAGGTACTTGTGAACCAGCTCTTGAATGCATTGTATTTAAGTTATATACAACACCTTGCATAGCCTGATGTACTCTTTCCTTAAGTTTCTCTTCAGTAACCTCTGCTAACTTATCCCCTTCTAAACCATATCCCATCAGCTCTTCTTTAATTTCTTGTCTTGTAGGGTCGACAAAAATAGACATATCGTTGTCAAAGTCTGGATGTGATTGACCTCCAAACATATCATTTTGAGTTGATTGTAATAATATACATGAAAGTTCTGCAGCTGTCTCTATTCTTCTTGGTTTATTTATAGTTCCATATCCAGTGTTGAAACCATTTTCAAGCATTTCCCTAGTAGGAATATGAAGACAGTTTGTAGTTAAATTATATGAATCTAAATCATGATAATAAACATCCCCATTTTCATGAGCCTTAGCTAAATGCTTAGGCATGTTTGAAAGATTATGCCACTTGTTAGATTCTGAAGCAATCCTAAGAAGCTTAGAGGAAAAGTTATTACCAACATTAGCATTATCTCTATCGGTTTCTATTCCTATTCTTTTTATAGCATTCATTAAATCTGATTTTATTTCTCTAACTTTAGTTCTTTCATTTCTATAAGTTGAATAAATACTTGCTATATCTTGAAGTCCACTATCCTTTAGTGCTCTTTCCACAAGATTTTGTATTTCTTCAACAGTTACCTTCTCTTGTTGTGACATTTCTATGTAAGTTATAACCTTTTGAATAAGATCTATAACTTGACCTTCCCTTAATGGGCTTCCTAGTTCTTCAGCCGCTCTCTTAATCGCATTAGATATCTTCTCAGTATTGAATTTCACTTCTCTACCGTCTCTTTTCACAACATCTAGCATTCTTTATACCCCCGTTACACTATATCTTGTACCTGGTTTATTATATATTAGGAAAAATTTATTTACAATTTCGAAATTTCCCCTTTTTAGGTTATAGCATTTACTATATTCTATTTACTCTCTTTTTTAAGTTTTTTTATAGTTTTTCACACATTGACATTTTAAAATTATGAGAGTAAATGCTAGCAAAAAATGAAACATTTTTCTTTTATACCACACTACATATACTCGAAAAGTATCGTATAAAATTAAATTCTCCACTCTACCTATGCATAAATAAATATAATTACAATATTATTGTAATATAGATTATGTAAATGCATTGTTATAAGGAGATTACTATGATTAAAAAATTGTTACCACTAATACTAATAGTCATTATTCCACTTACAGCGTGTTCCAATTCATCACCTAAAAAAGTTGAAGAAGAAAATACTTCTACTGACCCTGTAGTTGCTGAGCAAAAATACTACTCTCCATATACAGGTGAAGAAGTATCAGAACAAGTTTTAAATAATAAACCCTATATGGTTATCGTAGAAAATTCATCTTCCTCAAGACCCCAAAGTGGATTAAGTGGCGCTGATATAATATACGAAACCATGGCAGAAGGGGGAATCCCTAGATTCATAGCCCTATTCCATAAAAATTCTGTTGAAAAAATAGGTCCAGTAAGAAGTGCAAGACCTTATTTTATTTCTATTGCAAAAGATATTAATCTCCCATTTGCTCATTGTGGAGGAAGTCAAGAAGCACTAGATACCATAGCTAAAGACTCCACCTATATGAGCATAAATGAAATGGCTCAAGGCTCTTATTTCAGTAGAGACAACAAGAGAAAAGCGCCTCACAATTTATATACCTCCTCAGAAAAACTCTTAAAATATATAAACGATAAAAAATTATCCTACACTCCAAATAATAGTCTTGTTTTTAGCAACGAATATTGGGATAACTCCATTTTAGACCCACTTGATAGGATAGTTTTAAAATTAAATAAATACTATTCCACATCTTATGTTTTTAAAGATGGCTACTATGTAAAATCAATGGATGGAACACAAGCTATAGATACAAATACAAATCAAGCTTTAAAATTTACTAATATAGTGATACAAAAAACTAATATAGTAACCAGGGAAGATGGTCGCTTAAATATAAAATTAGATGGCTCAGGTGAAGCTTATGTACTTTCTAAAGGAAAAATAGTAAAGGGTACTTGGAGGAAAGATTCTTCTAAAACTATGCTTTTAGATTCAAACAATACAGAGATTCCTCTTTCAAAAGGTAATACTATATGGCATATAATTTCTAACGATGTCACTATCCCAATTGAATAAATTTTTATCATAAACTCCTTAATTATTAGGAGTTTATTTAGTTTACTATAAAAAATCCCACAATTTTTAACAATTATTGATCCAGAATTTATGAATAACTTTTACATCTATAAGAGCTTATAAATATAAAGATTTTCTATATAGGTTAGACATTTCCCTAGAATATCTATATAATATTATTAAAAAAAGAATTGCAGAAAACGTATCTTACATATATAAAACTTTCAACTATCAGACCTTGTCTTATAGGAATAACTTTGGAAAAGGAATAATTTAATGAAAAATTCAAGCTTTAATACTAAAGAAGATATTAGAGCAGAAGAAAAGCGGCTCTATAATGAGTATAAACAAAAGCTATCTGAATTAAAAAAAGTGCATAAAGAAAATAATGCTGTTGGGCAAGTTTTTACTAAAGGCCTTTTACCTATCTATGTACTATACATCTTAAGCGAATCTCCTTCTAACGGAAATGATATATCTCATAAGATTGGTGACAAAACAAAAGGGTTATGGGTTCCATCAACCGGAGGAATATATCCAATATTAAAAAAGTTCGAAAAAGAAGGTCTTATAGAGGGTCAATGGGATGATCCAAAAAAGAAATTTCAAAAGATATATACCCTTACCCCTTTAGGCGAATCAGAGTTTTTAGAAAGAAAAGAATTGCTTAAGCCCAAAATTCAAGAAGCTTTAAAAGTATTTAAAATAATTTACTCAGATTTATATTAAATGTATATAAAAGTCTCCTAAGATAAAGAATATTAAATGTATATTCTTATTTTAGGAGGCTTTTATTATGAAAGGTAAAATTATTGATATGAGTTCCAATGATGCTGTAATTCTACTTGAAGATGGCACAAGTGTTAATGTATCCATTTCTCATCTTCCTTATGGCAGCAGAGTTGGTTCTGAAGTTAACCTAAATCCATCAAACATTTACGGCATAGAGGAAAGTACTGTATCTCAAAATAAAATAAGTAATGATAAGTTAGTTGATTTTTTCTAATTTCTAGTATATTATAAGCATATAATAAAATAACATGTGCTAGGGGTGCCTTAATGGCTGAGAGATGTCTTACATTAACCCTTTTACCTGATCTGGTTAATACCAGCGTAGGGAAGCGATAGTATCTAAAGTATAATATGCCGCAACCTTATTGGGTTGCGGTTTTTTTGCTTCTTCGCTTTAAGCACAAAAAGAAGGAGGTTTTTATGAATTATTTATCTGATGCTTTAACTTATGTTAAAGATGTATTTACAGAATTTTTTCAAAGCTTGGCAGAAATTTTTATTAATCTACCAGCAAATACTAGCGAGATAGTTAAACATCCGCTATCTTTAGTTGCACTTATAGGGTGTGTAATTATTTTAATAGTACTTATAAAGGCTAAAAAAATCGAAATAACTACACAATTGATAACAAGGATTGGAATAGCCTTGGCTCTTGCAACTGTGCTTAAGGTATTTAGGCTTTATCACTTCCCTCAAGGCGGTAGCGTAACCTTAGGAAGTATGGTTCCAATATTAATAATAGCCTTTATGTATGGTCCTTTAGTAGGCTTTTTGACTGGTTTCTTATATGGAATAATAACCTTGTTTATGGATCCATATATCCTACATCCTGTACAAGTCCTATTTGACTATCCACTTCCATTTTTAGCCCTAGGACTAGCTGGATTCTTTAAGCAAAATAAGCTACTCGGAACCTCTGTCGCCATATTTGGCAGGTTTATATGTCACTTTATATCTGGTGTTGCTTTCTTTGGAAGCTTTGCTCCAGAGGGAATGTCTCCAATAGTCTATTCACTTTTTGTAAATGGACTACTAGTAGGGGTAGAAGGTATCATATGTTTAGTTATAATAAAATTTTTACCTATAGACAGAATAGTAAAAGCAACTAACAAAAACTACCTAGCTTAGAATAGCAAAAAAGCAACCTTACGGTTGCTTTTTTATTATTCTATGCTAATTGCATTAACTGGACAACTTTCTTCAGCTTCTTTTGCGCTATCTTCCGCACCTTCTGGAACTGGATCTGAGATAACTCCTGCCTTTCCATCATCCTCCATATCAAAAACTTCTGGACAAATTGATGGGCATAATCCACAACCTATACAAGTATCCTTATCTACTATAGCATTCATATTTTTCCCTCCTGTGATATTACTAACAAAATTAGTATGTCATCATAAAGGAAATATTATTCAATAATTTTAATATAATCCTTGGAATACCGATGTATAAAGTGGATCTTCCTTAACGTACTCTTCAGCTGTGCCATTCTCTAATGCCTCTGTTAAATCTAAATTAATAGGAAGCTCAGCTAAAAGTGGTAAACCTAAATATTCTGCATGTTCTTCAGCAGATTTTTTGCTAAATATTTTTATTTTATGATCACAACTATCACAATTAATGTAAGACATATTCTCTACTACACCCCTTATACTAATTCCCATCTTTTGCGCCATAATAACTACCTTCTTAACTATCATAGAAACCATATCCTGAGGTGTAGATACGATTATAAGTTCTTTTAATGGGAAACTTTGCATTACAGTTAATGCTATATCCCCCGTTCCTGGAGGCATATCTATGAGTAGATAATCTAAATCGCCCCACTCGGTATCAGTATACATTTGGTTTAATACTCCCGTTATAACAGGCCCCCTCCAAATAACTGGTTGATCTTCTACTGGAGTAAGTAGATTCATAGATATAACCTTTATACCTAACTTACTCTCTACTGGTTTGAACTTAAAGTTTGAATTATTATCTAACGGAATCATCTCTGCTCTTTTATCATTTATACCAAAAAATCTAGGCATAGATGGTCCTGTTATATCTCCATCTAAAACACCAACCTTATATCCTCTATTGGCTAACTGAGTTGCTATAAGTCCTGTAACTGTAGATTTACCTACCCCACCTTTACCACTTATCACTCCAATAATATTCTTTACGTCTCCATATTTAGGTAATACTTTCATACTCACTGTATTTGTTCCACATCCTTTGTCTTTTGTATTGCAACTATCCTTGCTTGCACAACTTGAACAACTTGACATAAAAAAACTCCTCCTTAGTCTATATACTACCAATCTTTCGGTTTTGTAGTGCTTGTTTGAATGCTCCATGCTTTAAGGTCATAATCTCCCCAAACATAATAGATCTCATAGCTATGGTCATTCTTATTTTCAATAGTTATGTTAGTTTTGAATTTTTTTGATGTATACCCTTGATTTCTAACGGTTATTATCACATCAAAATCCTGTTTATTCCCATTTATTATTTTAACATTATTAGTTATCTTAGCCATATCGCTATTAAAGGACTCTATATCCCTAGATAATATGTATTTAGTACACTCTACATCTCCCAATATATCTATACCTATTTTTTTGTTGCCATCATTTAAATAACTTTTCTTCTCTTCAAGAACCTTCAATATGCTTCCATAATATATGGTGCTAAAATCTCTTGGTTTTCTTACAAAAGATAGATTTTGAATTATGTCATTATCGATTCTACTAGAAACATAATATACTTTATTTTCATCATAAAAATTCCCTTTAGATTTTTCGTCTACCCCTACTACGTAGTTAAACTTTTTTACCTCTTCACCTACATATATTTCAAAAATGTAATCTGATTCAAGGTCCACCTTTTCACTCATCGCTTTTGCAGAAGAAAGTAGATTATATACATCCTTAATAGTTTTATCATCTGTTACTACGAATCTAAAACCCTTATCTCTAGTACTTTGTATTACTATTTTATCAACCTCATCATTTTTTATATACTCGAAGTCCTCATTTTTAAGCCCTAATTTAAGTTTCCCTTTATCTACTATAGAACACCCCGTAAATAGGGTTAATATTACTAACATTAACAAACTAAACTTCGTGATAGACTTTCCCATACCTAAACTTTCTCCCTCTTAACTTATTTAATTATGTTAATCATAACAATAAACATAATTCTAAATAAGGAGAAGCTAAGCTTCCCCTTATCATAAATAAATTATAATACTTAATACTTTTTATATCAAATTTATTTCACTGAATCCACCAAAACCTTAAAAATATCTTGATAATTAGTTTTGTAATACTTGCCATCTACCATAAAGCTAAACTTAACTAATTTTTCACCTTTTATCTTTAAATAATATACATCATAAAATGTCTCTCTTTTATTTTCACCCGTAACTATAAAAGAAGCCTTATAACCCTTATAGTTTTTACTTTGATAACTATCTAAACTATAGTTTCCGATCTCCCCTTCTATATATTCCTTATCTTTTTCTATAAGAGCTTTATCATCCCCCTTATAATTTATTAACTGCACATATCCTGTAATACCTAATGAACTGTCAGAAAAACTCTTATAATATGTTATATAATTCCCTGGTAAGCTTCTATCACCGTTTTCCCATTGACTAGGTAACTTAAAAGAAATTTCCTTATCCTTGTCTGTATACTCTGTGAAATCTGTTATATTATTATTCATTAATGAAATCGACTGAAATCTTTCATTGAATATCCTTTGTCCTACAAACAATAGCCCCATTAAACATATAAGTACTATAGTAACGCCTAACTGCTTTCTATTCATAAAAACCTCCTAGATAATCCTTAATAATTTATTTATACTCTCTTTAACATAAATCTATGATTAAAGATTTATAAATAAATTATGATCCTAGAAATAAATACATACTTCTAGGATCGTATCTTATCTTTCTGCTGGTATTACAATAACAGAGTTTCTGAAATCATAGAACATTAACCAATAACCCATTCCATCTCCTAGGGTTTCATCTTCCATCCATGTTACAAAACCTGTCTTTCCTCCATATGGTTGATCTCCCTTATCCTTTTTGCCTGGAATTCCATATACTATATATTTCATCTTTCCTTTGTCATTACATTTATAGCCTATACAATAATGTTTATGTTTTTTAAAGTAAGGATAATAATTTATCATAGGATAGTATATTACTGTGTACTTATTATAATCAGCTATATTACACATCTCATCTAGATTATCCACAGGTACTTTATACCATTTACAATGTTTTATATCCTTCTTTTTATTTTTGTGTCTATCAAGTTCAAAGTCTTCAGCTAAAGATTCAAAAAATTCTCCAACAGATCCTCTAATCTTGAAGTCTTCTTCACTATAATCATCTACTATCTTGTTCTCATATTCGTCAAACTCACTTCTTACCTCAATAGTATCCTCTTCAACTATCGGCGGCTTAGCCCCTCCAATATTTCTTCCTACTGTGGTATAAGAACTATCATATAAAGGTTTATTATCAATTTCTACATTTCGTGGTGAAGTAGTGTTATACATATTTCCACCTTGAGTTCCTGGTGTACTATATCCTGGCTGATTTTGCATATTTCCTGTGCCATTCATCATACCACCTTGGTTTCCCATAGTACCTACTTGCCCAGTTGTCATTCCTCCTTGGCCTCCCATGGTACTTCCTGGACCATTCATTGTAGCTCCTGCTCCCATGGTAGGAACTGCATCTTCATATAAAGGTGCCTCTCCCATCCCATCATATGGAGTTTCATAAATACCATTTTCTTCTGTCATTGTTCCTGGTGATTGCATTGCTCCTGGTGTTTGTGTAGGAGCTTGTGCAGCTGTTGGTGATGTAATTTGTGAATATAGAGTTGAACCTGTAAACTTACCTAAATCAACACTATTAACCACAGGGTACTGTTTCCAATCATCCTTTGGCATTTCATTACTCATAAATCCACTTATTAAAAATTCTAACTTATCGCCAACTTTTTTTACTATAGCTGCCCCTGATATTTTGTCATAACCTAGTCCCATACCTCCAATGTTATTAACGCTAAATTCTTTATAACCATCTACCTTTCCTATATCAGTTATGTTCACTTCTCCTAAATTCATAAGCTGTCTCATGTCTTTTTTTGCACTCACTATCATCATGAAGTGTTTATGTTCATCTTTTTTAAGATTCTGTGCGTAAAAAGATATTTTACATTTATCGTCTTTAGCCTCAACCTTTGCATAGCCTGATAGAGGTTTATCTTGAGCTGTTGAGTGTCCCCTTTCATCCTCTTGTAATATTATAAAGTTTCTATATAATTTTCCATGCGCCAACTCTACGGTCCCTCCACTTATATTTATTCGTTACATTATATGATTAAATAGTTAAAATATGTTCAAAAGAATTTCCTTTAGACGAAATAAAAAAGTGGCCTAAGCCACTTTTTATTTGAAATAATTATCTATTAAGTTTTTCATACAGAGAATTTGCCAAAGCACCAAACTCTTCTATGCTTAAGGTTTCTCCTCTTCTCTTTTGATCTATACCAGCATCTTTAAAGACACCTTCCATACTTTCCTTATCTAATCCAAAAGATTTTAAAGCATTCCATAAGGTTTTTCTTCTCATATTAAAAGAATTTCTAACTATATCAAAAAATAGTTTTTCGTCTTTTAGTTCAACTCTAGGTTGCTCTAATCTATCTAGTCTTATAACTATAGAATCAACCTTAGGTCTAGGCATAAAACTTGAAGGTGCTACTTTTCTTATAATTTTAGTTGTGCAGAAATATTGAACTAAAACAGATATTGAACCATACTCCTTGCAGTTTGGCTCAGAGTTCATCCTTTCTGCAACTTCTTTTTGAATCATTATAGTAAGAGACTTAAATTTATAACCTTCATTTAAAAGCTTAGCTATAATAGGTGTAGTAACATAATAAGGTAAGTTTGCTACTAGTTTAACACTTTTCTCCCCAGCCATTATTTCATCAAAATTTACTTTTAGCGCATCATTATGTATTAGAGAAAACTTCTCTTCATCTCCTAATTCCTCAGTAAGTATAGGTATTAAATTTGAATCTAATTCTATAGCGACTACTCTCTTTGCCTTCTTAATGAGCTCTCTAGTTAACGTCCCTACCCCTGGACCTATTTCTATTACTAAGTCCTCCTCAGATACCTCTGCACCTTCCACTATATCTTCAAGTACGCTATCATCTATTAAAAAGTTCTGACCTAAACTTTTAGAAAACCTAAAATTATATTTTTTTACTAACTCCTGTGTTTTTACATCCATAATATTATTCTTCACTCTCCATGATTTTCTCTACATTTTTTACAGCATGTATAAATTCTTCTCTAGATATTCCATAATTATTCAACCTTGATATTAATTGATTTGTGTTACCATACCCTACTCCTAATTCTTTTCCTAAAAGATGTCTTCTCTCTTTAGACTTTATATCTGCTGTAAGTTTAAAAAAGAGCATATCTTCTACATTAAAAAAGTCCCTTCTCTCTGTAACTGTTGCCTTAGCCCTGTTTAATGCTCTTAATATAGACTCTGGTGTAGCATTTTCAACCCCTATGTCCCCGTCTTTTGTACCTTCATCTCGTCCTATATAAGCATGTTTTATACCTGGAACTCTTTTAGCTATTATATTTCTTATACGCTCTCCAGCAAAATCAGGATCAGTTAATACTATAACCCCTTGTCTCTTTTGAGCTTCTTTAATTCTTTTTATTACTTTATTATTAATTCCAAAACCGCCAACAGGTATTACCTCTGAATCCACTGCTTTCTTAACAGCAGTAACGTCATCTCTACCCTCAACTACAATAACTTCCTTTATCACAAACTTTTCTTCCTTTCACATTATACTCATATATGTAATCTAAATAATACTCTTCTTCCTTAAACGATAAAAAGATGACTCATTATCTGAGTCACCTTCTTATTTTACCACTGTCCTGGATACGCTACAACATAAAGATTAACTGTTCTTACTCCCCATTGATAACACTCTCTTGTGGAATTCATAAAAATATCTATTTTGTTATTCTTTATTGCACCGCCTGTATCCTCTGCAACTGCGTAACCATAGCCTTCAACATAGACCTTTGTTCCTAAAGGAATGACCCTTGGGTCAACAGCTATAGTACTCAATCCAGATGGATTTCTCTTAGGCACTGTTCCTGTTGCAGTTATACCATCACCAGCATAAGCACTCGCTTTAACAGAAAGAGCTTGTTTATAGTAAAGTTTGGAATCTCCACCTCTGGAGAGAGCAACGTAGCTAAGAGTTCCCTGATGAACCACTTTACTAGTAGGTTCCTTAGTTATCTTTTCACCAACAACTTTTCTCTCAACTTCTACGCCATCTTCATATATCACCTTTACTGTAACTTCTTTTTCTCCTTGAGTACCCTCCTGAACAACTTTTGACATCCCCTTATCCATACTATCATCATTTTTAACAACAGTTTGATAATCTAATGCCTGAGTTTCAACAATATCTTTTGTTTCCACTCTTGTTACTTTAAGTTTTAAATCTTCTGTTATTAGGGTATCTGCTGAAATGCTTAACTTGTCATCCTCATTAAGAGTGATGTTTTCAGCTTCTAGCATATCCTCTATGTTGCTCTCTGCAGTTTGTATCTCTAGGGTCTCACCATCTACATAGACCTCAATAGGCACAGCTCTTTTAATTGAAATGATATCATCATCATTAATTCTATCTTCTAATTGAGGGGATACCTTATCCTTTTCACCTAGAGTTATGTCGTTACTTTGCAACGCCCCTTTAACAGTCCCTTTGTATGTCACTATTCTTTGTTCTTCATTATCTATTCGAACAATCACTGTCGTTCTCATGTTGTAAATTGTAAGTATTAGCACTGATGTTACTATTGAACACAACACGATTTTTGCCTTAGGACCATTAGAAAAAACTCTTTTAAAATGCTGTTTGAATTTTTCTACCATTTTATTCCCTCCTTTGGCAAGAGTGTCTTTTGCATTATAAACAAAATATTAAAGCTTGTCAAATTGACATCTCCTGCATTTATTGTAACTGTTACGAAATGCTCACTTGGCATAAGTTAAAATTATATTGAATGATAGCTTTAATCCATTAACAGTCACTACTGGGAATATGTTTTCTGACTCCTATCCTAATTCTTAACTATCCTTTGTTGTATACCACCAAATTAAACTTGCAAGAACTATTTTACCTTATTTTTCCATTTTAAACAACCTTACAATATTATCATTAATCTTCTTATTTGCCTCAAAAGGGTCGATTTCCTTGATTTCTGCTAATTTTTCTATTATATACTCTATATAGTCTGATTTGTTTCGTTTTCCTCTATAAGGTGTTGGTGCCATATACGGACAATCCGTTTCTACTAACATTCTATCTAAAGGTACATCTTTTGCTACTTCAAGAATCTTTTTAGCATTTTTGAAGGTTACTACTCCAGTAAAACCTATGTAATATCCTAATTTTAAACATTCTCTTGCAAATTCCACACTACCAGAAAAACAATGTACTACCCCTGTAACCTTTGGAAATTCTTTTAGTATATCTAAAGTATCTCCATGTGCATCTCTGTCATGAATTACTACAGGTAAACTTAGCTCTTCAGCTAACTTCAGCTGTTGTCTGAACACCTTTTTTTGAACCTCTCTAGGCGGATTTTCTTCCCAATAATAATCCAGTCCTATTTCGCCTATTGCCTTAACTTTAGGATTTTTGCTTTTCTCTCTTATGAAGTCTATTACCTCATCAGTTAGCTCATTAGCATTAGATGGATGGATTCCTAAAGCTGCATAGAAAAACTCATATTTATTGGCTAATTCATAGGAGCCAACTAACCCCTCATAAGAAGAGCCACAATTCAAAACTCCCGTTACTCCATTTTCTTGTATCTGTTTTATTACTGCATCTCTATCCTCATTAAAAGACTCATCATCATAATGAGCATGAGAATCTATTATGTTATATTTGTTACCCAATACTTCCACCTCTTATCTATAAATTATTGCATATTTTTTACATTTTATTCACATAATGTAATATTATTTAAACAAGCTTGATAATACAGGGGTTAGAATCCCCATAATTCCACCTAATAAAGCACCGAGCCAAGTAATAGCTTTAAGTTCTTTATTAGCAATTTCTATAATTAATTCCTCTGCATATTCAACAGGGAAAGACATTATTTGCTTCTCAACTATTTTAGCTATATTTAGCTTTTCTATAAAATCTCCTCCACTGCTTTTTAAAAGGTTTCCTGCTAACTCTTGAAGTTTGTTAAATACGGCATCTAAGCTCTCATTATTCCCCTCTGGCATTACTTCTTTTAATTCTTTATTTTCTACAGAAACTACCAATTCATCTATAATTTCTTGTATTTTTTCCTTTAAGGATTCACTATTTACTAAAGTCTTAATTGCTCCTTTAACTTCTATGGATATTTTTAATTCATAATCTGGATTAAAGAAGGTTAATAACTCATCTATAGTAGTGAATTTTTCTAACTTTCCATTTGCAAAGTTTATTATTTTATTAGTAAACTCTTCTCCATTTAATAAATCTACTATTTTTTTCTGTAAATCTTTTATTATCTCATCTTTAGCATGTTGAGGTATTCCTTGAACTATAGAACTTATTTCTTTGTTGCCAAAGCTTTTTATCATATTTCCAATCATCATAGCTATTTCTTGTTTATTTTCTTCTTTATTTAAATAATCATCTACTATAGTAGTAAATTTTGCATAAAGCGACTCAGTACTCATAAACATAGAAACTAAAGGATTCATATTACTAATAACATTTTTCTCTATTATATCTTTTATCTTGTTAGCAGCTTCTTCCTGTCTTAATAAACGTCTTAAATAAAAAGAAATTTCATTTCTTTCATTATATGTATAAACTTCAATCCCTTGAAAAAATCCTTTTGGTATTACGTCATTTAATGTTTTACCTTCTTGTCCTAAACTATCTATACCATAGTTTAATACATTACCTATATCCTTTTTTAAATCTTCTGACTTCAAAGTTTTATCTAATATATCTTTTATAGGAAGTTTATTAAAAACATCCACTGGACTTTTTTTGAGCATATCTTTTAATACTAGTTGTATTTCTTTAGTTATTTTATCAATCATATCTTCGCTTGAAACTTTATCAATTAAATATGTAGATGATTTTTCTTTTATAGAATATGTAAAAGTTTCGTATTTTTCTTCTAATAATTCTTGTCCTAATGTTTTTATATTTTTATTAGATTCTCTTGCAGTCTCAACTTTTTTTATAAATATATCATGTAAATAGCTCTTCATCTCTTGAGATTCCATAGCTTCCATCATATTTTCTCCAGTCACAAGATGACGACCAACAGTATCTCCAACACTTTTTGCTATTCTATCTCTTTCCTTTGGTATAAGTCCTGGTGTAAAAGGTAATTTAATCCCACCAATTCTTTTTTCAGTATGTGGTTTAAAAAGCATCTTTATAGCTAACCAGTTAGTTATATATCCTATTACAGCTCCTATTAATATACTTATGGATAAATTCATTTTATCTCCTCCTGATAATATATGTAGTCTATACTAAATCTCATTATAAATTTACCATATTGCTTTTTCAATAAATATTAAGGATAATAATTTAAAGGCGGTGTTTTTTATGAATAATTCTCATGCTCTTGAAGGAATTAGAATGTGTAAGTTATTTAAATCTTTTTCTGATGATGAAGCCTCTGAATTGTTTAATGCTAAAAATAATTCAACTAAAACATATTCAGCTGGAGATATTTTATTTATGCAGGATGAATCTTGTGATTATCTTAGTGTGGTGTTAGATGGTGTTATAGAAATCCAAAAACTTGATGCTGATGGCAATATATTAATAGTTGCCAGTTTAGATAAAGGAAATGTTTTTGGAGAAAATCTTCTTTTTGGAGATAGGCATTTTTATCCAATGTCAGTTGTTTGCAAAAATTCATCCACAGTTTTACATATACATAAATCTTATGTGGAGACCTTACTTCAAAAAAATCATGAGTTTCTTGTAATTTTTTTAAGAATCTTATCCAATAAAGCAATGGCTTTAAGTTCCAAACTTAAACAAGTAAGTATGAAGTCCTTAAGGCAGATGATATGTAATTATATTTTATCATTATATAAAAAAGATAAGTCCTTAGAGATAAACCTAAATATGTCTAAAAAAGATTGGGCTGATAAATTAGGGGTTCAACGTCCATCCTTGTCTCGTGAGCTTATTAATATGAAGAAAGATGGATTAATTGATTATGACAGATCTAAAATAATTATTTTAGATTTAGAAGAAATAAAAGATAATGCTTAATTAATTTCTTTTTAATAATGTTTATAATTTGTTTCGTATTTTGTCATAGAACTGACATATTGGTTCTATATACTTAATCTTGTAAAGTTGTTAAAGCATTATTATTTACCCCTAAAAACCATCATGTAAAAGGCCCTTGTTGTTATCTCGTCCCCCTTTGACTAAGATAAACAAGGGCCTTTTCTTTTTATATTTTTTCTTCTTTAAGTTTTATAACCTCTTCCACAGCCTTTTTCTTATCAATTCTTTCAAAAAGTATTTCTAAATCTCCTATTTTAGGATTTTTAATCTCAATAAAACTCCAAGTTCTCTCCTCAATTCCTAAAAAACCCTTTATCTTATCACAAGAGTATGGAATAAACGGTTCAAGTAGATTAGATAAATTAGCTATTATTTGAACACAAGTATATAAAGTTTCTATACACTTATTTTTATCTTTCTCCACGGTAATCCAAGGTTTTTCATCATCAAAAAACTTATTTACTTTTTTGATGAATATAAATATATCCTCTAAGGCATCCTTAAACTCTCCTGCCTCTATTTTATCTCCAACCTCTACATATAAATCAAAAAAATCCTTCTTCCATCTAGGATTTAATCCACAATTAGGTAGACTTCCATCAAAGTATTTGTGGATAAATACTAAAGACCTGTTGACAAAATTCCCAAAACTTCCGAGAAGATCATTATTAGTTGAATTTATAAATCCCCTCCATGAAAAATCCGAATCTTTTTTCTCTGGCCCATTTATAGTTAAATAATATCTTATAGCATCGGGGTTATAATTTTCTATCATATAAGGCATCCATACTGCCCAATTTTTTGTAGTTGAAAACTTTTTACCTTCAAGGTTCATGTATTCTGAAGAAATCATTCTTAAGTTAGGATTTTTAATGCCTATTCCACTTAATAAGGCAGGGAATATTACTGTGTGGAAAGGAATATTATCTTTTCCATGGATAAAGTATACTCTCGAATCTTCATCTTCCCAGTACTCTCTCCAATCTTCTCCTCTTTCTTCACAAACTTTAATGCTAGCTGTAATATAAGACATAACAGCCTCTATCCAAACATATATCCTCTTATCCTCATATCCCTCTAAAGGAACATCAACTCCCCAAGAAATATTTCTAGTTACTGCCCTATCTCTAAGACCTTCATCTAAATATCTCTTGGTTAGTTTTATAGCATTATCTCTCCAGCCATCTTGCTTTATCCATATCCTTCTTACATCATTTTCAAACTTTGATAAAGAGAAAAATAAATGCTTAATCTCCTTAACTTCTGGTTCCTTGCCACAGTTTTTGCACTTCTTATCTATAAGGTCCTCTGGATCTAATATTTCTGCACACTCTTCACATTGATCCCCTCTAGCTGCTCCATGACAATGTGGACATGTACCTTCAATAAGCTTATCTATTAAAAATTCCCCACATTCCTCACAATAATATTGAGTAACTAATTTCTCATAGATATATTTATTATTATAAAGTTCTAAAATAAACTTCTTAACAGTTTCATGATGATGTTCTGAGCTAGTCTTTCCAAACAAATCATAGGAAAAACCCAACTTCTCAAAACATTCCTTAAATTCTTTATGATACTTTTCAGATATTACCTCTGGAGTTGTTCCCTCTTCCTTTGCCTTAATTAATATAGGAGTACCGTTACAGTCACTTCCAGATACAAAAATAACTTCATCACCCATTAGTCTATGGTATCTTGCCAAAATATCACCTGGCATTAAAGAAGATAATCTCCCAACATGTAATGATCCATTTGCATAAGGCCATGCATTGCCTATTACTACTTTCATATTGCCCCTCACTTCCTGAAATTTAAAGCTAGTAATAAATCACTTTATCACTAGCTCTAAATCACTAAAAATTATCTAACTTCACTTCCAGTTGGTAGTTCACCTGGGTTTACTAAAAATAATTGAGCATCATCATCACTAGAAGCAGCTAATAGCATACCTTGTGATAATTCTCCTCTTAATTTAACAGGTTTTAAATTAGCCACAAGTACTACATACTTTCCAACTAAATCTTCTGGTTTATAATACTTAGCTATTCCTGACACTACCTGTCTTTCCTCGCCATTTAAATCCACTTTAAGCTTTAATAACTTTTTAGCTCCTTTTATAGCTTCAGCACTTAATACCTTAACTACTCTTAAATCCACTTTTTCGAAGTCTTCTATAGTTATTTCCTCTTTAATAGGTTTTATAGTTTCTTTAACTTCTTCTACAACTGGTTGTGGTTTTAAAGCTTCAAGCTCTTTAAGCTTAGCTTCAACATCTATTCTTGGGAATAGGTTATTTCCCTTAACTACCTTAGCTCCAGCAGCTGTTCCATCAAAGGCTGATAAAGAGTTCCAAGTAGTTACTTCTGTATTAATCTGCTCATTTATCTTGTTAGCTGTATCAGGTAAAAATGGTGATATAAGTACAGCTATAAATCTTAAACTTTCAGATAAGTTATATAATACGGTACCTAATCTATCCTTTTTACTTTCATCCTTAGCTAATATCCATGGAGTTGTTTCATCTATATATTTATTAGCTCTACCTACAAGCTCCCAAACTTCTTCTAAAGCTTCTGGGATTTTAAGATTATCTATAGCTCTCTCAACTTTTATAGGAGTTTCTAACGCTAATTTAATAAGTTCATCATCAACATCTTCTTTATCAAGAGGTGCTGGAATCATTCCTCCAAAATACTTTTCAATCATAGCTACAGTTCTAGATAAAAGGTTACCTAAATCATTACAAAGGTCTGAATTTATCTTCTTTATAAATATTTCATTATTAAATAATCCATCAGCTCCAAAAGGAATCTCTCTTAATAAGTAGTATCTAACAGCATCAACCCCAAATTCGTTAACTAAAACTACTGGGTCTACTACGTTTCCTTTAGATTTAGACATCTTACCGCCATCAACTAAAAGCCATCCATGCCCAAATACTTGTTTAGGTAGTGGAACATCTAAAGCCATAAGCATAATTGGCCAATAAATAGTGTGGAATCTTAATATATCCTTACCTATTAAGTGAACATCTGCTGGCCAATATTTTTTGTAAAGCTCTGTGTCTTCACTTCCATAGCCTAAAGCTGTAATATAGTTAGATAAAGCATCAATCCAAACATAAACTACATGTTTCTCATCAAAGGTAACTGGAATTCCCCAGTTAAAGCTTGTTCTTGATACACATAAATCTTGAAGCCCTGGTTTAAGGAAATTATTTAACATTTCATTTTTTCTTGATTCAGGTTGAATGAAATGTGGATTATCCTCTATGTGTTTTATTAATCTATCTGCATATTTACTCATCTTAAAGAAATATGCTTCTTCCTTAGCCTTTTCAACTGGTCTTCCGCAGTCTGGACAATTTCCATTAACTAGTTGAGTTTCAGTCCAGAAAGATTCACAAGGTGTACAATACCAACCTTCATAAGAATCCTTATATATGTCTCCTTGATCGTAAAGCTTCTTAAATATATCCTGTACAGCCTTTATGTGATAATCATCCGTAGTTCTTATAAATTTATCATAGCTGATATTCATAAGCTCCCAAAGATCCTTTATTCCAGCCACTATTTCATCTACAAATTCCTTTGGAGTTACACCCTTCTCCTCTGCCTTAAGCTGAATCTTTTGTCCATGTTCATCTGTACCAGTTAAGAACATAACATCATAATCAGTTAATCTCTTAAATCTTGCTAATGCATCTGCTGCTACTGTTGTATAAGTATTACCTATATGTAAATTAGCAGATGGATAATATATTGGTGTAGTGATATAATATGGTTTTTTCTCGCACATAAAAATCTTCCTCCTAAAAAATTAAAAACATAAAAATTTATAAATAAAAAAAGCCTCTACATAGGGTATCCCCTATATAGAGACGTATTATACGTGTTACCACTCTATTTTATGCCATTGTTACCAAATAGCACCTCATTAAGTACTTAATATACTTTGCAATATAACGGTTGCCACCGTATCCTCCTAACCCTAAGGCTCAGAAAACCCGCTCCAAGACCATCTTCATAACATTTTCAGCTACTGGCTTTCACCTACCCCAGCTCTCTATAAACTTTCCATATTATTACTCTTCTTTTCCTCGCATTTAATTATAATATTATTCCAAAATCAATTTTCTGTCAATATTTATTAATAGTTTCCTAGATTTGATCATTTTCTTTTAAAATCTTTTCGATAAATGTGTTTGTAATATTAATATCAAATTTCTTGCCACGATATATCTTTAACTTTTCAATTGCTTCTTCTTTACTGTAGACTTTTTCTCCATTCCGTGGATTTATTAGATTATCATAATAATCTACTATACTAAGTATTCTTGATTGAATAGGAATACTTTCACCTATTAAACCTTTAGGATATCCGCTACCATCTACACATTCATGATGATACAATATGTATTCAGCTATATTACTAAACTCATCGGAAGATTTTAGTATCTTATATCCGATTTCAGAATGTCTCTTGTATTCATTATTTTCTGTTTGAGTCAACTTTTCAGACTTAGAAAATGCATTTTCTCCAATAGCTATTTTACCTATATCATGAAGTAATCCAGCAGTTATAATCTCATTAACTTCATTAACATTCATATCAAGTAAATCTGCAACTTCCCCACAAAGTTTACTTACTCTTTTACAATGACCTTCTTCTTGATTACTTTTTTCATATAAGGTTTTAATTATAAATTTTACTGTTTTACTTCTATTACTTCTACTATCCATTAACTTATTTTTATACATATAATTTTCAGCTTCAATAAAAAGATCAATAATATTTCGATCTAAATTGCTTTTCACTGCATATCCAAAAGAAGTTGATAATTCCATATTTCCTATCTTTTTAGCAGATAATTTCTTTTTAATAACCTCAATAATTCTTTTTGCTTTTCTATTATCAGTTTTAGAAAGTAAAAGTACGAATTCATCTCCACCAATTCTAGCCACAATATCATTTTCTTTAATTACGCTATTTAAGACCTCAGCTGTATAAATAAGAAGTTTATCACCAACTAAATGTCCAAAAGCATCATTAGTAAGTTTAAGTCCATTTACATCTGCTACTACCAAAGTCATAGGCATATTTTCAGCCTTATCTATTTCTGTGATCTTTTCTTCATAATATCTTCTATTATAAATTCCTGTTAGCTGATCATGATAACTTAGATAAAGTATCTTTTCCTCTGCCTTTTTCCTCTCACTTATATTTCGTGACACTCCTACAATTTCTATTTCATTTCTATTGTTTAATCTATATTTTCCAGCGGTTTCTACCCATACTAAATGCCCATTTTTATGAATGCTTTTCATTTCTAAGATATATGATATATCTTGTTTTGAATCTTCTAGAAAAACTTCTATCCTTTTATTAAAGCGCTCATCTAAATCACCTAAAAAATCTTTAGTTAAAAATTCTTCTAAAGTAATATCCAAAGCTTCCTCTTGAGTATATCCTAATAAATTTTTAATAGATGGACTCACATATGTAAAACAATATTTAGTATAGTTAAAAACCCATATTACATCTGATGTTGATTCAGTAATCAATCTATATTTCTCTTCGCTTGCTTTTAATGCATTTTCTACTTCTTTTTGCTTAGTTATATCTAAAAAATTTACTGCAAAATAATATTTTTTGTCTGAATATACTTGAATCCTATACCATTTATCTAAAGCCTTAGAATATTCCTCATACTCTATAATCCCACCATTTAAAGCAACTGCTCCATAAGAAGAAATATAGTTTAAATTGTCATCTGTTATATTTGGAATAACTTCTGTTAAAGACTTCCCTATGATGTCACTACTTTTTAAACCAGTCATTTCTTCAAAAGCTAAATTAACTTCTATAAATATATAGTCGCAAGGTAGTCCATTATCATCTAATATTATTTTATGATATGCAAAACCAACTGGAACATTTTGAAGTATTGATTCATAAGAAATATTTGTCATAAGTTATAAAACCCCATTCTCTAAAATTACTTTATATATTCTACTATAACAAATAGAATAACTTTATTAAAATAATATTACACTATCTAAATATATTATCCCAAAAATAATTTTAAAAAATTTGAACAATAACTTCCCTTTAAATTATTTCTATTATATTTACCTTCTAATATTTTATACTCCTCTAAATATTTATCTATAAGCTCCTGAGAAATTTTTTCCGACTTAGTTTCATTATATAAAAATCTCTCTTTTAGTATTGCTACATATAGACCACTCTCTTCATAAAAATCACTCATCTTCACTAAATCAGTATGAAAATCATAAGAGGTCATTATTTTAATGTTATTATTACCTAAATATCTCTTTTTATATCTCAATAAATTATCTTTGATTTGCTCATAATAACAATCCTCTTCATCCAAAGCAACATAAACCTCTACATTTGTAGTTATAACAGCATCTACTACACTATCTGTTAGTAGAGCACCATTACCCATAATATTAAATTCCATATTATTACCTTTAGGATTAAATCTATCTATTATCTTAATAATATTTTCAATATGATTTAATGCATCTTCACCACAAAAAGTAATTACTTGCCTTTGATACCTATTCTTATATTTATCTAAAATTTTATTTATTCTGTAGAATATTTCTTCATTATTTATATTGTAACTTTTATTTATACTATTAAATATTATATGTATTGTGTCTCTACTGCTTATGATATTACTATCCCTATCATCTGTTTCTAAAAAACAGACTTCGTCTTCATCTTTCATAATTAAACCTATAAAATCATCAATATATTCATAAATTAAATAACTACCTTTATCAGCCTCTGTTTTTAATACTTCAATACTTAAATTCATTTTTACCTAAATAGTAAATTTTTGTGATAGTTCATTTAAATTTTGAGATATTTCAGCTTGTCTTTGAGAAGCTTTGGCTGCATCTACTATCGCTTCTGTTACTTCGTTTATACTTACTGTTATATCTTCTGAATTTTGAGCTGATTCTTCTGCAGTAGAAGATAAATTTTGTATGGCACTTCCTATTTGATCTATAACTTGGCTTATTTGAGTCGATGATTTTAATACATCCTCAGCCATTTCATTTATAATCTCTGAATCCTTCTCATACTGAATTCCTGTATTCATAAGTAATTCGTAATTAGGTTTAACACTATTTTCGATATATCCTAAAATATCTTGTCCACTTTTAGATAAATCTTTAAATGCATTTTGAACCTGCTGCACCATTGATTGAATATCATTAACTGCATTAGAAGAATCCTCTGCAAGTTTTCTTACCTCTTCAGCTACCACAGCAAACCCCTTTCCAGCTTCTCCCGCTCTTGCAGCTTCTATAGCAGCATTAAGTGCTAACAAATTAGTTTGTTCAGCAATCGATCCTATTGAATCAGCCATGATTTTAACATCTTCAACTACTCTACCATTCTCTATTGCTACTAAAATATTACGTTTATTCTCTTCATATATACTATTTCCTTCTCTTATACTATTATCTGCTTTTTCTTTTACTTCTATTGCTCTGCTCTTTATTTTACTAACAGCTTGTAAGCTTATACCACTTCTATTAGCTAATTCTGTTGTAGATGCTCCTATCTCTTGAGTTGATGCACTTACTTGTTCACTTGTTGCACTCAAGTCTTGAACTGCCCTATCTATCTGCTCAATTGCAGCATTAACAACTTCAATCTTACCAGATATTTCTTCCATAACAGCAGACAATTCCTCACTTCCAGAACTAATTTCCTCAGAGCCATTCATTATTTCAGAAATTAGTAACTTAGTACTATCCTTTGCTTTATTTAAAGACTCACCCATTTCTCCTATTTCATCTTGTGAACTTACAATTATCTCATTGGTTAAATCTCCATTTTCCAAAGCCTTAGCAAAGTTAACCACCTTGGTTAATCTCTTTGCAATAGATAAGGATATACTTATACCAATTATTATAGCTGCTATAAACCCAATTACAGTTACACCTATACTCATATTCGTAGCATATGTAAATTGATCCATATTTTTATCATTAGCTTCTTTTGCCTCTTCAACGTTATGGTTTACAAGTTCATCTATATTACTATATGTTCTCTCTCTTATAGCCCCTAACTCTCCCATTGATTTAGTTGCGTCTTCCTTATTTCCTTCTTTATTATATTTTATAACCTTCTTTAAACCATCATAATATGTACTAGTATCTTTTTGGATATTACTAAAAAAATCTCTTTCATCTTGATTATCTAAAAAACTTTTTTCATATTCACCTGAAATTTCATTACTTTCATCTATTAACTTAATAATTTTATTTTCAAGTTCCACATCAGTTTCTACTTTATCATCTTGATATACTAATATTATAGTATTAGCTCTTAAATCAGCTATCTTTTCTTTTAGATCTTCTATCATTTCAACAGATTTAAGATTCTTATTATACATAGCTATAGCATTGTCATTTATCCCTCTCATACTATTGATTCCTATAAATCCTACAATAATTATGAACATAGCCACAGTGATAAATAATGCTACTATTTTAGGTGCCATTTTTAGATTGTTAAAAAATTTCATAAAATTACCCCTTTCAAGTATGATTTTTAAAATATCCTACAAAATGAATATTTTGTT
>NZ_FQXU01000018.1 GCF_900130055.1 Clostridium intestinale DSM 6191
CTTGGTTATAATTTAATATTATAACTATTGGTGGGCACAACAGGGATCGAACCTGTGACCCCCTGCTTGTAAGGCAGGTGCTCTCCCAGCTGAGCTATGCGCCCTTATTTTTTAAAAAATGGTGGAGGAGGACGGATTCGAACCATCGAAACGAAACGTAACAGATTTACAGTCTGCCCCCTTTGGCCACTCGGGAACTCCTCCATGTTTTGTGGAGCTGGCAATAGGAATCGAACCTACAACCTGCTGATTACAAGTCAGCTGCTCTACCGTTGAGC
Source organism: Clostridium intestinale DSM 6191 (assembly GCF_900130055.1). Taxonomy (GTDB): domain Bacteria; phylum Bacillota; class Clostridia; order Clostridiales; family Clostridiaceae; genus Clostridium_T; species Clostridium_T intestinale. The sequence continues at coordinate 279 of NZ_FQXU01000018.1, forward strand.
CATGCCAGCGGATTTATCTTGATTCTTTACAGAACCGACAATGATTAGTATAAGGGGATAAGTAATAAGTTTCAACTCTTAAAATACCTCATTTACAGATATTATTACACTTAAACTCCTATTTTCTATATTTTTCTCCTTATTAGTCTATTATTTGATTTTTTCAAACTTTCTTTTAAACCTATACACTAATATGATTTTCTATTTTTTCTATATCTATATAAGGACTGAGAATTTTTTTAACTTCTTCATAATCACTCGCTTTTAATCTATTTTTTAATATTTTAACTATATCTTTAGCTCCATCCACTTCATCTCCATTATCTAATATATCTTTGATTTGTGCATAATCAAAATTAGATAATTTACTTGCATAATAAAGCAATTTCGCTTTATTAGATACAGAAATTTTCTTCTCTATTGTATTTTTATCCACCTTAAAAATCATACTTGCAGTCAAAGCCTCTTCTTCTTTTTTATCAGGTTTATTATAATTATTTTTAGAATTATCTATATATGAATCTTCATACTCATTACCTTCAACTTTAATTAATGGGTCACTATTTTCAGCTTTACCTTTGTCGTCTGCTTTGTTTTCCTTTTCCAATTTATCATTTTTTACACTAGTATTATTTTCATTATTTGCTTTATCTACAACTTGTTTCTTAGATGTATTATTTTTAACTTGTACGCTTTGTTCCGTTGTTTTTTTAGGATTACTTGGATATAAGATAAAGACTACACTTATAATTGTTGCTAATATAACTAATATCGTTAAAATTTTTTTATTCATTTTATCACCTCTCTACTATTAACCTTTATTGCCATTATTTATCATTTTTATACTTTTGATATTATAATTTTTTATTATATATAATAACGTTCTTTTTGCTTGCATATATAATAAAGTACCGTTTATACATCAAGTAGAAAGGATGGTTTTTTTGAATAAAGTTAAAGTAAATTATAAAGAAAATATGGCCTATTACGAAATAGCTTACTTCTTGAGAGACTATATAAAAGACAATACTGTAATAGTCTGTATAGGAACTGATAAATGTATAGGAGATTCTCTTGGACCACTAGTAGGTACATTACTAAAAGAAACTCTAATACCCTTACCAATTTACGGAACTTTATCTTCACCTATCCACGCATTAAATATAGATAAAAAATTAGTTGAGATTAATAAAAATCATCCTAATTCTTTAATAATAGGCATAGATGCTTGTCTAGGAGATATTAATTCAATAGGTGAAATTCATGTTAGAGATTATGCTATACATCCTGGAAAGGGTGTTGGAAAAACTCTTCCTGATGTAGGTAATGCCTCAATTATAGGAATTGTTGATTCAAGTAGCGCTACCGAAATTTTTTCTAATAGAACTATACGCCTTTCTTTAATAATGGATATGAGTAAATCTATTGTTAAAGGAATAGTTCACTCTTACTATTTGAGTGATATAAAAAAACTTTCTATATAAAAATAAAATGCTACTAAAAATATAGAATTTTTAGCAGCATTTTATTTTTATAAATACTCTATTTATCTGAGATTAAAAACTCACCATGTCCTTTTTCTAAAGACGTTAATGCTTTTCCAGATCCTAAAACAACACAATCTACTGAATTATCAGCTACATTAACTTTTACTCCAGTTTCTATCTCAATTAATTTATCGAATCCATAAAGCAAGGCCCCTCCACCAGTCATTAATATTCCTTTATCTATTATATCTGCCGCTAACTCAGGTGGGGTTTTTTCTAATACATCTCGAATTTTATCTATTATTAATCTTACTGGTTCTTCTAATGCCTTTGTAAGTTCTTCAGTAGTTACTTCTATATTATCTGGCAATCCAGTAATTAAATTTCTTCCTTTTACTATAGCCGTAACATTTCTTGAGCCTCTTAGTGCTGATCCAGCAGTTATCTTAAGCTCTTCTGCTGATTTTTCTCCAATCATAAGCTTGTATTTACTTCTTATAAATCTGATAATAGATTCATCAAACTTATCTCCAGCAACCTTAATTGACGCTCTTACAACTACACCATTTAGAGATATAATTGCTATATCAGTGGTTCCTCCACCAATATCGATAACCATTGTTCCATTTGGTTTTGAAATATCTAATCCAGCTCCTATTGCAGCTGCAAGTGGTTCTTCTATTAAAAATACTGACTTAGCTCCTGAATTTTTAGCAGCATCTACTACTGCTCTTTTTTCAACTTCAGTTGATTGTGATGGTACACATACCATAACTTTTGGGGCGGAAATTTTTCTTTTGCCGCAGCTTTTTTGAATAAAATGTTTTAACATTTTTTCAGTAATATCGTAATCAGATATTACGCCATCTCTTAATGGACGTACTGCAACGATATTCCCTGGGGTACGGCCAATCATTTTTCTTGCTTCTTCTCCTACAGCTAGTACCTTATTTGAATTTTTATCTACCGCTACTACTGAAGGTTCTTTTAAAATAATTCCTTTTCCTGCCATATAAACTAACACAGTAGCTGTACCTAAATCTATGGCTAAGTCGTTTCCCATCTTCCAAAACCACATTTTATATTCACTCCTATAATGATAAAATTCGAAAATATTTAAAGTTTTTCAACAATATTCTCCTTTTTATATTATAATATGGAATAATGAATCTATTCAATAGCCTTGTACTTTAATTTTGTAGCTTTTCCACCTCTAATATGCCTTTCAGCTTTATTTAAATCTAAAATATATTTTGCTTCCTGTGCTATAGATGGGTTAATTTTAGGTAATCTTTCAGTCATATCTTTATGAATAGTACTTTTGCTAACACCAAAAACCTTTGCAGTTTTTCTAATTGTAGCTTTCGAATCTATTATATACTGAGCAACCTCTAGTACCCTTTCTTCAATATAGTCTTTCAAAGCTGGATCCTCCTCATTTAGTTATATTAGTTAATATTTATTTAATGTTTTTAGAAATCAGCCATTTTATAAAATGACTGATTTCAATTATATAAATCAATTATTGTGTCTTAAGTGTAAAATATTTTAATGGATCAACTTGTTCACCCTTTGAATCTACCATTTGGAATTTCAAATGTTCTCCAACATCTTTATTAGTAAATTTCTTAGCTGTATTTCCAACTTTACCGATAACAGCTCCTTGAGTAACTTTTTGATCCTTTTTAACTTTGATATTTGAATCTAAGTTTGCATATTTACTCTTCATACCATTAGTATGTTTTATAACAACATACCATCCACTTAAATCACCATCTTCTTCTCCAACTTCTTCAACAATTCCTTCAGCTACAGCTACAACATCAGTTCCAACTTTTGCTGAAATATCGATTCCTTTTATACTTTCATAATTATTGGTATCAACTTTTACCATCTCAATACCATATGAAAACTTTCTTAATAATGTACCATCTAAAGGTTTATTAAATTTAACAGTATTTGTATTTGAAACGGTGGTTGATTTTTGTGTTGTGTTTTGAGAAGTTTTATTAGCATCTTTATTGTTGTCTGATTTTTCTTCATTTGACTTATCATTAGTATTTTTAACCTGATCAGCGTTATCAATTACATTGTTTCCACTAGAATCATTTATATTAATTGGTAAGTCATCCGAACTATCCGCTACAGGTGGAGTTAAATCCGCTTTAGCTTTTCTTACTGAAATCGCTGCTGCACTAGCTACCACACATAGGCACAAAAATAAAATTACGTAAAAACTCTCCTTTCTAAGTAAGTTTTTTAATTTTTCAAATCTGTTCTTTTTATCCATTAGTTATGAACACCTCCATTTGGTAGTCTGTCCTTTATAAACTAAAAAAATACAATTTTTCCATTACTTTTTTCTATTTTATTTCGACATTTTTTACATAAAAAAAAGTTATATATGAATTAAAAATCTAACTCGTATATAACTTCTAAAATATTTTAATTTAGGTTAATTTCCTTTATATCTTTTATTTCTACCCCTTTATAATAATGCTTAAGTATCTCTTCACTTTTAGTACCAGCTTTAGCCATTACATTTGCTCCTCTTTGACTCATCCCTACCCCATGACCATAACCAATACACTCGATATTTACCTTTCCGTTAGCTACCTTAATGGTAAAATTAGCTGACTTTAGGTTTAATAATATCCTAAATTCAGTTCCTTTTATCTTAACTCCTCCTAATTTAACTTCCGCAACAGATCCACCAGGATTTTTACTTAATATACTTACTGAACCATTTAGATTAGAAGCACTTAACTTCGCTTCTTTATATTTATTGTTAACCAACTTAATAAACTCTTCTACAGTTAATTCTTTATTTGATTTATAACTTTTTGAATCTTCTTCTCCAGGAGAATCTACAGATTTTAAATAAGGTACATCTGATGCAAATACGGAAGCTGAATCTTCTGTCTTACCCCAGCTTGTTGAAAAAAACTGTGGATATAAAACTAGCTTACCTTCATAACTTAATACTTTTCCTTTAGTTTCTTGTACCGCCTGTTGAAACTTCTTCCAATAATTTTCTTCCTCTTCCTGAGATTTATCCCACATTCCCATTCTTTTCTCTTTACTAATATATACCTGGCAATGAACCGTATCGCATATATCAGCTCCATTAGCCTGCTCACAAGGAGTTACTATTCTTTTTAATGCATAAGTTCTTGCAGCAATAGCTTGTGCCTTTAAAGCCTCTATTTCAAATTCTGCTGGCATTTCTGCAGCTATTACTCCCACTATATACTCTTCTAAATCCATCTCTTCATTTGAATTACTTTCAACATGATGAACTTTTATTTTTGAAAAGTCTTTATCATTAGTATTATTATTTATGTTTGTATTTTCATCATCTTTAATTGTAGTATCATCTTTATTCTTAGGAGTAGCAATTTCTCCATTTAGTACTATTATAGGAATTAATATCAAACATAATATAGAGGAAAAATATAATGCAACTTTTCTCATAATACCTGCATCAAAATTATATCTTTTCATAGCTATCACCTCATAATTAATTTACATAACTATATATACTCAGAAATATGAAAGCTATGACAAATAATAAAAAAATCAGCATAAGCTGATTTTTTTATTCATATATTCTCTCTATATCTGCACCTAACATTTTTAATTTTTCTTCAATATTAACATACCCTCTATCTATATGATATACTTCGCTTATTTCTGTTTCTCCTTCTGCTACTAATCCTGCTAATATCATTGCTGCTCCTGCTCTTAAATCTGTTGCTTTAACTCCTGCACCTGTTAATCTATCAACGCCTTCTATAATTGCTGTTCTACCATCAATTTTTATATTTGCTCCCATTCTTAGTAGTTCTTGGACATGCATAAATCTATTTTCAAAAACTGTTTCTGATATAATACTTGAACCTTTTGTGAGACTTAAAAGAGCCATCATCTGAGCTTGCATATCAGTAGGAAAACCTGGATATGGCAGAGTTTTTATATCTACTGGTCTTAATTCTCCTCTTCCATCAACTCTCATTTTCCCATTTACAAGTTCCATTATTACTCCACATTCTTTAAGTTTTTCAATAGTAGGTCTTAAATGCTCTTCATTAACTCCATTTATAGTTATTTCACTTTTAGTTATAGCTGCAGCAACCATAAACGTTCCTGCCTCTATCCTGTCAAATATAGGCTTATATACTACTGGTTTTAGAGAATTAACTCCTTCAATAGTTATTTTTCCCTGTCCAGCTCCATAAACCTTTGCTCCCATAGAATTTAAGAAATTTGCTAAATCCCATATTTCTGGTTCCTCAGCAGCATTTTCTATTATAGTGGTACCTTTAGCAAAAACCGCTGCCATCATTATATTTTCTGTTGCTCCTACAGAAGGAAAGTCTAAGTAAATTCGATTCCCTATAAGTTCTTTTGCCTTAGCTTCTACATATCCATGTCCTATGGATATTTCTGCGCCCAAAGCTTTTAATCCTTTTAAGTGAAGATCTATAGGTCTTGTTCCTATATTACATCCACCTGGATGCGATAACTTACAATAACCAAACTTAGTTATCATAGGTCCCATTATTAAAAATGATGCCCTCATTTTTTTTATTAGTTCACTATTTGCATTATTAGGAATTAAATTTTTTGTATTAATTTTTAATTCTCTTGTTATTTTATTTATTTCTACTTCAGCATTTAATTCTTTTAATACATTACATATAACATATACATCCTCTAAGAGTGGTGCCTCTTTTATTGTAATTTCATCTCCACATAAAATACATGCTACTATTATTGGGAGCACAGAATTTTTTGCAGAACTAATATTAACTTCACCAGCTAAAGTATTTCCACCTTTTACTCTGATTTTTTCCATGTTATCCTCCATAAACTATTGTTAATATGTTGAAACTATTAATGGTTCGCCAATAACCATATAAGAGTTTTTTTCATATGTGCAAATAGCGAAGTTTATAGTACTATTAGCCAATTCTGCCTTCCCAGTATATCCATTATTAATTTTTAAAGATGTATAGCTCTTTATTCCTACTGCTTTCAGCTCCTTGTCTAATACTTCTTCTAAATCTCCTTGTATATCTATTCTTCCCTTAAGTTCTTTAAAATATCTCACATCATATGATACTTCCTCTAGGAGATGATTTATATTTTTTTTAACCTCTTCTAGATTTTCCTTTTTATTCTTTGTTGAATATATAATTCTAAAAGAATTTTCTTCATCATTATATACATCTACTTGAATATCATCTAATTCATTTAATATTTTATAAGAGAAAGAAGTAGTATTTTCTTCTAAAGATTTTTCTCCGTAAAATTCACTATTCATTTTGTTTTTTATTAAATCTTTAAAATCCTGGTTATTTAAATAACTTTTACCTTCAACTATTAAAGTTCTCTCAACATCCTTATAGTTCTCTAAAAACTTTCCTTCTAAACTTTGAAAACCTTGGCATTTTAAATTGTACAAATTTAAAAAAGTTAAGAGAGAAAAAAGGAAAAGTACAACCATTGCAAATTTTTTGTACTTCATTATACCCCCTACCTTTCCTCTTAATTATTGTCAAGGCAAAAAGCTTTTATTCACTTAGATATATTATTATTATATTAATTTTTTATTTTTTTGTGAATATTTTCCATATTGTAAGCATAAAATAAAACCCTAACACTGCTAGGGTTTTATTTATTACAAATTATTTTTAATATCTATTCTAACTAGAGCTCTACTTAATGCTAGTTTAGCTCTTTTTTCATCAAATTTACTTGAATCTTTTATTCTATTTTCTGCTCTCATTTTGGCGTCCTCAGCTCTAGCAATATCTATTTCCTCTGGCCATTCACCTGATTCACAACAAAAAGTAAGCATACCATCATTAAAAGTTACAACTCCACTTGATGTAAATAGTACTTTTTTATTTTCTGCTTCATCTACAAACTCAGTTTTATTTGGAACAGTTATAACTGTTATAGGTGTATGATTAGCGTATATCTCTATATTTCCATCATTAGTTGGAATTACAGCTTTACTTACCTCACCTTCAAATAATTCTCTATCGGGAGTTATAATTTTTAAAGTATATTTTTTAGACATAATATTCTCCCTTCATAAAACTACTATGAATTAGCAATCTTCTTACCTTTCTCTACAGCTTCTTCTATAGATCCAACAAAAAGGAATGCTGATTCTGGAATATCATCATGTTTTCCTTCAAGAATTTCTTTAAAACCTCTAACAGTTTCAGCTACAGGTACATACTTACCTTGGAATCCTGTAAATTGTTCAGCTACAGTGAAAGGTTGAGATAAGAATCTTTGTATTTTTCTTGCTCTAGAAACTATTTGTTTATCTTCTTCTGAAAGTTCATCTATCCCTAAGATAGCTATTATATCTTGTAATTCTTTATATCTTTCAAGAATATGCTTAACCTTAGAAGCTACTTCATAATGCTCTTCACCAACTATTCTTGGGTCAAGTATTCTAGAACTTGACTCTAATGGGTTAACAGCTGGATAAATACCAAGTTCTGATATTTCTCTTGATAAAACTGTTGTTGCATCTAAGTGAGCAAATGTTGTCGCTGGAGCTGGATCCGTTAAATCATCCGCTGGAACATATACTGCTTGAACTGATGTTATAGAACCATTAGTTGTTGATGTGATTCTTTCTTGAAGAGCACCCATTTCTGTTGCTAATGTAGGTTGATATCCAACAGCTGATGGAATTCTTCCAAGTAAAGCTGATACTTCTGAACCAGCTTGAGTAAATCTAAATATATTATCTATAAACAATAATACATCTTGACCTTTATCTCTAAAATATTCTGCCATTGTAAGTCCTGTTAATGCTACTCTCATTCTAGCACCAGGTGGTTCATTCATTTGACCGAATACTAAAGCAGTCTTATTTATAACTCCTGAATCCATCATTTCATGATAAAGATCATTTCCTTCTCTTGATCTTTCTCCAACACCAGTAAACACTGAAAGTCCACCGTGTTGTTTAGCTATGTTGTTTATAAGTTCTTGTATAAGAACTGTTTTACCAACTCCAGCTCCTCCAAATAGACCTATTTTTCCACCTCTTTGGTATGGAGCAATTAAGTCTATTACCTTAATACCAGTTTCAAACATCTCTGGTTCAACAGATTGTTCTTGAAATGTTGGAGCAGGTCTATGAATTGGGTAGTACTTTTCAGCCTTTACCTCTTCCTTTTCATCCATAGGGCTACCTAGGACATTAAATAATCTACCTAAAACTTGTTCTCCTACAGGTACTGTTATAGCTTTACCAGTGTCTAAAGCGTCCATACCCCTTTTTAATCCTTCAGTAGCTTCCATCGCTATAGCTCTAACTATATCATCACCTATATGTTGTTCAACTTCAGCTACAACTTTATGTTCTCCCATACAAATTTCAATTGCATTATATATGTTTGGAAGAGCATCTGTATCAAATTTTATATCAATAACTGGTCCAATTACTTGAACTACTTTTCCGATAGTACCAGGCATTAGTATACCTCCTCACTATTTTTGAGCCTCAGCTCCACCAACTATTTCAGAAATTTCTTGAGTTATAGCGGTTTGTCTGATTCTATTATATTTAGTATTTAATGCATCTAATAAATCACTTGCATTATTAGTTGCTCCATCCATTGCAGTCATTCTAGCACTTTGCTCACTTGCCTTAGAATTAAGCATGCAATTTAATATATATGATTTCAAATAAATATCCAAAGTTCCTTCAACAACTTCTTCAATATTAGGTTCTGCTATAATGTTAGCTTTTTTACCTTCTATTTTATCCATTGGAAGTAGTTTAGCTTTTTTCATATTCTGTTTAACAGGGGAAATGAATTCAGCATATATTACATTTATTTCTGAAATACTTCCTTCTTTATAAAGTCTAATTGCATGTTCATAAATTATCTTAGCTTCCTTAACCGTTGGTACGTCTGGTATATCAACATATTCTGCTAATGTACTTTGATTATACCTCTTAAGATAAGATAATCCTTTTTGCCCTACAACCATAACCTCAGCATTTTCTGCATTTACACTTTGAGTCATAAAATAGTTTACTATATTTCCGTTAAACCCTCCACATAATCCTGTATCAGATGCAATTAAAATATATAATGCAGGTCCCTGATTGTTAGCTTTAAAATAAATACTATTGTCATCTTCCTCTATAGAACTTATTAAACTTTCTGTTAAATCTTTTAAAGAATTAAAGTATTTATCATTAAAAGAAAGTTGTTTTCTTGTTTTTCTAAGTTTTGAAGTGGCAACAAGTCCCATGGCTTTTGTAATTTTCTTTGTATTAGTTATAGACTTAATTCTTCTTTTTATCTGGATAAGTCCCGCTCCTGCCATATATCCACCTCCTAAAAGATGGCATAGCTTTTGCTATGCACCTTATTTTATTAGGTTTTAATTCCTTCACTTATATCTAGGTATCAATTCCCTACACCTTATTATATTAGGCTTTAAATTCCTTACACCTTATTGTATAGGTTAAAATTTGCTGTTACGCATTTTGTAGAAACATCTTCTTAAATTCAAATATAGCTGATTCTAAACCAGTCTTAATTTCATCACTTAATACTTTTTGCTCTACTATAGCTTTTCCTATTTCTCTATGGTGCGTATCCATAAATTCTAAAAACTCTGCTTCAAATTTCTTAATATCAGAAACTTTGATATCTGATAAGAAGTCATTAACTGCAGAATAAAGAATCATTATCTGCTTTTCAACATCCATAGGTTTATATTGAGCTTGTTTTAATATCTCTACTAATCTCTTACCTTTTTCTAATCTCATTTTAGCATCTTTATCTAAATCAGATCCAAATTGAGCAAAAGCTGCAAGTTCTCTGTATTGAGCTAGCTCTATTCTTAATGTTCCTGAAGCTTGCTTCATAGCTTTTATCTGAGCGTTACCACCAACTCTTGATACAGAAATACCTGCGTTAACAGCTGGTCTTTGACCTGCATAAAACAATTCTGACTCAAGGAATATCTGTCCATCAGTTATGGATATTACGTTTGTTGGTATATAAGCAGTAACGTCTCCTGCTAATGTTTCAATTATAGGAAGAGCTGTAAGTGATCCTGAACCATTCTTCTCTGAAAGCTTCGCAGCTCTTTCTAGAAGTCTTGAATGTATATAGAATACATCCCCTGGATAAGCTTCTCTTCCTGGTGGTCTCCTAAGTAATAATGACATTGTTCTATAAGCAACCGCATGTTTAGACAAATCATCATATATTATAAGAACATCTTTTCCTTTATTCATGAAGTATTCCCCCATAGAACATCCTGCATAAGGAGCAAGATATTGAAGAGGAGCACTATCAGAAGCTGTTGAAGTTACTACGATTGTGTAATCCATAGACCCCATTTCAGTAAGTGTGTTAACTATATGTGCAACTGTAGATTGTTTTTGACCAATAGCTACATATATACATATAACATCTTTGCCTCTTTGATTTATAATAGCATCTAAAGCTAATGCTGTTTTTCCAGTCTGTCTGTCTCCAATTATTAGCTCTCTTTGACCTTTACCTATAGGAATCATTGTATCTATAGCTTTTATTCCAGTTTGTAGAGGTTCATTAACTGAACTTCTATCAATTATGCTTGGCGCTGGAACTTCTATTGGTCTAAAACCATCATTTTTAATAGGTCCTTTTCCATCTATAGCTACTCCTAAAGAGTTAACAACCCTGCCTACAAGTGCGTCTCCAACTGGTACCTCAACTATTTTTCCGGTTCTCTTTACAATGTCGCCTTCTTTTATTCCTTCTTCTGATCCTAAAAGAACACATCCAACATTGTCTTGTTCTAAGTTTAGTGCCATTCCATATATATTGTTAGGAAATTCTAAAAGCTCTCCTTCCATACAATCGTCAAGGCCATAAACTCTAGAAACACCGTCACCTATTTGAATTATAGTACCAGAATCCACTGTTTTTATTTGTTTTTCATATTTTTGAATTTCATTTTTAATAATTGATGTAATTTCTTCTGGTTTGATATTCATAGACTCACCTCTATTCTCTCTTTAGCATACGAGCTTTCATTTCGTCGAGTTTGGATTTTACTGTTCCATCTATTACATCATTTCCAACTCTAACGTATAACCCACCAATTATGCTTTTATCAATTTCCTCTTGAAGAACCACTTTTTTATCATATTTATTCTGTAAATTTTCTGTTAGCTTATTATGCTGTTCTTCTGTAAGGGGAATAACACTTTTAACTTTAGCAATTAAAGTATTATTTCTCTCTAAATGAATTTTTTCCATTTCATTTAGTTTTTCTTTTAAATAAAGGATTCTATCTTTTTCTATAAGTAATAATAGGAAAGATAATAATTCTTCATCAATTTTTCCTTTAAAAATATTTACAAAAGTACTTTTCTTCTTAGATGTACTTATTTGAGGATGTTTTATAACCTCATAGAACTCTGGATTATTGTACACAAGATCGCAGATTTCTCTCAAATCACGTAAATATTCTTCTACCTTACCTTTTTCTTCTCCAACCTGATAAAGAGCTAAAGCATATCTTCTATCCAAATATTCATACATATTAAATACCTACCTTAGCTATAAAGTCATTAATAAGTTTTCTATGTTTTTCCTCATCAATACTTTCTTCTAAAGCTCTTACGGATAGCATTACTGCTAAATCAACAACTTGCTTCTTTAATTCAGCTTCTGCTTTATTTTTTTCTCTTTCAACTTCAACTTTTGCTCTTTCCATTACTACATTTGCTTCTTTATTAGCTTCTTGAAGAATTTCACTGTGAACTTTATCAGCTTTTCTCTTATATTCTTCAGTAATCTTTTTACCTTCTTCTCTTGCTGATTTAAGTATTCTTTCATTTTCAAGCTTAAATATTCTAGCTTTTTCTAAATCTTCATCTGCTCTTATTATCTTATCTTCAATTTCATTTTGTCTATCTTCTATAACATCTTTTACTTTATTAAAGAAGTAGTGCTTTAAAATTGCTAACAAAATAATAAAATTTATTATAGTTCCTACAATCAACGATACGTTTATTTCCATCTCGAAGCCCATGCCTCCCTTCTGGAGTCAATAATTAATTTATAATTCCATTTATTTGTTTATTATTTTATACCTACAAAAATTAATAAGATTGATATTAATAGTCCATATATAGCTGTTGCTTCAGCAAAACCACAACCTATTAATAAAGTAGTAGTTATTTTTCCGCTTTGTTCTGGTTGTCTAGAAATACCTTCCACAGCCTTACCTGTTGCATTTCCTATACCTATACCAGCTCCAATTCCTACTAATACAGCGATACCTGCCCCTAATGCTCTCATTGCAATTTCCATTTTTGTTCCTCCTTAAAATTTAGATATTAATGTTCTGCTACTATTTTTATGTTAATCATGGTCAACATAACAAAAATGACCATTTGTATAACACCATCGAATATATCGAAATATGCATGTAAAAATATTGGTATTCCTATTTGTGCAAAGAAAGAAAGACTTCCTAAAGCTTGATATACCAATTCTATAAGTACTGTTGCTGCCATTATATTACCAAAAAGTCTCAATGAAAGAGATACAGGTAACATTATTCTTTCCATTATATTTAATGGAAGCATAGCCGCAAATGGCTGACCTAGTCCTAAAAAGTAATGTTTGATCCCTATAGTTTTAATTGCATATGCTTGAACAACCACAAAAGTCATTAAAGCTAATCCTAATGTAACACTATAGTTTTCAGTAGGTGGTGCCACACCTATTAATCCGGTTAAATTTAGCAATAGAATAAAAATCGCTAGTGTGCCTATGTATGGAATAAATCCTACATATTTTTCGCCCATATTTTGAACAACAACACCTTTTATAGCATTATAAAGGACTTCCACAACTGTTTGCTTTTTATTTGGTCTTTTTTTCATACCTTTAGTTGCCCAAAAAGCTAATAAAATAATTATTAACATTATTATCCACTGTATTACAAGTTCTTTAGTAATATCTATTGTAAAATTCCCAACCATAAAAGAATACAATGGTTTTGATTCTTCCATAAGCATAATCACTTCCTTTCTTTAATAAAAATCCAATAAAAAATTAAACATATATGATGAGATATAAATCCACCTAAATATGCTAAAAACATAATTAAGTCATTTGTGAAAGGAATTGCTACTAATATTATTAGTAATATTCTTAACATATATCCTATATTTATGAGAATTGGTTTCTTCAAAAAGTACTTTCCCATAATAATTCCACTAGACATGAAATTTATTAAACCTAAAATTGCACCTATAAAATATGCAAATGCAATTTTTATACCTAATAACGATAATACTGCTACTGTTATACCCATTATTATTATAATCGTAAACCTAAAATTCTTAACTAGTAGTTCTTTTAAGGATTTATCCATAAGTTTGACTCCTTTTTGTAATGCCTGTGATTATTATATACTGTTAGTTTTTATTAACAAAACATTATATCAGACTAAAATACATCTTATTTCGTCAAATTGCCTTAATAGCTTAAAATACTAAGCTTTATGTCGGGATATCTTACTAATTTTTCTCTTATCTATAATAATAAATAATTCTTGCATCTCAATTCATTATTAAGAATTTTCTGATTATTTTATTTTTATGCAACATCTAGTTTGACAACATTTTCAATTAATATTTTTTTGCTATTTTTTTATGGAAATTACTAATTTCTTGATATATTTTGAATTTAATTAAACTTGCCTCATCAAACATTTTCTTTTTTAAATCCACAATTGAATAATGCCATTCACTTTTATTCACAAAATATTTATCAGTAATTACTTTTAATTTATATATTGAAGCTATCTTTTTATAATTATAGGAGCAAAGAAGGCAGCTAGACCCTTTATACCCTTATTCCATCTTACTTTTTAGGTTAATCAATCCCCTATTTAATAACCTATGTTACTTCACTAAGGAATAAAAAAATACCTATCAAACAAAGATTAAAATCATTGTTTGATAGGTATCTTATATAACTAACTATACTCTTTCAACTATTAAAGCTGTTCCAAGTCCACCACCTATGCATAAAGTAGCTAGACCTTTTTTAGCATCTCTTTTTTCCATTTCGTGAAGTAATGTAACTAATATTCTTGCTCCTGAAGCTCCAACTGGATGACCTAATGCTATAGCTCCCCCATTAACATTAACTTTGCTCATATCAAATTCTAAATCTTTAGCAACTGCTAAACTTTGAGCTGCAAAAGCTTCATTTGATTCTATTAAATCTAAATCACTAACTGTTAATCCTGTTCCTTCTAATGCTTTTTTAGTAGCATGGAATGGTCCATATCCCATTATTGAAGGATCTAATCCTTTTGAACCATAAGAAAGAATTTTTGCTAATGGTTTTATTCCTAATTCCTTAGCTTTATCTGCACTCATAACAATTATTGCTGCTGCTCCATCATTAATTCCTGATGCATTACCAGCTGTCACTATTCCATCTTTCTTAAATGCAGGTCTAAGTTTTCCTAATGATTCTTTAGTAGTTCCGAATCTTGGAAACTCGTCAGTATCAAATACTTTTGGTTCTCCTTTTCTTTGTGGAATAACTACTGGAACTATTTCATCTTTAAATCTTCCTGATTTTATAGCTTCTTCTGCTTTTTGTTGAGAAGCTGCTGAGAAAGCATCTAATTCGTCTCTAGTAAGTCCCCATTGCTCTCCTATATTTTCAGCTGTAACTCCCATGTGGTAGTCATTGAATGCATCCCATAGAGCATCATTTATCATAGAGTCAACCATTTTTCCATCGCCCATTCTTTGACCCCATCTTGATGATTTTAATAAATATGGAGCTTGTGACATATTTTCCATACCACCAGCAACTACTACATCTGCATCTCCAGCTTTAATCATTTGAGCTGCTAGAGCAACTGCTCTTAATCCTGATCCACATACTTTATTTATTGTCATAGCTGGTACTTCTAATGGTAATCCTGCCTTTACAGCTGATTGTCTTGCAACATTTTGACCTAATCCAGCTTGAATAACATTTCCTAATACAACTTCATCAACATTTTCAGGGTTTATTCCTGCTCTTTTAACTGCTTCTTTTACTACAATTGCACCTAAATCTGCTGCTGATACGTCCTTTAAGCTTCCTCCAAAGGTTCCTAATGCAGTTCTAACTGCACTTACAATAACAACTTCTCTCATTTTGATAACCCTCCCACGGATATATTTAAAGATTTTATTTTCATTTATAACTTCTCTTTTATTATAACTTCTATTTTATCTTTAATCAAGATTTTTGATAAAAAAATAACAAACTTTTCTCTTCATTAACTCATTATTCATTTCTATATAAGCAATTTTATATATATTATTTTCCTTATTTATATTATTTTAAATATTTCCTACCATTATATCATAGTTAGTTAGATAATTTTATATCAATATTTCAGCCAAAAATCTGCTTTTCCAGTTATCTGTATTTCCAGTTAACCATAAAACCAGTTAACTGGTTTTATGGTTAACTGGTTAACTGGTTTTCTGATTATTAAACACAATGTAAAAAATTCAACTAATTTTCTTACTTAAAATAAAAAACTCAGACTTATAGCTGAGTTTTTACTTTAATTATTTTTAAATTCTTCTATTTCTTTATCGCTTAATCCAAAATATTTTTCGATAGCATCCACTATTCTTTCAGATGCTTTACCATCCCCATATGGATTAACAGATTTACTCATTTTTTCGTAAGCTTCTTTATCTCTTATTAAATCGTTAGCTTCTTTAATTATAGTCTCTACATCTGTTCCAACAAGCTTTACGGTTCCAGCTTCTACAGCCTCTGGTCTTTCTGTCACATCTCTTAAAACTAATACAGGTTTTCCTAAGTGAGGAGCTTCTTCTTGTAATCCTCCTGAATCAGTCATTACCATAAAGCACTTATTCATAAGATTATGAGTTTCTTTTGTATCCTGAGGGGTAAGTAAGTGAACTCTTTCTTTGTCATTTAGATGTTTATATACCACATCTTTTACGACTGGATTTAGATGCACTAAGTAAACTAATTCTACGTCTTTATTTTCTTCTACTATAGTTTTTAAAGCAGTGCATATATTTTCTATTCCCTCTCCCCAATTTTCTCTTCTATGAGCTGTTATCATTATTACTTTCTTTTTGTTAAAGTCTATGTGATTAAGCTCTTCTGTTTCAAATACATATTCTTCTTTTACTGTATGCTCCATAGCATCTATAACAGTGTTTCCTGTAACATATATATCTTCTTCTTTTACGCCTTCTCTTAAAAGATTGTTTTTAGATCCTACCGTTGGAGCAAAGTGTATATCTGCTAAGGCTCCTGTAAGCTTTCTATTCATCTCTTCTGGAAAAGGAAAATATTTATCAAAGGTTCTTAGTCCAGCTTCTACATGCCCAACCTTTATCTGTTTGTAAAAAGCTGCAAGTGCTCCACCAAATGTTGTAGTAGTATCACCATGAACTAATATCATATCGGGCTTCTCTTCTTCAAAAACTTCTTCTAAACCTTCTAACACTTTGGTAGTTATTCCTGTTAATGTTTGTTTACTCTTCATTATGTTTAAGTCATAGTCTGTCTTAATATCAAAATAATTTAAAACTTGGTCTAGCATTTCTCTATGTTGTGCTGTTACACATACCTTTGAAATTATACCTTCTCTTTTTTCTAATTCTTTTACTAATGGTGCCATTTTTATTGCTTCTGGTCTTGTACCAAATATAGTAAATATTTTTATCTTTTTCATGTTTCCTCCATTAGGATTAATATCCTTTAACCTCATAATTTAACGACTCATCGTTTTCTATCCACTCATCTACATAGAATATTTTAAATTCATCTTTAGAGTTTCTTATTATTATCTTTTCAATTCCAGAATTAATTATTAATCTTTTGCACATGGAACAAGAATTAGCATCTTTTACATATTCCTTTGTTTTTGAGTCTTTTCCTACTAAATATAAAGTTGCACCTATCATATCTCTTCTAGCTGCACTTATTATGGCATTAGCTTCACTATGTACACTTCTACAAAGCTCGTAATGAGTTCCTCTTGGAACATTTAGTTTTTCTCTAACACATGTTCCTATGTCAAGACAATTCTTTCTTCCTCTAGGTGCTCCAGTATAACCCGTAGATATAATCTCATCATTTTTTACAATTATAGATCCATAATTTCTTCTTAAACACGTTCCTCTTTCTAAAACGGTTTCTGCTATATCCAGATAATAATTGTATTTATCTCTCCGCTCCATTATCCCACCTCAAAGAATATTTTGATATAATTATAAAATAAATCTGCCTTAATGTAAATAAAGGTTGGATTAACCAACCTCATTTACTTAAATCTATTTTTACTTTGTGCCAAATAATCTATCTCCAGCATCACCTAGACCTGGAACTATGTAGCCATGTTCGTTTAACTTTTCATCTATTGCTCCAACATATATATCTACATCTGGATGTATTTCTTGTACATATTTGATTCCTTCTGGAGCTGATATTAAACATACAAGTCTAAGGTTTTTAGCTCCTTTTTCTTTAAGTAATGTTAAAGCATCTGCTGCTGATCCACCAGTTGCAAGCATAGGATCTACTACCATTATATCTCTTTCAGCTATATCTTGTGGCAATTTGCAGAAGTATTCTACTGGTTTTAGAGTTTCTTCATCTCTATATAATCCAATGTGTCCAACTTTTGCAGCTGGTATTAATTTTAGCATACCATCAACCATACCAAGACCTGCTCTTAATATAGGAACTATTGCTAATTTCTTACCTGATAAAACTCTGTGTTTAGTTTTACATATAGGTGTCTCTATTTCAACATATTCTGTTTGAAGATCTCTAGTAACTTCATAAGCCATTAACATTGAAACTTCTTCTACAAGCTCTCTAAAGTCTTTAGCCCCTGTATTTTTGTCTCTTATAAGCGCCATCTTGTGGAATATTAATGGGTGGTTTAATTGTGTTAATTTGCTCATTTAAAAATCCTCCTAATATTATCTATAATATTTTTCTTCTATTTTTGTTATTTTGTCTATTCTATTTTGATGTCTATCTCCTTGAAATTCAGAATTTAAGAAGGTATCAACTATATCTATTGCAAGTCCTGGACCAACAACTCTTTCTCCTAATGCTAAAATATTAGCATTATTATGTTCTCTTGTTGCATGTGCACTAAAAGTGTCACTACATAATGCAGCCCTTACTCCTGGAACTTTATTTGCAGCTATACTGATTCCTATACCAGTTCCACATATTAAAATTCCAAAATCGTATTCCTTGCTTACTACAGCTTCTGCTACATTTAAAGCATAATCTGGATAGTCGCAAGATTCCTTAGTAAAGGTTCCATAATCCTTATATTCAATTGATTTACTTTCTAAATAATTGATTATTTCACCTTTTAAATTGTATCCACCATGATCACAGCCAATTGCTATCTTCATCGTTATACACCTCCATATTAAATTTGTGGTAATCTATCCAAAAAAAAGAAGAAAAAGTATCTAAAGAATACCTTCTTCCTCTTTAATTTTTAGCAATAATTTATTTATTAACTTTTCTAATTGAGAATATGTCTTCTCATAAATAGTTAAGTCTCCACCATATGGGTCTATTACATCCCCATTTTCACCTACATATTCACAAAGTGTATAAACTTTTTGAGAACCATAAGTTAGAGCATCTATTAATGCTCTTTTCATTGATGAAGTCATAGTTAGAATTACATGAGCCTCATCTAATTCTATATTAGTTAACTGCACTGCTTTTCTATTTGAGAAATCAACTCCTAGATTTGAAAAAATAAGTTCTTTAGAATTATTAGATGTTTTACTACCAGGAAATACGCTAATTCCAGCAGAATGAGCTATTATATCTTTGTTTTTATTCAAATTATTAAATATAGCTTCAGCTATAGGACTTCTGCAAGTGTTTCCTGTACAAACAAAAAGAATCTTTTTCATCAAAACCTCCATTAAACTTCTAAAATATCGTAAGCAGCAGCTTTTTTTAACCTATTCATTATAGCAATTCCTAAATCTTTTTCTTCATATCCTTCTGCTAGGATTATATCTACACCTCTATCATCAAAACTTCTTAAAGCTTCAAAAAGGTTTTTTGCTATCTCATCCAATTTCTTTCTTGACCCTAAAGAAATTATCTCTACCTGATTAGAATAATAGTTAATGTGTTCATCACAAGTCATTACTCCAACACTTAATTTATTGTCTATATAATTTTGCAACAAATCTTTAATTTTTTCAATAGTTTTTTCTGTATTTCCATTTATTATTTTGATTTTAGCTTTAGGAGCATAGTGTCTGTACTTCATTCCTGGTGCTTTTGGTTTTATATTTTCATTACTTTTTTTCATTATTGCAGGGTCTATATATATTCTTTCATCTATCTCTTTAAGCATTTCCAAAGTAATTCCACCTGGTCTTAAAACACAAGGAGGATCTACACTTAAATCTAATATTGTTGATTCTACACCTACATCACTTCTGTTTCCGCCTAATATGTAATCAATCTTTCCTTCTAAGTCTTCAATACATCTTTCTACATCTGTAGGGCTTGGTCTACCTGAAATATTAGCTGATGGTGCTGCTATTGGTGTACCTGAACTCTCTATTAACTTTAATGCAATCTCATTACTAGGCATTCTTACTCCTATTGTATCTAAATTGGCAGAAGTCACATCAGGTATTATATTCTTTTTCTTAAATATTAAAGTTAATGGTCCTGGCCAAAACCTATCCATAATTTTATTTGCAATACTTGGAATTTCCTTAACTAAACTCTCAAGATTTTTGTTAGCTACATGAATTATAAGAGGGTTATCTTGAGGTCTTCCTTTTGCTTCAAATATCTTTTTTACTGCTAGTGGATTTAACGCGTCTGCTCCCAATCCATAAACTGTTTCTGTAGGAAATGCAACAACTCCGCCCTCTTTAATTACACTTGCTGCTTCTTCTATGCTTTTAATATTTTTGTGTATATCTTTAATTATAGAAATTTTAGTGTCCATATGATTCTCCTTAAATCTCTTTTTGACCTCTAGCTATTTTTATGTTCTCTATAGCATCAAGTGTATATGTAGCTTTAACACAATTTTTAAAAATAATATCTAATAAGTTATACTTTACTAAAGAACCTTTTCTAATAATTAGAAAATAAAACATATTTTCTGGATCTAATTTTTTTATTTTTATGTATTCTTCATTTACCATCGGATACTTTTTTAGAAATCCTTGAGTTATAGGTTTATAACTTTTATTTTTAAATCTTACTGTTGATATTATTATTATTTCCATATCATCTTTTGATTTTTCTGTGTGAACTAACTGTACTTTATCGCACAATATCAGCAGTTCTTTGGAAAATAATCCACACTTATATTTCAATTTATTGTTATGGCAGCTAAACTCAATTTTCTCCCAGTTAACTTTATGTATTAATGCTAGCAATATAAGGGCTTCTATAAAAACCAAATATGCTATAAAAAATGCTTGAGTCATATCTGTTAACAAAACTATAATCGGCAGTAATATAAAAATAAATATCATTAGAATTTTGAATCTTTTAGAGGACTTTTTTTGTTTTTTAATTGCCTTTGATATATTCATAAACTACCTCCTTTAAGATTAACAGTTGATAAAAAAACTCAGCATAGCTGAGTTTTTTATGTTAAGAATTTAGTTGACTTATATGAATTAATAGCTATCGTTATTTCCCATTAACTTCATTTTTTCTGCTTGATCTGCTGTTATTAGAGAGTTTATCATTTCAGTTAAATCTCCATCCATAAAAGCATCTAACTTATATAATGTTAATCCGATTCTGTGATCTGTAATTCTACCTTGTGGATAGTTGTATGTTCTAATTCTTTCAGATCTATCCCCTGTTCCAACTTGACTCTTTCTATCTTCTGCTATTCCAGCTGTTCTTTCTGCCTCTGCTATTTCAAATAATCTAGATCTTAATATCTTCATAGCTTTTTCTTTATTTTTAAGTTGTGATTTTTCATCTTGGCAAGCAACTACAAGTCCTGATGGAATATGTGTTATTCTTACAGCAGAGTCTGTAGTATTTACCGATTGACCCCCATTACCTGAAGATCTATAAACATCTATTCTTAAGTCTTTTTCACTTATTTCAACTTCAACATCATCAACTTCTGGAAGAACTGCTACAGTAGCTGTTGAAGTGTGTATTCTTCCTGATGATTCTGTGTCTGGAACTCTTTGTACTCTGTGTACTCCACTTTCATACTTAAGTTTAGAGTAAGCTCCATCTCCTTTAATCATAAATACAACTTCTTTGAAACCACCAATATCTGTTTCATTTACACTCATAAGTTCTACTTTCCATCTTTGAGTTTCTGCATACCTTGTGTACATTCTAAAAAGATTATATCCAAATAGAGCCGCTTCCTCTCCACCTGCTCCTCCTCTTATTTCCACAAATACGTTTTTATCATCATTTGGGTCTTTAGGAAGTAATAAAATTTGAATTTCATTAGCTAGAATTTCTTCTCTTTCCGTTAATTCTCTTATTTCTTCTTGAATCATTTCTTTCATCTCTTTGTCATTTTCAGAACCAAGCATTTCTTTGTTTACTTCTAGGTCTTCAGTTGCAGCTTTATATTCTCTATATTTATTAACTATTATCTCTAAATCAGCATGTTCCTTACAAAGTTTTCTCCACTCATTTTGGTTTGCCATAATAGATGGATCACTTATTTTTACTGATAACTCATCATATTTATTCTCTATAAAATTTAATCTGTCTAGTAACATTATTATCACTCCGTACAATTATTTTTAAACTAATCTATAGTATAATTTTTCACATCTAATTATTATATCATAATTGATTATTTCTAATCAACTTTTCTTGTTCCAATTACTATTCTATCTAAATTAGCCATATCTTTTTTAACATATACATCAGTATATCCGTTAGATTCCATTATTTTTTTAACCTCTTCTCCTTGATCATGACCAATTTCAAAAGCTAATATACCGTCTTTCTTTAAAACCTTAACGCTGTCTTCTACTATCTTTTTATAAAAGTCTAAACCATCATCACCGCCATCTAAAGCTACCATAGGTTCATAATTTTTAACATCGTCCATCAATGTATCGATTACTTCCTTTTTAATATATGGTGGATTTGAAACTATAATATCATATTCCTCGTTATTATTTATAGGCTTATCTAACAAATCTGAATGTATAAATCTAGCTTTACTCTCCAAAGAAAATTTTCCTATATTTATATTAGTAACTTCTTCTGGTACTTTCTCAATGTCTATACAATCTACACTTACATTATTTCTTAAATTTGCTAATGATATACCTATTGCTCCACTACCTGTACATAAATCACATATCTTATATTCTTTATCTTCTTTAATAATATCTAGTAGTTCATGTACTAGTATTTCAGTATCTCCTCTAGGAACAAGAACTCCTTCTTTAATATAAAACTCCATTCCCATAAACTCAGCTGAATTAGTAATATATTTTAAAGGTTTTTTCTTTCTTCTTTCCTCTATATAAGTATTCATTAAACTTTCTTGCTCTTTTGAAACTAGTTCTTCTTTATGTGTAATTATATATAATCTATCTTTACCAATAACTTTTGCTAATAAAAGCTGTGCATCAATAATATAGCTATCTATATCTGCTGTCTTAAGTATTTCTGTAGACTTACCAAGTAATTCTCCAATACTTATTTCTGTTGGCTTTATTCCTTCTACTTCTTTTAATGCTCTTATAGCAACCTCTATTTGATCATCATCTGGTTCCTTTGTTGTTAATAGTTGTAGTTTTAATCCTGGAGTTGCTACTATTCTAGAAATCACTCCTTCGTTTCTACCTAACCACTTTATTAACTCATAAGTTATTCCAGTAATCAGAGGTAATAATACTATTCTTAAAATTAATCTTTCGCCTACTGAACTAAAACTGGTAAATGAAAATACTATTATACTTATAAACATTATTAAAAAAATGAAATTTGTTCCACATCTAGGATGAAGCCTTGTATGTTTTTTTACATTTTCAACTGTAAGCTCATCGTTGCTAGCATAACATGATATCGTCTTATGCTCTGCTCCATGATATTGATATAACCTTTTTATATCCTCAAGTCTTCCTACCCCTACCATATAAGAGATAAGTATAACTATTCTAATAACTGCCTCTATTATGTTTAAAACAATTGAGGATGTTGTTATCCCTCTAAATAGAGAGGCTATAAAGGTTGGTATTAATACAAAAAGACCCATCGCCATAGCAAAAGATATAGCTAAACTTATGTATATCAATATATCATTGCTTTTATCCCCAAACCTTTTATTAAACCATTCATCAAACTTGGAAGGTTCATCATCTTCGTCAAAAAAGCTAGCCGAGTAATTTAATGACTTTACTCCTAATAACAATGAATCTATAAAAACAAAAAAACCTCTTATAAAAGGTATGTTTAATATTGAATACTTCTTTGTTATAGGAACTTCTTTTGAAAACTCTACTTCAATTTTCCCACTTGGAGTTCGTACTGCTGTAGCTGTCCCCTTAGTACCTCTCATCATTACTCCTTCTATTACTGCTTGGCCTCCTACATCTTCCTTTTTCATACAATCATTCCTTTAATAATTATTTTTTTCTTCCTTTTTATATTTTAAGTAACATTCTCCACATAATGACTCATATTCTACATTATCTATATTGTCTATTGCTATTTGCTCTCCTTCGAAAACATATCTATCATTTATTTTTCTTCCATTTAATATAGCTTTTTTACCACATTTACATATAGTTTTCATCTCTTCTATTGAGTGAGCAATTAATAGTAATCTTTCACTTCCTTCAAAGCCATTCATCAAAAAATCTGTTCTTAAGCCATAACATATTACAGGTATATTCATAGTTACAGCTACTTCAAAAAGACCATCTATATGTTCTTTTTTTAAAAACTGAACTTCATCTACTAAAATACAATGAATTTCTCCATTTGTTTTTTTCTCTTCTTCTAATAAAGTGCATATATTATCTTCATCAGCTATCATTAAATCTACTTTTCTTTCAACACCTAATCTTGATAGAAGTTTTTCACCTGCTTTTTTATCTTTTGAGGGTTTTAATATCAGAACTCTCATACCTCTTTCTTCATAATTATGTGCCACCTGCATTAAGTGAGTAGATTTCCCTGAATTCATAGCACCATATCTAAAATAAAGCTTGCTCATCCCTATACTTCCTCTCATTTCTTTCGTTCTTTTTCGATTATATCACACCTTTAACTTCTATAAAAACATATTTTATGGTTATTACTTTAAGTTTTATTGACAACTCCTATCTATCATGATATATTCTAATAGTTACATTAGGTTACGTGTTATAATTTACTTAATTTGAAAGAGGTGAATATAATGAGAGAAGGCATACATCCAGAATACACTCATGAAGCAGTTGTTAAGTGTGCATGTGGAAATACTTTTACAACAGGTTCTGTTAAACCAGAATTAAAAGTAGAAATATGCTCTAAATGTCATCCATTCTTCACTGGAAAACAAAAAATTGTTGACGTTGGCGGAAGAGTTGATAAATTTAATAAGAGATTCAATCTTAACAAGTAATTTAATTTATCTAGATTTTAATTTCTAGATAGGTTCAGATATGATTCAGGTGGAGTTTTTTCTCCACCTTGAATTATGTTTAATTTAAGGTGGGGAAGACAGGTTCTTTCCCACCTTAAATTTATAAAAACTATTTCTAACTTTTATTATTTACTTTAATTTAAAAAATGTTAAACTATTTATAGAAACGTTACCATCTAGAAAAGTGAGTGAATTGAATGAGAAAAATACTAATTTTAACAACATCAACAGGTCAAGGTCATAATCAAGCAGCTAATTCTTTAAAGGAAGTCTTTAACTCAAGAGGATTTGATGTTGAAACTTATGATTTTTTAAGAAGTAATTCAACTTTTTTAAATAGCACAATTACAAAAGGTTATGAATTTTTAGCATCTACAATTCCCGACCTTTATGGCTTTCTTTATAAAGTTACAGATAAAAAGCACACTAATACATTATTAAAATATGTATTTTGGAATACTGAAAAAAAGCTATATAATTATATTCTTGATACAAAACCAGATTTAATAATAGGTACTCATCCTTTATCTGTAAATATCGTAACTCACTTAAAGAGAAAAAATTTAATTAATATACCTTTTATATCGATAATTACCGATTTTATGGTTCATTATTCTTATATAGATAAATATACTGACAGTTATATAACTGCCAATGAATATACAAAAGAGTATTTATATGCAAGAGGTATTGATAAAGATATAATATATCCTTATGGAATACCTATAAATCCTATATTTTATGATAAAGATATTAGTATTTTAGAAACAAAGGACTCAGAATATTTTAATATCTTGTTGATGGGGGGAAGCATGGGGCTAGACAGTATTTCCCATGTTCTCAAGGAACTTATCAAAAATAAAAACAAACTTAGAATTACAGTGATATGCGGAAACAATACTCATCTAAAATCAAAACTTTTAAGTGAGTATTCTTCAAAAAGCATACCTAATAAAAAACTTCATATTTTAGGCTTTACTAAAGATGTATCTTCAATTATGGATTATTGTGACTTAGTAATCTCAAAACCTGGAGGTCTTACTGTTACTGAATCTTTAGCAAAACAGTTGCCTATTATGATACCTTTT
Source organism: Clostridium intestinale DSM 6191 (assembly GCF_900130055.1). GTDB lineage: Bacteria > Bacillota > Clostridia > Clostridiales > Clostridiaceae > Clostridium_T > Clostridium_T intestinale. The sequence goes on from NZ_FQXU01000018.1 coordinate 26,587, forward strand.
GCAATACCTGGACAAGAAGTTCAGAATACATCTTTTTTAACCAAAGCAGGTTGTGCATTATATGTAAAAAACATACGAGACATAAACTCAGATATTAATTTACTTATAGAAAATCCCGATATATTAAACAACATGAAGGATAATATAGCGAAAATAAAAAAACCACAATCAATAGAAAATATCTGTTCTCTTAGTGAAAATCTAATAGATAACAAAAACACTAGAAATTAATTTCTAGTGTTTTTGTTATCTAAATCGCTTTTTTGGAATACAGCCATAAACTCTTTGTTATTTTTTGTTTTAGATAATATATTTATAAGCTTCTCAGCTATACTTTCTATATTACCATCTCTATACATAACTCTTCTAATTGTGAACGCAACTTCTTTTTCTTCTGGAGTTAAAAGTAAATCTTCTTTTCTAGTTCCAGATTTATAAATATCTATAGCTGGGAATATTCTTCTTTCTTGAAGCCTTCTATCTAAGTGAACTTCCATATTACCAGTTCCCTTAAATTCTTCAAATATCATATCATCCATTCTACTTCCCGTTTCAATTAAAGCGGTTGCTAATATAGTAAGACTTCCTCCCTCTTCTATATTTCTTGCAGCCCCAAAAAATTTCTTAGGCATTATTAACGCCCCCGGGTCTAGTCCACCTGATAAAGTTCTGCCTGTAGGGTTTATAGTTAAGTTATACGCTCTCGCAAGCCTAGTTATGCTATCTAATAATATAACTACATCCTGACCTTGTTCCACCATTCTTTTGGCTCTTTCTAAAACCATTTGTGCAACCTTAGCATGATTTTGAGGTTCTTCATCAAAAGTTGAGTATATAACCTCTCCATTAATACTTCTTTGCATATCTGTTACTTCTTCTGGTCTTTCATCAATTAGTAATACTATTAGTTTAACATCAGGATAATTGCCTGATATATTCTGAGCTACTTTTTTAAGCAGTGTTGTTTTACCAGCCTTAGGAGGAGCTACAATGATTCCTCTTTGTCCCTTTCCAACTGGTGAAATAATATCCATAAGTCTTGAACTTAAATCATTTGGATTACCAGTCTCCAACCTAAGTCTTTCCTTAGGATATATAGGTGTTAATGTTTCAAAAGACTTTCTACCAACAGCCTTATCAGGATTATCTCCGTTTACCTTCTCTACATATATTAAAGCTCTGAATTTTTCGCCTTCCTTAGGTTCTCTCACTTTACCTTCTACCTGATCCCCTGTCCTAAGATTAAATCTTCTTATTTGAGATGGAGATATATATATGTCGTTATCACCAGTTAAATAATTTCTACATCTTAAAAAACCAAAGTTATTATTTTCTAATATCTCTAGAACGCCTTTATCGCTAGCAGCTTCTCCAATATTATCTCTTGGCCTTTCTCTTCTTTCTGTAAACTGAGGTTCTCTTACCTGATTATCCCTAAATGTACTATTAGTTTTCACTTCTTCTTTTACGACTTCTGGTTCACTTACCTTAGGAGTAATTTTTTCTCTTAAAATAACTCCATCCTTTTCTATTAAATTTGGAGAATTTAATAGAATATCTTCTATTATTTCATTTTTCTTTTTTTTAGACAAATTTTTTATACCTAACTCTTTAGCTATTTCCTTTAGCTCAATAAGAGTCATACTTTCATATTTTTCTTTTGACAACATTGCACCTCCGCATTTTTCTATCTTAAAAGGGGATTTTTTTAGAGAAGTATCTCTAATAATAAAGGCGTGAATTTATTAACTAAGACTTTTATCTTATTATTATACCACTTTTTTGTATTTTTAATCCAATAAGAAAACGAGTAAAGTTAAACTTTACTCGTTTAATATATCATTTATATTATGAGTTAATTTCTGTACATTTTCAAGCATTTTCTTGTTATTTTACTTTTTTCCCTCATTTACAGATGCTTTTATAAAATCTTTAAACAAAGGATGTGGTCTATTAGGTCTTGATTTCAATTCTGGATGGAACTGTACAGCTACAAACCATGGATGATCCTTAACCTCAACAACCTCTACTAATCTTCCATCTGGGCTAGTTCCTGCTAAAGTCATTCCAGCATCAATTATAGCCTTCTTATATTCATTGTTGAATTCATATCTATGTCTGTGTCTTTCATATATTAAATCTGAGTTATAAGCTTCTTTAGAGAATGAATCCATTTCTAACTTACATGGATATAAACCTAATCTCATAGTTCCACCTAAATCTTCTATATCTTTTTGGTCTGGCATTAAATCAATAACAGGATATTGAGTTTCTGGATCTATCTCAGATGAATTAGCATCTTTATATCCTAAAACATTTCTAGCAAATTCTATAACTGCACATTGCATACCTAGACATATACCTAAAAATGGTTTCTTGTTTTCTCTAGCCCATTGTATAGCTTTTATCTTTCCTTCTATTCCTCTATCACCAAAACCACCTGGTACTAATACTCCATCTACATCTTTTAATTGGCTTTCAATGTTTTCATCATTTAAATCCACAGCATTTATCCACTTAATCTCCACATCTGCATCATTTGCATACCCACCATGACTTAATGCTTCTACTACAGATATATATGCATCATGTAACTCTACGTATTTTCCCACAAGCGCTATCTTCACTTTTTTAGATAGATTTTTAATATTATTAACCATAGATACCCATTCACTGTTATCTATTTCGTTAGGTACAATATTTAGTTTCTCACATACTAAAGTGTCTAATCCTTCTTCATACATCATTAGCGGAACTTCATATAAGTTTTCAGCATCTAAATTTTGTATAACACTTCTTCCATCTATGTTACAAAAAAGACCTATCTTCTTCTTTAAATCTTCAGATATCTCTTTTTCTGATCTACATACTATTATATCAGGCTGAATACCTATACTTCTTAACTCTTTAACAGAATGTTGAGTAGGCTTTGTTTTAAGTTCTCCAGCTTTACCTAAATATGGAACTAAAGTTACATGTATGAAACATACATTTTCTCTACCTACATCATATTTGATTTGTCTTATTGCTTCCAAAAATGGTTGAGATTCAATATCTCCAACTGTTCCACCAATTTCTGTTATTACAACATCAACATCTCTTTCTTTTGAAACTCTATGTATTCTATTTTTTATCTCATTAGTTATATGTGGTATAACTTGAACAGTACCTCCAAGATACTCCCCTTTTCTTTCCTTAGATATAACTGACCAGTATACTCTACCTGTAGTAACATTGGAGCTTTGTGATAGGTTTTCATCTATAAATCTTTCATAATGACCTAAATCTAAGTCTGTTTCTGCACCATCATCAGTTACAAAAACTTCTCCATGTTGATATGGACTCATTGTTCCTGGATCCACGTTTAAATATGGATCAAATTTTTGAATTACAACCTTTAATCCTCTATTTTTTAACAATCTTCCTAACGAAGCTGCTGTTATTCCTTTACCTAATGATGAAACTACACCACCAGTTACGAATACATATTTAGTAGCCATAAAAAATAATTCCTCCTATTTTAATAAATATATATTGACAGTAATTACTCTTAGTGATAAAATAAAAATTACCCTTCAATAAAATGGGTTTACTATGTTTATTAACAACATAAAATATATATTAACATAAACTGATGTCCTAATCCAGTGTTTTTTTTATTTTTTAAATTATTTTATTAATAATCCCATCAATTTGAAAATATTTCTCCCTAAAGTTCTTACTTATAAGTATCTTCTCTTCTGCTCTCTTTAAATTATTATTAATACTTCTATCTTTTATACCTAATAACTCTTTAACTCTCTCATCGTTTATATTCCCATACTTTTTTAATATGAGAAGAAGTAAATATCTATTTTCTCTCTTTTTAATAAAGGCCATGAGATTATCATTATTTAATCCATTTACCTTACAAAAATATTCAATTATGTTCGATAATCTATCTTCGATATTATACATTCTTCCACCTCTATACTTTGTTCTTATATTATCATTCTTACCTATTATTGCTATAATTATAATCAACATTTATTATTCGAGAAAAAATAAAAACTCGGCTATACCGAGTTTTTAATAATGTATAATTAATTAGCTGTTGAATTTATTTTTATTTTTAATTGAGTCTCCTGTGGTGGTTGACCAGATATACTTAAATTATAATCAATCTGAACTTCGCCCCCATCATCACTCATATCAATTTTTAAATTTTTAGTATTTATTTTCAGTTCTAACATTCCGTAAGGCGTGTTATATAAGGTAATATAGTTATTATTTTTTTTGAAATCCATCTTAGTAGTAGTAGTTCCTTCTCGTTCTAAAGAAATTTCATTTCCAAAAATTTTTAACTTAGTAGTGGTTCCTTCCATTCCAGATATCTCTGTTTCTTCATATATAGCTTCATAGCCATCATTGTTTATATAAAATTCACCTGGAGTTACAACCTCTATTACATCATCATCTTCATAGTTTTGATTGGATATTATTGATATTAGTGCTTTCTTTTTCACAAAACCAGCCTCCTTATAAAGTATAAAACTCAAATCTCTAGCGTCTTGCTGGCTTAATTTACATTAAACTCCTAGCTTTTTGCTAATTAATTTTATATCTTTATTTTAAGTATTTTGTAAACTTTAATCAATATATTTATTTATCTATCAAATCTTTTATAATTTCAACTATTTTAAATTTTATTTTTATCTTATTTTTGTCATTTTTATTAGATATTTCAGTATATTCGTCATCATCTAAAACTCTTTTCATTGTCTCCTCAGTTTCTTTATCTGAGACTTGTCCCTTAGTAACATCTACGAAACATAGCGGAGGAAACATTACACACCACCAATTCTTACCTTGTCCACTTCCTATTATTACTCTATAAGCTTCATATTCACCTTGAGGCAATGTTATATTTCCATAATTTTTTTCCGGAAAATTTTCTCTATCTAAAGTTGAATTGACACTATAATTGTATCCATTTTCCTTTATTGTTTTCTCAGCTATTTTAAGTATTTGCTTGTTGTTATTACGCAAAATATCTCTTGATTCATCTATTGATTTAGAATCTTTTAATTTTGGAAAAATATAATTTATTATATTATCCTTAACCTTAATTTTCAGCTGTTGATCAGCCTCTTCATCACTGTTAGCTATAACATGGAACCTAATTAATTTTTCACTTATATCCTTAACAATTTCTTCATCAGACTTTACCTGTTTCGCACCAACAAAAAAATATAAATTAACTATTGCTATTATCCCTAATAAAAAACAAAATATTTTTTTCATTCTATCAACCTCCTGTATCTTGAATTGTTGACAGAAGAAATTTATTTTATACACATATTTATATAGTTCTTGTTATAAATACATCATTAAATTGCTTTTTCATTCTTTCATAACAACTTTGAGCTTTAAGCATATCATCAAAAAACCCAAAAACTGTAGGACCACTTCCACTCATCATAGATCCTATTGATCCCATTTTTATCATATCTTCTTTTATTTTTATAATAAGTGGATGCCTTCTCAATGTAACATTCTCAAGATGGTTTTTCATGTTTTTCGCTACAAATAGCAAGTCATCTTTCTCAATTGCTTCAATTAGTTCATTTACTAAAACTTTTTTAAATATCTTATTTATATCTATAGCTCCATATACGTCTTTTGTTGAAACTCCAAAAGGTGGCTTAACTAAAACTAGTATTTTATCCTTAAAGGATTTAAGTTCAGATATTTTTTCTCCAATTCCCTCACACAAACATGTGCCACCTTTAATACAATATGGTATATCAGCCCCAAGTTTCACTCCAAGATCCATTAAATCCTGTTCGCTAGCCCCTACATCGAACATTTCATTTAGAGCTTTAAGTACGGCAGCAGCGTTTGTACTTCCGCCTGCTAAACCAGCAGCAACCGGTATGTTTTTAACTATATCAATATGTATTCCTCTATTAATTTTATATGTATCCATAAATAATCTAGCAGCTTTATACGCAAGGTTTCTATCATCTTTTGGAACATAAGGCTTATTACACTCTATTGTAATATCGTTGCTTCTTTTTTCATTTAGTTCTATCAAATCATATAAATCAATATTTTGCATTATCATTCTTAAAAGATGATATCCATCTTCCCTTTTACCTACTACCTCTAACGCAATATTGATTTTGCCATAGGCCTTAATTTTCATAAAATCTATTCCTTTCAACTTCAAATCACTATTTATATTATTATTTAATATATTTATCTTGTAAAGATATTAAATAATAATATAAATGTCATTACGCATAAATCATTATACATTCTATATTAAAAATAAGAAACCCAACTTTTGTTGAGTTTCAAAATTAATTTTATATTATTGTACTGCAACTTCCTTTAATACTCCTTGAGAGGATTTTAAATAATTAAATAATCTATCAAATTTTTCATAGAATACTACTATTAAGTCTCCTTTTTGAGCAATATTCAAAGCTTCTCTTAGTGCTTCTAATTCATCTAAGACAACTTTTACATTGTTTTTTTCCTTAATAGTTTTTAACACTCCTCTCTCTAATATCTCAGCTACTTCTCTTTCTTTTCTTCCACGTTTGTCTTTATCTTCTTTTATAAACACTTTATCAAAATATTCTCCACATAGCTCTGCTATTTTAATAGAGGAACTATCCTCTCTATCTCCCGGAACTCCAATTACTCCAATTAAATTTCTAACTTTCATATCTACTAATGATGATATTACAGATTTATAACCTTGGTAGTTATGGCCGTAATCTAAAATTACATTTACTCCATTAATCTCAAATTGATTAAATCTTCCTCTGTTTGTTTTTTCGTCACTTTTAAAACTCTCTAATCCTTTAGCTATAATACAATAGTCTACATTCATCGCTACCAATGCACCTACAGCTGCCATGGCATTACCTATATTATATTTTAACTTCCCATCTAATGATATTCCTATTTTATCAATCGCGCATATCTTATAAGTTTTATTATTATTTGTAACCATAAGATTGTTTTCATCTAAATAGATAGCAATCCCTCCATTAGATATATTTTCAATAATATATCTATTATCCTTATCAAAGGAGAAAAATACTTTCTTGCTCTTTATTCTAGACAAGGCCTGCAAACTCCAGTAGTCATCTGCATTTATAACAGCATAGCCACCCTCTCTAATTTCTTCTACTACTAAGGATTTTACAAACATTAATTCCTCCATAGAATTAATACCATCCAAACCCAAATGATCTTCAGTTATATTAGTTATTATACCAACATCAGCAAAATCATAAGCTAGTCCTTTTCTTATTATTCCACCTCTAGCTGTCTCTAATACTGCTACTTCAACATCTTTATTTAAGAAAATTGTCTTAGCACTTTCTGCACCGGTATCATCGCCCGTATCTATACACTTATCTCCAACAAAGATTCCATCCGTTGATGTCATTCCAACCTTATATCCTATAAGATTGAAAATATAAGCAATTAATCTAGTAGTAGTAGTTTTACCGTTAGTACCTGTAACTGAAATAACTGGAATATTTTTAGGGTTATCATTATACAAAAGATTAACTATAGGTTTAGCTACATCAACTACTTTACCTTCAGTAGGATAGCAATGCATTCTTATACCTGGAGCTGCGTTTACCTCCATTACTATGCCAGTATCACCTAACGGCTTACTTATATCTTCTGTACATATATCTACTCCACATATATCTAACCCAACTGCTTTAGCCGCCCTAATGGCTATGTCTTTATTTTCTTCACAAATAATATCTGTACAATCTATTGCATATCCTCCCGTAGAAAGATTTGCATTCTCTCTAAGATATAATCTCTTATTTTTTTCAATTATACTATTTAAAGTCAAATTTTCTTTAATTAATAAAGATAAGAGTTGTTCATCAATTTTTATCTTTGTTAATGGTTTTTCATGATCTTCCCCTCTATTTGGATCTTTATTAGCATTGTATATAAGTTCCCTTACACTCCTTTGCCCATCCCCTTCTATAAAAGGCGGAACCCTAAGAGAAGCTGCAATCACTTTGCCATCAACAATTAATACTCTGTAATCTTTTCCACATATATATTTCTCTAAAAGTATATCTTCAGTTTGTTCCTTTAGTCTTTTAAATGCATTTATAAGCTCATTATCATCGTTAATATTTAAAACTACACCCTTACCTTTACTTCCATATTGTGGTTTTAGAACTAATGGATATCTTAATTCTTTACTATAATTTATCAATTGCATTATATTATTAACTTTATATCCATTCGCTACAGGAATATATTGATACTTAAGCAAAGTTTTAGTCAGTAACTTATCACACGCTATATCTGTAGCAACACAAGATGTATTGCTCCCTATAGTAGCTTCTATTATTCTAGCAGCAGAGCCATATCCTATTTGATACAGTCCACTTTCTCCCAGCTTCACAACTGGTAATCCAATTTTTCTAGCATAGTCACATATTGCTTTTGTACTTGGTCCTTCCGCTTCATCTTTAATCATATTCTTTATTAGGTCAAATCTTTGTGAGAATTTTATCGGCACCTGATGTATTAAAGAATTAATTAAGTCAATTGCTAGTTTAGCACATTCTAAAGCTACATTCTTGTATTGATACTGAAATATTATATAGTAGTGATCTTCTTTAACTTCTCTAGCCTTGCCATAAGCAACATCTATATTAAGCATATTTTGAATAGCAATTATACAATGCTCACATATATGTGCTAAATAAGTTCCTTCATTAAGACGTTTTACAAATCCGCTATCTTCGTCTATTCCACATCTATGTTTATAAAGTTCTGGTAATATTTTTAATAAATTAAAATTGAAATTAGGTATATCTTTGCTAGGAATTTCACAGTAACCTTCTAAATCTAAATCCATTCTAATGCATTTTTTATGAGAGTATATATTTTTCCCTTCATATACTCTTTGACTAACTATTTTCATTTCTAGTAATTTCCTCCTCAAAAGGTACTCTCTTTTGCAAATCAAATCTGTTTCCTGCAGTTAAAATATGCATCTTAACATTATACATACTTAAAATCTCTTCCTGATATTTTTCTGATACATTTGAAAAAGTTAAATCTGCACCATCAAGAAAATAAACCGCACCATTTCCAATAACCTTAATCTCATTTTTATCAACAACTATGGCTGTATCTTCATCTATTCCTATTCCCAAAGTTTCCGGATTTTGAGCTATACCTGCTAACAATCTTCCTATTCTACCTCTTTGCGCGAAATGTTGATCTATTATAACTTTTTTAATAAATCCAAAACCAGGCGCCATTTTTAAAGTGCATTTTCTTGGAGATTTTTCATCATCTCCTTTGACAATCATTGTGCTACTCATTATAGAGGCACCCGCTGATGTACCAACCAAAACACATCCTTCTTGAAATGCCTTGTTAAACTCGTCAAATAAAGGAGTACCTCCAACTAAACTTGTTATTCTAAGTTGGTCTCCTCCTGTGAAAAATATTATGGATGAATCCCTTACTATATTTAAATTATTTTCATCAAAAGAATCTTTTCTATTACTTACATCTAAAACTTTAAGATTTTTTACTCCTAGTTCAGAAAAAACTTTTTTATATTTATCCCATGCCTCTTTAGGATACTCTGTTGCTAAGGTTGCTATTGTTAAAGCTTTAGATTTATTTTTAAGTTCTAATGATACATTTTTTAATATTTCTTTTCTTCCTTCTTTATCTTCAGCTCCTCCTATAATTATTAGTTTTCCATCACAATAGTTATCCAAAAAAATCACCTCAAATCATGCATTTCTATTGTATCCATGAATTTACATAATTATTCATTATTTTATGTCTCAATCTTTAAGTGATTAGATAACATAAAAAGACTTAGCTAAACAGCCAAGTCTTCTTTCATAACATTTTATATTACAGCTCTTCCAGGAATCAGCAACTTACATCCAGGTTTTAAAGTTTCTTTCTCATCCAAGTCATTTAGTTTTACCAAATCCATAACTGTTGTTGAATATTTTTTAGCTAATGACCATAATGTATCTCCAGCTTGTATAACATATATTATTATACTAGCCACCTTTTTTTGAAGTTCATCTTCTACCATTTCCAATGCAGAAACCCACTTCTTAGAAGCATTATATATTACTTTTCCCACTGTGGAAACTGTGGCTTTTATAGCTATTGTTGCACCTTCTATCGAAGCTTGAATATTCTCGATAAAAGCACTAACTATACCTTTCATTTCTTTAAGTGCATTAGCAATATCTAGAGACGTCTTAAAAGGTATCTCTCCCTTTATTTTAATAACCTCTTTATCCATGCTATCAGTTTTATATATTACTTCTGCTTTTACAATTCCTTCAATTAAAATTTTCCCATCTGTAACCTCATTATTAGTTATTAGTACATTTCCTTTTGTAGATATTATACTCACAGGCTCTGGCATATCTTCAGTTAGTGTTATATTATCTTTAACTATAACTTCTCCCATTTCTTGCCCTTGCACTATACCTATCTTTGCCTCATCTGTACTTAATTCTATTTTAGTAGAAGGTGAATATGCATCCTTAATAAAATCTACTTCTTCTTTTTGTACTACTTTTAAATCTACTCTTGTAAGTACATTAAAATCTACATTTCTTGTTTCGCCTAAGTCATCTTCTCTTATTTGTACATCATTGCTTACCATATTAAAATCAGCATAAGCAATCATATCAGACGTAACTCCTATAACCTCTTCTTCTCTATTTATATATATATCATCTTCTAAAGTCACTAATTCCCTTCCATCGGCAGCTCTATATAATATATCAACTTTGCAAAAACACGAGGTTCCAACTCTATCTTCATAAAGTTTAACGTCTTTTTTATGAAGATTTATAGACGCCTTCAATATTTTTCCTATTTGAGGCTTATCCATACCTACTACCAAAGTTCCTTTACCCGATATTTCAAGTTCCTTTTTTGCAGATATTTTATCAATAGTTTCTTTACTCTTTAATATTTGTACATCTTTTAATCCCGTAACATCTTTCAAAAAATCTAGGTGAGAATTTTTGTAACATTGACTCTTTATCATTAAATTTCCTTCTATAGCTACTTTTCTTTCATTGATTATCTTACCTTCAATATGTTCAATTATACAATTTGCTTCACAGGAAACTCTATGTTCTGAATCTAGCGCTTCAATATAGCTATTAAACCTATCGCTATAAGAAACACTATTTACAACTACCCCATCTTCTTCTCTTGCTAAATATAAAACTAGATATTCTATAGTTCCGTCAATTGAAATTCTATCTCCCATAGATTCTTTGCTATTTATTATAGTCTTTGCATCCACTGAAATAATCTCCTGGACATCCGGATGCGTATCTGGAATTAAAAACTCTCCTCTTAATGGTAATTCATTAGTATCTTCTCTAAGTAATTGCTCATACTCTACACTTTCTCTTATAACATCTATCTGTGACATCATATCCCTCCCATAAAATACAAAATACCTAATACTATTTATACTTTCTTTCCTATAATATATGAATACTTTATACCGTATTTAAAATAATTATTACGACATATTTAAACATATATTTTATTAATTTTGTCGAAACATATATAATATTAAGTTTTTTTCTCAAAAGTTATTGACATGGTAATTAAAATGTCGTATTATAAAAGAGGTTATTGACCATATAACCTCTCATAAATTCTCAATACCCTTTTATACCATAGTTGAAAGATGGAAACCCACCATCTTTCTTTTTTTATACAATAAAAAAACTTCGATTTTTTTAATCGAAGTTTATCCTGCAAAGTATAATTGAACTGTCTTTGTCAAAACATCTGAATAACTATATGTCACTGTCCTTTGGGTGTCACTTTCTAATCTTACAACGAAAATACTAGGGTATACTCCTTCAAGTACTCCATTATTTACTAGGATCTTTTTTCTTCCACCGTTAGCCCTTAAGGTTACTTTTTCACCTACATGGCCTTCAAGGTCTCTTTTTATGGAAGCTAAGGTTCTATTCTTTTCCAAATTAAACACCCTCTTTCCATTATATATTTTACCTCAAAACCTCATAATTGTCAAATTAAAATTTTAATTTTATCACTATTTACTCCAACTTGTCAATCTAATTTTTAAATTCCAAAAATTTAATCTTATATTTTTTTATAATTTGTTGCTTAACATACAAATAAATTTTAATTTTACACTGGTATTTATTTATAATGTATACAGCAATATTTTAATTCTTAGTATGAGTTCTATAGTAGTATATCCATATAATTAATTATTATTTATATTTAGTAAATATTATTGATTTATCTATTTGAAACTTTTATTTATAAAAAATAAGAACTTCGATTTTTAAATCGAAGTTTATCCTCCAAAATACAATTGGACGGTTTTTGTTAATATATCTGAATAACTATATGTCACAGTCCTTTGTGCTCCAGTTTCTAGTCTAACGACAAAGATACTTGGATATACTCCTTCAAGTACTCCACTATCAACAAAAATTTTCTTTCTCCCTCCGTTAGCTTTTAATGTAACTTTTTCTCCAATGTGTGCTTCTAGATATTTCTTTATAGACGCAATCGTCGTATTTTTCTCCAACACTCACATCCTCCTTGTATTTTATTACTAGCAAAATTAGTTTTAAATATTTCTAATATTATACATAGGGTGATTTAGGATATCCTTCTCTGTATTTACCTCTTGTCTGTAATCCTCCTATCCCCTTTATACCGGTTATAGTATTTTCTATTACGTCAGTAATAGAAACTACCTTATCTATTCTTGTATAAGCTATTTTTTCGCATACAAATACAGGATCCAAACAATGAATCAATACTCGACTTGGTGAAGATGCAAAATTTGCTCCTGCATCTAATATACTTTCATAACAAGATTGGCAAGCACCTGCAAAAATCACTAATTCATCATAACTAGTATTAAAATTTCTAAGTGCCTTTACTGATTCAATATAGTATTTAGAATTCCTGTAGTTATTTAAATCTAAATAATCTTTTGAATTTTTTAATACACCATCATGCCCAGTTAATACCACTATATCTGGCTTTATTTCTTTCACCAGTTCTACTACCTGTATAGGCTGTTCTTTTTCAACTATCGCTTTTCCTACCGCATCAAGATTTAACTGTTTATATACTTTTAAACAATTTTCCATATAAACACTATCCCCATCTATGTGCAGAACTTTTCCAGGCCTCCCAAACATCAACTCTTTTTCTTGTATGATTTTGGGAGACTTTGTAATTCTATAAGCGCCATCTCTGGAGGTTATAGCCTTTTTTATTGCTTGATTGACCCTAGCATTAAGTATCTTGTCTTTCTCTCCTTGAAACTCGTCATTTACATGTTCTAAGTCATCGATAGATGCGTCAGCTATAATTCTTATATTTATGCCTTTTAAAACATAAACTACTCCGTCCTCATTTTCTTTTATATCAATTATTTTAAAAGTAATATCTTTTCCATATGACTTCCTAACTACAATATCGCCTATTCCCATATTTATCTCCTCATAAATACTGATATATACTATAATATGCCGAAACCCATATTGTGTGCTTTATAATACAAAAGAATAGAGTAAGAGGTTCAGCTCTTACTCTTTGATAAATTATTCTTTTAAATTATACGCTTCTTTAAATTCATCAATAAATTTTAAATAATCATCTTTCTCTTTACCCAATGACTCTAGTTTATTACCAAAAGTAACTTGTCCCCAATTAACCTCATTATAATAATAACGATTAGCTAATCTCCAATATCTTTGCGGAAATAATAGATATGCATATATAATACTATATTCCTCTTCTTTAATCTTGGAAATAGAATCATACGCCTTAAGTATGTCCTTAGCATAATCCACATTCCACCCAACCCTCTTTAGTACCTTTATCATAAAATTGGATATATCATATGATCTTACTTCTCTTTTACAATAATCAAAATCAATTATATTCACATTATTATCTTTGTCTAAAATTATATTGTGATAAGTATAGTCATGATGGCAAAAACTCTTTTCCTGTTCTGTAATATTACATATCTCTAAATAATTAGAGTTCTTCAATACTGAAAGTGCTCTTTTACCTAATTCTTTATAAAATTCTACAGTTTTAATATAATTTAAATCGAAAGTTCCTTTGTTACTTTTTTTCCTAGCCATGTCTCTCATTTTATCTAATGCCCTTATCCTTTTTTCCATAAGGTTAGGCCATCTTCCTAAATCAGTTTTTAATTTACTGTTTTCTGGAGGATCATACCCCTTACTGATTTCATGTAGTCTTGCCAATTCTTTTGCTGCGATTATAACCTCATCTAATTTATGAAAATCACATTCCTTTCCCTCTATCCACTCAGATAAAGTATATATATCTTCATTAACTAGTGCATAAGGTTCTCCGTCAATATTCAAAAAATATCTATCTACATTTTGATAACCTTTATTAATAATATATTCCTTTGCACCATATACAAATAAAAGTTTTTGAATTCCATAATTAATTTTTTTTAAGCACTTTTCACCTTTATCTGTTTTTAGATGGTATATCCCTTTATTGGGTTTAATGCTTTCTATCCTTATACCAAACTGTCTTTCAATTTCTGATTCCCTCATCATAGTTAATCACCCCCTAAATATTTATATGTGCTATCGCTAACAATTATTAACAATTATCAAAAGAAGTTAATATAATAAATTATAACTACTGCGAAAGGATTTAATAATGCATATTGGTATAGATGGTAGAGCTGCTAAATGGTATAGAGGTACTGGAATCGGCACATACACCTATCAACTAATATATAACCTAAATTTAGTTGACAAGATCAATGATTATTCACTCTTTCTTCCTAATAATTCAAATTTAGATAATCTTAATAGCAACTTTAAATTTATCAATACAGTTCATGATACCCAAGAAAACTTTTGGGAAGAGGTCTCTCTACCAAATATCCTTAAAGATGAAAATTTAGATATTTATCATGTCCCTCAAAATGGAGTAGGTTTACCAAATAATTTAGACAGTTCCTCAATAATTACCCTTCATGATATAATCCCTCTTAGAATGCCTGAAACAGTAAGTGATAGGTATCTAAGGATATTTAATAATGATATGAAAAAAATCATTGATGGAGTACAAGGAATTATTACTGTGTCTAACTTCTCAAAAGATGATATTTCTAAAGAATTTAATTATCCTAAAGATAAAATTTTTGTAACCCATTTAGCAGCTGAAAATATATATAAACCTATGGATAAAATTAAATGTAAAAAATTCTTAAGATCAAATTATTCAATAGATAGTAATTTCATATTATATGTTGGTGGTTTTAGCCCTAGAAAAAATATAACTGGTCTCATTGAAGCATTCTCATTACTAAAAGGCATATATACCCAAGATTTAAAACTTGTTATTGTTGGTAAACAAGGTATTTCTTACGAGAAATACAAAAATAGAGCCCTTGAACTTGGAATAGAAGATCAAGTTATCTTTCCTGGGTTTATCCCACTTGAACATATGCCTGTTTTTTATAATGCTTGTGAGACTCTAGTTTATCCTTCATTTTATGAAGGCTTTGGATTACCTCCACTTGAAGCAATGGCGTGTGGTACCCCTGTTATAGCCTCTAACTGCACTTCTATCCCTGAGATATTAGGAAACTCTGCACTTTTAATTAATCCTAAGGATGTATATGCGATTATGAATGCTATGTATAGCATATTAACAAATATAGATTTAAAGATAAAACTTACAGTTGAAGGCATTGAAAGAAACAAAATATATAATTGGAATAAAACTGCCTTAGACACACTATCAGCTTATAAATTTATAAATAAAATAAGATAATTATAAAGAGTGTATTATATATCTTAATGCCATATAAAATAAGAGTTTAATACTAAACTTTAAAGCTCCAATCCATGAAATTAAATATGGATTGGAGCTTCTTTAACACTTAATAAACACTATATATTATAATCCCCCCTTTACTTAGAACATATGTTTGCTATATAATATACTTAGCTTAATTTTTAGGAGTGATTTTTATGGATTTAATTAACAAACTTCGTATTTTATCGGATAGTGCTAAATATGATGTTTCATGTTCATCATCTGGATCTAGTAGGTCTAGTAAGAAAAATTATTTAGGAGATACCTCGAGCAGTGGAATTTGCCATAGCTTCACTCCTGATGGACGTTGTATATCCTTATTAAAAATCCTATTAACTAATTATTGTGTCTATGATTGTGCTTATTGTCAAAATAGAATGTCTAATGACTGTGAAAGAGCCGCTTTTACGCCTGAAGAAATATGTGATTTAACAATTAATTTTTATAAAAGAAATTACATAGAGGGTTTATTTTTAAGTTCAGGAATTTTAAAAAGTCCTAATTATACTATGGAATTGCTATTAAAAACCTTAAAATTATTACGTCAAGTTCATAAGTTTAATGGTTATATACATGTTAAGGCTATTCCCGGCTGTGATGAAGTATTGATTAAAGAATTAGGCAAATATGCAGATAGAATGAGCGTTAATATAGAACTTCCATCAGCTTCTTCATTAAAGCTTTTAGCTCCTCAAAAATCAAAAATCGACATACTTTCTCCTATGAAAACAATAGCTAAAGAAATAAATGAATTTAATTATAATAAACGAGTTTTTTCTCATTCTCCCACCTTTGTCCCTGGCGGTCAAAGCACCCAACTAATAGTGGGAGCAACTAACGAACATGATAAGGATATTCTTACTTTAAGCGAAAATTTATATAAAAACTACAAATTGAAGAGAGTCTATTATTCAGCTTACATACCAATTGTAAAAAACAATAAACTTCTCCCTTCAATATCAGTGCCTCCACTAATTAGAGAGCACAGACTATATCAAAGTGATTGGTTACTCCGTTATTATGGTTTTACAACCTCTGAGCTGCTTAACGAAAAAAATCCTAGTCTTAATTTAAAACTTGATCCAAAAAGTTTTTGGGCGCTAAATAACATTGATTTATTTCCTATAGAAGTTAATAAAGCCCCCTATGAAACTTTACTTAGAATTCCTGGTATAGGACTAAAATCAGCTAAAAGAATAGTGATTTCTAGAAGAGTTCACTCGTTATCCTATGAAGATTTAAAGAGCCTCGGAGTTGTACTAAAACGCGCACAATATTTTATATTATGTAAGGGTAAGTACTTAGGTGATACCTATTTTGACCCTCTACTAATTGAAAATAAACTAACAGACAAAAAAATTAAAGTTTATAATAATTCAGAAGACTATACTCAACTAAGTTTTTTCTCTCAATTATCATTAAATAAACCAGAAGATAGAATTACCAGTATAAGTGGTAATCTATAGATAGGAGTTTTATGATTGTACTAATACATGACGGAAGTTTTAATGGATTTTTAACTTGCATATATGAATGTTACTATTCATACAAAAATACTTCTTTAATATTTTCTAAACATTCATTTGAAGAAAATTTATTATACGAAAAAAAATATATAGCTACAGATGATGTAAAAGCAAATAAGGTATATACCTCTCTACTAAAAAATACTGGAAAAGAGGTTGTAGAGAATATTTACTATGCTTATTTATCCGATACCAAAGACTGTTTCTCATTAGCTTTTAAATATATACAACTGGCTTTTAAATTAGGTTCTTTAATTAACCATCACGTTTATGATAGTAGGGTTAAAAACATATTAGCTCTTAGAAATAAGGTTTTGAAGGAAACTCATATGTTTGAAGGCTTTGTTCGATTTTCTTTGATTAACGACCAAATGTTATATTCATCTATTGAACCTGATCACAATATTTTAGAATTATTAAGTTATCATTTTACCAAAAGATTTTGTAATGAAAATTTTATAATACATGATATTAAAAGAGAATTAGCTTTAGTTTATAGTTCACTACAAAATGACTATGAAATCATCTCTATGTCAATAAATTATTATGATGCATTAAAAAATTATAAAGAAGATATAACACAATTATGGAAGACTTATTATAACTCAACCACAATATCATCTAGACAAAACTTGAGGCTTCAAAGTAACAAAATGCCTAAACGTTATTGGAAACATCTTTTAGAAACAAAATAAAACCAGTTAATTCTGGTTTTATTTTGTAATCTTTTTTTCTTCATATATTTTCAGAAAATCTTTTCTATCTGGTTCATCTGCTAATTTATTTTGAAACTTTGATAAAAAGGATTCATAACTCCAATTCTTTTTCTTATTGTAGTAATTGTATACCAAATTATAATAATCATTTGGAAAAATCATTATTGCATATAATACTTCTAATTCATCCTTTTCTATCTTCCATACTGAATCATAGGCATTTATTATTTCTATACTTTTATCAAAATCATATCCATAATTTTTTATAGATTTCATCAAAAAATTACATATATCATGAACTCTAATATCTACTAAAGAATATTCAAAATCTATAAAATAAGCTCTATCTTCTGACAGTATAATGTTATGATGTGCCAAATCATTATGACATAACACTGTCTTACTTTCATCTCTACATAAATTTTCATAATTTGACTTTTCTATTCTCTTTATCGATTCATTTATATTCTCTATTTGTTCATCTATACTCTCTAGCAGAAGTTTATCGAAGGTATTCTTATATCCGTATTTACCTACTCTTTGTTTTATATCGAGTAAATTTTCTTTTGCTTCATTAAATTTATTAGGAAACTTCCCTAAGTTACTTTTCAAAATTTCTAAGTTACTGCCTTCAAGATACTTTAATATTCCTAGAGAAGATTTATGATATTGCGCTAGAGCTTTTGATGCTATTACTACATCTAAAGGATTTGAACAACAGCATTCCCTTCCCTCAATCAATTCCATAACACAATATATACCATCTTTCCATCTTACATAATAATTTCCATCCCCAGCTTTAACAAAGGTTAATATATCTGAATAACCATCCTTAATATAATCTAAAGCTGAAGTTATAAATTTCATATCTTCTGTATTTTCTATTTTTTTTAATATTTTTTTGCCCTTATCAGTAATCAAAATATATACACTTCGTAAAGGTATTAAATCCTCAACCTTTAAATCAAATAATTCAAATAAGTCAGTGTCTAAATCATAATCACAAAGGTATTTTTCATCCGAATATCTAAGCTTGTTCATAAAATCACCCTTCTATAATAATGTAATACTATTATCAAATTCATAAGCCTTCATAAATTTATAATAGAAGGTTTCTTCGTTCCATTGTTTCTTCCCTTCTTTATATTTTTGCAGAGTTTTTAACGTCTCTAGCGGAAAAGAAATATAGCCATTTAAATATTTTTTAGAATTATTGTCTAAACCTTCTTGAGTCAATATAAATTCTATAGCTTCATTATAGTTAATAATCTTTATCCTTCTTTTAATTTTTAATAAAAACTTTCCATAATCACTTTCTACAAAATTATAGGCTATCCCCTTTAGATCATATATAATAATCCCCTTATTATAATTTAAATTTTTATCATCGCAATAGCCTAACGTAATCTCTTTATTATCCATAGCTCTCCTAAATATAGACAAATAGTCTGATTTCTCTATTTGAGTTACAGCTAAATTAGATAAATTCAAAATATTTTCAACTTTTTCTTCAATTTTTCCCGGGAAATATCCGACTTCTAAATACCTGTTTACTCTTTTTTGAAGAACCTTAATTTGTTCGTAATCTTCTCCAATCGTACTTTGGATAGATGGTATAAAATTGCTAGGATATTCTCTCAAGATTTTGTGAATTTTATTAATAAGATTTAGTTGAAAGTATACCTCTCCCTCATTAAGTTGTTTAGCTATTACTTTTTCTTTATTCTTTAAAATGGTAATTCCTCTGTTTTTCAAGTACTCTTCTATGGTCAAAAATTTCATATATTTTCTCCACCATTCTCTAATTGCTTTATATCTTCAACAAATTCCTCTCTTTCTTCACAATCTTCTAGATATTTTTCTAGTTTATTCAGAAAAAAGTCCTCTTCCCAAGGTTGTTGCTCCCAATAATACTGTATTCCTAACTGCCAGTATTGTTGAGGAAATTTTATAAAAGAAGATATAATTTTGCTATCACCTTTTTCTAAAGAATTAATACTCGAATAGCTAGCTAATATTTCTTTCACTTTATTTTTACTCCACTTTCCATTTTTCATAGACCTTATAATTAATGACGAGAGGTCGTGTAGGTTAGTATCTAGAATTGAGTAATCGAAATCAATAACATATAATTCTTCATCATAGGCCCTAAGAACATTATGATGAGCATAGTCATGATGGCAAAAGCCTCTTTTAATAACTTCTTTATTCATCCTATTTATATAGTTAGAACACTTTAAACCATCTATAGTTTTTTCTATTATTGTTAGCTGATTCTGCATAGTTTCTAGATATAGCTTATCAAAATCGCTTTTGTATGCTTTTTGGTAGATACGATTCCTAAAATCTAATATTTCTTTTCCTCTTACATTAAAATTTTCTATCCATTTAAACCAGTATATTCTTGGTTTCATATCTTGATCTATTGTGAAACCTTGGCTACATAAATGAAGTTCTGCAAGTTTTTTAGTTACCTCTAATAATTCATGAATATTATCGTAATTACTTTCGCGTGATGGTATCCATGGAGATAAATAGCAGTACTTATTATCATATTCTATATAATCCATCCCCAATTTAGTCTTAAGTATAGGAGGAATGTTCTTAAAACCTTTTTTTTGAAGATGTAATATAGCAGATAAAATAAACTTAAAGTGAGAATAACTATAATTAATTGTTTTTAAGCAATATTCTTTATCATCACCTTTTACAATATATATATTTTTTTTCTTAACGATATCCTTTACCTCTATATCGTATTTTTCATTTAAGAAATCTTTTAGATTACTTAGTCCCATTAAGTTCCTCCACTGATTAATCCTCATTTATTATATGAGAATAATTATTCATGTGTGAATTATTCACCATTGGAAAAATATATCATATTTATATATTATAAACATTGTACTGGGGGAGTAGTATGAAGATTTGCGTAGATGCTAGAGGGTTAAACTGGTATAAAGGAACTGGTATAGGCACCTATACTTATAATTTATTAGTAAATATGATCAACTTAAATAGAGAAGATTTTTACCATATATTTTGGTCTGGTGGAGACTACGATTCTTTTCATAATGATAAAACAAAAATATTAATGGCTTCTAAAAAACATCAAAGATTTTTTGAATCTTACTATATACCCTCATTTGTAAAAAAAGAGCTTATAGATATTTATCATATTCCTCAAAACGGAATTGGATTAGAAGAGAATATAGATTGCAAAAAAGTCGTTACTATTCATGATCTTATACCTTATATATTACCCGAAACTGTAGGTAAAGGTTATTTAAAGAAATTCTTAACAACAATGCCCAAAATAATGGATAACTCTCATGGTATATTAACAGTTTCAAATTACTCTAAAAAGGATATTTTAAGATTTTTTCCTGAAATTGATGAGGATGATGTTTTTGTTACTCCTCTAGCTGCTAATGAAAATTACAGACCTTTAAATAAGGATATTTGCAAAAAACATGTTCAAGAGAAGTATGGTATAAATACTCCTTTTTTCTTATATTTAGGAGGATTTAGTTCAAGAAAAAATGTCAAAGGACTAATTTTAGCATTTGAAAAAGCTTTTAGAAGCTTTCCTAAAGAAAGAAGCCTATTAATTATTGGTTCATTGAGAGAAGAAGGAGAAAAATTGAAACAATTAGTTCAAGATAAGTCTTTACAAAAAAATATTGTATTTGGTGGTTTTTGTGAAAACTCTGATCTTCCTGTATTATATAATGCGTGTGAAGCTTTTGTTTATCCATCTCTTTATGAAGGGTTTGGACTTCCCCCACTAGAGGCAATGAGTTGTGCAACTCCTGTTATAACCTCAAATATAACATCAATCCCTGAAGTAGTAGGTGATAATGGTTTATTGATAAATCCACTTGATATATTGGATATATCAAATGCCTTAGTCAAAATATCTGAAGATTCAAACCTTAGTGAAGATTTAAGTATAAAAGGTCTTGAAAGAAGTAAATATTATTCTTGGGAGAATACAGCCAAAGAAACTCTAAAAGCTTACAATAAAATCAATGAAAAATACTTGTTTGAATAAAAAGATATCTCAAAATACTTTAAATAGTTATTTTGAGATATCTTTCTACTTCTACTTTCTAACATCTAATATATCATCTATTCTATCATAATCTGTTGTATCTGGAACTCTATTAACAATATTAGTCATTATGGATAACACTTTTTGATTATTAATTTCTTCAAACTCCTTATCTACAACTATATTATTATAAAAAGCTCTCGAGCTTGGGAAAAATCCTTCATTGTTTAAAGTATCCACGCTAATAAGATTTTGATTGTCTATTAAGAATCTTAAAAATCTATTAGCAACCTCTTGCCTTTCATACTCACTCTTCAACGCAGCAATATTATCTCCATCAAAGGAAACAGCTCTATTACCTCCGACTACAATAGCTGGAATCATTATAGCTTTTAATGAATTTTTTAAGTTATTGTTAATAATATTTTTATAATTATTTTTATCAGCGATATACCCTAGTGGAGTTTCTTTTCCCATTAAATTATCATCTTTAATTATATTAGTTATTTCTTCCGCTTGATTTATATTACCACCTTGATAAATAATAATCTTTTCTATCTCCTCAATAGTAGTTAAATCATATGAAAATAAACTTATTTCATTGTTAGATTTACTATCTATATCTTTATATAAATCTATTAATTCATTCCAACTTCTTATATCTTCTGATTTATATCCATATTGGTTCAATATATCTTCTCTAATAATTAAAAATTGAGGATTGCTCTGTATTGGTATACCTAAGTAATGTTCACCTTTTTTCACCTCATTTAATCTCCATGAATTAAAGTTCTTACTGTAACTATCTATTATGTTATCTTGATAGCTTATATGTTCTAAAGAATCATCATTTATACTTCTCAATGTTTTAGAATCTAACATTATAAGATTTATTTCATTTTCAACATTTGATGCTTTAATTAAATATCCTATTATTTCATCTTTATTATGTTTGGTAACATTAATTTTACTCTTCTTATTTGCACTCATAAACATTTCTGCTGAGTCTTTTAAGTAAACATAATTTTCTTCGTTAGTTATAATCTCAATACTCCCAACTAACTCCTTATTATTAATAATTTTAAACACTTTATACATAGATAAAACAAGTAGGGTAATCACAATTAATACTATTATATTTTTCTTTAAATTTCTCATAAATAAACTCCTTAAAGCGAACTTACTATAAACTTATCACAAATATCTTAATATATCAAACCTATCCATTTTCAATTGAAAATGATTATTCTTTTGCAATATGTAGAATTATATTTTATAATTATTAATGGATTTATATAGAAAATAAGGAGGGTAAAATGTATAATGCACATTGATAACTTAAAATATTTTTATGATATTGCAACCACTAAAAATATATCATTTGTGGCAAAAAAATCTCATATATCACAATCAGCATTGTCCCAACAACTTATCAAGCTTGAAGATAAACTTGATACCAAACTTCTAGAAAGAAGTAATAAAGGAGTCAATTTAACTCCTGAAGGTGAAATAGCACTAAAATATACTAAAACAATCCTAACAAGCTATAGTAGAATGCTAGAAGAACTAAATGCTTATAAAAACAATAAAAAGACAGTAAATATCTATTCTCTTTCCTACGTAAAAAACTTCATTCTACCAGGTTTTATAGGAGATTTCAAAAAAAACTTCAAAAATTATAAAATAAATTTATCTTCTATAGAAACACCATTTAATGAGGAGTCCCTAAACTCAAGTTCATTCGACATAATAATTAGTAGTGAAAAGTTTCTAAGAGAAGATATAGTATGCCAAAAGCTTTTTGATGATGAGTTTGTAGCCCTAGCATCCCCTAAGTTCAATATTAAAGATGAGTATACTATAGAAGAAATTCTTACTCTTCCTATAATAATAGTTAACAATAATACAAATATATCAAAATACGTTGAAGATAAACTATCTTCTTTTAACTCAAATAGAGATTCATTAAATGTTCTTTTTACTACTGACTCACCTCTCACCGCTTTAAATGCATTGCTTGTTAATGAAGCCATATCTTTTGCTCCAAAAACAGTTGCACAATTATATACTAAAGATCATAATCTTAAAGAGGTGAAAATAAGCAACTTTACACTTTCTTATTCTCTTTACCTATTGGTAAACAGATCATTTTACATGGATGAAAAAGTATTTATTGACACTCTCAAGAAAAAAATAAAAGGGTTCTTAAAATAAGAGCCCTTTTCTAATCTAATAATTTCTCATAAGTAATCCTTTGATAACTTCTATTAATATATCTTTATACTCGTTATCAGGCAACTTATTTATTCTCTTAAATGCCTTATTAGTATATTTCAATGCAAGTTCTTTTGCTTTTTCTACACCTTTATTTTCTCTTACTAATTTAATTATTTCATACACATCTTTGTCATCAAATGTCTCTTTTTTCATATACGGCTCTATTTTTTTCTTATCGTTTCTAAATGCAATTATAAATGGCAAAGTAAATATGCCTTGTTTTATATCATTCATTGCAGATTTTTTAATACTTTCATCAGTTCCTGTATAGTCTAAAATATCATCTATTATTTGAAAAGCCATTCCAATATTGTGACCTATATTCCAAAACTCTCTACATAGTTTTTCAGAACAATTACTTTCTGCAGCTCCTATATACATAGAAAGTGAAAATAATTCTGCTGTTTTTCCAGATATTCTAGATAAATAATTTTTAACCGATAATTTTTCACTAAATTTAGAATTAAGTTGTTCTATTTCTCCAAGACATATTCTAGACATAGACTTAGAATCTATCTTTATACTTTGTAAAGATCCTTCCGATGCTAATAATCTAAAACAAGCACAAAATAAATAATCTCCAATATAAACGGCATAATCTTTACCGTATTTTGATTGGATGGTTTCAGTACCTCTTCTAACCTTTGCATCATCTATAATATCGTCATGAACTAAAGTAGCCATATGCAGCATTTCTACTACAGATGCTAATGCTCTTACCTTACCTTCGTTACTTTCTCCCCATTTAGAGCTTATTATAACAAAAGCAGGTCTTAGCATTTTCCCACCTGACTCTATAAGTTCAATGATAGATTTTTCTATAAATTTATCTTTACATTTTGCGTTTTTCTTCATGAGTTTTACTACTTCTTCTAACTCATTTTTAATATATATATTACTATCCCACATTTTATCCATATAATCGCCTCAACTTTTAAGATATTTTACCAAAATACGGAAGTTTAGACATGTGCTTTAAGGCATAGTTCGCAGTCAGCCCAATAAAAAATCCAGTAAGAATTCCTACTAAAGATAATACCGGCAAATATAGCATAACACCTATATTCTTAACTATCCAAGACGCTATTAAAAGTTGCCCAACATTGTGAAAAACAGCACCAGCGCAACTTACTCCTATAATGCTTACTTTGTCTGCTCCAATTTTTTTTACTATTATCATTATTAAAAAACTTAGCAAGGCTCCAGAAAATGAATACATAAAAGAGGATAGATTTCCTCCAAACATTGTTGCTAAAGCTAGCCTTAATATAATAATATAAAATACATCTCTTTTTTTATCTAATGTATATAATGCAATTACTGTTATCAGATTTGCTAATCCAAGTTTAGCCCCTGGGGTTGCGAAAGGAACCGGAATCATATTTTCAAATATATGTAATACTAATGCTTGAGCAACCAATAATGACATATATACTAGTTTGGTTGTTTTTCTCATATAAATTCACCTCTAATATGAAAGAATCACTCCATCATCTGAAGTATCTCCTTTAATTTCTACCATCAATCTATGAGGTAAGCATACTAATTGTTCTCCTACCTTACCTATGTAGCCTGGTCTTATACATATTTTATCTGGGCAATCCGCCTCAATAATAGCAATAGTATCATCTTTAACTGAGACTACATTAATTCCCGATTCAGTTTTTACTTCTATTATTTCTTCGCCTTTGTGGGCTGATAAAGGTATATTTTTATAAACCTTTCCATTTACAGTAATTTGAGCATATTTACTATTGTAATTTTTATTCAAAACCACACCAAAAATCACCGCTGGAATAAAAGATAACACTACAAGTAGAATAATAATTACTATATCCCACTTTTTAATCATATCATTCTTCTCCAATCTCTAATCTTTTTCTTAAACTGTATAAATAATCATAAGGTAGAGTGAATTCACTCTACCTTATTAAGTTTACCATATTAATATAATTTAATTTATTTTTGTCCTTGTTTATATACTGGAACTTTTTTACCCAACCAGTAATTTCCTACTTTTTCTGTTACCCATGGCATCACATAATAGTCTAATCCAAATGTTCTACCAGCTCCTTGCATTAAAGCAATCGCAGAGAATATATACCATAATATACTCCATTCACCCATAGCTGATAATATAAAGTTAAAGCCCATGAATATTGATGCTGCTGAAGCTAAGAAAGTAAATAATCCTGCTAATAAGCATAAACCGATACCTAACTCTAGTAAAACAACCATTCTTTGGAACCATACTGCTACATCAGCATTTGGAATCATTATTTTCATAACAGCTTCATAGAATTTTGGCATATGTTCTAACATTGGAACTGGAAGAGCTTTTGCAGCATCAGTTGTCGCTTCAGATGCTCCAGAGTTAGCAGCTGCTTGAACCCAATCAAATGGCATCTTAACATTTCCAGCTTTAAACCATGAATCATTTGCTAAACCATTAGAGAAAATATTGAAGAATCCTTTTATTCCTTTATCATCCCAAGTTCCTTCACCTACAAGTTTCTTAAGACCCTCTAGTAGCCAAATAACTCCCACGTATAATCTTAATGGAACAAGCCATAATCTATTACCTTTAGAAGCTAAATGCCCTCTCATTATGTTTCTCTTATCTTCTATTGAGAAGAATTCATGATTTAAATAATGATAACATGCATTTATTCCATTTACACCCCATAAATAATATAGGTTAACCATATGTTTCATAAACAAAGCAAGGAATCCAGATAATTTTATACCTGCTAGGTTGGCAACGCCATATTTTCCTCCAATAGAAACCATAAATCCATGATAATTTGATTTAAATTTAGTCATTTCTTTGTTTTCTATTGATGCAACTATATTACTAACAGCTGTATTTGCAGTTTGTTCTGCCGCTTCAACAATTTGAGGAGTTCCTTTTCCTGGTTCTTCTTCAAAATAAGTTAAATCACCAACAACAAATACATCTTTTTTATCTACTGCTTGCATATATTCATTTGTTTGTAATCTTCCTGCTCTTGCAGTTTCTAATCCATATTCTTTAACTTCTGCATTAGCTTGTATACCACAAGTCCAAATTAAAGTATTAGTTTCTATTTCTGTACCGTCTTTTAGAACTATTTTATCTTCAGTAACTTCTACTATTGGGGAATTTTTAAGTACTTCTACCCCTTTTCTAACCATATAGTTTTCAGCTTTGTCAGCTTGTTGTCTATCTAGCATATTAAGAATTGTTCCCATAGCTTCAACAACTAACAATCTAACTTCACTTTCATCTACATTGTATTCTTTAGCTAACTTTGTTTTCCATTCAATAAGTTCCCCAGCCATTTCTATTCCAGTGAAACCTGAACCTGCTACAGCAAAAGTTAACATTTTCTTTCTGGCTTTCGCATTTCTTTCTTTAGATGCTTTTTCAAACATTTTTTGAATATGTTCTCTTATTTCTAATGCATCTTCAAAGGACCATAAAGTAAATCCATTTTCCTTAACCCCTGGTACTCCAAAAAATGCTGGTTCTGAACCTGTACCTACTATTAAATAATCATATTCATAGCTACCGTGAGTTGTTTTTACAACTTTTTTATCAGTATCTACTTTTTCTATATAGTCAGTAACTAAATTAACTTTTGTTCTAGCAAAAATTTTAGTTAAATCGACTTGAACTGACTCCTTATGAACTCTTCCACCAGCTACTTCATGTAATTCAGTCATTAATGTGTGGAAGGTATTTTTGTCGATTAATGTAATCTCAACATCATCGTTCTTTTTGTATTTCTTTGCTAATTTTTTAGCAGAATGAACTCCACCATAACCTGCTCCAAGAACAAGTATCTTTTTCTTATTAGACATTTTACCACCTCTTCAATATTATTCTTACATTTTTGTTTAGAAAACATACTTAAATACAAATCCATATTCATTTTATCCTTTTTTTTTCGCTATGTCTATAGATAAAGAGTGTCATTTTCTTATTTAGGTTAATAGTTTATCAATCCCGTTTTCTTTTTAACAACCTGCTTTTCAAGGTTTCTTAAACATTTTCACTATATAAAAATTGTATAAGTTTTTTTAATATAACATAAGTAACTTTAATTATATTTCTTGGGAAAAGCGTGTATAATTAAATTTGTTGATGGAAATAATATCTTTCTTGTCAACTTTTTCACAATATTATAATATAAATTATATTTTTAAGGGGGATTCTCTCAATGAAAAAGAAAACTTTACTAAGCGTTATCGCTGCTGCTACTTTAGCTGTAACTGTACTTGCTGGCTGCGGTAAAAAAGAAGATGCTGCTGCATCTAAAATCAAGGATGGTACTTACAAAGCTGAAGCTAGTGATTTTGATGATAAAGGATGGAAACCTTACGTTGAAGTTGAATACAAAGATGGAAAAATAGCTTCTGCTGCATTCGACTATTCAAACAAACAAGATGGACATAAAAAATCTACTGATGAAAAATATATAGCTGCTATGGCTGCTAAATCTGGTACTTCTCCAGATAAATACACTGTAGAATTAGCTAAGGCTTTAGTAGAAAAACAAGATGTTGAGAAAGTTGATTCTGTAACTGGTGCAACTCACTCAAGTGAAAACTTTAAAACATTAGTTAAAGCAGCTGTTGATAATGCTACTGCTGGAAAAACTGATACTGCAAAAGTTGAAATAAAATAATTATAATCAAAAAGACTTTAGAAATTCTAAAGTCTTTTTTTCTTAAAAATACACTCCCAAAATTAGAGAGTGTATTTAAAATATTATTTATCTAGATAAACTAATTGTTCTTGGTATAATTCTATCTTTAAATAAGCTACCATTCTTTCTACTATCTTATGATGTTTTTTGAACTTAAATTCTTGAGCTTGACAAACATTTTCACATTTATCATCTTTTCCATGTTTCTTGCATTTTTCTTTTCCGTATTCTTCAAATTCATCATATTCTGCAAATTCATTGTAGTTATCATAACCGTAGTCTTTTCCACCAACATCTTCACTATCTATAGCTTGGTCTGCGTCAAATATTCTAGCTTCTGCTAATCTACAGAATGGTTTTTCAATATAAATTATCTTATCAGCAAAATCCCATTCACATTTAGAATTACCCATTTCAAATCCGCCGCAAGAACAATCTATTGATTTATTGCATTTAGTGAAGTAGTTAATTTCTTTTCCATTTTCTCTACATTCTATTACTGGTTTTTGGATATAGTCGATTTCTGTAGCTGTACTAAATGGAACCTTTACTGTAGCGTGTTTTATTGCTCCAACCATAATTTGTCCGTTACAACCTGGTTTTCCAGCAACTGCATACTCTATATTTTTTTCTATATATCCAGTTAAAAATAGCTTTCCATATCCTTTATCAGGGTTTACAGGATCTACTTTACCACAATTAACCATAAGTTTACATTGAGTTATATATACTTCTTTCTTTACCCTCTTTATTTCATATAAATCGTCACATAATTCTATACAAGATTGTAAATCGATTTGTACATCTCTAACTGATAATAAAACAGGAAGCCTAGTATAAGTTACTCTACATCTAGGGTTTATTGATGCATTAGTGCTTGAGCTTAAATTTACTTCTTCTGAGTATATTTTACTTGAACAGTATTTTTTAGACATTTGTTATTCCTCCTCTTGTCCATCGAGTTATCTTCTGTAATAATAGTATATTCTCTACTTCACATGTTGTTACACCTTTCGACAGTTTTGTGTTATTTATATTAAAATATATTTTTCTTCCTCAAATTAACATATAACGCATTTATTACATATAATAATTAAAAATGAATTATGGAGGTTTATATGGATACAGAAGAAATTCTACTTAATGGATTCTTAACTGAAGAAGAATTACAAAACATTTCTTTAAGACGCGGTTATCTAATGGAAGATAAAGATTATTTATTTCTATCCGACAAATCCTATCCCTTAAAGAAATTAATAAGTATAGATTTATCCCTAAAAATTGTTTCATTTAAAAGTCTATTAACAGCAGACAGCAAGATAAATTATTTTGAGGGAGTAAAAGAATTTAAGATAGCTTATGCTGATGATAATGATGACGAAATTAATCTTACAAAAAAAGCTCCTTTTAATGGTAGCTTTATTACTCCACTTAGAGAATCATTAAAAAATGTTCAAGTTCATTTAATACATGGATACTTCTATGTAGCTGATACAAATATTATTGACTACTATATAAGCTACTTCTTAAAATATGGCGTTAAACCCAACTCTCAAACCTCGAGATACGATACTGATTCAGAATTTTATTAGGAGGTTTTTATGAAAATTCTATTTGATGGTTTTGGAATTACTCATCATGTAGGAAATTCCTTAGGATCCTACACTAATGAGATTATTTCATTAATCAATAACACCGAAGATGAAATAGATTTTAATGTACTTCTTTATAATATAGATAAGCCAACTTCCGATTTATCATTTAAGAATGTAACTCCCCTTTACCTTAATATAGATAGGAGTATATATCCTTCCCCTAATATAAATAATGTTATAAATAGATACGAAATAGATCTTTATCACGATCCAAATAATGGCTTTCTTGCACCTGAAGAGCCTATAAATAACTATATAGTTTCTCTCAATACTTTATTACCGTATCTAGAGCCCACTCTTGTAGATGATAAGTTCAAAAGAAGTTTTTATAAGAGAGTTCCGTACGCTTTAGAAATTTGTAAATATTTATTAGTACCAACTAAAGCTTTTAAGGAGGATGTTTTAAGAACCTTTCCTAAAATGAAGGATAAAATAATATGCTCTTATCCAAAAATAAACGAGATATTTTCTCCTAAAGATACATTAGAATCATCTAAGTTTATTTTAAATAATTATAATATAAATTCTCCATTTCTACTTTATGTTGGTGATATTTCAAAAAGAAAATCTATTGAGAAACTTATTTATATTTTAAAAAATCTAGCATCTACGCCTCTGAAGCTTGTTTTAATTGGAGATTATAAGAAAAAAAAATACGCCTATTACAGACATATTTTAGAACTAGCGTCATCACTTTCTTTAGAAGACAAGATTATATTCTTAGGTAAAATACCTCAGCATAATTTACCTTACTTCTACTCTAATGCACTATGTACAATTGATTTTTCTATATATAACTCCTACCCGCTATCATCAGTGGAGGCTGTGCACTGTAAATCTGTAGTTATAGTAAATGATACGCCTTCTAATAAAGAAATCTTAAAAAAATCTGCTTTCTTTATAGATTCAGCTAACTTAAATATAGCTGTAGATATGATTAAAACCTTATACTCTAGAAAAAATATAAAGGGAAAATTAACTGGAAACTTATCTACTCCAGTTGCCGGAAATTTAAAAGAACTATTTAACTTGTATGAAAAATAATAATAGGTGGATAACTTTATCCACCTATTATAATATTTCTGTTAACACATCAATAACTTCACCCTCGGTATTATCATAAATAAAATTAATCACTTCATTTATAATTTCATTTGATTTATTTGTGCTATTACTTATACAACATAATCCTATAGTTAACTTTTTATGTTCATCCATACTTTCTATCTCCGCTACAGAAACATTAAACTTATTTTTTATTTTAGCCAATATACTTCTAGAAACCATACGTTTTTCTTTTAAACTATTCGCCCAAGATATTCTAATAACTATCTCAGCAGTACCTATAATCAATCTAAACACCTCTAAATTATATTCTTTCTAATATTATTTCCCAATCTTCATTAATTATAGACATCAATATTACATCATCATAGATTCCTTCAATTCTATTAAAATAATAATTCTTTCTTAAACCTTCTTCAATAAATCCTACATTCTTAGCAACCTTTAAAGAAGGAACATTTTTATAATTTATATTTACCTCTAATTTATGAAGATTGATATAAGTAAAGCAAAAATATACAAACCATTTTAATATATGCTTCATTATTCCTTTATTCGTATATTTATCATTAAGAATATACCCTATCTCTCCTCTTGAATCTTGAGAATCTATAGAAAATAACCCTATTAGCCCTATTACCTTATTACTATTCTTATCTATTACTACCCAATCTATTCGTTCTCGTTTATCGTACTCTTCTAAAAGCTCTTCTATAAATACTCTAGCATACTTCTCATTTATACTACTAGGTGATCTATAAAATATAGGCTCTTTTCTATTTTTATAAATTTCTATAATATCTTTTCCATCCTTTTTGTCTGGTTTTCTTAAAATATATTCATCTAATTCTAATTCAACAAAGTCATTGAATATTTTTTCCAAGTAATTTAGTCTCATATAAGCAACTAATTCCATAGAAATTCTCCTAAATATTATTTATATAATATTTATACTTTTAAAATTACTTGTTATGAATACTTTTTAGTAAAAAAGCTCCTCAAAATTATGAGAAACTTTTCTTAAAGTTTGAATCCTTCTATTTTAATTACTTAGTATATTAAACCAAGAAATTTTTTAAATACATATAATAGGCTCCTTTAGCTGGTGATGTGTCCTCGTCTATAAAAGCATCAACTTTTATATTTTCTAATAAATATCTTTCAAATTCATGCCTTACTATTTTAGATTTCTTTAAAACACCACCCACTATACCTATCTTACAACTTTCAAAATTCAACTTATTGAATATTCTCTCAGTAGTTTGTGCAATAGCTTTTCCTTCATCTCTTAAAATTTTAATAGAAATCTCATCTCCCATTTCACCTAACTTAGCAACAATAGGGGTTATAGATGCAATTTCATCCTTTGTCTTTGAGTATACAAACTCTATTATCTCATTAACCTCTTTTTTATTTAAAAATTTTAATATCTCAGTAGAAAGAACACTAAGTTGGAAACCATAATCATACTCGTATATCATGTTTTTTAAAGCCTCTATAGCAATTTTATATCCACTACCTTCGTCACCTAAAAGATTTCCCCAGCCTCCACATCTAGCTTCTTGTCCATTTTTTATTCCAAATGCTATGGAGCCAGTACCAGCTATGGTTAAAATTCCATCTTCGCCCCTTAATAAAGCTTTAAGAGCCAATTGACTATCATTCATTATTACTGAAGATATATTAAAACTTTTCTTTATAGCTTCATAAACTATCTTTGAATTATCCCCAGATTCTGATCCAGCTAGTCCTAGATATACGCCCTTTAGTCCTTCTAATCCTAACTTGTCTATCAATTCTTTTAAACCCGATAGAATATTATCTAAACCTTCTTCTTTACCATTTAGAAGATTACCGAAACCTCTTAATGCTCTATCCATAATCTCTCCATTTAAATTAAAGGCAACGATTTCAGTTTTAGTTCCACCACCATCTACTCCAATAACATAATTAACCATACAAACCTCCACATATAATAATTAATTCTAATAAGATACATTATAATTATGTACATTCTATAATCTAGTATATATGTGTACAACTTCATTCGCAAGGTCTCATTCTTACAATTTTAGTTCATACATTTAAAATCTCTTAATTTCATAAATTACAAACTTTAAATGATTAAAAAAAGGTACTAAATAATCTACTGAGTTATTTAGTACCTTTTATCTTATGCTGACATTGTAATTTCTAGTGTAACTTCTTTTCCATCTCTATTAACAACTATTTTAACTTTATCGCCTTCATTTAGCTTATTCTTTTCTGACGAAAGTTCAGCTGAAGTTTTAATGCTCTTTCCATTAAATCCAACTATGACATCTCCAGCTTTGATTCCTGCTTTTTCTGCTGGTGAATATTCTACTACACTTGCAACATATATACCTTCAACTAATTTATACTGTTTTGCTGCATTCTTATCTAAATCTCTTATACTTATACCTAATGTTAAAGATTGTTTGCTTAATGCCCCTATTTTATCCTTTACTGAGTTTATAGGAATTGAAAATCCTATTCCTTCTACACCAGCTTCACTAATCTTAGCTGAATTAATTCCTATAACTTCTCCATTAGCATTTATTAGAGGTCCTCCACTATTTCCTGGGTTTATTGCAGCATCTGTTTGAATATATACTGATGTACTACCATCTTGATTTTGAAGACTTCTGCTAGCAGCACTTACTATACCTTTAGTAACAGTTCCAACAAACTCTTTTCCTAATGGATTTCCAATAGCTATAACTTCTTGACCTGCTTGAAGTAAATCTGAATCTCCTAAAGTTGCTACCCCTGGCACCTCAACTTTTTCTACTAGCCTTATCATAGCTAAATCTGCATTAGCATCATAGTTTACTATTTTGGCTTTATACTCTTTTCCATTATTAAAGGTTACATTTACTTCAGTAGCACCTTGAACAACATGGTAATTAGTTAATATATCACCATCTTCATTTATTATAAATCCTGATCCCACACCCTCTTGTGGTTGATTAAAGAATCCATTACTTACAGAACTTTTAGTTGAAACACTTACTACTGCTGGAGCAACTTTATTAACTACATCTGTTACGCTTAATGAAGTTGTATTACTTGTGAAACTAGGAGTTGTGTATGATATATTCTTCGTTTCACTTGTTCCCTTTAATGTTCCATTCTCAAGAGCTGTTTTAATAATATAATAGGTCGAAGGAATAGATATTGATAAAGTTAAGGCCATCGTAACTAAACCTACTAATAAATATTTGCCTATTCCATTACCTTTTTCCTTTTTATTTTTTCCTTTATTATTTTTCCCATCACCAATCATTACAAAATTAGGTGAATATGTTTCTCCATTCTCAGAATCTCCATTTCTAAAATCACTCATGAAAAGAAACCTCCTTATAATCAATTATTTTAAGTATTATATCCATATTTAAAATATAAAATAATACTGTGTCATCTTAATGACAAATATAAAGTAATATTTTTTCACATATTTTAACCGTATTTATAAACTACAACATTAGTTTTAAATGACTGGACAACAGGTTGACCGGTCAACCTGTTGTCCAGTCATTTAATATAAAAAACTACCTTAGAATAATCTCTATATTCTAAGGTAGTTTAGTTATCTTTTTACTCTTCCTTTTTCAACTGCATACTTGATTGCCTCTAGAACTTTATTTTTGTCTTCAACTGGTATCATCTGCCCATTTGATTCTGTAACTAACTGATTTATGTATCTTGAGGTTGATAAAGTTAAAAGACTTTTATCAAGTTCAACATTTTTATTTCTTGATATTATAGCCAAAGGAGAATTCTCAATCAAGCCTTCTTTTTGAGAATTACTTTTCTTCTCCAATATGTTACTTGCTTCATTATGCATAGCACTAGGATATTTACTTCTTATTCTGTTTGATATAAATTCATTTTTTAATTCTGTTTGTCCTTCAGAAAATAAGTTTTCTGGAATCTCTAACATCCCAAGCTTGTACTTAATATAAGTTAAACCAAAATAAGATTGAGTAGTTTCTAATTTACTATTCTTTTTTATTTTAATGTAATTAGATATGTATTCTTCATTATCTAAATTACTTTCCACTATAGGATCTATCAAGACCATAGAATTTACAAGATCACCATAGGTATTAGCGAAGTTAGTCATAATTAATGAACCATACCCGGCCCCTACTAAAACATACGGTCCCGATATGCCTGCCTTATTTAATAATAACCTTAAATCCTCAGCTTGTCTTTGCGGATCTAATCCTTCTCCGCCATCACTAAATCCATATCCCATTCTATTATATGTAAATACCCTAACACCTAAACTATCCGCTACTTCTCTAGTAATAGTATTCCATTCATTTGAATCTACGCCTAAATCTCCATCAAATATTACTGTCATATCTCCAGAACCAATACTATTATAATAAACTCTGTTATCATTTATTCGAGTATATTTAGTTCTTGGTTTATATTTTTCATTATAAACCTTAGTCACTGCAAACTGAAACACTAACCCCATTAATAAAATAGTTATAAGACTGTATATCAGAAACTTCATTATCCCTGATATAGGAATTTTTTTTCTAATTTTTAACCTTTTTATACCATTTGAGTGCGGAATTAAATTCATAACTTCTCTATTTCTCCCCTAATTTTAAATTTGGTTTTGCATTTAAATCCATTGTGCTAACATTTCCAAGCTCCCATTGATAGTACGCAGCGCTTCCTATCATTGCTGCATTATCTGTACATAATTCTAGTGATGGAAATAATATTTTTATTCCCTTTTCATTACCTTTATTAATCAAGTTTTCTCGTAGTCCACTATTAGAAGCAACTCCACCTGCTATGGCTATTCTGTCTATTCCTCTTTTTTCACACGTTACCATAGCATTATCTGTTAACACTTCTACAACAGCTTTTTGAAAGGATGCAGCTACATCTGCAGTGTTCACTTCTTCATTCAGCATAGACTTCTTATTTAGATAATTTAATACTGCTGACTTTAATCCTGAGAAAGAAAAATCTAAGGTGTCATCATGAAATCTAGCTCTTGGGAATGATATGCTATTAGGATCCCCTTCCTTTGAAAGCTTATCTATCTTAGGGCCCCCTGGATAACCAAGTCCTATTGCTCTTGCCACTTTATCATAAGCTTCTCCAGCTGCATCATCCCTAGTTTCACCTATTATTTCATACTCACCATAATCTTTAACATATACTATAAAAGTGTGTCCTCCTGAAACAACTAAAGATACAAATGGAGGTTTTAAATCCTTATGTTCAATAAAGTTTGCACATATATGTCCTTCTATATGATTAACCCCTATTAATGGCAAGTCTAAGGAGTATGCAAGCCCTTTCGCATATTGAAGCCCTACAAGCAGAGCCCCTACTAGCCCAGGTCCATAGGTAACACCTATAGCATCTAAATCACTAAGCTTCATATTTGCTTTTTCTAATGCCTCTTCTACTACAGCATTTATAACTTCTATATGTTTTCTTGAAGCTACTTCTGGAACAACTCCACCAAATTTTTCATGTATTTCAATCTGAGATGATATAACATTAGATAAAACGTCTCTTCCATTTATAACAATTGCTGCTGAAGTTTCATCGCATGAACTCTCAATAGCTAAAATTACTTTTCTATCCATAAATATTACCCTCTTCTATCTTAAATCTTCAATTTGTATTATACTTTATAGTAGTTGCATTATCAATTTAAAGAATCTTACAATTTTATAACAAGGAGTAAACACATGAAAAAATCTTATGCAAAAGTTATAGTTGCCGGCTCTCCTATCACAAAATCTAATTTTAAACTTTTCAATGAATCAGGAAGAGCTATCCTACCTTATAACTCTGGAAAATATCACGATAGATACGCTTTATATGAAGAGGAAATTTCATACTGTGCTAGACTTCAGAATCCCGGTATAGTAATTGATGAAGCTCTTATAGCTGTTCTTAAGGTCTATTATAAAAGTGAAAAAAGGCATCCAGATACAAATAATATTACTAAAAGTATCTTTGATGGGATCGAGAAAAGCGGCTTAATTATAAACGATGCTCAAATAAGAAAGATACATATTGAAGAATTTTATGATAAAGAAAACCCTAGATTTGAATTAGAGTTATTTGGAGAAAGTCAATATGAGCTTAGTTATACAATAACTCCTAAAGATATAGAATCTGAAAAGATAACTTATTCACCTCCTCCAAACAGCAAACTAAAAAAACAAAAACCTGCATTAAAAAATATTATTGATGCTCCTGACTCTAAAGGAAAATGTTCTATATGTAATAAAGTACTCATAGCTAATGATTATAAAAAAGCTGACGGTGGTAAAACTTTAATATGTACTAAGTGCTTTAATAAATTATTTTAGAGGTGATTTATGGATATTGTTTTTATAGGAGATAGTCTTACTTTTGGATATGGAGTATCTAAAGAAAAATCGTGGGTTAATTTATTAGTGGAAAACTATACTTTTACTTACCTTAACAAAGGGGTAAATGGTGATACAACCATAGGAATGTTGTCTAGATTTTTTAATGATGTTGTTAATATAAAACCTAAATACTGTTTTGTTCTTGGTGGTACTAATGATTTATTATCGGGTAAAAATATAACCTCGGTTTATGAAAACATCCTTTTAATGATTAAAGATTGTATAGAGAATAAAATAGTCCCCATAATACTATCCCCACCTTATATATCAGAAAAGGAAGCAACCTCAAGATGGAGTTCCTACCCAGACTATTCGGAAATAAATGAAAACTTATTAACTCTAAAAAATAAGCTGAATTTTTATTGCCAAAAGGAAAATCTTTTCTTCGTGGATTTATTTAATACTACGAATATAGCATTTCTTAATAATGAAAGTATATACTTAGATGGTATTCATTTTAATAATTCAGGTCATAATTTAATTTATATAACTGTAAATCAAACTTTTAAAAATATAGCTAAAAAGTCTAGTTAGTAGACCTTTTAGCTATAAATACTTGTATATTCCCTTATATACTTCTCAGCAGCTTCTCCTGCTATATACCCTGTTTCTATTGACCTTTTTACTAAAGACTTTGTATTAATAAGTGTTCCACAAACAAATACTCCTTTTTGCGATGTCATAAGATCCTCATTAATTAATGGAGT
Source organism: Clostridium intestinale DSM 6191 (assembly GCF_900130055.1). Taxonomy (GTDB): domain Bacteria; phylum Bacillota; class Clostridia; order Clostridiales; family Clostridiaceae; genus Clostridium_T; species Clostridium_T intestinale. Next base: position 65,666 of record NZ_FQXU01000018.1, read on the forward strand.
AAGCGAGCGCTCTTCAATCTTTATTCTAGCCTTTTTTAATAAATCAATTTCCGATCTCCAAGCCACTGAAAGAACTAATCCATCACAATCTATTTCTGAATATTCATTAGTTTCCTTATTTAATATTTTTACCTTACTAACTCTCTCTTTTCCCATCACTTCTTTTATTACTGAATTATATAAGATAGGTATATTGAAATCTTTTGGAATCTCTTTATTTTTACTTTGAGTAGCTTTAATTTCTGAAGAACTTTCTATTATTGCTTTAACATCAGCTCCTTCAACTACTAAGCTTCGTGCCACTATCATAGATATATCAGAAGAATCCATAATAACAACCTCTTTACCTGGCAAATATCCTTGAAGGTTAATTAATCTATGCACAGTTCCTAAAGTATATATTCCTGTATAATTTTTAGTTGCAATATGAATTTTTCCAGTATATTTTTCTCTTGATCCTGTTGCAAAAATTACACTTTTAGCTTTAATAAAGCAGATACCTTCTTTTGGATTCATGTATGTTATAATTCCTTCACTATTAAAATCTATAACAATAGTTGAAAGTTTATATTCAATATTAAATTCATCTAATTTACTTATAAAGAAATGTATAAGTTCTGGTCCAGTTACTTCTTTTCCAAGTACGTCTTTTCCAAAACCATTGTGAATACATGGAACTAAGGCTCCTCCTAAGTCCTCTTCTCTTTCAATTATTAATATATCTTTAACGCCTTTTTCTTTTGCTCTTATTGCTGCTGCCATTCCAGAGGGACCTCCTCCAATGACAATCAAATCATAGCTGGCTGCCATACACATAAAGTCCTTTCATTTAAATATTAATTATATTTGTTTAATTTAATTTTATCATAGAATATTTATTTTAAAATAACTTTTGAATAAATTGCTTTTTAAAAATAAAAGCTATAGGTATAGGAGGTGATAAAATGGCTAAAAAAGTTAAGATAAAACATGATCCTAAAGCAGAAAGTGCTAGAGCAACTTTTGGCGAACCTAAAGCTAAGGAACATAATCCTAAAGATTTTAAAATATAACATAACAAAAGAAGCAGATCATTGATCTGCTCCTTAAATCTTAAATATATTTTTTATTGTCTTACCATAATTTCGACTTACAGGTATCTCTTCCCTAGTACCTCTTAGTTTCAATATATATGTACCATTAACCCAAGATATTATATTTTCTATTAAGTCTAAATTAACTAAATACTTTCTATGACATTTAATAAAATTAAACTCTTTCAATCTATCTTCAACATTATTTAAAGTTTCATCAGATATAAAACTATCTTTATCTGTTACGATATTTACATGTCCTTCATTTGCAACACAATATATAATTTTATCAACATCTACTAAACTCAATTTATCTGAATTTTTTACAGGAATTTTTTTAACATTCTTAATACTTACAGTATTATTTTTTTTATCTAATTTTTCACTTAATCTATCTAATGTAGTTTTTATTCTATCTATAGAAAATGGTTTTAAAACATAGTCTTTTGCATTTATTTCAAATGCTTTTAAGGCAAATGCATCATGAGCTGTTATAAAGACAATCTCAATGTTTTTATTAAGTTTTTTTATTTCCTCAGCTACCATAAACCCATTCATCTCTGGCATTGACACGTCTAGAAAAACTGCATCTAAATCTAATTCTTTAATTTCCTCTATAGCCTGTTCAGGACTTGTGTATTTCCCAACTATCTTAAGTCCACTTTCAGTTGAAAGTAAATACTCTAATTCTTTTAATGCAATAATCTCATCATCAACTAAAGCAACATTAAGCATACTCCATCTCCTTATAAAACATTATTTATAGGTATCTTCAAGCTTAGCTCAGTTTTATCCCCATCTTTTGAAATTCCATCTAGCTTGTACCCAAACTTTTCCCCATATGTATTTTTATATTCGTCTATATATTTTGCTATATCCCCATCATGTATTAAAATAATAATTAAATCCTTTTTATCAACTTTTGATTCTACTGTGATTTTCCCCCCCACTTTAGACTTGAGCAGACCCTCTTTTAAAGCAATATATGTTATTTCTATCAAAAAACCTTTTTTTATCAAAAAGTCATCTTCTAAACTCTTAATCTCATAATCTATTTTTTCTCCAAATCTTGATTCTTGTATTTTTAAATATCCCTTAAGAACCTTAAACTCATTGGATAGTTTTGTGTCATCCTCAGATTGAGAAAGGTAATATCTAAGATAATCACCTAATGCAAGTAATAACTCTCTTGCTTTGTTTCCATCTGTCCTACAATAATACATAATTGTACTTATTGCGTTAAATAAAAAATGTGTATCTAAGTTATTCGATTTGTTAACTTTTATAGAATTTTTACTAACAACCTCACTCTCAAAATCATTTAGAATTTTTACAAACATTGGTACACAAATAGAAATAAAAATTAGCCAATATTGAGGAAATACCTTGATTAGAATGATTTGCAATATTATTAATGTAATTATGATTAATTTCTTTTTTCCCATAATATATATATCGTTTAAAAATAATTTTACTTAATATATAATATGATATGAAAAATTTACAAAATCTTGTCTTTAAGCCACATTCTTGTCAATTGATTTATACCTACTATTCCTATATAATCTTAGTGGTGATATCTTTTAGGAGGTTATTTATGAATATTAAAGAATTACAAACTAATCCAGTAAAGATTATAGAAAAGAATTTAAACAAAAACCTCATCATAAGATGTGTTTTTTATTTTCTTATTTTATTTTCTATAATATTTAAAGGTGTATTTTTTCAAGGCTTTATCGAAAACAAAAACGTATATAGCTTTGATTTTTTTGCAGGATATAGTTCGGCTATATATTTCTTTAAATACTATGCTGCATTTGCAGGTATTTTTTTAAGTTTTGGATTATTATTTAGAGGCAAAGGTAAGTGGATTTACCTGCTAGTAATAGATTTATTACTAACTCTTTTATTTATCTTAGACTTATGGTATTTTAGAGGCTTTATGACAGTACCATCAATTCTAGTAGCAACTCAAACTGCTAATTTAGATAATATGTCAGGCTCTATTTTATCTATGACGAGTCCAATGGATATAATTTTTATTTTGGACATACTATTATTATCTATATATATTTTTATATTTAGAAAAAGCTTTAAAAACATAAAATCAAATATAAAAGGTTTTGCTGTATCCTTCTTATTATCAATAATTTACATAGCCTATGTTCCTTTTAATATAAATGTATTAGGAAATACTGATGTTAAAAATTCATATCTCTTTTCAAATTATGATTCAACTGATACCGCTAGATATTTTTCATCTATAGGTTATCATTTATTTGATTTATATAATGTATATAAAGACTTAAAACCTTATGAACTTACAGCTGAAGAACAACAAGATATTACAAATTTCTATGATAAGAAAAATGAAAATCTTCCCGATAATGAATATAAAGGTTTATTCAAAGATAAAAATCTTCTAATCATTCAAGTTGAGTCATTAGAAAATTTCGTTATTGGACAAACTGTCAATGGACAAGAAATAACACCTAATTTAAATAAACTTTTAAATAATTCAATTTACTTTCCTAAAGTTTATGAGCAAGTAAATGAAGGTACAAGTTCTGATTCTGACTTAATGGTTAATACATCTATGCTTCCATTAAGAAAAGGAAGTACTTTTTTTAGGTATCCAGTAAGAAACTATAATTCTTTACCTAAATTATTAGGCGAACTTGGTTATGAGTCTACTGCTATTCATCCCGACAGAGGCAGCTTCTGGAATTATGCTCAAGGGCTTAAAGGAATAGGATTTGATAACTTTATAGACTACTACTCTTTTAATCCAGATGAAGTAATTGGATTAGGTCTAAGCGATGAAACTTACTTCAAACAAGTGGTTCCAATGATTGAAAAAATGAAACAACCATTCTATACTTTTACTGTAACATTAACAAATCATGGTCCTTTTGACTTGCCAGATAAATATAAAGAATTGAACTTAACTGGTGAACTAAAAGATTCAATACTTGGAAACTCATTTCAAACTGCTCATTACACAGATAAGCAAATAGGAATGTTCCTAGAAGAACTAGATAAGAAAGGTTTGCTTGATAACACTGTAGTTGCTATAGAAGGTGATCATACTGGGGTTCATAAATACTATAATGATAAGGTTGAAGAACTTAAAAATCCTGAGGCTTGGTGGCTAGATAAAGAAGATTCTTCTGTTCCACTAATAATTTATCAGAAAAATTTACAAAACAGCTTTAAATCTGATATAGCTGGAGGACAAATAGATATAATGCCTACTTTAGCTTATCTAATGGGTATTGATGAGAGTAAATATATCAATACTGCTTTAGGTAGGAATTTATTAAAAACAAATAAGTCATTTGCGGTAATGACTAATAGAAGTGTAAGAGGTACTTTAACTGAAGAAGAAAAAGAATTCTATATTAATAGTTTAGAATTATCCGATAAAATGATTAAAAGTGATTACTTTGAAAATTACTATAATAAATAACAAATTAAAGGAGCCTTAATGGGGCTCCTTTAATTTATATTAATTATCGACTTCTTTAGCATCTTGTTTAAATACTTTTTCCCAGCTATCTGCTATATATCCACTGGTCCATTCGGCCATAATAACCGATTCGTTTTTATCTTTTTTTATCCTTTTAATAGGATCTCCTTTTAGCTCTGAATTTTCTATTTCATATACTAATATATAATCGTCCAATACAACTATAGCAACCTTACCATTAGGCGATGTATATATATCCTTGATTAATGGATTTTGCGCCTTAAGTATATTCCATCTAACATAAAGATTATCATAAATAATTAATTTTTTTGTATTTATCATATTTACATCAAATTTTAAATCTGCTAATGCATTGTTTTCTAATCTAGTTCTTCCTTCTAAAACCCATCTACCATTTTTTCTTACTACACCTATATTGGTTGGGTCTAGCTTAACATCAACTTTTAAGTTTGGAGAATAATTTTCTAAATTATCTAGAGCTACTTCACTTGAGTTCTTTAGGGCTTCATATCCTTCAGTTCCTGACAAAACATCTATTGCTACTCCATTTGGAGTATGTATCGTATCTACCGGTATTATCTTATATCTACTATTTTTGTCATTATAATTATCAGTAAACTCTTCTATAGATATATAGTTATTGCTAATGAAGTTTAAGTTAACGTATTTACTTTCATTTTCAACTTCTAAAGTATCCTCTGAAGTTATACCTTTATTATTTATATTATAGGTATCAAAATATTCTGTTACGACTCCATTTCTATTTATCTTTTTAGGAACAAGCTCCCAAAAGCCTTTTAATCTTGGATATAATATGTTTTTTCTTTCATAGACAGGTTTTGCTATTCCATTGTCTACTCCTATCCATAAAGTTCTATACGTTTCTTCCCCTACTCCATCTTCTGTTAATTCCCTATTACTTTTAAGTCCTATATATACACATTCAACTATATCATTATAATCTCTTTTTGCATTTCCATCTTTCTGTGTATCACTTGCTATGTTAGTTGGAAAATTTGATACATCACTAGATATCTTCGTAATAGTATATATAATATCATTATGAATTATCAATAATTTATTTTCTTCTAACCTCAGTATCTCTCCAATTAAAGTATTATTATTAAGTGGGCTTATTAAATCAACTTCATGATTTTCATTAGAAAATCTTTTATAACTAATATTATATTCAGCTAAAAGATACTCTTTTAGATTTACTACTCTTAATTTATACTTTACTGTATCATATAAATTATTATTAATAATCATTCTATTTTCATCCAAATATATATATTCAGTTTTTGATTCTAATGTTCGTCCCTCTTTATAGTTATACTTCTCATTTATCTTCCATGTACCCTTAAAGCTTACAGCACTTGATTGAGGAGGAGTAAGCTTTCTAAAATCTTGCCCTGAAGGCATAAATTTTGAGAAAGTAAAAACTGATGCTATCATAATTAGAATCACCAATATTAATAAAAGTTTAAAACTTCTTCTCATATTTCCTCCTTAGATTAATCTCTAAATGCAGTAGGTAGCTTTATAATTACTTCAGTTCCTATATTTTCTTGGCTAAATATCTCAAGACTTCCCCCATGGAGTGTAACTATTTCATCACATATAGATAAACCAATACCATTTTGAGATCTTGAATTTTTGCCCTTTACAAATTTTTCTTTGATTCTTGGTAAAATTTCTGGATCTATCCCACATCCATCATCTTTAATAGCTATTTTTATATAGTTTTCTTCATATTGAATTATATCTAAAGAAACACTTCCTCCATAATCAGTGAAATTAAAAGCATTGTCCAATATATTTATAAATACTTGTTTCATTCTATCAGAGTCAGCCCAAATTTTAGGTAAGTTTTCTTCTACACTTATCTTAAAATCAACATTCTCTCTATTTGCTCTTGGTGTCAGATATATTCCAATATAATCGACTATATTCTTTAAATCTATTAACTCTTTTTTCATTGCTATTTTTCCAGATACAAGTCTTGAAAAATCAAGCAGCTCTTCCACCATATTAGACAGTCTCTCTGTCTCATTTTCTATTATATTAAAACCGGTCTTTAGTATTTGTTCATCTCTATAATCACTATTTAATGTTATTACCCACCCTTTAATAGCAGTTAATGGAGTTCTCAATTCATGAGATACAGAAGATATAAAATCATTTTTTAATTTCTCTCTTTTTGATAATTCCTCTGCCATATAATTTAAGGTTGAAGACAATTTGCCAATTTCATCATTTGATTCATTTATGCTTCTTATTTCTAAATTTCCTGATGCCATAGTTTCAGCTACTGTTGTTAATTCTTTAATTGGATTAATTATACCTCGCGCAAATACAAGGCTTATTATAACTCCAATAAACAATACTATAATCGATACTATCAAGAAAAATATAGCTATAACGTTTATAGACTTATTAACATCACTTAAAGATATTATATATCTAAGTACACCATTTATCTCTCCTGATGATTGTAATGGATAAGATATGGCCATTATCTTTTCTTTATTATAACCAGTTCCAATCCATCTCTCATATTCTCCTTTTAATGCTTTATTTACATCAGGAGTATCTATTATGTCACCCTCTTTTACTCCAAGTGAGTCCATAAGTAATTTTCCATTATTATTTAAAATCTGTACTTGAATATTGCTTTCATTCCAAAACATATCTATATTATCATAGATGTTTTCTTCTAGTGATAGATATGAAAAGTTCTTATTATAAAAATCCGCTGATATATTTAACTGACTCTTTAAAGTTTGCTCTATACTTGAATAGTAGTAAGTTCTAATATAACTTATCATAAGAATATTTAATATACCTACAGTAAACAAAATTATTAAAATAAAATATTTAACCATTTTTGTTTTAATACTTTTATTCACCATTTTACCTATGCTTTCCATCTATATCCCGTTCCCCATACAGTTTCTATATATTTTGGCTCTGAAGGATTATCTTCCACCTTTGATCTTAATCTTCTTATGTTTACATCCACTATCTTTGAATCTCCGAAAAAGTTATAATCCCATACTATATTTAATAGTTCATCTCTCGAAAATGCCTTGCCTGGATTCTCCATAAATATCTTTAGCATCATATATTCTTTAGGCGTTAAATCTATTTCCACTTGATTCTTATATACTTTCTGTGAATATAAATCTATTACAAATTCTCCACTTGTAATGCTTTCATTTTTTTCTTCATCCTTACCTATTCTTCTTAATAAAGACTTTACTCTTAATGTTAATTCGATTGGGTTAAATGGCTTTACAACATAATCATCTGCGCCATATTCAAGTCCCATTATCTTGTCCATATCCTGTCCCTTTGCCGTCAACATTATTATCCCCATACTAGGAAATTCTTTTCTCAATACTTCACAAACTTTAAATCCATCTATCCCAGGAAGCATTAAATCTAAAATTGCTACATCAGGCTTTTCTATTAATGCCTTCTTTACTCCATCTTCGCCATTGTTTGCTTCTATAACCTCAAAATTATTACGTTTAAAATTTATAGTTAAAAAACCTCTAATACTATCTTCATCTTCAACCACAAGTATTTTATACATGTAAACACCTCTTTATAATTATAAAATAAATTAGAGAAGTCTTAATTGCTTCTCTTTAAATTATACCATATATATGAAATTCTAATCCTACTAATTGATTATACAAATCCTAAATACTCTACATATATATATTACTACTTTTCTCTTTACATATAGTAACAAATATATAAATTTATATTACAAAAGAATTAAAGATTTATATAATAAAAAACACTAGGAAAAATCCTAGTGTAATAATCAAATTGGCTCCGCGAAGAGGGCTCGAACCTCCAACCTATCGGTTAACAGCCGAGTGCTCCACCATTGAGCTATCGCGGAACAAAATTTGGCGACTTCCTACTCTCCCACACAGTTTCCCATGCAGTACCATCGGCGTAATAAAGCTTAACGATCCTGTTCGGAATGGGAAGGGGTGTTACCTTTATGCCATTATCACCAAATATATTATGAAAGAATTTTGTTCTTTCAAAATTGCACGTAAGTTCATT
>NZ_FQXU01000010.1:0-115269 GCF_900130055.1 Clostridium intestinale DSM 6191
TCTGGACCATCTACACAAGCAAACTTAACTTCGTTTCCCACAGTTACTCTACAAGCTCCACACATTCCTGTTCCGTCTACCATGATTGGGTTTAAGCTTACTATTGTGTTTATATCTAACTCTTTAGTTAATAGACATACGAACTTCATCATTATCATAGGTCCTATGGCTACTACTAAGTCATATTCTTTTCCTTGATTTTGTACTAAATCTTTAAGTACTTCTGTTACTAATCCTTTATGTCCATAGGAACCGTCATCTGTTGCTATATATAGGTTTCCTGCTACTTCTCTCATCTCATCTTCTAATATTAATATATCTTTGCTTTTTGCCCCAACTATAACATCTACATTAATTCCTTTTGAATTTAGCCACTTAACTTGTGGATATACTGGTGCAGTTCCAACTCCACCTGCTATAAATACTATTTTCTTTTTCTTTAACTCCTCTAAATCTTCATGTACCATTTCTGAAGGTACTCCAAGTGGGCCAACAAAGTCATGGAAGTAATCTCCTTCATTGTAAGTAGCCATTTTTTGTGTTGAGCCACCTAAGGTTTGAAACACTATTGTTACCGTTCCAGCTTCAGCGTCATAATCACATATGGTTAATGGAATTCTTTCACCTTTTTCATCCATTTTAACTATGATAAATTGTCCTGGATTTGATGATTTTGCTACTCTTGGTGCTTCTATATCCATTAGATAGATATTTTCGTTTAACTGTCTTTTTTTAACTATCTTGTACATTTTTCTCCTCCATATATTAATCTTCTGTTTTTACAATAATTCTTTCTCTGGTGTTACTAATATTTTTACGTGTTTCTTTTTCTCTGGTCCTGTTAATGCTCCAAATCCTTTTTCAACTATATCGTCAATGTATACCTTAGATGTTATATATCCCTCAGCTTTTATTCTTCCATCATTCATTTGTGCCATTGTTGCAGGGAATTCATGTCTGTAAGCTAATGTTCCTACTATTTTCTTTTCAGTAAATACTAGCTTGTTAGGATTTATATTAACTTCACCTTCCCAAATACTTGTTACTACTAAAGTCCCTTCAAATTTAAGTGAGTCAAGGCCTGTATCTAAACCTATCTTTGCTCCAGTTGTCTCAAATGCTACATCAACACCCAATCCGCCTGTTAACTTTTTAACTTCTGTAGCTATGTCACATTCATTAGGATCTAATACATAATCAGCTCCAGCTCTTTTTGCATATTCTTGTCTTATAGACTTTCTTTGTAGTACTATTACTAAACTAGCTCCTGCTGCCTTTAAACACTCAATAGTAGCAAGTCCTATTGGTCCTGAGCCCAATACTAAAGCTGTGTTTCCAGTTACAAACTTAGCTATTCTTATTGAATGTAGTGCTACTGCCATTGGCTCTACTAGTGCTGCTTGTTCGTATGACATTCCCTCTGGAATCTTGTGTATGTATTCTTGTTGGAAAACTGTATATTCTGCAAATCCACCACCAGATCCACATAAACCATGAAAACCTAATTTTTCACAAAGATTGTATTTTCCTTCTTTGCAGGCTGGGCATTCACCGCAAACAACCATAGGCTCAACTATAACTCTATCTCCTTTTTTAAACTTACTAACACCTTCTCCAACCTCTACAACTTCTCCAGAAAACTCATGTCCTAATACAACTGGTGCCACATTTTTACTTAAAGGATGAGGTTGTCCAACTGGTATAAAAATAGGCCCTCCTAAGTATTCATGAAGATCTGACCCACATATGCCACACCATTTTACTTTAACTTTTACTGTTCCTTCTAAAACCTTTGGTTCCTCTATCTCTTCTACTCTAACATCTTTAACTCCATACCATAATGCTGCTTTCATAACTATTCCTCCTAATCGTTACTTTCTTAACGTTAATGTTAATTTATTCACAAATATTAAAGCAACTATTATGCCAAAACAAAAAGGACTTAATTAAGCCCTTTTTATCTTCACATTCTCAAAATGAAACATTTATATCTGTATCATTTTGAGATTATTTAAAGATTTTCTCATTATGATACAGTGATATATTATATTTTTTTATCTTTCTATAAATAGTTGCTCTGCTAATATTGAGAAGTAAGGCAGCTTTTACTATATTTCCTTCACAACTATATATAGCTTTTTCTATGTTTTCTTTTTCTAATTCCTGCATTGATATTACTTCTTCATTATTTGTGAGTAATTCCTTATCTAAACTTACTTCACAATCTTCTTTAGCGCTTAGTTCATCTTCGCTTAAGTAATAGTCTCTTTCCACAACATTTCTAAGCTCTCTTACATTTCCGCTCCATTCCAACTGTTTAAGTTTCTCTATATAATCTGGAGTAACTATCTTATCAATAGAATTATTGCTATTCAATAGCTGGATAAAACTATTTACTAATGACTCTATATCTTCTTTTCTTTCTCTCAGTGGAAGTGTTTTTATATTTATTACACTTAATCTATAATATAAATCTTCTCTAAAACTCTTTTTTCTTATCTCATCCTTAAGAACTCTATTAGTTGCACCTATAACTCTAACATTTAATTGTTTCTCATAAGTTGCTCCTATTCTAGTGATCTTATTATTATCCAATACCCTTAAAAGCTTGCTTTGTATGTCTAAAGGTAGTTCTCCTATCTCATCTAAAAAAATTGTTCCTCCATCAGCTAGTTCAAACTTTCCTGGGTTACCTTCTTTATTGGCTCCAGTAAAAGCCCCTCTTTCATATCCAAAGAATTCACTTTCCACGAGTTCTCTCGGAATAGAGGCACAATTTATTGCTACAAAAGGTTTATTAGATCTTTTACTGAAGTTATGAATAGCCTGTGCTATAACTTCTTTACCAGTGCCACTCTCTCCTTCAATTAAAATATTACAATCACTACTTGAAGCTTTTCTTGCCATATTTATAACTTCTTTCATCTTAGAGTTATTGGTTATAAAGTCCTCAAAGGTATAGGTTGCTTTATAACCTACAATTTTTCCTACAAGTTTATGAACGTGTTTAGCTTCTCTAAGGCTAATAACTATACCATTAATCTCTTCATTTGTTTTTATTGGTACAACATTTATTATGCATTTTATAATTTTAGATTTTATATAAAAGTCACAATCTATATTATTATGTCCTTTAGCATTAATTATTTCTTCAAGATCTATGTTTCTTATTACACTCTTTATATTTAAGTCTAGAGCTTCTTCTCTGGATAATCTTAAAACTTCACTTGCTCTATTATTTATTCTTTGTATTTTTAAATCTCTATCTAATGAAATAAGGCCTTCAAACACAGAATCAAATGTTGTATTTAAAAGATTATATGAATTAGTTAAAGCTACTTGTTTCTCTATTGCTTGGGCAGCTGAAATAACCATGGCTAATGTATGTAAATGGGCATCTGACCTATTTCCAGACATATTAATACAGCCAACTAAGTTCCCATGTTCATCATTTATGGGAGCTGCAGAGCAAGTCCATGAATGTTGACTCTTTCCATAGTGCTCTGCTCCAATGGTTTGTAATGGCTTATTTAAATACATAGCTGTTCCTATAGCATTAGTTCCAACCATCTTTTCAGTCCATAATGCACCCTTTACAAAATTTAGCTCATCTGCTCTTTTCATTATGTCCTTATCTCCGATTATATGAATTATATATCCATCTCTATCTGTAAGCATTATTGCAAAACCTGTTCCTTCAACAATATTATAGAGACTTTTCATTATTGGAATTGCTACCGATATTAATGTTTCATTTTCATTTTCTTTTGCTTTTACTTCAACATCTATTTTATATCTGTTACTTCCTCTTCCGCTATTATAATCAACCCCATAGGTTTTGCATCTAACCCAAGATTCAGAAATTTCTTTTCTCACCTTTGGCTCCACATAATCATTCTCTACAAAGTTTTTCCATGCATTCTCTATAAAATTTATATAATCTCCCATACAAATCAGCTCCTAAAACTAAAAATATAAAGTTTTATTTATCCTCTATATTAATTATCATACCATCAACATGTCTCTTGTTCATAACTTTATTCTTTTTTCTATTTTCTTTGCTTTCAAAAATAATATCAAAGTCATAATCCTCAGGATACAATTCTTCTTTATCTATATAAAGAGATAATCTTTTCTTATTAACTCTTATTTTTTTCCTCATAACCATAACTCCATACTCGCCTTTAGAGTTTTCAGTTTCACATATAACACCTGTTCTATTCATAAAGGTTATAAATACAGAATCTCCAATATTAAATAGGGGTTCCTTTGGCTTATCTTTAACCTGATTATTTTTCTTTTCTAAAATCTTTATCTTTTCTATTTTCTCTTCATTAATTTTAGTTTCTTCAAGCTTATTAGTGTTTACTATTTTATATTGAGAGTAATCCACTTTTTCCTTATAAGCTATCTCATGGGCTTTTTCAATTAATTTCTTTTCCATCCCAAGTCTTAGTGCAATTAAAAAAGCGTTGCTTTCACCAGGTTTTCCTATATTAAGCTTGTATAATGGTTTAAGGGTTTCTATATCAAACTCCATAGAGCCATTTATAAAACCTTCGTGTTTTTCTGCAAAATTTTTAATTTCATTGTAGTGAGTTGTAGCACATATAGTTGCCCCTTTATCGTATATCTCTTCAAGTACTGAAATAGCAATCCCCATACCTTCTCCTGGATCTGTTCCCGATCCGATTTCATCTAAAATAACTAAGGTATATTTATCTGCATTATCTAAAATATTAATTATATTTTTTATATGAGAAGAGAAGGTACTTAGGTTTTGTTCTATACTCTGACCGTCTCCTATATCTACTAATATGTCTCCAAATATACCTATTTCACTTCCTTCATCTACAGGAACATGAAGAGCTGATTGAGCCATCATTGTTATTAACCCTAAAGTCTTTAATGCAACTGTTTTTCCTCCAGTATTAGGCCCAGTTATAATTACTCCTTTATAATCTTTTCCTATTTCAAAATCTAAAGGTACTGCTGATTGACCTATTAGTGGATGTTTCCCTTTTATAATATTTGTATAATTTTTAGTGTTAAAGCTAACTGCTCTCCCATCTATTGCTTTGCTGTATTTTCCTTTGGCAAATATAAAATCATAGTTACTCATTATCTCAATATTTATATTCAGTTCTCTTTTATAATCGCAAACTAGATTAGTTAAGGTCGATAGTATTCTATATACTTCCTTTTCCTCTTCAAATCTATAGCTTTCTAATTCATCTTGAGCCTTTTTAACTTCTACTGGCTCTATAAATGTGGTTGATCCAGTATTGGATTTATCATGAATACTTCCCTCTATATCTTTTCTATAACTGCTTTTTACAGGAATCACATACCTTCCATTTCTTTGGCTTATGACTGAATCCTGAATATAAGTTTTATATTTTTCATTTCTAAGCACAGCTTCTAGCTTAACCTTTATTTTATCTTCTAGAGCATATATCTTTCTTCTTATTTTCCATAAAGCAGATGTTGCTCTATCATCTACAGCTCCTCTAACTATACATTTTTCAATTTCTTCTCTTACATCCTCCATTTCATATGCTGAATGTATATAACTGCTTATATTAGGTGCATAATACTGCTTATCTTCCATAAATTTCTTCATCTTTTTTATCTCTTTTAGAAGCCCACAAAGTGTTTCTAAATCTTCTGGAGATAGTATTATTCCCTTGTCTAACTTTTCCTTTATTCCATTTATGCCTGCCAAACTATGAAGTGGTATGCTGGAGCTTATATTTACTACATTTCTCGCTTCAGTAGTTTCCTTCATATCCATCTCTATTTTGTTTTTGTCTACTAACGGCTCTAGTTTTTCTATATTGCTTTTTGCAATTTCTGATAAAGCATATCCTTTTAATATATCTTTTATTTTGTTATATTCTAATAATTCTGTGGTTTTATTATTCAACTTTAATTCCTCCATTATTTTTATTTAGAGGATTTTAAAGACTCTTCACTTAATTAAAGCTACTCAATATTTAATTCAAAGAATAAAAAAACTGTAAGCAAACAGAGTTCACCTACAGTACAAATACAATTTAAGTAATAAAATTTTTCATGAGAAAAAATCCTATTTACCTTAAGGAGTTGTGAACAGTTTTTACTAAGTGTAAGCCTAAAAAATCCATCAACAAATAAACCTATAAAAGGTTTGATTTTTAAGACTTATTATTTAATTACTTAGTTTAAAACTACCTCACTCACAAATATACTCCCTTTCTTATTTAAGATAATTACATACTATCATTAGTTTTTAACTTTTTCAATACTCTTTATCTTAATATTGATTTCATTACCTCAACTACATAGTCTATAGCTTCCTTGTTAACCCAATAGTGAGTTGCAAATCTCATCTTGCCGACCTCTGGTCCATTTATTTTTATTCTTTTTTCACTAAAGATATTAACCATTTCTTCTGAAGATAGCGGACAGTTTTCTATTTTAAAGAATACTAGATTAATATCAAGATTGTCTCTATCAACCTTTATGTTTGGAATTTCTTCTAGTCTTTGAGCTAAATATTTTGCATTATCATGATCTTCCTTTAATCTTTTAGTCATGTCTTTTAAGGCTATAAGTCCAGCAGCTCCTAAGAATCCAGCTTGTCTCATTCCTCCACCTAAAAGCTTTCTTTTCTTTCTTGCTTTATCTATAAATTCTTTACTTCCTGCAAGCATTGATCCTATAGGTGCACAAAGGCCTTTTGATAAACAAAACATTACTGAATCACAATATTTTGTAATTTCTTTAACATCAACTTCTAAAGAAGTAGCTGCATTAAATAATCTAGCTCCATCTATATGAAGATTTATATTTCTATCCTTAGCTATTTCATAAACTTCTTTTACGTAGTCTAAAGGTAAAACAGCTCCGTTTGAATAAGCATTTTCAAGGCATATTAAAGAAGTTCCTGGAAAATGTATATCCTCATCCTCAGTTCTTATAATTGACCTTACCTTATCTAAATTAAGTTGTCCTCTAACTGTTTCTAAAGCTCTAAGTTGAACTCCAGCAATAACCGCAGATCCCCCAACTTCATGAGCTACTATATGACAATCATCCCCAAGTATAACCTCATCTCCTCTTTTACAGTGAGTAAATAAAGCTAACTGATTTCCGAAAGTTCCACTAGGTACAAATAAAGCAGCTTCTTTTCCTACTACCTTAGCTGCATATTCTTCAAGTTCATTTATAGTTGGATCATCTCCGTATACATCATCACCTACCATAGCTTTAAACATAGCTTCTCTCATTTCTTGAGTAGGTTGTGTTACCGTATCACTTCTTAAATCTATAATCTTATCTTTCATAATATCACCCCATAAAATTATATCATATTAACTTATTTATACTGGAAAAATAATTCTAGAAATATATACAACTAAAACCAAAGTAACAGCACTACTTAAAGTAGCCACCATAACTGCCTGAGATGCAAAATCAGGATGATTTTTTCTCTCTACTGCAATAAGTGCGGTATTAACCGCTGTAGGTAACGCTGAAGAAATCATTAATGTTTGAGCAGAAACTCCTGTAATATTAATAAACTTTAATATTATTAAGGCAATTATAGGCCCTCCTATAAGCCTTACAAAGCTTGAAATATAAACTTCTTTATTATTAAAGGCAAACTTAGTCTTTGCAAGTTGTGCTCCTAAAGTTATAAGTGCTATAGATATAAGTCCTTCTTTTAAATAATTAAAGGCAGGCCACAAAGGAAAATTCTCTAAGTTATATGGTACAAGTTTTAATAAAAATGCTGTAGGTATAGCGTATATTGCTGGCATTCTAAATATACTCTTCACAGAATCCTTCCAATGCATACTTCCCTTTCCCGCATTATAAAAACCTACTGTATTGGTAGATATATTTTGTACTATTAGCACTACTATTTGAGTTGTTAATGCCGCTGTTAAATAAGGTGTCTGTCCATCTACTATAAACGGTGCACTGCTAAACACTAAAGTAATTAGAGGAATTCCTATATTTCCTGAATTATAAAATATTATAGAATTTATAAATGCATTTTTAAAACCTTCATCATATTTTCTTATTTTAGCTACTAATGATGATACTATGGAATTAAATACAGCTAAAATTATTACAAATAGAAGAACTCTCCCCATATTATCAGGCATTTTGGTGCTATATATCTGTGTAAAAATAAAAAAAGGCATGTACAAATATATATTTATTTTACTAAGTGTATTAATGTCAAAATTAAACTTCTTGCTTAATATATAACCTAAGATTATTAGAAAAAATATTGGTATTATGTTATTAGATAAGATATAAAGAAATATACTCATTTGTCTCTCCCCTCGCTATAAATTACTTTTATTAAATCCCCTTATTACAAGTCATTTTTATTAATTATACACCAAATTATATCTTTGATAATTTTCTTAATATGAAAATAGCCTCAAGACAACCTTTTATGTTTATCTTGAGGCTATAAATTTTATAGATTTTTATTAATGTTTGGAAATATATCTTCTTCTCTTAGTAAAAATCATCATTAATCCAGAAATTATTGACATCAATCCCATCATTACTAATCCTGTTAATCCAACCAAGCTTCCTGTTTGAGGAAGTTTTGAATCATCAACTTTATCAATAACTTGAGTGCTCTTTGCTGGCGTCATTTGTATATCTAGTTTAACAATCTCATCATTAACTTCTATTGTACCACTTGTGAATGTATCATATCCTGGTTTAGTAACAACGATATAGTAATCAGTGTTTGGGAAAACCATAAACGCATAATTTCCACCCTTATCACTAATTTGAGGATTTTTATTGTTTGCTGGAGGGAAGTTTTCTAGCCCTGGAAGCTCTACTAAAGTTCCTGGTTTCTTTCCTGCATCCACATTTCTTTTAGTGTCTGCATAATATAATCTAACATCTGCTCCTTCTATTACTTTACCTGTAGTTGCATCTGTAATAATTCCATATGGATCAATAAGAGCTGTACTTATTATCATTTCACCATTTGAATCTAATGTTAAATTAATCTTTCCAACTACTATCTTAGTTCCATCCTCAAAGTGATATACAATATTTAAATTATATTCATGACCTTTTTCAAGGTTTGGAATTTCAAAAATACCTTTAGAGTTTCCATCATTTCCGATTTTGATATCAGTACTATTTCCTGGGAACTCAATTGAATATTTAGAATAATCATTTAGATATCCTTTAGTTCCATCTACATTTTTAACTAATATTACACCAGCGGCAGTTTTTACGGAATCAAAAACATCTTCACCACTTCCTGTCATAGTTCCAGCATGTGATTTTTGGGTAAATGTCTTATTTTCCATCTTTCCATTAATCTCAACTGGTTTAGTTATAAATAAGTTATAGGTTACATCTCCCTTAGGAACAACTATCTTGTATTTTCCATCATCTGAAGTAATAACTTTGGCTGTAAAGTCTATTACTCCATCTCCGTCAAAATCTTGTTTTATTTCAACTATTGCTCCTTTTATCGGAAGACCTGTATCATTATCTACTACTACACCTTGTATTATCCCTGGCATAAATGTAATGTTTATTTTATCCTGGGCATTTAATCCATGCTCTTCATCATGAATATATACATTAACAGGTATAACTTGATTTTCTATTCCTTCTATTTTACTAGATCTATATACTACTGAAGCAACTCCATTTTCATCGGTGACTGCTGAACTTCCTTTTGGAAAATCACCTTTTTCTGCGGAGAACTCTACCTTAATTCCAGCTAAAGGTTTGTTATTTTCATCAACTACCTTGGCTGTTATAACTGTTGTTGATTTACCATCACCAACTATTGAATTAGGTTCTGCATCCATAGTAATTTGGAAATTAGCTATATCTGTTAAGCTATCTTTTACAATAACACCATCCTTCTTGATACTAAATGGATGTTTGTTAGGATTTAATAAGTATCCTACTGGAGCTTTTGTTTCTATGAAGTAGTAATCTCCATAGTTTAACTTATCAAATTGTATAGTTCCATCTTTCCCAGTTACCCCTTCTACTACTTTTTTATTGTCACTAGTATAAATAGTAAGAGTTGCCCCTGGTACTGGCGATCCTGTTGAGAAGTCTGTTTTAGATATTTTTATTCCTCCAGTTATTAAAGTGTTTGTTAAGCTATCTTGTAGAATAACTCCATCTTCTTTAATACTGAATGAATGTTTATCTGGGTTTAATAAATATCCTTCTGGAGCTTTTGTTTCTACAAAATAGTAATCTCCATAGTTTAATTTATTGAACTGTATTGTTCCATCTTCCTCAGTTAAACCTTCTACAACTTTTTTACCATCTTTTGTGTAGATAGTAAGTGTTGCTCCTGGTACTGGCTCCGATGTTGATAAATCTGTTTTTGATATCTTTATGCCTCCAGTTATCATTGTATTAGTTAAACTATCTGTTGATATAGCTCCATCCTCTTTGATACTGAATGAATGTTTATCTGGGTTTAATAAATATCCTTCTGGAGCTTTTGTTTCTACAAAATAGTAATCTCCATAGTTTAATTTATTAAACTGTATTGTTCCATCTTCCTCAGTTAAACCTTCTACAACTTTCCTATCATCTTTTGTATATATAGTAAGGGTTGCTCCTGGTACTGGCTCCGATGTTGAGACATCTGTTTTTGATATCTTTATGCTTCCAGTTATCATTGTATTAGTTAAGGCTTCTTCTACTACAACGCCATCTTCTTTAATACTAAATTCATGTTTGTCTGTATTTAGTAAATATCCCTCTGGTGCACTTGTTTCTATAAAGTAGTAGTCTCCATATAATAGATTTTCAAACTTAACCTTACCTTCTTCATCTGTTACAGACTGGAATTCATCTCCTACTGGGTGTCCAGCCTTAGTGAATAATGCTATGCTAGCTCCTTTTATAGGATTACCTGTTACAGAATCAGTTTTTGTAATCTCCACTCCTCCAGTTATCATAGTGTTAGTTAAACTGTCAGTTAAAATAACTCCATCTTCTTTGATACTGAATTCATGTTTATCTGGATTTAATAAATATCCTTCTGGAGCTTTTGTTTCTTCAAAATAGTACTCTCCATAGTTTAGTTTATCAAACTCTATAGTTCCATCTTGTCCAGTTATTCCCTCTATTACCTTACCACCCTTCCTATCGTATATAGTAAGAGTTGCTCCTGGTACTGCCTCTTTTGTTGAGAAGTCTGTTTTTGATATCTTTATTCCTCCAGTTATCATTGTATTAGTTAAGCTATCTTTTAGAATAGCCCCCTCTTCTCTGATACTAAATGGATGTTTGTCTGTATTTAATAAGTATCCTTCTGGAGCTTTTGTTTCTTCAAAGTAGTAGTCTCCATACTCTAAACTATTAAATTGTATTTTACCATCCTGACCAGTTACTCCTTCTACTACCTTGTCTCCATTTTTAGTATAGATAGTAAGGGTTGCTCCTGATACTGGTGCTGATGTTGAGATATCTGTTTTTGATATCTCTATTCCTCCAGTTATTTTAATATCAACAATATTACCTAAGTCATAAACTTTACCATCTTCAGTTACATTAACTGACTTTTCTTCATTATTAATATTATATCCTGTAGGTGCTTTTGTTTCTTTTACGCTGTATTGTCCATATATTACGTTATTGAAAGTTACTAATCCATTGTTATCACTAATTACAGTCTCTACTTCATTTTCATTACTATCATAAAGAGTAAATTCTGCTCCTTTTAATGGATTTTCACCTAAATCAGTTTTTTTGATTTTAATGGTTCCTTTTTTCTTAACATTTACAACAAGCCCTAACTCTATGTTTTTACCATCATCATTATCACCTATTGCTGCATTTAAAGGAGTTGTTGAAAGCACAAAGCTATTATCAGATGTTTTAGTTTCAACTACAACATAATCTCCATATACTACATTTAAGAATTTAATCACTCCATTATCATCACTTAATACAACTGCTAATGGATTTAAATATAAAGTATCTGACTTATCATAAAGTGTAAATTCTGCACCTTTAATAGAATTACCCTTTTCATCATTCTTTTGAAGGCTTACACTACCTGTTATTTTTACATTAGTAACATCATAAGTATATGTCTGAGCATTATCACTAGTTGAGCCTATCTCTCTTTTAATAATTATCTGAGATAAAACATATCCTTGTGGTGCTTTTGTTTCTTGCACTCTATATTTTCCATACTTTAAGTTTCCAAAAAGTATTATTCCACTTGCATCAGTAGTTTTTGTCTCTATAACTTGATTTGTATCATCATTATAAAGTGTAAACTCCGCCCCTGCTAAAGGTGTTGTACCATCAGCTTCATATTTAACAATTTTAATAGTTGATTTAACTTTTGAATTATTAAATACAGAAACATCATTTCCTGAAATACTGTCTTTAGGTGTAACTGTGTTTCCTTGCACTTGTATGGTAGCATTTAAAACTTGTGTTGATACATTGTATCCTGTAGGCGATAAAATTTCTTTTATCTTATAGCTACCATATTCAACTCCACTGAATCTTACTTTACCATCAATATCACTAGTTGATGTTATATCTCCAAGTAAATTTGTAACTGGTGTAACCCCGTCTTGTTTATATAATCCAAATACTGCACCTTGAAGTGCTTGAGCATCTGAGTCTTCTCCAGTTTTAATAAACTCTATAGTTCCTCTTATTTTAATATTTTTCACAGTACTTACAGTTTGACCATCAATCTTAGGATTTACAGTTTGTCCATTATCATTTTTTCCAATTGTAGCTTCTAAAACTTCAGTATTCAAATTATAACCTACTGGTGGAGTTATTTCTTTTATCTTATAGTTTCCATACTCAATACTATTAAACACTACTTTTCCATCATTTCCGCTAGTAACTCTTACAGGTTGATTGCTTGAATTTCTAACTTCAGTAACTCCATCATTTTGATAAAGTCCAAAAACTGCTCCTTGAAGCTTACTACTATCACTGCCTTCTCCAACTTTTGTGAAAGATATGTTGCCTTTTACCTTTCTATTAGTAAAACTTAAAGCCTGAGGATTTGATGATGTGCTATCTGCTTCAATTTTAAATGAGTGATAAGTATTATCTAAAACATAATTATCTGGAGAACTAATTTCTTGATAAAAATAATCTCCATATTCTAAGTTATCAAATTGAACTTGTCCGTTTACATCTGTACTTTTAGCATTCCTAATCTGTTCTTTATTATTATCAAAAATAGCTACTGATGCACCCTGTATTTTAGCTCCAGTTTCTTCATCAGTTTTCGTTATTTTTACCGAGCCTTTTATCTTAGTATTAAATACTAAATATGGGGATGCATGCACAGATTGTCCATCTCCACTAATAGTTGTTAGGTCAGCTGTTATGTCTGCCTTATATATGCTATAAGATGTAGGTGCTGAAGTTTCCTTTATCTTATATTTTCCATAAGGTATGTTTGTAAATAACACCTTTCCATCGCTTCCACTAGTTGCAGTTATGTTGTTTCCTGAAAAATCTTTAACTACTGTATTACCATCTTCTGTATAAAGAGTAAATACTGATCCTTGTAGAACTCCGTCTACCCCATTTTTATAAAATTCTATACTACCTTTAAATATACTATCTCTATAATTATAAGTAACAATTTTATTAGTATTATCACTACTTGAATATTTAAGCACTCCATCTGAACTGTCGTAAGTAGTGCCTTGGTTTAACCCTGTTTTAATTTGGAATGTATATACACTGCTATTCAGTTTATATCCTGTTGGTGCTGTAATTTCTTTAATAGAGTAATCCCTATCATACTTAAGTTTACTAAATGTAACAGCCCCATCACTTCCAGTAGCAGCTGAAGTTGCCTTAACATTTCCATACTTATCTATAAGTTGGAATACTGCCCCACTTAATTTTTTAGAACCATCATCATTATATTTTATTAACTTAATGCTAGCAGTATCTCCAGTAGCGCTTCCACCACCTACTGAAAACCAAACGCCAGTGCGGCTATTAGTAGAGCTTTGTTGAACTCCACTTCCCTTAAATTCTACTGTATTAGAAAAATCACCTGTTCTAGTTGTATTTGTTCTAAACTTAAGTATATATGCATTTGTACCTGCATCTGCTGGGAAGGTAAATTCAAATTTTCTAGTTACAGGATCATATTTAACATTATCTCCTGTAAGTTCTATACTGTTTCCTTGAGTTAAACTTCCATCAGTTGAACTTACTATTGCCTTATATAATTCTACGGTATCTGTATCTAACTCTAATCCACTTGGTAGTGAGTCTGTTATAGTTGCATTAGATAAATCGATATTCCAGTTAGAATTAGTTTTTACTGTCCAATCTATATATGAATTACCATAAGCATATGCTGATGCTTTATTAACTACAGAGTTATTAATAGTTCTATTTCCTTGGCTATTCGCTACTCCAGTTGTAGGGATTTCACTTCCTGTAATTGATGCAGTATTATAAACCGTTTTATTACCGTTTGTATTAAAAATACTTAAATCTATAATCTTTGTTTTAAAAGTTATAGTGTACTTTTTATTTATTTGACTATTAAAAGTATACTTAAACAAACCTGTTGAACTTATATTGCTATCACTATCAAATGCACCTTTAGTAGAATCATCAATGCTAGCTGATCCACTAACATACTGCTGTCCGGCTGGAATTGCATCAGTAACTACTACATTAGTTATAGGCATCTTATTGTTGTTAACTTCTATTTTCCAAGTAAGTTCTCTTGTTAAGTAGTTATAATTTGTTCCTGATTTAGTAATTACATTACTAGTAATACTTTGAGTTCCTGTAGTAGTTTGATTTATGCTTGGTGCTACTACTTTAGCATCATTACTAAAACTACCAGTATAGTTTGCTCTAAACTTATTAACGTCTGTAACTTGTGTTTTTAAAGTTATAACATATGTTTTGTTAAATCCATTATTAAAAGTATATACTACTTGACCTGATTCTAAAGTAGTGAAGGAACCATTTTGGGTATCATCTATACTTGCAGAACCTTCCACATATGTTTGTCCACTAGAAATTGTGTCAGTAACTACTGCACCTGCTCCTACATTGGTTAGATTACTATTCACTGTAATTTTCCATGTGATTATACCTGTAGAAGCATCATACCCATCGCCCTCTTTTCTGATTATATTAGTATGAACTCCAACTCCTATCTCTCCAAATGTTCCACTTGCTACTCCATCTCCTGTTAATGTTGCTTTATTTGTATATGTAGGAGATGTATTGCTATTGTAAACAGCTGAATCTACATTCGTAGAAAAAGTAATAACTTTTTGTGAAGTTATATTGCCTAAATTGTAAGTGAAGTTCTGTCCTGAAATTGTATAATTTGATCCATTAACTCCATCTACCTTAACTGTTGATTGATCTAAAGTAAGACCATCAGGAATAGGATCACTAACTACCGCATTATTAATCGTTCTCCCACTCTCATTAACAGTTATAGTCCAATTAATTCTCTTATTTTCACTATCATAACTTCCACTTTTACTAATTAGCTTCACTGGAACAGAAACAGACTTAGTACTGGATGTTACACTTTTAGCTGAACCTTTTTCTGTGTATTTCAATGTTGCATTGTTACTATAAGTATAAGTATCTTGTCCTTTGGCTGCTAAATCATCATGTATGCTTGTCTTAAATGTAATCACCTTTTGTGTGGTTATGTCACCAAAGTTATATACAAATTTTTTGTTATCTGAATCATAGCTGTGGTTACTACTGTTATCTAAAACCCCATTAACTTTAACTGATCCAGGTACAAAATTCTGCCCTACCTGTATGGTATCCTCAATACTTGCACTATTTACATTTACATTTTCCTTATTAATAGTTATCTTCCATGTTATTTCATCAGTAGCGGCACTATATCCACCATCTACATCTTTTTGTATTGATGGATTTGCTTGAGCAAAGTCTACTTTTACTATAGTTGGCTCTTCAATTCCAGGAATAGTAAACTCAATTGGTATAGGATTATTAGTACCTATTTTAGTAGAATCAAATCGACTACTAGCATAAAAATTTCCTGCTACATTTGAGTGCGTGGATGGATAATCTGTAAATGTGATGGTTACTAATCCACTAGTATTTATGTTCATGGTTGCTACTCTATTTCCACTAGTATCATTAATATTTGAATTTATTGCTGAATAAATTTTAATTTCTTGAGGTAATTGCAATCTATAATAATCACCTGAATTAACATCTAAATCTTGACCATCAATTCTATTAGGTATACTCCAAGTATAATTAATTCTTACCTCTGCATCTTTAGCTACATTTGCGCCTAAAGCATTTCCATTGTTATCAGTTAAACTTATCCCAGTTATAAAATCAAATGTATTAGTAACATCCTTTCCTGTAGCTGCAAGACCCCTTACAGGTTGGATTATAGAAATAATCTGCATAATCAATGTAAAGATAGCAGTAACCATAGAAAATCTCTTTTTCTTCATTCTCTCACCTCTTTCAATAAAAAATTTAACATATTATCTATGTTACATTACAGTATACTAATGTATTCTAAACACTTTCTAAACATTTGGGTGCATTTGTCGCAAAATACACCTATACTTCATGCTTTTATATAATAATAGTTAATATTTATAAGATAATTTCTTAAAAACTAAAAATAGAGCATTACAAAATTATTATTACTTGATTTTGCAATACTCTATTTACATATAAAACCCTTAGCGGTTATTTACCATTAGGTTTATTACCTTTGCTTTTTTCACTAGCATTATTATCTTTATCTTTTGAATTATTACTTTTTTCTTGTGAATTTGAGTTAGCATTTTCAGACTGTTGTTGACCTTTTTGGCTATTATCACTTGGAGAATTGTTAGCTTTACTCTTTACTTCAGTAGTTTTCTCAGATTGTTTCTCATCGTTTTTATTTATAGACTTGGTTTCAACTTTCTCTTCTGTTACTGCTTCGTTGGAAGATTGTTCTGTCCCCCCTAGTAATGAATTATCTTCAATACTACTATCTTTATCTTTTTTAGCCTCTTTTTTGATTTCTTTAGCTTCAGCTATGTCTTCGGCCCTTTTAGCATTTAATGCCTTCATTATTTCTCTCACTGGTTTATTTGCATACTCCTCAGCATTAACCTCTAAATCAGCCGCTTTAAGCTTTTCTATTAATAACATCTTTCCTGGTGATATTCCTAATCGTTCTGCTTCTTTATGTCTCTCTGTATTTATGTTTTGAGCTATAATCTCAGTATCTTCTAAATTTTGATTTTCAAGTTCAGATTTTACTGCTTCTTCGGCAGATTTTAGAATATCTTCTCCTTTAGCTTCATTGTCAGTTGAAACAGTAACCGCTACAGCATTATCTAAATTCTCATCAAGGTATCCTTCGTTCTTAGCTTCCTCAATTAAAGTTTGTAATGCATCTTCAACTTTCTGACCCTCAAGAGTTAACCCCTCGCTTATTTTCTCGCCATCTTCATTTAATGGGTTAACATCAATAACTGTCCCAAAAGAATTAGTTGCTAATTCCACGCTAGGATTTATGTCGAGTGATACATATGCTTTAGGTACTGCATATGCGTTATAACCAAACAGACTCAATGTTCCAACTATCATTAACGCAGATACTTTAAAAACTAATCCCTTGTTTAATCTTAAAAACTTATCTTTCTCATATTCAGCTCCAACTATTATGTCATTTTTATCTTTCACTTTGTGAAACTTTCCTTGTTTATCCACCAAAACTGCATGCCCATCTTTTTTTTCTAAAACTATACCCTTCATCCTCATTCCTCCAAACTTATATAATCTCTTAAGTATTCATAATCTCCAACAAGTATTATTAATACCGCTACTATATATCTTCGCGCTCTTTCTATTTTTTTTCGGGGTATATTCGTAACTTTTTCTAACTCACTAATATTTAATGTTTTATTTCTAGTAAAACTTTTCATAACTAAAGGGTTTTTAATAGATTCCTTAATCAATTCGTTATATAAAACTTTTGTTGACTTCCATTTAGGAGATACTTTAATTAAATCATCAAATCTTATATCATACTCTAATAACTCCTTTGAAAATTGTTCTATCTCTAATTTTCTTAAATAATCTATTCCTTCTTGCTTATAGTTTTCTAAAGAAACTTTATCTATATATTGAACTTTAATCTCATCTTCTAATTCCTCTAAACCGCTAAACTTAGCTTCTTTTTGCCTATTCTGTTTTCTATAATTATCAATTAATCTTAACTTTATTAATCTTTGAGCGAAAGATAAGAAGTCTCCCTTGTCTACTTTATAACTCTGAATTGCCTCTGAGAAAGCCATTAATGCTATACTATATTCTTCATCGTTATGATAATCTATGTATCTTTTAAGTATTTTACTGGTTGCAGATATTATAAATGGTCTATACTGCTCAATAAGTATGTTTATATCTTCATTATTATTTTTTATGTATATTATTTTATTATTAATACTTTTAATCAAGTGAATATCCTCCTAAAAGATATGCTTAAATATATAATTCGAAAAAATGAATATATTTTTTAAGGTACAAGGAAACTTTTTATTATTATTTAACTTAGAATAGATTTTTATAATTTTAATTAATCTGTTAATATAAACAATTAAGGAGTATCATGAGTTTAAAACTTAAACTACACAATACTCCTAGATCTTAATCCTTTATTTTAGTTTATTTTTCTTTTCCTAATGAATATAAATACAAATCCTAATACTATAGAGAAAATCCCTATATATATTAAAGTTGTAAGACTTATTAATCCACCGGTCTGTGGAAGATCTATGACAACTTTCTTTGTATTTGTTATACTATCTTTTAATATTACACCATCTTCTTTTATGCTGAATTCATGCTTATCTGTATTCAATACATATCCATCCGGCGCATTTGTTTCTACAAAATAGTACTCTCCATAGTTTAGTTTCTCAAACTTAACTTTTCCGTCTTCACCAGTTATTCCTTCAACTACTTTCGTACCATCTTTTGTGTAGATAGTAATCGTTGCTCCTGGTACTGGTGCTGAAGTTGAGATATCGCTCTTAGAGATTTCTATTCCTCCAGTTATCATAGTGTTACTTAGATTAGCTTTTAGTACTACACCATCTTCCTTAATACTAAATTCATGTTTATCTGGATTTAGTAAATATCCTTCTGGGACGTTTGTTTCTACGAAGTAGTAATCTCCGTAGTTTAGTTTTTCAAATTTAACCTTTCCATCTTCTCCTGTTACAGCTTCAACTACCTTTGTACCATCTTTTGTATAGATAGTTATTGTTGCTCCTGGTACTGGTACTGAGGTTGAAATATCTGTCTTTGAGATCTCTATTCCTCCAGTTATCATAGTGTTACTTAGATTAGCTTTTAGTACTACACCATCTTCCTTAATACTAAATTCATGCTTATCTGGGTTTAGTAAATATCCTTCTGGGGCGTTTGTTTCTACGAAGTAGTATCTCCGTAGTTTAGTTTTTCAAATTTAACCTTTCCATCTTCTCCTGTTACAGCTTCAACTACCTTTGTACCATCTTTTGTATAGATAGTTATTGTTGCTCCTGGTACTGGTACTGAGGTTGAAATATCGCTCTTAGAGATTTCTATTCCTCCAGTTATCATAGTGTTACTTAGATTAGCTTTTAGTACTACACCATCTTCCTTAATACTAAATTCATGCTTATCTGGGTTTAGTAAATATCCTTCTGGGGCGTTTGTTTCTACGAAGTAGTAATCTCCGTAGTTTAGTTTTTCAAATTTAACCTTTCCATCTTCTCCTGTTACAGCTTCAACTACCTTTGTACCATCTTTTGTATAGATAGTTATTGTTGCTCCTGGTACTGGTACTGAGGTTGAAATATCTGTCTTTGAGATCTCTATTCCTCCAGTTATCATTGTATTAGTTAAACTTGCTTTTAGTATAGTTCCATCTTCTCTTATACTAAACTCATGTTTATCTGTATTTAGTAAATATCCCTCTGGGGCGTTTGTTTCTTGGAAGTAATAGTCTCCGTAGTTTAATTTTTCAAACTTAACCTCTCCATCTTCTCCAGTTATAGCTTCAACTACCTTGTCCCCAGTTTTAGTATAGATAGTTATTGTTGCTCCTGGTACTGGTGCTGAAGTTGAAATATCGCTCTTAGAGATTTCTATTCCTCCAGTTATAAGTTTATTTATAACTACATTTGCAGCAACCCCACTTATAAATGTCGGAGTAACAGTCACTTCATCTTCTGTTATATTTGCGCTAAGAACTTCTTTAGATAAATTATATCCTTCTGGTGCTTTTGTCTCTTTTATTTTGTATTTTCCAAACTTAATACCACTAAATCTTACCTTACCATTTTCATCGCTAGTTGAGATTATATTCCCTAGCAAGCTTTTAACAGGATTACCTTCCTCATCATAAAGTGTAAATTCTGCCCCTTTAAGAGCTTCTTTGTTTAACAAATCACCCTTTTTTGTAAATTCTATATTCCCTCTTATTTTAATGTTTTTAAACTTATCTCCACTTTCAGGTTTAACAGTTTTTCCGTTATCATCTTTCCCTATAACTGCTGTTAAAACTTCCGTAGATATTTTATATCCTGTTGGAGCAGTTATCTCTTTTACTTTATAGCTTCCATATTCAATGTTCTTAAATTGAACTTTTCCATCATCTCCACTAGTTGAAGTTATGGCTTCTCCATTAGAATTTTTAACTGGAGTTATTCCATCATTTTGATAAAGTCCAAATACTGCTCCTTTAAGTTTACTGCTATCTGAATCTTCTCCAACCTTTGTAAACTCTATATCTCCTTTTACCTTTTTATTGGTAAAATTAATCAGTTGAGGAGCTAAAGCTGTACTATCTGATTTTATTTTAAATGCATGGTAGTTATCATCTAATACGTAATTATCAGGTGCAGAAATTTCTTTATAATAATAATCTCCATATTCTAGATTATCAAATTGAACTGATCCATCTTCTCCAGTAACCTTTGAGTTTCCCTTTTGTTCTTTTTCATTATCATAAAGTGCTATCTTAACTCCTTGTATCGGTTGTCCAGTATTTTCATCGGTTTTAATTATTTTTAGTGAGCCTTTAATTTTAGAATTATATACATTGTATGGATTAGCATAAATAACTTGTCCGTTTGCGGTTAAACTTGTTAAATCTACAGATATATCACCTTTATAGATGCTGTATGGTGCTGGTACAGATATTTCCTTGATCTTATATTTTCCATAAGGTATATTAGTGAATAATACTATTCCATCTTTTTTACTAGTTGAAGTTATATTATTACCATCAGAATCCTTAACTGGAGTTATTCCATCTTCTTTATAAAGTTGAAATACTGCTCCCTCAATATCTTCTTCAACCCCT
This sequence comes from Clostridium intestinale DSM 6191, assembly GCF_900130055.1. Classification (GTDB taxonomy): domain Bacteria; phylum Bacillota; class Clostridia; order Clostridiales; family Clostridiaceae; genus Clostridium_T; species Clostridium_T intestinale. The sequence goes on from NZ_FQXU01000010.1 coordinate 21,413, forward strand.
GCTTTGTGAAGTTGAATACTTCCTCTTAATATTTCATCCTTATATTTGTAAGTTACTATTTTCTTACTGTTGTCACTACTTGAGAACTTAAGCACTCCATCAACACTATCATAAGATGTCCCTTGATTTAACCCATTCTTTATTTGGAAAGTATATATATTGCTATTAAGAGTGTATCCTGTTGGTGCTGTTATTTCTTTAATTGAATAATTTCTTTCATATTTAAGCTTATCAAATAAAGCAACTCCATCATCTCCTGTAGCTGATGAAACAGCCTTAACATTTCCGTATTGATCTATAAGCTGGAATATAGCTCCTTTTAATGGTTTAGAATCTCCATCAGTTTTTATAATCCTAATTCCAGTTGTATCTCCTGTGGCACTACCTCCTCCATCTGAAAACCAAACTCCTGTTTGAGTAGTACCATCTTCATCACTTATTCCAGTAGCTTTAAAATTAACTGTATTTGTGTAATTACCTGTCTTAGATACATCTGTTCTAAACTTAAAAATAAATGCTCCAGAACCAGAGTTTTGAGGAAAAGTAAAATTAAACTTTCTAGTATTAATATCATACTTTACATTTTCCCCTGTAAGAGTTACTTTATCTCCTTGAACAAGAACCCCCTCAGAGTTTACAGAGGCTTTATATAATTCAACTGTATCTGTATCTAGCGAAAGTCCATCTTGTAAAATATCAGTTATAGTCGCTCCGGACATAGGAACATTCCAGTTAGGATTACTTTTTACTGTCCAATCAATATAAGCATTACCATTAGTGTAACTAGATGTTTTACTCACTATTTCATTACTAATAGTTTTGCTTCCTGTACTATCATTATCTCCATTTGTTGGTATCTCATTTCCAGTAATACTTGCTGTATTTTCTACTGTTCTATTTCCACTAGTATTAAATATGCTTAAATCTATAATCTTAGTTTTAAATGTTATTGTATATGCCTTATTTATAGTGCCATTAAAAGTATATTTCAATATTCTTGTAGATGCTATATTACTATCACTATTGAAGGATCCCGCTGTACTGTCATCTATAGTCGCTGAACCAGCCACATAATCATGTCCATTCGGAATTGCATCTGTAACAACAGCATTAGTTATTGGCATTTTATTTCTATTAACAACTATTTTCCACGTTACTTCTCTTGTAGCATAATTATAGCTTACTCCTTCTTTTCTAATTATCTCGCTATCTACCTTCTGATATCCTGTAGTATTTTGATTTATATTAGGTGCAGTTAAATTAACTATATTTTTATAGTTTTCGTTATGGTTTGCTCTATAATGAGTAGGGTTTATTACTTGAGTTTTAAATGTTATTACATACTTTTTATTAAAAGCGTTATTAAACTTATAAACAACTTGACTACTGGATAGGTTAATAAAAGATCCATTACTTCCATCATCTATAGTGGCAGAACCTTCTATATAACTCTGATTTGCTTCAATATTATCTGTAACTACTGCTCCTGCTCCCACATTTGTTTCATTACTATTTACAATAACCTGCCAAGTAATTATTCCTGTAGCTGCATCATAACCCGCTCCATTTTTCTGAATGATATTTGGGGTAAATCCTACTCCGTTATTTGAAGATGTTCCTTCTTTTACTCCTTCTCCGGATAAAACCGCTTTATTATTATAACCTACTGGATTATTGGAATTATAAACATTTATATCAACATCAGTTGTAAATGTTATAACCTTTTTGTCAGTTATATTTCCTAAATTAATATCAAGAATACTATCAGTTTGGTAATCTACAAACTGATATTGATATTGGTTAGACTGAAGAATACTACCATCTAATTTTAAACTTCCTTCTACTAGCTTTAATCCCTTAGGAAGAGTATCTTTTACAGTTGCATTATTAATTGTTCTACCACTCTCATTTACAGTGATTGTCCAGTCTATCTTCTTATTGGTATTTCCTTTATATTCTCCACTCTTCTTAATTAAATTTATAGGAACAGTAACCGATGCATTATTTGACGTTACGCTCTTAGGGTTACCATCATCTTTATAATTTAAAGTAGCTTTATTCCTATACGTGTAATCTCCTTGATCCTTAGTTGCTAAATCGTCATGTATGCTGGTCTTAAATATTATGGTTTGTTGCTTAGTTATATCTCCAAGATTATAGGTGAACTTTCTAGTAGTTTCATCATAATTATAATTTGTATTACTTGCTGGCTGCCCATTTATTGTTACTGAATTTGCAATAAATTTTTGTCCTGCTTCTATAGTATCTTCTATACTAGCATCAGCAACATTAACATTCTCTTTGTTAACTACTATCTTCCATGTTATTTCATCAGTAGCCTTATTATATTCAACTGATTTTTGAATAGATGGATTTGGTTGTTCAAAATCAATATTAACTCTTACTGGCTCAGATTTGCCTGGGATATTAAATATAATCTCGACTGGATTATTAGTTCCTATCTCATCGGCTTTAAAATGGCAGTTTACATAGAAGTTGCCTGTTACATTCGAATAATTATTTGCAAAATTAGTAAAAGTAAGCTTTACTAATCCATTTGTATTTATATTCATATCTGCAACTTTTCCATCTGCTGCATTTATAGCTTGATTAATTGGGGCCACAATTTTAATTTCCTTTGGCAATTGAAGTGTGTAATAATCTCCTGGATTAACATCCTCACTATTAGGAATCATCCAGCTATACTTAATAAAAATAGCTGAATCTTTTTTTACATTTTCCCCCAATTCAGTATCATTATTATCCTTTTTGATCTCTACATTAGTAATCTGAAACTTAGATGTACCTGTAATATCTTCTCCTGTTTCGGCTAAAACACTAGCAGGTTGTATTATAAAAACAAGCTGCATAAACAATGTAAGTATAGCTGTAAACACTGAAAATTTTCTTTTTCTCATTTTTCCACTCCTTATTGAAATAAACTTAACTATGCAATCCCAATTTACATAGTTTGGTAATCTATATTATGTTTACTCAATAAGGTTTATTACATTAATTCTCATTTAATCAAAACTACGGAAAATCTATTTACCTTCTTGTGCATATTAAAATAAAATGCTATACTTATTAGGTATTAAACGAAAGGAGTGATGTTTTATGAGCAAATATATATCAGAAATATTGGTTTTTAATAACAATTACTCCGGAGTTAAATTCGCTTAGAATTCATTTTATTTAACGCTATTTACCCGAGAGTAATTTATTTGAACTACTCTCGGGTATTTTTATACCCAAATTTAATTAAATTGGAGGATTCAGCGTTGAATAATAATTTAGAAAAAATAGGTTTAAATCAAGAAATTTTAAATAATTTTGAGATTTATAAAGATGGTTATTTAGGAAGAGTCATAGCAGAGCATAAGGGATCTTATAAGGTTACTACTGATATAGATACATTAATTGCAAAGGTTCCTGGAAAACTTCTTTATAGCTCTCAAGGAAGAGAAAGTTACCCAGCAGTTGGCGATTGGGTTGTACTAGATAGAAATGATGGCTCTTCTGGTGATGCAATTATAAATAAAATACTTCCTAGGAAAAGTAAACTTTCTAGAAAAATTGCTGGAAACACTATTGAGGAGCAAATTATAGCAGTAAATATAGATACTATATTTATTTGTATGTCTTTAAATAGAGATTTTAACTTAAGAAGATTAGAAAGATATATAAGCATTTCTTGGGATAGTGGGGCTACCCCAGTAGTTATTCTGACTAAAGCAGATTTATGTGAAGACTTAGACGATAAATTATCTGAGGTTTATAATACTGCAATAGGTATAGAAGTTCTAGTAGTAAGTTCCCTTAAAGATGCAGGAATTGATAAGGTGAAGTCTATAATAACAAATGGTTCTACAATAGCATTTTTAGGTTCTTCTGGAGTTGGTAAATCAACTTTAATAAATAAATTATTAGAGGAAGATAAGCAATTAGTAAGTAATATTAGTGAATTTAATGATAAAGGAAGGCATACAACAACTCATAGAGAACTAATTCCTCTACCTTTTAATGGGGCAGTAATAGATACCCCTGGTATGAGAGAACTTCAGCTTTTAGATAATTCGGATGGCATAGATGATTCCTTTTCTGATATTCAGGAACTTTCTAATAAGTGTAAGTTCTCAAATTGTAATCATAACACTGAACCCGGCTGCGCAGTAAAAGAAGCTATAGAAAATGGCACTTTATCCTTGGAACGTTTTAATAGTTATAAAAAGCTAAAAAAAGAAGCTTTATTTATGGAATCTAAGATAAATAAATCTCTTAAATCGGAAAAGAAAAAAGAATTTATTAAGATTAACAAATCTCAAAGAAAAAATAAAGATATATTTTAAAAATTAAGATAAAAAGTGGCTATTACAAATTCCTTTGTAATAGCCACTTAACCTATTAAGTTATTATTTTGAGATTTCCTTACTAAATATCCATTGTTTTTCTTTAAAATCTCTACCTTTAACAGTAACCTTATTTCCGTTAACCTCTACATATAAGCCTTTAATATAAGGTTCATTTCTTCTTCCACCTTCACTATTTTCATCTGGAATTATTGTGTAATGAATTGCTCCAGTATGAATAGTTGTGAAAGGTTGATCTAAAACCACACTACTTTCAGTTAAATCTCTATGAGTATGTGAAGTAAACAGAATAACTTCAGGATACTTATCTAATATCTGTCTAACCTCATCAGCTTGATCTGAACCTACCCATCCACCATTTTTACCATTACTTAAATGTTGATGTAAAAATACAAATATAGGCTTACCCTTCTCATATTTCTCCGCTAATTTTTCTTTTAACCAATTTTGCTGCTCTGGAGAAATATAAGCTTTTACAGAATTTAAAGTTTCGGAATTCCCATCTTCTGATCCTAAAGATATAAAATGATAGTTATTTACCCAAGTATCATGATATACCTTATCTTCTCCTGAAAAGTCCAAATATTTACTTATGAAATCTTGAACATCTTCTGCTGAATTCTCCCCATGCTCATAATCAAAAAATTCATGGTTTCCTATATTTTTTATTATCTTGTCAGGAAGTAAATCTTTATTTTTATTAATTGTATCCTTCATAGACTTATACTGCACATCTAATCCTTGGTCCACACTATCTCCATTTAGTACAAGTGCATTAATACCAGGGTTTATTGTATACATGTCATTAATGGCCTTCTGGAAACTATCTACATTTTCATGTACATCTCCAAAAACCCCAAAAGAAAGATCTACATCTGGAATCTCAGCAGTTTTTACATCTTTATTAACAGGACCATTTTGGTTTTTAATAACTAAGCTAGCAATAATCCCTACAACAAATATCACAGCTATAATAATTAACACTCTAAATCTCTTCATATATAAATCACCTCTAAAACAATTTAAACTTATATAAATTATACCATATAATTCCTAGTAAAATGGTCATGTTTTATTCATTTTAAAAAAAATTGCTAATACTTTTAAGTATTAACAATTTTTTATATATAAAATTTTAGAATGCTTTAAATCTATCTTTACTTACTCCGCAAACTGGGCATTTTTCAACATTATCACCTATTTCAGTAAAGCCGCAAACAGGACAAATATATATAGTATCTGCTTCAATATCTTTTCCTTCTTTAGCTTTATCTTGAGCTTTTTGAAATAAGTCAGCATGGATTTTTTCTGCTTCTAAAGCATAATGAAATGCTCTTTGAGCATCTTTTTCATCTTGAAATTTAGCTGTTTCAAGATATACTGGATACATTTGTTCAACTTCATGAAGCTCTCCATCTATAGCCCCTTGAAGATTATCTACTATATTAGTTTCTCCAAATACAGCTCCTGCTGCTACAGTATTATCTCCAACTTGATTCTTAAGTACATTAAAATGGTTTTTTGCATGAGCCCATTCAGCATAAGCTACAGCTTTAAACAATCTTGCTATGTTAGGATATCCATCCTTTTCAGCTGCATCGCCCCAAATAAGATATCTCATATGAGCCATACTTTCTCCACCATAAGCTGAACGTAAAAAATCTGCTGTCATCGCATTTTTTAATGCCATTGTAAACACATCCTCTCAAATAATCATTACTCCCCTATATTATGTACCTTATGAAGGATATTATACCTAAATATTCTAGTAATATAAGTTTATTCCCATTCACATACTCAATAAAATCTGATAATATTATAATAAATATAAAATTGTAACGTTTATAACTCTGAAGGAGGTTTTATATATGATTAACATAGATAATGTTGAAAAATACCTAAGAGATAATGGAATAAGTCCTTCTTATCAAAGAAAAAGAATATTTGAATACCTTTATGAAAATAAAAACCATCCAAATGTGATACAGATATACGAAAACTTAGTGAAAGAGATTCCAACTTTATCAAAAACTACAGTTTACAACACTCTTAATTTATTTGTGGAGAAAAAAATAGCTGAAGTAATCACTGTAGAGGATAATGAAGTTCGCTATGATTTATTTAATCCAAATGTTCATGGTCATTTCAAGTGCGAGAACTGTAATGAAGTATATGATATAGATATTGATTTTAACAATCTTGCCATTAAGGATTTAGAAGGTTTTACAATAAAAGAACAATACTTTAACTTTAAAGGTATTTGTAAAAAATGCGGGGATTTAAATAAAGAATAATCCTCCTCTTTTAGGGTATGTTAAGCACTGTAAAATTAAAGTTTTACAGTGCTTTTTATTTATAATTTCTTAATAATCATTATTGACAACACTTATCAATAATGTTATTATAATATTGTAATCATTACAAAGTTTAAATGATTATAAAATTTGTTTATTATTTGGAGGGATTATTTATGAGTAAAAATTTTATAGGTTTAGAAAAAAAATCGTTAGAAAATGTAGTAAAGGAACTTAATGTTTATTTAGCAAATTTAAATACACTATACACAAAAATACACAATCTTCATTGGAATGTTGAAGGACCTGCCTTCTTCCAATTACATGCAAAATTTGAAGAATTCTATAATGGGATATCAGAGGATTTAGATGCTGTTGCAGAAAGAATATTAATATTAGGTTTTAGACCAGCTGCTTCTTTAAAAGAATATTTAGGTTTAACAACTGTTAAAGAATTAGATAGCAAGGGAATCTCTGGAGATGAATCAATTAATATACTTCAAGAAGATTTTACTTCAATGGTCGAACATTCAAGAAAAATACTTACTTTAGCTGAAGATGCTAAAGATCAAGGAACTATAGATCTTGTAGCTGGATTTATATCAAATTACGAAAAAGCTTTATGGATGATAAGCGCATATAAAGCTAAATAATTTAAAGGAAGTTTTTTACTTCCTTTATTTATTTTTAGGTATATAATTCTAAATACTTGTCCACAATTTCTAATGAGGTGATTGTGGTGAGTTTAAAAAATATTTATCTTAATGAAAATTTCTATATAACCTTGGCTTTTATATCATGGTTTGGTTTTATGTGTATTCAACTAGCTCCTTAGAGGGAGCTTTTTCATTTATATAAAAAACTCCATAAGCCTAATTTCTAAGCTCATGGAGTTTTAATACTGGTACATATTCTAATCCTCAATTATAATTTTTATAAATTTCTTTTTTCCTATTTGTATAATCATTTCTTCAACTAATTTAATATTTTCTAGTTCTAAGGTTCTAGTATCATTTATTTTTATTCCACCCTGTTCCATAAGTCTTCTAACTTCCTTTTTGCTTTGAACTAAAGAATGTTCAGTTAATATCTTCATTAAATCAAACCCACTTGAAGTTGCTTTTACAGTTAAAATATCATTAGGAATATTGCCTTTTTGAAAAATTTCAATAAATCTTTCTTCTGCTTCCTTAGCCTCTTCTTCTCCATGATAAAGTTTTACAATTTCTTTTGATAACTTCATTTTTATATTTCTTGGATTTTCACCTTCATCTAAAGACTTTTTTATTAACTGTATATCATCTGGATGTACATCCGTTACTAATTCGTAGTACTTAATTATTAGTTCGTCTGGTATAGACATTGCTTTTTCATACATTACTTTACTAGGCTCATCTATTCCTATATAATTACCAAGACTCTTACTCATCTTCTCAATTCCATCTAAACCTTCTAATAAAGGCATAAATATAGTTGTTTGAGAGTCCTGTTTATATTCTTTTTGCAAAGTTCTCCCCATAAGAAGGTTAAACCTCTGATCTGTGCCTCCAAGTTCAATGTCTGCCTTAATTTCTACAGAATCATAAGCCTGCATTAATGGGTAAAAAAACTCATGAATACCAATTGGTTCGTATTGGGTATATCTTTTCTTAAAATCCTCCCTTTCAAGCATTCTTGCTACAGTTGTGGTTGCCGCTAATTTAATTACATCTTCAAAATTTAACTTTGATAACCACTCACTGTTGAACCTAAGTTCTGTTTTACTTTTATCAAGTACTTTAAAAATCTGTTTTTCATAGGTTTTAGCATTTTCTATTACCTGCTCTTTTGTAAGCTGTTTCCTTGTTTTAGATTTTCCAGTAGGATCTCCTATCATTCCAGTAAAATCTCCAATAATTATCACTGCCTTATGACCTAAATCTTGAAGTTGTTTTATTTTTCTTAATACTACGGTATGACCTAGATGAATATCTGGTGCACTAGGATCTAATCCTAGTTTTACAGTTAAGACTTTTCCTGTTTCAAGTTTTTCCTTAAGTTCATCTTTACCTACAACCTCATCTACTCCTTTCATAATTATTTTTAGTTGTTCTTCAGTGCTTTTCATTTAAATTTCCTCCTTTAAACTAATATATATTCATACATAGATAATTACTTAATTACCTATGTATCTAAGTATCTAAGTATCTACGTTCCTAATTATCTAATTATTTAATTAGACAATTAGATAATTAAGTATGCAGTTTTTTTGCGCAAAAAAACTCCCGTCCTTATAAAAAGGACGAGAGTAATAATCCCGTGTTACCACCTTAGTTTATCTATGCGTCACCACATAAACCTTATCAAGTACGCCAAAATCTTGGTTATACTCTAGCACTATAACGTGTGCAGGATACGTCTTATTCCTACTAGTTGTTATCTTTCAGAATGCTGCTCAGAGATGTATTCAAATTAAAATCCTTTGCCCCTCTCACCTACCGGGAACTCTCTTTAAAGGTTATCCTAATCCTACTTATTCTCTTCAAAGCTTTTAACCATATATATTTTATATCATTCTAATTTATTAAATCTGCTCTGTCAAGTATAACCACTCTTCCATACAAAGTTCTAGTTCTACTTGTAAATCTTCTTTATTTTTGAAACATTTATTTATTTCTTCGTAGTTTCCTTGAATAGTCTCCATCAATTCGTCCAAGGCTTTTATTTCTTTTTCTATTTCTACTATTTTTTCCTCTAACTTATTTAATTTATAGCTGTTATTTTGAGTGTTATTAGCTTTAGTCTTTTGTTGTTTTTCTATCTTTAAAGGTTTTGTATCTATCTTGATTTCTTCTCTTTCATTTTTCTTAACCTTATAATAATCGTAATCTCCCAAATAGCTGTTAAATTTTCCACCCTCTAAAGCTACTACTCTACTGCTCATTTTATTAATAAAATATCTGTCATGAGATATAAAAAATATTGTTCCTTTAAACTCATCTAAGGTATCTTCCAAGGTTTCTATAGAATCAATATCTAAATGATTTGTAGGCTCATCTAATATTAATAAATTCGCTTCATGATATAAAAGCTTACTCAGTTTTAATCTAGTTCTCTCTCCACCAGACAATCCCTTAACCTTCTTAAATACTGTTTCTCCAAAAAACATATACTTTGATAAATACTCTCTAGCTTTTCCTTCTAATATTTCTATATCTTCTCTAAAACATTCTAATACAGTTAATTCCTCATTATTAAATATAATATTTTGAGGTAGATAGGCTAATTTTACATTAGCACCAATCTCAGAAACTCCGCTGTCTAAAGATTCTTCCTTTAATAATGTCTTTAACAAAGTTGACTTTCCAGAACCATTTGCACCTATTAGGGCTACTCTTTCCTTAAATCTAACTAATAAATCACCTTCATCAAATAGAGTTTTATCCTCAAATCTTTTAGAAGCACTTCTAACTCTAATCACTTCCTGCGCTGACCTATCACCTTCAGTTAGGCTTATATGCATATTTACTTTTTCTGTTTTAGGTTTATCTACCTTATCCATTTTTTCTAATCTTTTTTGCATACTTGCAGCTCTTCTATAGAATTTTTCATTTCCAGAACGATTAGCCCAATCTCTTAAGGTCTTTATGGACTTCTCCATTGAGTTTATCTTTTTTTGTTGTACCTTATACAACTCATATTGCTGCAATAAATTATCTTCTTTTTCTTTAACATAAGCTGAATAGTTTCCTTTATAACTAATGCTTATCAAATCCTCTATTTCTATAGTTTTTGTTATTACGTTGTCTAAAAAATATCTATCATGGGATACTATAATAACTGTTCCTTTATAATTTCTAAGATACTCTTCAAGCCATTCTAAGGATTCCATATCAAGATGATTAGTAGGCTCATCTAAAAGAATAATATCTGGATTTTCTAGTAGTATCTTTCCAAGTACTACTGTAGTTTTCTCTCCACCACTTAATAAATCAAAGCTCCTATCTAAAAAACTATCCTTAAACTTAAGGCCTTCACAAACCTTACTAAGCTTCTCTTCCTTATCGTATCCTCCTAGAACCTCATACTTTTGCTGAAGCTCGCTATATTGACTTAATAACCTAGAAATATCTTCTCTTTCGTCTGACATTTTATTTTCTAGCGACTTCATTTTCGTCTCAAGCTCTAATAATTCTTTAAATGCTATATTTAAAATTTCTCTTACTGTTGAACCTTCTTCAAACCCATGAATCTGTTCTAAATAGCCAATAGAAGCACCTCTCCTAATACTTATACTTCCATTATCAAGATTTTCAGTTCCATAAATAAGTTTTAAAACAGTACTTTTTCCACATCCATTCCTTCCTACTATACCTATCCTTTCACCTTTATTAACTTCAAAGGTTATATTTTTTAGAACTCTATTAGCTCCAAAATACTTTTCTACATTGTTTAATGATAATTCGATCATGTTAAAATCCTCCTTAATTTTAGGCAGGAATGTACTTGTGGAATTTTAAAGTATATTTTTAAATAGAGAAAAATCCGCACAAGTAAAACATTGCCCGGATAAGATATAAAGGTATATAAAAAAACCAGGCAAGGCCACACCCTACCTGGATACTATCTCTAAATAAAAAATATATCTGGTAAACTATGAATTACTCGCTTCTTGCATTGAATATCTAATTTTAGACGCACCTATCCCGTAAACTATAGAATTTGCTGAAATTCTAGTGGAAGTTGCTCTAACTTTTGACATTCTATCAATAAAGCAATTATTCATTTTCTACCCTCCTTAAATAATATATTTGGTTTAATTATAGTGTAAATATAAGTAAAAATCAATATTTAAATAAATTTCTGTGCTATCATAGTAATATTGATATATAAATCGCAGCATAGGAGGAGTATAATGAGCAGCACTTTAATATTTTTATGTATAGCAGGTTTTTTCGCCACTTTAGTAGATTCTATAGCTGGAGGTGGTGGACTTATAAGTCTTCCTGCATATATGCTTACAGGAATGCCTACATATTTAGCCTTAGGAACTAATAAATTTTCAGCATCTTGTGGTTCCTTTACTAGCTCTCTTAAATTTGCAAGATCTAAAATCCTAGACTTTAAACTTTTAAGAATTTTAGTACCTTTTACCTTTATAGGCGCTATATTAGGAGTTAATACAGTTTTAATTATTGATACAAAATATCTTAATGTCATTGTACTTATATTATTGTTATCTGTAGGTATTTATAGTCTATTTTCTAAAACTGCTGGGATGGAGGACAAGTTTCAAGGTCTTACTAACAAATCTATCTTTTTAGGAATAATATTAGCATTTTCATTAGGCTTTTATGATGGCTTTTTTGGTGCAGGAGTTGGATCATTTTTAATATTTGGACTTGTTAAAGTATTTTCTTTTAATTTTGTAAGAGCAAGTGCCAACTCTAAAATCTTAAATTTTACTAGCAATATAACATCATTAGTTATGTTTGCAATAAAAGGACAGATAGACTACAAACTTGGAATTCCTGTAGCTATATTTATGATATTAGGAGCCCAAGTAGGAACAAGAATGGCTTTGGATAAGGGTGTTAAACTAATAAAACCATTATTTGTAACTATGTCTTTAGGAGTGGCCTTAAAGATGCTTTATGAAATTGTTCTATAATTCGTATGAATAGAAACATAGATTAAAGAAAAAAATAGCTGAGAATAGATTAAATCTGTTCTTAGCTATTTTTTATTTCACATAGGAGTTTTGATATGAGCAAAAGTTCAATAATTAAGTCATTAATCTTATTAAATATAACTCTTTATTTTGCTTTTCTAATTATAGATATAACCAATAAAGATACAGGAACCATATACTCCCAATTCTTAAAATATTCAACAATACTACTATGCTTTGTTATATCTTTACTAATAGATAAAGATGGTTTTAACGAAAAAGATACTAAATTTTTGCACATAGCTTTATTTTTCACTACTTTAGCTGACTTGTTCTTAGTTATCTTAAATATACTAAGTCCAGGTCTAATCTTTTTTATACTAGTTCAGCTTACCTATATAAAAAGGCATCTAAGTATTTATAAACCCTCTAAAAAAATAATTTTTCTAGTTTTATTTGTATATCTAGTACTTCTTATTTCTTTGTTTCCACTTAAACCCACCTATATAGATTGGGGTTTATATTTCTTAGGTATAACCTATGGGGTTATCTTAATAACCAGCTTATTAATTGCCTTAAGCACACTAAAAAAGAAATCCTATCCTAAAGAGAACTCAATAATTATAGCTCTAGGTATGTTTTTATTTTTTATGTGTGATTTGAATGTAGGCCTAATGAATATTCTGAGGGGCTATAATTTTTATATAGCTTTTTTAATATGGCTATTCTATTTTCCTTCTCAGCTTCTTCTTTCATTAAGTGGTTTTTCATTTAAATACTTAAAAAGTTTATTTTAATTATCCTTTGCTAGCTTATAGGGTTTAATATTATTACTCTTTAACCCATTGGCTAGGGATTTGTATAATGTTTTTTTATGTGGATCAACTAGTTCTTCATCCTTATAATAAATCCTTGGAGTCTTCCACAAAGCCTTTAGCGCTGCAAATAAAGGCATCTCATGATACTTATCCGGCCAAAGCTCTAATATGTGCGCTTTAATAATAGGATAATGTTTGGGATTTATTCCTGGAAACAAATGATGTTCTGTGTGATAAGAGAAATTAAAATGCAATACATCTAACCATTTAGGTACTGTAACTGTAAGGCTATTTGCTAATGGATCATTTACAGGTACTAATGGATTTAATCTATGGTTTGTTGATATATATCCCATAACTATAAGATTACCAATAAGTACAGGTATTAGATATATATATACCCATTTTTCAAAACCTACAATAGCTAATAATCCAAACCAAAAAGTCCAAGGGAAAATAAACTGAAACCAAGTGCTTATTGACTTTTCTTCAACTAGCTCTTTAAAATACACAAAAAACATTCTAACGGAATGCAGAGTAAAAGAGATGCTTAATGCAGTAAAGCTAAATAACGATCTAAACCATAGTGGAAGTTTATATACTAATTTTATAAAACCTCTTTTATTAAAACTCTCTAAACTCATCCATGCATCAGGATCTTTTTCATCATCTTGAGTATGAGCGTGATGATTAAGATTATGCCACTTAACCCAAAGTCTTGGTCCAACACTTAAAGGTAAAAATGCTATTCCTCCTAAAAAATTTCTAAGCCACTTATTTCTAACAACAGTTCCATGTAATATTTCATGACCTAAAAAGCCCATAGAACCAAAACTAAAGCCTAATATTAAAGCTATAGCTAACTTCCCAATTGTATTTATATCAAATAGAACTACCACTGACATTCCTATGGCCACAACTATAAGATATATAAGTCCCCCGATAAGTCTTGTTGGGGCAGGTTTAAAAATATCTTTATCCAATTTAGGATGTATTTGCTTAGCATACCAACTCATATTATGAAGATCCTTCATATTTTTCACACCTTTCAATAATTACTTTGATTATCAAAGTAATATAATAAATAAATTTACTATATCTTATCAATAATATTTATCACTTGTCAATAGTTATCATTTAATAATTATATTTCATGGAGAAAAAACAGCCATAATTTTATGACTGTCTTTACAATAATTTATACATTTCATACTGTTCTATATTTTGTTTGTTAAATTTTAGCTTTCTCAAAAATCTCTCAAGAGAAGAATTATTAGTAAAACCTATATTGATATTATCTAAATTCAAGTTTTTTGTTGCTTCAGTAAGAAGATTGCTTGCAATGCCTTTTAATCTATATGCTTTATTTACATGCAGATTCCCTATTCTACCTTTGTCATTTATTGAAATACATCCTATTATCTGCTTTTCATCATAGGCTCCATAATAAGAATAATCCTTAGAAGCTTTTATATAGTCAATATCATTTTGCCAAGGAATGTGCAGGTTCTCTTTATTAGAAAAATATTTTTCGTATTCTTCTATAGCTATTATTTTAATGTGTATATCTTTTAATAAATAGTTTTTTATTTCCTGGGAATTTTCTAAAGAAAAATATGAGATATTGTATATGCTTTCATATCCTTGCTTTTTATAAAAGTTAATAGCTCTATCATTTCCTTTTATAACTTCTAGAAATAGTTGTCTACATCCATTTTTTCTACCATCTTCTAAATGTAGTTTGAATAACTCTTCACTTATCCCTTGCCCTCTATAGCTATTATCTACGGCTAATGCTCCACATCTTAATGTCTTAATTCCTTCATAAGATTTTATTCCACCTAAAATTATTCCAACCCCTATTCCATCTTTAATGGCAATATAAGAATTATCTAAAGAGTTTCCCTCAACTTCAAAAAATTTATGAAAAAAATCATCTTCTTTTATTTCAAACTTGATTATATAATCACTAAATCCCTTTATAAATGTCTTATAAATTGTTTGTTTATCTATATCTGTACATTTAATATAATTAATCATTTTATCCTTCCTTAAATATTATAATTTTAATCTTTCTACATACACTAATATTATCATATTAAGATTATTTTCAATATCTAATTGTCCAAATATGGTATAATTAAGTAAAAGGGAGGGTATTATGCGAATATATATTAAGAGATTTCTATTATCATCGTTTTTAATAATATTAAGTTTGTTATCAATAGGATACCCTAGTAAAGCCGCTGAACTTCCTAAGAAACCTACTTCTGAAATATATTTTCAAGATTATGCAGGAATGTTTTCTAGTGGCACTAAAAACTACATTTTAAATGCATCGGAAGATGTTAAAAGCAAAACCACTGCCGAAGTCGCAGTAGTTACAATAAATTCACTAGATGGTGATTCTATTGAAAATTATGCTAATAACCTTTTCAGATCATGGGGTATAGGAGATAAAGAAAAAAATAATGGAGTTTTAGTTCTTATATCTAAAGATGATAGACAATTTAGAATAGAGGTTGGATATGGATTAGAAGGAGCTATTCCTGATGGAAAAGCAGGTACATATCTAAGGGAACTTACTACTAATTTTAAATCTGAAAAATATGATGAAGGTATAACAACTCTATATAATAGAATTATTGGAGATATTGGACAAGAATATAATGTCGATGTTAGCAGTTATACCCAAGATACACCTAAACTTTCTTCTTCAAATTCAGGAGATGATTCATCCTTCTTTAATGTAGGATTAATAATATTTCTTTTATTGATAGGTATTTCCTTCATTGGAAGAGGAGGTCCTGGAGGCAGAGGAGGAAGAAGACGTAGAAGACCTTACAACCATGGTGGATTCTTTGGTGGTGGTTTTTATGGCGGCGGCTTCGGAGGTGGCTCTGATGGTGGCTTTGGCGGCGGTTCATCTGGTGGCGGCGGCTTTGGTGGTGGTTCTTCAGGCGGCGGTGGCTCTTCTGGAGGCTGGTAATTAAATATTTAAGGAGGTTTGCATCAATGAAAAAAGGATTACTTTTTACTATAATAGGATTTGTTATAGTTATTATAATAGCAGTTGGAGGTTATATTGGAACTTACAATAGCCTAGTTTCTAAAGATCAAAATGTTTCTTCTAAATTAAGTCAAATAGACAATCAACTTCAAAGAAGAAATGATTTGATACCTAACCTTGTTGAAACAGTAAAGGGATATACTAAACACGAAGAAAAGGTATTTGGAGATTTAGCTGCTGCAAGAGCTAAAATCTCAGGAGCATCTAGCGTTCAAGAAAAAGCAGAAGGAGATGCTGAATTAACTTCAGCTCTTAGAAGCCTTAATGTTATAGTTGAAAACTATCCAGTACTTAAAGCTAATGAAAATTACTTGAAACTTCAAGATGAATTAGCTGGAACTGAAAACAGAATTGCGGTTGCTAGAAAAGATTATAATGATTCAGTTCAAGTTTTCAATAGTTATAAAAAGAGATTTTTTGTGAATATGTTCTTTGGTGGAAGATACCCAGATAAAGAATACTTTAAAGCTGCAGAAGGAGCTACTGAAGTTCCTAATGTTAATTTCTAGAATATTAAAAGCTGTGCACTAGAAAATTCTATGCACAGCTTTTTTTATATATTTTTAAGTTCTGGAACAATATTTGGAGGAACTTCTCCACACACACCTTTTATAAGATTCTCAGCTCCCACCTTAGCCATTTCAAAACGTGTTTGATCATTAGATGAGCCTATATGAGGAAGTGTTACTACATTGTCTAGTTTAAGTAGAGGATTATCCTTTTCTACAGGTTCCTTTTCAAAAACATCAAGACCTGCTGCATATATCTTTTTATTCTCTAAAGCATCGATTAATGCTTTTTCATTTACAGTTTGACCTCTAGATGCATTAATAAATATAGCTGTCTTTTTCATTAAATCAAATTCTTTATATCCTATTAATCCTTCTGTTTCCTTTGTTAGTGGAGTCATTAAAACTATAAAATCTGAAACCTTTAAAAGCTCTTCCATATCACTATATTTAGCACCTAGTTTTTCTTCAACCTCTGGTTTTCTGCTTCTATTATGATAAATAACATCCATATCAAAGCCTAATTTAGCTCTTTTGGCTACAGCTTCACCTATTCTTCCCATACCTATTATTCCTAGAGTTTTATGATGTACATTTAAACCAAACAGATTTAAATCATCTCCTCTTTTCCACTTTCCATCTTTAACATACCTATCTAACTCAGGTATTCTTCTTGAAGCAGATAAAATAAGTCCAAATATTAAATCTGCCACAGTGTCATCTAAAACATTAGGAGTGTGAGTCCCTATCACATTTCTAGCTTTCATAGCATCTAAATCAAAATTATTATATCCAACAGATATATTGCTAACTATCTTTAGATTTGGTGCGTGACTTAATAACTCTTCATCTATACGAGTTCCAGTAGTTATTAACCCATCTTTATCTGAAAGCTTTTTATATAGTTCTTCTCTTGTTCTTTTTTCATCTGAGTCCCATTTTTCATAGTCACAGTACTTACCTATATACTCTAATATTTCATCTGGAACCTTTCTTGCAATAAAAACCTTTGGTTTCATAACTATCCCTCCTGCTACAACTAATTAATAATTTAATTATAGCATAATGTTAATTTTTAGCACAAAGAGTCTGTACATTAAATGTACAAACCCTCTTTTAATTTAGCTCTACTTCCATAGAGCTTATATTTTCATCATTATCTGTGTATTCTAGAATAAATTTATTAGGAATAGTAGTGGTTGGCTCAAATTTATATAAAGCTTTTGCACTATATATTAAAATTTCACTGCCTTCATAACTGTACGCTCTAGGTTTTAATTCTATTCCGTCTTCAGTTTTAAATTTGAGTTTAGTATAATCAAACGCCCCATCTCCTTTAAGAAGCATAGCTGTAGAAATGGGAGAAATACTTATTTTTTCAAAAGTTAAAGTCATATTTTTATTGTCTACATCTTTAATTTTAAGTTTTTTATCTATATCATAGCTCTTAATATCTTTATTTATTTTTTCTTTACTCATATTAAAAGAAAAATCCCAGTTTCCTGCTATATTATTGATTTCATTAAATTTTATATCTATGGTAAAGTTCTCTGGAATCTTGGTGTCTTTAATGCCAAAATCATTTATGACTTGGACTGTATGCTCATCTATAATTCTATGGCTACCACCAGCTCCCCCTAAAAATTCTTTGTTATTTAAGGTAATACTTGTACCTGGTGTATATGGAAAGGGATTATCTGTAGCTTTATTATTAATTAAATCTTCAATATTTTCAGGTGTCTTTATAGTATATATAAGCTTAAAGCTAAAGTCATCCATAACAGCTTCATTAATTGTAACTTCATACTCCTTATCTACTATACTCTTGTTTATTACCTCTGTATAATTGTCAAAATCCCCACCGTAACCATATCCGAACTCATGAAATAAAGTATTTAGAACAGGAATGTTATCGGCAAAAGCGGAAATCTGAGGGGAATATACAGTAACTACTCCAGCTAAAAACACTACCATAGCAGCTCCTACTATAATCTTTTTAGAATTACTTTTTCTATTTTTTAAACTTTTATGGAGATTATTTTTTATTCTCTTTTTTGCCAACTCGTCCAGCTCTATATCTAATAAATTTATACTTTCCATGTCCATATCTATATCATTAAAGTACTCGTACAGGTTGTTTTCCATTACTATATTCCTCCTTACTATTAGCTTGTAATTTTAGTTTCAAGAAACGCCTTCCTCTTGATAGTCTTGAATCTACACTCCCTCTAGCTAGATTTAAGGATTTGGCTATATTATTTATAGATTCATCAAGAAAATATCTCGTTATAAATATCTTTTTATCTAAGGGTTCCATTAAATCAATATATTTAAGAAGTTCTGTACTATTTTCTTCATTAATCAGTTCTTCTTCAACTGATAAATCTGAGATAAGCACACAATCATCTATATCTGTAGTTTTCTTAGCCTTTGAAATTTTACGTTGATAGTCTATAGCCTTGTATTTAGCAATAACACAAATCCACTTGGGGAACTTAGACTCTTCTCCTGAAAACTTGTTTATATTATTCCAAATATTTAGAAGCACATCATTTAAACATTCTTCAACTATTCCGGTGTCTCCATAACTGCCAATAACATTATAAATTACCTTATACAAAAGATTTCCATATACATCTACTAATAAATCCAAAGCTTTGGGATTTTTAGATCTTAATTGAGGAAGCAAATTATCCTTGCTTATTTTCATAACAGAAAAACCTCCTTGGTTTATTTTGAGCTGCTCATATATATAAACGAAAAGACCTATTAATTTCTTGCAAGAATTATGAAAAAAGTCCCAAAATCTTAATTTTGAGACTTAATTCTAATACCTATATGTTTTTAATTGAATTAATAACTTCCCCAATTACCTTAATCCCTTTTTCTATATCCTCTTCACTAACTCTAGAAAATCCTATTCTAAAGGTATCTTCTCCTCCTCCGTCAGTATAGAAGATATCTCCTGGAGTAAAAACCACTCCTTTTTCATAACATTTTTGAAGAACTTCTCTTGCATTTATCCCTTTAAGTTTTATGAATATATGAAGTCCACCTTCTCCAGTTATGCTTTTATAAGAAATATATTTATTAACCTGTTTTAAAGTAAATTCATATTTGTCCTTATAATGTTTTCTTACCTTTTTTACGTATTTATCAAAAGCCCCACTTTTCATATAATGATAGAGTATTCCCTGGTCAATAAAAGAACTGTGAATAGTTCTAGCTCTTTTAACGCTTTCTAAGGTATCAATTAAGTCTTTATCTCCAAATATCCATCCAAGTCTTAAGCCTGGAAAAAGTATTTTAGATAAGCTCCCTACATACACAACCCCGTTTCCATCTGTACAAAAAGAGGCTAAAGAAGGTACTGGAGAACTGGTATATAAAAGCTCTTCATTAAACCCATCTTCTATAACTGGAATGGAGTGTTTTTGAAATATATTGAGTACTTCCTGTCTCTTTTCTCCATTCATAACTATCCCTGTAGGATTGTGATAAGAAGGTATAATATATGCAAATTTAGGTGAAGTATTTTCTAGCGCCTTCTCTAAGGATTTAGTATCAATTCCATCCTCATTCATAGGAACTCCTATAATATCTAACCCATGGGCTTTCATTATTTTTATTGCTGTATTATGAGTAGGATTTTCACATATAATCACATCTCCAGGCTCTGTTAATGTATTTATTATTATATCAAAACCCTCTGTAAAGCCATTAGTTACAAGTATATCTTTTCCTTCAGTATTGATTCCTTTACTTTTCATATACCCCATCAAATATTCTAATAAAGGTTTATACCCTTTTGCATATCCATAGTTTAATATCTTATTCCCCTCTAAAGATATTACATCTAAAAAGGCTCTTTTAAATTCTTCTATATCAAATAAATTTTCCTCCGGTGCAATGCTTTTAAAGGAAATCATATTTTTTTCCCAAGGAAGTTCAGTTTTTAATATATCCATACTTTCACATATAGTGCCGTAACTATTAATTCTAGTTCCCCAATCAATATTAAATTCATTTTTAGGTTTAGAAGCCTCTATAGTTACAAAAGTTCCTTTGCCCCTTGAACTTTTTATTATTCCATCTATCTCTAGATTTTCATAAGCAACTACTACAGAATTTCTACTTATATTTAAAAAACTACTTACCTCTCTAGTAGATGGAAGCTTGCTACCTTTTTGAATCATTCCTTTTTCTATACTTTCTTTTATATGATTTTCAACTTGAATATATATAGGCTCATCTTTATTAAGTTTTAGAGATGAAAATATCATCTACACTACCCCTCTCAAACTAGTGAATATTCTATAATCTTATCTAATAATTCACTATACTCCATATTTGCTCCCTTTGCACTTTTAGGAAAAAGTGAGTTTTTAGTCATTCCTGGTAAAGTGTTTATTTCGAGTACATAAGGGAGCCCCTTACTTACTATAATATCAATTCTTACATATACTTTACAATTAAATATATCCCAGCATCTTTTTCCTATCTCTTCAAACTCTGTTTGTAATTCTTTAGGCAAGGTTACTAATTCCTCTGTTGCTCCATCATCTGCATATTTTGATACATAATCAAAAAACTCTGTATCAGATTTTATTAAAAGTATAGGGAAAACCTCTCCATTTAATACTGGTATAGTATACTCTTCGCCTTCTAAATATTCCTCTACTAATATTTCTGTAGAATATTTTAATGCTTCCAGTATACTTTTTTGTAGTTCTTCTTTATTTCTAACTATTGATACCCCTATACTAGATCCTCCAGCATTAGGCTTAACCACCATGGGATAACCTAAAGCTTCTAAATCCTCTATGCTGGAGTTTTTATTTTTTAAATTTATTTTTATATCTTTAGCTACCCTTATTCCTTCGCTTTTTAATATTCTCTTAGTTTGCTTTTTATCCATACAAAGTGCACTAGTTAAAACTCCACATCCAGAATAATTCATTCCTATGCTTTCTAATAAAGCTTGAATACTTCCATCCTCTCCAAACTCACCATGCAAAGCTAAAAACACAAAATCCAAACCTTGAACTTTTTCTATTACTTCTTTTTTTGAATTTATTATTATAGGAAAAACCTCATATTTATTTTTATCTAAATTTTTTATTATTCCTTCTCCTGATTTTAAAGACACTTCTCTTTCTGATGATATGCCTCCCATTAAAACTCCAACCTTCATTTATCTTCACTCCTATTAATTATATTTTCATTACAATTATATTCGTATTAAGAGCTTTACTTAAAATCCACTTTTATAGGAATTTTCTTATGAGGTGGAGAACTTCTATTCTTAAACTTTTTTTCCACAGCTTTTTTAAAACTTTTGTACAATTGTACAGCTGTACAATTTTTCTTCTGTACACTTGTACAGCTGTACAATTTTTCTTCTGTACACTTGTACAACTGTACATCTGTACATCTGTACAAAATATTTTTTCCAAAATAAAAATAGCTAAAACCTTAAGTCTCAGCTATTTTTATATTTAAAATATTATATCCTCTAAATTCTTTAACTCCCCAAAGGATCCCCATGTTCTCTCATGATGTTTTATTATATCCTCTGCCTTTAATACTTCTGTATCAAAAGTTGTATGGCAACCTCTCACAAATGTATTTTTATATTCTTTACTAAAAGCTGCTCTTATTGTTGTATCTACACAGAACTCAGTCTGCATACCAACTATAGTCAATTTCTCTATACCTTTTTCTTTAAGAACCTCTTCTAAATTAGTTTTAAAAAATGAATCACATTTAGTTTTAGCAACAACAACTTCATTTTCTCTAGGAGTTATCTCAGGATGTATATTCCAAGTTTCTGTCCCTCTTTTGTATGGACTATCATAGTCTACAGTATGTTGAACAAAAATAACTGGAGTTTCTTTTTCTCTTGCTCTTTCTAAGAGGGTTTTTATGTTAGCTAAAGTTTCCTCTCCTCTATATACTCCCCCGTCACACATAAACATAGCCAGTTGTACATCTATAATTAATAAAGCTTCCTTATTCATCTTCTTCCCCTCCCTTAAAAATGTTCGCCATTTTCATAGTACTTTTTCTCTTCAAGAGCAGTAAATATAACGTCCACTTCTTTATATCCAATGGAATTTATGTTTTTAGTAATGATTTTTGCAGCTTTATCTTGAACATCTTGACCCCTGTCAAACCAGCCTACTTCAACTATTGGACTTCCTTCAACATAGGCTCCATCTTTTATAAATTTTGATTCTACAACCTCTAAAGAAAAATAACTTCTTGGACATTGTATTAAATCCTCTAATTCATCTATTAGATTTTTACTAACTGTAATTAGTTTTCTACCTTCTATAGCTTTAAACTTTAATAATGGCATAAATTTTCACCCCTACTTTAATTTAAATATAATTAAAGAATACCATAAATATGAAGGTAGTAGCTACAAAATCACCTTAGCTACTACCTTTATATTTTTATTCATAGATATTTTTTAATTTATTATTTAAATCCTTAAATTTCTCTATGGAAGTTCCGTAATTGCTGATATCTTCACCCACTTTTTCAGAAGCCCACTCTCTTGTATATTCAGGAATTCTATCTCCTAGATAATATTTTATAATATCTAAATTATCAATAAGGGCAAACATAAAAATTGCATTTTTCTCAAGTTTATCTCTACGTTCCTCATTTAGAAAATATGTTTTATTTTCTCCGAATTCAACTAAACTTACATTTATACCATAAGGATGATCATCTGTTTGAAGTTGTACAGTCCCCACCTTAGCTCCTTCTGGAAAATCTAGTCCAGATACTATATTAACTACTTTCGAATTATCTCCTACATATGGTGTTTTATTTTTATACAAGGTTTCAGTTACATCTTCTTTAATAAAACTCCTAGTATAGGAGTTTGTAACTAATCCTATTATTACCACTATGACTATAATGGAAGTTATCAGGATTCCTAGGAAAGTTCTTTTTCTATTTATTAATATATTCTTTATGCGAGCCTTTACACTACTTTCTCCAAAAGCAAAAGGTGTAGTTAAACTACTTTTTCTTACTGAATAAGAAAGTAATATATTAGAATAGGTTTTTTTATCCTTAACACTATAGTTTTTTATAACACTCTCATCGCAGGACATTTCCATGTCTTTTTCCATAAGATAATAACACATCCATACAACTGGATTAAACCAATGGAGCATAACAATAAAAAATGCAAACAGTTTTATAATATAGTCTTTTCTTTTAACATGAACTTTTTCATGGTTAAGCATATACTCAAATTCACTTTGTTTTATATTTACAGGCATATAAATCCTTGGTTTTAACGCCCCGAACACAAAAGGCGACTCAATTGAATCTGTTTCATAAATATTTTCTTTGATCAGTGTAGCAAATTTCAACTTGTTTTTAAGTCTTATATAATCTAATAGACTTTTTGAAAGAAAAATAACAAACCCAACTATCCAAATCACAGCTAAAGTTTTCATTATATTATCCATGTTGGTTAAATCATTATTTGACTGATTAGGTAATATATTAGACTCAACTAATGCAGTTATATTACTATTTGATGATAGGTTATTTGAATTGCCAACTTGATATGATATTGGAGTATTAATTTTCGGCATAAAGCTCAATATGCTATTAATTGAAAAAGGAACTATAAGTCTAAAGAATACAGGAATCCAAAGAATATAGCTAAATATCTTAGGTGACTTTTTTAATAAAACCCTAACTAATATTACAACTAAAGCTACATAAGTGCCGGTAATACTCATATTTAATAAATACTCAAATAGATTTTTCACTCAATAGCCTCCTCTATCATTTTTTTGATTTCATCAGCTTCTTTGTTTGATAATTTCTTTCCCTTTAAAAATGTTGTTATAAATTCAGGGATGGAACCATTAAAAGCTTTATCTAAAAGTGCATCACTTTCATATTTTTGAACCTGCTCCCTATTGATTAAACTAGTAACAATCGCATTATCATTTTTAAGTATCTCACGTTCAGAGAGTTTACGAATCATATTGAAGGTTGTAGATTTTTTCCACCCAAGCTTTTCTAAACATACTTTTGATAATTCAGTAGAATTAACTGGCTCTATCTCCCATATTATACTTATAAACTTAAATTCTGCATCAAAAAGTTTGTAATCTTTCATTCTAATCCCCCTTTTGGTTTGTCATGATAAACCTCTTATATCTAGTTTATCCCGACAAACCTATTTTGTCAAACAAAAAAAGACATGCATCACATGTCTCTTTTTTTATTCTTTAGGTATAGTTCATATCTATCAAATGAATTTTATGAAGCTGAAAAAGCTTCTACAGCAATAATGTGTGTAGCTTAACTATTCTCATTATCCGCTCAGCTGTATCTTCTAATAAATTTTCTGCATTTTCCATAGCTTCATCTAAAGTCATAGGTTTATCTACTATTGAAAAAATACTATCTATTCCTTTGTAATAAAGGTCTGATGCATCTTTACCTATTCCTCCAGCTATAGCTATTACTGATTTACTGTATTTTTTACTCGTCTCCGCTACCCCAAAAGGAGTTTTACCAAATTGAGTTTGATAATCTATCATTCCTTCTCCAGTTATAACCAGGTCACTATCTTTAATCCTTTCTTCTAACTTTGAGGCCTCTATAACTATATCTATTCCTCTTTTAAGTTCTGCATTTAAAAAAGCTAAAAGTGCAGCTCCAAGTCCACCTGCTGCTCCTGCCCCTGGGTAGTTAAGTACTGATACATTAAGATTTTCCTCAAGTAGATTTCCATAATGCTCTAAATACTCATCTAGAACTTTAACCATATCTTCATCTGCCCCCTTTTGAGGTCCAAAAATATGGGAAGCTCCCTTTTCCCCAACAAGAGGGTTATCAACATCACAAGCAGCTATAAATTTACATTCTCTTATTTTCTCATCAAAGGTAGATAAATCTATGGTTTTAAGTTTTATTAATCCTTCTGCTCCTAAAGGTATATCTTTATCATCTTTATCTAGAAGTTTTGCTCCTAATGCCATAGCCATACCAGCTCCACCATCATTTGTAGCACTTCCACCTATTCCAATTATTATATTTTTACAACCACTATTTACTGCATGTTTTATCAACTCTCCTGTGCCATAAGTAGTAGTTTTCATAGGATTTCTTTCTTCTTTTTTTAGTAATGGTAGGCCTGAGGCCTGAGCCATTTCAATTGCTGCTGTTTTATTATCACCTAATATCCCATAAACAGCCTCTATTTCTCTCATTAAAGGGTCATTAACCTTAACTTTAATATATTTTCCTCCTGTAGCTTCTACCAAGGACTCTACAGTTCCTTCTCCCCCATCTGCCATTGGAATCTTAACTGTTTCTATGCTTTTATCAACTTTTTTTATTCCTTTTTCAATGGCATTTGCAACTTCCGTAGCTGATAAACTTCCCTTAAAAGAATCTGGTGCAATAGCTATTTTCATTTTAATCCCACCTTATCACAAACTATTTTTTAATTATAACAGCTACAGCTCGCTCTGCAAGAGAAACTTGTTTGTATTTTTCTACTACAATTTTTTCATCCTCTTTTAGATTAGCTATGACTACTGGAGTGATAATTGATGGAACCTTATCTTTAATTTTTTCTATATCTATTTTTAGTAATTCATCACCTATAGAAACTTTCTGCCCCACTTCAGCTAAAACCTCAAAACCTTCTCCATTTAAGCTAACTGTTTCTAATCCAAAATGTATTATTATTTCATATCCTTCTTTTGATGTAAGCCCAATAGCATGTTTTGTTGGAAATATACTTCCTACTGTTCCTTCTATAGGAGAGACTATTATGCCTAGAGTAGGTTTAATTGCAAAGCCATCCCCCATCATTTTCTCTGAAAACACTGGATCTGGAACTTCTGTTATAGAAACCAGCTCACCCTCTAGTGGTGCTGCTAAAATTAGCTTTGGCTTAGCTTGAGGTTCTTTATTAGAAAATATATTTTTTATAGCCTTGAACATTTTAAAATCCTCCTTTTTAAATAAGGAAAAAATCCAGCATAGCTGAATTTTCTCCTTCATTGTACATTCTAAACTATCTATTACTTAAGTTCTGGCCAATATCCCTTATTAGCTTCTATTAAAGCATCTAATACTTGTCTTGCTTTTTTAGCAGAGACTATAGTTCTGTTTAAAGTTAATGCTTGTAAAGCCTTGTCATAAGATTCTTCAAAATAAGCATCTACTGCAAGTTTTTCATAAGCTAATTGAGATTCCATTAAACCTTTGTAGAAAGTTCCTATTTTTCCTACAGCTAGAGGACGTGGTCCATTTGAAGTCATAACTGCTGCTACTTCTACCATTGCATCATCTTGAATATTAGATATTATTCCGTTATTCTCAATAATTACAATATATATGCGTTGTTTATTGTATGCTATAGATTCTGCTAGTTCTATTATAAACTCACTATGAGCATCATTGTGCACAAGTACTGAACCCTCAGAAGTCCCAACTTCTGCTACTCTCTTGCACTCTTCAAATATTCTCTTTTCTCTTCCATTCATAACCTCATTTGCACGAGTATAATTAGGATCTAAATGTGATACTTTATAGTCTGGATAATAATAGTATTGTAAATAAGTGTTTGGTAGGTACTCTGGGAAATCGTCTAACATATCTTTAACCATTCCATAAGTATCTAACCAAGACTTGTCTCTTTGCTCTGCATCTACTGGTTTAAAGCCATTTTCTCTTATAGTGTCTCTTAATTTAGGTAATAAATCATTTCCTTGTCCATCATAAAGATTAGTAAACCAGCCAAAATGATTAAGCCCAAAGTATACTGGTTCAAACTGGCTATCATTCATTCCTAATATTCTTCCGTAAGATCTTAATAAGTTTACAGGCTGATCGCATATGTTTAGAATTCTCTTATCATCATGGAACACTCTATTAGTAGCTTCTGCAACTATAGCCGCTGGATTTGTGTAGTTTAATATCCATGCATTTGGAGAATATTTACGTATATCCTTTATAGTCTTTATCATATCTCTTATAGACCTAAGACCATATGCAAATCCCCCTGGACCACATGTTTCTTGTCCTAATACCCCAAGACTTAGTGGAATTTTTTCATCTAGCTCACGCATCTTATATCCACCAGTTCTCATTTGCATAAACACAAAATCTACATCTAAATAAGCCTCTTCAACCTTTGTAGTGTAGCTAAAATCTAGTTCTGGGTAATTTTCTTTAAATAATATCCTTGCAAATTCACCTATAGTTGCTTGACGTTCTTCATTTACATCAAACATAACTAGTTTCTTTAGAGGAAAACTATCCTTCATTTTGCATAAACTTTGTAGAAGTCCTGGTGTCCAAGTACTACCTCCACCTACTATTGTTATATTAAATTTCTTCATTATGAAATCCTCCTATGCTTCTAAAACTATATTATTTGTGTTGCTGTATTTATGTTAAAATTTAATTATGACTTTCTCTTAAGCTCTTTTGCTACTGAAGCTTTTATACTTGAAACTGAAGGTCCATATATTACTTGAATATCTGTTTCACTTGGTTTTATAACCCCAGCAGCTCCAGTTCTCTTAAATCCACTCTCTTCAACTAAACTCATATCTTTAACTACTACACGAAGTCTAGTAAAACAATTGTTAACTTTCTCTATATTGTCTTTTCCACCTAAATACTTAATTATTTCTATAGCTTTTCCATCAAAATCACTATTGTCTAAAACTAAATTTTCTTCGTCAAGTTCTATATCATCTTCTCTACCTGGAGTTTTTAAGTTCATCTTTAATATTACGAACTTGAAAGTAAAGTAATATATAAATGCATAAGCTATCCCTATTAATAATGTTATAAACCATTTGGTATTAGGTTGAAGCATACCGAAAACTACTAAATCAATAGCGCCTCCTTGAGTATTACCTATTGCAACTCCTAAAATATGATTTAA
Organism: Clostridium intestinale DSM 6191; assembly: GCF_900130055.1. Classification (GTDB taxonomy): domain Bacteria; phylum Bacillota; class Clostridia; order Clostridiales; family Clostridiaceae; genus Clostridium_T; species Clostridium_T intestinale. Next base: position 50,080 of record NZ_FQXU01000010.1, read on the forward strand.
CATAAAGGATATTCCTGATAGCACTGAATGAATTCCATATAATACTGGTGCAACAAATAAGAAAGAGAATTCTAGTGGTTCAGTTATCCCTGTAACCAGTGATGCTAAAGCTCCTGCTGTAAGTATCCCTTTTATTCTATTTCTATTTACAGGATTTGCAGTTCTATACATTGCAAGGGCTGCAGCTGGTAAACCAAACATCATTATTGGTATTTTTCCTTGTGCTAAAAAACGTGTTGCTTCAGTTGAAAATGATGTAGTATTAGGATCAGCAAGCTGAGCATAAAAAATATTTAGTGCTCCTGCTATAGAGTTTCCTCCTATAACCATTTCTCCACCAACAGGTGTAAATCTAAACATCGCATTTAATATATGATGTAACCCAAATGGTATAAGAAGTCTTTCAAGTAATCCGAATAAGAAAGTTCCAAAGTATCCTAACCTAGCTATTGTATATCCTAACCCTTGAATTCCAGCTCCTATTGGAGGCCATATTACTGGAATAAGCAATCCAACTACTGTAAATGCTAAAGTTGTTATAATTGGTACAAAACGTGTTCCTCCAAAGAATCCTATATAGTCAGGAAGTTTTATTGTATAGAACTTATTATGGAGCTCTGCCACAATTATCCCTACGATTATTCCTCCAAAAACACCTAGCTCTATTGATTGAATACCTAAAGTCATTCCTTGACCAGCTGATCTTAAATTTTCTGCTGTTGCTAAGGTTTTGCTACTTATAAGAAATGCATTTATTGTTATGTGCATTACTATATATCCAATAAATCCTGAAAATCCAGCTACAGCTGTTTCATCCTTTGCAAGACCTATAGCTAAAGAAATAGCAAAAAGTACTGGTAAGTTACTAAAAAGTACTCCTGTTATTGCTTTTGTAAATACAAATATTAATTGTAATATTTCATTGCCTAAGAAAGGCATTTTTGCTATAACATTAGGATTTGAAAATGCTGAACTGATTCCTAGGAATATACCTGCAAAAGATATCAATGCTATAGGAAGCATAAAGGCTTTACCTAGGCGCTGAAAATAATTATTCATCTTTTTTAACATTTGAGATCCTCCTCTTAATTCATATTGTTTTGAATCTAGTTATTAAATATAATTTGTTATAAATCCCTTTAATTTGTCGACAAATTTATTGATTAATTATATTATATATATGATAACGTATTTAAGAAACCGTTTCAGACCATTCAGTAATTATGTTCAAATGTTGAATTTTTTTCACTTTCTGAAATTTTTTTCACCACTTTTTCTTTTATCGTTAATTATTGAAACGAGGTGTTATTTTGAATTTTTTTAATTATATTGAAAAAACAAGAGTAAATTTAAATAAAAATGAAAATGAACTGTTGCAGTATTTTATAGAAAACGCAAGCTCTGTTAAAAGCATGAAAATTCAAGATGTATCAAAAAAGACCTTTGTTTCTACAGCTGCAATAATAAGATTTTGTAAAAAGCTAGGCTTTAGCGGCTATTCAGAATTTAAAAATACTTTATATCATACTGTGGAAAACCAAGAAGATAATAATAAACTTCAAAGTCCTAAAAATATTGGATCACACTTTGATATATTTGATGATATATTGAAAACTAAAAACCTTATTAATGATTCGGTTATTGATGAAATAGTAGATTTAATCTATGAAAGTAATAGATTGGAGTTTTATGGGGAAGGTTCTTCAAGAATAGTTTGTGAAGATATGACTAGACGATTTAGATTAGTAGAAAAACAAGCATATTATTATGATGATACAAGTCTTATGTATTTATCTGCATCTAATTTAAACTCAAAAGATTTAGCATTTTGTATATCTATGTCTGGAGAAACATCTCAAATCGTCAAAGCTGCAAATATTGCTAAAACAAAAAAAGCTACTGTAATATCAGTAACCACTATGAGCAATAATACTTTATCTAACATTGCTCACAAACCTTTATTTGTATGCTCTACTAGATACTCAGTTGGAGAGATGAACTTTGTTTCAAGAATTCCTGCAACTACTGTATTAGAATATATATTTAATAAATACCTTCATAAATATTCCAATTCTAATCCTCAGTAAAAAGCGGAGATTTACTCATATAAATCTTCCGCAAGTCCTCTTAATACCTCTTCATCTATAATTTCATAATAATTTTTCTTCTTTCTTATTATTGATTTACTACATAAAGAATTTAGAGTCCTTAATAAATGTCTGTAGCTAGCTCCTAAAAGCTCTGCAGTTTCTGTAAGATTTTCTTTAAAGGTGTTTTTTTCTTTATTAGATAATATATAACTAGCCACTCTATTTTCTAAAGGGTACAATAAATTAATTGAACTATACTTACTTAACCTTGTAAGTTTTTCAGCCAATCCATCGCATATAAATCTTAAAAACTTACTATCTTCAATGGAGTATTTTCTTATATGTTCAAAAGCTATTCCAACGCAGTAGGTTTCTTCAATAGCTTGAACACTACAGTCAGCTTTATTAAAGTACATAAATTCAACGTCACCTATTACCTTAAATGGTGTATAAAAACACAATAACAGAGACTTTCCATTGCTCATTACAGTGTAAACTTTAGCTTTTCCACTAACAAAAAAATATAAGTACTCTAAATCCTCTTGTACTCTACATATATGTTCACCCTTATTAAACTTAAATAAATGCATATAGGGTTTCATATCATTACTGAAAACCTCGTCTATTTGATATTTATTTATATAGTTTTCTAAAATCTTCTTATCAATAATCTTTTCTCCCATATATTAACTCCACCCTCAATTTTACTCCAATAATAACATTAAAATTATAGCATAAATTCATATGACATATGTCATAATATCATTTATCTAATCTATGATAAATTTATATTAATCGTAGAAAAAGGAGAAATGTTATGTATAAAATATATTCTGCTCTAATAGGTATTTTAATTACTATAATGATTGTTTTTAACGGAAAACTCTCTTCCTCTTTGGGTAATTATACTGCTATTATAATAATTCATCTTACTGGACTTATTGCAATGATTATTTGGGTTATAGTAAAAAAACAAAAAATATCTTTTGATAAAAACATTCCACTTTATATCTATAGTGCCGGTTTAATAGGAATTTTTACTGTTTTATTTACAAATATGAGTTTTAATTATTTAGGAGCTTCTCTAACTCTTTCTTTAGGCCTCTTGGGTCAATCTGTAGCTTCAATACTTATAGATCATTATGGTTTTCTTGGAGCTGAAGTTGTTAAATTTAATAAACAAAAGCTTATTGGATTAATTGCTATTTCTTTAGGTATTTTTATAATGAGCGTATATTAAGGGGGATTATCTATGATTTTAATTATAATATTATCTATACTAGCTGGTGCCTCTACGGTAATTGCTAGAAATATAAACTCTTCTTTAGCAGAAAAAATAGGACTAGTTCAAGGAACCTTTTATAACTATGTTACTGGACTTGCTGGAGGAATACTTGTTTTCCTTATAAGCAGAGAATTTATGAATTTTTCCACTGATACCTTAAAATCTGTACCATTTTGGGCATATTTAGGTGGACTAGTCGGTGTACTGGTTGTATCTTCATCTAATATTGTTACTCCCAAGGTTCCAGCTTTTTATCTAACCCTATTAATGTTTATAGGACAACTTTTTTCAGGAATGGTTGTTGATTACTTTAAAGACGGTGTGTTATCTAAAGGTAAGTTGATTGGTGGTATTCTTATATTAATAGGTCTTACCTATAACTTGTTTGTTGATAAAAAAGCATCAGAAGAAGAATTAGTTTAACTGACTAATTCTTCTTTTTATTATTGTTATAATTAATAAAAGTATAGGAAGTATATAAAACAATGGTAGCCACAAAGTAAATGGTATTATTTTAGTTCCAACTTCTAGGTGTTCCGCTGCTGATGTTGACATATTTAACGACATATATAAAACTAAAGCGCATATTGGAATAATAAATTTTCTATAATTTTTAGAATAGGTTAGTATTTGAATAGACTTCAAAGCACAATATAAATGAATATATAACTTAAAGAAAAGCGTAGTTAAAAAATATAAAACATTTATGGCATCCAAATTTTCAATAAAATGACCTACATTTATTACCCTTACTAGTCTATACATAGGAAAAATGGAGCTAGAAAATGTTGTTTCTCCAAAAACTGATACAGCTATAATATCTAAAAGCGCTATAAATAGTCCAGCTATAGTTATCCCTTTTATTGTGCTTTTAAATATATTACTAGAATCTTTTACTATAGGCCAAATCATTGCAAATTCTATACTTTGCCCAAATGTTTGAGTAATTCCTAATGGAAATACTGCATCTTTAATATCTTCCCACCCTTTTCCAAAGAAAGGTTTAATATATTGATAATTTATAACATCTGATTGTGCTAGTAGTATAATTTCAATTATTGATAATATAGCCATTATGGGGAAAAATAATTGTGAAATCCTCGCAACAGTTTTTATTCCACTAAATAGTGCATACATTATTACTAAAATAAATATCAATTCAACTACAAACATAGGCGTTTTAGGTAAAATAGTTGTGGGTATTAATATCTGTAAATCACTTAAAGCTCTTCCACCATCATAAATAAATTCTAGGGCATATATCCATGCTATTGGTGTTCCTATAAAAAAGCCTAATTGAGCTGGATACCATTCAATTAATGTTAGTCCAGAATTAAGTTTCATTAGGGTGTAATATACAATGTTAATTAAAATGCCGATTAATGTGGATAAAAGAACAGATGCCCAAGCAGCTCTACCTGCATGAGTAGAAAAACCAAATATAATTGTACTACCTATTTCAAATAACAGCAGCATTGAGAATAATTGCTTACTTGATATCTCTTCCATAACAAAACTCCTTATTCAATGTATTTTCTTATAAGCCAAGAAAATACAGACAACAAAATTCCCAGAATTAAAATAAATATAGGCATTATTTCAGGATAGTCTAACATGTATTCTGATTTCCAAGGAAATAAATATTTACTCATATTCTCTTACCCTCCATTTATTAATTACTTTTTTCCATTATTGATTTATTATCAAAACCAGTTCCCTTTATCTTCACCTTAGAATTTACATTAATATTAATAGTTTTCCATAACTCATCCCAATTATCTTTATATAATGAATGCCACTGCTTTGGATATTTTCCATGTATTATAGTTCCAAAACCAAAAACATCTACCCCGCAGTTATGTTTTACATATTTGATTGTGTCATTTACCAAGTTTTCAATGTCTTTAGAATATAAGTCCTCTATGTAGTGTATATTTTTAACTTCACTAAAATCTAATCCTGCACTACTGTCTATAATATTTGCCTCCATAAAAACATCTATTTCTATAGTTATCTCTCCATTATCAATGGTGGGTGTAACCCTCGTTTTTACTTTAGTAATTTCTCCTGATACCTTGCCTAATTTTTTTAACTTGTCAGCATTAACACATATATAATTTTGACGAAGCTTATTTTTTACTATCATGATACCTTTAAGCTCTTTAATCCCTATAAACTTAATCAATTTATCTTCATTAAACACAGCTCCACCTATAACCCCAACTGTCTTCTCGTTGTTTTCACAAGAATCTCCTATAATATCATACTCTCCAACAACACAAATACAAGGCTGAATACCGCTTTCATTTATCATATAAATAAAATCCTTTATATACATTTTAGTCGCTGTATTTAAATCTCTGAGCTTATCAATCTTTTTAACTGAATTATACTCTAAATAGCTCTTCAAACTTAGAGCATCTATTGCTTTTCCTTTTGAAAAAGTTATAAAAGCTTTCATAGGTATCTCAGGCATACGTGGAAAAAAATCTAAAACCTCTTCTAATCCATTTTTAGCCATTTCTTCTCCAATTATTATACCCTCAAGCTGTGAAAAAACTAATTTCCTTGACAATTTTTTTGATATCTTACTGCATATATCAACCATACCTTCTCCCTTTTCTGATATCAAAATAAATTCATCCAGTGGAGAGCTACTTAAATTAGACCCTGAACTCTTATTAGCTTTAGGATAGGTTGATAGCAGAGTCAATTTTATTTGTCCATCCTCTAGCTTATCAATTCCTACTCCAGAGACTATAAAGACAAAATCAAGTTCTTGTTGATCCCAACAACCCGTTAAAGTGAATGAAATTATAATAGCTACAATGAAAATCCTCTTAATCTTCATTCTTTTTATTTCCTCCTTCACTTATTCTTGAAACATCTTTTTTTGCAATAAATGAAGGTCTTTTTTTCATCAACCACCATGGAGCTCTAAAGAACACATCTTTTAATGATTTTGAATCAAGGGGTGCTAAAGGTGATAAATATGGAACCCCAAAAGACTCAAGTTTAGCCATATGTATCAGCATAATCAAAATCCCCATAAAGACCCCATATAAACCAAATGCTCCAGCTAAAATCATGAAACTAAATCTTAATACTCTGATCGATAACCCTAAATTATATTGAGGAATAATAAATGAAGAAATACCTGTCACTGAAACTACTATAACCATTGATGCAGAAACAATTCCTGCCTGCACTGCTGCCTGACCAATAATCAGGGCTCCAACTATACTTACCGTCTGACTAGTCGTCCTGGGCAGCCTTACTCCCGCCTCTCTCAAAGCTTCAAAAAATATCTCCATGACAATTGCTTCAACAAATACAGGAAAAGGAACATCTTCTCTTGATGCCCAAATATTTAGAAGCAACGCTTTTGGAAGCATCCCGGGGTGAAATGTTAACACAGCTATATAAATCGATGGTAGAAATAAAGCTGTAGTTAAAGCTAAATATCGTATTATCCTAATCATTGCACTAGGAATATATCTTTCATAATAATCTTCACTTGACTGTATAAACTGAATAAATGTTTGTGGAGCTATAAGTACTATTGGTGTATTATCAACAATTATTCCAACTTGACCTTCTAGTAAGCATGCAACTAATCTATCTGGTCTTTCAGTATATCCAATTTGAGAAAATATTGAATATCTATTATCTTCAATAAGCTCTTCTATATATCCGCTCTCTAAAATAACATCAATATCAATTTTTAAAATTCTTTTCTTTATTTCATCTATTAAATGTTCCTCTGCAATTCCATCAATATATGTGATTATAACGTTAGTTTTTGTAAGCTTACCCACCTCCATTTTATTTACTTTCAATCTAGGAGTCTTTAATCTTCTTCTTATTAACGTTATGTTGGTCTCAATAAATTCTGTAAATCCTTCCCTTGGTCCTCTTGTTGCAGGTTCAGTAACAGGTTCCTCTATATTTCTTGTTTTAAAATTACAAACATCTATTATAAAACCTTCATCAATTTTATCTACTAATAAAATGACTTTCCCACATAAGACATTATTAAGTATGTCTTTAATCAATGAAGTAGTTTTAATATCTGAAACCCAAATCTCTTGTTTTATATGGTTTTTAAGAAGCGTATTTTCTTTTTCACTATAATCATGTGCAAATTTATTTAACGGCTTTAATATATATGAATTAATTTCTTCATTGTCACTAAAACCAACTAGAAAAAATATAATAGCTGAATACTTATGGTTAATCATAAACTCTCTAAATATAATATCATCAGAACCCTTAATGATTTTTTTAAAATCCTTAATATCATTATTTAATAATCCTTCTAATTTTTTATTTTCAGCTAACCCATAATATTTTTCTAAATCATCTATATTTTCTTTTTTCTTCCTTGATAATTTAGACATAATATACCTCCACACTAAAATATTTACACTGGGTATAGTTTTTTCCGCAAAGCAAATAATATACTGGATATATGTGGGGTGCTGTAATATAAAAAGGCAACCTAAATAGGTCGCCTTTACCGTTCATATTATTTTAAATCTACTCTTATTTTCTGATCTTCTGCTAGTTTTATTCCATTTTTGGGTTTGTTAGTTGCTATTTTAGCATATTTTGAGAAGTCTTCTGACTCATTATAAGAAGTATAAGTAGTTGTGTAAACCCCTGTTGATCTATCAACTGGTATTTCAAGTGCACCTCCTTTACTAAACTCAAGTTCATTTCCATCTTTATCGTAAAAGTAGAAATCACCTGTGCTTAGCACTACTCCATTCTTTCTAAACTTAACTTTTATTTGATTCTTAGAGAATATAACATCATCTATAGTAATACTTCCTTTATCATTTAAGTTAATAGTAGAAGGTAGCTTTTTAATATCTATTTTTTCTGTATATTCTCCTTTACCATCATAAGATTTTATAGGTATTATATTTATATACTCTGTCTCTTTATCAAGTCCTATAAACTCAAAAGTATTCGTCATTTTATTCCCATCAGTTCCTATAGATCCGTGATCAAGAGGTGTCGTAATATTTCCCCTTGAATCCTCTATTGCAAAATGCTGAAAGCTATTGGCATCCTCATCTGTATATTCGGTTATAACTATTTGATTTCCTAAAGGTGACATAGCCACTTTATCTATTTTAATACTATTAATTTTTACCCCATTATCAATTTTAACTTTTTTCTTAGGGGTAACTATTTTACTTACTGCTACTACCTTACTCTTATCTACTGATGCTTCTATTTTCCAGTTGCCTTCTGTTTTTAAAGCTCTATCAGTAGATATTTCTATATTAAATTTATCTGTTAACTTTGTTTCAACTACATTAGCTCTATATACCCCTTTTAATATCTTATTAGTTTCAAGATATGCTTCATCTTTATAACTACTCCCACCACTTATGTTTTTACCATTTACCTTTAAATCTAAGAAAGGTCTTAACTCAAAAGCCGACCAATAATCCTCATACTCTGACCTAGGTATATCCTTTTCACTTTCAGCAGTATAAAAAATGTTTAAGAAGTTATCATCTGCTACTATGTTGTCTATAGTAAGTTTAATCCCCTTATCTTCGGCACTTATTCCTATAGAATTATTAAACTCTTGAAAGGTACTTGCTTCTCCTACATACTCGGAGTTTTTATTTATATTAAAGTATTCTATAACATTGCTAACTGCTGCCTTAACGGAAGAAGAGTTAAACGCTAATAAAATTGTTAAAGTCACCCCTGCAGCTGCAGCTATTTTTCTATAACTTATACTGTTTCTGCTCTTAGGTTCACTAGGTAATTCATCAATAATTTCACTTAATTTATCATCTAATGTCTTAGGCACTGCCCAAGCTTCTTTATTAATTTTATTTTTAATAAGTTCGTCAAAACTACTCATTATATACACCCCATTCACTATTTTCTAAAAGTTTTTTAAGTTTTTCCTTTGATCTACTGAGCCTAGATTTAACTGTCCCATTAGATATTTCTAAAACTTCGCTTATACTTTTTATACTCATATCTTCATAATAAAATAAGGTCAATATTACTCTAGAGTCTTTGTCCAACTTGTTTATATAATCAATCATATCACCGTTATGGTTATCTTCATAAGTTATATCATAAACACCCATATCATCTTGAAGATCCACCCTCTTTTTCTTGTTTAATATACTATAACACTCATTTACAAGTATTCTCATAATCCATGCCTTAAAATTGTTTTTATCCTTCAGTTTATTTAAATTTTTAAATGCCTTGAGAACTGATTCACTTACTGAATCCTCAACATCATATTCATTTCTTAATATCCCCTTAGCAACCCTGTATAGAGACACTTTATAAGTTTCAATAAGTGTTGCAAATTCTTCCTTGCCTATTTCTTTCGTTTTTTCTCTTTTAAGTCCCATATTATAAATACTTATTACGTTCTCCCCTACTTTCAAATTATTCACCTCCTACACTACTAAGATAAACTCATCTGTATAAAGGTTCCATTTTTGCATCAAGTTCATTATAAAACAAAAAGAACCGTTATACACGGCTCCATTTATCTTATACTTTTATACCTCTTACCTAAACCACTACGTCTATCTTTTTCATTCTTCTTATTGTAACTCTGCTAATTAAAACAATATAAAAAAGATTTACCACAAAGAATATTATCCACTGGATTCCTGAAATACTTTGCTGGCTTATTATTCCCATACCAATAGATAATAATGAGTAAGGAAAAATCATACCTAGCTTTACTACGTATAATCCAAGACCTATAAAAGAAAAACATAAGCCAATACCTATAGGAACTGCAAAACTCTTCATTCTAATTGATAAAGCTAGCTGAATTGTACTTATTGTTAAAGAGGCTAAACATCCACGTATAAACCATCCATATATCTCTATAGGAAAAGGACTGTTAAGACCTATAAGCTTCCCACTAAGGTAATATAGTGAAAAAAATAATCCTTGAATAAAGAAAGTTATTATTCCTGCCATAATAAGTTTTGACAAAAAAACATTACCTATAGGTATAGGCGTAGTCATTGTCATGTTCCAATTTCTATTTAAATGTTCTAATCTACATAAGTAGGCGCAACATATACCAATCAAAATAGGTAAAAAGAACTCTCCATAAAATAAGCCTACTTGAGACCACAAACTATACCACTCTTTTTGTAAAACTCCTATATTCATAGAAAAGTTTGCACATCCAATTAACACACTTATACTTGGTAATGTAACCATTACAATCCATATATGCGAATGCTTTATTTTTATAAATTCTGCTATAATACTGTTTTTTAAACTTCTCACATTTACACCTCCTGACTCTCTATATACATACTTCCTAAGAAATAAATGATTATTCCCATCATAGCTATTATTGCTAATAATGAGGCTGAAGCTCCTATGTTTCGAACTGCAAAACTCATTTTCTCATTTTCATAAACTTGGATAATAGGGCTTAGTCCATTATAGTAAGACCATATAAATATTCTTCTTATAACTATAGGAAATAAATCTGCTGATAGTCCTATAAATCCACCAATCATCCCAACACATAATGAAAAAGCTTGATTACTAATAGCCATAGATACCCATTGCTGTAAAGCTATTATTACTGCATTTACTATAAATATGCCTATGAAATATCTAATTAGTAAAGGTATAGGTAGCGGTTGTGTAAAACCACTCTTTTTCCCATAAATAGCTACAGCAAAAACTTGAATAAGAGCTGCATAACTCATGATTATACATGAACATATATATTTAGCTTTGTAGATATTTCCTCTCTTTAGTGAAACAGATAATAACATTTTCCATGTATTCCCCTTATTCTCCATATCACAAATCCTAGATACTACAATAGCGCAAAGTATAGGTAAAAAAAGTCCATTCATTGATGATAACATAGCAATTACAGGTTCCCACCCCGCTGTTTTAGGATTACGTGAAAAGGACATACTTGCTGCCATAAAGGCCCAGGCTATCTCCCCTAACATAAACATTGTAATCATACTAAATAAATGTTTATGTCTTAATTTATAAAATTCTAAACTAATAGCTTTCATTATAAGCTCTGCTCCTTTCCAGTAAGACTAAGAAAAATGTTTTCTAAACTTTTCTTATGTTCCTCTATACGCAATACACCAATATCATGATTAGTTAATTCTTTATTTATTTGAACTACTTGTCTATCAATGATATCCCTAAGCATTAAGAAATCGCCTTCTTGAGTATTTACAATCCCTCTTCTGACTAATATATCCTTAGCTAATCTATTATTATCTGTCTTAATTGCTATAGTTGACTTACTTTTCATCTTAAGCTCATCCATTTCTCCTTGAAAAAGCATTTTCCCGTTATTTATTATACCTACAGATGTAGCTATTTGCTCAATTTCAGAAAGAAGATGACTGGATATTAAAACAGTAATTCCATATCTTCTTGGCAAAGTTTGAATTAGCTCTCTAATTTCACTAATACCAGCAGGATCAAGTCCATTTGTAGGTTCATCTAATATTAGTAATTTAGGAAATGCTAAAAGTGCCATAGCTATTCCTAATCTTTGCTTCATTCCAAGTGAATAATGAGAAACCTTTTTATCCTTTTGATTTTCTAATCTTACTATTCTTAATGCTTCCGCTACATTCTTATCCGGAACTTCTCTTAATCTTTGCATTACCCTCATATTCTCTATTCCACTAAGATGTCCATAGTATGAAGGTGACTCAATTAAAGAGCCTACCTCTTTTAAAATATTACTTCTATTACTCTCAAATTCTTGATCAAAAATCTTAAAAGTTCCGTTTGTTGGTTTAACTAATCCTAAAAGCATTTTTAAAGTAGTTGATTTCCCAGCTCCATTAGGCCCTAAGAAACCATAAATATCTCCTTTTTTTACGAATAAATCAACATCCTTAACTCTATAGGTATCCCCATATTTTTTAGATAGTTTACTTGTGGAAACAATGTTATTCATTATTTACTCCATCCTTCCTAATATTTTATAGGTTAAGTATACTTATCTTATATTTCTTTAATCTAACATCAACATTACGCTAACCTTAAATAATTACAAAGAATGTTTATAATATCTTATAACTGATATACTATTTTTAGGTGATTTAATATGAATGATTTAAAAAACAAAAAGTTACTTATCGTTGATGATGAGTTTGAGATAAGAAATATGCTTCATGGTTTCTTACGTAAAAATGGATTCAATAGAATATATGAAGCATCTAATTGTTCGGAGGCTTTAAAGATATTTTATGAAATAAGTCCCGATATTGCTGTTTTAGATATAATGCTCCCTGATGGAGATGGATTTTCTCTTTTATCAACTATTCGTAAAACTTCAAGTATACCCGTAGTTTTTCTATCAGCAAAAGGAGAGGATGAGGATCGTTTATTAGGACTTGGTCTTGGAGCTGATGATTACATAGTTAAGCCATTTTTACCACGTGAATTAGTTTTAAGATTAACATCAATTCTACGTAGAGTTTATTCTCCAATTGTTCAAGAAAAGAAACCTATTTTTGAATTAGGAAATCATAAAATAGACTTAGAGAGTGGAATTGTATCATATGATGATAAAGAATGTCCTTTTACCGCAAAAGAGCTTATTTTATTAAATAAATTCTACGAAAATAAAAATCGTATCGTTACTAATGATGCCCTTTGCCAAGTTACCTGGGGTGATGATTATTATGGATATGAAAATACCTTAGCAGTTCATATACGTAGAATTCGTGAAAAGATTGAATCCAATCCCTCAGACCCCAAATATCTAGTTACAGTTAGGGGTTTAGGCTATAAGCTTTTAATAAAGGAGAATTCTTAATGGAGGGTGCTATAAAAATTTTAAAGAGATTTATTGGGTCAACAATATTTATTGTTATATTTATATTGTTACTTAACTTTTTTTTGCTTTTTATCTGGTTATCTAAAGGTATGAACTCAGGTCACTCTCCTTCAATTGTAGTAGAAGAAATATCAAAGGATATATGCAAAACAAATAATGATTTTTATTTATCCACACCCTCAAAAGAACTTTTAGATAAAAATTCTGCTTGGGCAATGTTACTTAATAATAATGGGGAAATATTATGGAGTTATGATCTCCCTACTGAAACTATTAAAAATTATTCAATAACTGATGTAGCTAAATTCTCTCGAGGTTATCTTATGGATTATCCAGTCTTTGTTTGGGAAAATAATTACGGTCTAATGGTAGTAGGATACCCAAAAGATACCATAGCTAAATATCAGCATGTTCTTCCCTTTAACTGGATAAAAGATCTTCCTTTTAGAATCTTACTTCTAATCATGGGTAATATTTTTTTAATACTGATTTTATCATTATTAATAGGTTCAAAACTAATTACATCTATTCGTCCTCTTACTAAGGCTATAAAATCTTTGGAGGAAGATAAAAATGTATTTATAGAACCAAAAGGTGTTTTATCTAATCTTGCTGAAAGTATAAACCATGCTTCCTCATTATTAAGTGATAAAAACTCAGCTCTAAAATCTAGAGATGAAGCAAGATCTAACTGGATTGCAGGTATTTCTCATGATATACGTACTCCATTATCCATAATTCTAGGATATGCCAATGACTTAGAAGAAAATTATAATCTTTCAACTGAACAAAGATTGCAAGCAGGCATTATTCGTAAACAAGCTGAAAAGTTAGGTGTTTTAGTTAGCGATTTAAATCTTGTTTCTATGCTAGAATATGAAATGCAGCCACTAAATAAAAAAATAGTCAGATTATCTTCCTTGGTGAGATATGTAGTATCATATTTTTTAAATAATGATCTAAATGAAAAATTTATTCTAGAAATAGATGAACTTGATGATAAATCAACTATAAACGGAGATGAACGTCTATTAATTCGTGCTATTACAAATCTTATACAAAATAGTATTCATCATAATGAAGACGGCTGTCATATTCATCTAAAAGTCTCTTGTGATTCAATTTGTAACATAGCTTCTCTTTCTATATATGATAACGGAAAAGGAGTTAACAGAGACTCTTTAAACGACTTACTTGAACTTCCTTTTTCATCCAAAAGAAAACATCAGATTCACAATGGTCATGGACTTGGCTTACCCATGGTTTCAAGAATTATAAAAGCTCATGATGGTATATTAACTTTATCAAGCGATATAGAAGAAGGCTTCTATTCAAAAATAGAACTTCCTTTAATAAATTCTTATAGTAGAAATTTACAAGAAAGATAGTTTTATTTTTAAACTATCTTTTGTTTATATTCCATTAATTTTGATTTGTGATAATATTATCTATATGATTATTTTATAAAATATAACTAATGAGGCATTTATATAGGAGGAAAAATGGCAAGATATTTTAATGGTAAAAAAGTAGAATTACTAGCTCCAGCAGGAAATATGGAGATTTTTAAAAGTGTGGTAAATGCAAATTGTGATGCCATCTATCTAGGTGGAAAATCCCTTAACATGAGAATGATGAGAAAAGGATATAATTTCTCAAACGAAGAGATTAAAGAAGCCTTAGATTTAGCTCATGAACAAGATAAAAAAATCTATATAACAGTGAATAATATGATGAATGATTCTGAAGTTGATGAAGCTATTGAATACTTAAGGTACTTAAATGATATTAAAGTAGATGGATTAATAGTTCAGGATCTAGGTATTCTTCAAATTTGTAAAGAACATAATTTCAACAATTTTGAGATACATTCTTCTGTTATGATGAACGTTCATAATATAGAATTTGTAAATGCTCTTAAAGATCTTGGAGTTACAAGAGTCGTATTATCAAGGGAAATGGATTTAAAAACTGCTAAAGCTCTTCAAATTGCAACTGGAGTAGAAACTGAATATTTCATGCATGGAGATATGTGCACTGTAAATGGTGCTAATTGTTATTATAGCTCTGTAGTTTTAGGTAATAGCTCTAATAGAGGAAGATGTTTTAAACCTTGCAGATGGGCTTATACTATAAAAAAAGATGGATACTCTTACCCCTCAGAATACCCTTTAGCTGCAAAGGATATGTATATGTATGAACATATTCCTGAACTTATTGAGGCAAACATAACTTCATTTAAAGTTGAAGGGCGTATGAGAGATACAGATTTTATTGTTAATTTAATAAATACTTATGGTGAAGCCATTGATCGTTACATAGAAGACCCACTAAGTTTTAATCGTAAAAAACATGCTGAAGAATTATTTGAAGGCAGAAAACGTGATTTTACTACTGCCTACGCCTTTTCAAAACCTGGTTTAGATTTCATAAATACTCGCTATGAAGGTACTGGAAAATTCTACTCTACCGGAAAAGTATTTTCTTCCCCAACAGAAGAGCCTGAAATTACTGACACTTCTATTGAGAAAGTTTTATCTGAATTAAATATTCCTGATTCTAAGTCTAACCTGAAACATAATTTATCTGTAAAGGTAAATAGCTTTGAACAAGCTAAGCTTGCTATAGAAAAAAATGTAGATAGGATTTATTTGCCTAGTGAAGTTCTTCTACCTGATGAATTCATTAATTTAGATGAACTTAACACTTTGATGACTATAAAAAACTCTACTAAGATTTATTTGGAACTACCTCAAATGATGAATGAACTTCAATTTGATATTATAGATCAATATTTAAGCAAACATGGTCACCTATTTGATGGATTACTAGTTTCTAACTTAGGTGCTATAAAGAAGTATGCACATAAGTATAAAACTATTTCAAATTATAACTTAAACATTTATAACCATAAGGCTCTAGAATTCTATAAAAATCTTGGAGTTAATGAATTTACCTTATCCATTGAGACAAGAAATAATGAACTTGGTTCTTTTATTACTTCTACCAAAGAACCATTAGAGATGCTTGTTCATGGCCCAATAAAGGTAATGTATTTAGATCATAATTTATACGACAATATAGATAGTCTAGAACCTATAGAAAAAGCAGATAACTCTTATGTAAATAATAGTGTATTAGTACTTATGACGGATAAAGGAGAAAACCCAGTATATATAGATCAAAATGGGAAAAATCATTTATTTACTGCAAAGGAACTATGTTTATTACCTATTTTAGAAGGAATAAATAACTCTGTAAGTTTACGTATTGAAGGAGAAACATACTCAACCCAAGAACTTGAGAGTGTAATTGATGTTTATAAAAAAGCTATAGAAGACACTAGTAAATCTAAAGATTTATTTAATGAATTAGAAACACTTAGAGCAGGTTTCACTCTTGGTGCATTAAACTTTAAAGCTATTTAGAAGGGAGATTATATTATGACTTTTATAGGACCTCAAAAGATATTAGAAAAAAGAAGAGAGTACTTTTTTCCAGCTACTGCACACTTTTATAAAAATCCACCACAAATAACAGCTGGAAATATGCAATATTTATTTGATGAAAACAATAAAAAATATACTGACTTTTTCTCTGGTGTATCGGTTATGAATTGTGGTCATTCGAATCCAGAAATACTTAAGTCAACAATAGAGCAGTTAAATACTCTTCAGCATACAACAACGCTATATTTAACTCAACCTATGGTAGACCTAGCTGAAAAACTTTCTGAGATATTCCCGGGAAATATTAAAAGAACTTTCTTTTGTGCTACTGGTTCAGAGGCTAATGAAGGCGCTATGGCATTAGCAAGACTACATACTAAAAAAAATGGATTTATAGCTTTAAATGGAGGATTACATGGCAGAACTCATTTAACATTAAGTGTCACAGGAATACCAATGTGGAGATTAGATGATAACCTAGTTAAAGAGAATATCTTCTTTATAGAAAGACCTTATTCCCCTGATACAAGTTATGAAGAAGCCATGGAAAAGTCTTTAACTCAATTGGAAGAAGTGCTAAAGGAAAACGGAGATAAAATAGCTGCCATGATGCTTGAACCACTTCAAGGAAATGGCGGCATAATTCTATATCCCTTTGATTATGTAAGTAAAGTCAAAAGCCTTTTAGAAAAATATAATGTTTTACTAATTGTTGACGAAGTTCAAACTGGATATGGAAGAACAGGAAAGATGTTTTGTATAGAACACTATAACGTAGTTCCAGACATAATTGTAACTGCGAAAGCTCTAGGTAATGGAATTCCTATATCAACATTTTCTACTACAGATGAGATAGCTAAGTCTTTTGATAGACCTTCAGCTTCAACTTTAGGAGGAAATCCAGTGTCTGCTTATACAGCATTAAGTGTTCTTAATTATATTGAGAAGAATTCTTTAGTTAAAAAGTCCGAGGAACTAGGTGCTTATTTAAAGTCAAAATTAGAAGAACTATCCTCCCCAGTTATTAAAGAAATTAGAGGTATTGGTCTTATGCTAGGAATACAAACTCAATCAAGCGATAACCTTACTTCTGCAGAGGTCACAGACATTATATTAGAAGAAATGAAGGACTCTGGATTCTTTATTGGGAAAAATGGTTTAAATAGAGATGTTATAGCCTTCCAGCCTCCTTTAGTTATAACAAGGGAAGATATACACAATATGTTATTTACTTTGAAAAACATTCTCAAAAAATTTGATTAACTAGTTACATTCATACTTTAGTTGTGCTATACTTTCATTTGTGAAAATTTACGTAGCATAATTGCCGAAAGGAGCATTAAAATGGTACTTAATAAAGCTATAAAAAAAGCCCATGATTATGGAGTATTAGTTATGTTTTCACATACAATATTCTCTTTATCCTTCGCATTAATATCCATGTTGCTTGCAAGTAAGGGACTTCCTTCTCCCTACGTTATATTTTGGATATTAGTAGCCTTCATGGGAGCTAGAACTGGTGCAAATGCTATTAATAGAGTTATAGATGCTGAAATAGACAAGAAAAATCCACGTACAGCTACTAGACAATTACCTCAAGGACTTATGAAAAAGAAAGAGGTAATATTATTTTCTTCTCTATGTTTTTTAGTAATGATTATAGGGGCTTATATGCTAAATCCTCTATGCTTAATACTTTCACCTATAGCACTATTTTTATTAATTATATATTCATATACAAAACGCTTTACTTGGGCTTGCCACTTGGTTTTAGGCATAACCTCAGCAGCTGCCCCTGTTGGCGCTTGGCTTGCAGTTACAGGAAAAATATCTTGGCTTCCTCTTTTTATTGGAGCAGCTAACACATTATGGGTTGCTGGTTTTGACATAATATATGGATCTCAAGATTATGACTTCGATACAGCTAACGGAATTAATTCGATTCCTGCAAGATTCGGAGTTAAAAATGCCCTACATATTGCAGCTTTTTTCCATGCTATAACATTAGTAATATTAATCATAGTAGGATTATTAAGTCCACAACTTGGTTTAATATACTTTATTGGTATAGGAATCATTTCAGTTTTATTTATTTTGGAACACAGAATGGTTTCTCCAACTAATTTATCAAATGTTAAATTA
The DNA here is from genome assembly GCF_900130055.1 of Clostridium intestinale DSM 6191. GTDB lineage: Bacteria > Bacillota > Clostridia > Clostridiales > Clostridiaceae > Clostridium_T > Clostridium_T intestinale. Next base: position 68,905 of record NZ_FQXU01000010.1, read on the forward strand.
GCTTCTTATAGCATAAATCAATTAATAAGTATTGTATTTTTAATCTTTGGCGTTATTGACGCATTAATTTAAAAAATAGGAGAATTATAAAATGACTAAATTAAAAAAATTATTAACTATATTAACCTCAGCAGCCGTATTATTATCACTTACAGCTTGCTCAAAAACTGAAGAAACTAAAGCACCTGAAAAACAAAGTTTAACTTTTGGAATGATGGGTTCTATAGACTCAGTACCTTTCGTAATTGCTAAAGAAAAAGGGCTTTTTGAAAAAGCAGGTGTTGATGTAACAATTGAAACCTTTAAAAACTCAAAAGACAGAGATGCAGCTTTTCAAGCTGGAAGCTTAGATGGAGTAATATGTGATGAAGTAGCTATATCCCTTTATCAAAATGCTGACTTTGATGTTAAAATAACTGGAATTACAGATGGTGATTTTATGCTTGTAGCTGGAGCTAAATCTGGAATAAAGTCCTTAAGCGATCTTAAAGAAAAAAGTGTAGCTATATCAGAAAAAACTTCAATAGAATACACTCTAGATAAGATATTAGAGAAAAATTCTATGAATCCTAAAGATGTAAAAAAATCAGTAGTTCCCGCTATACCAACTAGACTTGAGATGCTTAATAATGGTAATGTAGATGCTGCTTTACTTCCAGAACCATTCTCTTCAATGGCAATAAGTAGTGGTGGAATTCTACTAGGAAGCGCTAGTAACTTAGCTTCATACCCTTCAGTATCTGCTTTCACCCAAAAAGCTATAGATGATAAATCTAGTGAAATACAAGCTTTCTACAAGGCATATAATGAAGCTGTTGAATATATAAATAGCACATCTGTTACTGAATATGAAGACTTAATTATAAAAACAGTTGGTTATCCAGAAAATATGAAAGGTAAAATTAAATTACCTACTTTTAGAAAAAATATGCTTCCTAAAGATGAAGAAGTTCAAGAAGCTATAAATTGGTGCAAGGATAATAACTTAATTACTAAAAACTTAACTCCTAAAGATGTTACAAATAATATAGGCGTTAAATAAATTTCTATGGAGGTCTCTTATGCTAAATATAAATAATCTTACAGTCAATTATAAATCAAAAAATCAAATAATTAATGCATTAGGACCTATAAATATGACTATAGCAGAAGGGGATATCTATGCTATCATAGGCCCTTCTGGCTGTGGTAAATCCACTTTACTTAATGTCCTTAGTGGTATCATTAAAAGTTCTACCGGGGATGTTCTTTTGAATGATAAATCACTAAACCCAAAGACTCATAATATAGGACTTATTCCTCAAAACTTTGGACTTTTGCCTTGGAAAAGTGTACAAAAAAATTGCCTATTATCTCTTAAAATAAAAGGAGTAAAAATTGATTCCTCTTTAACTGAGAGAATAGAGCATATTCAAACTAAACTAGGCATAAATGAGCTAAAAGATAGGTATCCTAATGAATTAAGTGGTGGTCAAAAACAAAGAGTTGCTATAGCAAGAGCTTTTATAATGAACCCAGATATATTGCTTATGGACGAGCCATTTTCTGCACTTGATGCTTTAACGCGTGAAGAAGCTCAAGAACTTTTCATAAACATATGGAATCAATATAAGCTTACAACCCTATTTATAACTCACAACATAGAAGAAGCCATATATATGGGTAAAAAGATAGTTATAATGTCTCATTGTCCTGGAACTATAGTTGAAATTATTGATAATCCATTATTTAATACAGAAAACCTACGAGAGGATGAAAGATATTTAAAACTATCTTCATACTTAAGAAGCATTATAAAAAGAGGTTGGAAAATATGAAAATTAGAAAAAAACTATTAGTATTCATACAAGGATTCATTACCTTTAATTTGTTATGGTATCTTTTTTCACTAAAAGTTAATATGAAAATTCTTCCCCGCCCTACTGAAGTATACTTAAATATGTTCAAGTTATCTAATCAAGAGCTTTATAAACATGTTATCGTTAGTCTCTATAGGGTTTCAAGTGGAATTATAATTTCCTTAATTATAGGATCATTGATTGGATTACTTATGGCTTACTCTAAAATGTGGAATAAAATTTTAAACCCATTGGTTTATTTTACCTACCCCATTCCAAAAACCGCTCTACTTCCTATAGTGATGCTGTTATATGGATTAGGAGATAAATCAAAAATTATTATTATAGTTCTTATTTTGGTATTCCAAATTATTGTGGCAGTAAGAGATGCAGCTCTTAATATACCCTATGAAACCTATAATCCTATACGAAGCCTTGGTGCCTCAAAACTTCAAATATTTTCTCACATAACATTACCAGCTATATTGCCAGAGCTACTTACAACCTTAAGATTATCTATAGGAACAGCACTCTCAATATTGTTTTTTGCAGAAGGTTATGGAACCAAATATGGAATAGGTTATTATATATTAGATGCATGGAGCAGAATTAGTTATTTGGAAATGTACACAGGAATAATAATCCTTGGTCTATTGGGATTTGTTTTATTTATGTTAATAGATATACTTGAAGAAAGTTTATTTAAATGGAAATCTTAATAATTAGATGAGCATATTAATAAGCTTAATATGCTTATTCTTATTATAGATCAGGAAATATGTACTACAACTCATCTTTATCATTATTCTTCTCTTTATTATTAATAAATTCCGCTATTAACTTGTCTAGTTCAACGCTTGTCTTTAATATTTCATTATAATCAGCATTTTCATTTATCAGCGAATGTAATTCATCTCTTAATTCGCTTATTTCTCTTTTAATCATCAACTCTCCTCCACCTTAGCTTTAACTATCAGTAAATATTTAACATATATAATTTTACTGAACTACTATGCTATTTGCAAACAAAATATAATAGCTCTCTGCTTATTTATCTAATTAATTTTTATGTATAGAGTTATCTTGAGGAGTGAACTAAATTGAAGAATGAATTACTAAATATAGATAATAAAGCCATCGGGCATAGAATAAGAACTGAGCGAGAAGCATTAAGCCTGACTAGAGAGAAATTTGCTGAGATTGTTGACTTTTCACCCTTATATATTGGACAACTTGAACGTGGGGAAAGACAGATGAGCCTTATCGCTTTAGTTAAAATATCTAATTGTCTCCATATTTCTACCGACTATTTGATATATGGAAATAAATACACTGATACTGCTAATGTGATTTTAAGAGAAGATTTAGCGAATTACTCTGTACAGAGTAAAAACTTAATATATGACTTAATTAATAAGTGTTCCACTAAGGAACTACATTTAATTGAGGACATTATAAAATTAATACTACCTTACATAAAATAATAGCTTAATCTAGCCTTTTATTATCTTTAACAAAAAACCTCCTATGCACCCTATTTTTTTTGCAAAGGAGGTTTTTTTATTTCACTCAACTTCATAACTATCTACATCTACTATTATTGGAGTTTCCTCTTCCTCATATTTTTTTATCATCTTTTTCTTAGGTAAAGTTAATAGAAGTATACTTCTATCAAATGCTGCACCTATCTTGCTTTTATCTATCTCTTCTATATTGAAAGTTTTAATTAAATTACCGCCAGTCTCAACTATACTCATCATTACATTCAATCCATTACTATATACTTGTCTTCTTCTGATAGTTAAAATAGCTCTATTCCTTTCAAAATCTATACTTATATCTTTAGGTGAAACCCCTGGTAAATACCCTTTTAATAGATAATAATCTCCATGATCTTTCATCTCAACACTATAATCCTGCTCCCTTGGTCTTTCATTAACTAAACTACTCGCTAAGACTTGATTAATCATATTATTAAAAAATGTATCAGTAAACATACCACTGAAAATATTAATTCCGTTAAGCATAAAAGGAAACATTCTAAACATATATGCCATCCTTTCTAAAATATACTTTTACTATATAAGTATTAATATTTTCCTATTTTTGACACTGCTTTACCAAATAAATATAGCGCATTGAATTAAATAAATTCAATGCGCTAATATATACTATTTAATTACTTCATTATTACCCATATATGGTCTTAATGCTACAGGAATATTTATAGAGCCATCTTCATTTAAGTTATTCTCTAAAAATGCAATTAGCATTCTTGGAGGAGCAACTACTGTATTATTTAAAGTATGTGCAAAATATTTACCATCTTTTCCATCTACACGAATCTTTAAACGACGAGCTTGTGCATCACCTAAATTGGAGCAGCTTCCAACTTCAAAGTATTTCTTTTGTCTAGGAGACCAAGCTTCAACGTCAACTGACTTAACTTTCAAATCTGCTAAATCACCTGAACAACATTCTAATGTTCTTACTGGAATATCTAAAGAACGGAATAAATCTACAGTATCTCTCCATAATTTATCGTACCATTCCATGCTTTCTTCTGGTTTGCATACAACAATCATCTCTTGCTTTTCAAATTGATGAATTCTGTATACTCCCCTTTCCTCTATACCATGAGCCCCTTTTTCTTTTCTAAAACAAGGAGAATAACTAGTTAACGTTTGTGGAAGTGAAGTTTCAGGCAATATAGTATCTATGAACTTTCCAATCATAGAATGTTCACTTGTTCCGATTAAATATAAATCTTCGCCTTCTATCTTATACATCATAGCTTCCATCTCTGCGAAACTCATAACCCCAGTTACAACTTCACTACGAATCATAAATGGAGGAATACAGTATGTGAAGCCCCTATCTATCATGAAGTCTCTAGCATAAGAAATTACTGCTGAATGTAGTCTTGCAATGTTACCCATTAAATAGTAGAATCCATTTCCAGCTACTTTTCTAGCACTATCTAAATCTATTCCTTGTAATTTTTCCATTATCTCTGTGTGATATGGAATCTCAAACTCTGGTACAAATGGATCACCATAACGTTGAACTTCAACATTTTCACTGTCATCTTTACCTATTGGTACACTTGGATCAATTATATTTGGAATTACTAGCATAATATTTCTTACTTTTTCTTCTAACTCAGCTTCTTTTGCTTCTAACTCAGCCAACTTTTCAGATTGCTCAGTAACCTTTTTCTTCATTTCTTCGGCTTCATCTCTTTTTCCTTGAGCCATTAATCCACCTATTTGTTTAGAAAATTTATTTCTATCAGCTCTTAGTCCATCGGCTATTACCTTTGCCCCTCTAAGCTCTGCATCTAACGCAATAACCTCATCTACTAATGGAAGTTTGTTATCTTGGAATTTATTCCTTATATTTTCTTTAACTAACTCTGGATTTTCTCTAACAAATTTTAAATCTAACATTTTTTTATCCTCCTGATACATTTAATATAAATTGAAATAAAAAAAACCATCCCATATATAAAAATATATATATTGGGACGGAGATATCCGCGTTGCCACCCAACTTGCTAGTTTATAAATCAACTAGCCACTCGACAATAGTACAATAAAGAGTACAAACCTTTCGATTCATCACCGACAGCTCCAAAAGTGGAAAGATTTAACCTTTCACCGATTCACACCAACCATCGGCTCTCTTAAGAAATTTATAAATCGTAGCTTTTATAATCACTGTTTTCCATATATAACTATTATGTACTAATTATATATGCATTTATTCAGTTCTTCAAGATTTTTATTCATTAAATAGTTAAAATTACATATATGATAAAAATAGGACTGTAACACTAATTATTTAGTTTTACAGTCCTATTTTCAATTATCCCATATTCTTTTTTTGTAAAATAATTCTTTGTATAGTCTTATATGATAAATAATATTTATCAGAAATACTTTGTATTGATTCTCCGCTTAAGTAATCTTCGTATATATTTGTATTTCTATCTGAAAGTTCTTTTCTGCTCTGTGATAGTTCTCCCCATGCAATTTTATTTTCTTCCTTTCTCGGTATATAGATATACTTCCCATCTACATACTTTTGAATTAACTCTAATATTTCATCTGGAAAAATATCCTTAGCATTTGCATAGCTCATTATATGCCCTCCTAAATATAATTTGTTTCTTTAGGATTGAGCAAAGGCTAAAACTATTTATTATTTAATTTTTATGCAGTAGCCTTTGCTATGCATATATAACATATTTTCTCATAAACAAACTATGCCCCTTTCAATGTTTTATATTTCACCTTATATACAATTATAATGTTTTATTTAATATTTTGTCTAACAAAATGATTCAAACTTCTATACTATATGGTGTAAGGCTTTCATAATATCTTCTTCCATCCAAATACGTATCTCCATTCCATTTTTTATTTTGGCAGCTGAAGGATTTTCATTACCTTTAATATAAAGTTGTCCGAGTTTCTCCTTACTCTTTATTTTACTTCTAGATAATTCAAGCTTCTCACTTAATAGTCTATCTACTCTCACATCTATAGGATATTTACATTCTATTTCAATAATAAGTTCAGATTCCATTTTATAATTTATTCCTATTTTCTGCGATACTAACTTATATTTCAAATCTTCTAAAATAACTTCAACTTTATTTTTACTATATACGCTTAAATTAAATGCGTACTCTTTTATTAAATTTACATCATTCACAAGAAATTTTTCATACTCATTTCTATTAATTTTGTGAGGTTTTACTCTCTCATGTATAGTCATATTCCAAGTTGATTTACACTTATCACATTTATAAATCATCCAAACATCTATATTATTCTTATTTGCATTGACTCTAAATTTCCCACTATTAATGTAATGTGATTTTTCATTACATTTAGAACAAATTCTTTTCACCTTAGGTAAACTTTCAGGTATTAGTTCCCACCTATATTTATTTAAATAGCTCATGTCGCTCCTCCTAATTATCAAAATCTTAGGATTAGCAAAGGCTACTTTATTATCTTTTAATAATGCACTAGCCTTTGCTATGCATTAAAAATCTCTGTAGTCATAAAAATCGCCTCCAATATTTTATATACATATATTTTATCAATCCTAATTAATTCATAAAACCTCATTCTTATTTCATAAATAAAAATGAGATTAGTGTGTTCATTTGATTATTTTATATAATATTATTATAAAATAGTACGATATTTTTCCAATTTAATCGTATATATAATGACAGACTTTAAATAAAAGTATGGAGGTGACTGATTGAAGAGGGACTCATTTATTAAAATTTATAAAGAATATTTTCCTTATGTATATAGATACCTTTATGGACTTACCTATAGCCACCAAACAGCAGAAGACTTGACTCAAGAATCTTTTGTTAAGGCTTTAAGTATTCTTCAAATTTCTAATGAAAGCATAAAATCCTGGCTTCTCACAGTGGCTCATAACCTCTACGTAGACTATGTTAAAAAAAATAGTAGATTAAGCTTTCATGAATATACCTTTTTAAATAAAATAAACATACAAGATTTTACAGACAAGTTAATGCTTAAGGAAAGTGTCAACTCTGCTTTTATATTAATAAAACAACTTCCAGAGAATCAACGACAAGTAGTGCTGTTATGCCTAGTAAACGAGTTATCTTATCATCAAGCATCAGAAATTTTAGGTATAAGCGTTTCAGCAGTTACTAATTTAATCTACAGAGCCAGAAAAACACTTAGAGAATTAAGGAGGAAAATTGATGAATAGCGAATTCCAAGAAAAACTCAAGTTATATAAAGAAGGAAAATTAAATAAAGAAGAAGTTTCTGAAATAGAATCCTCTATTGATAAATTCATTGCTATATCAGATTATCTTAATAATGATGAAAAGGATTTTTTTGAAGAACTTAAACAGCAGCTACCAACAAGTAATGTAAAAGAAAATAAATTTGACAAGATATTAAAACGTAAAATAAATCTACGAATTATACTAATAACCGCATTTTCATCTATTTGTGTTTTTTTATTTTTTATATTTCTATATTTTACTTCATCTAAAATAATTACATCTTTGTTTGGATTAGACTATAAGGAGTTATATGTAAAAAGAGAGATTATAGTTCAATTTGCAGAGATGTTTCAACCTCAATATAAATCAAATCGTAGCGGAGTTAGCTCATCACTTTTTGCACAACAAAATATCGATATCTCTCTTGAAAATACTATCGGAAACACTAAAATAGATGAAATGGATTTAAATATAAAATACAGTTTTGGTGAGCCTTCTAAATCAAAAGAAACAACGGCGCCTCAACTAATATTTCAAGAATTCACTCCTTTTTTTGATCATGAATCTGATCCAAAAGCAGGTTTTAATGTACTTGAAAATGCTCCTCAAGGAACTAAAGCAAAGATATTTATACAATTTAATAAACCCTTAACCTCTGAAGAAATAAAAGAATCTTTTGTGGATAAGCTTGACTCTACAGATGCCGATATGTCAACCTTTGATATCTCACCTATAGCTGTATTTAACTCAAACTTTGTATTAGCAAATCCTTCTTATTTTCTACGTACAACAGTCTTTCCATATGACAATAAGAATGCAAAAAAACTAGAGAATAACAGAGGAAAACAAACTCAATATGAAAATATGGATAACGAAGCTCATAAAGAATCTCTTATAGGAAATCTATATCTTATAAAGAACAATCTAAGCCTTCTGAGGTCTATGTACTATCAGGATATGTTTGAAAATATTAATATTGACGATTTAATTAAAGAAACTGAAGATAAAGGTGCTGAATATGCTGGTATGTATATATCTGCTGACAGTAAAGATCTATTAAAACTTAAAGATAGTTCTTTTATTCACTGGGTTGGAGTTCAGAATATAGTTATCTGGTGAATTTAAGCATTTGATCAAAGTGTAAAAGATTATTTGTGAGATATCCTTAACCTATTAATAATCGAATAACTTTATTAAAAACATCATAATAATTATTTATGTGATATAATATACAAGTAATAATTTTACTGTTTACAAGATAAGAAATACTAAACTAAAGATTCGAATTTGATAAAGGTGTTACCAAAACAGTAACACCTTTATATTGCTATAAAAATATAAAAATTATTTCTAGATAATCAAATATAAAAAATAATTATTAAAGTAATGGAGGATAAATATGAGAGTTCTTAAACACGCTATTTTAGGTCTACTAGATAGAGGCGAAATGAGCGGTTATGATATTATGACTGAATTCAAAGATAAAGAAATCAGACACTTTTGGAGCGCAAAGCATAGTCAAATATATCCAGAATTAAAAAAATTAACAGATGAAGGCCTAATAGAATTCAAAATAGAAATACAAGGCGAAAAATTAGAAAAGAAAGTTTATTCAATTACTGATGCGGGGAAAAAAGAGTTAAATAAATGGTTAAGTACACTAGAGCAAGAATTTATTACTTTAAAAGATGAGTTTATGTTAAAGGCTTATTTTATTTCATCTATACCCAAAGATGAGGCTAGAGAACAATTTTTAAATGAGTTAGAAAAACATAAAAATAGGCTATCTTTTTTAGAAGAGGAGTTTGAAAAACTAAAGGTAGTTATAGGTGATGAAATTACATATGAGTCAAAAGAGTTTGGAAATTACTTAGTTTTAACCAATGCTCTAAAACGGGAAAATAGATACTGTGAATGGTTAGAAGACTCCTTACAATTGATGAAATAAATCATTTAAATTAATATCATTTTTATAAAAGCAATTAGTTTTTAGCTAATTGTTTTTTTTTTAACAAAAATATATTGATTTAGATCAAAATATATGATATTTTATACATGTAAATAGTGACATGTATAAAATTCCTATGTATTCATAGTCTCTTGTTTTATATATTACTATTTGTGAGAAATATATACAAAAATATTTGTTAAAAATATAATTATAGAGCAAATAAAATGACAAAAATATACATAAAAAAGGGAGAATGATTAGTAATGGTAGATAAAAAGATTAATCGTAATTTAGTTCTTTTAGCATCTGTAATGGTAAATTTATGTGTAGGTGCAGTTTATGCTTTTAGTGTACTTGCAGGACCACTTGGTGAAAAGTTTGGATGGTCTAAGGCGGTAGTAATGACAGCTTTTACTATAAACGCAGCAATATCACCAATTCCAATGATTTTAGGTGGAAAACTATTAGACAGAGGGTTAGCAAAACTATCTATTATAGGTGGTGGAGCACTGTTTGGTTTAGGATTTATGCTAACAGGTTTTGTGAAAGAACCTATCCATCTATACTTAGCATATGGAGTACTTGGAGGTTTAGGACAAGGTATAGCATATTCAGGTACTATAGGTAATACTGTTAAACTATTCCCAGATAAGAAGGGATTAGCGACTGGTATAGTTACAGCAGGTTTTGGTGGAGCTACAATTCTAGCCGCTCCAATAGCTAATAACTTAATCCAAAATAGCGGAGTTTTATCAACATTTAAAATCATGGGAATAGCGTATATGGTGATTACAGTAGTTTTTGGTCTACTTATAACAGCTACCCCAGCAGGCTATAAACCAGAAGGCTGGAATCCACCAACTCCTAGTTCAGCTAATGGATCAAATGTAAATATCAACTGGATAGATATGATAAAAACTTCAAAATTCTATATAATTGCATCTATGTTTACAATTGGAGCTTTATCAGGAATGATGATAACATCTAATGCTTCAATTATTGGACAAACAATGTTTGGATTATCAGCAGCAGTAGCAGCATTATATGTAAGTCTATACTCATTAAGTAACTGTATGGGCCGTATATTCTGGGGAGCTGTTTCCGATAAACTTGGTCGTTACAATGCATTAATTTGTATATATACTGTTGTAGCTGCTATGTTGCTAGTTCTTGCTACAACACACTCTGTAGTTGGATTTGCAATTGGATTAATAGGAATAGGTTTATGTTTTGGTGGAACCTTAGGTATTTTCCCTTCAATAGTAGCTGAAAAATTTGGTATGAAATATTATGGAGTAAATTATGGAATCACATTTATAGGATACTCCGCAGCAGCATTTTTCGGACCTAAAATAGCAGTTCAAGTTGCTGGTGCTAATAATGGTAGCTTTACAAATGCATTTTATATAGCATTAGCACTTAGCTTAGTAGGTATAGCATTAACAACATTATTTATAAGAATAGAAAAAAAATCAGCAAATAAAAAACTTGCAGCATAAGTTGTTACATCAATGTTTTAAGGTTAGATTATCTTAGTATGAAAAAGAGCTAATAAGACTTCGAAAGTGGTTTTATTGGCTTTTTTATGATTATATTAACAAATTTGTTAAAGTTTATCTTATTATCAGTCGAATATACTTATATAATGTAAATTTTACAGATAAAAGCTGATTATAAATTATAACTAAAGATGGCTAACCATCTTTAAATACATATATCTAAAAAGGAGATATTATGAAAAGTTTAAAATCAAAATTAATGGTATTATTCGGATCATTAGTTTGTGTTGTGTGTATAGGATTAGGTATAATTTCTTTTATTAACTCATCAAATGCTCTAAAATCTAACTTAAATAACACTATGCCTAGAATTGCTGAGCAAACAGCTAGTAATATTCAAAGTAAGCTTCAAGGAGAATTAAATACACTAGAAGCTATTGCTGCAAGATCAGATATAAAAGATCCAAACAATTCAATAGATAATAAAATATCAATTCTTACAGATGAATCTAAAAGAATTGGAAGCATTAGTATGGGTATTGTTGATATTAATGGAAATTCAATCCTTACTGATGGTTCAAAATCAAACTTTAATGAGAGGTCATATTTTAAACAAGCACTGGAAGGCAAAGCTAGTGTATCCGACCCAATAGTTAGCAAAACAGACGGTATTATAATCGTTGTATATGCAGTTCCAATTAAAAATAATAATAAAGTTGTAGGAGTACTTGTTCAAGCTAGAGATGGTAATTATTTAAGTGATATGACTGATGAAGTAAAAGTTGGGAAAACAGGCACTGCATTTATGCTAAATAAAAACGGAACTTCTATTGCAAATAGTAATAGAGATTTAGTTATACAAATGTCAAACATAATAGAAGAGTCAAAAAAAAATTCCAATTTTCAAGCCTTAGCTGATGTACATAAAAAAATGCTTGCAAAAGAAGCTGGCCTAGGTGAGTATGAATACGGTGGAGAAGAAAAATATGTTGGGTATGCTCCAGTAGGCGGAACTGATTGGTCCGTAGGAATCTCTGTAACTCAAAATGAAATATTATCAGAATTAAATAGTTTAAAAACTTTAGTTATACTAACGTCAATAATATTTATTGTAATAGCGTTTATCATAATTTACATAATCTCTAATGCTTTATCAAAAGGAATAAAATCAGCTTCAAATCATCTGAGATTATTATCAGACGGAAATTTATCTGTGGAAGTTCCTACTAAGTATTTGAATTCAAAAGATGAAATTGGGATCATGATTAATTCTATGAAATCAATGCAGGATTCACTAAGAACGATGATTAAAAAAATTAAAGATAATTCCCTAACTATTAATACTCAATCAGAAAACTTATCTGCCATTTCAGAAGAGATATCAAGCGTATCTGAAAGTTCTGTACAATCAACATCTGAAATAGCTCAGGGTATAAATACTCAATCTCAAGATTTAATGCAAATGACAGAAATTCTAAATGAGTTTGGTAATAAGCTATCAGAGATGCTTGGAGAAATAAAAGTTGTAGACTCGAATTCTAGAGAAATAAGTATAATGGCTAATGATAGTAGTACTGAAATGAATGGATTAAATCACTCAGTAAAAAATATAAGTAATTCATTTAAGGCTTTTAATTCAAAAATAATGGATCTTGGAAAAGATATAAATGAGATAAATGAGATTACAAATATGATCAATAGTGTTGCAGAACAAACTAATTTATTAGCGCTAAATGCAGCTATTGAGGCAGCTAGAGCTGGCGAGGCAGGTAGAGGGTTCACAGTAGTCTCTGAGGAAATAAGAAAGCTTGCTGAACAATCAAAGGCTTCATCAGAAAACATTAGTAATTTAATAAATGTAATATCAAATAATACATCTATTATAGTACAAGAAGCTGTAACAATGGATGGTGAGATGATTAATCAAGCTGGAATTATTGACAAGACTATAGTTTCCTTTAAGCGAATAATACAAGCTGTGGATGAGGTAATTCCTAAAATAGAAATAGTTAAAAGTTCAGCTGATAATATAGATAACGATAAGGATATTATTCTAAATAGAATAAATACATTATCATCAATTTCCGAGGAAATTTCAGGGTCATCTGAGGAAATCTCAGCATCCTCTGAGGAGCTTAATGCCTCCATAGAAGAAGTAGCCTCCTCCGCTCAAGACCTTAGTAATATGACTAATAAAATGATAGAGGAAGTTAATAGATTTAAAGTTTAAATTATTATTTATAGAAAAAGACGATTTACTATGTGTAAGCCGTCTTTTTTTATAGAACCAATACTTAATCCAATATGGAGATTGAAAAGTTATTTATTTTTAAAAAAATTACTATAATACCCGCTAATTATTTCAATTATTGTATATATATTAATTGTAAGGATTTCTTCTATCTTAATTTGCAGTGCAAAGACAAGAAAAGTTTCCTTTTACAAAAATATTAGGAGGGTGAAAAACATGAAAGAGAGAAAATATGTAAAATTAAGAGTAGATATGTATGAGGATACTAAATTTAAAATAATTGATATGAAGCCGGAAAGAGATGTTATTTATTATATCTGGAGCAGAATTTTGCTGTTAGCAGGTAAAGTTAATTTGGAGGGGGAGCTATATCTTTCTAAGAGTATACCATATACTATGGAGACATTCTCAATAGAGTTTAATAGAGATATTGCTCAAATTAAATTAGCCTTAGATATATTTATAGAATTAGAAATGCTTGAACTTACTTTAGATAATGTTTATAAGGTGAGAAACTTTGCTAAACATCAAAATATCAAGGTGAAAGAAAAAGAAATACCTAAGAATAAAGAATCTGAGGTTAAGGATAGTCCAGCGTTAAGTGAAAACAGATCATCCATTAGTGAGGATGTTACTGGATTAAATTTAGATATTATCAATGAAAGCAAAGATACTGCTACAGTAACAAATTGCAAAGATAATAATATTAAAGGAAATAGTACCCTTAAAGATACGCAACTATTATTTGATACTATGAAAAGCAAAAAGAAAACTAGAAAAAAGAAAGATACCGTAATAGATATTATTGATACAGATGAAGGGTTTATAGATGAGGATATAAGTAATTTTATCGATGTTTATATACCTTTAGATAATGATGATAGCATCGTTTCAAAGTGGAGCTTTGGGTAAAAGGGGGCAATAATTCTATTTGTTTTATACTAAACATTCTCCTTTTTATAGAATGCTTTACAATTAAAGCATTACTTGTGATACATTTTTTATACAAAAATAACCTTAACCAAGTAAATTCTATAGTTAAGGCTAAAACCATCATTTATAATGAAACTCGACTCACATTCGTTCGCTGAGTAAGTTCCACCTACCAAATCGAAGATTTGGGGTGTCACTTATGGTACGGTTCACCGTAACTTTCTTCAACCAAACAATTTTTATATTGAATTGAAATTATACTGTTACTAAAAAGAAAAGGACTGTATAAATAACCTTTTTCTTTTTAAAGATTATATAAAATTTGCTTTTTAAACTTATTTTTATTAATATCCTCATGTGAAATATAAACAAAAATATAGATAATACTATATTTTCAAGGTCATTTCTGCAAGAAATAAGAAAAATTAAAAACAATAAAATTTTTATTCAAATTTTAGTACGTTTATAGATAATTCTAAAAAATAAGATACTCTTTTTGTTTTTAACTGAATTACAGTACTGATTTATTCTATAAAGTAAAAGAAGCCCTATGGGCTTCTCAACTAAAAAGACTGTGTTACAATCTAGATTAAATCTAGATTACTATAAAGATGTTACATTATATATTATGTGTCTCTACTCAATTTGTATACTAAAAAGACTAAAAGCCAGAGTAAACTCTGGCTTTGACGAATCTTATTTGAATTAAATTCAAATACACTAAACGATGTATATTTACTTTATGAATATATTATATAATAATATATATACTTTGTAAATGCTTTTTTATATTTTTTTCTTTAATTTAATATCAAACATTCTTAATAAAGCACTACTGATATCGTAAAAACAATCTTCAGTTATTTTTGCAACGTGATTTCCTACAAGTCTTTTCTTACTAATAGTATATATTTGAGATAGATTAATTATCCCTTCTATCTTTTCATGTGGATTCTTCTCTAGTTCAACTGGTATTTCATAGTAACTTAATTTTCTTTTTACATTATTTCCATAATTATCATTATAATGTAATTCATAGTAATTATCTACCTTAACAAGTTTAGAGCCTTGATGTGTAGTTATAACTGCAATCATTGTTGTAGTAGATGACTTATTACCATTATCATTTTGTATAATTACTACGGGTCTACGCCCCCCTTGTTCACTTCCAATATTCTTGCCTAACTCACAATAGTAAATGTCACGCTTAAATATATATTTAGGTGAACTAGCAAACATTAATTTATATTTTTTTAATGTCCATTCTATTAGTTCAAATGCAGTTTCGAGATTTTTTAAGTATACATTTCTATTTTTTTCTGGCTTAGTCATAAGTTGTGTTAGTCTTTTTATACTTTTATCAATAATTGAAATTTTATCAGTTATCTTATCATCAACTTTATCCTCATTGTTATTGATAATACTCTGATTAATATCATTATTTACTTCTGTTGACATTAAAACTCCCCCTCTTTCATATACAACAATATTATACATCAAAATTACACCAATTTATAATTTATTGTAGAAAATGCTAATAATCTTGAAAATTTATATTAGAAATATGTCATTTACAATACTTTATAATCCGACTTTCGCATTTCACAAAGATTGTGTTATATGTACTAGTAGAAAATAATTTGTTTATATTACATATTTATTATTTTTTCTTGCATTTTATATCTAAATGATGTATTATATGTAAAATATAAATTTTAAAGATAATAAGAGATAAATTTAGAGATTTTTTATAAATAAAGAAGGAGAAATTAGATATAAACTTGTTTAAAACAGGTTTTGTTCTAGTTTCTCCTTTTTTTGTTTTATTTTAAGGCATAAAAAAGAACTTTGCACACGCCTGGTAAGCACACAAAGTTCTAATCCACAAATTACTTTTTTCAATATAGAGATGTTAACATAACAACAAGCATGATGCAAGTTTTATATTAAAATTTTATAAAAAAGAATATGGGTTAGAATGTATGTTGTTTAAGCGAGGCTATGTAGCAAAGGGAATATGCTAATAGTCTCTTTTTTATCTCCAAAATAAAAGGGGGGATAAAAATGATAGCAGAACACCTATTAAAACAAGAACTTACAATAGCGAAAAATAAATTGGAATTAGTTAATAACACTACAACTACAAAAGAAAAAATACATACAAGCGAAAAAGAAATGGCTATAACAAATTTACAAATAGTATTAAACAGAGCGGATAATACTGTATTTATTAAGGATTATATACAATCTGCAGATTTAAAAGTTTACGATAAAGTTAGAAACAGAAAAGAGAAGGAAAGTAAAGATACTGTAGAAGTTATTAGCAGAAATATAGATGGGAATAACACTACTATAAGAATAGAAACAAAAAAGAAAAATGAACTTACCGCAGAAGAGATAGAAGAAATAAGAGTTAAAAAGCAAAAGGCAAGAAGACTACATACACTTAAAAAGGCTCTTTCCGATTTTGAAAATATTAATGCTCTTAATACAGAAGTAAGTAAAACCGTTATTTTTGTGACTATAACAACAAGATACGCTATATACGACAAAAAAGATATGACAAAAATAATGAACAATTACTTCAAAATTCTTAATTATACTCTATTTAAAAGTAAGAGAAATAAATTAAGATACATATATTTTATAGAGGAACATAAGGACAAAACCCTGCATGTGCATGGAGTTATCTACGATTGTCCTAAATATGATTACTCTTTACAACATGCTAGAACAAATAAAATGCTAGATAATTACGCAATAAAACATAATTTAGATTTAAAAAAATCTAAAGTGGAAAGTAATAGTGATAGTAATATAGCAATAAAAAACATAATTAAATATACTGATAAAAAGAAGGATTTAATACAAATTAAGGAGTACATTGCTAAGTACATAAGCAAAGAAATAGAAAATACAATAAAGGAAGAAACTTATACTAAACCTGAAAAGGTTAGAGAAATGACAAGATATAGACTTGTAAATTATAGCAAAGAAGCATTGAAACTAGACAAGCCTTATAAATTTAACCTCTATCTATTTAGCAGACAAAAGGAAGATTTTTTTAATAGTATAGATAATTTAGTAGAAGTTACTGGAGAGGAATATAAAACAGAAACTATTATTAGGGATAATAAAACCTTTGCTTATAATTTACACAATAAAACTGCTAAGATTTTAGACATAGAAGAAATAATAAAGGTAGTATGTAAACAAGTTGCTATTACTGCAAGCAATGTAAGTAAAAAAGCAGAAAAGATACTAAAAGATAAAACTGCATTTAACTATAAAAAATTATATTTAAGTATTAACTGCTATAAGTATAATTTAGACTTTAATAATGTTCTTAATAGTATAGGGATATTTGAAGAACTAGATTTATTAAATTTATAAATATTATTTTAAGGAGGTAAAATTTTTTCTGACGTATGATCCATATGTCTTTTTGTGTTGTAGTTAAATTTATAGCTATAAGTTTACTTATAGCAAAGGGGAGAAAAAATTTTACAAGTAAAGAAAAAAAGAAGAAGAAAAATGAAATCTCCTTTCCCCTTCTCTATAGTTTACTTGTTAATGGGTAAGTCCTATTTAGGCGAGAAATATATATAATATTTTATGATATGATACCTTAGGATTATATTATGACTGTTCTTAAGTAATTAAAATATATCATAAATATCCATATTTCTAATTTTAGAGTCAACCTCTCTATTAGGTACAGTTATATCTCTATTTATCTCTTCGTCACTAACAATTTCTTGACATTGTAGACAACTATCTAATCCAAACTTTGTTAGCGTTTTAATTAAAGAAATATTCATGCCCTTTTTTATCATTTGTATAATTGTATATTTTGCTAACCCTTCTGAAGCCGAACTGCCTAGTGTCTTTTTCAATACCTTAAATGCTGTTGAATAAGTGGTTCCAATACCTTCTCCATACCTTCTTACAAATAAAGGATGTCCTTTATCAATGTCATCAATAACTAACTTTCTTACTTTAAGATAGAATTTCATTTGATAAGCAAGTTTATTTGGTAAATGTATAGAAAACTTATTTATTTTTATGGTATTTAAGTCCTCATTATAATCTCCTAATTTTATAGAACCAATTACCTGATTCTTCAAACCTAGAAACATAACTAATTTGGTTATAATAGCAGATGTAAGTTCAGGTATTCCACTCTTTTTAGGCTTATCCTTATTCAACAAAAAATCTTCATAATCACAATTATCTATTATATTATCACATGCATTCAATGCCTTTAAAAATATATACTCAGCGCTTGGTGGCTTTTTATCACTTACTTCCATTAACTTCAAATCTTTAATTTTTCTATTTACAGTATCTTTTATATGAGAGTATCCAATATTACTATCAAAGTATTCATTTACAATGTATAAGTGATGACTTAAGTAATCAAAGAATGACTTTATTACTGAAATATATGTATTTATTGTACTTTTAAAAGATATTCCGTATCTATCAACATAGAATTCTACACTTTGGGCTATTATTCCACTATCAATCCCTTTCAATATTACCTTGTAGTTAGTATCGTTTATCCCATATTTATCAGTTAAAAATTCAAAAAAAACATCTAATTTTCTTTTGTAAGTAGTTATTGAACTATCATAAAATTCTCCATCTGTGCAATTGTTTAAAAACTGTTCCTTCAATTCATAATATTCCATAAAATCCTCCAGTTTACAATTATGTATATATTGTATCATTTAGTAGGATTTCATAAAATATTATTTACAAATTTAATTTGTGATTGTTTATTAACTTTTCTATCTTTGTAATAAATCTAATAATATTCTCTACTATTTATATATATAGATATATTTTACTTCATATTAGAAAAGGTACATTAGATAACCTTTATATCTTTTTCTCTAATAATTCTTCTACTTCCTTAACAAAAACACTTGCCTTTATATTTAATACTGTACACATTGTAAAAACCACACTTAACGTAGGTTTACGCAATGCACGCTCTAGTAGACTTATATAAGTAGTATCTAAACTACATCTAAATGCAAATTCTTCCTGCGTAAAATTATTTTCTAATCTATACTTTTTTAGAACTACTGCAATTGCCTGTTCTAGTGACATAATTTCACCCCCACTAAAACTAATTCTGAAAGATACGTGAAATTTGTCCAACGACTATAGTCTTAGTTGAAGAAAAATGATATAATTTTATTGGAATTTAAACTTAGGGGGTACATTAAATGGTAAAAGGAAAATTTATAGTAACATTATTAGCGTTATTTACTGCTCTATCTTTTACTTCTTTCAGCAATAAAAAGAAAGATACTGTTAAAGAAGTTTCTAAAGAAGTTATAGAGGAAACTATAGAAAAAGATTCTACAACAGGTAATGTAGAAGAAGATTCTAAAGAAATAGACGAAGTTAAAGAAGAAACACAAGATACACAACAAATTACAGAAGATAACAAAGAAGAAACTAGCAAAGGTACTCCTCCTAGCAACAATACTGCTAATAAAGAAGAAAACAAAACTACTACTAGTAATACTAATAACAATTCTATAAGTAGTAACAATAATTCTTCTAACATCACACAACAACCAAATAATAATAATAATAACGAAAAGCAAGAAACTCCTGCTCCGCAACCTACTCCTACCCCACAGCCTACGCCTACTAAACCTACAAAAACTTATAAGGTTAAAGGAGATTTGGTAGCAACTGTATTTAACTCTGTTAATAATTACACCAGTACTAATTTAAATAGAAAATTAACTTTAAATAGTAATTATAACTCTGTAGGCGAAACATATATTGCTTATAGAATAGGACAAGGGAATAATCCAACGGCAGTTAATGTTAAATATACCTATGTGGAGACAGATTCTATAAATATGATTACTGAAATGCCAGATATTATAGGAGATAGATACATAGGACAAAACGAATGTAGTGTAGTTGTTATAGAAAATAACGGAATGTATTCTATAGTCTTTGTTTCTAAGTATTAAAATTTTACATAAAGACATAAGGGGGATAAAAAATGATAAGAAGTAAAAAAGTTATTGTAACTATATTAAGTTTAATATTAAGTACAAGTATTTTTATTGGATGTGGAAAAAAAGAAAATATTGAGAATTCTAATAAAATTGAAACTAAAGAAATTACTTCAATAGAAGAATTACCAAAAGAAAATACCAAAATTGAATTTTTAGCCTACGGCACAAGTATAGAAAAAAGGCCTGAGGAATTTAGTAAATATAAGGAACTACATGATTTTGTAGATAATTTTAGTAAAGGGAATTTTGGAGTAGACTATACTAATGAGGAAAGTATTTTTGCTTCTAAAAAATATTTAAGCAATGAGTTGCAAGAAAGAAATGAAAAAAACTATGAAAATATTAAAAGCGACATAGTAGATAAAAAGAAACAGATTGATTATGTTAAAACTAATATAGATAGTATAATTTTTAGTAACTATAGCGGTAATTACTTTGTTGATTGCACAATTTACACGTTTGTTAGGAATGACCCTTCTGTTAAAGAACAAAATAAGTATTATCAGACAAAGTACTATATGTTCATTACAGAAGAAAATAATAAATTGGTTTTAAGCAATGGTAATGGTTATGGTAAATTTAGAGCAGAGGAAATTCCATCTACATCTCCAGCATATATGATTGATGAAGGAACTGACGATGATTTTAAAACAACATACGTGGCTGAAAAAGAACTAAGTAAATTTGAAGAACTGGATTCTGTGAAAAACAATATTACACAATATTATACAGATTATTATTCAATAAACTATACATCAGACATGAATAAATTTAAAAGCGAATTATTGAAGTTTATATCTGATAACTATAAATCGGATATTGGAACACTAATTGATAATAGGATAAAAGATATAAATGAAAATAAATTTGAATTAGAATTTAAAAGCGTTAATTATAGAGTAATTAACTATACTGCATATGATAATAAATACTATATAGCCTTAGATGTAATATATAATATTAAAAATACTGATGAAACTATAAAGACTCCATTTTTGCTTGACTTAACTAAAGAAAATGATGAATGGAAAATTTTAAAGCAAAGATATCTAGGAGAAAATTTTATAATAAAACAAAATAAATAAATTAAAGCCTTATGCTCTTAGGTATAAGGCTTTACTATATAACAAATTAGACTATACTCTATGTTGCAATTGGGTATACCTAAACTTTCTTTGCAATAATCTTCTGTACAGTGTTGCATATAAATATTTTTAAACACCCAAAAGAAATATTGCAAAAAATTTGACTCTATTGCAAGTACATGCTAACATGCACATGTAAAATATTTTGTAGTTTAATACAAAATAGTAAATATACAGAAATGAGGTGATAGCATGTACTTTGCATACTGTAGGGTTAGTAGTAAAACACAGAATTTACAAAAACAAATAGAAAACATAGAGAACTATTGTAAGAAAAATAATATAGAAATAGATAAATGGTTTTTGGATAAAGAGAGCGGAAAAGATTTTAACCGAACAGAATATCTAAAATTGAAAGAACAATTAAGAAAAGAAGATATTGTTATATGCACAGAATTAGACCGCTTTGGAAGAAATAAAGAGATGATAAAAGAAGAATGGCATTATATAACTAAACAAATAGGTGCAAATATTATATTAACAGACATGGAAATCTTAAATAGTGCCAATAAAAGCGACTTGGAAAGGCAACTTATAAACGATATTGTTTTTAATCTCTACTCTTACATGGCAGAAAAAGAGAGAATTAAGACTAAAGAAAGGCAAAAAGACGGCATTACTATTGCTAAAAAAGCAGGAAAATATAAAGGTAGACAACCTATTAAGTTAAATAGAGAGCAATTTGCAAGAGTTTATGCCGAATGGAAAAGAGGTTTAATTACTGCTAAAAGGGCAATGGAATTGTTAGGAATAAAGGCAAACACATTTTATAGAAATGTAAAAATTTTTGAGGAAGAGAATAATTTAAGGGGGTAATAAAAATGAGAAAAATATTAATGTTATTAACAACTATATGTATTGCTACTACTTTGGTAGCCTGTGGAGGAAATAAAGAAAGTGTAAAAACTGCAACAGATAAACCTTCTGTTACAGATACAAAAGAAGTGCAAGCAAACGGACTTACAAAAGAAGAAGAAGAAAATGCTAAAAAAATTACAGTGGATTTTGCTACTGCTCTATTAAATGTTAATTATAACGAAGATACAGAAGAAACCTATAATAAGTGGTTAAGTATGATTAGTGAATCTACAAGGCAAGGTTTTGATGAAAACTTTGTTAAGAGTTCTTTACAAGATGATAAAGACAATGAAAGAATAATAAAAGTAACCAATATAGATATAACATCTGTAAAGAAAGAAGATACTAAAATAAAAGTTGAATATACTGTAGCAGGATATACTGTACATTCTAAAATCGTTGAAGAAAATGAAAAGAATATAACTGCTAAATGTACATTAACAATAGAAGATAAAAAAATAAGTTCTTTTAAAACAGAGAGCGTTTAACCTAAAATAAGATACTAATTTTAGTATCTTATTTTTATACGAAAAATTTGATTTTCCTTTCTTTTTTAGATACCATGCATGTATGTTAAGAAAAAATGAAAGGAAGTGATTTATATGAAAAATAAAGCAAAAAGAATAATTATTACTCTATTATTGGTTTCTATGTTTACTGTATTTACACAAAGTATAGCACACGCAAATCCAAGATGGAATTTTACAGGAGAAGAAGGCGAGACAACAAAAACATCGGATAAAGACGATAATGGTAATAAAACTACTAATCCTACAAATAATACTGCTCCTACTCCTAAGCCTGCAATAGTAAACATTAACGTTAATAGTTGGAATGGCTATAACATGCGTTACGTTAGCGGTCTTGGACACTATACAATAGACAATATAGATAAGAGAAAATACAGATATAACGCTACGCAAGAAACTGCGGAGTTTAAAAAGGAAATAAAAATCCGAAACTACGCTTGGACAGTAGACTACAAGCAAAACAAAGAAGGTTCTTATAATAGAGAAAATAACTTTACAACATCTACAAATACAACAACCTTTACCGCTCCAAGGGCGGGATATTACTACATTACCGCAGTTCCTGTGGTTTGGGATACCTACGGAAAGTATACTAGAATACTCTACCTTGCAGGAGAGGGAAGAAATGGAGATACAATTTTAGATGTAAAGACTTCTAAAGGTGTTACTGCAACATATACACAAACTAGGCAAGGCGAAGATTACCAACAAACATGGCTAAAAAGAGATTGGGAAATTTACCTAGAGAAAGGACAAAAATTTAACCCTATCTCCCCTACTGGTAATACAAATCTAACAACGGATGGAGGTAAAAACGGAGGCGGAAATAATAGTAATAATGGAAACAACAACGGCGGTAACGGAAACAACGTAGGCGGAGGAACAATTATAAAAGAAGAAAAGCAGGACATAGAAGTAAAATCGGTTTTGGTTAAATAAGATAGTTTATTCTATCTTATTTTTTGCCTAAAAACATCGATAAATATATCTATATTTCTTATAGGTATTGCTATCATAGTTATAATAAAGCCCATCTAAAATCTCTAAAAAAATATTGATGTATTTATTAATAAACATAGAAATCATACTTTATGCCAATTAAAAAGTAGGTTTACTATCCTACTTTTTAATTAATGAGAATTTTTTAACTTTTTCTGTAATATAAAAAACTAATATTGGAACTATTATTAATACATTTAGCAGAGTATATATAAACTTATTCAAGGCGAAAAATGTTACCCCTAAAATCATAAAAAATACAGATGCTAAAATAATAATTCTACTAATATAGGCTATTCTATCTACTAAATTTAAATCTTTAAAATTTTTATATAAATCTAATATGAATTTTATATTTATTATTAAAATTACTAATAGTATAGCAACTCTATCTCTTAAAAATCTATTTCCTCTAAATAAATATAATGAGATATTTTCTATATACTGAGGCATAAGGGTATTTATACTATCTTGATAAATTACATACATAATAAAACAAAGTATAAGTGCCAAGGAAATAGATAGTCCTTTAATAACTCTTAATTTATCCCCACTTTTCCATATTCGTACTATGTATTTAAAGTCTTCTATAATATTACTTTTTATTTCATAAAGTTTTTGGATATATTTATCTATATTGTATTTGTTCCTAAGCAGTCTTGAACGCTTCTTAATTAATTTTTTATCTCTATCAATGGATTCTTTATATAAATTTTTCAGTACGTCCGTTATTGTAGGGAGCGTAAATGCTAAACCTATAACTTCTGAACATATAATTACAATTAAATTTACAGAAACACCATTCAATATATAATCATTTATTTTATAAACTGTGTATCCCATTACTGGCAAGTATAAAAATAGCCACATAATAAACTGCCTTGATAACTTCTTAATAGTGTTTTTGGTCGCTCCCCCTAAAATTATTAAACTAATTAACAAAGAGAATACGAAAACACCTATATATACTATAGAATTGACATTAAATTCAACCAGAAATATTGAGAATAGTAATGTCAATGTTAGTGGAAGAAAAACCATATTAATAGACATTTCTATGAATAAAGCCTTTAATTTACTATTAATTAAAAACCAACATATTGAAAAGGTAGTTTTGGGAAAATTAAAAGTTTTATCGTCATGGTTAAGAAATAATACTGCTAGCATTATCATTAATAGTATTATTTGAACTAAAAACACCCTATGAATTCCTATTCTAGTAACTGGATATATTGTTGCTAATATAATTTGAAATAACAATCCTAATACTGAACCTAATGTTATAGAAATTGAAATACAATATCCAACTTGAATAATATTACGAAGCACATACTTATGCTGTGAATCTCTTTTTTCATTTTTAAGCAAAACACTTTCAAAAAAAGATGATAAAATAATTATCGGCTTAAATATACTTTCAAAAAATATACTATATGAATTTTCCAATGTTAAACCTCCCCAAATTAATTGTTACTTTATTCTATTTTCTTCCCCTGTCCCCAAAACTTTATAGGTAATACGAATATACTTTCTATTCGCTTAAAATATCAATAAATATATTGTGAATTTCATGAGGAACAGTTATTAAAGCATATCTACTCTACCTCTAAAAACTCTACTAAAATATAAATAAATATATTTATAAATTTATAGAAAAAATGATGATTTTATATATACGTAAGTATAAAAGAACCGCTATCCTACCTCCTAACTTTTTTTACCTAAAAAAATGCAACGGAACGTTGCCTGTACTATTTTTATAGAAGTAACTCCCCTTTTTTTCTTTATATATCTTTATATATCTTTATAAAAAATATTGCATCTATACTCTATTTAGTTTTACATCTACATGTATTAACCATTAATCTAATAAAATTTAGGAGGATTTTTTTATGACTGAAGAACATTTAAAAATACTGGAGTTTTTAGAGAAGTATCTCGAGTTTGAGGTTGCTGAAATGGAAGTTATTAATCCTGTAACTTTAAAAGTTATGGATAAAGATAATACGGCTCTTTACTTTGCATATAACACCGCATACAATTATGTGCAAGTTCTTGATAGGAAGGAGTAATTTTATAAGAAGAGATAGAAAAATAACTATCTCTTTTTCTGTGTAAAAAAACTTGCAAAGTGTATTCTATTTGCTTTATACATGTAGGTATAACATTTTTATATAAAATTTAGAGTTTTTATTTCTTTAGAAACAACTGGAGATATTTTATTTCTTAATTTTAACAACTTGGAGATTTCTACTACTGCTTATGCTCTATATACCCTACTGCTCAATCCTAATATACAAAACCTTAAATTTTTAACTCTAAAAGAGTTGGCTTGTTTACAACTATTATAGTTGTGTGTGCATATTTTAAGTAGAAATAACACACTTGCTTATAAATGTGCTTTTTTACCAATCTACCCAAGATTGGTGGTGTAGTCTTAACTTTAGTGTGTAATGTGTAGCCTATGGCTAGGATAAAACTCCTTGCCGAAGGCGAGGTGGAGTGAGTACCAGAGGTACTCTAAAAAAATACAACTATTATACACTATCGGGATTAACGGCTTGACAACGAAGTGGAAAGCAGTGTTAATCCCGTATAGTGGGTGGGATTAAAGCAAATTTATAAGTAAAAGGTATAGTAAAAGAAAGAAAAACGAAGTTTTTTGTATTTACATAGATATAAATATAATGAATAGCAATAAATTACGTTTTTAAATAGATTTTAGAGAAATAAAGAAAAAATAAAGATTAAAGGGGGCGATATTATGGCAAGTTTAAAGCATCAATTTTTAACGGCTATAGATAGGAATTTTAACGAAAATGGTGGAGATAAACACTCTGCAAAAGGTGGACAACACACTGGAACTGAAGAAACAATGGGGCGTGTATGGTCTTATGCAGAAAGGAAGGGTCTAATAGATGTAAGTACGCAACTTGCTACTTACTGCAAAGAGAATTTTGGAACAAAACAAATAAAGGACATTTCTGCAAGTAATGTCCAGGATTTTTTAAAAAGTAAGTCCTTAGATTGTAACAATAACACATTAAAAAATTATACAAGTAGATTGAACAAACTGGAGGTACTTGTAAATAAAACCTTTAGTTCTGCAAATTTGGAATGGAGAGGTGAAATAGTTCCTCCTGCATCTTCTGTTAGCACACAAGAAAAAATAAGAGACGTATGGATGTCTAGAGACGATTTTAACAAAATTTTAGATTACGGAAAAGATGCTAAAAGTGCCGCACCTATTGGTATAGAACTAGCAGGAATTGCAGGATTAAGGTCTAGCGAATTAGAGAAATTACAACTAAGAGACTTAGATTTTAAGAACAATATAATACATGTAATAGAAAGTAAAGGTGGAAAATCTAGAGATATAGAAATTAAAGAAGAAGTTATGCAAAGGATAAAAGACATAGTACAAGAAAAAGGCTTAACTAATTACACAGATAAAGTAGTAGG
This sequence comes from Clostridium intestinale DSM 6191, assembly GCF_900130055.1. Lineage (GTDB taxonomy): Bacteria > Bacillota > Clostridia > Clostridiales > Clostridiaceae > Clostridium_T > Clostridium_T intestinale. The sequence goes on from NZ_FQXU01000010.1 coordinate 96,218, forward strand.
GATTAAGGCAGAGAGCATAAATGCTTGGCTTAATAGGGCGTGTAAAAATTTAGAACTAACACAATATACAGAGGGGAAAACTGGAATACATAGTATTAGGAAGATGGTAGCAACAGAAAAATACGAAGAACTTAGGCAGCAAGGTTACAATAAAAAGGAAAGCGTAGATAAAGTAAGCAACTTTTTAGGACATGGAGACAATAGAATGGATATAGCGCAAACCTATATAAAGAATCTATAAAATAAGCCTCTTGGCTTATTTTTAAATTGATATAGATTAACTTGTATTAGTTTAAATTAATCTATACTAATATAAATTAACACAAATTAATCTATTACACTTTATATTTTAAATTTATTATTGATTTTAGTTGAATTTATATGTATAATTTATGTTAATTCAATATTTTTTTTACATATGTAACCCTAATTAGGGTAAGGAGGCATATGTATATGGAAAATATTGGATTAAACTTAAGCAATGAAAAAGATATTAGAATTGAAAAATTTTTTGATATACTAGAAGAGATATTAATTTCTTCGGAGGAAAGTGAGATACAAACTTCATCAGATGATGAAGTTTTTTTATTGCTTATATTGTATGGTTAATATAAAATATGGTTATATTATTAATCCTAAACGGAGGTTTTTATGTCTGAAGAAAATAAAAATATTCTTTTATATTACAGAGTATCTACACAAGAGCAAGTAGCCGATGGCTATTCTATTCCAAATCAGAAGCGTTCGTTACATAAGTATTGTAATGCTATGGAATATAATATCGTTGGAGAATTTGAAGACTTAGGGATAACTGGTACAAGCATAAACGAAAGAAGCGGTATAAAAAATCTTTTAAAAGAAATAGAAAAAAATAAAGATATTGATGCTATAATTGTTACTAAACTTTCTAGACTTTCTAGAAAAATGCTAGATTTATTAATAATTCTAGAGTTTTTAGAGCAACATGATGTTACCTTAATAGCAAAAGAAGATGGAATAGATACAAGTACTGCTTTTGGTAAACCTATGTTAAAACTTGTAGGTATATTTGCAGAAATGGAACGAGATACAATAGTTTCTCAAACTAGAGCGGGTATGAAGGAAAAAGCAACACAAGGTGAGTTTAATGGAGGGGTTACATCTATTGGATATGACTATATAAATAAGGAGTTAGTTATAAATGAAAAAGAGGCTGAAACAGTAAGAAAAATCTTTGATTTGTACACAAATAAAAATTGGGGATATTCTCGTATTTGTCAAGAACTCAATAGAAATATTGAGCAATATCCAACTAAAAAAGGAAGTACATGGGCTTATTCTACTGTTAAATATGTATTGGATAACCCAGTTTATGTAGGCATGATACGTTGGGGAGTTAGAAAAGATTGGGCTAAGAAAAGAAGAAGAGGGGTTACAGATGATTATGTTTTAGAAAAAGGAAAGCATGCGCCTATAATAGGTGAAGATTTATGGCAAAGAACTAGAGAAAAAAGAGATTTAATTGGGAAAACTCCAGTTAAAAAGACTAATTTTAAATATCTTTTGAGTGGATTGCCTAAATGCCCTGACTGTGGCTCTGCTATGGTTGCACAACGTTCCACAAGGAAGAATAAAGACGGCACTAAAGTAACATATAGATATTATTCCTGTAGTAGATGGAATAGCCACAAGGGCGATGTGTGTAAACCAAATTCTATAAAAGCAGAACCTTTAGAAGAACAGGTTATTAGTAAAATTAAAGAATTTATATATAGTGATGGTATTATAGATAGAATTGTTAAGGATTTAGGAAGTAAGAATAACTCCGCGGAAATACAAAAAAATATAGACAATATAACAAAGAGAATTAAAAAATTAAAAAATGACGAAGATAAATATTATAAATACCTAATTGATGATGAAATGTTAAAAATATATAAGGAGTCTAAAATAAGGGAACTGGTAAATGGAATTAATAGGGAATTAGACAAATTAGAAAAAGAACTAATCAACTATAAAACTCAACTCGAAAACATAAATAAAAAAAATATAAATGCAGAAAAAGTTGCATTAATGCTTAGAAACTTTGATAAGATTTTTGAAAAGGCAGATTTTGAAAATAAAAAAGAATTACTTCATACAATAATTAAAGAAATAACAATTAGCCCCTCTACAAGAATTGAAGGTAGAACGGCTAAAGAAATTATTTTGTGCTTTAATAATGAGGATATACTTTCACATGAAAATAAGAAAGCGAAAAACGATTCGTTGTTGTTTACTTATGGTATGGTTCCCCCTTCATAATCCTAAAGCTTCTATAAATTTGTTCCAAAAGCATAACTCTAAAAAGTTGATGTGGAAACGTCATTTTAGAAAAACAAAGCTTATAGTTAGCTCTATTTAGAACAGCCTTAGATATACCTAAACTTCCCCCTATTATAAAAGCTATATTAGAGTTACCAGTTACTCCAAGATTATCTATGTAATCTGAAAATCCTTCTGAGGATAATTGCTTACCACCTAAATCCATAGCTATTACAAACATATTATCTTTAATTTTACTTAATATGTTTTGTCCTTCCTTTTCTTTAATCGCTTCTTCTTCTTTTGCTGAAGCATTATCTGGTGTTTTTTCATCTGGAAGCTCTATTATATCTAATTTACAGTATCTACTTAGTCTTTTTGAGTACTCATCTATTGCATCTTTTAAGTATTTTTCTTTTAATTTTCCTACTGTTATTATGGTTATGTTCATTATATTCTCCTTATCGCTGTAGAGCTTTTTCTTTATCAACTTAATCATATCATAAAACAAGGGATGTGCATTTCATTTAGTATGCATCATCCCAAGCATTATTAAAAGTTTTAAGTTACGCTAACCATTACGTTATTGCGCCTTAATAAACTGATAATCAATTTTTTGTAATTTTTATATCTGAATACATAAATTCAGAAGTTATATATGCTATACCTGTTAAATAATCTCTTTCACTGTCTTCTGATAAAAGTATTGTTGGCTTTATATTGTTAGCTAAATATTTTTCACAAGTGTTTCTTATTTTTTCTATTAAGTTTTTTCTTAATGTCTCTCCACCTATAACTATAAAAGATGGATTAGTAACACAATTTAAAATTGCTATAGTTTGAGAAATAATATCTACATATGTATCGTCATCAATATTATTATCTAAAACTTTTTCCAAATGTCCCATGCTATTTATAGGAAGAAATCCTAGTTCACCAGCAAAATTATTTCCACCTCTTATTAATTGCCCATTTGCTATTATTCCAGCCCCTACTCCAGCTTCAGTAAAATGTATATATACAAGATTTAATTTCTCTATATCTAATACCTCTATGCTTTGAGAATAATTTAGACTAAATCCTAATGCCATAGAATTCAGATCATTTTCTAACACTACAGGTATGCCTAATTTTTTCTGTATGTAGTCTCCTAGCTCAAATTTTCTCCAATCATTAAGTCCTTTTCCACTAAAAAAAGTTCCATTTTCCACTACTCCAGGAACTCCTATTCCTATAGCTTTTATATCTCTATCCTTAACTATATTATATATAAAGCTCTCAATTACTACATTATCTATAAAGTCTTCTATAATCTTTTCATTAAATTTAGAGTATATTTTTACTTTATTTTCCTCAATAATGTTTCCTAGTAGATTTGTTATTGCGTAATTTATATAACCATCTTTAATATAAAAAGATAATGCATTATTATAATCCAAATTAAGTGAATATCTTTCAGCTCTTCTACCCCCACTTGAATCATCAAATCCTAAGCTTATTATCTCTTTTTTTAAAAGTAATTCCTCGATCAACGTCCTTATAGTTGTTATACTAATTCCAGTTATTTCAGATATTTCGGCTTTAGTTGCAGAACCATTATTCTTTAATGAATCTTTAATTAATGCACTATTTACTCTTTTCATTATTTGTGGCTTTGCTGATAAGTTGTTCATTTCTAATCACCCTTAATAAACTTATATCAGATACTTTTAAAAGTATCTGATATAAGTTTATTATATTTATTTGCAAAATACAATAGCATAGAAAAGAAAAAAGTTGATGCTTAACATCAACTTTTATGCAACCTCTGCTTTTTCTTTTAACTTTGAACCATACAATCTATATGCAGTAAGTACAGCACCTAATGAGCAAATTATAGCTGCTGATATATATACCCATCTCATTCCATATACAAATACATCATCTCTTCCTGATATATATCCAGTAACATGGTATCCTATCTTATTACTCATTCTATTGTATAAAAGGGTAGTAGAAAATGATATTCCAAATACGAGTCCTAGATTCCTAACCAAAGCATTGATACTTCCTGCTATACCTAGTTTATTTTTAGGAACAGTTGACATTACTAGAGAGTTGTTAGGCGACTGGAACATTCCATTTCCTACAGTCATTATTGCTATAAATGAAATTAGTACTCCTAAATGAGAATATTGATTTAAAGTAGACATTAAAAATAATCCTAAACTAGTTCCCAAAAGACCTAAGAAGGTAAGAATTTCTGAACCTATCTTGTCTGATATATATCCACTTAAAGGTGCTACAACTGCCAATATTATAGGTGATACCATCATAAGTAATCCAGTAACTGAAGGTGTTAATTTCATTACATATTGTAAATAGAACGGCAGTATTATATTAGAGCAACTTATTGCTACAAATGATATAAATGCACAGAATATACTAAGTGAAAATAATGTGTTTTTAAATATCTCAAGATTTAATAGTGGAATTTTAACTCTTTTCTCTGTCTCTATAAAAACTACAAATAGTATTGCTGAAAGTGCAAAACACATAATAATTATAGTATTATTATATCCAACTTCTTGACCGTGAGTTAATGCTCCAAATAATAATATAATCGTAAGAGAAAATAAGCTTCCACCTTTCAAATCAAGTTTCTCATTAACCACTTCACTATGTTTTGATAATGTTTTACTCGCAAGAATAAATGCTACTATTCCTATTGGAACATTTATTAAAAAAATATATTGCCAGCTTAACGCATCTACAATTAATCCACCAAGAGGAGGACCCACCATAGATCCTAATGCCACAAATGTACCATTTATACCAAGGGCTCTGCCTCTTTCATTGGGAGGAAATACGTGTGTTATAATCCCATGACTTGTAGACATAGATGCTGCAGCGCCTATAGCTTGAAGTGCTCTAGATATTACTAACATAACTAAAGAATTAGATATTCCACAAGCTAATGATCCAATTGTAAAAATAATTATTCCTAACTTAAAAATATTTCCTTTACCTTTAAGGTCTGCAAGTCTTCCGAATATAAGTATAGTTGCTACTATGACAATTAAATAAATAGTTACTACCCATTCTATTGAAGCCATACTTACAGATAACTTATTTGATATGACAGGTAATGCAACATTTACTATACTACTATCTAGTGTGGCCATAAATGTTAGCATAACCGTGGTAAGCAGTATTACCCATCTCTTACTATCAACTTTATTCTCCATTATAATTTATCCTTTCACTGTTTAATAAAGAATAGTTGCGATTGCAACTATTCTTTATTATTATAATATATCTCTATTATTTATTCAAATACTAAAATTAATACTTTAGAAAAAAATTAAAGCAGAAGATTTAATTTCTTAATTCTTCTACTTTAATATAATTAAATATTTAATGCTTTATCAAAACTTTCTATCAAGTCCTCAAATTCCTCTAGCCCTACAGAAACTCTTATTAGTGTGTCTGTTACACCTAACTTTTCTCTCTCTTCCCTAGGTATAGCAGCATGAGACATCTTTGCTGGATAAGACACTATGGTTTCAACCCCACCTAATGAAACTGCAAAAGCAGCATTTTCTATATTATTTAAAAAATATTTTGTTAAATCTAAAGATTTTAGTCTAAAAGATAAAACAGCACCTCCCCCTGATGCTTGAGCTAAATGAATATCTCTACCTGGATGTCCTTCTAGTGATGGATAATATACAGCTTCAACTTCTTCTCTTTTTACAAGCCACCTAGATAATTTTTCTGCTGTTTGTTGATGAACATCTAATCTTACCTTTAAGGTTTTTAATCCTCTAAGCAAAAGCCAACAATCATGAGGTCCTAAAATTGCTCCAAAGGAATTCTGTATTGCATATATTCTATTTGCTAAGTCTTCTGTCTTAGCTACAGCTAAACCACCTACTACATCACTATGTCCTCCTATAAATTTAGTTGCACTATGAACTACTATATCAGCTCCTAAGTCTAAAGGTTTTTGAAGATATGGTGACATAAAAGTATTGTCAACTATAACAATTAATTCGTTACTTTTAGCTATTTCTATAGCACCTTTCAAATCTGTTATTTTTAATAATGGATTTGATGGTGTTTCTAAAAATATAGCTTTAGTATTTTCTCTTACAGCTGCTTTTATATTATCTAAATTAGATGCATCCACAAAAGTAAATTCAATATTAAATCTACTAAGAACTTTAGTAGTGATTCTATAAGTTCCGCCATAAACATCTTCGCAAATAATTATATGATCTCCAGCTGAAAATATTGAAAGCACCGATGATGTAGCTGCCATTCCTGATGAAAAAGCAAATCCTCTATACCCATTCTCTAATTGAGCAATCGTATTTTCTAAAGCCTCTCTTGTAGGATTTCCACTTCTTGAATAATCGTATTTTCCAAAGCTATCTATATCTCTTTGATGATAGGTAGATGCTTGATATATAGGTATACTTAAAGCCCCTGTTTCTTCATCTATTTCATTTCCATTATGAATTAATTTTGTTCCAAATTTCATATTTATCACCCCAATGCTTTCTCTAAATCTTTAATTAGGTCCTCAACATTTTCTATTCCAACAGACAACCTTAAAAGAGTTTTAGTTATACCTAATTTATTTTTTATTTCCTCTGGAATTTCCGCATGAGTTTGAGTCTGAGGATATGTAATTAAAGTTTCTACTCCACCTAAGCTTTCTGCAAAAGTTATAACTTCTACATTTTTTAATATCTTTGCTACTTGTTCCTCTTCATAAACATTAAAAGAAATCATAGCGCCGAAACCTGTTGCTTGACTTTTAGATATTTCGTACCCCTTATGATCCTGTAAACCTACATAAAATACCTCTTTTACCTTATGATGATTCTTTAAATAGTTAGCTATCTTTATAGCATTTTCCTGACTTTTATCCATTCTTAGATGTAGTGTTTTCATTCCTCTCAATAAAAGCCATGAATCAAATGGTGCTAGTACCGCGCCTGTAGATTTCTGATAAAATCTTATCTTATCATTTATCTCATCACTATTTGTTACTACAAATCCAGCTAAAGCATCATTGTGCCCACCAAGGAATTTTGTTCCACTATGAACTACTATATCTGCTCCTAGATCTAAAGGTTTTTGATAATATGGCGTTAAGAATGTATTATCAACAATTACTTTTAAATCTCTTTCTTTAGCTATTTCAACTATTTTTCTTATATCAGTTACCTTCATCATAGGATTTGAAGGTGTCTCTAAAAATATTGCTTTAGTATTTTCCTTAAGGTTACTTAAAACCTCCTCAATACATGTAGTATCTATAAAATCATGTTCAATTCCATAAGGTTTATATATTTCCTCAAATAACCTGAATGTTCCTCCATATAAATCGTCTGAAACTAAAATGTGATCCCCACTTTTAAAAAGATTTATAATTGCTGTTATCCCAGCTACTCCAGTAGAAAAAGCTATACCCCACTTTCCACCTTCTAACTTTGCTACTGTTCCCTCAACTTCTTCTCTAGTTGGATTTTGAAGCCTTGAATAATCATACCCCGTACTCTCATTTAAACCATTATGCTTAAATGTAGCTGTTTGATATATAGGAAAACTCAAAGATCCTGTTAATGGATCTACTCCTTTTTTTCCATGAACCGCTATCGTCTCAAAGGATAAACATTTATCTTTACACATAATATAACCCCCTTATAAAATAAAAAATGCCAGAGATAAACTCTGGCATACAAATATGCTAATTACAGAAATCTACCCTCATCTACCAGTTTAAAAACTGCAGGAATTAGCACCACTACATAAATTGAATGAAATTTATGTTGGTTGCTGGGCTTCATAGGGCCAGTCCCTCCACCTCTCTTGATAAGTTTTTTAATTTATTAGTATTATTACACTTTTATATTGCTTTGTCAAATTAATTACGCATTAACTCCACAACATTTTTTATATTTCTTTCCACTCCCACATGGACATGGATCATTTCTTCCTATTTTATTTTCATTTCTTACTGTCTTAGATTCTTTATATGACTTAGATATTTCTTTTCTCTTTTCTTCTGAGAATATACCTTCCCATTGAGAAAGAGTATAAAGGTATTCAGCTTTTGCATCTAACATATTAAAATATAGTTTTTCTAGATCCATATCAAAAACTAACTCTTGTTCAGCAGTTACTGTTTCTAAATCGTATGGATTATTTAAACTGTCATTTATTCCATCTAAAAATCCCATAACGAACTCATTAGTAGCATTAAATTCTTTTGCTAACTCTTCAATAGTTGATTTTTTTATTTCCTTGTGGTTTGATAAAAGTTTTTTATATATTCTAGTTTCTATATCACTATATTCAGCCCAGAAAGCTTCTTCCCCTTTACTTTTAACATATTCTACAACCATGTCTGTCCATTGTTTATATAGACTCATATTATCTTCTCCTCTTTCTTATATGTATTAATTTATACCAAGTACCTTTAATATAGACAATTTCTCTATTTCTCTAAAGAATACTCTGCTTTATCATTGCAATAATTACATTTTCCTTCTTTTGCTTCGTTCATTATTGGAAAGGTCTCATTAACTACTAAGAATTCATCTAAAGCCTCGTCTATGTGTTCTTTACATGCCAACACTTTATTTTCCATGAGTATCTTCTCCTTACTAGAATTCTATATAATTACTAGGTTTGTGCCTTTCAGCTAAAGAAATAGCAACATCTTTACCTATATAAATATTATTCTCATTTAATATATTAAGTACTGTTTGATATGCTAAATCTGGATGATTATTCGTATTGCTTAAATGTCCTAAATATAGGTTTCTAAGTATTCCGTGGTTTATCAGAGTTACTATAGCTTTACCACAGTCATCGTTAGATAAATGTCCTATTTCACTTAGAACTCTTCTTTTTAAAGGATATGGATAAGGTCCAAATTTAAGCATTTCAACATCATGATTACTTTCAAGTAACACTACTTCAGAAGATTTTATATTCTCAAGAATTTCATCTGTAAATACTCCAAAATCAGTTGCTACACTTGACTGTTTTCCTTCTGCTTGTATGGTATATCCTACAGGGCCTGCAGCGTCATGAGGTATACAAAATGACTTTATTTGCATGTCATTTACTTCCACGACTGTTCTTTTATCCATAACTTTTATATTATGTTCTTTTATTTTTCCTAGGGATGATTCCATTGCACACCAAGTAGCATCATTTGCATATATAGGTATGTCATATTTCCTAGAAATTATGCCTACACCCTTAATATGATCTGAATGCTCATGTGTTATAAATATTCCATTTAAATCTCTTGGATTTTGCCCAATCGAAACAATTGCTTCGTCTATCCTCTTTCCCGGAAGACCTGCATCTACTAAAATTTTTGTGTTTTTGGTTCCTATAAAAACCGAATTTCCACTACTACCACTATATAATGGGCAAAAAATCATAATATATTTCCCCCAATGTTATTCGACTTCTTTTCTACAAATACTTGCTCCTAAGTCTTTAAATTTATTTTCTATATGAGGATATCCTCTATCTATATGCTCGATACTATGAATTTCAGTGACTCCCTCAGCTATTAATCCCGCTATAACCATTGCTGCTCCAGCTCTTAAATCAGTAGCTTTTACTATAGCTCCCGTTAATCTCTTAACTCCATCTATAATAGCAGTTCTTCCTTCTACTTTAATATCTGCACCCATTTTCTTCAATTCATCTATATGCTTATGTCTGCTTTCCCATATAGTTTCAGTTATTATACTTCTTCCTGAAACAGAACTTAATAAAGTTGACATAGGTTGTTGTATATCTGTAGGGAATCCTGGGTAAGGAGCAGTTTTTATATTAACTCCTTTTAAAGGTTCATCTACATATACTCTAACAGTGTCATCTCCCTCTTCAATCTTTACTCCCATTTCTATAAGTTTTGCAGAAATAGATTCTAAATGTTTTGGTATTACATTTTTAATTAAAATATTTCCTTTTGTTGCTGCTGCTGCAATCATGAATGTTGATGCTTCTATTTGATCTGGAATTACACTGTAATTACAACCCTTTAAAGATTCAACCCCTTTAATTCTTATAATATCAGTTCCCGCACCTTTAATATCTGCACCCATTGAATTTAAGAAGTTTGCCACATCAACAACATGTGGTTCTTTAGCAACATTCTCAAGACTTGTAGTCCCCTCTGCTAAAGTAGCTGCTATCATAACATTTATGGTTGCTCCAACACTTACAACATCAAAAAATATATTTGCACCTTTTAATTCTTCAGCTTGAACTCTTACAGCTCCATGCTCTATGCTTACCTTTGCTCCAAGTGCTTCAAACCCTTTAATATGCTGATCTATAGGTCTTACACCTATAGGGCAACCCCCTGGAAGCTCTACTCTTGCTTCTTTAAATCTCGACAATAAAGCCCCTATAAAATAATAAGAAGCTCTCATTCTTCTAACATCTTCAGTACAAGCATCAACTCTTTGTATAGTTGTTGCATCAACTTCTAATGTATTTCTATCAATTTTATTTATTTTACAACCTAAGTCAGTTAATATTCTTTCTAAACAATGTACGTCTTCAATATCAGGAATATTTTCAATCAAACATTTTCCATTACTAGCTAGTACTGCCGCTGGCAAAATTGCTACTGCTGCATTTTTAGCGCCATTAATATCAACTTCGCCTCTTAAGATTTTGCCTCCATCGATAACTAATTTTTCCATCCGTTTTCACCCTTACCAATTTATTTATATATATTAAAGTTCCCAAACAAAAAATATTTATCCATATTATAACATTAAATCATTTTATTCATTCTATCCATAGTTCCCATTATAACATAAAGCATAAATATTTAAATATTTTTTTAACTGTTTTTATTAGTAATTTATTGCTTTTGTACTTCTAGCATAAATATTTGATTCATATAGTTTTAATCTTATAATAAAATGAAGTCGAACTTAATAGTTCGACTTCATTTTATTAGTACATTCCTTTTTCAAAACTTCCACAATCTGTACATTCAACTGTTTCAGCTTTATGATCATGCTTTACCACCATTATTTTGTCTAAAGTACAAAACTCCTCACTTCTAGCATGAAATTTACATTCAGAAACATTACAACCTATACTCTTATTCTTTTGATCCATTCCAATCTACCTCCTTTCACACAAAATTAGTATTGGCATTACAAAATAATTTATACTAGTGTTTTGATTATTCAAATATGGTATAATCTAAAATAATAGTTAAATTTATTCCAATTGGTGAGGTTAAATATGAGATATTACTTAGTTGCATTATTTGATGATGACTCTTATAAACAAATAGAGCCTATACAAAAAAATTTATCAAAAAAATATAAATTATATAGAAATTTACCTAAATTACACATAACCTTAGAAGTAATAGAAGATCCAGACATAGAAAAATTAGATATTGTTCTATCGAAGATTTTTAAGCCTTATAAAAGATTTAAAGTTGAGCTTAAAGATATTCTTTGTTTTAATGAACCATATAAATCTGTGAATCTTAAGGTTGAAAGTAAAGGTTATATAAAAAAGATAACTAGAAATGTCAACGATACTCTTAAACTACATGGCTTCCGTGTTAGAGATAACATAGATAACTGGGATTTACATGTATCCTTAGCTAATACTAACTTTGCCCAAAGAGAGTGGAAAAAGAATGAATATGAAATTGCTTGCAGTACTGCTAAAACTGAAGGATTTTATAATTTAGCTAAAATATCAAAGGTTGAACTATGGAAACCTATAAATAATAAAAAGGAAATGGTTATTAAATCTTATGAATTAAAAACCTTTTAAATTTTAATTATGAGAATATTCATAAATTTTTTATAGAAAAATCTTTGAATTCGTTTACCCAGTCTTTTCAATATCAAAAACTTTTTGTACAATATAAAAGACATAGTTCCTAAATGGAATAGGGGGATTTATAGAATGAATTTACAAAACTTTTTTAAAGTACAAGATGAAGCAAATAAACTATTAGTTATGGATAAAACTCTTAATGATTATAAGTTAACTGCTAGAAAACTGTTATCTCTTCATGTTAAATTAAGTGATCTAGCAAATGAAACTAAGTGTTTTAGATACTGGGAGGAAGAGGATAATTCCCCTTCTAAGGACGCTATTATGACAAAGTATATTGATTGCTTAAGTCACATATTAACTATAGGATTGGATAAAAATTATTCTGACTTAAAAGAAGTTGATTTAAACCCTAATGATGATTGCTTAAGTGACCAGTTTTTAAATCTATTTATAGATTTAAATGACATAATTATTTCTCCCTCAAAGGATCACTATCAAACATTGTTTGAAGATTTTATGAGTCTAGGAATCAGCTTAGGTTATTCTGAAAGTATTATTGATGATAAATATCACTCAAAAATGCACTCATTTATTTCTACTAAATAGAATTAAAGTTAACGGCTAAGAGAAAAGATACTTTTTAATTTCTCTTAGCTTTAATTATATTAATTTTTATTTTGAGAAATACTACTCTAGAGGTGATATTATGATAGGTGTTTTAATTTCTATACTTGCTGGAGTAGCTATGTCTTTTCAAGGAGTATTTAATACAAAACTTTCCGAAAAAATAGGTCTTTGGGAAACTAATACCTTTGTTCAAGGAAGTGCTTTTATTGTTACTTTAATAATCACATATTTTTTTGGTAAAGGAAGTTTTAAAAATATAACCACAGCTAAAAAAATATATCTTTTAGGTGGAATTTTAGGTGTAGTAATTATCTTCACAGTTATGATGGGAATTAAAAGTTTAGGTACTACCTGCTCAATTGCCATTATATTAGTTGCTCAATTAACAGCCGCCGCTCTTATAGATGCGTTTGGTTTATTTGATACTGACAAGATAACATTTGGAGTTAATGAGATAATAGGCATTATTCTAATGATTATAGGTATAGTTATTTTTAAATGGAAATTTTAATTAAGGGGTTATAGATGGATACTTTAAAAAATATTAAATTTCTTACCGCACTCACTTTAAATAATATAAAAACATACAGAACTAAACCGTATCTTACCAACAGTCAAGAAATCGAAGAAAATTCTATATATTGGTATGGTCATGCAACTACAATTATAAATATTGAAGGAAAGCTCATTTTAACTGATCCAGTTATCACTAAAAATTTGGGATACTTTAAACGACAGGCGGAAATTCCTATGGATATTACTAATTTAAAATTTGATTACATTCTTTTATCACATGGTCATATGGATCATTTGAATTTCTCATCTTTAAAAAAACTTAATAAAGATGCTGTAATAATAGTTCCAAAAGGTTATAAAAGATTAATAAGTCTTTTGGGTTATAAAAATGTTCATGTAATTCGCCATAATGAAACATATAAAGATTCTTATTTAACTATAAAATCTTTTGAAGCTAATCATGATGGAAGAAGATATTATCTTGGAATAGATAATGAAAGCCATTCATTTTTAATTAATGGTAAAACTAAAAAAGTTTTTTTTGCAGGAGATACCGCCTATACAGAGGCTTTTAAAGGAATTTCTTCTGATGTTGCACTATTACCTGTGGGGTGCTATAAACCAGAGAGATTTTCTAAAATGCATTGTAATCCTGAAGAGAGTTATAAAATGTTTAAAATGATGGATTGTCCATTAATGATTCCTATACACTATAAAACTTTTATTTTATCTTTAGAAAATTTTGATGAGACCATTACCTCTTTGAAATCACTAAATGATAATACTATTAATGTACTTCATATTGGAGAAGTCTCAAAATTTTAAAGCAGCTTAGGCTGCTTTTTATTTATAGTATCTAATTTGGTGGAATATAAATATACTATATAGTGTATTAATTTAAAGGAGTTATTAATGTTTTCTTTAAAGAACAAATTAGATCCTCAACTTAAACAAGTTTATACTTCACCTTTATATAAAAGCTTCAGAGTCATAATAAAGTGCAAAAACTTTTTAAAAGATATCGAAAAGAAACTTAATAGTTATAAATGTATTCATATAGGCTCAATTTCTTCTGAAAAACTTATCTTTGCTGAAGTTAATAAAAGAGGTCTCGATAGACTTCTTGAATTTCCTGAAGTATCATCTATACATTTTGATGAGTTTTGTCATATATGTGGTGGTATGTCCGTTTCTACTGCCAATAGAGTAAACCTTCCAGATAAATATAGATTAACTGGAAGGGGTGTATCTATTGGTGTTATAGATACAGGGGTTTATCCTCATACAGACCTAACGCTTCCTTGGAATAAGATTTCGGGGTTTAAGGATTTTATAAATAACTATAATTATGCTTATGATGACAATGGGCATGGAACTATGGTAGCTGGAATAATAAGTGGTAGCGGATATATGTCTAAAAACATTTTTAAAGGCATAGCAGAAAATTCATCACTTTATGTTTATAAATCATTTGATGCAAAAGGGAAAGGTTATATTTCTGATATACTATTGGCTATAGATGATGTTATTAATAAGAAATCTGAAACTAACATAAAACTATTATCTCTACCATTTGAATACTTAGGGAACAACCCCTTAATTTTAGACTTATTTTCGAAATTTTTCTCAAGATGTATTAACAATAATATAGTTCCTATAGTTCCTTCTGGAAGCCTACCCAATATTACTCAAAGTATAATTGGTTTTAGTAGATTAGATAATTGTATAACGGTCGGTGGGATAGATACCACAAAAGATTTAAAACCTTATACCTATTCTTCTTGTGGTTTTATAGGAAAAACACTTAAGCCTGATTTATCGGCGGCTGCTAAAGATATTTTATCTTTAAATACTGAAGTCTCTTATATACCAGAAAAATCTGGAATAAAGATCTATCCACCTAAACTTGAAAAGTCATACTTAACATTTAGCGGAACTTCTTGCTCTTGTGCTTATATTACCGGAGTTTGTGCGCTTATATTTGAAAACAATCCAAATCTCTCCTTTAGTGACTTATTATCGCTCCTAAAACTATCTTGCGAAGAACTCCCTTATGATAAACCTCTTGGAGGTGAAGGGTACATTAACTTATCTAAGATAATGAATTAAAAAATCCACCGATGATGTCGGTGGATTTTCTTAATCTATGTACTTTATAGGATTTATAGCACTACCATTTACCTTTAATTCAAAGTGCAAATGTGGACCTGTGCTTCTTCCAGTGTTACCAATCTTCGCTATGATATCCCCTCTTTTTACCTCTTGGCCTTCTTTAGCTAATAATTTACTACAATGAGCATATAAAGTTTGTATTCCATTTCCATGCTCTATGGTAATAACATTACCATAAGAACTACTATAATATGCTTCTATTACTTTTCCATCCAAAGCAGCTTTTATAGGATCCCCTATGTTTCCTGCAATATCTATTCCTTTATGTACCTTTCCCCATCTAGCTCCATAGTTTGATGTAATACTCCCTCTGGATGGATTCTCTAAAAATGCTACTCCACCAGCAATAGGATCTTTTACACCTTTATAAACTATGTTATCTTTAGGCTCCACTATAACTTTTTCAGATATGTTTTTCTCATTTAGCTTCTTACCATTTGAATATATTACCTCCTTTAATACTTCTTTCTCTCCTGGTAGGCCTTCTTGATTTTTACTTTGTCCTAAATATATTTCGTTTGTAGATAATATTGTTGTTTTTGGCATTATAGCTTCTTTAACAGTTTCATTTAGTGTTATATCTATATTTAAAATAGGTTTATCTCCTTTATTAGTTTCATATAGTCTTTCAACAATAATTTCTAATGGATCTAAAGAAGATATATTAACCGTCTCTTTTTTGAGTTCTATGCTTCCATTTATATTTACAGATAAAACATTGTCTTTATCTACATTTATATCTTTTAAGTATTTTCCCACTAATGAATTTAGTGCACTCTTTTTTTCTTCTTCCGATGATATATATCCAAATTCAATACCATTTATAATTAATCTATTAGTATTAACTGTACCTTCTAGACTCTTAAGTGCATTTTTTTTAACTTCTATATCATTAGTTATTGTAGTTTCGCTTTTATTAACTTTTTTGAAACTTAACTTATATTTTTTTATATTAATGGTTGGGTATTGATCTACAAGCCCATTAGCTATACTTTTAATAGACTCTTTAAAATCTTTTTTATTATCTACATATCCTATAAGTCTGTTATTTATATATGCAGAATAATTTAAATTAATTTTACTATATGCTCTATATGTGATTATTCCTATAGATGTTGTGAGCATAATTACAATAAAACATATATATATCACAACCCTTTTCAGTATAATATTTTCCTTATTACAATTTTTCAGACTATCTTCCATGCAATTTCCTCATTTACTTTAATTTTGAAATACAAATACTACTATTCCCGAAATTAAAAATACTATACATTTTTTTATACTGAATTAAGTTGTTAGATGTTTTCTGCTTTGTTATAATGATTTTACACTTATGAGTGTTATTAAATTTATGGGGAAGGTGTAAATAAATATATGAGTACTTTTATGCTAAAAAATTCACCTGTTACCTTTACTCCTATTAGTAATATTTTTATTGAAAAACATATGCCAAAAGCGCGAGGAGAATTTGTTAAAGTTTATATATTAATGCTTAAATATATTTTATCTGGAGAGCTTGGAGTAAGTTCTTCTATAATAGCCTCTAAACTTAATCTTTTAGAGTCAGATATTATGAATGCTTTTTATTATTGGCAAGATGAAGGATTACTAAAAATAGTTCCTATAGATAAAATGGGTAACTACAGTATTGAGTTTTCTACTTTATCAGAGGAAATAGAAGAAACAAATCCTAAGCTCAGTCTATTAGAAGCTTTAAATTCCAGTGGAACTAAAGATATGCTTAAGGATATAGAAAAACTTATAGGAAGACCTCTGTCTCCTAAAGAAATGTCTTCTTATTTAGGTTGGCAAAAAGATTTTGGTTTTTCATCAGAACTTATTTTGCTTCTAATTGAATACTGTGTATCTAAAGGAAAAAAAGATTCCAGGTATATTGAAAAAGTTGCTCTTGCTTGGAATGATAACAATATTAAAACTATAGAAGCAGCTCAAAGCTATATAACTAAATCCGAGGATAAATGGGTAAAAATAAGAAGTATTCTTTCTTATTTGGGAATTAAAAATACAGATATCATGAAACCTCAAGAAGAGCTTTTAGATAAGTGGATTACTAAATACAATTATTCTCTAGAAGTTATATATAAAGCTGTACAAATTTGTTTTGATAGATTAGGACGCTCTGATTTTAAATATATTGATGGGATATTATCTAAATGGTATGGAAGTAATCTTAAAACCCTTAAAGACATAGAACAGAGTGAGGCTAACTATAAAGCTACTAACTCAAATAAAACCAAGTATACTCAAAAAAATGAAAAACCTAAGCTTAGGTTTGATAATTTTCAAGGAAGAAATTATGATTATGATTCCTTAGAAAAAAAATTATTAGGATGGGATAATGATGATTAAAGGATACAGGTCAGAAGTTTTATCTCTCTATGAGTTAATAAGAGAAAGAGAATCTAATGCCCTTAAAACTAGAAAAAAAGAAATTCAAGAGCTTCATCCAGAAATTATAGCTATAGACCAAGAAATAGGAAAACTATCTTTGAGTCTTTCTATGAATATTTTAAAAAATCATGATGATATAGCTCCAGTAATTACAAACTTAAAGAATAAAATAATGGATTTAAGAGCTAAAAAATATGAAATGCTTGTTCAAAACGGTTATCCTCAAAATTACTTAAATATACGTTATACATGTAGTAAATGTAAAGATACCGGTTATATAGGAATTGAACAATGTGAATGCTATAAACGTAAACTTATTGAAGTATATTATAAAAACTCCGAGTTATCTGATACTGTTAGAAATAATAATTTTGATAACTTCGATTTATCTTTATTTTCTTCCCATAGAGTTGGCGATGAAAAATTTTCGCCTAGAAAAAATATGGAAAGTATATTTCAAGATATAATAACCAGGTATATGCCCTCTTTTAAACATCATAATGAAAATTTATTGTTTTATGGAGATCCAGGTACAGGCAAAACGTACTTAACCAACTGTATAGCAAGAGAACTTTTAGATAGTGGAGTTTTAGTTGTTTATAGAACAGCTGATGAGCTTATCAAAAATCTTAGGGAAGTTAGATTTGATAATAATAAAATCTTAGAAGAATTGCTTATTAACTGTGATTTGCTTATTATAGATGATTTAGGAACTGAACAAATAACAGAATTCTCTATAGCCGAGTTATTTAACTTATTAAATGTCAAACTATTAAGGAAGAAAAAGATGATAATATCAACAAATCTTACCTTAACTGATATAACAAAAACCTATACTGAAAGAATAGGTTCTAGGCTTATAGGAAATTTTAAACTTCATAAATTTTATGGAGATGATATTAGAGTACAAATTAATTTAAAGAAAAATAGAAGCTAGAATTACGATAGATACAAGAAGCTATAATCTATTATAATTCTAGCTTTCTTGTATTTATAAATCTTTATTTGATTTTATCAAATAATTATCTAATTAGATAATTATTACTGTATTGCCGTATCACCATATCTAATCATAAATAAAAAAAGCTTTAGAAAAATCTAAAGCTTTTTTGTGGCGACTCAGAAGGGGCTCGAACCCTCGACCTCCGGCGTGACAGGCCGGCACTCTAACCAACTGAGCTACTGAGCCATAT
>NZ_FQXU01000010.1:115694-163345 GCF_900130055.1 Clostridium intestinale DSM 6191
AAAAATGGTGACCCCTAGGGGAATCGAACCCCTGTTACCACCGTGAAAGGGTGGTGTCTTGACCGCTTGACCAAGGGGCCATAATTATTTAATCTATTGTCGCCTTATCTTGCGACCCGACAATGAATATGATACCTAAAATTGATAATAGTGTCAACACTTTTTTTATTTTTTTTTAAATACTGCCTTAAATATTGATTTTATCTTAATTATAAACATTATTCTAATAAAACTTTTAAAAAAGCTATCATTTTTTGATAGCCTTTTTATATTATTTACTATGGTCTTTAGAATTCTCGTAATGACCTATCTTTTCTCCATCTATTACTCCAATTTCAGCACCATTTTTAGGATTCATTTTTCTTAATTCTGCGTTAGACTTTTCTCTATCTTTTTTTCTGTTTTTATTATTATCCATTAGACTTTCTCCTTTTCTTATCCAAGAGCTACTAATGCACAGCCTTCGATAGCTATAATACCATTATCTTTGCAGTAGCTTAAAATTTCTCTACTTTCTGCTCCTGGTTGTATTAGTATATATTTTATACCTAAAGCTTTTGCTTCTTCTATAAATTTTATTCCACTTAGAGGGTTTATACATAAATCTATAACATCAATTTTATATGGTACATCTCCCAATGTTTTATAAATATTTTCTCCACCTTTAGGATGGACACCTTCAGTATTATACCCTCTTGAAATTAACTTGCTCAGTATTTTACTAGCATACTTATCTTTATTTAATGTGTCACCTATTACAACCCAATTTTTGTATTTTAATAATTCTGTAGCATTCATAAAAAAATCTCCTTTTTTAATTCTATAATTTTATTATAATAAATTTCATTATTTATTAATATATGATACCATTAATTTTATTTATATAAAATTTATTATAAATATAAGCTCTAGTTATATTATTTCAATAATGATACAATTTATTTATTCCAATATAGTGAAGGAGGTTTCCTAATGATTCATCATAATGTACTCGTAGTTGGTGGTGGTGCATCAGGATTAATGAATGCAATACTTTTAAAAGATTTTGGGCTAGATGTAGCAATTGTTGAAGGTACAGACAGAGTCGGAAAAAAGATTTTAACTACTGGTAATGGTAGGTGTAATATATCAAATAATAATATAGATTATCCCTTTTCAGGTTATTACAGTGATACTGAGAATTTTTTTATTGAAGCTTTAAATAAATTTTCTGTAGAAGATACCTTAAACTTTTTTTCATTTTTAGGATTACCTATTGTTGAATTAGAAAAAGGTAAACTTTATCCACAGTCTCTTCAGGCTTCTTCCGTTGTGGATATTTTTCGTTTAGCTTTAGAGGATAGAAAAATCCCTGTGTATAACTCCTGTAAAATTAAATCTATCCACAAACGCAAAAAATTTATTTTATCCACAGATAATGCTGATTTGAGTGAGTTTTCTTGTGATAAACTTATTTTATCTTGCGGAGGAAAATCTGCTGAAAAAACAGGCTCAGATGGTTCTGGTTATAAACTTGCTAAAGAATTAGGCCATAGCATAATAAAACCGCTTCCTGCTATAGTACAATTAAAGCTTAACTATCCTAGCTTAAAAGCTTTGTCTGGCATTAAGTTTGATGCTCTTGCTTCAATTTTAGTTGATGATATTGTCATAAGAAGTGATTTTGGAGAGGTGCTTTTTACTGATTACGGCATCTCTGGTCCACCGATCCTTCAGCTTTCTCATATTGCATCTAAATCCTTAGAGAATGATAAGAAAGTTAGCGTAGTTGTAGATTTATTTCCTAATAAATCTAAAGAAGATATTGAAAATTTTATATATGGTCATTTTAGTATGTTTTCTCATAGAAAAGTTATAGATTCTCTCATAGGTGTTCTGAATAAAAAATTAATTCCTATATTCCTAAAAGAAGCTAAAATAAATGACTTACATAAACCAGTGTGTGATTTAACTTGGTCAGAAAAATCAAATATTATTTCTCTAATGAAAAAGTGGCAATTTTCTTGCGTTGGGACAAATGGATTTAACAATGCTCAGGTTACGTCAGGTGGAATAAATACTTCTGAAGTTAATAGTTCAACTTTGGAGTCTAAAATTATTGATAATTTATATTTTACTGGTGAAATTTTAGATGTTCATGGAGATTGCGGTGGATTTAATTTACAATGGGCTTGGAGCTCAGCTTATACAGTTGCAACTGCATTAAAAAACTAGCAAAAGATTAAATTCTTTTGCTAGTTTTTTCTCCAAAAAGTATTTATAAGAGTAATATCTCTTCCCTCATCATCTTGAATTAAATGACGAATTTTTATTACTCCATTTTCTTCATTATGAACTGAACATTTAGTTTTTACCATATGTCCATAAGTGATTTCTTTAGAATATATAATACTAATATTATCTAATTCATATTCATCAACTATCTCATCTGGAATAACTTCTAGAGCCCATTCAACATACTTAGTGTTATTTACATGTTTGTTAGAATCTATATCACTACGTCTTACATAAAACTCTCTAAAATATTGATCTTCTTCCAGTTTTTCTGGATCTACTATTGTTGGATTATCCTTTATTTCATCCGCACATCCATAAGCTTCATACAAATCCCTTGGTATTCTAGCAGGTCTTCTTTTAGCTAAATCTATTAGAAAGAAAAGGCTCTTTCCTTCACCTATAATCTTATCGGCTTCATCTAATATTGTATAATCTCTAAAGGCATAAAACTTTTTAAAGCCTATTGGATCTGTTATTATTTTTATTTTTTCCCCATATCTAGGGTATCTTTTCATATTTATATTGTATTTATAAAATACCCATGTTAAGTTTCTTCCAGTTAAGGAATCCACCCCTACACCAAGCTCTTCTGATTGCTGCATACCTATATCACAGAAAAAATCTAATATAGAAGTTATTTTACATTTCAAACTATTATCTAAATTATAATAATTTATTTCATATTGTTTTTCAAAAACTCTCCCCATAACGATCTCCCTTAAACCTATTTCAATAAACAAAAAGGCTTAACAAGTTTAACTTGTTAGCCTTTAATTATGTCTATTTATTTAATGCTTCTAATAAATTTTCAACATTTAATCCATGTACCATAGCCGCTTCTTCTAAAGTTTCTGCTTGAGCTGATGGGCATCCTACACAACCCATTCCAAAACTCATAAGTACATCTACTTTATCTGGATTTTCCCTTACTACTTGACCTATTGTCATGTCTTTAGTTACCATAATATACCACCCTCACTTTTATCATTTTATTTAACATAAAGAAATTATATATCTTTGTTAAAAGAAAGTCAAGTAAAATGGTCGGATTTAACTTGTAACAAACATATTTGCCTAAACTATTGTAAATACTAACTAAAGACAACATTAAAAGGAGCAATACTATGAATAAAAAAAACATACTAATTAATTTATTAATCTATAACTTAGTACTTTTATTAATAATATTATTCTCTAAAACTCCCTTATTAATTATTTTAATAAAGAAACTCTTAATAGCTATATTTCTACCTATAGTCATAGGCGCTTTTTTATATTATTTAATAAGACCACTAAGAAATATATTTTTGAAAAAAGGTTTTAAAATAAGGTTTTCAATTTTTCTATCATTACTTATATCATGTTTAGTATTTGCATTATTAGTATCATCAATATCAAGAAGCCTTGTAAATCAAGTTTATTTACTTATAGATAGAGTAAGTTACTCCATTAAAAACTTTGATTTAACTAAATTTAATGATATTAATGCTTGGTTGGAGAACTACATAGATATTGATAATATAAAATCCTCTTTACTTCAGCAAAGCCAAAATTATATATATAAGATAGGAAGTATATTCAAGATTGTACTTGACTTTGGTTGGAATCTATTTGCTAATGTAATCTTATTTTTATTAATAACCTATCATCTTTTAAAAGATGATAAAAAACTCAAAAAATCTTTAAGTAATCTTCCATTTATAAAAAATCATTCAAGAGCTGAAACAATTATAAATAAGGCTGATGATGCTTTATTTAATTACATAACAGGTCAGGCATCTGTTGCATTTTGCCTTGCAGTATTAGTTTTTATAGGTTACTGGATTTTAAATTTTCCTGGGAAATTAATATTTGCTATATCAACATTTATTTTGGCTTTTATACCATTTTTGGGATTTTTTATTTCCATGATAATTCCCTATATAATTGCTCTTACTCTAGGTATTCCAATGATTATTAAATTAACTATTGTTTTTATGATAGCTCAAACTATAAAGGGCAGATTTGTAGTTCCATTAATTATGTCTAGAGCTATGAAGATTCACCCACTTACAGACATATTTTTAGTTATAGGTGCTGCTACTCTCTTTGGCATATCTGGAGCATTTTTAGTGGTTCCTATTTATGCTATATTAAAAATTATATGGGAAAATAGAGAAATTGATTTAGATAAATCATAAAATAAAATTAGCTGTATAAAGCAATTTTCCTTTGCTTTATACAGCTAATTAATTAGATTTCGCCTACTCTTATAGTTTGATCTCTCTTTGGACCTACTCCAACTATAGAAACCTTAGTTCCTGTAGCTTCTTCTATTCTTTTTAAATATACCTTTGCATTTTCTGGTAATTCTTCATAACTTCTTGCATCAGCTACAGAATCATCCCATCCATCAAATTCTTCGTATATAGGTTCACACTTAGCTAAATCTTCTAAAGATGCTGGGAAATAATCTATTACTTTATCTTCAAATTTATATCCTACACACATTTTTATTTTTTCAAGCCCTGCTAAAGTATCTATCTTTGTTATACAAAGAGAAGTTAATCCAGATACTCTTACAGTTGTTTTTAATATTACAAGATCTAACCATCCGCATCTTCTTGATCTTCCAGTATTAACTCCATACTCATGGCCTTTTTCTCTTATCCATTCTCCTACTTCATTATCTAATTCTGTTGGGAATGGTCCTTTACCAACTCTTGTTGTATATGCTTTTGCAATCCCTACTGCATTAGTTACCATATTAGGTCCAATACCAACACCACTAGCAACTCCACAAGCTGTAGTATTTGATGATGTAACATATGGATATGTACCATAATCTATATCAAGTAACATTCCTTGAGCACCTTCAAATAAAACATTTTTGTCAGCCTTTATCTCATTATAAACTCTAACTGATGTATCTTGTACGTATGGTCTTAGTCTTTCTGCAACACTTAAATATTCTGAAGCTATTTCTTCAAAACTTAATTCTTCTCCACCTAAAACCTTAGTTATATAAGGATTCTTAGCTTCTATATTTTGTTGTAATTTATCTTTAAATAAGGTTTCGCTCATAAGATCGCATATTCTTATTCCGCATCTTTCAAATTTATCTGTATAACATGGTCCTATACCTCTACCAGTTGTACCTATGTCATTTTTTCCTCTTGATTTTTCTTTTAATTTATCTAAAACTTTATGATATGGCATTATAACATGAGCTCTATCACTTATTATAAGTTTCTTTGGAGTAACCTTAACTCCTTCTCTCTCAAGATAATCTATCTCTTCAAATAGAGCTATAGGATCTACAACAACACCATTACCTATTACATTCAACTTATCATCGTGTAATATACCTGATGGAATCAAACGAAGTTTATATTGTCTATCCTCAACTTCTACTGTATGTCCTGCGTTGTTTCCTCCTTGGAATCTAACTACTACATCTGCTTCTTCTGCTAGGTAATCTGTCATTTTACCTTTTCCTTCGTCTCCCCATTGAGCACCTAATACAACAAATGCTGACATATAAATTTCCTCCTTAAATGTGCTAATGTATAATATTAGCTTTATTTCATCTATTTAAAATATGTCTTTAATCATAAAACTCCTAAGTAAAGTAGAGAGTTTTATCTTAGTATTCACTATTGGGAAAAATTTATAAGTATTAAACTTGTCCCCTATACAATACTATCAAAGTAAATTCTTAAGGTCAATAAATTAGCGAATATTTATATTCATATGTTTATAAAAATTCGTGAAACTATAGGCTTTTGCTATATAAATAATAAAGAGTGTATAGCTTCAACCACTATTTATTATAATTATCTTTTGAAATAACGTAAATTTTGTTTATAATATACTTAAATAATAAATATGTCGAAGAGGTGTTTTATGAACATATATGAAGAGTCTTTAAAATTTCATAAAGAAAAAAAAGGTAAACTTGAAATAATCTCAAGAGTAAAAATAGAAAACTCTAAGGACTTAAGTTTAGCTTATACTCCTGGTGTCGCTGAACCATGTAAAGAGATACATAAAGATCCATCTACTGCTTATGAGTATACTAGAAAGTGGAACACTATTGCTGTAATCTCAGACGGCACTGCAGTTTTAGGATTAGGTGATATAGGACCTTTAGCTTCCTTACCTGTTATGGAAGGTAAAAGTATCCTATTCAAAGAATTTGGAAATGTAGATGCTTTTCCATTAGTTTTAGATACAAAAAATGTTGATGAAATAGTAGATACAATTGTACGAATATCCCCTTCATTAGGAGGAATAAATTTAGAAGATATTTCTGCTCCAAGATGTTTTGAAATTGAAAAAAGATTAAAAGAAAGGCTAGACATTCCAGTATTTCATGACGACCAACATGGAACTGCTATAGTTACCTTAGCTGGTTTATTAAATGCTTTAAAAATAGTAAAAAAAGATCTTAAGGATTTAAAAATAGTAATGAATGGAGCTGGTGCAGCTGGAACTGCTATATGTAAATTATTACTTTCTTCTGGTGTTAAAAACATTATTGTTTGTAATAGAGATGGGGCTATACATAGAAATATGACTTTCAAAAACTCATCTGTAGAAGAATTAGCTCAAATAACAAATCCTAATAATGAGTCAGGATCTTTAGAGGATGTTATTAAAAACTCTGATGTATTTATAGGTGTTTCTGCTCCAAATTCAGTTTCTAAAGATATGGTTAAATCTATGGCAAAAGATTCTATCATTTTTGCTATGGCAAACCCTATACCAGAAATTTTCCCAGAAGACGCTAAAGAAGCTGGCGCAAGAGTAATAGGTACTGGTCGTTCTGACTTCCCTAATCAAGTAAATAACGTATTAGCTTTTCCAGGGATATTTAGAGGCGCTCTTGATGTTAGAGCAAAAGATATAAATGAAGAAATGAAAGTTGCCGCTGCTTATGCTATAGCTAATGCTATTTCAGAAGATGAACTGAATGAGGATTATATTATCCCAAAATCTTTCGATAAAACAGTTCAAAATAAAGTTGCAGAAGCAGTAAAAAAAGCTGCTATAGAAAGTGGTATATCACGTATATAACATTCAAAAGGATATCTTAAAGTTAAGATATCCTTTTATAAACTCTATTTTTTCCCTTTAGTATTTATTCTTCCTGCTTGTTTTCCTGCATTTCCATTATTATTAAACCCATTAATAGCATTAGCTGATTGTTCACTTTTATCTTTTAACGATTGATTTTCTGGATTAATACTTCTATTCTTAGCCAAACATATCACTCCTTTAATTTAATTCTCTAATAGTTTTTCCTAAACATATTTGTATATGCAAAAAAATCTAGGTATGCCCAGTACCTAGATTCTTCTAACAAAAGTAATATTAAGAGGAGTTTTACTTTGTTACTAATATGTGTGCTTGTCAGTTCTAAATTCAGTAATAATCACTCCTTGTCCTGATAATGATTATCACTTGCTATAAATATAGTATATCTTATGATTATATTCTTGTCAATTACTTCTTTTATATTATTTTTAAACTTTTATGATAAATTTTATTGAACTTACTTTTTATACTTTTATAAAACAAAAAACCTAGGTATGCCCAGTACCTAGGTTTTTCCTAACAAAAGTAATATTAAGAGGAGTTTTACTTTGTTACTAATATGTGTGTTTGCCAGTTCTAAATTCAAGAATAATTATTTACTTGATAATGATTATCACTATCTTTAAATATAGTATATTTTATATTTCTATATCTGTCAATAGATTTATTAAAAACTTTTATTACTAATATTATGCTCTTGTTTTAAGTTTTATATACTACTCCAATAACATTACAGTATCATGATTTAATTACATTCATAAAATAAAGTTGTAATAGGAAAGGAGGCTTCATTTATGAGAGATCTACTTTCTACAAAGTCTACTTATTCAATGACATCTAGAGAGTTTTTTGATGTATTATGGGAAAAAGTTTACCTTAATGAAGATTTTAAAATCTTAGAAAATGAAAAAAACTTTAAGACTCATGTTTTGGAAACCTCTAAAGAATTTATTGTTTATGCTGATATTCCTGGTGTGGATAAGCAAGATTTAACTATTACTTACGAAAATAACTTTTTAGTTATCGCTATAAAGAGAGCCGAAGCTGATACAACATCAACCGATACTCTTTTTAATGAGAGATATTATGGTGAAACCAGAAGAATGTTCTATGTGCCTGATATAAAAATCGAAACTATTCGTTATACTTTAGAAAAAGGTGAGTTAGCTTTAAGTTTACAAAAGGATTTAAAAAAGAGTGATTAATTTTTTTAATCACTCTTTTTTAAGTATTCCCTTGGAATATAGCCTGTATACTTTTTAAAATTTAAAGAAAAGTTTCTATAATCAGTATATCCTACTTCACTTGCTATTTCATTGATGCTCTTACCAGTCTTCATCAATTCAATTGCCTTTTTCATTCTTAGTTTTGTTATATACTCTGTAAAACTCATCCCTTTATACTTTTTAAAACTTCTACTTAAATAACTTTCATTTAAATACACCTCTTTTGCAACAATTCCTAAAGATATATTTTTATTATAATTTTTTTGTATATATATAAGTGCTTTCTCCATAGATGTATCTTCAAGCTTAGAACTTTTTTCTCTTAACTTCTCTATAACATCTAATAAATAACTTTTTAAAAACTTTATTATATCCTCTAGGTATTTACTGTTATAAATATCCGATTTTTCTTCTATATTTATATCTATCTTATAATTTTCCATTTCTTCTTTAAATGAAATAATTATTTGCATAACCATATTTATTACAGTGGCTTTATTTAAGTTTACATCTTTGAAATATGCTGAGAGTTTATCAACGTATAATATTACTTTATCTTTCTTTTTGGCATTAACTGATAGAACTATGTCCTCTATTATTTGTGAAGCTATTTTTCTATCAAAGCTTTTATTTGCCTGTAGCTTATTTTTAATTATCAATCTTTTATTGAGATTAAATCTATTATCAAGCAGTTCTTTACTTTTATCATATAAGCTTTTTATATTTTCCACCTTATCATATTGAGTTAGAGCTACAGAAATAACAGTTTTATATTTATTTTCTGTTTCATATTTTAAACTTAATATACTATTTTCTAAATCAATGTCTGTCTTTTTAAATATAACTACAATCCTATGCTGATGTGCCTCTATTACATAGCCTTTTTCTTTAAATATATCTTTTAATCTATTTTTTAAATGATCTATAATACTGTAATTAACATTACTCTGCAAACTCTTAGCATAATAATCATAATAGTCATTTTCTATCAATGAAATTTTCACTTCATCTTGATTATCCCAAAAATTATAGATCTCATTAATTTTTCTTTGTCCTCTTATTATCTCAAGCAGCATCTTTTCTCTAGATATTATACTATTACTTTTTTCTTCCTTAATTACTTCTACTGCATTTTTTATTGCATTTATAAGTTCTTCATAATCTATAGGTTTTAAAATAAAATCTAATGCATTCATTTTAATAGCTCTTCTAGCATATTGAAAATCATCATACCCAGTAATTATAATAAATTTACTACTTGGTAAATATTTTTTTATTTCCTGGGACATAGAAATTCCATCTATCCCAGGCATGTTTATATCCGTTATAATTAACTCCGGCTTATATACTTTTGCTACCTCAATGGCTTTTAACGCATTATCTGCTTCCCCACATATTTCACATTCCAGGTTATTCCAAGGTATTGTTTTTTTCATCCCTTCTCTTGCATAATACTCATCATCAACTATTATGGTTTTTATCATTATTAACACCACCATCTTTAGGAATTCTTATTAATGCCTCTGTTAATCCATTTATATTACTATAGGTTACTCCGTAATTCTTTCCATAATAAATTTTTATTCTCTTGTTTACATTACTTATCCCAATTCCTTCTCCATTATGTTTACTTTGTCCAAACCCTATTCCGTCATCAATTATTTTAAATATTAATAAGCCATCTTTAATAAAACCTTTTATTATTAATGTACCTGAATCTATCTTAGGTTCAAGCCCATGTATTATTGCATTCTCTACTAAAGGCTGTAATATTAATTTTAATATTTTTAGATTTAAGATCTCCTCACTTACTTCTATTGATATGCTAAGTTTATCTCTGTATCTATTTTTTTGTATCTTTAAATAATTGTTTATCTGCTCTATCTCTTGCTTAACGTCAACTATTTCTCCAGTATTGCTTATACTATATCTAAAAAACTTACTAAGTGCATTAGTCATATCTTCTACTTCATTATTTAATCCTAATCTAGCCATCCAACTTATAGAATTAAGTGCATTATAGAGGAAATGAGGGTTTATTTGAGCCTTTAAAGCCTTAAATTCTGTTTGCTGAATTAATATTTGTTTTTTATAATCCTCTTCTATTAATCTATTTATCTCTTTTATCATATTATTAAATCTTTTTACTAATAGTCCTGTTTCGTCATTACTATTAAAATCTACATAAACATCTCTATTTCCTAATTCAACTTCCTTCATCTGTAATGATATCTCATGAATTGGCTTAGATATCTTATTCGAAAGTATTCTTGATAAAACATAACCAATTATTGCAACAAATAAAATTATAATCATAAATATCTCAATATTCTTAAAGGCTTCTGTAAAGAAATAATTAGATGGTATAGTTTGAATAACTTTTACATTATTGCTTTTAGAAGTAGTATAGTATGCCTTATATTTTTCATTATTTATATTAATACTTAGATCCCCATTTTCTTTATTCATTTTTTTTAAATACTCTTCATTAAATCTAAATCCTGTTTGATTTTTAAGTAATTTATCAGTTACTATATAACCCTTTTCATCTAATAAATAAATATTACTATTCTCTACAAAAGATATATTATTTAATATATTATCGTAATAACTATCATAGATATCTGCTACAACATACCCTATTATTTCTCCACTATCCTTATTTTTTATAGCCTCTCCTATTACCATTACTATATCCTGAGCATTTTCGCCATCTACTCTTCTATGTATCTGTTTGACTACCTTCCCTTCATTTTTAGCTAATGTATCAAAAAAATTTCCTCTTTCATCACTATATATAGGTTTATAATAATTAGTTGTAGAAAATCTACTCATACCATTTTTATTAACTATATGTATGGGTATTTTCAAAGCCTGTGCAGCTGTTATACCATTTATTATAGTATACATTTTTTGTGTATCTTCAAACCTTTCATTCCTGTCAACGTATTCATCGTTTTTATTTGCTATTTTTCTTACTTCTTCATTTTGTGCTATAAAATTTACTATATTAAAGAAATTATTCATATTATCATCTAATAAATTTGCTGTTAACTTTATATTACTTTCAGTATACTTTTCTATACTTTTAGTTGAATATCTTACTTCAAATATAAAATTATATATAGCAAGTATCAATAATGGAATTACCCCAACAATTAAAAAAGTAGTCTGTAGTTTTTTTCTAAAAGTTTGATTTTTCACAGCGTATACTCTCCTTGCATATATATTATTTCAATACCAATAAACGACAGACTCTTGTCCGTCGTTTATCTTATTCCTCTATTTCACTAGCTTTTATTATATTATCATTTAAAATTATTTCATTTAGAATTCTAGTACCATCCATATATTTAGGCAATTTAATCGTATATAAGCATGTATGGAGCTTTTCATTTTGAAAGTAAGTATCCTCTTCTTCATTTATAGAAAACTCTATATTTTTTATAAGAATATTTTTGTAATTGAAGTATTCCTCCAGAAATTGTAGGAGCTTTTTTTTATCAAGAAAATG
Organism: Clostridium intestinale DSM 6191; assembly: GCF_900130055.1. GTDB lineage: Bacteria > Bacillota > Clostridia > Clostridiales > Clostridiaceae > Clostridium_T > Clostridium_T intestinale. The sequence continues at coordinate 127,791 of NZ_FQXU01000010.1, forward strand.
TATCTCTATCTTGGTAACTCCTGCTTGAGATATAAATTTATTTTGAAATCTCTTAAGAATTACGAGTATTAAAACTATAGCTACCCCTGAAAATATACTTATTTCATAATACCCCATTCCTATAGCTAAACCTACACACGCAACAACCCAAAGAGTAGCCGCCGTAGTTAACCCTTTTATGGAACCTTTTGTATGGAGTATTGTACCTGCACCTAAAAATCCTACCCCACTTATCACTTGAGCTCCTAATCTACCGTAATCTACTTTTATTACCTGAGCTAGCTCAGGTCTATCAGAAATCATTTTAATAGCCTCATTTGCCATATTAATCTGAATTAATGATATTATAGCCGCACCTACGCACACAAGAATATGTGTCCTAAATCCCGCAGGGCTATTTCTAAAAGCTCTCTCATATCCTATAGCTCCTCCTATTAATATGGCTAAGCTTAATCTTAAAATGATCTCAATAGTTGACATTATCACCTCAACCCCTCTTGATTATTGTCTTTTATTATATTTAATATTTCTAAAGAATATGAACGTTGTCAGATATAAAGTCTAACATTATATCTTGTCCTACCTCAAATACATCCTTACCTTGAGGATTATTATCTTCTACCATTACTACTTTTTCTCCAACTTTAACTCTATAATCTTGGAATGCTCCCATAAATGTAGAATCTACTATATTCCCAGATATTTTACCCTTATGACCAATTTTTATAGCTTCAGGTCTTAAAATAATTTTACATATATCCCCGACTTCTTTGCTACCATTATATTTTAATTCTAATATATTTCCCTCTATATCAAGCTTAATTTTCTCGTCTTTTTTCTCTAATATTTTTCCATTTAAAAAGTTAGCCGCACCTATAAAGTCTGCAACAAACTCTGATGCTGGTTTATAATATATCTCCTTAGGTGTTCCTACTTGTTCAATAACACCCTTATTCATTATTATTATTCTATCTGATAAACTCATAGCTTCTGATTGATCATGAGTTACATATATAGCTGTAATTTTAACTTTTTTCTGTATCTTTCTTATCTCTGTTCTCATATATACCCTTAATTTAGCATCAAGGTTTGATAAAGGTTCATCAAATAGTAGTACTCCTGGCTCCATAACTAAAGCTCTAGCTAAAGCTACCCTTTGCTGTTGTCCACCTGACAGTTGGTTTGGATATCTTAGTTCCATCCCTTCAAGCCCTACTAAATTTATTATATCATTTACTCTGTTTTTTATTTCCTCTTTTGATATCTTTTTTAATTTTAATCCATATGCTACATTATCATATATATTTAAATGAGGAAATAAAGCATAGCTTTGGAATACCATGGCTGTGTCCCTTTTATCTGGAGTTAAATCATTTATAACATCCCCACCTAGATATATTTCTCCATCTGTTGGCACTTCAAACCCAGCTATCATTCTAAGTATAGTGGTTTTTCCACATCCAGAAGGACCTAAAAGAGTAACGAACTCTCCTGCATTTATATCTACAGAGACATTATCTACAGCCTTAAATTCTGATTTTTTTTCATGAGTTATATATATCTTAGTTATATCTTTTATATTTACACCTTTACTTCTTTGCATATCTCTCACCCCTATTAGTTATATAATATTACTTTCTGTTTTACTTACTCCAAACTTACCTAAAACAAAATACATTATAGCTATTGCTGCATATACTATAATTATTAATATTGTTGAAAATGCTGATGCAACTCCAAATCTACCATTATCAACCTGAGATAATATAGATGCTGTAAGCAATTGATATTTAGGAGTTACTAAAAATATAACTGCACTTACAGCTGTCATGCTCCTAACAAATGTATATACTAACCCACTAAAAAATGCAGATTTTATTAATGGTAAAGTAACTGAAGTAAATACTTTAGTTGTACTAGCACCTAAGTCTTGAGCCGCTTCCTCTATTGCAGGATCTATCTGCTGAAGTGCAGTTACTCCTGATCTTACACCTACAGGAATACTTCTAACTATAAATGCTATTACTATTATTAAAGCTGTCCCCGTTAATATAAGGGGCTTAGTATTATATGCACTTATATAACCTAATCCTAAAACAGTTCCTGGTACAGCCATAGCTAGTAAGGATGTAAATTCTATAAAACCTTTTCCCCAGAATTTCTTTCTTACTATAAGGAATGCTATAACCATCCCTAATATACCTGTTATAGGGGTAGCCCATAAAGATAGAATTGTTGTATCTTTAAGCGACTTCATTCCTAAATCAAATACATATTTAAAATGATTTAATGTAAATGAATAATCTATTCCCATTACCTTAAAAAAGCCACCTAATGGTATTAATAAGTAAAATGAAAATACAAATATAGAAACTAATAAACAAAATATATCTATCGGCCATACTATATGATTTTCTTTAATTAAATCCCTCTCTCTTGATGCCTTACCTGTTACTGTAACGTAGGACTTTTTCTCTAGCCAGAATTTTTCAACTACAAACAATAAAATAGATAAACAAAGTAATACCACTGCTATAGCTGCTCCTCCTGCCATATCATAGTTTCCTATTGCCTGCATGTATATTTTTGTTGCTAAGGTTGAAAAATTTCCTCCTATAACCATAGGATTAGAAAAGTCTGCAACAACTTCTATAAAAGTTAATAAAAACGCATTTGCAAGTCCTGGAAGCATAAGTGGTAGCGTAACTGTCCTAAAGGTTTTCCATCTAGAGGCTCCCATATTTCTTGCTGCTTCTTCTAAAGAGGGGTCTATTCTATTTAATAATCCTATAAGTAAAAGATAAGCCACTGGAAAAAATGTCATGGTTTGAACCATAACTACTCCCTTAAATCCGTATATATTAAAATTAGTTATACCAAGGAGTTGCCTTGTCACTAATCCAAATTGTCCAAATAACATTATAGCTGATAAAGCTAATACAAACGGTGGTGATATTACTGGTAATATCGATACTATTTTAAATAATCTTTTAAAGTGTGAACGCATATAAGCATCTGCATAAGCAAATATGAAGCCTATTAATGTTGCTAATATTCCCACTGTAGTTCCTAATAATAATGTGTTTAAAAATGTCTTTCTAAAATCAATATCTCTTAATACCTTTAGATATGCATTCATAGAAAACCCTTGATTTTCTATAAAACTTACTTTTAATACCGAATATAATGGGTATATTATAAATATTGATAACGTAATTATTAAAAATATTATAGTTGTTAAAAGCATTGGATCTCTCCAAATCTTTTTCATATCATTTATTTCATGTTTCATCCGAATTCTTCGCGAACTAAAACCCATTTTTACCACTCCTATTATAAAATTATTTTATAATAGAGGGGCTAAAACCCCTCTATTAATAATTTATTTTATTGCTTGATTCCATTTTTCAACTAAAGCACTTCTATTTTTACCTGCCCAATCTAAATCATAGTCAATTAATTTTGTGTCTTTGATTTCATTTGCTAACTCTGGTGCTACAGCTTTTTCATTTGTTAAGAATTGATAGGAACCTACAGTTTTTCCAAGCTCTTGAACCTCTTTTGTTAATACGTAATCTATAAACATCTTAGCAGCCTCTTGATCTGGACCACCTTTAAGAATTGCTGTTGAACCTATCTCATAGCCGGTACCTTCTACAGGTGCTGTTAATACTAAATCCTTCATTCCTTCTTCTCTATATTTAATTCCATCATGTAAAAATGATATCCCAACCATTACTTCACCTTGTCCAGCCATTCTAGCTGGAGCAGTTCCAGATTTTTCATAAGACTTAATATTAGCATTTAGCTCCTTCATATATTTTAATCCTTCTTCTTCGCCCATTAACTGTATCATTGTTGCTAACATTGTATAAGCAGTTCCTGAAGATCCAGGATTAGCTATAGATACTTGTCCCTTGAATTCTGGTTTTAATAAATCTTTCCATGAAGTTGGTGCCTTAACCCCCTTTTCATCTAATAATTTTTTGTTAGACGCAAACCCTAAATATCCAACATATATTCCTGTCCATGCTCCATCTTTATCCTTATATTTATCTGGTATATCTGATGCATTTTTAGATATATAATTTTCAAGTAAACCTTCTTCACTTGCCTGAACAAAAGCATCTGCGGGTCCCCCATACCATACTGATGCTTTTGGATTATCCTTTTCTGCTCTTATTCTTCCTAAAATTTCTCCAGAAGACATTCTAACAGCTTCAGCCTGAACCCCTGTTTCTTTTTTAAATTCTTCTACAACCTTTACCATGTGATCTTCCATTAATCCGCAGTAAATTGTTAATTTTAAATCCTTCTTGCCATCAGCACTTGAGTCATCCTTCTTACCGCATGCTGTAATAACTCCAGCTAACATTAATGTACTTAGTGTTAAAGCAAATATTCTTCTTTTTTTCATTAATGAACCCCTCCAACTCATTTTTATTACAAGATTATTTTACAGTAAACAATTTCATTTTTGTTTATTAAGGTAATAATTTCATACATATAGGTAAAAATTTATTACATACCTAGCTGTAACCCGCATAAATGCTATATATAGTTATATAGTTATATAGTTATATAGTTATATATATAAATAGATATCTATTTTTCTATTTAAGTACTTTTCTACTTTTCTATTTTTCTATTTTTCTATTTTTCTATTTTTCTATTTAAGTACTTAACTTCTTATTAAACATAAATCAAGCAAAATAACTTTGATGAAGCTGAGGAACGCTTCTACAGTAATAAAGTGCTTAACTTCTTATTAAACATAATTACTAAAAGGATTTTAATGGAACTTGAGAAAAAGCCTCTACAAATCAGAAGTTAAAATAGTTTTAATGGTTTTTATATATCGAAAAAAAAGCTACCACAAAATAATTGTGATAGCTTTTAAGATAGTTCATTATATAACATTAATCCCTATGAACAGTGTCTAAATTACCAAATTTACTGAATTGTCCCAACCATGCAAGCTTTACTGTTCCTACAGGACCATTTCTTTGCTTTGCTATTATACATTCACCTACATTTTTTTCTTCTGTTTCTTTGTTATAGTATTCATCTCTATATAAAAACATAACAACGTCAGCATCCTGCTCTATTGACCCAGATTCTCTTAAGTCAGATAACATAGGTCTATGGTCTGCTCTTTGCTCCGGAGCACGTGATAGCTGTGATAAGGCTATTACAGGGCATTCCATTTCTTTAGCTAATGCTTTTATACTTCTTGATATTTCAGAAACTTCTTGTTGTCTACTTTCACTTCCTGAACCCGACATAAGCTGAAGATAGTCTATCATTATTAGATCTATGCCGTGTTCTATTTTTATTCTTCTACACTTGCTTCTCATTTCCATTACTGTTACGCCGGCTGTATCGTCAATATATATTTTAGCCTTTGATAATGGTCCTGAAGCCCTAGCTATGCTATCCCAATCTTTGTCTTCTAAGTTTCCCGTTCTAAGCGCAAGCATATCTACATTTGCCTCTGAACAAAGTAATTTGTATGCAAGCTGATCTTTAGACATTTCCAGAGAAAATATAACTACACTTTTTCCTTCTCTTAAAGCTGCATGCTCAGCTATATTTAGTGCAAACGTAGTTTTTCCCATTGATGGTCTTGCCGCAATCAGAACCATGTCACCTTTTTGAAAGCCTGATGTTTTTGCATCTAAATCCATAAAGCCTGATCCTACTCCAGTTATATCGCCTTTATTATTAAAAAGCTTCTCTATTTGTTGAAAACTTCTTTCCAAAACATCGCTTAGAGCTTCATAATCAGAAGTGCTTCTTTTCTCAGATATATCAAATATTCTTTTCTCAGCAGTATCTAATACTTTTTCTACATTACCTTGCTCATTATAACTAGACTCAATAATCTCAGTAGACGCCCTTATAAGCCTTCTTAGTAAAGACTTTTCTGAAACAATCTTTATGTATGAACTTAAATTTGCAGTTGTTGGAACTGATCCGCTTATCTCAGTAACATAAGTGGCTCCCCCTGCATTTTCAAGTTGACTAGTAGATTTTAAATACTCTAATAATGTTACTAAGTCTACAGCCATATCTTTTTGAAACATTTTTATTATTGCTTTAAATATTACTTTATGTGAATCTCTATAAAAGTCTTCTTCTTTTAAACCTTCTGCTGCTTGAGCTATAGCTGTTTTATCTATAATCATTGACCCTATTACAGATTGCTCAGCTTCAATGCTTTGTGGCAAACTCTTCATTATGCTGTTTTCCATACTCTTCACCACCCTATATTAATGCCTATATAAAAAGATTATAGTAATTTTACATCCAAAAGTAAATTACCTTTGGATTAATTAACCTATATTTTCACATGCGATAAAAAATAGAGGCTATGCCTCTATTTTTTAGTATTAACCAAATATTATGTTCATAACCTCTTCTACAGAGCTTACTGTTTTAACAGTAATATCTTTTAAGCCATCAGGAATCTCTTTTTCATTATCTTTAGGTATGATAACAAGATTAATTCCTTTTCTTCTTGCTCCGTATATCTTTTCAAATATCCCTCCTACAGGCTTAACTTTACCTCTTAAAGATACTTCTCCTGTAATTGCAACATCTTGTCTTATTGGTTTTTCTTCTAAAGCACTTATTATACACATTGTAATAGCTACTCCAGCTGATGGACCATCTATATTTCCTCCACCAACTACATTTACATGTATATTATAATCTTTAATATCTTTGTTTGTGACTTTTCTTATAACAGATGCAGCATTAAATACAGAGTCCTTAGCCATAGATCCTGCTGTTTCATTGAACCTTATTGAGCCTGTCCCTTTTTCCTTTGCAGGATATACTGTAGCTTCTATTTCTAGAGTTGAACCTAAAAATCCTGAAACTCCAAGTCCATATACATGTCCAACTTCACTATCTGTATTTTTATCTAATCTCTCATAAGGAATAAATCTTCCTATAGCTAATACTTCTTCAACATCTTTTAATGTTATAGTAGATTGTTCTGGAATGTCTTCTTTATTATTATAAAGTGAATATCCATATGCATCTGCTAATATGTTTACTGCTTTTCTTCCTTCAATTGTATATCTACTTATTAATTCTGATACACCATCTTCTAGAATAACATTAAGTTTTTTAGCTGCATTTTTTATAATATCTTCTATGTCACTTACTGCTAATGGTTCAAAATATACTTCTGTACATCTTGATCTTAATGCTGGGTTTATTTCTCCTGGATCTCTTGTTGTAGCACCTATTAATACAAAATCTGCTGGCGCTCCATTTTCAAAAAGATACTTTATATATTTAGGTGTATTTTCATCATCTGGATCATAATATGAAGATGAGAACTCCACTCTTTTATCTTCTAATACTTTTAATAATTTATTTTGAAGAATATCATCTAATTCTCCAATTTCATCAATGAATAATACTCCACCATGAGCTTCAGTTACTAGACCTGGCTTTGGTTCTGGAACTCCTATTTCAGCCAAGTCTCTTTTACTTCCTTGGTAAATAGGATCATGAACAGATCCTAGTAGTGGATTAGTTATTTCTCTTGGATCCCATCTTACGGTTGTTCCATCTACTTCAACGAATTTTGAGTCATCATCAAAAGGTGTAAAATTCATCTTTTTTACGGCTTCAAGGGCTATTCTTGCAGCTGTAGTTTTACCTACCCCTGGAGGTCCATAAAGAATTATATGTTGAGGATATGGAGAAGCCATTTTTGATAATAGAGATTTAATAGCTCTCTCCTGTCCAACTATTTCATCAAAATCTGAAGGTCTTAATAAACTCATTATATTTTTGCTTGTTTTTCTAGCATCAAGGACTTCTAAATCTGCATATTTTTTAAGAGTTTTTGCATTTTCAGGACCTTTCTGTTTGCGTATTATTCCAAGTCTCATTTCATCAATATATTTATCTTGTCTTTCCATTAGTGCCTGTTCTACATCAGACTCTATTCTATTTTGAATATATTTTCTTGCTAGTTCTTCTGATACCCAGCCAAAAACTTCTTCCATAACTTCATGAATATTTTTGGAATCCGGAACTACTTTTATTCCTTTTCCATCTGATGCAATTTTATTTAATGCATAAACCCTTTCATATATAGAGTCAGATTTAACGTATTTTTGAAGCTTATATTTTACGGTTCTTGCTCTTATAGCTCCTTCATCTAATACATTCTTTAATATATCAAATAGTACATTAACTTGTGATTCTAAAGAAAGCTCGTTATTCATCAATTCTTGTAATACATTAGCTTCATTTTTTGTTCTCAATATATTATCCTCCTTATGCTTCAGGAACAATAACAACCTTCATTTTTGTTGTAACTTCTGGATAAAGCTTTAACTCTATTTCATAAGTTCCAGCTATCTTAATTGTATCCATAGATATTTTTTTCTTATCAATTTCAACTTTGTGTTGAACTTTAATAAGTGCTGCAACATCTTTACTAGTTATAGCTCCAAATAGTCTACCTTGTTCCCCTGCTTTAGCTTTTACTGTTATTTCTTTATTCTTTAATTCACCTGCTAATTTCTGAGCAGCTTCAATTTCAGCTAATTTTTTCTTTCTTTCATTTTCTTTTTGAGTATTTAAAATGTGTAAGTTATTGCCTGTAGCTTCTTGTGCTAATTTCCTAGGAAATAGAAAATTTCTAGCGTATCCATCTGACGCCTCAATAACCTCACCTTTCTTTCCAACTTTTTTAACATCTTGAAGTAATATTACTTTCATGTTATTCACCTTCCTTTAAGTAGTTTTTTATAGCTTTTTTCAATTTTTCTTTTGCTTGAGCTATTGTTAAGTCACTTAACTTAGCTCCCGCCATGGTCATATGACCACCACCACCTAAAGCTTCTAAAATAACCTGAACATTTATATCACCAAGTGATCTTGCACTTATATAAATTTCTCCTTCTATTTTAACAAATACAAAGGATGCTTGAATACCAGTAATATTTAGAAGATCATCCGCAGCTTGGGCTGCTAATACAATTTCTGTGGTTTCTGGTGGACAGGTGGCAATAGCCATATTATTTTCAACTTCTGCTGATTTAATAGTTTCTGCCTTTTTTATATAGTTCTCTAAATCATCAGAGAAGAGTTTTTTAATGTGTATTGTGTCAGCTCCCAATCTTCTTAAGAATGAGGCAGCTTCAAAGGTTCTTACACCTGTTTTAAATATAAAGTTTTTAGTATCTATAAATATACCTGCAAGTAAAGCTTCTGCTTCTATAGTTTCTAGTTTAGGTTTATCCAGCATATATTGAACTACTTCTGTTACCAATTCTGATGTTGAAGAGGCATATATTTCTATAAAGTTTAGGAGCGCCCCCTCTATCATATCTGGACTTCTTCTATGGTGATCAATTATAACTAATTTTTGCGCTTTATTTACAGTTTCTATATCTTGAACATAATTACTGTTATGAACGTCAACTATTATAACTAAAGTTTCTTTATCAATTTTCTCTACGGCTTCTTGAGCTGAAATAAATAAGTCATCGTATTTACTATGACCCTTCACTTCCTCCATAAAGAACTCTATATTTCTATTATCATTTCCTAGTATTATCTTACATTCCTTACCTAGTTGCTTTATTGCTGATGATAACCCAAAAGCTGAACCAAAGCAATCCATATCCGGATTTTTATGTCCAATTATATATACTTTAGAACTTTCATAAACTAAGTCTTTTAAAGCTCTTGCTACTACCCTTGCTCTAACTCTAGTTCTTTTTTCTAGTTCTTTAGTATTTCCACCAAAAAATGATATTTTTTCTTTCCATTTTACTACTGCTTGGTCTCCGCCTCTTCCTAAAGCAAGCTCTTTTGCTGTTACTGCATAACTATGATTTTCTGCAGATGAATTTTCACCTATTCCAACCCCTATACTTAATGTAACATCTATTTTATTTCCCATATCTATATCTCTTATTGCATCAAGGATATCAAATTTTTTCTTTATCTGTTCCTCAATTAATTTATTTGATACAGATAATACATATTTATTTGATTCATACTTCCTTATCATTGCTCCTAGGTTGGACGCATAGTTATTTATGGTTCTCTCAACTTCTGCTACTAAAAGAGGCCCATTATCATCCTCCATAGACTTTACAACATCACTTAAATTATCTACTTCTATAAGCATGATACTTTCTTTAGTTGCAGTGCTACTTTTTAGATATGTTACATCATTAAAATATATTATAAATGATTCTTTCTCATCTATAAATTCTATTCTCTGTGCATAAACATCATAAATCTTACCTTTAAGATTTATTCTATGCGGTATATTGGTGTCTTGTTTAATTAGCTTATCTAAAGATACTCCTCTAATGATGTTCAAAATATTATAATGTGGATTTTTATCCGAATTTAATTCTTTATGAAACTTTTTATTATTCCATATTATGTCTCCATTATCTTTTATTATAGCTACTGGATATATGTTGTTTTGTATGTTTTTTTCTATAGAATTAGTTAAATACTTACTAACGTTATCTATTTTCGTAGAAAAACTCTTTTGTAATTGATTACTTTTATATATATTATAGAGGCTATCTACTACTATCAGTAATAAAGTTATAAATAAGTATCCTATTTTCTCTGATATATAAAATACAGACGCCAATGTCAGTAATATGATCAGTATAATTAATTTATCATACTTTTTAATACTTTCCTTCATTAATTGCCTCCTTTATGGCTATTTTTGAGGCTACTCTATTTTTTCTATAAATAATTTGCATTCATTTAAATAAATTTTTAGTACTCTATATTTATAAATTATACTCTATCTTTTAAATGGCTATGCAATTTATTTAGTGAACTTCCATATTTATCTTCATCATCATCTAATATACCAATTCTTATTTTTTCTTTTGTATTTTCATCTATCTGTATATATGAATATCCGAGCTTTTCTCCTAGTAGATATAATATTATCATTGCTGAAGATATACACTCTAAAACTGCATCTTTAGCCACATTACTTCCCTTAGTTAATAATAGATAAAATTCTCCTATTATACACAATAATTGAGCTTTCATTTCTTCGATTAACTTTATGTCACCCATTATATTTAAATTATCTTTCTTCAAGGACCGCTCCCCCCTTTATTGTTCAATACCCTGTATATCTATTTTAGTTTTTTTTTGATACTATTTCAACTATACCTTTTTAAAATTCTCATAATAAAAAATAAAACCCCTTATACAGGGGTTTTTGTTTACTCTGTTGTAAATGGTAATAAAGCTATATTTCTAGCTCTCTTTACAGCATCAGTTAATTGTCTTTGATGTTTTGCGCATGTACCTGAAATTCTTCTTGGTAATATCTTACCTCTTTCAGTAACATACTTTCTTAGCTTATTTATATCTTTATAATCTATAGAGTCAGCTTTATCAACACAAAAAGCACAAACTTTTCTCTTTGGTCTTCTCATCTTGCCGCCTTTTCTTACTTCTCTGCTCATCATTTTCCCTCCTTACCTAAATTTTAGAATGGAATGTCTCCATCATCTACAGGAGTCATATCCTCTTCAAAGCTCATTCCACCACCGAATGTATCTTGTGGCGCATTATATTCAGAACCATTGTTGAAACCATTGCTTCTTCCATTTGAAGAAGAATTAGATTTGCTCAAGAAGCTTACTTCATTAGCAACAACTTCTGTAACATATCTCTTGGTTCCATCTTTAGCATCATAAGATCTAGTTTGTATTCTACCGCTAATAGCCATTAAGCTTCCTTTGCTCATGTAATTAGCCGTAGATTCCGCTTGTTTACCCCATATTGTTACTGAGATAAAGTCCGCTTCTCTTTGTCCAGTTGAAGAATTATACTTATCAACTGCTAGAGTTACAGTGGTTACTGCAGTACCATTTCCTGGAGTAAACTTTAACTCAGGATCTTTAGTAAGTCTGCCTATTAGAACTACTTTATTCATTCAAAACACCACCTTATTTCTCTTCTTTAACTATTATGTGTCTTATGATTCCGTCTGTTATTCTAAATACTCTGTCTAACTCGCTTGGTAATTCTGGGTTAGCACTGAAGTTGAATAATGTGTAGAATCCTTCGTTAACTTTTTTTATTTCATAAGCAAGTTTTCTCTTACCCCAGAAATCTACGTTGTCAACAGTTCCTCCACCATTTTCAATAACACCTTTAAACTTCTCGATTGTAGCTTTAACAGCCTCCTCTTCGAATGATGGGTGTATTACAAATATAGTTTCATATTTTCTCATTCTTTTCACCTCCCTCCGGACTATTGGCTATGCTAAACATAGCAGGGACTTACAATAAACTAGTATATCACTTTTATATATCTATTTCAAGCATTATTATGTAAATTATTTGCTTTTTTCCTCTTTAGTAGAATTTACGATTTTTTTTACCCCTTTTTGAAATTTATTTCTAGGTAGCATTACTAGCCTTCCACATCCAACACATTTTATTTTTATATCTGCTCCTAGTCTTATTATTTCCCATTCAGAGCTTCCACAAGGATGTTGTTTTTTCATTAATACTACATCACCTAAATTAAATTCTTCCATTATTTATTCCCCCACTCTTTACTCGTTATCAATACTTTTAATTGTTATCATTTCAGTTCTAGGATATGGTATTTCTATTGATCCTTCTTCTAATGCTTTTTTGATTTCCTTCTTCAAGGTTCTTTCTATTTCCCATTGTCCCATTGGCTTACTTGTTCCATTTACTCTTATTGTCATTGATGAACTATCTAATGAAACTATTCCTAATACCTTAGGCTCATCTATAACATTTTCATTTTCTTCAACGACTTTCTTACATGCATTATTTATTATATTTGATACTTTATCATAGTTTTCTTTATAAGGTACAACAACATCAACTTCTACCTTCATTGCTCCTCTAGAATGGTTTGTTACTTGCTGTATTGTTCCATTTGGTATTAAATGAATATCTCCACTAAATCCTTTTAGTACTGTTGTCCTAATACCAATTGTTTCAACTGTTCCAGAAAATGAACCTATGGTTACATAATCTCCTACAGCATATTGATCTTCAAATAATATAAAAAATCCATTTATCAAGTCTTTAACTAGATTTTGAGCTCCAAACCCTAAAGCTACCCCTCCAATAGATGCTAAGGTTAATGAAATACCGGTAAATATATTTGCAACAATTGCAGCTACTCCAAAAAAGTAAACTGAATATCTTAATATACTTTTTAAAACCTCCCCAATAGTAGTAGCTTTCTTTTCATCTAATGTAAAACTTGCTCTACTCATTGCCTGTCTTTTCACAAACCTATTTATAATATAATTACCCACTTTAATAGCTATTGCCATTAATATTAATATTATTATAATCTGAATAATTTTACCTATTATATTTTGAATTTTTTCTAGATCAATAGGATATTTTCCTATATATACCTTCTCACTATCAAAATCTATCGAAAAAAAAGAGTTTAATATATACATTTAATCTTCCTCCAGCTATTTACTTGTGCTTATCTTTCATTAGTTTTACACAAAACTTATTTCATGCTTTTTCATATTATATTATACAAAACATCCATTATTTTTTTAAGTTATATTTTAAGATTATTGATTAAAAATTTTTTGTATAGTCTAAAATTTAATATTCTATCTTTTATACTTCACTTATCAATTAGACTTTATGTATTATGAAATATTTGGTATAATGTGTAGAACAAGCTTACTGTTTATAAGTACTTTATTAAAGGGGAGATGATCATGAAAAAATTTGAAGATAAAATTAGCAAATTAGCGCTTTTTTTTATTCTTTATACATTGGGATTTATTATTTTCTTTAAAACCTTGCCATATACAGTTCCATTTGTGCTTGCTGCTTTATTTGCTTTGATTTTGCGTAAACCAACTAAGTACCTAATTAAGAGCTTTAAATTAAAGGATTCGTTAGCTTCAATTATAACAACGCTTTTGTTTTTCTCTATACTTATTATAACAATAACTATACTCATAGGGTCATTATCTTCTCAAATTGTAAATTTAACAAAAAATGTTCAGGAATACTTATCCAAAAACCCTGCTGATATTGCGACTAAATTTACTGAAATTCAGGATTACTTTTATAATCTAGATATAGACCCAGTTATAATTAGCTCTATTCAAGATGCTACATCAGGGTCTATAAGTAAAATTGTAAATATTAGTGTTTCAGTTGGATCATCAGTTGTTACTTTTGTTTTATCAGTTGCTTCTTATATTCCTTACATGCTTATGATAATAATTTTTACACTTTTAACAACATACTTCTTTACAAAAAAATTTGCAACCTCTGACTCAAGAGATTTGATGTCTTCATTACCTTTAGAGAACAATTCTTTTTTTGTTATTTTTGCCAAGGTAAGACATAAACTTATTACTTATGGAATTTCATATATGTTATTAATTTTGATGTCTTTTGTAATCACTCTTATTGGCTTTACTATCTTTAGAGTTAAATATGCACTTATCCTTAGTATGTTATGTGCATTGTTAGATCTGTTACCTGTACTAGGAATGCCTATGATTTATATACCATTAATTATTTATAATCTGTTTATTGGAAATCATTTGGTTGGCGTAGGTTTATTGATTTGGTATGTCATTGTATTTATCACAAGACAAATTATTGAACCTAAGGTTATGTCAACTTCATTAGGATTAAATCCTGTTGCAGTATTAGCTGCCATATTTATTGGATTAAAAGCTAATGGTGTTTCAGGTATGTTCTTTTGTATGTTTATGGTAGTGTTTTATGCTATATTTAAAGAAGAAGGTATTCTTTAAGTATAGAAACCTCCTTAAATGGAAATAATTCCATTTAAAGGAGGTTTTTTTATGTCTAAATTAATTTGCGATGCTACGTCTCCAAAAACTATATTTGAAATAAGAGATTATCTATTTGAAAAGTTAAAACCTATAATAAGTGATAATAGAACTATTGTTTTTATATGCATTGGCACTGATAGATCCACTGGAGATTCTCTTGGTCCTTTAGTCGGTTATAAACTCAAATGTTTAATCAGAAAAAACATTATACTTTATGGAGACTTAGAGAATCCTGTACATGCAAAAAATCTTCACCAAACACTTAATGAAATTAATTCTTTATATGATAATCCATATATCATTGCCATTGATGCTTGTTTAGGTAATCTTCAGAATGTAGGTAAGGTTATATTGGACCAAAAACCGTTGTTTCCTGGCCTAGCTGTTAATAAAGACCTACCAGCTGTAGGAGATTTAAGTATAACTGGTATTGTTAATATTTCTGGAAATTTTGAATTTATGGTTCTTCAAAATACTAGACTTTTCACAGTTATGACTTTAGCTGACACTATATCTAAAGGTATTTATCATTTTGCTATAAAAGCTATTGGTGGTAGAAATAACTCCATCGTTAAAGTTTTAGAAAATTTATAGAATATATTTAATACAAGTCATTTCCATAGTAGTTTGTTAATATATCTTCTATATCTTTTATATTCCTACTTACAGAATCTATTATTATTATATTTGAATTTCTCATTCTATTATTGATATTACTTAAGTTTGTTTCTTTTAGATTGGTTAATATTACATCACTTTTGTAAGGATCCTTTACTAATTTATATCCTTTACTTATAAAATCTTTTCTTAGATACTCTAGTTCATCACTTATGTATATATTCATGTAAAAAACCTCCCTTAAAGCTAGTATTTCTTTAAGGGAGGTTTTTATACTTTTGTATTAAACAGTTCCAATTGCTTTATTTAAAACACTCATCTCTTCTTCTGATAAATCATATCTTGATATTCCTTTATCTATTGGTTTTGCATAAGTAGTGCTTTCATTTCTTCCATATATTCCTGTAAGTATCACACCATCATTGTTTTCATCTAAAAGTGCTACAGAGAAACTCAAATCGCTTCCAACATCTTCAAACGCCTTATATCTTATAACAGAAACCTTTTGAATTGACTTTTTCATTTTTTCTTCAACTTTATTGCATAGATCAAATGCCTCTTGAGATTTTTCATTTGCTTTATCTACTTTGTCTAGATATCCCATTATTAACTCTTCAATATTTTTACTATTTGCTCCACGCATTAATTTTCTATACCTATTTTCAACCTTATTAAGAGATCTAAATAATATCATTATTAGAATGAATAAGAATACTATTACTACTCCCATACCTATAAATATATATGCTCCGTAAGAATTTATAATACTAAGTATATTTTCCATCATTTTCTCCTTTTCATTATGTTTCACGTGAAACTGTCTATTGCATATTAATTATATCTAATATTCTTTGTAAATCTTCTTCAGAATAATACTCTA
This sequence comes from Clostridium intestinale DSM 6191, assembly GCF_900130055.1. GTDB lineage: Bacteria > Bacillota > Clostridia > Clostridiales > Clostridiaceae > Clostridium_T > Clostridium_T intestinale. Next base: position 144,162 of record NZ_FQXU01000010.1, read on the forward strand.
TTTCTATTTTACCTTTATTCTTCTTTTTTTCAATATTGACCTTAGTTCCAAAATAGTTTTCTAATTTTTCTCTAATATCCTTGTAGTAAATAGATAAATCTTTAATCTTTTCCTCTAATTTTTTTTCATTTTTAATATCCGTAATATTTCTAACTATTTTTTCTAGTTCACGTACAGATATTTTATCATCTATAACCTTTTGTGCAAGTTCATATTGAATATCCTTTTCTTTAATTCCTAATAAAGTTCTTCCATGACCTTCACTAATAACACCATCTATTATATAATCTTGAACTCTATCATCTAAATTAAGTAATCTCATAGTATTCGTTATAGATGTTCTGGATTTGGATAGAGTTTCACTCAAAGATTCCTGAGTTAAATTAAAATCCTCAAGTAATTTTTTAAAAGCTTTTCCTTCTTCTATAGGATTTAAATCCTCTCTTTGGATATTTTCTATTAAAGAAAGTTCTAGCAACTCTTTATCTGTGATATCCATTATAATTGCTGGAACCTCTTTTAAACCTGCCAATTTTGCGGCTCTCCATCTTCTTTCTCCTGCAATTATTACATAAAAATCATCTTTCTTTTTTAAAATTAAAGGTTGAATAATGCCATGATTTTTAATTGATTGTGATAACTCCAATATTTTTTCATTATCAAAACTTTTTCTTGGCTGCTCTCTATTAGCTTTAATATCATTTAGTGATATTAAAGTTTGACTGCTTTTTTCCACTGCTATTTCTTCATAATCATTAGGGATTAGAGCATTTAACCCTTTCCCTAGTCCAAATTTTTTACTCATATCCTACCCCTTATTGCCTACTTAAAAATTCTTTTGTCAAATTTGCATATGATTCTGCACCTTTACATTTATCATCATATAACATTATAGGTAGTCCAAAACTTGGAGCCTCAGCTAACCTAATATTTCTAGGAATTGTTGTTTTATATACCTTATCTCCGAAATATTTATCAACTTCCTTAAGCACTTCATTACTCAAATTTGTTCTGCTGTCATACATAGTCATAACAACACCCTCGATATCTATATTCTTATTTAAGGACTTTTTTACTAAACCAATTGTATTTATAAGTTGACCAACGCCTTCCAAAGCATAAAATTCACATTGAATTGGTATAAAAACAGAATTTGAACTGGTTAAAGCATTAATAGTTAGTATCCCTAACGAAGGCGGGCAATCAATAAATACAAAATCGAATTTTCCATCTAACTTCTTAATTTGATTTAATAGAATTTTTTCTCTCTGAGTATTATTTATTATCTCAACTTCTGCTCCAGCTAATTCCATTGTTGCAGGCGCTATGTATAGATTTTCTACCAAACTTGACTGCTGTATAATTTCTTCTAAGGGTACATCTGAAGTTATAACGTCATATATGGATTTTTCTAATATCCTCTTATCTATGCCAACTCCAGAAGTAGTGTTTCCCTGAGGATCCATATCTATTGCTAAAACCTTGTACCCTTCCATTGCTAAATATGAACATAAATTTATATTAGTAGTAGTTTTACCAACTCCGCCTTTTTGATTAAAAACACATATAACTTTCATAGTTCCCCCTCTTTTATCCCTTAATTTTATTATGTACAATAACATTATATATTTTAAATACATATATTAAAAGCATTTATCTAATTTATAATTCAAATTTAATAAAAATGTTTCACGTGAAACACTTTATTCTTTTATAATAAAAAAATCCACCTACTAATAGATGGATTTCTAAATTTATTTCTTTGGTATATTTACGGTAATCTGAATATACTCGCCACAGTCCTTAGATTTGTATTGAGCTGGAATCTTGAACTTATCAAATACTTGTTTTATTGAATTAACATATATCTTAGGAGAAAATATTCCTGTTATTCTTTTTGTACCTTTTGAGCTTAACTCATCCCCAGCTAATTTTAATAGTTCTTTATTTATAAGTTCTTCAGTTTTCTTAACATTTAAACCTTGTTCTATAATTTTCTTTACAACTTTTAATTGCATTTCTTCATTTGGTAAAGATAATAAAGCCCTAGCATGTCTTTCTGTCAAACTATTTTCTAAGCATAACTCTCTAATTTTAGAGTCAAGTTTTAGTAACCTCAGTTTATTTGCAATTGTAGATTGCTTTTTTCCCATTCTATTAGCTAATTCATCTTGAGTAAAATTATGTTCATTTATTAGGTTATAATATGCTTCTGCTTCTTCAATAAAGTTTAAGTCCTCTCTTTGTAGATTTTCCAATAAAGCAATCTCAGCCGATTCTGTATCAGTTATATCAATTATATTACAAGGAACAGTTTGAATATTTGCTAATTTTGCTGCACGCCATCTTCTTTCACCTGCAACTAATTCATAGCTAACTCCTCTTTTTCTAACAGTTAAAGGTTGTATAATTCCATATTGTTTTATAGATTGAGATAATTCTACTAAAGTTTCTTCATCGAAGAATTTCCTAGGTTGATAAGTATTTGGTATAATACTTTCTATATTTACATACAAGACTTCATTTTGCATAGACCTCTACCATCCCTTACTATTGGTTTAACATTATTTCCCATTATTTAACATTTTCTACAAAGACATTAATTTATCCTTCTTTTATATTTAAAAATCGTTAGACAAAATAATCTAAGAATTTACACAATCGGTTTTTTATTTATAGTTCCAGCCTTCCTTGGATAAATATTTGAGGTTGATTTAATCTTTTTCACTAAAACTAAATTGTGTTTTAAATCAGTATCCTCAACTTCAACTTCTACCACATCTATTAATTTTGCACCAAGTACCTTTAATGCATTTCGAGACCCTTCTAACTCACCTTCAATAGATGGACCTTTAAGTGCAATGAAATGTCCATTGTTTTTGACATAAGGAATACATAACTCTGATAACACACTCATGTTCGCAACTGCTCTAGATGTTGCTATATCAAATTTTTCTCTTAATTCACTATTTCTAGCACCATCTTCAGCTCTAGAGTGAATAGTTGTAACGTTATTAAGAGTTAATTTATTAACTACAACATTAAGGAAATTAACTCTTTTGTTTAGTGAATCTAGAAGAGTTATTTCTACATCTTCATTCATTATAGCTAATGGAATACCAGGAAATCCTGCTCCTGTTCCAACATCAATTATAGATTTTGCATTTTTAAATTCATCTACTTTAAAAGCTTTTATACAATCTATAAAATGTTTTTTTATTATGTCTTCATCTTCAATAATGGCTGTTAGATTTATTTGTTTATTCCATTCTTGTATAAGATCTTTATACATTATAAATTTATTGTATTTCTCTTCTGTTAATTCTAAACCTACATCTTTACAAGCTCTACTCATTAAATCAAAGAATTCCATATAACTCTCCTTTAAGAATTTTTTTGTCTACTGTATTGTTCCATATAAATTAATAAAACAGAAATATCAGCTGGAGATACACCAGAAATTCTTGATGCCTGCCCTATATTAATTGGTCTAATCTTCGCTAGCTTTTGAATAGCTTCTTTTCTTAATCCTCTAATATCGTTAAAGTCTAATTCCTGCGGTATTAATCTCTTTTCTATTTTTTTAAACTGTTCAACCTGTTCAAGTTGCTTATCTATATAACCTTCATATTTTGCAATTATATTTACTTGTTCTCCAATATTATAAGGTAAATCTACCCTCTCTTCATCCAATCGGCTTACAGAAAAATAATCTAATTCCGGCCTTTTAATAAGCTCATACATGGAAATAGGTTTCTTTAACTCTGAAGAGTCTAAAGCTAACAATATTTCGTTATTCTCTCTTTTGTTAGTTACTTGAAGCTTCTTCATTCTATCAATTTCTTGTTCTATATTATTTTTTCTATTCAAATATCTTTTATATCGCTCTTCTGTTACTAATCCAACTTTATATCCAAATTCAGTTAATCTTAAATCCGCGTTGTCCTGCCTTAATAATAACCTGTACTCTGAACGAGATGTCATCATTCTATATGGTTCTGAAGTTCCCTTCGTAACAAGATCATCTATTAAAACACCAATATAAGCATCAGATCTAGTTAAAATCAAAGGCTCTTCATTTTTTACGTTTAAAGCTGCATTTATTCCAGCAATTATACCTTGCGCTGCCGCCTCTTCATAACCCGAACTTCCATTAAGTTGACCTGCACCAAATAATCCTTTTATATTTTTGAATTCCAAAGAAGGTTTTAATTGAGTAGGGTCAATGCAATCATATTCTATTGCATAGGCAGTTCTCATTATTTCAACATTCTCCAAACCCTTTATAGTTCTTAACATTTCTATTTGAACATCCTCAGGCAATGATGAGCTCATTCCACCTACATACATTTCTTCAGTATCATTACCCTCAGGCTCTATAAAAATTTGATGTTGCAATTTATCTGGAAATCTCATTACTTTATCTTCAATAGATGGGCAGTATCTAGGACCTATTCCTTCGATTGATCCATTATAAATTGGAGATCTATTTATATTTTTTCTTATAACCTCATGAGTATTTTCATTAGTATAAGCTAACCAACAAGATACCTGCTCTTTATCAATATTATCATGCATAAATGAGAATGAGACTATTTTTTCATCACCTTTTTGCTCGGACATATTGCTGAAATCCACACTACGTTTATTTATTCTTGCAGGAGTACCTGTTTTAAACCTTCTTAACGATATATCTAAATCTAATAATGACTGAGATAAATCATTTGCAGGGAATAATCCATTAGGACCACTACTATACGCAGTTTCCCCAATTATAACTTTTCCTTTAAGATATGTCCCAGTTGCCAATACCACTGATGCAGCTTTAAAGACTGCTCCATTTTTAGTAACTACTCCATTAATCTTTCCATCTTCCACTTCAAGTTCAGTTACTTCAAGTTGACGCAAAAAAAGATTTTCTTGATTCTCAATTATATTTTTCATTCTCTCTTGGTACCTTTTTTTATCAGCTTGAGCTCTTAAAGAGTGTACTGCCGGTCCTTTTGAGGTATTTAACATTCTCGATTGAATAAAAGTATAATCTATATTAACGCCCATTTCTCCACCTAAGGCATCAACTTCTTTTACTAAATGTCCTTTTGCTGTTCCACCAATATTGGGGTTGCAAGGCATAAATGCTACAGAATCTAAATTCATTGTGCACAATAAAGTCTTGCATCCCATTCTCGCAGAAGCAAGAGCAGCTTCACTACCTGCATGACCTGCCCCAACTATTATAACATCAAATATTCCGCCTAAATACTTCATATTTTTTTCCTACTTTCCTACACAGAATTCTGAGAAGATCTTATTCACTAAATCTTCTTCAATCTCTGAACCAGTAATCTCACCAAGAGCCTTTAATCCAGAGGTTACATATATAGATATTAAATCCAAAAACTCATTTTTCCTTACACTCATTAAAGCTAATTCACAATTTTCTTTTGCTCTATATAAAGCTTCTTTATGCCTTGTATTGGATATAATAATACTTTCACTTTGTAATTTTCCACCAAAAAATAACTCTTTAATCTTATCTTTAAAAGCTTCTATGCCTTCATCATTTCTAATAGAGACTTCCAAAATATTTTCTAAATCTATAAGACTATCTCTATTTATCTTATAATCTAAATCCACCTTATTTAAAAGTACTATATGTTTTTTATCTTTAATATAGTTAACTATCTCTCTATCTTGTTCTTCAAAATCCCTACTAATATCCAGCATTAATACCACTAAATCTGCCTCATCTATTTTTTCTTTAGATTTTTCAACACCTATTTTCTCTACAATGTCTTCTGTTTCTCTAATACCAGCAGTATCAACAATTTTAACTGGAATTCCATCTAAATTTATATATTCTTCTATTACATCTCGAGTTGTTCCAGGAATATCAGTTACTATAGCCCTTTTTTCTTGAAGTAAATAGTTAAGCAAAGAAGATTTTCCAACATTAGGTTTTCCTATTATAACCATGTTTAAACCTTCCCTTAATATTTTACCTTCCTCAGCATTTACAATTAATTTATTAATTTTATCTATAGACTCTACCAAATTTTCTTCTACTCTTATTGGAATAGTCTCATCTGGTTCTTCTTCATCTTCCGTAAAATCAACATCATACTCTATTAACGCCAAAGCATTAAGAAGATGCTCTTTTAATTTATTTATTTCCTGGGAAAGTAATCCCTGACTTTGAGCTAAAGCAGATTTCATAGACAAGTCTGTTTTTGCTCTTATTATATCAATAACAGCCTCTGCTTGACTTAAGTCTATTCTTCCATTTAAAAATGCCCGTTTAGTAAACTCACCTGGTTCTGCAAGTCTAGCACCAAATCTTATAACCGAATCTAAAACTTTATTTGTTGAAACAACTCCACCATGACAATTAATTTCAACTATATCTTCTGAAGTAAAACTCTTAGGACCTTTCATAAAGCTTACTATTACTTCATCTATAATATCTCCATCATTTACTATATATCCATATCTCATAGTATAAGATTTCATATCTAAAATACTTTTATTATTTTTAGCCTTGAATATTTTATCAACAATATCCAATGAATTACTTCCAGAAATTCTTATTATAGATATGCCTCCTTCTCCAACTGGAGTAGCAATGGCAGCTATAGTATCAAACTCTTTCATTATTAACTAGGCCTCCTTAAAAAATTTATACCTAATATATCCCTACTACAAAATATTTTACATAATAGATTTATCTTAGTCAAAATTTATTGAATATATAAAAGAAAGCCCAAACAGGCTTTCTAATCTCTTTTAAAATCAATAACTATTTTTCTAAAAGGCTCTTCTCCCTCACTGTAAGTGCATACGGATTTATCATTTTGTAATGCCGCATGTATTATCCTTCTTTCGTAAGGATTCATAGGTTCTAATTTAATAGCCTTTTTAAATTTTCGTACTTTAAATGCAGTTTTTCCAGCTAATCGTTTAAGAGTTTCTTCTCTCTTAGCTCTATAGTTTTCAGTATCAAGTACTACCCTTTTATAAGGATTTTCATGTCCTTTATTAACTACAAGAGAAATAAGATATTGCAAAGAATCTAAGGTTTCCCCCCTATAACCGATAATTAATCCCATATTAGGACCAATTAGATTAATATTTAGAGTATCATCTTCTTCCTTCATTCTTATTTCAGCCTTAATTTCCATAGAATTTAAAACATTTCTCAAAAAACTTTTTGCTTCAACTATATAATCTCTTTTAACTTTAACTTTTATTCTGGCAGGTTTTGCACCAAAAATGTTTAAAAATCCTTTATTTCCTTCGTCTAGGATTTCGATTTCAACTTTATCTTTAGTAACATTCAGTTCCTTTAAGGCAGAATCTACTGCCTCATCTACAGTTCTTCCATTAACTTCTATTAACTTCATATTAAATTCACCTACCCTGCAGTTATATAAAATAAATATCTATGAAATTTGAGCTTGCTTTGCTTTTCTTTTCTTAGGTAAAGTAACTATAACATATGTTTGGATTATTTGTATTACGCTACCCATTATCCAATATAAAACTAGTAATGATCTAAAATTAATCGCTGATACCCCTATCATAACAGACATAGCTATATTCATAGAACCCATATTTGGAGTTCCTGGTGCCTGAGCTGCAGATGCAGAATTTGCTTTTGTAGAATACACCGTTGATAAGTATGTTAAAGCAGCTGCTAAAACTGGTAATATAAAAGACGGATCTTTTTTAGATAAATCTGCTATCCATAAAAATGACTGTCCTTCTACTGCAGTAATTTTCATAAATGCACCATATAAAGCAAATAATATAGGCATCTGAATTATCATTGGAAGACATCCACCCGTCATACTAACATTATTTTCTTTATACAACTTTACTGTTTCTTGTTGTAATTTTTCAGGATTATTTTTATACTTAGTTTGTATCTTTTTTAATTCAGGTTGAATCTCTTGCATCTTAGCTGTTGACTTCATAGACTTTATATTTAGTGGTAATATCAATAATCTTATTATTAATGTAAGAAGCAATACTGATAAAACATAAGATACACCTATATCTGTTATTCCTATATTTGAAATAAAACCTTGTAACTTTTCTACAACCGTATATAAAAATTCAGCTATACCATTAAACAAAATAAATACCTCCTAGTAATTTACTTAACTGGATCATAACCACCCTTGTGGAAAGGATGACATCTTAAAATTCTTTTTATAGCCATAAAACTTCCTTTTATAGCTCCATATTTTTCAATTGCATCAATTGCATATTGAGAGCAAGTTGGTATGTATATACAATTGGACCTCATCATAGGAGAAATGAACCTTTTATAAAACTTTATCAGAATTATTAAAATCCTTTTCATTATATATCATCCCTGACCTTTTAAATAAATTAAGCATAGCTTTTTCTATATCCCAATAGCTTTTATCTTTAATAGCATTTCTAGCAATAAAAACTAAATCGTGTCCTTCTTTCAAGTTATTACAATTCAATCTATAACACTCACTAATTAACCTTTTAACTCTACTCCTAACTACACTCTTTCCAACTTTTTTGCTTACTGATATCCCAATCCTATTAAATTTATCATTATTGTCTCTATTTCTTCTATTATAAAATATATATAAAACTAAAGTATCATTAGAAAAAGACTTTCCTCTTCTATATACATTTCTAAACTCAAGATTTTTTCTTAGTTTTTGTATACTCATTTATCAAGTCTCCCTTTTATTTCTGCATTTGCAGAAAAAGGCCACAAAAGCGGCCCTTATGCTGTTAATCTTTTTCTTCCTTTTAGTCTTCTTCTCTTAAGCACGTTTCTTCCAGATAAAGTGCTCATTCTCTTTCTAAATCCATGTTCTCTTTTTCTTTGTTTCTTTTTAGGTTGGTATGTCATGAACATGTAGCTACACCCCCTTCAAATTATATTTTATATAGTAAAACTATATTATTGCTCATTTTGAGTTTTACCTTTTAATTATATATTTCCTTAATAGTCATGTCAAGAAAACTTAATATGTTAATAAAATACTTAACAAAGATAAAAATTGTGGATAAATTATTGAACCCCTTTGTTTATTTATGTTATTATTAATAATATGTTGTGAATAAATTAATTTCACACCAAACTTATCCACAGCTGTGGATATTTATGTGTATAACTTGTTCAACTTTTGGCAGTTCTCATCATCACCTTATATATTTTTATCTTATTTCAAGATATTATTCATTGTTTATAGTGTTGATTTTATTTTTTCCACAATTGTTGATAACATAACTTTTTATATACACTTTAAAACATATCAACAAATTTATTAACATGTGAATATTTTTTTATACATAGTCAATCATTATAGGATGTGTACATATTTTCTGTTAGTAAGTTGTTTATATTTATAGATTTTTTTATATATACATACTTTTTTTGAAATTTTTATAATTAGGTAACTGGAGGATATACGATGGATACCCAACTAAATCAACTATGGGAAAAAACATTAAACATAATAAAAAGTGAAATGTCTGAAGTTAGTTTTAATACTTGGATAAAAAGTTGCGAACCTTTATCTATATCTTCTGATAGCATAAAACTAGGCGTTCCTAACGAATTTACTAAGGACATATTGGAACAACGATACAAGGATTTGGTAGCTAATGCAATAAAACTTATTTCATCTAAGAAATATAATATAGAGTTTTTAATTGAATCCGATACTAGTGAATTACATTCAGAAGATACTACGTTGAGACATAATAAAAAAAACAGTGCTGTTGTAGTAAATGATTTAATGCTAGCAACCTTAAATCCTAAATATACTTTTGACTCATTCGTTATAGGTAATTCCAACAGATTTGCCCATGCTGCATCACTTGCTGTTGCTGAATCACCTGCTAAAGCTTATAATCCTTTATTTATATATGGGGGAGTTGGTCTAGGAAAAACTCACTTAATGCATGCTATAGGGCACTATATTCTTCAAAATAACTCAAAATCTAAAGTTGTTTATGTATCATCTGAAAAATTTACTAATGAACTTATTAATGCAATTAAAGATGATAAAAATGAAGAATTTCGAAATAAATATAGAAATATAGATGTGCTTCTTATTGATGATATTCAATTTATAGCTGGTAAAGAGCGAACTCAAGAGGAATTTTTCCATACATTTAATGCTCTTCATGAAGCCAGTAAACAAATAATTCTATCATCTGATAGACCACCTAAAGAAATTCCTACTTTAGAAGACAGATTAAGAAGTAGATTCGAATGGGGGCTTATCGCTGATATTCAAGCACCTGATTTTGAAACTAGAATGGCGATATTAAAGAAGAAAGCAGATGTAGAAAATTTAAATGTTGCTAACGAAGTAATGGTATATATAGCTACAAAAATAAAATCTAACATTAGAGAGTTAGAAGGCGCCCTTATTAGAATAGTTGCGTATTCATCTCTTACCGGTAGAGATATTACAGTAGATCTAGCTACAGAGGCCTTAAAAGATATCATATCAAATAAACAAAGTAAAAATATAACCATTGAAACAATACAAGATGTTGTTTCATCATATTATAACTTAAGAGTAGAGGACTTAAAATCTCAAAGAAGAACTAGAAATATAGCGTACCCAAGACAAATAGCTATGTATTTAAGTAGAAAACTTACAGATTTATCTTTGCCTAAAATAGGAGAAGAATTTGGTGGAAGAGATCACACTACCGTTATTCACGCATATGAGAAAATATCAGGCGGTTTAAAAAATGATGAATCCACACAAAATACAATAAATGATTTAACAAAGAAGCTTACTCAAAAATAATTAACATTGTACATAACTAAAGTTAATATTCTGTTGATAAAATTTTAATTAACATTTTGCTTTTAATAATGTGGATAGTTTATAGTAAATACGCTCAACTTATCCACAGTATTTTTTTGTTAACTTTTTTGTATTTATAAGGCCTAGAGGTACTTATGAACAAATCCACAGCCCCTACTACTATTGTTACTATATTTTATTATTAATTTTATCTATATTTAGAGCGATTTTGCTGTGAATAATTAGGGAGGTTTTAAATTGAAATTCATATGTGAAAAAACAAAATTACAAGAAGCTATATCAATAGCGCAAAAAGCTATAACTGGAAAATCTACTATGCCTATTCTAGAAGGTATTTATATAAAGGCAGATTCAGAAGGATTAACATTAATTGGATCTGACATAGACATATCAATAGAAACAAAAATAAATGCAGAAGTACTACAAAAAGGAACAATAGTTGTAGATGCTAAATTATTTGGAGAAATTATAAGAAAACTACCAAATGACAAAATTGTAATAGAACAACTACAAATTGGCGAAGATAATACTATACAAATAACTTGTAAAAAATCTGTCTTTAATTTACTTTATATGAACAGCGATGAATTTCCATCTTTACCAAACATAAACGAAACTAAAATATTTTCAATTCCTCAAAACTTATTAAAAAATATGATTAAAGGTACATCTTTTGCAATAGCTCAAGATGAAGCAAGACCTATACTTCAAGGAATTCTTTTTGAAGTAAACAATTCATATTTAAATTTAGTTGCATTAGATGGTTATAGATTAGCTATAAGAAAAGAAATCATAGATTCAGAAAATACAATAAGTTCTGTTATTCCAGGAAAAACATTAAATGAAGTTGCAAAAATATTAGAAGATACAGATAAAGACGTAGATATAACATTTACTACTAATCACATATTATTTAATTTAGGTGAAACTAAAGTTATATCAAGATTATTAGAGGGAGAATTTATAAAATACAGCTCTTTACTTCCTCAAGAATATAAAGGACTGGTAACTGCAAATAAACAAGAACTTCAAAATGGGATAGAAAGAGCTTCTCTTATGGCAAAAGAAGGAAACACTAATCTTATAAAATTTGAATTAAAAGAAGACACTTTAATCATAACATCCAATTCTCAATTGGGAAAAGTAAGAGAAGAGGTTTCGGTGAATTTGCAAGGAGATGAAATGCAAATTGCATTTAACTCTAGATATTTATTAGATGTGCTAAAAGTTATGGATGAAGAGGAAGTTATTTTGGAGTTAACATCTAGTGTAAGTCCTTGTGTTATTAGAAATAAAAATATAGAAGATAGTAAATATCTAGTTTTACCTGTAAGATTAGCTAGATAATTTAAGGGAGGAGCAAATTTGCAGATGCATAAATATACTAAAATTAATAATTATGCATCTGTAATGAGGAGTTATGTATGAATGAAATTAGTATAAATACAGAATTTATAAAGTTAGATTCATTTTTAAAATGGGTAGGAGCAGTTTCATTAGGATCTGAGGCTAAAATGATAATTCAAGATGGTGAAGTTTTAGTTAATGGAGAAGTATGTACCCAAAGAGGAAGAAAATTAAGAAGTGGAGATATAATTTCTATAGAGAATGAAAGTTTTAAAATTGTTTAAAATTTTCATGTAAAGCCACAAAAGATATTATGTGTTATAATTAAGTTGGGTGTTTTTATGTATATAAAAAAATTAATGTTATTAAATTATAGGAATTATAGGAAGCTGGATATAGAACTTGGTCCAGCTGTAAATGTGTTTATAGGAAATAATGCTCAAGGAAAAACTAATATACTAGAATCAATTTATTATTGTGGTTTTGCAAGATCTCATAGAAATTCAAAAGATAGGGAACTTGTTAATTGGAATGAAAATAATGCTTATGTTAGTGTGAGTGTAAGTAAGGATAGACTAGATAAAAAAATAGATATTAATATTTTGAAAGATGGAAAAAAATCTATTCGGGTTAATTCTATAAAAATAACTAAAATAGGGGAACTAATTGGAGTTTTCAATGTAGTTATGTTTTCTCCAGAAGACTTAAAAATAGTTAAAGAATCTCCAGGGATAAGACGAAGATTTATAGATATGGAGTTGTGCCAACTAAGTAATAGGTATTATTATAATCTGGTTCAATATAATAAGGTTTTAAATGAAAGAAATTTAGTTTTAAAAAATAGAAAAATAGATGAATTCATTCTAGATGTTTATGATGAACAATTATCAAATTTTGCAGAACAAATAATAAAAGATCGTATTAATTATATAAATAACTTGAATAATCATGGGAAAGCAATTCATAAAGACATTACTTCTGGAAAAGAAGATATTGAATTTAAATATGTCTCTAGTGTAAAAGATTTAGGAAATATAAAAATATCCATGAAAGAAGGGCTTTTAAAAAACAGACCAAAGGATATCGAAAGAAGAGTTACTAGTATTGGACCACATAGAGATGATTTTATAATACTTATAAATAATATTGATGCTAAGAGTTATGGATCGCAGGGACAACAAAGAACGGCAGTTTTAACCATAAAATTCGCTTCGTTGAACATCATAAAAGATATCACGAAAGAATATCCTGTACTTCTTTTAGATGATGTATTATCAGAATTAGATTTTACTAGAAAAGCATATATTTTAAATTCTATTCACGGAATACAAACCTTAATAACCTGTACAGGAATAGAAGATATATCTAAATATATAAAAGAAAGTGCAAAAGTTTTTAATGTTAAGGATGGTAGTGTTAAAGTTTAAAGGAGGAATATTTGTGTTTTTACACTTGGGAGAAAATGTTGTAGTTCCTATAAAAGATGTTATAGGAATATTTGATTTACAAAATACTATGTATAGTTCAGATACTAGTCAGTTTTTAAGGCTAGCTGAGGAGGATGGATTCGTACAAAGAATATCAAAAGAAAAACCAAAATCTTTTGTTATTGCTGAAGTTAATAAAAAAAGTAAAATATATCTTTCGCCGATATCCTCATCTACTTTAACAAAAAGAACAGACATAGATTACAATACATAAGTTGTTCCAATGTTTAACTTAATATAGATAAAAAATAAAATTATAGTTTAGGAGGAGTTAATGTTGGAGGAAAATAAGCAAAAATATGACGACAGCCAGATTCAGGTTCTTGAAGGACTTGAGGCAGTAAGAAAAAGACCAGGAATGTATATAGGAAGCACTAGTTCTAGAGGTCTTCATCATTTGGTTTATGAAATAGTTGATAATAGTATAGATGAGGCCTTAGCAGGTTATTGTAAAAATATAGATGTTTATATACATGAAGATAATTCAATAACTGTAATAGATGATGGTAGAGGAATGCCGGTAGGGATAAATGATAAGCTAGGAAAAGCTACTGTTGAAGTTATAATGACAGTCCTACATGCTGGAGGAAAATTCGGCGGTGGAGGATATAAAGTATCCGGTGGATTACATGGGGTAGGAGCATCAGTTGTTAATGCTCTCTCAGAAGCTTGCGAAGTTATAGTAACAAGAGATGGATATATATGGAAACAAAGCTATTCTAAAGGTAATGTGTTAACACCATTAATTAAACTAGAAGAATCAGAACCAGAAGCTCATGGTACTAAAACTCATTTTAAGCCTGATGAAGAAATTTTTGAAGAAACAGTTTTTGATTTTGAGATTTTATCGAAAAGGTTAAGAGAGTTAGCTTTTTTAAATAAAGGAATAAACATAAGACTTGTAGATGAAAGAGATGAAAATGAGGAATTATATTACTACGAAGGTGGAATTAAATCTTTTGTTAGTTATTTAAATAGAAACAAAGAAGTTCTTCATAAGGAGCCTATATATGTTGAAGGATTAAAAGATGGTGTAGCTGTTGAAGTAGCACTTCAATACCATGATGGTTATAATGAAAACATATTTTCTTTTGCAAATAACATAGATACTATAGAGGGGGGAACCCATCTAGTAGGATTTAAAACTGCATTAACAAGAGCTGTTAACGACTATGGAAAAAAATTCGGGCATTTAAAGGATGCTGACAAAAATTTATCTGGAGATGATATTAGAGAAGGGCTAACTGCGGTTGTATCAGTAAAAATATCAGATCCACAATTTGAAGGTCAAACAAAAACTAAGTTGGGAAATTCAGAGGTTAGAGGAATAGTAGACGGAGTAGTAGGAGAAACGGTTTCTTTATTCTTAGAAGAAAATCCTAATATAGGTAAAATAATAATAGATAAAGCTTTAGTTGCAGCTAGAGCTAGAGAAGCTGCTAGGAAAGCTAGAGAATTAACAAGAAAATCAGTATTGGAAAGAAGTTCTTTACCAGGGAAACTTGCAGATTGTTCATCTAAAGATCCTCTAGAATGTGAAATTTATATAGTTGAGGGTGATTCTGCGGGGGGATCGGCTAAACAAGGTAGAAATAGACGATTCCAAGCTATATTACCACTTAGAGGAAAAATATTAAACGTTGAGAAACAAAGATTAGATAGAATTCTTAATGCTGATTCGATTAGAAGTATGATTACTGCATTTGGTGCTGGAATAGGAACCGATTTTGATGTAGAAAAAATAAGGTATAACAGAATAATAATAATGACAGATGCAGATGTAGATGGAGCTCATATAAGAACACTATTATTGACGTTTTTCTATAGATATATGAGAGAGCTTATAGACGGAGGGCATGTATATATAGCGCAACCACCACTATATAAAGTTACTAGAAATAAAAAAGAGTGGTATGCATATACTGATGCCGAATTAGAAGTAGTCTTAAAAGAAATAGGCGGAAAAGATAATAATACCAACATACAAAGATATAAGGGACTTGGAGAAATGAATGCAAGTCAACTTTGGGAAACTACAATGGATCCTGATAAAAGAACATTATTAAAAGCTACCGTTGATGATGCAATGGCAGCAGATGAAATATTCACTATTTTAATGGGAGACAAAGTAGAACCTAGAAGAGAGTTCATAACTAATAATGCAAAAAAAGTAGTTAATCTAGATATATAGTTAAAAATTGAGGTGAAACCTATGAGTTTAAATGAGGGAAAAGTAGTACCCGTTGACATAAGAAATGAAATGAAAAAGTGTTATATTGATTATGCTATGAGTGTAATTGTAGGCCGTGCACTTCCTGATGTTAGAGATGGATTAAAACCAGTGCATAGAAGAATTTTATTTTCTATGCATGAATTGGGGATAAGACCAGATAAGGGATACAGAAAATGCGCAAGAATAGTTGGAGAAGTTTTAGGTAAATATCATCCACATGGAGATTCATCTGTATACGATGCTTTAGTTAGAATGGCACAAGATTTCTCTATGAGGTATATGTTAGTTGATGGACATGGAAATTTTGGTTCTGTAGACGGTGACTCAGCAGCAGCAATGAGATATACAGAAGCAAAAATGAACAAAATTTCATCAGAAATATTAAGAGACATTAATAAAAATACCGTAGACTTTATAGATAATTTCGATGGAGAAGAGCAAGAGCCAGTAGTATTACCATCAAGATTTCCTAATCTTTTAGTTAATGGGTCATCTGGTATTGCAGTTGGAATGGCAACTAATATACCTCCACATAATTTAGGTGAGATTATAGATGGAACAATAATGCTAATAGATAATTCAGAGGTTACTGTTCTTGATTTAATGTCTAAAATTAAAGGACCAGATTTTCCAACAGCGGCAACTATAATGGGGAAAAATGGAATAAGAGAAGCTTATGAAACTGGAAAAGGTAAAGTTATAGTTAGAGCAAAAGCTGATATAGAAGAGGAAAATGGAAGACATAGAATAGTTGTTACCGAAATACCGTACCAAGTAAATAAAGCTAAATTAATAGAAAATATAGCAGATTTAGTTAAAGACAAAAAAATAAATGGAATATATGATTTAAGAGATGAGTCAGATAGAGATGGTATGAGAATAGTAATTGAACTAAAAAGAGATGCAAATCCTAGTGTAGTTCTTAATTTATTATATAAACATACTAAAATGCAGGATACTTTTGGAGTAATAATGTTGGCATTAGTTGATAATGAACCAAAGGTACTTAATTTAAAAGAAATACTAGTTCATTATATAAACTTCCAAAAGCAAGTAATAACTAGAAGAACAGAATTTGAACTAAGTAAAGCTGAAGAAAGAGCTCATATCTTAGAAGGATTAAAGATAGCATTAGATAATATTGATGAAGTTATAAGCATTATAAGAGGATCTAAAAACTCAGAAATAGCTAGAAACACTCTTATTGAAAGATTTGCATTAAGTGAAAAACAATCTCAAGCTATACTAGATATGAGACTTGCAAGATTAACAGGACTAGAAAGAGATAAAATAGAAGATGAATATAACGAGCTTATGGTACTAATAAATAGATTAAAAGATATATTAGGATCAGAAGTCAAACTTCTAGAAGTTATAAAAGAAGAACTTTTAGAAATAAAGAGTAGATATGGCGATGAAAGAAGAACTCAAATAGAGAAACAAGAAAATGAAATTGATCTTGAAGACTTAATACAAGAAGAGGATATAGTTATTACATTAACTCATAGTGGATATGTAAAAAGAATTGCAGCTGATACTTATTCTGCTCAAAAAAGAGGGGGAAAAGGCATACAGGCAATGACTACTAAAGAGGATGATTTTGTTGATCATGTTGTAGTAACATCAACTCACTCAGATGTATTATTCTTTACTAATAGAGGTAGAGTATATAAAGTTAGAGCATATGAGATACCTGATGCAGGAAGATCAGCAAAAGGAACTAATCTTGTTAATATAATTCCAATAGAACAAGATGAAAGAGTTGAAACTGTACTTTCTATAAAGGATCCGAATTTAGAGGGATACTTATTTATGGCTACAAAAAATGGAATAGTCAAAAAGACACCTTTAAGTGAATTTAAGAATCTAAGAAAGAATGGATTAATAGCTCTTAATTTGAGAGATGAAGATGAACTTCTTAAAGTTAAGTTAACATTTGGAGATGCTAAGATAATTATTGTTACTCAAGACGGATATGCTATAAAATTCAGTGAAAAAGATGTAAGACCAATGGGTAGAACAGCATCTGGGGTAAAGGCAATATCCTTAAGAAAGAATGACATTGCAGTTTGTATGGATATAGCAACAGATGATGAAGAATTATTAGTTATAAGTGAAAATGGTTTTGGTAAAAGAACACCTTTAACAGAGTATAAAACTCAAAATAGAGGTGGAGTAGGACTTATAACTTATAAAGTTGCAGAGAAGACTGGTAAATTAGTAGGAGCGTCTGTATGCAAAAAAGATGATGAAATGATGCTTATAAACACATCAGGAGTAGCTATAAGAATTAATGTAGCTGATATATCAATAACTAGTAGATCTGCAATGGGAGTAACTCTTATGAGAACATTAGGAGAGGAAAAAGTTGTTGCAGTTGCAAAAATATCTTCAGCAGATAGCAGTGAAAAGAATGAAATTCTACAGGAAGTAGTAGTAGAAAGTATAGATACAGTGAAAACTGAGGATGATACTTCTATAGAGAAACTATTAGAAAGATCAGAAGAAGAAAAATAAACAAAAAATAATAAAAAGTCATTACAAATTATAAAATTGTAGTGGCTTTTTATTATTATAAATTAGCAAATCAAATAGGAAAATATATAATACATTCAAATATTATAAATAAAAATAAAACATATTTATTTATAAAAAGTACAAAAAATAAGTTAAATAAAGGAGTATATAAATAATAAATATAGAAGAAAATATAGTGTATTTAAATTTAAATAGCAATTTAGTATAGAAACATGTCCTAGTGTATCAATAATAAGAAAATAAAGAAATTAAAAGGAATTATTAGATAAATAAGATTAATTTAATATAACTAGGAATATTGAGAAATATTATGTAGCGTATAGGTGTTAAGATAAAACACGTCGCAAGAATAACAAAACATTTCAGATAAGAAATTAATCAACAAAAACTGATTAAAAAGAAATGAAAAAACTTGTTGACAGAGAAAAGTGTATATGATAAGATAACACTTGTCGCTGAGAGAGATTAGCGAAAAAGAAAAAATGGTCTTTGAAAATTAAACAGAGGAAACTTAAGAAGTTTTGAATAAAACTTACACAACGAAAGTTGTGAGTAAGTAATTGTAACAAGTGTAAAACTTGAAGCAACTACTTAAAGTCAACGTAATTCTTAGAGTAAGATTAAACTAAAATTTGTGCACATTAGTGTGACACTTAAATTGAGAGTTTGATCCTGGCTCAGGACGAACGCTGGCGGCGTGCTTAACACATGCAAGTCGAGCGAGGAAATTGCTTCGGT
>NZ_FQXU01000004.1 GCF_900130055.1 Clostridium intestinale DSM 6191
TTGGCTACTCATTTTCAAAGACTATGGATTCTTCTGTAGTAATAGCTGCTTTAGATAATGCATATAAAATCCAGAAGCCAACTGAATCGCTTATTTTCCACTCTGATCTTGGAGTTCAATACACAAGTACAGAGTTTATTAATAGACTAAAAAAATATGGAATGAAAGCCTCAAATAGTAGAAAAGCATGCCCCTATGATAATGCTTGTATCGAGTCTTTTCATTCCATTTTAAAGAAAGAACAAGTTAACAATGTTCAATATTATGATTATGAAAGTGCGAAATTAGACTTATTTATTTTTATTGAATCATGGTATAACCGTAAAAGAATCCATAGTTCTATTGACTACATAACCCCACAAATGAAAGAAGATCTTTTTAGAATGACAATTTGAGAATTAAAATGTGTCCAAAATATTGACCTAAGTCCACATTATGTTTAATAAGAGGTTATGAGTGTGGTTAAAAAGGAAATTTTAGCAGAAAAATAAATATCGTATATAATAAAAAACAAGAGGAAGAAAATAATAAATCTATAAAAAAGAGCTGCGCACTAAATATTAGTGCTACAGCCCTCTTCTATTCTTTCTTAAGTCGCCCAATAAGAAACATAATATTCATTCCCATACTAGTCCACTTAGATTCATATTCAGTTACTATGTTTTCTTTAAAATCAGATTTGTGTAAATCGTAGGTTAAGTATTCTATCTCAAAACCAGCTTCCTTAAAGTATTCTTGAGACTCATCAAATAGTTCTTTATCATCCGTTTTAAACCAAATCTCAGAATCTTTCTTTAAAAACTTCTTATATTCGTCAAGAAATTTTGTATGTGTAAGTCTTCTCTTTTTATGTCTATCTTTTGGCCAAGGATTGCAGAAGTTTATAAAAATCTTCGATACCTCATCCTCACTAAATATTTCACTAATAAAGCTAATATTAAGTGGAACTATTCTTATATTTTCAACTTCAGCATCATTAGCCTTATTTAAAACATAAATTAAAACCTCATCCTTAAGATCAACTGCTATATAATTAATGTCTGGATTATTTTTAGCTTTAGTTACTGCAAAATCTCCTCTTCCACAGCCTAATTCTAAAAATATATCATTATTATTTTTAAAATCCTCTTTCCAAATTCCTTTTAATTCTCTTGGGTTAGTAACTACCTTTGAATCCTTCTCAAGCTCTGGTCTAACCCACCATTTTTTCCTTAGTCTCATGATTCCTCCTATAAAAATACAATAAACTCTATTAGTTTATTTAATAAGCTAAATATATACTCACTTGGTACGGTCAAAATTCTCCATGCAAAAAATACCACCCCAATAAAGATTAGTTGTTGGTATTTATAAAGATTATATCCTATCTTACCAAAAACCTTAGGAAATAAATCTCCCAAAATACTAAATCCGTCAAAACCTGGTACTGGTAATAGATTAAATAAAAATAAAATCACGTTAATACTAACTACATTTACTAGTATCATTCCTATAATTGATATCATAGTTCCATAAGCCTCATAAGTAAATTTGAAATAGAAACCTGAAATTATTGAAAAAACTATGGCTGTAAAAAGGTTAGCTAAAGGTCCAGCTATTGATACCTTTAAATCATCCATATAGTAGTTTTTAAAAGCACCTCTATTAACCCTAATAGGTTTTGCCCATCCAAATCCAGCTATTAGGATTAATATAAATCCAATAGGGTCTATATGTACAAGTGGATTTAGAGTTAGCCTTCCTTGAAATCTAGCCGTTTTATCGCCTAATTTATCTGCAACTATTCCATGAGCATATTCATGAAAAGTAAAAGCTACTAATATAGCTGGAATACTTAAAATCTTATATAAAATCTCTTCCCTCATCTTGACCTCCTTCATAATATTCACATTATAACATAAATTTAGTAATCTTCAATAAAATAGACAGGTAAATCCTGTCTATTTATTAAACTCTGTTTTTATTAACTTTCCTTGAGATACAGATGCTACACCCGTATCATACATAAATAAAAATTTCCCCTTGTAGCTTGTCTCTTTAGAAGTGGTTAAATTACTCACTACACCATTTAAGTTATCATTAACTAATATTTCGCTTTTTCTATTAACATGAATATCCTTTTTATCAGTAGGCTCCTTTAATGTCATGCTTTTCCATTTATTAGTATCTTCCTTTAATAGCCCATAAGTTATTTTAGATATCTTATCTCCACTTATTGAACCAACATAAACAATATCTTCGCTATCTATATTTAACAACGTAACTTTATCGTTAAAGGCTAGCTTCTTTTTAGGCGCCGTAGAATATATACTTCCACTTATACTATCTTCATAAACCAAACTATCTTCATGAGGAATAACATCCATATTACTTACTGCCGAACTCATAAGATTAGGTTGTGTAATCTTATGATTAATATCTATTCTATAAATAGAGCTTTTAACCCCTTTTTCATTTACTTTTATGTAAGTAACATTAGTCAATATTGCTGCCTTTATTTTATCAACCTTTGCACTTTCTGCAACGTTATCAAGCTCTTCCATTTTACCCTTTTCTTTTTTATTAGCATCGTAATAATATATTGTAAGATTACTTTTTGAGCTTGATTGTTTTTTCTTTTCTACTAAAAGCATTCTATTTCTATCAGATAGCCATTCGTAATTAGATACCTCAGAATCAGCTTCATTTTCTATCTTTATAGCTTCCCCTGTTTTAGTACTTATTAAATTTACTTGTCCATTTTCAAGATAAGATATAAACTTCCCATCAAAACTTACTCTTAGATCTTTGCCCTCAGGTAAAGTTATTTCAATATCTTTATTTTTAGGTTCTTCCTCAACTTTTACAGCCTTAAAAGTAGTAGTATTAACAAAAATCTTTTTATCTAAATAAAGCAGTCCTAAGGATTGGATTGTTAAAGAAATAGCTATCCAAATAGCTATTCGTTTTAATAGCTTCATTAATTTCTCCCCTTCTTATTTAACTATAAACGCTGTTGGAATACTTCTTTCTCCCAAACTATCTGAAGGCGTATTAATAACTTCCCCTTCATAATACATAGTGGTTGATTTCCCTCCATCAAGATTTGCTGCGTTTATAGCTCCATATTCTATCATTAAATCTTGAGCTTCTCTCAAAGTAGCTCCTACACTTCCAAACAATTGTCTTCCGTCAATTACCAAAAGCATTATAGAACCATCACTTCTTTGCCCAATTACTGTTCTAGGAGCTATTCCCCATCCACCATCACCACTTCTAATAGTAGGTTTTCCATTTACCACTAATGTAGGACCAAATGTTACTGCCTCTTTAGCTCCCAGTTCATTTAGTTCATTTATTGAGTATTTTCCTATAATAAGTCTACCATCCTTATTTATAGCTATCATATCGATTTTTTGATTTTCATCTGCGCCTTTGAAAACTATGTTACCTTCATTAAGTATTACACCTTCTGGTTGTCCACCTGTGCCTGTCCACTTAGCAGTAGAATTTCCATCAGTAAATCCTCCCGCGTTAATACCTGCAATCGCATCATTATTTTCAATAATTTGGGATAGAGTTTGTCCCTCTCTACCTAACTTAGAGCTATATCCAACTTTTACTCTTGTTGGATCTTTCACTATTAGAAGGTACCCCTTAAACTTATCTCCACCATCTATATTATATCTTTCTATTGTTTCATCATGGGTCTTAGGTATTTTTACTTCTTTTGATTCTACATCTTGAGATATTTCTTCGTAATTATTATTTTCTGCTAAAATTTTATTTATTTTCTCTTCACTTAAAAACCAAGTAGCTAAAAACTGACTTTTGTAAGATGTCATAGCTGCACCTACAAAACCTTTTCTTACGTTTTCAAAAGGTCCATAATATAAATAAAATGGTCCAACTATAGCAGTAAATACAATTTCAAATAAAATAAAAGCAAATACTCTTTTCAAAGATATTTTTTTCCTTCTTTTCTTCTTCCTAGCTTTTGCTTTCGATTTATTTTTGTTCATGTATTCAAATCCTTTCTTTCAATTAATTAAGCAAGTAAATGAGTTTACCTGCTTAATTATATAATTTATGTATTACTATTTCAATAAATTTAAAATTAATTAATAATATTTTAATGGAAAATATAGTTATATAACCCTATAAATCTTTAAAATTCTTCCATTTCATCCATTATCTCATGATTTGTTTACTATTAATCACTTAAATTAGCTTTTTCTTCTTCATCCTCATTAATCTGTGTTTTTTGTCTATCATCAGGTAATGATACCTTTTCTTGTTGTTCTTTAACTTTATCGAATTGAACTTGTTTATTTTTGTATTGACTCATAACGTTTTTAAAGCTTAAGTTATTATAGTTTGAAGAATCCCACTTTTTATCATTAAAGATAAACTCTTTCATAGCATTACCATTTTGCTCTTTATCTATAAGTAGCACCCAACCTTTATCTAAAAACTCGCCACCTTCACTTAATTCATTAATAGGTATTTGAAGCTGATCGTATGTAGGTGGATTAAATTTATAAAATGTATATCCGTAATCAAAAAGTTTGGCAGGTTCAATATTAGTTTTTACACAACTTAACAGAGCATTTGCTACTGACGGATACTTTAATGGAGATATGTCTCTAGCTTTAGTTGCAATAAGTGTTAAAACATTTCTCTGCCTTTCAGTTCTTTCATAACTACCATTTCCTACCTTCCTTATTCTTGAATAAGCTAATGCTTGTTGCCCATCTAAATTTTGTAGTCCAGCTTTTTCAAGTGGTGGAGATTTATCTTCTCTGACTTCACCTATGTACTTATTAATTTCCTCAATCTCATAATCCTTTACATCTATTTCTAAGCCACCCATAGCATCAACAATATCTTCAAAACCCCAAAAATTCACTACCACATACTTATCTAACGCTACTCCAAAATTTTCTTTTATAGTTTTCATTAATAACTCAGCTCCACCTAATGCGTAGGCTGCATTTATTTTTTGATCGCTATATCCTGGTATCTTTACATAAGTATCTCTCATGATAGAAGTAAATTTAAGTTTTTGATTACTTCCATCAATAGTTGCAATAATTATGGAGTCACTTCTTGCAGCTTCATCTAATGTTCTTGCATCTGTTCCAATTAATAATATATTTGTAATTCCTTTTTCTTCATGATATTTTATTTCTTCTTTTACTTCTGGGGTAACCTCTAACTTTGGTTCTACAGGAGTATATATTTTGGTTCTCATATAAAAATAACTTCCTAAGGCTATAGAAGCTATTATAATAACTAATATAGCTATTAACAAAATAACTTTTCTCTTCTTACCCATTCTTTCTCTAATCCCCTCTATTCATAGAAATTAATCATAATATATAATTATACAGTAATATTTTCACCAAACATTTCAAAAGTATGACATTTTAATGTTATAATTGACTAAAAAATGTTTTAAGGAGCACTGTATGTTAAAAGATGAAATTTTATTAACTTTATCTTCTAATCCTAAAGAATTTACATCTGGAGAGGATATAAGTGATAAGCTTGGAATCTCTCGAGCTGCTGTATGGAAATATATAAAAACCTTACGTGAAGAAGGATATGTAATAGAGTCTTATTCACGTAAGGGTTATAAATTAATCTCATCCCCTAATATTTTTTCTGTTGAGGGTTTAAAATCTTCATTAGTTAATAATTCTTTAATCAAAGAGATTTTGCATTATAATACTATAGATTCTACTAATTATTTTTGTAAAAATAGTTCTGATACTCTTAAAGATGGTACCTTGGTATTGGCTGAAACTCAAACTCAAGGAAGAGGTAGATTTAACAGGCCCTGGTTTTCACCTAAGGGTACTGGTATATTCTGCTCTATTTTTCTTAAACCTAAATTGTCGCCTTATGATATTTCTAAAATAACTTCAATAATCTGTGCCTCAATAGCTAAAACTTTAATTGATATGAATATCCCTATATCAGTTAAATGGCCTAATGATATATACTTAGATGGTAAAAAGCTAGGTGGAATTCTTACAGAAATGAAGTGTGATATGGATGAGATTAATTACTTAATTATAGGTTTTGGATTAAATATAAATCAAAGTAAAGAAGATTTTCCTGAAGATATTGATAAAATAGCCTTATCTCTAAAAAGCTATTTTAACCATGATTTTAGCCGAGAAGATATTCTTGTATCTATTTTAAATAATTTTGAATATTTTTATAAAGCATTACTTAACAGTTCTGAAAGCAAAGAAGCTTTTCAAATAATTAAAGACAATTCTTACGTTTTAAATAAAGAAGTTATTATACTTAAAGGGAAAGAAAGCATAACAGGTAAAGTTGTAGATTTAGGTGAAAATGGTGAGCTGCTTTTAGATACAAATGGTAAGATTGAACAAATATATTCTGGAGAAGTTTCACTTAGAATAAAAATTTAAATAGGTGAAGAGGGATTTTTCCTCTTCACCTATTGTATTCCAGCTTCTTTTAAATGCTTTTTTATTATTTCCGCTGACTCTTTTAATTTTTCCTTTTCTTCTGGATTTAAGGAAACTTCTAATATCTTTTTAGCTCCTTCTCTATCCACAATTGTAGGTATAGCTAAATAAACATCTTCTAGTCCATATTCTCCATTTAATAGAGAACTTACTGTTAAAATTGAGTCTTCATCTCTTAAAATAGCCTCAACAATTCTCCTTATAGCTAGACCAACTGCATAGTTTGTATAACCTTTTTTATTTATTATATTGTAGGCCGCCTCTTTTACTTCTTTAGGTATGTCATTTTTAAAAGAGGAATCACATCTTTTACACATCTTTTCACAATATTCATCGGCTGATATTCCAGCTATATTAGTTAAACTCCAAGCAGCTATTTCTGAATCGCCGTGTTCTCCTATTATATAGGTATGGATATTTCTAGCATCTATTTCAAAATGTTCACTAAGCATATATTTAAATCTAGAAGTATCTAACACAGTTCCAGATCCTATTACCCTATTGGCTGGCAATCCCGATATCTTGTAGGCAATATAGGTTAATATATCCACAGGATTCGATACAATTAACAATATACCATTAGGGCTATATTTCACTACTTCTGGTATTATGCTCTTAAATATAGGAATGTTTTTATTTATAATATCTAATCTTGTTTCTCCAGGTTTTTGTCCTACTCCAGCCGTAACTATTACTATATCTGAATCTTCAGTGTCTTTATATTCACCTGCTCTAACATCAACAGCTTTAACAAATGCAGCTCCGTGAGATAAGTCCATAGCCTCTGCTAAAGCTTTTTCTTTATTTATATCAACTATAATTATTTCTGATGCAAGCCCTTCTAGCATTAATGCATAAGCAGTAGTAGAACCTACAAATCCTGCACCTATAATTGAGATTTTGTTTCCTTTTTCCTTAATCATAATCTAAACCTCCTAGTTTAGTTGTTGTTATTTAATAATAACTATTATCCTCACTTTCATTATATTACTAATGATAACAACTTTCAATAACATTGTTAATTTTTTCATTAATTATTTATTTATAATTCGACAAACTAAATATAATATGATTTAAATTTTTTAACAAAATTTTAAAAATTAGCTCTTATATTTTGTCTTAATATGATATATAATTTATCAAGTGTGTCTTAACCATAAGATATGCGAGGATGAATTACTTTATACATTTGGAGGTGATTCCATGGAAATTAATACAATAGGAGTTCCTATTTTTTACGGTTGCGATATTGAAGGCGTAAATTTAGGGCCTAATACATTAAGAGAAAATGGATTATTAAAAATATTAAAGAAAAGCAACAATATAGTTTTTGATTTAGGAAACATATATGTTCCTGAGTTATTAGTTGAAGATAAATTTAAAGAACATGAAAACATGAAATATTTATCTGCTATTGTTGAGACAAATAGAAATTTAGCCCATGCGGTATATGCTTCATTGTCTTCTAACTCCTTCCCATTTGTAATTGGTGGAGATCATTCTTTAGGACTTGGAAGCTTAAGTGGTGCATCTAGATATTTTAAGGATGATTTAGGTGTTATTTGGGTAGATGCTCATGGAGATATAAATACTTATCTAACTACACCTTCTGGAAATGTTCATGGAATGCCTTTATCAGCAGCAATGGGATTAGGTCATGCCGTATTAAGAGACCTGTATTTTAGAGGAAGAAAAATAGATCCTAAAAAAGTATTTATAATTTGTGCTCGTGATTTAGATCAAGGAGAACTAGATTTAATTACAGAATTAAATATAAATGTCTGGACTACAAAAGATATAAATTCGATAGGCGTTACAGCATTTTTAGAGGATTTTAATAATAGATTGTCAAACATCAATATTAATAATCTTCATTTAAGCTTTGATATAGATTCACTAGACTCGTCATTAGTACCAGGTACAGGAACACCAGTACATGATGGTATGAATATAAAAGACATAAAAAATATTTTAACAGGAGTTTTCTCAACTTCTAAGGTTAGGTCTATGGACTTTGTAGAATTTAATCCTTTATTAGACAAAGAATCTGTAACTTTAAACAATTGTCTTGAAATTCTTGAACATGTATCAGCCTTGATTAAATAAGTCTTGCTTATAAGCAGGACTTTTTTTATTAAAATCCTTTATTATTTAACTGATTTATATTATCATATAGTTATGTAATTTTTAGGAGGACAAATTATGAAATTACTTTTTTTTGATACTGAAACAACTAGTATAAAGCCAGGACATATTTGTCAATTAAGCTATATAGTAGTTAATTCAAACGAAAAACCACAAAAAACTTACGGAAGAAATTATTTTTTTACAGTAGATGAAATGGATCCATCAGCTCAAGAAGTTCATGGATTTTCTTTAGAAAAGTTATATGAATTAAGTGAAGGTAATTATTTTGAAGATAGTTTTGAAAATTTTATAGATGATTTTATACAAGCTGATTTTATAATTGGTCATAATGTATCTTTTGATTTAAAATTTTTAAACAGTGAACTACTATACATATTAGGGGAAGATTTTAAAGCTAAAAATACTTTCTGTACCATGAATTATTACAAAAATGTATTAAAACTCTATAGACCAAGCGGCGACTTTAAAAACCCTAAACTTCAAGAGGTAGTTGATTATCTATCTATAACAAAGGATAAAATCACAGAAACTGCTGACAAACTATTTGAAGGAAGTGGAAACTATCATGACGCAAGATTTGATACCGCTGCTACCTATCTTATAGTTGTTGAAGGTATTAAAAAGGGATTAATTGCTCCTGGATACTTTTCTTCACAAGTGAAATAAATAAAAAACAAGAGATTTACAGATATATTACTTAAATATACCAGTAAATCTCTTTTTATTTCCTCACTTCTATTCTGCAGAAGCGTTTCTCAACTTCATAAATCCATAAATTATTTATCATAATCATAACTATTTGAAAGATCAATTCTTTCTTTTGCAGTAGGATGATCAAATCTTAATATCTTATACCATTCATCAACGTTATATGGCGATAGATTTGTTTCCATAAATCTTAATTCCAAAATTCCATTAGTTAAATTATCATTTGTAGCTTCAATTGCAAATTTATCTGCTTCAATCTCTATTTTCCTCGAATAATATAAGGATATCGGTGAAGTAACCATGCTTATTATAGTTGAGTAAAGTAATACATATCCTAACCCATAAGGCCCCTTTAAAGCTCTTCTAGACTTTCTATTAATCATCAAAAGCAATATTATAGACGAACCATATGTAATCATGCTTAACACAGCTTCTAACACCATACCTTTAGGTATATGATTTAATTTATAGTGGCCTATCTCATGAGCTACTACAGATAATATCTCATCCTCATTTAAACTTTGTAAGGTAGTATCCCATATAACTATTCTCTTAGTAGAAAATATTCCTGTCATGTAAGCATTTAAAGCTGATGTTTCATCACTTTTTTTGATTTCATATACCTTTAGATTTTTAATCCCATTTTTTTCAGCTAAATTAATGATTTTAGTTTCAAGCGCTTTATCGCTAACAGGCTTTATATCATTTATTAAAGGATCAATAACAACAGGATATATAAATACTCCAAAAATCATTATGAGTGCATATAAAACTCCAAGCGAAAGTATCCATCTTTTTATATTTTTTATTATATAAAATGAAAGACCTAAAAACAGAGAAAATATAACTAAATTTAGAATCTCTCCTTTTAATAAGTCTAGAATCCAATCAATAAATCCATAATTAAGCAGTCCTACAAGCTTTAATCTATAAAAAGACGAAAAAAATGCTATAGGGAACAAGATAACAAAATTTATAATAGTATATGCTATTCCCATGATAACTCCCTGAGAAAAGTTATTTTTAATTTTTTTATTAAATAATTCCTCAGCATATTCTAAAAGAGATGATTTTAATATAAATATTGGTATTAAAATAGCTAATATTGTTCTTATAACAAAATAATTTTTAGAAAAGATATAGTTAGTTTTAACTATTGATGTTTCCTCCGGAACTATTATCTTGTTATTTTCTATTTTAACCTCAATTTTGCTTTTTTCTCCTAGAGATTCTTTATTTTTATATTCTATAAATAAAGTTACTCCAGCAGTAATAAAAAATACTATTGTAACAAATACTAATAACTGTGAAAGAACTTTCTTCAATTCGTCAACCCCTTTTAATCTTTATACATATAATAATATTTTTACTATAGCAAAATATTCTTTCATTGTGAAATATTAAGTAAAAATATTATGTAGTGGCAAATATTACCTTGATATTATTATACTATATGGTATAATATACTCACAGGTAATAATAATTATTATTATTTAACAATGGAGGTAATTACTATGAAAAGTTATATTTGTGATGTTTGTGGATATGTATATGATCCAGCAATAGGCGACGAGGACAATGGAATAGCTCCAGGAACTTCTTTTGAAGATATTCCAGAAGATTGGGTATGCCCACTTTGCGGAGTAGGTAAAGATGAATTCTCTGTAGTAGAATAGAAAAAACATCAGCCTCAGCTGATGTTTTTTATTTTTTGACTAAATCTATTAAAATTTTCTCTAGTTCTTTAGCTTTAGCCTTATCCATGGCAGGCATTCCTTCTAACTTATATTCCATGTTTAATATTTCATATTTGTTAGTTCCTAATAGGTGATATGGTAAAAGTTCTATTTTTTCTACATTTTTTAACTCTTTAATAAAATCTGCTAAGTTTTGCATATCTTCAACTGTGTCCGTAACTCCAGGCATAACCACATGACGTATCCACATCTTAACATTCATTTCTTGAGCAATTTCTAAAAATTTCAAACTTTCCCTAACTTCTCGTCCTGTTATTTCACTATATTCCTTAGGATTATAATGCTTAACATCAAAAAGAATCAAATCTACATATCTTAATATTTCTTCGTATCTACCTGCACCTACTCCAGCTGTATCAATGGTTGTATGTATCCCTCTTTCTCTACACAACTTCAGAACTTCAATTAAAAAGTCTGGTTGAAGTAGTGGTTCTCCTCCTGAAAAAGTCACTCCTCCACCTGAGTTTTTAAAATATGTCTTATATCTATCAATTTTATCAACAAGCTCTACAGGAGTTATACTTTCCCCTCCTGAAATAGCCCAAGTATCTGGATTATGACAGAATGTACATCTTAATGCACATCCTTGAAAAAATACAACAACTCTTATTCCAGGCCCATCTACAAGCCCCATAGTTTCTATAGAATGTATGTTGCCTTTTATCATAAATACACTCCTCCTAAATTTATAAGGAAGCTAGTAAACTAGCTTCCCTAAATCTTATAAACTTTCGTGGAAAGTTCTGCTTATAACTTCCATTTGTTGATTTTTTGTTAATCTATTAAAGTTAACAGCATAACCTGATACTCTTATTGTTAAAGTAGGGTACTTTTCTGGATTTTCCATCGCATCCATTAAAGTTGCTCTATTTAATACATTAACATTTAAGTGATGAGCTCCTTGAGTAAAGTATCCATCAAGAACTCCAACTAAGTTAGTTACTTGTTGTTCATCTTCTTTTCCTAAAGCTTGAGGTACTATAGAGAAAGTATTAGATACTCCATCTTCACAAACTTCATTGTAAGGTATTTTAGCTACTGAGTTTAATGAAGCTAAAGCTCCGTTAATATCTCTTCCATGCATTGGGTTGGCACCTGGAGCAAATGCTTCTCCAGCTTTTCTTCCATCTGGTGTAGCTCCTGTTTTCTTACCATAAACAACGTTTGAAGTTATAGTTAAAACAGATAGTGTATGTTTAGCATCTCTATATAAAGGATGTTTCTTTAATTCTTTAGAGAATTTATTAACTAATTCTACAGCTATATCATCAACTCTAGCATCATCATTTCCGTATTTAGGGAATTCTCCTTCTATTTCAAAGTCAACAGCTATTCCATTTTCTCTTATAGGCTTAACTTTTGCGTACTTTATAGCACTTAAAGAGTCAGCAACTACTGAAAGTCCAGCTATACCAAATGCCATTAATCTACCTACTTCTGTATCATGAAGAGCCATTTGACCTGCTTCATAAGCATACTTATCATGCATGCAGTGAATTATATTCATTGTATCAACATATAGCTTCGCTACATAGTCTAATACTTTGTAGTAATTATTTTTTACTTTTTCAAAGTCAAGTACTTCATCCTCAATTTTTTCTAAACCTTGAATAACTACTGTACCTTTCTTTTCATCTACTCCACCATTTATAGTGTAAAGTAAAGCTTTAGCAAGGTTACATCTAGCACCAAAGAATTGCATTTGCTTTCCTACTCTCATAGCAGACACGCAACAAGCAATTGCATAGTCGTCTCCATATACAGGTCTCATAACTTCATCATTTTCATATTGAATTGAGTCTGTTAATATTGACATTTTTGCACAGTATTTTTTGAATCCTTCTGGTAATTTATCAGACCATAATACTGTCATATTTGGTTCTGGAGCTGATCCTAAATTAGTTAAAGTATGTAGATATCTGAAAGAGTTTTTAGTAACTAATGTATTACCGTTAACTCCCATACCACCTAATGACTCAGTTACCCAAGTTGGATCTCCTGCAAATAAATCATTATATTCTGGTGTTCTTAAATGTCTTACTAATCTTAACTTAATTATAAATTGGTCAATTATTTCTTGAGCTTCTAACTCAGTAATAAGACCAGCTTTTAAATCTCTTTCGATATATACATCTAAGAATGTTGCAGTTCTTCCAAGAGACATAGCTGCTCCATTATTTTCTTTTACTGCTGAAAGATAAGCTAAGTAAACTGCTTGAACAGCTTCTTTTGCATTTGAAGCAGGTTCTGATAAATCAACACCATATTTTGCTGCCATACTCTTTATAGCACTTAGTGCTCTTATTTGTTCAGAAACTTCTTCTCTCTTTCTTATAAGCTCATCTAACATATCACCTTTAAGAGCTTTTAAGTCTTTTTTCTTTTCTTGAATTAAGAAATCAATACCGTATAAAGCAACTCTTCTATAGTCGCCTATTATTCTACCTCTACCATAAGCGTCTGGAAGACCAGTTAAAAGACCAGCACTTCTAGCCCATCTTATTTCATCAGTATAAGCATCAAAAACCCCTTGGTTATGAGTTTTTCTATATTTAGGGAAGAACTCGCTTATTTGTTCATCCATCTTAAATCCATAAGCTTCTAATGATTGTTCAACCATTCTCCAACCACCAAAAGGATTTACAATTCTTTTAAGTGGAGCATCAGTTTGAAGTCCTACTATTACTTCATTGTCTTTATCAATATATCCAGCTTCATAACTATCAATTCCTGATATTCTATCAGTAGCTACATCGATTATACCTTTCTTTATTTCTTCAACTATAAGATTACTTGATTTTTCCCAAACATTTTTAGTTTTATCAGATATACCTTCTAAGAAAGAGTCATCTCCTTCATAAGGTGTATAATTTTTTTGTATGAAGTTTCTAACGTCAATTCTCTCTTGCCATACTCCCTCACTGAAACCATTCCATTGTTTAAACATATTCATTCCTCCTGGTAAAAGATTACGCTTTTATTATAACCTATAATTATCAATTTGTTAATAGGTTTTTCCATTTGAAACAAATATTCATTTATCGTTAATAATAATTATCGTTTAATTCCAATATATGAAAATGATAAGGTTTTAATTGATAAATGTTTAACAATTTATTTTTATTTAGCTCCATATGTTTTATAATATTCTTCTATTCTACCCATAATCTCATCATCAATATATATTTTTCCTTGGATTTCTCTTTTGTAAAGATAATTTATAACTTCTTTCATTGTTACAATTGCACAAGTTTTAAATCCAAACTTTTCTCTTATCTCAACTAAAGCTGAATTATCTCCTTGTCCTCTTTCCATTCTATCTACAGAAATTATAAGTCCTTCTACAGTTACATCTCCTTGAGACTTTAATATAGGCATAGTTTCGTATATTGATGTTCCAGCAGTAGTTACATCTTCAACTATTAAAACTCTATCCCCATCGTTAAGGTTACTACCTAATAAAATCCCTTTATCTCCATGATCTTTTATCTCTTTTCTATTAGAGCAATATCTTTTATCAATCCCATATAGTTTTGATAATGATATAGAAGTAGTTACACTTAATGGTATTCCTTTATAAGCAGGTCCAAAAACTACATCGTAAGTATCTACAAAATTATCTTTTATTGCTTTTGCATAAAAATCTCCTAATCTACTTAATTGGCTACCTGTTTTATAATTCCCTGTATTTACAAAAAAAGGAGTTTTCCTTCCGCTTTTTGTTACAAAATCTCCAAAGGTTAATACTCCACATTCTATCATAAACTCTATAAACTCTTTTTTATATGCTTCCAT
The DNA here is from genome assembly GCF_900130055.1 of Clostridium intestinale DSM 6191. Classification (GTDB taxonomy): domain Bacteria; phylum Bacillota; class Clostridia; order Clostridiales; family Clostridiaceae; genus Clostridium_T; species Clostridium_T intestinale. Next base: position 14,894 of record NZ_FQXU01000004.1, read on the forward strand.
GTTTACACTCCTATCAATATATCTATATTTTGGCAATCCCTATGATCTCATTTATATCTTTTATGCCTTCTTTAAGCAAAAACTCTTCTATTCCCTTAATTATTTCTTTACCAGCAAGTGGATTTGAGAAGTTAATAGTTCCAATCTGTATAGCTGTTGCCCCAGCCATCATAAATTCTATAGCATCCTTATAATCAGAGATACCACCAAGTCCAACTATTGGTACATTTACAGCTTTTGAAACTTCATAGACCATTCTTAAAGCTATAGGTTTAATTGCTGGTCCAGATACTCCTGCAAAAACATTGTTAAAAACTGGTTTTCTTTTATTTATATCTATAGCTAATCCTTTAAAGGTATTTACCAGTGATAGCGAATCTGCTCCAGCATTTACACAAGAATAAGCCATATCAACTATATCCTCTGCATTAGGTGAAAGCTTAACCATTAAAGGCTTATTTGTTATTTTCTTTATCTTCGAAACAACTTCTGCTGCAATACATCCTTTAATTCCAAAAGCCATTCCCCCAGATTTTACATTTGGACAGGATATATTAAGTTCTATTATATCAATATCAGTTTTGTTTAGCTTCTCACAAGCCTTTTCATAGTCTTCGATTGTTCCCCCACCAACATTAGCTAAAATATTAGTGTTATATCTTTTCATATTAGGAAGTTCAACTTCAATGAACCTATCTATTCCTGGATTTTGAAGTCCTACTGAATTCATCATCCCCATAGGAGTTTCATAAACTCTAATTCCATCATTTCCTTCCTTAGGATTTATAGTTAATCCTTTTGAAGAAATTCCACCTAATATTCCAACATCATAAAAATTATTGTACTCTTCTCCAAACCCAAAAGTTCCGGAGGCCGCTATTACTGGATTTTTAAACTCAACTCCATTTATATTAACATTTATCATATTATTAGCCCCCTTATAAATCCACAAAGTATCCATCAAAAACAGGACCATCTTTGCAAGTTCGTTTATTGCCTTCTTTAGTTTTACAAGTACATACTAAACATGCACCAACCCCACAAGCCATATGCTTTTCTAAAGAAACATATATGTTTTTACCTTTTTCCTTTGCCATATCTACAACCTTTTTCATCATAATCTCAGGTCCACAGCAAAGTACTGTATCATATTTATCTAAATCTAAAATATCTGTAACGAAACCTTTTACCCCAAACTTTCCTGTATTTGTAGCTATGTTAACTTCATTACAGTATCCTTTTAGCTCTTCTATAAGATATACTTCTTCTCTAAAACCAACATACATGTCAATAATATTTCTTGGGAAATTATTTCTTAATTCTTTAGATACTTGTAAAAATGGTGCTGTACCAATTCCTCCAGCTACCAATGCCACTCTCCCCAAATCTCTATCTGTAGTGAACCCATTTCCTAAAGGCCCTGTAACATTTATTGTTTGTCCAACTTTAAGAGCTTTATATTCTTTAGTTCCATTTCCAACTACAGCATATAAAAAGGTTGCTACACCATCTTCCCATTCACATAAAGATATTGGTCTTGGAAGTAAGGTTCCTCCTTGAAGTTTTAACATATAAAACTGTCCAGCTTTTCCTTTAACTTCTTCTTTAATTTTAAGACTAAATATTCCTGAACATATTTCTTTATTCTCTATAACTTCAACTAATTTATAATTCATAAAGCCCTCCTAGATTTTACTGCTTATTGCTTCTCTAATCTCATCTCTCATTCTAATCGCTTCCAATTTAGCGTAATATCCTACTCTTTCATTACCATTTCCTTCTTTATAAGCCAAAAGAATCTTTCTTGATGAGTTGACAACTCCCCCATTCCCATTATTTAAGTACATAGCCACATCTTCAGCCTTTCCACCTTGAGCTCCATAACCAGGTATTAAGAAAAACATATTTTTAAATCTCTCTCTTAATTCTTTTGCCTCTTCTTTATGTGTACATCCTAGTACTCCACCTATTTGTGAATACCCATACTCACCTAGATAATCATTACCTATATTACAAAGTCTATCCCCAACCTCATGATATACCTTATGCCCTTTAGTAGTATCTAAAAATTCTATATCCTCTGCTCCTGGATTAGAAGTTCTAACTAATGAAAATACTCCTTTTTTGCCCTCTTTCATGTAAGGTAGATATGGCTCTATTGAATCCATTCCCATATATGGACTTAAAGTTATAAAATCAGCTTCAAAATCCCCTTCAAAATGTGCTTTAGCATACATTTTTGCAGTAGCTGCTATATCCCCTCTTTTAATATCAGCGATAATTATTGCTTTTTTTTCTCTTAAGTATTCAAGTGTTCTTTTATAAGCATCGAGCCCTTTTAGTCCTAAGGCTTCGTAGTAAGCTATCTGAACTTTATAACAAGCAGCAACATCTAAGGTTTCATTTATAATCTCTTTATTAAAGTTAAATATTGCATCTGCTTCATTTTTTGATGTTTCCATTATATATTCTGGAACATATTCTATACTTGTATCTAAGCCTATACATACTACACCCTTTTCCTCTACGCTTTTATATAATCTATCAATAATATTCATATATACCCCTACCTTTTATACGATATTTTTCCACCTTTTATAGTAGTAACAACTTCGCCATAATACTCCATTCCTTCAAATGGCGTATTGTTGCTTTTAGAAGCAAACTCTTCTGCCTTAACTTTAGTCTTTTTATTTAAATCTACCAAAACTACATCTCCGTCATAACCTGGCGTAAGCTTTCCTTTTTTTATTCCTAAAATCTCTCCTGGTCTTCCAGACATAAGCTTGCTTAAGTTATTTAAGGAAAGGTTATTTTCTTTTACTAAAGTTGTATAGCTTATAGAAAATGCTGTTTCCAATCCCACCATTCCTGGTGCACCTTTTTCTTTATCCTCTTTACTATGAGGAGCGTGGTCTGTTCCAATAGCATCCACATAGCCCTTTTTTATAGCGTCTATTAAAAATTTTCTATCTTCCTCTTCTCTTATAGGTGGATTAACTCTATAGTTTGACATCTCTGTATTTAAAGCAATATGATGTGGAGTTACTTCTAAAGTTATATTACTATATCCATTTGATTTAGCTTCAATTATATATTCCATAGCCTCTTTGGTACTTACATGTGCCATGTGCAGTCTTGCACCTGTATATTTCGCTAAACTTATATCTCTCCAGGTCATCATATTTTCAGCTAGTCTCATATCTATATCTGAAAACTCATGATCTTCAGCATGAGAAATTACTACCCAATTATTTTCACGAGCTATATTCATAGCATCCATCATTGTTCTTGAACCCATAACACCTTTACCGTCATCAGAAATTGCTTTTATTAGCTTATTTCCTGAGAGCTCCTTTAGAGGCGTTAAAGTCTTTCCGTCAAAATCTTTAGTTATAGATAAACATTGATGTAAATCTATAAGCCCTATTTCCTTAGCTCTATTATTTACATACTCTAAAACCTCTAGACTTGAACATATAGGATTAGTGTTTGCCATTAAGTTTACGTAGGTAAATCCCCCTCTTAAAGCAGCTCTTGATCCTGTTTCAATATCTTCTTTATAAGTAAAACCTGGATCTCTAAAGTGAACATGCATATCTATAAAACTTGGCATTAAAGTTAATCCATTTCCCTCTAAGGTTTCACACTCTTTTTTAATATCTAATCCAATTTCTTTTATCTTTCCATTTTCTATATATAAATCTCCATAAAAATCATGGCTCTCATCTATTATATTTACATTCTTTATAAGTAAATTCATACCTTTCCCTCCAGTTTACAAATTGCAAAATTCGCTAGTTTCATAACAATAGTCACATCTATATACCCCTTTTTCTTTACTAGTAAGATTAAAAACCTGAGGTATATCCTTTTCTATTGTAGTTATGCATCTTGGATTTCTACATGAAATTATATTTACAACCTTCTCTGGTAAAGTTGGCTTTATCTTATCTACTATTCGTTCATCATCTACTATATTAATCGTTATAGTTGGTGATAATAATCTTAAAAATGTGTAGTCTAGAGATACATTATCCTCTATCTTTATAATATCTTTTCTACCAAGTTTAGAGCTTTCTACATTCATAATTAATGCCACTGGGTATTCAACCTTATCAAGTTCTAGATGATTAAATATCTTTATCCCAGTTCCTGCTTTTATATGATCCATTACTATTCCCTTTTTAATTGTGGTTATCTTAAGCATTACTTCACCTCCAAAAGCTTTAATATAAGTGCCATTCTTACGTACATTCCATACTCAGCTTGTTTGAAGTAACATGCCCTTGGATCGTTATCCACCTCTTTTGAAATCTCATTTAACCTAGGTAGTGGATGAAGTACTATCATATCTTTTTTAGCTAACTTCATCTTATTTTTATCTAAAATATAACTATCTTTTAATCTTATATACTCCTCTTCATTAAAGAATCTCTCTTTTTGAACTCTAGTCATATATAGGATATCTAATTTATCAATTACATCCTCTAATCTTTCAACTTCCATAAATTCTATATTGTTTTCTATAAGTATTTCTTCTCTTATATATTCTGGAATTGTAAGTTCTTTTGGTGATATTAATATAAACTTATTATTTTTATATCTAGACATGGCTTTTAAAAGTGAATGAACAGTTCTTCCAAACTTTAAATCACCACATATTCCTATAACGTTATTTTCTATACTCTCTTTTAAATTTCTTATGGATAACAAATCAGTAAGAGTTTGGGTTGGATGCTGATGTCCACCATCACCTGCATTTATAACTGGAACACTTGAGAACATGGTTGCAACCTTTGCTGAACCTTCTTTTGGATGTCTCATTGCAATAATATCTGAATAGGTAGAAACTATTTGAATAGTATCAGAAAGACTTTCCCCTTTTGAAACAGATGAGGAATTTGGTTCTGAGAAACCTAATACACTTCCTCCAAGCCTCATCATAGCAGCTTCAAAGGAAAATCTAGTTCTAGTGCTTGGTTCATAGAATAGAGTGGCAAGGATTCTTCCCTGCATTAGACTTGAATATTCTTTAGGATATTTTATAATATCCTCAGCTAAATTAAAAATTTCATTTAGCTCATCTACAGTAAGATCCATAGGATCTATTAAATGTTTAATTTTATTCATAATTTCCTCCTTTTTAACCTCTCTGTGTTAAATTTAAAGGGACTAATAAGGCATTTTTGCCTAAAAAAAAGCCTTCCTTAAAGGAAGGCGTAATACGTCCATTTAGTATGGTAACTTTACTTCCTTAATGACCTCTCTGGATCAAATTAAAGGCTCTATATTACATAGAGAATAGCAAAAATATAACCTATTGTCAATAGCCCTGTACTAAATTTAAGAGCTATACGCTTTATTAACTTTCTAAAGATTTATTAACAAAACCTCTAATTGTATTTATTTGATCCATTGTCAAACATAAAAACTCTCCCCCAGCTAGAAAAGCTTTATCATCATATCCTACCCATTTTATTTCCATAATGGCTGTAAAAGAAGGGCTCCCCTTAATAGATAGAAGAATATCTAAAAAATCACCTTTCTTAAGTGGAATATCGCTACTTATACAGATTCCTGCCTCAGATATATTCAGTGCTCTCATAATAGGATCTCCGCTAGGATTATTTACATTTTTATCATTTATTCTCGGATACATGATTTCTAAGTCAAAATCAATTCTCTTACTTGCTCTCTTTTCCTTCAAAAATGAGTATACTTTATTATTTTTTGCTGATTCCATACTAACCCACCTTTATATGCTTTTGAAATCAATATCTTTAAATTTGTAATCTAATTATATCATTCTATCTAAAGCTTGTAACTAAGCTATTTTTATTTTAAATAAAAATTTATGTTGACAAAAAATTTGGGTGGTTTAGAATTTTAGTTCTTATATTTTTAATTTTAGTATATCCTCAAGATCAAGCCCAGCTTGTACAATTCCTTTTCCATCTTTCCTCGATATAGCAACAAACTTATAGTACTTATCATCCACATCTCTTTTCATAAAGTTTTGAGTTACTATAAGTTTATTATCCTTAAGTATATTCCTAAATACATGAGCTTGTGAAGTTTCATCCTCAGTAAATCTAAATCCTATTCCAAACTTATTATTTGATAATATTGTAACCCCGTCCCCATCTGTTATGTAAAATTCTGATATTCCACTTTCAGTTGAATACTTATCAAGAAACTCGTTGTTTATCTTTTCACTGCACATCTGTTTTGCTAAAACTTCACAATGGCTTATTAGTTTTTCTGAAATAATATTTTCAAATTCTTGAGTAAATTCTAGCAATGTTTTAATATCTTTAGACATATTATCGCAACTATCAATATTTAATCTTTCTAGTTCATACTGCTTCTTTATATCTACAACTATATTATTAACTTCAACATTAAAATCTTTAAAAAATTCTGAAGCATCATCAGATACTACTTTAATTTTTTTATTAGAAGATAATTGCTCCTCTATCTTTTTAGAAACTAAATGAACTGACCCTATTATATCCGTAACCTCAGTATTTATGTCATTAAAACATTCTTTTATAGAACTCGTAGAGGTCTGAACCTTTTTGCCTTTTTCACCTAATATATTTATTGCCTCAACAGCCGCATTACTTTTAACCTTTATGTTTTCTATATTGCTTCTTATATCCTTTGCATAAACAGCACTTTCGTCCGCTAATTTCCCAACTTCAGTTGCTACAACACCAAATCCTCTGCCACTTTCACCTGCTCTAGCAGCTTCTATTGCAGCGTTTAATGATAGTAGATTTATATTTTTTGCAAGCTTACTTATTAAATCAGCCATCTTCTCGACAGTATCGGTAACATTTGCTAAATTAGTTATATCACCTATCAGATCGTCCATATGTACATTCATATCTTCAAGAATTTCTACAGCATCCTCAACAGTCTTTCCTCCCATTTTTATAGAATCTTCTGTTTGAGCTGCACTTTCTCTTACCTTATTTGAAAGAGTGTACATCTCCTGCTGTGAATTGTATATATTATTAGTAAGTGAGTTTAGTTCATCAATTCTTTTAAAAGTATGTTCTGCCTTATGTTCAAATCCATCTATTTTTTCGCCTACACTTTTAGCAGTATCCATGGATGTAGTACAAGAAGAATATATGTTATTAAGCTGCTGTGAAATTCTAGTTGAAGATCTTAAAGTATTATATATCCAAGATATTAGTTTTTCAGTTATTTTACCTAAATCATTGTCTATAAATTTATTATCTTCAATATTTAAAGTCAAATCTCCAGAAACTATCTTTTCAATAGCTTTTTTATATTCATCTTTTATTTTTTTATTTTTTATCACCTGAAAGGTAAAAGCTAAAATAAGTATAACTATTATAATAAGTTCAATTAAATTTAAATAATTCATTTGTATAATCCCCTCTTTAAAATATCTACAATAAAAAGAGATCACAACTTACCACTCCTTAAGAGCAGCTAAGCCACAACCTCTTCATTGCGTATCAATATTAAATAATTTATAACTAATTATACTCTAATTTTAATTTTTTTTAAATAATATAATAAAATATTATTTAAAGTTAGTATCCTCACTAAATTTAATTTGAGATAAAATTATTCCCAAAAATATAAACATACACCCTATATAGCCTCTAATACTCATAGTTTCACCTAATAAAATAACTCCCCCTAAGGCACCAAACACAGACTCCATACTCAATATTATTGCAGCATGAGAAGGTTTGGCATTCTTTTGAGCTACAACTTGAAGTGTATAAGCCACTCCAACCGATAAAATTCCTCCATAGAGTATTGGAACTAACGCCTGAGATACCCCACTTAAAGTAGTTTGTTCAAATATAGCCGAAGTGATTAAACTTAAAATAGAACAAGTTGCAAACTGTATACAAGATAATTTTAGAGCATCTATCTTATCTGAAAAATAATCTATAGCTAAAATATGTATAGCCCAAAAAACAGCTCCTATAATCTCAAGCAAGTCTCCATAAGCTATTGAAAAATTCTCATTAACACTTAATAGATACAAACCAACTACTGAAATAATTACTCCAAGCCATGCATTTTTTTCAATTTTATGTTTTAATAAAATTCCAATAATGGGTACTAAAACCACATAAAGACCTGTTATAAAACTTGCCTTTCCAGCTGTTGTATACATAAGTCCAATCTGCTGTAAGCTTGCCCCAGCATAAAGAATAAGACCTACTATAATTCCAGGCAATATAGATTTCTTAAAGCCAACATCATACTTTTTCTCTTTCTTTTTTCTTTTATCAAAAAAAATAATTAATGGAACAAGCGAAATACTACCTATCGCAAACCTTATTCCATTAAAACTAAATGCACCTACATAATTCGCCCCAGTTCTTTGTGCAACAAATGCAAAACCCCATATAGCTGCAACTAGCAATAGAAGTGAATTAGCAGCTAATCTTTTATTATTCATTTATTATCCCCCTTAGATTAAATTCTCTATTATAATACCACAACCACAATTTTTTCTACAAATTAATTCAAAATCCTCACTATATTGTGACACCAAATATTTCTGAGCATATAATAATATTGAAAGTTTTATTGACTCATATTATTTATATTATTTACTAAATATAGAAAAGCCTAAGAGTATATTCTCCTAGGCTTTTCTGCATTTATAATATTTCAGATTACATCTATATTAATTGGTGTCTAGTCAGCTTTTTACCTTTTTAAATGTTTTTCTTTTTAAAGGTTTAAGCATTATATCTTTGAATATTATTTAGATGATTTTGGTGTATTCTTTAAATTTGTTCATCACGCCTTTGCAATAGGTATTATATATAAATAATATAAAGCAGTCACTCAACAGTGACTGCTTTATTAAAAGGGAGAAGAATAATGAAAAAACTTAATTTCAACTTATGAGTTTATTATAGAGTTACTATGTGTCCTTCATGTGTCATTACAATAAACATTCTGTTAACAAACATCCATCAATTTTATCATCTCTTCTATTAGCTCTTCTTATTTCTTTTTAATACCAAACAAAATCCTTATTAGGCAAAAACTACTTCTTAATCCCCTCCAAGCAATCCTCACAAACATACTTACCTTTAAAGTCTTGTCCACCTTTTATATTGCCGCAAATAGTGCAACCCGGATTATATTTTCTTAGAATCATTGTTTTCTCCTCAGTGAATACCTCTAGGGAGTCAGCGATATCTATATTCATTACTGTTCTTAACTCCTTTGGTAGTACTATTCTTCCTAGCTCGTCTACTTTTCTTACCATTCCTGTACTTTTCATAATTATCCTCCTAAAAAATTTATTCTTCAGTTTCTTCTTTTGTCAAGTCCTTGCACTCATTACAATTATAACACTCTCCACTACATACAACATCATAACCTTTAATAATATCCTTTACTTCGCTGCACATGCATTGAAATACTTGGCAGTATTTAATAAACATAACCTTCTTCTCCTTTGCTCTATAAGTATTAGCTTATCAAGCTCTCTACTCTTAGTTAATACCCTATTATCACTGATTCCATACATATTGATGGATTTATGTAAACTTCTTCTCTTTTTCTCTATTATCGAAATTATTCTTATCATCTTCAATCTCCTCTCAAATCTTAATCAATATTCGATTATCTATATAATACAGCTCTTTTCTTAAAATAAACTGAAACTTTTGTTAAGTTATTTCACAAATTTCTTAAGATGTCAGTAAGTAAGACTTTTTTTATTTTTGAAGCTCTTATCTAAAATTTCTTTGGTTAATTGTTTTTGCTGGTTAACTGGTTATATTCTTATCTGTTTTTCTGTATTTCTGGTTAACTGGTTAACTGGTTATCTGCTTCCCAACAGTTATTTTATTGATTTACAAATACTTAATTCCAAAGCATTGGTATCCTCATTATATGCTAATACATAAATTAGCCTTTTGTTGAATCATATTTTTAATATTTTTTCGGTTTATGAATATTTAACTTTTTATATTCTCACAATAACTATGAAAGGTGGCTATGCATATGAGGAAATTTACTAGTACTTTTTTAATTCTTTTGTTTTTATTTTTAATTCCATCTAAAGCTAACGCAGTTTCAAATACGAATACCTTTAAAGAGGGGGTTTATAAAGTATCCGACTTTAATTTTTCTGAAGGTAATCTTTACTATATTCAAAATGTATCTGAAAAAGGACCTATATTTTTGCAGATTTATGATAAAGATCAGATAGCACAACAAGCTATACGCCTACCTCCTAAATCTCAAAAATTTAATTTGATATCATTAAAGCCAGAGCATAGAATTGTAATTATAGGTGATGGAGAAGCCTATATCTCTTAAAAGGTACTAACAAGCATCTTTAAAATTGCTTTAATATTTGCTGTTTTAGAATCATACCTGTAGCAAACTAGGCTTCTACAGGTATGATTCTTTTTAATAAAATATATTTTACATTATGAACTAAAAAACACCCCAAAATTCATTTCTAAATAATGCTGTGTTTTAGGTTATTATTCATTTTTATAGTTGTTAACTAAAATAAGATGGCTAATTAAATTAACTTGATTTTATGTTCTTCAACTATCTCTATTTATTTTCCCAATTACAAGTAACAATCAATTTCTTCTTTCTAGTATTATATATCTCCTTATGGTAAAATTTTGTTAAAAGGTGGTGTTACCGTGGAATATAATGAACTTTTAAAAACTAAATGTACCTTAAAAGAATATTCCTTTTTAGCGTTATTAATTGCAAACGACTATGCTGATAGTCTTTTCTTAACTTCGTTTGGACAAGTTATTGGTAAACCTTATAAAGATCCAAAAGATAATTATATATCTAGTCAAATTTCACTCACTGATGTAATAATTATTAATAATAATGGAGTAAAAACAAATTATACCGATTTTACTTTCACCCTTTTTATTGACCAGATCATAGCAATGACACCAATTGATAGGGATTACTTCTTATCTCAACTTGATGATTCTGGATATTAATAGAATCCTTATTAAGGATATAAAATTTCTATAAAGAATAAAATTTTTGCCGTTTTTTTGCCGTTTGCCTAAAATCAAAAAAAGATAACTCCTAGAACCTAGGAGTTATCAGTATTTCATGGCTTAGTGCCAGTTATTCATTACATTATCCCACATCATCTTGCCGCATTTTGCTAAAGTAACAGTTCCATAAACACTGTTTGGAATATCCATAGAAAGAATTGTGAAAACAAAATTTCCTTTGGATAATTGGATAAGTTCAGTGTCATTTTCTACACCCTTTTTATCCCCTGTTTTAGATGATATATCATATTTTAAATCATCAGATATATATAATGCTAATTTATTTTTTATCTGCTGTCTTCTTAAAATATCTATAACCATAGTACTGTTTTCTTTATTTAGGAAAGTTCCGTTATATAAATGCTTCCATATCTTTGAAAGGTCATATGCTGAAGTTATGTTTTCTAATTCACTTTGATCTGATCTTTCATCTGTTGTCTTTCTATTAAGAATAGTACTTCTTAATCCCATTTCTTTAATATCTTTATTGATTTTTTCCATACTCACTAAATCAATAATTTTATTAGCAGCAGTATTATCACTCTGTATTAGCATAGCTACTAGTAATTCAAATATAGTGTATTCTCTCTCATTAAACTCATGGATTATACCAGTACCGTAAACTTTATCTTTACTTTCAATCTTTATTTTATCTAAAAATGTAAATCTGCCTTCCTCAACAGACTTTATTAATGATACAGCTATTGGCAACTTCATACATCCAGCCGCTACCATTTGAACGTTTTCATTGTAACTATACATGTATCCTGAATGTAAATCCTCAAAGTAGAAACTATAATTACCTATTCTTGACTCTAAATATCTCTTAATCTCTTTCATAATACCCTCCAGCTTCCATTCTGTTCTGCTACATCTATTATAACATATTGTCAGAAAATTTTGAAGTATTTTAACATTTATTAGAATTAATTTTATATTTGGAAAAGCACTAATTCCATTGGGGAATTAGTGCTTTTATTTTAATCTCCAAAAGAAATACCAATTTTTTTAGCTATAGTTACTAGCTCACCTGTAGGATTTACATTTTTGTTAGCTCCAATTACATTTTCTAAAGAATCATATGAAATAAGATTTCCTTTTAAACAAACCATATTTCCAAACTTTCCTTTACTAATTAAATCAGCAGCTGCAACTCCATATCTAGTTGATAATATTCTATCAAATGGAGAAGTAATGCCTCCTCTTTGAACATGACCTAAAACTGTACATCTAACTTCATTTTCTTTTATTATACTCTCTAAATCTTCTGCTAACTTATTTCCAATTCCACCCAATCTTATTGGATCTGGAGAATCTTTAACTATTTTAGCTACTACCACATCTCCATCTTTTGACTTAGCACCTTCTGCCACAACAACTATAGAGAATGGTTTACCATTTTGCTTTCTTTCATTTATCTTATCTACAACTCTATTTATATCGTATGGTATTTCTGGAATTAAAATTACATCTGCTGATCCAGCTATTCCTGATTCTAATGCAATCCATCCAGCATTTCTTCCCATAACTTCACAAACCATAATTCTATGATGTGATTCTGCAGTTGTATGAAGTCTATCTAAAGCCTCCGTAGCAACTCCTATAGCAGTGTTAAATCCAAAAGTTATATCTGTTGATGCCAAGTCATTATCTATAGTTTTAGGAACTCCTATAACCTTAACACCTTTTCTTGCAAAATCTCTTGCAGAAGTTAAAGTTCCATCTCCTCCTATAACAACTAAAACATCTACGCCTTCTTTTTTCATGTTTTCTACAGCTACATCAGAAACATCTTTTTTAACCATGGCTCCATTTTCTTCTACTGTATAATCAAAAAGGTTATCTTTGTTTGAACTATATAAAATAGTTCCTCCTCTATGAAGAATCCCTGATACACTTTCTAATGTTAAAGGAACATAATCATTATTATATAGTCCTCTATACCCATATCTATACCCTATAACTTCATACCCATAGTTTAATATTGCTGTTCTAGTTACTGCTCTAATTACAGCGTTTAATCCCGGACAATCTCCGCCTCCTGTTAGTAGTGCAATTTTTTTGATTCCTTGTACCATATTAATCCCCCTCTACTTCTGTAGGTTATTCTTAAATTTATATTGCATTGAAAGTACTATAAACTTTCTAATGTTTAAACTATTCAAAGGACTTTTCACAAAACGTTTGCAAATTTTCAGACTATTGTTACAATTAAATGATATCATAATATTCTGAAAGTGCAAAGACATTTTTCATCTCTTTTCTTTGTTAAATATTAATGAATTATATCCTTTTTTTAACTTTATATTGTGTGCATTTTAAATGAAAAGAGCATAAATAATAATCTCACCAAAGTCTATTTATACTCTTTATAGTTTTTTCAATCTATTTAATTACACCTGTAGCTATTAATGCTACTAATATTATTCCTGCAAAAATTCTATAAATAGCAAAAATTCTCATTGGTTTTTTCTTCAAAAATGCAATAAATCCTTCAATAACAAGTAATGCTACTAGAAATGCCACCACAAATCCTACTGCCAAGGCTAACCATTCGGTTGAAGTCATAGTTGCATATCCTTTATATTTTATTAAATCAAGACCTGATGCTCCTATCATAGCTGGTATTGCTAAAAAGAATGAAAATTCTGCCGATACTGGAGTACTTAAACCGGAAACCCATCCTCCCATAATTGTAGAGGCACTTCTTGACATACCAGGCCACATAGCAAGGCATTGAAATATACCAACTTTTATAGCTTGAACAAAAGATATCTTATCTATATCTCTTGTAACATTTTTTTTGTATTTAAGATTTCTTCTAAAATTATTTTCAATTAATATTAAAAGAATTCCACCTACTATAAATCCAATAGCAACTGTTTTTGTTGAAAATAATTTTTCTTTAATAAGATCATGAAATGCAAAACCTAATATAATGGCAGGGATTGTACCTATTAAAACCGATATCCAAAAATCAAATCCTCTTTTAGCTTCTTTTTTCCCACCAAAAAGAAATTTAAAAAATTCTAACACAGTAGTATATATCTTCTTCCAATATAGAACGACAACAGCCAAAATAGCACCTAGTTGAATAACTACTTCAAACATATCTGCAAATTCACCTTTAAAATCTATAAGGTTCCCAACTAATATCATATGTCCTGTTGATGATATTGGTATAAATTCTGTTATTCCTTCAACTACTGCTATAACTATAGCTTTTAAAATAACTAAATAATCAATTCCCATTCTTTCTCTCCTTAACCTAATATTTATAATCTAAAATTAATTATAGAACCTATAACTTTTCTTGTCCATCTTATTGAAAGTTTCTTAATAAATATGTTACTAATTTTTATCCATAACTTACCAGAATATAAAAACTAATTCAGGTTAATATAATAGCATGGAACAAATAATGATTAAGCCAATACTTAAATGATTCTTTTAGATTTATTTAAGCTTGCTAGAATTGAGTATAAGTTGATTCAGATTTATATTTGATCTAGTGAATTCTATATGGTTAGGAAAAGTGTTTTTATAGTCGGAAACTAAAACTTCTTATTATACTAATATTCCAACTTATCATATAGGGTTTAGCTAACATCATATAAGGTGTTGTAATGATGTTATATAGCCGTGAGGTTATATAGGGTTGTGTAGATATTTTATATGGTGGAACGAACCATTGTTATAGGTAGTGATTTATTTGTATTTAGTCGAAAGATTATCTATGTATAATAAATTATTTATAATGGTGTTAGTTTAATCTTATTTGTTCTTTATTTTTTTCATATACCACGTACATCCTTCCCCTTCCTCTTTAGAATATCTTTATATGAAAAATGACACCTAAAAATAGGTGTCATTTTTCATATATTATCCTCTTATGTTATTTAAAATCTCTTCTTCAACTTTTTTAGCATCTGGAACATAAGATTTTAAAACTTTTAAATTACCTTTAACACTATATTCTCCTAATGTTGCCGGAATAAAAACTGAATCTCCTTTAGTAATGGTTAAATTCCCATTTTCATGATGTATTTCACCATTTCCTTCTACACAAGTTAAAAGATAAAATCTTTCTTTATCACTCACTTCTTTAACTTCAGTTTTTATATCGTATTTTTCAATAGAAAAGTATTCACATAAAGAAAGATAAGTTTTTTCATATCCATCATACTTTACTGTAATTCCATTAGACTTTTCTCCCTTAAGTGAAAAATCTATTACATCTAAAGCTTTTTCTACATGAATTTCTCTTCCTCTATTATAATCATATACTCTATAAGTAGTATCACTATTTTGCTGAATTTCAGCTATTAATACTCCTTCTCCAATAGCGTGAACTAATCCACTTTTCACAAAAAACATATCCCCAGGCTTTACTGGAACTTCATTTAGATACTTTTCTAAATTCCCTTCCTCAATGGCTTTTGCAAATTGTTCCTTTGTGCAGTCTTTTGTTCCAACAACAAGTTTTGCACCTTCTTTAGCATCTATTACATACCAAGCTTCAGTTTTTCCTAAATCCCCTTCATTTTTCAATGCATATTCGTCATTAGGATGAACTTGAACTGATAAACTATCGTTTGAAGTTATAAGTTTTAATAAAAGAGGAAATCTATCTCCCTTAACTTCTGTTCCTAATAAAGTTGTTCCTTTTTCCTCTATTAATTGAGTAAAAGACATTCCTTTATACTCACCATTTGCAACTATTCCAGTTCCATTTGGATGACATGCTATATCCCAGCTCTCACCAATAACACCTTCTGGAAGATTATCTCTGAATTTCTCGAACTCTCTTCCTCCCCATATTCTATCATAATACAAATTTTCAAATATAATTGGATACATGTACATACCTCCTTTTTTCTCATTTTAGCATAATACAAAATCCAATAAAATTCCACTATTAATTAATAAAACAAGGTAAATTCAGGGACAGGTAGCGATGCTCCAGTTTCTTTTTGGAATTCATCATAAAGATTTTTAGCTTTATTATAATTATCCTCTATAGCCTTTTTTATTTCCTCATCATTAATTGAATCTTTTCCATCTAATGCTGCCTTTAAGTTTATCATTCCTCTATCTAAATCTCCATTTATAGAAATGTAAAAACATCCTGCATTATTTAAAGTTAGAGGATCTGCCTTATCTGCTGAATATGCATACCTAACTTCTGTTATAGCTTCAGTATATTTTTCTTTATTCATATATACGGTACCTAATGTTCTATGATATTTAGGAACTGCTTCATTTAAGGAAATTGACTTTTTTAATAAATCTACTGCTGCATCCATTTCATTGTTGGTTAATTTAATCATTGCCATATTGTAGTTAACTTCTGAATCCATCGGTTTTACTAATGATGCTAAGTTAAAATATTCATATGCAGCATTACTATCCTTGGCTGTATACCAATAGAAGTCAGCTATTTTAACCATTATATTAAAATTAAAAGGTTCTTTAAGTAGCGCTGTTCTAAAATATGGCTCAGCCTCTTCTGTATTCCCTTTTTTCATCATTACATCTGGTATTAAAAATCCATAATTATCTGGGTAATCCTTATTAGCTAAAATGCTTTTATCAGCCATTTCTAAAGCCTTATCATATTCACCTTTTTCATAATAGTTCCAAGCTTCAGTATGGTATGCAATGTAGGAGTTTTTATTTTCTTTTGTAATTTCACCTAATAGCTCTGCTGCTTTTTCACTTTCTCCTAAATTCTCATAATTTTTAGCTTTTATAATTTTTATATTTACTTTACCAACATCTTTTCCATCTAGTTCTTGTAGATACTTGTCTGCCATATCTGCTGATACAGAAGACATAGAATAAACCTTAGCAATCCACATTTTGTACGCAAGTTCTTCTGGCTCTTTAGAAACTCTCTCAACCAATTTCTCTAATATAAAATTCTTATTATAAGCAGCTTCTTGAGCTATGATGTCAAAAACCTTCTGCTCATCTTTATCCTTATTCCAAGCTTCTTTTAATGTATCTAATCCTTTGTCCCAATCATTTAGAATCATCTGCATCTTAGCTAAAACAGCTATATCATAAGCTGATTCCTCATCAACAGGATATTCTTTAACTAACTCTTCTGCTTTATTTTTTTCTCCATTTACCATATATACTGTATACATTGTTTTTATTAAAGGTTTGTACCCTTCATATGTATCTAAAAATTCTTCACCTATTTTAAGTGCATCATCATAATCCTTATTCATGAAATAAGTAAAAACTACATGGTTTATGAACTCTTTATCCTTTTCTATAAGTTTTTCAGTTTTTGAAACCATAAGCTCATCTCTTTTTTCCATTGCTTCCTTTAATAGATTATTTGACTGCTCGTAATCTCTTTTAACTGAGTGTACCTCTGCCATTTTAACTGTCCAAATAGGCCATTTATCGTCTTCTTGTATCTTTTTATATTCAACTAAAGAATTTTCAAAATCTCTTTCATAAAAAAGAGTTTCTGCTTTGTTATTCGCAATGGTTAATCGTCCCTTTTTAAGGGTAGCTACTGTGGAGAAAATAACAATACATAAAACTGCTACTACAATTCCTACAAATGTTTTAGATTTTAAGAAGCTCCATTTCTCAGCCGCCTTATTATATTTACTATAAAGTGTTTTTATTAATTTCTTACACTTATCCTTAATCATGTATAGGTTTTCCTTGAAATTATCCATATTTCCTCCTAAAATTTCATAATTCCTAAGTAGATTCTAACAAAATACTTCTTAAAAAGCTATAAATTTTGTTGTACAAATTTATTTTATATAAATTATCCATTATGTTATACTTCTAATTAGATTTAAAATATATATTATAGTCAATAATCTAAAAAGATTGATTAATTGAAAATTTTAGTGTATATAAATTATGTTAAAAGATTTTTAAAGGTGGTGGGCAAAATTAATATTAAGTCTTTAATTAGTATAATAGCCGGTAAAACAACAATATTTTTATCAAAGAAGCTCTTTAAGGGAGGAAGTAATTTTCCTGGTAGAGTATCTTTAAAGTTAAATAAAAGAATATTAAAAGATATAGCTAAAAATTATAAAGTAATCCTTGTAACAGGTACTAATGGTAAGACCACTACTACTTCTATGATTACTAATATCATAAAAAACAATGGTCTTTCTGTAGTTACTAATAGTACTGGAGCCAACATGTTATCTGGAATAGTTTCATGTTTTGTTGAAAACTACAAGTTCATCTCTAAAGAATTAAGATATGCTGTAATTGAAGTTGATGAAGCTAATGTTAAGTTTATAACTGAACATATTTCTCCTGATATAATAACAATAACTAATCTATTTAGAGATCAATTAGATAGATATGGCGAAGTTTATACAACCTTAGAAAAAATTCTTGAAGGAATTAAGAAGGTTCCAAACAGTACCCTAGTTTTAAATGGAGACGAGTCCCTACTTGGACGATTAGATTTACCAAATCCTAAAGTTTATTATGGTTTTAATGCTTCTGTTAATGATGATAATAAAATAGATATAAACGCTGATGCTAAGTTCTGTAAGTTCTGTAAAGCTCCTTATTCTTATAATTTTATTACCTACAATCATTTAGGTGATTATTATTGTCCAGAATGTGATTTTAAGAGAGAAGAACTTAAGTATAGTGTTGATAACATTCTAGAACTTACTGCAGATAGTTCCAAAATAACCTTTAATGGTAATGAAGTGGTTTTAACTCAATCTGGTGTTTATAATATTTACAATGGTTTATGTGCTTATTCTATTGCTAAGGAACTTGATTTAACAGATGAAAAAATAATTGAATCACTAGGTAATCAATCCTCTAGTTTTGGTAGACAAGAGACACTAACCATAAACAATAAGGAAATTAAAATAATATTAGTTAAAAATCCTGCTGGATATAATCAAGCTATAGATACTCTTTGTCTTAATAAAGATGAGTTCTCAGCAGCATTTTTGCTTAATGATAATTATGCTGATGGTAGAGATGTATCTTGGATATGGGATGTTCACTTTGAAAAGTTAAACACTCTTAACTTAAATGATATATTTATCTCAGGAATAAGAATGTATGATATGGCTCTAAGACTTAAAATAGCTGGTCTTAATGATGAAAAGTTTATAGTTAAAGAGGATTATGAAGGACTTACAAGTTCTATATTAGCTAGTGAAAGTAAAAATATTTATATTTTAGCTACTTACACTGCTATGATCAATTATAGAAAATATCTTCACTCAAAAGGATATATAGAAAAACTTTGGTAGGAGGTTTAGTTATGGAAATAAATATTTGTCACCTTTACCCTGATTTATTGAATGTATATGGTGATTTAGGAAACATATTAATATTGAAACACAGATGTGAAAAAAGAGGAATTAATGTAAACATAATAAATCTCTCTTTAGATGAACCTTTTATGAAAGATGAATATGATATAGTGTTTTTTGGCGGTGGTCAAGATTATGAGCAATCCATTGTTTCAAGAGATTTAACTGGAGAAAAAAGGGATGCTATAAGAGATTATATAGAGGATGGAAAAGTTTTTTTATCTATATGTGGCGGATATCAGCTTTTAGGAAAATATTATTCTGCACCAAATGGAGAAAAGTTAGATGGATTAAATATTTTAGACCTTTATACAGAAGGTGGAGATAATAGGTTTATAGGTAATACTATGATTCATAATGAAGATTTTAATGAGACCTATGTAGGATTTGAAAACCACTCTGGAAGAACTTATCTAGGTGAGGGATTAAAACCTCTTGGAAAATGCATCACAGGTTATGGTAATAACGGTGAAGATGGTATGGAAGGATGTATTTATAAAAATACTTACGGAAGTTATTTTCATGGTCCACTTCTTTCTAAAAATCCTGAATTTGCAGACAGATTAATTAAAAATGCTTTAGCTCATAAAGGAATTGAAATAGACCTTACTCCTTTAGATGATTCCTTTGAATTAAAAGCTAAAGAAAATGTAATGAACTCTTTAAAGAATAAACCAGCTTAACTTGGTTTATTCTTTTTTAGTATTCTAATAAATTCATATATAATTCTAGCAGTATGCCCCCATATAACCTCATCTTTCCATATATAGAAGTAGGTTTCATACATACATTTTGAAAACTTATATCCCTCTCCTCCTCTTATAAGATCATAAGGAAAATCCTCTCCCCTATCTACTATTAATTCTCCTTCATGATATATAGGTTCATTTTCTAGTAGAAACTTTAATGGTATCTTAATTAATGAATCTACCTCATCCTTACTATAGGTATCCTTGAGCTCCTTTATTTTAGCTACAAAAGGATACATTATTACTGAAAAAGGTGTAATAAGATAATCCATAGCAGAATATACTTCTAAATCTTCCTTATCTATTCCAAGCTCCTCAACCGTTTCTCTAATAGCTGCCTCTATAGGAGTTTCTCCCTCTTCGATTTTTCCTCCTGGCAAACAAATATCTCCTGGTTGGTGTCTAAGATTTAACGCTCTCTTCTCCAATATCAAATAAATCTCCTCATTTTCTTCGTATAAAAGAATCATAACCGAACTTCTTTTATAACTACCAATTTCTTTTGGTACTCTATTCTGTAGCAATGTTTTTATTGATTTTGTATCCATTTTGTATCTCCTTGGTAATTATTTTTACAGTTGTTATTATACTATAATAATGTTATACTTATAAATGCCAAAATTTAAAAGTATAATTAAAAAAATATTAATACGATAGGGAGATGACACTTTGAAACGCAAGAATTTAATTTCTACTTTAGTATTAACACTATCTTTAACAATAATTTCTCCTTTTATAACTAAAGCCCATGCTGTAGAAAAACTACAAACTCCAAGTATAAAAGGAACCTCAGCCATTTCTATTGATTATGAAACTGGCGAAATAATATATGCTAAAGATATTGATGCAAAGGCTTATCCAGCAAGTACTACAAAACTTATGACAGCTTTACTATTTGCTGAAAACAAATCTAAAAATGATGATATTAAATATACTGAGGAGGCAAAGGCTCAGCCAGCTTACTCTTTAAATACTAATTTCCAACCCATACCAATTGGTGGAACTATGACAGCAGCAGATGTTATGAACGCACTTTTATTGTACTCAGCTAATGATTCTGCTTACATGGTTGCTGATGCTGTAGGGGGTACATCTGATAACTTTATCAAGATGATGAATGATAAAGCTAAAGAATTAAACCTTAAAAACACTAATTTTGTAACACCTAATGGAGTTGATGATGGTCCAAATGGAGATAGTCATTACACTACTGCTTTTGATTTAGCTACTATAGGAAAAGCTGCTTACCATAATGATTGGGTAAAAGAAGTAATGGGAACTAAAAAAGCCACTATAACTATAAACAAAACTGCTGAGTTTAAAGTTGACAACAGAAATGAAAACTTAGGGCTCGATGGGTGTATAGGTGGTAAAACTGGTTTTACCACAAAAGCAGGAAGATGTTTAGTTGCTTTATATGAAAGAGATGGAAGAAAGATAGTTGGAGTTGTTTTAAACTCTGGTAAAGATATTAATAATCCTCAAGTATTTAAAGATATGGAATCTTTAATAAACTATAGTTATGCTGCTGAAAAAACATCCTACATCTCTTCTGGTACCGAAGTTGCTAAAGTTAACGTTGATTATAAGGCATTTAAATTCTTTGGACCAAAGAAAACAGTTGAAGCAAGTGTTTTAGTAGATAAAGATATAACTATATACGATAATGATATTAACAAAAATGAAGGTACTGTAGCTGTTGATGTTCAAGGAAAAGATGCTTGGTCTTTAGCCGCTAAACCTGAAACTGAAGTTAACTTTTCTATTAGAGATTATAATCAAAAATATACAGGAAAAATAAATATAAGTACCTTTACTCTTATTAAAACTAACATAGTAACCTATTTAATTACTTTAGGTGTTTTAATAGTTGTATTTACTTTAACATATTTATTATTAACTGCAAAAAGCAGACGTAGAAAAAGAAGATATTTTTAATAAATAAATGCCATAGCTAGTCTAATCGAGCTATGGCATTTCATTTCACACTATTTTTTTCTTTAAATTTTTTACTATCTTAACTATCTCAATAGGACTATCTATAAGATAATCTGGATTAGTGCTTATTAATTCCTCTATTGGAACCACTGTATATCTAACTCCTATAGTTTTACACCCTGCATCTCTTCCACAGATTATATCAAAAGTTGCATCACCAACCATCATAGCCTCATAAGGATCAACTCCTAATAATCTACAAGCCTCTATAGCTGGTTCTGGACTTGGTTTATGCTTTTCCGTCGCCTCAGGTGTCATAATTACATCAAACAAATCATATATTCCTGCTATTTTCAATCCTCTATCTGCCATTATTTTTCTTTTGGACGTTACTATCCCAAGTTTAACTCCCATTTCTTTAAGTTCTTGGAGCATGTCCTTCACTTCTGGAAATGCATAACACATAGTATCATGTTTAACATCATTAAGACCTCTATAAGTAGTTACTAATTCCTCCAACTTATCTTCAGTATAAGGTATCAATGATTGAACTAACGGTTTCCCAAATAGTCTTGATATTTCATCGTCTGAAGGTTCGATATCTAATACTTTTTTAAATGCTTCTCTAAAGGAAGTTAAAATAAGCTCGTTAGTATCAAGTATTGTTCCATCTAAATCAAATAAAACTGCTTTTATCATAAAAGTCTCCTTCTTTCGTTAAAGTTATCCTCAATAAATATAACTATACCTTATACCGCCTATTTCTTCAACTTATCATATATATCCTTGTACTTTTCCGCACCCTTATTCCAACTATTATCTGAGTAAAATGCATTTTCTACAACCTTGTTCCATAAGTTTTTATTTCTGTATATATCTAAAGCTCTATCTAAACTATCTAACATATCTCTTGATTCAAAATCCTTAAAAACAAATCCATTACCTTTTTTCGTTAAAAAATTAAATTCTTTTACACTATCCTTTAATCCACCTACTGCTCTCACAATTGGAATTGTTCCATATCTCATAGATATCATTTGAGTCAATCCACAAGGCTCAAACTTTGAAGGAACTAAAAATAAATCTGAAGATAAGTATATTTCATTAGCTAAATTTATATTAAAATCAATTATAGTTTTTACCCTTCCTTTGTATCTTGATTCTAATTCCATTAGTACTTCTTCATAATAACTTTCTCCAGTTCCAGAAATAATTATCTCCATACCCCTATCAACAAATTCCTGAATATTAGATATTAATAAACTTATTCCTTTTTGATTTACCAATCTACTTATTACAGATATTATAGGTGTGTTTTCATTTACAACTAAATTTAACTTTTCTTGAAGTTTTCTTTTGTTTATTTTTTTATATTTAATTAAATCTTGTATAGTTCCATTCTCTATAGGAACTTTAAATAGATTATAGTCTATTCCATTAAGTATACCTAAAAAGTTTTCATCTTTATCTTTCAAGACCTTCTCCAAACCAAATCCATAATGTTTTTCTTTAACCTCTTTCGAATAACTTGGACTTACTGTTGTTAACATATCACTTTTATTAATTGCCCATTTCATAAAGTTAATCCCTTCATTATGCTTTAGTTCTTTTTCAGTATAATACCTTTCTTCATCTATTCCAAGCATCCAAAGAGTATCTTTACCAAACTGCCCTTGATAAGCAAGATTATGAATAGTAAAGAGGGTTTTAATATTTCTGTATTTATCTTCCTTATAATAAATGTCTTTTAATGGTATAACCATAGATGAATGCCAATCGTTACAATGTAATATGTCTGGTACAAAGTCCTTTAGATATCTTACTCCTTCTAATACCGCTTTAGAAAAAAATATAAATCTTTCATCATCATCTCCATAACCATACACTTTTTCTCTATAAAAATAATCTGGATTATCTATAAAATAATAATCTATTCCTTTATAATTACAATATTCTAATACACAAGGAACTGTCCTCCACCCTATAAACGTCTCATACTTAGCTAAGGTTTTAATCTTTTTACGATAGTATTTAGGAAATTTATACTTAGGCATTATAACTCTAATATCAATACTTTTCTCCTTTAAAGCTTTAGGAAGTCCTAAAGCTACATCTCCAAGACCTCCAACTTTTGCAAAAGGATATGCTTCGGCAGTTACAAATAGAACCTTCATAAATTCACTCCCTTTTAGATAAAAAAAGAGCTCTAAAGCCCTTTTATAAATTTAAGAATTTATTAGTTTATCTTTTTGGATAATATGTTCATCTATCCATGTAATAATGAAGTTTAATATATCTATTAGATGTTTTTCTTGACTTTCATCTATCTTACTTAAATCAAAACTATTTATTTTATCAATAAACTCATCATGCTCAACCTTATGAGATAAAAATTTCTTATACCCTATACTAAGCATATATTCTTCCTCAGACTTAAAATGAAATACTGTATAGTTTGCAAGTTCTTCAACAACCTCAACAATCCTATCGTATTTATCTGTTAAAAAATCATTTTTTAACAATTCATAAACTTTATTAGCTATTTCGATTAGCTTTTTGTGTTGTTCATCTATAAGTTCAACACCAATTACATATTCCTCTTTCCAATGTACCATAATACTACCACTCTCCCTTACAGTATTATACTACAATTATATTATTCAGTGATTTTATTCATCAAAAATTTACAATCTTTTTCATTATCTAAATCTTTTCCTTAGAAATCAAAATACGTCTAACAGCATCATCTAACCTATCTTCCGATATTTCTCCCTTTATAACCTTATCTTTTATATAAGTTACAAGTTCCTCATAATCTTTTTCATTCCCGCCTGGAACTACAGTAACTGGCATCAAAATAATATCCGCTCCTGCATTAATAGATTTTTCAACTGCATCTTTTATATTATAGTTTTTAGCTATAGCTCCCATATTAAAAGCATCAGTTATAACAACTCCATTAAACCCCATTTTCTCTTTTAATAAGTCCGTTATCATTGCCTTAGATAAAGTTGCAGGGGTTTTATCATCATCTAATGCAGGCACTATTATATGCCCTACCATAATCATATCCACATTATTTTCTATAGCTTTTTTAAATGGATATAATTCAACTTTCTCAATTCTATCTATAGCGTGAATTACTTTAACGAGCTCTTTATGAGAATCTCCTGATGTATCACCATGTCCTGGGAAATGTTTAGCAGTAGCTAATATGCCTTTAGACTTAAGTCCTTTTATAAATTCAACTCCAAACTCAGCTACAACCTTTTCGTCACTACTAAAAGATCTATTTCCTATGACTGGATTTTTAGGATTAGTATCAACATCCATTACAGGTGCAAAATCTAAGTTTAATCCTAAAGCTTCAAAATCTTCTCCAATAGTACTTCCAGCAATAAATGCATTTTTAGAGTCTTTCGTATTTCCTATTTCTCTTGCACTTTTTGTTTTATTGCTCGTAGGTATTTTACTTACTTTTCCACCTTCTTGGTCTACTGCTATAAAAAACTTATTATCTTTGCTTAAGGCTTGAATATCTTTAGTTAACTTTTGGGTCTGCTCTTTATTTATCATATTATACTCAAATAATATAATTCCAGCTAACTGATGCTTATTCAAAAAATTTTTAGTTTCTTCATTCACATTGGTGAACCTTATTGTTTTCCCGTTATCAACCACATTATCAATAGATAACATCATCATCTGATCAATCTTTTCTTCTATAGACATGTTCTTTACTTTTTCTTTTATTATATCTTGATAAGAGTCTATATTTTGAACCTCATCTTTGGCTATACTGCACCCCCCTAAGGTTAATATCAATACAAAAGAAAGAAAAACTTTTAGTAATCTATTCATACTTTATTCTCCTCACTATTAATATTCCTTAGGTTATGTATATTTTGTTTATTCTATACTTTCAGCTAAGATATCATAAGCATACTGAATTATTTCATTTTAATTTCACAAATAAATACACTCTAATGAGTGTATTCAGCTGCTAAAATACTATCTTTTTTAAAATATCTAACTTGATTTCTTAAGTGGCAAAAGGCTTTAATATTTTCATCATTTACACCTAATACATCTATATTTCTTTTAGTTATATTATTGTCTTTACCCATGTAGATAATTGTAACAGCTTTATGATTTTCTATAGATTTTTTTATTATATCCATTACTAATCACCTCTTTAATATATTATAAACTATATTAAAAGTATATGCAAACATTTGTTCTCGTATTCATTTTGTAAGTAAAAAAAGACACCCTAAGGTGTCTTGTATTATTTAGCTATTTTATCCATTATTTCTATCCTTGAATCTCCTAAAACCTTGGCAAGTTGTGGAGATATTATTCCATTCTTATACACTCTCTCCCCATTAGAATCAATAATCTTTTTTACTCTTTCTTCTAACTTTTCATAGGTAATAAGATTTTCTAAATATGAGTCTATTGAATCCTTTAAAAATGTTGCTAATTCCTTTGGGTTTTTATATACTGTTCTCATTTTAAACTCCTTTGTATTTCATTAATTTAGAATATTATATATTATAATATTCTAAATTTCAATTTACTTCTATATTTTTCTTAAGTTATAAAATTGTTTTTTTTTAATATCTTATGTTAAACTTAAGTTAGACTAATTTATTGAGGGGGAAGTAAAGTGAAAAATTTCAAAAAAATATCTTTGTTATTAATTATATCTCTAATTTCTGTAATGGTTCTCGGCTGTTCAAAAAAAGAGAAACCATCAACAGTTTTTAATAACTTAAAAGATTATTTAAACAAACAAGATTACAAATCAATATATACGTTATTAGATGAAGACTCAAAATCATATATTAGCGAAGATGATTTTGTAAATAAGTATACTAATATATTAGGAAGTTTAGGATCAAAAGACATATCTATATCCTCTGAGGAGTTATCTACTGTCGACAAAACTAAAGAAAGTACAGTTAGTATCCCTTTTACATTATCAATGAACAGTGATTTTGGTGAAATAGACCTCCCTGACTATTCACTAGATTTAACTAAATCAAATGATAAATCTAATCCATGGAAAATTAAGTGGAGTGAAAAACTTATACTTCCTGAATTAGAAAAAGGAGAAAAGGTAAAATTTCAAAGAATAACTGCTGTCAGAGGAGAACTTATGGATAGAAATGGAACTAAGCTAGCTTCAAACGGCAAAGTGGCTTCTGTTGGAATACATCCACGTAAGTTTCTTACAGCTAAAGATTCTAATATACAAGCCCTATCCTCAATACTTGATTTAAGTACTGACTTTATAAAAGATAAGTTTAAAGATGCTGAAAATAAGCTAGATGAGTTTATTCCACTAGTTAAAATTTCCTTAAATGATAAAGAAAAAATTCAAAAAGCTACCAGCCTTCCTGGTGTACAATATATGGAGGTTTCCTCAAGAATCTATAATGGAGGAGAAGCTATAGGGTCATTAATAGGATATACTGCACCAATAACTGCAGAAGAGCTTGAAAAAAGCTCAGATAAAGGTTACGGTTCTACTAGTAATATTGGCAAAGCTGGTTTAGAACAAGTTTTTGAAACAAGACTCAAAGGAACAGATGGATTTAAGTTAACCGCAACAAGAGATGGTAAAGATGTTACAATACTTCAGAAGGAATCATCGCCTGGTGAAAATATAAAACTTACTATAGATTTACCGCTACAACAAAAAGTTTATACTGAAATGAGCGGTAAAAAAGGTGCTTCTTCCTCACTAGATCCTAAAACTGGTGAAGTTTTAGCATTAGTTAGCTCACCTTCTTATGATCCTAATATTTTCGTAACTTATAGATCTGATACATTAAAGAAACAAATAGATTCAACTTGGTCTAATATTTCAGTAAACAGATTTAATAATTCCTATGCTCCTGGCTCAATATTTAAGCTTGTTACAGCTTCTATCGGATTAGATCAAGGAGTTATAAAACCAGATGAAGCATTAGATATTAAGGGAGCTTCTTGGCAAAAAGACAGTTCTTGGGGTGGCAAAACTATAACTACTACAGTTGATCCTGGAAAACCTGTAAATCTTAAAGATGCTTTTATATACTCACACAATATTTATTTTGCACAACAAGCATTAAAAGTTGACAAGGATAAGTTTGTAGAAGGAATTAAATCTTTTGGTATAGGTGAAGATTTACCTTTCCCATACCCTATGGCAAAAAATCAAATATCTAGCGACAATTCCTTAAAAACCGATGAACTTCTTGCAGATACAGCTTATGGACAAGGTGAACTTTTAATTACACCGTTACACGCTGCTTTAATGTATAGCGCAGTAGTTAATAATGGTAATATAATGAATCCTATAATTGAAATTAGTGATTCTAATCCTCAAAAGATATGGAAAGAAAATGCTATAAGTAAGGATAACATAGATATATTAAAAAATGATTTAATAGCAGTTGTAAATAGTCCGGAAGCTACAGGTAATTTAGCTAAAATAAATGGAGTTAATATAGGTGGAAAGACTGGTACAGCTGAAATAAAATTAAATCAAGGAGATACTGCAGGTACTGAGAATTCTTGGTTTGTTGGAATAAACATGGATAATCCTAAAATGGTAATCGCAATGATGATGGAAGATACTAAATCCATAGGAGGCACACATTACCTTGTACCTAAAGTTAAAAATGTTCTTCAATATTCTTTAGGTTCATAATAAAAAATAGCTATGCATATTAAAATGTATAGCTATTTTTTATCTTTTAATTTTTCTACTCTATAACCAATTTCTCTGTTACTTTTCCTATAAGCTTCTATTATGAGCTCTTCTTTAGTTGGCTCTTGCCCTAACAGAGCATCAATTGTGAGTTGATTTCTAGTGCTGAAATATTTTTCTAAAATTCTTTCCTCTAATTCATCTTGAGAAGCTAAGGTTCCTTCATGTAATATATGTTTAACATCGAAGCCTTTTTCCCTTAAAGCTCTTCCTACTAGTATTGCTCTATGACAATTAATAGGATCTTGCATAGCTCCCATTAAAGCTATTTTATATCCTTTATTTAAACCATTTTTTAATCGTTTTATGCCTTCCAAAAAATGTTCATCTCTCATGGCTTTTTCAAAATCTGCATATCCTTCCTTTGTATAAGAACTTCTATTCATTCTTTGAGCTGCAAATTCTTTACCCATATAGATATATAAATAGCCCCTATCAGTAAGTGTTTTTCTTATTGTCTCTTTATTAAATTGAACGTTATATTTTGAATAGGGCGTTCCCCTTATATCTATTACGCAATCTATCTCATAAATTTTAAGCATATCTAATAATTTTTCAACAGAATAATTAGAATGTCCTATTGTATAAATCTCCATAAATTATACTCCTTACTAATATCTTTGGTATACTTGATTTTTATCAAGATATCCGCTGTCTATTAAAACCCTATCTAAATTATTTTCATCAACTAACACAGGGGTCAGTAAAATACTTGGGACATCTTTTCTTCCATTATTAACAGTAGTACTGGCATCAACAGGATCTCCTTTTGAAAGTTTTACTGCAAGATCAACTGCCTCCTTTCCAAGTTCTCTACTATCTTTAAAAACAGTCATGCTTTGAGTACCATTTACAATTCTTCGAGCTGCTTGCAACTCTCCATCTTGCCCTGTTACTAATACCTTTCCTGCTAGACCTTGCTCTTCTAGCGCTCTAATTACCTCATTTGCAATACTATCATTAGGGGATAATATTGCAACCACATTATTATTATTTTCTACAAGTGCATTTTTAACTATATTATATGCATTTAATGGATTCCAATCAATAACTGGTGCTTCTTTTACTATATTTATATATCTTTGTAGTACACGAGGTCTTATATACTCCATAGCTCCCTCTCTAAGCAGAGATGAATTGTTATCCGCTGGGTCCCCAAATAGAATTATATAATTTCCTCTTGGAGCTTTTTCTATTAAATATCTTCCTTGAATCTGCCCAACCCTTAAGCTGCTGTATGTTATATATGCATCTATATCTGCATCTAATATTAATCTATCATAAGCTATAATTTTAATTCCAGTTTTTTTTGCTCTATCAAGTACAGGGGCCAAGCTTTTAGAATTTATAGGAGCTATTATTAGAACTTGAACTCCTTGATCTATCATCTCATCTATTTGCTCATTTTGCCTGTTAGCATTATTTTCAGCTATAGTAACTTTAAGTGGCACTCCTAACATATCAGCCTGCATTTCCATATATCGACCATCTATTGCCCACCTATTCTGTACTTCATTTGGTAATGATACTCCTATAGGCCCCTGCCTGCTATTAATATATCTATTATTAAATCGTCCCATCAAATTATATCGATTTACTTCTAACTCTTTGATTTCAAGAATCTCATTATAAATATAAATGATTGGTACTAGAAAAATATCTGGTAATGATATATACATTTTTACCTCTAACTATAATTACTCCTTAATACATAGAATACTCTTTTTGTATTCATTTATTACTTTACAAAACTATTTCTTTCATATACAGCATTTTTATCTAGATAGCCACTATCAATAAGCACTTTATCCAAGTTATTCTTATCTACTAATACAGGATTAAGTAAAATTGATGGTACATCAACTTTGCCATTATTAGTTGTACCACTAACATCAAGTGCTTCTCCTCTTGCAAGCTTAACTGCTGTATTTATAGCCTCTTTTCCTAACTCCCTAGTATCTTTAAAAACTGTCATACTTTGAGTCCCTTTAACTATCCGTCTAGCTGCATCTAAATCTGCATCCTGACCTGTAACCACAGTCTTTCCAGCTAATCCTTGTTCTTCCAATGCTCTAATTGCACCCTCTGCTACTGAATCACTTGGCGCTAATACCGCATCTATTTTATTATTATTTACCTTTAGAGCATCTTTTACTATATTATAAGAAACTTCAGGCGACCACTTAAATGCCGTACCTTCCTTTACTATATTTATATATCTTTGTAAAACCCTAGGTCTAATATAATCCATAGCTCCCTGATTAACTAATGTTGCGTTATTATCATAAGGATGTCCCAAAATTATTACATAATTACCTCTTGGAACTTTTTCTATTAAATACTTGCCAATAATTTCCCCTGCCCTTACACTATCAAAAGTTATAAAAGCATCAAGATCTACATTGGGTATAAGTCTGTCATAAGCTATAACTTTTATTCCTTTATCCTTAGCCTTTTTTATTACTTCCTCTAAAGCACTCCCACTAATAGGTACTATTATCAATATATCAGCACCTTGTGCTATTAGTTCCTCTATCTGTAGTATTTGATTTTCTTCACTGTTGTTAGCATTTTTAACTATTATTGGTATCCCCAGCATATCTGCTTGTTCTTCCATAGCTTTCCCATCTCTGGCCCATCTTTTTGGTACCTCGCTTGGTAGAGAAACACCTATTAATCCTTGTCTAATAGAAAAAAACATATTTCCAAAACTTTCTTTTAAATTAAATTCTTTATTTACAATTTCTTCAATATCTAAACTCCCTTTAGAAACGTACCTAGTAGGTACTAAAAAATTTTCTGGCATTAATAAAAACACTTTTACCTCTATGTATAATTACTCTTTAATACATAGAATACTCTTTTTGTATTCATTTATTACTTTACAAAATTATTTATTTTTATTAATTATAATATAATGCACTTTTAAATAATATGACGTACTATTGTCATGTTATTTGATTTATAATAAAGATAACTAATTATAAGAGGTGATATAATGCCAACTCCTTTGAAATACATGTACGATGAAACTTTCCTTAGTAATTTTGCTAAAAAAATACATAGCGTATATGATAAATTTAATATAGATAGTTTTATACATACAGTAATGGACAATTTTTGGGAAAGTCTTGAGCTAAAAGAGAGAATTCGTAAGATAACTCTTGCACTAGGTGAACATCTCCCAACTGAATACGAAAAAGCCTTAGATATATTATTCTCTATTGATGAATCTTGTGTTGGATTTCCTTATTTATTTTTCCCTGACTTTGTAGAGGTATATGGGCAAGCTGATGAACATTGGTCCCTATCAATGAAGGCACTTGAACGATTCACAATTAAGTCATCATCTGAATTTGCTGTTAGGCCCTTTATACTAAAAAAACCTGAAACTATGATACTTCAAATGAAATCTTGGGCTACGAGTTCAAATGAACATGTTCGAAGACTCGCTAGTGAGGGCTTAAGACCACGTTTACCTTGGGGAATGTCTCTACCAATTTTTAAAACTGATCCTATTCCGGTTTTATCTGTACTTGAAATATTAAAAAGTGATAAATCACTTTATGTAAGAAAAAGCGTTAGTAATAATTTAAATGATATCTCAAAAGATAATCCTAATTTAGTATTAGAAACAGCTTTAGCTTGGAAAGGTGTAAGCGCTAATACCGATTGGATAATAAGACATGGTTGTAGAACTTTAATAAAAAAGTCGCATCCAAAAGCTCTTGAACTTTTCGGTTATTCTCTTAATGGCAGCAATGATTTTTCAATAAAAAAAGCTTTACTGAAAATAAATCCTTATAACATAACCATAGGAGATAGCTGTGACCTTCATTACGATTTAAAACTTGAGGTAAATAGAAAAACTAAAATTAGAATAGAATATAAGATAGATTTTATAAAAGCTAAAGGTAAAAAATCCAGCAAAGCCTTTCTTCTATCAGATAAAGAAATTTCAAAAGATATTAATATAGAAGGCAGGCGTACTCATAGCTTTAAAGATTTGACTACACGTAAACACTATCCTGGAGAGCACTCTATAACTCTTCTCATAAATGGTAATGAAGTTTCTAAAGATACTCTAATCCTTAAGTAAAATAAAAGCACTTAGAAAAATCTAGGTGCTTTAACTTTGTTGT
The DNA here is from genome assembly GCF_900130055.1 of Clostridium intestinale DSM 6191. Lineage (GTDB taxonomy): Bacteria > Bacillota > Clostridia > Clostridiales > Clostridiaceae > Clostridium_T > Clostridium_T intestinale. The sequence goes on from NZ_FQXU01000004.1 coordinate 47,888, forward strand.
ATATTTCATTTCAAAGTCTCAATTATATATGATAAGCTTGCTCGTTCAACCATCAACTACATTATCCTGAACATTTATAATACTTTCTCAAGCTCTTCTTTAATATTATTTGTAAGTACTCCCCCATGATAACATATAATTTTTTCTATATTATAGGGCATAAACTTTTTTATAGACTCTTTTGCGCTAACCATATCTAAGGTATACTCAGGATTAGCAATAGATAAATGACCCTTTTCAATGACCATTGCATCTCCAGTAATTAAGGTTTTGCTTTCTTTAACATATATTGATATATGTCCTGGCATATGCCCTGGAGTATTTATTATCTCTAGTCCTCCACAATAATTAAGAACTTCTCCATCTTCTACACATTTATCTACAAAAACATTCTCTAAAGCTTCAAGCTGCTTTTGAAACTCTCTAGCACCAGCTTTTTCATTTTCCGGAAGAATATCATAAATATCTTCTGCCTGCTGTAACCTTAATGATTTTACTTTTCCGCTTACATATTTCTCTTCCTCTATATATGAAATAATCTCAACACTTGGATACTTTCTTTTTAGCTCAGCTAAAGATCCCATATGATCGTAGTCATGATGTGTAATTATAACCTTTGTTAAATTACTTATATCTACATTATTTTCTTTGGCTACTTTTTCTATTAGCTCTAATGAATTTGGATAACCGCAGTCAATCAAAATCATTTCTTTATCATCCCTTAAGATCACAGGAAAAATACTATTAACTGAATCATTATAAAAATATTTTAATTCCAATACTTCTAAAGTGCTCATTTTCTCACTCCTTGATAAATCTATACTTAATACTATATCATATTATTTTTAATCTTATTGCTCATAATTGTTTCTGTATTAATAAAGCAAGAAGCAGTTAGTATTTCTACCAACTGCTTCTTGCTAATTTTATCTGATGTCTAGCCACTGTAACACTCCCACTTCTTCAAGTGGGAGATAACAGTGGCACGACCCTAGATAAGTTCAACTAAGATTCAGATGGGAATCAAACATCACCTGAATCAAGTTTCACTTGATATTTATGAGGGGATCATAAAAAATAAAACTTATCATGTATTTATATTACAATTTAAATTTAAAATTATGATGTGATAATCATGTTATTTTTATGTGCAGCAATTCTATTTAAGTTTATTTTATGTTTAAATTTCTCAATTGATCTATTAATTATAAGCTCCTCTGGAAAATTAACTTCCTTTAAAACTTCATATGCTAAATCATATTTACAAATATCTGTATCTATATGAGCGTCACTTGATACTATAATTTCCACATTATACTTCTTGCATAGCTCTAACATATTAATGTTGTTTTCTCTAGCATTTTTTCTATTATTAATAGGATTTAAGGAGTTATTGTTAAGCTCTAAAAGTGTATTATATTCTTTAGCAGCTTGTACAATAACCTCATAATTTAAAGGACAATCTCCATCATCGGGATGACTTATAATATCTATTCTCGGATTCTTTATTGCCTCCATTATAGCATTTGTATTTTGTTCCATAGTTCCATGTGTATAACAATGATGATGTATTCCTGCTATTCTTATGTCTAACTTATCTATGATTCTATCCTCTAAACTAAGTTTACCATCATAATCTAAAATATTTATTTCAGCTCCAAGCATAAGTTCTACTCCATACATCTCTCTTGGAACCACTCGTAAGTTGGCAAAATAAATAGGTGCGCATGTTCCTGGTATTCCTGTTGCATGTTCTGTAATTCCTAACAATTTTAAACCTTTATTAGAAGCCTCTTTAGCCATTTCTCTTATAGTGCTATAAGCATGACCACTTGCTATTGTATGTGTGTGAACGTCCAATTCTATATTCATTTCTACCTCCTTGAAATATAAGAATTAATTACACTAACTATTATACCTCTAATTTATTTACTTAGATTACAAAAAATAAAAAACCTCAATTTCTCAAGGTTTCTTATCTTATTTGAAATTTAAAATATACCTAATTGTTTATTTCCAGATCATTAAAATAGTCCCCGAAGTTATAAGTGCTCCAGCTATAAAAGTTTTGATGGTAAAATCTTCTTTCAATATGAAAAATGATAAAATCAAGGTAAGTACTATACTTAATTTGTCAATCAATGCAACCTGTGCAACTTGTCCCAATGAAATAGCTTTATAATAAAATACCCAAGACAATCCGGTAGCTATTCCTGAAAGTATTAAGAATGTCCAATTTTGCTTAGTTAAGCTGGTTATACCTTTGTATCCTCCTGTACTTAAAACAATTCCCCATGCTAGAACTATTATCACTACAGTTCTTATAGCAGTAGCTAAATTAGAATCTACTCCTTTAATTCCTATTTTGGCTAGAATTGATGTAAGTGCTGCAAATACTGCTGAAAGTATGGCAAATAATTTCCACATTCTTTACCCTCCCCATAAAAGTCACTACTTCTTTACTTTAGCTTATTCTGATTTAATTAATTCGTTACAAAATTAAATATTAATTTTTAGTTTAATAACATAAATAAAAGTATACATTCTACTAAATTAAAACTTAGTAAAAGTATACTTTAAAGCTTATTTTTTAACTTTACTTATATTAAGAGTTTTTTACAGGATGCCTTATTACTGTTTTCATCTTACTAAAATTTATTTTTCTAGGATCGGATAAATAGATTTCGTGATGTCTTTTTATTATACCTTGTTCATTAGTAGTTGAGATTGCATTTATCAAATTATTATCTTCTACATATTTATCTAACTTTTCTATAGTCTTAGGTTCATCATCATAAGACCCAATATGCATAATTTGAACACAAAGTCCTTCTTTGAATGTTTGAAGTCTAGCTCTAGATACATCTAATTTTGGTTTCTTTTTTGAGACTTCTCTACATGCCCACTCGAACACCTCTTTTGTAACAAACTCAGGCTGTCTTATCATTGATGTCCACTCAAATTTATCCTTTTTAGTAAAATCCATATCATCATTCTCTACCCACCAAAGACCTTCAAGCGGTGGAACAACATATTCAAAATACCCATCTATATTATAACTTCCCTTTTTGCTCATCTTTATAGCATAAGATAAAGCATATAAAATTTCTACTGCTGATTTATATTCTCCGCCCTCATCATTTGGATTTCCTTTCCCATCTACCATAATAAAATTCATTTCAGGTACATCAACTAACATTGGTTCATTTTTAGGCAGATATAAGTCCTTAAACTCTTTTTTATAATCTAACTTAACTTGAGTCATTCTATTCTCTCCTCCTACTCTATTGGAATTATAATCTCGGTTATATAATTATTAGGATTACCTTTAAATATTTTACCTGGCCCTTTAATATATATTTCTCTTGATGGTGTTAAACATTTATAATTTTTATCTTTTGCATAATCTAATATGGATTTATAAGCCATATTTAGGCTCCCATAATCACCTTTGTGAATTGTAGTAACTGCTTTTATCTTAGGTAATTCTTTTATTGTTACCTCGTCATTTTCAATTTTTTCTGATGTTGGTACACATAGTTCTATGTCGGCCTCTTCAGCATATTCACTATCATAATAACAGTTAAAAGGCTCTTCCACTGCTTTCCCTTTTATTGCTTTATATATTTTCCCAATATGCTTTCCTACATCGCTATACTTTCCTTTAAATCTAATTGATGCAACCCTCACAGCTTCAAGTTCTTTAATTTTAATTTCATAGCTCATACTAATCTCCTCTTCCTTATCTAAATTAATATAGAGGTCGATTTTTTTAAGTAATAGTTTTTCTTGCTGAATTTTCTTTTCTATTAACTCTTTCTTTTCTTGTAAATAATAAGATAAATCTGATTTATCCTCATAGCTATTAAGTAGATCTTTAATTTCAGAAATAGAAAAATCTAAATTTCGTAACATCAGTATTAGCTCCGCCTTATTAAAATCTTCTTCGCTATAATACCTATAATTAGTATCCTCATCTCTATAAGATGGAGTTAGTATATTTTCTTCATCATAATATCTTAAAGTCTTTACAGTCATATTTGTTATCTTTGAAAACTCACCTATTTTATACATCTCTTCACCTCCATAACATCAGTATAACCTGTCCCCTGCACTGGAAAGTCAATATATTTTCATACCGCTGTTTCACTGTTCCACTGCTCCAATGTTTCGCTGTTCCTATGTTTTTATGCTTTTATGTTTCTACACAAGTATGTTTTTATGCAAGTATGTTTTTATGCAATTATGCTTCCCTGTTTTGCTGTTCCAATGCTGTTATGCTCCTATGATTTTAGAATCAAAAAAAGAAGTTAAACTACAAAAAGATTTCTGTAGCTTAACTTTATGTTTAAACATCAACTTTTTCCATATGATTTGCATACCATCTACTAAATAGTATTTTCAAAGAAGCTGCAAGTGGTACTCCTATAAGCATTCCTATAAGACCACCAACATTTCCACCTATAAGTATTGCAAGCATAGTAAATACTGGATGTAACCCTACACTATCACCAACTATTTTAGGTGCTAATAAATTATTGTCTATTTGCTGAACCACAAGCATTCCTATGATTGCCCATACGGCAGTTATTGGTTCTCCACTTAATAAAGCCATAACTACAGCAAGTATAGTTCCGACAACTGGTCCTATATATGGTATCATGTTACAAATACCAGCTATTATACCTATAACTAAGGCATAGTCTATTCCTATAAGGAATAATGCAATTGTTGATAATACTCCAACCATAAATGCTTCTAATAGTTGTCCTTTTATATAATTATTAAAAGTATCATTGATTATATTAAATATTTCTTTCAACTTATTTCCAGACTTGCTCTTTCCAAAGATAAGATTAAAAATCTTATTCCATAAATCCATAAAGTATTCTGAATCCTTTATAAGATAAATACTAAGAACTAAAGCTATAAAAAATGTTGCAATATTTCCACCTGTATTAACTACAAAGTTCCCCATAGCCCCTATACTGTTTGTTACATACACCTGTATAGAGCTTACTATTTGCGCTATTTTATCATTTAAATTTCCTCCAAGAAGAGAAATATTTAAACTTTCTAGCTTTTCACTTATAGAATTTACTGAAAGAGTTGAATTGTTTAAGTAATCCGTTAAATACGCGGTCATATTTGTTATGGATGTATTATTTGAAAGTTTGCCTCCAACCATGATATATATACCAGAAATTATAGCTATAAATATTGCCATTACTAATATGTACATAGTTACTATTCCAACTGTTCGTCTTGTGCCTTCTTTTTTAAATATGTTATTTTTTCTTAAAAATTCTTCAATAAATTTAACTCCAGGATAAAGTAGATATGCTATTATTAATGCTATAAAAAGAGGCTTTATTAATTGCATAAAATATCCTATAGTTCGTGAAATAAAATTAATTATTCCTCCTATATTATCGAAAAGACTTATACCAGCATAAATTAAAAGAGCCGTTCCTGCAAAATATAAGCAATACTGTATTAGTTTTTTATCTAATTTCATTAATGCCAAATCCTCCTGAATAATTTATTATAATTTTTATTACCTTATTATATGGTTATTTATAATTATAATAAATATATGTCAATCAGTAAAGAACAAATAATTTCTAATATGTAAAAACCATTATCACAAATGTAATAATGGTTTTTATTTTATAAGCTTTCTAACTCTTTACATATATTATCGATTTCGTTATAACTGCTTGTCATATCTACTATGCTTTTATTTAATTCGTTTATTGCTAAAAAGATTTGCTCCATAGATGCTGCTGTTTCTTCAACATTATCGCTGATATTATGAACAGAATCTAAGGAATCTTTCATAGATTTTTCTAAGATTCTATACTGAGAACTAACATTTTTTGAATGACTAAGTACATTCGAAGTATTAGAATTAACATTTTTAAATAAATCTTTTACATCATTTGTATGGTCATTACAAGCCTGTATAGATTTTTGCTCTTTAAGTATTTGATTCGCAACTACTTGCGTTTTATTGGATATATTATTAAGTATTGATTCAACTTTATCTGTTGATGCTTTTGAGTCCTCTGCTAATTTTCTAACTTCTTCAGCTACTACAGCAAAACCCTTACCATGTTCTCCAGCTCTTGCTGCTTCAATTGATGCATTAAGTGCCAAAAGATTCGTTTGCTCTGATATTTCTGTAATACTGTTTATTATTTGTACTATTTTGCTATTTTCTTCACTTAACTCAGTTATTAATGAAACTACACTAGTAATATCTGAATTAACCTTGTTCATTTCTGATGATAGTATATCCACTTTATTTGTACCTTCTAACACAACATTTTCCGTAGACCTTGAAAGTTCTTCCATAGTTCTTATTGCGTTTGTAACTTCCTCAACCTTCTCTACTCCAACTTCCATGACAGATTTCATGCTGTCTACTACCTCTACTTGATTTGAAGCTCCTGATGAAACCTCACTAGTTGAGCTTGTAATCTCCTCTGTTATCTGACCTGTTGAAGAGATTCCATTTCTTATTTTTTTGTTAGCATCTGTTAAAGTTTTTATAGTGGTGTATATCTTTTCTAATAATACTTCTGCTTTTTGTTTTGCCTCTTTCGTTTCTTTATGGTTGTCTTCTATGTTCTTATATATTGTTTTAGTTATAAATGCATTAATAGATAGTACAGCTGATGCTGCTACAATGTATAATATGTAAAATATCAATTCTTCATAGCCTACAGAAGCAAATAGGCTTGTCTTATATGTTAAAAAGAAATATATAATTAATGCTGAGGATACCAGAGCCTCTATTATCAATACTTTAAAATCTTGATAAACACTAATAAGCATTACCCCATAATAAATCAAAATAAAATTTGCCCAATTAGGATCAGATATAAACATTATAAATATTACGACCCCATACATAAATATCCCAAAATACATAGCCGGTATGATTTTTTTTCTTAGCACTAGAATGATGTCAACTAAAGCTAAAGGTATAGCTGCCGCTATTAAAATCACTATAGCCTTTTGATCTACTTTCAAAATAACATCAAATATAACTCTTAATATTACGGATCCTATAAATCCTGCAAGCATAATCTTATTTTTTAAATCAATGTTCTTTTTATAATCCATTGTCTTTCCCCCTCTTAGAGATTGTATAATAATCATCCTTAATATGTTTTAATATCCATCTATGTATATTTTCGTCATAATCTCCCTAATAGTTTATCATGTTATTATATTTTCTTCTATATTATCTCAAACTTTATTACATAATTCCTCATTTTTCACTAAAGGTTCATTTTTATACATAAAAAAATAACCCATTATATATATTTTTTAGTAAAATAGTAACTACTTATATAAAATTTTGTTTTTGTAAGTTCAAAAATACTAAATATTATTGAAAGCAGGGTGAACTTAAAATGAATGTGAAAATAAAAGCGATAGACTATTATCATCCAAAAACAAAATATTCAAACGAATACTTTTTAGATCATTTCTCTAAACAAGGAGTAGACATTTCTGGGCTTTTAAAAGTTACAGGGAGAAAAGAGAGATATATTTCAGAAGATCCATATGAAAACTCTTTAACTATGGCAATTGAAGCCTGTACAAAAGTTTTAAGAACTTCTGATATAGATCCAGCCGATATAAATCTAGTTGTTTTTGTATCCTCGACCCCAGAGTATTTATCTCCTACAAATGCTGTCAAAATACATGAAGCTTTAGGTTTAGGTAAACAAACTAATGCATATGATATGAACGGTAATTGCTCTGGAATGATAAATGCTTTTGATCAAGTTTGCAGAACTATGAAAAGTAATAATAGAATAAAATATACACTTTTAGTTGGCTCAGATTTACTTATTAGATATTCTAGAAAATCCGAAGCTATAACTTATGCTAACTTTGGCGAATCAGCTTGTGCAGTTTTATTAGAAAATGTTGATAGCGGTCCTTCCGATTTTATAGATAGCTCCTCTTATGTGGACAGTTCTTTAAGCTGCTATATAAACTTCCCTCCTGAAGGATTCTCAAATGTTCTTGCAACCGAAGAAGCCCCTGAAAAAGATAATAGAATAATAGAGTGGATAGACTTTAATACAGATGATGCTTTTGCAAGTTCTGTAGATTCAATAAATGATATTTTAGGAAGAAATAATTTAACTAAAAATGATGTTAAACTTTATTGTTTATCTCAATTTGCAAAAAAAAATATTGATATGATTCAAGCTACGCTAGAAGAACCTGTTGAGAAATTCCCTTTTGTAGGAGACAGGTTTGGTTACACAGGTGTAACTAGTCCATTTTTAGCTTTAGCTGATTCTATAAAAAATGGTAAACTTAAGCCTGGAGACCATGTTATTCTTTGGACAGTAGGCGCTGGAGTAATAGCTTCATGTGTTCTTTTAAGATATTAAATAATAAAGAGTTGTTCAAGCCTAAGCTATGGACAACTCTTTATTTCTTACATATAAATCACTGTTATTGTTGTAGCCATAAAGCCGGTACAGAACTTGGTTCCCAACCTAATAATGAGGTATGGGCTTGACGGCACATATAAGTACCTCCATTATAAGTTACTATATCACCAACTTTATATGCATGATTTGGAACCCATGCATTGTTATTTGTAGAACTTGAAACTGTTACTGATATCTGATTCGAAGTAACCGTTTTACTACCATCACTTAATTCACATTTATATGAATAAGTGCCTGGAGTTTTTGATGTAATATTATAGTTAATAGTTTTACTTGCTTGTCCTGGAGTTAAACTTCCTGAGGTTATTACAGTTGTTCCTTCATAAATCTTATATGATGTTGCAGTATTATAACCTGGAATTACTGCAGATATTGTATAGTTTCCACTCGTAACAGCTGAAGAGCTTAAAGTTGCTGCTTTAAGTGTGTTAGTAGGTGAAGTTAAATTATTAAAATAGTTTCTGAAATAGTTTGACCAGTTGTAGTTTGTATACTTATCCCAATTTATTGACCAAGTCATAAGCCCTCTTAGATTAGGGTATTTATTATTAATCTTATAGCTTCCAACGGTTCCTCCATAAATTAATCCATCTAAAGCGCTTTGAACTTCAGAATTTGAAACATATCCATTTCCTGCACTATTACAGCTTGGAACACCAATAACAACTTGATCTTGTCTTAATGCTGGGAAGAAGTAATTAGTATCATTATTTACATTAAAGCCAGTTAATAGCATATCAGCTAAAGATGCGTAAAATTCACCAGTTCCCATGGATTGTGCCTTTCCATTTATATCATTTATTGAACCCGAATTGTAATATTGTACTTGAACCCAATTTAAAGAATCCCTAAGTCCATAGATTACTGGCAAAAAGGATCCTGCTCTATTATCAACATATGAATTTAATCCGCCATAATAGGTATGTCCAAGTTGAACAAAAAAAGTTTCAGGTGCCATAGTTAAAACAAAATTCGTACCGTATTTTGCTTTCAATTGTTTTAATGCACTAATAGTATTAACTATAACTGGCGTTGTAGGATTCTTAAAATCCTTATCTCCTGCATCTAAATGAAGTGAATGTCCTTCAAAATCTACATCTAATCCATCTAATCCATATCTATCAATAATAGTACTTACGGAATTAACAAAACTAGTAACAGCTCCAGCACTTGTTAGTTGAACCTCACCATTTTGTCCTCCTATAGATAGTAAAACCTTTTTTCCTTTACTTTGAAGATATTGAACATCACTTTTAAATTCAGAATCCGTTGCATTATATGGAGTAAATCTTATATCCCCAGATGTAACTGTAGTTGGTTCTCCAAAAGAAATATTAATGACGTCAAAGTTTGATGAAACATCTCTAAGTTTAATGTCTCCCGAACCATTATTAAAATTATGCCAATAACCTACTAAGACATGAGTTGGAATAGCACTTGATGTTACCGCAGATACTGTTTTTGTATTCCCAAGTATTACCCCCGTAACCATAAGAGTTGTCATAGCTATAACTGAAACAGCCTTTTTAATTAATTTACTTTTAATCAAAATTTTTCGCTCCTTTTATTTTTTGTATATCATATGGATATTATTGTAGTTTATTCTTTAGTTTCATTACCTAATAAGCTATTTTCATGATTTACTTTGTAAAAGGCACCAAAGTTATCCTTTGGTGCCTTCAATATTTATTAATACATTCTATAATCTTCTATTGCGCTTTAATATATTTAATATGCTTGTATTATTGGTTATAACTCTTGGTATCTTTATCTGATTTTTAGATATTCCTTTATTGAATAAGTATTGTTTAACTGAATTAAATGTCTTGGGTGCTAGGATTATAACCTTTACCTTTCCTAATCTATTAGTATTTCTCGCTCTATCATAAGCTAAATTAGAATTTTTAATTTCCTTATCTAGTTTTTCTTCTATCAATCTCACAGTAGAAATAGAAATATCATTTTTAAACTCACAGTAGAAAATATATCTTCCAGGTGTAATAGAATTATCAGGTAATGTTGTATAATCAACCAAACTTAAGTTTAAATATTTTATTGTTTTTTTTATTGAATTTGTTATATGTTCTTCATTAGTCTTTTCAGATACCATATTAAGCAGCTGGTTTTTTCTACATACAAATTCAACCTCTGGACAGCCGTTATAAAATCCTACGACTTTAATAATATCTCCTATCCTATACCTATAAAACCCTGCATAATTAGTAACTACTATTTCATATTTTTCACCAAATCTAATCTCATCTAAGCTTAAGGTATCTCCGCTTTCTGTTTCCCCATCTTTAACATGAATGAATTCATAAAAAGCTGTATCTGGAACAATTACATATCTTATTTTATCCGCATATGGATTAATTCCAATCATAGCTTCACTGGCTGCATAAACAGGAGAATATATAGGTATTGAATCTGTATAATGATTTACCTTATCATCATATATAGAAAAGTTCGCTCCTGTTACAGTAGCTATATATGATAGCCTTGGCCATATTCTCTTAGCTATTCCTTCAAATCCTATTTTAAACTCTTTTTCCAATTCATCCGCTCTAGTAGAATTAGGAGCAATAAGCTTATTTAATTTTTCACTAATAGTCTTATCTATGTTTAAGTTATTATTTATACGACCTTTCCTTATATCATTTACTAAGTCTTGATGTTTCTCCTCTAAAATTCTCAGTAAGTCTAATATATTTGAAATAAAAATTCCATTTATATATGAAAGTCTAGATTCTTCCAATGCAAATAATAAATGCAAGTAATAGGCAGTTTCCTTGTCTTTTATTTCCATGACTTCTATTGGTGAAGTATATAAAAATGGTAATAGAGGTTTTATACTTTTAATTCCTCCAGAAGTTGCTGAACAAATAGGTACTCCTCCTTCAGTGTATGTGGTCATCACTATATCAGCTATCATTAACCCTTTATCTAACTTCCAAGTATCTTTAAAATTATTATAGGTAAATTTATTAATAAGTAAGGCCATATACTTTGCTGCAACTTTTCTACTGCTTTTAGCACAAGGGATTAATTTTTGTTTACCTGTAGTTCCTGATGTATGACTAAAATATACTACATCTTCACTAACTAAAACATTTTTCTCTCCATCTGCCATTCTATTTATATAACTCTCATAATCCTTATATTCACTTAACTTAACCTTATCCTTAAATACTTTTATTGACCTAATGGACTTAAAATTGTACTTAATTCCAAATTCACTTTTAGAATTGTTTTTTAATATTTTAAATAACAGTTCATTGTTTACCTTACTGTAATTTTCCGTACTTGAGTTGAATTTCTTTTCAACTATTCCCCCACCTTGTAGCATCATTTTATATATCACTTTGCTTATTATACTCGTGATAAAACACCCCTCCTAGATTTTCCCATAATTAATATATGAGAAACCTAGGTGAAGTGCCTATAGGTACTGATAAATATTGTGTTTTTTACCTTTAGTATAGGTTTAAATCCTTTTGGATACTACATTGTCAATTATTCATTTACAGGAACTAAGTGTTTAAATTCCTAACCCACTTCTTATCATTTTCTCAGTAATGTCTAAATAATCTCCATTATATTTTATACTTCCTTTAGCTAATAGTATAGCTATTCCATGAACCATACTCCACATGGTCAAGATTCTTTCAGTGTACTCAGTGTCATCTATATTAATTTCTTTTAAATATCTTTCAGCAGAATTTTTAAATACTTCAAAAGCACTTCCTTCATAAGAATTAAATTTATTTTCTTCTATCTTTATTGGTGTACTATTCCCCCATAAAAACATGAAATTTAAGTATTCTGGATTTTCAACCATAAATTTTACATAGGCTTTTCCCATTTCGATGATTTCTTCTTTAGGTGAAAATTTATACTTATTCGTAGATTCTGATAGCGCTATATTAAAACTTTTCCACACTTTTTTGATAATCTCTTCTATAAGTTCTTCTTTATCTTTAAAATGCTTATATGGCGCAGTATGACTAACTCCACACATACTAGCAACCTTTCTTAAAGAGAATTTCTCAAAGCCCTCCCTATTTAACAATAACAATCCTTTATCTATAAGCTCTTGCTTTAAATCTCCATGATGATAATTTTCTCTATTCATATTTTCCTCCTAGAAATAAAAAATATTTCTTTATTAAATTATATCATTATATGTTGACAGTGTAAACTTATCGACATATAATGGAATAAAGTTTACACCGTAAACATAGTTTCTTAAGGGGGATTAATAAATGAAAATAATAGTTTTAAACGGAAGTCCAAAAGGTGATATAAGTGTTACTATGCAGTATATCAAATATATTCAAAAGAAGTTTCCTAAACATGAACTTAAGATAATTAATATTGCACAGCAAATAAATAAGCTTGAAAAAGACTTGAACTTTTTTGGGGAAGTTATAGATGAAATAAATCTTAGTGATGGAGTAATCTGGGCATTTCCTCTTTATTATCACTTAGTTGCATCTCAATATAAAAGATTTATTGAATTAATTTTTGAAAGAAAAGTTACTAATTCTTTTAAAGGTAAATACGCCTGCGCCTTAGCTACATCAATTCACTTTCAAGATCATACTGCAATAAACTATATAAATGCTATTTGTGATGACCTAGACATGAACTTTGTAGATTATTTATCCTTGCATATGGATGATTTAGAAAAAGAAAGCAGTAGAAAACTTATTTTAGCCTTTTATGAAAATTACTTTAATGCAATTAATAACAAAATTACTACAACTAAAAACTACTCTAAATTATCCCATAATCCAATAGCCTATAAAAGTGAAGCTAATTTTAACAAAATAGATACTTCTAATAAAAAGTTAACTCTAATAACTGACTCTCTTGAAAATAGCAATCTATCAAATATGATCAATACTTTTAGCTCCTTTTTTATAGATGATATAGAAATAATTAATCTTCAAGAAATAGATATAAAAGGTGGCTGCTTAGGTTGCATAAAATGTGGATATAACTATGAGTGTGTTTACACTGGAAAAGATGAATTTATAGCTTTTTATAATAATAAAATTAGAAATTCAGATATTATAATTTTTTGTGGAAATATTAAAGACAGATATTTATCTTCTCTATGGAAAAGATTTTTTGATAGAAGCTTCTTTAATACCCATACACCAAGTATTACAGGTAAACAGATTGGATTTATAATATCAGGTCCATTAACTCAAATACCTAATCTAAAACAAATATTTGAGTCTTATATCCAATGGCAGAGAGCAAATCTAGTAGATTTTGTTACTGATGAATATTCTTCTATAAATGAAATAGATAATCAGCTTTATGCTTTAGCTTCAAAAGCTATAAACTTATCATTAGCTAATTTTATTAAACCCTCAACTTTCCTTGGTGTTGGAGGTACGAAGATTTTTAGAGATGATATTTATGGTAAACTTAGATTTCCTTTTTTAGCAGATTATAAGGCTTATAAGAAATTAGGAATATTCGATTTTTCACATAATTCTCTTAAATATAAAATAATGAGTACAATATTTTTAATAATGACTAAATTCCCCAAAATAAAAAATGAAATATATTCAAATCAAATAAAACCCGGTATGATTCAAAATTTAAAGAAGATTGCCGAAGATCCAAATATATAAGAAAAAAGTTGCCAGTAATAAATAATCACTGGCAACTTTTTATTTTTCAATAACATATATCATATTAGGATATATTTTCCTTAATACTTCATCTGAATAATGTTTATCTAAATATTTATCAAGAGATGATACCGCTTGTATTCCTTCACGTCTTTCAGTTTGCCTCTCTACTACCAAACCTGAAATACCTGTATTAAATATCATAAATATAAATAATACCCATGTTAAAGAAGCTCCTATTCTATTTGGAATTTTTTCGATTAGATTTGATAAAACTGGATATATTTGTTTTACCCATATTAGCGCTAATATTCCCCAGAAAAAACAATACAATAAACTAATTCTTCCATTTAAATTAAAATTCATTTGACTATATTCCCAGGAAACTGTTCCAAATATCTTTTCTTGCACCCAACTGCATAAGTACTCATAGACTCCCCCAACTAACATTCCTCCAAGAAATACCCACAAATCACGTTTATTATATAACCAATATAAACTCAAAGTTATTATAACAGCTCCAAAGCCATATACAAGATTAAAGGGTCCATATATAAGACCACTTCTGCTCTCAATTCTAAAGCGTGTTATAATGCACCAAATAGTTTCAATAACCACTCCTAAAATACATCCTATAAAAAAAATCCAAAAAATTTTGTAGCAGTTTAATCCACTAGCAAAAGATTTATTTGTTTTTTCTAAAGTATTTTTATTATCTTCTATCATCCTACCTTTCTCCTTTAAAATTTCTCTTCCTTCTACTTATATGTATTTATCTGCTTATATACCATTATTTTTTTAATAATCTCTTCTCAAATCCCCTTTCTCATTCACAATGTATAATTTTAAGCTATATACTTTCTCATGCATTAAAAAACTTAGAAATGATAAGATAATAGCATTATTTACTAATAAAACTCATGACTATTCAACTATATATAGTATTTCAATTTTTGCATTCCACAATATATTGTGTGTAAAATATATTAATGAAGTTTTTATTTGAAGGAGATTTGTTTTATGAATGACTTATATAAACTAATAACTAGATATTTTACTAAAGAATTAGAGACTACTAATAAGAGTGTTTATGATCTTTTTAAATGGAAGAGCGTAGCTGTTCATATTGTAGACTATAAAACTAATAAAACTATTTTTTCCACAGAAGATTTAGAATTTCCTGACTTTTATTCACAAAATGCATGTAATATTATAGCCAGTAAATATTTTAGACAAAGTGGTGTTCCAAACTCTCTTGGCTATGAAAGAAGCATGAAGGAAATAACTCATAGATTAGTTAACTTTTGGACTACTTATGCTTTAGAACAAGGACTTATAAATAAAGAAAACTCTCAAATATTTTATGATGAACTTGCTTTTGCTCTCTTAAATCAAATGTGGGCTCCTAACTCACCTCAATGGTTTAATACTGGATTAAAACTCTCTTATAATATAAGTAAGGAAGCTGAGGGACATTTTTATTATGATGAAGATTTAGGTAAAACTCTTCAATCAAAAGATGCATACACTAGGACTCAAGGTTCTGCATGTTTTATAAACAAAATTGAAGATAAGTTGCTAGGCCCTGGTTCTATTACAGATTTAATAACTACTGAAACTAGACTTTTCAAACTTGGTTCTGGTACAGGTACCAATTTCTCAAACATAAGAGCATTAGATGAGCCTTTATCTGGTGGTGGCAAATCCTCAGGCCTAATGTCTTTCTTAAAGGTACTTGATAGAAATGCAGGTGCTATAAAATCTGGTGGAACTACTAGAAGAGCTGCAAAAATGGTTTGTTTAGATTATAACCATCCAGAAATAATGGATTTTATAACTTGGAAATCAAGAGAAGAACAAAAAGTAAGAGATTTAGGTAAAATGGGGTATGACATAGGTTTTGAAGGAGAAGCATATGAAACTGTTTCTGGACAAAACGCTAATAATTCTGTACGTTTTTCAGACGAATTTATGAAAAAAGCCACCACTAATTCTGAGGAAACTATTCTTCTTAAAGGAAGAAAAAGTGATGCTGTTAATAGAAAAATCTCAGTAAAAGAATTGTGGGATAGTTTTAATGAAAGTTCTTGGAACTGTGCAGATCCAGCTCCTCAATTTGATGATACAATAAATGCATGGCACACTTGCCCTTCTGGAGAAGATGGTTTATATGGGTCTAAACACAATAAAATTAATGCATCAAATCCTTGCTCTGAGTATCATTTCCTTGATGATACCGCATGTAACCTAGCAAGTATAAACATAAGAAAGTTTTACGATGAACATAAGAAGACCTTTGATTTAGATGCTTTAACACATCTAACTGCATTAATTCAAATTGTTTTAGATACCACAATTTATCAAGGTCAATTTCCTACAGAAGAAATTGCAAGAAAATCCTTTATGTTTAGAACTACTGGTCTAGGTATTGCTAATACTGGTTCAACTTTAATGGCCATGGCAATTCCTTATGATAGTGAAGAGGGAAGAACAATTTCTGCAGCTTTAATGGGAGTTGTTACTGGATATTCTTATTATGTTTCTTCACTTATGGCTGAGAAAATTGGTGCTTTTCCGAAGTTTGATATTAATAAGGAATATATGTTAAAAGTAATTAGAAATCACTCAAGAGCCGCAGGTGCTCTATCTGGTTCTTTTGAAAATTTAAATTATACTCCACTTAAAGTTAATCACTCAATTTTAAATGATCTTTCTTTAAATAATTTATCTGAAATCTTAAAAACTTCTTGGAATTTAGCTTATTCACATGGAAGTGAAGTTGGTTTTAGAAATGCTCAAGTTACAGTGATAGCTCCTACTGGAACAATTGCTTTAGCAATGGATTGTGGTACTACTTCCATAGAGCCTTTTTTCTCACATATAGTGTGGAAAAATCTAAGTGGCGGTGGTTACATGAAACTTGTTAACTCCACTATAAAAACTGCTTTAGAAAGCTTGAATTATAATGGTGCAGAAATTTCATCTATAGTATCATATATAGATGAAAATGGCAAAATAGAAGGAGCTCCTTATTTAAATAAAAATCATTATTCAATTTTTGATACTGCAAATAAGTCTTCTGGAGGATATAGATTTATCTCTCCCATGGGGCATGTTAAAATGGTTGCTGCTTTAACCCCCTTTGTTTCTGGGGCTATTTCTAAAACTGTAAATCTTCCTAATGATGCTACTGTAGAAGATTTTAAAGAGGTTCATGAAGAAGCCTGGAAACTTGGAGTAAAATGTATAGCACTATACAGAGATGGCTCAAAGGTTTCACAACCACTTAATGTATCATTAGATTGTACCACTAAGTCTCTTGAATCTATGAATTATAAAGAACTATTAGATTATGCTAAGTCTCTTGAAAATAAGATTAAAAATATACCTTCTAAAATAGATGTTTCAAGTGAAATTATCCCAGAAGGTCATCATAAGGTAAAATGTAATAATTGTGGAAGCGAACAAATAGTTCCAAATGGAACCTGCTCTTTATGCTTAGTTTGTGGTTCTACAAGTGGTTGTAGCTAAAATAGAAAAGGACTGCTGAAATAAAATGATACCTATAGACTGGACACATGAAAAAAAGTGTTTAGTCTGTAGGTATTTTTTATATAATAGAAATAGCAATGGAGGATGAGAATGAGTAAGATTTTATTTACGAAAGAAGACATTATAAATCTAGAGAAAAATATAAATATCTTAAGTGTTAGTGAGCGTTCAATAACATATACAAATGAATTTAAGAGACTCTTTATTGAAGAATATATGGCTGGAAAACTACCTAGAGAAATATTTTCTGAGAATGGATTTGATATTAATATAATAGGTTTAAAAAGAATTGAACAATCAGCTGATAGATGGAAGGCTTTATACAAGAAGGATGGAATTATAGGTTTAGATGATAGGCGAAAATGCGCTAGCGGACGTCCACGGTCAAGAGAATTGAGTAAAGAAGAAATAATTGAAAGACAAGAAGCTAAAATAAAGTTACTTGAATCACAGGTAGAACTATTAAAAAAATTAGACGTGACAGAAAGGTTGCTGATAAACAAAAGTAAAAATCTAAAAACTACTGATATATTTGGATTAATATATGACACAATAAAGGAACATAATTTCAAAAAACTAACCGGATATTTTTGCAAATTATTAACTGTTTCACGATCGGGATATTACAATCATATTAATTCAAAAGAAAATAGAATAGCTAGCGAAAATAGGGATTTAGAAGCTAAAAAGATTATTTTAAAAGCATTTAATCGTCGTGGATACAAGAAAGGTTCTCGTTCTATAAAAATGATTTTAGAGAATGAATTTAACATAATCTATAGTCTCAAAAAAATACAAAGAATAATGAGAAAGTACAATATTGTATGTCCACATAGAAAGGCAAACCCATATAAACAAATGGCTAAAGCTACTAAAGAGCATAGAACTGTTCCAAATATATTAGAAAGAAACTTCAAACAAAATATACCTGGGAAGGTCTTGCTAACCGATATTACATACTTGCCATATAACGGAGGAGATATGGCTTATTTATCGACCATTCTAGACGCATCAAGTGGTGAAATACTAGCCCATAACATATCTAAACGAATTACTATTGATATAGCAACTGAAACAATTTTTAAATTAACAAAACAACGCAGAGTTAAGCTGCAAAAAAATGCCTTCGTCCATTCCGATCAGGGATGCCATTATACCAGCCCTATTTTTCAAAATCTACTTAAAAGGAGCCATTTAGGACAATCAATGTCACGACGTGGAAACTGCTGGGATAACGCACCCCAAGAATCTTTTTTTGGGCATTTGAAGGATTCTGTAAAAACAAAAATGTGCAAAAGCTTCGAAGAACTAAAAGGTAAGATAGACAAGTATATAATATATTACAATAATTATAGATATAAATGGGACTTAAAAAAGATGACTCCTGTTCAATACAGAAATCATCTTTTATGTGCTTAACACTCTTTTTTTATATTGTCCTTGACATAGGTGTCAGATTAAAAACAGCTAGTCCTTTCTATTTGTATATTATAAATCAGTTATTTTTTTAAACTTATACCCTTTACTTTCAAGTAACTTAACAACTCTATGTAAAGTTGATTCTTCAGAGTATGTATAAGTTGGATATCCAGTATCATCCTTAGTAATTTTTATATCTTCAAACTCTATATTAGGATGATAGAAAAAAGATGCCATAACATCGGCTGGTAATTTGTTAATTTTATTAAGCATATTATCTGTATCTTTTTTACCATCTATACAATCTAAATAAGCTGGTATATATTTTGCAGTTCTATTTTCATTCTTAACACTTGCTATATATTTAGTGCCATCTTTTTTAGGTTGATAGATATAATCAAAGTCTTTTTCTATAACTCTAAAGTTATCATCTGATCCAGTATAATGGCCTGTCTCAAAAAAATATGGCTTAATATCTAATTTTTTTGCTGTATCACATGCTTCTTTAATTCTCTCTTCTGTAAACTCTTTAGTATAAGATTTTGGATCCTTTGAATTTGCAAATTCTTTTCCTTCAATACTAGCATCATCTCCTGCTTGATGAGTATATCCATGAAGTCCTATAAGGCCACCTCTGTCCTCAAAATAATCTAAAGTAAATAAAAAATCTGAGAAATACATATTATTTTCTTTTGTTAAATCATTATCTTCCTTTCTTTTAGGATCCATATATCTTGGAACCCAAGCGACATGAAATGGTATTCCCTCAGAGTACATATAATCTGATACAATTCTCAATTTTTCTAAAGTTTCTTCATTTACGTATCTATAATTTTTACTAACTCCAATATCTTCAATTCTTATAAGTGCTGTTTTAGGTGCATCCCCAACTTCTTTTTTATCAATCTTTTCTCTTTTTTTAAAAAATGCTATAGTTTTATTATCTAAACTCCAATCAGTTTTAAGGTTTAAAATCTTGGTAAAGTCAAACATTGATATGTAAACTATGTCTTCAGAAATCATTAATTTTTTCTTTAAATTATAAGTTTTATCTTTAATTGTGAAATTATTATCTTTAATGTTTATGCTTATGTCATTATTATTTAAAGATATTCTAACTATATCTCCTTCTTTAATGATTTTCCCTTCCAATCTTTCTACTATCTCTGTTAATGGAAGGTAATATCTATTATTCTCAACATAAACAGGTAACGTTGTATCTAAATTTTTCCCTTCAAATTTAATTTTAATATCATCTTTATTCAAAGATAACTCTTTAAAACTACTGTAATCGAGTTTTTTTTCTTCATTAATATCAGCTGGTCCATTTCCTGAAACTGCTACTGTCTTGTTTGTACATCCGTAAACTCCAGTTAGTAAAACTAACAACATCAAAATACCAATTGATATTCTTTTTATCGTATTACTTTTCATTTTCGTCCCCCCGTAATATAAGTTACCTACCCATAATACTACACAATATACACTTTTTGTATAATATTAACTTAATTTAAGATAAATATAATAATTATTTAACCATTATTTAACTTATTACTTTTTCATTGAAATATGTTTGTACCCTGTATTCACTTAACTTACTATTTAGAACCTTCCTTTACCTCTTTTCATATATTAAAAAGTGAATACAAAGGAAGGTGATAAACATGTCTGTGATTTTATCTGCAATGCTATTTGCCTTATATTCAAATCTTGATAACTTAGTTATAGGCATAGCTTATGGTATAAAAAAGATAAATATAAAAATATTTTCTAATCTTATAATAGCTTTTATAACTTCCACAGGAACATTTTTAGCAATGTCCATAGGATTTTATATAACTAATTTTCTACCACACAATATAGCTAACGCTCTAGGCTCTTTATTAATTATTTTCTTAGGGGGATATTTTATATATAAAAGCGAAAGTAATCTTATAAATAACAGCAAAAGCAATGATCTAGCTTTAAAAGATATAGATGATATGATTGAATATGCAAAAAAAACTGATTTAGATAACTCTGGAGACATAAACATGAGAGAATCTCTTTTAATTTCTTTTGGATTAGCACTTAATAACTTAGGCTCAGGAGTTGCTGCAAGTGTAACTGGAATTAACATTTCCTTAACCGTAATCTTTACCTTTATATTAAGTATTTTTACTATTATTATAGGACAATATTTAGGAAATAGTTTTTTAGGAAAGCTATTAGGAAGATATGCGCCTTTATTATCTGGATTTTTATTAATTATACTTGGTATTTTAGAATTAATTAACTAAATATATAAACAAGAGGCTGTTAATATTTGAACAGCCTCTTGTCTATATATTAATTTTATATCTTTTAAACTCTTCTCTCAAGTTGTTCGGACTCTTAAAAACTATGCCATTAATTCCAAAAACTTTAGCTGCTTCTACATTTTCTAATGTATCATCTATAAATATTGTCTCTTCTGGAATTATATTATATCTTTTAATTAACCTTATATATATTTCTTCCTCTGGCTTTATTACATTTTCTTTATATGAAATAACACCACCATGAAAATAATTAAAAAATGGATATCTTTTAGTTACATTTTCATAAGCTAATAAATGAAAATTTGATAGAACATATAAATTATAGCCAGCATTACTCATCTCTTCTAATACCTTTACGGTTCCATCTATAGGAGTTAATATATCATACCAATTATCCATGGCTAATTTAATAAGTTCAGAATTCCCCTTACTTCTTTCACATAGGACTCTTACTGCTTCTTCCTCAGTTATAGTTCCTCTATCTAACATAAGCCACTCTTCACTTTTAAATATTTCATTAAATATCTCTTTACATTTAACACTATCTTCTATTCCCTTAGCTTTTAAATAGTCTAAAGGATTAAAATCTAGTAATACATTACCTAAATCAAATACTATATTCTTAATCATTCCATCCTCCTGCATAATTTTATGATATTTTAATTATAAATTATATTTGCAATTAATGTAATAGGAGTTTTATATTAACTCAATATAACTTTGGATGTTATATAATACCTCTGAAGCTTGCTCAAAAATGTTATTGCATAGAAAATCTAATAATTATAATCCAGATCCTTAAATTCATCACATACTTTTTTAGTTGTCAAGTACCTTTCCAAAGACTTTATTTCTATGAATAAACCTTTGTATATATCCTGTTATATAATAAAATGTTATATATTAATCTTTTTATAAGAGAGGTCTATCAATGAATAAATCAATCATACTAGGAATATTATCATCATTCTTTTTTGCCTTTACCTTTGTACTAAATCGTCAAATGGATATTGCAGGAGGCAGCTGGATTTGGAGCGCCTCTTTAAGATATTTTTTTATGTTTTTTATTTTATTAGTTTATATGATTCTAAAAAACCAGCTTATTAATGTAATAAATTCTATAAAGAAATCTCCTATTTCATGGTTTGTTTGGAGTACCATTGGTTTTGGTTTATTTTATGCTCCCTTATGTTTTGCTTCATCTTATGGAGCATCATGGTTGGTTGCTGGTACTTGGCAAATTACTATAATTGCAGGACCCCTGCTATCCCCTATGTTTTTTAAAAAACTTGAAAAAAAATCTAGAATACCTAAAAAATCTATAATGAATTCAACAATTATTCTTGTTGGAATATTTATAATGCAATTTCAAGAGGCCAAAAATATTTCTTTTCTAAATGCGCTCATAATAACCGTAACTGTATTAATTGCAGCATTCTCCTATCCATTGGGTAATCGTAAGATGATGGAGATTTGTGATAATAAGCTTACTACTCTAGAAAGAATATTTGGAATGACTTTATGTAGTCTCCCTTTTTGGATAGTTTTATCTCTAATGGGGTTATCTTATATAGGCCCACCAAGCTCTAATCAAATAGCTCAATCATTAATTGTTGCAGTTTTTTCTGGAATAATAGCTACAACCCTATTTTTCAAAGCTACAGAGTTAGTAAAGACAAACCCACTAAAACTATCTATAGTAGAATCTACACAAGCAGGAGAGATTTTATTTACTCTTTTAATGGGTGTTATACTATTTAAAGATAACCTTCCTTCTTTCTTAGGTTTCATAGGTTTATCTCTTGTCATTATAGGTATGATTTTAAATAGTTTTTGTAGTTAATATAAATAAAAGGTTCTACAAACCTCATAAGCTTGTAGAACCTTTTATATCTCTATCTATTTTCTTTTTGTCCCAACATAAGAGCCTACTCCTCCTGCTACATTAACAACATTAAATCCTTTGCTTGCTAAATTGCTACAGGCTCTTGAACTTCTTCCTCCAGATTGACATACTATATAATATTCCTTATTCTTATCTAAATATCTTTCTGGTTCATTTAAAAGTTTCCCCATAGGTATATTCTTAGCGCTTCTAATACTTCCAGCTTTATATTCATATTCTTCCCTTATATCAATTAATTCAACTTTCCCTATAACATTATCAATATCATTTACATTTATTACTTTTCCAGTATTTCTTCTTAATAGATTAAACATTTTTATTTCCTCCTTCAAACTCTCTTAAATTCTTAAGAACTATTATTTTCCCTCTTTCTAACTTAATGTATCCTTGTCTCTCCATAACTTTAAGCTTCCTACTTACCACTTCTCTTACAGAGTCAATCTCAAATGCCAATTGACTATGGGTTGCATATACAACCTTACTATTTCTATCCATGATAAATTTAATAATCCTGCTTTCTAAAGATTCATGCATTCTCTCTTCTTTGTTTTCTATTATTGAACTGAACTTTTTATATAGATCTTCATACATATACATCAAAAATCCATTGCTACTTATGAGATATTTTTTTACAACATCAAAAGGAATAATGCAGATTTCTGAATCTTGGATAGCTTTTCCTGATATATTTAAAGAATTAAGTGTTGATAAACAACTTAAGGCTTCATGACAAAATTCTCCTTGTTTTATGTTATAGAGATTTGTTTCTTCCCCATCTTTATTAATCTTCTGAATCTTTATCATTCCTTTTATTACAAACACTACTCCTTGGCAGGAAGATTCATTGCTAGATATATACTCATCTGAATATAAAGTTTTAAAAATTGCTCTTGAAGCTATTATTCCATTATTATCTTTATCTATTTTTTCGAGAACTGGATATACATTATATAATTCTTTAATATTCATTTGATAAATCTCCCTTTTATTTTCTATATTCTAATTATATAAAGAAATCAAAAAAAATTAAGTGACTTGGTCACACAAGTATAAAAAAAGTCCCTAAGAAGTTTATATTCAACACTTCTTAGGGAAAATATCTGCAAAAATCATTAACTTTTTAATTCTTTAACACTATCAAGAGCTTCTTTTAGATGTTTTCTTATTTCCTCAAGATCATACTTGGATGCCTTACTACTCTTGCTAGATTTATTATTAGTTTTATCTATATTCATATTGCTCTCCTCCTTGATCTAAATTAAGTAACATAGTTTTTTATTACTTATTAATAAGTATATCATAACCTTTATCATTTATCAAGTTTTATTATCAATTAATTTTTTTCTCTATTGATAACTGCTATCTATTGAACTTAATATCTAGCACTATAAACATTAAATTCATTCTCTTTATAATATTATATTTAAATTAAGTGTTACTATTTCACACTAAGTTCTTTTTATTGTACAAGCTGAAAACTTTCCATACTCTTTAAATCCAAGTTTTTTGTAGCAATTTATTGCACTTACATTATTATTCTTCACATTAAGTCCGACAAAACTTACTTTATTTTTTAAGCTTCTTACAAGTGCATTTACTACATTTTCTGCATAACCTCTATTTCTATAATCAGGATGGGTAGTAACATGGGCTACAGCAACAACTTGCATCTCCTCTGAATAAGCATGTATTCCTGCAAAGCTAATTAGTTTTTCCCTATTATATATACCAAAGTTCTCATTTAATTTTACAAGATCATCATCTAACCATGCTTCTGGGTAACTGTTTAAAATCAGTTCCTTTATATCATCTAAATTATTACTTCCTAATCTAACAATGTCTGTAGAAGTAATTTCTTTCATACTTACATTATTATCTATTCCCATGTTTATATACTCTTCATATTCTAAAATATCACAATCATTAAATACTTTATCTATAGTAACTTTATCAATATGAGTATAGAATTCTTTTGGGAGAAAGTTTTTTATACTTTTAATTAATTCTACTGAATAATTACCATCATCGAAACTCGCAGCTAATAAAACTGGAATTCCATAATTAATATTTAGCATTGCTATATCTTTCAGTTCCTTATTTTCAAAAAGACCATAACATATAACATTTCCCCAATTATTCTTATCAATATTATTGAACTGATAAATATAATTAAATCTAGTTTTTTCTTTAAAAAAATTATATACTATTTCCCTCTCATGAATAATTTTAATCTCCATATACTCTCCCCCTAATTATATATCTTCAAACTTTCACCTTGATTTTCTATCCACATATTTAACAGAGCTTTTAATTCTTCAATATTTTCTTTATCTGATGCACTCTCTTTAGGACTAAGTTTTTCTAATATTTCAAAATCAAATTTTTCTTCTCCATACTTATTCCAATCTTCTTGAAGTTCCTTATATTTAAGCTTTAATTTATTCATATTTAGTTGAAACTTTATTGCCTCAAAGGGCTTATATAGATTTTCACTAATCTCAACATAGGAGTAACCTGTTATTTTATTGTATATTCGTATTATTCCCATCTCCACTTCTTTTTGTTTGTATTCATTAATCAATTGTCTCTTATCCATAATATTCTCCTCATATTTTCTATAATATTTACTTCCGTCTATAGTTCTAGTTAGATAATCATAATCTACTAAATATCTACGAATAATAGCATAATCTTCATATATATTTTTAATAATTTTGTTTACTTCCGCTTCAGAATATTCTTTATTAGGTTCAAAAAGGTTTGCAAACTTCGGTAAAAGTAACTTTCTTTTATTCTCTTTTACTGGAAAAGTTCTAATTCTAAAACTTGTTTCAACAGGCATATTTTCTTCTGCTAATTCAATAATTGCTAAGAAAGCCCTCGCCTGCCTTGCTCTCTCTCTTATAGAAAACCTCATATTTCTAACTGTAGATTCTGTACAACCAAGTTTTTCTCCTATTTCTTTATCATCATATCTATTTGAAATCATGGATATAAACTCTTTTTGAATATCAGTAAGACCAATAATCTTCTTCTCTAACATTAAAAGTCTCTCAATACTATTTCCATGACTCATAACATGTTCTTCCTCATTTTCTTCAATATCTTTACCACAAGTTAAACAAACAAAAACTCCTTTTTTACTGTCCCAAATAAACCCTCTTTTAAAATCATCTATGTTTGCATTACGTATCAATTCTTTCATTTTTACCTCTTATCTATCAATTTTATAGACAGTTTAGCATTTTCTATTTTTCTTGTCAATAAAATACCAATAAATTGAAATTATCATGTTTTGAAATACGATCCACTGTAAATGATTACTTTTCTATGTTTTTAATCTATTGTATAATAAATTATGCCAATGTGTATATTAAAATTAAAATAACTTCAGTAAAGGAGAAAGTCATGAAACTAGAAAAGATAGCTAATAAAATAGCTTTTACAGATGAATCATTTACTAAAAGAATTGTTTTTAAAGAAGATAAAATATTAAACTTTGTTCTTAATTTTAAACCTGATCAAGGTGTTCCACCTCATAATCATGAACAAAGCGATTTGTTAGTTCATGTTTTAGCAGGTGATGGAGAAATGACTGTAGATGGCAGCCTACATAATATAACTGAAGGAGATGTTATACACTGCTATGGAAAAGAAGTTTTTAGTTTAAAAAATACAGGAACTAAAGACATGTCACTATTTATAGTACTTACACCTAATCCATCTTCTCCATATTCAAAAGAAGTTTAAAAGAACTATCCTTTTGAGATTAGCTTCTCATAAGGATAGTTCTTTTTTAAGTTCATTCTCTTCTATTTTAGTTAAGTGTCTCCACTTTCCCATTTCTATACCATCTATCTTCAAATTCATTATTCTTACTCTTTCAAGGATTTCAACATTGTAGCCAAAAGCTTTACTCATTCTTCTTATCTGCCTATTAAGTCCTTGGGTTAAGATAATTCTAAATGTATCATCACTCACTCTTGTAACTTTGCAGGGTCTTGTTTTAATATTTAATACTTCAACTCCAGCAGACATACCTTCTACAAAACTATCATCAAAGGATTTGTCTAGGGTTACCATATACTCTTTTTCATGTTCATTATCTGAATTTAATATTTTATTTGCTAGTTCACCATCATTTGTCATTAAAATTAATCCTTGAGATTCCTTGTCCAATCTTCCTACAGGAAATATATATTCTGGGTAACCCATATATGATACTATATTACTTTCTATTTCTTTTGCTGAAGTACAAACAATTCCTACAGGTTTGTTTAATAATATATACACTTTATTTTTACTTTCTAATGGTTTATTATCTACCAAAATAATGTCAGTTTCTTCTACCCATTGACCTGGTATACATAGTTTCCCATTTACTGTTACTCTATTTTCTTTTATAAGCCTATTAGTTTCCTTCCTTGAGCAGTATCCCATATTACTAAAAAACTTATTTATTCTCATGGTACCTTCTTCTCCATTCTATAGTTTTTTACAATTGTGTTTCTATGTTTTTACGTTCTTATGCTTTTATGTTCCTGTGTTTTTACGCTCTTATGCTTCTATGCTTCTATGCTTTTATGTTTCTGCATTCCTATGTTCCTATACTTCTATGAACTGAGACTCATTAATGATTAAAAAAGAGGCTATCACAAACTAATTTGCGATAACCTCTATCTATTAAATTTCCATTATTACAGTTAATATAATAGGATTTCTTTTTGTTCTAGTATATAAAAATTGTCCTAGAGAGTATCTTATATTTGATTTAATTACATATAAATCAGTAATCTTCTTCTCCATACATTTATCTATTTCAGCTCTTACTACTTTAGTAGCTTCATGGAGTAAGTTACCAGATTCCTTTACATATATAAATCCTCTTGTAACTATATCTGGACCAGATAAAATATTCATAGACTCTGTATCTATAGTTAAAACTACTGTCAATATCCCATCTTGAGCTAAATGTTTTCTATCTCTTAAAACTACATTTCCTACGTCCCCAATTCCTAATCCATCTACCATAACAGCGCCAGTTTGGACATTAGGTCCTTTTTTAGCTTCTCTTCTAGTTAATTCTAAAGAATCACCTGTTTCTAATATAAATATATTGTTAGGATCCATTCCTAAACTTTCAGCTAACATCCCATGTTTCTTTAAATGTCTATATTCTCCATGAACAGGCATAAAGAACTTAGGTTTAATCAAATTGTGAATTAACTTTAAATCCTCTTGACATGCATGACCTGAAACGTGAACTTCTTCTATATCATCATAAATTACTTTTGCGCCTTTTTTAAATAATTCATCTATACTTTTAGATATATATTTTTTATTTCCTGGAATAGGTGAAGCTGAAACAATTACTAAGTCACCTTCTTGAATAGTTATCTTTCTATGGGTAGCAGATGCTATTCTTGAAAGAGCTGACATTGGCTCCCCTTGACTTCCTGTAGTTATAATAGTTATTTTCTCTGGTGGATATTTATTTATGTCATCTAAGCTTATAAGGAAGTCTTCTGGTATATGCATGTAA
Organism: Clostridium intestinale DSM 6191; assembly: GCF_900130055.1. Lineage (GTDB taxonomy): Bacteria > Bacillota > Clostridia > Clostridiales > Clostridiaceae > Clostridium_T > Clostridium_T intestinale. Next base: position 76,741 of record NZ_FQXU01000004.1, read on the forward strand.
CCTAATTCAATAGCTATAGTTGAATTTTTCTCCATACTTCTTCCACTAAAAGCAACTTTTCTTCCATAATGAAGAGAAGAATTAATTATTTGTTGAAGTCTATCTAAGTTTGATGCAAAGGACGCTACTATAACTCTTCCTTTAGCTTCTCCAAACATTCTAGTTAAGTTTTCACCTATTATTTTCTCTGAAACTGTATATCCTGGACGTTCAACATTAGTACTTTCAGCCATTAGTAAAAGAACTTTTTGGCTACCAAGCTTTGCAAAACGTTCAAAATTAACACCCTCTCCATAAGTAGGAGTATAATCTATCTTGAAGTCTCCTGTATGGAATATAACCCCTTCTGGAGTCTTAATAGCTAATGCACAAGCATCTGCTATACTATGACAGGTTCTTATAAATTCAACAGAAAAATGTTCTGTTTTAACTTCCTCTCCTGCATTTACTTCATTTAAAGTACAATCAGAAAGTATATTATGTTCTGTAAGTTTACTTTTTACTAATGCTAAGGTTAATCTAGTTCCATAAACAGGTACGTTTAACTGTTTCAATATATATGGAAGCGCACCTATATGATCTTCATGACCATGAGTTAAAACTATTCCTTTAACCATTTCTTTTCTATTTAAAAGGTAAGTTATATCTGGAATTACTAAATCTACTCCATACATTTCAACATCTGGAAATGCTACACCACAATCTATAACTATGATTTCATCATCATATTCTACAGCTGTTATGTTTTTCCCGATTTCACCTAATCCACCTAAGGGTATTATCTTTACTTTTTTCTTACTTTTAGCTTTGTTTTTGTTATTCATTTAATCTCCAATCCAGCAAGAACTCAATCTTTCCTTGCTTCTACATAAAAATATAAGTCCGAAAACAGTATTACAATTTTAACCGAAACTATTCTGAACAATAAATCAATAAATATAAACCAATAACTCAATAATATTTACTAGTTTTATAAATATATTATTAATTTATAGCATAAAAATAATTCTATATTCGTATTACTGTACTTACAACCTAGGCTCATTATATATTATCTGCCCTATATTAGCAAGTTTAGTCAAAATTATTTGAAAAAATTAAGAGTATGAAATTAGTTATAAATTTCACACTCTTAAACCTATAAATTATTTTTCTGGAAAAGTCTCTTTAAACCAACCTTTCTTATTGCAATTAGGACACTTTATATATTTACCTTTTTTCCCTCCATTTAAAGAAAAGAGATCTTTTACAAAACTTATTTCAAATTTTTTATTACAATAAAGACAAACATAGGCATTTGCCTGCTGATGATAATAAACTAGTCCCATTAATAGAAGCGCTGCTATGGCTACAAAAATCCAGACAGCATAATTTCCTAAAGAAACTGAAATAGAAAATCCTCCTATTAATATTAGTACATATATTGATAAAAATATATTAGTCATTACTCCAACTTTTTTGTATTTAATCTTTTTTTCAATTAAATGATTTAGGCCCTCAATACTCTTTATTTTAACAGTATTACTTTCATCTACCTCTTGCAGTATAGCTTTAAGTTTCTGTTGTCTTTCTTTAAGATTTGATATTTCTTTGGATATTTTAGCCTCCTGCTGTTTCAATAATTCTTTAAATAAATCAATGTTAGAATTATTAACAAATACCTCTTTTATCTCTTCAAGAGAAAATCCTAACTCTTTATAAAGAGCAATACACCTAAGCTTAATCACCTCTTCTTCACCAAATAGTCTTCTTCCACCCTCACTTAATAAAGATGGTTTTAGTAGCCCCTTTTTATCATAAAACTGAACTGTTCTTACACTTACTTCACAGAGTTTAGCCAATTCCCCTGTGGTTATTAACTCTTTCATTTTTATCACCTCTTAAATATTATCTTTTATTACCTTAGGTAACAAACAAGTCCTATTTGAAGTTTTTTAATACTTAAGATTATTTATTTAATTTTATCTTTATCTCCTCTCCATCATATTCTTTAATTTTAAATGTTAGATTATTTAAATCATCAAAAGTTGTTATTGGAAAAGTAACTGTATATATAGGTCTTTCTTCACTATCATAGGTTCTGTTCCATCCACCTATAACATTATTTTCATTTCCTTTACTATCTATAAGTACAACATTATTAAATACGTCTATCTCCTTATCTTCTGTACATATATATTTAATTACAGTACCTGTTGGGCTTGTTTCACTACTAATTATTTTTATATCTTCCCTATTATTTAAGGCTTTCATTACAAATTTTTTACTATTTCTAAGTTTCTTATCTACATCTATATTAAAATTCCAGTTTCCATCTATCTGTTTATGTGGATTATTATGCTCACCAAAGTAAAAGTATCTAATCTCTCTTATATTAATCTCCAATCTCTTTAAATCTGGGATTTTCGAGTCATTAGATGCTAAAATTAATTCATAGCTTCCTTCGCCAGCCTCTTCATTATCGACTTTGAATTGGTCAGCCCTTGAACTTATACATTCTATTACATTCTTATCGCTAAGTCCTTGTGACATATATCCACTAATTATCATACCATTTTCATCTTTTATTTCGACATCCATCCATAAGGAATTAAGTTGCTTTTTTAATATATCTAAATCATCAAATTTCACTTTAAATCCTAATGCCATTTTTGCCTTGTCTATAACTGCATCAGTTAATTCAATTTTAACACCACTATCATAGTCAACCTTTCCATCAACTGTTTGAATATAATTATTCTCTACAGCTTTTTTAACTCCTTCATCATCTACAAAAAATTTTGAGCCTATTGCTGCAATTGCAGGTTTACCTAGAAACAATACTACAGATATAAATCCAATAGAAGCTGCTATCATCCACTTTTTCTTTCTTGACTTTTTAATTTTAATATTTTTTAGAACCTCATTATTAATTTGATTTATCTCATTATCATTAATTTCTAAATCACTTAACTCAGTTTCATTTATTTTTACATCATTAAGTAACCCTAAAACATCATCTTCTCTTAAATGTGATTTCATTCTATTGCCTCCTTTTTATAACATTTTATTTTTTCAGCGAGAAAATTTCTTGTTCTCCAAAGCCTATTATAAACAGCTCCCTTAGATAAATTTAAATTTTTACTAATCTCTTCTATACTTTCTTCGTATATATATTTTCTAATAAATATTTCTTTATCTATAGGTTTTTCATTGTTGAGGAACCCTAATACCTCTTTAACATTTTCTTTATCTATAAAATCTTTTTCAACATCATTAGGTGCTCTTATGGATTCTTTATCTAACTCAACATTCTCTAAGTTCTTACAAGTCCTTTTATAATCTATTGCTTTGTATTTACTTACTGCTAGTAGCCAATTCTTAAAAGAGGCTTTTTCAGGATTATATAGCTTATATTTATTCCATACCAACATATATACATCACCAATACACTCTTTTGCTAGTTCTCTATTATCGCTACCTAAAACATTTATAACTACTTTAAAAATCAAGTTAGCATACTTCTGAATTATATACTCTAAGGCTTCACTATTTCTCTTGTCCAATTCTTCTATAAGATTGTCCTCTTTAATAACCATATTTAACTCCTTTCTTCTAGGTCTTCATAAATATATACGGAGTAACTTTCATTAATTTCACAAAAAAATACAGACTTCTAATCTGTATTTTTTATATTATATATTCATTTTTTAAGATAAAATAAGTTTATCAAACCTTTTGTCATTCACAATTTCATGAGTTAGAAATTTTCCATTATAAAATAAGCTATAAATTATAAATGGTGAAGGATTTTCTTTCCCCTGCTCTCTATTGTTAATTTTTATTATTTCTATAGGTATATTGCTTTTATCTGCTAATTCTTTAAGTACTTTTGCGTAATGCTCTGTAAAAGGACAAAAGTTTGAGTAATATAAACATAAACCTTTATCCGTTTTAGGTATAGTTTTTTTAACTGAATCATTAAAGGTTGGATTTTTTGCATCCTTTTTGTTTTTATATACCAAGAGTTCAAAATATGGATCTGCTGTATCACAAACCTCAAACCCCTGCTTTATAAAAAATCTTTTATCAGCCATATAGGATTTCTTTTTAGAACTTGTTAATACAACAATTCCATTCATTTTTTTAGCTGCCTTAAAACATTCATCTAAAAGTTTCTTACCGTATCCCTTTCCAGCATGCATACCTGCTACCCAAAAGCAGTTAATAATCATATAATTATCTGCATTTATAGGAAGCCAAGATATCTCTGATGGGCAATACTCAATAAATACTTTATGCTTTACATCAAACTTTTTGAAGCTGTATCCTTTGTCTATCTCTTTCTTTAATAGCTCTTTTTTCTTCTCGTAACCTTCTCTGCACTTTTTATCAGAAATAGCACAACAAATATGTCCATTGTCTATATTGTTTTTATTTAATGTTATAATCTCCATTTTTGTTAATCTCCTTTTTAGATATTACCCTTATAGTAACATTCTATTATAGACAACTACATGTCATATTCATCTTGATAAACTACTATTTTGATATTATTTCAACACCATCTTCTGTTATCAAAAGCATGTGCTCCCATTGAGCTGAAAGTGATCCATCTATTGTTCTAGCAGTCCAACCATCTTTTTCATCTATATAAGCTCTAAAGTCCCCTGTATTTATCATAGGTTCAATAGTTATCATCATTCCTGGAGTTAAAACCATGCCTTGACCTTTTTTCCCGAAATGAGGTATAAAAGGCTCTTCTTGAAATTTAATTCCTACACCATGTCCACCAAAATCCCTAACTACTGAATATCCTTTACTTTCTGCATATTCTTGTATAGCTGCACCAATATCCCCTACAAATCCCCAAGGTTTAGCTGCCTCTATTCCTTTATACAAACTTTCTTTGCATACATTAACTAAATTTCTAGCTTCTTCACTTACCTCTCCAATCATGAACATTCTTGAAGCATCAGAAAAGTAACCATCAAGTATAGTTGATACATCTATATTTACAATATCACCATTTTTAAGTACTTCGTTTTTACTTGGTATACCATGACATATTACATCATTTATTGATGTACAAACACTTTTAGGAAATCCTCCATAATTAAGTGGTGCAGGTATAGCACCTTTTGAAAGGGTAAACTCATAGACAAGTTTATCTATTTCTTCTGTAGTAATACCCTCTTTAACTTTATCACTTATATAATCTAGCAGCGCATTATTAATTTCTGCACTCTTTTTTATTTTATCAATTTGTTCTTTATTTTTTATGAGATTTCGTGTTGGAATAATATTCCCTTTATCCTTAAGACTCTCTAGCTTTTCATCAAAATTCATATGACATTTTTTATATTTTACTCCACTACCACACCAACAACTATCGTTTCTACCAATACTCATCTATTATTCTCCTTAATTTAATCCTTTTATCTTAATATTGTAGTAACACAAATATAGTTGTGTTACTCTATCTTTTTCTTATTTTTATATTTCCTTACCATATAGATTATAAAATCAAATATTTCTATTCCTAATGCTATAAAAAATGCTGTTTCTATATCGACATTTGAGCTTTTCCATAAAAAACCCATTAAAAACCACACACAAAATATCACAACAAATCTAATAAACATCTCTTTAATTGATTTACTCATATACTTCTCCTCTTGAAACTAATCTTGTAAAAATATCCATATTCACTTATAAATAAATAGTAACATAGAAAAAATGATTGCACTACTGTCAAAGTACAATCATTTCTTATTATTTATTCATAATAACAAATAACTGGGGTTCCCGATTCAATGTTTGCATAAATAGTTTTAGCTAAATAAAGAGGAGCATTTACACATCCATGTGAGCCATCTGTTTTGTATATATTACCGCCAAATGAAGATCTCCATGTAGCATCATGAATACCAACATTTCCGTAAAAAGGCATCCAAAACTTAACTGGTGCACTATAGTTTTCTCCTTGCAGAGTTGCATTTTCTTGTTTATAGTTTAATCTAAAGACACCTGTTGGGGTTGATCTACTTCTGTTGATATTTCCTGTAACAACATCTCCTGTTGTTAAAAGCTTACCGTTTTTATAAAACCAAAGCTGCTGTCTTGTCATATTGATTTCTACATAGGTATCCCCAATATCATTTTCTTCTCTTGAAAGAGCAGTTTGTGCATAAATAGGTTCCCTAGAAACTTTTTCTCCCTGTTTTATTGTCCAAATAATTTCCTTAGTTTCTTTAATTGTATCAATTAACCAGCCATAATTTCCTCCAGAAACCTTTACGGTCTTCCCTACAGATGTTTTGAAATCTCGCTCCTCTTCATAGGTATCATAGGTATTTGATAGTTCTTTTACATAGCTTTTAACCTTATTTTCATCAATCTCAACTTCATAATTATCTTTAATATTTATCCAATTATTTATTATTGATCCATCAAGTTCTTCAGACTCTTTACCAACGACATAAGTTATTTCAGCTTTAATGTATTTATTAAGAAGTTCTTTAGCATCAACTACTTCTTTAGAATATGCAACATACTTAGGGTTCTCATAACAATTATTTGTTTCTAAATCTAAAGTCTTTTCTCCTTTTTTAATAGCTTCTACTATACTATTATATAGATTTTCTTTTTTTATCTTATTTCCGTAAATCTCCTCTTGAACTTCATATCCACCCTCTACATACTTTAATTTAGGATTTTCAGGATTTATTATATTAGGGTTTGTGATGCAAGAAAGTTTATTATAATTTTCTTTTAGTAGCTTTTCATCATAAGTAAGTATATCTAAATTTATGGATTCTTTATTAAAAAACATAGTCATCCACAAAAATGGATTTTGCTGTCTTTTTAACTCTACAAGATTATTATTAGGTATATATTTTAGTTCTATATCTCTTCCATTAATCTTTTCATCATCACCACGTTCTTTAAGAGTAATGGTATAGTTATTAAATTCATTTTCCATTTTCTCATTAGCTTTTTTTAGACTTTTTCCAGAAATATTAACAGAATTAACTACAGTGCCAAAATAAAAATGTTTCATGAAATATAGTGACATCATAAAATATATTAAAATAGATACTGAAAGCAATATTAAAAGCATTAATAAAGTTTTATTAGATTTTATTTTTTGTTTATCCATAATTATACCTTTCTTTTAAAACTTAACTATATTTAATATCAATCTTTATAAATATATCTACAAAACTCCATTATATTCCTATTTATAATAAAAAAAGCCTTACATAAAATATGTAAAAGCTTTTAAACTTAAGTAATAATAAGTTGTATATTATTATCTTCAATAATATCTAAAAAGATTGCCGGCGGCTTTTTATCTGTAATTATAACATCTATTTGATCCCAACTTGCACCTTTATAATAACTTAAAATATTAAACTTTTTTGAGTCAGCAAGAACTATAACCTTTCTAGCTCTTCTTATTACAGTCTGCTTTATTACTGCATCTTCTTCATCTATGAGATAAACGCCATCTTGCATTATTGCTCCTGCTCCCAAAAAAGCTACATCAAAAAATCTATTTTCAATATATGTTTTTGCATTATCTCCATAAAAAAATCTATTGTTTTTATTGAAGGCTCCTCCCGTTGAACATATATTTACTTTATAATTTTCTGAAAGTATTTGTATATTATCTAAGGAATGTGTTACTACTGTGATTTTCTTATCAATTAGTTCAGCTAAATAACATACTGTAGTAGAAACATCAAAGTAATAGTGCTCCTTCTCATTAATAAATTCCAATGCTTTATTTGCTATATCTTTTTTCTCTGTAGAATATTTTAATACTCTTTCCTTGTAAGCTTCAATAGTATTTCTTATTACAGGCAGAGAAATTCCTCCATGAGTACGTATGGCAGCACCTTTTTCTATGAGCTTTAATATATCACGTCTAGCTGTATCTCTAGATACATCAAGAAGCTCACATATATCATGTACAGACATATTGATGTTTTCATTTAAATAATCTAATATCTTTAACTGTCTTTCTTCTTGGTACATCTAAAAACATCTCCTTACATAATCAATAAAGTTTCTGGTTTTATCTTGATGTTTTCTGAGTTCATGATATCAGCAAAATGACTTGATGATATATCATCAAGAATTATGATGTGTATATCTTTTAAGTCTAGCCCTTTATAAATAGCTTTTCTTTGATATTTTTGATGTTCGGCAAGTAATATCACCCTCTTTGATTTACTTACTACCTCTTTTTTTATTACAACATCTTCTTCATCTACATAGTACACACCATCTTCATGTACCGCTGATGCACCTAAAAAAGCTACATCAAACTCTGTATCATCACTGAAATAACTGATATCACCTTTATTATAGAAAAATCTATTATTCTTATTTAGATATTCTCCTGTTGTATGAATAACAACATTTTCTTTTTTAGAAAGAATTTCTATGTTATCTAGAGAATTTGTATATACATCTACAGACTTTTCTATAAGATTTGCTAAAAGCTGAACACTTGTAGATGAGTCTAAAAAATACTTTTTGTTATTATGAACAAATATCAAGGCCTTTTCAGCTATACTCTTTTTTTCTGAAATATTTAATTGAAGTCTTTCTTCATGTGATAAGTTAACAACTTCTTTAGTAGTTTTATACAGGTTTATAATTTCATTTTTATCATTCATGATATCACCTCTTATTTTAATTTTAAGTAATTTTAAGTAATTTATCAACACCTTTAAGTAATATTAATTGTTTTGTAACAAAAATGCAGATGATCATCACTCATCTGCATTAAAGTTTAAACTTCTTTGATTATTTCTGAAATAATATCATTTTCTTTGTTTTCACAATCTGTAGATCCAATAGCTATACTTGGTTTGGTTTTTCCATGAAAATCACTTCCACAAGTTAATATAAGTTTATGCCTCATAGCATATTCTTTATAATATTCAACCTGCTCTTTACTATGATAGCTACTATAAACTTCTATTCCTTCTATTCCGCAAACTCTTATAGCTTCAAGAAGCGAATGTCTTTCTTTAACATTATTTCCTGGGTGAGCTAAAACAGGTATTCCACCACTTGCTTTAATTACTTCTATTGCTTTTTCTAAACTTATATATTTAACTTCAGCATAAGCTGGTTTTCCTTGAGAGCAGTAATCCCAATAAAAATTTACGTATGGATTATCACTTCTAGTCCCATTTCCATAGTAAGTTTGTAGTAATGGATTATTTTTACCTTTATCAAATTCCATGGCAGCTTCGGCTATCATCTCTCCATTAACTACTCCATTTTTAGATAATTTCTTTATTACCTCATCAGAAAAATCAATTCCAAGCTCTCTTATTAACTTCATTCTCTTTTTTGATGCACCTTGTTCTTGTTTTATGATATCTTCTTCTATTCTATCAAAAATATCATTGTTATAATCTATTCCATATCCTAATACATGAAGATTCACTCCATCAATTGTACAATCTAATTCAACTGCAGGAATTATATTTATCTCTTTATCTTTACAATATTCCTTTGCTTCTTTTATACCCTTAACTGAATTATGATCAGCCATAGAGAAATATTTGATACCCTTACCTATACATAAGTCAACCAATTCCCTTGGGCTAAATTCTCCATCATCACTGTAAAGTGAATGCATATGCAAGTCTATATAACTCATAATAAATCCTCACTTTCTTTTATTTATTTTTAATTAATGTAACATCTGGCTCTAACACACTTAAAGCTTCAACAATTAACCCTTTTTTATAATCATCTAAGAAGTTATTTGAAAGAGAAAATTTAGGCAATATATTTTTTGTAAGCTTTCTCTCACATTTATCATTAATTAATTCAATATGTTTATCACTTATAAAAGTACCATTCATAATGATCTCATCTGGATTTAAAATACTGCTAACCGAAACTATTAATTTAGATACAGCCTCACAAAAATCCTCAAATGTATCATAAAGCTCCTTATTCCAAGTTATTCCTAAAGGAATAGTTGCAACTTCTCCTGCAAAATTTCTTCCACCTTTAAATATTTTCCCGTTAATAAAGATACCTGCACCAGGAGGATATTTATCTGGAAAATATAAATACACAAAAGTTCCTTTATCTTTTAAATTGTTGGAATTACTAAATCCAACAACTGCCGCATTAACATCATTTTCAATCACAGCTTTAATTCCATAAAGATTACTAAAGTATTCAATTATATTTACCCCTTTTAACATCCAATAATCCGAGTGTATGATTTCTCCATCAATTTCAACTCCTGGATTACCAAATCCTATTGCTTTTATCAGTTTATACTCTTCTAATATAGGCTTAATTATATCTTCAAGAGTTGCTATATTTACAACCTTAACTCTATGTTCTTTTTCATAGACACAATTGCCACCTAGATTTACTACAGAAACACTTACTATGCTTTTATCATCTTTATCATAAGGAAAAATTACGAGTACAAGATTAAAATCTTCGTTATATTTATATTGCTGTGCAGGTCTTCCCCCTTTAGAAGAAATTAACTCTGTTTCGATAACTTCGTTTTCCTTTACTAGATATTGAAGAACTGTACCTACTGTAACAATACTTAACCCTGTAACTTTTGCAATTTCCTGCTTCGTTGCGTATTTTTCAATCTTCAAAGCTTTTTTTACAAGATTTATATTTATTTCTTTAATAACTAAAGAATTTCCTCCTATATTTTTCATTTACTCCTCCTTTTATTAAAATACTTTTTAAAAGTATTTTAATAAGTATATATTAAGGTTATCACGTTGCTTTAATGTTGTCAATCAGTGTAATTGAATATTAATACTTAGAGCATTATAACTAAAAAAAGGCAGAATAAATCTGCCTTTTTTTAGTTATATATAGGGATTGTTTCTTCCCCAGTATATTCTTTTAGTGATACACTAAGTTCTTTATTATCATTTACTGTTGCAAAAAACACATCATCAATTGCAGTAATATTAAGCTTCATTAACTCTTCCTCTAACCATATTGTTGAAAGCTTAAGTTTATCTAGTGCATCTTTAATTACCGCTCCTCGAATTATAACAACGTAGGATAAAGATGGGGACTTTTTAGTTAGGTGCATATCTTCTATAGTAACAGTTGCTTTGTTTTGTTTTTTAAGCAAAGACAACTTACCACTAGCCTCTATTATACCTAAATGTATCTCTCCAACATCAAATACCTCTTGCTCTCTTAGCATCTGAAGTACATTGTCTATTGAATATCCAATCTTTTTAAGGCTTTTAGCTATAAATTTCCCATCTTGTATAACTATCACTGGCTCAAAGGTTATTAGCTTTCCAATTTTCCTATATTTAATCATGAGAGTAGATATTATTTTTTGCAAAATCCCTACAAAGATAAGCGCTACAACTGTATGTATATGTGGTATATTAGGCTCTGATATATCTGAACCTACTAATGCACCTATTACTATAACTACTAAAAAATCAAATATAGGCATTTCTCCTATTGTTCTTCTTCCCATGAATAAAGTAACCATAAGCATGAATGGTAAAATAGTAAAAATCCTTAAAAATACTATCATAAAGTCCTTAAATAAATTCATTTCTTCAGCTCCTTAACAACATATTTATGTTGTTACTTTGCCCTATTTTAACTTAAAAAATTACTTAACTGCTCCACCATGAAACATACATTCATATACTTTTTTATTATTATAGAAAATTTCTTCGTATCCTTTAAACCATTTAAAATCCCCTTGAACAATGCAGTGATATTTATAATCTCCGTTTTCATATACAAGGGGTCCTCTATATGGCATTTCTTTATTAACTAAGGCTAGAGTTTCCTTTAAGAAATCCCCTGAAAAACCTTCACCTAAAACTCTTCCTTTATAATTCATTGCCCATATAGGAGTGTTATCTTTCCATATGCCTTCTTCGCCTAAAAATATTTCTCCGCCTAAATAGGTATCTATGTATTTTAACTCTCCCTCTGAATGTTCAAAATCATGTGATTTAGGTCTTGATGATTCTACTTTAGCTCCTTTTCCAGCATAAGTTACCTTTTTTGCCCTGCATAAAAACTCAATAATATTATCATCAATTTCCTTTTCTTCTTTTTTATCATTATATTCACATTCGTCATAGGCCTCTTTTACTAGTTTATCTATGCTGATCTTAAACATATCACTTATTAAAATCAGATTTTCTACATCTGGATAAGATTGTCCTATTTCCCATTTAGCAACCGCTTGTCTAGATACCCCTATTTTTTCAGCTATGCTCTCTTGCGATAAGCCTTTTTCTTTTCTAATACTCTGCAATTTATCTTTAAAACTCATATAAAATCACCTCTATTTAATTATATAAGTGTCTTATACAAACCTCTACCAAATAAAGCTTACAAAGTTGACAACTTCTAGTTGCAATTATGATTTGAATATACTTTTTCTATCCAATTCAAGTTTTGAAGAAGTTAGATGTATAATTAGTTCCTCTATAGAAGATAAAACTGCAACTAAAACTATAATCCATAATAGTTGAATTTTATTAAACATAATAAATAGTGGAGCAGTAAAAAGAAGGAGGCCTGTAAGTTTATTTCCCCAAGTGTGCAAAATTCCAAAACAGTGATATTTATATGCCACAACCCCCATGTTAACTATACGAACTATAAAAGTTACAATAACTCCTGGAATAAAAGCTAATATTTTTTCTCCTAAGTATATGATTATGGAAGTTGTTATTACTAAAAAAAGAATCAAATCTGCTAATGAATCTAGCTTAGATCCTAATACACTTTGGGTATTAGTTTTCCTTGCGATATACCCATCTAAAATATCAGTAAATCCACATATAAGGTAAATGCTTATAAATAGTATAGTATTATTAAAAGCAAAAAATAATCCAAATAACAATATTATTCTGCTTATAGATATAATGTTTGCAACATTCTTCACGAAACTGCCTCCTGATATATATTTATACTTAATTATATAATAAAAAAATACGCAAGGCGACTATGGACGTTCTATTTTCTTAGCATATTCTATAAAAGCTTTAATATCCTCATTCATTAGTAATAGAACTGATTTTTTTATGATATCTAAATCCCAATCCCACCATTTAATTTCAAGTAACTCTTTAATAGTAGCTTCATCAAATCTATATTTAACTACCTTCCCCGGATTTCCTGCAACTACTCCATATGGTGGAACATCTCTTGTTACAAGAGAGTTACATCCAATAACAGCTCCATCACCTATAGTAACTCCAGAAAGTATTGTTGCACCATGACATAACCAAACATCATTTCCAATTACCACATTTCCTTTTGTTTTTGGATGTCCAGTTATATAAGCATATTCATCTAAAAATGCATTAAAAGGATAAGTTGTAACCCAATCACTCCTGTGTTCTCCCCCTAAGAATATTGTTACTGCATCTGCTATAGAAGAAAACTTTCCTATATCAAGTGTTGTATTTTCTCCCCATGTTCTAACTATTGGCGTTCCATAGGTTCCAAATCCCATATGAACTCTACCATATAACATATATCTGTCTGGAAAATTTGTACTTATATCTGTACCCATAAATTTTATCCTCCACATAATTTACTACAACATATTCCACTGATATTATATGAACAAGCAAATTAATGTTCTACCACAATAATTTTTTATAAAATTAGGGCAAGTTTAGCTGCTACTTCTAAACTTGCCCTTAAATCTATTGAATAATCGGGGAATTACTCAAATGAAAACTACTATTTTGCTTCTTCCAAAGCACTTCCAACAGCTTTAATAACTGCTTTACTAGATGTTGTTGCTCCACTTACTGTCTCAACATCTGATGTATTTTTCTTAATCATATCTGGAATTAAATATTCTTTGATTGATTCAAATATTGTTTCAGTTTCTTTATTATCAAGGATAACAATATCAGATAACTTTCCATCTGCAACTTTAACTTCAACTTCTATAGGTCCTTTAAGTCCATCACTTGTCCCCTTGTATGTTCCATCTTTATATTTATCTGATCCACCACAACTTACTAATAAAGTTGCTGTTAAAACTGCTACTGGTATCAATGCTTTTATTTTCATAATAATCTATTCCTCCTAAATCCACATTCTTATTATTTAATTAATTCTGCTGCGCTTTTTCCAGCTTGTCTACCATATACTATTATATCTGCTACTGCGTTTCCACCAAGTCTGTTTGCTCCATGTACTCCTCCAGTAACTTCTCCAGCTGCAAATAATCCTTTTATTGCTTTTCCGTTACTATCTAAAACTTCTGCATTTGTATTTATAACAACTCCACCCATAGTGTGATGTATTATTGGAGTTATTTGTATTGCATAGAACTTACCTTTGTTTAATTTCTTTAAAAGACTTGTTCTTCCTAGTGGATCATTTTGAGTATCTACTGAAGTGTTGTATTCATCTATAGTTGATTTTAATGTAGCTCCATCTACTCCTATTTTGCTAGCTAAATCTTCTACAGAATTTCCTTCAACTACAACTCCAGCTCCAACATACTCTTCAATAGCGTGTAATCCATCTTTAACATTATCATCAAAAACTAAAAATGCTTCTTTACCTTCTTGTCCTAAAACTGCTTTAGATACTTTATCTCTTGTATCTAATTCATTATAGAATCTCTTTGCACTTTTGTTTACTAATATTGCACCATCACCTCTAACACCTTCACTAATAAGAAGCCCTTGAGCCGCTACTCCTGTTGGGTGAGTTTGGATTTGTTCCATATCTCTTAATGCACCGCCAAGACTCTCAACTAGTTTTATACCATCACCTGTAGCTCCTGGATGATTTGTAGTAGCAAAACCTTCTAGTTCAGGCTTGTACCCAGTAATCATTTCCATGTTAGCTCCAAAACCACCAGCTGCAACTACTACAACTTTAGTGTTTATTGTATACGCTTTTCCTTCTTTGTCCTTAGCCTTAACTCCTGAAATGTTTCCTTCTGAATCTTTAACTATTTCAGTCGCTTCATTAAGAGTTCTTATATCTACTCCTTGTTTTTCAGCTTCAGTTTTTAAAGTTTTAACTATTGTTGCTCCAACAGCGGCTCCACCTACTGGTCTATGTATTCTGTCATTAGTAGCTCCACCTGCTCTTGCAACTTCGTTTAAGTCTGCACCTAACCCAATTAGCCAGTCTACTCCGTCTTTAGCTTCATTTGCTAACTTTTTAACCAATTCAGGGTCATTAAGGTTCTTTCCACCCTTCATTGTGTCATCTATCATAGTTTGTATGCTATCTTTTATACCAGCTGCTTTTTGAGGTGTAGATTCTGCTGCATTCATACCACCAGTTGCTTTATTTGTGTTTCCTCCAACCATAGGCATTTTCTCAAGAACGACTATTTTTTCTACGCCCTCTTCCTTTGCCTGTACTGCAGCTGCTAGCCCTGCTCCACCTGCACCTATTATTACAAGGTCAGCACTTTCTGATTTTGTTTTTGCTCCACATCCCATCATTGTAGCCATAGACATTACTACAAGACTTAACGCGATAACTATTTTTTTCTTATTCATATTCATTACCTCCGCATTATTTTTACCACCAAATACATACTATTTGATTGTTAAAAAAAACTCAATCTTAAGGTCTTTTTAATCTTTTTAATCTTTTTGGTCTGATATTTTTACTTGAACCATCAAATATCAATTTCTTCTTTATGTTTATGTTGGGCCTCTTGATATACCTTCTGATGCACCTCTTTGATATACTTTTTGATGAAAATTTTGATGCACATTATGATGGGCCTTTTATGTTTTATCAAAAGTACTATGAAAGTTAATACTTGGACATAAAAAAACTGTAATATCAACTTTAAATAATTGTTGATATTACAGTTTCTTATATTATTTCTTTTTATAAAGATGTATTGGTCTTCCAACTTTTCCATAAACCCTAATAAGTTTTAGGTCTCCTTCTTTAACCATGTAGTCTAAATATCTTCTAACAGTAACCCTTGCGAGTCCTACTCCATCTGCAATTACTTCTGCTGTATTGCTGTCATCTAAACTATCAATATGATCTTTAATTTGATTATAGGTATCTATATTTAATCCTCTTATAAGTACTTTTTCTTTTGATTCTTTTTTGTCTTTATTAAGATTTATTCCTGTTATATATTTATCTATATAATCTTGTCCTATTCTATCAGAACATCCTATATCCTTATATCTTACAAGATATTTCTTCATTGCTTCTTCAAATCTTTCAAAAGTAAAGGGTTTAACTAAATAATCCATAACACCATACCTAAAGGCCTCGTTTATAGAGTTTATTTTATTTTCAGCTGTTATTAGTATTACATCTGAAGAAATTTCATTTCCTCTAATCCACTTTAGAAAATCTAGTCCATTTCCTGAAGGTAGAAAAACATCTAAAAGTATTAAATCCACTTCGTTTTTCAATAGATATTCTTTTGCTTCCTCTATATCTGAAACTGAAGAAACAATATTCATACTTTCAAATTGATTTGAATAATTTTCGTTTATCTTTCTAACCATAGGGTCATCTTCAACAATCATTATTTTTATCATATCTACATTTCTCCCTTCATAACTCTACATGCCACACAGTTTCTTCTTCATCTGATTCAACATATATTTTCCCATTAGCATTTTCTATTATATTGATTACGTTAAATAAACCTAGTCCTCTATTTTCGCCTTTTGTACTAAAGCCAGCTTTAAATATCTTTTCAAAATCCTCATCCTCAATCTTAGGTCCGTTATTTTTAACCGTTATCTTTAACTTATCCTTTTGAATTATTGAAAAATGTATTTTACCATTCTTTATTCCTTTAAGAGCCTCAATTGAGTTTTCTACTAGATTTCCTATTATACATCCTATTTTATCTTGGCCTACAGGATTATCAACATTTTCATAGTTACTTTCTTTATCAATCACCATATCAATTTTTGCCTCAGCAGCTCTATTATACTTTGCTAATAATAAGGCTGATATGGATTTATCTTTTATGTTATCCAAAACAAGCATTACCTCATTTCGCTTTTTGCTAGTTTTAAGAATATATTCTTTTGCATCATCATAGGCTTCTAAATGTATTAACCCTAAAATAGTATGAAGTTTATTCATAAACTCATGATTTTGAGCTCTTAAATCCCAATTAAGCTTTTTAATAACTTGAAGTTCCTCAACAAGTTCCTCTACATCTATCATATTTTTAAATGAAACAATTGCCCCTACAGTTGTTTCATTGTCTTTAACTATTGAATAGTTACTTATAATTTTCGTATTATTATTTAGTGTTTGTTCTAGATTCAATATGGATTCTTCCTTATCTAATAACGTTCTCAAAGTATCTCCTATATTGTTATCTAAATTATCTACACTCATGTTTTTGATATCTTGATGAACCTCTAATATTTTCATAGCCTTATTGTTGATTAATGATATTGTACCATCTTTATTTACTGCGATGATTCCATCAGTTATATTATTTAAAGTTACTTCTCTTTCCTTTAATAACAGTGAAATTTCCTCTGGTTCTAAACCAAATATTGTTTTCTTTATACTTACGGCAACAAACTTAGCAAGAAACAACCCAAATAAAGCAACAAGTATAATAAAAGGAAGAAGATTTTTTGAGAATTGTATGTATTCATCAAATATATTTACTTTTAATGTACCAACACAAACAACACCTACTTGTCTATCTCCTCTAAATATTGGCGAAAAAGCCTTAACTGTTGCTCCCATTGTTCCAATTCCTTCATCAGCATAAACTTCACCATACTTTATTGCTCTATCTATAGTGCTGTTTGAAAACTGTCCACCAACTTTTTCAATATGTGGATGAGAATACCTCACTCTATTCATATCAGTGACAGTTATAAAGGTAACCCCTGCTTCTTCTCTTATATTATTTACGTAAGGGTTTATTATTAACTCTCCACCTAGCTCTCCAACATTATCAATTAGTACAGGACTTTTTGACAACGTTATCGCCATGTCCATGAGTCCATTTTCAACTTTTTCTCTTATTTTTCTATTAATCTCAAGTACTGATATAAAAGTAGCTAAAGATACAACAGAAATAATTATAATCATAACCATGGTAGTTATCTTATTTTGTAATTTCATAATTCCTCTTATTCTGCTTTTTTTCTTAATTATATCACAGAGATTTTCCTAATGCATTTTTTCTTTGGTAAATGAGAATAGACAAGCCTCATTTGACTTGCCTATATTACTTAAATCCATTTATTAAACTTTTTGATATACATCTTTTTGGCCATCTGAACAACAACACAATACATCAATAATATTAATGTTATCCAAAAGAAGTAATTCATAGGTAATGCTTCTAAACCTATGGCTTCCCCAAAACCTATAAATGGTACACTTATTCCTAATATCACGATAACTAAACTTAAAACTACAACTGGTGTAGATGCTCTGCTCTCTATAAAAGGAACTTTCTTGGTTCTTATAATATGAACAATCAATATCTGAGATATCAATCCAACAATAAACCATCCAGATTGGAATAAACCTTGTGTAGCATCACTATTAGCTTTAAACACATACCACATCAATAAAAATGTTATTATATCAAATATTGAACTTATAGGACCTATATAAACCATAAATTTACCTATATCATCTGCATTCCACTTTTTAGGTTTCATTAAATATTCTTTGTCCATATTGTCCCATGGAATGAATATCTGTGAAACATCATAAAATAAGTTTTGAATTAAAAGCTGTATTGGAAGCATAGGAAGGAAAGGTAAAAATATACTTGCAGCAAGTACACTAAATACATTACCAAAATTAGAACTTGCAGTAATCTTTATATATTTCATTATATTTCCAAAAACTTTTCTTCCTTCAATTACTCCCTCTTCTAGTACCATCAAACTTTTTTCAAGTAAGATAATATCAGCTGATTCTTTAGCTATATCTACTGCTGTATCAACAGATATACCAACATCTGATTGACGAAGAGCTGGTGAATCATTTATACCATCACCCATAAATCCAACAACATGACCCTTTTCTTGAAGCAATCTTATTATTCTTGATTTTTGTATAGGAGATAACTTCGCTAAAACATTTGTAGTTTCTATAGCTTTTGTTAGTTCATCATCCTCCATATCATCTATTTCATTTCCAAGAAGAACATTACTAACATCAATACCAACTTCTTTACATACTTTCACTGTAACTGCATCATTATCACCAGTTAACACTTTTACCTCTACTCCATTTTCATGAAGGGCTTTTATTGCATCTTTTGCAGATTCCTTAGGAGGATCTAAAAATGCTATATATCCCATTAAAACCATGTTAGATTCATCTTTTACACTAAAGTTGTTTTCATCAGGTATATTGTTTTTTTGAGCAACCCCAATTACTCTCATACCTTCTTTGTTTAGATTTTCTACTGTTTTTAATATCTTTTTCTTAATCTCATCAGTAAGATTTACAACCTCACCCTTATACTCTGCAAAGCTACAGATTGAAAGCATTTCCTCCACAGCACCTTTTGTTATAAGCTGTCTTTTTTCATCTTTATCTTTTAAAACTACTGACATTCTCCTTCTTACAAAATCAAAAGGAATTTCATCTACTCTCTCATAATTTTCTTTAAAAGCTATTAACCCATTTTCTTCTCCATGTTCAAGTATTGCAATGTCCATCAAGTTTCTTAATCCTGTTTGATAGAAACTATTTAAATATGCATGTTTTAAAACTCTTATATCTTCTTCTCCATGAATATTTAAATGTTTTTCAACAATTATTTTATCAAGTGTTAATGTACCTGTCTTATCTGTACAAAGAATATCCATTGCCCCAAAGTTTTGAATTGCATCAAGTTTTTTAACAACAGTTTTTCTTTTTGCCATAACTACAGCACCTTTTGCAAGATTTGTAGTTACTATCATTGGAAGCATTTCAGGAGTTAAACCAACAGCAATTGATATTGCAAAAAGAAGGGCCTCAAGCCAATCTCCTTTTGTTACACCATTAACAACAAATACTATAGGAACCATAACAAACATAAACTTTATAAGAAGAGAACTTACGCTTTTTACACCTTTTTCAAAGCTTGTTGTCTTTTTATCCTCTGTAAAAGATGATGCCATAGATCCAAAATAAGTTTCATCCCCAGTAGCAATTACTACAGCTACCGCACTTCCACTAATTATATTAGTTCCAAGCAAACAAATATTATCTAAATCAAATATATTAACATCTCTTATATCTTTCTTTAATTCTTGAAATTTTTCTATAGGTTCAGATTCACCTGTAAGTGAAGATTGACTTATAAATAAGTCTTTACAACTTATTATCCTTAAATCCGCAGGTATCATATCTCCGGCAGCTAGATGAACTATATCACCTGGAACAAGGTCTATTATATTTAATTCATTTACTCCCTTTTCCTTTCTTTTTACAGCAGTTGTAGTTGTAACTAAACCTTTTAGTTTTTCTACATCATTTGAGGATTTAAGTTCTTGAAAAAACTGCAAAAGTACACTGATAGTTATCATAGTTGTAATTATTACTATTGTTATATAACTTTTTTCTTCCTTTGGTGCCATTACTATATCAGTTATAAATGATACTACAGCTAAAGAAATAAGAACCAAAATAAATGGATTTATAATCGCCTCAAATAAATGTTTATACCAAGCTTTAGGTTTATCTTTGGAAATTTTATTAAGACCGTACTCTTCTCTTCTATTTAATACTTCCTGCTCTTCTAATCCAGAAATATTTGTTTGTAGTTTATCATATAGTTCTTTTATGCTTATAGCACTATTTTCATAAACTCTATTTTTTATTTCTTTTTCATTTTTATTTATATCAAAATTCTTTCTTTTTAGCATAATTCACTCCTCCTACTTAAAAATGACAGCACTTAATACAGGTTAAAACAATATTATTTTTAACCTAACTGTCTATATTTATTTAGTATTACGATTTTTGAAATTTATATTAGCCTGAGAAGCAGCGATTAGCTTTATAGAAATGTTTTTATAGAAATCCTTAGGATATTTTCACAATCTTTTTTAAATCGAAGTTAAGAAACGAATAATTTAAACTTAATTCTGAAGTTGTCCGTTTTTTTCTATAATGAGCACCCCCGCCATCACTGTCACTACTACTATAAATATCCATTCTTCTTCACCTCCGAAAATTTAATTTAGTAAAAATAAAAAAACCTCGCCAAACTTAAACGTGACGAAGCTACCATAATAACTTTCTCGTTCAAGTTTTGGCTCTGCAAGGCAATGAAATTGCGTTAGATTAAACCTTCTTTGTTCGGTAAAACCTGCTAACCAGTTCAGAATGTTTCCATCCTTTTACGGCAGCAATCCGTATCCTTGTAGTAACCTCACCTACCGAGGCTTATTTAATTTCCACTTTCATAATATGTTTTATTCCTTAGTTTGTCAACCTTAAATAAAAAAATACTGGTTTTTATATAGAATTTGGTAAGTCAAAAATAGCAACAATACATATATTGGTAGTAATACTAATACATTAATTAGGTGATTGTTATTAAAATTTATTCTGGATTAAACATAAATGAACTTATTTTTTTAGGCGAAGGCACTCAAGGTAAGGTATATAAAATAGATTCTAAAAAATGTATAAAGATCTTTAAAAGCAAGAAAATCTGCACTGCTGAACTATATACTTTAGTAATGGGACAAAAGGACGAACATTTTCCAATACTTTATGAGTACGGCAATAGATATATAATAAGAGAATATATAGATGGCATAGAACTCGATAAATATCTAAGTTCTAACCCCCTTACTCCTGACATTTCAAATAAACTTATTGAATTATATGAGGCCATGGAAAAAGTTGGCTATTCACGCTTAGACTCTGCATTATTTCATATTTTTCTAACTCCTTCTGAAGATATTCGGCTTATTGATACTGCTAGAGCTATGGTTAAAGAAAGTACCTATCCTAAATTGATTCTAAGTGGTTTAAATGATTTGGGCTACAGAGATGAATTCTTAAATCATGTTAAAGTTTTTAATCCTAAACTCTATAATGATTGGATTAACCATCATAAGTAATTAAGTAAAAGAGGAGAAAATATGAGATTCATAGTTTTTGGAGATTCTAAAGGTAAAGAAAATGGTATAAACAAAAAAGTTCTACATTCACTTATGAAAGAAAGTTCTAAATTGTATCCCTCTCCTGAGTTTATACTAGTATGTGGAGATAGTGTGGCTGGAGGTAGTAAAGAGGAAACACTAGCCATTCAACTTATGGATTTTAGAGATATAATATTAAAATATCATCCAAACAAATCTTTATTCCCCGTTATAGGTAATCATGAAGTTAATATTGAACCAGAGGATGATAGATTTGAACAAGTTCTCGATCAATTTTATAGAAATTTGACTCCAACTTATGCTTTAAATGGATACAACAATACTGTTTATTGTGTCGATTTTGATGATACAAGATTAATAATTCTAAATTCCTTCCACCCCTCTGCTCTTCATAAAATAGATAAGGTACAACTTAATTGGTTTAAATCCATGGCCTCTGTACCAAGTAAAAATAAACTTGTTTTTATTCATTCCCCAGCCTTTCCTACTGGGGCCCATCTAGGTCACTCACTTGATTTATATCCTGAAGATAGAAATGAGTTTTGGGATATAGTTGATAAATGTAATATAGACATAGTATTTTCAGGTCATGAGCATAACTATTCTAGAAGAGTCATAGACAGCTCTTTTAGTGAAGGTGGTTTTACTTATCAAAATAAAGTACCACAGATAATCTCAGGTGGTGGTGGTGAGAAGTTACGTAATAAATATAAAAGTAAAAAAGGAATAGTTGTAGCTCCTGTAGCAGTATATCATTTTTTAGTTGTTGATATTGATGAATACTCCATCAAAGTTTCTGCAATAACCTCAAAAGGCAAAAAGATAGATGAATTTGAAATAAAGAAATAATTTCTAACTAAAAACAAATGGACTTAAATCTAGCTATTAATCTAGTTTTAAGCCCATTTTTATAGATAGTTTTAAATAAAGTCTTCTAAATCTAAAGTTTTTAAATATATTTCCCTAAATTCATTTTCTAGACAACTCATTGTGATCATATCATAATATTTATGATTATAATAAGCTCCATGTCTTCTTATACCTTCTCTTTTAAACCCTATCTTTTCATAAACATGAACAGCTCTATTATTAAAAGGATAAGCTTCCAGTTCAATTCTATGAAGATTAAACATTCCAAATCCATAGTTTAAAGCTAAAGTCATAGCTTCCGTACCATAACCTTTACTAAAATCCTCTTTTCTATTTATAAGAATTCTGATATTTCCACACCTATTACTTCTATCAACTTCATTAATTACTACTTCGCCTACTATCTTATTATCTTGTTTTGAGAATATCAAAAAATCTACTCGATCACTATCTGCCCCTACTCTATCAATATAATTCTCTATTTCTGTTTTATTAAAAGCTTGAGTACTTCCAGTAAAAATCATTGTTTCAATACTAGTATTTTTAAAATTGTCCCAATATTCTTCTATATATTCTTTATCTAATTTTTTTAGATAAACTATATTTCCATTTAACTCTAAAAAATTTCTCATATTTAACATATTTTTTCTCCTTAAATCTATTTACTTAAATTATAAATATTTTAAGTGAGTTTAATCAACATCATTAATGATTCAGAATAGTTTTTGCTCAATTTTCCTCCTCATTTTTCCCTACTTCTTTTTCTGATATTTCATCTGAAAACTCAGTTGATAGATTAGTTTTATAGTTATTTTTTATAAGTTTATGAACGCTTCCCCTTGCTCTGCTATATCTTAATACCATATAGGCAACTGAGTATACTCCTACCATAAAAAGTCCTGCTATAAGACCCGATCCTTGCCCTGATATAAAAGGCATACTTAGGATAATTATAATCATGCTCATAAGTCCTATCCATGATGTATATGGATAGCCTGGCATCTGACATTTCCCTTCTGGTGGGCATCCATTTTTCTTACGAAATCTTATATGAGTAGCCATTATTACAGCATAAGTAAATAGAAGTGCAAATCCTCCAGCGCTTATTAGAAATAAATAAACTCTAGGAAGTAACATACCTAAACCTAATCCCATCAACATCCCAAGACCTGAAAACAGAATTCCTCTATGAGGCACATCCTTATTATCCTTTAGCCATTTAGGTGCATGACCCTCATCTGCTAAAGATCTTATCATTCTTCCAAGTCCAAACATAGCTGCAAGCATAGTTGATAATATAGCTGTAATTAAAACCAAGTTAAGAACAGTTCCAGCCCAGCTTATTCCCCATCTATTTAGTGCTACCACCATAGGACTTATACTTTCACTTAACTCCGCAGTTGGAACTAATGGAAGAAGAACTCCTATTGAAATTACATAAAATCCTACAAGGCATAAAACTGTATAGGTTATTGCTCTAGGTATTGTTTTCCTTGGATCTCTGGCTTCTGATGCAGCTAATCCTATTATTTCAAAACCTGCATAAGAAAACATAACTATAAGCATACTTCCTGCAAGACCTTTTATTCCTCCCGGCATAAATTCCTCTCTACTTAATTCGCCAACTCCAACCGCTCCGCTTCCTGATATTATTCCTACTATTAATAAAAAAGCTACAAATATAAAAGAAATTATAGCTAATACTTTTATAGCTGCTAATCCACTTTCTAGCTTACTTAGTTTATCTGCACCTAATAAATTAAGTAATGTAACTCCAACTATTATGATTCCTCCAAGCAAAGAAATAGAAACATTAGGAAACCATTCCCTAACCAAAATAGATACTGCTGTTGCTTCACTAGATATAGCTAAAACCATTCCCGTCCAATATACCCATCCTACAACAAACCCCACACCTTCTCCAAAAGTATTAGCTGCAAAAGTTCTAAATGAGCCTGAATCTGGATTTGCTACAGTCATTTCTGACATTGCAAACAATATAAAATAAACTAATATTCCTCCTAATATATACGCTATTAATATAGATGGCCCAGCTGCATGAATAGCTACAGAAGACCCAAGAAAAAAAGATCCTCCTATTACTGTTCCTAATGCCATCATAGTTAACTGCCAAGCAGACAATCCTTTATGTTTACTCTCCATATTTTGCCCTCCATTTAAGTTTGTTTATATCTTAGTATTCCTAAAATTCCTTAATATAAACGAAAAAATAAGGCATAGACTTATCTATACCTTATAAAAAACTATATTGCAAGGCTGTTTATCTTAACCGGCTCTTTCCTATCAATCTCTGTCATTGAAACGGGATCTAATATTTCATCTAATTCTCTTATACTTAAAATACCTTCTCTTAATATAATTTCTTTTACAGATATTCCTGTTTTTAAAGCTTCTTTAGCTATATCTGCTGATTTTTTATAACCTATATAAGGGCAAAGTACAGTAACTACTCCTACACTATCATTTACAAGTTGTGCACATCTTTCTTTATTAGCTGTAATTCCTACTATACAATTATCAACAAAAGTTTTTGTTGCATTTCTCAAAGTTTCTATTGATTCGAATAAATTATAAAATAATACTGGTTCAAAAGCATTTAGTTCTAATTGTCCTGCTTCTGCTGCCATGGTTATAGTGAAATCATTTCCCATAATATTAAAAGCAACTTGAGAAACAACCTCTGGAATAACTGGATTTATCTTTCCTGGCATTATCGATGAGCCATTTTGCATTGATGGAAGATTGATCTCTCCTATTCCTGTCTTAGGTCCACTTGATAAAAGTCTTAAATCATTTGCCATTTTAGATAAATTAACTGCACAGGTTTTTAATACTCCAGATACACTTACAAAACCATCAAGATTTTGAGTTCCATCTATTAAATCTTCTGCTTGAGTTAGATTTAACCCTGTAACCTTTTTAAGATTTAAAGTGATATTTTTTAAATAATCTAAACTTACATTAATCGAAGTTCCTATAGCTGTTGCTCCCATATTTACAGTTAACATCTCTTCTTGAATTCTACTTAATCTGTGTATATCTCTTTTAATAACTGATGCAAAAGCATGAAAAGATTGCCCAAGTCTTATAGGAACTGCATCTTGAAGTTGAGTACGTCCCATTTTAATAACATCATTAAATTCTATAGCTTTTTCTTCTAAAACTTCATATAAACGTTCAAGTTCATAAACAGCATTAACTAACATTTTTATAATTACTAGTTTACCTGCTGTTGGAAACACGTCGTTAGTTGATTGAGCCATATTTACATGGTCATTTGGATGAACTAAACTATAGTCTCCTTTTTTCCCGCCTAGTATTTCAATAGCTCTATTAGCTATAACTTCATTTGCATTCATATTTGCAGAGGTTCCTGCTCCTCCTTGTATTGGATCTACTATAAACTCATCATGAAGTCTTCCTGAAATAATTTCATTGCAAGCTTGTATAATAGCTGATCCAACTTTTCTATTTAATTTATTTATATCTATATTTGTAACAGCCGCCGCCTTTTTTATTTCAGCTAGGCTTATTATAAGCTCTGGATGGATTGTTCTATTGGTAATATGAAAATTGTTTTTTGCTCTTAAAGTTTGTACACCATAATAAGCTTCTATCGGTACATGCATATCTCCTATTGAATCAAATTCTATTCTAGTCTCCATATAAATACCCTCGCTTTTATTTTATTTATTAATACAATAGCGAGATTATCATTATTTTCTACTCATGTAAATCTTTAAAAAGCATTTACTTAAAAAAGGTGAAAAAATGCATAGCTAACTTAATTAAAAATATTTTTTATCATACTTTAATTAATTTTATTAAGGGGATTTTTTTAAGATTAGCTCTTAAACTTAATATTTTTAACCTAAAATATTCAAAAAGCTTGTATCATTACCCCTAAAACTTTATTATATTAACTATAGAGGAATTTTTTAAATAAATCTAAAAAGAGGTGCCTATTATTATGGATGAAATAGATTTAAAACTTATTAAACTTCTTCAAGAAAATGCTCGATATTCCCTTAAATATTTAGCTAAAGAAGTGTTCTTATCAACGCCTGCAGTCTCTTCTCGTATACTAAAACTTGAGGAAGCTGGAATAATTAAGGGGTATTCAGCTCAAGTTAACTTACCTAAACTCGGCTACAATATTAAAGCTTTTATAAATCTTGAAGTTAGCCCAAAGCAAAAACCTGAGTTTTATCCTTTTATAGCCGCCTGTCCTAATGTTCTTGAATGTAATTGTGTTACAGGAAAGTTCTCTATGCTTATAAAGGTTTCCTTTCACACTACTGAAGAACTTGACGGTTTTATTAATGAAATACAGAGATTTGGAAATACTGAAACTCAAATAGTATTCTCTACCCCAGTTGATCATAGAGGAATTCAAATAGAAATGAATTAAACTCATAAAAAGCCTCGCAAATTACTGCGAGACTTTATTTTAAGAAAAATATATATTAAGTTTTCCATCATCATATCTGGCTGTGCTGATTTCTTTAGATTGAAGTTTAGTTGGAAGTACAAAACCTCTTCTTTCATTTTTTATAGATATTATGATTTCATCCTCATTTTGAGATAGTTTAATTTCATTTTTATCTATAAAAGGCATTTTTATTTCAAGAATATAGTTTCCGTCTTCACTTTTTATATCAAATATCTTTTCTTTAAATAAAACATTGCTTGGATCAAAATCTCCATAAAGTTTATCTCCAGCTTCTTTTAAATGTGTATATTTTCTCAGCTCATGATTCATAAGTTCAAGCTTAAATATTGGTATTCCTTTAAAACTCTCTTCGATATCTTTAATGGTATTTTTTTGTATATTAGCCCATTTCTCAAAATAACCTTCAAGAGATTTCTTTGAAAAAATCCTGTTTATAAATATTCCATCTACGTTGTAATCAAACAAATGAAGATATGAAAAACTCCTTTTTGCTTCTTTAACCACTATCTTTTCTGGAGTTGTAACTATTCTAATACTTACTACATCTTTGTTAAGCATAAGTTTATGAAGTTCATCAATCTTCTGATAAAGTTTATCTATATCGTCAAACACCTTATCATCTGGCAAAGGAATTTTAACGGTAGCTTCAACTACAGGTTTAACAAACTTAGCTGCTTTTCTTTTTATAGGGAAAAACTTTTCCATCCACCATTTAAATAAGTCTGGAAACTTTAATAAGGACATGGTTTCCCCTGTTGGCGCACAGTCAACAATTAAAACATCATATACTCCTTCATCGTATACTTCCTTAATTTTTATTAAAGATAAAAGTTCCTCAAAACCTGGAAATACTAATAATTCCTCTGTTTCTATAGTCTTATCTGATTTTAACATCATTAATTTTTCAATATAACCTTTTATATTTCCCCAAACTCTTTCATTTTCTATAATCGAGTCAATCTCCATAGCATAAAGATTTTCACTTACCTTTATAGGCTCATTAGAAAGCTTAACATCAAAAGAATCACCTAAACTATGAGCTTGGTCTGTACTCATGATAAGTACCTTCTTCCCTTCCTCTGCTATTTTGCAAGCAGTAGCTGATGCTATACTTGTCTTTCCTACTCCACCTTTACCAGTATATAATATTACTCTCATAACTTTCCCTCCACCTTTATGAAAAATCAACCTCTACTTTTTTTGTTATTTTTTTCTCTTCTTTCTCATCTTTTTCTTCTTGTATCATATATATTGCTATATCTTTTATTAAACTAAATGCATCTTTTTCAATATCATCAACTCTTTTTCTTACCTTATCTGGAAGTATCTCTTTTATAGCTTCATATTTTAGAGCTTCTGCTTTTATCATTTTTTTAATAAATTCCTTATTCATAAAATCACCTCTATTCAAAATAAATGCTTAATTTTTCAGAATTAAGTTTTGCTGATACAATAGAATATTTCCTTATAGAATTAGGTATAGGAATATTCCTTTTAAAATTGCCTATTTTTATTATTACATCGCTTCCTGATTCAAATAAATCAAAATCCTTTTTATCTGTAAAAGGAACATAAACCTCAAGTTTATATCCATTTTCAGTTTTTTCAAAAACTTCATTTAATGTAGTTTCAAGAATATCAAATATATTTTCTTCTTTTAGTGAATCACTAACTATTCTATCTAGTGCCTCAACTCCATTTATGTCTTCCTCATACCATTTAACTTTATATATAGGTATATTAGAAAAAGAGGAGCTTAGCTCTTCTAGATATTTACTTTGAATCTCTTTCCATTCATTAAAGAAATTATTTTCTATTTCTTGTGGTATAAGCCTGTTTATATATATTCCATCTACATTAAAGTTGTATAAATTTAAATACATATAACTTCTTTTGCTTTCTTCTACAACCATTTTTTCTGGTATAGTAACTAATCTTATGCTACATATTTTTCTGTCCTTTAAAAGACTCTGTAATTCAAAAAGCCTAACATACAATTTTTCGATATCACTCATGGCAGCTTCATTAGGCATATCTATTTTAAATGCAACCTTTGATATTGGTCTTAGTACCTTCATAGCAACCTTCCCTACTGGAAAAAGTTTTTCCATGTACCATGAAAATAGTTCTGGAAACTTTAGAAGTGAAAGTGTTTCACCAGTAGGTGCACAGTCTACTATAATCAAGTCATAGATATTTTTATCATATAGTTCTTTTATTTTAAGAAGAGAAAACAACTCCTCTATACCTGGAAAAACTACGATATCTTCATATATTTCTGCA
Organism: Clostridium intestinale DSM 6191; assembly: GCF_900130055.1. GTDB lineage: Bacteria > Bacillota > Clostridia > Clostridiales > Clostridiaceae > Clostridium_T > Clostridium_T intestinale. Next base: position 106,501 of record NZ_FQXU01000004.1, read on the forward strand.
TCTTCTTTACCTTTAAAGGAAATCATATTTTTAAATGCATCTGATATATTTCCATAATACTTTTCCATCTCATGATTTGAATCTATCTCTAAGCCATCCAGATTATCTATAACCTCTTCTGGTTCAAAGTTTACTTTTTTCATAAATAAATCACTTAGGTTATGAGCCATATCAGTGCTTACTATTAAAGTCTTTTTACCTTCTTTAGCTGCTTTTACTGCATGAGCTGCTGCTATGCTTGTTTTTCCCACTCCACCTTTTCCTGTAAAAATTAATATCCTTCCCATAATATCCTCCTATAATTCTTATTTAGAATAGTTCTCTTCTCGAAGTATTTGTTTTAAAAATAACTTAGTTTCCTAAGCTATTCTATTTCTATTCTTTTAATTTTTTTAGACTTTTTATCTGGATTATTTGCTTTGTCCTTTTCAGCTTTAAATACAACCATAACTTTATTTATTATACTTATAAAACTCTCTTTCTCTTCTTGAGTTAAAGAGCTATGTATCTCTTTAAAATAATGCTCTATAAGTTTTTTTTCTTCTTTTATAAAATCCTCTGCCTTTTTAGTTAGAACTATATTTACAACTCTTCTATCTTTTTCATCTCTTATTCTTGCTGCCATTTCTTTTTTTTCTAATCTACTGATTACGCCTGTAGCTGTATTTAAAGGAGCATTTATATACTCTGCAATTTCTGTCATATTAGCTTTTTTATATCTATAAAGAAACAAAAGAGATAATATTTCATTTTTTGAGTAATCTAAAAATACATTGCTCCACTGATCCGGAAAAAACAAAAACTTAAATTCATCTATATAATTAAAAATTATTGACTCTAAATTAAAGAGTTCATTATTGTGCATATACTTTTCTCCTAAAATTAATTCTATTCTCGAAGTATATTTTAATTCTACTCTAGAAGTATTTTATTGTCAAGAGTTAAATCCTACGACTTCAATACCTGCTATACTTCCTTTCCCTTCATAGGTTTGCTTACTTCTTTTGTTCAAAAAATAAAGTTTCACTTCTCCAGATAATTCTTCTTTTACTGGTATGTTCATTTCTCCTTTTTTAGGGGCTAATAGTCCCCCTGGTTGAGTTAATCTACCTTCAAGTTTTAAAATACCATCTTTATTTTCTAAAGATATTTTTATTTTTTTATCGTTTATTTCTTCTATTTCTAGCTTGCTATTATTATAAGTTGCAAATCTATATTGATTACCCTGAACTAACAAATTCACTATATAACCTCTAAAAGATTTTTTCCCAAAAGGTATATCTGCAACAGATAAAAAAATACTAGTTCCTTTATCCTCAAAATTATTGCATTGAATCCATAGATACTCCTTAGGGAATGATGTTCCCCAGTCTTTTTCTATATATCCCTTTCCTCTATTAAAAGCTATTTCTTCATTGTTTATTTTGATTTTTCCAGAAACCTCATGGTTCATGCTGATGACCCCATGATAACATTCCATATTAGGGATGTATGCAAAAAAGCCCATTATGTTAGGACACATTATAGACTTTTTTAGAGGAGTTAATGTACCTAGATTTATATCAGCTTTTATATCACAATCTTTATCTTTTATATTAATAAAAACTCTTGATTCAGAAAATGTATTTTCTCCTATACTTATCCTAAAGGGATTTTGATGAAACTTAAAATCTTCTAATTTAAATCGTACATACCCTGTTTTGGTTGTCCTTTTATCATTCTTATCTACACTTACAAATATATATTGAATAAAGCTGTGATAATCTCCATGAAATAAACTTATTCCTGGTATGAAACTTATCACATTTTTTTGATTTTCTGATACCTGTTTATAATACCAGCCTTCAAAATAGCTTTTCTTTTTTAAATCCCCTTGAAAGAGTATGGGCTTTATTATCTTCTCAAACACTTTAGACATCATCCTCACTATATACTATATTTACTAGTATATCCATGTACAAAAAAAGAAACCTCTCTAGGTTTCTTTTTTTGTGAAGATTTATTTGTTTTTTATATTCTCAATTATTCTAGAAATTATATCTATCCTCTTAAATGGAGTTATTAAATAATACCCATCTACATATTCAGAAATCTCTTCTGCAATTTGGGTTGATAATTTCACTGCAAGCTCTGTACCCTCTTCCTTTGAAATATCTTTATACATCTCAATTATCTCTTCTGAAACGTTAATTCCTGATATTTCATTGTTCATAAAGCAGGCATTTCTATAACTAACAACTGGAATGATTCCACCTAGTATTTTTACATCTAGTTCTTTTCTTGCAAGTTTTAGATTTTCTAGGGCCTCTTTAGTTAAAACAGGTTGGGTCAAAAACATGGTTATTCCATTTTCTATCTTTTTCTTTGCTTGTACCATCTGAGCATTAAAGTTTCTTGCATTGATATTTAAGGCCCCACAAACATTAAATGGACTTTTAAAGGTTGTTTCATTTAAGTTTGTTATATAGTTTGCAAGTATTGATGAATTAAAACTAAATACTCCCTTAACTTCATCTCTTTCAGCAGAAGGTATAGGATCACCAGTTACAACTAAAACATTATTCACCCCTTCTATATTAAGGCCCAAAAGAAGAGCTTTTGTAGCATTTATATTTCTGTCTCTACAGGTCATATGAGGAATTGGTGTTATATCTAGTTCTCTCTTAAGTTTACAAGCAAGTATACTGCTATCAACTCTAGCTCTTGCAATAGGACAATCAGCTATAGTTATAGCATCTACTCCCTGATCTTTCAGTTTCTTTGCACTACTCATAAAAAAGTCTATTTCTGTATCTATAGGAGGATCTAATTCAACTGCAATTATCTTCTCTCCCTTATCTAACTTTTCGATAAGTTTATTTTTCACCTCTGATTTTTTGATTTCTGATGGTTTTGATATCTTGTCATAAACAATATCATCTAAACTAAGTTCTTTTAGTTTCAAAACCATTGCTTTTATATACTCTGGAGTTGTCCCACAACATCCACCTAAAATACTTACTCCTAATTTCGCTATTTCAAACATCTGACTTGCAAAATACTCTTTACTGTTATCAAAAAAAGTACGGTTATTTATTATAGTCGGATAACCTGAGTTTGGCATTATGGATATGGTTTTATCTTCAATATTAAACTCTTTTATATACTGAAGAAGATGGTAGGGACCTGAAAAACAGTTAAAACCTAAAGCATCAATTTCAGTAATCTTTGAAAGTTTATCTATAAGTTTCTTTCCTGAATTTCCAAGCCTTGTGTACCCTTCTGGAGAAACAGCAAACTCCACAAGAATAAAAGCTTTGTGATTTTTACTTTTTATATATTTGCAGATATCAACTAAACATTCCTCTTGGCTAAAGGTTTCAAATATGAAGTTGTCTGCACCTAAATCAAGAAATACATCTACTATTTCTTGGTACTCTTTAAATAATTCATGTCCTTCTAGTTCTTTGATGGGCCCAATATCAGCAAAAACTGAAACTGATGTACCTTTAGTTGCCTCTTTTGCAACTTCATAACCCTCTTTGATGACCCTCTTAACTACATCAAAATCACTTTCTAATGCCTCTTTATTTGCACCAAAGGTATTAGTTCTTATAGCCCCACAACCTGCATCTATATATTCCTTGTGTATATCTAAAACAGTTTGCCTATCATAAAGATTTCCAAGCTCACACTTAGTTGATGGATTTTTACTTACTATACTGTAGTAAGTACCCATTGCTCCATCAAAAATCAGCGGTTTCTTTTTTGTTTTCATTTGTATCCTCCTAAACAAATTTATCTCTTACCTCAAAGGAAATTACATAGCATTAATATCCTTTATTCCATTACTAAATTTACTATAACACATATGGGTAAGGATTTGTGTTATTTCTTTAATGGTACTATGAACAAGTCTAAAAGTAGAAATAGAGCATTTCAAATAATAACTCACTCAACTTCTCTAGGGGAAACTTATCCTTTAAAATTTCATTATATCTATTAGATGCTTTCTATTCGAAGTTGTAACTAGGGCTACACTCCCTCCAAATTGTTCAGTGATATATTTTATTACCCATGAGTTAGGATCTGATTCTTTATCTAATAATCTTTGTAACTTCCTTTGATTATACAATGTATTATATTCTTCTTTTTCTATCTCTCTTTTATTATATTGACCTTTAAGTAATGGAGAGAAAGCAACTAAAGTTAAATCATTATGATATTTTAAGTAATCACTAAGATCTCCATCAACTGCAACTTGTGGGTAAAAATCAGCATCAATAGTTGGTGTTAAATAACTATATCTCTGTTGAATTGCAGAAAAGAATTTATAACCATTTTTAATACAAATATTCCTTGCTCGTTCAATACGCCAAGTTCTAAAATTGCTACATCCAATCTCTTTAATCAAGCCCTTTTCTACAAGTTCGTTTAAGGTTTCTAAAGTTTCTTCCTGTGGAGTGTTATAATCATCTACATGTAAATATAATAAATCAATATAATCTGTATTCAAATTTTCTAAAGACTTTTGTACAGATTCTAAGATAACTTTTCGTCCCAATCCTTGCATATTAGAAAAATCTCTATTTTCAATGTTTTTAGGTAGTGCACCAAGCTTTGTTGCTATTATAATTTCTTTTCTGTTATTGTTTTTATTTAACCACTTTCCTATAACTCTCTCGCTCTCACCACCATTTCCACCATTCCAAACCGCATAGTTATTTGCTGTATCTATAAGATTCCCCCCTTCATTAATATAATCATCCATTAACTTAAAAGAGTCCTCTTCACTTGTCTTTGTTCCAAAATTTATTGCTCCAAGTCCAATATTAGATACTCTTAATGATGAACTTCCTAATAATATTTTTTCCATCTAAAAACACCTCCTAAAAATATTATATTTTAGGTTATAAAATATTGAAATTAGGTACTTTATTGTGCTATAGTTACAAAAAAGTACCTAAGGAGATAATTATGATAATAAATGAATGGGAAGAGGGATGTCCTTTATTGTTAACCCAGAGAATAATTTTGGGTAAATGGAAGTTATCTATAATATGGTTTTTAGCCAGAAATGAAGTCATGAGGCACTCAGAATTAAAAAGGGCCTTTGATGATTCCTCCCTTACTCAAAAGATGCTCACTCAGCATTTAAGGGAACTTGAAGATGATAATATTGTTGAAAGAAAAATCTACAATGAAGTTCCTCCTAAGGTTGAATACAGTCTAACAAAGGTTGGCAAGAGCTTTATTCCAGTACTTGATCTTATGGAAAAATGGGGAGAGTCTTATATAAAAATTGGTGCAGAAGATAATTAAAGCTTGATGTTCATATAATACAATACAGCCTACAATAGTTATACCTAAAATGTCGGATTCTCTATTTTTGCTTCTGTTATCCTGTATATGAAAGGAAGGGATTTTAATGGATTCACTTAAAAATATGAATGATGCTCTAAAGTACATTGAAAAAAATCTTGAGTATGAAATAGATTATAAGGAGATAGCTAGACTAGCTTTATGTTCTGAATATCATTTCAAAAGAATGTTTTCTTTTTTAGCTGGAATTCCACTATCAGAATATATCAGAAGGAGAAGACTCACTGTTGCAGCTTTTGAACTTACAAACAGTGATATAAAGGTGATAGACCTTGCTGTTAAGTATGGGTATAATTCTCCTGATGCTTTTTCAAGAGCCTTTCATAGTTTACATGGAGTTACTCCATCAGAAGCTAGAGATAATAGTCATTCATTAAAAGCTTATCCACCTATGACCTTCCAATTATCTATTAAGGGAGGAAACGAAATGAATTATCGTATTGTAGAAAAGGAAAAATTTAATATTATTGGATTGAAAAAGAGGGTTCCTATAGTTTTTGAAGGGGTTAATCCTGAGATTTCTAAGATGTGGCAAAGTTTGAATATGCAAATCATAACTGAACTTAAAGCACTTTCAAACATTGAACCATCAGGACTTATAAGCGCTTCTGTAAACTTCTCTGAAGGAAGAATGGAGGAAAAAGGTGAACTTGATCACTATATAGGAGTTGCTTCAACTAAAGAATGTCCAGATAATTTTGAAAAACTTGAAGTTAAAACATCAACTTGGGCCGTATTTGAAGCTGTTGGGCCTTTTCCAGAAACTCTTCAAAATATATGGGGACGTATTTACTCTGAGTGGTTCCCATCATCTAACTATGAAGTAGCTGAAGGACCTGAAATTCTATGGAATGAAAGTAAAGATACCTCATCTCCAACCTACAAAAGTGAGATATGGGTACCGGTTGTAAAAAAACAATAAGATCTTAAAGGGAACTTGTCTTAAGTTCTCTTTATTCTTTTATTGCTAACTTGGAGACATGCTTTTCTCCGTGACTATCAAAATACTTATAAAACTTCATGCCTATCTTCTCAGCAACCTTTTGTGAAGGAATATTTCTTTCACTTGTAATTGAAAAAACTCTAGAATAATTTAATATTTCAAAGGCATATTCCTTACAAGCCAAAGCAGCCTCTGTTGCATAACCTTTATTGCAATAATTCTTAATAATATGGAACCCAATCTCCGGCACAACTTCATCTTCAATTCTCTGCATTGTTATTCCACAATCCCCAAGAAAAACTTCTCCTTCTTTTAATATAACTGCCCATAAACCATGATTATACTTACTATAGTTTTCGATATTCCATTGAATCCACTTCTCTACTTTCTCTTCATCAAATACCTTAGGATAATATTTCATAGACTCAAAATCAGATAGAACCTTTGATAGCTCATTCTTATCTTCTGGTATAAGTTCTCTTAGATATAATCGTTTTGTTTCTATTACTTTTATGATTAATCACCTCAACTTATTTCATATTACTTAAATATGATGAACCTCTCGTTTATCATATTTTATCATGGGCCTCTTATATTTCTTCATATACCTTTTCTTGGACATCATATCTGATGTACCTTTTGATGGTCCTCTTATTTGCCCTAGTAAAATCAACTTTGTTTTAATAATCAAGATTATAATTTCTTTTTTGAATCTTGATAACCCTTACCTAAAATAAATATAATCACCCCAATTAACAAAGAAAATCCTTTCAATGAAACTAAGTATTAATTGTAATATGACTGAATTGATAAAATTAAACATAACCATCCTGAAGCAAAAATATTTAAGCAAATTGAAAAAATAAGATAACCACGACCAGCTCTTTTGTTTATTTTCATTTCCTTAAGTGATGATATAATAGCAATAATTGATATTACTATCATTGCAATCATTGATGTTATAAAGTTATAATATGAAAGCCTTGGTTGTTTAATTATTGAGTAATCTAAATACCTAAATAGTAGAAAAATAACAGCATATAGAATTATATAAAACCATGGTTTCTTAAATATCATGAAATCACTCCTCTATTATTTTGATGGGCCTAGTTAACTAAGATTACTTTAGTAATCAAGATGATGATTTATTTTTTAAGTATCCTCTTTAAATAAGCTATATCTAACAAATTTATAGTTTCAAAATTCCCTTTATAAAAAACAGCCCAGTTATTGAAAACACAAGGTAACGTCTTTGCTCTTTGTAGAGTATCCACTTGATTTAAAGATACAGGAACTTCATTCATTTCACAATACTGTTTTATCATCTCAATACTTTGATAAACATATGGACATTGCATATCATAATAAATTGTTAATTCTTCACTTTCAATTTTATGATTTTTAACACTGGATGAAAATTTTGGCATTGTACCATCAAAAGAAAGCGCAAGTAATTCATAATCGTCATCTGTATTATCAACAACCTCAAAGCCGAACTTCTTAACAAATGATTGGTCTGAAAGCCAAGCCTTCTGCTTTTTTGCTCCAAGCATGCAAATTCCTGATTTCCCCTTTGCTTTAGCATCAGCTAAACAATACTCCATCAACAAATTTCCATAACCTTTTCCCTTGTAATTACCTGAAACCCATAAACAATACACATAATAATAGTTGTCTCCGATTATTGGAACCCAAGCTGTTTCGAGAGGAGCATACTCAATAAAAACAGTAGCTTTTTCATTTAATTTTCTAAAGACATGACCTTCATTTAACCGTTCTGACAGCCATTCTTTTTTTGCATCAATACCTTTATGTGGCTTTTTACTACGTATAATGCAGCATACATGCTCATTGGCAAGGTTTTCTTTTGTTAGGTTTATAAATTCAGCACACATGTTTTAATTCTCCTCCCTTACAAAGCCTAATTCTTAAATTACTTCCAATCTATGATTTATTTCATATAATTTCTTATTGTGTCTACAGTTACTAATATATCATTGATGTTTTCTTTAGTTTTGTTGTTCTCTTTGGCATAAAGAAAAATATCGCGAACTGAAGATAATGAATTTGCAAACTTCTCATCCATCCACTCATATCTTGGCAACAACCATAAATGAAAGTGCCTTGACCTTTCTTCTTGAATAATTGTTACTTCTTTAATATCACTTATGATTTTTAATGCTTCTCTCGCCTTATAAGCTAACTCAAATAGTTCTTGTGATTCCTCATAAGTTAATTCTGAAATTGACTTAATATGTTTTTTTGAATCAATTATTAAAAATGCCTTAATTGGAACTTCTGGGTCTTGATGAAGAACGAAATTTTTAGTGCTTTTTATTATATCACCAGGCGGAGTAAACTCACCATTTCCTATGGAGCAGCCTAAACATTCACAACTCCATTCCTTATCTAAAATATCTCTTATTATCATAAAATCCTCTCCTCTAAAACTCAATGCCTCTCATTTTTTAAATATATAAATAAAGATAAATTCAGCATATTTACAACAAATTTAGTTTGGGAACCTGAATGAAACTAAGGTATATTAATGATGTTATTATTACTATGTTTATAGAATAACTTAACATTAAAAATTTTATTTCTTTAAAGTCATTTCTTTTTTCTCTATAATTTCGTGCTGATACAACTATGCTAATCAATAGGATTATAAGTTGTACTATAATAAACAAGTAGTTCCAGAATAAGGTTTCAGAATTTAATGTTATTCCTTTTGAAATCCTTGATATCTCATTATTTATAAAAATAGAAATTACTTGAACCCAAGGTAACATTATTATTAATGCCAATGAATATCTTTTTATATATTTTACCTTTAAAAAATACAGTATTAATATATTTAAGATGATTATTAACATACTGATTATAAAGTTATCCATAATTGTCCATAGACCTTGTACATAAAAAAGCCATTGTACACCAAAAAACATAAATATCTGATTCATATCTTTCCCCTTTGAAGTTAATTTGCATAGTTCATATCTCTTATTCAAATTATTAATTAAAATACAGTACCTTACACTTTATTTCAATATTTTAAATCTACTTTCCTAAAACAATAAGATTTCCTAAAGGTCGAAAACCGTTTTTCTCATAAAACTTATAAGATGGATAGTCTTTTTCTGTATTAAGTATCATGCCTTGAACATTCTCATCCAATAATAATTTTTCTATATGATTTAGGAATAAACTTCCGATACCTTCCCCTTGATAATCATAACTTATACAAAACTCATCTATATAATACTCCATGCCACATATCCAAGGCTTTTTCATACCTATACTTAATGCTACAATTTTACTATTTACTAAACCTATATAACCTAAAAAATAATTGTTTTGCATATGATTTATGAAAAATTTCTTTACCTGCTCTTTTGAATCATATTCGTCATTCCAAGGTTCTTTTGAAAATGTATCTATAAATAAATCAACACACTCTTCTAAATATTTCTCTTCAAATTTATTTACTTTAATCTCCATTTTATACTCCATATTTCTTTTAATTTACTATTTCTCTATCTCTTACCATAACTATGATTAAATTATACCACGTTTTGTAAATATATTCTTCATGCACCTTTTCTTATACCTAATTTTTATCTTCATATCCCTGATGCACCTCTTGATGGGCCTAGTTAAAATATCTTAACATTAGGATTTTTATATCTTTTTCTTTTCATGGTTTTCTTATCCCATTGAATAGCTTCTTTAGGACAATATTGAATACATGCTGTACATTGTTCACACTTGTGTTTCCATGTTGGTTTTTCTCCATTAAATTCTATATTCTCTACTGGACAAACTTTTTCACAAAGCTTGCAACCATTACATTCATCAGTTACCCAAAAGTTTCTATCACTTTCATGAAAGCCTTCAACTATTTTATTAGTTTGTTTAATAAAAATCTTATCAACTAATCTATCAAGAACTAAACTTGTCACCTCACATGAGTGATTTTTTCTTTCCTTAATTATTTTTGATATCATTTCTATCTTTTTCTTTTCTTGATTAAAAACATCATTATAAGTGTGCATGTCTTTAGTATCATATTTTAGAATATTATTTGCAGGCATTTTAACTAAAAACCCTGAATTTAGATGTCCATGATTTTTTTCTAATAAATCTTTGAGTTTAAATAATACCTTAGCAGGTGCACCTCCATGAGTTACTATACTAAAAACATAGGTATCCTCACTTAAGTTTAAGCTTTTCATTACCTTCTCAACTATTAAAGGCAACCGTGCATAATAAACAGGAAATATTATTCCAAGAATTTTTGATTTAACCTCTATCTTTTCATCATTTCTCATAGAAGCTATCTTACATAAATTAAGAGTAGATAAGCTATTTTGAATATCTTTTGCTACTTGATAACTGTTTCCTGTACCTGAAAAGTAAAGTATAGTATCTTCATTAATGATCATCATAAATGCCCCCTTTTCTTTTACAGAAAGTATACACCTTGTACCATACTACAGAGTCAAGCGCAAAATAAAAGCTTTCTTGAAATACCTCAAGAAAGCTTTTGATATACTAGTTATTCTCTTCTGCTACCTAAAAACTTATCATACAAAAATACAATAGCCGCAACTACCAATAATATATGTATAAGCCCTCCTCCTATTCTAAATAGAAGACCTAATAACCAAAAGAAAACTACAATTCCACCTAACCATCTTAAAAATTTCATTATAATCTCTCCTTTCTGCCTAGCTTCTAAATAGTTTGTATTGTCTATTTTTGTTTTATTATACCATAATATGCGTTATTAAACAATAATTATTGTTATTTATTTTCTTTTCTATAGCATTCTCTGTTTTCTGATAGTACATTATCATTAACTTTTTCTAAAAGCTTTTTTGTTTCACTTAAAGCATCTATTTTAACCTGTAATTCCTTGATTTTTTCTTCAACTATTATCTTTATACCTTCAACATGTCCACCTAATATATCTTCATATACCTCATCGAAAATCACTTTTATTTCTTTTAAAGAAAAACCATAACTTTTAACCATTAGAATAAATTCAACTTTCTCAACCTCATCTTCTGAATAAAGTCTATAGCCATTTTTATCCCTTTTGTTTTCTGTTAATAATCCTATATTCTCATAATATCTTATAGTTTCCCTATTTATATTTAACTTTTTTACTACCTCTCCAATTTTATAATAATTTTTCATAAAAATACTTTACCTCTTTACCTTTTTGTAAAGCATATTGAATTTCTTTTTTGGTACTTTCTCCAATATATCCATTTGCATTTACAACATATATTCCATCTGACATATCTATCTTATGATAATGAAGTTTTTCAAATAGTTTAATCTGCTCTTCAGTTATTTCTATATTATCACTTTGTTCAAAAAAACCTACTGTTAAAACTATACATCCATCTAATGTTAGTTTTGCCATTACTTCTTCAAATTGTTTCTTAAATTTTGTAGATCCACAAAGTGTAATTATTTTAGGTCTCAAATCTGTAGTATTTTCCATCATATTAACCTCTTTTCCTAGATATTATTAGTTAAGTCATCTAAAAACTTATTTATAGCAACTAATTCTTCTGTGCTATATTTTGAAATCATATCTTCAAATTTTTCATTCTGAGCCTTATGAATTTTTTCATGTATAAAAAATATTTCTCTACCTAACTTTGTTAGTATGTAATAAACTTCTTTTTTATTGCTTTCAAGTTTATCTGACTTTATTAAATCCTTGTCAAGGAGTTTAGTTGTTATTTTAGATATAGCCCCCTTAGTCATATTCAATTCTTTTGATATAAATGTTGTATTAGAAAATTTATTTTTTCCTATACAATCAATAACATGAACTTCTGACAAAGTTAAATTTTTATTTAATAGTTCTGCTATTTCATATTTATCTAACATCTCTTCTAAAGCTTTTTCATGTTCATCATCAAAGCTCCTTAATCTATTTATCAACATACTCATCTTTTTTGTTATATCTTGAACTTTATTATTATCCATAATTCTTCTCCTAAATATATACTTTCCTAAGAAACAATGTAATTATATCATTTTAAGTTTTTTATATCAACAAGGTGAAACTTATTGTTTACAAGGAAACCATGTTGTGTTAATATTATTTTAGTTTCTCAGGAAACCATGTTGATACCTAAATATTTTCTTAACTTGAAGGGAGAAATACATTGTGTTTAAGTTCATGCATTCTATTTTAAAATCAAAAGGAAATATAAAAAATGATACAAGCTCCTGCGTATATTGTGGAAAATGCGAAAAAATTTGCCCAGCTAATGCTATAAAAGTAACTCCAAATGAAGGTACATGGGTAATTGACAATGAGGTTTGCGTTAGATGCAAAAGATGTGTAAAAACTTGCCCAAAACAGTCTTTATCACTTGTGAAGAATTAGGTTTAATCTATAATAATAAAGCTGGAGTTATAGCTTATCCATAACTCCAGCTTCTATAGTATTTTTAAAGGTCAGCTGGGAACTTAATATCTAATTGACTTCTAACCTCGTCCATTATTTTTACTTCAATAACTGAATACTTATTATGTTTATGTGCATTTTCCTTTGAATTTATTAATCTTACTATTTCTTCAACTTCATAATACATGTTGTTAGGATGTTTACTTATTTCAATCTCTTCTGTTTCTCCGTTATTGTAGATGATTGAAAGTTCTCTTGTATCTGGTATTTCTTTTATTATCATACAGCCTTTTTCCCCTTGAATTTGACTAGGTAGCTTTGAATTAGTTATTTTTGAATATAATAACTCACCTTGCATACCATCATATTCAACTAAAATAGTTCCTGCTCCATCAATTCCATTTTCTAATTTTACAGCACTTGCTACTATCTTTTTAGGCATTCCAAAAAGTTTTACCATTGGGTGGATACAGTAAACACCTATATCCATAAGTGCTCCGTTTGAAAATTTAGGATTAAAAGCATTTTCTATAACACCATTTTTAAAATTATCATATCTTGAAGAGTATTGGCAGTACTGGAATGTAAGTCTTCTTACTTTTCCTATCTTATGAAGATTATCTTGTATTGCCTTAAATCCAGGATCAAAAACTGGACGCATTGCTTCTAATAAAATAACTCCATTATCATCTGCAGCTTTTAACATAGCTTCTAACTCCTTAATATTAGATGCTATGGTTTTTTCACATAAAACATGTTTTTTACCATTTAACATTTTTATTGATTGACTAGCATGTAGACTATTAGGACTAGCTACATACACTGCATCTATTTCATTGCTTGCTGCAAGTTCATCTAAATCATCATAAACTAAGGTAACTCCATATTTACTTCCAAACTCTAACGCTTTCTCTTTACTTCTTGAATAAACAGCTGCTAACTTAAAATCTTCACATAACATAGCTGCATTCAAAAATCCATCTGTTATCTTATTAGTACCTATTACCGCAAATCTTACCATTTTGCTACCTCCTTTTTCCTATATAAATAGTTTACATTACATACGGTATCAATTCAATAATCCTTTACTTAGTATTAAACTTTAGAGTAGGTTTTGTTATATATGTTCTTCTGCAAAATATTTCATGCTACTTTTTTTAAGTTCTTCAGTGCTATATAATATGCTGTAAGTTTTAATCCCAGATGCTTCTGAAATTCTTTCAACTATTTTCTCGCAAGTTTTTTTATCTTCTCCATGAATCATAGTAAATACATTATAAGGCCAATTAGGATAGGTTGGTCTTTCATAACAGTGAGTAACTTCTGAAAATGAAACCATAATCTTACTCACTCTCTTAATCTCTTTTTCTGGAACGACCCATACTACCATTCCATTCCCTTTTATTCCAACATTTCTGTGATTTAGAGAAGCACCAAATCTTCTTATAACTCCTCTATCCTTAAGTTCTTTTATCCTATCTAAGAGTTCTTCTTCTGTAATTCCAAGTTCACAGGCTATCTCTTCATATGGATTAGGAACTAGGGGTAAATCTTCTTGAAGTTTTCTAATTATAGCTTTATCTAAATAACTAAACATAGCTTTTCTCCTTAAGATTAAAACTCACATTTATCTTAAATAAATTTATAGAAGGTAATTCCATTATCTCTTCTATTCCTGTATTACTCTTAATTTCCTCAAGTATTCTTTTAACATTTTCTCTAGATGACGCTGTTAAAGTAAACCACATGTTAAAGCTGTGCTCTCTAATATAATTGTGGGTAACTCCATCATAGCTATTTATAATTTTTGAAACTTCTTTAATTTTTTCCTTTGGAACTTTAACTGCACATAAAGTGCTATAATAACCTACCTTTTTAGAATTAACTATTCCTCCTAAACGCCTTATATAACCATCTTTTTTAAGATCTTTTAGAAGTTCTATAACCTTAATTTCACTTACTCCTAGTTTCTCTGATATCTTTAAATAAGGTCTTGATTCTAATGGAAATTCATTTTGAATTAAATTAAGTAAATCAACACATATCTTATCCATTAATAACCTCAACTTCTTCATTAGCTGAGTATAGACAGACCTCATCTGATGACATATAATCTCCATCATTATAAAAGGCTGCACGAGCACGACACCCTCCACAGCTCTTTTTATATTCACATTCTCCACATTTTCCTTCATATTCTAAAGTCCTAAGTTCCTTAAATACAGGACTGTCTCTCCATAATTCACTGAAAGGAACATCTCTCACATTTCCTATAGGTTTATCCAGATATGCACAAGGCTGCACATCACCAACTGGACTTACAATGCAATAACTAACCCCTGCTAAACATCCTCTTCTAAACCTTGGTCTCATATTAAGTTCATTTGCAATCCTCATGAATTGTGGTGCACAGGTTGGTTTTAATTCTATGTCTACTTGTTTTTGCTTTATCATAATATCTTTAAGAAGTTTTTCATGTTGAAATGGGGTTAACGATTGATCTTCTATGTTTTCTCCTCTTCCTGTAGGAACTAAAAAAAAGATATGATGAGCAACCGCCCCAAGTCCCATACCAAAATTAGTTATATTAAGTATCTCATCCTTATTCCACTTCATCACAGTTGAATGTATTTGAAAAGGTAATCCTACGGCTTTGCAGTTTTTCATACCTTTAACAGCTTCCACCCAAGCACTTTTAAATCCTCTAAACTCATCATGTTTTTTGGAATTAAGACTGTCTAAACTTATTCCTATTCCCATGGCACCTGAATCTTTTAATTTTTTTGCGATTTCTTCAGTTATAAGTGTTCCATTACTTCCAATAACAGGCCTAAGTCCACTATTTGAAGCATACTCAATAAGTTCATAAATATCTTCACGTATTAAAGGTTCCCCACCTGAAAAAATCATTATTTTAAAGCCAGCTTTTTTAACTTCATCTATAAGTTTTTTTCCTTCTAAGGTGTTTAATTCTCTCTCAGCTTTAATTCCAGAGTTTCTGTAGCAATGTTTGCAATGCATATTACACTTATTAGTTGTGTTCCATGATATAATCATTGATATCCTCCTAAACTAATCCAAGTTTCTCCCCTACCCCTATTTCTTCATCAGTCAAATAACACGCAGGATCAGATGCCCAAAAATCTCCTGTCACAGCCTCTGCTCTTGATCTAAAATTGCCATTACACACATTAAGCCAGTTACATTTGCTGCACCTTCCCTTAAGAAGCCTCTTTCTATCTTTTAATCCTGCTAAAATTGGATTTGATATATCTGTCCATATATCCTTAAAATCTCTTTCTTTAACATTTCCAAATGTATACTGCGTAGTGAATTGATCACTATGTACATCCCCTTTATAATCTATATTAGCTATCGCTATCCCTGAGCGATTTCCCCCATTCATTTTCATTAAGTTTAATATATTTTTAGATAGATGAGGGTATTTTTTCTCTGCCTCAAGATATAGATATACGGTATCAGCATGATTATCTACCGTTAAAATCTCAACTTCACTTCCTAGTTTCATTGCATTATTAATTATTATATTCATAGCTCTTCTTGTTTCTTCATGAGATATATCTTCTTTCATCATTTCACTACCTCTGCCTGAATACACCAAATGATAAAAACATACTCTCTTAATTTTCTCTTCTTTAACTAGGTAAAAAATTTCCTCAAGTTCATCATAATTATTACTGTTAATAGTAAATCTTAATCCAACTTTTTGATGGGCCTCCTGACAGTTTCTTATACCTTGAAGAGCACTATCAAAGGCCCCTCTACTTCCCCTAAAATCATCATGTCTTTTTCCTATTCCATCTAAGCTAATTCCAACATACCCAACTTTTCTTTCTTTAAGTTTTCTTGCCATTTCCTTATCAATAAGTGTTCCATTAGTTGATATGGTACTTCTTATATTGTACCTCCTAGCATAATCAACTAAGTCCAAAATATCTTCTCTAATAAGGGGTTCACCTCCTGAAAATAGTATTACAGGTACATTAAAATGGTGTAAATCCTCTATTAATTTTTTCCCTTCATAAGTAGTAAGTTCACCTTCATATTTCTTGTTATCTGAGTCTGCATAACAGTGCTTACACTTCAAATTACAGGTTCTAGTACAGTTCCAAACAACTACTGGCCCTCTATCTAAATTAACTCCATGTTTAGCTTCATTAGCACCATGAGTATATCTAAGTTTATCTCCAAAACTTTCTGTCCCACATAGCAGTTTAGATACACCTATCATAATGCACCTCCTATCCATAATTAACGCGACTTTGGTATTTTTCCCAATTATTCATATTTTATTAGAGTTTTTTGATTATTTTTGTATATTTTTTGTTAACAGATTTTGATGGGCCTTCTTATAAATCATGAAAAAGAACATGAAAAAAGATCAGTACCAACTCTTATGGTTGATACTGATCTTTTAATTATTTAAGTTTTATTTCAGATGGATATTCCCATCTCTCAAGTTCTTCAGGGGCAAAAGCTCTAGGTTCTTTTCCACCACCTATAACCAAAGCTCTATAATATACCTCAGCTAACTCTTCTATATAATGAGCTTTTAATAATGCATTTTTAGGTTCACTATCTACAGCTACCGCTCCATGGGCCTCTAAAAGAATGCAATCAGATCTTTTTATAGGTTCTATAACACTGTTTGATAGTTCTCTTGTACCTGGTCTTCCATAAGGTGCAACAGGAATCATGGCATCTTTAAGTCCTAAAGTTGCGCATTCATATATTATTGCAGGTATTGGTTTATTTACTACAGCAAATGAGGTCGCAATACGTGAGTGTGTATGTACAACAGCCCCTACATCTTCTCTTGTTTTATAAATTTCTAAATGCATTAAAAGTTCACTTGTAGGCTTCAAATCAGTTACTGCTTCTATAACGTTTGCATCTAAATCTACTACACAAATATCATGATAAGTTAATTCTGCTCTATCTACAGAAGCTGGTGTAACTACAACATATCCTGTTTCTTTATCCCTTATACTAAAATTTCCTGACTTGTGCTTACATAACCCTGATTGATCTGCTTCCTTAGCTATTTTTACAACTTCTTTCTTTAATTCTTCTAACATACTAATTCTCCCCCTATATTTTAATAATTTATGTCAACAATTTAAGACCAGTATACTTTAATATGGTACAGAAATTGTTTACAAACTAATAAAAAGCCACTTATTTAATTAATGGCATAAAAATATCATCCACAATTTCATTCAGTACATTCTCTGTTATTGGTTTATGTGTAGTAAGAATTTCATACCTTACTAAATCTAAAGGCAAGGAAATAATCCTCGAAGTTATTTTTTCTAAGTCAACCTCTCCTCTTAATTCAGCATTTTTTAAAATATCTCTCATATAATTTTCAAATCTACCTTCAATTCCGCTCATAATCTGAGGAAATGAATTTATTATATGTTTACTGAAATACTCTACCATAAGACCATGAATAGTTTCTCCCCCTATCATCTGTAGTGGCACTGCAATTCTTTTTAATAGTAGAAATACATCCTCTCTTAGATTTCCTGTATTAGGAGTTACTTTTTCAGATCTAGGGATATATTTTTTTAATGTTTCAATGACAAGCCTACTTTTATTTTCCCATCGTCTATATATTACGGCCTTATTAGTTTTTGCTCTTGCTGCAACACCTTCTATGGTTAAGCTTGTGTATCCCATCTCTGAAAGTTCATCCCAACAAGCCTTAAGTATTGCATCAACAAGCTCATCTCCACGCCGCCTTGTTAATGTTTTTTTATCTATATCATTTTTATCCATGCCTAAATTACCTCAAAAACTTTTTTATATTGCATTACTTATAAATTTATTATAACATAAAATAAGAAACTAATCGTATCTTATTTTATGAAAGGAAGTTTAATCATGGAAAATAATGCAGAAAAAATTTTATCTCTGGAAAAAGAAAAACTTGATCCTTTATTAGTTAAAATCTCACTAATAATGATATTTGGCTCTTTAGCTCCACTACTTGACTCCACCATGGTAAATATAGCAATTAAAACAATTGCTGTTGATTTAAACAGTACTGTATCAGTTATTCAGTGGGTAACAACTGGATATGTACTTGCTATGGCAGTTGTTGTTCCTATATCAGGTTGGGCTATACAAAGATTTAGCGGAAAGTATGTTTATATGTTTTCACTTTTTTTATTTCTAGTTGGTTCAGTTTTATCAGCTGTTTCTTGGAACATAGAAAGCCTTATAGCTTTTAGAATCATTCAAGGAGCTGGAGCTGGTCTATTAATACCTACTCTTCAAACACTTCTTGTACAAGCTTCTGGTGGGAAAAGCCTTGGAAGTTTGATGTCTCTAGTTGGTATTCCAGCAGTTCTTGGTCCTATACTTGGTCCTATGCTTGGAGGAATAATTGTAGATAGTTTAAACTGGAGATGGATTTTCTATGTTAATATCCCTATAACCGCTATCGCACTTTTTCTATCATGGTTTGGATTACCTAAAGATAAAAGCAAAGAATTAAAACAAAAGCTAGATGTTATAGGTATCTCTCTATTATCTTCTGGTTTTGCTGTACTTATTTACGGAATATCAAAGGTAAGTTCTAATGGAGGCTTTAATAATAAAGAAGTTATCATTCCCTCTATGATTGGCTTAATTCTCCTTGTTATATTTACAGTGTATTCACTAAATAAAGAAAAAGCTGTAATAGATATTCGTCTATTTAAGATAGTTAACTTTTCTGCATCCTCCTTTTTGTTATTTTTATCAGGAATAGCTGTAAATGGAGCAATGCTGCTTTTACCTTTATATTATCAGCAAGTTCGAGGTCAAAGTGTTTTTTTAACTGGAGTAGCTCTTATCCCTCAAGGGGTAGGTATGCTATTAACCAGAAGTCAAGTTGGTAAATTAACTGATAAAATAGGCTCTAGGGTAATAGTACTTGTTAGCTTAGTTGTAACTATATTAGGGACTGTGCCTTTTGCTTTTGCTAATCAAGATACAAAAAGTTTTACTTTATTCCTTGCCTTGCTTATACGCGGTGCTGGTTTAGGAGGAGTAACAATACCTATATTAGCTTCAGCTTATGAAGGGCTAGATAGAAGCAAAATACCTGATGCTAGTATTGCTACAAGAATACTTCAAACCATAGGAGGAGCCTTTGGTTCAGCTGTTCTTGCAACAATTGTTCAACATCAAATTTTAGTGAATAATGCAACAAGTATTCAAGGTTTATTAGATGCCTATCACGTAGCATTTTTATGGTCTGTAGGTTTCGCAATTATTGCATTATTCCCAGCACTTTTATTACCTGTTCATAAAACTGAGTAACAAAAAAAAGATTAGGCCCATCATTATTATGTGACCTAATCTTTTTCATTTGATGTACCATCAATTATCATCTTTAAAATCATCAAATTGTATTGAATAAATATCTGAAAACTCAATTTCTATCTTATGAATTGTATTGCTTTCACTATTTAAAACCTCTTGTTTATTTTTAGTATAATCTTTTGGAGCATTAACTATTGGTAATTCTATTATAAATTCTGTACCAACATCTAACTGACTTTTTACATTTATATTTCCGCCATGGGCTTCAACTAATGATTTTACTATTGATAACCCTAATCCGCTACCCTCATGATTTCTATTTAAAGATGTATCTACTTGTCTAAATCTATCAAATATCACTTCTAGCTTATCTTTTGGTATGCCTATCCCTGTATCCCTTATAGATACTATTATCTTGTTTTCATGGTCCTCAACATTTATATATATGTACCCACCTTCATCAGTAAACTTAAGAGCATTAGATATGATATTTAATATTATTCTCTCTATCATATATGGGTCACAGAAAGTTTCTTTTTCCTCTATATCAGTATCAAAAATAATCTTTATTCCTTTTTGTTCTGCATATCTAACAACAGATAAACTTATATCTTCTATTACGCCTATTATATTTGTACTCCTACAAGACATTTTTATATATCCATTTTCAAATCTTGTTGCATCAATCATATTATCTACTAGCTTCATAAGCCTAAAACTATTTTGCTTTATCCCTATCATATATTTTATAGTTTTTTCTTTAAACTTATTTAAATCCTTTGAGTTCTTGATACTATCTATTAGTTGAGTACTTGAATATATAACATTTATAGGTGTTTTAAGTTCATGGGACAGATTAGCAAAGAACTGACCTTTCATATTGTCATACTCTTGTATGCTTTGTGCCATGTGATCAAAAGCTTCAGCCATAGATGAAATCTCATCTTCACCCTTAATATTAGTTCTAACACTGTAATCACCATTTTTTAATTCATCTGTTTTTCTCTTTAACAACATTAAAGGATCAACAATTTTTTTGCCAAATATATAAGAAGCTATTAGTGCTGTTATTATTATAATTATAAGAGTAATTATAGATTCTATAACTTGTATATAGGCGTCTTTCAAAACCACACTACGTTTTGAATTTATCATAATATCCCACCCAAATTCTTTAATAGGATAATCTATTCCCATCCTATAATCACCATCAAAAGAAGATTTCCGCTTATAAGTTCTTACTTCCTCCCCCTTTAGTGCTTCCCATGTAGGAGCATCTTTTGGACTTAATCTTTCCTCAAAAGACATATTTAAATTTGCACTATAATACACTCTATAGCCATTTCCATCAATCAATGAAAAAATATCGCCCTCATTTTTTTTAAAATCAGGCATTTTTGATACAAATTTATTAACATCTATAACACCTGCTATTACCCCCATAAGTTGTCCATCCTTTTTAACTGCTCTAGATACAGGAAATACAACTGATCCACCATTATACTCTTTAACAAGATTAGTTAAAACTTTATCTTCTCCAGCTTTTATTCTTTCATAGTGATCTTGATTAACTACTGATTTTCCGACAAGCTCTTTAGTAGTACTAGCAACTATAACCCCATTAGTATTTATAAAAGATAATCTTTCCATAGTAGTTTCATCAGTATCTAATACTTTATCTAAATATGCTTGAATATCATCTATTTTATCTTCATATTCAACTATATGCTTACTTATAATCAATTCCTGAAACCATAATTCTTCTATATAATTAACAAATGATTTATATATAGATCTGCCTAACTCTTCACTTTCTTCAAATTTCTGCTCTATGCTTCTATTGAAGTTATTTTTTATCCCTATAGTTTGAAGAATGGTGAAGGGTATTAAAGGTATTAATGTTAATATCATAAGCTTAAATCTTATAGACATTTTCTTCATACTGCTTTTCCTACCTCTCTCACGAAATGGAATTATTACTATAAATCTACTTATAATCCTTTTAATTATAACATCTTTAATACCCTTTTAATACCTTACCTCTTATTATTAATTTTCATAAAAAACACCTCTCATGTATACTGTGTATTATTTAATACATCTTACAGGGGAGGTGTTTAATATCTAAGTATTCTATTTAAATAATGTATAACACTATACTTTCTTAAAATCCAATCTAATGAAACTTTTATTATTGGGAAGATTGTAGTTTTTAGTCTTAATGCAATTAAAGCCTCTCTTAGTAAACAAATTTTTAAGTTTATTATCATTTATGTCATGATTTATTGATGTTATGGGTGTAAAATGTGAAGAATATTCTGAGTCGCTTACAAAAGAATTTTTCTCATTTTCTTGAATGACACAAGATATCAATTTTATATTTTCTTTATTTCTATCAACTATAGCTACAAACTGTTCTTCCCCAATATATTCAATAATAAGATTACACACAAGCAAATCTGTTTTTGGAAAACAAAATTCTTTATCATTTATATCTCTACAAATAGTTTCCAGTATCTCTCCCATATAATCATATCTTTCTCTACAGACATTAAGATATTCTTTATTAACATCTATGGCAAAAACTTTTTTAACTTTAGAAATATCTATATTATTAAGTCCATTTCCCCCTGCTACTCCAAGAACTCCAATATATTCATGTTTATTATCTTGAAACTGCTCTTTCATAATTTCATTTAATTTTTGCAGTTGATACACATTGTCATGAGACATGTGCTTTTCGTAAACTTCTAAATCTATTTTTTCCCAAGGATTTCCCAATATTATTCTCCTTAATCTAAATATCTATAATTACTTTATCTTTCTTTATTACCTCTCTCTTATCTTCACCTGATGGTACCATTCTAAATACAATAAACTCAGCCCATTCATCGGTATGATTTTCAATAGTATGAATAGATTTTTTTACCCTTACTATATTATCTTTAAGTACAGTTCTCTCCTCTATTGATTCATTTTCTTTCCATTTAACTATAAGTTCCCCCTTAGTTACAACTAATACTTCCTCTATGATCTTATGTTTATGGTATTCTTGCTTTGTATTTGGAGGAATTTTATTTAAGTGAATCTCAAATTCATCAAAAATAAAATAGTCTACATCAGTTTTATTTTCTTTAGTTACTGAAATCCCATCTAACTTAGTAAAAATATCTAATTCCATAGTTAACTCCTCTTATTCCCTAAAGATTATTCAAAATCAATTTTAAACTATATTCTCGTTAGTTTTATTGTAGGGATAATTAATAATACAAGTAGCTATTATAGACAATATTAATGTAGGCACTATATTAAAAGAAGCAGTTCTCACATAATATTCTTTAAGCTTCCCCCAAATAGTGATATTTTCCACCCACTTTATACCTACAAACATACTATTTGCAGCATATCCTACTATCAAATAAGAAACTATAAATGAAATAATAAAAGTGATAATAACTTTTTTTGCTTTAATCATAATTAACCTCCTAATTGTTTTGATAGGTAGTTACGTTTCCCAGTAATATAAGCTTGTCATCATCTAAAATAATTCCACCTTGTTCTTTAATAGCATAAACCGTATCAGTCTTTTCTTTTAAAACCTTCTTGATGCAACTATATTGAACTTCTGTATCTTCATAATGCACCTCAATATAAAAATTACTCTTTATTAAACCTAATCCAGATTGATAACTAAATTCTGAATAATCTTCATCAGGTGATATATGATAATCCTTTAACTGCATTAAAGCGCCTGCACTTGCACCCATTACTATTTTAGCTTTAGAATTAAGTATTCCCTTATCTAATACACGCTCAACAGCTCTATCAGGCAGCCCTCCAGTAAAAAATACAACATCACTCTCCTCTATAGCTTTTTTCATATCCTCTTTTTTATCTTTAAAAAAATTAATCCATGTAATATTATCTTCACTTACTCCAAGCTCTCCAAATGGTTTAATTAGCTCTCTATAATACTTACCATATTCTCTACTATAAGCCTTGTCCCATTCGTTAGAATTATTTATCCACGCTTCACTAAATGCAAAAGGAATAACTACAATTTTATATTCTGAGCTTATGTACTTTTTAATCGTATCTTTTCCCCATTCTTCCCCAAAATTGTAGCCACTTAATAATATATTTATCACTATATATCATCTCCTTATTTTTGCATATTTTTTATCCTATAAATATTATACACAATTTACCTGTTAATTTTAAGCAATAAAACAGTAATTATCCATAAAACTTCCTTTTAAATTATTTAATGCTTTAAAAGGTATATTTAATTATCCATTTAATCACACTAAGCTTGAAAGGAGTGCACTCATATGAAAAAATTTATCTATTCATTTTTAATAACTTTATTTATATTTGTGAATTTAAACTTTATTGTATCTAACGCCTCTCCTAATACATTTAAGGAAGGGGTTTATAAGTTATCTGACTTTAATCCAGCTCCTGAGAATAAGTATTTTATCCAAAACATTTCAAATGAAAATATCTACGTTATAGTTTTTAATGAAAATCAAGTTGGAATTCAGGCTTTTCAGCTACCTCCAAGATCAGATAAATATAATTTAGCTCCTTTAACCCCGGAATATAGGCTTGTCATCGTTGGTAATGGTGAAGTATATCTATCTTAAAAGGCACCTAGATTGTGTGTCTTTTAAGATAGCTGAAATTAAAAAACACCATTACTTTAGTAATAGTGTTCAAATCTTAGAAATTATTAAACTAATTTATTAACTTCATAGGTAAACTTTTTAAAGTCGTCTAAGTGATTTTTTATTATCATTTCTACAATACTCAAATTTATACTTTGATAATCATGTACAGCTATATTTCTAAAACCAACCATAGACTTTAAATCTGACATCAAACTCTCATTAATTAGATTATTAGCATATAAAACCTCAAATGCATCCCTACTATTTTGAGGTATTCCTAATTTTTTTTCAGATACTATTTCACAG
Organism: Clostridium intestinale DSM 6191; assembly: GCF_900130055.1. Lineage (GTDB taxonomy): Bacteria > Bacillota > Clostridia > Clostridiales > Clostridiaceae > Clostridium_T > Clostridium_T intestinale. Next base: position 131,552 of record NZ_FQXU01000004.1, read on the forward strand.
GCTCTCTGAATATTTAGTATAATAGAGTCTTGTTTAGTATAATCCTTCAAATTATCCGGATTATCGTCGTACACTTCGCTTATTCTACTAATACATCTCTCTATCGTTTGTATTTTATTGAAAAGTACATCTTTAGCCATAAACATTACCTCTTTCTTTTATATTCTTAAGTATCTCTGCTCTCTCTTCATTAAGTAATGCATATTCTTTAAAAGCTCTCATCTCAAAATACTGTCTTTTTAAATCGTCGCTACAAAATATTACTTTCCCAGTTCCTACAACCTGTGCCTTAAATACTGTGGATGATTCCTTTAAATCAATCAAATCTACATCTCTCTTAAAAACATCATATAACCGTTGTGCTAACATGAACACTTCATAAGCACTAATGGATTTCTCACTTAGAAATGCTATATCTATGTCACTATCTTCTCTTAATTCATTTCTGCTTGCTGAACCTAGAAGGTAGATAATAAAGGGGTTTATTTCTAACTTCAATATTTTAACAGCTTTTTCTAATTGATTTTCAATACTTTCTTTGACCATAACTCTACCTCCTTATGATATTATTATTCAATTATATTATACTACATAAATTTAACATTTACATATAATATAATCTATTCATTTAATAACTCTTGAAGCTTACTAATAGATTCTTTGTCTTCAAAGTCATCTGATATTTTAAACATTAATCTAGATGCCTCTGCTCCTTTAAATACTTCTTTAAACTTATCTTTATCATTAGTCATAGTTCTTTTTATATTAATAAATAAATACGAAAGACTATTACCCCATTCTTCTGAAGGAATTCCCTTATTATTTAAAGCAATATAAGCTTCCTGTGCTGTAGCTATACTTGCATACTTTTCTGCATAGATGTCCTCATCACCTATATTATTTGAAATACCAGCAAACTTCTGTATATTTTTTCTTACTATATTAGTCAATTCTTTTTTGTAGTTCTCTATTCTTTTATGTTGATAGAAGTTATAAATACATGAAATTGAGATAATTATAATTACCAAAATATAAGCTGGTTTATATCTATTCTTCACTTTATCTCTCCTTTATATAACTTACATTTATTCTTCACTTATCTTTTTCTCTAACTTAGGAACTAGTATATTGTCAACTAATAGAACTACACCTATTACTAACACACCCACTTGAAAATCTATATGTTTTATAAGTGATATTAATCCTAATATTATGAGAACTACTCCTTCTGCTAAAGATAGCAACAATTTATACTTCCCAATCTTACCCAAGCCAAAACTACCATGCTTATATATTTTACCTCTCTTATCTTTTTTGTATGTGATTAAACTACCAAATACAAAAAACATTCCAACAAATAAATATACTAAACTCCATGTTATTCTCATTAAAATATCCTCCTAAAAACTTAATTAAGTTATGCTAATATTATACAGTATTTTCCACTATAGAATGTTATATATTTCTTATTTTTATTTCAGCAACTACTCTATAAGACAACCCTGTCATTCCTGCAAAAATAATAGGATAGGTGCTTCTCAAAAAAATTAAAACCTATACTTTGGCTCCCTTCTTATTGAGCATAAAATCTATGATCCTATCAACTAACAATATAACACATCCTAAAATTCCTATTAGTTCAATATTTATATTATCTACTAATGAAACTAATCCAAGTATAGTTAATATTATGCCTTCTGATAAATTTAACAATAATCGAATCTTATTCGTCTTTTCATTTTTGTAGGTCTTTAAACTAATAATAGTGAGAAATATGCCTCCACATATAAAAATTATAGTACCAAGTAATCTCATTAAAATCGCCCCCTGAAATTTAACTATTTCATATAATTATACAGTATTTCCCATGGTATTGCAGTATTATTAACTTTTTTCAATTTAAGCAAGATTGGAACAGAAATTTCCAATTAAATAATGTATACTATACACATTATTACTGTAGAAGTCTGAAGAACTTCACTAAAACTCTATTTCTTATATTAATGGAGGCGGTGCTTATATGAAACCCAACAATCATATAGTTAATAGTCTAAAATACATTGAAGAAAATCTAACTGAATCCCTATCTTCTAAGAATATAGCAAAAAATGCTGGATATTCTTTATATTACTTCTCAAGACTTTTTAAAGCCCATGTCGGTTTATCTGTTATGGAATATGTAACTGAACGTAGGCTTATCAAAGCCTCAGAAGAAATAATAAATGGCTGCAAAATACTTCAAGTTTCATTAGACTATGGCTATAATTCTCACAATGGATTCGCTAAAGCATTCAAAAAAAGATTTGGCTTCTCACCTTCTCTTTTAAGAGCTTTTAGTTTTCAAATTAATTATTCAAAAGGAGGCAATTATTGTATGAATCAATTATTTATGCAGACCACTGAACTTCATTCTACTAAGGAAGAACTCTATGATTTATTAATAAAGAGTTTGAATAACAATAAGGTAAAATATAATTTAAAACTCTTAAAGAAAGCCTATTATTTTGCTTGTATTGCTCATAAAGATGAAAAAAGATATTCTGGTGATGATTATGTGACTCACCCTTTGAATGTCGCGATCTTATTATCAGAAATGAATGGAAGTGATGATGCTATTATCTCTGGGCTACTCCACGATATTACTTCCTTTTCTTTTGAACAAATAAAACTAGAGTTTTCTGAAAGGATTGCGGATATTGCTCAGAAGATTGCAAACTTCAACAATAGTATTGAAGATGAAGATGTGATAATGGTCAAACTTGCAGACAGGCTTCATAATATGAGAACTATTGAGTTTATTGATAAACCCCGCTGGCTAGAAAAAGCAAAGGAAACTTTAGATACCTTTTTACCAATAGCCTCAAAGTTAAAAAATGACAAACTAATCTCAGAATTAAATAATCTATCAGTAAAATATCTTTAATTTAATAAAGGACGGTAGTAGCTTCCAACAAAGCTAACTACAGCCCCTTTTTTAATAAAAGTTATAGTCAAAAATATTATATTAAAATAACCAATACAGCTTATCTTCTGATAAAGTAAATCCAAGCTTCTTTTGTAGTGCTATGGATTTATCATTCTCTATCTCTATATGTCCAAAAGGTACCCTGCCTTGTTCAAGCATATGATTTACCATGAAGCATTCAAGCGTTTCCCCATAGCCAAGCCTTCTATAAGGTGGAAAAATCTCTAAAAGGCCTATACTTCCTTCTAGATGATTACCTATAAATCCTACAAGCTTATCTTCTTTGTAACCTCCAAATAAACTTTCAGTATTTAATAAAATATCTATTTCTTCTTCAGATAGTTTATTATAATTCTCTAAAATGACTTCTTTTTGATTTATATTTAGAGGTCTTATTTCAAGTTCAGATTTCACTTTAAGTTTATTTTTACTCATGTAGGAAGCTTGAAAACATTCAAGTTTATGAGCTAAGTTAAACTTTTTAATAATATAATCTGTCATAAATTCTTGATGAACTAAAAATAGATTACCTTCATTTAACTCATCAATTAAACTTTTTCCTTTTTCGAAACTCTCAACTGAAAGCATATATGCTCCGCTTATCTTTTCTTTTAATAACACTCCATCATCTTCAGAATATAATATTTCTGCTGAATTTCTATTAATTACTTCAATCACTCCTATATGTAATAGTTGATTTTTCATTAAGTATTTAATCATATTTCCTCCTATAATCTATAACTCCTTACCCATCATAACCATACTATTATAGGACTTCAATCCTCTTTTACTATAAAATCCTTCTGTACCATCTTCTCTCGAAGTAAAAAGAACAATCTCCTTAACTCCTTTTATTTTTAATAATTTTTCAAACTCTTTTAATATTAAGGTTCCAATTCCATTATTACGTATATCATTTTTAACACAAAACTCTTTAATATTAAACATTATGCCATCATAAAATTGCTCCTGACTTCCTAATATCATTCCACATAGTTTATCTTCTTGATATGCTGTAATTCCATAAGAATCTTCACAGTTAATAAACTGTTTAAGTCTTTTAGCCGAGGTTTCTAATGTCCAATTATCATTCCAAGGAGGTGAATTAAATGTTTCTACATACATTTTAGCTAAATCATCAATATCATCTAAAGTTATTTCCTTAAATTCAAGTTTAAATTCCATCATACTACTTAAGTCCCTTTAATTCTAATTTCAGATTATCAAAATAAGCTTCCATAATTTTAATTCTTTCTTTTCCTATTTCTATAGCTTTATCTGTATATAGTTTGTTTGGAATCTTTTTAAGCTTTACTTCATATTCAATTAATGGAGAATGTTTAGACATGTCCTTCACTCTTCCATTTTCAGCTGTATTTTCTTTTAAATAATCATCAAGTGAACTATCAAATGCTAACCTTTGTCCAAACTGTCCTGATAACATAAAGCTTCTAGCAATTCCAGTAGCTCCTATTGCATCTAATTTATCTGAATCAAATAATATCTTTGCCTCTATAGTTTCAGGTACATTACCTGTTCTAAATCTATGAGTCTTAATACAATGTTTTATCTTTTGAATCCTTTCTTCATCATAGCTTAATTGTTTTAATATTTCCTCTGCTTGTTCACTACCTAAAACTGCATGATCTACTGTTCCTGTTTTATCATTACTTTCCTCAACTCTAGCAATATCATGTAACAATGCAGCTGGAATCAGTACTTCTAAATCAACATTTTCCTCATGTTTAGCTATAAGTAAACAAAGGTTATAAACCCTAAATACGTGATCTAAGTTATGCGCTGAACAGGTTAATTTATCTTTAACTATTTCTATAATCTTTTTATGTCTTTGTTCTGTATTCATATTTATTCTCCTTTTAAGTACTATAAGATTATGTTTAACTAACAGGATATTCTTATTTATGCTTTATATATTCTTTCTTTATACTTATTGGTATTAACATATAATTTATAAATATAAATATGAAGCCATATATTAATACATATGTACTATGTAAGTTATATTTGATTATTAAGATTCCAAAAACAATCATGCATACTGAATTAAATATCGAAAAATATAGCTGTAGATTCAAGAACTTTTCTCTATCTATTAATACAAGCTTATCACTCATATTAACACTTATCTTATTTTTATATATCACGGAATAAATTATAAAAATAATCCCTGTGGCAACCACCAGTAAACCATGTATATTCACTTCAAGCCCTCCTTACTTTTCTCAACAGACTATTTCTCCATTAAGTATGCTGTGCATGAAATCTTAAAATTGCATTTCTCATATAAGTTTTTTGCGCCTAGATTATCAATGTCTACATATAATCTAATGCCTGTTGAGCACTTTTCTTTCATCAGTATTTCTGCCTGTTTCATTAGTTTTTCAGCTAATCCATTTTTACGGTATGATGGCTCAATCCATAATTCATCAACATATACATGTCCATGACCATTAAACTTACCTACCTTTGGCATATAAACTAATGATATCCAACCAACATATCGTCCCTCAACTTCAACGGCATATATAAATAAATTGTGGTTATTCAATTCATTTATGATGTCTTCTGGAATACTCTTTTTAGATGGCACTCTTTCACTACCGTTTATTCTCCAATAAATCATATCGTCAAATAACGAATAATTTTCAGAACTAACTCTTACAATACTATATCTCACTCAATTATTCTCCAAACCAATTTATATTTTTATTTTCTTATATAATTATACCTAAAAATAACATCAATTCCAAATATATAAAACAAATAGTTCACTAACAGTATGTAATGCACTAATGCCTAAATAGCCATATGTTGTTTATCTTTAGTAATGATAAAAATAAAATCATTAGAACAGTTCCTATTGATGCACTTATATTTATAAATTTTTCAACCTTAACACCATTTTTTAATAGTTTTTCAATGATTTTATATATAATTAATCCAATTATTCCGCCTAGAGTATTATTAATTATATCAGTAATGTCAGAAGCTCCTATATTCAAAATATATTGAGATACTTCACATACTAAGCTAATTAAGAAAAACAAGATAATTCTTCTCCAAATACTCCATCTTTTAAATAGGATTCCTGCGTATACGCCAAGTGGTATAAAAATTACTACATTCATAATCATTTCACCAAAGGCAAGTCTACCATTTAAGATTAAAGGTTCACTGAAAGGAATTAAATTTATACTTCTCATATTTCTCAAAGAAGGTAAGTGTATATTAAATTTAAATACTATAATCCAAAATAACGCAATCATATAAATTATAAACAATATCTTGGTTAACTTTATACCAGCTTTTCTATTACTAATTTCCATTATTTTTCCTCCTAAATATTTTACTGTCTGTAGATAATTTTATCAGCAAATTCTTAAGAGGCTTCTAAATAAATCTTAAAAAACATAAAGAAATTATTAATAAAAGATGATGACTAATAAATTAATAGCAACAAGCCGCAAACAGTCTTAAACTATTTGCGGCTTATTTTATGGCATTTTCCCTAGGTTCATAGGTTTTAATGCTTCTTCTATTTCTTCTATTGACTTTCCTATACTGCTTTCTACAGCTGAGGTTACAGCTCCTTCAACTATTGGGCAATCTACTATTTTGATCTTCTTTGCTTTATCTTCATCCATCATCTCGATTGCCATTTCTGCATTCATAAAGGCACTTCCCAAATCAAATATGAGAACTACTCCATCTTCTGAGTAAACACTTTCTATTGCATTCATTATTTTCGTAACATCTGTGCCTATTCTTCCATCAGAGGTTCCTCCTGATGCAGCTATAGGAACTTCTGGTGCCATTTGCTGAGCTAGTTCTTTTACGCCTTCTGCTATGTTTTTACTGTGTGAAGTTATTACTATTCCTACCATGACTACTCTCCTTATTATTCAATAGCTTCATATATTGTTTCTAGTATTATTGCAGATGAAGTTGCTCCTGCATCTTGATGTCCTATACTTCTTTCTCCTAAATAGCTTGCTCTTCCTTTTGTAGCTATTATAGTTTTAGTATATTCTACCCCATTATAGGCAGCTTCTTTAGCAAGTTTTAATATTTCTTTAGATTCTAATCCTTGCTCTATTCCTTTATTTATAGCTTCTAATGCTGGTTCTAGAGCATCTATCATTGTCTTTTCTCCTGCCTTAGCCTTACCTCTCATCTTTATTCCGTCAAGAGCATCTTTAAGCATGTTTGAAAAATCTTCGATATCTATTTCTGTTTTTCCATTTACACTCATGGATGATTTCATAAAGGCTGTTCCATATAAAGGGCCTGATGCACCTCCAACAGTAGATACTAAAGCCATACCTGTTTTCTTTAGAATTCCTGAAATATCTACGCCATCATCCTCCTTTAACTTTTCAGTTACAGCCTTGAAGCCCTTGCTCATGTTTATACCATGATCTCCATCCCCTATGGTTGCATCTAGTTCTGAAAGATACCCTTTATTCTCATCTATTTTTTCTGCTATTTGTGTTAATATTTCTATAACTTTTTTGCCGTTTATACTCATGTTATCTCCCCCATAGATTGTATTGTAATTAAAGTACCCTTAAAGCTGGAGTATCAGCAGGTGCATCTAATAATTCTTTTAACTCATCATCAAGTTTTAATAAGGTTACAGAGAAGCCTGCCATTTCAAGAGATGTCATAAATTCACCTACAAATGTTTTATGAATCTTGATTCCTTTTTCAGTTAGCATTTCATTAACCTTCTTATTTACTATATAAAGTTCCATAAGAGGAGTTGAGCATAATCCATTTACCATTACTGCAACTTCTGTACCATCTTCTAGGTGCATATCATCTAGAATCTTATTAACTAGATGTTCTGTGATTTCATCTGATGTTTTTATTTCTTCTCTATGAGTACCTGGTTCTCCATGAATACCCATACCTATTTCCATTTCATTTTCAGCTAAAGTGAAGTTTGGTTTTCCTGCTGCTGGAACTATACAAGATGATATAGACATACCCATACTTCTTACATTATCAATTACCTTTTCAGCAACTCTTGTAACTTCTTCTAAGCTTGCTCCAGTTTCAGCCTTTGCTCCTGCTAATTTGTGTATAAATACTGTACCTGCAATTCCTCTTCTTCCTGCTGTGTAAGTACTATTTTCTACTGCAACATCATCATTTACAACTACAGTACTTACTTGTATTCCTTCCATCTCAGCCATATCTTTTGCCATTTCAAAATTCATTACATCTCCAGTGTAGTTTTTGATAACTAAAAGTACACCATTTCCTGAATCAACAGCTTTTATAGCTTCATATACTTGGTCTGGAGTTGGTGATGTAAATACTGCTCCTGCAACTGCTCCATCAAGCATTCCTTTTCCAACATATCCACCATGAGATGGTTCATGTCCACTTCCTCCACCACTAACTAAAGCTACCTTTCCTTGAACTGGTGAATTTGCTCTTACTAGCACTGTTGCATTCTCTAGCTTTCTCACATAATCTGGATGAGCAGCTACCATTCCTGAGAGCATATCCTCAACTACTAATTCTGGATTATTTATTATCTTTTTCATAAACCTCTTCCTCCCTTAAATATATAAATTAATTGCCTCAATAATATATATAGCAAAACTCAAGCCAATATTAACCAAAACTATAAATCCTCATTATTCAGTAAATGTTTACAAGAAAGTTTAAGTTATGGTTGGGAATAAATATCAACTTGTTCCTTTTTACCCTGATACTTATTCCCAACTTATCTTTTTTTCTATTCCATATTGTCTTGCTTTAGCAGCTACTGTTTTGTGAGTTAATCCTAATACTTTTCCTGCTGCATTGTAACTTCCATACCTTTTTAGAGCTTTTTCAATTATGATTTTTTCATATTCTTTTAAAGGAAGTATATCATCTTCAATTATTGATGTTACATGGGCCTTTTCATGTTTCATGGGCCTCTCTTGTCTCATGTAAGAAGGTAAATCATCAAGGTCTATCACCTGATTTTCATTTAAAGCAACTAATCTTTCAACTAAGTTCTCTAACTCTCTTACATTTCCTGGCCAAGAATAATTAAGAAGGGCCTCCATGGCATCATTTTTGACTAAACTTATATTTTTGCCTATGTTCTTACTTATCTTATTAATAAAATGCTCAAGTAATGGTGCTATGTCTTGTCTTCTTTCTCTAAGTGGAGGTAAAAAGATAGGTATAACATTAAGTCTATAATATAAGTCTTCTCTAAATTCCATTGTCCTTACCATTTCTTCTAAGTTTCTATGGGTTGCACCTATTATTCTTACATTAACCTTGATGGTTTCTTCTCCACCAACTCTTTGGAACTCTTTTTCTTGAATTACTCTTAGAATCTTTGCCTGCATGCTCTTATCCATTTCTCCAATTTCATCTAAAAATATGGTTCCATTTTGGGCTAGTTCAAACTTTCCAAGCTTTCTTTTGATGGCACCAGTGAAGGACCCTTTTTCATGTCCAAAAAGTTCACTTTCTAAAAGATTCTGAGGAATTGCAGCGCAGTTAACTCTTACAAAAGGCCCTTTAGCATTTTTACTTCCATAATGAATTCCTTCTGCAATAAGTTCTTTACCAGTTCCACTTTCACCCCTTATCAAAACTGTGGTATTAGTTTTTGCAGCCTTTGAAGCTGTAGCTAATGCATCTAGTACCTTTCCACTGTAACCTATGTATTTTGAAAAAGCCAAATCTGGTTTCTTAGTTCTAAATAGCTCTTCCTCTAAATACTCAGCCTTTGCAGATGCCTTCTTTAACTTTTCTGATAACTTCTTAACTTCTGTGATGTTTTTGATTACAGAAACAACACCTGTTATCTCACCATCAACTATTATTGGGTTAACATTACATACAATAGTAACATCATTTTCCTTATAACTTAATGCACCTACTACACTTTTTCCTGTCTCTAAAACCCTTCTTCTTACTCCATCTGGAGAGATATCTCTGATGTTTTTATTAAGTATGTTTTCTTCTTTCTCGCTTAAAATTCTTAGATAGGCCCTATTCACATAGGTGATGACCCCCTCTGAACTCATAACACATATTCCATCTTGTACAGTTTCTAATATAAGCTGCAATCTTTCTTTAAGTTCCTTAACGGTTTTTAATTCATTTTTTACTTTTTCTAAATTTGATATATCACTAAAGACAGCTAATGCACCTTTTGATATCTTGTCTATCATTATGGGCGTTCTATTTATGAGAAGTATCCTGTCATTTATAACTTCCCTTACCATAAGCTCTGATTTTCCAGATTTATTTATTTCCTTAAGCTTACTTTGATATATAACCTTGTCTACATCTTTGCCAATTACTTCTCCTGAAGATAAGCCAAGTATTCTTTCTGCTTCTTCATTAAATATAGTTATTATATCGTTCTCATCTGTTGCAATAATTCCATTAGGAATGTTGCTAAACACTTGCTCTAAGGTCATTGTGTTGTTATTTATAATGGTGTCTACCTGATTTATTGTACTCTTGTCCTCTAAATCAAAATCACTTTCTAAAAAACTACATATTTCCTCTAGGGCCTCTTGTGGGGCCTCACCTTGGGCCTCTACAATTATCTTTTCATTTTGCTTTACCTTAAGTAAAACTAGCGGCATAAGGCTTGCTGCTGATACCTTCTTTTTCTCTTTATATTTTATAAAAATCTCTACCTTGTATTTCTTTTGAAGTTCACTGACTTTGTAAACTACCATGGCTAAGACTCTTGCATGAAGTCCTTTTTCATGTTTTACTTCTATTTCTTTGTTGACTATCAAGGTTTTCAACTCCTTTCTGTAAATGTAAATTGGACTTATATTTACTTGTTTCATTTTGGTTGTTCCATCAAATATCAACATTTCCATCACGTACTATCATAAGCTTATCTTCATGTCCATGAAGTCTGTCCATCAATTTTTCTTTAGATTTATCAAAATCATTACTCCAACCGTACATGGAAAATAGCATTTTGATGGTTGGCTTGTACTGACATTCTTCTAGTTTCATATTTTGATGGACCCATCTTTTTAAAATTCTGTATTTTCTTTTTAATGGAGGTGTATCAACTAATATGATCTTGTCCGCTTCCTTAAAACCTTTATCAAAATATCTTCTAGCTACTCCTTCAATTATCCACTTTTCAGTAGCTAAAATCCTATTAAACCCCTCATCTATTTGCTCTGGAGTTCTTCTAACTTCTCCATCATCTGTTTTCATATGTACAATACTATCTAGCTCGTACCATGAAATATCTAGCTTTTTTGAAAGCTTCTTTGCTAGGGTTGTCTTTCCACTGGCTACGGAACCTATTATATATATTTTCATGCTAACGCTCACTTTCCTCAACCTGTATTGAAGCAACATGATCAGTTGCCCATTCACATAAAGTAATCAATAGAGGCAATAAACTTTTCCCTTGATCAGTTAAAGAATATTCTACCTTAGGCGGCACTTCGGCATAAACTTTTCTAACTATTAAATTATTTTCCTCTAGGGCTTTAAGCTGTTGAGATAACATCTTATGAGTGATGTTTGGTAACTTTCGCTTAAGCTCATTAAATCTCATGGTTTCTTTCCCAAGATGCCAAATAATAATAGGCTTCCACTTTCCTCCTATAATATCAAGCGTCAATTCCATAGAACAATTGTATTCGATTCCTTTAAATATCATTTTTTACTCCTATATGATTTCTAAGTATACATTTGGTAACTACATTACTTAAAAGTGCGTACTTGTTAATAATATCATCAGCCTATAATATTAGACTTAATGAAGTCCTTAAGACTTCTACAACAATAATTTAGAAATGACTCTAATGTACTATCTCCTGTGTCGATAGTACTACAGCACTAAGGCGCTTGTTTTTATTATACACAATTTTCCTATTAGTTTATATCTATGTTTATACAAAATTATTTTTATACTATGGTTTTACGATGAAAGGATTAATTATGAAAGAAAATTTGGTGAAAAAATTTGTACTTAATGATGGAAATAAAATTGAATATTATGTGAGTAATCAAGTTAATAATAAACCTACTTTGGTTATATCTATGGGAATATGGGAACCGGCTATTAGAGCTGTCCCCTTAATATCAAGACTTACAGGGATACATTGTATTGCTCTTAGCTATCGTGGTCGAGGTGGTAGCAGTACACCAAAATCGGGTTTTGATTGGAACCATCATGTATCTGATATAAAATGTGTACTTCAAAACGAACCTATTAATAAACCTGTATTTTTAGGATTTTCCAAAGGCGTATCCTATATGTTTGGCTTTTTATCATCAAATATAGAGCTGGCTAAAGGTATTATTATAATTGATTACCCTGCTATTCATTCTAAGTTAGAGAAAGGTGCCGCTAAGTTCTGGAGTAACATGGTCTACAACGGAATTAAGTTAGATAATTTTATCACTACCCATACGCTAAAATGCATAGAAAATGAATCAACCTACAAAGAATTCTACCATGATTTAAATGCTATGAATTGCCCTGTATGGTTATTTAGAGGTGTAGATTTAGCTTCTAATATTCCATCAAATCTAACTGATGATGATATCCTAAAATACAAAGAAAATGTAAATCAATTAGAAATTATTGATTTCAAATATAGTGGACACATGATTTTAGATGAAGAATTAGGTAAGGCTACAAAGTATATTAAAGGAATATTAGATAAGCTAAACTAAACTTTGCAAAATATTTGAATAATTTTCCTATCCATCATATAATATATAATAACTACAAAAAAGGGGGATAACATATGTCTAAGATGATTATTTGGAGTTTATTTAATATTGTTTTAGTTTTAGGATTGCTGGGACTATGGATTTATGGTTTTATTTTATTTGTAAAACTTGCTCACAGAGGAATTAAAGCTTTAGATCTTTACATAGAAGAAAAAGGCGGTAATAATAGGAACTTTTAAATAGTTTTATACATGAGCTATTCAGTATATGCGAAAATAGGGTTTCAGAACTTGTACCAAAGTTTTGAAACCCCTTTCTATAAGTTTAAATTTATCTACTCTATAATTTTTACAGCTGTTCTCTTATATAAAACTGGTATTGCTATGGCTATAAGAACCATACCCATAAAGGCTGGTGAGGCATGACCAACCGCTACATAAAGTTGACCTCCAATTATTGGCCCAATCATTCTAGCCAACGCTTGAATAGATTGGCTACCTCCTTGAATCCTTCCTTGCTCACTAGAATCTACTGACTTAGATAACATCCCATTAAATGATGGTCCAAAGATTGAATCTCCAAAAGCAAAGATAAACATTCCAACAATAAGAAGTGGATAAAATGATAGTAGAGCTGACATTGCAATAAGACCATAACCTACAATCTCTGAAACCATTCCAAGAATAGCTATCTGTTTATCATCAAGTTTCCTCAAAAGCTTTGGCATTATAAAGCCTTGTGAAATTATATCTTGGAGACCCATAATTGAAAACATAAGTCCTATTACTGCTGGCTTCCAGCTAAAGGTATCCATTGTAAACTGTGAAAAAACTGCCTGCAAAGATCCATTTGGTATCCAAAGTAAAAATGCTGAGATAAGAAGTCTTTTTAAACTTTTCATAGAAAGTATACTTGTAAGTTGGGTAACTGGATTTAATCTTACAAAGCTAATATCTTTAAGTCTATTACTCTTATCAAGACTTTCAGGCATAAAAAAGTATCCATAAATAACATTTAATAAAGTTATTATTGCTCCAAAATACATTGGTACAGCGTAATCAAACTTGGCAAGTAACCCTCCTAAAGTTGGTCCAATAACACCTCCTACACCTACAACGGCACTCACCCATCCAAAGTATTTAGTTCTCTCCTTTGGAGGAATTATATCTGCAAAGTATGCAAATATAGTACTTATTGTTCCTCCAGTTATACCATCTATTATTCGTCCAACAAATAATATCCATAAAGCTCCCCCAAGTCCAAAAACTAAGTATCCTATTGAGGAACCAAAAAGGCATAATAAAAGCACTGGACGACGTCCATATTTATCACTCAAAGCCCCAAGTCCAGGAGCAGCAAAAAATACACAAGCTGCATAAACTGAGGTTAACAGCGTAACAACTATAGCTTGATTTTCAGGATTAGCTACATAAGGTTGTACCAAAAATGGAACAACAGGTGATATGATACCAAAACCTATTCCGCAAAGAAACACAGATATAAGTCCAAATATTAAAGCATTTTTATCTACACTTTGTTCTATGTACTGTTTATTTTGTGATTTAAGCTTAAACATTTAGTTCTCCTTTAAAAATTATTTTACTTCCTAGGAAACAATTTTATATTATCAACTTTTTATTTCCTTGTCAACAAAATTCCCTTAATAAAAAAACAGCCTACCCTAAATAAAGTTTGGCTGCATATTTTCATTATTCAAATTTTTCTGATTCGCTATTCTCATCTATCTTTTTCATTTCTTCATCTAAATGGCTGCTATAACTATCCATAAAACTAATCATACTATCGTATTGTTCCTTAGACATCTTATCAAATACACTTTTATCTCTCTCTTGAAATTCTTTATGTAATTTTTCATGGACATTAAAAATCTTTTGACCCTCTTTAGTTAATCTAAAATAGATTTCTTTTTTATTATCAGGTTTCTTATAACTTTCGATAACCCCTTTTTTTATTAGTTTTTTGGTTAATTTACTTATAGCACCTGTAGTCATATAGAAAGATTCTGCAAGTCTTGTTACATTAGAATCAGTGTTTTTCCCAAGGTATTCAATACAATGAACTTCCGAAGATTTATAACCCTCAAGACGTTTTTCCATCTTAGGTTTGTTAATCCAAGCCATCTTGTTAACTAAATTCCTTAGACCCATTAGAACCTGTTCCTCTTTATCCATGACATATCCTCCTACATGCTATATATTAAACATATTATATTAAATTTTCGTTTTTATTTCAACAAGTTGAAAATTTAATAGGAAATCTTTTACTTACAAATACTTTCTAAATCCTTTAACTAGTTCTTTTCCATAACCCATTGTCTCATAGAATTTATGAGCTTCTTTTCTTTTACCTCCAGATACAAGTGTGGTTAAACTACAATTTCTTTTTCTTGCTTCATCTTCAATAAAAGTCATTAACTTTCTTCCAACACCTTGTCCCTTGCATTCACTACTTACAACAATATTTTCTATAACCATGAAGGGCCTGCAATCACTATTTAACTCATAACAAATTATTCCCATGACTGTACCAACTATTTTATTATTTTCATCCCTAGCTCCAACTAAAATATAGCTTTCATCTGAATTAATCTTCTCAAAAGTCTTATAAAAACCTTCTAGATTGCTTTTTTTCTCTAAAAGTTCCTCATATAATTTTGAAAGCTCCTCAACATCATTTCTAGTAATTCTTTCTATAGTAATCATTGTAATCCCCCCTTAATAAAGATAATTATAACACTAAAAAAGCTGTATTAAATATTTAACTAACAAATAAATTCCTATTATTCCAAAAACTATAGCAGTCCCAATAGCTCTTCCAACAAAAAATTTCTTCATATTATCATCTCCTTTTAGATTAAATTTAAATATCAATGTTCCTACCAAAAGGATGGTAATCACGCTAATTATAATAGGAATAAGATTAGATGATGAATTTTTATTTAATGAAAGTCCAATAACTCCTCCTACTAATAACAAGGCTGATGATATAAAAAACAACTTTTTCTTAATTGATGATACCACTTTTTTATCATTAGGTTCTATTTTATGTAATACAATATTGTTTTCATATTCACGTCTACATTTTTCACAACTTTTTAGGTGTTCTGTAACTAAATCAACAGTATCTTCACTTGCAACTCCATCCATCACAAGAGGTACTAAATCAGCTACAATATCACAAGAAATCTTCAAGTTAAACCCTCCTTTTTTAACATATCCTTAAGCCATTTTTTAGTTCTAAAGTCTATTACTCTTGCTGAATTTTCTGAAATACCTATTCTATCCGATATCTCAGAATAGCTAATACCTTCAACACGCATTTTTATAATCTTTTGCACTTGTATATCCTTAGTTTTCAATAGCTCATCTACTCTTTCATATATCTGCTTTGTATAAAAATTCTCAAAAATATTATCCGTAACATATACCTCCAAAAGATCACTATACTCCACAGTTACTCTATATTTTCTTAAATTTTGTAACCACAAATTCCGCGCAATACCAAATAACCAAGTTTTAATTGATGAATTCCCCTTAAATCCCCCAATCGAATATATGGCTTTAACAAATGTTTCTGAAAGTAAATCCTCTGAAAGTGCAGGATCGTGAGTGAGACTTAATAAATAGTTAAATACATCTTGTTTATATTCCAAATACAAATTTTCTATACTATTCACTGAAATCCCCCTTTCATATAATAAGTCACATTAAGCCATAAAATATTACACTCGATTTATAAAAATTTTATTATATTATTAATTTAACCTACAAAGCAAAAAATAGCAGCACCCATTTAGGTTACTACTATCTTAATTCATGGTGATCCTCTTCATATACTTTCATTTCAAAACAATCGTAAAAAACTATAACTTCTATTCATTGATTACAAATTTCAAATCTTTCTTAGGCCCATCATTAATATCTTGAGAGTTAAACATGGTACTAATTTCATATCCAGTCATGAATCCTTGAACTTCATTACCATCAACTTGTCTTATACTGATCGTATTCCATCTAATAACCTTATATCCTAGACCTCTATATACGGTACTTCCTCCATCTTTTGCTACTAGTGTTGGTACAACAAATATAGGCTTTTTATCTCTTGATATCCTCTTTGAATCAATATTATATGTTACAAACCCAATTGTTATAATCAATATAACACATGTAAATATATTTTTATATTTTCTCATTATAAAACCTCTTAATCATTTTTTAGTTCAGTGCATAATCTAGTAACGATAAAAATGGTTCATTTCATTATGAGAGAATCCAAATTCCCCATAAAATTTCTCAAGACCTTTTTCTGCGATAAGTCCTACAAATATCTTATCAGAATAATTTATATTAATGTATTTGATTATTTTTTCCATTATTTGCTTTCCAATACCTTCTTTTTGATATTTAGGCAATACCATGACATCTTGTATATAGATAGCAGTCGCGCCATCTCCTATTACTCTTCCAAATCCTATAAGTTCATCCTCGCACTCAACACATAAACAGTAATTTGAATTTTTAATCCCCTTGCTTACAATTTCATCATCATAAGTTCTCCATCCAATTTCTTTTCTTAACTTATTATAGTCTTTTGCAGAAGGTAATTTTTCTAAAAAGATTATATCTTTCATCTTTTTCTCCTTTCAGCTATCATAAATTAATCTCCGCAATCCATGTAAAATTTCCTACATGTTCAAAAGAAATCATTAGGCCCATCTGCTCTATGTACTTTCTTAAATCCTCAACTATAAAAAATTTCTTACTTTCTATAAACTCCCACAAATCATCTCTATCATTTCTGAGAAAGCTTTCTTTATGCTCTTTTTTAAGGTGCATATTTTCAAACATGAAATCTATCAAGATAACTCTACTATTATCACTAATTGATAACATATTAGAAAGAACTTGTTGTTGTTCTTTTTCATTAAGTCCATGTAACACATATGAAGATACTGCGATATCAGCCTTTTGCTTTATGATAGGTGCATCAAAAATACTGCTTTCAACAAATTTCATGTTAGGATATTTTCCTTTACCAACTTCAATCATTTCAACATTTTTATCTATGCCAATAATAGTTAACTTTTCACTTAATGGGCCACATAGATTACCTGTCCCACAACCAAAATCAACTATAGTTTTCACTTTATAGCTTAAAATCTTCTCTCTTATCTTTACAAAAGTTTCTTCATACTTATCAAATAATCCAAGTTCATCATCTGATTTCTCTTGAATCATCTTGTCATACAGAATTCCTTTATTTAAAGTTTTCATATATTACACCTCTTTTATATAACTCATGTTTTGATGAACCTCTTGATATACCTATTCATTACAATTGTTCAAACTCAATAATATCATCTAGATTAAATATCCTCTCCTTACTCTCCTCACTATGTGTTACCCAAGAAATTTTTACTTCTGCTGATTTAAATATTTCTTTAATATCATCTTCCTTAAGTCCGTTTGAATAAATCACAATTTTTTCTCCATAAGAAGCGAAATTTGTCCCTTTATTGTCTTCACTATAACCTTTTCCAAACCAATACCTATCTTTATATTGTTTTTGTATAACTTCTTTGATGCTTGGTACTGAAATATTCCTATTTGATATTTTATTTGAATGCTCTACATCTAATGCAAACTCAATATTTTTAAAATCCTCCTTTTTAGGATTCTCTAATTCTTTAGTTCCTACTAATTTATACTCTTCTTCTGTAAGATTAGACACATTAAGTTTTAAAATAAATTTAGGTTCATCTTTGATTTCATTTATATTGCATCCTGTTATAATAAAAGATACTCCAAGTATAAGTATAATAACCTTAATAAAATTTTTCATAAGTTCTCCTCCTTTCCAATATATAAATCACCTACTTATAATCATCCCCCGATGGGCCTCTTGATGCACCTCATGAATCTACCTTTAAATAATTCTTTTTGATGAAATCTATCCATTTATCTTGTAGTTGTTTTTCATTTATCATAAAAATATATTTAAATTCATTTGGGTATTTTATTAAATTACGCAACTTATCATATCCAAACTCCTCAACTATTGATTCTATTATTGTATATGAATATTGATATCCATCACGATCAAAAAACGTTGAAAAATCATCTCCGGTATCTAAATCTTTAAATGTTGGAACTTTATTATTTGTTAATCCCTTCTGTACAGTTTCCTTAATCCAATCATCATTATTGTCTTTAGCCTCAAAACATGCAATACCTTCATTTAGCCATCTTGGTATATCTTTATTTATCTTGTTAACTATGATATGTACAAACTCATGAACTGCTGTTTTTAATACATTATCAAAATCTGAACCTGGTGGAGGATTCATAGGTGATGCTATTATAATTTTATCCTCACTAAGCCCCCCTCTTATCCAATTAGGTGCATCAGAAAGCCCTAAAGCAAGATGGAGCAGCTTCAAATCCGAATAAACTTCAATAACTAACTTATCATCAAGCTTTTGATTTAAATTACTTGTTATTCTATGATAATTTTTTTCAAGATCATCTAATACTTTATCTATACACCTCTCATCAAATTCCATATAATAAACAATAAAATTATCAGTTTCTTTTACTAAATTTAATGTGTTCTCTTTCTGACTATCTATCTTGTTAAAATCTATATCATTTGCCATATCAAAACACTCCTGCAATTAATTCAACTTGTCTATATTCCCACTAATAATATTTTCTAAATTCCCTTGAACAACTTCATCATCCCAATTCCACCATTGTAATTCCATTAACTTATCTATCACATCTTCTGAAAAACGCTTCTTGATTTCTTTTGATGGCACCCCACCTACTATTGTATATGGTGGAACATCCTTGGTTATAACAGCTCTTGTACCAACTACTGCACCATCACCTATATGAACTCCTTGCATAATCACAGCTTCATATCCTATCCACACATCATTTCCTATTACTATGTCTCCTTTGTTGTCCCAAGCTTCTGTTACATTAACATCATTAATTCCCCAGTCTTCAGTAAATAAGGGGAACGGATAGTTTGATAATGAGGACATCTTATGGTTTCCAGCTGTAAAAATGAATTTAGCACCACAGGCAATTGAGCAATATTTTCCTATGATTAAGCTGTCCTTATTTACAGGATAATGGTATAATACATTATTTATCTCAAAGTCCCTTGGATCATTTACAAAATCATTATAAATTGTATACTCTCCAACCATAATGTTGGAATTTGTAATGGTTGGCTTCAAGTATATTGTTTGCTTGTCATTTCTTCTAGGATAAATTTTATTACAATTCATATTAACTCCTATAGATTTAAGATTTCTCTTTTTTATATAATTTTAAGTTATTATTCTTTAACTCTTATTCATGTAGTAAGAAGATTATTTATTGCTATCTTAATTTTTTATTGTATATTTTTATACTTCCACCTGAGTATTCAATACCATCATCAAGATACTGCCATCCAGTTTTTTCATAATAATTGTTACTATCGGTATAAAGAAAAATTTCTTCATAACCCTTTTTTCTGCAATAATCAATCAAAAATAGCTGTAACTCTTGTCCAATATTTTTACTTCTATATTCCTCTTTAACAAATAATGCAGACAGCCATGGACAAAGGTCTTGTCTGCTTAATAAATCGCTTCTCCATAATCCTACAGTTCCAACCGGCTTATTATCCATGAGAGCAATAAAAGTTAACGGTAGTAGATTCTTTTTCAAACTATTTTTTACTATACTTTCCCAAAAAGCATAATTATCTTCATTGCCAAATTCTTTCCAAAGCCAATCTATTACAGTATCTAAACATTCTTCATGGTCTACTAAGTGTTCGATAATTAACATATTAAATCAGCCCCTTTCTTCGTATTATATTATCACAACATCCTCCAAAAATTTTAAATCCCTCATTATACAATAACCTCATTTTTGATGCTAATTCCTCAGGAGATGTTGATTTCAGTTCTTTAGAACTATCTAACTCCTCTAATTCAAAATCTGAAGCATTAGCTTGTAAGCCTAAAATAGATTAGTCTGCCATAAATGGAACTCTTCTGATGACCTTTCATCAAAGATAGTTTCCCCTTTATAAGCATCTCCAACACAACCCATTAATCCTCCTATGAATATTTTTTGTGATGGATATTTACTCTTTATCTCTTTTAAAAACCTAACATTATCTAATATGATATTTTCATCATAACATGAAGCTAATACTCTATCTCTATTAGCTCTTCTACTTGGTGTTGAGATCATTATTGGAATATCAAATTTCACTTCTACATCAATATATATCTTGAATTTAAAAAGCAACTAATAAAATCATTACTCAACTGCCTAGCCCCCTTTAAATTATCTGTATTCCACTTTAAATTCATCAGTCTCATGTCCAAACACAACCTCTATGTATGGATAATGATCTACAAACTCTTTTAATTTTAGGAAACTTTTTCGCCCTTCCTTAATATTTGATGAATATTTTCCAGTTTCAACTCCAATTTCGAATCCTTTTTTGGTGCTACAAATATCACCCATAATCAGAACTTTTGACTCTTGACCATTAATTAGATAAGAAATGTGTCCTTCCGTATGTCCTGGAGTAGAAATTGCCCAAAGAGAACCATCTCCAAAAATATCTATGCATTTTCCCAATATAGGCATATCTTGTCCATGTAGAATATCTATTTTTTGTATATCTATCTTGTTTGCAAAAAAGTCAGAGTATACTAACAGAAAAATCCCTACCTCTTTTTCTCCATATCCATATATATATGGTATTTCTTTTGGCAATGATGGTACTCCTGCTGCATGTTCATGAATGTGGGTTAAAAAAACGCCCTTTAAATTTATAGATCTTTTCTCAAGTTGTTTTTCAACCCCCTCTGAATCTTTTTCTTGAAAATGCCTTTTTTTAAAATAAAATTTACTAAGAATACCTTTAAAATTACCTTCAGCTTTTGTTGAAAAAGTGCTGTCAAATCCTGTGTCTATCAAATAATCCCCATATTTTTCATGCCTAAGTATATGAGCTAGTACTGGTATTTTAGCATACCCACCTTTTATTTGTTTAGCACCTTCATTCTTTAAATTAATCAATCCTGATACCTTACAAATAATTGTTCCAGTCTTTAATGTTTCAATACTAATTGAAGAAGAATTTTTAAACACTGAATCCCATTCCTTAAATTCTGATTTCTTAACCGTAAAGTTTCTCATATCTATCCCTCACCATGTGTCCTTGATACAAACTCATCCCTCAAAATTGAATAACAGCCTTTGTAATTTCTGTTACAAGGCCTTTGTTTTGAAATTTTTTCCCTAAACAGTATTCAATTTCTCCAAAATGGTTATTATTATCTATTAATAAATAAGCAATTTTCCCTATATGCTCATTTGTTTCTTTTAATATAATTGCCCCCTTTAATTCATCTACTTAATCTACTTTAATTTCTTCCACTCACTAGCTTTTATCTGAAAAATTGGATAAGCAACATTACTAAAAGGCCAGTTCTCTTTAATCCATTTCTCAACTGTTTTATAAAGAGCTCTCTCTATCTCAATTTCTCTGGCCCACAGATATACTTCTGCATCAAAACATTGTTTATCGCTTGGATTTATATAAACACAACCTAAGCATAATTTTTCATCTAAAGTCATTACCGTATATACAAATGTTTCTCTATTTTCAAACTCTTTTTCATGTCTATATAAATCCTCTAAATTTTCTTCAATTTTCATATTCTCTTCTGGCCAGGTATCATCATCTATTTCTGAATAAAGCTCTCTAATGTGCTTTCTACTGAACATTACTGCTTCATAATCTTTCTCTAAATCCCCTACCGTTAACATTCTTAGCCTAAAACTCTCTGTTTCCAGAGCTTTAGGAACTATAAATTCTTTAGGAACAAATTCTTCTATCATATTTTTCTCATCCAACATTACTATATATTTCATAATATCCACCAAATCATCAGTATCAACTGCATAACTTGCATGTTCTTTAACCTTCTTAGATGCATTAATTGCAATAGATTTACTACAGAAATTAAACAGGGGAATATCTGTTGTTCCATCACCAACTGCAATACATTCTTCAGGATTTATATTATTTTTCATGCAAAAACCCTTTAAATACTCAACCTTATTTTCTGATTTAATATAATTTATAATCTCTCCAGTGAATCTTCCATCTATGACTTCATACGCGCTTCCATAATAGCCATCAAATCCCCAAATATCACAGGCAACTTTAGCTACTTGTTTTGGTCCTACAGTAATTACAATGCACTTAATACCTTGGCTATGTAATAATTCAATTACATTTCTAATATTTTTTAGAGGCTTTACAACCTCTAGAAATGAATGTTTAATTTTACTTTCCTCTAATCCAAAAAGTAATTTTGCTCTAAGATAATCTGCCTCTATATAATCAATTTTGCCAGTTTCTTCTTTCTCCTGTATTGAAGAATGCTCTTTTTCCATGCCATTTAAAATACAGGGTAACATTACAGAATGTATTTCTCTAATCAATGTATCATCTAAATCAAAACAAACAAGTTTATGTTTTTTAATTTCATAATCACTTAAAGGCTTTTTCCCCAAGTACAAGTCCATAGTGTCATAAATATTAATTTCTCCCCCAAACTTATTTATAGCCTCTGTTATTCCATTATATAAATTGTTTTTTAAATCCTCAGCGCACTGTCTATGATCTGAATAAGTTTCTAGAAGAGATATGTATTCACTAGCTTTTAATTTTCTTGTTTTTCTGTAAATCTTACTTTTTATATCTGTAAATCCGTACTTCTCTAATATTTGTGTATATTTTTTGCAGGCGTCTTCATTAAATTCAGTTGGCTCCTTATCTGATGGTTTAAACTTTCTATACACTTTTCTGATTTCTCTATGTATTTTATCATCATCACGATTTACAAATGGGTGATTCCAAAACAAAGCTATTGTTCCACCAGGTTTTAATAAATCATAAACTTTCTTAAATCCTACGTCCTCTGGTATCCAATGAAATGCTGTTGCAGAGTATACAAGATCATATTGATCTTTCTCACTAATAAAGTCTTCAAAACCTATATTTTGAACTTTAAAATTCCTAAAAGAAGAAAATTTTTCTTTAACGTATCTAGCTAAATCCTCTCCAAGTTCAATAGCCGTAACACTACAGCCTGCCTCTAAAATTGGCAATGTAGCTTGTCCCGTTCCTATCCCTATTTCAAGTGCACTTTTAGAGTTATTTAATTCCCCATAATCAATAATATCTTCAAATAATCCTTCACTATAGGTTGGTCTATACTTATCATAGTTTAATGGATCTTCATTAAACTTTAATCTTAAATCCATTTCATCACCCCTTCACAAAATAATGATTTACACTTCTAATTTTTCATATATAATATGGATATTATACCATTTAATTCATGTTATTACTTTAGTCTTTTTAAAATATAATTACAGTCAATATAGAAAAACACCCTATAATCCATTTCTGAATAATAGAGTGCTCCTCAAATAAATCAACTAAAATCCTCAATAAGTTCATCACTTAAAACACCTTCTGCTATTTGTCTAACTTCCCCTGTCATTCTTACATTCCACTCATCATCTATTTCAATAATAAGCGCTCCCCCCAACATTTTTATCTTTATTTCATTATCAACTAGATTTTTCTTTTTTAAAACACTAGCTACTGCACAGGAAGAACTTCCTGATGCTAATGTAAAACCTGCTCCTCTTTCCCATATAAGAATTTCAGCTTCATTTCTTGATAAAACTTTTGCAAACTGGACATTAGTTCTATTAGGAAACATCTCATGATTTTGTATAAGCTTACCATAGGTTTTTATCTCATCTATATCTAAATTATCTTTAATGATTACACAATGAGGATTTCCCATAGATACACAGTTTACTTCATATTCCTTATCATCAACTTCTAACTTTTCTCCTACTACTTCTTCCATAATAAAACTTGTAGGAATTTCTTTAGAATTAAAATTTGCCTTACCCATATCAACTGATATCCTCTTAGCCTTTTTATTTGAAGTTTCTCCAACTATATTAGCCCTAACTATGCCACCTTTTGTCTCAACTGTGAAGTCCTTATTACTAGTAAATCCATAATCATAAACATATTTGCAAAATATTCTTAGACCATTTCCGCTTTTTTCTGCTTCTGAACCATCAGGATTAAAAATCTTTAAACCAAAATCTGCTTTAACTGATTTCACTTTAAGTAAAATTCCATCTGATCCTATTCCAAAATTCACGTTGCATATTCTTTGTATTGCTTCTTCAGTTAACTTAAAACTTATATTTTCTTCATCTAAAACTATGTATTCATTTCCTAATCCATGTGTTTTCACAAAATTGTTCATATCAAGTTCTCCCCAATCTACATTTATAATATAAAACACCGTAAAATTTTTTAAATAATACGGTGTTACGTACCTATATTAAAATTTTATCATATTAATATGCATCAATGCATGAAATAAAGCTGTAACATTCAAAGCTTGTAAAAATTTATTCTCCTTAAGGTCATAGATTACATCATCTAAAGGTTTTAAAACAACCTCTATTTGTTCTGTATCATCTAAATGAGTATCTGAGGTTAATTCTGCATCTAAAGCTAGAAAGCAATAAGTAAGATTAGTATGGTTTGCGGGATTAGCAGAAATAGTACAAGTATGAACAAACTCCTTAGCTGTATATCCTGTTTCCTCCATTAATTCTCTTTTTATTGCATCAACTGGTGCCTTATCTGTTACCTCAACCCCTCCTGATGGCAACTCTAAGAGAGTTTTTTGAGCTCCATGTCTATATTGCTTAACTAGTACAACTTCTTTTTCTTTAGTTATTGCAACAACATTTACCCAAGCCGGATATTCAAACACATAATAGGGTTCCACTATCTTTCCGCTTGGCATTCTACAGGTATCTGCACGTAGAGAAATCCATCTATCCTTAACAATATGTTCAGATTTTAATATCTCCCATTCAAAGTTTTCCATGTACTTTCTCCCTTAAATTATTGAGAATACCATTATATTAAAGCAAGCTTTATTTTGATAGTAAATTCTTAAGTTCCTTCTCTAACTTTTCTACCATGTTCCTAAGTTCATCGCCCTTTATACGCTTTGAATCATCATACATCTCTTCCCTTGGCAGCCACCATACAGGTCCCTTTTTAGGTGTATCTCCTGCAACTCTAGGAAATAGATGCCAATGAACATGAGAATCTCCATTTCCAAGTAATTCATAATTCATCTTTTCAGGTTTAAATGCATTATATGCCGCTTCTGCAACAATGCTCATTTCTTCGAGATACTTAACTCTAAAATCTTTAGGCAATTCATGTAATTCACTAACATGTTGTTTACATAAAAATAATGTATACCCTTTAAAATGTTGATGGTCTCCTATAACCACATAACCAGTTTCTAGCTCCATAACAAAATACGGATTCCTATTTTCTTTTATCATTTCAATTCTCTCACAAATTAAGCATCCCATATCTATCCCTCCATTAAATAAAAATCTATTTTAAAAATCAGATTTTAAAAATGAATATAAATCTAAATCAACTACTCCTTGACCTGTCCAAACTGTTCCTTGTCTTATAGTTCCCTCTTTTGTAAAGCCACTTCTTTCTAATACATTTTTAGATTTAATATTCTCAGGCATAACAAAAGCTTGTACTCTATTAATTCCAATTACATTTATTAAATAATCCTTCATTGCCTCCACTGCCTTAGTTGCAAATCCATGTCCCCAATATTCCTCATTTAAAGTATATCCAATGGTAGCCATATTTACCTTATCATCAAAATCAAATATTTCTCCAACTCCAATGATTCTTTCCGTATTTTCATTACTACAAATTCCAAGAAATATGGTTTTCTTTTTACCAAAATCTCTTTCAAAATGTGTAATCATATTTTCAACTGTAGCTTTATTCTTTTTTGCAGAGCCTGGTCTATATTTAAATAAATTCTCATTACTATATATTAAATAAAGCTCTTCTAAATCAGTTTTTTCTATCTTTCTAAGAGTTATTTCACTTGTTTTAATAAGTGGAAACTCTGAAAATAACTTTGTTTTATCCATGGTTTTCTCCTTACGTAAATAAATCTAAATTTTATTAATAACTCAAAATAATCAAAAGTAGTTAAACCCCTTGCTTGAATTGTCTATATTTCTATTGATATACTATATATATCACAAACTTAGAATATCTAGGGCTTGCACTTAAAATTCTTATAGAAAAACAAGTATTAAAAATTATAGGAGTATCTTTATGAATGATAAATTAATAAAAGCATTTACTTTAGTAATTATCCCGTTAATCATATTCACCATATTTTTTATTTTTGGAAAAAATCAATATTCTCTCTATTATCAAAACTTTTCTCTACATAAAAATATGACTGGTGTATTTACTCTATATAAATATTTATTATTTGGCCTATACTTTGCTTTAATTGCTCTTTTTTTTGGTTTTATATATCACTTAAGATTAAAACCAGTTAAAAAGAGATTATATATATCTATATTAATAATACTAATGATATTTGGATATATTACTTTTTGTTTTTTAAGCAAATTCTTTAATATTTAGATACGATCTTCAACAATTCTAAATTAATCATTTCCCTATAGTCCATTAATAACATAAACAATATTAAATAAAAACATAGCAACCACTGATGTTATTATAATCCAAAGAATACTACCTTTTTCTTTATTGACAATCTTATAAATTGAATATAAAAACGAAAAAATAAATATTCCAAATAAAATAGACCAGCCTCCAATAAACATATAATCCCCCATCTTCATCTAACTTATTTACCTTTAATCAAACTATCATAGTTTTCACTAACAGCCTTTAAAGCCTTGGTTTCTCTATATATCCATTTATTTATATCTAAACTATCATTTTTAATTATTTCCTCATTTACATGAATTGCCTCATTAAGATTTATCCAAATAGGTTTAAATCCTAACTCAATTTCATAGTCATCTAATTCTTGATCAGCTATGCCATCAGTTAATTCACATAAATAATAAGTAGAAATCATCTCAAAAACAAAGTCTTTTCTATATCTATCTAAACTTCTTTCTATAAAAACTCCAATTTTTTCTTTTACATCTCCTACTATATATCCAGTTTCTTCCTTAACTTCTCTTATTAATGTTTGCTCTTGACTTTCTTCTTTGTTCATTCCTCCACCAGGAAATTTAAAATCACCTTTGTTTGTATGTACCAAGAGAATATTATCATCTTTTAAAATAACTGCTCTTACAGCTTTCCTATAATTTGTTTTTGTCTTTTCATATTCCTCTTTGATTCCTAATGTATAGTTAAAAAGCACTATTTTCACCTGCCTACAAAGTTCTGTATTTTCTATAATAAAAATAGCTATCACTTTCCATATTCGGTTGCCTATGTCCTATGGGTGTTCTTTTCTCAAATAATTCAAAACCACATTTCTCTGCAAGATTACATGAAGGGATATTGGCACAATCAATAGTCAGAATAAGGTAGTTGACATCTGATACCTTGAAGCACCATTCTACTAAAGCTTCTACAGCTTCTTTTGTATATCCTTTATTTTTATGTTTTTCACTCATAAAATAAGCTATCTCAATCTCATTTAATGTATCTTCGAGCCCCATGCCTACCATTCCGATCATTTCGTCAGTATCATGTAATGCTATTACATATCTTTTATTTTCATAAATATCTGTTGAATCCTTTTGAGTTTGATGCCAATCAATATATTCAAAATACTCTTTAGGGGAAGCTCCATTTTCTGCCCAATCAGGCATAAATCTAAGAATATCTTTTTCTCTAACGATCCTATAAAGATTATCTGCATCCTTCCTTTCAAAATCTCTTATTTTTATTTGATTTGTTTCTATTCTCATAATATTTACTCCATTCTTATTTTGTCCCAACAGGACATACAACCATACATAATCCGCAGGAATTTTTTCTATTATGTGTTTTTATATAAAGGCTTCTTTTTTCATTGCACAACTTATAATTAACCAATTCATTACGTTTAGAATTTATGTTCCAAGTATGTCCAATTAAAGCATTATACGGACAAATATCTACACATAAATTACAGCCCTCTGGACATTTGCTTTTAGTTATAGGCGTACCAACAGGAAGATCATAATCTATAAGTATTGAGGAAAGTCTTACTCTTGGACCATATTTTTCTGTTATCAAAACTCCATTTTTCCCAATCCATCCAAGGCCAACATTAACAGCCGCAAACTTAAATGAAAATTGTGCAATAAGTGTTTCTTCACTTGATTGAGCAACTGGTGGTACATAGTATTTAATTTTATATTTTCCTAATATTTCCTTGATATCTTCTAAAATTACATTAATTCTGTTTCTAGCTTCGTCTATCAACTTTTCAAACTTTTCTTCCTTATAATTGCTTATTTCTATGATTTCTTTATGTGGTATTGCCATAACTAATGAGCATTTATAAAACTTTTTATATTCACTGAAATCAATATTTGAAATGCCCCATACTATATCAGAATTCTCTTCAAAAAGTTCTACTAACTCTTTATAAAAGTTATCCATAAGCCTTCACCTTTTTTATTGAAACTATTAAATTACTACTCTTCTTCATTATCAGGCACATCAATTATTACTTTCTTACAATCTTCACAGTAGTAAGCATCAACGCTACTCCTTACCCATATTTCCCTTTTTGCTAACATTACACACTTTTTCCCAAGCATATTATCAAGAAAATTCCTTTTCTCAGATTCCTCCACCCATATTAAATCGTTTCTTCCATCGCCTTCTACAAAACCCTTTTTCATGTCTCTTTTACAATATGGACACTGTACCATATAACCATCTCCTACACTTGCTTATATGAATATTATACCATTTAAATCATATTATTACATAAACATTAACATATGTACCAAGTTATATGTTATAATTATTTTATGAAACTTATAGGAGGTGGCTTTATGGCTCGTGGACTTGTATTACTTTTATTCTACATACCCATATTTGCTCTGGGAATTTACTCATTTATCTTATTTATAAAACTTGCTCATAGAGGAATAAGAGCTCTTGATATCTACATATATGAAAAAGAAAGAAATAAACAATAGCAGCTTCATAAAAAAATGGAGACTGCTATTTTTTTATGAAGCTCTTTAATGCACGAACTTAATTACAAAGTACTAGGGGGAAATAACAATGAAAACTATAAACAAGGAACCTTTATGGAATAAAAACTTTATATTATTATTACAAGGACAGTTGTTTTCAATTTTTGGAGATAATATCTATGACATAGCTCTTAGAGTTTGGATTCTTAGCAAAACAGGTTCAACTGCCATTATGGGATTATTTATGGCGATTTCAGTTGTACCTAGGATAGTGATATCACCTTTTGCTGGAACCTTTATTGATAGGCATAATAGAAAAATCATCTTAATTTCTTGTGACATGATTTGTGCCATGACTTTACTTTTTACAGGTATATTGGCTAAGTTAGACCTTTTACAACTTTGGATGGTAGTTTCAACTGGCATTATTGTAGGGATTTGTGGATGTTTTTTTAATCCCACTATCAATTCTATTTTGCCTGATATTGTTCCGAAATCTAAACTTTTAAAAGCTAATTCAGTAGTTTCATTAATTAGTACAAGCGATGGCATGATGGGAAATGCTTTTGGTGGTTTCTTGGTACAAATTGTTGGAGCTCCTATATCCTTTTTGTTAAATGGATTTAGTTTTTTAATATCAGCAGTTTCTGAGATGTTTATGATGGTACCTAAAATAGAAATCAAATCAAAAAAGGTTAACTTTTTTCAAGATTTAAAAGATGGTTTGCTTTTTATCAGTAAATCAAAAGGATTAAGGTACATATATATTTTAACTTGCTTTTGTAACTTTGTTGCATCTATGTCCATGACTTTAACTTTGCCATTATTTAAAGAAAACATCAATCTAGGTTTAGGTTTATATGGAGTTTCTATGGCTATTAATGGTGCTGGAATGTTTTTAGGATTTTCACTTTTATCTGCAATTGATATAAAAATAGAAAAAAGATTCAAGTTTTTTATTTTAAGCGGAGTAATCATATCTCTTACAATGATTTTTTATTCTCTGACTACTAATTTCTATTTGATTTCTGTATTGTTTTTTATAAATGGATTTTGTCTTGCAGTAAATAATTCATTAACTCAATCTAGTATACAAGTTACCGTACCTGATAATATGAGATCAAAAGCCTTTGCCTTTCAGAGAACTTTATCCTCAGCATTAATGCCTGCTGGTATGGTTATTGCCGGTTTGTTAGCTGAAATAGTTAAAATTAATTTAATAATACTTGTTGATTATATAATCTTTTTTATTCTATTTTTATATACATCACGTTTGTTAAGTGTAAAAAACATAATGAATATTAATAAAGTTTAATAAAAAGGATAAGAAGTAGAATTCTTCATATAAGTTCTACTTCTTACCCCTAACTAAATAGCTGCTCTAGATTTTTATTATCTTCTCAAAGCAAATTGCTTTTTCATTTTCTACATACTTTCCATAATTAGATATTTGATGGTACCCTCTTTTTTTATAAAATTCTACAGCTCTTTCATTTATTATTCTAGTTTCAAGCCAAAGCTTTGAATAACCCATGTTATAGGCTTCTTTTTCTAAATAAGATAAAATTTTTCCTCCAACACCTTTCGATTTTTCTTTTGAAAACATCCTTTTAACTTCAGCCACATCTTCATTGATTGGTCTAAATGCACCACAACCTACTACCTTTTCTTCACGGTCATATGCAACAACAAATAATGAATGTGGTACACAAACATCTTTAGGATCAAAGGATTTTTCACCACTATCTCCTGTTATTTTTGCCAAAGTTTCAGATAATTCCTCCATTAATAATATCGAATCACTGTGGTTTGGGTCTTTCTTTACAATCTTCATTAACCCCTTATAATAATCCTCAGCTAAAAGCCCATACACAGAAGTGTCACAAATTCCTTGGTTATTTCTATCAGCTTTACGCAAGGTACCTTCGTATTGCAATCCACATTTAAGCATTACTTTTCCCGAATTTGGATTTCTTGGATCATGACGTGATTCAATTCGCTTAACTCCAACTTCTTCAATAAGAAATCTGATAACTTCTTTAAATGCTTCTGACGTTATTCCTTGATTCCACCATTTTCTCCCTATAGTATAGCCAATTTGCATCATATCAAATTCCTCTTCCATATCAACCATGCTGATGATTCCTATTGGCGCATCTCCATTTTCTTTTAATATGATTGCCCACTGATAGAACTTGTCATTTATGTAATGTTCCATTCGTCTTTCTTGAAGACTTTTAGTAACTTCAATTGAAGTATGTGCAGACCACATCAGATACTTTGTTACTTCATCATCCTTCGCCCAGTTATCAAATATAGCTTGTGTATCTGATATATTAAATCTTCTTAATATCAATCTTTCTGTTACTAATTGTACTGTTCCTAGATGTTTCATTATCAATCCCCCAATAAGATAGTCTCTTCATTATTCAACAATATGTATATTATACCATTTCTTTAATTAAGGAGTATAATTCTTCTTTATATAAAAGCACAAGAAAGTTTAGACTTTTAATCCAAACTTTCTTGTGCTTTTAATGATATCTAATTTTATTGAACGTTGTACATACCTTTGCTTTCCATATACTTAAATATAGATTCACCGTGTTTTTGTTCTTCTTTTTGTATATGGTTTAGTACATCACGAACCTCTGTATCCTTAAATTCAAATATTGCTGTATCATAGGTCCCTGATACATATTTTTCAGCCATTAATAAATCTGAACATATATCTTTATCAGATATATTGCTTTGAGTTTGCTTTGCTACTTCTGGAGTTTGAGTAGAATTTTGATTTTGCTGTTGATTCATTTGAGGAACAGTACCATTTAAAAGTTGATTAATGGTATCTAAGTGAGTTCTCTCAATTTGCTCATTATTTTTACAAAGCTGCTTTAATTGAGTATCCTGTGCTTGATTCGCATAGTTTGAATATTTCAGGATACAGATTTCCTCATGGCTCTTTAGATCTTCTAGTAACAGTCTTTCTTTTTGGCTTAAAGTTATTTGCATAATAAAACACCTCCTGTTTTATTTTGTGCAACTTTTCTTTTTCCATACATAAAGTTTTACTAGATAGATAGTACTTCCCCCTAGTTGCTTTTTTCCTTATAATAATCTTCAGCCAAAAGTCCATACATAACGGAATTACATATACCTTGATTGTTTATATCAGAATTTCTTAATGTACCTTCATATTGTAAGCCACATTTAAGCATCACTTTTCCTGAGTTTGGATTATTAGAATCATGACGTGATTCAATACGTTTAGCTCCAACTTCTTCAATGAGAAATCTAATAACCTCTTTAAAAGCTTCTGATGTTACACCTTGATGCCACCACTTTCTACCTATGCAGTACCCAATATGTACCATGTCAATATCATCATCCATATGAACAACACTGATACTTCCTATAGGTTCATCAACATTATCTTTCAAAGCAATTCCCCACTGATAAAACTTATTATCTGAATAATTCTGAATCCATTCTGATATTACATCTTTAGATATATCAACTGAACTATGAGTTGGCCAAGTTAAGTACTTTGTAACTTCATCATCACTTGCCCAGTTATCAAACATAGGCTTTGCATCTGAACTCTTAATCCTTCTTAATATCAATCTTTCTGTTTCTAATTCTACCGTTCCTAAATGTTTCACTGTTATACCCCCTATTCTGATATTTAAAATCGATATAGCTATTGTACCATCTTTATCCACTATTTAAAAATCTTCTTAACTAGGTTCAACTGTTTTTCAGTATATGATGGATACATAAGAGATGTCCCAAATCCTGATGGTTTCTTTAGTACACCTTTTCTATGTGAAAATGTAATGAAACTATCTTTTCCATGATATGCGCCTATTCCAGCATTACCAACACCACCAAAAGGAAGATAAGGATTAGCTGTATGCATAATTGTATCATTAATGCAGGCATTTCCAGAACTTATCTCACTTAAAACTT
Source organism: Clostridium intestinale DSM 6191 (assembly GCF_900130055.1). Classification (GTDB taxonomy): domain Bacteria; phylum Bacillota; class Clostridia; order Clostridiales; family Clostridiaceae; genus Clostridium_T; species Clostridium_T intestinale. Next base: position 165,395 of record NZ_FQXU01000004.1, read on the forward strand.
TATTTTCAACCGCTTTATTAGTTGTGAAAAGATATAGGGCTAAAGGTTTAGGGGCATTTAATATTTGCTTTATTGCATCATTTAAGTCTCCATAAGTCATAATAGGAAGCACTGGTCCAAATATTTCTTCCTGCATACTTGCTGCATCTAAGGAGGATATTTCTATTAAAGTAGGTTCAATATATCTTGCTGTTTCATTATAATTTCCACCAAATACAATACCTGCTTTATCCTTATCAATCATGTTTTTTATACGATTAAAGTGTCTCTCATTTATAATTTTCCCAAAGGAATCATTATTCTCTATGTCATCTCCATAAAAACTTCTAATAGCAGTTTTCATTTCTTCAATAAGCTTATTTTTTACTGTTTCGTGAACTAAAACATAATCAGGTGCTATACAAGTCTGCCCAGCATTAGTTGTTTTTCCCCATATGATTCTTCTTGCTGCTTCTTTTATATTAGCACTTTCGTCTACAATAACTGGACTTTTTCCTCCAAGCTCTAAGGTCACTGGAGTAAGATTTTTAGCCGCTGCCTCCATAACAATTTTTCCTACAGGAACACTTCCAGTAAAGAATATATAGTCAAACTTCCCATTTATAAGCGAAGTGTTTGTCTCTATTCCACCTTCTACACATTCTACATACTTTTTGTCAAAAGTAGTTTTAATAAGTTCCTTTACTACTCTTGAAACATTTGGAGTCATTTCAGATGGTTTTAAAACTGCTGTATTACCAGCTGATAATGCACCTATTAAAGGTTCAACAAGCAGTTGAAATGGATAATTATAAGGTCCTATTATTAATACTGAACCATAAGGCTCACTTAATATATAACTTCTTCCTGGCATTAAATAAAAAGGGGTTTTTCTTCTTTCTGGTTTAGCCCATTTTTTGATATTTTTTATGGTTAAATCTATACTGTGATAAACAAAACCAACCTCAGTCATGTACCCTTCATTTTTATGTTTTCCAAGATCTATATTTAAAGCCTCTAGTATTTGCTTCTCATATTCTTTTATTGCCTTTTTTAATAGTCTTAACTGATTTATTCTAAAATCCAAATCTTTTGTAGCTTGACTATGGAAATATCTCTTTTGTTCTTCCAAAATAACCTCAACATCTTTAGCACTTAATTCATTTATACTCATAATATTCTCCCTTCATACAACCCATAATAAACATCAAAAATGTTACACTTGTAACTTATTTGAGAATATAATATACTACTATCATTCTCTGGTCAATATCTTAAACTTAAGTTATACAAAATGAGAGGAATGTAACAGTTTATGAAGAAGGAAACAACAAACATAACTGCTCTAAAATCTAAAGCTTGGATTACTGAATCCCTATTAGCTTTAATGAAGGAAAAAAATTTTGATAAAATCACAATTACTGAAATAATAAACAAAGCTGACTTAACACGTCAAACTTTTTATAGAAACTTTGAATCAAAAGAAAATGTACTATATGAATATGTAAGTAAATTATATAAAGACTGTTTTGATGAAATAGATAAAATGGCTGAAAAAAATATACGAAATATCTTCATAACTTATTTTGATTATTGGCATAAAACCAAGGATTTTTTGCTGCTAGTTACTAAGTGTAAACTAAACTACAATATTATGGACTTTTATTATCCTTTCATGAGCGATTATTTTGATAAATCCATCATGAACTTACATGGAAAATCTGATGCTGAAGTTGAATACGTAAAATATTTCCTATTTGGTGGACTTGTTCAGGTAAAAACTCATTGGATGGAAAATGGTTTTAAAGAAACTCCAGAAGAACTTGCTGATCTTGTGATTGGTTCTATAAACCCTTCTATTTATGAAATTATAAAAACAGCAGCTCCATAATTAAATGAAACTGCTGTTTTCTTATTTATTTTAATAAATTCTTAGATTTTAAAAATCCACTTATACTGTCCCATAAAGCAATCAAAATAAAGATTGCTATAAAAATATTTATGCCTTTTTCCCATGCTATCGTGATATTAGAACTTGCAACTTCAACAGAACTCATTAATTTATTCACGAAGCCTTCATTAATTAATGTTGAATCCTTTACCATTACATACATCAATATACAAGAGGCAACATTAAATATTGTATTTACTATTGCAAGTGGGGTATTCCATCTTCCAGCAACAAATTTCCAAACATAAACACCAAACTGAAATAATGCAACTATTAAAAACATAGGCATATAGAACTTTAAACGCTCATCATTAAACAATGATTCAGAAAGAGTAAATCCACCTTCTGAAGTAGTATAAATACCTATAAGATGAGCATTTGTGTATATTAAAGCAGTAAATATAACTGTGAATATCATTGAAAATACAGTTTCTCCACGTGAAATTTTTCCTTTACCCCCTACAGGAATCTCTGGCAAATCATTTACTGACCATTTATTCTTAAGCCCAGTTCCTTTTCCATAGTTTACATTTATTGTTCCTGTTCTCTCTAAAATAACAAATACAATTGTAACCCATGCTGCTCCTTGAATTGCTCCTCCTATACCTGCTGAAATTACACTTGTAAAAATTCCAACAACACGTTCTAACACTCCTTCATCAGATGATAGTGAAAATATTAATCCTAAAAGTGCAGAACATACAACTACTACAGTAACAATTCCCGTAACAAGTTTAAGAACATAGATATAATTATCATAAAGTTCTGGTCCTATCAAATATCTCTTACTATCACCATATTCACTTGCAAGCTTCTTAGGATTTCCTAACTTTTCAAGAACTTCTCTCACATTATTTTCTGTTGGCTCATCTGGTAGCATATCCTCTATATTTGTGCGAAGTTCCCTGCTTACATCTTCTTTTATATCTTCCTTCAAATTTTCAGTTACAGCATAAACATAACGATCAATCAAATTCATTTTAATCCCCCCCTTTCAGCAATATATCTAATTGACTAGAAATAAGTTTCCATTCATTTTTTAAACGCTTATATACTTCTTTTCCTTCATTACTTAAAACATAAAACTTTCTTGGACGACTTTCTGTTGTATCCCATTCACTAGTTAAAAGTTTTTGTTTTTCTAGTCTTCTAAGTAGTGGATATAATGTTCCTGAATCTATTGGAGAATTTTTTTCCTCAAGTTTCTGAACAAGAGAATAACCATACTCTGGACTATCAAGCTGACTAAGTACTGAAAGCACTAATGTCCCTCTTCTAAGTTCAACAAGTAGTGAAGCCATAAGTTCATCTATTGAATCCATGTAATCACCTCAAATTTATTATACTGTATATCGTACACTATTGTCAATTCATTAATATTGAATTTATTTTTATATTGAGCTAAGTATAATATAAACAACTTTCTTGTAAATAAAAAAGTGCCTAAGTTCCAACTCCAACATCTCGGAACTCATGCACCTTCTACTACCAATTTTTTATTTCTGGATAGTCCTTAATAAACTTTTCATTAACTTCAGATAATCTTTCTTGATATTTGTTGTATTCTGAACTTAATCTTCTCATTGCAGGGATAAACTTATCATAATAACCACTTGTCTTACAAAATTCTTTAGTAAGCTCTGCCAGTTTATTTGCTGGTGAATTTTTAAATTCATCTGTCTTTTTATACTCAATATATTGGTTTAATATCTCCTTATTATTTTCCATAAACTCTTCATAGTTTATTATATTTTCTTCTTTTGCTTTTATAATTTTTGTTATATCTTTTGAACTAAGATAGCTTGCATACTCATCTAAATACTCCTGTAGCTCCTTAGGAAACACTAAACTAGGACTGTTATCTAAAAACTCTATTATTTCCTCAAAAGCTCCCTTTTGCTCTTCTGTTTCTATTGTACAATTAAGATAATAAGAAAAGTTCATGCTAAAAAATCTTCCATAATAACTTGGAAACATATCTAAAAGCTTCTCTAAAATAGTTGCTTTTGCTGTGATAAGGTTTATTTCTCTCTCGACATCTTCAAGCTTACTTCCATCACTTAATTTTTTTAACACCTCTTGTTTCTCTTGTTGTCTATCTAATTCTAATGATCTTCTATGAACGATATCAGTTAAAAAACTTGGATTGTTTAAAATAGCTTTTATATCAGATATATTTAATCCTAATTTTCTGTATAGAGAAATTTTTCTAAGCTTCTCAACATCTTCCCCTAAAAAATCTCTATATCCATTTTCTAAAACTTTTGGATCTACTAGTCCATGTTCAGAGTAATATTCTATAGCTTTTTTCGTTAATCCAGTTTCTTTTGATACTTCTTTTATTAACATTCTCATCACCTCTGGTTTAACTTTAACCTAACACCTAAGGGGATAGTCAAGGGATTTTGGGAATCTTTAAATTTAAGCTTACTATTTAATGTTTATTATTATTTTTACCATTGTTTAAAAAATCATTTATATCTACATTTTTAACCAGCTTACTATATGGTTTTTCAGTATCTTCAATTATGTATTCTTTCCTCTTTATTATATTGATAATCTTTTGCAAAATTGTTTTATTAGCTTTTTTAAGATTAATAAGCTTTTCTGCATTTCTATATAATAATTCCTCTAAATCCTCTCCTATCTCTAGTAACTTATTATTAATATTATAATCTTTAAGAGTACCTTTAAATATACTCAAAATAGCCTCAAAACTATCTTTACTAATTGAAGATAAAAGCAACTCACTAGGATATAAGAAAATATCCCATATATTTTTATTTAACACCAAAAAGCATACTATATACTTATCTACATAAATGTTTTCTTTTTCTTTTAGTATTCTGTTTCTTAACTCTATTTCATTAATATCTTTAAATATTATATATTTAATAACCACAGAAGTCCTTTCCTGAACTTCTGTAGATATTTCATCCAGCTCGTCCATTGTATATGTATCTAATTCTTCTGAATAATCCTCTATATACCTGTAAGCATATTCAAAATCCTCAAACTTACCTAAATAAAATAGTATTTCTATAAGCTTCGAGTTCATCTAATCACCATTACTTTACCTTTCCATAGATTACACCTATTAATTTTGTATTACGAAAGAAAAATACAGTAAACTCATTTTAATAATAAATACAGCATTATTATAACTTTACATTTAAGTCTCATCCTTTCCTTTATTAAATAATAAACTTCTGTAACTTAAAGCAAATGTATTCTTATAAATAAAATCTTGCCATACTTTTCAATTTTCAAATAACCACTTACTTCATATTTTTTCAATTACAAGTAACTCAATACAAATAGCTATATTTACAAAATAAGTAACATTTGTAAGTATAGTATTTCCAGTTACAAAAACTATCGATACTATTCTGTATGGTTTTGCTAATCCATTTTCACTTGATGGTAAAAATAATATTAATAGTAACATAAATGTAACTAAAATAAATAATGAACATAAACTAATACCTTCATAAGCTATACTTTTTCTTAATTTTCATGAACCTCTTATTTGTCATGTTGTATCATGGGCCTTTTGATAGTTTTTCCATAGTATGAAAACAAAGTACATCTTTATTTGATGTTATAATCTTTTCATATTTAACTGGCAAATATCCATGTTTATGATATAGATTATAAGCAGGTAATGAAGAATCTAAAATAATCTTAGAATAATCTTTTTCTATTATATCTTCTAAAAGTTTAGTGCCATAACCTAACCCTTGGAACTTAGGTAATACAAATACTCTATTTATTTCATTCTTATGAACACTTCCAGTACCTACGATTGTTCCATCAACATTAAGTAATAGAACAATTTCTGTTTCAATGGCTTTTTGAATATTATTCTCAGAATGATGATTCAGAAAAAATTTTACTACTCCTCTTGGATAATAATGTGGATATATTTCTTTTATTGTGGTATGCACTATATGCTTCACTACTTCAAGCTCTTCTAAGTCCGCTCTCTTTATATTCACCTTAATCACCCCTATTGTAAACCTAATCTTCATGATAATTTACAATTATATCATATTTATCCAACTTTCAGAACAGCAATTTTTCATTACAATATTTTTGCAGTATAAACTAAAAAACACCTCAAAATTCATCTCTGAATAATATGGTGTTTAAGGTTATTATTCATTTTTATAGTTGGTCAACTAAAAGAAAATGACTAATTAAATTAACTTGATTTTATAGTCATAATACTATCTTTACTTATTTTTTCAATCACAAGTAACTCAATACAAATAACTATGGTTCCAACTCCGTATCCCATTGGGGCTAAATACCACAAGTTCTCATTAATCATTGCTCCAAGAAATCCTGATACACATAAAATTCCACATATAAGTAATGTATACTTCAGATTTTTATAACCTTTCTCCTTGGGTATAAACATAAATGATGCCAAAAATGCTAGCCCCATAAACATTCCCCATGCTAAATAATCGATAGCCATTTCTATTGAAGGCCACTTACCAATTTGAAAATAATCAGGTATATTTATTCCTGATTTTATCAGCTTCTCAGTTACTGCAAGGTTTACAAAATGAGTAACATTTGTAAGTATCATATTTCCAGTTACAAAAACTACCGATACTATTCTGTATGGTTTTGTTACTTCATTTTCACTTGATGGTAAAAATAATATTAATAGTACCATAAATACCCCAGAGATCATTGTAATAACTTCAAAAGCAGTTAACCAAATTTTTGAACTTGTTACAACCAACATGAATGTAACTAAAATAAATGCTGAACATAAACTAATACCTGTATAAGCTATACTTTTTCTATTCATTTAACTTCTCATCCCCATTTCAAATAAAAAACACATCAAATGATTATATTTTATTAATTGTAATTTAGTTAATGGTAATTATACCATATTCAGCTATTATAATTAACTACTTAAAACTTAATTTCAAGATAAGTTGTACTTTTTTACACCTAATTACTCATTTTTCAACTATTGAATAGAGCTCATCAACTCAAAGAAATATTTTGAATCTTGAGTTTTATAAAGATTGTACCAAGGATTTAAGGTTTGTGGTGAAAATACCTCTAGAATTTTCAATATATGAAAAGTAAATTCAAGAGGAGCTATTCCAGAGGCAGTAATCAAACTTCCATCAGTTACTGCACATTCCTGCTTATAATATTCTTCTCCTAAATAGCTTGGACAGACCATTTTAAGATATCCCAGGTCATTGCTTGTATGAGCTCGCTTATTCAATATTCCTTTCATAGCAAGTCCAATTGTTGCACCACAAATCGCTCCTACAACAATACCTTTCTCTAAACATTCTTCAGCCATTTTTATAATGGGAGCATGAATTGCTTCCGTCCATGTATTACCACCAGGTAAAATCAAAGCAACTGTCTCTTCAATATTACAATTCTTTAGTTCAATTTCTGGCAATATTTCTAAACCGCCCATTGTAGTAATAGGGTTTTTGTTAATTCCTACAGTTACTATTTTTAGAGGCCTTACTCCCTTTTTGTAGTATCTTCCCGAATTAATTTCAGCATTTAAATAACCTACTTCCCAGTCTGCCATTGTATCAAATACATAAAGATATACTTTGTTTTTCATTTTCTATTCCTCCACTTTCGTTTTCTTAGTTCTATTTATCAGAGGATGAAGCTCCATCTTAATCAATTATATATTATCTCTACTGACAAACTTAGTCAGTTGAGATAATATTCAAGCAAATCTTTAAGAATTGATGCCATAGCAGCTTTAAAACTATTTGGTTCAATCACCTTTATTGCTTTACCATATGGAAGTATAATATGAGGAACATAGTTATGGATTGAGTATTCATCCATCAGAAAAATCAAACTGCATTCAGTTTGTTTTATTAGATGATATCCTAAAAACCAATGTTCACTTAGGTCATTTAATGCTTCTGTCTTGCCCTCAATCACTAAAGTACAAAGTCCTGCTTTACTTTCTATATCCGATAATAAGCTTTCTGTAAAAAACTCACGTGCAGAAAAAGCTTCAGGTCGCTTAAATGTATTTTTAGTGTTTAAAATATTCATTATTCTATCTACTCTAAAGTTACGAATTTCATTTCTAAGATGACAAAATGCAACAACGTACCATTTATTGTTCCAGTAAAGTAGCCCATAGGGGTCAATAACCCTATTTTTAGGATGCCCTTCATATCCTGTACGATATTCAATTTCCATGGAGCATTCATTTGCAACAGCTTGCTCTAGTTCCATTAATATAGGTTTTACAGCTGGATCACAAATACGGCTCACTACTTCAAACCCAACTAAATGACGACTTAGAACTTTTTCTTGCTTTTGATTTGAAAACATCTTTAACTTTGATGTTGCATTATTTAGTGATTCCGTAAAAGGATATCCTGATTCCATTGCAAAAACAGCAGCATGCAAAAGTGATTTTTTCTCTTCAATATCAAAAAACAGAGGTGCTTGGATAAAATCATTAAGCAAACTATATCCGCCGTTATGACCAGGTTCCGATATTATTGGCACTCCACTAACACATAGTGCATCAATATAACGATAAACTGATCGTATGTTTATTTCTAACCTTTCAGATATTTGTTTTGCAGTTATTTTTGTACCTGAATTAAGCATCCATAAAATTGCTAGCATATTATCATTTTTAGGCATAATGTTCCCCCTAATCTGTTTAACCATTAAATTTTATTGTTTTCTAAAACTTATAACATTTCTTATTATAAAATCAACTGTGACTCATTTTTCTGTGATTATTTTAGTTGGTTTTGCATCTGCTACAAATATCATACTATCATAAAGTTCAGCAGGAGGTTGAAACATTCTGTAACTTGGAGGAAGAAGACGCATAAACCAAGAATAGCTTTCTCCAAGAGTACCCATATAGGTGTATTGTGAAATTAACTGGGATAGTTCGGAATTTTCAGGAACATGTGAAAAGTCCAACCAACAAACATCAAGACCGGCCATCTTTGCTGTTTTAGCCAATGGATTATGAGAATAAAACACTTGATTTGTACGCTTTTTAGGAGAACGTGTTGGCATATTACAACGAGTTCTATAAAAATCTGTACCTATTACATAGTAACCATTGTCTGTTTCATTTGAGAGCAGCTTGCCCATTGAATTAAAGCTACCCCATTTAGCCACATGACCGTTATGACCTGAAATAAAGATACGCTGGAATCCAATTTGTTGCTCTTGTTGTAATATCCACCTAACATTGTCAGCCATAAATTCATCTCTTAATGTTCCAGCATCTGTGTTGGATTCCAATTGGAACTCACAGTATTGTAATAACATATCTGCAAAGTGTACTGCCTCTGCAGAGTTTTTTTTGCCCTCAAGCTCAGTTTTAACCTGAGTTATTATTTCCATTCGTGCAGGGTAGTCATACTCACTACTCCATTCTTCACCCTCCATAAGTTTTTCCATGTTTTTTGTGTCTACACTAAATTCCTTGCAAGCTTCCATTAAAAATTGAAAGCTATATGCATATCTTTGCATATCAAAACCGTAAAAGCGCAAATCCTCACCATTTGCAGCGTTGTCATTATATTGTCTCATATAAGAAATAAGTTCAGCCATCTCCTCCGTGCGATATATGGCAAAACCAATAGCTGATACTGCTTCTTGAGCTGTACCTTCACCTCCATGTATATAGCTATTTACTTTCTCACTACCACCATAGTCTCCCTCAATCGCAAATGCTCTTACGCCATAATCTTCTACCATTTTTCTGAATACATCAAGCTTAAGCTGTTGAAATTCTACATTCCCGTGTGTAGCCTCTCCTAAAGCTATTATTTTTGAATTTTCTGGTATTTTGATATTATCAACTGATTGTGCATATTTTGCAAATTCTTCTGGATTTATATTTTTTCCTGTACTAAAGCCACCGAAACGCATAAATATAACTGCTACTAAAACAATTACTCCTAGTAGTCCCAATATTATAGACCTTATCTTAGAGCGTTTTGTTCTTTTTTTCATAACTATATTTCCTTTCATGTTTAATATTAATTTTTCAACATCCTGTTTATTGCACCTCGTGTAATAGTTCTTCCGCAGAGATTTTGAATAATTTTGCAAGTGTAATTAAATTAGATGTACTTGGATCAGATGTTCCATTCTCCCATTTAGATACCGCTTGTCTGCTTACACCGATTGCCTCTGCAACAAATTCTTGGGTCATATTACATTCCTCTCGATGCTGTTTTAAAACTTGACCAAGAGATTTTTTGATGCTTGACTTTTCTTTTCTAACATCTCCTGCTTTGATATATTTAATTAATGCTCTTATAATAAATATACCTACACTGATAAAAGTTATTAATACTGCCAGCCCAATAAGAAGTATGCCACCAAAAATAGCTCCTCCTAAAAAATCAAGTTTCATACTAACCACTCCTTTCTTGGATTTATTTTATCGATATTCTGTGGTTGCCACCATCAACTATTACGATATTTTCAGTTGCGCTTCGGTTGCACAGGTAAAAAACAGCACTTTTTTATAAACATTTGATGGGCCTATTTACTTAATCATTAAATTAATCTGGAATGTAAAATGATAAAAATACCCCCTTTTAAATAACAGACTTTTATTTTTTAATCTGTGTATCTAAAAGGGAGTATATCATTTTGAATGATACGTTATATTGTTACTTTATATTTAATTTGTAAGTCTTACAGTAACTATTTATTATATAACAAGTCTAAAATTTAATTATTAATTTATGCTTGCAATTAATTTCTTGATTTCTTTATTGGTTGCTATTAATTGTTCTTGTTCCTGTTCAATGACTTCAAATATAACTTCTTCTTGATTTTTTACATGACTAAAAGATGCATCCTTTGATAATATGACATTAAAATCTCTCTCATATGCATCAATTGCTGTTCTACCAACGCACCCATGAGTAAAAACTCCACATAAAATCAGAGTATCTACACTTTGCTCTTTTAATTTTTCTTCAAAGTTAGTTCTTATAAATGTACTTTGCCTTGTCTTTATAATAATTTCTTGTGAACTATCAAATTTGATATCAGGTAATAATTCTGCTTCTTTACTACCTTCAAGTAATACCTCAATATTATGTTTTTTCATAACAATATTCCAAGTAGACCTATCACTTTTATGTATAGTTACAACCTGATATATTGGTATTTCTTTTTCTTTAGCCATCTCTATAAGTTCATTTATTGATGAAATAAGTTCTGGTAATTGTGCTCTTCTTTCTTCGCTTCTAAAAAACCATTGTTGCATATCTATTATTACTAAAGCAGGTCTCAATTTAGGCTCCCCCTTGCATTAACAAAAATAATCTCTTATATATATAAAATCACAAATCTAATCTCATATAAATGCATTCATCCATCGGACTGTTATTATATGATTCTATCTCATAAAATCCAAATTTCTTATATAACTTTATTGCACCTTCTAAAAAAGGAAAAGTATCTAAAAGCATAACCTTATATCCGACCTCTTTAGAATCTTCAATAATCTTCTCTACTAACTTATTTGCAATCTTTTTGCCACGAAATTTGGGTTTAACATATAATCTCTTCATCTCACATTTTTCATTATCTATCTTTTTTAAAGCAATACATCCAGCTACTTCATTCTCAAATATGGCTATATATAACCTTCCTTCTGGTAGTCCATATTTGCTAGATAGATTTTTAAGTTCATAATCAAAATTTTGAACTTGTAAGTATTTTTCAAAACTTGGATCATTAAATATAACCATTTCTGTATATTCTAAAAATAACTTCGCAATTTCTTTACTATTATCATAGCCCAACTTAATCTCTATTGACATCCCCAAACTTCCTTTCACTTTACGTATCTTGTTCTTTTTTTAGTTTTCATGAACCTCTTTTTTTTATCATGGGCCTCTCTTATTTACTCATAGTCCTATACTTATACTTCATGAACTTCTTTATTTTGATGGGCCTATTATATTTCTTTATAAATCTGATGTACCTTTTATGAACCTAATAAAATCTACCTCAATATCATTTTCAAAGTGAGTTAATCTTCATATAAATCTCCACTATTTTCTTTATTAAGTGTACCTTCTAACTCAATCATCAAGAATCTTGATAAACTCTTAACTACAGGTCTATGTCTAATTCCTTTAGGAACAATAATAAATTCTCCTTCATTTACTTCAATTGATCCTTGATCGGTTTCTAAATAAAAACTACCTTCAATCACATAAAATAATTCATCTGAACCTTCATGAACATGAAAATCCAATGTGCGATTCTCTACATTGACAACACTAAGAACATGTCCATTTAATTGACCAATCTTGTCATATACATACAACTTATCAACCGAATTTACTGCTGATTTCAAATTTACTTTTTCTAACATAATACCTCTCCTATAATATAAATTTTGTAAAATCTTATTAATATCCTTCTTTAAATAAGTGGATTTCCCTCTTTGTCCACTAATACAGTTAAACCACCAGCATATCCCTCATGAGTAAATAAATACTGGACACCTGTTTCTTTATCTACTATTATTTTGCATGCTGAAAGACCATTTTCTTTATAAATTACCTGAAATCTATCATCTGCATTCGACTTCCCACCAAACATTTTTACTTCCTCCTTTTTTGTTCACATTAGTTTAATTATCAATATCTATTTTTGTATTTTTCTTTAGCCTTATTTGTATAAAGCTTAATAAATTCTGTTTTACTATTTGTATAACCATCACGGTTATGCTCAAACTTTTTCCATAACTCAAGCTTCAATTTCTCATATTTCTTTGCTATATCAGGATTTTCATTAAGATAATCTCTAAAATACAATTCATCATTATCTCCTAAATATCTTAGATGTATATGGTACACTTTTTCTTGAAATCCCTTATCTGTATAACCTTTATTTAAGGAAATTCTTTTTTCTTCCTCAGACATACATAGATAACCATCATTAATAAGTATTTCTTTTAGATCTCTTATATTGCAATCTTGTGATACCTCCACAATAATATCAATAATTGGTTTCGCCCATATGGTTTTTATAGCTGTACTTCCAATATGATTAATCTTTTCAACTAGATTATTGGGTATTATACTTTGAAGAAAAGTTAATTCTTCCTCATAAAACTCCGCCCAAGAGTTTTGATGTTCTACTAAAAATATGGGGAATAGCTGCCATAGTTCTTCAAGACTCATTTCTGATAATTTTTTACTCATAGGTACTTACTCCATTTAAAACTTATTTATTAACAACCATTTTTTGAATCAATTTTAGTTATTTAAAGACTAAATTTTGATTACATTGCTCCTATAAAAATTTATAATATCGATATTTGTCCATTATCATAAATAATCATTTCTTCATTGGTAATTTTATAAACATTATATTTTTCTTCTTTTATTGCTTGAGAATAATAGTTCTCTCTACCCTGATCATAATGACAAAATATAATACCATTAAATAAACCCAATGCATCAAAGTTCTCTAATCCAATTTGATTTTCATCAAAAGGCAAAACATGTTCAACATTTTTTGTTACTAGATGCGTTCCTGCACTTCTTCCAATATACATAACACCTCTACTTAAATATTTTACTATTTCTGAAGCAAACCCACATTCATTTATCAATTTTACTAATGTAAAGGTGTTACCCCCACATACATAAATAATATCAATGTCTAAATTACAGTAGTCATTGCTGTTTGCTTCATCAAAAATAATGATATTGTCTTTACAAAATCCAGAAACAAGCAATTCATTCATATATTTATCTGGAGGATAGGTTCCACTTAAAGCTGTTGGTATTAAAAGTATTCTCGTTATTCTTACATCCTTCTTTAATTGGCCCAACATTTTATTTTTTATAACAGAATTTCCAAAGGCTTTTGATGTTAAAAATAACTTCACATATTTCGCCTCCTAAACATATTTCTCTTTAGTTTACCTATTAACATTAATATAGACATTACTTTTTTTCATTTCCATGTTTAAAATTTCCTGTTGCTTTTGCCATAATCAATTGTCCTGACTTTACATCAGTATTTTCTATTCGTACCAAAAACTTGCTGCTTTCTTTCTCTTTTAATATTGTAACTAGTTTCCCACCCCAATATATAAAAACTTTGTTATCTTTTGAAACTTTATATGAAAAAGGCTCTTCATCAAGCTTATTACGTTTATCCACTTCACCCAATTACATATCTCCCCCTTGAGTTTTCAACTTAGTTATCATTATATGTTATTCAGGCACATTATAAGCAAATGGTACCAACTCAGTTACAGCTACTTTTCTAAGTTCACTTTTATCATTAACAATGACTTTGCAACTTGGCATATAATCTATAAGAACTTGTCTGCAATTACCACATGGAGGTAAAATCTCATCACCATTTTCTCCTCTAAGGGCAACTATAGATTCAAATTCTCTTTCTCCATTAGTTATAGCTGCTCCTATAGCTACTAGCTCTGCACAGGCCCCATGCATTGAATAGATATTTACTCCTGTGTATATATTCCCATTTTTACATCTAACAGCTGCACCTACTGTATGATTAAACTTTATATTATCATAATTCTTTTTTATTGCCTCTGAGGCTCTTTTAATAAGTTCTAAATCTTTTTCTTCTAAATTTCCCACTTTCTTTTCCTCCTTAGTCAAAATATTTCTAGCTAAATAATCGTTTATAAATTCATTCTAATAAGGTAATCCTAAAAAGCAAAATCTTATGACATCAACTAGTCCATGTCCAATCATTGCTGAACTTATATCTCTTTTTCTTTGTAAAAAAGCAAATGGTAAGCCAAACAAAATTGTTAAGATAATCATTGCCATGATTCCTGAAATTACACCTTGATTAACAAACTGGTCGGGTGTATGAATCATCACATGAGGAATTGTCATCATAAAATAACAAGTGAATCTTTGAAACCTTGTGTTGATTTCACCTTTAAGTATATAGAGGCATAATGAATATATAAATGCCCTTAAAGCAATTTCTTCATATACCCCAGGACTTAATGCAACTAAGAAATAAGAGATCTTAACATTGAAATTAAGGGTTTTACCACTAATAAAAAGATTAATACCTCCCAATACAACACCGACTATAATTCCAATCCCAATAGTTATCAATATAGATTTTATATCATTGGCCTTTAACAGTTTTAAAGAGTTTTTTTCATATAAATTAAATATACTGAACATAGCTAAAGATGTTAAAAAAGTAATCAAAAACCCTTTAATGGATGAAAATGATATTCCTTGATAAGCTACAAACATTAAAAATCCAAATACTAATGAAATTAATACTTGATTTTTCCTAGGGAGTTTATTTTTAATTAAAATTATTATAGATAGTATAAGCACACAAAAATCTAATATTAACCACATCATTGATGTATATCCAATATTTGTTTTTATTCCAAAGTTAATTAAAAATAGTGCTATAAAACCTATGAATACTGCCCAAATTTTTATTAATCCAATATTTCTTTTCATAAATACTCTCCAAGTTAAATTTATAGTTTGTTCCTATTTAGTGAATAAGTGAAATTATAATATAACCCTATTGCTATTCCACCAATTATCAAGACTAGAACCTTTATAAGTTTTGCATCACTAATTAAACTTTCAGCTACTGAACTCTCGATTATACCTGCATTTTCAAATACAAATTGTAGTGAACTAATTTTACTATAAATTATCCCAATAGTTGATGCTATTAGCACAAATACTATAGCTTGAAATATTTTGTTATTCCATACTCTTCTCATAACTACTCCCCTTTATTAATCACTCTTTAACTTTATCTTCTAACTTTCTATCTCTTAAAAACAGAAATGAAGCAACCATCAACAATGTTAGTTGACAGGCTTCTGCACCTGTTTGCATGTTTTCAGATAAATATTGGTTCAGAAAAACTATTCTTACGCCTTCAAGCATGAAAAATATGGCGAATATAACGTTATGTATTTTTTTCTTTTCTCTAAATAACCTAATATTAATAATTATTAATATTATATAAGAAACCACTCGTATAATTTGTCCAATCATTTTAACACCTCATCTATTATCTTCGTATTTATATTTATCAAAAGTTTTTTGATTATATTACTCAATACGATATTTCCCTTCATTCACCTCTTTTTCATTTATATATCCAATATTTTCATATCCTTTTGACTGAGCATAAACATACATATTAGATATTAAATTTGAATCTTTACACCAAAACACAACCTGAGAACAATCATATACTCCAAGTATGATTTGACAATCACCTTCTAAAAACTCTTCATAATTTGATATATATTTAATATGTCCATCTTTTAAAAATCCTTTTAAGGTTACAAACACCATATAGTAAGTATTATTTTTAGATGTTTCATATAATTTTTCTCCGGATATCACACCATTTTCATTAAATAGAAACCCATCGTTATCTACTAGGTGTATTTCATCATTGTCTATTACCCACTCATACAAATTTACTGGTAACTGTTCTAATATCTCCGATAAATAATTTCCGTACTCATTTGGGATTTCAAATATTACTCCAACATCTTTCATTTTCTATAATCTTCTCCTTCATTAAATTGTACTAATATATTTTCCATACTCCTCATGGCATCATTATCATAAATAGGAGAAATATTTTCTGTATTGTGAGAATATGCGGCTCCAATTAGTTCTGCATTCATTTTGCTTAGTATACATACTGCTGTATCTGATGCCTTTTCCATTGAACCATCTCCTCCACCAACTAATAATACTCCCCCTCTTTTCTTTTTAGTTATTGGAGTTACTTTTCTAAAAAATCTTGCACACCAATAAGTTTGAAGTCTACTCATGATTGCTAATAATTGACCTGTAAGTTCTGAAAAATAAATAGGTGATGCTATTAAAATGTTATCGCATTCTTGAATATATTTATACACTTCTTGCATCTCATCCTTTTGGCAACAACCTTCGTTTTCCCAACAATACCTACAATCTATACAAGGCTTTATATTACACTTATAAGCATTTACAATTTTATATTCACCATCTAGTTCATTTATAAATTCCTTTAACCAAGTCATGGTATCACCATTTTTTCTTGGTGATCCATTTAGTATAAGTGTCTTCATTTGATTTCCTCATTTCTCAAATAAACTTTTATAATCTTTATTTTTGACTTCCCATTATATTTAACATCTATTTTGATAAATCAAACACCATAGGAGTAAAGCGAATTCCATTTATTGTTTTTTCATCATCTGTAGCTATAAATCCCATATTATAATAGAATGGCTTTCCATATGGTGATGAATTAAGAGTTAGCTCTATAACTTCTGGATTTTGCTTTTTTACATCTTTAACTAGCTGTTTAAATATACTAGCTGCTATACCCTTACGGTGGTACTCTTTATCCGTAAAAACCATAGATATATGCGAAACTCCTCTCATAATAAAAATTCCAATAAGTTTATCCTTATCAAAGGCTCCCCACATGCGATTATCACCGTTTCTACAAGCGTTTTTAAATTCTTCATTTTCAATTACATCTTTTTTAAATGCATTTACACCTTCCAATCCATAATCAGGTGCTTCAAATTCCATAAAGGTCCTTAAAGCCAGTTTAAAAGCATCCTCTAGTTCACAAGACTCTAATCTTCTTACATCATATTTCATAGCAATCTCCTATCCATCAAAATATTATATCAACTACACACTTTTCTCTTGTTGATGTCTCATTTTCAAAATCAATGAAGTATTTATAATAATTAGCAAAGACAAGAGCATCACTTAAATTAACCTTTAATATGCATGTGTTTTTATCCTTCTCATTCACATGTTTATCATAGAAAACAAAAAAGACATTTTTTAGTTCTTCTCTTAGTTTCTCATTTACTTTATCTAATGGATTTCCTATATTTTCTCCTGTACCATGAGCTACAAACAAATTATGGTTTAAAGCAACATTTTTATTTTTAGATATCTCTTTCATTTTGTTGCTTAACCCATAGCTTGTAATATAAAAAACTTTATCTTTATAATAAGCATTTATAACCCTGACATTTGCCTTATCTCCATTAACTGTAGCAAGAGACATAGCTACATCTTTTCCATATAGCTCCTTCATAACAGAGATGGCTTCATTAAAATAATTATCCATCTTATTCTCTCCTATCAATTCCATTTTTTATAGCTTCAGCCAAACCTTTAGGATTCTCCCAAGCCATTGAATGTCCAGCATTTTTAACAACTTCTATATGTATTCCTTCTTCAGCTAAAACCTGCATATCTGGATCTGGCAAAGACTCTTCACCAAATATAAAAGTTCTTGGGCAATTTAATGAGTATAACAACTCTCTCCATGAAGGGATATCTCCCTCGATAGCAGATTTAGATATTAAGTACATAGCTTTAGGTGAACATACCGAAAAACTTCCTGTCCATATTTCACTTGAATGTTTTTTACTTCTAGTTATAATTTCTTGAAATCCTTCCTTAATAAAATTATTCATCTCATACTCAGCTATAGCTTTACTTGTAAATCCGCCACCTTTATCTAAATTCGCTTCAGATAAAATTAATCTATGTACCTTGTCTTTACACAAGTTAGCTAATGTGATTCCAACAGCACCTCCAAGACTATGAGCAAATATAATAAGCTTTTTTAAACCTAAAAACTCAACAAAATCACTTAGGTATTCTGCATGGGCTTTTACACTATATTCAAAACCATCTGGTTTGTCGCTAAATCCTGATCCAAGTAAATCAACAATTATTTTTCTATGTCCTGCTAATTCCTCTTGAGCTGCAACTTCCGGATAGTCAAAGGAACCTGCGCATCCTAGTCCATGTATAAATAGTATAGGCATTTCTTTTCCTGGGAAATCATGATACCTCATACGTGTTTTTTTATCTTTTAAAATAAACTCTTTCATTTATTACATCCCCTTAAATCATTTCTGATACATATATGTCTATTATATCATCTCCTTCCAATTTTATGTAGTTTTGATCTATTCTTTCAATACTTAAACTTCTTAAATTTTGTTTTATAAACTATTTGGTATATAATGTATTTAATTTATTAATAGTTATTGACGTTATTCGAGGGAGATTGATTATGAAAAGCAGTAATGAAGATTTACGTAAGAGAGGTTTTATTTTCAAAGAAGATATTTTTAACTTTCAACACTTAACTAATAGTGAACTATTTCTACTAATAAACTCGCAAGTATCTGTTGAAAGATCAGTTGCTATAAGCTTGTTATCGAGTAGATTTCATACCGAGGATTTAGATTTTATTAAAATGTTATTAGATAGACTTTGTATTGAAAAGTCTCTTTATACGAAAATTGAAATTTGTAATGCTCTTGAAAAAGGAGATATTAAAACTGCAAAACAGATGGTTTCTTATTTAGGTTGTATAGGTAAAAATCAGCATCTATGTTTATCAGAAAAGGTTTCTCAAAAAAAGAGTTACCCCTTACCAAGAGATATTATTGCACGAAGTTTAGGAAAAATGAACTTTAGAATTTTGCCTGTACTATTTGATGTGTTAGATAGTAATGATGAAGTTAAAATTTCAGAAGTTATTGATGCTATTGGCTTTTTATTATTCTATAACCCTGACCATGTTAATGATAATTTTTTCAAATCAATCACTAATACTTTAGACAAGTATTCAGATAATAACTTGATAGTTTGGAAGTGTGTATGTTGTCTCTCTTCTTTTAGAACAAAGGCTAGTATTGATGTATTAAACCAAATTATAGCTAGCAATGAAAATCATATAATAAAATCTGAAGCACAGCGTTCTCTAAGGTTGATAGATACATTTAAACAAAAATAATCTACTTAATTTACATACTAAAATTTTGCTATACTATTGTATTTTCCTTATGGTTTCTTTAAATTTGAATGTTAGCATGATAGTTGTTAACTATTTTGTGAATAGGAGAATTTAAATGAAAAGATTTTTTTCTATATTTTTATTATTTAGTATATCTTTAAGCATATCAGGATGTTCATTGTTAGAAAATCAGATGTCCTTTAGAAGAAGCAACCGTGAATATTGCATTGTTAATGAAAAAGATGCTCGAATATTCTCCTATAAATCTAGAGATTATATAATTTTAGAAGATATTATTAGTCGGGACATGCTTGGAAATTGGGTCGGTTATATTCAAAAAGTTGCCTTGTTAAATGATCAATATTCCCTATTAGATTTAAGAGAACTTAAATCCACAACCAACTTTATTGATAATTTACCTGATGAAACAGCCTATCTCATTCAGTATTTTAACATTTATGAAAGCAATTCTGATAATCAAGAACTTATTGTTAATGTAAATGATGGTTTTCATAAAGCAATACCACTAACTAAAGTAAATAAGTCCCACTCTATAATATCCTTTAAAAATTTCTTTTATGGATGTTTAAGTATGCAAACATAAAGAAGGTAGTCATTAGCGACTACCTTCTTTATGTTTATTTATTTAACAACTCTTATCTTAATAAGAATAAAACTAATATTCCTAAGACAATTCTATACCATCCAAATACATTGAAGTTATGTTTTCTAATGTAACTCATTAAGAATTTAATACATACTATAGAAACTACAAATGCACTTACCATTCCTACTATTAGTATTCCAAGTTCTGTGCTAGTAAAACTTCCTTCAAACTTGATTAGTTTTAAAAGGCTTGCTCCAGCCATTATTGGAACTGCTAAAAAGAAAGTAAATTGTGCTGCAACTGGTCTTGCAATTCCAAGTAAAAGTGCTCCTATTATAGTCGAACCTGATCTTGAGGTTCCTGGGAAAACTGCTGCTACTAGTTGAAAAACTCCTATTATAAAAGCAGATTTATATGTGATATCTGCAATTGAATTAACTTTAGGACTTTTATTTTTGTTCCACTTCTCTATTACTAAAAATGCAACTCCCACTAATATAAGCATTATTGCTACAACTTTGCTGTTAAAGAAAAGAGAATTTAATTCATCTGACCATAATACACCAACTATTCCTGCTGGTATTGATGCTATTACAATTTTAACCCACATATTTATTTTTTCTTTATCTAATCTAAAGCCACCCTTTACTTCAAAAGGAACTAGATCTTTAAAATAAATAACTATAACCGCTAATATTGATCCAAACTGAATTATTATTAAAAATAACTCCATAAAGTTTGAACTTACATTTAATTTTAATATTTCATCTACTAAAATCATGTGTCCAGTACTGCTAATAGGCAGCCATTCTGTAATCCCCTGTATTATCCCTAATATCAGTGCTTTTAAAAATTCCATGAAACTCCTCCGTATAATAATATATTTTACGCCTGTTTAACAAACTGGCTGTTATAAAGGTTGTAGTAAAAGCCTTTTTCTTCAAGTAGTTTTTCATGACTTCCTTGTTCAATTAGTTTTCCATCCTTCATAACAAGTATTATATCCGCATCTTTTATAGTAGACAATCTATGAGCTATTACGAAACTAGTTCTATCTTTCATCATTGTTGCAAAGGCTTTTTGAATCTTGACTTCTGTTCTTGTATCTATTGAAGATGTAGCTTCATCTAAAATCAGTATTGGTGGAAGACAAAGCATTACTCTTGCTATACACAGTAGTTGCTTTTCTCCTTGAGATAAACTTTCGCCATCATCTGATATTACAGTATCATATCCATGAGGCATTCTTTTGATAACACCATGAACATGAGCAAGTTTTGCAGCATTTATTATTTCTTCCTCAGTTGCATCTGGTTTTCCCATCGTTAAGTTTTCTCTTATTGTTCCAGACTTAAGCCAAGTTTCTTGAAGAACCATTCCATAATTAGATCTTAAACTCTTTCTACTTATTTCACGAATATCATACCCATCTACCATTATACTTCCTTTATCTATTTCATAAAAGCGCATTAGCAAATTTATTATAGTTGTTTTTCCACATCCTGTTGGGCCTACTATTGCAATTCTTTGTCCTGATTTTACTTTGATGTTTAAATCCTCAATGAATTTTTTATCTTGTGTATATGAAAAATCAACATCATTTAAAACAACATCACCCTTTACTTCTCCTAGTTCTTTTGCATTAGGTGCATCAGGAACTTCTGCTTTTTCTTCTATAAGTTCAAATACACGTTTAGCACAAGCTAATGCATTTTGAAGTTCAGTTACAACTCCTGATATCTCATTAAAAGGTTTTGTATATTGATTTGCATAATTTAAGAAGCTAGTTAAAACTCCAACTGTCAAGTTTCCATTTATAACAGAAATCGCTCCAAATATTCCAACTCCAGTATATACTAATCCATTTACAAATCTTGTAGCTGGGTTGGTTATTGATGAATAAAATATAGCATGTAAAGATGCCTTTTCTAATCTAGCGTTTATTTCTCCAAAGTTTTTCGCAGCTTCTTCTTCATAACTAAAAGCTTGAACTACCTTTTGATTTCCTATCATTTCATCAACAAAAGCAGTCTGTTCTCCTCTTATTTCTGATTGAAGCTTAAACATGCTATAGGTCTTTTTAGCAATATAACTAGCAACGTATATAGAGACTGGAGTTAAACATACAACTATAAAGGCTATTGATACATTTTCTCTAAACATGAAGAAAAGAGTTCCTAAAATAGTAATTACCCCTGTAAAAAGCTGAGTGAAGCCCATCAAAAGCCCATCAGCAAATTGATCAACATCAGCTATAACTCTACTTACAATTTCTCCATAAGACTTGCTGTCAATATATTTTAAAGGTAATCTCTCAATCTTTTCAAAGGCATCTTTTCTTATATCATTTATAACATTATAAACAACTTTATTGTTACATATATTCATACCCCATTGTGATAAAGCCGTTATTGCAGTATATAAGCCTATACTCTTAAGTACTTTTATAAGTCCGTAAGTATCAACTTGATTTACGCCTATTATACAATCAATCCCATCACCAATTAAGGTTAATATATAAAGTGTTGAGGCTACTGATACTGCTGCAAGTATTATTGATAAAGTTATATATGTCCAATATTTCTTAACATAGATTAATACCTTCGCCATTGTTTCTTTTTGATGTTTTAGTTGTTTAACCTTACTCATTTTTTCACCCTCTTCCATTTTCTGCTTTAGAATACTGTGAATAATATATTTCTTGATATACTTGGCAAGTTTCTAGTAATTCTTGATGTGTTCCAATGCCTACTACTTTTCCTTCATCTAACACAACTATCTTATTTGCATGTTCAATGGCAGAAGTTCTTTGAGATACAATAAACACTGTTGGCTTACTTTTCATTTTTCTTATAGCAGCTCTTAACTTCGCATCTGTTGCAAAATCTAAAGCAGATGCACTATCATCTAATATTAAAATCTCTGGTTTTCTAACTAATGCTCTAGCTATTGTAAGTCTTTGCTTTTGTCCACCAGATAAATTTTTTCCACCTTGTTCAATAAAGCTATCTACCCCATTATCTTTTTTCAATACAAACTCTTTTGATTGCGAAATTTCTAAAGCTTCTTCTATACCTTCGCTAGAGGCATTCTTCTTCCCCCAATAAAGATTATCTTTTATACTCCCTTTAAATAGTATAGCTCTTTGCATTACTATTCCTATTTTTCTTCTTAAGTCTTCTATATTATAGTCTTTGACATTTACTCCATCTATAAGAAGTTCCCCTTCAGTAGCATCATAAAATCTTGGAAGTAAGCTTACAAAAGAAGATTTTCCTGAACCAGTTCCACCTATAATTCCAATGGTTTCTCCCTTTTCAACTTTAAGATTGACTTCAGATAAGGCATTTTCACCTTCATTATGATATTTTAATGCAACATTTCTAAATTCAATAAATGTACCATCAGTATTTTTTTCTTCTACATTAATTACCTTGTTATCTTCCTTATTAATCTTAGGATGAATTTCAAAAATTGACTGTACGCGGTTTCCACATGCAAAGGCTTTAGTTACTGAAATGATTAAATTTGCTAATTTAATAAGCTCAATCAATATTTGAGACATATAACTTACAAGTGCTATTACTGCTCCTGTTGTTAATGCCCCACTGTTAACTCTTATTGCTCCTGTATATAAAATCCCTACAATAGCTGCATTTACAATGATGTAGGTTACTGGATTCATGAAGGCAAGAATTCTACCTACAAAAAGCTGTAACTTCTTTAAAATCTCATTATTTTTCTTAAAAGTTTCTATTTCTTCCTCTTCTTTATGAAAAGCACGTATTACACGAGCTCCAATAAGATTTTCTCTTGTATTTTTTAATACAGTATCAAGAGCTATCTGAACCTTTTTATAAAGAGGTATACTTACAAACATCACTCCAAAAACAATTATTGAAAGAACAGGAATTGATATAAGAAATATTAGTGCTGATTGAACATCAATTGTAAAGGCCATTATCATTGCACCTATAACTATAAATGGCGAACGCATAAACAACCTTAGTACCATATTTACCCCAGCTTGAATCTGGTTTATATCACTTGTCATTCTAGTAATCATTGTTGATGTACCTAACTTATCCATCTCTGAAAAACCTAAAGCTTGAATATGATCAAACAATCTTTGTCTTAAAATTGTTGAAAAACCAACTGCGGCTTTGGCTGAATAATATTGTGCTGTAATTGAACAAACTAATCCTATTATTCCAAGAGCTATCATAATGGTGCACATCTTAAAGATATACATCTTATCTCCATTTTTAATACCAACATCTATGATTGATTTCATAACTATTGGAATAAATAATTCAAAAGCAGCTTCTAACATCTTAAATAAAGGCGCTAATATAGATTCTTTTTTATAATCTTTTAAATGAATTAATAATTTCCTCATCTCACCACTCCTAATAATATTAAACATGTATAAATAGATTTTTACAAAAAAGCTAGTGTTCTATTCTAATTTTTAAGGATAATCAAACTTAATTTTTATCTACTAAAATATAGTATACAGTTTTTTCATATATATAAAAAATACTTATTTTAGCTATGATCCATATAAAAATAATATGTTATACTTAACTTAGGGTGATTATATGGATTTAAAACAACTAAAATATTTTTTAACTATTGCTGAAGAAAGGCAGATTACAGCAGCTGCAAAAAAACTACATATAGCTCAGCCTCCCCTAAGTTATCAGTTAAATCTTTTAGAACAAGAACTAGGCGTAACTTTAGTAAAACGTGGCCCTAGAAACATAGAATTAACTGACGCTGGTAGACTCCTCTACAAACGTGCAGAACAATTACTTGATATTGCTGCCATAACTAAACGTGAGGTTGAGAACTGTGGAAAAGGACTATCTGGTGTGTTATCTATAGGCGCTATATCTTCATCAGGAGGTATAATCCCTAATTTTAATATGCTTGAATTTACTGAACATTATCCAGATGTCCGCTTTGAAATATATGAGGGAAATACTTTTTCTGTTATAGAAATGCTAGAAAAACGTATTATTGAGCTTGGAATAATACGAACTCCCTTTAAACATAACATGCTAGAGTGCCGTTATGCTTCATTGGAGCCTATGGTTGCTGTTATGAAGGAGAAATTCATATGTGGAGAAGCTCAAAATGTTATAACTATTGAAGAACTTAAAGACAAGCCTCTAATAATCTACAGAAGATTTGAAGAACTTATTTATGATGTTTTTAAAGAGTTTGAAATAAAACCCTTTATCTGCTGCAAAAATGATGATGCAAGAACTACACTAAATTGGGCTAAAGAAGGGTTTGGTATAGGAATAGTTCCAAGATCAGCTCTTTTAACTATGGATTGTTCCGAACTTATAGTTAAAGATATACTTCACGATAAAATGCATACAAGAATTGCAGTTACTTGGCTAAAAAACTCCTCCTTATCTCCACTTGCAGAAAGGTTTATTGAATTATTTCAGGAGTGATTTATATATAATGATTATATATCTAATTGTGTTTTCATATAAATTGTGTATATGAAGTTTATATTCTTGGTGAAAGTTTTAATGTAGGATTAAATATAGCAAAAAAATTATAGGTGGGGTTATCCACCTATAATTCTTAATATGAGAAAATTACGAATCAATAGTCATAATTAATTAATTATGATAATACAATGCCTTTTTCTATTTTATTTCCTTTTAAAAATTCTTTTACCTCAAGAGGTTTTCCTCCTGGAAGCTGTAATATTTCTATAATTAGAATACCGTTATCGGTGGCGACTGTAATACCTTCATTATTTGCATCCATGATATAACCAGGTGGTTTAGTAATACTTGCCTCTACTGATTTAGATTTAAAGATTTTAAATGGAATATCTTTATAATAAGTATAGGCAGTTGGCCATGAGTTTATATTTTTATGTGGCCAAGAACTCAACCCTCTTATTAAATTATGTATGTTAATACTGCTGTCATTCCAATTAATCTTTGCCATTTGCTTGTTTAACATCTGTACATAAGAGCCTCCATCACGCTGTTGTTTTATCCCACAAATTTTACCTGTGATGATTCCATCTATTGTTTCCCCTAACAGTTCAGCACCGTCTATTTTTAATAATTCGTACAATTCTCCTGCTGTCATAGATTCAGATATGTCAAACTCACTTCTCATAAGCATGTCACCAGTATCTATACCCGTATCCATTAGTATAGTTGTATTTCCAGTTCTTATTTCCCCTTTTATCAAACTCCAATTTATTGGTGATGATCCCCTATACTTTGGGAGAAGAGATGCATGTAGATTAATACATCCGAGTCTTGGTATATCAATTATCTGCTGAGTTATGATTTGCCCATATGCTACAACAATAATAAAATCAGGTTTTATTTCTCTTAATTTATCAATAACTACAGCGTCTGTTTTTATTTTATCGGGTTGAAAAATTGGAATTCCATTCGATAGCCCCACCTCTTTGACTGGTGAAATTGCTACCTTTTTTCCTCTTCCACTTGGTTTATCAGGTTGTGTTACAATCGCACTTACATTATATTTCTCTATCATCTTCTTCAATGAAGGAACTGCAAAATCAGGAGTTCCCATAAAAACTATTTTCATTATTGATACCTCCAATTGTAGTAATACCCATTTTATTATACCATAATTTTCAAAACATTAAGCCAAGTGATTTCCTATACTTTAAATTTCAAAAAAGCATTATAGGTAGGGTTATCCACCTATAATGCTTTTTATGAGAAAGATTATCCTTAGCTATATTAATTCAAAAAGCAAAAACATTGTAATTAATAATGAAATACGTTTTACCAAGCTATAATTTTTTACTTCCATCTTTGTTAAAGATCTTTCTTAAATGTACCTCTCCAGCAAGTATAATTGCTGATGTTCCTAAAATTACAAGTATTATTTTTATTGATTCAACTAATTTAGGCAAAGTAAACTGAATAATAACTCCAATT
Source organism: Clostridium intestinale DSM 6191 (assembly GCF_900130055.1). GTDB lineage: Bacteria > Bacillota > Clostridia > Clostridiales > Clostridiaceae > Clostridium_T > Clostridium_T intestinale. The sequence continues at coordinate 192,765 of NZ_FQXU01000004.1, forward strand.
AATGCTAAAATTATTCCTCCTACTATAAATGCATTGCTTCCATACTTTTGGGCTTCTGCCCATGTGTCCTTATTTCGCATCGATAACCTTGAACGCCAACCATAAATACTATTGATGTTTTTGGGTGGAAATAATTTAAAAAACACGCCCCCCAATAATGCAAATAGCAAACCAATCTCTATTAATATCATTTGGCACCCCCATTTAAACTCCTATATTCATACTATTTTATTATTCTTTCTTCAGTAATTTTAACCTTTTCAATAAATGGCTGTAAATCAACTATCGCCTCTTTGCTAAGCCCTTTTGCTTTAAATATTATCTCACCTGATATATCAACACTCCCCTCTTTTAATATAGTTCTATTAACATCTAAAGTTACGTTTTCATCAGAGACTAAACTTGCAAACCTTTCTGATAATATTGGAGTCATAGGTTGAAGATAAATTTATGTTACTTTATTTGTACAAATTATAATTTATCAAATTACTTCTAACAATTAATTTAGCGACTTAATCTCAATAAAATTTTTGTTATTAATATCATTATCATGTTTACGGTTTATAAAAATTGGCGTAAATCCAAAATTTTCAGCCCCTAGAACATCGGCTTCAAAGTTATCTCCAATGAAATAAACTTGTTTCATTTCTATTTTAGTCTCATACTTTTTAATATCATCAAATACAATTTTAAATAAATCTTTATGCGGTTTCCTTATCTTATAGTCAGCACTAAAATGTATATTAACAAAATATTTTTCTAAATCATACTGATTAATGAATTTTCTCATCACATTCTTTTTAAATATGGAGTTACTCAATAAATAAACTGGAATTCCTAATAACTTAAGTTGCTCTAAAGTATAAATTGTGTCATTAAACAATTCAGTAGTATTTATTTCAAGTGCACAATTAAATAAAATTTCTTCTAATGGATAATTAACCTTAAAACCATATTTGTTTTTAAAATCTAAAAGTTCATCTTCAAATGCTACTTCTGAATTATCCTCGTTTCTTTTATCATAAAGTTCTTTCCAATATGTAGCTGCATAATCTAGCAATCCAACTTTATCAGTATCCTTTGATAAGATATTTTCATGTAGATAAGATAAACCCGAATTAAAATCAAATTTAATGTCATGAAGCAATGTCTCAAATAAATCAAAGACAATGACTTTAACTTTTGTCATAATCCCCCTCCACAAATCACTATTTATAATTACTTAATTCTTAAATTAGATTTTATAGCGGTTTTTGAGCAAGATATAATGGAATAGTATCTTTAATAATAATTTTATTGCCAAAATCCATAATTGCCTTTCTTACTGCCGCATAAAATTTAGACTTATATGGCTCTTGTAAAGTTATATGTTCGCAATGTGTACTAATATATGAAATATATTCATCAGCATTAAGTGTCCTTACCTTATTCCATTCTTTATATTTATAATTAACAAATCCATAATTCACAACATTGCTATATTGCATTTTACGATTATATTTCTGCTTAACAGAAAAATGTTCTTTATAAACCTCATCTATTCTATTGTATAGCTCTTCATTTTCACTTTTCTCATCCGAACGGGTCATAAACATTGCAAGAATGCCACCAGGTTTTAGAATATTGTAGACTTTTGAGAATGCTATTTCTTCAGGTATCCATTGAATTGTAGCTGCTGAATATATTAAATCAAATGTTTGCTTTCCAAAGTCGTATGTTTCAAAATCAGCATTTACAATATCAAAATTACTATAAGTCCCATATCTGCTTTTCATAAATTCTGTGAAGTTCTCCCCGAGTTCAATAGCCTTATAACTACAGCCAGTTTTTAAAATAGGCTCTGTTGCTTGTCCTGTCCCTGGGCCAATTTCAAGTACATCTTTTCTTAAGTTCAAATTAGCAACAGCTATAATTTCTGAGAATAGTTCATCACAATATCGTGGTCTATATTTATCAAATGTTTCTGGTATTCGGTCAAATGTATTTCTAAAATCCATTTTTTCTCCATCCCCTAAATTACTATTTTCCTCTATAATTTCTTCCTATTAATTGTTCATTAACCCTTAGTAGGTTATTTCTTATTATACCATAATTTACCTCATAATATTATAAGGGAACTTCTAAATGAAGCTCCCTTAATCTATATAAAACCAAACTATCTTTAAATTTTCCCATTACTAACGTTTTGTGTCTATTCTATAATAGAAGTACACCTATCCCCGTCTATATATAAATCAACCTGAAAAGTTTTAAAAATTAACACACAATACCTTTCACTTCCACTACGTTCCAATCTTTTTATATAATCATTAGGTAGACTTTTTTTCTTTATATACTCACTTTCATGAATCTCCATATTTCCCTTAAGTAAAACCATATCATCTTCTGTATGAACTTCTATACAGCATTTATTACTTATATTTAGTAGTTTTGCTTTATTGGAATCTTTCTTAGTAATAAAAATAACCTTATCTAAGTTTACTGAAACTACCTTCTCCATTGGGTAAATTTTAGGATAACCATCTTCGTCTACCATTGATAATGCAAGTGTATTACTTTTGTTTAATAAGTTAACTGCTTTTTCATACATTTCTCTTTCTACCACTATTCTTCCCCCCATCTCTTAAACCCATCAACCTCAATATCAAATTTATCTAAAATCTTAGCTATTATATGATGATTCATATCTTTTATACTTTCTGGTTTATTATAATAAGTAACCATTGGTGGAATTATGTAGGCTCCTAATTCTGATAAGGTCAGCATATTTCTTAGGTGTATTGTGCTAAGTGGGGTTTCTCTAGCTGCTAATATAAGTTTTCTTTTTTCTTTTATTGTTACGTCTGCCGCTCTAAGAAGTAGATTATCTGAATATCCTGATGCAACTCCAGCAAGAGTTTTCATGCTGCATGGAAGTATTATCATTCCTTCTGTTTTAAAAGTTCCGCTTGCTATGCTTGCTCCAATATCTTTTATTGAATATACCTTGTCTGCAAGTGCCCCTACTTCTCCAACCTTATATGTAGTTTCTTGTAATATGGTTTCTTCTGCTCCTCTTGATATAACAAGATGGCTTTCCCATTCTGGATTTTCTTTTAAAATCTTTAAAAGTTCTATACCAAGTATTGCACCACTAGCTCCACTCATTCCTACTACTAATCTTTTTTTTCTATTATCCATTGTTTTCATCCTTACTGAATCATTTTTATCAATTGTTTTGTTAGTTCTTTTAATAAATCTATAGTAACATGTATCTCTTCTTTTGTAATGTTATCAATATGAATTCCACAGGTTATAACTACATTTTTGTTAAGCTTTGAACAAAGTTCATGGGCCACATATCTTGCTGCTTCATCATCCTTATGGCCTGTCATATTAAGTACTGAAGTTGTTGAACTTATTACATTTTCATCTTCAAAACTTTTTCTTGGTACACTTAAGGTTACACAACCTATGTGAGGTCTATCACCACCTGATATGATTACACATAAATCTTCTCCTATTTCTATGGCTTTTAGATTTAGTTTTACCCTTCCTTTTTCAATATTTAATTCTTTCATATAATAAGTTCATCCTTTCCTAGTTCACAAATAATTTCTGAATAATTTATTTGAACTATGCAATATTAATGATTATGGAGGTGATTTTATAATGAAAATATCTAGAAATCTCATTTGTTTTGTAATTTCTTTATTTATATTTATTCAAGTTCCATATTCAAAAGCAAAATCTGAAGTTTTAAATGATTTATCAAGTATTAAAGATGATTCTGATTTAAGTAATAATACTATCCGCTCACTAATATATCCTTATATCACTGATTCTATAAATAAATATTATGGAGGAAATGGACCTCAATTTGAATTATCTAAGGCTAAATTATCAATAACCCAACCAGACCCTGAAATATTCACATTTATAATCACTGCTCAAGTTATTACTTTTGTTGGGCCTCATAATCCCCCATATGGAATAGAAACAGTAACAATAGAAACTAGCCCACTAGGAACTAAGGTTATAGATTTTAAACATGAAGAAGAAAAGCTTCCTACTGGTTAAACTTCGTATATTATTTAAATCTCAACCCTAAAACACTTCCAATTATCATCTATCATAATTAACTTGATGGACCCTCCATGTTTCTCTACTATCTTCTTACATATACTAAGTCCAAGCCCATTTCCATTTTTACTTGTTCTTGATTCATCACCAGATACAAAGGGATCAAATATCTTATCAATTATTTCATGTTTGATGGGCCCACCATTATCATGTACCTCAAAAATAGTTTTCTTATTTTCTTGTTTTATAACTAACTTAACTGATGTACCTTCCTTGTTATGCTTTATAACATTTACTAATAAGTTTACTACTACTCTTCTCATTTCAAGCTTATCAATTACACATGTTATATCATTTTTATCTGTTATTATATCAAAGTTCATATTGCATTTCTCAAAATCATTAAAGTACTCAGCAGCTATTTCTAATATAAACTCTTTAAAGTCTACTTTTTCTAAGTTTAATTTATATTCTTCATTGGACATCTTAGTATAAATCATAAGTAGATCTATAAGTTCACTCATATTATCAGCTTTTCTAAAAATGGTATTTAGATATTCTTCTTGTTTTTCATGGCTGTCTATCAAATTATCAAGAAGGGCCCTAGTGTAACCTTTTATTGTTGTTATAGGAGTTCTTAAATCATGAGCTATGCTGCTAAATAGTTGTTGTCTTTCTTTTTCAAGGTTTTCTCTTTCTTTTTTAACTTTTTCTAATTCATAAACCATGAAATTAAAGGCTTCTTCAATTTCTTTATACTCATATTCACCATTAAGGGTTAATCTACTTGAATAATCTCCTGATGTTATTTTCTCTAACCCATCAACTAGGTCCTTGTTAGGTTTTGCTACATGTTTTTGTATACTTTTACTGTAACTAATAAGGCCCATCAAAAACACAACAGCTACTCCAAAGAGAAAAATCAAAGTTAATTTTAGTATATCATATTTTGATTCCCCTCCTGGGTTCATGATTGTATACTTTATTCTTAGTTTCTCAACTGGAATTTTAACAAGGCAAGTATAATCTTTTCCATCATTTTCAAATGCTGAAGCTGAAGCATAATATTCCTCTTTATCTTTTTTAAAACTTATCTCTATTACCCCAGCTATTTTATAGGGCTGATTTTCTGTTACCCTATTTATGGATGATAATTTTAATAACTCTCCTTGTGTGTAGTGATGAACCTCTTCTTGCACCCTTCCTTTTCTGTATATCACATCATTATTATCATCTAATATTTCTATCCATCCATCTAGGTTTTCTAATGAACTAGTATCAATATTTTCATAATCTACTTTCACTAACTTTTCTGCACTAATTCCATCTAAAAGATTATCTATAGAGTTTTTACTAAGTAGACTTATAAGTGCATATAAAATCAAAACTCCTAATAAGAGCCAAAAGGAGAATATAAAGTATTTTTTAATTACAAACTGACTTATTGTTTTCTTTTTCATACTTAAGGAAGCATCTTATACCCTAAACCTCTTATAGTTTTAATATATGCTTCTCCCTCTCTTTCTCCTAGTTTTTCTCTTATTTTGCTTATATAAACCATGATGTTGTTATCATCTACAATGTAGTAATCCTCCCAGGCAGCTTCATATATCTGCTTTTTAGTGAAAACTCTACCTGGGTTTTCCATAAATAGTTTTAGTATTTTAAACTCTATAGAAGTTAATTCAATGAGCTTATCTTTTTTAAAAAGAATACACTGTGAGGTATCAAGAGTTAAATCTCTGACATTTAAAGTTTTATAGGTTTCGCCAGAACCTAAATTATAATATCTTCTTATATTAGCCTGCACCCTAGCCACTACTTCTAAAGGATCAAAGGGCTTAGTTATATAATCATCTGCACCTATTCCAAGGCCCAACACTTTGTCTGAACTTTCTCCTTTAGCTGATAAAATCATTATAGGCATATTGCTTTTATTTCTTATTTTCTTTATTAACTCATATCCATTTATGCGAGGCATCATTATATCTATAATTGCTAAATCTATCTTTTCTTTTTCAATAGTATCCCATGCTTCATGTCCATCTTTAGATGTATACACCTTAAAGCCATCCTTTTCTAGATATAAACTTAAAAAGTCCATTATCTCTTTTTCATCATCTGCAAGTAATACACTGTACATCAAATTTATCACCTCTTGTCAAATCTAACCTATTAATATGATATCATTGTACAGCTATTAAATCATCTTATATCAACTTTTTTAAATCTCATTATTCCTAAAAAGACTACACAAGCTATCAGCAAAAATGAACCTAAAAATCCTTTAATAAATAAGGTATTAGTAAAGTCATTAAACAAGAAATCAAGCCTTTCACTGAAAAATGAAGTGTATTTCATGAACTTTAAATTTTCTAATCCAGAAAGATATTTACCTACATACATCACTACTAAGGTAATGATAAAAGTCATAAACATGTTCATATTCACTCCTATTACATAGGTTATAGTAACTAAAAATATAGATGTTATAACTGTGCTTAAAAGAGAAAATATCAAAGCTTTTTCTGACATTGTCCCAAGAAAAGTTCCTGTGCCTAAGTCAGAACTTGATATAAACATATAATAACCAGCTGTTGAAACTATGAAAAGCAAACCTATTGATATAACTATCATAGTAATCATTGAAAGTAGTTTTCCAAAAATGATTTTTTCTCTTTTTCCAACTCTTAAAGCCATCATCTTAATCTGTCCTTCATGAACCTCTCCTGAAAACTGAAATGATGATAACAAGATAATAAGGATTCCTATAATACCAAGGCCAGATAAGAAACTCCAAATCACTCCAAAGAAGTCTAAACATGAATATGCAGTTACTAAAGCTTCTTCACTTGTTATCTTAACTGCCCCACTTTTATAGCCAAGTATTATAAGAAGAGCTAACAAAGAAGGAATAACTAAAATCAAACTGTTTTTTCTCTTAAACATCTTATACATTTCCATTTTATATACTTCAAATATTCTCATAACTTCCACCTACCTTATTAAATCTAATAATGATATATTATTGTTTTTGATATTTTCATAGCTGTCATCATAGTTTATATATCCATCTTTTAAAACTATGATATCCTCTGCTAAATCTTCAACCTCATCTAACTGATGACTTGAAAAGATAATTGATGTTTTCTTTTCTTTTATGATGTTTTTCAGAAAATCCTTCATGTCACATATTCCAGCAGGATCTAATCCAACAAAAGGTTCATCTAAAATCAAAAGTTCTGGTTCAGCTATAAAAGCCTGAGCTAAGGCAAGTCTTTGCTTCATTCCAAAGGAAAAGTTCTTAACCTTCTTGTTTTTATCTTTAGATAAATCAACAAGAGCTAAAAGTTCTTCTATCTTATTTTTGATATTTTTCATGGAGTAATCCTTGGTTATCATCATAGAAAGTTTTAAATTATCATAGGCAGTTAAGTCTCCAAAAAAGCTTACATCAACTAAAGAGCCTATTTTCTTTTTTACCCCCTCATCTTCATGGTTAATTTGATGGTTCATAAATACTATCTCACCCTCATATAGAGCATTTAGGCCCAAGATGCATTTAAGTAATGTTGTTTTACCTGCTCCATTTCTTCCAAGAAGGCCCATTATACTTCCTTTTTTCATTTCAAAACTGATATCTTTTAATACTTCTGTTTCCTTGTACCCTTTTCTTAAATGTTTAACTTCTAAAATAATATCTTTCATAAACATCCACCTTTCTCATTTCATACCTCAATGATAATTTCTAAAGCTTTCCTAGAAACATGAATAACCTTAACCTAACCTTAAAATGACATTTCAATTTAGAATTTGTATTATTTAGAGGTTTAAAATTGATAGATTTTTCTATTTGTAACAGTATATATAATAGAAGGGGGAGTTAATTTTATGGAAAATGTTAAAGAAAGATATTATCAAGTAGATGTAATGAGGTTTGTTTGTGCAATTTTGGTTATATCAATTCACACCTCAGCCTTATATTCCTTTGGAGATGTTCCAGGAAAGGTTTTAAGTTTAGGAATCGCAAGAATAGCTGTGCCTTTTTTCTTCATAGCTTCTGGTTACTTCTTTTATGAGAGGTTTAATAATGAAGGATATTTAAAAGCTTACATTATAAGAATATTAAAGTATTATTTAATTTCTACAGTTGTTTATACCGTGATTTTATTTACCTTTATAAAAAGCAGAAACTCAAACATTTGGGACTTAGTTAAAAATCTTTTATTTAATGGAGTGTCTCCAAGTCTTTGGTTTTTCCCTGCATTGATATTTTCAATAAGTGTTTTGTACTTATTTTTAAAGAAAAACTGGATTAAACCTTTAGTAATAGTAAGTTTAGTTTTATATGCACTAGGTCTTATAGGTGATTCATATTATGGATTAGTGGTAGGAACTCCTTTAGAAAAGCTAGTAGAAATGTATTCATCTGTTTTTGTTAATACAAGAAATGGTCTTTGTTTTGGATTACCTTTTTTAACTCTAGGAGTTTTAATAAGCAAATATGATATGAAAAACAAACTCAAACATCTTAAAGTATTAACATTAGTTTTTGCTGTGATATTTGCTTCTGAGGCCTATGTACTTATATCAAACAACATATCAAGAGATAACAACATGTACATTTCTCTTATGTTTTTAGTTTCTTGTATATTTTTGTTATCTTTAAGGTCTAAGAAAGTACTATCTGATAGAAAAGCTAAGTTATTAAGAGACATGAGCCTTTGGATATATTGTCTTCATGAACTTCTTCAATTCCTTGTTTATGGACTTTTACCTAAGATTTCCTCTAACTCTTTTTTAGTTTTTCTCATGGTAACCTTAGTTGTTGTACCACTTTCTTATTTTATAGTTAGAAAAAAAGCTCCACTCTACACCTTAAATAAGAAAAAAGAAATTAGATTAATGGTTGGTTTGTTGGTTGTTGCATTAATCATAGGACTTGTATCATCAAAAGGCCCATCAACAGCAACAAGTTCCAATGGAATAAGTCCATCAATAGATTTAAAACTTGATGAAAGTGCACCGTCATCAAATATAGTTGGGCCCATGTGGAAAATATCATCTGGTAGTACTACCCTTTACTTGTATGGTTCTTTAGATGTTGGTGATAAAAACCTATACCCATTATCACCTAAGGTTGAAGAAGCTTTTAAATCTTCTGAAGCTTTAGCACTTGAAGTAGAACTTGATAAAATTGATGGGCCTAAAATCAATAGTCAACTTCTCTATGAAAAAGGAGATAATGTTGAAAATCATGTTTCTTCTGATGCAATTGATATTTATAAAGAAAAAGTCGCTTACTTTAAAGCAGATTATGATAAGGTTAAACAATACAAAGCTTCATATTTAGCACAAAACTGTATTTCTGTATATTTAGCTCAAGCTAAGGTTGACCAAGCTTATATTCCTGATATCTATTTCTTATATAGTGCTAGAAAAACTGATAAACCTGTCGTTTCAATTGGAGATGTTTATAATCTTTATGATGATTTAGCAAATCCTCCAGATGAAGTAGGCGATGCATCACTTAAACTACTTAAATACTATAATGAGGATTCTACTAAAAAGAGCTTAGATCGTTTAGAATCTTGGAAAAAAAGTGATTTAGAGGCTATAGAGAAGTCTTATGATGAGCAGTATATAGTTCCAGAGTCAGAAAAAGAAAACTTTACTAAACTTAACACCTTAGTAAAAAACTATGACCAATCTTTATATTCAAAACTTAAATCAGAGTACTCATCTAAAATAGATGGCTATATTAAAGAAAATAAAAATTACTTTATAGTCTTATCTACAAACTATCTTCAAGGAGACGATAGTATATTAAAGCAGTTAGAACAAAAAGGTTATCACCTAGAAAAGATAAACTAAAAGTAAACAGCCCCTGTCTTTTTACAGGGGCTGTTTATAAAACATATATGTAATTTTAGAAATAAATATCTGAAAACTCAACATTAATAGCATTCATAAGTTTATCCCCATCTACCTGATTTCCACTTTTTTTATCTTTAAAGTCATTTCCAATCGGAAGAGTAACAGTAAATGTGCTACCTTTCTCTAATTCACTTTCAAGCTTTATGTTTCCACCCAACATCTCAACTAATTTTTTTACTAAAGCTAAACCCATTCCACTTCCCTCTGCCTGCCTTGAAAGATTGTTCTCAGCTTGTCCAAAGGGTTTAAATATTAATTCATACTTATCTTTAGCTATCCCTATTCCACTGTCCTTTACAGATATATCAACTGTTTGAGCTTCTTTATTTTCATTAATGCTAACCATAATTGTGCCGCCCTCTGGTGTAAACTTTATAGCATTTGATATGAGATTTAAAAGTATACGTTCATATATCTCGTTATCTATAATTAAATCTCTACTCTCTACATTACTCTCAAAATCTAGATCTATGTCCTTTTGCTCTGCATAATCTAGTACCCATTGAGTTATAAATCTTGTAATCCATACAATATCCATTTTTCTCAAATTCAGCTTCATTTCTTCTGAACTCAATTTTGTAATATCTAATATGTTATTTACGAGCCTTATTTGCCTAAAAGTATTTCTTTTCATACTTCCTAAAAGTTTTTTAACCGGCTCAGAAACATTTTTAATATGTATTTTTTCAATTAACTGAATTGCTGAATAAATTACATTGATTGGGGTTTTAAATTCATGAGTTATTAATGTTATAAACTCATCCTTCCTAATTAAATCCTGCTCCAAGATTTCTCTTTGAGCCTTTTCTGATTCATAAAGTAATTTTTGTTGTCTGCTTATCTCCCGATTTTGTTTTCTAAGTAATAATTCACGTTCTATAGAATCTACTACAGTTGATAAAGTTACTAGAAAAAGTGGATTATGAAGTATTACAGCTGTCATAACACTTATGGTTCCAATTAACTTTCCATCATCTGAATTGTAAAAAGGTACAGAATAACAGGCACTTTTATATAAATGTTTATGATAATGATTAGTTCCTATAAGCTGAACAGGAGCTTTTTCTTCAATACATAAACTAACAGTATTTGTCCCCATAGCATCCTCTGTAAACTGAACACCTGGCTTAATCCAAAGATCTCTCGCAGTATTTTCTATAGTTTTGTCTCCTAAGGTATCAAGCAGAAAACCTTTATCATCAGATATAACAACCAGTATAGGTGTTCCCTTAAGTGAATCAATTATTTTATTGCTAAAAAAACTTGCAACCTCTAAAACTTCTTTATATTCTTCTTTCTTTCTAGCTAACTCATCTTTTGTCATTACAACTTTAGGTATTTGAACTTTATTAGGATCCATTCCTAATAGCTTGCATCTCTTTTTGGAGTCTTTAATATATTCTGCTTCTTCTTCAAACGACTGTTGTAACATATACTACCTTCCTTCCTAAAAGCAAAAAATAGGTATTAACTTCATCTTTCAATTTTACCATATTATATAATATTTATAAATGATTTTAAAGTTTAAGTAAAGTTAACAAAAGGACTACTGAATTTTTATAAGTAGCCCTTTTAATTATTATGAATTTTTCATTATTACTCTTTCTACTACAGTCGCTACACTTTCACAAGCATCACAGCACTTTTCAAAATATCTAAAGGTATCTTTCCAGCTCATTAACTCTATAGGATCTTTAAGATTTATATAAAGATTTCTTATGGTTGTAGTGTAGAGCCTATCTCCCTCTTCCTCTAATGAATTTATATCTTCTATTAAAATATGTATCTTCTGGGATTTTTTAAAGTGTTGAAATTCTTCCATCAAGGCCTTAACCTTATCACATCCTTTTAAAATCAAATCACAAAAGTCTAGCGCTTCTTGTCTCATGGTACTTATATTAAAAGTGTATATCTTTACTAATATATCTTCAATATCATCAGTTAAATTATCGATATGATGAGAAAGTTCTATAATATCATCTCTTTCAATAGGTGTAATGAATTCTTTTATAAGTTTGTTCATCATCTCATGTTTTTTGATATCTGCACTATGTTCGATTTCATGCATTTCTACTATCTTTTCATCTAATTTATTTACATCAAAGTTTGATAAAGTATCATGAAGTAAAGAAACTGCAGTACAAGAAAAATTTGATAGCTCGATTAATAATTCAAAATAGTCATTACCTTTTTTGTTTCTCATTTTTTAACCGGTCTCCTCTCAGTTAGTTAAAATCTATATTAAAATATCCAAATAAAAAATTTAGCCATTATAAGTCCTATAAGACCACAACCTGGAAAAGTAAGTACCCATGTTAAAACCATTTCATTAACCTTTCCCCAGTTAACTGATCTAATTCTTTTAGCCGCCCCAACTCCCATTATAGAAGTAGTTTTAGTGTGAGTAGTACTTACAGGAATTCCTGTTAATGATGATAACAAAAGGCATCCTGCTGCTGATAAATCTGCTGAAAAGCCTTGATATTTTTCTAATTTTACCATGTCCATTCCCACAGCCTTTATGATTTTATATCCACCTATAGAAGTTCCTAACGCCATAACTACAGAACAAAGTACCATAAGCCATATAGGAATAACAAAATTTGAAACAGAACTTTGTCCATTTGCTAAAAATATTCCAAGCATAAATACCCCCATGAACTTTTGTCCATCTTGAGCCCCATGCATAAAGGCCATTGCAGCTCCTCCACAAACCTGAGCTCCTTGGAAAAATCTATTAGTTTTTCTCCTATCAAAACCTCTACATATAAATTCTACGGACTTTACTGTAAACCAGCCCATTCCAAAACCTAACACTGTAGATAATATTAATCCATATATAACCTTTATCCACTCAGCCCCATTAATACCATTAAATCCACCTTGAAGTGCTATTGCAGCTCCAGATATTCCTGCTATTAAAGCGTGACTTTCACTTGTTGGAATTCCAAAATACCATGCAGCCGTTGCCCACACAACAATAGCAAATAAAGCCGCACATAAAGCTATAAGTGCATACTTAGAATCACCACCAAAATCCACCATATTATATATAGTCTGCGCAACATTTGCATTTATAATTGTCATTATAAATACTCCAAAAAAATTAAACACAGCTGCCATTAAAATAGCTGAACGAGGACTTATTGCTCTAGTAGAAACACAGGTTGCAATAGCATTAGGTGCATCTGTCCATCCATTTACTAGAACTACTCCTAAAGTTAAAATCGTAGTAATTAACAATGCTGGATTATCTAACATTTGACTAAGAAAATCATTGAAAGAAATAGTCATAACATATCTCCTCTCATTTTAAGTTAATTTCTCGTTCTAACAAATTATATCTTTCTTATTCTTTATTTATGATTAAGTAAAAAACTTTATCTATATATTAATATAATTCAATATTTTATAAAAATTTCCTTCTCTATAAAGGGCATGTACTTCTAAAATTTAATTAAAGAATTTTACTCTTAATGGCTGGTGTGTTATTATATATTGAGACTTATTTCTAAGAAAGGATTAGCTATGAATATTGCTTTAATTTACGGCTTTTTAGCCATTATCACATTTGCACATGCCTTTATGTGTTATAAGAAAAAAACTTTAATTCGTCCATTAAGTAAAAGACCTTTACTTGTAGTAAATAATTCCTTCTATAAAGTACAATTTAATTTGGGTAGCATGGCTGCAATTATATTTCTCTTAATATCGCTAGTAAATACAATAATATCTAATAAAATGGTTTCAATTATTTCTCTTATAGTTACAATTTTATCTATAGGTGCTTTAACTATAATATTAGAAGAAATGGCCTTAAAAAGAGGGTACATAAAATTAAAAAAATAACTACTTAGTGTGAATCTAAGTAGTTATTTTTTATTCAAAGGAATTTGAACCTGAATCTCTAGATAATTTTCTTTTATTATCCCCCGAACCTTTCCATTCATCTGCTCAACTAATACTTTAACAATAGACAGTCCTAGACCAGTAGTTTTTCCTCTTGCTTTATCACCAGTATAGAAACGTTCAAATAATCTTTCTACATCTATTTTTGAACTATGTTTCATAGGATTTTTGAAAGAAATGATTCCTTGTTCATTTTCTATAACTTTTACTTCTATATCTCCAGCTGAATGAATGGAACAATTACGTATCAAGTTTTGGATAACCCTAGTAAGCATCTTTTTATCCCCTAAAACAAATATAGCCTGTTGTGGATTAAAGTGTACTACAAGATTTTTATCTTCAAGAACCTCAATTGATTCCACAATACATTGTTCAACTAAGTTTGTAATATTAATACTTTCAAGCTTAGGTTTCGCTTCTATGTTTAAAACATAGGAGTATTCAAAAAAGTTTTCTATTAATATCCCAAGCTCATCAGCATGTTTTTGAGCTATCTCTAACTTTCTAGTTTGTTCCTCTGATAGTTCTCCTTTTAGTAGAAGCTGCTGATATCCCTTTATTGCAGTAAGCGGAGTTCTTAAATCATGAGAGATATTTGCTATTATTTCTTTAAATTGATTTTCCTTTTTTGTATCATTGAGTCTAAGAGTTTCCTCATCTTTTAAACATTTATTAATATTAGCTACAAGTTTATTAAGTTCAGAATTTATAAGTTCTATAGAAATTGGTTGCCTTGTCTTTTCTAACCTTCTTTTATTTAATTGATTGCTAATACTTCGCAATTGATGTTGGAGATACACTATATAACTTATCAAAAATATAATTATAACTCCAAAAACAATTACCAAATCTTCCACAACCTTTCTTTCTACTTAATTTCCGCTTTTCTAAATAAACTATAGGTTACTCCAAGCATTAAAACAATAAATACTAAACTTACAATCACAGCCTTTACTATATCTTCTGTTCCTGTATTTAAATTAATTAGAGTATAGTTTCCACCATAAGGCATAACGGATAGTATATTTTTAAGAACTGAATTACTTTCACCAAGTGCTGAGAGCTGTGCAACAAGAATAGTTACTCCATAATAAATTCCTACAACTAAAACTGGTTTTTTAGTTGTAAGTGCTATAGGTACACAAATACTTAGTTGAGCTACATATACTATAATTAATGTAATAATTACTCCTAATAGTTTTAATACCTCTGTAGCAGAAAAAACTGTTCCATAATCAATAGTCATGACATTTAAAAATCCCAAAGCCACATTTCCCATATTGAACTTATTACCTATATTAAGTGCTACTATAGTCACAACAACATATGGTATAAGAATAACTATAATTGAGCAGAAAAATGTAACTGCTTTACTTATTATAACCGCCCCTCTATTATTTCCACTTGAAATTGAACCATGGATTATTTTATTTTCAAAGTCTCCACTTATAAAAATACCAGCCATAACTCCACCCAAGATGCTAATTACATTGATATCAGAAAACATAAAACCAATTCCATTCATTCCATCAAAGCTTCCCTTTGCTATTGAATAAGCTATCAATGCCATTATTAAAGAACTTAGGGTTGCAATTAAAAATAATACCTTGATAGCCATTGTTTTACGTAATTTAAATAAATCGGCTTGAATTAAATTAAACATTCACATTCCCTCCTATTACAGAAATAAAGTAATTCTCAAGTGTGTCTCCCTGAGTGGAGAAATTAGTTGTAATTATTCCATTTTCAAATATCACCTTTGCAACTAAATCCTCTTTATCTAAATAATCATAAAGTTTAACTTCTCTATTTGGCATAACTTTAAAATTATTAGTCTTTAATTCTGTTTCTAATATACTAGCTAACTTTTCTGGGCTATCACAGTTAATGAGAATATGATGTTTGCAGTTTTCTTCAAGTTTTTCAAGGGTAAGAGTCTCTTTTATTTCCCCTTTATGGATTATTATATAATCAGTAGCCGTTTGATAAAGTTCAGGAAGATTATGACTTGATATTAAAATTGTAACTTGCTTCTCTTCACACAGCTTTTTTAATAGGTTACGAATCTCAACTACTCCTAATGGGTCAAGTCCATTTATAGGTTCATCTAAAATAAGAAGTTCAGGATTTCCTATTAACGCTATTGCTATTCCAAGCCTTTGCTTCATTCCTAATGAAAAATTTTTAGCTTTCTTTTTTCCTGTATCAGAAAGTCCTACAAGTTCTAATAATTCATCCTCAATCTCTTTGTTAGGTATCCCCTTCATAATTCTATGAAATCTTAAATTATCCTTTGCAGTCATATTGGAAACCAGACTAGGATACTCTATCATAGCACCTATTCTTTTACGTTCTAGTTGAAGTTCTTTCTCTCCAACATGTCCAAATAGTTCTATACTTCCACTGGTTGGAAAACTTAGTCCTGTCACAAGTTTCATAAAAGTAGATTTTCCAGCACCATTTTGTCCAATTAGTCCGTATATCTTACCAGCTTCTAAAATTATAGATACATCATTTAATGCATTTATACCATTATAACTTTTCTTCAGGTTATTTGTTTTTAAAATATATTTATTCATCACTCACCCGTCCTCTCTAGTTTTAGTATAAATTTCAAAGGTTTAGAAAAGGTTAAGACTTTGAATAAAAGTGTTTAAAAACAGATAATCAATTCTTATATAATCTATATCCCAGTCCCCATACAGTTTCTATGTAATTTTCATTAGGGTTTATCTTTTTTAATTTATTACGTAGGTTACTTATATGAATTTTTACTGTATTATCATCTCCAAGATATTCTTCCTTCCATATTGATTCATAAAGGTTAGATTTACTAAAAACCTTACCTGAGTTTTTTATTAGCATTTCTAGAAGCATATACTCCTTGGCAGTAAGTTCAATCTCAACATCATTAACCATAACTTGTTTTCTATTATCATCTAGAGTTAAATCCTTATAGGTAAATTTCTTGCTACCTTGTATCTGTCTACTCGTTCTTCTTAAATTAGATTCAACCCTTGCAACAACCTCTCCTAAATCAAAAGGTTTAGTTATATAATCATCTGCCCCTATTTTCAAAAGATCAATCTTAGTTCCTACCATATCCTTTGCAGAAATGATTATAACTGGTACATCAGAAAATGTTCTAATCTCTTTAAGAATTTCATCTCCACTTTTATATGGAAGCATAATATCCAGCAAAATTAAATCATAGTTACTTTCTTTAACTTCTTTAAGACCTTCTATTCCAGTATACATTGATTTAACCTTATACCCAGAATCCATTAACTCTTCTGAAAGCATATTATTTACGTCTTTATTATCCTCTATTACTAAAATATTTTTCATTCAAATATCATCCTTCTTTTAATACTATTTCTCTTAAAATAGTTTTCCTTATATTATTATAATCCTTTTGCCCTTTACTTTTATATTATATTTTTTCCTAGATTTCTGTCTACATATTAATTTCACTCGCAACTTATATTTCCTACCTGTATTGACAAGTTGTAAATATATAATATAATTATATGTGTAAGGACAATTAAAAAATAAAAGGAGCGTTAATTATGAACAGTAAAAAAATTACCCTTGATTATCTTAAATATTTAAATGAAACTTGGAATAAGGTAATAGAAAATGAAGTTGATTCTATTGAAAAGGCCGCTGAATTAGTAGCTGACTCATGTGAAAAAGGTGGACGTTTTTATGTTTTTGGATCAGGTCACTCTCATATGGTTGCTGAAGAAATATATATTCGTGCTGGTGGACTAGCTTTTGTTAAAGCAATATTAACACCAGAGCTTATGCTTCATCAGATGCCTAATAAAAGTACTTATCTAGAACGTTTAGATGGATATTCAAAAAACATCTTAGATTTATACAAGGTTGATGAAAAAGATACTTTGATGGTGATATCAAACTCTGGAAGAAATAATGTTCCTGTTGAAATGTGCATAGAAGCTAAAAAGAGGGGAACAAAAGTTATTTCTATGACCTCCTTATCACATTCTAAAAATGTTACTTCTAGACATTCATCTGGTAAGTTAATGTTTGAAGTTTCTGATGTTGTAATTGATAATTGTGCTCCAAAAGGTGATGCAGCTTATCGTATAGAAGGTTTAGATGCTGATCTTGGTCCAACTTCTGATTTTACTGGTATAGGAATAGCACAAAGTATTATAGTCGCAACAGTAGCAAAATTAGTAGAAAGAGGCGTTGATGTACCTGTATTTAAAAGCTCAAACTTAGATGGAGCTGATGAATATAACGATAACTTATTTAGTAAATACTATGGCTACTGGAAATAAAATTAATAAGGAGGGTTTTAATGAAAGCTATTTTATTATGTCACTATAAAGAATCAAAAATGTTTCCTTATGATTTAAACTGGCAACCAGCTTGTTTGCCAATTGTTGATACCTCTAATATAGAAAGAATAGTTAAACAGCTACTTAATAACTCGTTTTTAGAAAAAGATATTTATGTAATTGTTGATTACAGAAAAGATCAAGTACAGTTCACCTTAAGACATTATGCTAACATTAATTTTGTAGCTATATCACATAATGATTTAAAATCTGCTATTAAACAAGTTAGTGAAGATTTTAAAGAAGATTTTCTAATTTATTATGGTAATAGCGTAGTAACAGACTCCGATGTAGAAAAATTCCTATCATCAAATTATACTAATAAAGCTCTAGTTGTAAAAAATAATGAACCCTCTATAGATCATATTTGTGCAAATGTTGAAAATGGTAAAGCTAAAGTTTTCTTGGGACATCCCCGTGAGCACTATGTTACTCATAAGATTGCTGGAGTCTTTTCCTTAAGTTATGATAACCTAAAATCCGCACTTCAAGTTGATATAGGTTTTGAGAAAAACATTTCTGGGGCAATGCCTCCTCAAGAGTATTTTTTTGAAAATGGATTAAATAATGTTTTAGAAACTGATAATATTTACTCAATTGAAACTGGCTTTGATGTCTTTAGCTTAAAGTTCCCTTGGGACTTACTAAATGCCAATGAATATTATATTAATAAACTTTGCACTGAAATGTCTGCCCAAGCTCAAAACAATATGGATATTGATCCGTCAGCTGTATTAAATGGTTTTGTAAAGCTAGGAAAAAACAGTATCATTGGTAAAAATGTTGTTATAAATGGTAATTGTATCATAGGTGATAATGTTTTTATTGATAATGGAGTTATTTTAGAAGGTAATAATTATATTGGGGATAACACATATATAAAAGATTATGCTAAAATAGGCTCCAATTCTGTTATAGGAAAAGATAATAAAATAGGTCATAATGCTGAAATTAAAGGATTAACCATGGACGGGGTATCAGCTGTACATTATAGTGAAATATTTGGAGTTATCGGAAAATACGTTGATATAGCAGCAGCTTGTGTATCGGGTATTTTAAGATTTAACGATTCAAGCCAAGTTCAAAAAATTGATGGCAAAACCTATTCTGGTAAAAATACTAATGCTGTTTTTATTGGAGACTTTACTAGAACAGGAATTAACAATATATTTTTACCTGGCTGTAAAATAGGTTCTAACTGTGCTTTATATCCTGGTTTAATTGTAGATGAAGATATAGCTCATGGAAAAATTGTTTTAAAAAGGCAAGAACTTATCATTAAAGAATGGGGATCTGAAAAATATGGCTGGTAAAAACTTAATTAGTTGCTAATAATAATTTTTTTTAATATAATTTAAATCAAAAGTAACTAATATTGATATATAAGGATGGACATATTAAAGATGGAAAATACTACTCAAACTAAATATGAATTAGTCATAGACTATGTTCTTTCAAATATTAAAAATGGATTATATAGACCTCATCAAATGATTGAATCTGAAAATGAACTTTCTGATAAACTTAATGTTTCAAGAGTAACTGTAAGAAAAGGTTTAGAGGAGCTTGTTAATAGCAAAGTGCTTAATAAGAAAAAAGGAATAGGAACCTTTGTAAATCCTCTTCCAAAATATTTTGGATTTAAAAGCGGTGTAGGTTTTAGTTCGGAAGCTAAAAAAAGAGGTCTTAAGCCCTCTACTGAACTTCTATCATTAGAAAAACTTCAAGCAGATGAGGATATTTCTGAAGCTCTTCAAGTTCCAGTGGATTCTCCTATATGGAAAGTTGAAAGAATACGTTATGCTAATAACATAGCAATCTGTTATGAATTAGAATATTTTGATGCAAATATAGTAAAGGAAATACCTGAAGAAGTTTCTAAAACATCCATTTATGAATATCTATCTTCTTTAGGAATTACCTATGAATATGTGGATCAAAAAATTACGGCTGTTAATGCTAATCAAAAACTAGCAACCTATTTAAATATACAAGAAAACAGTGCATTAATTCATATGGAGATTTCAGCCTGCCTATCAAATGGTAAGCCTTTTAATATTGGAAATTCTTATTATCAAACAGACAGTTTCTACTTAGTTCAAACTATATATAAATAATTATTCATATTATAAGACCCAAGAAACTACCTTCTTGGGTCTAAATTATCAGTAACTAATTTTCGCAAAAAATACTTAATAGAAAATATTATGCTTTAATTCCCATAAAGGTATGATTTATTAAAGCCTCAATAAAATAATCGTCAATCATATCTCCTGTAATAAGTAATCTATAAAATATAGGGCCCCATATTAAATCAACTGTTACCTCTACATCTATATCGTATCTTATCTCCCCTCTTATGATTCCACGATTCAAAATTTCCTTGGAAATATCTCTTCTTGGTTTAAAGTAGGCACTTCTATATATATCAGCTAAACTTGAGTCAAATTGCCCTTCTCCTATTATTTCAATTAAAACATTTCCTTCTCTACTTTTAATAAAGTTAACAAAGTTACTTACTTGCATTTGCATATCTATTAAAGCTGAGCCAGTATTTGGAACTGGTAACTTTACTGAAGTAGCCTCTAAATAAGCCTCCATAATAACTCCAGCTTTATTTGGCCACCATTTATAAATAGTAGCTTTAGAAACTCCAGCTTTTTCAGCTATCTTTTCAACAGTAACTGTATCAAAACCTTTTTCAAGTAGTAAATCATATGCAGCAGTAAGAATATCCGATTTTGTTTTCTCACTACGGGGACGTCCTAATTTCTTCTCCATAAGTTATATCCTCCTTATGTATTACATAAATAAACTTAAAAACTATATTTATATTATAAATTAAAAGAAATTAAAAATCTACTCTTTACAATACTAAACGTTTAGTATATTATATATTTATAAACTAAACGTTCAGTATATTAATTAAGGAGGAATTTTAAAATGAAAGTTATAGCATTTAATGGAAGTCCAAACAAGGAAGGTAACACTTATCACGGAATAAAAATAGTTCTTGAGGAGCTAGAAAAAAAAGACATAGAAACAGAGATAATTCATGTTGGTAGTAAATCTATAAGGGGATGTATAGCTTGCAGAAAATGCTCTCAAAACAAAAATGGTAAATGTATAATAGCTACAGATCCAGTTAATGAATGGATTGAAAAAATGAAAGAGGCTGATGGAATAATAATAGGTTCCCCTGTACACTACTCTGCTATAGCTGGCACAATGAAGTCATTTTTAGATAGAGCCTTTAGAGTAGCTGAAGCTAATGATAACCTATTAAGATATAAGGTCGGAACATCAGTTGTTGCAGTAAGACGTTCAGGAGGAATCCCTACTTTCAATCAACTAAATAACTATATAAATCATTCAGAAATGTTTATGCCTACATCTAATTATTGGAATGTTATAAATGGAACAAAACCTGGAGATGTACTTCTTGATGAAGAAGGTATTCAGATAATGAGAGTTCTTGGTAAAAATATGGCTTGGCTTATGAAGTTACTAGAAAGTGGAGAAAAATCATTACCAAAACCCAAAATGGAAGAAAAGATATTTACAAATTTTATTCGCTAAAAGGAGCTGTTTTAAATGGAAGCAATAAATAATGATAATACTAAAAATACTAATGTATTAACTAAATTACTAATTTTAATCATGGCAATAACTTGTGGACTTACTGTTGCAAATCTTTATTATATACAACCATTGCTTGGTGACATTGCTAAAAGTTTTAATGTTCACGAGGTAAGTGTTGGTTCAGCAGCCATGCTTACTCAAATAGGTTATGCAGTTGGAATGATATTTATTTTACCCCTAGGAGATATTAAAGAGAGAAAAAATCTAATAACCATTATGCTTTTATTTTCAGTTATTTCACTATTTACTATGGCTTTTTCTCAAAACATCTATATGCTTATTATTTCTTCTTTTGCTGTAGGTTTCACCTCAATAATCCCTCAGCTTATAATTCCGCTAGCAGCACAACTATCAAACCCTAATGAAAGGGGGAAAATAATTGGTACTGTAATGAGTGGCTTATTAATAGGGATTTTAGTATCGCGTACTATTAGTGGTCTTATAGGAAGCCATTTTGGATGGAGAGTAGTTTATATTGTTGCAGCTATTATGATGATAATTTTAACACTGGTTTTAAGAAAAGTTATCCCCATTACAAATCCAATTTCTGAAGTAAGGTATTTTGATTTATTAAAATCATTACCTAAATTAATAAAAAATGAACCCATCTTAAGAGAAGCCTCTTTAAATGGAGCTTTGATGTTTGCAGCCTTTAGTGCATTTTGGACAGCCCTTACCTTCTTACTTGAAAGTCCACATTATAACATGGGCTCTCAAGCAGCTGGATTACTCGGACTAGTAGGAATTGTTGGTGCATTAGCTGCTCCTTTAGTAGGTAAGTTAGCTGACAAAAAAGGCTCTCGTTATGTTATAGGAATCTGTATCATCATTGTATCTTTATCTTATATATTATTTCTTATCCTTGGATTTAAGATGATTGGTTTAATAATTGGGGTTATACTACTTGATTTAGGTGTTCAATCCTCCAATATATCAAACCAAGCAAGAGTTCACTCAATGAATGAAGAAAAACGTAACAGAATCAACACAGTTTATATGGTAAGCTTTTTCCTTGGAGGGTCTTTAGGTTCATTTTTAGGTTCCTCAGCATATTCAAACTTAGGCTGGGTTGGTGTTTGTATCTTTGGAATTTCAACTCAAATTATAGCTTTAATTATTCATAAAATAACAAAGTAACTATTTAGGTTTTAAGTTAGATATTTGTTCCCTCAGCCAATTTATAACTTTTTCTTTATCTTTATTTTCATTATCAATTTGGTTCCAAATAGATATAAAATAATTTTCAAAAGCTTTTATTACACTTTTCTCTGAAATAAAAAGGTTAATTTCTCTATCATAGTCATAGAATTTAAATAACTCTTTAGAATCTGACTTTAAGGTTTCTATTAATATGCCGCTGTTTTCTTTAACCATCCAATATAATTTTGAAACTGAATCAACTTTACTCTGTTCTATAAGTGCAATTTCAAAATTTTTGTTACTTTCAAGCATATGAATAACATTTTCTAAGTGACAAATAATATCTTCATCTGTAGGTATTACATCCTCTAATATATGGTATTGATCAAAGGCATATTTCTTTTTAGAAACTAAAATTTCTATTGATTCCTTAAACCATATATCTTTAAACTTATAGTATTTAATTTGTTCCTTAAATGAATTAACCCTAATATTATGAAGATAAACCCTATTATCAATTTCTTCTTTTGTTTTATTTGATAATTTTAGAAATTTTTCATACAAGCCAGTAGGCATTGATAATGTGCTTATATCACCCTTAAAACAATATCTACTCCCTAACATACTTTCAACTTCAGCAAACTTCTCTTGAAATTTAATAAGCTTCTGTGTAGGGAAATATGAAAATAGTGGTTTGCAAGCAGCAAAAAAACTTGAAAAATGGGTTGTTAAAATATTTGTACTAACTGAAGAACTAAATACAAATGCATGCTCTAATTTATTAACTTTGGACGATAAAAAACAAACTAAAGTCCCAAAATCTTTTATTATAAATAACTCATTAATTAAATTAAAAGATTTTTCTTCACTTCTAAAGTAGTATATTTTGAATCTAGGAGAATTCATTATTAATCTCATATCTTTGATAAAAGCTATTACTTTATCAACATTATTATTTAAATTAATTAAGTATGTAACATTCCACCCCAAATTTAGAGCTTTTATTAAAGCTGATTTCCACCTTAACGTAAAACTATCTTTTTTCATAAGGAAATCCAAATTATTATTAAGAGTTACAAATATATTCTTATCCTTTATTGATGTTATATTTATAGCATCCTCTAACATGTTTAATGCAAAATATAAAATATTTTTATGCCCATATATTATATTAATATTTTCTTTATGATTAGGAGCTTGAGGGTACTCATAACCAGCATTTAAACTTTCATTTTTTACATCTGAATTACGCCCTATATTATAATCATGTATAGTTTCTTTTACTTTTCTTTTTTCAGTAAACTTTTCAATAGAATATCCTTGAGATTCATAAAGATTTTTAGATATTATATCATCCAAATCTAAACTCTCATCATAAAGTTCTTTTATAGACCATTCTCTAAGTAGATTATTAATGGAGTTTCTTTGAGCAGAACTATATATATTACTACAAAGAAACTTTGTTATTAAATTTATATACGAAGAATTATAAGATGGAACTCTCTTGTCCCTTATCCATTTATATATTAACGAAGAATCAACATTTATTCCTCTAGCCAAAGTACTTCCCTTTATATTAAATATTTTTAACAATTCATTTAAACATAGTCCAAAGCTTTTTTCAGTCATTGCTTATAACTCCTTATAAAAAACTATTTTTGATATATTTCCACATGATTATATCAAATCTAACAAATAAAAAATTGTAATATTTTACCAATTTCCTGCATTATACTGTATTTTTCTTATTTGTCAGAGAAATTTCCAGGACAAGCTCCTAGAATCGTTGAATATTTACTATTGAATTATTATTATTAAATAATATAATGTTCAATTCACTTGGGAGGAAATATATATGCTAAAAAACTTTAATGTAAAAACAAAAATATTCTTCTTGTCTTTTCTATTATTATTCTTCATTGCAATCAATTCTATTATTGGATCTATAAATATTTCTAGAGCCAATGATTCTTTGATAGATCTTTATAATAACAATTTACTTTCTATAAAATATCTGTTAGATAATAGAAATCAATCTAGAGCCATAGAAGGAGACATTTATTATTTAGTACTTAATTCAGAAAACAAGGGAAAACAACAAGAAAAGCTTAAAGATATAGAATACAGAATAAAAGTAGCTAATGAAAATTTTGATGCTTACAAATCCACCAATCTTGATGAAACAGAAAAAGAAATGTTAGCTAATATGGAAAAAACCTTAAGTATATATAGGGATAAAAGGCAGGCAGTCATAGACTTAGCATTACAAGGAAAACAAGATGAAGCTACAAAAAGCTTTGAAGAGATTGAACCCATAGCAAATGAATTTCAAAATGACTTAAACGAATTATCCGAATATAATATAAATAAAGCTGAAAAAACTAAAGATAATAATGTAAAAAAAACAGAAGAGGCATTATGGATCTTCTTTATCTTTGGCGCAGTTTGCTTTTTAATTGGTACATTTCTTGCCACTATAATTACAAAAAGTATTGTGTCCCCAATAATAAAAATCAAACAATTTGCCTCAAGGCTAGAAAATTCTGATTTCTCCACAACTATTAGTGTGGATAGCAAAGATGAGTTAGGAGCGGTTTCAAAAGCTCTTAATAGTGCTCAAATTAATGTAGCTACTCTCATAAGTGAGGTATTGAGTTCCATACAGAATCTTATTTCTGAAAGTGAGGAATTATACTCTATAGCTGAAGAACTTACTGCAAAAATGCAAGTGATAAATACTTCAACAGAGGAAATTGTAGCTGGTATCCATGATTCTAGCGCTGCTACAGAAGAAATTTCTGCATCTATTCAAGAAGTGGACTCAAATATTCAAGTATTATCAAATAAAGCGGTTGAAGGAAAGAAAAAATCTGAGTCTATAAAAGTAAGAGCTATAGAAATTAAAGATAAAAGTATTATTTCTGTTGATAAAACTGAACAACTTTATGAAGAAAAAGAAGAGAAAATATTAAATGCACTTAAAAAGGTGGAGGTTGTAAAAAACATAAAAGTAATGACTGATACCATATCAAGCATTGCTAATCAAACTAATCTCCTTGCACTTAATGCTGCTATTGAAGCTGCACGGGCAGGTGAACAAGGCAAAGGTTTCTCTGTTGTGGCTGAAGAAATAAGAAAATTAGCTGAACAAGCATCAGAATCAGTATTAGAAATACAAGATACAATAAAAGAAATTAATGAAGCTTTTTTTGATATCAAAGAAAACAGTAACGATATTTTAAATTTTATTCATAATGATGTAAGACCTCAGCTAAGTAATCTTACTGATACAGGAAACAAATACTATGAAGATGCAGGATTTGTTTTTGACATGTCAGAAGGAATTTCCTCTATGAGTGAGGAAGTAAATACTACAATGGAAGAGATAAGCTCTTCTATTGTAACTATGGCAGATAGCGCTTTAAAATCTAGTGACAATGCAGAAAGTATTAAACATGGAATAAATGAAGCATTTGTAGGAATGGAGGATATATCTAAAAGTGCTCAAATTCAATCTGAAATGGCCCAAAAACTCAGTATAATTGTAGAAAAATTTAAGATATAGCTTTTTCTAAAATATATACTTAACCCCCTCAGCTTATTATTGTACTGAGGGGGTTATTTTTTATTATATATTATCTCATAACTAATTCATCTGGAACATTTTCTTTGCCTTGTCCATAATAATCAAATATTTTAACTGCTTGTTCAATCTGTTCTGCAGTCATCATGGCTACGTTACCACTCATTGATTTAGCTATGCAATAGGTTTTTGCAGCTTCTTCTAAATATACACAAGAATACAAAGCTTGCTTTAATGAATTCCCTACTGTTATTACTCCATGATTTTTTAGAATAACTGCAAGTTTTCCATTTAGATTTTCAACTGCTTCTATTCCCATTTGTTCACTTGCTGCTGATGAAAAAGGACATACATTAACTGAACCCTTTGTAGCATTTGCAAGTGTAGTTAAATTGCACTTAAACTCTTCTTGAACTAATCCTAATGCCGTTGCATAGGGTTGATGAGTGTGAATTACTGCATTAATCTCTGGCATATTATTATAGATATATAAAAGTGCCTTAGTATCAACTGATGCCTTTCTAGTTCCTTCTATAATCTTTCCAGATAGCTCCATAAGAATTATATCATCTATTTCTAACTCTTCGTATATCATTCCAGAAGGTGTAACTAGCACTCTATCTTTATCTACCTTTAAGCTTACATTCCCTCCAGAAAGTGCAATTAATCCATATCTATCAAGTTTAATGCCAGCATTAATAACTTCCTTTTTTTCCTTATCGTACATTCTTCATCTTCCTTTCTGCATACCTTGCATTATTTACTTTTATTTTCTGTTTTAGAGAATTAGGATGTATAACTGCTTCAACTTTTAATAGTTTTTCTTCTAACTCTTTATAATCGTTATAGGCTTTTAGATCTATCCAGTATCTTCCCTTAAATAGTGATGGATTATTAACCCTTATATACATCTTTCCAGCTAACTTCTGTTCTTTGATCTTAAAACTCTTTATATCGCTTTTGAGGTAAGCACAAGATTTATTGAAAGCTGAAAAAGTTATTTGATTATTATCTATTACTATTTTTTCCGGATAAGCCACAGCTATAAAATTTGTTATAATAGTATACATACATAAAAAACATACAAATACCCATAAATAATTCATTGTTGACCCTACACTCAATCTATAGATGCCAAATAGCAATGCAATTGCCGCTAAAATACCTGCATATATAACTCTAACTAAAAATGTTTTTCTATCAAATACATACTCTCTTCTCATGCTTCCTCCTATATAATTTATTAAGCTTGTTTTAATTCTCTTGCTTCTTTAAGTATTCTGTTTCTATTTATTAGAGCTAATCCTAATGCTATAACTGCAACTATTCCCATACCAATCCATCCAAAATCATTTAATCTTACAATTGCCCAGGTTAATGGATTAGCTCCATCACAGATACTTGATATTTGGGCTGCACCTGAAGGTAATGTATAATTTGCATTAACAGCTGCTGTAGTTATTAGTGGAGACAAATTAGTTGAAATTAATAATCCAGCTGCAAGTACAACTATTCCATTAACTAAAGCCCTAAATCCATTCCCATTAACTACTGGAGTTATAAGAACAAACATCCATGGTATAACTGCTAAATCTGCAAATGGTAAGACCTTATTACCAGGTAAAATAACTGCCATAAATACTGTTAGTGGCACAAGTATAAGGGATACTGAAAGTGTTAGAGGATGTCCTACTCCTACTGCTGAATCAAGCCCTATATACATTTTGCCTCTATTAGAAAATTTCTTACTTATAAATTCAGATGCTGCATCTGATATTGGTAGTAATCCTTCCATAAGTAAGGATGCCATTTTAGGTATAAGAACTAATACTGCTCCCATTGATATACCAAGTCTTAATACATCGCCGTATCCATAACCCGCAACAGCTCCTATTACTAGACCTAAAGCTGTTCCTATTATAATAGGTTCACCAAATACTCCAAATCTTTGTTGTACTTTTTCCATATTAATATCTATTTTTCTTACCCCTGGAATCATATCAATTATCTTATTTATTACTATTGCTATTGGAGCATATGCCCCTGTAAATCCATGAGGAAGAGATACCCCAGGTAATCCTAATGTTTTTTCAACTCCTGGTGCTGTATAATCTCCAATTACCATTATAATTACCATATTTAAAATTGCAGCAATTAGTCCCATAGTCTGGCTACCAGTTACTATTGCAACTAAAGCTCCTGTAAATGCGAAGTGCCAGTAATCCCATATATCAACATCTACAGTTTGAGTTGTATTAGTTATTATCATAACAATATTCACAAGTAGACATACTGGAATTATAACCATACCAACAGTTGATGCAAATGCAATTGCCGCTGCTGCTGGCCAACCAACATCAATAACCGATAAAGATAATCCAAAACGTGTTATCATCTGTTCTACTGCTGGTCCCAAGTTAGTTCCTAAGGCACCTATTACTAAATTTAACCCTATAAAACCTACCCCAACTGTTAACCCAGCTCTTAAGGCTTTTCCTTTTTCTGTCCCTAAAACTAATCCAAAAACAAAGATAATAATTGGCATCATTACGGTAGCGCCTAAACCTTGTATAGCACTAAAAAAACCTAATATTTGTGACATAATACACACCTCTCCTAATCTTTAATTATTTCATAAGATCTAAAATTTCTTTAGTTGTCTTGTCAACACCTACTCCTGTCAAAAAGCATATACCATTTATAAAAGGACATTTAACCCCTTCTGGTTTCATTGTTGTTGATATAACAAAATCAAAACTTCCTGATTTAGCTGCAACCTCTGCTATTTTGCATTGCTCAACTTTGTATTGACCTTTGTATCCGTTTGCATCAAGTATTTTTTCAACCTTTACTCTTGCAGCAGTAGAAGTACAAACCCCTGCTCCACATGCTAATAATATTCTTTTCATTTTTCAACACTTTCCTTTCGTATATATATTTTTATAATTTTTTTTAATAAACTAATATAACATCATCTCCTTAAAAATTAGTTCTAATCTATATTAGCTTTTTTCATTATGCTCTTAAACTCATCAATATTTGTGCAAGCTATAACTTTTTTAAGCATCTCTTGATCTTGAAATAAATCAACAAGTTTTTGAAGGATATCTATCTGTTGCTCTGACTTTAAAAGTCCAAGCATAAAGATTGCACTAACTTTTATCTCATTTTTTTCATCAACCATATCTTTAAAGATTACTGGTTCCTTTAATGACATAAACCCAATCTGTGGCCTTATTATATGAATGCTATCCGTATGTGGGATAGCTATACCTATATCATTAATACTAAGTCCCGTAGGATAAACTTTTTCCCTATCTATAACTGCTTGAAAGAAAGTATCCTTTACTAATTTGTTTTCCAAAAATTCATCTGCTATTTTTTTTATCCCTTCTTCTTTGTTTTTTACTGATTCCTTAAAAAATGTAATCTCCTTATCAAAATACATCTTTATATACCTCCGCTTCCTATTGTATTCTTCTTTCAAATAATTCAATTATTTGTGCCATATCAATACTACTTTTTGCATTGTTTATCGCTTCTTTAAATTCTGAAATCTGTAATAAATTTATTAGATTAAATAAAGCATTTAGATGTTTTTCTTTATCTACAGCATTTATGATGCATACATATTTTATTGGGTCATAAATTCCTGCATTAAAAACCACTGGATTTTTTAATCTAATTAAATTAAATCCAAGCTTTATTCCTCCATCGTCAATTTCTGAGTGTGGGATAGCAAAGCCTTCAGAAATCACATAATATGGTCCATTTTGTTCTGTATTTCTTATGATAGATTCAACATAGCTATCTGTTATATATCCTCTATTTAATAGATTGGTTGAAGCTTTCTTTACAGCCTCTTTCCAATTATCAGCCTCTACATCTAATTCAATAAATTCCTCTGTTAATAAATCTGAAAGACCTAAAACCACTCTATTTTTTCTTTCAAAATAACTATTTAAACTTTCTCTAATTACCTCCAATATTTCATCATTTTTTATTATAGGCTCTATCTTTTTCATAATATCTGTGCAATCATTTTTGCATAGTTTTGTGGAATTAATGGAACCGCAATTATCTATCATTTCTCTCATTCTCAAAAAATCACTATCAGTTAATTGAGGAGATATCCTAATATAAGGAACAGAAACACTATCTAAATCTACTGTTGAAATAACAAAGTCTATATCATTTCTTAATGAATCTTTTAGTCTATGTTTTGGTAATACATTTATTATATTTAGATTAAATCTTTCTAAAAGTTTGGATTTTAAAAGCTGGCTTGTCCCAATTCCACTGTTGCAGATTAGTATTACATTACATACAGTCTTTTGGGTTTTCATTTTTTCAATTGAGGCACAAATATATATGACTATATATGCAATTTCCTCCTCACAAATAGACCTTTTGGCATACTGCTCTAGTATATCTATATTTTCTATAACCACTTCTTTTATAGGGGCATACTTTTCTATAATAAAATTTATTTCGTAATTTTCGTTAAAGCTTGTAAAGCCGTCTATAAATATTCTTTCTAGATGATTTGATAAACTTTGAAAAAGCTCATAATCCTTATATAAAGGAAGATCTAAGGCTTTTGATAAATTCATAATAAACAATCTAGTTATGGTTTGTATTTTTACTATTTCTTTGCTTCCATCTATGGAATCACTTTTCTTAAGGTATCCAAAGCCTTTTGAGAAATTTTCTAAATATCTTAGTTCATTTTTATTTAACTCAAGGTCAAAATGCTGGCAAACAAGTATATATAGTCTTTCTATTAATTTATTGTTGGTTTCTTGTTTTTCTAATTTATGACTATCTAAATACTTACCTAACCTCATTCTAAAAATTGCTACACATAGGTAATTCCAAAGCATATTAAAGGAATACTCTGTTAACTGCATCTCCGAATATTTTTCTGCTTCTGATATAAGGTTTTGTAGTATTATGTTTGTATCTTTATCTATTGCACGTATATCGCCAATCTTCATATTTTTTGCCTGCTCTTGATGGGAAAAGAGCTCGTATAAATCACCATATCTAAATAGAATATTTACAAATAAATCTCTTATATTTTCTTCAGAACCATTAATACAAATCCCTGTATTTGTTTGAGAATTTACTGAAAGATTATACTTATTTAAAAACTTATTTAGATATTTTAAATCTCCAATAACCGTTGATCTAGATACGTACATGAAATCCGCAATATTTAGTAGGGTTACATGTTCATGGGTAAATATAAGTAATAAAGACTCAACTACCAAACGTTCATCTTTTGATAGTTTATAATCATAAAAGCTAAGTGTAGAAAGTGTTTGATATATAGATTTACTTATTTTGTCTACGTAGAACTTGTTATCTGTCATCTTTAAATAAGCAATTCCTTTTCCTTCTAAAAACTCATTAACTTCCTGAATATCTGCCTGTATAGTTTTTACGCTGATATTTAAAATCTGCGATAATGCTTTTATATCTAATTCATTTGGTCTTTCGTATATTATCTTAATAATTTCGCAAGTTCTTTTATACAAGATTAACACCAACCTTTATATTTACTTTAGTTGTATATTCAAATAGCAAAATCATAAAACGTTTCCAGTAGCAAAATATATTTCTCTATTGTTTTTCAAAAGTATACTTTATCTCAAAAGTAAGTCTACCTTATAGTGTTACTTTACCACCTTTTGTTTTAAAACAAAAGTTTAAAACCATTCCAAAGTCAAGAACTAAATTGTACCAATTAATTAGACATATCCAATCTAATTATAAAAAAAACAACCCCCAGCTACCTTAAAAATATAGCTAGGAGTTAAAATCATAATTCTAATAAATATACTCGTAAATCCTATAACTTATAAAATCAATAGTATCATTATTGACTGAATAAATCATATAATTACCTTTTCTCTCTTTTGTTACAAGCTGTCCTTCTTGAAGAAGTTTTAATGCCTTAGATACAGCTGCTTCTGATATATCTAATAGGCTGCTCAACTCTTGTGTGCTTTTACCTTTTTTACTTATTGCTTTTAATATCTTTAATCTTGTAGAATCCCCTAAAGCCTTTAATGTTCTTTCTAAATCTTTAGGACTTTCTTTTTCAGTGTTTTCTGTTTCAACTAAACATGTTAAATTAAGAAAATCATCTATTATTCCTATAAGAAGATGAGGCCCAACAAAAGTTGATACATTAATTGAAACTCTCTTAAGATCTCTTTTATAAACCTCATATTGCTTATTTTTATAAAAAACTATCTTATCTTCATGAACCTTTATTCTTTCATGAATATCTTGAATTAAATTGAAAACACCCTTTTCTTTTGCAAACTTCACCTTTTGCTTTAACATTCTAGTTATAAAAGGCTCTATATATTTTAATTCACCTTCAAATATATAAGTATAGAAGTCTCTTAATAACCTTAAAAGTTCTTGGTACTGATTTTTAGTGATTTTTTTATCATATTCTTTAAATATCTTGTTTATCTCATGTATTGATATCTTTGATAGTACATCTATGGAACTTAATATATTTAAATCTGAACATTCTTCAAAATAATGACATACATCCATGATTATACAATACTCATCAGTGATATCAGCATAAATCTTTATGTCTTGTTTCATATCTGGGTTCATCTGTTTATTAACTTTTTCTGCCCACTTCTTCCTATGAATATGATGTTCTGGATTTGATAGTACATGAAGAGCACAAAACATCTCAAAAAGCGGTGAATACACAAATTCACATAGTACATCTTGTTCATAAATAACATCTATTTTCATATTACCTCTAAAAATAAGTAAAATTTCCTGTTTTTCTGCTGTGATGTTCAACTACTTTTATTATCTTCAAACATGAAAGGTATAAGATAATTATTATCCCAACTCCTATAACTATGAAGCTTTTTATTTCTTGTATAGAGCTTCCTATTAAAATAACATTTCTTACTCCTTCAATAGCATAAGTTAAAGGAAATATAAGGCTTATCCCCTTTGCCCACATAGGGAAAACTGAGGTTGGTACCTTAACTCCTGAAAATATCTCCATAGGCTCCTCAAGTACTGTAAATAGAAAACCTGAATCCCTTGAAAATAAAAACAAAGAATTTAAAAACATTCCCCACATTACTGCCATCAATAAAGTAATTATAAAAACAATCATCAAACTTAAGTAGTTTACATTTAAAACCTCTCTTTTGAATATCAAAACTCCTAGAGTGAAAATCACCATAAAAACTATGCTTTCAAAAAGAGAAGATAAGGCATTCCCTAGTATTACCCCTTGCCTACTGGCTGGTGAAAGGTAGATTAGCTCTAGTGTCCCACTTATTCTTTCAAAAGAAAAATTCCAAGCAGTTTGAACTAAGCTTCTAAACAGGCTCATGGTCATATATCCCAATACTATAAATACTAACACATTATCTTCATTAAGATAACTTAAATTGCTATTATTTATTTTAAATGGCTTAAAACTGTAATATGAGGTTATGAAGTTTAAAATAGGCCATATAAACAAGGAAATATATATAAACTTACTATGAAAATAATTTAAGTGTTGTTTCTTCATTTCAGCTATAACTACTTTTATAAAACTTCTCATAATTTAAGCTCCTTTCTCAGAAAGCTTAATTATAGTATCTTCAAGTCTTGGTACAATCTCAAAAAATTCCTTTATGATAGCTCCTTTATCTGAACATATTTGTGATATGTTTAAACTTAAATTCTTAGAACTTATAATATGATAGGAGTTATCCTCTTCATAAATCTCAACTGTATTATCATGTCCTAAAAGACTAATTAACATATATCTTTGAAGGGCCTCTATTCTGTTATGAAGAGTCAATCTATATTCAACTTTTTTAAACACTTGTTTTGATAGTTCTTTTGATGTACCTTGTCTTATTATCATCCCTTTATCTAAAACATAAATATAATCAGCAAGTTCTTCAACCTCCTCCATGTAATGAGAGGTTAATAATATTCCTTTACCTTTTTCCTTAGCTAATGACTTAACATGAGTTCTTAATTCCTTTGATACCACTGCATCAAGTCCTAAAGTAGGTTCATCCATAAATATATAGCTTGGATCATTTATTAGTCCTCTTGCTATCTGAAGTCTTTGCTTCATACCTTTTGAAAACTCTTCAACCTTCTTATCCTTATTTTCATAAAGGCCTACTAATTTAAGTAATTCTTCAATTCTCTTTTCTAATATATTATTAGCAATTCCATAAAGCTGTCCATAATACCATAGATTTTCATGAGCCGTAAGTCTCCAGTATATCATTCTCTCACCACCAGCAATCATATTAATTTTATATTTTATTGCTCTTGGATTTTTTACAGCATCTATCCCATCAAGAAAATACTCTCCTGAAGTTGGTGAAAGTAAGGTAGTTAACATCTTTATAGTTGTCGTTTTTCCTGCGCCATTTATACCTAAAAGTCCAATGATTTCTCCTTCTTTTATTTTTATAGAAACATCTTTTACCGCCTCTAACTTAACCTTCTCATTTTTAAATATTCCTTTACTTGTTTTAGTTTCATAAACCTTTTTTAAGTTGTTTGCTTCTATCATATTCATCACCTATCCTTGAATTTTTTCTAATGCTATATATTCTATTTTTCTAAGACTTAAAAATCCTACAAGTATATAAAATGTACCAAGTAAAAAAACATAGATCATGGTACTACTTAGTTCTGATACACCTTTTCCAAGTAAAGCTGATCCTCTTATTAAGTTTGAGGTTTCAGTTACTGGTATTAGTTCTCCTATCCATCTTAAAACCCTTGGTAAATATTCATTAGGAAATGTTATTCCACATAGGAGTAACATGGCAACAAATAAAGTGTTTTGAGAAATATAAGTATCTCTTGTATATAACATTATTGAAGCAAGTACCATGGATAATCCAAAGAAACCATATAAGGCAAGAAGGGCACTTATTGCAAATGATATTAGGTTTATATTAGATAAGTCTAGACCAAAGGGAATAGCAATAATCAAGGAAACTATAACTTCAAAAGTAGTTGTTACTGTCTGCTGAAGCATATTCCCTATAAAATACTCTCCTCTCTTAAAAGGTGTAATCATAAGACTTTCTAAGGTACCCTCCCTTAATTCTGTAATAAGACTTCTGCTTACATTTAAACATGTCCTAACCACATACAAATAAGTTAAAGATCCTAAAATAACGTAGCTCATGTAATCCCCTGTTCCAGTAAACTTAAGAAATTCATCTCCCACAACTCCATTAAAAAGCATTTTATAAATAAGAAGTGCTCCTATTACAGTATAGAAGCCAGTTAAAACATTTCCTATAAAGAAATCTTTAGGGTATGCTCTTATCATTACTATAAAATTTCTTTTAAATGTTGCTTTAAGTACTTTTCCTGTCATTTAATAACCCCCTGTTTTTAATTAACTATTTAGTTAATTAAATCATTAATTCTTTAATGTGGAAGCATTTTAAAGGGTTTGTTTAACTTTGTCAACAAATAATTTCCAATATATCTCTTTTTATCCTTGATGGATTTTACTGGAAGTTGTATTATATAGTTAAGTAATTGGGAGGTTATTAATATGAATGCAGAAATAATTAAAGAGAAATCCTTGAGGAATTTTGATTCAGAAGCAGAGGTTTATGAAAAAAGTTCTGATGGAAAGTTTTGCTCTAGAATTTATCCCTACATATTGGACGAGCTTAATAAAAAAAATAATGAATTAATCTTAGATGTTGGCTGCGGAAATGGAGTAATGTTATCAAAGATGAATGAAAATAACAAACTTCATGGAGTTGACCTTTCAAAAGCTATGATTGATGTTGCTAAAAAGAGGCTTAAAGACAAAGCTGAACTGATTGTAGGTGATGCAGAGTTTTTACTTTGGGAAGATAATTATTTCGACACTATCTTATGTACTTTCTCCTTTCATCATTATCCACGTCCTAAAAAAGTTTTAGATGAAATGTATAGGGTTTTAAAAAAAGGTGGTCGTCTTATACTCGCTGACCCTTGGTTTCCTACTCCGCTTAGGCAGATTACAAACTTCTTTTTAAGGTTTTCTGATAAAGGAGACTTTCATGAGTATTCTCAAAGGGAAATTACGGATCTATTAGAAGCTTCTAATTTCAAACTACAAAGGTTTACTCATCCTACGAATGACACATTTTTGTTAGTTGCTGAGAAGTAAATTAATAAATAACTTTAGTTTTTACCATACAAAAAGGAGCACTTCATAAGCGAAGTGCTCCTTTTAATATATCTTATTAAACGTTGAATAACATGTCTGAGTAAGTTGGTAATGGCCAGAACTCTTTGTCAACTATAGTTTCAAGAGTATCTGCAACTTCTCTTAAAGTATTCATTTGTTCAAATACTTCATATCTGTAGATCATACCTAAATCATAGATATCACCATCAAAGTTGTCTGCTTTTGCAACTACTTCTTCAAGAAGTGCAATGTTTTTGTTTAATGAAGCTGTTAAGCTTGAAACTTCTTTTAATAACTCAGTTTGAACTGAAACATCAGCTCCTATACCAACAGCAGTTATTGTGTTAATTGAAGATGCAAGGCTTGTTGCATACTTAATTACTGAAGGTAATATTTGACGTTTAGCTATTTCAAGTGTAGTTAAAGCTTCTATATTTATAGTTTTGTTATAACCTTCTAAAGTTATTTCATAACGAGATTCTGATTCTACTTTAGTTAAAACTCCATGTTTTTCTAATACAGCTTGGTTCTTTTCAGAAAGTAAAGCTTTAGTAGATTCTACAGTAGATTTAATGTTTGGAAGTCCTCTTTTTGCAGCTTCTTCAACCCATTCATCAGAATATCCATTTCCATTGAATACAACTTTCTTATGAGTTTTAACAAGTTCAGTTAAAAGAACTTTAACTTCTTCTTCTACATCTGTAGATTTTTCAAGTCTATCAGCAACTTCTGATAAAGCTTCAGCAACTATTGTATTTAATACAAAGTTAGGTCCTGAAATTGAAGCTGAAGATGGAGTCATTCTGAACTCAAATTTATTTCCTGTAAATGCAAATGGAGAAGTTCTGTTTCTATCTGTTGCATCTTTTGGAAGTGGTGGTAATGTAGTTACCCCTATTGTTAAATCACTAGCTAATTTTGAGCTTGTAGCTGGTCCATTTTCAATTTGTTCTAAAATATCAGTTAATTGATCTCCTAAGAATATAGAGATTATAGCTGGTGGAGCTTCGTTCGCACCTAGTCTATGATCATTTCCAGCGTTAGCAGCTGATAATCTTAATAGATCTGAATATTCATCAACAGCTTTTATTACAGATGTTAAGAATAAAAGGAATTGTAGGTTTTCGTGTGGAGAATTACCTGGTTCAAGTAAGTTAACTCCATCATCAGTTCCCATTGACCAGTTGTTGTGTTTACCTGATCCATTTACTCCTGCAAATGGTTTTTCATGTAATAGACAAACTAATCCATGTTTTCCTGCAACTTTTTTCATTAATTCCATTGTAAGTTGGTTGTGGTCTGTTGATATATTTGTAGTACTAAATATAGGCGCTAATTCATGTTGAGCTGGCGCAACTTCGTTATGCTTAGTTTTAGCTAAAATTCCAAGCTTCCAAAGTTCTTCATCTAACTCTTTCATGTAATCAGATATTCTTTGTTTTAATGATCCAAAATAATGATCTTCAAGTTCTTGTCCTTTTGAAGGTTTTGCTCCAAATAAAGTTCTTCCAGTTAATATAAGGTCTTTACGAGCATCATACATAGCTTTATCTATTAAGAAATATTCTTGTTCTGGTCCTACTGTAGTAGTAACTTTTGTAGTTGTAGTATTTCCTAATGCCTTTAAAACACGTAGAGCTTGTTTATTTAAAGCCTCCATTGAACGTAGTAATGGAGTTTTCTTATCTAATGCTTCTCCATGGTAAGAACAGAATGCAGTTGGTATACATAAAGAATCATCTTTAATAAATGCTGGTGAAGTACAATCCCATGCAGTATATCCTCTTGCTTCAAAAGTAGCTCTTAATCCACCTGATGGGAATGAAGATGCATCTGGTTCTCCTTTTATTAATTCTTTACCTGAAAATTCTAATATAATCTTTCCATCAGAGGTTGGACTTATAAAAGCATCGTGTTTTTCAGCAGTAATTCCAGTCATTGGTTGGAACCAGTGAGTGAAGTGAGTAGCCCCCTTCTCAACAGCCCAATCTCTCATTGCAGCTGCAACAACATCTGCTACATCTGGTGCAAGAGCGGTTCCCATTTCTATTGTCTTTTTTAAAGCTTTATAAGTTGCTTTTGGAAGACGTTCCTTCATTACACAATCATTAAATACATTTGATGCAAAAATTTCAGTTACTTTACTCATTTAAAAAAATCCCCTTTCGTATTGCACATTACTTGATTTGTTCCTTAAAAGTTTACTTACAAGGATAAAACTTTTCTCTTTAAATACATTTTTTACATTATTTACATATTCACAAAAATAAAAAGCCAAAGAAAAACAATAATTTTCTTTAGCTCCATTGCTAAAATTATATAATTCATATTTTATTCATATACTTATTATTACACTCATCAATAAAACTGCCATAGTTTTATACATATGATGAATTTATTATACTACTATAACAAAGATTGTTCAATATTGAAATTAAATTTTTTTATATATTTCAGCGTTAATATGCTAAAATTTCATATCCATCTTCAGTTACAAGTACCATCACTTCACATTGAGCAGATAAACTTCCGTCTTCAGTATAGAAGGTCCATCCATTTTCCTCATCCATAAATACCTTATCACTGCCTTCATTAACCATAGGTTCTATAGTAAAAATCATGCCTGGAACTAAAAGCATTTCTGTTTTTGCTTTAGAAACATGACTAACCCAAGGATCTTCATGGAACTCTAGTCCAACTCCATGTCCTCCTATTTCTTTTACTACAGTGTATCCATTTTTAAGAGCATGTTCATGTACAGCCTCTCCCATGTCTCCAAGAAAGTTCCATGGTTTTATTTGTTCTAGTCCTTTATTTACACATTCTCTAACCACTCGAACTAATTTTTCAGCTTCTTCATTTACATCTCCAATACAAAACATCCTTGAGGAATCTGAAAAATATCCGTTATATATAGTTGAAGCATCTACATTAATAATATCTCCATTTTTAAGTAGTACATCTTTTGATGGTATTCCATGGCACACTTGATTGTTGATAGAGGTACATACACTCTTAGGAAAACCTTCATATCCAAGTTGTGCTGGTATTCCTCCAAGTTCTTTTGTCTTATCATATATAAGCTGATTAATTTCCTCAGTACTTACCCCTTCTTTTATAAAATCTGCTACCGCATCTAACACAGCTATATTAATCTTTCCACTTTCACGTATTCCATCTATCTGTTTTTGATTTTTGATTATTTCTCTATCTGGTACTATGTGACCTTCATTTCTGTAAGCTTCAATCTTATCATCAAAGGCCTCATGGCACTTTTTATACTTTTTTTCACTTCCACACCAACATAAATCATTTCGTCCTAATTTGTTATTCATGGTACATCCTCCAACATTATCTTTTAGCTATTATTAAACATCCGTATTTTAAGATTTAAAAAAATCTGGTTTCATATATAAATTAAGTGGGATAGATTGCTTTCTATATTTTGATGGAGTTACTCCAAAAGCATCTACAAAAGCTCTTGTAAAGGCTTCTTGAGATGAGTATCCATATTTTATTGCTATATCTAATAGTTTAGTTTTCTCCTCTCTTACTTCAGTAGCAGCAAGACTTAATCTACGTTTTGAGATATATTGTTTAAAAGTAATCCCTATATTTTCGTGAAACTTACTTGAACAATAAAAAGAAGAATATCCAACATGATTAGATAAATCTATTAAACTTGGATTATCCATAATATTATCTTCGACCCAATCAATCATAGTTTCTATGGTTTTTGTAGACATACAATCCACCTCCTTTAACCTTTATTATATCATTTTATATTCTTAAATACTTGATGTTAGTTGCAATAATCACACTATAAAAGAAAGATAGATATTCAAAGCTTTCTTCAAATATCTATCTTATATTCATTTTTATATAATCAGCATAGCTACAATGGTAGTTGCTATTAATCCTATTACTACAGGTTTAAGATTTTTCTTTGCAAGTTCAAAAGCATCAACTTTGCATATAGCAGCTACAGGTATTAAAGCCCAAGGAACTATAGTTCCTCCACCTACCCATATTCCTGCTATTTGGCCTAAAGCTGTTAAAGTTGCTACTCCACCACCTAAAGCTGTAGAGAATATCTTAGAAATTGAACCAACTAAGGATATTCCTGAAAAACCTGATCCATCTAAGCCAGTTATTGCACCTACAACTGTAACCGTACCAGATGAAATAACAGAATTTATTGGAACAGTATTTGCAAGAGCTGCACCTAAATCATTAACTATTCCGTTAGAATTTTCAGGTAGTATATGCCCAAATATTTCTGTAATTGCTACATCTCCAAGATAAAAGAAAGCTGCTATTGGTATTACGACCCCAAATATCTTAAACCCAAACTGAAGTCCCTTAACAAAATTGTCAGTGATTTTATCCAAGGACTCTTTCTTATAGCTTAAGATTGAAACTATACTTAATATAAATACAGCAGTTCCACCTATTAAGGCTGTAGCATCTCCACCTTGCAATTTATAAATATACATTATAACTATATCTATCCCAAAAAGTACTACTATTCCTAAAGCTAAAATTCTTCTAATTGTTTTTGATTCAATAAGCATATTAGGTTTTTCCTCTTCACTATCTAATGCATATTCATCAGATAAATTACCAGCTTTTAAATCCTTTCTTAGAAAATAGAAGGCAGCTACAGTAGTTACTACACCCATAGTTATTGTAAGTGGAATACTTGAATATAAAACATCAGCTACTGGTATACCAGCTGCATCTGCGGTAAGTTTAGGTGCTGCTTGAATAATGTAGTCACTAGATAAGGCTATACCATGTCCAAATAAATTCATGGCAATAGCTACCCCCATAGCAGGAAGCCCCGCCTTCTTAGCTATAGGTAAAAACAAAGCTCCTATAAGAGCTACTGCTGGAGAAGGCCAGAAAAACCAAGATAGGATCATCATAAAAATTCCTATTGCCCAATAAGCAACCCAGTAGTTTTTGATAACCTTTCTAAAAGGTGATACCATTTCATCATTTATTCCAGAATCCATTAAAGTCCCGCTCATGGCTGTTATTATAGATATTATAAAAATTGTGGGCATAAGTTCTTTTGTTGCATAAACAAAACTATTAAATATGCCCATAACAGATTGATACAAAGAACTAGTTCCAACTATACCAAGTATAAAAATACCCAGTATGCATATTAAGGATATATCTTTTTTCTTAATCATAGCTAATATTATTATGATAATAAAAGCTAAATAAATATAATGAATTGGGGTTAATGTTAAGTTAATCATCTCTTCCTCCCATAATCGTTACTATATTGTTAGATTATGTAGGAAATATATCCTTAGTTACCTGTGCTTATGTGGTTACTATTAAATATTTTTTATTAACAAATTTATATCTTCTTCTATTAACATAAAGGTAAAATATGCAATTAAAGTTAAGTTATGATAAAATATTAAATAAAACTATTATTAAAATCCAATTGGGGGTAGAAGCATGAAACTGACTATACTTATAGTAGTATTAATTGTAATAATATTATATGCAGTTTATAGTAATCACAAAAGAAAAGTTGAGATGATGGCCAAGATAAATAGTGAGTTTGGAGAAAAACCTAAAAAATTTCATGAAAATTTCGATATGAGTTTTGTTAAGGCATATTATAAATCTCGTAAAGAAAATGAGAAATCTTGTGATTCAATTGATGAATTAACATGGAACGATCTAGATATGGATAGTGTTTTTAAAAGAACAAATTATACAAGTACAACTTTAGGAGAATCCTATCTCTACTATAAATATAGAGAAGTTTCTTACGATAATGATTACTGGAATACCACAGAAGAACTTATTAAGGCCTTTAATCAAAATAAAGACTTAAGAAATTCTATTAAATTTAATCTTATGAATGTAGGTAAATTAAATGATACTAAACTCATTCACTTCATTTATAAGCCTACCTTCAGTACTATATCAGGTTATTACAAGTATCCTTTGCTTGCAATAGGACTTATACTATCAATCTTAACTTCATTTATAGTTCCCAGCATAGGTGTATTATTAACTGTGTTTTTTGTATGTACTAATATATTATTGTATCAAAGTGCTAAACTTTATTTAGAAGAAAACTTTGATGTCATGATTTATTTATTAAATAACATTAAACTATGTCAGAAATTATCTAAAGTAAAGGATAAAGATTTTGATGGATTTAGAGAAAAGTTAGAAACTTCCTTAAAAAATTTTAAAAAACTTAAAAAGATAAAAAGATATAGCTCTACATTAGATAATTCAAAGAATATAATATTTTCTGATTCTGATATTTTTCTTCAATATATTAAGATGTTTTTCATGGTTGATATCATTGCCTATCAAAATATATCTAAAATATTAAAAGAAAATAAAGAATACCTTTATTTAATTTATGATTTAGTGGCCCAATTAGATTTTGCCTTAAGTATTGTATATTACAGAAAAAGCGTTGATGAATATGTGAATCCAGAATTTGCAGAAGATAACACCATGGAATTAGAAGATATTTATCACCCACTTCTTGATGACCCTATTAAGAATTCAATACATATAGATAAAAACATCATCTTTACAGGGTCTAATGCATCAGGAAAGTCAACCTTTATTAAAGCTGTTGCACTAAACTCTATCATGGCACAAAGCTTAAATACAGCACTCTGTTCTAAGTATAAATGCAGATTTTCTAAAGTTGTGACATCAATGGCAATAAGAGATAACATTCTTGAAGGAGATAGTTATTTTATAGCAGAAATCAAAAGCCTAAAAAGATTGTTAGACTCCTTAAATGGTGCTATACCTATCTTAGCATTTATTGATGAAATACTTAAAGGAACCAACACTATCGAGAGAATATCAGCTTCTGCATCTATATTAAAATATGCTAAAACAACAAATGCACGCATTTTGGTTGCAACTCATGATATTGAACTAACTCAGATGATTGAAAATGGATATGATAACTATCATTTTAGAGAAACTGTTACAGATGATGATATCATATTTGATTACAAACTAAAAAAAGGCCCATCAACAACAAGAAATGCAATAAAGTTATTAAAAACCATGAACTTTAAATCTGATGTTGTAGATGATGCCAACTCTATTTATGATGATTTTGTTAAAAATCAAAAGTGGTCAACAGTTTAAAACTGTTGACCATTTTTTAGCTA
Source organism: Clostridium intestinale DSM 6191 (assembly GCF_900130055.1). Classification (GTDB taxonomy): domain Bacteria; phylum Bacillota; class Clostridia; order Clostridiales; family Clostridiaceae; genus Clostridium_T; species Clostridium_T intestinale. Next base: position 236,811 of record NZ_FQXU01000004.1, read on the forward strand.
ATTCAGACTTTTTTTCATAGAAATCCCATCCAAACTAACTTCACCCCAACTTAGTTTAATGCTTTCTCCTCTAATAAATCCATTATTAATCCAAAAATCAAAAACTGATTTATCATAATTAGTTACTACATCTATTTTTATAAATTTACTTTTTTGAGATATCACATATTCTTCAAAAGCTTTAAAAATTAGATTTCCTAAACCTTTGCTTTTTAATGAATCATGTATCATAAGTAGTGATAAATAGGTTTCTTCCCCTAACTTAAAATCCATGATACCTACTATTTTTTGTGATGGGCCTTCTATTATCTTACATGAATAAAATCCTGCCTCTTTCATGTCTTTGATATCATTTATCAACCATTCATGGTCCACTTTATAAGCATCTAGATGTACCATCAAAAAGTTCTTATTAGAATTATAAACATCAACAATTTCATCTAAATCTTTATATTCAACTAAATCTACATAAAAACCATCAACATCAAATAACATATAAATTCCACACTCTACTCCTTAACCCAGTAAGAACTACAATCCTTTGACCGTTCTATAAATCCATACTCAACCATTGCTCTTCTTAAGGTTGCATTATCTTCATATATTCTTTTTAAAACTCTGTTTATTTCTTTTTCAGTATATTTCTTACCTTTAGTGAAATTTTTAGTTATCTCAGAAAGTACGATTATCTTCTTTTTCTCTCTTGCTGGATAAGTTTTGATACCCCCATTTTCATCAAAATAAGCTTTGATAACACTTTCTCTTTCCTTATCTGTGATGTTATATCTATCATCTACAGTAGTTGCTGTTCTATGAGCATCATGTAGAGTTTCTTTATCTAGTTTGTTTACCTTCTTGTTAGTGTTTTCTGTTATACGTTCCATGATGGCTAAAAACAATCTTGCTTGTTTTTCTTTTTCTCTTAATTTATAACGATGATTTCTTATAGTTGATTGAGCAACTCCAAGTTTTACTGATATCTCTTTATCTGTAAGGCCAGAAGCTATTAATGTTAGTAGTTCTCTTTGAACCTCTGATATACCTGTGAAGGCGCTGTTCATTCCTAGCAAATAATCTAAACTTGAACCATGAGCACTTTCTAGATGGAGTTCAGCTGATTTTTTACCATCATACAGAGCTCCATCTATTTCATATATTCTTCCCTTTATGAATTTTTCATTGCATATGATGCAGTTATACCCGTCTTCATCTTCAATAAATCCTTTTTTAACTTCATCAATACTTGCATCCCAAAGTAATTCTATATTTTCTTCTTTCATATTATTTTAACCTTCTCTCATTGTAATCTTATTTATATTTTATGTTTTATTTTTAATTTTGTCTATATATTTATAAACTTTTATTTATTTTGTCTATAATTATCTCTTTCCTAAAAGAAGAATTCTCTTCATTTTTCTAAAGAATATACATATCTCAGTGTAGAAATTAAGATGTTTTCTATGCAATTTTAAATATTTTCTAGCACTTTAGCTTTATTTTTCCTTTATATTAGATTAAAATTATTAGAGTATTGGAAATAAAACTTAGTTAAGAAACCAGTTTTCTTAATTTAAATATACTTATAGGAGATGTTAAACTTATGGCAAATGAAATTAATCCGTCTAACTTTATAAGAAATATAGTTATTGAGGATCTGGAAAATGGTAAACATAAAGAAATAATCACTCGTTTCCCACCAGAACCTAATGGCTACCTACATATAGGTCATGCTAAATCTATACTTTTAAACTTTGGTTTAGCAAAAGAATTCAGAGGAAAAACTCACTTAAGATTTGATGATACTAATCCTGTAAAAGAAGATACTGAATATGTTGAATCAATTAAAGAAGATGTTAAATGGCTAGGTGGAAACTGGGATGAACTTTTCTTTGCTTCTAACTATTTTGATGAAATGTATACTAGAGCTGTTTTATTAATAAAGAAGGGCTTAGCTTATGTTTGTGATTTAACTCCAGAACAAGCTAAAGAATATAGAGGAACATTAACAAAACCAGGTGTTGATAGTCCCTATAGAACTAGATCGGTTGAAGAAAACTTAGATTTATTTGAGAGAATGAAAAAAGGTGAATTCAAAGATGGAGAAAAGGTTCTAAGAGCTAAAATAGATATGACTTCTCCTAATATAAACATGAGAGATCCAATAATCTATAGAATATCTCACTCAACTCACCATAACACAGGTGATAAGTGGTGTTTATACCCAATGTATGACTTTGCTCATCCACTTGAAGATGCTATAGAAGGAATAACTCACTCTATATGTACCTTAGAATTTGAAGATCATAGACCTCTTTATGACTGGGTTGTAAGAGAATGTGAAATGGACTGTACTCCAAGACAAATAGAATTTGCAAGATTAAACATCACAAACACAGTTATGAGTAAAAGAAAACTTAAACAACTAGTTGATGAAAAAGTAGTTGATGGATGGGATGACCCTAGAATGCCTACTATTTCTGGTTTAAGAAGAAGAGGATGTACACCAGAAGCTTTAAAGAACTTCTGCACAGCTATTGGAGTTTCTAAAGCAAATTCCATTGTTGATTCTCAAATGTTAGACTACTTCATAAGAGAAGATTTAATGCTTAAAGCTCCATTAACTATGGGAGTTATAAATCCATTAAAACTAGTAATAACAAACTATCCAGAAAATGAATCAGAAATGATTGAACTTGAAAATAACGCTAAAGATGAGACTCAAGGTAAGAGATTAGTTCCTTTCTCAAAAGAACTATATATTGAAAAAGAAGATTTCATGGAAGTACCTCCAAAGAAATACTTCAGACTTTTCCCTGGGAATGAAGTTAGATTAAAAGGTGCTTACTTTGTAAAATGCACTGATATCATAAAAGATGAAAATGGTGAAGTTGTAGAAGTTCATTGTACCTATGATCCAGAAACTAAGAGTGGCTCTGGTTTCACTGGCAGAAAAGTTAAAGGAACTATTCACTGGGTAGATGTTAAAACTTGCGTCCCTGCTGAATTTAGACTATATGAACCATTAATCTTAGATGATGCACCTGAAAATGAAGGAAAACATTTCTTAGAACAAATAAACCCTAACTCAATGGAAATTTTACAAGGTTTCATAGAACCAACAGCATTTAAAACTGCTAAACCTCAAGATAAATTCCAAATGGTTAGAAACGGATTCTTTAATGTAGATACAAGATACTCAACTGATGAGAAATTAGCATTCAACAGAATAGTATCATTAAAATCATCATTTAAATTAAGCTAATAACAAAGAGGATATACTTATTAAAATAGTATGTCCTCTTATTTTTTGATCCCTTTGCACATGGTCTTCTTTTGGCACTTAGGGCAATATAGACTTTTATAATTCACTCCAGCATTAACACCAAAAACATTTTGCTTTAAGGTTATTTCAAATTCTTGTCCACATTCATCACATAACCATTTGTAGTTAACTGTACTCCAGTACATTAAAATAAAAATTCCTATAAATAATCCAACTACTCCACCTATAAGTAATACGATATTACACACCTCTATCCTGTATGAGCGTTCCAAGGAATCTAATGAGACTTAAAAAGAAGTCTCTACAGAGAAGTAGTGCAGCTCCATTAAATTCCTTTTAACCTCAACACCGTAGCATGTCACTCAGTGACTGCATTAATTCATTAAGATTTCTTTCTCCTAAATCTTTGTAAATACTCTCTCATATTGTCTTTATACATTGCAATAAAAAATAAAAAGATTCCTATAAACCTTAGAGGAAACGCCCTTATAGGTAACACCATCACCACACAAAAAATCATAAAAGCAATCGCTAATATTGTGATATCTTTTCTATTTCCTCTAGTTAATCTATCTTTAATTTCATCCTTTAGTGACACAGTAAGAAACACTATAAGCCCAGCTCCCTTTAAAATATATCTATCATCTGGTAAGTATGCTGCAACAATAAGAATTACAGTGGCAATAACTTGGATTATAACATCTCTTTTATTTTTAATCATTCTCTCACCCCTTAATCTTGTAGAAGTATGGTAGAAAACTCATTAAATTCATTAAAAACTTCACCCTCTTTTTAAATCTCGTTGTTCTTTTTTCTGAATCCTTGTATTGAGTCTTTAATGTTTTCTTTATATATTGCAGCTATAAACAAAAATATACCAAAGAACTGCATGAACATCATCTCACCTGGTAAAATCATTACCGCACTAAAAAACAGAAAAGCCATGACTAAAATTGTAATATCCTTTTTGTTTCCCTTATTGAGAATATCCTTTATTTCATCTTTAGCAATTGCAGTAAATAATATTACATATCCAATTCCCTTAAATCTATACTTATCGTATGGAAGAAAGGTCGTTGCTAAAAATATTAAATAAGCAGCTAACCGAATTGCGAAATCTTTTTGACGTTTAGTCACACCATCACCCCTAATATTAGTTTATTTAAATTTGAGATATCTTTACCATTTTGTAAAAGCACTTATTTTTAAGCTTTACTTATATCATAATTTATCTTTTTTAAATCTTTTAAAGTATATTGTAATATCTTCTTTAAATATTACAAAACTAAATAAAAATACCCCTCCAAGATTCACACTATGAATAGGTACACCTCTATTTGGTAGAAGCGATTTTCAGCTTCAATCTAATCCTTTTGATATAGTGAAGCCGCCTTCGTAGCTTCTACAGTAATAAAGTGTGCATCTTTAAATGGATAGATTTTAATTAAAGCTTTTCCAAATATGTCTTCTTTATTAATATATGGTTCTTGCCATAATCTTGAATCTTTTGAGTCACTTCTGTTATCACCTAAAAAGAAATATTCATCTTCTGGTACTTTAAAAGTTCCTTCATAATTCAAACTATTGTTTTTAACATAATCCTCTTCTATTACTTCTCCATTAACAATTACTGTCCCTTCAGCTATAGAAATACTATCTCCAGGTAATCCAATTACTCTTTTTATTAAATTTTCATTAAGTTCCTTTGAATTAAATACTAATATATCTCCTCTTTTTATCTTGTCATAGTTGTATATCTTTGTTACAAAAAGCTGATCATTTTTGTTTATTGTTGGAATCATAGAGCCACTTGGAACTTTAACTTTAAATATAAGAAACTTGTTTATTAATAATGTTAATACTATTGCAGTTCCTATAGGCAGTACCCATTCTTTTATAGCCTTAATAATTGTATTATCCATATCGTACTCTCCATTTGTGTAATTATATCCATTATACCATGTAATTTCCAAATTGATAACTTAAGTTTCATAGATCATATTTGTTCCATTATTAAAACATGCTAATAATTTGATGGGCCTCCTGATGTACCTTTTATTTTCTTATAACTAAAAGAAGTCTGATATCTAAAATTAATTTAGATATCAGACTTCCATGTATTACTTAAAATTTCTTTAATTTTTCAAACTTTTTACTATATCAATTGATAATCCAGTTTTATTAGCTATTGTTTCATCATCTAATAATCCTATTAGATTTCTTGCAATATCTATTTTCCCTTTTTCTATTCCTTCTCTTATTCCTTCTCTTATTCCTTCTTCTCTTGCACTTTTCTCTCTTGTTAACTGATCCATAATTTCAGCTTGCCTTGCCTCATATGCCATCCTAGCTTCTTTGCTTTTACTTACTCTTTGTAATATTTCATAAGCAGTTTTTATATTTTCATTTCTTTCAGCTAACATTTCCATTCCCTCCTTTGATTTTGCATCAATAAATTCAAGCTAATCTAAGCTTGGGTCATCTACATCCTTCAGACTATCTAATCTTTCAAGCTTTGGAAGTTCTAAGAAGTGAATTTCTAATACATCAGTTAATTTATACAAAGTATCATCTTCAACTATATGAAATCTTGTATGTATTTTATTAAGAGGTATTCTCTCAAAGTCCACAATATTTATAGTTATGCACTTCTTTAATTTATCATATGTATCTCCAGGCATTACTTGACTATTATACATTTTTGACCAGTAGAATAATGTTCTTTCTGCCATAAATTCAGTAGGCAGTATTTGAATTTCTATATCTATCTGCTCGTTATTTCTAGTCTTAACTCTTATATCTAAAACACCTTTTTTGTCTTCTTTAAATTCTCTTAATAATTCAGTGTTTAATAACTCTATTTCCATAAATTCTTCTTTTGGTAAATTCAATACTGCACTCAAAAATGCTGCCAAAACAGATTTATTCTTTTCATCACCGAAAATAAGCTTAAATACAAAATCAACTTTTGGAGACATTATAAAGTCATCATCGTAATTACTGTATTTATTGTTCATAGTTTACTTTCACATCCTTTTATATGGCTATCATTTACTAAAAAAAACTCAAATGTAACCATTGAAAATACTATATCTTCTTATATTTATTATATCATATTTATGTGTTTCAATCATCTCATATAAAAGATTTAATTATGTATAATTATCAGCAAAAATCACATTATTTAATCATAAAAAAATAATAAAGGTTAGGATAGATCTTACATCAATACGTCTAAACGAATTCTAATGAAATACTTGCACATTTTCTATAGCAATATGACTAATTGATAGAAGCGATTATCATCTTCAATCTAATCCTTTTTATGGTATAATATTACTATCTAATATTGGGAGGTTTTGTCTATGAAAGAATCTAATAATGATTTTTCAAAAACCATCAATGACATTGAGGAGTTTAATAAAAAAGTTAATACTCCAGAGTATTTGACTTCTGGGAAACAAACTCTTTTAGTTAAGAATTTAGGTAAATCTAAATTAGGTTTATTAGTATTAGGGATTCTTGGAATTCTCTTTTCTATGATTTCTTTTATCACATCGCTACAAAACAATACCTTTGATATTTTTGAAACTTTTAAAACTCTATTTATATTTTTAATATCATCTCTATTCTTATTTAAAGGAATTAATCTTTATAAAAATAAGTAATTAACTTAGTCCTTTATTAATGAAAACATGTTTAAGTCTTGATGCTTGTCTCTAAAGTAAACATACTTCCTAAGATAACCTTCATGCAGAAAACCTAGTTTCTTAAGCATGTTTTCAGATGTTTCATTTTCTGGATAAACAAGTGCCTCTATTCTTTCAAGGTTCATTTCAGCAAAGCCATATTTTATTATTGATGAAATAGCTTCTTTAGCATATCCCATTCCCCAAAACTCACTATTTAGTTCATACCCTATTTCAGCTCTAAAGTGCCTTTTATTCCAATTATGATAGCCACATGTTCCAATTAACTTGCTTGTACTTTTTAATTCTATTCCCCATCTTATGCCCATATCTACTTCAAAAGACTCTTTGAACTTTTCAATCATAACTTCAACTGTTGAAATATCATTAATTGGATATATTCCATAATACTTCATAACATCTTCTGATGAATATATAGAAAACATCTCTTTTAAATCTTTTTCTGTAATAAGTCTTAGTCTTAGTCGCTCTGTTTCGATTACTGGAAACTCATTGTACATATCCGTATCCCCTATCTTTTAGATATTTTAATTTTTCATACTCACTTTATATAATTAATTCTATTGTACCATAAATTTCCTAAATAATTTTATCTTCATATTTTCATGTTTCATCATAAATGTAATATCATACATATTAAAATACTTCATGATGGACCTTTTTCATATACATGTTAGGCCCATCATTATAATAAGTTCTAGTTATAGATGTTAACTTGCTATTTCGTGCTGAATCTTATTACCACCGTCTTTAATATAGGGGTTTTTATAAAATGAGTATACTAGTTGTCCAGCCATTAAACACCAGATTACTGGTTCGCATATTATAACACCAAAGTAACCCATTTTTCCTATAAGGAAATATACAAACACTATCTTCCCAAAAAATTCAATTATACTAGAGATTAGAGGAACAATCTTTTGACCAATACCTTGAAGAGCATTTCTTAAATTTAGAAGTATACCTAAAATTGCATAAAAAGGTGCATTTATCATTAAGTATAATGACCCATTGTGAATCACCGTGTATTCGCTAGATCCTGATATTGCTCTCATAAGTACTGGTGATAAAAATAATGAAATTACAAAGGCTATGGCTCCCCAAGCTATAGATATTATATTTACATACCTGACAGCTTGCCTTATTCTCTTCACTTTATTTGCCCCTTTATTTTGTGAGACAAATGTTGAAATACTCATTGATAATATACCAATAGGTAAGGTAAGAAAACTACTAAGTTTACGTGCAGCAACATGACCTGCAATAATAAGATATCCAAATCCATTAATTGCAGTTTGAAGAATAACTGTCCCAGTTGACACTATAAGAAGCATAATTCCCATGGATAAACCTTGTCCAGCTAGATCCATATATAACTCCTTATCGAATTTAAAATGCTCTTTCTTTGGAATAAGTATTTTACATTTATAAAATATATAGACAATACATAAAAGTGCTGATATTCCTTGAGCTATAACTGTTGCAACTGCTGCTCCCCTTATTCCCATGCTAAATTTAGTAATAAAAAGAATATCTAATATGACATTTAATACTGATGATATTATAAGAAATACCAAGGGCATGAAACTGTTTCCAATAGCTCTTAAAAAACCTGCACACAGATTATAAACAAAGGTAACCCCAACAAAAATTGTAACAGTATAAACATAAGAATAAGCTTCATTTATAATGTTTTCTGGAGTATGCAATAGTTGTAATAGAGGAAATAAAAATAATTTAACTATAATCATAATAAATATAGTAATTACTCCTCCTATAACAATGGAAGAAGCTACTGATTTTTTTACTAACTCTTCATCTTTTGCACCATAACTACGGGCTGTTACTATACTAAGTCCATTGCCTATACCTAACGCAAACCCGATTAACATCTCATATATAGCTGTGCTAGATCCTATTGCAGCTAAGGATGTATCCCCTAAAAAATTTCCTACAATCATTATATCTGCCATATTATATAGTTGTTGAAATATACTTGATATAAACAGTGGAATTGTAAATATAATTAACGACTTAAGTATTTTTCCATTTAATAAGTCTACTTTTGTATTAAACATATATCCTCCTTATAAATTAAAATTCTATTTAATTATACACCCCCTACAATACTTTGTGGTTTCAAATTTTAAAACTATTGTATATACTTTTAATCTAATTGTATTTCTTTTTTATGATGGGCCTTTTAATGTACCTCTTAGGCCCATCATGACAAGAAAATCCTAACATCTAGCTTCTCTAAGATATTAGGATTTCAATAGATTATTAATTTTTTAAAACTTTTACTACACTAACTGATAGATAAGGTTTAACAGGATATATTAAAATTCAGTTACTTCTGTATTGTAAGATTGTTGCTTCAGTAACTCCCATTGATATTTAAATTCTTCTGGTTTCTTCTTAAATAAAGCACGAAGTTCATCTGAGTAGCCAACAAAAACAGGTGTTCTGTGAGATATAGCATCAATAATATCATTAGCTCTTTCAACACCTTTTGAAGCAAACCCAGGTACTGCAATCCTATATTTTCTATTATCTGAAAAAACTAGTTCCAAACTAGTAACCATATTGATTTTTACAAAAAAGAAAAATCTATATGTAACTCTATGTACATACACCCACATTAACTCCTTTAATGGAAGCGTTAAAACAACATGTTTGCTATCTACTATAATGTAGTTTTGGGTTAAAGTAAAAGGGTTAAGCTTAAATGTTTGAGAACTATTAATGTCCATATCAATACTTGAGTAAGCATTATCCAAATTACCATTAAAGTAATTCAAAAGACTTTTTTGAGCCCTTCTGTTGATTATAAATATTTTTCCATACAATATTGAAAATATAAAAATAAATATAACAGCAAGTCCTATAAACATATAAAGAGATTCTACAGGATAGGACTGTTCAAGATAATTAGGTAATACTATTGAATTAAATTCATCATAAGTTAACCCATCTTCTATTAAAACATTTTTTAGTGTTCTAAATGTATTAGGGTCAAAAGTACGTATATTCCCACTCACCACATAATGAGAAACTTCTCCATTAACAACTTTTTCAATATCTTCTTTTTTTACAGATACCGGAAGAATTTTATCTTCAATGTTAACTCCTAAAAAATAGTCTGTAACATTATCAAATGTACTTTGATCTTTGGAGTTAAACATAGCAACATTCATATCATATATTTCACTAGACTCTATTTTTACATAGTAATCATTAGATTTAGCGTTATAATAATCAGATAATGTATTTATTATAAATGGGTTATCTTTCTTATCATTATATTCGTATACTCCATAACCAATTAACAGAAATAAAATCAGAGAAAAAATTGCTACCCCTAGAAATCTGCCACGCCTCCATTTCTTGTTCATTTTAAAAACATAAGAATCATTCATTAAATTAGTCCCCCTAAGTTTGTTTATTAATAATTTATACATATTTTATATCGACGCATTAATTAAAGTCTTTACACATTTACAAGAAACCGGAAAATTATTATATATGTAAATAAAGATAATATAGAGAGGTATATTAATGTCATGATGGGCCTTTTTCATGTACCTCTTAGGCCCATCATGATAAGAAAATTGATTATCACTTTGCAGGATTTTCACTTAATTGACTTTCATGTTTTTCAAAGAAATCAACTCTAGGCATCAAATATTTTAACCTATGCTCTTTATCAATAAAGCTATATATAGGTTCAAATATAAAATCCCAATTCCAAAGCTTTTTATCAACATTTAGATAATCTCTTGCTTTTTCACATCCAGTTGGAGCTATAGGATGAAGTAAGGTTATGATTGTTCTTACAGCATGAAAGCTGTCTATGAGAACTTGTTTTCTTAATACATCATCATTTTCGCTTTCTGCTTTTTTCATGTTACTTACCCAGTACTTATTCATTTTTCTTATATAACTATCAAGAACATAAATCACACTGTGAAATTCATGATTGTACATGTTGTTTTCATAGTTTATGATGGACTCTTTAGCTTCTTCTAAGATTTCTTCACTTATTTCTCCTACTGGTATTTCTGAATCATAGTACTTTTGAGAAGTGTAGAAACATGATCTAACAAGTCTGTTAAATACATTAGTAAGAAGATTTCCATCTTTTAATACTGGATCTGCTCCTTGTTTCTCTTCTTCACTCATAAATACTTGAGGAGTAAAGCTGGCACTTTTTCTTGATAGACCTAAACTTAGAAAATGCATTCTTAATTGTTCTGGAGTGTAGAAATTTAATAAATCTCTTGCCATAGGTGGCTTAACTTTACCACTGCTGCTAGCTTTCTTATCCATAAACAATAGATGATTATTTGCAATCAAGTGTGGAATGTTGATGTTTTCGAAGTCTACCTTGTTATCATAGTTTATTCCTGTAAGTGCCATGAAAAGGCCCATTTCAGCAACACCATAAAAATAGATATTATCTTCTCCCATGAATTGATACACCTTTGATTCTTTTGAATTCCAGAAATTCTTCCACTCATCTTTGTCTTTTCCTATTGATTCTAGATAGGCCTTAGTAAATGATATTGGGGCCCATAAAGATTCTGGCCATACCCAAAAAGTAAGATTTTTAAGTTCTTCCTTATCTGGCACCTCTATACCCCATTCAACATTTCCTGATAATCTAAATGGAACTAAAGTTTTTCCTGTTCTAAATCTAATACCCATCTTATCAAACACTTCTCTTGCTTTATCTCTATCTTCTAAGTTTTTAAATATGAAAGAGATGGAAGCTTTCTTAGAATCATCTTCAACTGTATGAGCTGGAAGTTTTTCATCTAAATCTGTTATTTCTTCAAGTTGCTTACGTTTTACATATATGATTGGTGGCTTTAAAAATTCCTCAATAGTATTTAAGACATATTTTCTCCAGTTTGATGTTTTTCTTAAATGCTCTACACCATCACTTAATAGGTTCATGTATTTATCTAATTCAAAATACCAATTAGCTACATCTACAAGTTCAGGTGTTTTACCTGATAATATGCTCTTAGGGTCAATTAACTCATTAGGCATATATTGATGTCCTAAATCACATTCATCTGCATAACCTTTTTCAGAACTGCATCCTTCTATAGGACATTTACCTATTACTTGCCTTCCATTTAATAAGGCTTTAAAATCAGGATCATAAAATTGTGGTGATGATAATTTAATTAGATATCCATTATCATATAAATTATTAAATATTTCTTTTGATAATTCCTTGTGTATTTCTCCTGCTCTTCCGAGTGAAGAACCAGCATACAAACTTGGATTTATTTCATATTTATCTAATACCTCTTTTTGTTTTTCATGATTCTCAAGAACATACTCTTCTAATGTCTTATTATAAGAACCTTCATCTACAAGTTTTTTGTAACTTGCAAGTATTGGAGAACCATAACAATCTGTTCCTGATACAAATATTACATTTTCCTCACCTATTCTATCCTTCAAAAACCTTGAGAAAGTATCTGCATGCACAAATACACCGCCTACATGACCAAAGTGTAAATCTTTATTACCATATGGCATTCCAGAAGTTATAACTGCTCTTTGGGGAAAGACAGGTCTTTCTAATTTTCTTTTTTCCATAATATTCACTCCTTAAAAATCTGTATTTAATGAAAAAAATCGCCCCTACACAAACAATGTGTAGGGGCGAATTATATATCGCGTTACCACCCTAATTCATTAACATGTCACCATATTAATCTTATCAAGTACAATTATACTCTAGTTCTGTAACGTGAACAAACGTCATAGCATCATCTACTTAAATATAGAATCCGTATGAGGCTCCAAGACTTGTTTCATTAAAACTTTCACCATTCCTTCTCACCACCAGGAATTCTCTGTAAGCTTCCATAATAACTACTCTTCTCTTCATAGCTTTTGATTTACTCAAAGTATATTAAATCAAAATTCAGTTGTCAAGGGGGTTTCTATTTTGAAAATAAGTTTTTTATTGCATTAAATACATCTGAAAAGAACTGTCCTATCTTTGCAAATAATCCTTTTGCTTCTTCGCTAGTTAACTTATCCTTTAATTGATTTGTTACATCATTTAATTGATCTTTTATGCTGTTATAATCAAGATCTAGATTATTTATTTTACTCATTAGTGTCTTTATGCTAGCTATATCTTCACTAGATAATTTATCTTTATAATCTTTAACAGCATTATCAACAATTTTGTTGACCTCTTCTTCTGTCTTAGGCTTTTCCTTTATTACTTTTTTCTTTATATCATTCATTAAATTTGAAGCATCATCTTGACCTATTTTTTCAGCTACATCACCTGTAGTTACTAATTCTTCATTTGCTGCTTCTTTTTTATTTTCATCTATTTTTTGTCCTGAAGTACTGTTTTCAAATCCTTTTAATATCCCAGTTAATGCTGCTGTTCCAGATACTTCAAAAGGCGCTGCTGCTACAACATTAGCATTTTCAATTCCTGCTGTAATTAAAGCATTTTTTATCATTCCATCATTAACCCAAGTAAGATTGTTTGTACTTACCTTTATACCACCCTTACTTGTAGGTTCAACATAAGAACAAGATATTGCTCTATTACCAAGCTGAGCCTGAGTTGCAACCTTTCCTAGATATGTATGCTCCTCTTTTGATGTAACTTCCAATAGGTTAACTTCATTTTTCTTAACACCAAAATACTTTAGCATGTCATCCTTCTGAGCTTGTGTTAAATCAGCTCCTAAAGTTACAGACTTAAAAGAATCTGCATGAGCAGTAACTCCTGTAAATCCAGTAACAAAGGCACCTAAAGCCATGGATGATATAATAAGCTTATTTATAAATGATTTCATCTTCATAATTTTTATTCTCCTTTTAATAAACTTCTCTTTTTTGATTATAATATAAACAAGTTAATTTTTACTTAGAATAATCTTACAATAATATTAATAATTTTACTTAACACTTTTAATAGTTGTTGGTTCAAATCTATACTCTTGCTCTACATTAGGATACTTTTTCTTATCTACTTCACTTAAAAACATATCAACAGGCCTTGCATAAACTCCACAATCTCCATATAAAGCCCTATAAATAACTAGCTTTTCTCTAGTTTCTGAATGCTCAGCTATATCCAAAACTAAATATAAATCCCCTTTAAAATGTTTAAATATCTTCCCCTTATACTCTGATAAATTTATTTTCTGCATTTTACTTCTCCTAAAAGTTATTTTGAGAGAAGAATTTTAACTACTTCTCTCTAATCATTTTACTACTTTTGACTGTATCTTCAAGAGCTACGTCAAAATCACTATAAAGTATCTATTCTTCAGGAAAAGGATTAGACTGACGCTGAGAAACGCGTCTACCAGAATAATGTGCGTCCTTAGCGTTACCTTCTAAGTCTTTAAGATTTTTGTGTTTTGAACCTTCATCATAGCTGTTTGAAAAGCCTGTTTTGTTAAGTGGTACTTTATTTATGTTTTTCATAAGTTCTCCTTCTAATTAAACGTATTTATTACATAGTTTGCTTCACTCAGCTTCATTAGATTCATCTTACATTATTATTTTTTGTAACTAAAATACATTTCAAATAGCGTATATCAACAAATAGGCCCATATCAACATTTTCATCAGTGATATGGGCCCTTTTCTTATATATTATTATCTTTTAATTAAAGGAAATGCTATAACATCTTTTATTGTATGAGAACTGGTAAGAAACATTATCATTCTATCAATTCCTATTCCTAAACCTCCAGTTGGTGGCATACCAGTATCTATAGCAACTGCAAATTCTTCATCCATTGGACTAGCTGTTTCAAGATCCGCTCTTAGTTTTGATGCTTGTTCATGCAAAAGTATTCTTTGTTTTAATGGGTCATTAAGCTCAGAATAAGCATTTCCAAGTTCAACTCCATAAGCATAAGGCTCGAACCTTTCAATTAAATCAGAGTTATTTCTATGAATCTTACACAGTGGAGAAGATTCTTCTGGAAAGTCTATAACAAAGGTTGGTTGAATTAGATTCTTTTCAGAATAAGCTTCAAATAGATTAACTATTAATTCACCCTTTGAACATTCATCTATAACTAATCCCTCGTTTTGACTTTCTATTAAGAGCGAATTGTTTTTAATACTTTTAATAATTTCTTCCTTTGTAAGTATATCAACATCAATTCCTGTATCCTTTTTTACAAGGTCACACATTTTCTCTCTTTTCCAGGGAGCTTTAAAATCAATTTCTACATCTCCATACTGAATTTTTGTTGTTCCATTAACTTTGTTAAATACATAATCATATATATTCTCCATGAGCCTCATCATGTCATTATAGTCAGCATAAGACATGTAACATTCAAATAAACTGAATTCCGGATAATGGGTTCTATCAATTCCCTCATTTCTAAAAGCTCTTGCAAAGGTATAAACTCTTTCAATTCCCCCAACTATCAGCCTTTTTAAATATAATTCTGGGGAAATATTCATATATACATTACAATCCAATGCATTAACAAAGGTTTCAAATGGTTTAGCTTCTCCTCCACCATATTTAGTATCTAAGATAGGAGTATCCACCTCAATAAAGTTTATATTATTTAAATATTCCCTCATAGCTGTTATTGCTTTTGAACGTTTAATAAATCTTTCTTTAACGTCCTCATTCATTATCATATCCAATGAACGGTGTCTTTGTCTTAAGTCAGCATCTTGTATACCATGATATTTTTCTGGAAGTGTTCTAATGGATTTTGATAATAATTCAAACTGTTTTACTCTTATAGTGATTTCACCTGTTTGAGTCTTAAATACAGTTCCAGTAGCTCCAATAATATCACCTACATCAATTAATTTTAAGATTTCATAACTTTCAGCACCTAAGACTTTTTTACTTAAGAATATCTGTATATTTCCTTTTTCATCTATGATATTCCCAAATGTAGCATTGCCCATCCTTCTTATCAGCATAGCTCTTCCTGCTAATGTGAATTCTTGTTCTTCTTTTATATTTTCAAAGTTATCCAAAATATCCTTAGTATGAGTTGTATCTTTGTAGCTATAAGGATACGGATTAACTCCTAACTCATAAAGTTTATTTAACTTTTTAACTCTTTCAGCTACAAATTCATTTGAATCTGGCATTATTTTTTCTAAGTTTTCTATACTTTCAAATTCTTTATACATTTTAGTTATACCACCTTTAAATATTTATTTATAATCTAATAAACTTTTAAACAAATAAAAAAACCTTCACCTCCAAGAATTTAATCTTGAGGACGAAAGTTATATATTCGTGGTACCACCTCAGTTTATCCATATGTCGCCATATAGACCTTTTCAAGTACATAATTAAATATACTCTATAACTTATAACGGGTTATACCGTCACAGCCTACCTCTGAAGCCAGACTCGGTGTGCAACTCTGAGACCTTCTTCAATAAAAACTCCTTGCTCATTCTCATCTTCTAGAGCTCTCTGTAAATTCATCTATTTATCTACTCTTCTCTTCATAGTCTTTAAAAGATTATAACACTAAAAAGTTGTATATGTCCATACTTCGAATCCCTCAATAATTTTAAATTTGACAGCAAATCAACTGGAAATATATGCTACAATTATTTTATAAGAATATTAATAAAGGAGCTCTAATTTATTATAAAAAAGGCACTTTTGATATTATAGAAGGCAAAAAATATAACTTAGTTGGAGATAATCAAAATATTTAAATAAACTTAGATAAAAATAATTCTTTTGAAATTACTATGAAAAAAGTTAATGATGGAAATCCAATTTTAATGAAGAACTTAGGTGATCTTCCAGTAAAATTCAATTCACGTTTTAATGATACTGAAGAATACGAAAAACTACTAAAATAGTTACTTGAAAGGAGCTGATATTATTACTAAAGTTAAAAAATTTACTATTCTGGGATTAGTTTCTCTCTTAATACTTATCATAATGGTTTTGATTTCACCTACTAAACTAAATGGTCTATGGTATTTGTATAATGGAAATGATATAAATACTGATTCTAATATAAAAAATCAACTTAACTCAAAAGATTATATAAAAATTTCAAATAGGACTATGGAGAGCTTTCAAAGTGATGGTAAAAATGGCATATCTGAGATGAAAGTGCTAGGAAATAAAATGCATGTTGGCGATGCAGTATATAAGTATGAAATAAATAAACGTGGAGAACATAAAATCTTAGTTTTAGAATTGATAGGCTTTGATAACGGTCACTTAAAAGAGTCAATTGAAAGTGGTGAGAAGTTTATATATGTATTTGAAAAAAGTATTGATTTTGAATAATAGAGTTTTAGGAGGTTTATAGATGTGAAAAAATTTATTTTAAGTACTTTTTCTTTAATCTTAATTTCTCTTTTAATAAGTTGTAATAGTAAAGTTTCAACTATACAAAAATCTATTGAGACATTTTTTAGCAAAAACTCTTCAAATGAAAAAGTGGATATTTTACTTATAAAAGAAATTGATAATGAGAAACTTATTTTAGCTCAAAAACCTGGAAAAGATGGAGAGCAATCAACTAATCTTTTTTTACTCAATGAAAACAATAAAATTTTAAGTTGGACTAGTGGCAGAAAGCCAATTAGTCAATGTTTTACTGTAAACACTTTAATTTATAATAACAAAAGAATTATTTTCGGAAGTTTTAATGATAGTAAGTATATTCATTCGGAAGATAAAAAGATAAGTGTAGATATCTCTAAAATAAATATCATTCTTACAGACAACAAAAGTATTTGTGAAGATGTCTCTTTAGATAAAGGTTACCTTTTAGTAATTGATGACACATCTGATATTCAGGAAGTTACCGTTTTAAATAATGGCAATGAAATTCAAAGTACACTTAGAGATATTGATAATATAATAGATAAAGCTGATTTTATTAAATATAAACTATAGTCTTTAACGATTAAATTCTTTATTATCTACATAATATGCTATAATTTATATACAGAAATAAATACAAATATATAAGGAGTTATACTATGAAAGAATTCAGAAATCCGAGAAACATTCATGAACCAGTTGCTGATTATACACATCAAGTTGAGGTTTCAGGACAGGCTCGTTGGTTAGTTATGTCTGGACAGATTGGAAAATATAAAGATGGACCTATTCCAGAAGATCCAATAGAGCAAATAGGAATAGCTATGGATAATATTGTGAAGAATTTGGAAGCATCCAATATGAAAGTTACTGATTTAGTAAAAATAGTTTTTTATTTAGTTGGGAATATTGATAATTCCAAACGGGTTGAAGCTGTTTCAAAAGTACTACAAGGTCATAAACCCTGTATGACCTTATTATATGTAGCTTCTTTAGCTAATCCATCTATAAAAGTTGAAATTGATGCATGGGCATGTTCTGATAATTAACTTAAAAATAGCTGCTTTTGAATTCAAAAGCAGCTATTTCATTAGCTAGGTAGTCTTGACTTATTCTTTACTTACGCAAATTTTTTATTGCATATTATTATATGATTTTTCTAAAAGATTTATAAAAAGTGTCCTCTCTTCTTCACTCATACCTTCCATTATCTGCTTTTCAGAATCTTTAAAAACTTTATCTAAGCCTTCCATAATTCTATCTCCCTTGTCAGTTACTTGAATTTTCATGGCACGACCATCTTCACTATCAGTATAACGAATAATAAAACCATTTTTCTCAAGCCCATTTAATAAACTTGTTACTGAAGGTCCACTAAGTTCCATCCTCTCTTGCAAAAACTTTCGGCTAATATTTACACCTTCATAAACACTTCTTCTTATTGCACCTAAAAGTCTAGCCTGCTGATTAGTTATTTCATATTCAGCTAATTTTTGATCATTTAAATAACGTAATCTATGAGCTATGCCTCTAATATAAAAGTCTGCACTAGGTTTTCCTCTATCTTTATGCATTTATTTCTCTCCTTTCCAATTAGGTTTAATTCTAATTTCAGTATATAAGTAGAATTCTACCTCGTCAACAAAAAAGAAGTCTCCACGAATTAAATCTGTGATGACTTCTTAATTCTTTTATAAACTTAAAAACTTTTCAAATCTTTCTCTAACTTTTTCTTCACCTAATATCTGCATTATTGTGTAAAGATCTGGTGTGTTAGTTCTATGAGCTAAAGCTATTCTAACTGCTCCAGCAACATCAGAAATCATACCTTTGTATTGATCTGGATTTGCTTTAAATTCTTTTCTGTTAGCGCAGTAACCAAGGTTTGCTCCTATTACTTTTAAATCTTCAAACCAAACTTCTTGACTTCCAGCATTGAAGTTAAATTCATTTTTATAAACTTCAATTATTGCCTTAGCCGCTTCAATTGTAAGTCCTTTTGGAAGTTCTACTTGTTCCAAAGTTTCTTTGTAGAATAATTCATCAAAGAAGTAGAAAATCTTTTCTTTAACTTCATCCCATTTAGCAAAGTCTTTTCTTGGTTTTGGACCTTCTTTATCTATGTTGAATATTTCTTTTGACATCTTTTCATTTTCTGTAACTAATTTATACATTTCTTCATCAAATTCTTTAGCCCAAGCTATGTAGTTATCATAAACATCTGAAGCCTTCATTAAAGCTATACGATCTTTAGCAACATCATTTAACTTAACTAAATCAAATAATGCTCCGCTTTTACCCATTTTTTCTAAGTGAATTTCAAACTCATGATAATCTGTTGTAGGATTTTCAGCTCTCCATTCTTCAAAAGTTGAATTAACTATATTTAATAGATATTCAATTACTGTTACTGTAGGATACCCTACTTCTTTATAATAAGATACAGCAGCTTCAGCATCCTTTCTCTTTGAAAGCTTTCTCTTAGATCCGCCATCTTGCTTCATTATTGTTGGAATATGAGCATATCTTGGAGCTTCAAAACCTAAAACTTCAAATAGTTGAACATGTATAGGAAGTGATGATAACCACTCTTCTCCTCTTATTACATCTGTAGTTTTCATTAGATAATCATCTATAGCATGAGCAAAGTGATAAGTTGGAAGTCCATCCCCTTTTATAAGAACTATATCTTGATTGTTTTCTGGGAAAGATATATCTCCCTTTATTAAATCATGGAACTCAACTCTTTTTTCTGGGTTTCCTGGTGACTTTAATCTTATGATATATTGTTCTCCATTTTCAATTCTCTTTAGAGCTTCTTCTTCAGTTATGTCTCTAAACTTAGCATATTCTCCATAATATCCTGGAGTTATTTTGTTTGCTACTTGTTTTTCTCTAAGTTCAGCTAATTCTTCTGGAGTTGCAAAACATGGATAAGCTAATCCTTTTATAAGTAAGTCCTTTGCAAAAGTATTGTATATATCAGCTCTTTGACTTTGTCTATATGGACCATATTCTCCTTTATATGTTTCTTGTCCAGTCATTCCTTCACTAAAATCCATTCCGAAATTGTGCATAGTTTTTATAGTGTCTTCTATAGCACCTTGAACTTCTCTTTTTTGGTCAGTATCTTCTATTCTTAAATAGAAAATTCCTCCTGTTTGGCTTGCTAATCTTTCATTAATTAATGCCGCATATACTCCACCTATATGTTGAAATCCTGTTGGACTTGGTGCATATCTTGTAACCTTTGCACCTTCTTTTAAACTTCTGTTTGGGTATTTATTAGTATAATATTCTCTTGAATTCTTAACCTCTGGGAATATTATCTCTGCTAATTTTTCAAAACTCATTCGTATCTCTCCTTTGAATATAAATATAATTACATACATTAATGCTATAGATGTTGTTCTTAACGTCATCTTAATAGGCTTAATAATGACTCTAATGAAGCTGAGGAACGCTTCTACAGGGCATAGGTGTAAAAAAATAAAAGCCTCCCGTCCTAAAACTACTTAGGACGAAAGACTAATTCCGCGTTACCACCTAAATTGATTAATTTCTTAATCCACTTAATTTATCTTTAAGGGAATAACCCCATAAATATACTACGCCAAAAGGCTTTCTATTCACTGCTCCAAAGCTTCCTTCAATGGTTTTAAATGCTGGTCTTTCACCTTCCCCAAGCTCTCTAAGATTTAAAATATCATCTACTCTTCTTTATCATTGCATTTTCTTTAATTATTTACAAAATACAAATCAATTATACATGGGTAACATACTAATGTAAAGATGTTTTACCTATAAAGATACTCTATTCCTTTTTTTAGTCTCCACAATCCCTCTATCAGTTTTTCTTTAGGACATCCACAATTTAATCTTAAATATTTTGCTCCATTATCTCCATAGGTTTCCCCAGGCATAATCCCAACTTTACCTTCATCAACTAAAGCGCATTGAATCTCCTCTTTAGTAAAAGGCAGCTCTCTCACATCAATCCAAGCT
The DNA here is from genome assembly GCF_900130055.1 of Clostridium intestinale DSM 6191. Lineage (GTDB taxonomy): Bacteria > Bacillota > Clostridia > Clostridiales > Clostridiaceae > Clostridium_T > Clostridium_T intestinale. The sequence continues at coordinate 258,163 of NZ_FQXU01000004.1, forward strand.
AAATAGGTTCCTTCTGCTGGTTTATATTTTAACTGAGGTAATTCTTTTTTTATAAACTCTTCTACTATTACAGTATTTTCTTTAATATACTCAACAAGCTGATCTATATAATCATCACATTCTCTATATCCAACCATAGTAGCATACATTCCAAAAATACTTACTGAATTTAAGAAGTCTTTTTTACGGGTTTGAAGTAAAAATTTCTCTCTTATTTCTTCACTTGGAATTATACTGTAAGATCCTATTAACCCCGGAGTATTTAAGGTTTTGCTGGCACTAGATACTAAATACAGCTGTGTATATTCTTTTATATATTTTAAAATAGGAATATGTTTGTTTTTTCCTAAGATAATATCCATATGAATCTCATCAGAAATAATCTTAACTCCATACCTTTTACAGCTTTTTATTATGTGTTCTATTTCCTCATTAGTCCAAACACGGCCTGTAGGATTATGAGGTGAACATAAAAGCATTATTTTACATTCTTTTATTTTTTTATCAAAGCTTTCAAAATCTATTTTGAAAACTCCCTGTTCTTCTTTTAAAGTCTCACTTACTAGTTGTCTATCATTTTCTTCTATTACGGAGAAAAAGGCGTCATACATTGGATTGAAAGCTAATATCTTATCCTTAGGATTACTTAAAAGCCTGATTAACACAGATACAGAATACATAACTGAGGGGCTGTATAAAATCCAATCCTCATCTATAAAACAATTAAATCTTCTCTCATAATAGTCAGCTATAGCTCCTTTAAAATCATGATGATTCCATCTAGTATAGCCGTAGATTTCATGGTTCATTACTTCTTTCAGCTTATCTGTGATGGGACAGGGTATTTTAAAATCTGTATCAGAAATTGAAAATGGAAGCAGATCTTTTTTACTAAAGCGATCCTCAATATAATCCCACTGTGTACAATAGGTTCCCTTTCTATTTATAACTTCATCAAAATTATATTTCATAGTTTATTTCTCCTTTAACACAATCAATTCCTTTGAGGCATGATTAAGTGGTACTCCAATACCATTTTCTATCAAAACATCATCCTCAATTCTCACTCCACCTAAATCTGGAATATATATACCAGGTTCACAGGACATAATCATTCCCTCTTCTAAAACAGTATCACTTTTCTCATTTAAAATAGGATATTCTTCTCCATCTCCTATTCCTATACCATGTCCCAATCCATGATTAAAATATTCTCCATAACCATGATTCTTAATAATATCACGAACTATCTTATCTACATCTTTTGCTTTAACCCCTGCTTTGATTTCCTTAACTCCTGAAGTTTGAGCCTTTAGTACTACTTCATATACTTCTCTCATCCTATCACTAGGTTCACCTATAAATACAGTTCTAGTCATATCTGATTGATAGTTTTTATATTCAATTCCAAAGTCTAAAAGTATAGGCTCATGGGCCTTAATCTTTCTTTCTGTAGGTCTTCCATGAGGCATTGCACTACGTTTTCCAGTTGCTACAATTGTTTCAAAGGACATTCTAGAAGCTCCCATTGAAATTCCATAATACTGTATCAAGGCTGAAATCTCATGTTCATTCATTCCAATCTTTATCTTATCTATTACCTTATAAAATATTTCATCAGTTAACTTGCAGGCCTCTTTTATTACAGCTATTTCTTCTTTCTCCTTAATTATTCGAAGCATATTTAGTTCATCCTTTAATATATGCACCTTATCTATAGTCTCTTTAATTTTTATATATTCATCTATAAGCATGCTATTTCCTTCTACAGCAAGGCTATTGTAATTATGCTTATCCAATATTTCCTTAACGGATTTTAAATAACCTCCGCTATCACTTAAAACAATTTCTAAGTCTTTTTCTTTTTCCTTAGCTTCTGTTATATATCTTCCATCTAAAATTAAGTACCCTTTCTCTCTTGTAATTAATAGCTTGCAGCCACTTCCTGTTAAAGTATCTAAATACTTTTTTACTGTCTTACTCTTAATTAAAACTCCATCCACATTTAAATTTTTAAGTAAAGCTTGTACCTTTTCTACTCTTTTTGCCATAATTCTACCCACTTTCATATACAAAACTAAGACAAGTAAAATCCTTGTCTTAGTTTTGCTTATAATATTAAAAATCTAAATCTAAATCCTTTAATAAAGCTTCATCTTCATCAGAAATAACCTTTTTATTATTTTCTTCAGTTACTCTCTTTTCAAACATCTTAAAGAATGGATACCAGACTAAAACAGAACCTATCATCTGTATAGCATTAACTATGATTGTTCTCCAGTCTCCATTTACTAAAAATCCTTCTAAAAATACTCCAACATAAGGAGGATTAAAGAATGGTTTGTCTAATAGACCAAAGTACATCAAAAATCCAGGGAAAGAACCTAATATTGCTCCACCCACTACATAAGGTATAAAGAAGGTTGGATTTAATACAATAGGAGCTCCAAATAATATTGGCTCATTAATTCCGAATAGTGCTGGGATTAAGGAAACTTGTCCTACACGTTTATAAGCTTTAGATTTTGATAAAAGGCACCAAAATACTAATCCAAAAGTTATACCTGTTCCTGTAAAGTTTGCAAAAGCCGATACCATTCCTCCTGTATAGAAGTGTGGTAATGGTTGTCCAGATTGCATAGCTGTGATGTTTTCTGCTAAAAACTGTACTCCAATTGTTCCTGTAATTGGACTTAATACTGAAGGATGAATTCCGAAGAAAAATAATAAACAAGATAAAAATGTTACAAATAAGAATACTAATGGATTGTCCATAGAACCAATTAAAGGTGATAAAAATTTTGTAAGTACTTCTGGTGGTAAAGTTCCAAAAATAGTTATAGAAAGCTGACGAATTGTTATAAATACACCTACTACTATAATTGTAGTTGGAATCATCTCGAAGGATCTAGATACGAAATCAGGTACTCCTTCTGGCATCTTTATAGTAAATTTCTTAACAGTACACCATCTATATAATTCCACTGCCAGCATAGCTGATACCATAGAAATAAATAGTCCTTTTGCACCTAAATATTTAGTTACCATCCCTCCATCATTTGTAAACGATATTACTAAAAATAAAAATCCAAACCCAGCCAAAGTAATACATCCTGGAATATATAATTTGTAATGTTCCCCTAATGCATAGGCTATAGCTAAACACACATATAGCCCCATAAGTCCAAGAGATAAAGTTACTGGCAAGTCAATTATGTCAGCATTTGAAGTAATAAAATTTGAAATAAAATTCCCCTGTGGCAGCATATTAGGAAGTGCCGGAATAACTGCAAATAGACTTCCTATTATTAATATTGGTGTCATGGCTACCATTGATTTCTTTATTGCATTTAGATGTTGCTGTTTATCCATTTTATTTGCAATAGGTGTCAGGTATCTATTCATAAACTTCTCAAATTTATCAAACATAGTTTTCGCTCTCCTCTATTTTAATTGATTTTTCTTATAAGCAATTAATGCTAACTTTAAAGTAGTAGCTCCATCCATTTTTCCATAGGTGTCTTTATCTATTACTACATATGGAATGTTTTTAGGTTCAATAATAGGTTTAATATAGTCAATTTTATGAGCAATTTGAGGTCCTACTAGAAGTACATCACAGTCTTCAATTTCACTTTGCAGCAAATCAACTGGAATTGCTATAAAGCTGAAATCCTCTTCTTTTAATTTAGCACTGTTTTTTACAGTTTTTTTCATGTTGTCCATTAACATTGTGGTTGAAAATCCACCAGCACAGCATAATACAATTTTCATAATTATTCCTCCCCGTTATCAAAAACTTCTATTAATGTTTCAATCAAATCCCTTGCTAATTGAGCTGTCATATAATGATCCTGAGCATGAACCATTAAAAGACCTATTTCAGGCTTATCTTCTCCTCCTCTCATTTCTGCTGTAATTAGCTTAGATTGAATTTTATGCGCTTCTATATCAATTTCTCTAGATTCTTGAAGAAGCTTTCTAGCAGCTGCAAACTCTTTAGTTTTTACTTTTTTCAATGCTTCAAAAGCCTTAGATTTACTTTCACCTGCGGTACTTATTATTTCTACAATTTGTTGTTCTAACTCATTCATTTTATATTCCTCCTATATGTTCAGATATATTTTTATAAACTTCTTCATCTATATTTTCTATTATTTTAACTACTAAACTTATGGTATTTTTAATATCTTTTGTATGAACAATTGAATAAGGTCCATGACATAATCTTAGCGGAATTCCTATAACCATAGATGGTATTCCTTCCTCTTGAAGATGTGCATTACCAGCATCTGTTCCTCCACCGCTGAACATATCACTTTGATATTCTATGTTATTTTCCTTACATAACCTTTTCACTAACCCTAATAAGTTTTTATTAGGAATCATTGCCTTATCATAATGAACAAGCATAGGTCCATGTCCTATTTTTCTGTTATTTCTATGATCTCTTACTAAATCTGGAGCATTAGCTACATCAATTGCAAAAACAATATTAGGTTTAATCTTTTCAGTAGCTGTTTTTCCACCTCTCATTCCTACTTCTTCACTACTTGTTCCAACAATATAAACATCACAATCATGGTGTGTATTTTCTATAGCCTTAAGAACCTCTGCTAAAACATAACAACCTGCTCTGTCATCCATGGCTTTTCCCATAATAAGTTCCTCAGAATTTAAATTCTCACAACTCGAGTGAAAACAAACCATATCCCCTATATCTACACCTAAATTTTCAACCTCTTCTTTACTGTAACATCCTATGTCTATGTAGGACTCCTTAACTTTTCCTGTTTTATCATCTATACTTGAATTTAATATTCCAATAATCTTATTTCCATCAGCAGTAGTAATTCTGACCTTTTGCAATCTCTTTGCCTCATCTTTTACTCCCCCAATAGGGATTACATAAATCATTCCAATATCTGAAATGCTTCTTACCATAAAGCCTACTTCATCCATATGAGCACAAAACATTACCTTTGGTCCATTTCCTTTTTTACGAAAAATTACACTTCCTAAACCATCAAAGCTTATTTCATCACTATAAGCTTTAAGCTCCCTTATTAAAATACCTCTTACTTCCTTCTCATTTGATGCAATTGAATCCCTATTGCTGAGTTCCTTTAATAAATCTACTGTCATTTCTCCTCTCCTATCTCCATGTATTTAGAACAGCCATAAACTGCTCATAAGATTTTGCAGTACATAACTCATCTACTAATTCATCTTTATTCATAATTTCATATAACTTCTTAGTAACATCCTTTAGAAGCTCATATCCATCTTTCGTTAAAGATATCATAAATATAATTCGGACTTCTTTTCCTTCATATATACAAGGCTCTTTTAATATTGCAACAGATATTAAGTTTTTCTTGGCACACATTTGAATTGGATGAGGAAGTGCTACTCCGTTTAGATAAATAGTGCTTAAATAGTCTTCTCTCTGCATAACATATTGGCTATAGTTTTCTCCCCCATAACCGCTGTTTTCAATTTTTTGGGACATATCTTCTAGAATTTTTCTATACTCTATAAACCCTTCTATTACTTCAAAATAATCTTTTTTATAAAGAGAGGTGTAATATAAGTCCTTATTTTCTTCTAAAGAAAACCTGTCATATTGATCAAAGCTAAGTACCTGCTTAATCCTCAGTATGTCCATATCATCTAAAAGTTCTTTTATATAAATAACAGGTGCTTTAAAATTAAGTTCTAAATCTAAGTCCTTTATTGTAAATATAAGGTCTGGCATAAACTTCTCTATCTCTTCTATATCTAAGAAAGAAAAAGCTTTTATTTCTGCATTATCAAACAAAGTTTCAAGCTTGAGCTTAATTATATAAGCACTTCCTCCTCCACTAGAGCAAACCACTGCAATTCTGCTAAACCTATTCATCTTAGAATTAGTTTCTTTCTCCATATGGAAAGCAAAGTAGGTCGCTAAAAATCCCATCTCATCTCTAGTAGTTTCTACATGATAATTCTCTGACAGCATTTCACAGAACTTAATTGCGATATTAAAAGTCATTGGATACTTAATACAAATTTCATCTATAAGAGAATTTTTGTAGGACTTCTTCCTATTAAGCCTCTGAATCAATAAAGACACATGGGTTAATAACATCTGTTTAAAATTTTCATCACTTTTAAAATCCTTATGATATTCTTTATCAATCTTTTCTAAAAAATCATCAATATCCTTTTCTAAATTATTAGTGGACACAGGCTTTTCAAATTCTCTAATTCTTACATTGCTTTTAATTAACTCCATAAACTCTAAAGCTTCTTCATGTTTAAATCCAACTTTATAAATCTCTGATATCTTATTTATAAATGAACTGCATATTTTAAAATAAACATCATCATCTTCTTTTAAGGTTATAATTGAGGTTTTTAATTTTATGTTTATATATATGGTAATCATAAGCCAAGCTGTTATATGCCTTAATTCATTGTAATTAATATTTAAATTACTATTCTTTAGTTCAGTTATTAGTTTATTTTCAATCTTTCTATAGGTCTCATCCTCTATAATTTTTCCAAGCTCATCTATAACCAGCTTATTTTCATCAAAAATAAATTTTATAATTATATTTTTCTTTTGCTTTATACTTCCATCTATATAAATTCCATAGTGTGACTTTTTTACAAGCTTAAGAGCATAATCCTCAGCCAATTTCTCTACTTCTTTAATATCCTTCTTAACTAAGGATTTACTTACCTCAAACACTTCAGCTATTTTGTCCATAGTTGTAAATCCAATTTCCATGGACAAATATGCTAATATACTATTGATTCTATCTTTAACTTCTAAGGCTTCATCATAATCTATTGATTTCATAAAATCATCAAGCTTATTTTCATCTAATATCTCTAATAAATATCCTATACCTCTTTTTTGCTGAAATTTAAAACCCTTCTTTGATGAAATATGTATGAGATAAGCAATATCATTTTGGATGGTTCTTTTTGAAACCTTATACTTTTTAGTGAAATAATCAACTGACAGAAATTCTATACTTTCTTGAAAGTCCTTCATTATATGATATATTCTCACTCTCATACCCCTCCTTTAGAAATCGATTTCTTTCATTGATTTTATTATAGATTCTCATGTTAATACTGAACAGATTAACATTTGCACAATTAAAGTGTAAGTTGTATCTTAATGTATTCATAATTTTCATTATTACCCTAATCCCCTTTAAGCATTTTATGTGTTTACATTACTTTATTATATATTAAGAAACCTCTCATCTTAATAATTCAAAGATGAGAGGTTATATTATTTTATTAATTATTTAATTTAAATCTATATTCTCTAAATTTTACTATTTCTTTTAATACGCTTTAGATTATATATATTAGATGCACCTGTAGTTATCCCTGCTATGCAAGCACCTAATCCATAAACAGTTCCTGTGGCTACTCCTATAATTCCAACCCCTATTAAAACACCGCCTATTCCAAGACCTACAACAGATCCTGCTTTAGCTATTTTCTTGTTTGGAAAAGTTCCATTACCAGCTTTTTTAGAAATTTCATAGTATTTTTTAGTATGTTCCTTTACATCAAATTTTTTCAAAACACAACCTCCTATTCAAAGATATCATCAATTAAATTATCAATCATAAACGCAAATACTATTTTGCCATCACACAACATATTATCCTTTTGAGAGACTGTAGATAACATTGCAAACAAAAGAGAAATAGCTAAATCTTCTTCAACTTTTAAAGAAAGAAATGGTTTGTTAATCATAAATTTAGCGCCAATATGGCTTCTATCTGCCATCTCACTTCTCTGCTCAGCATTAAGTTTATTATAAAAACTTAAAAAATCAGGATTATTTACATCATACATGAAACTACTTTGACTATATTCAAGATATATTTCCTTTAATGCATCAGCAACTCCATATTTATTTTTCTTTTGAGAAATTTTTTCTTCTACAGTAGCATAGAGTTTTTCTAATGTATTTTTTAACACCTCATAAAATAATGCTTCTTTACTATCAAAAAAACTATAAAATGATCCCTTTGAAATACCAATGTTTTGACAAAGAATATCTACACTAGTTTTCTTATATCCATACTTTTGCCAATTCATTTTGCACTCTTCTATTAGCTTTTCATTAATAATCTTCTTTTCATCTCCAGTAAATCCTTTTGGCATAATAAATTGCCTCCTTATAATATATGACTAAATATTTTTATATAGTCATATATTATCCTTTTAATAGCGTATTGTCAATAGATAAAAAAAATAGCCTGTAGATCTCATTTGAGAAATACAAGCTATAATAACCTTTTATTGAATTATATTTTAGTAATCTTTATACTTATCATTTTTTTCTTTTTCTATCTTCTTTTCCTGAATTCTAGATACTATAGCCCAAATGAGCATTCCTATAGATCCAAGTATAACTCCAGCCCATAATAAGATAAACAAAGCTCCTATAAAAAAGGCAATATCCATATATTCACCCCTATTTTATGACTACAGCTGTTCCATAAGCCACCATCTCAGCGGCACCTTGTACAATTGAAGAAGATGCTAATCTCATTCCTATAATAGCATTAGCTCCCATAGCTTCAGCTTCATCAACCATTCTACCAACAGCTATTTGCCTAGCTTCATCCAACATTTCAGTGTAACCTTTCATTTCTCCACCAACTAAATTTTTAAAGCCAGCCCCGATATCTTTACCTATGTTTTTACATCTTACTGTACTTCCTTTTACATATCCCTTTATCTCTTCTATCTCTTTTCCTGGAACATTTTCTATTGTTAGTATTAACATTCTTTTACCTCCTAGCACTTATATTATTCGTTATATAGTATTCCATCTTTTCTTTAATATCTATATATAAATTAATACGCAACTGGAGCAAGAAGTATTCTTCCTGAGCCTCTATATACATTAACTAAACCTTCACCAGAAACAGCTGAACCTATTAAACTCTTACCTGATTTTTCAACTCTAAGCTCTAAGGTATCTGACCAAGCTACTGCATAGTTACCATCAATTTTAACTTCATCTTTCTCAACTATAAGCTCTACTAGCTCATCTCTTGGAACAGGACTTTCTAAAACTGCAACGCCTTTTCCTTTAAGACATAAATTAAACAGACCTTCCTTTGCTAATAAAGCTGATGATATATTAGTTCTAGCTACTACTTTTTGTTGAACAGTAGATTCACAAGCTAAAAATAATCCATCATCTAAAACCATGCCTCCCCAGTCTTCTACATTTTCTAAAAGAATATGTTTATAAGTTGGCTCTAACATCAATAATCCATTTCCTTGATACTTAGGCTTAATTGCTGATTCTTTTGTAACTTTAGAAGATAAAGCTTTTCCAAACAAATCACCAAGTCCTTTTACATCAGCACCCATAGTAACATTTCCAGCTGTCCATTGCATTGCCCCTGCACTTATAACATAAGCATTACCTTTAAGTTCAATAAGAACTTGTCTCCTTCTTATATTCATTTGTGATGCATAATAAGAGTTAATAGCAGTTTGAAAATTTACACTTAAGTCCTTTCTATATTCAAGAACTTTTATGTCTCCCTTAGACTCTACAATTTCAATATTATCGTTTTCATAAAGATTTTTGTAAGTTACCATATTCTCATTTCTCCTTTATTTCCCATCATATCAATTATATAGCTTGATTAAGGTTTTTACTACTAAATTTCTCACATTAACATAAACTTGACATATGCTTAATATCTAATCTATATTTAGTACATAGATAGACAAATTTCTTCACATACTAACAATTATGTGAGAAGTCTAAATTTTTACTTTTTGAGGTGTTGTTTATGGAAAATGTTTTTGATTATGAAGATATACAGCTGATACCAAATAAATGTATAGTTAACAGTCGTTCAGAATGTGACACCACTGTAACTCTTGGTGGACATACCTTTAAACTTCCTGTAGTTCCAGCAAATATGCAAACTATTATAGATGAAAAGATAGCTACTTATCTAGCTGAAAATGGCTATTTCTATATTATGCATCGTTTTAATCCTGAAAAAAGAGTTGATTTTATTAAGGAAATGCAAGGTCGTAATTTAATTGCGTCTATAAGTGTTGGAGTTAAAAGTGAGGAGTATAAATTTATTGAGAAATTAGCAGATGAAAAACTTTGTCCCGAATTTATAACAATTGATATAGCTCATGGTCATTCAAATGCAGTAATAGATATGATCAAACACATCAAAGCTCTTTTACCTAAAAGCTTTGTTATTGCAGGAAATGTAGGAACTCCAGAAGCAGTGAGAGAACTTGAAAATGCTGGAGCTGATGCAACTAAGGTTGGAATAGGTCCGGGTAAAGTATGTATAACTAAAATAAAAACAGGTTTTGGTACTGGTGGGTGGCAATTAGCTGCACTTCGTTGGTGTTCAAAAGCTGCAAGCAAGCCAATTATAGCTGATGGCGGTATTCGTACTCATGGTGATATAGCTAAATCAATTAGATTTGGAGCATCTATGGTTATGATAGGCTCATTATTTGCAGGTCATGAAGAATCACCTGGAGTAACTATGGAGAGAGACGGAAAGTTATATAAAGAGTACTTTGGTTCAGCTTCTGAATTCCAAAAAGGTGAAAAGAAAAATGTTGAAGGTAAAAAGATGTTTGTTGAATATAAAGGTTCATTAAAAGATACCCTAGTAGAAATGCAACAAGATCTTCAATCTTCTATATCTTATGCAGGTGGAAATAAACTAGATGCTATAAGAAATGTTGATTATGTTGTGGTTAAGAACTCTATTTTTAATGGGGATAGGGTTTATTAGGATAGTTTTTATAATTAAAGAGATTACATGTTAGAAGTAATTTTTGCTCCAACTATGATGATTATCGTAGTTGGAGCATTTTTTTGTAAACAACTTCTCTTATACTTGTTAATTACTCTACTTGTATAATGTTTTTATATATTCTATCTATTTAATTGCTAAATATATGAAAATCACTATTATCACTAATAACATTACTGTCATACCTATAACTTTTTTCTTTTCTTCGTTATTAGAATCTTTATATTTATCTAATATTGAAATTATAAATACGCTAATAAGTCCTATAGCAGCTATAGAAATTAACATAACCCTGTACTTTAGTAAACTTAGTATACAATTGTAACTTAAGAGGTACATTAGAATAGCAATACTAGACATTAGGCATAAAATATTTACATACACCAAATTTTTAGAAGCATTTTTATTAATTAATTTAATAACCTCCATTATTAGTGCTACTATTATTCCAATAACTACAGCTACTTGTAAATTTTTAGTGAAGTAATTACTAGCAAGAAAACTGATTCCTGCTAATAGCATTGGATGAGCTATATATTTATTATTCTTCATTTTATCCCTTCTTAGTTCCATCATTTGTGTCTGCAACAACTACTAAAATATAATTTATTTTATAAAATCATCAATTCTTACATCTATTGAAACTTTCTCATTTCCATCTACTTTATCTAACACCATTTTAATTAATTTTTTATAGTCTTTTAACCCAGCATTAATAGTTATCTCTTTTCCTCCAAAAGTTCCATATCCTATCCTAGCAGCTTTAAAAACACCCTTAGGATTTAATACGTATATTCTTATTACTTCATCCCACGGTATTTCTTTTCTTTTTCTCCTTAGTGGATTAACATATATAATTTTATGTTCTTCTACTTTAAAATACTCAAAAATAACAAATAAATAGAAGATTAAACAAACAATAAATGAAATTGCCCCAAACATTATATATTCTAACCTTTGCATTTTATACGGTAGATATAAAAATATTAAACCTATTAATATTATACTTGGGATGAATCTTTTTTTATTTTTAAATATCATTTAATCACCTATTCCCATCCAAACTTTTTATAAACACTGACGTTCCAACTATTAAACTTTCTACTACTAAATCAGGATTTGTTGTTATTATATATATATCATTTATTACTGTTATTTGTTTCCTCAAAATTATAATATTTATTTACCCTTTAGTATTGCAGCTATAATTATAACTATTACACATAATATCATAAACGATAACAGTGCAATCATTAAAACACCATTTCTTCGACTAGATACTTTTATATAATGAATTGCACTAATAATTATCATAAGACTAATTATGACAACAATTAAAGCAATAACATTTCCTTGCAAATATAGGAATTGAGGATACTTATGTATAATAAGATCATTCATAAAAAGAGTTACACATAGCATTAACGCTAGTATACTTATTTTTAATGAAACCTTATTATAATTATTTTTTTTGCCTTCTATAATATATACTATTGTTCCTATAAATACTGCAACTAAAAATAAAACTCTAAATTCAGTTCGAATATTATTTAAACAAAAATATCCAAAGAGTCCACCAATAATTGATAATATCAACATGAGTGATTTTTTATTTTTCATTTCATATCCCCTTTTATAGCATTAGAAAACTTAATAGTAATAGTAATAATATCTATTTTCGTTTTACTTCATAAACTATTCTATAAATAATAATAAAAAGTATAAGCGCAAAGTAGCTTGCTAATGATACTATTAAAAGAATCAAACCGTACTTGTCTATTAAAATTGGATATCCTCTAAATATTATCATAGTTACAGACATTGTTACCCCCGCTACTACTACTAATATTGTGACAATTGCATTATATCTTATACCAAATCCCTTTTTTCCATCCTTATATGTTCCGAATATTACAAGAGAACATGCTATTGCAAAAATTAATACTATTGCTTGAACAGAAATATTTTCTATTCCTATGCTTCTTATAACAATTTGTGTAATAAATAATACAAGCAATGTTATGATACTATATCCTATACTATTTTTTTGCATTTTATCATCCCTTTTGAGTATTATACGCTAATTAGTTACTTTTTCCTTCTATAATAGTACTCTAAAATTATCTACGGAATATATATAGCTATATATCTTTCTATATAACTATATATAGTTTTTATGGGGCTTCAGGGCACTTTTGGGGTTGAAATTTTGATATTAAGTTCTACTCGAAAACAATATGTTGCCTTTTATGCATACAGTTTATTTATTCTGCATACTTACACATATCATCTTTTCCTAAAACTAATATTGCTTTTACTTTACCATCCTCGTCCACAAATTCTACTTCATAAGCCTCATGTGGCTTAGTATAAACTTCCACAATAGCTCCTAGTTCTCCTTTTAATATACCTTCATTTAAATAATTTTTCAAAACCATTACAGTGTCATTTAGATCAAATTTCATTCTCCACCTCTATTTTTAAATATTGCAAATAAATTAGATTTATACTTAGGAATTTTGACAAGCAAATCGATTCTACCCACAGCTCATTTACCATTACACCCCAAATATTTTGTTCAAAATACCCTAACCAACTATACTATTTATTTATATCAAACTTGTTTATATCTTCAATAATATTAATTTCCAAAAAACAATAATTTTATCATATTTATCATCTCAATTGTGGCTTCCTAAACCCTAACCAAAGTTACATATAATGTCTTAAATAAAGTTTTAAAAGCCTCTTATTTGCTAACCTCTTGAATTTGCCATTCCATTAATTCATTATATATAATCAATGAAACTTTAACAGGGTCAACATAGCCATACTTTCCCTGTAATATTTCGATTTTTTTTAATTTATAATCATGAAAATTATCTTCTTTACTATATATATCAAGAAATTTTTTGCTAAATCTATGCTTTATTTTTTCAAATGATTCCGAATATTCTTCTATGTTTTTTCTCCATTGCTTTTCAGCTAATTCTCTTCTTTCCTTAATTCCACTATTAATCTCATCCCATAATTCATCAGTAAAATACCTCATTAATTCAAATCCCCCTATTTTTTAGGTTTAAAATTACTTTTGTATGAAGCATAAGCAAGTGCAACAAAATTTAAACCTACAAAAAATATTATAATTATTGATAGGAATAACGGTTTATGTGTACTTGCAACTTCTGGATATTGATTATCTATTTGAACAAATATAATAATACTTCCTAATAATAAGGTTGTCATAATTATCAGCCCATATAGATACGGCATCTCCTTTTTACTTCCTTTATAGTTTTTAACAATTATAAAACTTATTATCATGCATAATACCATTATTCCAGCAATAACTGGTAATGGGACACCTTCTATTCCTATTGTCCTAATAGCAAATAATGCTATTGATATTATAACAACTGCCAAAGCATTTTTATTTTTCATAATTTCTCCTTTATTTTTTTATATATTTTAATATCTAATTATTACTTTACATTATGTACATAAGCTATGAATCTATCTTCTTTAAATTTAAAGTTTGAATCTAAATAAGGCACTAAATTTACTTTATTAAGTATGATCCTTATCCTATAACTACTATAGTGCAAAGTATTTCTAAAATTACACAATATACACGATATTATTAACAAATTATGAACAAGATTTATATTTCTATAATTCATGCGAACTATAGAAATATAATATATAGTACTCCTAGCAAAACTGAAAGGATAAAAATAATTATTAATAATGATTTCATAACACTCAGCCAAGCGACTCTATTATTTTCTTCTACAGTTGAATATGAATAAAGTGTAAGTGATATAACCATTATTATGGCAAAAAATCCACTTCCAATATGAGCCCAACTACTATCATAAATAGCCACATATCCGTCGTAAAATTCTTTTTTAATAGTTCCACCTAGAGAGTAAATTGAACATATTAATATTGATAAAACTGATATAAATTCCAGTCTTGAAGATTTATTTTTCACTACTTTTATCAACTTAATCAAAAAATAAATACTAAATATTACATATATACTTCCTTTAAAAACAAATGATGTTTTTCCTAAAAAACTTGCAACTGCCGCTACCAATAATCCTTGGTTTAAATAATCATTATTTTTAATCTTATTCACTTATATCACCTTCCATCTTATTAATTAATCAAATTTTTCAATGGATTAAGAAATACATCATTAAGAATCATTGATGGGTAGATCCTCCAACTCCCCTTACAAGTGTATTTAATGCTACCTGCACTGCGCCAGATTATTGCTATGTAATTGTGAATGAAGCTTATTTTGATAATATCAGATTTATGTGTAAACTACTTTTTTTATGTTGATTAGCTACTTTAATTAGTATTATTATTTTTTATATGAAAAAAAGAGCTGTATACTAACAGCTTCAAAACTTAATATTCATTACTACCTTTAGGTTAAAACATAACTTTTATTAAATCTATTATCACTATTATAGAATTTTTTACGGAAATACTATATATAGCAATCCTATTAATCAATAAAGTTTTATACTATTTTACATTTTCACATAATCATCGTATCATCTCTGTATAAGACTAGAAAATAAGAATAATAACAAAAATTCCGACAACTGTTCTTAAAACTAAAAAGCTGCTAAAAGCTTCCGCATAGTTACTATAGCATACTTCCGTAGATATAATATTTTATTAAACCCTTTTTTATATTGGAATACTATACCACTATTTATTAAATAATAATAGTGTACTTAAACTTTATCGCTCAATGAAATAATTCCTTTATTTTTTATTGATAGACTCATGAAAGTAGGTCTCCCTTCGGATTTTGATCCTATCAAATTTTTGATATAAAGTTTCTGTGGAATATATATAGCTATATATTTTGCTATATATCTATATAACTATATATAGTGTTTATGCGGCTTCAGGGCACTTTTTGGGTTAAGATTTTAATATTAATTGCCTTTTATGCATATAGTTTATTTATTCTGTGAACTTACATAAATCATCTTGAAGTAAAACTTATATTTCTTTTGCTTCACAATCTCCACTTAAATTGTCAACTCAGATCTGATAACAAAAAAATATATTTTACAGCTATCCTAATTGGAACAACAGTAAAATATATTTCTTATATAAATTTTATTTATTTCTATTTTCCATATATTTTTCTACATCATTTAAATCAAGTTCCCCCTTGTGGACTTTATTAACTACCTCATTCTCTGCTGTATACCAAAGTATTTTTCCTGTTTCTACTTCCATTTTTAATATAGCTCCTCTTGGAGTAACAGTCTTTACTTCAACACCATCCTTATGTGATATTGTAACTTTATCTTGTAATATATACTCTGATTTTCCATCATAAGCTTTAATATTTTTTTCAAGTCCTTTTATGAATCCTTTAATAGACTCTTCTGAGGCATACGTTACATAATGTATTAAAGGACGTTCTCCATTGATATTTACATATGATTCTACTAGCTCTTCTTGATTTTCTATATTTGTTATCTGACTATTAGAAGTTTCATCATTAGTAACCGCTAATACTTTATTTGTATTTAATGTAAATAAGGTTCCTCCAATAACAGTTAGCGTTACTACTCCTGCCACTATTCCCTTTTTCTTAGATCTTAAATTTAACATATTCTCTACCCTCCTTTTTGTTATATTTACTTTTTTATTAGTTAACTGTGATGACATTATAGAAAGCTTTAACGTATTTTTATATCTAGCAGATTTCACTAAAAGCATTGAATATTCTTTAATATCTTCTGTTTTAGAGTCATGAATAACTTTCTCATCACAGGATAACTCACATTGTTCGTTAAAGAATTTTCTAAACAAATATATTAATGGATTGAACCAATAAATTGCTGTTCCTAATATCATAAGAAGTTTTGTAATATTATCTTTTCTTTTAAAATGAATTAGCTCATGTCTAAATATTAAGCTTAATTCTTTATTTGAAAAGTCTTGCTTAGGTAATATTATGGTAGCCCTAAATAGTCCTATTAAAGCTGGCGATGAAAGTCCATTTACTACTTCAACCTTTATATCTTTAGTTATACTTAAAGCTTTTCTTTCCTCATTTAAAATTCCCTCAATTCTCTTGTCTGTTACACTTGCCATATTGTTTTTAATTTTAGAATAAAATTTTCCTTGAAAATAAGTATAGTATAATAAAACCGCTACTAATCCTATAATCCAAACCCACATTCCAATATAAGTGTAATCAATTGTATTTATATTTTTTACAGGAGCTTCAGTAAGATTATATATAACTTCATGATAAGCAGTGTAACTTTTTTTGGTAAAATCAGCTATATTAACTTTAAGCTTAATGTTTATTAGTAAAAGCATCCTTGTAATAACTATAAGAGACAAAAGGTAATTGAATTTATGGCTATATTTAGATAAAAACTTATCTTTTGTAACTATTATTCCAGCAATTAATATACTTACTAACAAGCTTGTTCTTAAAACTTCTAAAAAAACCTCTCTCATATCAATTACCTATTCTTTATCCATTTTTCAAGTTCATCTAAATCTTCATTAGTAATTTCATCACTCTCTTCTAAAGTTGATATAATACTTTTTAAAGACTTTCCATGTAGATAACTAAAGAAATCTTTAGTTTCAAATTTTAAATAATCATTCTCCTCTACTATTGGGCTGTAATAGACTTGTTTTCCTATTTTCTCAGTTATAAGAAATTCTTTTTCCACAAGTCTTGATAGAGTTTTTGATGTGGTACTAAGCTTCCATTCTAAAGCTTCTTCCATATGTATAGCTACATCTTTTGTAGATACCTGATCTTTTTTGCTCCAAATAAACTTCATTATCTGAAGCTCTGTTCTAGGCAGTTTCTTCATTTTATAATCATCCCTTCTTCCATTATTAACCTAAATAAATTATATACGACAATTGTCGTAGTGTCAATATAAATTTAGTATATTTTTACTGTAGAAGTATTTCTTAGCTCTATTAAATCTTTTATCTTTTAAATTCTTTATATGCATTTTGGTTTTAACTATATAAAAATTAGGTTATAATTAACTAATAGAGGTTTAAAATAAACACTTGGAGGTGGTATATCTGCTTAAACAAATAAACTTAAACAAAGAACTTTTAGAAGAAATAATTGATATATGTAAAAGACATGCCGAAATTGAAAAAGTAGTTTTATTTGGCTCTAGAGCAAGAGGAGATAATTCACCTAAAAGCGATATTGATTTGGCAATATATGCGAATTCTAACTTTTCAGATTTCATTGAAGATATGGAGAACAATACTAGAACTCTATTAGAATTTGATTTTTCAAATATGCGTACAGTAAAGGATGAATTTTTTATTGAGCAAGTTAACAAAGAAGGGATTATTATATATGAGAAGTGTTGATTTTAAATTTATAAATTTAAAAAAGGCCTATTCTAGGTTAAAAGAAGTAAGTGATATCTATGATGGAAAAAATGATATTATAAGAGATAGTTTAATACAAAGATTTGAATTCACCTATGAACTTACTCATAAAACCCTAAAAGAATTCATGAAATACTTAGGTGTAACATTAGAAAACTCATTTCCTCGTACTATATTTAAAAAGGCTTTCGTAAACAACTTGATTTCTGATGATAAAGTTTGGATTAACTTATTGGAAGATAGGAATTTAACTTCTCATATTTATAACGAAAACATGGCTGATGAAATCGCAGATAGAATAGTTACTAAATATGTATCCGCTATTGAAGAATTGGTGGAAAACTTAGGAAATTTACTGTAGTACTTAAAGTGAAGGTAGCTCAGATTTATTGAGTTTAACCTTCACTTTTAACTTTCAATAATTAATTATTAATATTCAGCTATAAAATCCTATACTTCTGCCCTTTGCTTCTTACATTCTCAGGTATAGTATAAGTTATAAGCTTCTTTTCTAACAACTTACATAATGATCTTTTTATATTTCCTGGTACATTTTCATATCCTAGATATTCTGATATTTCTTTTTTTGATAAAGGCCCATCAGATAAAAGTTCTAATATCTGATCTTCAACTTTGCTTATGAAAATATCTTTTTGTTGTTTTTCATCAACGTATAAGTCTTCATATTCACCATCAAAATAACAAGTGTTTTCATATAACTTAACTATAAAATAAGCTCTACTATCATCAGTTTCAAATACAGGCTCTGGTGAATTATTATCTTTCATGACTTTTATCATTTTGGCTAATCCAACAGCATTTCCATTTGCAAGTCCCAAACTTTCTAAATACTCACCTATTCTTCTATTTCTATAAATCCTAGCTGTGACTTCTCCTTTATCTATATCTTCCTTTTCTATAAACTTATCTGGACCAGGATAACTTACAACTACAATCTTTTCCTTATCTATTCTCACTTCTATAGGGGTGTTTTGTGCGTAATTTCTATGATAAAAAGCATTTATTATGGCTTCTTTTATTGCTTTTAATGGATAGTTAAAAAATATCTCTCCATCTATATTTTTTGATTTTATTAGGTTATTCTCTATATACCTCAAAACAGCTTTTATTTGCTCATATATAGGCCCATGAAAAGTCTTTTCTATGAAGTCATCACAAGTTGTTCCAAGAAAATGAACTAATTCAAGTTGACAACCTGGAATGAATTTTTCTGGTCTATCAGAAAACATCAAAAGGCCTATATTCTTAGGTCTTAGTTCATCATCAATCATATCAAGATTTTTTAATAACTCTTCTTTTGAAAGTTTTGATGTCTCATCATATAGTTCATTTCCTGTATCATAAAGATATTCCTTAATTAAAGACAGTCTCATATCTTCAAAATTTGCATTTAAGTTTACTTCATCATCATTATCAATATTTATAGGATCTATTTTTTTGACTTTCTTAACTTCCTTATCTTTTTTATTTTTCTTAGTTTTCTCCTTATTGATTTCATTATCATAGTAGCTACATATAGCCTCATTTAATACACTGCTCATACCAATATCCGGATCTTTATGAACCTTTATTATTTCTAATATTTTATGTGTTGTTTCTTCACTGAGATTGACATCAACTAAAAATGTATCTTCTAATTCATCATTTTCACTAGCCTTCACTGCAGCCTCAAGGCTTTCATATTTCTTCATACATATCAGCTCCCTATTTAAAAGTTCCATGTATTATATGAAAAAACTCTAGAAATGAATCCACCTTATTAGACATTAACCCCTTTAGATAACTTCATTATTTCTTCTTTTCTTTTTGAATCAATAATATCTAGATATTGATGTAGCTTTTCATGCCACTCTTTTTCACTTTCTGTACTATAATCATATTCATCATACTCATTAGATATTTCTTTTAAAAGTAAAGCTATTTCAAAATCATCTAATACCTTGAAGAGCTCTATAAACTCGTCTTCAAAAATACAATCAGCACCTAATACATCAACTAAATCCTTTAGGCTATGAAATTCTTCCCTAATTATCTCTATTTTTTCTTTCACATCTTCACAATCTCTGATTTCTTCTGTTATTTCTTTGAATATACTGTTATCTAGGCTTTCCCCATCTTCATATTCAATAATGTCTTCAGATGATTTATCTAAACTAAGAAATATCATTTCTAACCTATCATTCTCTAGACTGATTTTTATATATGGTATGAGCTTTTCTACAACTATTTTTATATATTCAATCATGTTTTGATTTTTAATAGATAAACTCTTGATTATCTTTTCTGTTCCATCATAAATACTTTTATTAAAATCATCAGATATTTCTAATTTATCCTTTAGATATATTCTATCACCTTCGCTGATATCTAATTTTGTTATTTCTTTTCCAGCTAATGAACACCCGAGTGAATTCGTGAGTACAAGGGTGAAGATATTAATAAGCAGATGATGTGATTGAACATTAAACCCTTTTAGTAAAGCTTCTATATCTTCTTGTTTAAAATAAGAACAAAACTTATTTTCCATATCAATTTTTTTTAAGTAATCTTCTATATATTCAACTCCAACAAGTTTCATTTCATCATATCCAAGAGGGTAATCTATAGATCCTTGAGTTTCATGGGCCCCAAACCTAACATCATACTCCTTAAAAAACAAGGGAATTCCATACTCCAAAGTATCTACATAGGCATAATTTATAGTTTCAAGCCTTGTTTCATGTACCTGTTTTAATAGATTTTCACATTCTTTTACTTTTTCTTTGATTATCTCTTCTCCATCTTTAAATAGTTTCTTAATTTCAACTTGTTTCATGGCTCTTAGCTTAGCATTAACATGGGCCTCTTTTTTTAGTGATAGGCCTATTGTGTAATAAATAGATAACATGATTTTATCTGCAACCTCAACTCTTACTGATGAACTTTCGTTTCTAGTGTAATAACCTAGGGTTTCAGTTAAAATATTTAAAATCTGGAGTTGGATATTCTCTACCTCTTCTATGGTTAAAAATCTGTTTAAGTGCAAAACTTGTAGCAGAGATTGAAGATAATGCTCATCATTTAATTGATTTTCAAGTAGATCTTCTTTATTAATAATCTTGTTGTTCATCTTCCTCTTGGTCCTCCTCTTTATCATCAATCTTCAAGTAATCTTTTACTCCATATTTAATATTGTGGGCTATGGAATCTAAATACTTATCTCTTAGCTGTTCTAGCGAACCTTGACACTCATTGTCAAAATAACTTTTCATGATTTCTATTAATTCATCATCACCTACAAAATCTAAAGTTTCGTTTTTGTAATAATAAAAAATTTCTATAAGTTCATCTAAAGTCTCTAAATAGTTATATTGAGAAATGTATGGTGAATCACAAAATACTTCTATGATATTTTTAATTATTGCTCCACCAAACTCAACTCTACCATTATTCCTTAAAGATTCGCTTCTTGTTCTTAATATGGTTTTTATGTCCTCATCAGAAAGTTTTAATCCATATTCTAGGGTTTCTTCATTAAAGGCTTTAATCTCCATAAAAGTCTGTTTAGTTACTACAGAATCAGAAATTTTCATAAGTTTATTTTCTTCCATAAAAATCCTCTCCTAAAATTTTATATTTTATTATTGACTTTTTGTTTTAAATATGTTATTATTAAATTATATGTACTTTCATTGTTTCAAGTAACAATTTTACCACTGGCTCTATCTATAGTCAATGGTTTTTTTCGTTCAAAAAGACTGCTTCAATAAAGATTAAAAATCTTATTGCGCAGTCTTTTCTAATTAGAAATAAAGTTTCTATAACTATTGCTTCTCTTTCTAAATTTGTCGCTTTATGTCTGCTTTATCTTATACACTTACCTAAACTTCTTACAACATTGTTGGAAATAAAAGTTGGTGGTATTAGGACTTATATTAAATCCCACAAGCACTCTCTTTATGGATATTTTCATTCCTTAAAATTTCACCCTTATAATTTACATTGCTAAAATCCGATACCTTCAGTTGCTTCTTACCTGTGATAAAATTTTTGAATAATACAAAACACTTATTAGATTCCTCTAAAACTAGAACAAACCAATTTATATAAAAACTTAAATATTTGCTCGCTACGTTATGAAAGTCCTTCAGAAACTGTTTGAACTCTCTCCCTCTTTTCCTAATTTTCAAATTATGCTTACCATCTTTATTTAAAATAACAATCTTTTTAAAATATTTTAAATTAAAACCCATTGATCCATCTATTTTAGCTTTAATATTATTGTCTTTTGCAAAATAAAAATAGGCCCAATTCCTTGGAGATGATATATAATCGCTTGTCTCATTAATTATTGGTTTTAAAATTTTATTTAATATCTCTCTATTAATAGTTGATTTGCTAGATGGCTTTATGAATTTATTATCATATTTATCTTTACAATTTAAGATTATAATATTTTTTCTTTTAAGCCTTTGTCCATTTAGCATATATTCTTCTTTATCTATCCTTCTAAATAGAAAGTTCTTATTA
The DNA here is from genome assembly GCF_900130055.1 of Clostridium intestinale DSM 6191. Classification (GTDB taxonomy): domain Bacteria; phylum Bacillota; class Clostridia; order Clostridiales; family Clostridiaceae; genus Clostridium_T; species Clostridium_T intestinale. Next base: position 280,962 of record NZ_FQXU01000004.1, read on the forward strand.
AAAGTATGATTTCCCTTAAAACTTTCCTTGATTTTAACCTCATCCACTTCTATATTAAGGAGTTTTTTATTCATTATCTTAGTTCCGGCAACACTTAATATTTTATGCCTCCAATGAAAAGCTGTTTTTAAATCTATTTTTAAGGATTTAGCTATCTGTCTAAGAGTTGCCCTTTCCTCTATAAAAAACATATATTTAATCCATAAATCAATAGGTTTTTTGCTGTAACTTAAAGGTGATCCTGTTATGTCAGAAAAAACTTTTCTACACTTTTTGCATCTATATCTTTGTATTCCCCTATTACTTTTTCCATATTTAATCACATTATCTGCACTTTTACATATTGGACATGATTTATGATTATTGGGTTTAAACAGTTCTCCTACACTCTTAGCATACTCTTTTAAAAATAAATCTTTTTCAGCTATTTCCCTAGGTTTATTTTCTATAATTAAATTTGCAATGTTATCATAGTTCAAAGGATTCATCTCCTAAAAAATTAATCCTTTGAATTATTACCTTTTAAGTATATTTTAAATCATTAATTTTCTTTTTCTTATAATTATCTTTTAAAACATTTTAATCTAGCTGGAGACTTTGTTGCAACCACTTAGTTATATACTACAGATAGATGATAAAAGGATCTTAATGTAACCACTTCGTGGTGTACTACAGAATATCAGAGCAACTTTTTATTCCAACAATGTTGTATGGGTTTGGGATAGTTCTCCAAAAGGTCTCAGCCAAAAATCGACATGACGGCATTATTTCTAAAGGCTTAATCTATCTGTATTTTCCTATAAACAATAGCTAAAGCTCCTAATGATACAACTCCTATTAAAAATAGTGGGGATATTAATTTAAGATTCACATCACCTAGCGAAGTTAAAATATTCATTCCATGAGTTGCAGGAAGTATATTTGAAACCTTTCCTATAACACTTGGAAGCATTTCTCTTGGAAACATAGTTCCACTTAAAATCATTGATGGAAGAAATATAAATTGCGAAAACATGGTCATAACAGTATTACTTTTTGATATTAGCCCTATTAAAATTCCTATTATAGAACTAACTGAGATAACTAAAATCAAAAACAAAAAATACATCAATATATTACTTGGCATATCTGCTTTAAAAATTATAGGGGAAATTATAAAGATTATTGCTGAAACTATTAGTATATGAACTAATGCCGATAGAAAAGAGGTTAATAATATTACCCATAAAGGAATGTTTCCTACCTTATAAGTTTTCTTGATATCTGATGAGAATATTTCTACTATTGGTACTGGTGTCCCAAGATAAGCCGCCATTGAAATTGCTACTATACTCATAGATTGTATTATTCTCGTTTTAGCATTTGGATCTATTGTAGTAAACACTGACCCCATAACTAAAAAGAATATTAGGGGTAAAATATAATATACAATCAGAACGTTTTTATTTCTAATATCTAACTTACACTGTAGCCAAACACTATATAATATTTCACTCATATTAAACCACCTCTTTCTTTGTATTTACGAGCTCTATAAACCGTTCTTCTAAAGATAAACTTTCAACCTTTAAATCTACTAGAAAATCTTTTTCTTCTTTAACAATATCTACAACTTCCGAAATTGCTTCAGTTAAATTTTCTGATAATAAAGTTACGCTATCTTTTGTTTTATCTACAATACTAGAATTTTTGAATCCAGTATACTTTAGAAGTGAATTATTTATGCTTCTAACCACTATCTTCTTTTCTTTTTTTCCTTCTGTTACTATATCTCTAGAATTACCCAAGGCTCTAACTTCACCTTTAACTATTATCACAAGCCTATCACATAAGGCTTCAACCTCAGCCATATCATGACTTGCTAATATTATAGTTACCCCTTCATCCTTAAGCTTTCTTATCTCTTCATGAAGAGCTACTCTTCCTTCAACATCTAGTCCTGCTGTAGGTTCATCTAATATTAAAAGTTTTGGATTATTAGCTATCGCCAAAGCCAAATGAAGTCTTCTTTTTTGACCAGTAGATAAGTTTCTATAACGTTTTTTATATTGTTCTTTAAGCCCGAACTTATCTAAAAGATCAACTCTAGTTTCTAACTTCCTCCACTTACAAAAAAACTTCATAGCTTCTAGTACAGTTATATCTTCTTGTAGTGAAGTGGATTGTAGCTGAACTCCTATTAGATTTTCACCAGAACTATCTTTCCTTATGTCCTTACCAAAAACCTCAATAACCCCACTATCAAAAGACTTTATTCCTTCAATACATTCTAAGGTTGTTGTTTTTCCTGCTCCATTAGGTCCAAGTATACCAAATATCTCCCCCTTATTTACTTCAAAATCAATCCCCTTCAAAACTTCAAAATTTCCATAGCTTTTCTTTAAATTGTTAACCTTTAAGGCTACACACATCTTACTCCCCTCCTATTCCTTTTGGAATTTTTACATTGTTTTTTATAATATAAGTTCCTAAGGCTTTATTAATATAATTATCTGCTTTTTTATAAAGCAACTTAAAATCTTCTGGCCAGTTATCTACATCTTCACGAAAATCCATGAGCTTTCCAAACACCTGACTATCACCACTGGTAAACTTAATTATGTTCCCCCACCACTCCTTTGCAAATTCCTGTCCTTCAAAACTTTCTGGAGACATCCCTTTACTCTCAAGTTCAATAGCCTTTTCACAACCTGATCTCCACCAATCTATAGAAGTATCAGCTTTATTATTTTCATAACCCTCAGCCAAAGTATTTAGCGTATTTTCATCTAAATGTTTAACCACCCAATAAAATTCATTATTTTCATTTACTAAATTCATCATCTTAGCATATTTAGACCAATCAATATTATTGGTTTCTTTTATTTCATCACTTAACATGTTTATAGACTCTTCTAATTTTTGAAGCTTAGCTATCTTTTCCCTAATTATTTCTGCTTGAGTATTTAGTATTTTAGTAGCATCACTTGGCTTATTAACAGGCATTATTCTATCCTTTATATCATTTAAGGAAAACCCTAAAGATTTTAAGGTAATTATCTGATGAAGTACAGCCATATCCTTACTGTTGTATAACCTTCTCCCCCCTTCACTAAAGCTTGAAGGCTTTAAAATATCTATTTTATCGTAATACTGAAGAGTTCTCACAGAAACATTAGCTTCCTTTGCAAGTTCTCCAACAGTCATCATTTTGATATTCTCCATTTTCTACCACCCCTTAGATTAATTATAATATACGACGTTACGTCATGAGCAAGAGTTTTTTCATAAATTTAGGCAAAAAAATAAAAGGATGTTGCTTTACACAACATCCTTCTAAAAATTATAATTCTAAATACTTTTTAACTACATTTTCTACAGTGAATCCAAACTCTTCTATTACCTTTGGTCCTGGTGCACTTGCTCCAAAATGGTCAATAGCAAGTGTTGCTCCATCAAGTCCTACATATCTTTCCCAACCAAAGCTTGCTCCCATCTCTATAGCTAGACGTTTGCGAACATCATTAGGCAGTACAGATTCTTTATAGGCTTTATCTTGCTTTTCAAATAAATCCATACTAGGCATAGATACTACAGAAACATCTTTACCTTGTTCTAATAAAGCCTTTTGTGCATTTATAGCTAGGTTAACTTCTGATCCAGTTGCTATTAATATACCTTCAGGTTTTGCTCCTTTTTGAGGTGATAGTACATATGCACCCTTTTTAAGGTTTTCAGGAGCCAATTCCTTTGTTCCATGAATTACTGGTAAGTTTTGACGAGTAAGTACCAATAATGTTGGATGATCTTTTGAAGTTATTGCAAGTTTCCAAGCCTCAACTACTTCATTACCATCTGCTGGACGAATTATATTTAAATTTGGTAATCCACGTAAGCTTGATAATTGTTCTATAGGTTCATGAGTAGGTCCATCTTCTCCAACTGCAATTGAGTCATGAGTTAAGACATAAGTTACAGGAAGATTTTGTAGCGCTGCTAGTCTAATAGCTGCTTTTATATAGTCTACAAATACAAAGAATGTACCACCATAAACTCTTGTTCCACCATGTAACGCAATTCCATTCATAACTGCTGCCATAGCAAATTCTCTAACTCCAAACCATATATTACGGCCCTCATATTGACCTGGTTCAAAATCTTTTTGTCCAGCTATCATAGTATTATTAGAAGATGATAAATCTGCTGAACCACCCCAGAAGTTAGGAATATTCTTTGCGAGTGCTTGAATAGTTTCATTACTAGTTACACGAGAAGCTGCACTTGAACCTTCTTCGAATACTGGTAAATCTTTATCCCATCCTTTAGGAAGTTCTTCTGAAAATGCCTCTTCAAACTGAGCTGCAAGTTCTGGATGAGCTTTTTTATATCCATCAAATAGATTTTTCCACTTCTCTACTTCGTTTTCTCCTGAAGCCACAATAGTTTCTTTAAACCTCTTAGCTACTTCCTCTGGAACCTCAAAATCTTGATGGGCCCATTCATAGCTCTTCTTAGCATGAAGTACCCCTTCTGCTCCAAGTGGTGCACCATGAACTTTTGATGTACCTTGATTAGGTGCCCCAAAACCTATTACAGTTTTCACTTCTATTATAGTAGGTTTATCTTTTTCTAACTTAGCTTCTTCTATAGCTTTAGATATTGCAGCTAAATCATTTCCATCTTTAACAAGTATATATTGCCAGCCTTGTGCCTCAAAGCGTTTTCCAACATTTTCTGTAAATGCCTTTGATGTAGGCCCATCAAGTGATATATCATTTGAATCATAAAGCAAAATAAGTTTTCCAAGCTTCATATGTCCAGCCATACTAGTTGCTTCTTGTGATACACCTTCCATCAAGTCTCCATCACCACAAATAGCATATGTGTAATGATTTATCACCTCATATTCAGGTTTATTATAAACTGCTGATAAATGAGCTTCTGCCATAGCAAAACCTACAGCCATAGCTATTCCTTGACCAAGTGGTCCTGTAGTAGCTTCAACTCCATGAGTGTGATGCACCTCTGGATGTCCTGGTGTTTTACTTCCCCATTGTCTAAATTCTTTTAAGTCCTCTATAGTTACATCAAATCCAGCTAAATGTAACAAGCTATAAAGCATAGCTGATCCATGTCCTGCTGATAAAATAAAGCGATCTCTATCTACCCACTTTGAAGATTTTGGACTCACCTTTAGATGTTTGCTCCAAAGAGCATATGCCATAGGAGCTGCTCCCATTGGTAATCCTGGATGACCTGAATTTGCTTTTTGAATAGCATCCATACTTAAAGTACGTATTGTATTTACTGCTAATTGATCTACATTATCGAACACTTTCATTCCTCCTTCTTCATTTTGAAACTCAACATTAGTATTCCTGTACTTAACTTAATTATATACTTTAAGTTATGGAAAATAAATATTTTGGCATATTTTTCTTACTAATGTTTATAGATCTTCTGTTTTGATAGATACTTTATTTTTTATTCTTGAAGCTTTCCCAATCACTTAAAAACTGCTCTATTCCACTATTAGTTAGTGGATGAGACCACAATTTAGGGAACAAACTACCTGGAATAGTTGCTATATGTGCTCCAACTTCAGCAACATCCTCTACATGTTTTAATCCTCTTACACTTGCAGCTATTATTTCTGATTTGTATCCATAAAAGTCTAATACTTTTCTTAATTTTTTTATTAATGCCAAACTATCTGTGCCTATATCTTCTAATCTGCCTAAAAAAGGACTTACAAAAGTTGCTCCAGCTTTTGCTGCCATTAATCCTTGAGCTACTGTAAATACTAATGTGACATTTGTTTTGATTCCTTCTTTAGATAATATATTTACTGCTTTTAAACCTTCTTCTGTCATAGGAACCTTTACTACTACATTAGATGCCCATTTAGCTAAAACTCTAGCTTCCTTTACCATACCTTCTGCTTCTAAGGATATTACCTCCGCACTAACTGGTCCATCTACGATACTACAAATTTCTTTAATAACCTCTTCAAAATCTCTACCTTCTTTTGATATTATGGTAGGATTTGTTGTAACTCCATCCACTAATCCTAATTCATTAATTCTTTTAATTTCATCTACATTTGCTGTATCTAAGAAAAATTTCATAATATCTTCACCTTCCTTTTATACTTCTTTTGAAATAGCTACTAATTCCTTAGCGTGTTCCTTTAATATGTCAAATTTATTTTCATTTACTAACTTCTTATTTGTAAGGTAACTACTTATTCCTGCTCCTGCAAAACCTAATTTTAAAAACTCTCCTAGATTATCTGGAGTTACACCTGCAGTTGCAATAAACTTAACATTGTTAATAGGTCCAAGTAAGTCTTTAGCATAAGTTAATCCTAATGTTCCTGCAGGGAATAACTTAACGAAATCTGCTCCTGCAAAATGGGCTTCTAATATTTCAGTTGGTGTCATAGCTCCTGGTATAGTAACCATTCCTAATTGATTGGCAGCTTGTACAACTTCTTTATTCACATTAGGTGATAATATATATTCAGCACCTGCATTTTTTGCTGCAAAAACTTGTTCAAGAGTAACTACTGTTCCAGCCCCAATTTTAACCTGTCCCTTAAAAGTTGAAGTTAATAACTTAATAGCCTCAGAGGTTTTATTAATGCAGTCTTTATCTCCTTGGTCGAAGGTAACTTCAACTAATTTTACTCCACCTTCACTTAATGCAGAAACTAAATTAACTAAGTCTTGTGCATAAATTCCTCTGCAAATAGCTATTATTTTATTTTCTTCTATAAATTTAACTATACTTGCTTTCATATCTTCACCTTCCCAAATTCTTATTTTATTTTGCTGGCTCTTCTATAGTAGGTTTTAGTATTCCAAGTAATACTGCAGTAACACAAGATCCTATAATGATTGCAGCTACAAACCAAAGCTTATTTTCTACTACAGGTAAAACAACAAACCCACCATGTGGCACATAACATTTTACCTTTCCTATAGCGCCTACTACACATCCAACCGCTGTCCCTATCATTGTTGATGGAAGTACACGTTTCATATCAGCTACAGCAAAAGGTATAGCTCCTTCAGTAATTCCGATTAATCCCATGATACCAGCTGCTACAGCAGTGTCCTTATCTCCTTGATTAAACTTATGTTTAAAGAAACGAGTTGCTAAAAATATTCCTAAAGGTGGTACTGCAACTGCTATTCTAAACATTCCATTTGGTTCATATATTCCTTCATTCATTAATGCTAAAGTAAACATGGATACAGATTTTGTTATAGGACCACCCATATCAACTTCACCAAACAACCCAATAAATATAGCTAGTAATATAGCACTGCTTCCATTTAAGCTACTCATAATGCTTGTAAGTCCATTCATAAATATAGATAAAGGACCTGCTATTACATAAATATATATTAGTCCAAGTACAAAGATGGATATTGTCGGTATAATTAAAATTGGTAAAATAGTCTTAACAGTTTTACTTACCTTCCAACCTTTCATCCATTTAACTAAATATCCAGCACCAACTCCAAGAAGCATAGCACCTAAGAATCCTGATTTTACATCAACCCCGTTTACGTTTACTGGATTATTAGCTATATATCCAAGTATCATACCAGGAGCGAGTCCAGGTTTACCTGCAATTGTATAAGATATATACCCTCCTAAAATAGGAATCATCATAGCAAAAGCGCCTTTACCTAAAACATTTATTTGTTTCATCAGTTGATTTGTTACAACAACCCCTGTTTCCGTCTTATCACCAGTAGCTAATGATATTGCAAGCATGATTCCGCCTGCTACAACAGCTGGCATCATGAAGGATACACCACTTAAAAAAGATTTCTGAATTTCTTTTAAAACTGCTTTAAATTTCATTTTCTCTTACTCCTTTATTATTGATTATTTCTGAATAGTTTTTCTGCTTCATCTATAACCTTACCTGGATAAGAAATAGAATCGTTAACATCTGCATTTAAGATTAATTTATCTTCAAATCTTTCTTCACCTTCTATAAATACAGCTACCGCTAGTATTACAACATCGGCTGCGTCAACTTCTTCCTGAGATAATTCATTTTCTATTCCTATACTTCCTTGAGTTTCTACCTTAACTTCATATCCTCTTCTTCTACATTCCTTTTCTAATGCCTCTTGCGCCATATAAGTATGTGCAACTCCTGTTGGGCATGCTGTAACTCCTACTATTTTCATTTTAAATCCTCCCTTAAAGTTATTTTATATTTTCTTCAATTTGCATTAATAATTCATAAACCTTCTTTTCATTCTCTTCCACAAGATTATTTCTAAATTCTTCATCCATAAGCTTTCTGCTAATTTGAGCTAATATCTTTAAATGAAGGGTTTCTTTTTTACTTTCTGGAACCCCAAGTAAAAATACAAGTTTAACTGGTCCATGCCCCTCATCATCCCACAATATAGGATTCTTTAATCTAAGAAAAGCAATAAACGCTTCATTAACAGCCTCAGATTTTCCATGAGGGATACTAACTCCATATCCAACAGCCGTAGAAAATTCCTCTTCTCTCTTTCTTACTGCTTCAATAAAACTATCTAAGCTGTTAGTGTATTCTAAGTTATAGGCCTTTTCACTTAAAAATTGTATTATCTCTTCTTTTGTTTCTAAATATGAGTCTAATATTATTAAATCTTTATTAATCACTTGCAGCACCTCCTAAAAGTTCGATTATTTCTTTTTCTTTTTTTCCTACTAATAAATGACTAATGGTGTCTTTAGTTTCTACAATTTGGTATATCTCTGATAATATGCTCTTAACCTTGTGCATGTCTTTATTAGCTATACAAATTAAGATGATTGTATTTACATACTTATTATCCCAGCGAATAAACTTTCTTAGCGTCATAATAGCTATTCTGCTTTCTTTCACTGTTTCAGGAGATGCATGAGGAATGGCTGCCCCTGATTCTAATGAAGTCGTTCCAAGCCTCTCTCTTTCTAAAATAGATTCCTTAAAACCTTCATATACTATGTCCTTCTCTTCCATCGCCTTTATCATCGCAAATAAACATTCTTCCTTTGAGTTGTAGTCTTTATCAACAAAAATCATTTCCTTATCCAATATCTGAGGAATGTATTTGAAATTATATTGCTCTATCTTTTCACCTAAATCATTCTCTTTGTAGAAAATATCTGCATAAAAATTAGATATATTTTTCAAATCAATGTTTGTTACTAGGGGTGAAACATATATAATAGGTTTCTTAGTTATATCCAAATGAACAGATGAAATTATGAGATCTACATTTTCAATATCATTTTCATATATTTTTCTCATGGGTACTACTTCAACTATATCCTGAGCTGGTAGAAATCTTTTTATCTTGTTTGCAATAAGTTCTGATGAACCTATTCCTGTTGGACATACTATGAGTATCTTTTTCACTCTTGTATTCCTATCTATCGCCGCTTGAAAATGTACCATGATAAAAGCTACTTCATCTTCTGTAAGAGTTATATTTAATTCACTTTCAACCTTGGCCATCACGTACCATGTAGCACTAAAAGTAACTGAATACTGGCTCTTTATCTCACTTAGTAATGGATTTTGAATCCTTATCCCCATCTTTAATCTGTACTCCATAGGAATTAGATGAAACATGACTCCATCTAATAGTTTCTCATCCCTAGTTAAATCCACATGCATTACTTCACTCATTTCTTTAACCATGTCTTTAACAATTTTTTTATACCGTTTAGTTTCAGTTTCGTTTTTTAATTTAGGTTTTAATCCATGAGCCATAAGCTGTCTATTTAAATAATCTATATCTGTTTCTGAAAAGCTGATATTTAGTTCTTTAGCTATGACTTCTAGTATGTTTTTTGCAACTATATAAGTTTCCAAGGTTTTTATTTCTTCAAAAACAAAATTTCTTTCTGAATATATGTGATTTCTTTTAGAGATTCTAAATATCAAAATTATAAGTGTTATAATTAAGGACTTAAGATAATAGTCTGATAAAGATATGTTAAGCTTTGTTTCAATTTCATTCCCTAATTTAAATGAAATGTCTACAATTTTAGTTGGATAAACTTTTTTTAATACTGCTGGTGCAGACTTGAAAAAGTCCTCTTCTCCAAAACAATTGTTTTCTTCCATTAATATATTTGTATATTTTTTTAATGAATATTGCTTTTGGACTTCACTTCCTATTATTTTTGTCCCTTTTTTATTGGACTGTATAATAACAGTCTCTTCACTTACATATGAGCTTATTAACTCCATATCTTTTGCTATGGAAGTTTTACTTACTAAAAAATAATCAGATAACTTTTGATAAGATATCGTTTTCTCTTCTAGCAAAAGAAGTTTTACAATTTCTAATTGTCTTTCTTTAGTAGAAAAACTTTGTTCTTTCTCATTTCCTGAATTAAGGGAATGTATTAATTCAATCTTTTCACTTAAATCCCCTATTAACTTAATTCCTTGACCAGGTCTTCTATCAACTTCCATTTTGAATTCATTTATATAGCAATTAATTGCATTAATATCACTATATAAAGTTCTTGGAGAAACATTTAGAATACTAGAATAATAACTCATTGGTTTATATTCCTCTTCGTTTAACATTATCTTTATAAGATCTTTATTTCTAGCAGTTAAGTTATCCATGTTTTTTCCCTCCCTCTATATAGAAAAAAAGCGCTTCTCTTTATGTTTCTATATTATCATGGTTTTATTGTCACATATATAACATATCGTTTCCACAATAATGTCGCAATTTATGAATTTATGCAATGCATTTCATCATTATTTCTGCAAAAAATATAGTTATTTTAATTATTTGCAAAAAAATAGAAAGCTACATGGATAATAATGTACGCTTTCTATCTTTAAACCTTTTTTCAACTCATAACTTCTTTTATCTTTATATAAGTATTATGATATCTTTCTTTATTAATAGAATCTTTTTTAAATTCTATCGCTTCCTTTGGACACCAATGTATGCAGGCTAAACAAAATTTTTAATTTTTTCTACTATCTTAATAGTTTTATCTTTTTGATTCTCAATTCTCTCTATAAAATCACTTTTAGGATGTGGATAATACATAAACCACATATTTCCTGGCATATCTATTCCAAAACTTGCTGAAAGTTTAGTTCCTTTATTTTTTAACATCTCATCTATTTGATGAAAAGATATAGCCTCATAACTTCCATAGCTTGCTACCCCAAAAATATATGCACTATCATTTACTATTAGATTTTCAATAAAATCTCTGACCATATGAGGAAGACCCCTATAATATACTGGAAATATAAAACCAATAATATCAGAACTTATATCTTCTCTAATCTTCATGTTGTTCTTACATATCCTTATAAGCTTAGCTTTAGGAAGTTCTTCTTTTATATCTTTAGCTATTTTTAACCCATTACCTGTTCCAGTAAAATAATATATAGTAGTTTCCATATTCTTGAGCTCCTAACTTCTTTACTTAGTTTAACTTTATACCTTTTTACCTTTAATGTATAATTTATAAACTATTTTATAATTAGTTTATCCTCATTCTCATACAAAAACTTTAGCATCTTTATATTAATATCAGCCAAGTTTTTATATTTATTGAATTTACTAAAGTAAGCAATACAGACAATTTGGATTGAGTAAATAACATAAGGAGTTGCTTGTTTCTCTTCCTTGGTTAAGTTACACACACTATCATATCCTTCTATTATTTCTTTGAATATGATAAACCAAACTTCTAATTCTTTTGCTGTTTTTTCGGAGAAAGTTTCTGATAATATTGAGGTTGCTGCATAACATGGGTCAAAAATTCTTAAGTTTCTCTCTGATAATTCAAAGTCTATGAAACTTACTAGTTTATCATCTCTCATAATTATATTACTTGGATTAGGATCTCTATGAATGATGTGCTTATTTAAATAAGGGTATAGTTTTCCAAACTCCTCATCATATTTCTTATAGAAATCTATATGTATGTTCATGAGATTTTTGATATCTTCATGGGCCCCTGATGTTATATTTTTGATATCAGGTTCATTACATATTAAATCCTTGTCATACCTCTCTAATATCAAATGAAGTTGTCCTATTATTTCACCTAGATATCTTGCTTTATTTAAATCCTCATAAACTTCTTTGCTTGTTAAAGATTTTCCTTCAATTTTTCTTGATAACATGAAATATATGTTTTGATATTCCACATACTCCTTGTTGTTTGTTGTTTCTATTGGTATAGGCCCATCAAACCCAGCTTCATGTAAGTCCTTTGATATCAAGATATGTTGTTTTAATCCTGCTAGATTTATGCTTGCTTTTAATATAAACTTATCATCTACACCCCAAACATTTTCAAGTTTATTGCCATTAAATCCATATAAATTTTTAATGTCTGCATTTTCTCTTAAATCCCAGTTTAATAAAATCTTTTTTATTTGTTTTTCTGTTATCATAACATGTTCCTCCTGCTTTAAATTGATTCTATAAGGTTTGTTAATCTTATATTTTTTCATATATTCCTTAGGAGAACATCGATACTCACGTTTAAAAGCTTTAAAAAATCCTGCATAAGTATCAAATCCATAACTTAATGCAACATCTATAATCTTCTCTCCCAAACTTATTTCATATATTGCACTATGAAGTTTTCTTTTTAAGATATACTTATTTACAGGTATACCTATCCCCTTTTGAAATAAGTGATAGTAATGAAATATTGAAAATCCTGATTTTTTAGATAATTCCTCTGCTGATATCTCAGACTTCAAATTATCTTCAATATAATCAATGCTATCTTGAAGAATATCTAAATAGTTCATATGGGCCTCCTTTAAGCAAAAGTCACTTGCAAGCTTTTTTTACTAATATTATGATAACAGATATTTTATTGATTTGATTTCCTGCTTTGCTAACATAAAAGTAGGTTATCTCATAAAATGATATGAAAATCATCTAGAGATAACCTACTATTAAACTTTGTAGATTCTATTCATTACGGCTTCTATTAATGCCACCAATATAATTGCTAATAATAATAGTATAGAAACATCATTTAGTAGAGCAATGGACACTATGATACACGTAGATAAAAAAACATAGATATATCCAAATTTTTTTTCATAGCTTCTATCTATTTTAATTAGAATAAGTCCACTAAGTAAATAGAATAATGAAACTAAAAACAAGATTATTTTTATTGAACTATTATTAGTCAGACTACATGGCATAAAGTTTTTAGTTATAACTAATTGGACAACAGCAAATAACAAAAGAATATATATGATGCTTCTTATAACATGTACATATTTCACTTTTATACACCCCAAACTTAAATGTACGGTTTAAATATCACCTTTAAAATCTTCCACTATACTTTTAATTCTATCATTTAACAAATCCATTTCTGTATTATTTACTTCAATAGACTTTTTTAATTCTTTTGTATTTCTTTCAACCACTCTTAAGGTCCTATTAACATTGTTAAGTGCATTGTTTATTTTATCTTGTACCATGATATCTGAAAAGAAATTATCAAAAAAGATATCAGTCATATCACTAAAATCTCCAGATACATATTTCATATCTAAAGATACATTTACATCATTTAATTCTTTTTTGAAGGATTTTACTAGATATTGTACCTCATTTAAAACTCTATTTGCGTTTTCTATATGTCCACGTTTTATCATTGAGGTCATAAATCCTCCCCCAAGCATATCCATAGTTCCCCAGCCTTTAGCTGATTCAAATTCTTTTTTTGCTTCTTCAAGTACTTCTGTAAGAGACTCCCCTGCATTTATAGCTTCCTTTAATTCTTTATCTAAAACTTTAAGCGACGCTAGTTTTTCTGTACTGTTTACGTATTCTTGTTTTTTAAAGGAAGAAGAATTTAAAAGTTCTCTTTCTTTTTGCTTCCATAAAGCTTCATATTCCTTTACTAATTTATCATAATCTTTTATTTCATCTTTTAAGTTAAAAATACTAACTTTTACATTATTAAGCTCATATTGAGTACTCTCATATTTATGTTTTGCATCTAAAGCTTCAAGTTCTTCCTTTTCAATTTTCTCCTCTAACTTTCCAAATAGTTTTAGGAAAAAACTAACTGAAGATCCTTTTTCCAATTTTTCAACATCTCTCTGCTCTTTAATCCAAGCCTCTTTTTGAAATCCCTCTTTTTCTTTAAGTTTTATATAATCTTCTTCATAATATTTTAATTTATCCTTTTTACTTTCTAAAAGTAAAATCTTTCTTTTTAATTCTAATAATTCATTCATCCAAATACCCCCTTAACTCAAAAAAACTATTACTTTTAATTTTATTATATATACTTTTCATATTATATACAATGATGTAAAAAACTCAGATATACTGAGTTTTCACATAAACTATCAACTTACTTAAGTATAAACTTCTCTATAACCTCAGCTAACACCCCTTGGTTATTATCATTTTCACATACATAATCACAAGCTTCTTTCACTCCATCTACTGCATTTCCAGCTGCAACACTTAACCCTGCAACCTTAAGCATAGACATGTCATTGTAGTTATCTCCAACAGCTATAGTTTCTTCTATTTTAACTCCTACCATTTCTGCCAAATGAATAAGAGCATCCCCCTTATTAACCCCATACTTATTCAATTCTAAATATCTATTTGAAGAATAACTTACACTTATAACTCCATCTGTTATAGCTTTCATCCCTTCGCCAATACTCATAAGATATGGAATATCTAAACTTTGATATATTATCTTAGCAATAGGAGTATCCTTTAAGAAGTCAATTGAGGCTTCCTTTAATTCAACAAATTCGTTATTTTGATTTATGAATCTATTTTTTTCATCTTCATTTAGGTTATATAAATAAACGGTATCTGGGGTATATATGTGAATACATACATCTTTATCAAGTCCATATTTAAATAATTCATCAGCTTTTTCAAAGGAAAGCCCATTAAAAAATAAAGTTTCATTACTAAAATTTTCAATTAAAGCACACCCATTAAAAGAAATAACATACTCATCTTTCTTTTGAAGTAAATCTAAGTCTCTTAATACATTTTGGATAGCCCAGTATCCTCTTCCTGTAGCTGGTACAAACTTTACACCCATTTCAGTAGCCTTTTTTATAGCTTCTTTATTTCTTTCACAAATTTCATGGTTGTCATTTAGTAAAGTTTCATCTAAATCACTAACTATCATTTTATACATATAAATTCTCCTTAAACACTTTACTTTCTTCTATACTACTAATTTACCA
The DNA here is from genome assembly GCF_900130055.1 of Clostridium intestinale DSM 6191. Taxonomy (GTDB): domain Bacteria; phylum Bacillota; class Clostridia; order Clostridiales; family Clostridiaceae; genus Clostridium_T; species Clostridium_T intestinale. The sequence continues at coordinate 296,209 of NZ_FQXU01000004.1, forward strand.
CATAATCATAGTAATTCTTTTCTTTTTTTGAAATATACCCTATTTTAAATATTTAAAGTATATTTTAATTGCTCAAGCTAATTATAAATATATATTGAAATAAAGTGAGGTAATGCAATTGAAATTCTTTATTCCCCTACTTATTGTCTTAAATTTATCAGTAACCCCTGTTCCTGCAAACTCGCCAAGACAAACAGGCTCTGATGATATTATAAATGCATATGTTTTAGCTTATGAGGCAATGTATACAGGCGATAATGAAAAACGTAGAGACTATATTATACTTGACTTAGAATCTGTATATTTTACTGATACTACTTATGAACAAAGACAGCAAGCCATTGAGTACTTTAAAAAATTTAATAAACCAGTTTTAAGTGCCTCTCTATTCAAATTACAAGAAATTGGATTAGCGGATAAACGTGGTGAGATTAATAAAATAAGTGCAGATCTATTAATGATAACCTGCGCACAACCCTACACAGATGGCATGATTATTGAAGGTTACAAGTGGACTGGTCCAATTGCTGCATATCAATATAAAATATATCTAAAATTTATAGATAATAAATGGAAAATTGAAAAAGTAGATTTGCTGGGAATATCTTAATGTACATTAAATAAAGAAAGCTAAAAACTTAGCTTTCTTTATTTTAAAAGTATTAATTCAATTTTTTAAGGTTAAATATAAACAATATATATCCACAGAAACACATAAAAATGCAAACCCCAAGGGCTGCCTCTATAGATATATCTGCTGCTTTTCCAAGAAATACATTTCCACCTGCTCCTACTAAATCTCCAAACATGGAAAATATGGATAACAAGGTGGCTCTATCAATATTATCTATATTTTTATTTTCAATATCCAATATTAGTGGTGATAGGATGGCATAACTCCCGCATATTAAAATTATAGATCCAACAGTTAATATTCCGTTAGATGTAAAAAGAAGCACCACGCAACCAGCTGTTATAAGCATATATAAAAGTTTAATGCTTTGATTTTTTCCGAATCTTTTGCTTAGCTTATACCCTCTAGCAGAACTCAATCTCACAAGCTGAACTATCACTCCGATTAACCCAAAGTATTTAATATCAATTCCACTTTTTAAGTACTGAGATTGATTTAAAAATACACTTACAGCTTGAACTACTTCCCCTATTAAGGCGGCAGAAACCACTAACATTATGATGTTTTTCTTTTTTAAAGCTTTTAATAAACTTTCTTTAAATTTTGGCTTAGTTTCATGTTTAACTTCAACATCTTTTATAAATAAAGTTAAAAGAAATGCTAATCCATAAGGTATCATGGTCCAAAAAGCTGTACTATCAATAGATTTCCTTATAAGAAATGGTGATAAAAGTGAAGCAATTAAATACCCTGCTGTTGATGAAGCGTTATATCTTCCAAATACTTTTTCCCCCTCTTCTTCCTTTATGGAAGAATAAATAAGTGCGGAATCACATCCAGAAACACCAGACAAGGCTAAAGCCAAAAGTACTCTTTCAAATAAAAACATTTCAAAAGAATAGGCATTATAAAAAACTACTTTACTTAAAAGATAGACTAGATTTGATATGATTAAGGTCTTTTTATAACCAAACCTATCTCCAAACCAACCCCAAGGAATCTCAAAAATAATAACTAAAATCCATGATATGGATTCTATTAAAAATATATTAGACAAGGACAAATTCCTATTTTCCCTGTAAAGCACAGCCACAGGTCCATAGAAAACAAATCCTTGTAGAAATATAATCCCGTACATAAGATAAATGTTTAATCTTTTATTCAATTTTAATGCACCTCCAAAATTACACGACAAAAAGACCTTCTATTAAAAAGGCTTAAAAAATAATTGTAATTCTTTGGTACATTAAATCGGTCTAAACATTCTCTTATCTCCTCTTCATTTTATTATACATTTATAATATCACATTAAGCTTAAAATCTATATAGTATCTTTTAGGATACTTACCATTAGAAATACTAGTACTTGTTTATAGAAATCCACATGATTATAATAATCTATATCAAGTTTTTACTTGAGCAAATATATTATATTGATTGGAGATTTTATTTATGAAAACTATTGAAGCAATTGCCCTTCGTCAATCCACTAGAAGTTATAAACCAGAACAAATCAGTGAGGACGAATTACAAACTATACTTACTGCTGGATATGCTGCACCAGTTGGGATGGGAGCTTATGACTCTCTTAACTTAACAGTTGTTCAAAAACCAGATTTATTAGCTAAGGTTACTGAAGCTGCAGCTACATTTTATGGTAATCCAAAGGCTAACCCACTATATGGCGCTCCAACATTAATTATTGTATCCTCAACAGTTAATGAAAAAGCACCAAGCATAGGACTTGCAAATGGATCATGTATAGTTGAAAACATGAGTTTAGCTGGTACAGATTTAGGACTGGGAAGCGTATACTTAATGGGAGCTGTAATGGCTGTAAACACCAATGAAGAACTTTTAAAAGAACTAGCTTTACCTGAAGGTTTTCTTCCTGTTTGTGCTTTAGCAGTAGGATATCCAACTAAACCTCTTGAAGAAAAAGCTAATAAACATCATATAAAAACTAATATAATCAAATAATAAAAAAATCCCTCTGAGTTCTTCTCTGAGGGATTTAAATATTTCTTATTAATTTTTAGTAGTTGTACCTTTATCATTATCTACAGGATAATTACGAACTACAAAAATCTCTACTCTTCTATTTTTAGTTCTTCCATCTTCAGTTGAATTATCATACTTAGGCTTATATTCGCCATAAGCTCTTGTAGACATATGTGATGGATCTAAACCACCTACACCTACCATATAATTAAGTACGTTTATAGCACGTGAAGAACTTAAGTCTAAATTGGAATCATATTTACTATTTTTTATAGGAACATTATCAGTATGACCCACAATCTCAATTTCATTATTAAGTGTCTTAAGAGACTTTGCAACTTGATTAAGCAAGGGTTCCACATCTTTAAGTATTCCAGCATCTCCTGAATTAAACAATACAGCATCTTGTATTATTATATTTAATCCCTCACTATTGAGGTCAACCTTAACCTTATCTCCATATCCACTTGAGGATATTTCTTTTTCTATCATTGCCTTAACATCATTCATTTGGTTTTCTTCCTTGGTTTCATTAGTAACCACCTCTTCTACAGAAACCTTATCTCCGCTACCTTCCATTACTCCATTTCCACCACCAAGAACTGAATTAAATCCTTGGCTTACACTCTTTAATTTATCTTGATCTATCTTGCTCATAGCAAACATAACTATAAATAAAGCAAGTAAAAGTGTTAGCATGTCTGAATAAGGAATAAGCCATGTTTCATCCACGTGGTCTTCTTCATGATGTTTTTTCTTAGCCATCCCTATTCTCCTTTACTTTGATTTTCGTATCTCTCTCTATCCTTAGGTTCAAGCATACCAGAAAGCTTTGTTTCAATGCTCTTAGGGTTGTCCCCTGATTGAATAGATAAAATTCCTTCAAGTATTATGTACATTTTCTTAACTTCATCAGCTGATTTTCTTTTAAGTCTAGTTGCAAATGGGTGGAAAATTACATATCCAAAGAAAATACCATAAAGTGTTGCAACGAAAGCTGCTGCAATCATATGCGCAAGCTTCTCTGTATCATTTAAGTTTGCAAGAGCACCTATAAGTCCAATAACTGCTCCCAAAACTCCAAGTGTTGGTGCAGAACCTCCCGCAGTTGTAAAAACAGAAGCACCTACACGATGTCTTTCTTCTAAAGAATCAATTTCAATTTCCAAAACTTCTTTTATGTAGTCAGGGTCTATACCATCAACTACCATTCCTAATCCTTTTTTCAAAAACTTATTGTCCATCTTTTCTATTTCTTGTTCTAATGATAATAATCCATTTTTTCTAGTAGCCTGAGCCATGGTAACTATTTGACTAACTATTTCTATTGGATCTTCTCCTTGTTTATCACTAAATAAGGCTCCAAATATTTTAGGTATTTTAAGAAAATCCTTTTTAGGAAAAGAGTTCATTACCGCTGCAAATGTACCAACAAGAATTATTATTGCTGCCGCTGGATTTAATAATACTGCAACATCGGCTCCTTTTACAATCATTCCTACAACTATTGCTAAAAGTCCTGTAATAACACCTATAATTAAAAATATATCCATATTATCCCCCTGAATTGCTATTATAACTTACAAAATTAAACTAATTATATTATAACATTCCTATTTTAAATCAAAAAATCCTTTATCTAATGTATTTTTGTCTAAAAATGCTTATAAAATCTTAATTATATCCTTATAGCTCAACCATAGTACATTATTTGTTCTATTGTTATAACCAAATTAAAAAATACAACATAAACCTAATAATATTTTTAACTTTAATTTACAAAATTTTCTCTATCTATAGTTTTGGATAAGTTTTTCTAATTCTTCTTTCGCATAAGCCCTTAGTTCTAAAGGTGAAATCACTTCTCCATAACCTATAAGTCCTAATATATAGTCCTTGGCATAATCATATTTATAAAGATTTATGGTAGCTTTTATATACTCTTCCTCTTCTTCAACTTTATAAACTTCAAAGTTCTTTAAAACATCATCATTGATTTTTTTTATCTTAATAACAACTGGATATTTTTCAACTTCAGAGCGGCTTTTTACAAACTCTTTATTACTTTTATTCCAATACTCTTCTAAAGAAAAGTTTCCTGGCAAAACAAAATCTTCTTCCAAAAGACTACATTCAAGTATCCTATCACATTTAAAAGTTCTTATCTCATTACTCTTTTCACAATAACCTATGGTGTACCAATCCATCTGCTTCACAACTATTCCATAAGGTCTTATATCTCTCTTTGATGAACCTCCTTTTTTATTTTCATAGCTAATGTTAATTTTCTTAAGCTTCCATATAGCTTCCATGAGGACATCAAGGGCGTTTATCTTGTTAAAAATTCCCCACCATGGAGTATCATCAACATAAAATCTTTTAGATATGTTGTTTATGTCTTTATTGATTTCAGCTGATAGACCTTTTTTCATTTTTAAAAGCGCATTATTAACCTTCATAGCCATATCACTTTTTTTATCTGGTTTTATTCCCATTCCATTTAGATATAGGTTAATAAGTTCAGAGCCCTCAAAGTTTTTTATGCCAACAGTATAACCTTCCACAAAATGAATTCCTCCATTAGGCCCAGTATCAGTTGTTAATGGGATTCCAGCTTCACATAGAGCATCAATATCTCTATATATGGTTCTAACTGATGTTTCTAACTTATCTGCAAGTTCTTTAGCTTTTATCTTTCCTTTTGATTCCACCAAAAGCAGTATTGAAATCATTCTATGTAATCTCATGAACATCACCTCATATTTTAAGGTAAATTATAGATTTATGACAATAAGTTGTCAACAATATCTTGTTATACTTATCCTATCAAAAATTGAAAGGGGAACTATTTATGAAAATAGGTATTCTAGGAACAGGTTTTGGAGCTTATCACGCTCAAATTTACAGTAAACTAAAAAATATAGATTCAATTATAATATGGGGAAGAGATGAGGTAAAACTTAGAAATATAAAAAATGATATAAATATCGAGACAACAACAGATATACATGATATTCTTGATGACCCTGATATCTCATTAATAGATATATGTCTTCCAAGTTCATTACACAAAGAATATGCTATAGAAGCTTTAAAAAATGGAAAACATGTATTTTGCGAGACACCTGTCGCATTAACTCTTGAAGATGCTATTTTGATGGAACAAGCTTCTAAAAAGTATAACAAGAATATCTTTGTAGACATGTTTATAAAATTTGATGGGCCTTATGACACTCTTTATAAGTTTGTAAAAGAAAATAAGTATGGAAATTTAAAAGCTCTTCATCTTAAGAGAAAAACACCTCCCTTATGGGGTTCTTTAGGTTTAGATGAAATTACAACAAAATTGATGTTACATGAATTTGATTTTGTTACTTGGTTATTAGGCCCATCAGATGATATAATATCAACCTCAACCCAAAAAGATAAAGATAAGGCCCATGTAGAAACTATCATGAACTATGAAAACTCATTTGTTGAAATTCAATGTTCTTCCATGATGCCAGAATATCATCCTTTTACAACCTCTTATGAAGCTGTATTTGAAAATGGAACTTTAGAATATCTAGAAAACGGATATTCTAATAGAACAGAAAAATCTTTAAAGCTATTCACTGATGAATGTCAGCAAGAAATAGAACTTTCTGAAGTTGATTGTTATGAATGTGCAATCAAACATGTCCTTGAATGTATAGAAAAAGATGTACCAAGTAAGCTAAATATAGATGAAGCTATAATTTCCTTAGAAACAGCACTTAAGGTAAAAGATTTGATATCATAATTTTGATAGGCCTTTTTTTAAGTTATTAGGCCCATCACACTAACTTATTTAATAAATTCTGTGATGGGCCCAATTATTTATTTACTTTTCTCTTTTATAAGTCCATTTTTATATGCATATAAAAGCATGTTTAAATCACTTATCTGTTCATTAAGTTCGACTCCTATATCTGTATCTCTTACTCTTTGCCTTAGTTTAGCAGTTTCTAAAATAACTCTAGAGGATAATATATCCGTTTCTTCTTTGATAGCTTTTTCAGTAGATTCAAAAGGTTCATGAGAAACTAATAAAAGTCCAAAGGAGTTATATATCAATGTGTATCCTGCTATTCCTGTCTTTTCTTGATAACTTTTAGAAAAACCTCCATCAATGACAAGAAGTTTTCCATTTGCCTTAATGGGACTTTCCCCTTTTATTCCTTCAACTGGTACATGTCCATTTATAATGTGATAATTTTCTCCTTTAATACCAAACTCAGCTGCAATATTATCACATAGAAATTCTTCATCTCTATATTTATAATAATAGTTTTTTTCTTCTTTATGAGTTTTTTTATCCTTAAGAAAATATCTTTCAAAGGTTGTCATTTTATTTTTCCCAAACAAAGGAGAATTTTGTCCAATCCAAAGGTACCACATTATATCCATTCCATAGGATTTTCTTTCGTTATCATCTTTATTAAAATACCCTTCTCTAGCTAAGGTATCAAACTTATCTAATAGATCTTTTCCCTTATATACTCCACCATCTATTTCAACAGACTTAAAATCTCCTTCTTCATCTAAAGGTATACATCCATGATACAATAGATTACAGTTGAATTTTAAATACATGCTCCCTTTTGCAAACAAAAATCTTATATGTCTATTTAGTTTTTCACTATTTATAAAAGAATGTGTAAGTTTATTTATAAGTTCCTCTTCTTCAAGAGTAAGTTTATAAGGGTTGTCCTTATCTATAGTTGGAAAAAAGCTATCTATAAGCTCATATTCTTCCCCTTCAAGTTCAAGTTTACCATTAGAAAAATTAATATTATTAAGAATAAGCCTATCTTCCATCTTAAATTCTTTTCTTCTTTCTATTATTTCTCCTTCTAGTTTAAACTGGATTACACTTATAGCTTTATGCATCTTTGAGATAAGTACTGCTTCTTTATTACTATATTCCCTGCTGCATTCAAAGGTTGGTATAAATCTTTCGCATGGATCATCTTTGTAATACTCAATTGCAAAGGTAGCAAGTGGCAGTAGGTTAATTCCATAACCATCTTCTAAAGTACCTAGATTCGCATATTTCGCTGATACTCTAAGTACATTTGCAACACATGCCCTAGAGCCTGAAGCTGCCCCCATCCATAAAATATCATGGTTTCCCCATTGAATATCAACAGAATGATATTTCTCTAAGGTATCTAATATGATATCAGCTCCTGGTCCTCTATCAAAAATATCTCCTATTATATGTAGCCTGTCTATAACAAGCCTTTGTATTAGATTAGAAAGTGCTATGATAAAATCCCTAGCCTTATCTATATCTATTATAGTTTTTATGATTTCTTTATAATAAGCATCTTTATCTTCTTTATTTTGATGTTCATGTAAAAGCTCTTCTATTATATATGAAAACTCTTTAGGAAGTGCTTTTCTAACTTTAGAACGGGTATACTTTAAAGATACTGTTCTACATAGTTCAATTAATCTATATAGAGTTATTCTGTACCAATCATCAACATTTTCTTCTTGCTCTAATATAATATCTAGTTTCTGCTCAGGATAGTATATTAAAGTTGCCAAGCTTCTTTTATCACTTTCCCTTAAGGTTTCTCCAAAAATATCATCTAATTTTCTCTTTATTACCCCTGAAGCGTTTTTTAATATATGCTTTAGTGCCTCATTTTCTCCATGAACATCTGTAATAAAATGTTCTGTTCCTTTAGGTAAGTTTAAAATAGCCTTTAAGTTAATTATTTCGGTGCTTGCTGAGTTTATTGTTGGGTATTGTTCTGCTAATAAGTTCAGATATCTTATATTTTTTATTACATCTTCTTTATTTATCTGCAATTCCTTATTCACAAAATCACTCCTAATTCGCAATTAGTATATCACATATACATTTATGCTATATTATTAAAGTTTGATAACAATATCTTACTACGTTCACATTTTAAAAACAACATTTACTGGAAATTGTAACTTTTTATTTACCACGTTGTTTATTTTCATGAACCATCTTAATCAAACTTTACTTTATATGTTAAAATAGTATTATACTTATTAGATATTAAAAGGAGTTGTTGAATATGCAAGATTTTAATTTTTACACACCTACCCAAGTTGTTTTTGGTAAAAAAGGCGAAGATAAAGTAGGAGAACTAATTAACGCCCTAAACTGTAAAAAGGTATTAGTTCACTTTGGAGGAAATAGTGCCAAGAAATCTGGTTTATTAGATAGAGTTTTTGATTCTTTAACCCAATCAGGAATCGATTACGTAAGTCTTGGAGGAGTAGTTCCAAATCCTAGACTTTCTAAAGTTTATGAAGGTATAGATTTATGTAAAAAAGAAAATGTTGATTTTATTCTAGCTATTGGCGGAGGAAGTGTTATAGACTCTGCTAAAGCAATCGGTTATGGTATGGCAAATGATTGTGATGTATGGGATTTCTATATGAAAAAATCTATTCCAACAGGCTGCCTACCTATAGGAACTATACTTACTTTGTCTGCTGCAGGTAGTGAAATGAGTAATTCTTCTGTAATAACTAATGAAGAAGGATGGCTTAAGAGAGGCTGCAACTCAGACTACTGTCGCCCAAAATTTGCAATAATGAATCCTGAGTTAACATATACTCTTCCACCATATCAAACTGCTAGTGGTTCTACAGATATTCTTATGCATACCATGGAGCGTTACTTTACTCAAGGTGGAACTATGGAACTTACTGATGGTATAAGTGAAGCTCTTATGAGAACAGTAATTAATAATTCTAAAATGCTTATTAAAGATCCAACTAACTATGAAGCACGTGCTGAAGTTATGTGGGCTGGAAGCCTTTCTCATAATGGATTAACAGGCTGCGGCTCTATAGGTGATTGGGCTTGCCATCAATTAGAACATGAACTTGGTGGAATGTTTGACGTAGCTCATGGCGCTGGACTAGCTGCTGTTTGGGGAAGCTGGGCAAGATATGTTTATAAATATAATATAGCTCGTTTTGCACAATTTGCTGTAAATGTTCTTGGAGTTCCTAATGATTTTTCTGACCAAGAAAAAACTGCTTTAGTTGGTATTGAGGCTATGGAAGCTTACTATAAATCAATAGACATGCCTATTTCTATAAAAGAACTTGGTGTTGAACTTAATGATGAGCAAATTAAAGAACTTGCTTATAAATGCAGTTTCCAAAACACTAGAACTGTTGGCGGTGTTAAAGCCTTAAATACTGAAGACATGATAGAAATCTATAAAATGGCTAGATAGTTAACATAAAAGAGTTAATAGTGATTATTGAAATTCCTTCACTATTAACTCTCTTAATTATCAACATAAAATGAGGTCAATGAAACTATAGACATTCATAAATTGACTCTTCTAAAACATCCATCCCATATTTAACCTGTTCATCTGTCATAACTAATGGCGGTAAAAATCGAATTACATTTCCTAAAATCCCTGCATTTAAAAATATAACTCCTTTTTTATAACACTTTCCGATTATTTCTTTTACTAAAGCTGAGGCTGGCTCTTTAGTTTCTCTATCTTTTACAATTTCTATTGCCATCATGGAACCTAGGCCTCTAACATCACCAATTATATCGTACTTCTCTCTCATGTCACTTAGTCTTTTGTGCATATATTCTCCAAGTTTTTGTGACTTTTCACATAAGTTTTCTTTTTCTATTTTTTCTATAACTTTAAGAGCAGCTATACATCCAAGAGGACTTCCAGAATAAGTTCCTCCTATACCGCCAACACATGCAGAATCCATTATATCCTTCTTTCCTACTACTGCACTTAAAGGAATTCCTGCTGCAATTGATTTAGATAAAGTAATTAAATCTGGTTCTATTCCATAATGCTCATAGGCAAACATTTTTCCTGTTCTTCCAAAACCAGCTTGAATTTCATCTACTATAAAAACTATATTATTTTCATTACAGATTTTTTGAAGTTCCTTCATATACCTTGCTTGTGGAACTACGAAACCACCTTCCCCTTGTAGTGGTTCAACTATAAGGCAAGCTATCATATCTGGAGAAAGTGTTGTTTTCAGCATACTTTTTAAGCTATCTATACATCCATCAACATAAGCTTCTTCTGAAACTCCAAACGGTGCTCTATAAGCATAAGGAAACTCAAACTTATAAGTTTCTGGTGCAAATGGACCAAATCCATTTTTGTATGGCTTGTATTTACTTGTTATAGACATAGTCATATTGGTACGCCCATGGAAAGAACCTGTAGCTGATAATATTCCAGTTTTCTTGGTGTAGGTTCTAGCAAGTTTTATTGCATTTTCTACTGCTTCTGCTCCACTATTTGCAAACATAACCTTCTTCTCATAATCACCAACTGTTATTTCGGTTAACTTCTTTGCCAAAGCTCCATAAGATTCATAAGTCACTACATTGTAGCCTGGGTGTATATATTTCTCTATTTGCTCTTTTAAAGCATCAACTACTTCTTCATCACAATGTCCAACATTTTGAACCCCAATAGCTGCTGCAAAATCTAAAAATACATTTCCATCAACATCTTTAATTAAGGCTCCTTTTGCTTCTTCAATAGCTATATCCGTGGATACAGATACCCCATCAGCTACATACTTTTTTCTCTCCTCCAAGATCTCCTTTGATTTAGGTCCTGGTATCTCGGTTACTAATTTTACGTTTAATTCCTCTATCATAAATAAGTCCTCCTAACAATGATAATCAAAAAAAATGAGAGCCCATGTTAGCTAACATGAAGACTCCCTTGTCCCTAATGGTTCAATTTAACTTATATTTATATACTAATACTTTCACTTTAACATTTCTATGTCCAAGTTCCATAAGCTTTTTGTCTATATTGACTAAAGCATTTTCTGTATGTTTAGTGCTATTCTCACTTTCATACAATCATTAAAGTTGTGCAAATCACAATTTAATAATTCTTCTATTTTTTTAATCTTATACTTAAGAGTATTTCTATGCAAAAATAACTTCTCTGCAGTAACTGTTATATTACAGTTTTCATTTAAATAAGTATCTAATATCTCAATTAAATCTTTGTCTTTGTTATCCTTACTGCTGATTGCTCCTAAAGTATCTCTAAAGTAATTTTCTAAAACATGTTTGTTTTTAATATTAAATAAAAGAGAATAAACTCCTGCATCTTTATATTTTATTATAGTATTATTAAGTCCTTCACATTTTAAGCTATCAATAGCTATCTCGGCTTCATTTAATGACTGCTTCATCATTTTTAAATCCTTATATGGATTCCCAATACCTACACTTACAGTAATTCCATCAATACGTTTGTGAATTAACTGCTGAATTTCTATTAAAGCTTTCTCAACTCTTTTCATAAAGTTTTCTTCTGACTTTGCAAAAAAGATAACAGAATCATCCTTATCTATTATTGGAACCTTTAGTGCGTGTTTCTCTAATACATCTTGTACTAATTTTCTAAAAGTTACTTTAAGTTTAGATATACTAACTTCATCATCTAAATCTTTTAACTTCAAATACTTTTCAAATCCATCTATATCTATGACGCATATACAACATTCCCCTGATAAATTGTACCCAAAATAGGCAGCCTTTTGTATAGCATCCCCTTCTAATTCTCCATCCCCAAAAAGTATATTGCTTAAAAAGTGAGTAAGAGAATTTTCTTCTATACGAGATAGAACTATTGCGTTACTTATTTCTCTTGAAACCTCAACTAGCTTTACCTCCCAAGGAAGTTCAAATAAAGGCATTCCTAGTTTATTTGCAAGTTCAATAGCTTCACTTGGCACAGTTTTTATATAAGGGCCAACATTTACTACAAGTCCTGCTCCATTTCTTTCATCAATACCTTTTATAAATTCTAATAACATCTCAGTATTATCCTTAATACCAACCCCAGTTATAAAGATAATCTCTCCCCCTTGAAGCCACTTAATTCCTTCTAATGGGTTTTCAAAACATTCCGCTACATATATCCATTCTACACATTTCTCAAGTCCAGTCTCCCCTCCAACAAGCTGAAGAGTTTTTAATGAATCTAATTTAAGTATATCTCTCACAGAAATTGACACAACATCCACCCTATTTCATAATTTATTTTAAGAAATCACCATTTACTTATATTATTTTTATCATATATCTTTATATAAAAATACCCTTTTATGTAATTTCTTTAATAAATTTAGTTGAATTTTTGCATCTTTTTTTCTAATAGTTTAACTAATTGAGAAAGAGGTAAACTTAATATAAGGTATGCTATTGCTAAAAGAGTATAAGACTCAATAGTTAAGAAGGATTGTGACGCATAACTTTGAGTTCGCAGAAGTAGTTCACTAACTGCAACATAAGCTAAAAGTGATGTATCCTTTAACATCATAACCAAATAATTACCGAATACAGGAACCACATTTCTAAGGGCTTGAGGAATTATTATTCTAACTAATAGTTGTGTGTTAGTAAGCCCAAGTGCTAAAGCTGCCTCAGTTTGTCCAATCTCTATAGCAAGTATTGAAGATCTTATTACTTCTGATATATAACAGCCATAGTTTATTCCAAGTCCCAAAATTCCTGCTGTTAATGAGCTTATCCTAAACTGATACCCAGGATTCCAAAGCTGTACAATCATCGATATCAATAAAGGTACAACATAATACATATATACTAGTTGTACTAAAAGCGGTGTTCCTCTTATAAACTCCAAAACCACAGTTAAAATTCCTCTTAATATCTTAAACTTACTTATACGCCCAATTGCAATAAATAAACCTAATATCATTGCCAGTAAAAAACCAAATATAGTCGCCTGCAAAACAATCCATAAACCATCAATTAATGAAGGCACTAAATACTTAAATGCAGTATAAAAATCTAAGTTAGCTAAAATATCCATATAAGTTACCTCCTCTTTCTAAAAAAGAATCCATAAGGATTCTTTTTTACTATTTACTCTTACCATCTTCTATTGAAACAAAATAATCTTTGTTCATTCCATACTTCTCAAGTAATTTAAGTACTGTTCCATCTTTTTTCATTTCATCAAGTTTTTCATTAACTGCATCTGCTAAACTTGTATCATCTTTTCTAACAGCAGCTGCTACCATTCCTGAAGCTTCTGGTTCATATGGAGATAAGATTTTTAAACTAAGACTGCTATCTTGTGATAATGTGTATCCTGCAACCATACCATCTGTTATACATGCATCAATTTTTCCAGTGTTAACAGCTAACATAAGTTCAGATTGACTGCCAAATACCTTAACTTCTTTTACTTGACCTGCTTGTTGCCATTTTTGAGCTGTTTCTAGGAAAGCAGTTCCCTTTTGTCCACCCAAAACTAAGTTTTTCAAATCTGCTTTACTGCTAACCTTAGAATCTTTAGGTATAACTACAGCTTCACCTTCTTTGTACCATATGTTTGTAAACAAGGCTAATTTCTTACGTTCTTCTTTAACATACATGCCGTCAGTTACCATATCAACAGAGTTATTATTTAACTCAACTAAAAGATTTTCAAATGGTATCTGTTTCATTTCTACTTTATTAATTCCAAGTCTTTTTGCAATTTCTTTAATTATTTCAGCATCAATACCGCTAAATTCATTTGTCTTTGCATCTATAAAAGCAAATGGTGCATCATTTGAAGATGCTACTGTAAGAACCCCTTTTTCTTTTATTGTTGCTAGAGTGTCCTTTTTTCCACCACTTGCTTCCGTGGACTTTCCACCACATCCTGTCATTACTGAAACTGAACTTATTAACGCAAGAATAACTAATAATTTTTTATATCCCCTTTTCATATACATTCCCCTTTTTATGTTTATTTTTAAAGCCTAAGCTTCTAAAGCAAAATCACTTAATACTCTTGATAAAAACTCTTTGGTTCTTTTGTGTTTTGGTTCTGTAAACATGTCTTTTGGTTTTCCTTCCTCAACTATATATCCTTTTTCCATAAAAATAACCCTATCTGATACATCTCTTGCAAAACCCATTTCATGAGTTACAACTACCATTGTCATTCCATCTTTAGCTAATCTTTTCATAACATCCAATACATCCCCAACAAGTTCTGGATCTAAAGCAGAAGTTGGTTCATCAAATAAAAGCATTTTAGGCTCCATGGCAAGTGCTCTAGCTATTGCAACTCTCTGTTGCTGTCCTCCTGATAAAGTCTTGGGATATGATTCTGCTTTATCCTTTAAACCTACTCTATCTAAAAGTTCAAGGGCATAGGCTCTTGCTTCTTTCTTATTTTTTCTTTTTGTAAGAACTGGCGCAAGCATAACATTTTCTAAAACTGTGTATAAAGGAAATAGATTAAATCTCTGAAACACCATCCCAACCTCTTCTCTAAGGTCTCTGCTGTCTATGCCACTATCAAGCACATTGTTTCCATCATAATATAACTTTCCGCTAGTAGGTATCTCAAGTAGATTAAGACATCTTAGTAGTGTGCTTTTACCTGATCCAGATGGTCCTATTATGCATACCACTTCCCCTTCTTGTATATCCAAACTTATATCTTTCAAAACTTCTAACTCACCAAACTTTTTAGATAGTCCCAAAATTTTATACATACTTATCTCTCCTTCCATAGAAAAATAAAAAAGGCACACTGACCAATTAATTTCAGTGCACCTTTGCATTTAAAATTTATTTATATTTCTTTAATTAAATATCTTATCTATCGGATAAAAGTATATTATCACATTTATAATCTCTAAGTCTATTTACTTTACTGACAATATTTTAGTGCAGTATGAACAATATATTTAAAAAATTTGTTTACAGTGCACTATAATAAATATCTTTAATTTCTTCTAGAGTAAATTCCTTAGGGTGATTTAGTATACTTGGTTTTGAAACCTTCATGCAATTATCCGCCATCCACGCAACATCTTCCTTTTTAACTCCAAGCTCACCTAAGGTAACCTTAAGATTAAGATCTTCTAAAAGCTTATTTATAAGCTTAGAACATTCACTGGCATGGCTTCCCCCTAATAACTTTGCTATATCACCATACTTCTCTACATCACTTTCCCATGACTTTTGGGCTATTACAGGCGTTAAAGCCGCAAGTCCTTTTCCATGTACAACATCATAAAGGCCACTTACTGGGTGTTCAAGTCCATGAGGTGCTGTAACTCCTGCTATACCAATTACCATGCCACCTAAAGTACTTGCCAAGGTAACCTTTTCTAATGCCTCTAAATCACTAGGATCATTATACGCCTTCACTAAATTTTCGGAAAGCAGCTTCATTCCATAAAAGGCTTGCATACTGGTTAGTGGTTGACCAATCTTAGAAACATAAGCCTCCATGTTATGGCAAAGAGCATCAAATCCTACTGATGCAAGTATTGCTTTCGGCATAGTCATCATAAGTTCTGGATCTATAATTGAAGCTTTTGCAATAATTGCATTAGTTCTAAGTGATTTTTTATCCTTGGTTTCTGGATTTGTAAGTACTGAAAAACTATTTCCCTCACTGCCTGTACCACATGTAGTTGGTACTAAAACTGTAGGCAAAGCTTCTGTTCCTTGCTTTATTCCAAATATATATTCAGATATATCCCCAGGATTTTTCGCGGAAAAAGCTATACTCTTAGCTGCATCCATAATACTTCCACCACCAAGAGCTAAAATAACATCACAACAAGTTTCCTTTATTATATCTACACCTTCATATACTGTTGTAGTTAAAGGATTTTGTTCCACCTTATCAAAAATCTCATATTCTACTTTTTCTTCCTTTAATAAAGATATAGCTTTATCAAGTAATCCACTTTTCTTAGTACTACTTCTTCCTGTAACAATAAGCGCTTTCTTTCCATACTTGCCTACCTCTATTCCAATCTCTGAGCTTCTTCCTCTTCCAAACAGTAAATTTACAGGTAAATTATAATTAAAATTCATCATAAGACCTCCCAAACTTCATCCATAATATAAAAAAGTGCCTTTATTAATAAAATAAAGACACCTTTGTTTACACAATAATAGCATATCACTCTAAGTTATTCTATAAATCCTCTAAACAAGATTTTAGTGCAGTTTGAACAAATTAAACCCCATTGCTAACTAAAGACTTATTTTTTATAAGGAAAAAGCTTAATACAAATAACAAGGAACCTGTTCCTATAAGTAAATATTCTATCCTAATCATATCTGCTATAGGCCCAAAGACAAGCATCCCTAAAGGCATCATAGAACTAGATATCATTCCAAAAACTCCAAAAACTCTTCCTAAATAATCTGGTTCAACTTTCTCTTGTAGTAAAACTGTAGAAGGTGTATTGAAGATTGGCATAGCTATTCCAATGAACCCCATAAAGGTTAAATATATATAAAAGTTTGGAACTATTCCAAGAGCTATAATACAGAATGCTGAAATAAAGCTTGAAAACGCCATAGAGTATACCCTGTTTTTAAATCCACCCCATGAAGCCATAATAATGCCACCTAAAATCATACCTGTTGAGAAGGTTATTTCTATGGCTGTTAATCTCCATACATCATTTCCAAAAGCCCTAGTAACTTGAAGTGGCGTTAAAAAGGCAGCTGGTGTAAATAGAAAGAAAAAAGCTGCACAAAATATAAAGAAATTTCTTACATAATGATGACCCCTTATATAATTAATCCCCTTTTGCATGTCTTCAAAATAGCTTAAATTAGAATTTTCTAAT
The DNA here is from genome assembly GCF_900130055.1 of Clostridium intestinale DSM 6191. Classification (GTDB taxonomy): domain Bacteria; phylum Bacillota; class Clostridia; order Clostridiales; family Clostridiaceae; genus Clostridium_T; species Clostridium_T intestinale. Next base: position 313,517 of record NZ_FQXU01000004.1, read on the forward strand.
GCTTTTTTATGAGCCTCAACTCTTAAGAATATAACTAAGATAGATATTCCTATAAAAGCTGTAACTATATCAATAAAGAAAATAGTTACTATTGAAGTTTTAGTTAAAAGAGCTCCACTTATCATTGGAGATACAAGCATAATTATTGATTGTATACTTCCATTTGCTGCGTTTGCTTTTGTTAATTTATCTTCTGGTACTATTTGAGGTAAAAATGCACCAACTGCAGGTGTTTGAACCCCAGCTCCTAATGCTCTAATAGCTGCTACAACAAAAAGAAGCCACATCTCTCTATATCCTGACATAAATACTATAGCTAAAATAAGTGTTGCAAGTGCAATAGCGGAATCTGCTACTATAATCAGTTTTTTACGATCATATCTATCTGCCCATACTCCTGCGAAAGGAGATAGAAAAAATGTAGGCAAAAATCCACATATAATGTATACAGTCATCATTACTCCAGATTGAGTATTCATGGTAACATACCACATGATAGCATATTGAACTAATGATGAACCAAAAAGCGATATTGTTTGGCTAGATAAAAAAAGTACTATGTCTTTTTTCCAGTTTCTATTCATATTAATTATTCGCTCCAATCATTTAAAATTTAGAAGTGAACTGTAGTTCTTATATTATATATAAGGATAGCTACTTTATCAAATATTTTTTAACTTTTTATGGATAATTTTTGAAAAATAAAAAAGAACGTTGTGATTACTCACAACATTCTTCTCTCTTCTATAACTTAAATCTATATCCTGTTCCCCATAGGGTCTCAATAAATTCTGGATTAGAAGGGTCTTTTTCAATCTTTTTTCTTATTCTTTGAATATGTACTGGTATAGTTGCAGTATCGCCATAAAACTCATCTCCCCAGATTTTATCAAAGATATGCTCCTTGGTAAAAACAATATTAGGATTTGAAGCTAAAAGTAATAAAACTGAATATTCCTTTGAAGTCATCTGAATTTCTTTTCCATAAACCAAAACTCTATGAGATGAAGTATTTATCTCTAGTCCTCCATGACTAATTATTTCAGAAGAACTTTTATCATTTCCCTTAAGTCTTTCATATCTGTTTATGTGAGATTTCACTCTAGCTGTAAGTTCAGCTGGGCTAAAAGGTTTCGTTAAATAATCATCAGCACCAAAGTCAAGCCCTCTTATTTTATCTATATCCTCACTTCTTGCAGATACAACTATTATAGGAATCTCATACTTTTTTCTAACCTCTTTTATTATTTCATATCCATCTACATTGGGAAGCATTAAATCCACTATTATTAAGTCATATCTACCTTCTAAAGCTAGTTTAAGTCCCTTTGCTCCATCAGTAATAATCTCTGATTTATAACCATTAAGCTGAAGATAATCTCTTTCCATCTCAGCTATATTTATATCATCTTCAATAATTAAAATCTCTTTCATACCCTCTTCTCCTTTTGTCTATTCTTCTATAGGAAGTGTTATAGTAAAACAAGTTCCTTCATTTATTTTACTTTCAGCCTTTATACTTCCTCCATGAGCATCAACCAATTCCTTAGATATAGCTAAACCTAAACCAGTGCTCATTAAGTCTTTAGTTCTAGCATAATCTATTCTATAAAATCTATCAAATATATAAGGAAGTTTTTCCTCTGGGATTCCCTCTCCATTATCCTTTATATCAATATTTATAAAACCATTATTAACATATAGCTCAACATCTATCTTAGTTTCTTTATTGGAATTATCGTTAACTCCATCTGTAGGCGCATATTTCACTGCATTTCCTATAATATTTCTAAAAACCTGATGTATTCTTTTTCTATCTATTTTAACTATTAACTCTTCTCTTATTTTACTTTCATAATTAAAGTTTATATTCTTATCTTCCAGTTCAAACTGAAATTCTTCCATTAAATCCCCCATGAAGTTTTCTATATTTATTAATTCAAAATTAAACTCTAACTTCTGCATATCAAGCTTTGAAAACAAAAATAAGTCATCTATAAGCTTATTCATATAACCAGCATTATTATATATTATCTGATTATATTTCTTTATGGTTTCTTTAGGTAAATCTTCAGTATAGGCCATAGTTTCAATATATCCTTGAATAGAGGTTATTGGAGTTTTTAAATCATGTGAAATATTGGCTATAAGAAGTTTTCTGTTTTCCTCATACTCTTTTTTTAATTCTTCACCTTCTTTAAGCCTCTTTGCCATTTCATTAAAGGATTTTATAACCATATCAACTTCACTATTTTCCTCACAATCAACATTAACCCTATAATTTCCTTTAGCTATCTCCACAACCCCCTCATTTAAATGTTGAAGTGGAACTAAAATTCTTTTCTCTATACTAGCTAAAAATAATATCTGACCAATTCCTCCAAGTAACATTAATGACATATAGATGACTCCTATAGCACTAAATCCTATATATCTAAATAGCAAATAACATATAACTAAGTTAATTATTAAAAATAAAAATCTGGTGTACTTAACTTTAGAATAATACCACTGAAATCCCCTATTGTTTCTATGTATCCTTTCAAGGCTCTTCTTAAAATTCTTCTCTAGTCTATGCTTCTCCTCATGCCGTTCCCTTTTAGTTAGATAATCTTTTTTAGTAAGTTCCTCAACATCTTTTTGATATTCTCTAAACAACTCAAAAGAGTCTAAATTAGTTTTTACTTGTCTAATATCCTCTTCAGCATGATACTGTATATGCCTATTGACCTTTATCTCAAGAGATTTTTTCAAGTTTTTCAATTTTTTCTTCATTATATATGCTCCTAGATTTAATAGTATTAACCTTATTTTACATCTAACTCTTAAACATATTTTAACGTATTTATAAAGAAAGTATAAAGTGAATTTCTATTTAAAAATTATTTATATTTGTTTATAAATTTTTTATATCTCTTTTAAATGAAGTTTAAACCTTTCTATTAATATAAACCTGTAAGAAAAATTCTAGGAGGAAAATCAAATGGCAAATATTATTGAAGTAAAAAATTTCACAAAACAATTTGGAGAATTTAAAGCTGTAGACAATATATCTTTTGAGGTTGAAGAAGGAAGTATATTTGCATTCTTAGGACCAAACGGTGCTGGAAAAAGTACAACCATTAATACACTATGTACCATCATAGATAAAACTGATGGTACCTTAACCATAAATGGAAATGAGGTATCTAAGGAAAAAGGAAAGGTTAGACGTGATATTGGAATAGTATTTCAAGATTCAACTTTAGATAATAAACTAACTGTAGAAGAGAACTTAAAATTTCATTGTGAATTTTACAATGTACCAAAGGAAGACATTCAAAACAGAATAAACTTTGTATTAAACTTAGTAGATCTTAAAGCTTGGAGAAAAGCTCCTATAAATAGCCTTTCTGGAGGTATGAAAAGAAGAGTAGAAATAGCAAGAGGACTAGTTCACTATCCTAAAGTTTTATTTCTAGATGAACCTACTACAGGTCTTGACCCTCAAACAAGAGCAAACATCTGGGAATACATATACAAGCTTCAAAAACAAAAAAACATCACCATCTTCCTAACAACTCACTACATGGATGAAGCTGAGATATGTGACAAGGTAGCTATCATGGATCATGGTAAAATAGTTGCTTTTGATACACCTAACAATCTAAAAAAAGAACATACAGGACTTGTAACTAAAATAGGTGTATCAAAGGTATATGATTTTGTTGAATATCTAAAAATGAACCATATAAAGTATAAACAGGAAGAAACCATGTTTACCCTATACTCAAACAACTTAAAGAAAATATTAGAACTAACATCTAACTTTAAAGATATAATCACAGATTTAGAAACTACTAAAGGTACACTTAACGATGTATTTTTAGCTATAACAGGAAAGGAGATAAGAGCATAATGCGTGGAATGACTGCTATTTTAAAAAGAAATCTAATAAACTTTACAAGGAACAAAACTCAACTTATATTCTCAATAGTTATGCCTTTATTTATGCTTTTTGTTTTCTCATTTGTTATGAAACCAACAACAGCTGATATCAGTCAGCCTATCAACTATTTGATATCAGGCATAATAATAATGTCAGTTTTTCAATCTTCTTTAAGTAACTCTACTAATATATTAGAAGATATATCAATGGGGTTCATGAAGGAAATCATAGTCTCACCTATAGAAAGATGGAAAATTTCCATAGGACAAGTACTATCATCAACTATCATAGCTGTTATTCAAGGTCTTTTGATTATCATAATTGCATTATTCATGGGCCTCACACTTGATGCACCTCAATTTATTCAAATGATAGCTGTGATGACCCTAGTAGGTATAACCTTCAGTTCCATGGGCCTATTCTTAGCAACTGTTGCTAAGAAATCAACTACTTTCCAAGTTATGATTACTGCATTTACTTTACCATTAACCTTTTTGTCAGGCGCTTATATACCAACAACCATTATGCCAAAAATCCTTAGACCTTTTGTATACATAAATCCATTAACCTACACAACATCTATATTCAGATATATAGCTTTAAAAATGAATGATCTATCAACAGCTGAACTTGTAAAAGAAGGAGTTTCTTTTGATATTCATGGTTTCATAGTTGGGCCCTTCACAGGAATATTAATCATAATCATCATGGGCCTTATCTTCTTCTCACTATGCGTATATAAATTCAATAAAGCAGACTTTTCAGATGTTAAGGTGTTTAATCCTGAAAGATAATTATATCTAAATATTATAGACCCAAGTTCATGTAACTTGGGCCTATATTTTTATGATGGGCCTCTTCATGGGCCTTTTATATTTTCTTATATTTTAACTATCTTAAACCACCAATATATGAAAAATTTAATGTTTCCTCCTAAAAAAACAAATACATTAACCAAGCATCTCTTTAACTTCGCTTTCTTTCTGAAATAATAGACATCCTCCATCATGTTCTCCCATAAGCATTCCTGTTTCATTAAGCTTTCTAAACAAGGGTGATTTTAATGCTGCCCTCAATGAATGTTCCTTAAGGTTTATATCTGAATAAGGTGAAAATGGACATGGTTCTGCTGAGCCATTAACATTTATATGAAAGAAACCTCTTCCTGCAGCTAAACATCCACCTGAATATTTCTCATCTCCTGGGAAGGATATAAATACTGTATCCTCATAACTTTCTCTTAGTTCCTGCTGTTTAATTTCTAATGTTTTACGTTCTAAATCAGTTGGAGCAAGATACTTGGTTTCCTCTATTACAGGAACATACTCAACAAAAACTACAGCTCTACAACCTTTGTCATATAATTTTTGAAAGAATTCCTTGCTAGTTACTGTATTTACATTCTCTGTAGTTACTGTAACGGATGCTCCATACAAAAGACCAGCATCTTTTAAGGTATCCATTGCTTTCATTATAGTATTGTAAGTTCCAAACCCTCTTCTATTATCTGTCTGCTCCCTATCCCCTTCAATACTTATGATAGGTACAAGATTTCTATTTTTATCAAACAACTTTAAATTATCTTCTCTAAACAAAGTTCCATTTGTAAACACAGGGAAAATTATTTCCTTAATCTCAGCTGCCTTTTCTATAACTTCTCTTCTCATTAAAGGCTCCCCACCAGCAAGTAATATAAATGAAACTCCCATCTCTTTTGCTTCTTTAAATAATTCTGCCCATCTTTCTGTACTCATTTGTTTATTTTCTAAGCCTTCACCACAAGATTTATTTTCTCTCGCATAACAACCCTTACAAAATAAATTACAGTTACTTGATATACTTGAAATTAAGAAAGCTGGAACATTCTCTCCTTTTTCTATAAAAGCTTCCCTTCTCTTTTTAGCTTCTTTACTTGCTAAAGCATATTTAACTACAAAAGCAGTTTCCTTTGGATTTTTAAGAGAAGCTTTAACTATTCCCTTAACTATATTCTCTATCCCATTACTAACATAATCCGATAAACTGAATTCCCTACTCATTTTTATTCTCCCCTTATATAACCTTATTTAAGTTATTATAAATTGATTATATGCCCTAAAATCAACCTTGCATCTTAAAATTTTCTTAATATTGTTTTTATTTTGGGATATATGGTATATTTAAACAAATGATAAGATTGAGGTAAGTTTATGAAAGCTGAAAACATTACAAGATTATCAATTTATACATTGACAGCTATAGGCACTGCATTATCTTATGAAATTCAAAATGCTCCTTATTTTATAATGATGTTCTTCATATTTATACTTAATTCTAGAATCAGGTTACTATTTTTAACACCCAAAAATAGAAATAATCTCTTGTTAGTCTCAATTATTTCAGATTTAGCTCTAGTGTTTTTATTATCTTCTAAATATCCTTATATGACTTATTTTTTGCTTTATATAACAATATTAGACTCACTATCATTATTAAAAAGTGAAGGTTATATTTTATCTATTATTGCCTCTGCCTTTATACTATTTTATATCAAAGAAAAAGGTCCTGATATTTTTATACTTAATCTTTTTATCATTCTTTCATTATCTATTTTTTCTATAAACAAAAAGAATCTTAATAAGGATTTTAAGGAAACAGAAATTCTATTTGATGAAAATAGAAGATATAGTTATGAACTTGAAAATACTAAGAAGATTTTAGAAGACTATTCCTCCAAGATTGAATCCTTATCAACGCTTCAAGAGAGAGCTAGAATAACAAGTGAAATTCACGATAATCTTGGTCATAAACTAACTGGCGTGCTTTTTCAGCTCGAAGCTGGAATGAGAGTTTCTAAAAAAGATTTAGAAAAAGGCTTAGATATAATAGAATCCTCTAGAGCTACTTTAAGTTCCACTGTAGATATGCTAAGTGATACTTTAAAAAATATTAATCCTGGGGAATATTCAAATAGAGTACTTTCTATAAAACAGATGATTGATGACTTTATATATTCATCTAATATTGATATAAGTTTTGATATTAAAGGAACTCCTGTAAAGCTCTATCCAAGTATGGAGGTTGCCCTTTATAAAAATGCTAAAGAAGCTATAACTAATTCTGCTAGACACGGTAAATCTAAAAAAATATGGATCACTTTAAAGTACGAAGAAAAACAGGTTATACTTACAGTAATAGATGATGGAATTAGCTGTAAAACTCTTGTTAGAGGTATGGGAATTAAGGGAATGGAAGAACGTGTTAAAATCATAGATGGAGAACTTTTCATTTCTACTGAAAAAGGTTTTGAAATTACTACTATAATTCCAATTAAAAGTTAAAGGAAGGTAACTGTACTATGTCTATAAATGTACTTATTGCTGATGATGAAGAGCTAATAACCAACAGCCTCAAAATGATTCTCAATTATGAGGCTGATATAAATGTTTTGTTTGTATGCCAAAATGGAGACGAGGCCTACGAAAAAGTTCTCCAAAATAATAATATTCATGTTGTTTTAATGGATATAAGAATGCCTGTGTGTGACGGTGTACTATCAACTAAAAAAATCCTTAAAGTAAGACCTGATATAAAAATCATCATACTTACAACTTTTAACGATGACGAATATATTTTTGAAGCTCTAAAAAATGGTGCTAAAGGTTATCTACTTAAAAACATCAAAGCTGATGAAATAATAAAAGCAATAAGAATAGTTCATGAAGGAAATCTTCTAGTACATCCAGAAGTAGCTACAAAACTTTCATCTATGCTTAAAGCTGACAAGAAAAAACTTATTTATAACTTGAACTTATCTGAAAATGAAATAGAAATAATAAAACTAATATCAGATGGTTTAAGCAATAGAGAGATAGCAAAAAAGATATTTTTGACTGAAGGAACTGTTAAAAATAAGATAACAGATATCCTAAGCAAACTTAAATTAAGGGATAGAACTCAAATAGCAATTTTTTATTTAAAAAACTTTAGTTAAAAATGACCTAAGTCACCCATTTTCATGACTTTATGTTGTGGAAATAGGTGGCTATATTTTTTAAACTATTATTATAAAGATTTTAAAAATAAGGGGGAGAGAATGTGTCACTAATAGAAATACACTCTTTAATTAAACGTTATAAAAATAAACTTGCTGTGGATAGTTTAACTCTAGATATAAACGAAGGCGAAATCTTTGGACTTCTCGGTCCAAATGGAGCTGGCAAGAGCACTACAATAAATATTTTAATGGGTCTTATTAAAGCTAATGGGGGAAATGTTTTAATAAATGGATTGGATATTAGTAAAAACTCTTTAGAAGCAAAACAACTTATGGGTCTTGTTCCTCAAGATATAGCAATTTATGAATCCTTATCAGCACAGGATAATGTAAAATTCTTCGGAAGCCTTTATGATTTAAAAGGAGCGGATTTAAACCTAAAAGCTAAAAAATCTCTTGAATTTGTTGGTCTTTTAGATAAAGCTAAAGATAAACCAAAAACATTTTCAGGTGGTATGAAAAGAAGGCTTAACATAGCCTGTGCCATTATACATCAACCTAAAATAGTAATAATGGATGAAGCTACTGTAGGCATAGATCCTCAATCAAGAAATCATATATTAGAAGCAGTAAAAGAATTAAATAGACAAGGTTCAACTATAATCTACACTAGTCATTATATGGATGAGGTTGATGCTTTATGTAACAAGATTGGAATAATGGATCATGGAAAACTCATAGCTTGTGGCGAGAAAAATGAAATAAAAAAACTTTCAAAAACAGATGAAATTTTAAACATAGAAGCAACTGATATAAGATATAATCCTATTAAAGAACTTAAAAATTTACCTGGAGTTAAAAATGTCTCCATTAATGAAAATACTATAAAAGTAATATCAACAAGAGGACAAAGTATACTTCAAGATGCTCTTTTCATTCTATCAAGAAGTGATGTAAGAGTAAAAAGCATAACACTAAAAGAACCTGATTTGGAAAGTGTATTTCTTTCTCTTACTGGAAGAAACTTAAGGGATTAGGAGGATAACATGAAGGTTTTTAATATATCAATCAATTACTTAAAACGAATTTTTACAAACCCTTTTCTTATAATCCTCATACTCGCAGGCTCTTTACTTGAAACTTTTTTGGTAAGTTCAAATATAAATAGTGCTTCTAGTAGCATAACTGACTCTATATCTCAAAAATATACAGTGGTAATGATTGTAGGTGTAAATAAGAATGCTAATATGATCCAACTCATATGTTCCTCTACCTTAGCGTACTTTCTTCTCATAACTGCTATTATTATGGTTGGGCTTAATATCTCTGACAGAAAAAACAAAACCTTTATGAGGATGTATTCCTGCCCTGTAAAAAAGAGCACCGTTATTTTAGGAAACATTATTGGCCAATTTTTAATAACCTTTATTGTAGCAGTTTTTTATATGCTTTTTTCTTCTATCTTATTTAAAATTAACTATGGACACAGCTTAATTGAAATTTTTATAGTAACAATCTTTGCAGTATATATTTCAGCATCTTTTGGCTTTTTCATGTCTGGATTATTTAAAAATTCAACTGCTGGAGTTAGCACCTGTGCTTTTATTTTATTTTTCTTGGCTCTTTTTAGTGATAGCTTTTCACTAAGCGGAGACTTTGATGCAACTTCAAAATTCACCTTAAACAAGTGGATTTATGAAAGTTATTATAGTTTAATGCAAGAAAACCCCCTTAGTTCCATAGTTCAAAATTTAATCGTCCTTATGTTACTAGGTACGTTATTTAACGTTCTTGGAATTCTATTATACAAAAGGGAGAAAACATATGAATAGTATTAGAATATGCTTAAATATAATGAAAAGATTATTTAAAGACCCAGTAGCGCTATCCTTAATCCTAATAGTTCCTCTACTAGGAGGAGTTCTCTCTTCATTTATGTTTAACAAAGATACTTTAATAAAAATAGCTATAACTGATAGCGACTACACTTCATCTATCATAAATTTATTAGAGGACACTAATAGATATAAAGTCGAAATACTTAATGAAGAAGATATAGAGAAATTCATCAATAATAAAAGTATAGAAATAGGTATAATAATGTCTTATCCCTATGAAAAGACTAAGATACTGTGTAAAAGACAAAATGGAAATGTAAATGAGCTTAATTTATTGCTAGATTCATACTTTAAAGCTTTAGATGACCCTATGGAATTTAAAAATATAGATACAAATTCAACTGTTAAAGAAAATAGTAAAGATAATTATAAACTTTCTGCTTCAGTTGGTTTCCTACTTATGTCCTTATTTATGTTTTCAGGAGCTTGTACAAACATTCTCATAGATGATATTAATTCTAAAACCTTTATGAGAATTTTCAGCGCTAGAGTAAAATCTCATAATATAATTTTCGGTCATATTTTAGCAAGCATTTTACTAAGCTCTATACAAATTTTTTTATTTTTAGTTTTGTCTAAATATGTACTTCATATGGATTACAGAATCACATCTCCTGTGTTTTTTATTAATTTAATAGCTTTTTTTATCGCCTCCCTTGGTATAAATATCGCTCTAACAAGTTTAATAAAAACAACACAAGCTTTAAGTATTATCAATTTTGTATTGGCAGGATGTTTTTGTGCAGTAGGAGGTACATTTATTCCCGTAAGTAGCATGTCTCCTGCCCTTCAGACAATATCAAACTTCATACCAAACAAATGGCTTATGGAATCTTACGATAAACTAAGTAATGGTTCTTCCTTCAAAGAAGTTTATATAAACATTTTAATTTTACTACTTTTTGGAGCAGTGTTTTCGACATTTGGAATTAAAACCCTAAGGTTTTACGAAGAGGATTAATAGAAATTAAAATATAGGTATCGCTTCATGTCTTTCATTATCCCTTGCAATTTTTAATATAAGTCTTTACCATATCATAAACATATACTATACTATAGTTATATTCTTAAATAATAATAATTATCCTTTGATGGATTTATAATAATTATATACACTATAAAGGGGGAAATACATGAATAACGTTTTATTTGCTTTTGGACTAACACTTTTTGCTGGTTTATGTACTGGTATAGGTAGTGCATTAGCTTTCTTTACTAAAAAAACAAACACGAAATTTTTATCTATAAGTCTTGGTTTTTCAGCTGGAGTTATGATTTATGTTTCTATGATTGAAATATTTTTTAAGGCCAAAGATGCTCTTGTAGCTGAACTAGGATTAAAGTCTGGTTCTTGGGCTACTGTTGGTGCATTTTTCGGAGGAATGTTTATAATAGCACTTATTGACAAACTTATCCCAAGTGGAGAGAATCCTCACGAAGTTCATTCAGTTGAGGATATAAACAACAAAACCTCAGACCCAAAATTACTAAGGATGGGAATATTCACAGCTCTAGCTGTAGGTATTCACAATTTTCCGGAAGGACTTGCTACTTTTATATCCGCTCTTCAGCAGCCATCTATAGCTATACCAATAGCTGTAGCCATAGCAATTCATAATATTCCAGAAGGAATAGCTGTATCTGTTCCAGTATATTATGCAACAGGGGACAGAAAAAAAGCTTTCTTTTACTCTTTCCTATCTGGACTTTCTGAACCTATAGGCGCATTGATTGGATATTTAGTATTAATGCCATTTATAAATGACTTTGTATTTGGAATAATTTTCGCTGGAGTTGCTGGAATAATGGTATTTATATCTTTAGATGAACTACTTCCTTCAGCACAAAAATACGGTGAACATCATCTATCAATATACGGCTTAGTAGCTGGTATGGTAGTTATGGCAGTAAGTTTATTACTATTTATATAAGAAGAAGACCGTGTACTGTTTTGAGTATACGGTCTTTCTTTCTATTTATTTAAATCAATCTCTATTTTATATCTATCATCAATTTCAGGTTCTGTAATCATAGGTATTGCAATCTTATATTTTTTATTTTTATCAACAGCTGGTAGCTTTATTGAAACAATCTTTTCTGCTTGATTCTCCATAACAGCTCTATCTCCATCTTCTGCTCTTCTAGTATCCTTATAATCTTCATCTAAAATTATTACCTCATTAATGTTTCTGTATCTATAGGCTCCATTTCCCTCTAACTTAAAAGTCAATTTAGTATATTCATTTGTAGCTTCAATATTTTTTATTGTAACTGAGTTATTATCACTAACATTTATTGTATGATTTATCAGACTATCCATAGATACAAACGCTCTATTTTTATCAATATTATATACACTAATTACCTCATCTAGTGAATATCCTTTTCTCTTCTCCTCTTTTGTTACAGGTCTGCTTTTACTTATAACTTCACAATCATCACTTTTATTATTTGTTGTAGTTTGTAGTATTGGATATGAAAATCCCTTAACATCTTGCCTCTTTTCTCCCCATCTCTTAAACGATGGAACAACAATTAAGGATTTAACAGTTGATAAATCATCGAATATCTCTATCTTTCCTTCATATTTTTGATTATTAGAACTTCCACCTGTTTCATTTGCATCTAGTATTTTCCCATTCTCATCCTTAACAATAAAACTAAAAATCCCATTTTTCTTTCCTTCATTTATACTATCATATTTTCCAGAATAATTTATTGTGTTGCCTAATGGACTTATGACCATTTTATCAAGAGTCAATGTACTATTTGGTATTTTTATGTTTTTATCTAGGTTTATAACTTTAGAATTAAAAACATTGTTCATTTTACTTACATTAAATTTGAATTCCCAGGGCCCCATTACATCTCCAATCCAAATCATATTGAAGTAAACATCAATACTATTATCTAAAGTTAAATCAGATATATTGGCCGTTACTATACTTACTAGCTTATTGTCAGAAATCTTCTTATCTTTAGCACCATAACTTTTTACCATCTCTCCATTTAACTCAATTCCTCCCATATTTCCTTTGTCTTCCTCAAGGCCGTCTCCTTCAATTGTTGAAGTTATAACCATACTATTATCATCAATGGCAATTTCATCTATTGTAACCTTTATCCCATTTTTTCCAACGGACTTATTAATTGATGTTGCAAATTTTTCATATGCCGATAGATTTCTTCCCATTCTATCATAATCTATAAGTTTAAATATTGACCCTACCCCTGGTATAGCTTGAACAATCTCGGGGTTATTGATTCCAACTATAACTACTAATGCTAAAGTTGCAGCTATTGCTCCTATCCTCTTATATATCTTCTTATGTTTTCTTCTTTTTTTCTCTTTTTTTCCTCTTTCAAATCCTTTTTTTACTGCTAAATCTATTCCTTCTGGTATCTTAATCATTTCTTTTATATTATTTAAATCATCCATTTTAAGCACCCTCCTTACTCATAAACACTCTTAATTTCTTAAGTGCGGCATTAAGATGTGTCTTTACAGTTCCTACTGGATATTCAAGGACTTCTGATATTTCTAATATAGTTAAGTCTTGAAAATACTTTAGTATTATTACATTCTTATATTTATCTTCAAGCTTGTCTACATAGTTTATAATGTCTAATCGTTCTTCTAATTTTTGATTTTCATGATAATTTGCATCTTTTTTTACTATCTTTTCTATCTCAATAATTCTTTTCTCTTTTTTTATTAGATCCAAAGCATTATTTATCAAAATTCTTGTTATCCAAGTTTTAAAATATTTGGGCTCCTTCAATTTTTCTATAGATATATACGCTTTATAAATAGTTTCTTGAAGAACATCTAATGCATCCTCTTCATTTTTCACGTAACTATAGGCTGTCCTATAAAGATTCTCTTTAAAAGTATTTATTAAATACTCAAAGGACTCTTCATCTCCCTTAATTGCTCGTTTAACTCTATCATCTAAATTCATTATTATGCTCCTTAAACTCAAAACTCCTTCTACCTTTATATCGTAGCTACAACTATTAGACAAGTAATTTTTCAAAAAGGTTTTATTTATTTTAATGAAATCTCCATTTTAATCTTCATTATTAAAAAAGCAGCAAAATCACTCTAGATTTTACTGCCTTCTTATATACTTTCAAATTAATGTATGAAATTCATATCCTTCTCTTTTTAACTTATTTATGATTTCTGGTAGTGCCTCTGCTGTAGCTTCTTTTCCATATGTATCATGCATTAAAACAACTAGATTACCATTTCTAGCAACCTTTGTTTTTGTTTCATTAAAAACATCTATGAGTCCGTCTTTATTTTTTGGTTTTCCTTCTGCATCTCCCACGATACAATTCCAATCTATGTAGGAATAACCTTTTTGAGCTAGAATTTTTTCTGCTTCACCCATTCCCTTCCATGAGTAGCTTCCTCCTGGAAAACGAATTACTCTGGTTCTATATTTTTCTCCTAATTCCCCTGTTATTAGATTATTAGTTTTTTCTATTTCACCTATAAATGTATTGATATCAATTTTACCACCAGGATATAATTTTTTATAGTTATGAGAATATGTATGAGCCCCTATTGCATTCCCTTCTATTACTATCCTTTTTAATATCTCTTTTGACTTATCTGATTTGTTCAACTCATTTCCAACTATAAAAAAAGTACCATTAACTTTATTTTCCTTAAGTATGTCTAAAATTTTAGGAGTTACAGTTATTGATGGGCCGTCATCAAAGGTAAGATATGCAACCTTTTTTTCCAAACTTTTAAAGTTTCCAGACTTTAGCATGTTCATTACAGCCATACTGTCTGATAATATACCCATATCTTGATATGCCGATTCTATACTTTCACTAATACCATCGGTGTACAATTCTTTAGAAAAATTAGTTATGATCCTTTCTTTAAGGTTAGTATAATTATAAATAAAAAATGCTACAGCTAAAATAATTATTCCATAAATCAATCCCTTAACTACAATTCTATTCTTTTTCTTTTGTCTAAATATATTTTCCATTTCCCCCTCCTTGTCTTTTATTTTCTTTTCATTATTTATTATGCTTTAAAACTGTTGTATTATTTAACTTTATTGACATTCCCTCTATTTTACAGATGGTAAAAAGGAAAGTTCTTTCGAACTTTCCCTAGATCTTTAAAAAAGCTTTTACGATTGCGAGACCTATTATCCGTCCGGCAATACCGGCAGCGAACCTAATCATTACTTTATTCTAGATTCTATACATTTTATAGAATTGCTAGCTACTTATAATACTAATATATACAATAAAAGCGAAATTTGTTACATTTTAAAACTTTATATTCCCATTATTTTTATAATCTTTTATATGACTTCTACTGCATTCTCTTTATATGCTATACTAAACTTATGATAATCACTTTAATTTTTTTGCTAGCAGGAGGTTTGATATGTATAAATGTTGTATTTTTGATTTAGATGGTACTTTAGTTGATTCTATAAAGGCAATCTCCTATACTTCTAATTTAACTTTATCTAAATACGGACTTGCTCCAATCTCTGAGGAAAAATATAAGATTTTTGTTGGAGATGGTTATAAAAAGTTGATTGAAAGAGCACTTATCTATTCTGGAGATAAAGAGTTAATTAACTATGAAGATGCTCTTAAAACTTATACAGAGTATTTTGAAATTCATTGTATGCATGAGGTTAAACCCTATGATGGAATCAAGGACATGCTTCATGCCTTAAAAGAAAAAGGGGTAAAGATAGCTGTACTATCAAACAAACCACATGAAAGAACTCTCGATAATATATATGGGGTTTTTGGTGAGGATTACTTTGATATGGTATCTGGTGAAAAAGAAGGGGTTAGAAGAAAACCCGATCCAATTGGTGCCATTATTACAGCTGAATCTTTAGGTATATCCCCTAAAGAATGCTTATACATAGGTGATACCAGTACTGATATGGAAACTGGAATAAAAGCAGGCATGGATACTATTGGGGTTACTTGGGGATTTAGAACACGTGAAGAGCTTGAAAGTTATTCACCAAAATATGTTATAGATCATCCTAGTGAAATCACAAAAATAGTTTCTCTTTAAATGCTTTAAAGCCATTGCATCTCTGCAATGGCTCTATTTTATTCTTCTAATGCATCTGTATAAATTACGACTGCATCTCTTAAGAATTTTGCAAGACCTGGTTTATTTTTATCATAATAAGCTGTAAAACGCTCATCATCTACATACATTTGAGCTACACCTGCATGAGCTTCTTTTGAATATCTATTCCATGCAAAGGTAATCCATTTACGATGTAGTTTAGCTACCTCTTGAGCTGCCTCTCCCGCTGGATCTCCAGTTTCAAAAGCCTCTTCAAGCTTATCTAATATAGTCTGACCTAATTCTTCAAACTCTGTATACTGCTCTTTAGACATATTTTTGAATCTCTTATTAGATTCATTAATTGCATCCTCACCGTATTTTTCTCTTATTTCCTTACCATATTTCTTTTCGTTATCATCAACTAGCTTTTGCTTAAAGCCTTCAAATTTTTCTTTATCTGACATAATGATTCTCCTTTCATCCTTATCAATAGTTTTTTCAACATTTTTGATAAGTGTTTCTAACTGTTTTCTTTTTTCTAGGAGTTTCTCATGATGTTCTTTCAGTGCCTTGGTTTTATCAAAGTCTTTAGATGTAATGATTAACTTTATATTATCTAAACTTACATCCAATTCTCTAAAAAACAATATTTGTTGCAACATATCTACTTCAGCTTCACCATATATACGATATCCTGAAGAATTAATTCTTGCCGGCTTAAGAATTCCTAATTCATCATAATATCTTAATGTTCTGGTGCTAACACCTGCTAGTTTAGCTAATTTATTCACTGTGTACTCCATAAGCTCCCTCCTGACAATTTAACTATACACCTTGACGTTGCGTTAAAGTCAACAGGTTTTTTATAGTTTTTTTATTTATTATTTAACTATTGCTTATTTGGTAATA
Organism: Clostridium intestinale DSM 6191; assembly: GCF_900130055.1. Classification (GTDB taxonomy): domain Bacteria; phylum Bacillota; class Clostridia; order Clostridiales; family Clostridiaceae; genus Clostridium_T; species Clostridium_T intestinale. The sequence continues at coordinate 330,310 of NZ_FQXU01000004.1, forward strand.
TAGACAGTTTTTCTCCTGGCTTAATCTCAATATCTATCCCATAAGCACCTATCCAAACTGATATAGCTGTAGGATTATACACTATTGAGCAATCTGCTGAATACTTCAAAGCATCTAAAGCTTTTAAATAATCTATGATTTCAATATTAGTAGCATACCATATAGAGTTATTATTACTAACTAGTTTACTGAATTCCTCAATTAAATTCCAATTCTCATTTAAGTCAAACTCATAACTATGTCCCCATACATATAATAATTCCATAGACTTATCTTCTGACTCCAAAAAGTTTTTGGTAATTTCTAAAAATCTAGGATTTGTATGATGACAAGTTGGATGCCATTCTAGAAAAGTATCTGGCAAAGTAAATTTTTCATGTTGCTTTACAGTTCTTGAATATTCAATTCCACAGCTATCTATTACATCGAGGACTTTTTTATTGTAAGTGCCAAATGGATATGCCATACCCCTTACAGGATACTGAGTTATTTTTTCTAAGTTTTTTCTATCTTCAAATACTTCATTTAAGATCATTTCTTTTGGAAGTTCTTCTAAATGAGGATGAGTTAAACTATGAACAGCAATCTCATGGCCTTTGTACAGCCTCTCAATTTCATCAATATTTATTCTACTTATAGTCTTTCCATTTTGGGTCCAATAATTATCCTCACTTTGTATAGCAGAATTAAGATTAAAAGTTGCCTTCAAGTAATATTTATTGAAAATACTTACAAGTTTTTTATCTTGAATTACCCCATCATCGTAGCTAAGAGTTAATGCTTTTCTCTTTCCACCTGGAAAAAGGTTTATAACAGTACTCATTCAATCACTTCTTTCTTTACTATATAATCTATATAAGCTTGTTTTATCATTTCTCCTTCATATAACCTTTCAATAACTCTATCTTCTTTATAAAGGATTGTCATGTCTTTAAAATGGCTTTCACCTTCATTAACTTCATAATAGGTATGAATAACCTCTTCTCCTCTTTCTATCTGAAGAAATTCATTTTTCCCAAGTTCTTTCCCATCTCCATACCATTCATCATTTATAGAGAGAAAATTTAAACAACATAACCCACCAGGCTTTAGAACTCTCTTAATTTCATTTATGGATGTTTCTATATCCTTTTTTGTCATATGAAAAATAGAATTATAAGAATAGATAAAGCTTAAGGATTCATCCTCAAAAGGCAGGCTTCTCATATCTCCTTTTGAGATATTTAAATTAATTCCATGTTGCTTAGAAAACTCATTAGACTTATGTAATTGATCATCGCTTATTTCTAATCCATAAGTTTTATAACCATGTTGCAAAAATAATGAAAGTGGTGGTAAGTCTCCTCCTGCTCCGCAGTCCAATACCTCTTTATCTAGATCACTTTCATTACAATAACTTAAAAACCTATATAATTGTGGTTGCTTCAATATTACCTTCATTTTTCTCCCCCTATCAATAACAAGTTTTTTCTAAATATTTCTATACATTAATATTATCACTAAATCAGAGCTTTTCAATAAATTACAAAACAAAAAGCCAAGTACCTAGGCTAATCCTAAATACAAGGCTCTTTTTATTATTATATTTAATTCCTATTAAATGTTTCTAAATCTCTGTAATTTTTTCATAAAATGAATCTTGTTTTATTATTTCTTGTTTTGTTTTTGAGAATTCTATTCCATATCCCTCTTCTATAGTCTCAACAGCATGAGTATATCCAGTTTCAATACAGACTATATCTCCCCCCTGTATTTCAAAAGTATGCACTTCTGCTTCTGAATCTTCTGCTTTCTTTATATAAACCTTTAGTCTTCCTTTACAGACATATAGATACTCAATCTTTTCTTTGTGATAATGATTGCCTCTCGGCTCTTTACCTTTTATAAAATCACAGTAAGCTAAAAAATTTATATCATCTGCAGGTAAAATTGCAAGTTCACCTTTTTCTGTCATAATTCTTCCGTATTTATCTTCATCATTTAGTCTTTTGTTATATGTAGCTAACTTAATAATTTTAAATCCTTGTGACTCCATTATCATCATTCCTCATTTTTCTTAATAAAAAAAGTCCTCACACCAAGCACCTTTGCAAAGCATGGGACCTTATAATTAACAAGTCAATCTTTTCCTCACTTTTCCTATAATAGACCTTTTTTGTGAAATTTGCAACATATTTTTCACATAAATTATATAAATATTATTATGCTGCAAATTACTTCTTATAAAAACCTGTTATAATTATGATATTAATTATCATATTATGCTAAAGGAGGCCCAACAATGAATTCAATTTTATTTCATACACTAAAAGGTCTTAACATATCATTTAAACCAATAAGTTTAGATGATATTCAAGATATCCATAACTTTTTATCAGATAAGGAAGTTAAAAAATTTATAGGTTGGAATTTAATGAAGAACTTAGATGACACCAGAGAACATATTAAAGAAATGATGAAAGAAGAATTATCTGGCGACTATTTGTATGCCTCTATTGTTTTAAATACAACTAAAGAGATTATAGGGACAGCTATGTTATTTGATTTTAATAAAGCAACAAAAAGTGCAGAACTAGGATATGTTCTTAGTAGAAACCACTGGGGCAGAGGTTATGGGAATGAAACTGTTTCTTTAATTACAGATTTTGCTTTTAAATCTCTTAAGCTTAATAAACTTAATGCCAGAGTAACTGATGCTAACATTGCATCTAGTAAGATACTGAGAAAAAATGGATATGAATTAGAAAAAATACAAAAAGATGCAAACCTTATTGACGGAATATACTTTGATTTATTGTACTTTAATAAAATTAACTATAACTAACGAATATTTTTGACTTTCTAGATGTACTTTTTTGTAACAATATGGCTAATTGCATACATATAATATATTAACTATTATAGTTTTAATTCAGTCATAGAAGTTAACTCCTTTCATTGGTAAATTAGCTCCATTAATTTGGAGCTTTTTATTTTATTACTTAAGAAATTTTAATAGTTTTAATAGCAAAACATAATATTTTAAATTTCAATGTTCTTAAAAACTATTTTAGTGTCCTAATTATTGATTAAGCTATGATTATTTAATATACTTAAGTTGAAATTTTTTTATAAGAAACACCAATTTCCCCATTGAAGGCAGAAAGATATTTTCTGTCTTCTTTTTTACAATTTGATTATAATTAGTATCATTTATACAAATTTCTACATATAATATATTAACACTCAATAACAAATGATTAAGGATTTGAAACTTTTTTCAACTGTCATTTAAAGCTTCCTTTAAACAGAAAACTAGCCCCATTAAGTTGGGGCTTTTTATCGTTTTAGCCCCCCTAGTTAGACCATGGCTTCAGAAAAGCTTACAACTATGGAACATATAATAAAAGCATCAAAAGGAGGTCGTTAAAAGTTAACACTCTATACCTTCTTTATCATCAAACATACCGTAAAAGGTAAGTGTTCATATATTTTTGTTTCTTTTTCGATAAAACCATATTCTATATACCATTCTTTTAAAACTTTGTTTTCATCTATTATTCCTATTGATATCTCCTTTCCCTCTCTTTTATTTACTTTATAAAGGGCAAAATCCAATAAACTTTTCCCTACACCACGATGTCTTTTTTCAGGTAATACAGCTAACCTCTCAATATAATAGATATCTTTACTACTGCTTGACCTCTGAATCCCTACACATCCAACAGCTTCATTATTTTCATATTTTATATATAATTCCATTCCCTTTTCTATTGATTTCAGTAAATTTTCATATGTTATAAATGCAGGGTTTGTAGATGCGTTTTTTATTGTTAATCCAAAGTCATCTGCTACAGTTATAAATGAATTTCTAATTATTTCTTGGCATTTCATAATTTCCACATCAGTTTCAACTTTCTTTATCATGTCAATCCCCCTTAAATACTTTTCAAATTAAAATCACCCAAAATATTATTGTTCCATTTTGTTTCTCTCAGTCATCGAAATTGCATTGTACATCAATTGTAGTATATTCTTTTTCTAATCTATGTTTTTACATTCACCTTTATTTATCTTTTCAAAAATTTACTTAATTATAATTTTACACCTTTCCCCAATTCCTGTATCGTATTAAAAAAGCCCCATACCTAGGTCAATTCCTAAGCACAGGGCCAATTTCTAGATTTATTTACGATTAAAGTAAGCTTAAATTATTTATTTAAAGCTTCTTCTATAGCAACAGCAACTGCAACAGTAGCTCCTACCATTGGGTTGTTACCCATTCCTATAAGACCCATCATTTCAACGTGAGCTGGAACTGATGAAGATCCTGCAAATTGAGCATCTGAGTGCATTCTTCCCATAGTATCAGTCATACCATAAGAAGCTGGACCAGCTGCCATGTTATCTGGGTGAAGAGTTCTTCCAGTACCACCACCTGATGCAACTGAGAAGTATTTCTTTCCTAAATCTATCATTTCTTTCTTATATGTTCCTGCAACTGGATGTTGGAATCTTGTTGGGTTAGTTGAGTTACCAGTTATAGATACGTCAACTCCCTCATTGTGCATTATAGCAACACCTTCTCTTACATCATCTGCACCAAAGCATCTAACTTTAGCTCTTGGTCCGTTTGAGTAAGCAATTTCGTTAACTATTGCTAATTCTCCAGTGTAATAGTCAAACTTAGTTTGAACATAAGTAAATCCATTAATTCTTGAGATTATTTGAGCTGCATCTTTTCCAAGACCGTTTAATATAACTCTTAATGGCTCTTTTCTAACTTTGTTAGCTTTTTCAGCTATTTTTATAGCACCTTCTGCTGCTGCGAATGATTCATGTCCAGCTAGGAAAGCGAAACATTTAGTTTCTTCACTTAAAAGCATAGCTCCTAAGTTACCATGTCCTAAACCAACTTTTCTATCATCTGCAACTGAACCAGGGATACAGAATGCTTGAAGACCTTCTCCTATACAAGTAGAAGCATCAGCAGCTTTTTTAGTTCCTTTTTTAACAGCGATTGCTGCTCCTAAAACATATGCCCAGCCAGCATTTTCAAATGCTATTGGTTGAGTTTCTTTTGCTATTGTATATGGGTCAAATCCAAGATCTTGACAAATCTTTCTTGCTTCTTCTAAAGATGCAATACCGTACTTTTCAAGAACTGGAGTTATTTGTCCTATTCTTCTTTCATAACTTTCAAATAATGCCATTTTAAAATCCTCCTTCAACCACTTTATTATGCATGTCTTGGGTCTATTACTTTAGCAGCTTCATCGAATCTACCATATTGACCTGTTGCTTTTTCTAAAGCTTCTTGAGCATCTGCTCCTTTAGCGATAGATTCCATCATTTTTCCTAAGTTAACAAACTTGTATCCTATGATTTGATCATCTGCATCTAAAGCAACGTTAGTTACGTATCCTTCAGCCATTTCTAAGTATCTTGGTCCTTTTGCTAAAGTACCATACATTGTACCAACTTGGCTTCTTAATCCTTTTCCTAAATCTTCAAGACCTGCTCCTATAGGAAGTCCACCTTCTGAGAAAGCGCTTTGTGATCTTCCGTATACGATTTGAAGGAATAGTTCTCTCATAGCTGTATTAATAGCATCACAAACTAAGTCTGTGTTTAATGCTTCTAATATAGTTTTTCCAGGTAATATTTCAGATGCCATTGCAGCTGAGTGAGTCATACCTGAACATCCTATTGTTTCAACTAAAGCTTCTTGAATAATTCCATCCTTAACGTTTAATGTTAATTTACAAGCTCCTTGTTGTGGTGCACACCAGCCTACTCCGTGAGTTAATGCCGATATATCTGTTACTTCTTTAGCTTGTACCCATCTTCCTTCTACAGGAATTGGTGCTGCGCCATGATTTGGGCCTTTGGCAACTACACACATTTCTTCAACTTCTTTTGAATACATCATTTTTTTACTCCTCCCTAACAAACGAATTTATAGCCTATAATTAAAGGTTACTCGAAAGGGCTATTCTTCACACGGGAACTTTTTAGTCCCGCCGGGTTATTAATTACCTACATATATTCTATCAAATGAATATGACTCAAACAATATAAATTTTTCAAAATTTAAAAATTCCTCCTGTAATCTTATAATAATGCATAAATTTTCTTATATATCCTTTCCTTCGGAAGTACTGAAAAGTGTGTATAATACTATCTTTATAGCTTGAACCCGATATATGTTAGTGATAAAATAGTAATAATTTGAAAGTGAGGTAATATGAATGAAAAATATAACTAGTATTGTTGTTCAAAAGATGATAGCTTACTTTGAGAAAGATGTTAGAAGGATAAATCATGCGTTAAAAGTTTATACTTTTAGTAAAACTATTGGGGAGATGGAAGGATTAGATGATAAAACTCAGTTAATACTTGATATATCTTCAATTTTGCATGATATAGGCATTAAAGAAAGCGAAAGAAAATATAATAGTTCTGCTGGAAACTATCAAGAAATAGAAGGGCCTCCTGTTGCTCAAGAGTTACTTAAGGATTTAAATTTAGATGATGATATTCTTAAGAGGATTAGTTATTTAATAGGAAATCATCATAGTTATAACAATATAGATGGCATTGACTTACAAATATTGGTTGAGGCAGATTTTTTGGTTAATGCATACGAAGATAACATAAAACCTGAGTCCATAAAAGTATTTAAGGAAAAATATGGACAAACAAAGACCTTCAAAACATATTTAGATTCTATGTACTAAAAAAGCGGCTACGCCACTTCGCTAGGGAACCCTATGGTTCCCTCCGACGACACTGCGTGTCTGAGCACCCTCCTTAAGCGGCGGGGAGCACAACCGCCCCTGCACCCCTTGCATTTTTTATTGCATAGGAAGAATGCACTTTCCTATGCAATAAAAAATACAGGTAGCAAAATCTGCTACCTGTATTATATTTATTTTAACCCTCTTGCAATGGCTTCTGCTACACCTTTAGCACCAACACTTCTCCAAAGCGCTACATCTTCTGAGGCTTCTACAAAAAATGCTTTGATAATAATTGCAGGCATTTCTGTTTTAGCTAATTCTATTAAATATTTAGCATCACCTTTAGCCCCTCTTGACCTGAATCCAATTTTAACCAAATGCTTCTCAATATTTTCTGCATATATTTTTCCTTTATTGCTCCACTTATAATAAAGAACCTCTGATCCTAATGCTCCATTAAATCTATGATAGTAGTTATTAGTTTGGCAAGATATATATAAATCTGCCCCCCAAGCGTTAGCTTTATCTACACCATAATCAATACTATCAGTTAAACTTCTATGAGCTTCTGGCGGAGTTACATCTAAAACCTCATGCCCTAAAGCTCTTAACTGCTTCATTAGTTCTATATGATAATCTTCTGCAATATCAACCTCTCTTAAAAGCCCTATGGCACCTAAATCTTCTCCAGTTCTTTGATATCCTCTTCTTACGGCAATTCTCATTAATATTTCCTCCTTTGTAACTTCATGGGCAAGTATCGTTCTTTATTAATATATGTACCGTAGTCAAAATTTGTTTTCATAATAAATGGAAAAAGCCAGTAGAAATAATAATTTACTTCTACTGGCTTAATATATTATTGTGCTTTGCCTTGATTCTCAACTTCTAGTTTTGACTTTTCTATCTCTTCAGTATTTCCTAGGTAATAATGTCTAATTGGTTTTAAATCATCATCTAGTTCATAAACTAGCGGAGTTCCTGTTGGAATGTTTAAGTTAGTAACTTCTTCATTAGATAAGTTATCTAGATATTTAACTAAAGCCCTTAAACTATTTCCATGAGCTGCTATTATAACCTTTTTATTCAACCTAATAGTTGGTGCTATAACGTCATTCCAATATGGTATTACTCTATCTATTGTATCATTTAAGTTTTCTGTTAATGGTATTTCATCTTCTTTAAGATCCTTGTACTTATTGTCTAGTCCAGCATATCTTTCGTCATTTTTATCTAAAGCTGGTGGATAGACAGCTGAATCTCTTCTCCACTTATGAACCTGCTCATCTCCATACTTTTTAGCTGTTTCTGCTTTATTAAGTCCTTGTAAGGCCCCATAATGTCTTTCATTTAATCTCCATGATCTTTGAACTGGAATCCATAAAAGATCTAACTCATCTAATGCATACCACAAAGTCTTTATTGATCTTTTTAATACTGAAGAAAAAGCTACATCAAATGTATATCCTTCTTCTTTAAGCACTTGTCCAGCTTTTATTGCTTCTTGTACACCTTTATCTGATAAGTCAACATCAGACCATCCAGTAAATCTATTTTCTCTATTCCAAACACTTTCTCCATGTCTTAATAATACTATCTTTTTCATTCTTAATCCCTCTCTTTAAACCAGTTATTAAATATGTACTATCTCTTTTCTATATATTAATTTTATCACTACTGATTTAAAATATCACATCTCAAATATCCTAATATAATGAGTTTAAAACTGATTTAAACCATTACTTTATGTATTTATGTTTAAAATCATCTTATTGATAATTATTATCAATAATCTAAAGACTTAGAATTGCAAAGTTTAATTGTTTATTAACCATTTCAACCTTATTAGGGAGTACCTTGCTAATCTCTTCTATAAACTCCATATCTAATCCTAATTCATCAATTATTTTATGGCTTAATGAAAAGTTAGTACTTACTTTTACCAATTTCTCATAATATAGTGTGCTTATAGCGTCAGCAACACTCAATATCATTACTTCTAATTTATAATTCTCAGCTGCCAAAGGAGTGTGATGATGTTTAACTACTGTTTTTATATCCTCATGAAGATTCCATTTCTCACAGAGCACTTCCCCTATATCGCTGTGAGTACATCCTCCCATTATCATTCTTTCAGCAACAACCTGACTTACTCCTTTTTTCTGAATCTCATATACCTCATCAACTATCTCAGGAAAACACACATCTAATGCAGTGTATCCAATATCATGAATTAGCCCATAGGCAAAATATCTATATTTATCTTCAATTCCAAGCTTTTCAGCTATTAAATTTGCAGCTATTGATGTACCCAAACAATGTTTCCAATACATTTCACTATTTAACTCTTTAGAATTACCTAAATTAGTAGGTAAAAGAGATTTTATTAAATAGGCTACTATTAATTTTTCTACTGCTCTCATCCCTAAATAAACAACTGCATCTTTAATTGATTCAATTTTTCTTTGAAGCTTAAAATATCCAGAATTAATATTAGTAAGCAAAGCTTCTCTTAAATTTCCGCATTCATTTATTTTCAATGAAAGTTCAGTAATATTTATGTCCTCTTCTTTGTTTATCATTATTATTAAATCGGATATTTCTGCTTTAATTGTTGGTAGCTTGTCTGTATTTTTAATAACACTTATTACACTTTCTTTTGATATTTTCATTCTTAGCACCCCCATAAGTCTTTTCAGAAAATTATGTATATTATGACATAATTATATATATTTTTATAGTTTTATACAATACATTTAAACTTTAAATTAAAGTTAAATAATTGAAAAGATGCTACACTAATTTTTATAAAAAAACAAACTACTTAAAGAAGTATAATTATACAACTTTAAGTAGTTTATATCATTTATGCTATTTCTTCTCTTTCCCCATTTACAAGTTCTAAAATAAATACAAAGAGTGGTATTCCTATTATCATACCCCATGCCCCTAAAAAGTGCTCTGATAGTATAAGAACAGTGAATGTTATGAATATAGGTAAATGTATAGCCGAAGACATTATCTTTGGATTTAAAACATAACTCTCAAAAGCATGCAGCACTATAATCATTACCACAACAGATATCAGCTTAGATATTCCTCCAATCTGTAATGCACATATACTTAAAGGAATAAAAGAAACTATTACTCCTACTACAGGCATAAGTCCTAATATAAACATCATTGGCCCAAGTATAAAGACATTTTCAAAACCAAGTAAAGTTAATATTATGCTTGATATTATGGCATTTATTAAAGAAATTACTAGCTGCATTTCTATAACAACAACAAATGATTTCATAAAAATTTTAGCTAAAGATTTATAATATGTATAAAGAAAATTTCCTTTTCCAGTCTCAAATCTTTGGAAAAATGCTTTAAGTTTATGTTGTTCTAATATGTACATAAATGATAATAATATTGAAAGACCTATATTAAAGCCTGTATTTTTAATGTATCCCACAGCTTTCATAGTAAGTACATTAATACTGGATAATCCCTTCATCAAAGTGTCTTCTTTTATATCCAAATTATACTTATCAAACTTTGAGATAAACTCACTAAAATCATAATTTTTAATTCCATTTATTAACAAGTTTACTTGATTAGCTATATTAGGAATAAAAACTACTAAAAAACCAATTAGACCTAATACTACTAAAAAATATGATATTATATCAACTATTCTTTTGGTAAATATCCTTTTAAACCTAGCTTTTTTATACAAGGTTTTTGAAAGATCCAGTATCAGTATCACCTCGATTAGAGTAAGAAGTATCAATGACATAAAATCTTTTAACAAAAATAGTGCAGCTATTAATAAAACTAATGCCAATGCTTTTTTAAACGAGTTACTTGTCAAATTTCTTTCAATAAAGTTCAATATATCATCTCCTCTAAAATTAACACAATAATCTAATTCTATACCATAATACATTCTTATATCAATGCATTAATCCTTACAATATAAAAAATTTATTTAAACTTTATTGCCTATCTCTCCTCCCCCTAATATCTTAGGTTAATTCTTTATATATAAGAAGATTATTCCTTATCTTGTATATATTCTTCATTGAAAACGTTAGTATAATGCTTTATAAATATATTATAAGAGGGGGAATTAATATGAAATTTATTAAAAAGTTTTTAATGCTGTTTCTAATATTCATAGTATCATCTACCTCAATCGCTATAGTTAAAGCAAATGCAGCTACTGTTAGTGGACAAGATATAGTTAATGAAGCAAAAAAACACTTAGGAAAACCTTATGTTTATGGCGCTACTGGTCCTTCATCTTTTGATTGTTCTGGATTCACAAAATATGTATACGGTCAATTAGGCATAAATTTATCTAGGACAACCTATACTCAAATCAAAGAAGGAACATCTGTAGCTAGAGCTGATTTACAGGCAGGTGATCTAGTATTTACTAACTCTGGACATGTTGGTATCTATGTAAGCGATGGACAAATTATTCACGCACCTAGAACTGGTAGCGTAGTTAAGATATCTCCAATATGGACATTCATTGGCGCAAGAAGAATATTAAACTAAAAACAATAAAGGATGTACTAAGTTACCTTATAGTTTAAAACTATAACTAAGTACATCCTATTTTTATATTATATTGTTTTATATAATTATGAACCTATATAATCACTTAAATGCTGCTTTACTAATTCCTGCATATCATTAATATAGCTCGCTTGTATATCATTTTTAACAGAAGTTATATCCTGAACATAATCTTTATATGCTTCTGGATTAACAAAGCTATAATCTTTAATTTCATTAACTATCTTGTCTATCTCACTAAATAGAACTTCTCTATCTCTAGTGCTTAACCTATCAATATTATTACTTATTTCCTTATCTACAAGCTCACTAATCTCAACATTATAGCCATTTCTCTTCATATTATTGATATACTCTTGAGCCCTACATATATTTAATAATTCAGTTTGTGTAAACATAGCTTTTTCCATCATTTGTATCAACTCCAATTTAATTATTCCACTAAATTAATATTTGTATTAAGATATACTTTTATTCCTTATAACTAATAAATTTAATGAAATATCTAGTTGATATTCATATATTTTTGAGTCCAAGGGCAATTCACCATACACTTTAGGCATCCATCGCAGCGATACACATCTACTATATCATCTCTATCTATACCAGGTCTCCATGTAGTTCCATAGATAGCACCTGTAGGGCATATATCCTTACATACAGTACACTCCCCACACTTAGGCATTATTACTGGTCTACTTTCAATAGATAATGGCGCATTTGTTAAAATGGTACTCAAACATACAGCACTTCCATATTCTTGAGTAATAAATAAATTACTTTTTCCTATCCATCCTAATCCAGATAATACAGCAATTTTTTTATGAGGAAGTTGAGTAGTTTTAGTAGTCTTATCATAAAATTCATGTATTAAATTTCTATCGGATTGTGCAAAAGCTTTATATCCTTTCTTAATAATAAAATCTGCTGTCCATTCTGCTATCTCACCAACAAGTCGTTCCGTCTCACCAAACTCAGAGTGATCTGGTATATTTTCTTTTGATAGACGCATTATATAACTTGGACTTAAAGCTATTCCTATTAAGATAGCAAAACTATAACCCCTATTTTCCTTTAGTGAAAGCATAGTTATATCAACTGTTTTTATCAAATTAACGCTACGAGAATTTAATTCAGAGATTAATTCATCCATAATATTACCCCTAAGTAAATTTTTATTTAAATACTTATCCTAAGATTAATTTTACAATAATCATTTCCAACTATCTACCAAATCATTATATAAATTACATTATAAAAAGAACATCTATTCCTCTCAGTACTGATTCATGGTATAATTTTCCTATAGGTAAAATACTTGAGAATCCTTTCAATTCCAACCCTGTCATAACTGCAATTATGACTAATATCAATGACTATTTTAATTCATTACTCACCCTATCAACCTCCTATTAAAAAATGAGTAAGAGGTGATAAATTTGAATTTTGATGAAGTGGAAAGATTAGCGTTACTATCGATAAAAGGAGATATGAGAGCAAAGGAAGAATTAGCAGAAAATTTTAAACCATTTATATTGAATCTTGCAAAAAGATCTTATATTCATGGTTTTGAATTTGAAGACATCGTTAATGAATGTTATAACAGTTTATTTAATTGCTTAAGTCGATATAATCCTGATAAACACAGGTTCGTTGCCTATGCTACTATCTCAATAAAAAACTCAGTGGGTTTATTGATAAGATTGGCTAATAAAAGAAATGAAACTGATGGAGCGGCTACATTAATTCTTACTGATAATCTTGAACATGTAGTTTCAAATGATAAGGAATTTATAGAAGATGAAGTTATCAAAAAAATTGATATTGATAACTTAAAAAAAGCAATTAGTGAGCTTAGTCACACTGAAAAGAAGCTTGTAGACTATGTTTTTCTTAAAAAACATACCTTAAAGCAATATTCCTTGCATAGCAATCTTAACTACTCAAAAGTTGTTAATAAGAAAAACAGTATTATTAATAAATTGAAATTCAATCTTAAAAATGGGATTTCAATTAGTGGTAATTAAGGTATATTAAACTTAAATAATCAATTATTTTGCGGAAGACAAATTGTCTTCCGCATATTAGTATCTTCCTTTAATAAAATCAGCAACATCATCAATTTCAGGAAAAAGAGTTGATTTGTTTATGGAAAAAGCATTCAACATATCTATAAAACTTTTCTTCTCTTTAATTATAAATACTTGTCTTTTTTTATTAGAATCTTTATATCGTAACTCATTTAAATCTAAATCTTTATAATTTTTAGATAAACCACATAATATAAATGCTCCATCCTGCTTAAGTACTCTATTATTGTTTTTAAGTGGCAATACCACTACACTGCTAAGTAAATCATTTTTTTCAATCTCATCTCTAAATGCAGGCTTTTCAGATTTCACTTCCTGTAGTAAACGATGTACTTTTATATTAAACTGCTCTTGAGACATATTTTTATCACTTGCACACTCATACATCTCTTGTTGTTTTTCATAGTCAAACATAGGTAAACTTGCCAATATAGAAACAGTATCGCTTTGAGGATATTTTATAGAATTATCATCAACAGAAAAAACTACAATCTCTCCAAATGAATCTTGATAGTTTTCACAAGCAAAATACAAGGCAACCAAGGGATTAGTTGTTATATCTAATAGCCTCGTAGGCAATCCATAATGTTGCATTTCCACAAGATATTCAAGATGAGATTTCATTTTTTCAAAACTACTTGGACACTTAATTATTAATTCGTTGTACATTTTTCTTTCGTTAATCCTCCAGTTATGCCTACGCATTAATGAAGGAATTAGTATATAATTAGCTTCTGCATGTCCCCTATAAAATAATGTTTTCCCTGGTAGTGACATTTCTCTAATATATTTAAAAAACTCTTCAATGGAAGACAAAAAGTTTAAATCAACTGTTGAATTTAGATATACTATTCCTTGAGAAATATTTACTTCACTTGATAGCTTGTACTTTTCTTTCAATGACTTCATCATTTCCTTAGTAGCTACTAAACGCTCTTCCATTGTGTTTATTGACTTGTAAATCCAATTAATTAAAGCCTGTGCTTCCTCAAATTTCATAAAGTCAACATTTCCATAATTCTTCATAGCTTTGGAATTAATAAATTCATCAAGAGCTTTCTCAATATCCTTTGCTTCAACGAATTTACTCCTATATAGTTCAGTAAATGGAGAATCTATATTCTTTAATATTTGCAGCATTGAATCTTTGCTAATCTTGCCAGATATATAACGATTCATATCACAGTATCCATCAGTAATAAGTTTTTCTCCACACACTAAATAAAATGCTTTTTCTACAAATGGATTAGTATATATTTTTTCAAAGAAAATAAAGAACAAAATAACTCCCTCCTAAGTGAACCAAAATACTTTTATTAATTACTTACACTTATTTCTATTTTACAGTAAGTATTTCCATATTACTACATTCATTATATAAAACTGGTCGAGCTATGTTAGGGTTTATTCCTGTGATTCGTTTTTCACTTGCCTCTTTTAGTCAATAAGGCGTCCATTATCATTCCATGAACCATACATCTTATCTTGTTTAGTATTTTCTATAAACTTATCCAATCTCTTCATAAATAATTCCTGTTGGTTTTTCACCTGTTGTATTGTATCTATTCGTACTCTTCTATAAAGCTCAGGGAAATTCATAAAATTTTCATATACTAACTCATCTTCTTTCAACTTTTTCTCTATAAACTTATCAATAATAAAAGAATTACTACTCATATCAGGTAAGACCTTTCTTCCTTCATCAGTCATAAGTCCAAGTTTCTCAAGACGCCTTACACGTTCTTTATTTAATTCTGTCCATGAACTTTTTTTACTTCTAGGAGATAATCGTTGAACAAGCTTATTTTCTGAATTTTTCTTTTTAATTCCATCAATCCATCCAAAACATAAAGCCTCTTCAACCACGTCCAGATATAATAATGTATCTGCTTTAGGCACAATACTAATCACTACCCAACAACTTGTTTCAATTGAACTATTATCTTGCAACCAAATTCTTAGTTCTTCCCTTGTCCTTACATTAAGTAAACCTTCAATATTTATGATTAACTCACTCCTTTTGTTTTCTTATTATTAGTATATCAACAAAACCCTGACAACCACTGTCATTTTTATAAAGAATTAGCCCCATCAAAATCTTAAAAGAGTTTGATGGGGCTAAAAATGAATCTAATGAAGCTGAGGAATGCTTCTACACTTCTATTCGGTAGACGTTGTTCTCAGCGTCAGTCTAATCATTTATATTAAATGACTCTAATGAAGCTTTGAGAACCAAGCTTCTACAGCAATAAGGGTTACAATCTCAAAAGTTCGAATTTATTTTCTTTTGAAACTCTATATGTCTGTGTATCAATCACTTGTCCTATAGCATTTCCTACATCATATAAAGCTTCATCTGTAGCATCTTCAGATATTTTTGAATATCTTTGCTTCTTGTAGACATCTTTTCCTTCTTTATCTAATCCGCTTTTATATTCTACAACTAAAGCTAATGAAGTTAAAATTGATTCTGTCATCTGACTCGCCTCCTTTCATTTTAAATAGAATTTTTGATTATTTACTTAACTCTTATTTTTTGACTAGGATATATTAAATCTGGATTTTCAATATTATTTAGAGCTACTATTTCTTTTACTGTTGTGAAGTAAATCTTTGATAATGTCCATAAGTTATCCCCTTTTTTTACTACATGATATAAGCCTTCTTCTTTTGCCTGATTGCTTTCTTCATTATGGATATTAAAAGCCTTTTTAATTCCTCTAAAAATTGCAGCTGCCATAGCTTCAGAGTTATAAATTTGCATATCATGTTCACTGTCACAAAAAGCACATTCAATAAGAATTGCAGGCATTTTAGTATTCTTTAATACAAAGAGATCATCCCTAATTTTTACCCCTCTGTCTCTAAAACCTAGGTCAACAATCTCTGGAAGTATTACTTTTGCAATATCTATCCCCTTACTGCCTGGATAACAAAGAATCTCACATCCTTGCGCTCCTGGAAATGCATTATGATGAATAGATATAAAGAAATCCTCATTATGATTATTAGCTATAGCTACTCTCTTGTTTAAAGAGTCATAAAGACTTGAAGCACTACTAGGTAAACATTTAATAACCTCAATACCTGCACTTAAACATTTCTCAATTAATTTACTACCTACCTCAAGATTTAACTTATCCTCTGACTTAATCCCAGATGCCCCTATGTCATAACTGCAATTATGACCAATATCAATGGCTAGTTTTAATACATTACTCAATCTATCAACCTCCTCACAGAATATATATGTCATTTCCCAAAAAATTGCTAAGTTAAGATAGGATAAAATTGAATTTTATTTGCGTAGCAATATAGTGTCTATTCATATTCAATACCGCTGATATTTAGAAAATAACTCTAACACCATTAATCTCAAAGCAAAAAAAATTAGGCATAGAGTGAAAACTCTATGCCTTAAATTAATCCTTTAGTAGCATGTCTGCTCACTAGCAAAATTTATAAAACTGAAAGACGAAACTTACTAACCAACTGCCTTTGCATATATTGAACAATTACATTTTTTATGCAAGATGACTTACCATCTTCTCTGTAAATATAATTTATATTCTAACCCTAACATCTTCTACTATCATAAATTTCTTTAACAAAAATCCTCCAAACTTTTATTCTGAAGGAAAATAAAATGTACTATTTTTTATTTTGTTAACACCTTTATATTTAGCTATTTTCATTTATAAGTTTTTCAACTTCTTCAATTAATTTTTCTTTTTCAAATAAATCGTTGATTAACGCATAAAATTATTTATAATTTTAATCCTCGGGAATATAGCTAGATATATTCTTATCTAGCTAGCTATATAACTATATATAGTGTTTATGCGGCTTTCAGGGCATTTTATAAATAAAAACAGGTGAATTACACATTAATCATTTCAAGTAATCTATAACTTCTAATAAATTTTTAAAAGTTTCTACATTCTCTGGTATCGTAATAAGAGACTCTTCAGGATTTATTAATAACGGATGTTTTCCTTTGTGTGTTGGTAAATTAGATATGTCATCTGGAATTAGAAAAGGTTTAATATTTCCTTGCAAAGCAGCTTTAATACCTACTATAGAATCTTCTAATACTAAAGCATGTTCTGGTAAAACTTTTGCTTTTTCACAGGCCTTTAAAAATATTTCAGGATTTGGTTTTCCATTATAGACTTCATCTCCTGATACAATGATATCAAATACATCAGGCATATCTTCAATTTTAAAATAGTGTTTTATTTTCTCTCTGCTATTAGAAGAAGCTAAAGCTATTTTATAATAATTTTTCTTTAAAAATTCCAAAAGTTCTAATAAACCTTTTTTCTTGTATACACGCTTCTCATCACTTAAAATTTTTTCTCTATTTAAAATGATTTTATCTCTCCATTCAGATACAGGAACATCCTTTCCGTATAATTTTTTCATTCCCTCTCGAATCTCGGGCTCTCTACGTCCAGTCAAATAATAATATACAGAATGATTCACTGTAAAATCAAAATTTTTAGCACCTTCTATATATGCACGATATGCTAGTTGTCCAGTATCAAACATTAACCCATCCATATCAAATATAACTAATTCAGGTTTTTCCATTCTCATATAATCCTCCTAAAAAAAAAGCCGTGCAATATTGCACTAAGCTTTAATTTGATCAACTAATGATTTTAACAAGTTGCTTGTCTTTTCTTTACCTTCCTCTTTAATCATTTTTTCAGAAATAATAAAAGATCCTCCAACCGCTAAAATATAATCGTTACTAACATAATCCATAAAGTTATCTGCATTAATTCCCCCTGTTGGCAAGAATTTAACATCATAAAATGGTCCACTTAATGCTTTAATAGCTTTTAAACCACCATAAATATCTGCGGGGAAATACTTCACAACATTAAGTCCATAACTAACTACTTTTTGAATTTCAGTTGGAGTTGCTGTTCCAGGGAAAACTGGAACCTCATTTTCAATACAATATTCTATTACCTCTGGAATCACAGCTGGAGAAACTATAAAACTTGCTCCATTTTCAATTGCCTTCTTAGCTTCTTCTAATGTACGTACAGTTCCTGCTCCAACAATCAACTTACCAGATTGTGAAAGTTTATTAATTGCGTCTAAAGCAAGATTGCTTCTAAATGTTACTTCTATAAAAGGTACATCATTTTGCAAAAGAATCTCTTCCAAATCATCTAAATACTTTAAATCAGTTGCAGTATAAAGAGGTAATAACTTTATTTCTCCTAATTTTTTATATACATCTACACTCATTACTCTTTCTCCTATCTATTTTCATTTTGAGACTTTGTTATAGCTTCGTGTAAGCCTCTTAAATAAGTGAAACCTAAAGCACGATCATATAAACCATATCCTGGCATTGCTATTTCATCCCAAATTGCACGTCCATGATCTGGACGGATTACACCATCAAAGTTAATATCTACAAGTGCCTTCATAAGTGCATACATATCAAATGATCCATCAATACTCAAATGAGCAGATTCTCTAAATTTTTGTTCTCCTAAAAATTCAACATTTCTTAAGTGTACAAAATGAATTCTACTTCCTAATTCATGTATTACTTTGACTAAATCTGTTTCTGGATTTGCTCCTAAAGATCCTGTGCAAAGTGTTACCCCATTATAAGGAGAATCAATAATATTTATTATTCTCTTATAATCCTCTAAATTTTTTGTTACTCTTGGAAGATTAAAAATTTCCCATGGTGGATCATCCGGATGAATACCCATTTTTACATCAACCTCTTCACAAACAGGAATAACTTTTTTTAGAAAATATGCAAGGTTATTAAATAAATCTTCCTCTGTGATATTTTCATACATTTCCATCAAATCATTAAACTTCTTCAGACGCTCTTCTTCCCATCCTGGTAATTTAAATCCATTAGATTGACTATTTATAAGCTTAAACATATCTTTCGCATCCATATTTTCTACGACAGATTGATCAAATAGCAATGAATAACTACCATCTGGATTTTCATGTTTTAAATTTGTTTTAGCCCATCCAAAAATCGGCTTAAAACTATAACATACTAAATGAATATCACATGCTGCTAAATTTCTAATTGTTTTAATATAATTATCAATATAATGATCACAATCTTTTGTTCTTGCTTTAATTGCATCATGAACCGCAACACTTTCAATTCCAAGTAATTCTAAACCTTCTTTTTCAATTGAATCTTTAAATTCTTTTATTTCATCAATTTCCCAAACATCTCCAGGCAACTTATTTAATAAGGTTCCTACAACCCCATCTGTACCTGGAACTTGCCTGAAATGTTTTAAAGGAATAGAGTCTTTCGCTCCATACCATCTAAATCCCCACTTCATTTTATTCCTCCATTAAAAATCATCATCTTCATCAGTATCATCCATATCTACATCTACAGGTGCATGCCATAAACTAATACAGTCTTTTGCTTGTTCTGCAGCTGATTTTGCAACTATTTCTATTTGTGTTCCTAAAATTTGATGATTTATTATTTCCAATAACATAGGTAAGTTAACTCCACCAATAATATAAACCTTGTCTTTTAGTTCTTGCTCTAATTGATTTGTAACAAGAACTGATTGATTATATGGGCTTGCGCTTACTAAATCAACCAATACCAGAACACCATCGCCTTGATTTACTTCTAAAATAGAGCTATTTATCTTCTTACCAAGTTTCTCAACATCATCTCCAGCATTTAAATTTACTGTTACTATATTTTCTGTATTTCCCATAATAACTTCTGCTGCATCTTTGATGCCATCGCTTAAAGTACCATGTGTGGCTATTACAATTCCTAGCATAAATTAATCTCCTTTTATATCTTGATTTAACAATTCTAGTGCCTTAGTAAAATGGTCATAATTTAAATTTTTCTTATTTAATTTTGATTTATCTAAGTAAAACTCATTATTTTTATTTATATCTGCACAAAACAAATAATTGATTTGATCTTTAGGCGATACATAACGTACTCCCTTAGATTCAGTAACCTCTTTTTCAAATTGTTGACCCATTACATTTAAAGTGGCATCGGCTCCAATAGAATCTAAATAATAGATCTTTGCATTCTTTTTTACAGAGCTCATTAAGACATCTACTCCTCGATTTCCATAACAGCCTTCATCTATAAATGCATAAGCCACTTTTTTTTGCTTTTGATTCTCTGTTAACATCTGTAGTAAAAAAAGTACTGAAGATGTGTTCCTAATTAAATTCTTTCGATTCAACTCACCTTTTGTTAGTTTTGATAAAATCACAAAATATCCACCATATATCAGCGCAAGACATGCTGTTTGCACTGAAAATAAAACAAATGGGGAAGAAACCAACTTCATGTATAAAAGTGTTCCTAGAATACCTAGGAAAACCCAAATTAGAGATGAACAAAGAACCGCTTTTGTAGTTTGTTTTTCTTGTTTTTTTCTATCAAACAACACATAATCTCCCAAATAAGCTGGAGGTGTATCATAATAAGTACAAACGATTTGATCTGCCTTTTTAATATCTCCAACATACACATTTCGTGCACTGTATTTTTTTTGATTACTATACTCGATTACGGAAACATCTTTTCTCACTTGTGATATATCTGTTACAAGTGCCTTCAGAAATCTAGTTTTCTCTTTATCGCTATTCCGTGAACGATACATAAAGGAGTACCTAGCCAATCTATCGTTAAAAATATTATCCATGATAAACCTCCAATTATTATTTAGGAAAATTTACTTAAATTTACTAACAACATCTTTTAGTTCTGTTTTAGGAGCAGAAGGAGTAGCTTGGAAATAGATGTTCTCTACTCCATATTTCTCTTTCATTTCTACTAATCTATCCACATCTTCTTTATTTATATAAACAGATTTTGTAACTAATAAATCTTTAGTTGCATCTTTTTGTGCAATACCTCCAATATTCAACTCTTTCATTGGTACTCCATGCTTAACTAGGTCATGCATAACCTTTACAGTTTTTGCTAACAAGATACAATTATAATCTTTGAACTGGTATTCATCCCAATAAAATTTAGCTTTCTCTGGCGTAATTACTATTGTTTTTTGTCCAGTACGGCTACCTGCATTTTTATATAACTCTCTCATGAATTTGTCATTTGCTACAACTTCATCCACTACAAAGATTGAATTTACCCCGCTCTTCTGTGAAAGAGTCATCATAACTTGTCCATGAATTAAACGTTCATCTACTCTTGCTAAATTTATAACACCCATTTTCAAATCTCCTTTTTATTTTATAGAATTCCAACTCCAGCTAAAACAATTAAAATTAATGTTAACCATAATAATGCTGAGGTAACTTTTAAACCTTTTTTATTGTAGAACCAATAAACTCCCATAACTACTGTTAATGGTAAAAGTCCAGGAATAATAGAATCTAAAATACTTTGGATAACGAATGGTTTCCCTGAAATTGTGAATTGCAAAGTTGAACTTACTTTTACATAGTTACCTGCTAAGATTCCCATCATATATATACCTAAAACTGATAAAGTGTCAATTGCAGTCTGAACGCCTGTACTTGCCATAAGTCCTGTTGCGTTACGTCCCATATTGAATGCTTGGCGAGAAAAGAATATACCTAATAAAACCTGATAAATTGCAAAACAAACGAATGGGAATAATGCTCCTAATGGACTACCTTGCTGAGCCCAAGGAACTGCTATTGCAATAAATATATATTGTACAGTCCCTGAGTCGATTGCATCACCAATTCCAGCAAGTGCACCCATCAAACCAGCTTTTGTATTATACATCAAATCGTCTTTCATCATTATTTCTGATTTCTCATATTCTTCTTTTGCACGTTGTGATTCCATAGAAGCCATTAAACCAGTAATAACTCCACCACCCCAACTTAACTGAGTATTGAAAAATAATAGTTGTCTTTTATAAGCAGCTTTTAATGATTCATCATCTTTGTATAGTTTTCTTAAAATTGGCATCATTGCATACAATAAAGAAGATGCAAGGTATCTTTCAAATGAATGTGGAATTTCATTTGCAAAGTGCCATCTTAAATATGCTTTAGTAACATCTTTTTTTGTAATCTCTTCTGGAGCTGCAGCAGCTCTTTTTACACTTTCACTCATTTTATCTTCTCTCCTTTAAAACCCGTCATCGTAATCATCTTCATCTAATGTCTCTGCAGCCTTAGCCGAAGTTGTAATAGGAACATTTTTTCCTTTTTGAGACATTATGAAAATTAAAGCAATCAATAGACCAAATACAGCATAAGTTACCATTGTAATATTCAATGACTTTAATGAAACGCTCATGAAATATGCTAGGAAAAAGAATACTAAGTAATCTTTACGTCCAATTACATAAACTGTTGTTGCAATACCAATAGCAGCCAATCCGCCACCAACAACTCCAAGAATATGAAATACAAAGGTTCCTTCTAAAGCATTTATTACATCTGCAATCATTGGTGCCCCAAAATATAAAGCTATGAATACAAGTGGTACAAATAGAGCAAATGATGCAATTGTAGGTAAAAGAATGATTGAACGTTTAATAGCGCCATCATTTAAATCTTCTACAGCTTTATCTGTATATTTACCTAAGAATGTATTGATAAAGAAACGGAATTGATATAAATAACTTCCTAACAAACCAACAGGAACTGCAACAGCAATAGCTGCTTCAGGCTGTAAATTTCCCAACAAAGCAACTGGTACCGCTATAGCAGCTGCAATAGATGGTTCTGATGGCATGGATCCTCCTGGAGAGAAAACCCCCATATAAATCAACTGTAAAGCTGCTGTAACAATCATCGCTTGTCCAACATCTCCCATAACAATACCAACAATCAAACCAGTCATTAAAGGTGAAAAACGAAGCGTTAAGGTTGCTCCTCCACCTAACCATCTTGACATAACCGCTCCAACCCACAAAGCGATTAAAAAACTCTGTAATACACTTAAAGTTTCCATTACTCTTCTTCTACCTCTTTTCTATATATTTTTCTAGCTCAAAAATTGTTTTTTTCAAAATCTCCGGTGTAATTGAAATAGGTATTAAATGAACTTTTTCTTTTGAATCAATAAAACCAACTATATCATCAAGAACTTTTTCATCTGCTGGATACAATCCCATACGATTTAGAGATACAGGCAGTTTCAAATCTGAATAGAAAGGCATTAAAGAATCAATCGTCGTCCACCTCCCCTCTAAAGCTAATTGGTATAAAACCCCATAAGCTACTATTTCTCCATGAAGATATGAATGACTTTCTGGAATATATTTAGCTATTGCATCATGCATTGCATGTGCTGCAGCATTACGGGCATATTTATCTCCTAGTCCTCCACATAAACCTGCAACTGCTATCACAATTTCAGATAAATGTACAAATTCTTCCGAAACTACTTTATTCTCCATATCTTTCATTGCTTTAGCAGAGTGTTTTACAATTGATTCATTACATAACTTTGCAGTATAACTTGCTAATTTTAAAAAGGGTTCGTTCTGTAAATGTTCTTGAGCTAAAATAGAGTCTGATTCATACCATTTTGCAATTGTATCTGCCAAGCCTGCAATGAAATAACGTACTGGAGAATCAATCACTAAATAGGGATCTGTTATTAAAAAAACAGCTTGTCTCATATAATGCTCAGTTTTTCCTTCTGATTCTCCACTTTCTTTATACATAACAGATAAAGGCGTCCATGGTGCACAATTACTAACCAAAGTTGGAACAACACCATATTTAACATTACAAATATGAGCCGCATATCCAACCAGATCTACAAGTTTTCCGCCACCAACTCCAATTATAAAATCGATATCATTTTCCTCAACGATTTGTGATATTAAATCTGCACCATAATAGCTACATTCCCCTGTATATTGATGATATAAAACATCTTGCTCTATAGTTTCTAAAAACTTCATTTTAGGTTTAGTTTTTTCCCAAGAAACTGTCCCATGTACAATCAAGATATTCTTTGATTTATGTTCTTTTAATAATTCCGGAATAAAATCAATTGCACCTTCATGATACCTATAGAACTCAGGACCAACTTTAACCTTTAAATCTGTCAACATTTTTATCCCCCCTTATTTTTTAATAAATTTACTTGTTGGCTGAATTGCCCTTTCCGGTAAAACCCCTTGAACCATTTGTTCGATATCTGTTACACATTTATTTCCCATTTGTTCTAGACATTCCATAGTATAAGCTGACGTATGAGGCGTCATTACAACGTTATCAAAAACTAAATATGGATGACTCTTTCTTCCTGGTTCTTCTTCTAAAACATCTGTCGCAAAACCAGCAATTTTTCCAGATTTCAATCCCTCAATAACCGCATTTTCATCCACTAATGCTCCTCTAGCACTATTAGATATATAAACACCGTCTTTCATCTTTTCAATTTCGTTTTTAGATATCATATGATAACTTTCTTCAGTTAAATTTGCACAAAGACAAATAATATCAGAGGAAGTCAATAATTCATCTAATTCAACCTTTCTTGCCCCATAACTCTGTAAATATAAATCTGACTTGTATGGGTCATAGGCCAAAACATTACATCTAAAACCATTTCTAACAATCTCTACAACACAACTTCCTGTGTTCCCAACTCCAATAACCCCTACTGTTTTATTGAAAAGTGTATGTCCAACAAATTTAGCTCTATCTTCCCAACGATCCGCTTTAACTCGATTACTGGATTCTACTGTTTTTCTTAATACAGCTAGCAGATTTGTAATGTTGTTTTCTGCCACTGCATCACGTTCTACTAAAGCTGGAACTATTGTAACAACAGTATCATGCTCTTTTGCTGCATCAATATCTATATTGTTGTATCCAATTCCATGACGTGTAATCAGTAAAAGTTCATCTTTATAATCAAAAAATTCTTTAGTAAAAAAAGGGGTTACACTTGCAATGATATTATTGTATCCAGTTAATAATTTTGCAAGTTCTTTTCCATGCATTTCATTATCAACTTGAAAATAATCAACAGATCCTATTTTCTTCAAACGCTCGATGTGCTCAGGGAATATCTTTCCAAAACTACTTGAATTAACAATAGCTATCTTATATTCTCTCATGTTTACTTATCCTTCTTTACAATAGCATGTCCACCAAATCCGTTTCGTAAAGCCGAAACAACTTTTGCAGAAAAACTATCATCTTCCTGAGACAAATTACGCATGAATAAACTTAAAGCAATTGTTGGTACTGCAATTCCCATATCCAAAGCAGTTTCAATAGTCCATTTTGCTTCTCCAGATGCAGCAACAACTCCTTTATAATCTTCTAAATTTAGACTAGCTTTAAATTGTGATTCAGCAATTTCCATAAGCCAACTTCGAACAACCGATCCATTGTTCCAAACCTTCGCAACAGCAGCTAAATCGTAATCAAACTCGCTTTCTTTAACAATTTGAAACCCTTCACCGATTGCTTGCATCATTCCATATTCGATTCCATTATGAATCATTTTCAAAAAGTGACCACTTCCAGATTGGCCAGTATATAAGTAGCCATTTTCAACTGAGATATCTTTGAAAATAGGTTCTATATACTTAAATACTTCAGGATCTCCACCAATCATTGTACATGCACCACTTAGTGCTCCAGAAGTTCCACCTGATGTTCCACAATCAAAATAAGATATTTCTTTCTCATTAAAAGTTTTTGCACGTCGTATTGAATCCTTAAAATTTGAATTTCCACCTTCAATGACAATGTCATTTGGAGAAAGCAACTTCAACAATTGATTTAATACAGTTTCCGTAATTTCTCCAGAAGGTAACATAGACCATATAACTCTTTTTTCAGTAAATGAAGTAATCATTTCCTCTAAATCATCAAATGTTTTTATACCTGCCTTTTCAGCATTTTCTTTTGCTTGTTCAGATAAATCAAACCCCATAACATCATAATTATGACTCTTTAAATTACATGCTATGTTTAAACCCATCTTGCCAAGACCTATAATAGCTATTTTCATACAATCCCTCCATTTCATGCCTTCATTTTATCAAAAAAATTTTTTTCTGTAAAGCTTTTTAAGAAAAAAATTTTTCTAAATATTTTTTCCCTCGTATTTCTATTTTCACCTACTATTGCAATTTAAGAAATAATATGATATTCATATAAAGTAGCAACAATATTGAGCAAAAGCTTGCCTTATACAAGATATTGACATGAAATTACTATTTGATATACTTATAACAACGCTATTTTTTATAAATTTTATTTTTATATGATAATATTTAAAATATAAATTAAAGCTAAATTTTTTTATTATTTTGAAGTTACAATACATCATTTAAACAAAGGAGGCCCAACATGGATGTATCTGTTAGACTTAAAATTAAATCATTATACAATGGATTAAGTACTAAAGAACAAAATATTGCAGATTATATACTTGAAAATCCAATTTCTGTGGCTCAAAATTCTATCAGCGATTTATCTGCTGAGCTCAATGTTGCAGTCTCTACGTTATTTCAATTTGCAAAAAAGCTAGGTTATTCTGGCTTTAGAGAATTTAAGATGGCTATCTTAGTTGAAGAAAATAATTTTTCAACTACATCAATTCATGAAAAGATTGAAATTGATGATAATGAGTTAACTATGGCGCAGAAGGTCTTTGATTCAAACATTAAAACACTAACTAATACTAAGAAAATCTTACAATTAGACGATTTGAAAAAAGCAGCTGAAATTATATCAAATTCAAATCTACTATACTTTTTTGGTGTGGGTGGATCAGGTATACTTGCAGGAGATGCATATCATAAATTTTTACGTTCTCCAACTCATGTTCGTCATAGTACCGATTATCATATACAACTTATGGAAGCATCTTTATTAACATCACAGGATTGTGCAATTTGTATCTCCCATACAGGAAAATCAAAAGAAACTATCAAAATAGCTGAAGTAGTAAAAAAAGCTGGTGCAAAAGTAATTGTCATCACTAGCCACGCATCTTCTCCTTTAGCTAAGATAGGTGATATCGTTTTTATTTCTATATCTGAAGAAATAGAATTTCATTCAGAAGCTTTATCTTCTCGTATATCTCAATTGAGCATATTAGATTCACTCTATGTAATTTTGATGTTTATGAATAAAGATAAATCAAAAGAAGCTTTATCTAAAGTTAGACGCACTATATGGGACCTAAAGTATTAAAATCTACACCGTCAACATTTCAACGTTATCCTTTAAAAGGAGCTGGGCACTAAATAATTAGCGCTCAGCTCCTTTTGCATAAAAAACAAATCCTACACTCAAAAGAATGCAGGATTTATAGTAAATTTAAAGTAATTGCTCTAACCCAACTTCCGATGTTAGATTTTCAAGATTATTAAATATCTTCTCTTCATCCCAATTCCACCATTGAAGTTTTAATAAAAACTCTATTTTTTCATCACTAAATCGTTTTTTAATAAATTTAGCAGGATTTCCACCATATATTGTATAAGGTTCTACATCTCTTACTACAGTTGAGTTAGATGCTATAATTGCTCCATCTCCAACCTTAACACCAGGCATAATGGTTACATTTTGACCTATCCACACATCATTTCCAATTACTGTGTCTCCCTTAAAAGGAAGCTCATCTACTGTAGGCGTCACCTTTTCCCATCCACAGCCAAAGATATTAAAAGGATAGGTTGTAATTCCATCCATTCTATGATTTGCACCATTCATAATAAACTTAACTCCCTCTGCAATTGCACAGAACTTGCCTATTATCAGTTTATCCCCTAAAAACTCGTAATGGTTCTCTATATTATCATAAAATTTCTCTGGAGACTTTTGATTATCGCTATAATAAGTGTATTCCCCAATCTCAACATTAGGTCTTTTAGGCAGGTTACTTATATAGCAAACTGTCTTTATATTTTCATTTGGATAAAGTTTTTTCTTATCTGGTCCTATCATTGAATATTAACTCCTTTCAGTTCTTCAACCTCATCTACTAGTCTTTGAAGAATATCTATTCCGTTTGTTGTACAATCTACATCAGTTGATATTAAGGAAATAACCTTATCGATCCTTTCCTTGTAATTACTTGGTTTGATTTTAAAATCTTCAATCATCTTAACAGCCTTTTTCTCATTTATACAGTACTCCCTGTTTAATGCAAATAAGACTTGATTAAGCGAAGATATGCTTCGAAAACAATGTCCACAAACATATGATATATCATCTTTATTTATATTTTTCTTGGCAATCACTAAAGAGAAACCTGCCTCAAACATAAAAAATTCGGATAACCCTTTCTGAAGAGATGTTGGATAACATTCTGCTTGCTTTTTTAATTCATAAAAGTTTTCATCATTAGCGTATTGTATCTTGCTGATTGCCAATTCTCCACGATACATGGCACTAATATATCCATGGGGATGTCCTGTCTGATAATTAGCAGTAACAATTCCTTGATCCGTATCTTTAATTATTTGGACTACACGTTTTTTATCACGCAAAATCAAGTCAACATGATACCCATTTATGACTAACCATCCACCTCCATTAACCCAATCACCCCAAGCTCCTGGAGCCACAACAAGGTTACTTCTATGCTCATCATCTAGCTCTGTAGCAAGTTGATTGATAGAAGTCAGGTCAAATAATTCTGAATTGTAATAGATTCCGATATCTATGTCAGAATCCTCTGTATGGGTACCTCTTGCACGTGAGCCACCTAATACAACACCTTCTATAAAAGGCAAAAGGGATAATTTCTCTGTTACTAATTGAATGATATTATTTGTCATACGAACACACTCCTTTTATCAATATCTAAAATGCCATGTTTTCATTTTTTATTTAATCTAATTTACTAATAGCAGTGACTAGAGGACATACTATAGCAATAATAATTATTAAAACACCTGAAATTAAAAACCAATAGTTTACACCTACTCTATCAGCAAACAATCCAGAGAGGATCAAACCAAGAGGCATAGCTAGAGATATGATACTCCCTGTTAGAGAAAATACACGCCCTAAATATTCTGGCTTAATTTTTTTCTTGATAAAGAGCCGTTTGAACACCGCTGTAAAATGGAACCGAAAGCCCCATAACAACGCAACAAACTACAAATATTATAAACCCACTTGAAGGAAGAAGTCCTGAAATGGTCAAACTAACTCCCATCATAAATATAGATGCAGTTATTAATATTATTCGCTTTTTAAAGTTTCCAAGTAGTCCTAACAGCAAACCACCTGCTAGCATACCAGCGGCATAGGCTATTTCTGTAATAGATACATGCATTGGTGTTCCCGAAAAATACTCCATGGTCATTAAAGGATAAAGTGCATTTATTGGCATATAAACAAACATATATAGTGTGCCTATAAGAAGCAATGCAAATAATCCTTTGTTTTCTTTTAAAACATTAAATCCTTCCTTAAACTCTTTCATAAAATTACTCTTCTGGTCTTGCTCCTCTATATTTAGCTTAGGAATATGCACAAGTGCCACTGTAATACACGCAATCACAGCGCCCAGCACATCCATGGCTATAATCGCATTTAATTCCCAAACAGAATATAAAAATGCTGCGGCAGCAGGGCTAATAATATAGCTTATGGATTGCAGTGATTGGCTATAACCAGCACATTTAGTTAGCTGTTCTTCTGGTACTAAAAGAGGAGTAACTGCACTTAGGGCAGGGGAATGAAAAGCAGCTCCAATACTTCTTATAAACAGTACTATCATAACCATCCAAACTGGTAACTCCATATACAATGCAATAATAGCAAGTATAGCTCCAGCCCCAGCAATAATTAAATCTGCTCCAATCATTATCTTTTTTCTGTCATAACGATCTACTAATACACCTATGGCAGGACCAAATACTGCATAAGGCAGAAATCCTACTAATGAAGCAATTGACAGAACCATAGCTGATCCTGTTTTTTCTGTAAGGTAAAAAATTATAGCCATTTGAAGAATAGCACTAGAAATAAGTGAAATTGCTTGTCCTGTCCATATCGTAAAAAAATCTTGTTTCCATTTCGAATTTTGTTTTATCATATCAAATTTCTCCTTGCATTTTTATTGTTGATTCCTTATAAGTTTTAGGCAATAAAAAATGCAGGCTAAAATCCCCAATGGAATCTTTAGTCTGCATATCAACGTTAAAAAGACACAAAGAAAAACGCATAGCCTAATATAACTACACTCCCTCTATCTATGTCCTAATACGTAAAATAAGTACAACAAAAAAGCCCACCATTGTGGATGTTTTAAACGCTTTTTTTATTGCCTTCTTATCTTAAACGTACTGAATACATAGATATATGTCCTCCTTTAATTCACCAAATTTACATCATATTATCATAGATGATGTATTCATGTCAAACTCTTCAATTGAACTCCTTTTCCCCCGTGTTTAGAAAAATGATACTAATGCGCATTAATCTTATTTTTGCGTAAAAATATCACCCCTAAAATAAAGAGGGGTGTGTTTTTACAGTGACTGTATATTTCATTATACGTCCTAGTAATTATTACTATAAAGCGCCCTTATCTCTAGCACTATAAATAGAAGTATATTTAGGGATAAAATTGAGTTCGTTTTTAATTCTAGTTGGATCTGCTGTCAATTCCCATAGGTTAGACATAATCCACCCATCTTCAGTAGGCACTTGCTCTAATCCTCCCTGTAGCTTATATAGCGCACCTAAAGTAATAGCATTATCATCTGCAACATTGTAAATTCTACCACTAACAGTTGGTGTACTAGCAGCAAGAAGTAACGCTTGACTCACATCTTCATGGTGCACCATAGACATCAGCTTTGATGGATTCCAATTAATCATATAAGGCATAACTTCTTCAATGTGTGGATCACCATCTCCATAAACAAATGCAAGTCTCATAATACGAATATCTAGTCCTTGTTCACGATTTAGTTTTAATAAAGCTTCTTCTGCAGCAATTTTAGTTTTGGGATACATCAGATTAGTTGGCATAAGAACATCATCTTCTCTGCATAATCTGTTTACATTCAAGTCACGATATACATTACATGTGCTAGTAAAAACAAATCTTGTGACCCCTACCTCTAGCGCTGCTTTAGCTAACAAAATAGTTGCATCTAGATTCACTGCACGTGCCATTTCTTCACTAATTCCACCTCTAAATTGAGCAGCTGTATGTATAACAGCATCAACTCCTTGTATAGCTTCAGTGAGATTTTCATTATTCAAAAGATCACCCA
This sequence comes from Clostridium intestinale DSM 6191, assembly GCF_900130055.1. Classification (GTDB taxonomy): domain Bacteria; phylum Bacillota; class Clostridia; order Clostridiales; family Clostridiaceae; genus Clostridium_T; species Clostridium_T intestinale. The sequence continues at coordinate 361,933 of NZ_FQXU01000004.1, forward strand.
TGACCACTTCTGCACCCTGTTCTTTTAGTGCTAATCCTCTATCAACATTCCTTACAAGAACACGTACATCATGACCATTCTTTAGTAAATATGGTACTAAACGACTTCCAACCTTACCTGTTGCTCCAGTTACAAATATCTTCATAAATTAATCACTCCATTCTAGATTGTTTGTTTATACGGCACTTACATGCTATATTGTTAGTATATAGGCATCAAAATAATTTAACCACACTGTGGTTATCCTAGTATTGATAGTAGTAGGATATGAGGAGGAAAATAAATGAAGGAAATTACATTACAGCAGTCCCTTGGTGAATTTTTGCGTACAACAAGAGAACGTCTTACCCCTGAACAGGTTGGCCTGCCCTCACACGGACGTCGTCGCACACCTGGGCTTCGCCGCGAAGAAGTTGCCCAGCTTGCCAATGTCGGTGTTTCTTGGTACACATCTATAGAACAAGGAAAAGATGTACACCCTTCTCATCAAGTATTGGAGAGTTTAGCTACTGCCTTAAAATTATCCGATGATGAACGCCAATATTTTTTTCTATTATCTAAATCAAATGAAGTAGAAGAATCAAAAATTTATAAAGAAATTAGTGTAGGATTAAAAAGAACTGTTATGTCATTGGATCCTAATCCTGCTTATATAATGGATAAATACTGGGATGTATTATTGTGGAATCGTGCAGCAGAGTTTTTATTTCGTTTCCCTTCATATTCTGACAACATAAATCCAAAACCAAACATATTACGTCAATGCTTGACTGACCCATTTTATAAAGAAATTAACTCAGATTGGGAGGAACAAGCTAAAATAGCCATTGCCAGATTTAGGGCTGATTGTGCTCTACACCCTCAAGATGTGAGGTTAAACAAAATGATTGAGAAATTTAAACAAGAAAGTGAACTATTCAGTTCATGGTGGCCACGCTACGAAGTTAAAACTATCAATGACTGTCATAAATTATTGAATGATCCTCGAATTGGGGAATTGGAGTTTGAGCATGTAAATTTGCAACTGTCGAACTGTCCTGACTTTAAGTTAATGATCTATACTAACTCCCCCTCTACATCAGAAAAGCTTAAAGAAAAAATATGTTTTTAATTTCAGTAATAAAGAGATAGATGCCCTAAAGCATCTACTTTTTAATACATTTTTAGTTTGCCATTTACACTAAATACCTACAGCAGCCATTCCAGAAAGTACCTTTTTCCCTCTCAAATCTATATCCTTGTCGCTGAACTTTTGTAGCGTAAGTTCGGAAACTATATTACCGTCCTTCGTAAACAAAATCCTATCAGCCCTTGCTGCAACTTTAGAGTCGTGGGTCACGAGCAATATAGCCGTACCTTCTTTGTTGATATCCACTAACAGATCCATGATTTCCTCTGCCGACCTTGAGTTGAGCGCGCCAGTAGGCTCGTCAGCAAATAGAATCTCTGGCTCATTCATCAAAGCTCTACAAATTCCAGCTCTCTGGAGTTGCCCTCCCGAAACCTCTGTGGTATCCCTGTTTTCAAGCCCTGAAATCCCTGTTTTCTTCATCAGTTCTTTCGCTTTTTGTGTAAGTTTCCTACTATCTTTTTTGCCCTTATACTCTGCTGGGAGGATGATGTTATCCAAAATATTTAAATTTTTTAACATGGTAGGTTGCTGAAATACAAAGCCCATTTTCCTTCTACGAACATCAGCAAGTGTGTTTTCCCTAAGTTTAGATAGTTCCATATCGTCAAATTTTACTGACCCACCTGTAATGTCGTCCATGCCACTGAGGGCGAACAGCAGTGTAGATTTACCAGAACCAGATGGTCCCATCACAGCGACAAACTCACCTTTTGTTATTTCCACGTTTACTTCATTCAGTGCTTTGATTTCCTCTCTACCTTTGCCAAAAATTTTCACTATATCTTTCCCTACAATGATGCTATTCATAATATTAATCCTCCTTAATATAATCGGAAACTTTTAATGTCTGGATACCTGAAATACCTGGCCTAGTTGCTGTAATGATGCAGCACGCAATTAGTAGCGGGGAAATCAGGTAGACAAACCAAGGGTTTACTACAAAACGGAATGTTGTTGCTCCAAAAGAAGAAACGATTGCCACACCAACAAGCTCTCCTAATGTATTAGCCAGAATAGTCCCTATGATTAATCCAAGTATAAGCACAGTGATTGAGCGCGTAAGATACTGTCCACGAATATCCTTACTGGTAAATCCAATTGATTTCAGTATTGCTATAGGATGACGGTCTTTCGTCACTATCATTCTTATAAATAGCATAGTAACTAGTAGTGTGATCAGGATAGTTGTTCCTATGGCTGCAGTGGAAGCCATTTTGACTGCGTCCCGTATTGATCCAAGCATCTGCTTAATGCTTTCGTCTATCCCTGTAATCTTAGCGAAAGGGAACTGTTCTCTGTACTGTTCTATTGCCTCATTTACACTCTTTCGGTCTAGGAACGTGACCGCTATACCTACACTCAAAACATCTCCACTATTTGTATCAAAAATGGCTTGTGCTGTTCGTCCACCATTGGTGACATCAGAGTAAACCCCGCACACCTTCAGGTGCTTTTCTGAGCCGTCAACCATTAAAACGATCTCATCCCCAACAGTTTTTTCAAGGTCTTTAGCATTGAGATTTGAGAGGGCAATCTCTGACTTTAATTGCGGAGCATAACCTTTGGAGTAGGTGATAGGAAATACAGAGTAGTCACCAAATGCTACCATAAGTTTCTCCGTCCTCCCTTCGTCTGTTATCCTGTCTAACATCCTGCTAGTAAACAAAGTATAATTTTCAACATTCTTATCCTCCACAAGTACATCAACAATTTCATTAGCTTTCCCCACAACATCCTCTACCTGTGTCCTCATCACCCCAATATTAGCATCACAAATTCCCATTCCCATATAGGTAATGAAGCTTTTCGCAGAAATAGTACTACTGATATTTTGTGGCACAATCATAATAAATGAAGAAATTATCAGCACCATCAACATCGTAATATACAGTTTTTTCCTTGATAGAATATCCTTGATTCCAAGAAAAATATTTCTAGAGAAGACCCTGTTATCGCTCAGACGGAATGTTCTTGAAAATTTCGATTTTTCCCTTGGAGCTCCAAACCTCACTGCTTGCGCCGCAGATATTTTACGGAAGCGCTTTAACACACTGTTCACATACAACATGACAACTCCGAAAATTAGCATAGCCCCCAAAACTCCCCAGAGTAAGCCAGGAATTTCGCTTCTACTTTCTCCCATATATAAACTAATATTTTTCATAAAATGCGTTTGAAGAGGTAGAGAAACCAAAAAACCTAACGCACATGCTACTCCCGCTATAGCTCCGTATTTTGCAAGGTAGAGTTTTTTAATCAGAGATACACGTATACCAATAGCCTTAAGTACACCTATTTCCTTATAATCCTCTTCAATTTTAGCCAGTAGCGTAAAGCGGATGCACAAAAATGTCACAATTATAACAAGGAGACTTATTAACATCAGCACAGCAATCATGATGCCGTCTGTAATGCCATTTATCATCTTTACTTGTTTGTAAGTGATAGCAGGAGGTCCGTTTGCAGGAAGTCCAGCATTAATATAATCTGCCTCAAAAGCAGGGAAGGAAACATCCTCTGCTAGTCTAAACTCAATAAGGTATTCTAGCTTTCCAAACTCTCGGACTCTTTCAAAATCTGCTTGGCTCACAAGAAACCTCTTTGAACTTACAAGGGTAGCATTCATTACAGAATCCCTTAAAAAACCAGCTACCGTAAAGGAAATATCGTGTATTTTCACCTTATCGCCAAGTGCCACGTTTCCTTCTTTCATATAATATATTGGAACATATATTTCTCCATCATTAGGATGTATAACTTCACCATCTAAATTAAGTAGGAAGTCGAATTTCTTACCCTGCACAGAAAGTCCGTTGTCCTGTATACTTCCAGCAAGGGAATCGTCACCTATTACAATGTCCGCACCCTCGATGTTAAGGAACTCTAACACCTGATAATCCTCAACTTTATCATTATCCTCTGCAAAACTTTGCAACTGTCCCCTATCTACGTCTCCTGTGTGCATTTGCATGAAATGGAGTGATTTTGCAGAAACAAGCATATTATCTATAGCACCAAACAGATTTACTGTCATAGATGCAGCCAAAGCAGTTAGCATGGAGGCAACGAGAATAAAAGCTGTAATTGTCACGGTAATTAGCTTACTTTTTCGTATATCATTTTTAATAATTTTTCCATACATCTTTATACCTCCCCCTTTCTGCATTCTGAAACTTTTGGGAACCTCAAAACAAACATCTTTGTATAAGGAGCAGGTGCGTCTAATACGAAAACTTCTCCGGAATGCTGTTCCATTACCTTTTTCACAATTGCAAGTCCAAGTCCTGTTCCACTATTGGTACTTCTTGAATCATTTCCTGAAACAAAAGGCTCAAATAGATTCCTAGAAATAGACTCTGGGATAGCCGCTCCGTTATCAGCAATTTGTATCTCAACTCTATTGTATTCCTCAGTAATCCTTACAGACAACTGGCTTCCAACAGGGTTATGTCGGATAGCATTAGTCAGTAGATTACCAATGGCACGCTGGATTTCTAACGAATCTGCCAGGTAAAATATAGGCTTATCTGGCAGATGCAGCTCCAACTTCATCTGTTTGTTTTCGATTTCACCAAACAAAGTGGCACAAGATACTCGGAGTAGCTCTACAAGGTCAACCTTAACTAAATTCATCTGGTATTCCGAAGTTCCCATCTTTGAATAGGAAAGTAATTGGTCAATCAATTGATTCATCTGAGCAGACTTAGCTTTTATAGCCAAATTGTATTCTCTCTGTTTGTCCACATCCTCTACCATACCATTTGCCAAGGCCCCTGCGTATCCATAAATTGTTGTCATGGGAGTTTTCAAGTCATGGGCAATATGGGAGAAAAGTCTCATTCTCTCATTTTCCATTATCATTCGCTTTTCTTCAGAATCCTTTAGCTTTCGCGCCATAAAATTGAAAGCATCTCGCATTTCTCCAAACTCTATTTCTGTTTCAAAGTCCAGCGTAGTGTCTAAGTGACCAGCTGTAACCTCATTGAAACCCTCTTGCATTTTCTTCACAGGTTCCATGATTTTTCTACTGACTCCACGTCCCAAAAAAATAACCCCTATAAAATATACCGCAGCCGTGATAAGATTCCAGACAACCGAAAGTGTGATTTGAAGTTTTTGTGTCTCCTCCTCAAGAGGGGAAGATGCCAGTTCTGAAAAATTCATCCCGTTATTTAATGTAAACAGGCTGAATAAAACCTCCAATATCAGAAGCATAAGTGCAATTCCCAGGCTATAGACGATAAAACTACGCATGATTACGCTTTTGAAGCTGCGCTTTTTCTTCATTTACACACCTCCAGACGATATCCTAATCCTCGGACTGTTCCAATAGATACTGCTCCTTCTTCGGGAAGTTTTCCTCGTAGCTTGCTGATTGCAACCATCACCGTATTATCGTCTACGATACTTCCCTCCTGCCATGCAGCTTCATAAATCTGCTGTTTGGTATATACACGTCCGGGACTTTGCATAAATAGCTTCATAATGTTAAATTCAGTGGCAGTAAGAGGAATTGTTACTCTGCCAAAGTTAAGTTTGCAAGCATAAATATCCATACACAACTCGCCTGCAATTAGTAAATCTACTTCAGAATCTGCCACATATCCATTATAACGACGTAGTTGAGCTTTAATTCTAGCAATAACTTCTAATGGATCAAAAGGCTTTGTCACATAATCATCAGCACCAAGGTCAAGCCCAAGTATTTTTTCATGATTTTCTGTTTTCGCACTAACAATAATAATAGGAATATTACTATTCTCTCTCAAAGCTTTGATAAGCTGATAGCCATCAAGCTCTGGCATCATAATGTCTATAACAGCCAAATCAACCTGCATGGATTTAGCTTGTTTAAGTGCCTCCAAGCCATTTTTAGCCTGTATCACAGAATATCCGTCCTTTTCTATATATAACCTCAGAAGCTCACGAATTTCCTTCTCATCATCTACAATCATAATATTTTTATTCATGGTTTCACCTCTCTCTTTTGTCTTATAATACCTTCGAGCCTTAAGTTAATTATAGTTTCCCTATCTTTCAGTTAAACACGGTTAACCTTAACATTACCTTAAGATATTTTCTGCAATCAGCCTGTTAATGCTGAATAATATACTAAGTGTAAATTTCTTTTTTCTTCTGCCAAAGTGCAATACTTTTTCTGTAAATGGACTCTTCTGCTTATTAAATATTACTAACTAAATTTTAACACATTATTTTCCTACAAAATTATTTGAGGATAAAATAAATGCCACTCAAAAGGATATCCTCCCTTTAAGTGGCATTTATAAATCTCTAAAATTTAAAACTCCCTACAACCTTAGTAGTCCTATCATAATAATCCTTAGAAACTTCTTCAACTCCTTCACAAATCTCTTTTAGATTACAATGGCTACACTCTTTAATTACTCCATTTTCAAGTAAAGAGCAGCTTAACTCATCATCATAAGTAGAATTTTTAATTGCTAAGGCAATCTGCAGCTTATCAAAGCTCTGTCCCTCTTGTTTAGAACTTACAGTTATCCTATCTTTTATCATCTTAACACCTCCTATCAAAATAAACACCTTTGCCCTGTAGAGGCTTCTTCCCAAGCCTCATCAAATCATCTACCTGTACACTGAGAATATATGCACATCTGATCTGTAGAGACTTCTTCTCAAGTCTCATTAAACTCCTTCTAGACGTAAGAAATTAATCAAAAACTTAATTTCACCTCTACGCAAAAGATATACACCTTAATACTGTAGAGGCTTCCTCCCAAGCCTCATCAAATCATTTAACTGTACACTCAGTATATATGCAAATCTCAAAATTATTGCTGAACTTTTTTATAAAATATTGATTTATGCAACCTGATGTTTGTTATAAGTACGTATAGCAAGAAAAAGAAATACAGGAATTTCAATTATTGCAGCGGCTATTATTACGTAAGGTGTCCAAATGCTCACCTGACCAATATGCAGATAATTAAAGCTGGTTAACTGGTAAAGTAGACTATTTTGTGTACCTACTCCTGCTGATGGTAATATAAAAGTAAACCAATTTGCTCCAGCTGAATAGGTGAATATAGGAAGTAAGCAAGTTACAATGGCAATTAGGATAACAGTAAGTGAATCTTTGCATTTAGCTGACAAAAACAGTGTGAAACTAACAGTTGCTAATAAGGAAATAATTCCTCCTATTGCCAAGGTAATCTGAAGCTCACCTAAATTGAGTGCAGGTAGGCTGATAACTGAAAACAGCATCTGCATAGATGTTTTCATACACTCGGTTCCAAATGCTAGATTTGAAATGAGCAAATGAATTGAAATACATATTATAAATGTTGTAGTGAAAATAGTTAGTGCTGACATGATCTTTGCAATTCCTAGTTGAGAACGTCCATATTTTGTGCAGCGTAAAATGCTATCTGAACCTGTTTGGTATTCATTAGAAAACGTAGGAGTTGCAGCAGCTATACAAATAATGACTAATAGAAAAATAAACAGGACAATATAATCGAATGCGTCTCTTGAATATCCAGCGTAAAGCTTAAAAGGTCTACTTACTTCGGTATATTTTTTTATTGCATGCTCCTGTGCCCTTGGATATTCCTTCTGCTCCATCTGCATTATATTTTTCAGATGTTCAGCTGTCTGATCATAAAATCCATCCAATTTATCTGGATGAATATTCATTAGGCTTATTCCTTGACCAGTTTTGGAATTAGAATAGGTTTCTGGTAGCCTTCCTAACAAATTTTGAACTGGAAATACCTTTTTTATATAAATATTTGATGGGAATTCACCACTATTAATACTTTCTTCTCCATATGGTAAAACCGCTTTTTGATAGATATTCAAAGCTTCTTTCAACTTTTCCGAAGTAACTTCTCCATTATTTTCAGAGCGAAGTGACTTTTTATATTTAATTGCTTTTAATCCATTTAAATCTGCTACCTTATTCCCATTTTCATCATACTGATTTATATCTTCATACATTACGGGAAGCCAAGCCATCACCATAGACATGACTAATGCCATAAGTAATAAAATGATAGAACGACGTGATTTTAAAACACGCTTTATTTCAAGGCTATAAATACGAAACATTTACTCTTCCTCCTTAATGATATCTTCTTGTGGAAATAGCCATAAATATAAATCCTCCAAACGAGGTGGAGCCATTACTGAGTCGCTTGTTTTTGCCTCATCTGCTAAATAACGAATTGATACCTTATTATTACCCTCACTTCGTTGGTTAATAATACGAAGTTGCATTTCATACATTGACATTTTTTCAGCAGGTACTATACAGGTCCAAACCTTACCCGTAACTTTCTTCACCAATTCATTAGTTGTTCCTACATCAAGTATTTTTCCCGATTTCATAATGGCATTTTTAGTAGCAATATACTCTATATCAGATACAATATGAGTTGAAATAAGTACAATCCTGTCATGGGAAAACTCTGAAATAAAATTTCTAAACCTCACCCTCTCTCCAGGATCAAGCCCTGCTGTTGGTTCGTCCATTATTAAAAGTTTTGGGTCATTTAACATTGCTTGCGCAATCCCCACTCTACGTTTCATACCACCAGATAACTTGATGATTTTTTTATTTTTCACCTCCATCAAGGTAAGTGTATGCAGTAAGCCATCAATCTTTTTTTTCGTTTCGCGAACTGGAATGTCTTTAAGAGCAGCCACATACTCCAAATAGTCCTTTACTGTAAAATCTTGAAAAAAGCCAAAGTCTTGTGGTAAAAACCCAAATATATTTCTATATTCTTCACCCATTAAATGAATATCCTTACCATCAAAAAGTATTTTCCCACTGGTTGGTTTTAGAATATCTGCAATCATTCTCATAAGTGTAGTTTTACCAGCGCCGTTAGCCCCAAGAAGTCCCCATACACCAGGCGTAAGATTTAAACTTGCACCATCAACTGCAGTTTTATCCTTAAATTCCTTTTTTAGATTTTTAACTATTAACTCCATGTCTTTCTCCCTCTTTTTATAATACAAAGATAAAAATCCTTGTTCAGTTTTATTTTACTGAACAAGGATCTTTTAAACTTTAATATTAACGGGATAAATTCCTAAGAAAATCCTAATATCCTATTAATGTTTTACTAATTTTAAGTAGGAAGTGATATGGTAAAAGTAATCCTATTATTTTCACTTTGAGTCAAAATTTCTCCACCATGCAGACGAATAATTTCATTGGCAATAGAAAGTCCAAGACCTGCACCGCCACTATTGGATTTACGAGCAGAATCTAAACGGTTAAATTTTTCAAATATCTTAGACAGCTGATCTGGTGGAATAGTATCCCCTTGGTTTTCAAATCTAATATTAATCTTATTTTGTTCCTTATAGGCATAAATCAGAATTTCTGTATTAGGATAGCTGTAGGCAATGGCATTTTTAAGCATGTTGTTAAACACTCTAGCTAGTTTTTCAGAATCAGCATATACAGTCAAATCTTCATTTGCATTAAGTACAGCAGAATTACCTTTATAAGATAATACAGGATAAAATTCATCAATAAGCTGTACAAGCATATAGTATAAATCTACACTTGTTTTTGTTAATTGAATTTGCTGTGTATTATACCTAGTGATTTCAAAGAATTCATTAATGAGCTTTTCTAAACGCATAGATTTCTCCAAAGCAATTCCAACATATTTTGCTTTCTGCTCCACTGGCATATCAGGGGCTTCATCAAGCAAGCTTAGATATCCTATTACAGATGTAAGAGGTGTGCGAATATCATGTGCTAAATACATAACTAATTCATCCTTTTTACTTTCAGCCTCTCTTACAGCTTGCTGACTAAGCATAACAGCCATCTTTATTTGATTCATTTGTTTTTCCATATCTTTGAGTGGTTCAGATAATTCAATGGTTTTGTCATTTGATTGATATACTATTTTAATTGCATTCATAACTTCCTGCAAATATCCCCAAGGCTTCTTCCAGTAATGATAAAAAATATAGAAAAATCCTATAACCAAATATAGAAAATAGATAAAATCAATTCTAAGGTGTATCCAAAGAAAAAATACATTTGAAAATCTACTAAATATATAATCAAATAATATTGTTAAAATATACCCAGCCACAGTATAGATAATTAAAGTTATACAAAGTTTCACACGTAATTTCTTTTCTGTACCAGTATTCATCATTGCTATCACCTCCATATCGTAATTTTTTCTCCTTATCTTAAATAACAATTAAATTTTATACCCCACTCCCCATATGGTTTTGATATATTTAGGTTCATCAATAGTGTCACCCATCTTTTCACGCAAATGTCGTATGTGAACTGTGATAGTATTATTGCTTTTGCTATAATACTCATCTTGCCATATCTTATGAAACAACTCTTCCGAACTAACAACATTCCCCTTATTCTGTAGCAGGATACAAAGTATAGAATACTCCGTTGGTGTTAGTGAAATAGGATTTCCATCAAGTATACATTCATATGTCTTAGTATTAATTTCTAAACCAAAATAACTTAGAACTGTACTTGTATCAAATTCTTCTTTTACAGGATTGTACTTTTTATATCTACGCAACTGAGCCTTTACTCTAGCAATTAATTCAAGAGGACGAAAAGGCTTCGTTACATAATCATCTGCCCCCAGAGTAAGTCCAGTAATCTTGTCAGTTTCTTCATCTTTTGCAGTCAGCATAATAACTGGAAAGGTAAACTTCTCACGTATTTTCCTACAAAGATCAAATCCATTTAAATCAGGCATCATAATATCCAAAATAGCAAGGTCTAGCTCTGTATTTTCTATACAAACAAGAGCTTCTTTAGCTGAATAATATTTATATACGATATAATTTTCATTTTGCAAATAGACCTCTATAAGGTCTGCTATATCATGTTCATCATCTACCACGAGAATTTTATCATTCATAACTATTGTCCTCCTTTAAGCATATCTAAGATATTTAATTATTGTATCAAAATCTTCTTTGCTGTTTATGATTTCCTGCATAAGAAATTATTAAGATTTTCCTAACTCTATAACTTTTATAGTTACTCTGATAATAACAAGATAACCAGGAAATACGTACGAACTATTACTCTCATCATAATTATGATATTTTCAAATGTCAAATCCTAGGAATAAAGATAGATATATTTTTCCCTATATATCTATCTAGCTATATAACTATATATAGTGTTTATGCGGCTTCAGAGGGTTTTGCCAATAAAAACTGATGTAATTTTACATTAATTATTTTAACTTTTTCATATATCTAAGTTAAATAAGAAAATTTTGAGGAGATATGAGTATGAAAAAGAAAAGTTTTAAGAAAACAATTGCTGAAGATGAATTATCTTTTGAAGAAGATTTTGATGAAAGCGGATTTGATGTTGCACCTCTTGGAACACAAGTATCTAGTTTTTCTTTTTGTAATGATACCACTGAAGCAGATAACTTTAACAATATAGATTTTAATAATAACACCAAAGATATTTTCTTTACTAAACAAGCTAATAAAAAATCAATGGATAACCGCTATGGAAAACCAACTGCCAACGGGGCTGCTCCACCTATTGATGGTGAGCCTTTTAACCTTAAACGCTGCCACAACTACAGAGAATCAACTATTAGAAAGTTAAATGAACTTAAAGCAAAACATCCAGATGTTAATGTTTATTTATGTACCATACTGGATGAGGCCATTAATGTTTTTTATAATCTAACTTTTTATGAAAACAAAAAAGAATAATATGAATATTTTCTATTTATGCATATATCTTAAACAGCTAAGGATTTGATGAGACTTGAGAAAAAGTCTCTACAGGACAGAATCTAAAAGAAAGGGAGGTGATTTTCTATGGAAGTTAATGAATTAATAACCCTAATAGCCAACCTTGGATTTCCTGTTGCTATTAGTGCATATCTACTTATTAGACTTGAGAAAAACTTAAACAGTTTAACCGCATCTATAAACAAACTTAATACAATTATTTCAACTAAGCTTGGAGTGGTTATAGATAATGGAAATGATGATAAAATCGCATAATTTTTTATAAAAAGTTCAGCAATAATTTTAGGTTTGGCATATATCTTCAGTGTACAGGTGAATTTAAGTTTTTGATTAACTTCTTACTATCTAGAAAGAGTTTAATGAGACTTGTGAAGAAGTCTCTACAGTACAGAAGCTAAACGGATTTGATGAGGCTTGGGAAGAAGCCTCTACAGGACAGAAGTGCATGGAAAGGAGGTGAGGTATATGGCTGTTAGTAAGGTTTTAAGTTCTACTTCTCTTGCTATTGAAGTGGAGAATGGTGTTAATGGATCTGGCAAAGTTGTCTATAAGAAGAAAAACTTCTCAGGTGTTAAGATTAATGCTGCTCCCGAAAATGTATTTGATGTAGCTGAAGCCATCAAAGGTGTTTTAAGTAATCCTGCTCGTGATTACTTATTAAATGAAACATCAAAAATCGCTAATGTTTAAGTTTTAATCAATTTATTTTATTATAGAAAGGAGATGAAATTATGGAATATTCATTATCAATGACTTTTGTTACTGAAACTGGGGACAAGGTTTCCATGACAGTATCTGGTGTTAAGAGTGACATAACTAAATCTGAGATATCAGCTTTAATGGATACTATTATAGCTAAAGATGTTTTCTTAAGTAAAAATGGATCATTAACTGGTAAGTATACAGCTCAGTTAACCCAAAGAGCAGTTACTAAGTTTGATTTACAATAATCTTAGTATCTATTCTAAGTAAAAAAATAAATTAAGCGAACTATATTTTTAAGCACCTATCGACGATAGGTGCTTTATATAGTATAACTTTCTGAAATTTATAATTATTCTATAAAATAAACTTCTATTACTCTAAGTCTTCACCATTAGTTTCAATAACTTTTTTATACCATTCAAAGGATTTCTTTTTGGCTCTTTTTAATGTTCCATTTCCCTTATCGTCCATATCAACATAAACAAATCCATAACGTTTTTTCATTTCTCCTGTACCAGCTGAGACTAAATCTATACATCCCCAAGGAGTATATCCCCAAACCTCAACCCCATCATATTCAACTGCTTTTTTGATTTGTTTAATATGTTCCTTTAAATAGTCAATTCTATAATCATCATTAATTGAACCATCAGCTTCGATTGTATCTAAAGCCCCCAATCCATTTTCTACTATCATTAGTGGCAATTGATATTTGTCATAAAGCCTATTAAGAACTAATCTTAAGCCTTCTGCATCTATTGGCCATCCCCACTCTGATTCTTTTAGATATGGATTTTTTACACCAGCTAGCTGATTTCCAAATGAACCTTCAGAATTCTTTTTAGTAGATATAACTGAAGAATTATAATAACTAAAAGAAATAAAGTCTACAACTCCTTCTTTTAGGATATACTCATCACCTACCTCTTTCTTTAAAACAACATTTTGTCTGTCTAATTCTTTTAATTTATAAGAAGGATAATATCCTCTACATTGAACATCATAATAGAAATCTTTAAAACCTCTTGAAATTTCCATTTCAGCTATAGAATCCTTAGGATTGCAAGTCTCTGGATAGAAAAGAATATTAGCTATCATAAGACCTATTTTAAAATCTGGATTGATTTCATGTCCTAATTTAACAATTTTAGCATTTGCTAATAAAAGATGATATATTGCTTGTTGTTGCTTTTGTATATTAGAAGCATTCGTAATACCCAATTCTAGATAACTTCTCAAAAAATTAACCTCATTGAAGGTAAGCCAATATTTAACTTTATTTTTATATCTTCTGAAAATTGTATCACAATATTTTACAAAGAAATCTATTGTTCCTCTATGTAACCAGCCTTCATACTTAATAGCAAGGTTTAGCGGTAAATCAAAATGATTTATAGTTACTAATGGTTCAATTCCTTGTTTATGACATTCATCAAAAACTTCATCATAAAACTTCAAACCTTCTTCGTTTGCTATTTCATCATCCCCATTTGGGAAAATACGTGTCCAATTTATAGACATTCTAAAGGTCTTAAATCCCATTTCCCCCATTAGTGCAATATCTTCTTTATAATGATTATAAAAATCAGTAGCTACATGACTAGGATAATAGTTATTCTCCTCCACTATTGCTTTTGCATTTTCTGGTACATCTTCAAATCTTGATATTGTCTTTCTTTCACCATTTTCTAATTCAATAACTATCTTTCTTGGATTCTTCATATCACCGTCAGTAACTGTATCAGCAGTTGCTAGACCTTTTCCACCACTTAAATATCCACCTTCGTATTGGTTAGCGGCAGTAGCCCCACCCCATAAAAAATTTTTAGGAAAACTCATATTATTTATATCTCCTTTCAAACGTTACTTTTACTAATAAAATTTTGTAGTGCACCTATTAGGTTTGAATCGTTTCTAAACTTACACGCCACAACAGTAGGTGCTGGAAAATCCACTGGTATCATGGATGCTAATTCGTGTATATTTTTTTGTATATATTCAATTAAAATATTTTGTGCACTTATTCCTCCTCCTATAGCTATTTTTTTTGGATTATAAATGTATTGTAAATTAAATAATTGCACAACTATTTTATAACAATATTCATCTAATATTTCTAATACCTCTTTATCTCCTGAATTAGCATATTCAAATACTTTTTCACCATTTATCTCTTCCTCAGATATATTTTTCACTGAAGCTACTTCGTTTATAAGTGCGTTAACTCCACAGGTTCTTGCCCACATAGATTCCATTGGATTTTTTTTAGTGTTTGAGCTAGTCATAATAACACTAAACTCACCTGCAATAAAATCAGCACCTTTATGAAGTTTTTTATCCTTTATTATTCCTCCACCTATGCCTGTTCCTAATATTACTACTATTCCATCATTACAATCCGATAGATTACCTAATGAAGCTTCTGCAAGTGCAGCACATTTCCCATCATTCTCTATAGTTATAGAAGTCGGACATCTCTTTTTAAGTATATCAACCATATCTCTTTTATCATTATATGTTAATGCTCCACCAGTAAAAGTATATCCTCTATCACTATCAATTCGTCCTGGCATACTTATTGCAATACCTTCAATTTGATCTTTGTATATATCATAAATTTCTCCAATGACTTCAACAAATGTTTCTAAAGAATCTTTAGGCGTTTTAACCTTCCCCTTTTCTAAGAACTCTGATTCCCTGTTCATTAGTGCATATTTAATTGCACTTCCGCCTATATCTAGTACTAAATATTTCATTTGAATCCCCCTTGGTTATATTTGTTATTTCATATAGTTGAGTGATATCTCTATTGTAGATATAATAAAAAGTCTTTAGTATTCATTTTTTCCCCACGTAAATATTAAAATTATATTTACCTTCCTATATTTCCACTATTAATACCTGCATCACTACTTTCTAAAGGTAACCAATCAACCACTTTCTTTATATATCTGTTCCAGAAATCCCATTCATGTCCCCCAGGTCCTTCTTCATAAGTTATATCAAGACCAAGCTTTTCTACATAATTTCTAAAATCTCTGTTTGCTTCAATCAAATGATCCTGTTCGCCACATGCCATGTATATATTAGGTATATTGGCTTTCTTATCAATTAACTCTTTTAAAAGCCACTTAGGGTTTTTATCACTATTTTCGACTTTTGTAAGATCCCCAAAAAATTCTTCCACAAAGCTACGCCTCTCCAAAAAGAACTCGGAATCATTTGTTCTTTTATCAATATTATCAAGAATTAATCCAGCTGAAAGTGCTGCTACATAACCAAAAGTATCATTGTATTTTAAACCATTTCTAAGAGCTCCATATCCCCCCATTGAAAGACCTGCTATATAAGTATCTTCTCTTTTGTGAGATAAATGAAACATTTTTCTAGTTACTTCAACAAGCTCTTTTCCTATAAATTCTCCGTAATTATTTTGAGCTAATGGATTATCTAGATAAAATGCATTATCTCCTGAAGGCATAACAACAGCTAAGCCCTTTTCTTCTGCCCATCTCTGAATATTAGTCCCAGAAACCCAATCAGTATAATTACCAAATATTCCATGTAGTAAATATAAAGTCTTAAATGGTTTCTGTTCTCCTTCAACCATACCTGGTAATAAAATTCTATCAACTGGTAGTATCACATTAATAGTAACTGTCCTAAACAAAGATTTTGATATAAAATTAGCTTGAATTAGCGCCATATTAACAACTCCTTTAAATTTTTTGCATTTTTACTTAATTTTATAATTCGCTTTTAAGTGACGTTATCCTTTTCTTACTTATAAAATCAGTGATATATTTAAATATACTTTTTATTTATTGTCTTAATTCTCCAAAGCTAATACGATTAATAGAGTGTTCCCTAAACCAACTAATAACTTTGTCATGGCATAAGGTCTCAAGATCCTTACACCTAGGTGTAGTAAGAGTAGAATTATCTAAAATAAATTGATCTAAATATCCTGGATGAAAGTGTAACTCTACAATCTTGCCATCACAGTTTAAAATATTCAAATCATCGTTAAGTATGTTCTCAACAGAAAGTCCTTTTGACATTATGTTCATCATAGTTTTAAAGTCACTTGAGCCTACTGTTTCCTTATATCCATGTAAATTTTCAGAAAATAATGAAGCATGAATGTTATATTCTAATGCTATATCTTTAAATGCCTTTTCTACAACTTCTCCAAAAACTGAATGTCCTTCTATATGTTGTGGATAATAGCCAAGTAGTTCTTTAAATCTTTCCATCTGTGAAACAGTCTCTTTTTTTACATCTTCATATACAAAACTTTTGCTACCATTTCTGTAGTAAGAAGAACTCCAAAAATATCCGTTTTCATCTACTAGCGATGGAATATCTTTGGGATTAGAACAAGGTTTTCCTAATACTAAATTTGTATGCTGTCCTATAAATAAATCTGGAAAAGCTTTAGCTAATGAGACTGCATGTTCCGCTGCATCCATATTTACCATCAATGTTGTTGAAGATACAACACCATCTCTATATCCTTTAATAACACCGTAGTTAAATGCTTCTGACATACCAAAATCATCTGCATTGATAATTACATTAATCATTTCTGCCTCCTATCTTTTTTTAATATTGTTAAGGGGTGTTAATAAAACACCCCAAGTATCTATTTATTTCTATAGAGTTCTATAATTTCACGTGCCATAATTTCTAGCACTTCAGCACTCATCATTTGATCCTCAGAATGAATTAGCAATAATCCAGCTTCTATTTTCTTACCAGATGACTCATTTTCAATTAATACTTTGTGAAACTTATGTCCGTCCTGAAATAATTTTTTACCTTCATTCATTAAATTAGTTGCTTTATTGAAATCTCCCTTTTTTGCAGCTTGTATTGCCTCTACATAACAAGAACGTGCAGAACCTACTGCTGAAATAATCTCAAAGCAAGTCATCTCCAAACCTTCCATGGTATGATCTCCTTTCTATAATTTAAGCTAATTTAGATAAAGCCAATTCTAAAACCTTTTTGCCATTCATTGTTCCATAGTCTCTTATATCAATTACCTCTACTGGTTTATCTGCTCCAACTGATTCCCTTACATTTTCAAGAGCATAACGAATTTGAGGTCCTAACAATACTATATCTGCTTTATCTTTGTTTTTTTCTAATTCTGACTCAGGTATAGCCCATATTTCAGCTTCAAGCCCTTTTTCTTCAGCTGCTTGTCTCATTTTTTTTACCAATATGCTAGTTGACATCCCTGCTGAACAACATAATAATATATTAATCATTTTACATCTCTCCTTTATTAATTTACTGATACTATTAAATACTCTTATTCACCAATAGACTCTTCTTTCAAAGCTTGTCTATCTGCATATTTGAAAAATGGGAAGTATAATACTGTTACAGCTAAGATAGCGCAACAGATTCCTAAAGATGCAAATAATCCGGTGGTAATAGCAGCTCCTACTGGTGATAGCATTGTCCAAGGTAAGCTAATTGATGGATTCATTTTAGCATGAGCTCCAAGCTTAATAAATATCAAACCAACCAAGGCACCTACTGGTGTAGATAAAATCATTGGAATAAAGTAAATCGGATTAAACATTATAGGTACACCAAATATCAATGGTTCATTAATATTAAATAATGATGGTACAATAGCTAGTTTTCCCATTGTCTTATAACGTTCTGACTTTGCAGTTAGCATACAAATTGCTAATCCTAGTGTTGACCCAGCTCCCCCAAGTCCTATATATGCAGCTATTGCTGAGAAGGCAAAATAAGGTAACGGTTGTCCTGATTGGAATGCAGCAATATTTGCTGTACCAGCAGTTATAAGTACTGGCATATATACACTTAATATAGTGTTAGGATGTATTCCAAAGAACCATAAGAAATTTATAATCATAAATACAATTACAACAGACCAAGGTGATGCTCCGAATTTCATTATTGGTGATCCTATTGTTCCATTAATAAAATCGTATACATTACCATATGTTGTAGCAGCAAAACCAATACGTACAAACAATACAACTATAAAAACTATTATTGCTATAAAAGTTGGACTTAATGATTTAGATACCATTTCAGGCACGCTATCAGGCATTTTAATTACAAGACCTTTTTTATCGAGATAACAATATAAATGTGTTACTAGTAAGGCTATAATCATTCCACCAAAAATAGCTGTACTTCCTAAATAGTTTTTTGTTAGTGCAAGTATTGGTGCATTATCAACCATAACTTGTTGTGGCATTAGAATAATATATGAACCTAAAGACAACATACTAGCTGTCATGCCATCATGTCCTTTTAACTTTGCATAATTATATGCAATGGCAAATACAATGTATAATGCCATAAGCTGGGTTGTCCCATTAATGACGGCATTCATATGCACATCTACTCCAGTTTTTGCAAGAAAATCAGTCCAAGACTTTAGCGGAAAATTTACTGCTATTGCTATTAAGCAGGTTCCAAGAGTAAGTGGCATTGTGGCCATCATTCCCATTGTAAGGGCTTTTATGACTTTATTTTTATTTAATTTAGCCATTGGCGGCATAACCTTTTTTTCCATGGTTTCCATTATGTTAGACATATTTCATTTCTCCTTACTTTAATATAATAACGTACGGTTTAAAGGTAATTCTTTTTCATTATCTAACCTTTATTAGACATTTTAATTATAGATATTAAATTTGCAAATTCATTATCGTCAAATTTTACATTGAACTCTTCTTCTATAATTGAAAGATTTTTCTTTATGCATTTATATAAGTCATAGTTTTTGCTAATTATATCATCCTTAAAAACCTTTACTGGTATGATTGCTTTTTCGTGTATACGTTCTATACAGCAAGCTATGTGTATCATTAATGCTAGCCTTTGCTCCTGAGTAAAATTACACCCTTGCGTATGATTTATTTCATCAATTATTTTAATTAAATGTATCTTTAGCTTGTCTATATCAACCAATACCAATTCTTCTTTTAAATGATTAAAAATTGCGTCAAAGTTATCATTAAATTCAATATTGCTTGAATTTAAATTAAGTAATTGCTTTAACTCCCTTGCTTCATTTTGAAAAATATCTGTGATTGGTAGATAGCGTATCCCTAAAAGCTCTGGATCATATCCTCCTATAACGCAAAGTATATCGTATTTCTCTTTAAAATTATTAACTTCTTCTATTAATACATCTTTATCTATACCTGATAAAGGAATTACTTGAATATCATTAAGCTGTATATGTTTTTCAATATAGCTTTTTATCTGAATAGCAGCTCCTTTACCACTCATACATAAAGTCAGGATTACTTTTTTACTATTTGCTTTATAATAGTTCTCTTGATTTATAGGTAATAAAGAGGTGTAACTGTTCATTAAATTATTATGAATATCATCTAAACTCCCATCCATCATAACTTTCCTAGTACAATCCAGTGCTATCAAAGTAATAGGAACTTGCAACAACTTAATCTCTATTCCTGTCTCTGCTGAAATCATTTCAAACAATGTTTTAAATGATCCCATATCATATATGACAAATACTCCTTTTCCTTGATGTATTTTTATTATTAAGGATTTCAACTCTTCGTAAGCTATATTAGTACT
This sequence comes from Clostridium intestinale DSM 6191, assembly GCF_900130055.1. Classification (GTDB taxonomy): domain Bacteria; phylum Bacillota; class Clostridia; order Clostridiales; family Clostridiaceae; genus Clostridium_T; species Clostridium_T intestinale. The sequence continues at coordinate 382,157 of NZ_FQXU01000004.1, forward strand.
TTTATCTAAAGGCATATCATAAGCATAGGTTTTATTACTACTCATAAAATTAACTACATTAACAATTGAACTTGCAGCCGAATCTCCATGAAGTGCAACTAAAACTACGGGATGTCTTTTTTCTATTTCTAATGAATCTTTGGTCATAAACATTGTTATAAATACTACTTCATCTATTGGAAGCCTCACATTAAATTCTCTTTCCAAAAGACTTATAAACTTCATACAATACCCATATTCATCATTATATCTTGTTATAATCTCCATTATTTGTTCGTTGCTTAATCTTTGTCCTCTATTTTTTCTGCTCAAAGTTGAGTTCAAATGCAAGCACAAGCTATAGAATATTGATATAGGATATACCTTGTTAAATTTCTGTGTTGCCTTTTCTAAAAATTCTTTGACCATTGTTATAATACGACTATTTACGATTTCTGATAGCTGATCTTCATTAATAACTTGATTGGTTAGTCTTTTACTATACTCCTTAAACTCAGTTTCAATATCTATACTTATTATTGTATTTATATCCTGTTCTTCAATTCCCCTTTGTCTAAGCTCGTTTACTTTCTCATCTATCCAATCATACATACTCTTTTGATCTGTTAAACTTTTTTCATTAATAGAAGTTATTGTAGATTCTGTTATAGAAAACTTATACTCATAATTATCAGATATCAGTTCTTTTATATCATTTTTATGATTTTTAAAATTTAGTAGTCCAGTCCTCACATTATAAGGAAAGTCTGACATGTAAATCCATATGTTGTTTTTTTCAGTATTAAATTCTCTTACATATGCATTGGCACACCCTAATTGAATATCTCTCTTTAATTGTTTTATATTTGCTTCACAATTATAAAGTAATAAGCATATCATAAGTTCCGAATTAATATTAAGAATTTTATTACTCCTCTTAGCTTCGATAGAAAAGAACCTTTCAATCATTTCAAGTCTTTCTTTTAATGTTCGTTCTTCTAACTTTGATATTTGAATCTTAATTGAGAAATAGCTGTTATAAGTATCAATTAAATTTTTGTTTACGTTGTCATTCATTGCACATATTATGATGACATCGGTATTATTTTTCATATTGTTGTTATTTTCAACTATTCTGACTAGATTATCTCTTCCAATAGTAGGAAGCAACTCAATATTATCGATAAATAGTACTCCGCCTCTAGCCTGTTCCACAAAATTATCTCTATCTTTTCCAAACAGCTCTTCAATCATAAGTTTTGAATTATCATTATAAGTATTACAGTTAAATTTAATAAATGGAGCATCCTCTTTTATGATTTTATTCTCAATTGCAAAATGGTACATTAAATTAGCAAAATAACTTTTACCTGCTCCTGATGGTCCTAGTATTAATGAATGTAAGCTATGTTGTGGATAAAGAATTGCAGCCTTGGCCAATTGAACTGCATTCTTAAGACTTCCGTCACAACCAATTAATTGATTAAAGCAAGATTGTTCTCCATTTTGGAGAGAGTGTTTTGTTCTAATTTTATATAGAACCGGTCGACCATTAATCTTTTCAACAATCCCTTCTTTAACCAAAGTATTTAATATACTGCTTATATTGGTCCTCTGCATAACTAAACATTCAGATAAGTATTGTGTAGATACCCCTTTAGATATTTCATAATTGGTTGAGTCTGAATTCTCTTTCATAAATTGAAGAATTATTTCTCTATTAGTCTTCATCAAAATACCTCCCAAAGAAGCTATACACTTAATACTATAGATAAAAGATACTATATGAATTTTAGTGTGTCAATAACGCTAAAATGCTCATTTTTCATAGATTTTTAATACACTGTATTATCTATTTGTACACTATTTGATTAATTATATAGATACACTTATTCTAGTGTTCAAAATCATTTTTATCTTTTTCTTAAGTGTGTAGCAGTTTTATACACTCTTAATTTTATATGTAAAATATTACATACACAACTTTTCTTAATTTAAATATATATTTTACCTTTTATTCATTATTTGTTAACCTTTTATTAACATTTGAATTTCCTTTACCTCCCCTTAGTACTTTGACTTATAGTATTCATATTTTTCTTGCCATATAAAAAGGTTTAGCATTTCGCTAAACCTTTTTTTTGTATTCCCTACTTTTTGTATAACATTGAAGAGCTTTGTAAGTCTATTTTACTTTTTCTAAAGCATACATTATATTTCCTTCTTTTCCGTCAGCTCTACTATGCCCATTATTAGTTTTTCTAGCTGCAAATAATTTATATCCGTGAATCTCTACCGGCTCACGATCATCTTTTCCTCCAAGAATTAAATCACAACACTCTATAACATTATCTAATAAATCTTTATTGGAGAAGAATGTACCATGATTACGATATACTGTATTATATAAATGTTCATATTTCTTTAAATTTAATAGACTATTTTTATATTCTGATACATTTGATGAATATTCATCAAATAATAAAACACCTACTCCGCAAGCATCTCCAAAAATTATAGATTTTTCTTCTTGAATAAGAGGGCACATCATTCCTGGTGTATGTCCTTTCACAAGAATCATCTTAATTGTAATTCCTCCTAAGTCAAAGATGTCACCATCTTTTATATCTTTGATTTCTCCAACTCTCGTTGGAACAATATCCTTTTCTTTAACATGAGCAGTCTGTGGAAATGCTTTTGTTTCTTTGATCCTTAACTTCATATCTCCATGATTCTTAAATACAGGCATATCATCAAGATTCATATATACTTCATCAAATAGAGCTGCTCCCCCCATATGATCATAGTGCCCATGAGTTAATATTAGAAATATAGGTTTATCTGTCAATGTCTCAGCATACTCTTTAATATTTCCATAACCACAACAAGTATCTAAAAGGCAGGCTTTATTGTCTCCAACTATCAGATAACAACATACTCCACTAAATTCAGTAATACGATATAATCTATCACTTAATTTCTCTGATTTAAAAAGCTCCATTTTATCACCTCTAATTTATATTTTCATCAAGTTTCATAAATAACATAACTACAAAACCTATGATAAGAGATGCAGCAACAGTTATTACTAATGCAACATAATTGGATGTCGAACCTCCTACAAAAGCCGCTAATCCATAAACTCCATTAGATGTATTTAATACATAAGCAGTAAGTTTTAATAATCCTGCAACTAATCCTGCACCAAAACCTGCAATAGCTCCAGCATATAACGGTGTTTTGTAAGTAACTGATATACCATATAATAAAGGTTCTCCTACTCCTCCTAAAAACCATGTAGTTATATATCCAAAAGTCAAAGATTTTTTCTCTCTATTTTTAAATTTAAATATACATGCTATAGCTACCCCTGTTCCTGCCCAGCTTGCACATAATATTCCAGGTAACAAGAAGTTATCATAGCCTATGGTTGGGAATGTAACAAATAAGTAAGTAAATAATAGAGGATGCATTCCAGTTAACACTAATATAGCAAAAGTTCCTCCGATTATAGCTACGCCTAGTGGACCCGCAACTCTATTTATAGCTAATATTCCTTCACAGACATAAGTTCCTAAAAATCCTCCCAAAGGTCCAAGAACAGATAATGCTAGAGGTAGCATTACAATTAATGTTCCAAAAGGAATTAAAAATACCTTTAATACATCTGGAGAATATTTCTTAAAGAATTTTTCTACATATGACATAACCCAAACAATTAGCATCATCGGAATAATTGTACTTGAATATCCTTGTATTATGGTTGGGATTCCATAAACACTAAATGAAACCTTATTTTGAGCCATATTTATAAAGGTAGGGTGTATAAGTATTCCACCAAGTAACATACCTATAGCTTGATTACATTCAAACTTTTTAGCAGCTGTATATCCTACAAAAACTGGTAGGAAGTAGAACCCTGCATCCCCTACAAAGGTAAATAAAGTATAAATATCACTTGTATCTGATACTACCCCTAACAAACTTGGACCAATAATAGCTGCAATAGTTTTACATAGTGATGCAGCTAAAAGAATAGGTATTAATGGTGTCAAACTTCCTGCAAGATAGTCAAATACAGTGTTTATAATGTTCTTAAAAGATTTCTTTTCTTGTATTTTTTCTTTTTTGACTTCCACAACGTCTTTATGAGTTACTAGTTTTATTACTTCATCATATAAGCTACTTACCTGAGGCCCTATAATTAATTGAAACTGCCCACCTTTATCGACTACTCCCATAACACCTTCAATTTTTTTAACTTCTTCAGCATCTACAATTTCTTTATCTCTTAAATTAAACCTAAGCCTTGTTGCACAGTGAGCAACATTATTAACATTTTCATTTCCCCCAATTTTCTTTATAATTTCTTTTGCTAATAATTCATAATTCATACAAATTACCTCCATCTTATAATTAATGATTTTAATTAATAAAATAAAGGTCTAGCCGGCCTTACCGTAACCATCCAGTTAAAAAAAACTCACCTCCATTAATAACACTATATAATAAGTAAAACTCTCTTTTTAACTAGTTAGTTTTACTACATGCAACATTAAATATATAAGCTCTCCATCAATAGGTTCTGAATATTTCGAGGAAATATAGTCTACAATTTTCTCAACACAGTCGTATTGTTTTGGATATTCTTTTCTCATCATATTTAAGAGATTATCCGAGGTATCTATTTCAAGACTTTGTTTATTGACAATTCTTTCGAAAAAAAACTTAAGATGAATAATAAATCTATTGTATGCCAAGCTGTCTTTATCTACTTCTAAATTAAATTCTTCTTCTATAATAGAATATACCCTATCAATCATTGCTGTAATATCAAAAACTTTCTCAAATTCTACATTCATTTCAGCATTTACAATATGCAAAGCTATAAAACTGGCCTCATCATCTGATACCTTTATATCAAATCTCTCTCTGATTATCTCAACTGCCTTTAAGCCTGCCTTATACTCTTCTTTATACATACGTTTAACATCCCATAATAAAATATTATTAAATGTTATTCCCATAGATATTCTTTCTAGTAAATTAGAAATATGATCAGTTAAAGTTACATATATCTTGTCACTTAACTTTTTATCAATATTTTGTTTTATAGCTTCAATAACTTCTTCACTTACTTCAATACAGTCGCTAGGTATATTAATTATTATTTCTTGATAATTACGACTTGTTTCTTTATTATCAAGAACAAATTTTTTTTCTATCTTGCTTTCATCAATCTCATCTCCAACTGCCTTCTTAAAAGCTATTCCCTTACCTTTAACAATAACTTCTTTTCCAGTGGTATCTAATGTAACTACTGCATTATTATTTAATATGTGTTTTATATACATATCTCACCTACATTATTTCAAGAATATAATCACCATGCTTAAGAGTATCCTTTGAAATATAATTAATAGAATTAAAATCCGATGTATTAGTTATAATTATCATAATATCACTTTCATATCCTAAATTTTTTATTAAATCTACATCAAATTCTATTAACTTATCTCCAATATCAACAACATCACCTTGTTTAACTAAACCAGTAAAACCTCTTCCATTAAGTTCCACAGTATCAATACCTATGTGTATTAGCAACTCTACCCCCTCTTTAGTCTTAATTCCTAATGCATGATTAGTCGGAAATAGCATTGTTATTTCACCACTAACAGGTGCATATACTATCCCATTACTCGGAGTTACAGCTATACCATCCCCCATCATTTTACTTGCAAAAGCTTCATCATTTACATCATTTAACAACTTCATTTCTCCATCAATAGGACTTACTACTTTCATTTCAACGTCTCCTTTCAAAACAAAAAAGACCTGTTTCAAGAATAAATCTTAGAAACAGGTCTTGCTTAACTTAATAATAACAATCCTAAACTCTATGTTTTTATTATATCATAAATAAAATACATCGCAACTGTTTACATCAAATATTTTTTCTCATCACTTTTTACTAATTCAATCAGCTAGGTTTCCAGCACTTTAAAATTGATCTTAAAAACTTAAACATTATATATTATATAAAGTTGAACTTTTCAGTTTCATATTTTGCTCATTTTGTCCTTTTTACCTAAAAAGTCGTATTATACAAACAAACACCATCTGATACCATACTTATCAATGAAATCTGCCATAAGTGAGCTGAATTCACATGGTGCAAGGGGCATCAAGATTGTTGCATCATTTTTTAACACTTCATAAGCTTTCCTAACCTTGTCTTCATTGCCTTCTCCATAATGTAAACAAAACTGCATTACATTGCCAGTAACACTTTCTTTAGCAATATCTGAATTTCGTTCTGCAACGGCTAAAATCTCACCTTCAATATCAAGTTCTGAATGAAAAAATGTTCCATCTTCATTTAGATAACTACTGATTAGAACTGCATCAAAAGCCTTTTGATAAAGAGCCACAGCCTCATCGCTTCTTGTAACATATGCTTGCATCATTGATCTTTTCATAACTACTCCTCCTTGTTTTATTCTTATCATATTAGATTTAAATTACTGTATAATAGAATGACTGTGAATATAAAACTCTTCTTGACTTGGATGGTACTTTTTCTCCCACTTTTCTAAACCTTCATCAAAACTTACTACATCTTTTTCATCTATCTCAAATACAGGACTCTCATAATAAACATACTTTCTGCCATCTAAAGCACCTGGTTTTAGTTCTTTAACCATCATTGGCGACGGATATGTCCCATTCTCAAGACACACATTTTTCTTTTTACAGCTCTTAAATCCACGACTTACATAATTCCCAGGGTTTCCGAATATTACGATCACATCATAACCAAGTGCTATAGCCTTTTCAAAAGAATACTCTAATAGCTTTTTTCCATATCCCTTTCTCTGATATTCTGGTACAATGCAAACAGGACCGAAAGTAAGGATATCCTTTTCTTTCCCAGACTCATCAACTAGCCTTGTTTTTGTATACATGACATTCCCGATTATTTCATTATCAACTTCAATAACGAAGTCTAACTCTGGAATAAAATCTTTGTGGGACCTCATAACATGAACTAAATAATGTTCACCACATCCAGGGACATATAAGTTCCAAAAGGCTTTTCTTGTGATTTCTTCAACCTTCTCATAATCTGTTTTTTCTTCATTCCTAATCCTAATCATTTTAAACCTCCCATAATATATCTAATACCACTTTTTATATAACTCTAACTGAATCTCTTTTCTCATAACCCAAATATTTTACGATAAATTTACAATTACAAGTAAATTATATCATATTTCCCAAAACTAGCATTACTCAATTTTCAAAGAGCCACTTATTTCTCAATATCTTCAAATAAAAAAAAGTAGTAAGATTCATAAAATCTTACTACTAATAAACAAAGTTAATTTTTAATATCTATTTTTGTACAAAATATCAATCTATTTTAATTGTTGAAAAATTTAAATCCTTATATTTAACAAACTTTTCTTTTACAATTGCAAGATTTTCTTCTGTATAAAAACCACCTTGTGTATGAATGATTTCCTCTACATGGCATCCTCTACCCTTGGTATCAGTACGGTCACGACTTAATCCATTTTCAGCAATAACAAATTTCCATTTACCGTCTTCAGTTTTTTCTAAATCTCCACCTGCTCCACATACTTGACACTCAATTGGAAAATGTAGTCCATCCCATTGGACTTCACCTAAAATTAAAGCGTTAGAGTGACAGTTTGGACACCAGCCCATATTTTCATCTCCTAACCACTTTCTTTCAGCTACTGGTGTATTTAATGACATCATAACGTTTTTACCTATTTCATAGGCACGTTTTATCATATCATCATGCAATAAACATTGCTTTGGTGCTGGTACACGTGTAGCTAAAAACATATCAACAACTTTAAAATCATTTGTAAAACAAGTTGCTTGCATGCATTCTAATGCCATAGACTGCCATGAACGAGTAGATCCACCTACAGCAATCAATGCACCAACTTTATCCCTATGTTCAATTACACCAATAGACTCTAAAAATGCAGATTCGTAACTTAAATTTCTATGCATAAATTTTAGAAATGTTGCAGTTGGCATTAAATCATAGGTTGGTGCTGAAAGGATGATTGCATCTTGGTTTAGCATAACATCCATAATTGCTTTTTTGTCATCTTTATTATCTAGTGTACAACCAAAATATTTACCTTGGGACATAGCATGTGTACATGCTGTACAGCCTGTACAATCTAAAATATTGTAGTCTCTAATGTTTATCATTGTTACTTCTGCGCCTTGTTCTTGACAAGCTAGAAGTGATTCCTTTAATAAAATTTCAGAATTAGAATCTTTTCTCCCAGCTGTAATTCCCATTACTTTAAAAGTCATAATAACACTCCTCTTTATATAATTACTTTCTCATAAAAGCTTATTTTTTGTACATTACCTAATTAAATATTTAAAATTCTTACAATATACCTCTATATTTCTATTGCTGTAAAATACGCAGTTTTCATAGCTGAATCTACTTTACCTGGTGTTATACAGTCTCCTATTTCATAAACCGGAATATCACCAGCTGCTTCTTTAAGATGAACTGCACTTACAGATTTCATACCAAGTGCATATAAAACAGTATCTGCTGATAATTGTTTTTCTCCTTCTCCTTCTACCTCAATGCGCACGCTGTTATCTAAGATTTCTAAACATTTTGTTTTTGTATAAGTAACCATATTACATTTTTCCATTTCACGTATTAGGGCTTCTCTATACATACCGAAAGAATCATTCGCAAGACGTGGAAGCATTTCAACAATCGTTACATTATGACCAGTTTTTGCAAGAAATAAACCTGTTTCACAACCTACTAAGCCTCCTCCAATCATGACAATGTTTTTTCCTAGAGTAATACTTTTGTCGTAAACAGCCATTGCTTGTGAAGCCTTATCTATTCCTAGGATAGGTGGAGTTACAGGTACAGAACCAGTGGCAAGAATAATAACTTCTGGTTTCAAAGTTTTAATATACTCTGGTGTAACTTCTGTATTTAGTTCTACTTTGATTTTCCTATAATTCACTTCTCTTATTAACAGATCTTTAAATGCTTTTAAATCTGGTTTATCAATATCTACATCTGTAAAATAAAGCAATCCACCTAATTTATCTGACTTTTCAACTAAGGTAACTTTATGTCCTCTATCATATAAATCTATTGCAGCCTGCATACCAGCTGCACCACCACCAACCACCATAACTTCTTTTGAAGTTTTAGCAGGTTCGACTGCATCAGGATCAAAATGAATACCAGCTCTTGGATTTATTGTACATTGACCTACTATTTGAGCAAGCTCCTTGCTAGTGTACGGGATATCATCGTAACCACCTTCTGGAGAACCAGGGAAGCACTTGTAACAACGAAGACAACGACGAATTTGATCTTCTTTACCATCTTTTGCTTTGTTTGCAAAATCTGGATCTGCTAACATCTGTCTTCCCATGATTACGTAGTCAGCCTTACCTGTGGCAACGATTTCTTCAGCAAGTTCTGGAGAGTTGATTCCCCCTACTACTCCTACTGGAATATTTGTGTACTTCTTAATAGTTGCTGAAATCTCTGCATTGCACCCATGTTGCATAAACATTGAGCTTACATTTTGAGTAAGTATTGGCTCATAGTAAATTCCGCTAGATACGTGTATAGCATCAACTATACCTTCTAACATGTGGCAGAATTCTCCAGACTCTTCTGGTGTTATGCCTCCATCTTTATGGTCACTACCACTTAAACGAAGCTCAATAATAAAGTCAGGTCCTACTGCTTCACGGATAGTTTTTAATATTTCTATTGGCAATCTTACTCTATTTTCAAAAGATCCACCATACTCATCTGTTCTACGATTTAATAAAGGTGATAGGAATTGAGTGAATAAAAAACCGTGTCCACCATGAATTAGTACTCCATCAAAGCCAGCATCCTTCATGTAGCTTGCTGCATTTGCAAAATCATCTGCAATACGCTTCATATCAGAGGCATCCATAGCTCTTACTTTGATACCGTTTGGCATTACTTCATCATTCGGTCCTATTGTTTCTTCTCCTGGACCAAAGGGGATTTTTTCTGTTCCTGGATGTACAAGCTCTACTAAAGAAACAGCGCCATGCTTTTTAATTCTTCTTGGATATTCTTTTATAAGTTCGAAATCTTCTCCCGAACGTAGTGAAAAATCTACTGGACGAAATGGAATACGGTTTGCATCCTTAAAATTAATATTACATTCTCCTACGATTACAGCTCCATTTCCACCTTTCGCTATAACTTCAATTTTTCTGTAAGACTTCTCTCTAGCTTTTTCCTCTTGAACAACGAATGCTAAAGCCATAGGTGCACTAACAATTCTGTTACGGTATGTGAATTTATTAACTTTTAATGGTTCGAATAATTTTGGAAAGTTTCCCATTGCATTTTCTCCTTTTTCAATAAAATTTAGATTATATTATTAATCAGTAATCATTAAAAAACTTAGCGTCTTGAAGCCTTCTAAAGTATTACTAAATTTATTCTATCTTTCCTTCCATTTCTTTATATAGACTTGGTAGAATTGCAGCTAAGTTGCTATACTCTTCTACACTGTGAAAAGCAAGTCCCATAGGTGCTTGAATTGGAATTTGTATTTTATCTGGAAGAAGTTTAACTGGCCTTTTATCAATCATATGATATCCCATCCAGAATCGAGAACGAGATTCTATGCCACCAGGTACTTCCCTGAAAAGATGAATCATAATGGCAGGTGCTTTTGGTCCACCTGCACGAGCTTGAGAAATTCCGTTACCTGCTACAACAACTAAAGATTTTGAGTTAAACGTATCCATATCAAAGCCTAAGTCTTCTGTCTTCAAAAATGATATTTCAATATCTTCCGGTCCGTTACCTGCATCTTCAATTACATGATGGGTACAGTCTTGAAATTTTTCCAGCATTGTAGTATTAGGGTCTAGTATCTTTGCTCTATCTTCTTCACTCACAGATATACCATAATGACCTTTTCTAAACCATAACATATACCTTAGGTCTTCAAGTCCATGCCATGCAAACCACCACTTAATCATCTCCAAAGTAACACCAGGAAACTTATTATTTACAGCAACATACCCTGCTCCATTTGGAAGAACACAGTATCCAGTCTCTCCAGGTCCATACCCATCTTTAAGTAATTCGTTTACATTTTCAGGCATTAAAGCCTCACTAGGATTCATTGGTCCTTTTCTTAGAATTTCCATTAATTCTTCATTTGGTTTTGCTATAGGCTGATCAAAGTATTTAGCATAACTTTTCTGCTTCTCTGCTATGTTTAATTCTGTTCTCAACTCGTTCATCTTCATTCTACTCCTTCTAAATAATCTTTATATATTTAATAAGAAAATCTTTTCAAGAGAAATAAAGTATTATCAATACTTCAAAGATTTACTTACCCAACTGAACTTGATATAATTATAACAAAGATAAAATCAAAATTCGTTAGACTCAAATCCAAACTTAATTAGTATAAAAATGATAATTTTGAACTAAAATTCAAATGATGGTAGAAGGTGATACCTATGGATATTTTTGCAGATGAACATAGCTCTAAATTATTTAATGCGTTGGTAGATGGAACTGGATTTAGTGGATTGCTTCAAGTAGCATCCTTATATCTCCAAAATCCTATCGTACTTTGTGATACCAGTTTTTCCATATTAGAAAGCTCGTCAGACCATAACAACAAAATAGATTTTGAGTTCCGAAACAGCAGATGGTTCTTAACTACAGATGGAGTTATGAATTTGTATAATAAGAAAATTGTAGACAAGTTATTTAAAGAGCACCACGCTTTTATATCTGAAAGAGCGGAATTGAATAAAGAATTTATGTTTTGCAGCGTATGGATTAAAAGATCCGTAGTAGGATATATTTGTCTAATAGAAAGTAGTCGCAATTTCAATGAAAATGATTACAAATATGTAGAACTACTTAGTCAAATTATTTCATTAGAAATGCAAAAGGCAGAAGTATTTACAAATAAAACAGGATTTAAATACGAATATTTTATGACTGAACTTATAAACGGTGATTTTACTGATTTAGAGTCTGCAATCAAAAGATATCGTTTACTTGGAAGAGAGCCTTTCCCTTTCTATAGAATGATTGTATTTTCAGAAGAAAACGATCCTTATTCTAAAGTCAGTAAAAATCTTATAATGGAACAGCTGGTTTCCATACTATCCAATAGTATGGCTTCTTATTATAAAGGGAATTTTGTACTTTTAGTATCTAGAAGAGATAAGCTGATTTTTATGCCAGGTGAAAAAGAACGCTTATTGAATTTTCTTTCCTTAAATCAAATGAGAGTAGGGGTAAGCTATGAATATTCCGATATTCTACAGACACATTTGTATTATGAGCAGGCAAAACAAATATTAGATATTCAATTAAAAAATCCTAGTGAATCAATTATATACTTTGAAGAACATTGCATACAATCTTTAGCAATACAAAAATCTTCTCCAAAACAGTTAGATTCCTTAATTCATCCAGATATTAAATATTTAAAAGAATACGATCATTTAAATAATACAGAATATCTTTCTACATTACTGGCCTATTTAAAGAATGATCGTAATGTTCATAAAGTATCAGTTTTCTTGAATATCCATAAAAGCACTTATTTTTATAGAATGAATAAAATTTCTGAACTGCTTAATGTCGATTTGAACCAAAGTAACAAACTTTTCGCTTATGAAGTCTCTTTGAGAATTTTGGATTTACTCTAATAATGTTACACAATAATTAAATTGATTAATTAAAAGGAATGCTTAGTTCTTACAAGATTACTAGGCATTCCTTAATCATCTTATTTTTTAATACATTAAAAATACTGCACTTCACTTGAATAACACTATAGTTTAAAACTTCTTTAATATTATAGATTTACTCCTAAGGCTTTTTTCTGAATTATATAAGAACGTGAATTTTCTGTGTGAAAATAAATAGCATCATAAGTACCATCATGCCCATCTATATATATCCACGTTTGAAAGTCCCTCTTAATTACTTTTGTTTGTAGCTCTATCTTTTCAAAAATCTTAAGGTAATATAAGAAATGAACTTTTCTGTGCTTGCTACTAACAGAAGTTACCCCACTCCAATCTAAATGAGTGTGCCACATATTGTACCAAGATTCTTTAGAGAGGTAAATATCAAAATTACGTAGAACTCCTTCAATTTCCCTATAATGCTTTTTTAAGTCCCTAGTTTTCTTCCTCATAAATCTTTACCTATTAAGCTACTATAATTTTTAGCTAATTTAATTACTTTACAACGACTAGATCCCCATCAGAAAAACCAGTTGTTATATGATTAATATTCAAAAGTGGTAAATCTTTTAATTCATCAACTAATTCTTTTAAAATTAGTTGAATCTCGTTCAATACAGTCTCCCAATCATATTCACCTGATATATTTAATTCATTACATACCCTTTCTTCCGGGACAAAAATTTGCACAATATATATTAATATTACTCAATTAGTATCATAATTCTAAAACCCTATTTCCTTTTAGTAAAACACCATCCGAACAGAATACTAATACTCTTTTATTTGTAGTATTAATTAACACCACTCCTTCATCATCAAATAAGAAGTTAGCCCAGTGTTTTATAAATATACTCCATGTTGTTTCTACAGCTGACTCCTTAGACCAAAATACTATAATTGTATCTTCATTATTATAGGGTACAGTTTTACTTAGGTAATTCCTAAAGTTATTTTATATGCTGTTATTCCAATCCTCTTGCCAATTGTAATCCAGCTTACTTAACATTGATATTTTATCTTTACTATCAAGAAGCATAAAATGGCGGTTACATTTACTAATGTATTGTTCCCATAGGATCTCACTATATCTTGTTCGTAGAGGTTTTATTTCCTTTATATCTTCACTTGGAACTCTAATTTCTTCGTCGTAAAAATACCAATTTTGACTATACTCATCCATATTCATATACTTATCATTAAAGCTACCGGGTATAATTGAGCTTTTCTCCATAAAAACCTCCTACTCTTTTTCTATTTTCGGCAGAAGACTTCTTACTCCTCCCTTTAAAGAAAAATGATATAGCTAAACTAATTTAAAACATTTCTCTTTGTAAGCTCTTAATAGTATAATTCTGTTATGCATAATGCCTAGGGCAGTAAATATAGTAGCATTCATAGTAAATATCGTAATATATATCTGGTAATATATTAACTGAATGAGTAAAAATCTTATCGTATTCCTCTTGTATATCTTTTAATCGTTTAGTTTCAGAACAAATATAACTTTCGTATTCTGTATAATCATCCCAATCCTCAACATTCATTCTCTCTCCGCTAATATCTTGCTCTATTTCTTTTGTAATTTCTTTCAGCTTTTTTTGAGCTGTATCTGTTTGTCCTATTTGCTTTAAAGAATAAAAATATTTTTTAAGCCAACTATTCTCTTCAAAAAATTGATATTTATTGTATAGTTCAATGTAAGTATTATAGTCTTTTAATAAAAACATAAAATCAGCCATTTCATCAATTTCTATATCAAACTCTTTATAATTAGTTTTCAATAGTATTTGAGCTATCTTCTTTGCTTCATCTATCTCTCCAATTAAAGCCAAGGCTCTTCCTAGTGTTAGCGCAATCCTTACATCAATTTCTTCACTTTCAAATGGATAGGTATATATTGATTTCAAAACCGCAATACCCTCCTCTTGACTAGAATTTGCTAATAAACTAACTGCTTCACAATATTTATATGACTTCTTTTTAAATTTCTCAAAGGCTTTATGAAATAGTCTTGATGCATTATCAAAATCCTTTTTTATAAAACAGACTTTTCCATAGGCGTAATAAGGACTTGAATAATTTGAATCGCAGTTAATAGCTTTTAAAAGCAACTCCTCAGCTTCTTCACTCATATCTATACATTCTTCAAGCAGAAAATAAGCCATATCAGTGGCCCATAAGGCAAAACCTTTATTTGAAAAACTTGATTGATTTTTCAAATAACATTGCTCTAATATTTTAATAGATTTATCGCTATCTTCTCTCAATTCACAAGTTATCATTGCCATAAGGCAAAAGGCTTCTATATTAGATGGATTATTAGCTACTTCTAACTTAAGAATATCCATATAGCTTTTAAACACTATAGCCCTTTCATCAAAATCAAGAGCCATAATCTCTTGAAGTTCTTTTAAAATTTCATATATCTGCATATGTTCATCTCCATTATATAGATAATAATCATAGCTTAATCATATCATCTTTAACATATTCTGTAATACTAAATTTTCAGCGAACTATTTCATAAAATTAAGTCTTATTATAAAATCATTTATAATAAGATTGTTACAATTCCACATATAATAAAATTTCTAATTATATTGACTAAGTTTTTTCAAATGCTATAATATTACCTAGATATACTATGCATAGTTACTCTAGGTATGAAGGGAGATATTTTATGAAAGTTAATAAGGAACTACTTAAAGGTTGTACTGTAATACTGATATTAAGCTTGCTTGAACGAAAATCAATGTATGGCTATGAGATGATTAAAGAGCTTCAAAAAAAGTCTAATGGGGTATTTGAGCTTAAGGAAGGAACACTTTATCCTATTTTGCATTCTCTTGAATCCAATAACTTTATTGAGTCCTATTGGGATGAGAGTGAAAGTGTTCGTAGAAGAAAATACTACAGGCTTACCGAGGCTGGTAAAAAAGAGCTTAAAGAAAAGCAGCAGGAGTGGAATATATTTACTAAGGCTGTGGGGCAAGTTCTATGGGATGGTATAGCATGGGGTTAATTGATAACGAAAAGATGGAAGAATATCTAAGCAGTATATGTTGTCAAATTAGCAATTTAAAGATACATAGTGATATCCAAGAGGAGGTTAGAGGTCATATCGAAGAAATCGCTCTTGAATATATTGAAGGCGGCTTTTCTGAAGATGAAGCCATAAATAATGCCCTAGCACAAATGGGCGATGCATCTCTTATCGGTAGAGAACTTAATAAGGTTCATAGGCAAAGACCTGAGTGGAGCATAGTTATTTTAGCTTCCATTTTTACATTACTTGGTCTGTCCATAATTTTTCTTATAGATTCCATAGGAATACTACAGTATTCTTTATTTTCAAAAAGCATTATATGCGCATTAGTAGGCTTCTCGTTAGCCACTTTTCTATATTATTTTGACTACATGAAAATAAAAGATTATTCCAAATACTTATACCTTGCAACTACCGCCGTTATGCTTCTTACATTTATCTTTGGCAGAACTATTGATGGAAAACCATATTTGTTTATTGGTACAACTATTAATTTGATTGATGTAAGCCCGCTACTGTTAACTGTATCCTTTGCAGGTATACTGAGCCAACTTAATTGGAGTGAAACTAGACAGTTTGCCTATGTTAGTATCCTCGTGATTGTCCCTATTATACTAATGATTGCAAGTAACTCGTCTTCAGCACTGTTAACATATTGTACGTCAGTTATAATTCTTTTGATATCATCTGGAATAAAAATAAAAAATATCCTCATACTTATGACATCCTGTTTAGCTGCTTTTATCTTATGCTTATTTAAGGAACCCTACTATACTCAAAAGTTTTTATTTTTCTTAAATACTCAAGGTGAGCTAGCTGGAAGTGAATTTTTAAAATTTCAACTAGATAAATTAATTCACTCAGCAGGTATATTGGGACAAGTCTCTACCTTTGATGGGATAATGCCTCCTGAAGTGCATACTGATTTTATCTTCACCTATATAGTATACACCTTTGGTTGGGTAGCAGGAGTTTTACTTTCTTTATTAGTAGTACTCTTCTTAATAAGAATAAGTACTATTGCTTTTTATGTTAAAAGCAGTTATGGAAAACTTTTAATTAGTGGATTTACAGCAATATTTTCTGTTCAGTTTGTATGGAATATTCTTATGAACCTAGGCATTGCTCCAATAACTAGTATGGCTTTGCCTTTTATAAGCTATGGAAATTCACAATTTATTATAAACTTGGCTGTAGTCGGCTTGATATCAAATATATATAAACAAAAAAATAGAGCAATAGAAACTGCTACATAAAAATACTGAGTTTAAATTAAAATTTTAAATTTTATCTACAGGAGTAAAAAACTTATGAAACTAAAGTTAGTAAATTTTATACCATTAACAATCCCAATACCAGCTGTCACTATTGGAGTGATAGCAATGTATTACAATAAAATCCCAACATCTATTTGGGCACAAAATATATTTTTTTTAGTAATAGCTGGATTGATTTCAACTTTTGTAACCTCAATTAAATTAAATATTAAAAAGAACAGTTTTTATGGTGTTTCTATAATAGTAATATCACTAATATTTATAATTTTAACATTTGTTAACCCTGGCATAGATGGAGTCCATAGATGGCTATCCATTGGGATAATTAAGTTCAATGTTTCAATGATAGTGTTACCAATATTAATAATAGAGTTATGGAAACTATCACAAATAAAAAATTTACGTTTTACTATCATAATAACAATGGTGATATCAATTTTACTGTTAATTCAGCCTGATGCTTCTGAGTTAACCTCCTTTGCCATTCCAATGATGGTTATGCTGTATGCTAAGACTGATAAAAAATGTCTACGTTCATTTATCGTTGGGATACTTTCTATATTAATTATAATTTCATGGGTGTTTTTAGATACCCTACCCCCAGTATCATATGTGGAAGGAATATTGAGTTTATTAGCCAATATGGGATTAATATGGCTTAT
Source organism: Clostridium intestinale DSM 6191 (assembly GCF_900130055.1). Lineage (GTDB taxonomy): Bacteria > Bacillota > Clostridia > Clostridiales > Clostridiaceae > Clostridium_T > Clostridium_T intestinale. The sequence continues at coordinate 399,952 of NZ_FQXU01000004.1, forward strand.
ATTAGGTGTGCTTTCTCTTATTATATTGCCAGTGCCATTTATATTATTTCCACCAAAACATCTTAAGTTACCTTCAACATGCTTAGGTTTATATTTTATGATAGTTTTAATTTCTACATTATTTGGTAACTTTCCAGTTCCTTTAATGGGCTATGGAATTTCTCCAATAATAAGCTATTTTATATCAATAACCTGGTATACAAAGTCTAGTTCAATAGCCTTAAAATAAAATACTCTCAAAAATACTTAGTGTTGGTAGCACTAAGTATTTCTTTTTTTTATTTATGCTCTATGAACAGAAAATGCCGCATATTCATTGAATACTACGGCATTTTTAAACTTATTCTTTTATCTCAGGAACTATCAATATTTGACTTATAAAGTTTTTACTAATAGAATTCCATGATATTTCTCTCCATATATGTTAGGTAATACACCAGATGGTATGTATCCCATTGATAGAAACCAGTTATATTCTTCTCTATCAACAGCTTGGATATCTTTTAATTCTTCCCAAGGCTTCCTTAAGTTTTTTCCATGACAGGATAATCCACTTGATCCTATTGTAAAACGCATGTTAACAAATCCTTTTTCTCTTGCCCATTCTTCTGACTTTTCAATTAAAGGTTGTAATGCTTTCCCAATCTCACAAACTCCATTATTGTCATATCCAAGACATTCAATTTCACCAGTTTTATAACCCTCATAGGATTTACATAATATCCATCCTTTGGGAGTATCCTTACTTGTGCCGAAATACCAACCTGTGCCTTCACTTAATTGTTGCGTAGCATCTTCAATATCCCACCACTCTGGCTTAATATTTGACATAAGTCTAGATACCATCAGGATATTTTGAGAATCTATTTCGTATATTCCCATAAACTCATCTCCTTATTTAAATTCGTAGTATTATATATATAAATTAATTATACTATATTTTTCCACAAATTCTTTTTCACTCCATATCTATATTAAAATTAAATTCAATTTTTACTCAACGAAATCTCTGGATATATGTCTAGGAGAGAGTTAAAATCTTTTATATCTTCTTTAAAATACTTATTTAAGAAAACCAATGTCAATTCATTAATAATCCTATGATTTTGCTTTATCTTAGGACTTAAGATCTCTATAATCGGTGAATATAAAGGAATATCTGTAAAACTTAAATGTCCTGCTTCTTTTATATCAATAGAAGTTCCTAAATCACCTAAGACAATCTTTCTTTTTGCCTGCTCGGCTTCTGACATTTCTACGGAATCTTTTAATTCCTCATATTCAAATTTTCCGTTCATTATTAGTAATGGTCTATCTAATGCCTCCATTCTTTCTTCTCCATAAAGATATCCATCCATATCTATTGCAGCTTTAAATGCTTTGTTTTTATACATTACATCAACTGCAGTGGCTCCTCCCTGTGAATGTCCTATGATCCCTAGTTTATCAAAGTCCATTCTACCACTTATTGTAGGCTTATCATTTTTTTCGTTCATATCTTGAATTTGTTTTAATACAAATTCTATATCAAGTGTTTGTTGCTCAATAACAGGCTTAGACGCTCTGTTCTGAACTTCATATTCCATTGGTAATCCTGAAGAAGTACCTTTAAAAGTCACAAAATCTGAATTTGAATAGACTGACATTAAAGCAGTTTCTGGATGTTCCACTGCTACAACAATATACCCATGACTTGCAAGTTCTAAAGCTTGAAATGTATTCGTAAATCGTTGCCCCATCATATTTCCATGAGAAAAAAATATAACAGGTGCTTTTTCAACTTTCTCTGTAAAAGGAGCATCTTTATATGTATGTGAATCTATTAAACTCAGATAGCTTAATAGCTGCTTTGGTACCCCATACACTTTCTCAATAGCAGCTGAATATTCACTTAAATTCGAAATATATTTTTCTTTTTTTATTGATGATTCTATTTCAGCTGGATACCATATTTGAACATTTATCTTCCTAGGTTCCCCATTAGACACTTTTCGGGATTGATCAGTATATATAAAATTTGAAGTTCCTACAGAATATACCCCTGTAGGCTTTGCTAACTTGAAAACAGGAAGTATGATTGGAATACTAATTGATATTAAAGCAAAAATTCCTAAGATAAATGTTAAAATTACTGAACGTGTTAAAGTATTGCTTGTGCTATTAAGACCTTTATATATACTCACGCTCTCTAAGATTAAGCCTATTATTAAGCTAATATAGATAAAACTCATCTGCCAACGTGCACCCTCTATAATAATGTGAAGAAATAGGATAATATCTGCACTAAAAAATAATATCCAATATACCTTGCTTTTAAGTACTATCCCTCCCCAAATCCTTTTTAACCATAAACAAATACTTGAAACGAAAAGTAATATTTCGAAAATACGCATTCATTTTCCTCCTTTTCTTTTAAAAACATTAAAGAAAATAATTAAGTATACTTAATTATTAATATACATTAACTAAATATCATTGTCAACTATAAAGATTTTAAGAAATTAGTTCTAAATCATTAAAAAAAGAGATATTTTCAAAAATGAAAATATCCCTTCTACAAACTCTCTGTATACTCAAGTTTATTGTATATTATTCTTTACTTTCTTGCTCTTCCTTTATTATTTCAGCGAACTTTCCCATAATATTTTTTAAATTAAGTAAGTCTTCCCAACTCATTTTTGAATAAAAACGTTCAATAATTTCTAGCTCTAATTTATTGCTATTTTCTATATACTCTTCGCCCTTTATATCTAATTGAACAATAATTTCTCTACGATTATCAGGGTTAATGGTTCGTTTTATGTACTTTGAACTCTCAAGTCTATTTAATGTCTGGCTAATAGCACTGGGAGAAATATTCATCAATTTTGCTAATTCTTTAGTAGAAATACTTTCATTTTCATGAATATGCCCTAATACAATAATCTGACTATTGCTAATATTGTCATCTAGTAATTTTTCATATTCTTTTGTGAGCATGCTATTACATGCATATTCTAATTGATTAATTTCTTTTACAATATTAATTATTTTGCTATCCATTCCATTCACTCCTATCAATAATTAATATATTTATAAATTATATATATGTCAACTAATGTTCGGATAAATTTCCACATTATTACTATACAAGAAATATATATAGATAATACTCATAGCTTAATCATATCATCTTTAACATATTCTGTAACACTAAATTTTCAGCAAGCTTTTTATTTTATCTTATTTTTAACTAGTACTAAAAAATACCGCAAATTCATTTCGAATATTACGGCATTATAAATAGTACTATTTAGTTAAAACAGTAATAAATATTACTTATCTATTCTTCTAAGGAACACTTCTTAGTTTTCAATTAAACACACTATTTAAGATGGTTTTGGACTAATAGTTACTTCTCCATTGCCAGTTACTACAAATAAATACTCGGGCATCATTGGTATTGTATCTATATTTAATGAATAAGGAGCTAATCTTATATTTTGAATTGGAATATAATCCTTATCAAAGATTAGCACATGAACACCATTAGTTTTTGAAATATTACTTACAGTGTAGATATTACCTTGAGAAATATTAAAATCAGACAATCTATAAATACCCTCCTTAAAAGTTTCAGAAACAGCAAATACAGACTTTACTCCAATTGTATTTAAAGATAAACATATAAAAATTAAAAACAAAGCAACAACTTTCTTCATAACCTATCTCCTTTAATTGCTAACTATCCTTGGAAGTTAAATATACTTGACCTTCCCCAACTATTAAAATTACGTAGTTTGGCTTAAGAGGTACTGTGTCAAACTTTTGTATATTAGGAAGCAGTCTAATTGATTCCACTATAACCTGGTTTTCATCTAAAATATATAAATACATCCTCTTGTTTGTAGAAACATTCTGAATAGTAAAGATATCACTTTTTGATATATTAAGATCAGATGATTTATAAATCCCCTGTGAAAACAAATTGCCACTGATTGCAAATGCATGTTTTAATCCAATTATGTTGAAAGTTAAATATAAAGAAATTAAAAATATACCAATAAATCGTTTCATCCTTCGCCCACCTTTCGGTTTTATTTTACGTAATAAATATAATAATATTCATAAGCTTTTAACTCTTAAAATTTATTTATAATAAAAATAGTAGTAGTTTTATCATTGCAATAACCCAAATTTCACTACCCACCATAATATATATAGTGGTTATAAATATAATAGTTTGGAGGTGAATTAATATGTTAAATGATTGTAATAATTGTTGTAATAATTGTTGTACTCTTGTTTATAGAGTGTTCCCTACAGGCTTTACCGGATTCACAGGTTCTACTGGTGCTACTGGCCCTACTGGTGATGTTGGTGCCACCGGTGTTACTGGCCCTACTGGTGTTACCGGCGCTACTGGTGCTACTGGTGATGCTGGTATTGCTGGTGTTACTGGCGCTACCGGCGCTACTGGTGCTACCGGTGCTACTGGTGATGCTGGTGCTACTGGAGCTACTGGTGCTACCGGTGCTACTGGCGCTACCGGTGATGTTGGCGCTACTGGTGCTACTGGTCCTACCAGTGCTACTGGTCCTACTGGTGCTACTGGTGATGCTGGTATTGCTGGTGTTACTGGCGCTACCGGCGCTACTGGTGCTACTGGTGATGCTGGTGCTACTGGCGCTACTGGTGCTACCGGAGCCACTGGTGTTACTGGCGTTACTGGTGCTACTGGAGCCACTGGTGTTACTGGCGTTACTGGTGCTACTGGCGCTACTGGTGTTACCGGCGCTACTGGTGCTACTGGTGATGTTGGTGCTACTGGCGCTACTGGCGCTGCCGGTGTTACTGGCGCTACTGGTGCTACTGGCGCTACTGGTGATGCTGGGGCTACTGGAGCTACTGGTGTTGGTGCTCAAGGGCTATCTGAATACGCCTATATTTACAATTTAGCAGCTCAAGTTGTTGCATTAGAAGCAGATATAAATTTTAGTGATAATGGCGTAATTGTAGGAACAATTACCCACGCACCAGGAACATCTACAATTGCTATTGGTACTGCTGGCGACTATGCTGTATTTTTTAATGCTGCTGGCGTAGAACCAAACCAATTTACTCTTTACCAAAATGGAGCTCCTGTTGCTGGAGCAATCTATGGATCTGGCGCTGGAACTCAACCAAATCCTGGCATGGTAATTATTACAGCTGCAGCAGGCGATGTTTTAACATTAAGAAATCATACAAGTACTGCAGCCGTAACTTTACAAACACTTGCAGGTGGAACCCAAATCAATTCCAATGCTTCTGTATTAATCCAAAAATTAAGTTCATAAAAATATTGGAAAAATTAGAAACTATTTTCACGTAATTTTTTGCTACGTAAAGTTTTCTTCACACGTAGCACATTTTTCACAAAAATATAAGCCCTGTAAACATGAGAGTTTACAGGGCTTATATTACATTTTTGTTTGTCTTATTTATTCAATTGGAATATAAATATCAGTAAAACTCTTATCCTTCATATTCTTTGGTGGCTCTGTCACATATAATTCAAAGGGAAAAGTATCTCTTGGTTTTACTTTTTCTTTGAATAACCACTGGTTATACATATAGCTCCAAGCATCTCCATATTCTTTAGCAGATATCTCAAAATGCCCTACTCCATATTTCCCATTGATATTCATCACATTTATGTCTTCTATCTCATTAACCTCTACATCCTTAGGTATAGTCATAGCCACACTTGTTCTAAGATTTTTCTCATCAGTTATGAATGGGTTGTCTTGATATATAGTTAGTACCTTCGTAACATTTTCTATTATCAAATCTCTTTCTTTAGCAAATTTAAATAGTTGGTTAAATAGCTTTCTACTATTTTTTCTAAAGTCAACATAACTCCCTTTAAATCTAACATATATTACTCTAATGTCAATATTTTCAATTGTTATATTGGGTTTTTCCATAAGCTCTCCCTCCTTTAGCTATATTATAAGGAAAGATTTATCTTAAAGCTTTTCCATTCTTGCTCTTCTATATTCTGTTGGACTAACTCCATAATACTTTTTAAAAGCCTTATTGTAGGAACTAGAGCTAGTGTATCCGTATTTATATGCAATTTCTGTAATAGTAATATCCTTGTTAACCACTAAAAATATTGCTGATCTCTCCATCTTCATTCTAGTAATAAATTGATTTAAGGTTTCCTTTGAATATTTAGTAAACAATCTATGAAAATGATATGGAGACAGATTAATATTGTTTGCAACATCCTCTAATGTAATTTTTCTATGCAAATTTTCTTCTATATAATCTTCTGTTTTATTAATAATTTTAGTATAAATTTTATCCATAGTTTCTCCTACAATTTACTCTAACTTTTAAATATACTTTCTTTATATAGTATAGTCATCATTATAACATTTTTTCTGACATTATATTATTTAGTGTAAGAGCTTTCTTTAATGCACATTCAGTAATAATTATTTATAAATTTAGAAGTAAAAATACCGCAAAATCCATCTCTGAATATTGCGGCACTTATGATTATTATTTTTTAATTTAATTTTTAAGAGAAATATAAAATAGCATAAATTTAAGTTGTAATCTTACCTAACGTAAGAAATATTCATAATAAGCACCTTGAAATAGTAAAACTATTTCTCCTAAAATACCCAAACAAAAAAATATAAAATAGTAGGTTGCCTTTGTTATATCCTTATTAAACAACTCCTTGAATGTTTGAATAATTATTTCATCAAATTTAAACCAACTTAGAATCCATCCAGTAATGAGAAAAGTACCAATTGCCATATTAAATCCTCCTTATATTCACACTTTTTTTCGCAAACTTTAATCAATTATATCATATTTATTCCAAATCCCTAATCAAAATCTCCCATACAAAATCAGGATTCCTCCAGCTTAAAATCCTATTCACTCCCCCTACCTCAGCCTATAATTATTACCGCTCTCCTTCTGAATCTCCATAATATAGCCCTTACACATCTCATATATTCTGGAACCTATGGCTTCATCAATGTTAAGAAGCTTCTCTAATACACATTCTGTACTAATTATCATAGGGAGGTTATTTAGATATCTATAATTAAGAATCTCAAATATTATGCTTATATCAGATTCACTAATCTTTCCCTTAAATAAATCATCTATAAGGAGCACTTCTGCTAGTTGATATTTAGAAATTATCTTCTGATAGTATTCATCATCCATTATATTTTGCTTAATTTTCACAATGCTATCCCTATATGGCATATACACAACCTTTATACCTTTCTTTAAAAAGTTTAAAGCTAAAGCAATTGATAGATGTGTTTTTCCTCCCCCAACTTGTCCACAAAATAGGATGCTGTTTTTCCTAAAGCTTCTTATGGAACTAAAGTCTTTATAATAGGCTAGCGCTATATCTCTAGCTTTTCTAGAGCTTTCATTCCAAACAGAGAAATTTGAAAATGTTAGCTTATTTTGCTCTATCTTTATGCCTGATCTCTTCCAATCATTTTTTATCTTATCTAATTCTCTGCATTTGCAGCTAATTGCTATAGGTGCACTATTACTTTGAGGAACTAATATCCAACCAGTATCACGACACTTTTCACATTTATAAGATTTCTTCACATATTTCATTTCTTTCTCTTTCAGTGAGTGTTCTTCCCCATTGCTTTTTAAGGTTGTACTTCTCTCCTGTACCTGTTTCATTATTCTCGTTAATGCCTCCATTAAAATCCTCCTCCCCTTTAAGTGGATACCCTTCTTTCTCCCAATTTCTAAGTATCCCATTTATATATTTCATAGTAGGTTTACTTCTTTTTAATGCAGTGTTCATAGCCATCTTTACATGTTCAACTCCATACTTAGCTATAGATACCTTAACTTCTGTTAGTGATATTTCTTCAGTATCCCCTGTTATACCACTAAAGTAACTTAATAGACCTTGAGAGAGACTTTCTATATCTTCATTCTGATTATTGGAACTTTCTTTTTCTCTATCTCTCTCTTTAAACTCTAACTCTTTATCTTTATTCTCTAGCTCTCTCTCTGGTGAATGTTTGTCCAAAAATGTCCCATTGGTTTCTGAGACATCTTTAGGACTTTTTTGTGACATTTGTCCACTATTTTCCCTTTTACCTTGACCTATTAAGGTCTTTTCCTCTTCTATTCTTTCTCTATAAAGTCTCTTTCTATCAGCCTCACTACTGGATTTACCTATAAAGCTTTGTATATTCATCATGTACATAGTGCCATCATCTAGCCTTTCTATAAGTTTCATAGAATTTAATATGTTAAGTCCACTTTTAACAGTATCTATATTTAAATTAGTTATTGTTGCTATCATATTCTCATCATAGGGTATAAAATCATTAAATCTAAGCGCCCCGTCATACTTTAAGGATTTCAAATATAATTTAATTAAGAGATTTGAGTAATATATACCATTAGGTAAGCTTTCTAATATCTTTATTTCTTCACTGTCAAAAAAATTATCCTTTAGTTTCAGATAGTAATATTTCCTATTATCAGCCATAAAACCCTCTCCTTCATTTAAAAATAAAACCACTTGAAATTTTTTAAGCCCTTCCATGTTGGAGTAATTCTCATATGTGTACACCTTTTTATATAATCTTGTAGAATTTTAATATTCAAAATCATTTTCTCCTTAATTCATTTTGATTTATAATATCTTGGTGATTTCCTCCATACATTTCTTTTCATATTAAATGAATCTTTTACAAAAACTAATACCAAACATCAAATGTATCTTTTGTGTTACCTTTTTCTATAAAATTTTTTCACATCTTTAAGAGTACAGTCTTTCCTACTCCTAAATATATAAATGTAAGATTTGCCACACTTGCACCTCCTTTTATGTGCTATTGTCGTTACTTTATGAGTTAATTATATGTAACATAAATAAAACAGTCAATAAGCTTTTTAATATTTCTACAAAATAATGTATTCTTATCGTTACAAAAGTTTCTATTAGTGTTAACTTGTTTTACAATTATGATAGGAGGTGATATTTTGAGTACTTTTGGAGAAAGATTTAAAACACTTAGATTAGAAAAAAATTTAAAGCAAGAAGAATTAATTAATGACTTTAATAATAAATATCATTACTCTTTTACTAGATCAGCAGTTTCTCAATACGAAAACAATAAAAGAATTCCAGAGATAGATGCATTAAAAGATTTTGCAAACTATTTTAACGTTAATTTAGATTATCTTATAGGTAATTCAGATATTCGTAAAGTTGAATCAAATTCAACCGTATATAAATCTAAAGTTGATGGTAAGGTAATAGAGATTGAAATATCTAAAAATCACCTTCATAAATTATCAGATAAAGAGGTACAAAATCTTATAAATCAACTTAAAGCTGTTGGGTTTGATGTAGAAACACTAATTAAAAACGCCAAAGAACCTACAGAATAATTATTTATCTGTTATAGTTTATTATCAATCTAAATCTGAAAAAGTATTGCTAAAAAGTTACAATTCTTCAGATTTAGATTCTTTTATTATAATTTTCTTAATTTTTCCTCCATATATTTACATTTGTTAAATGTTTATGTAATATTATATAAAACCATATAAGTTTATTAAATTTTTAACAACCTTTCTATGTTCTATAAAAATAGATATTTAGAACATTACTTCACATTTAGTTGGGGGGAATTGTAATGTTAGAGGAAAACATCTTATCAATTAAAATTAATGGAATCGTTGTATATGAGAAAGCAAAGGATACAAAATATATACAGAAAGAAGAAAATATTATCATTGAAGAACACTCGCTTAATTCAAATAAATCAGATCCAGTGGTGTTACCACGCAAAAAAGTATAGTAAAAAGGCTCTATTACTGGGATTAATCCGAGTAATAGAGCCTTTTTTCTAAAATTCTTTTGGTGAGAGCCGATGTAGATTTTATAAATATCACTAGATATTTATTAAGCCTCAAATTTTTTGAAGACACTTGTTTTGTACGGGTCAATTAATTATTATATTAAGTCATGGTAAATATAATATAGAAATGTAGACTGAATGTAATAAATAAAGATACAGTTTTGTCCTCATGTATTTTATTTATGCGAGTTTTCCAGCAATGGTACTTATTTTACCTACTTCATTTTCTTCGCATCACTTTGAAACCACTATACCAATTTTAATCCTTTCATTGAGTCTATTTTCCTAAAGCTTCATCTCTTCATCTGTAGATTTCATAATAAAACCTCCCATTTGATTACTTTATGAAAGTATACCAAACCGAAGGTTATTTTTCATGACGTCATTTCTTTCACCTCTTATTAAACACCTCTTCAAAGTTAAAATTTAATGTATTAATATAATAAAGGATTGGAGTAAAGATGTATGTTCGTCCTTCTCCAATACTACTAAGATATGATAACATATTTTTTGTATATTATCTTGTATATAAATTAAGTACCTGTACTGATTCTAATTTAAAAAATAAGTATCTATTTCATGTTTAAGTTCTTCATACCCAAAATGTTTTGTTATATCAGTTGTAGAATTTGCTTCTACTTGTATAAAAGAAACATTCATATCATCATACCCATACTGTATAACCTTATCCTGTTTTGGGTATATAATTATAACTTCCTCTACAATTCCTCTTTTGGTTTTATTCCTGCTTTTCTTTTCCTTATCGTAGTAGCCAAAATTATAATAATCCTTCGCTTGTTCTATAGCTCTAGAAGGTCCATTTTTGCTTTGGAGATTTCTGCTCATACAGCATTTTACTTCAATAACAATAGAGCTTAATAACTCCTCAGTTTCATTATCAAATAGACCTAAAATAATATCTGGCTTATAGTGTCTTCCATTCATTCTTACAAAATCACTTATGTTCTTTCCTATGATTGTTGTATTAGCCTCAACTTCTTTTTCATAAGCGAGCTCCACTCTTAAATTATCTTTTATCAAGATAATTGGCTTATTGGTTATAATTTCACCATTAAATAATTCTTCATCCATATTATCTGCTAGCCACCCACTTTTCCACTCAAATCCAAAATCCTTTAATATACTTATAATTAATGACACTGAATAATACTCAAAAAGTTTGGATGTCTTTTTACTTGGAAAATAAGGTTTTCTACTTTCAGGATCATTTTTTTCTATAGCTAAAATATTAAAATAAAAATCATAAACTTGATAGTATCTGTTATCTCTCAGTAACTTTTGTGATGGTTTTAATGCTGTGCTAATATATGTTATTTCATTTAGCCAAGTTTCATTAACATATGTTAGTAGTATACTTTTTATTTTTTTTAAATTAGTGAGTATATCAGTTATAAAGGCATCATGTTCTTGTAATTTATTAATATCATCTTGTAAAAATTTAAGTTCTCTTCTTTTACTCTCTTTATGCTCCTTACTAACAACTCTGTCACTTTTCAATATATTGTAACTCAACTCATTATCTTGATATATATTTTTTTTATTATTGATTATAGATTTTGAATTAGATTTAATTATTGTATATCTATTTTCAATGAAAAGAACCATTTCTAATGTCTTTTCAAGTATTTGCTTTATATAGCAATTTTCTAATATATTACTATCGAGAAAAGAATGCTTTTCAAGCACAATATCTGGAGTATATATATTTTTATTTTTGCTTAGTCCTTTTGTACACAACCATCTTTGACTTTTTACATCTTGCTTTCTTACATAATACTGTTCTCTATATCCTTTTTTTATATCTGTAAGAGGATCCTTAATTATACTGGATACACTATTAATAACATTTTCAATATTATTACTAATATAAAAATACATTTTGTTTAAAGAATATTCTTCATCTCCATATATATTCTTTTGTCCCGCCATCCTCTGTATATATAAATTTTGTGATAAACCAGTCATAACTGTTTCAAGATATTTTCTTATATTAATTAGTCCTTCCCATGTTACTGATTTTGAATTAATAAAGTATAGTCCTTTATATGTCTTTGATTTAGTTAACACATTAATACCATAATAACCAGGCGTAAGCATACTATCATGATCTTCGGCTTCCGATATAGTTATTAATCCATCACTTGGATGTATCTGCAAGGGATATTCTGAAATACTACTATCAATTTCCAGAATAGCATTCTTATCATCACTTTCAAACTCTACCGCAATTTTACTATACTCATCAAATGCTACAACCACATCCCCTAAATCTTCTTTTGTAGTATCATCTATAATTAAATACTTTGTATTAGTTAGTATCTCATTCCCATAGAAGACATAAAAAGTTGCTTTAGTTTGCATACCCATACACTCCTAATTCCCTTGCTTTTCTAATTATTTCTTTTTTAGTAACTTTAAAGTCACTAATTCTTACTGCTTCCTCAGAACTAAAAAATTCATATAAATTACTATTTGTAGGTTCTTTACTTTCACTATCCTTAATGGTACCTATAAGCTTTCCATATTTTTTCTCTGCACCTTTAATTTTTGTTATTAGCCTTTGTTTTATTTGAAGATCAAAAGCTTCTCTCTTTAGGATAGTTTTAGTTCCATCTAAGTTAGAGGGAATATTCAGTAAATATTCAGCTATTTTTTTAGTTATTCTAAAAGATACACCTTTTTGATTATCAACTTCATTCAATAAACTATGTAAATCATCCAAAAACTTAATTTCTTCATCTGTATACGCCTCTGACCAATTTCTTTTAACTGTCCATGATTGATATTCCTCTTCGCTGGCACAACGTGAAAAATCTTTATCTTCCATTTTAATATTTTTTAATTCTTTAACTTCTTTCTGGAATTTTACTAGATTTTCTTTCTTAAGATTTATTATATTTGCTCTATCAAGAAGTCTGTCAGAAAAATCTTTTGTAGTTTCATCTGTATTTACAGTCCCTATAAATTTAACATTATCCTTTATTATTATTGAAGGGGGGTACGACTGTTTGTTTATACAATGTGTTGAAGGATTATATAGAAATAATCTTCTATCCTCAGGCTTTCTTTCTAATAACGATATAAAAGGAGAAAACCAATATTCTACTTGCGAAAGGTTCATTTCATCAAAGACTACTACATGCATTGAATTTGGATTATCCTTAGCATGTAATAAAAATTCACTAAGACCTGTCTCAGATGGAATGAATAACCCAGTTGCATTATTCAAATATCCAAGTAAATCCCCTGGCTCTGTAAATGATGGGCTTATTGGAAGAAATAATAGGGTGTCTAATTGTTCCGAACACTTTAGCATTTTAGCATATGCAGTAGCTAGCTCTGATTTTCCTGTTCCTGACATACCAGATAATATTGTTAGTGGATTAGTTTTCACGCAAGTATGTAAGTTAATTAGGTCTTCTTTTGAATAACATAAATTATTTCTTAATGTAAATTCTTTAAAATCATCTATAAACATGCTTTCTTTTACATTAATTTCATTACCTTCACTTTCAGTACTTTCATTATTTTTATTTAATATAATTTCACCCATTATTGGATCAGTTAAACTCTCTACTTTTCCATTTTTCTCTAAATTATAAAGAGCATTTTTTTCTATAAAAATCACTTGTACTCCACTAACTTCTATTATTTTCCCATCCATTTCACTGTTTTCTATATCTATTTTCACACGTTTTATCCTATTATCGAATTTTTCACATATCCATCCTGTTCCATCAGAAGATTTCGTCCATTCAGGAAAATTAAAATATATATAGTTATTACACATAATATGTTCTGGAGGATACATTTGCTGAGAATAATTGCTTAGTATAATGCTACTACCCTCAACTATTTTCTTTTGAAATTCTGAATTGCTAATTTCTACTATAGGTATAGTAATAAACTCTGTATCTTCATCAACTTTTATATCAGATTCTACATTTACTACAACTGCATTTTTGTATGGTTTATCACTTAATTCTTTATGAGTAAAATTTATTTTAGGTCTAAATACAATTAGCTTGTCCTTCAATTTGTCATATATCATCTGTTTTTTCTGATCTAAATTCTGTGTCAATTGGTAAGTGTACGGGATAAGCCAGCTGCTTTGGGAATTATCTATACCTATATATAACGGGTTTACTATATCAGGGTCTATTAATTCTACTACAGGTTCTGGATCTATACTTAATGGTTTTATATAAAAAATAACGCTATTTGAATTTTTCAATGTGGTCACAGCTTTCTGTTCATCACCTGATGGGTAAAATTGTTCATTTTCAGCTAATACTCCTACCATATAACATTGATTTGATCTTATCAATTTATTTTTATTCTCTTGGGACATAGTCATTTAAATCACCTCGTACTTATTTTTAATTAGAGATATTGTTTCAATTAATTTTTTTTCATCATGTACTGAAATTGAATCTACAATTACTATTCCATTCTTAATACAATACTTTTTTATATTCATTAGCTCTCTTGTAGATACTCCTTCTCTTTGTATAAATAATTTTTTTATAGTACTAATTTGCTTTTTCCAGTTATCAATATGGATAAACTCAACTTCCCCAAATATAATTTTTGCAACTTCAATATGCATACAATATATTACACCAAATATTTTTTCATCTACTTCATTAAGCTGAAAATTGTATTTGTAGTATAGCTCTGTACTGGTTATTTTATCAGTATAAGTTTTTATTTTTTCTCTACATTCTTTTAATTCACTATTTAATAAATCATTTTTACTTTTCAAGTCTTTTACAGACTCAGCTAAAAAGTTGTTTCTATTACACTGTATGTCCATTTGTTCTTTGACTTTATTTATTTCTTCTTCACTTTTCATATTGGCTTTTACTTCGCTTTTTAACTTTTGAATAATTTCCTTATTCTCCTTATCCTTATCCTTCCCCGCTTTCGATAGTTTTTTATAGTCATCATTTAACTTATTTACTTTATCTTTAATTTCTCTCAATTCTTCTAAACTTTCTTTACTGCCATTCATACTTTCTTTTTCAAATAATGATACTAGATAAAAAAGAATATCAAAATCTAAATTTATTAGTATTTCTTTATTTACACCATTGTGAGTTCTTATGTATTCAAACTTCATAAATGTATTGTTATCTTCGTTATTGTCTTCTAATTTATTGAATAAATCTACTATGCTCCAATTTTTAATATCATCTATATTTTCTACAGTTGACTTTAATAAGTTCGATTTTATAGCTTTAAGAAAGTACTTTTTTATATCCTCAAAAATACTTTCTCCCAAATTATTTAATAGTTTAGAAGAGTATTCTATAATTTCATTTTCGTTATTAAATTTAAAGTCAAAATCAAATATGTATTTTTTATTGTTTATATTATCATTAATTAATTCTATATATTTGTTTTCATCAGGATATTTTATTAAAAGGTTTGCAAATTTTACATAATCAGGTATTTTATTTATATCCTTATTAAGTGTTATAAAAAATTCTTTTTCGTTTAGAGATTCCCATTCCTCTACTTTATGCCGCATTAAAATAGCCGTAAATGGATTTTGAATTCCTTTAGACTGTCTAATTGTATGGTTTGTTCTAACTATTGTTTTTATCTTTGTTTTCTTAAAATCCAAGTTTTTAGTTCTAACATTACAATTAAAAAACTTTAATATATCATTTACCTCTATATCATCGGCTAAATTCATATACATATCAATTTTATTCAATTAGGTATCTTCCCTTCTAACTTTATTTATAAGTTCTAACCTTTTCTTTCCACACTTATGAATAATTACAGCCTTAAATCCGCTATTTGTAAATATTTTTTCTTTATTATTTTTTAAAATTGAGTTAATCTTTTCAATCATATTTTCTTCATTGATTTCATTTCTCCAATAGCTATCAATAATAGAGTTTAAAGCAATTCCTATCTCATTAATATTTTTATAATATGTATTTATTTGAATCCCCCCTTAATTAAATCTGGATAAAATTTGGATAAATATTGTATTGTAATTGTATCATATTTTTGTTTAAATTGTTATATTTAGACTATATAATTATAAATTTACATACAATAAATTTTTATCCAATAAAAACTTTTGTAATTAAGGCTTCATAGTTATTGAGAAATAAGTAGTTTCGTGGAAATGAGATAATATAATTTTGGATTAATATGATATAATTAACTTATAATTGTAAAATAAAGTTATAGAAATAGGTAGTAATTTGATGATTATTAATAAAGTGGACAAACTTGGAATTTGTCTTTGAAAAGGAGATAGTTATTAACTATGAATAAACAAATAAATGATATGAATGTACTTGATTTTGGGCGCTTAATAAGTATGATGTCTATTGACACACCAATCTCTATTGAATTTGATAAGAATTATGGACAAAAAGAAAAGAGATGGTAGACTTGTCAACGTGAACACCTTATTATTTGGTGTCTTCATCACCCAACTCAAGGTATTGTTGGGTTTAAACATGAATCAAATAATAGTTCAAGAGTCATGTATAATAAATTTGGACGTCCAGAAACATTACTCTGGTTAGCAGAATCACTTGGCGAAGATAAAAAAGTTCTTTTAGAGATTGTAACTGAAATTAAAAACATCAAAAATTGTAGAAGTGCATACGCTAAATTCAGAAGAAAAATTTCATTTGATAGGATTTTAGAATTAATTGAAAGGTATAATTTGGGGATCTATGCTAACTAATTTGAAATTTAGGGTTGAAAACATAAATAGTAATTTGACGATTCAGTTAAGATTAATTTATAGCAATAATGGCAAACTCCAAAATAGAAAGTACAATGGAGATAAAAGAGAAAATGAAGTATTTTTTCTATGATGAATCCGAATATAGAAGAAGATTAACAAAAGATATCCTTTCAGCAGATAATTTCGTTGAAAACTTTGTTGCTAATATTGTGGTATATTGGAAAAAGCTTGTATTACAATTTGGGATAATACTTCCACGTGTTATTTGTTTCGAGATGAATTAATGGTATTGAAGATATTTAGAGGAGATATGAATGATATGAAAAATATGTATATTATTGGAAATGGTTTTGATGTTGCACATGGACTTCATACGGACTATTGGACGTTTAGAATATATCTTGAGGAGAATTATCCAGAATTTTTAATAGAGTTTGAAAAGTTGTATGGCATTCAGCAATTAGACGACACAGAACCTTGGTATTCCAAAAAAACTCAAGAAATATGGAACAAATCTGTTAATAAAGATCTTTGGAGTGCATTTGAAGAGTCGATGGGGCATCCTGATATCACTGATATGCTTAATTTCTCTTCCTGTATTCTTGATGACATGGATTTAGATGGAGGAAATATTGGGATTCGAGATACAATGGACGTTTATTGGCGAGAACAGTTCGGTTTTGTAAATTTACTACAGAATTATCTGAAAGAATGGATTGAGCAGATTGATACTAGTAGAATTCTTCCTAGGAAGAATGAGTTAATAGGTAATGATGAAGACTTGTTTTTGAACTTTAACTATACTGATGTGCTAGAGCATGTATATAAAATTGAAGACGTTACACATATTCATGGAAGCATTGAGAGCGTTTCAGACATCTCACCGATTATGGGACATTGTAATAAAGCTGAAAGTGAGAAACATCGTAAGTGGGCTAAAGAAGCAGATGAAGAATATGATGAAGGTGAGTCAAGCATTCAAAGTGCAGTAGCTGATTATCTGGAGGCATTATTAAAAGATACTAACTCAATAATTAATTTTCATAGTAGTTTTTTTAGAAGTTTAAATAAAATAGAACATGTTATAATAATCGGTTGGTCAGCTGGAAGCGTTGATATTCCATATTTATTGAAAATCAAAGAGTGTGTTAGAAGAGATACAAAATGGACAGTATATTATTATAATGATGAAGCATATGCTAAGCTTAAGAATGCATTTGATGAAGTCGAAATTGATGGAAATTATGAAGTAGAGTATGTACAGACTGATGAGTTTTGGGATAATGCATTGTAACCAAGAAAAGGGACATGTTTTTAATAAAAAATACATGAGAGCAACGGTTTAGAATTGCCCCTAGCATAAATTTTCTACTTCATTTTGGGGGAGAATTCCAAGAACCCCATGTGATCCCTTGGATTTATAGTACTCTCGATATAATCAAAGACAGAAAGTTATAGCTACTGAAATTAATGATAGGGTTAAGGGGAGTTCCTTCCTTCTTGAGATAAGTTTGGCCACTCATTGATCGATATGAACTATACATTTATAACATTATACATACAAATTCCAATTTGTAGCATTTATTAACCAAATACTATTTCTAATATTGTGCAAATAAAATTAAATATAAAGTTATAAGAATGTCGTATTATTTAAATAAATTTACGCTATTTTTAGTTCGCATCTTAGAAATATTATAGATTATTGAAAATTTATTCATAATAAAAACTGAAATAGATTTAAACAACTTAAACCTATCTCAGTCGTAGCTTAATTTAGCAAATTAAGCTATCCCTAATCCAATTCTCTTTTAGTAGCTGCTCAGCTACATTATTATCTTGTCCATAGTCTTAGATATTAATACCTTATTCTATAATTTATTTATATTATTCTTTTATGAATAACACTAGTTTGTTTTCACTTTTTTATAAAATCCAGTATATTTTAAATTTTTCTAATTATTTTGATTTTAGAACCATTCACAATATCTAAAAACTTATATGATTAAAATCAAATATTTTTCTGCTCAATAACTACTTTTAAGGTGATTTAATTTTTTTAGTATTTATTAACATCTTATCTACTAATTATTTTTTAATCTCTCTTTCCCTTCAGATATTATTTGTTCATTCTATTTAACTTTTATTAACACTATTTATCTATGCATAGTTATTCATTATTTTATAATCAGTACACCTTATAATTGTATTTATACTCCATAGGTTTCATTTAATTTATCATTATCTATTAACCTAATACCATTGTTATCTTTTTTCATTACTCTTAACTCATTAGCTGTTATATTTCCAATTACATGTGGTGAATGAGTAGCTATAATTAACTGATTATTATTTCCAATACTTTTATACACATCAATTATCTTGCTCTGCCACTCTGGATGAAGTGATATTTCGGGCTCATCAATTAATATTATGGAGTTATTAACTTCTAAGAATTTTAGGGCCAATGCTCTTAAAAATAATTGTTTTTCTCCTGAGGATAAACCAGTAATATCAAATTCTTTCCCTAATCCATTTCTAAATATAGGTTTAGTTTCACTTGTTTCAGATAAACCTACCAATTTTATATCTAAATTCATAATAGAAAATATACTATTTATATCATCACAAACTTTATCTATAACTTCTCCTATAGTTTTATTTCTATTTTTGAATATTTCTTTATTTATTTTTGTAGCTATAAATGATGGTATGTTTTGAGTCATATTTTGGTCTACTATATTTTGAAAATGTGGTGTGAAATTCAGTGTATTATCCACCTTATTAATCTTTTCGAAATTAATTTCTGTTGGCATATATACAACTTTAGGATAAGTAGAGTCATATTCAAATCCATAAGCAAACTCTGGACTTAACATTCCAATTTCATCCTTCTCTAACTTCACCGTAGATGTATACAAATCAGGAGTCAACTCTACTTTATCATCTTCCACTTCTTTATATCCACGTTCATCGATTTCAAATGAATCATAAATACATTTTAATAAAGTAGTTTTACCAGAACCATTTTCACCAATAACAACAATAGTATCTAATATCTTTCCCTTATTATCTTTAAACTCTATCTCTAAATCATTAAATACTTCATGATTATTAAACTTTATTTTTTCTAATTTCATATAATCACACCATTCCTTGATTTCTTCTTTTCTTTCTAAACTCAATAAAGTACTGTTTTTCTTTACTTCCATACTATTATGATATGTTACATTGCATAATTTCTCAACAAAAACTGTTGTATCTCCTAATATTAATCCTTTATATCCTCATTCTAAAATATACATATTAATATTTTAGAATTAACAGCAGCTAATCAAAATTTTGTTAATCCTTCACCCATAAAATTATTTTAAATTTTAGAATTTGTAGAATATAGATAGATATATTTTTCTCTAGATATCTATCTAGCTATATAACTATATATAGTGTTTATGCGGCTTCAGAGCATTTTGCTGATAAAATAGTTTGACTTACAGTAATCTTAATTTATTTCATTATAAAAGAGTTCATTTTATGAACTCTTTTTCTATCACAGTTACAAACAATGTTTGTATATAATAACAAATGCAAAGAGCCTCATGGGCGTCCTTTTATTTGTAAAATAAGAAAATTCTACTTTAACCTAATTAACTCAGTATTTTTATAATCCCACTAAAAATTCTATAATTTCTTTTGATTTTACTATGTCAACATTGTCCTTAGTTACTTCAAAAATAATTTTCCCATCATAGTTACATAATATTTCATCAAATATATACTTAAAATTTATTTCACCATGTCCTATTGGTAAATGTTCATGTATAATATCAAAATGTTTATCTGTAATATGAAGTATTTGTGGTACTTTAATGAATACCATTTCTTTCAAGTGTTCATAGCTGTATATATGTGCTATGTCTAATAAAAATTCTAAATCTGGATTATGATTAAACATTATCTCAATTTCTTTTGATGTTGAAAATATAGGGTCTAATTTACTATTATTTTCAAGGTAAAGAGTTATTCCATGAGGCTTTAGCATTTCTAATGTTTTTCTAATTACATTTGTAAGTTTATATATTGTATTTTCATCGATAACTTCGCTATGACATACAGGATGAATTATTAATTCTCTATGATTTAGTTTGTTCAATATTTTTATTAATTTAATCGTATGATCCTCTATTTCATTAATATCTAAAACAGCATGAATTATTGTAGGAAAACCATAGCTAATAATTTTATCCAACCTATTATTTTCTGATTTATGATACCACCTCTATCGTACCAAACCTGCATTAACTTAAAATTATTTTTTTTTGCAAACTCAACTTCTTCTTCATAAGGATTATTGAATCTTGCTAAACATCCCATTTCTACCATATAATCACCTTCCCTTTTAATATAACAATTCACAATAATTTACAATCGTGTGTTAATTAAATTATACAAAAACACCACATAGGAATACCCAATTAATCAAATATCAGCTTGTTCAAAGTTTCCTATCGAACAAAGTGAGACTATTATAAAAAACCCAGAGCATTACTTCCTGGGGTTAGGGCTTGAGCATCCCATAAAATTAAAATGGCATCCCCATGATTTAATTCTGAGAGATGAAGATTTAAAGAATGGGATAGCTACTGCTACTATTAGTTTCTTATCAAATTTATCTAATCATTAATATGGTTAATATAATTATTAAATTCTTTAAATGACAAACCCTTTTTAACTTCATAAAACTCTGTTGTAGGACTATCTTTTCCATCTCTTAATTCTTTGTAGTAATTAACAATAGTATTAATTGCTGATTCTTCACTCTCATATTCATATATGCCCTTTTTCTTAAAATTAGGATGCTCAATATGATACACTTTATTATTTAAATAGTAAAGCAAAAAGCAATGCATATGCTCCTCTTCTTCCAAATTACCGTAATCATCAGGCTCATAAATCCTGCAACAAAACATTTTATTTTCTATATTTAACCTAGTAAATAAGTAATGCATCAACTCAACTTGTTCAATGCATGTTCCTAATCTATTTTCAATTGTTTCTTCCAAAGATGATGTTCTATACATTTTTCGAAAATCTTTCATTGTTTTAATATGTTTGTTATTATTTATATCAATCCATCCATATTCTATATAATCATTCATATATCTAAATATATCTTCAGGACTTTTTATTCCATCAATATCCATATATCCCTCTAACCTCCAAACCTTTAAGATTACTATCTTTTGCTTTAACTTTATCTTTAATTGTAGAGCTAAAAGCCCCAGCTAAACAATACCCCATACAGTTATAATAATTAAAAATCAAATCTCATGTATACTTAACTAGGCTTTATCAATAATTTGAACTAATCTCCACCCATCTTTTGCATGCTCTATTTATTTTACTCAACTATACAAATTGGAAGTTATCTTTATCTATAAAAACTTAACCATATTATATTCATCAGTATATTTACCATCACTATACCGTAAAGCATTAGGGATTGTCCCAACAATTTCAAATCCAAAACTTTGATACATTGTCAATGCTCTTTTATTTGTTGCAACAACATCTAATTCAATTTGAGTTATTTTATTATCCTTACACCATTTCAAACATTCTTCCATCATTTTTCCACCAATACCTATATTGCAGTATTCTTCTAATATAACAAATGCTACTGAAGCCCTATGTCTGTATCTCTGGTATCCATTAACAAATCCAATTGAACATTGTCCTACAATTTTCTTATCATATTCAGCAATAAACCAAGTTCTATTTGAATTCTCTAATCCTGCTATCAGATTTTTTTCTTCTTCTACTGTAGGAGAAAACTCACCTGGATTTCTTGCCAAAAAAAGCGTTTCCTTATCAGCTGTTGAGATAACAGAAATTATTTCCTCTGCATCCTCAACTACAGGTTTTCTTATTACTACTGCTTTTCCATTTCTCAAATAATATTCCACAATCTTTACCTCCATCAAATTACTATTCAACACCCATTTACATTGCAAAACAATTATATCATATTTTCCCAACTTAACATTATTCAACTTTCAAATTACAGACTTCATTAAATAAAAGTAACCGATTTTTTTGCGCATCTGCCTTTCCAAACGCATGTGAGGAAAATCTGCACTTACAAACATTCATTTATCTAATCTTTACAGGAGCTCAATTTTCTTGTTTTTTAGTCTTTAGTAACTTCATGCAGCTTTCTTATATTCATATCTAATTTAAGTAATCCACAACTTTGAAATAATATAATTGGTCTAAAGAATAAAAAAAGAGTGAGATTTCTCCCACTCTTAAAGTTCATTTAAATATTATTGTCACACCTGAACTAACTTCATGAGTTCATCCAGATTTTCCACCCCTCAATATCCCTAATTCTTATCTCTCATAATACTGGATAATAGTAGGTTCATTTCATCAGGAAGCTTTCAATATAACTAGACTAATAATCTTTTAACCTCATCTATAGAAAGGCCTACACCTTTAGCCACTATTTCAACATCTACACCTAATAAAATTAATTTTTTTGCATTAATTAATTTTTCTTCTCTTCGGCCTTCTTCTCTAGCTGACTTTAATCTTGTCATTTGATCATGAAGTTCTGCTTCTCTAGCTTCATAGGCAGCTCTTTTTATATCATCTTTACTTATAACTTCAAGTATACCGTATGCTTTTTTGATTTTCTCATTCTTCTCTGCTAACATCTCAAATCCCTCCTTGTTTTTACCTTCTAAAAACATTAACCATTGGATTATATCTTCGTTCTCATCCTTTTTAATATTAGATTCAAATAACTTAGGAAGTTCTAAATAGTGAATCTCTATATCAATCTGTTCACCTGATTTTGTTCTAGCTCTTACATCTAATATTCCTTTTCTCTCTTCTGAAAACTCTCTTAATAGTTCTGTGTTAATAAGTTCGATATCCTCTAACTCTGATTGTGGTGTTTTTAATATGGAGTTTAGAAAATCTATAAGAATGTCCTTATTCAAATATAAGGTTAAAAACAAAGTCATTCTTAAGGGGAAATTATAAATCCATCATTAATTTAGAATTCGTAGAATATAGATAGATATATTTTTTCCTAGATATCTATCTAGCTATATAACTATATATAGTGTTTATGCGGCTTCAGAGCATTTCCCCAATAAAATAGTTTGATTTACAGTAATCTTAATTTATTTCATTGTATTATTCTCATAATTGTTGCAATAGCTCTCTTACTTGCCTTCTGCTTTTTAATATAATTATCTTAACATCGTTTGCACTTTGTAGCATATCATAATAACGCTTTCTGTTATTTTTGTTAAAATTCCAAACAGACTTTAAAAACTCAAATTTCTTCATATTAAACTTTTCAGGACAATATCCACCCATGTCAGTACGACTTTTACCATAACATTTTATCACTCGTTTTATTACACCATAAACACATTTTAGTCTAGAAAAGTCCATGTAAATAACAGTATCGCAATATTTTAATCTAAATGGTATAGTGCGACCAATATTTCCATCTATAATCCATTTAGGCTTTGTAATTTCTTGCACCAATAACTCATCAAATTCATCTGTGGACGCAGTTTCCCAATTATCTCTCCAATACAATACATCAAGATGAATTAAAGGCAAATTTAATTTATCAGATAATTCCTTTGCAAATGTAGTTTTTCCACAACCATTCCCACCTATAATAATTATCCGCTCCAAAGCTCCTCACCTCACCTAATATACATAGCCCAGTCTTTTTATCCGAAACAATACACCATACAGTTATAATAGTTTCTTTAATATGTACAATTTAATATTATCTGGAAAACCTTCAATTTCGCCACAAACAACATACCCATTTTTCTGATAAAAACATGGAGCTTGGAAAGAGTAAGTTGTAAGATGGGCTAATAGACATCCAGCTTCTTTAGCTGCATTTTCGATTTCATTAAGTAATTGAGAAGCGATGCTTTGCCCTCTATAAGCTTCACTAACCCATAGCACTTCTATTTCAAGCGATGAAAGATATGTAGAACCTGCTATACCACCTATAATAATGCCATTTTCATTACGAGCAACCTTCATTATCTCAACATCTGGCTCTTTTAGCTTTCCTTTTGTTTTATCCATGTTATATTTCAACAAACCGTTTATACGCACGGTATTCAAAAACTCTTGTTCATCATAATGATCCATAATATTGAAATTCTTTTCCATATTTATACTCCATTCATATAATATAATCCGTATTTTAAAACTGTTCTATAAATTATAACTTACGGAGCTCATGTTATATACTTAATATTACAACAAAAAGTCCACAATCATTTGCTTTTCTTTGTCTGTCAATGTGTGTATATGACCACGGCTTTCCAACAAATAGGTACTACAGTTTGGAATTATTTTCTTTGCCTGTGGTATTACCATCTTGGCTGGAAAAAGACAATCTTTTTCAGCGGCCATTACAAGTGTCGAAGCCTTACATTTTCTCATGTCTATAGCCTTGACATTGCTAGGCATTCCAGCTTTTATTTTGGCATAATCAATACTACATTTTGCTGTTTCAAAAATGTCTTTTTCAATATTATCATTTGTTATTGCCATTGGTAAAATGCATTTTTTAAGCCATTTTTGTTCATGTGTAATCCAGTACATAATCATCGGTAGCATCATATTCATGCTGTAAATTGTAGGTGCATTTTTTATGCCTGATGGCACATACAAAACAACCTTGTCTATTTTTGTAGGAGAAACGCACATAGTTTTTGCTATTATCCCTGCCCCAAATGAACCGCCGAAGCAAGAGATAGCAGTATATCCTATAGCGGATATTACTTCACTTGCCCACTTACCATAATCATAATTGTTTGGCGAAAGACATACCTCCGCGCTTTTTCCTGGATGTCCAATTGTATCAACTGCATAAATATGAAATTCATTCAACAAAAATTCACAGGCAAGCAAATTATATGCTGTAGTAGCATTTCCCCCATGAAAAACAAGGAGTGGCTTTCCACTATGATTACCCGTTTCGATAATATGAGTTACACCAAATGATGTGTCAACGAGCAAATCCTTAAAAGGTATCATTAACCTTTCTAGTTGGCTATCATATAGTGAGAGAATAGCAGATTTTCCTTTTTCACTTTTATATATTGACTTCAAAAATTCACCCCCACATTAGACAAATATAGTCATCACTACAAATTACTATTTATCTATCTTATTAATAATCATTTACATTTCCAAATCAATTTTATTTAAAAACCACCACAAAATCTATTTACCAATAATACAAATTTTTAGAAACCTACTTCTTTTTATTTTCTAACTTTAGCTTTAATTTTAGAGCTAAAAGCCCAAGCTAAACAATATCCCATTAACATAGCTACTATAACCCCATACAGTTATAATAATTAAAAATAATATCTCATATATACTAAATTAAGCTTGTCTAATACGCATTCAAAAATAAGTATACTAACAAAAATTATTCAATTTCTTTTTCTAATATTAATTCTATATAATTCAGGCTTTTATTCATTCCTGATGGTGGAGTAAAAATTTGCACTAATCTCCACCCATCTTTTGCGTGCTCTTTTATAATAGATTGATAGTCAACTTTCTTTGTTTTCCAAAATTCTTGATAATCTAATTTTATAAATTTATAATCATACATAAAAAACATTCCTCCTTCCCCTTATTTAAACAAATAGTTAACAGTATACAAAGACTCTAAATCAGCTTAACCTTGTCCTCTATTATTTTACGCAACTATACAAATTTGGAATTTGTATTGCTACTTCTTTATAAGAATATTTAATCCACATTCTATCCATTATTCCATCTTTTTTTCTGTTCCAACCATAAAACAAAGATATCTTTTATAAGGACTGAACCAAAAAAGAAAAATTGATTCGCAAGTTCTAATGAAAGTCGTTCAAACTCTTGATTATCCTCCTCTCTGTTATTTCGACTTATAAACATTGTAATGTTATTTTTCTCTTGTGCTTTAGTAATACTATGAAAACTATCGGAAGAAAAATGGACAAAACCGCAGACTTTATTATATAAGTCATACACTGGTAAGTTTAGATAAGACTCCAACGCCTCGCAAAGATACCTATCTGTCAATTTATGGTTGTTACTATCTGTCAGACTACTTATTCTTTTATTATCACTAAGAATAGCCTTACAAAAATCCCGACTATCACTAACCATTGTAGTGGCGAATGACCTCATTGCACAATCCATTTGAACTCTCGTTAGAGTAGCAAGAACTGTAAGATTTCTTTTATCCAACGCAAACAGAAAAGAATCTATCAACTTGATTGATTTATCAATCACTGACATAAAAAATAAATCCTCTATGTATAGCTCTTTAATCTCTATAAGATATGAATTTGCTACTTTATCCAAATTGTTAATTTTCTCTCGCAATTCATCTTCATTTTTTATAAATTGATGTTTAAACTTACTCATATTATTATCTCCACAAATTATAATTTACTTAATAGGTTTTCCAATTTGTTTATCTAATCTCCATTTTGGAGCAGAACCATCATCTCCAAAATATTCGTCAAGTTCTTTAATTTTATTATTCTCTATTGTAAAAAATGAAGTTGCGTGACAAGACATTCCTTCATCCCAAACTCGTGCAACCGTAATAATGCTATTATCCAATTGAACAATACGTTCAACTTCACTATTCCAAGTGCCTGGATATTCACAGTTTGCAATAATATATTCATCAACACTAAAACATTCATTTGTACAGTGCCATCTGATAGTTGCATCTTCACAGAAATATTTTCTTAATTCATCTTTATCTTGAGATGCAACACACTCCCAAAATTCATTAATAAATTTTTCTATACACATTATTATCCCTCCATTAAATTACTATCCAACACCCATTTACATTGCAAAACAATTATATCATATTTTCCCAACTTAACATTATTCAACTTTCAAATGACAGACTTCATTAAATAAAAGTAATCAATTTTCTCCTTTGTAAAAAAGGAATAAAAAAAAAGCTCTATTACTGGGTTAATCCCTGTAATAGAGCTTTTTGGTGCCGATGGCCGGGGTCGAACCGGCACGGTGTTGCCACCGGTGGATTTTGAGTCCACTGCGTCTGCCATTCCGCCACATCGGCAAGTTACTTTAACATATTATCACAGATTTTTTACCAATGCAAGAACATAATTTTCCAATTATGAAGTAGCTGGAGGTATCTGTGAATTGTTTTGATTATTATCTACCCCATTATTATTTTCATTTCCTCCATCTTGAGGTTCGTTTTTAGGTTCCTCTACTGGTGGCTTGTTCTCAGGTTCCTTATTATCATCATTTTGTGGATTAGTACTTGGTGGAGTTTCTTCCTTTGTAGGGTTATCTGAATCCTCAGGTTTAGTACCACCGGTTTGATTTCCATCTGTGGAACTAGAACCCCCACTAGTATTACTATTCCCACTACCATTACTGCTGCTGTTACTAGAAGTGTTATTCTTATTTACATTAGTGTTAGAGTTTTTATTAGAATTATTAGTGTTAGTAGTTGATGTATTATTTTGATTGGTATTATCTTTTGGTTCTTCTTTTTTCTCATCTACCTTTACAGGTTCAACACTTTTATCTTCTTGTACCTTGTCCTCTTCTTTAGTTTTATCTTTATCTCCAGTATTAAGTTTAGTTCCTAACACACTATCTTTATCTACCTTTGTTGAATTATCAAAATATTTGTAGCCTCCAAAAATTGTTGCTACTATAACCAAAGCATATATAATTATTAAAAGTTTTTTCTTGTGCATATTTCCTCCAAATTCATCAAATTTTTACGTACAATTTATTAAATTATACCAATTAATGAATTAGATATGAAGGATTTTAAGTTATTTTTTCTATTCTTTAATATATTTTTTCATCAATTTATTTAAGCTTTCTATGGCGTTTCTAGGATTTGATGATATTGTGGTTTCTTTTGCAAGCATAAATCCACTTACACCGCTTTTAATAAACCAATATATATCATTAACCTCAGCTGGTGATATTCCTATCCCTGTTGATATGGAATTAAATACATGTGTCGCTATTATTAATTCTTTATCCTTACAACAATTTATTATTATTCTTTGTGCAATAGGGATATTTTCTATACCTATCTCGGGTACCAGATCTCCTCTCCCTATTATGATTCCATCTGATTCTTCACTAATTTCTTTTATATTCTTTACACCTTTAATAGTCTCAATTTTAGCGAAAATTTTAGGGACTTTTTTTGATAACTCTAAAGCCATTTTATTTATATATTTTTTATATTTTATAAGACTTTCTTTATCTTCAATATATGAAAAGGCAATTGTATCAAATTCATTTTCTATACAGTACTCTATATCCTTTTTATCCTTATTATTTAATGCACCTTTTTCTCTTATATACCCTTTTATATTACAGCTTTTTTCTCCTCTTACTAATCCACCTTTAACTACTTGTCCAATTACATATTCTTCTTGAATTTTTAGAACTTTTATTATTATACTTCCATCTTTTAAACTTATTTCTTTTGATTTTATTTTTTTAAACATATTCAAATTAAGATTTAGAGGAATTAATTTATCCTTATCTTTAAAATTGTCTTCGTAAACCTCATGTGAGCAAAATCTAACTTGATCTCCTTCTTTTAATTTCATAGGAGCCTCTAAACCTCTCCATACCCTTATCTTGCTACCTTGTATGTCTCCTATAAGCTTTAAATCTATGTTACCTTCCTTTATTTCTTTAATGTTTTGATTAAATAGCTCCTCGTCAAAGTGCGAGAAATTATATCTGACTGCAGTAGCACCATAACTTTTAATATCTTTAATGCTAGTCCCATCCAAGGTTTTTGGTCCTAAAGTTATAATTATATCCATATAATCTCCTTAAAAAGTGCTTCATTTAATCCTATACTTATATAAATAAAATTATTACAAATTTAATGCACAATTTCTTAACATAATTGGCATTTGTACATATTATATTCATTAAGAGGGTGATTTTATGCTTAAAACTATTAGAGATCTTAGAAGAGTTTGGCGCTCTTTATGCTTATCAACTAAATTTTTGACGGTGATTTGCTTCGCTAGTTTATCTTATATGATAATAACAACTTTCTCCGTTAAAAGTATAAACAATTCTTCGGATGAAGCTATTCGTTCAATAATGTTATCAATTTTTGGATATATCTTTGGTCAAAGCAACAACTCAGTTATAGAAAGTATTGGTAGCAGGAGATTTAGAATTTATGTTGCTGGTTTTGTAGCCTTAATTACAACATTAATATTAATTATTAGTGAATTCACTTTCACTAACCTAAATTCTGCTCCTATAGGTGAATTTAAAAATCTATTGTTTGCTTCAGTCGGATTTCTAACCTCAATGTCTAAAGCCTTAAGTGATGTCGAGGACAAAAACTATTTATCAAAATCTAAAAAAAACGATCTTTGCTAATTTTATCCTAAGTCCGTAGTCTCACTACGGACTTTTATACATCAACTGTCCTTTAGTGACAGCAGTGCCTTAATAACATAATCTGCTATTTTTTTAAGTTCTAATTCTTTAAGGTGTATATCTAAAAATACAACACTTCCCTTAATATTTTTTATAAGATAATAATTAAGCCCTTCAATATATTTTATATTTTCACTATTAAAAAGTTCTTTTTCTTCATGTAAACTTTCATATAATTCTAGAGATTTAACACTTCTATCTCCATAAAAAATCAATCTATTTTCTACATCTTCACTTATATCTAATTTAATATAGAAGTCTACTCTTGTTTGATTAGCTAACAGTACCTTTTTAACTAACAAATCTCCTTTATTGTAGTATTCAAGCTTATCCATAGATATAATTGTATGTCCTTCCTCACTTAAGGCTTTCCCAATTTTTTCTCTTAAAAAGTCTGATTTAATATCCAAGCCATACTTCATATATGGATTCCTCCATAATTCACTTTATTAATATATTATGTATTTAATGTAAAAAGGTTCTAAGAAGTTACATATATTAATAAATTATAATAAAGTACACTAAAAGGAGTTCATATGAGAAAGATTTTTTATGTTACATTTTTATTTATATGTTTATTCTTTTTGTCAGGCTGTAGTTTTAATAGTTCGCAATACATAAACTTAAAATCTAAGCCCTCAAATGATTATTATACTCAAGAATTAAATAATGCTTTAAATAGTTCTGAAGACTTTTCTTTAGTTGTCTTTGATTCAAATTATTACAAACAAATGCCGGTAGATGACGAAGATAAGAAATCTTTTAAGGCTTTTCTTAAATCCATAAAAGATGATAATTTTACTGAAGAAGCAATTGATAGCAGTAAAAAATGCCTATTTAGAGTTTATGTTACAATAGATAATACTAAGTATCAAATCAAGGTATTCCAAGATCAGTATGTATCTATAGCTCCTTGGGATGGAGTATTTAAGGAAGATGTATTAAAAGAGGAATCTATTCCTCTTGGAAATAAACTTACTACTTTCTGTAACTATATATTAGATAAAAACAATAGTAATACTTCAAAGAAAAACTAAAAGGTAGCCCTAAAGCTACCTTTTTAACTTTCCTGTTTTTTCAAATCCTCTAATAGTTCAAAAACTCTTTTGTTTTTTAGGGGATGTAAAAAATACGGACTTATTTCATTTATAGGTTCTAGTACAAACTCTCTTAAATGCATTCTAGGATGAGGTAATATAATATACTCATCATTAGATATAATATCATCCATAAATATAATATCTAAGTCTATGCTTCTAGGCCCCCATCTAAGAATCCTTTCTCTTTTTAATCCCTTTTCGATATCCAAAAGAAGCTCCATAAGTTCCCTTGGAGACAATATAGTTTCTATTTCTATTGCTCCATTTAAGAACTCTTCCTGCTCTGTATATCCCCAAGGCTCTGTTACTATATAACTTGAAGTTTTAGTTATTCTGCAAAAATCATTTTCCCCTATTTGTTTAATTGCATTATCTAAATTGTCTTTTTTATCACCTAGATTTGAACCTAAGGCAATTATTGCTTTTCTTCTTACCCTAGTTATTTCTACACTTACAGTATCTAAACTTCTATGTATAGGTGCCCAAGGTTTTTTTATTGAAACCTTAGCTTCTTTTACTATGGGATATTCTAATAGTATAAATTCACAAGTCTTATTGCATGCTGTCTCTATTAAATCATAGCTTACTTTTTTAAATTCCTCTTCTACCTTATGAGAAAGTTCTCCATAGTGTACAGATGTAACTAAATCCCCTGTTTTTCCTGGGGTTTTTAAATCTAATCCTAATTCAATAGAAATTAAAAATTTCTGCCCTAATTTTTTTTCTTCTTTAAAAACTCCATGGTATGCAAATACCTCTAAATCTTTTATATAAATCTTATCCATGTACTCACCTTTTTCTTCTAATAATAGCATCAGTCATTTGTGCTGCTCTTTTATTTTCTTTTACATCATGGACTCTTACAAAATCATAACCCTTCATTATCCCAACTACAGTAGTTGCTATAGTCCCTTCAACTCGTTCTTCTGTAGGTAAATCTAAGGTTAAGCCTATCATTGATTTTCTTGAAGTAGCTAAAAGCATAGGATATCCTAAATCTAAAAACTTCTCTAAATTGTGCATAACTTCTATATTATGCTCATAGGTTTTGCCAAAACCTATACCTGGATCTAAAATTATATTTTCTTTTTTAACTCCGGCCTCTAAAGCAATATTTATACTTTCTTGAAGTTCAAGGTGCATGTCTTCTATTATATTGTCATATTCTTTTTCACTTTTATTGTGCATAAGACAACATGGCACATTGTATTTAGCAGCAACCTTCGCCATATTTAAATCTTTTTTAAATCCCCAAACATCATTAATTAAATCTGCTCCAGCTTTAACAGCTTCTTCTGCAACTTTTGACTTATATGTATCTATAGATATAGCTATATCATATTTTTCTTTTATTGCTTTTATAACAGGTACTACTCTAGCTATCTCATCATCTTCTTCAACGTATAAAAATCCAGGTCTAGTAGACTCTCCTCCTATGTCGATTATGTCTACTCCCTCTTCTACAAGCTTATCTACCTGCTCTAAGGCTTTAGCTAAGGTATTAAACTTTCCTCCATCAGAAAAAGAATCTGGAGTAACATTCAATATCCCCATTATGAAAGTTCTTTCACCTAAGTTAAATTCTTTAGTACCTATTTTCATTAATTTCACTCCTAGTACTTAATCTTTAAATTCTTCTTTTCATCTTTCCAGTTACATAGAGATTTTGAAGGACAGTTATAACATTCTCTAGAAACTTTATCACCTTCATACATAAGCTTACCTATAATAGATGCTTTTTCATTTTTTCTATGACCTATAATTCCATCTTCTATTAACCTATGCTCCTCTAAGCTAAATTTAATATCTTTAATTATCGCTTTAGCTATTTCATAAGAAGCTATTTCATGAGGGGTTCCATTTTCATATTGCTCCCCTCTTCCTATGTCATGCAAAAGTGCAATAGTATATATTATTTCTTTAGAAAATCCTAAATTTCTCTCTAAATTAATTATGTAACATATCCTAGCCACATTAATAAAATGCTCTAAGTCGTGCTTACAAAAGATCCTGTCTTTTTCTAAAGCTTTAATCTTGGTTAAATTCTCTTTATATATAGGATTATTTAAAATCTCATTAACTCTATCCATTAATAAGTTCCCTTACTTCTCGTCTAAGCTCTGCATCTTCTTCAAAAACCCCTCTATAACTATAGGTTATTGTCTTTGTACCTGGCTTTTTAACACCTCTCATAGTCATACACATGTGTTCACCCTCAACCAAAACCATAACTCCCTTTGGTTTTAAATACGCCATAAGTGCATCACAAACTTCAGATGTCAGCCTTTCTTGTAGTTGTGGTTTTTTAGAATAGATTTCTACACATCTTGCAAGTTTAGATAACCCTGCAACTTTTCCATTTGGTATATAAGCTATATGTGCTTTTCCAAAGAAGGGAACTAGATGATGCTCACACATAGAATAATAAGTTATATCCTTCTCTATTACTAAATCATCTCTTTCTACTGTAAAAGTCTTTTCTAAATGCTCTTTAGCTGTTTTACCTATTCCATCAAATATTTCTTCATACATCTTAGCTATTCTTAATGGTGTTTCCTTAAGTCCCTCTCTCTCAGGATCTTCTCCTATAGCCTCTAACATCATCCTAACAGCTTCTTCTATTTTGTTTTTATCAATCATTTATGCCCCTCCATTTTCTTTCAAAAATGTTTTATATCTTTCTATTATATTGTTTGTTATTTTTCCCTTATAAAGTTTATTATCTTTAATTCTGTTTATCCACATTACTCCTACTAAAGAGTTAGTTATAAAAACTTCTTCTGCAAGTAATAAATCCTGAGCTCTAAACTCTCCCTCTTGAACATCATAATTATTTATTAACCATTGTCTCATAATCCCATCTAATAATCCACAAGAAAGAGATGGTGTGAAGATTTTTTCTTCTTTTATAAAAAATATATTACTCAAAGTTCCTTCTGAAATTTTCCCTTTACTATTTATAAGAAGCATTTCATTAAATCCCTTTTTTAAGCCCTCATCTCTTATATGTAGGTTTTCATAATAACAGGTAGATTTAATTGAGGTTAAAAAAGCATTAGAGTCCTTTATTATCTCTGATATGCCTAAGGAAAAACCTTTATCATAATCCTCTTTTTTATAGGGTATATCCCTTAAAGAAATTATATTATTTTTAGGAGTAATTGTTATCTTTAGAGCCTTATTTTTTATATTATCTTTTTCAATTATGTCTACTACTTCATTATAATTAATCTCTTTATCTATAGATAATTTTTTTAGAGAAGTATTTAATCTTTTTAGATGTTCTTTTAGCATAACTGGCTTTTCAAGTATCAATATTGTTTCAAATACACCTTTTCCAAAAAATATTCCTTCATCTATATCTATCTTAGATTCACCTTTATAAACCTTTATCAAATCCATTTATAATACCTTCATTAGAGCCTTTCCTTTATCTAAAGTCTCCTCATATTCTGACTCCTCTAAAGAGTCGTAGGTTATCCCGCCACCTACTCCAAAATAAGCTTTATCCTTTTGTTTTATTATTGTTCTTATTACAATATTAAAATCGCTATTTCCTCTAAAGTCAATATATCCAATTGAACCTGTATACAAGCCTCTTTCTAGCTTTTCTAGCTCATGAATTATTTCCATAGCCCTAAGCTTAGGTGCTCCTGTAATAGACCCTCCTGGAAATGTTGCCTTTAGTAATGAAAAAATATCTTCCTTTTCTCTTAGTTCTCCGACTATTTTGGATACTAAATGAAAAACAGTAGAATATTCCTCTATTTTAAATAATTCTTCAACCTTAACTGAATGAGGTTTACACACCTTACTTAAATCATTTCTTTCTAAATCTACTATCATTAAAAGTTCAGCTTTATCTTTCTCTGAATTTTCAAGTTCTCTCCTGTTTTTTTCATCTTCTTCTAAGGTTTTCCCTCTTTTTCTAGTTCCCTTTATAGGTTTTGTTTCAACTTTACCTCTATTATTTAGCTTTAGAAATCTTTCTGGGGAAGATGATATTACTTCAAATCCATCTAGGTTCATATATGCTGAAAATGGAGCAGGATTAATTTCTCTTAATTTTCTATATGTATAAAAAGAATCTTCACTGTTTTCACAGCAAAAGTTTTGAGTCATATTTGCTATATAAATATGTCCATCCACTATATAATCCTTCATCTTGCTAATAGCTTTTAAATAGTCTTCTTTATAAAAATTAGATGTAAATTTATTTGTATTAAAACTAAATTTCTCATCTTTAGTTTTAATTATCTTATGTATTTTATCTTCTATTTCTTTTAAGCTAATTTTTCTATCTTTTAAAATCCCTCTAGAAGTTACATATGTTTTGTTTTTACTCAAATCTTTGACTATTATATTATCATAAAAAACAAAATAAATTTCAGGAATTTCTATATTTTTTTTACTTACTCCCTCTATCCCTTCAATTCTTTTTCCATAATCATAAGAAATATATCCTATTGTCCCTGAAACTAAGGGAATTTTGTTATCTATTTCTATCTTATAAGCTTCAGTTAATTCTCTTAATTTTTCTAAAGGATCAGATTCAAATTTTTCTATTTCTTCATCTTTAATTATTTCTCCAAATTCACCAAACCATTTAAATATTAAAAAGGGATTTACTCCAATAAATGAAAACTTTGATAATTCCTTATCTTCTTTAGAGGAATCTAACATTATATTATTTCGACTATTAAAATGTGCATATATTTCTGCGATATTTAAAGAAGTTTCTATTTCCTTAATTAATACCTCCATTAAGCTTTATCCTTTCTCTACAAATATTTATAAAGTTTTTTAAAAGTAAATGTCCACACTCTGTTAATTCTGCCTCTGGATGAAATTGAACCCCATATATAGGATAATCTCTATGTTCTATCCCCATTATAACTCCGTCATCAGTGATTGCAGTAACATAAAGCTCCTTGGGAATAGTTTTTCTATCTATGATTAATGAGTGATATCTAGTTACATTTATAGGATTTTTTATTCCTTTAAATATCCCCTTTTCTTTATGGGTTACTTTAGATATTTTCCCATGTACAGGTTCAGTGCCTTTAACAATTTTTCCACCAAAAACTTCTCCTATACACTGATGCCCTAAACATACTCCCAGTATAGGTATATCTTTTTTGAACTCATTTATGACCTTCAAAGATTCTTTGGCTTCCTTAGGAGACTTAGGACCTGGTGAAATTATTATCCCTAAAGGATTAATGTGCCTTATTTCATCTACAGTTATGTGATTACATCTATATACTTTAACTTCTTCATCTAGTTCCTCTATATACCTAGACAAATTAAATGTAAAAGAATCATAATTATCTATTATTAAAAACATATATACCTCCTTGGTCATTCTTATATTATAGCAAGAAGATTAGTTTTACAGAAGAATTGGTTTTTTCTAAAAATAATATTACAATAGGATTAATATATTTTCTAAACTGAAAGGAGATTTTTATGGTAAAAGTTGATCTACATACTCACTCTAAAGCATCAGATGGAAGGTTGTCTCCAAGGGATTTAGTTAAACGAGCTAAAGAAAAAGGTAGTACTCTTATGGCACTTACAGACCATGATACTACGGCTGGATTAGAAGAAGCAATTACCGCATCTAAAGAATTTTCTATAGATTTTATTCCAGGTATTGAGCTTTCTACTATTCACAATAATGAATCTATTCATATGTTAGGTTTTTTTAGAGATGATAGCTATAAGTCTAAGGAACTTCAGGATTTTTTATTTGACTTAAAGGAACATAGAAGAACCAGAGGAGAAAAAATAGTTAATAATTTAAAGACTTATTTTAATATTGAAATATCTTATGAAGATGTTCTAAAGAGGGGAAAAGGTGTTATTGCTAGACCTCATATTGCCGAGGCAATAATAGACAATGGCTACCCTTATACTAAAGCTGAGATTTTTGATAAATTTATTTCAAAAGACAGTCCTGCTTATGTTGAAAATAAACAAGTTAGTGTAGAGGAAGGTATAGCTTTATTAAAAAAATATAATGCTTTAGTATTTCTTGCTCATCCTATTTTAATAAGAAAAACTCCAATTAAGGACTTTTTAAGTTTTAATTTTGATGGGTTGGAAGCTATATATTTCCAAAATAAAAAAAATGATACAAAAAGATTATTAAAACTCTGCAGAGAAAAAAATCTATTAGTCTCTGCTGGTGGCGATTTTCACGGTGATTTAGCTGGAGATGATCGACATGGAGATTTAGGAATTACAGAAATACCTGAAGAATTATTAGAAAGGTTTCTAAGTGCATATAGGTAAGCAAAAGAGGGCAGTCTAAGACTGTCCTCTTCTTTTAGTTATTTTTCCTCTACAGAATTCTCATTTTTCTTTTCATCATCTAGATACCATTTACTCTCAGTACTTGGATTATTAATGATTCCTGCCATTACTAATACTGACAAAACAGCAGTAACTATTTCATTATAATTCTTCGGGATTATATTTAGACCAAAAGCCTCTAATATCAATGGAATAAGTGAAAAAACAGATATCCATAGTGCATAATTCTTGAACCTTGAACTATCATTCATTTATCATCACTCCTCAACATTAGTTTATTCACATAATCACCAGATGTTGAAACATATTTTTACATTTTTCGTGTTTTCTTTAATTATTTAATGAAAATATTTAAAATTCATATATTGTAATTTCATCTACTCTATGTTACTATATCACTAAAGATTTTTTAGAATCTTTAACTATTTAATTACTTCAAAGTAATAAATTTGATAAATTATTAATTACTTTTATATTTTAAGGGGGCACACTTTATGAAAAAGAAAATATTATCAGCTTTAATGGCTACAGCTGTAATGGGATCAGTATTAGCTGGTTGTTCCAAAAGTTCAGCTAACAGCGACACAATCAACATAGGAGCTATAGGACCATTAACAGGACCTGCTTCAACTTATGGTCAATCAGTAAAAAATGGTGCTGAATTGTACTTAGAACAAGTAAATGCTGATGGAGGAATCGACGGAAAGAAATTAAGTCTTCTATTTGAAGATGACGAAGCTAATGCTGATAAAGCTATACAAGCTTTCAATAAACTTGTAGATAATGACAAGGTTCCTGTAATATTAGGAGCGGTAACTTCTGGGGCAACTAATGCAGTAGCACCTCAAGCTACATCTAGATCAATTCCAATGTTAACACCAACAGCAACAGAACCTAACATCACAAAAAATGGTGGTGAGTTTGTATTTAGAGGATGTTTTGTTGACTCTTTCCAAGGAGTTGCTTTAGCAGACTATGCTACTTCTAAATTAAGCAAAAAAACCGCTGCTGTATTATATAACAAGGATTCAGATTACTCAAAAGGAATAGCTGATGCATTCAAAAAGGAATTTGAAAGCAAAGGTGGTAAAGTTACAGAATTCCTTACTTACAATGAAGGCGATAAAGACTTTAATGCTCAATTAACAAAAATCAAAGGAACAAATTCAGATCTTTTAGTTTTACCTGACTACTATACTCAAGTTGGTACTGTAGCAAAACAAGCTAGAGACATGGGAATACAATCTCAACTTTTAGGTGGAGACGGATGGGAATCAGAAGAATTAACTAAGCTTGGTGGAACAGCTGTTAATGGTGCTTTATACTTAAATCACTATTACTCAGGAGATTCTGCTTCAGTAGTAGCAGACTTTGTTAAAGCTTACAAAGCTAAATACAATGCAGAACCTGATGCTTTTGCTGCTTTAGCTTATGATTCAACAAAAGTTATAGTTGAAGCTATAAAATCTGCTGGAACTGATCCAGTTGCTATAAAAGATGCTTTAGCAAAAACTAAACTTGATGGAGTAACTGGTAATATAACTTTTGGTTCTGATAGATCTGCTGTTAAAGGAGCTTCAATAATAAAAGTAAATGGAGATAAAAAAGAACTAGTTGATAAGGTTAATCCTTAATATTTAATACTTAAAATGGAGGAGTAGAATAATGGAGCTTTTACAACAGATAATTAACGGCTTAGCTTTAGGTAGCGTGTATGCTCTACTTGCTATTGGTTACACAATGGTATATGGAATTATAAAACTTATAAACTTTGCACATGGGGATATTTATATGATTGGGGCTTTTGCTGGATTTTATGCGTCAGCAAACTTAGGTTTATCCTTAGTGCCAACATTAGTTGTCTCTATGGTAGCAGCAGCACTTTTAGGTGTTATAATTGAAAAAATTGCGTACAAACCACTTAGAAATTCGCCAAGAATAGCACTTTTAATAACAGCAATCGGTATGTCATTGCTCCTAGAACACGGAATGAGATTTTTAGTAGGTCCAAATCCTAAACCATTTCCAGATTTATTCCCTGTAGGAACTGTAGATATAGGTCCCCTACACATAAACGGAAAAATTTTGTTAATGTTAGGTGTATCCGCAATTCTTGTTCTACTTCTTCAATACATTATCTATAAAACAAAAGTTGGTAAAGCAATGAGAGCAGCCTCCCAAGATATGGAGGCTGCGTCATTGATGGGTATTAATGTTAATACAGTAATATCCTTAACTTTTGCTATTGGTTCAGCTTTAGCTGGAATTGCTGGTGTATTGGTTGCAATTACATATCCAACAATAGATCCTTATATGGGAATGATGCCTGGTCTTAAAGCTTTCGTAGCTGCCGTACTTGGTGGAATAGGAAGCATACCTGGAGCACTTCTTGGTGGAATACTTATGGGGTCTATAGAAACTTTAACTAAAGCATACATCTCAACATCATTATCAGATGTTGTAGCATTTTCGCTGCTAATAATCATCCTTCTTGTTAAACCAACTGGTTTACTTGGAGAGAAAACTAACGAGAAAGTGTAGGTGAAATATATGAAAAATAATAAATCAATGTTTAAATCTTTAATAACATTTGCTGTTATTGTAGCTGTTTACCTAGTACTTTCAACACTTATCAATGGAAAAGTTATAAATTCTTATTATAGTGGTATCTTAGTTTTAGCTTTTATAAATATTATATTAGCAGTTTCTCTAAACTTAGTAGTTGGTTTCACAGGTCAATTAGCACTTGGACATGCAGGTTTTATGGCTATAGGAGCTTATTTATCAGCTTATTTATCTAAAACCTATCATTTACCTTTTATTTTGGTTTTAGTTTTAGGTGGTTTACTGGCTTCTGCTCTAGCATTAATAGTAGGTGTTCCTACGCTTAAGCTTAAAGGAGACTATTTTGCCATAACTACCCTAGCTTTTGGAGAAATAATAAAAGGTATAATTACAAATACTGATTTAATAGGTGGTGCAAGAGGATTAAGTGGTATTCCTAGAAATACTAATTTTTCTTGGGCATTTATCATAATGGTTTTATCCGTACTTGTTATTTATAATATAATTCACTCTTCTCCTGGAAGAGCTATGATTTCTGTTAGAGAAAATGAAATAGCTGCTGAAGCTATGGGAATTAATACTTTTAAATATAAGCTATTAGCCTTTATTATAGCTGCATTTATAGCTGGTGTTGCTGGTGGTCTTTATGCTCACTACTACACTTTCATTCAACCACAATCATTTAACTTTATGAAATCAATTGAAATTTTAACTTTTGTTGTTTTTGGTGGAATGGGTTCATTATCTGGTTCTGTTATAGCAACATTTATCTTAACAGCATTACCAGAAGCTTTAAGATCTCTACAGGATTTTAAAAATATCATCTATCCAGTAGCACTTATTGCACTTATGATATTTAGACCTGAAGGTTTACTTGGAACAAAGGAAATATCATTTAATATTTTCAAAAAACTATCACCTCAAAAAGGGAAGGAGGAATAAACCATGTTAAAAGTTGATAATTTATCTATACAATTCGGAGGATTAAAAGCTGTTTCAGATTTTGATTTAAATATAGGTGAAAAACAAGTCGTTGGTTTAATAGGACCAAATGGAGCTGGTAAAACAACTGTATTTAATATGCTTACTGGAGTTTATTCACCTACTGAAGGTTCCATCTCTTATTTTGGTGAAGAAATCCAAGGTTCTAAACCTTATAACATTACAAAAAAGAAAATTTCAAGAACTTTTCAAAATATAAGACTTTTTTCTAATCTTACTGTTTTAGATAACATCAAAATAAGTTTTAACTATAGAGTTAAATACACAATTTTTGATGCAATGATTAGAACACCTAGATTTACAAAAGAAGAACGTGAAATTGAAGAAAAATCCCTTGAAATTCTTTCTCACTTTGGTTTAGAGAGTAAAGCTTATGAGCTTTCAAAAAATCTTTCCTATGGTGAGCAAAGACGTCTTGAGATTGCTAGGGCACTAGCCGCTGAGCCGAAACTAATATTATTAGATGAACCAGCAGCTGGTATGAATCCTCAAGAAACTCAAGAGTTAATGAATATGATTAATTGGATTAAAAATAAATTTGAGCTATCTGTATTACTAATTGAACATGATATGAAATTAGTTATGGGTATCTGTGAAAAAATAGTTGTTTTAGATTACGGAAGAAAAATTGCAGAAGGTACACCAGAGGAAATTAAAACTAATCCTAAAGTTATTGAAGCGTACCTTGGAGAGGGGGCTTAAAATGCTTAAAATAGATAGTCTTAATGTATATTACGGTGGAATTCATGCTTTAAAAGATCTTTCTTTAAAGGTTAATAAAGGGGAAATAGTTACTCTAATAGGAGCTAATGGAGCTGGTAAAACATCAACCCTAAGAGCCATCTCAGGCTTAGTTCCTTTTAAATCAGGAGATATAAGTTTTAAAGATACTTCTTTAAAAACTATACCATCTCACAAGATCCTTTCTTTAGGTTTATCACATGTACCTGAAGGAAGAAAGATTTTTCCTGACCTTACTGTTTTAGAAAATCTAGAACTAGGTGCTTATCTTAGAAAAGATAAAAA
Source organism: Clostridium intestinale DSM 6191 (assembly GCF_900130055.1). Taxonomy (GTDB): domain Bacteria; phylum Bacillota; class Clostridia; order Clostridiales; family Clostridiaceae; genus Clostridium_T; species Clostridium_T intestinale. The sequence goes on from NZ_FQXU01000004.1 coordinate 442,170, forward strand.
GGGAATTAATTCTGATATGGAAACTGTTTTTACCAGATTCCCAAGATTAAAAGAAAGAATGAAACAAAAAGCTGGTACACTTTCTGGTGGAGAGCAACAAATGTTAGCCATGGGAAGAGCTTTAATGTCTAAACCTGAAATGGTACTTCTAGATGAACCTTCTATGGGTCTAGCACCTATAGTTGTTAAGGGGATTTTTGATACCATTGTGGAAATAAACAAAGCTGGCACTACTGTTTTATTAGTTGAGCAGAATGCTCACATGGCACTTTCAATAGCTGATAGAGCTTACGTTCTTGAAACTGGCTCAATAGTTCTTGAAGGAAATGCTAAAGAACTACTAAATGATGATAAGATAAGAAGTGCATATTTAGGAGAATAAATTTAAAAGAGGCGTTAAGCCTCTTTTTTATGTTGCTACTCTATTACGTTCTTTTAGATATAAAAATGATGTAGATAAAATTATTAGTATCGTCCATATTACTATAAACATGTTACTTCCATAAGATATTCTACCGTAGTCTTCAATACTTATATGATTAAGAAGTGCTGGAGTATAAAAAATACTTGAAAAGCTACTTAACAGTGCTATCATAAGTACACAAAAAATAAATATCCATTTATTATTATAAAAGAGTTTACTAAATTTATTGTGCAATTTAGTTATAAATGTGAACTTTGAAGTAAACATAATTAATAAAAGTACTAATGTTATAACTGTACTTATTATAAAATTAGAATGTTCCAATTTTATATTCTTTAATAACTGTATTTTGCTAAAGTTCACTGTTAATAAAATAGAAAAAAGAAGGATGAATTTTTGTAGAAATGATATTAAAATATAACCACAAAAAAACATAAATATTTTCCTAAACCAAATACTTCTTAGATTCACTTTTTCAAACTCTTCACTTAATAAGTCTACTGAACCAATACGACTACAAGAAACTAAAAAAGCCTCCTCTTCTGACAACTTTGTAGTATTCATTAAAGAGTTAAATTCATCTATCAGGTGTTCTTCTAACTCTAATATATCCGATTCACAAAAAGAATCGCTTTTATATAGTTTTGTTTTCCACTGATTTAATGCTTTTTCTAATTCAAACATGCCGAATTCCCCCATAAACTATTTAGAGTATTATTTACTACCTTCCACTGAGATTTTTCTTCTTCTAACGTATCTAATCCAAGCTTTGTTATCTTATAGTATTTTCTCTTTCTTCCATCTATGGACTTCCATTCTGATTCAATGAGTTTACTTTCACACAACTTTTTAAGAACTGGATACAGAGTTCCATCTTTCCAAGTTATTTCATCTTTGGATAGTTCCTTAACTGATTTTATAATTTCATATCCATAGCTTTCTTTAGTTGCTAAAATCGAAAGAATAAGGGGTTTAGCTGAAGCAGCCATAAGATCCTTTGACACCAAATTTATCACATCCTTACATAGAAATTCTATGTATTAATATTACATCGAGCTTCTATGTAAGTCAAGTATATATTACATAAATTTATAAATTATTCCAATATGGATGTAACTTAATTTATTTATCCAGGTAATCCTTTATAAATAAAAAAAGAAACCCTGTATCCCTATCAGTTGACAGGAACCCAAGGTTTCTTTTTTATTATATTTCTTTTAAAAATGCTTTATAACATTTTACAGCTTCATATATATCAGCTTTACTTGCAACTTCCCATGGTGCATGCATATTGTGAAGTGCTATACCACAGTCTATTACTTCCATATTGTATTGAGCTAGTATATAGGCAATTGTTCCACCGCCTCCTTGGTCAACCTTTCCAAGTTCAGCTGTTTGCCATACTACTTCATTTTTATCCATTATTTCTCTTATACGAGCTATATATTCAGGGTTTGCATCATTTGATCCTGACTTTCCTCTAGCTCCAGTATATTTACAGAATACAACTCCTTTACCGAAGTATGCAGCATTGTTTTTTTCTAATACTCCTGGGAAATTAGGATCATGAGCTGCTGTTACATCAGAAGAAAGCATATGAGAATTATTTAAACATCTTCTAAGCTTTAATTCTGAATATTCACCTTTTCTATCCATAATCTCTGCTAATATGTTTTCGAAGAACTTAGAGTTCATTCCTGTGGCTCCTACGCTCCCTATTTCCTCTTTATCTACAAATAGAGCTACACACGTCCTATCAGTATCTTTAATCTCTAGAAGGGCTTCAAAGCTTGTATAAGCACATATTCTATCGTCATGTCCATATCCCATAACCATACTTCTATCTAAACCATAATCTCTTGCTTTTCCTGCTGGTACTATCTCTAATTCAGAGGATACAAAATCTTCTTCTACTATTCCATATTTTTCATTTAGAAGAACTAATATATTTTCTTTAACTCTCTCTTTTAATTCTTTGTTTTTAATAGGCATAGAACCTACTAAAACATTTAAATCTTCGCCTTCTATAACTTCTCTAGCCTTTTTCTCTAGTTGTTTTCCAGCTAAGTGAATTAAAAGATCTGATATTCCGACTACTGGATCATTGTCATCTTCACCTATCTCAACTTTAACTACAGTTCCATCTTTTTTAACTATAACTCCATGTATAGCTAAAGGAATAGTAACCCATTGATACTTTTTAACACCACCATAGTAATGAGTATCAAATAAAGCTAATCCACCATCTTCGTATAATGGATTTTGTTTTAAATCAAGTCTTGGTGAGTCTACATGAGCTCCTAATATTCTTAGTCCTTTTTCTAATGGTTCACTTCCTATTAAAAATAGTGCTAAGGTCTTACCCATATTGTTGGCGTAAACCTTATCTCCAGCTTTTAATGTTTCTCCATTATTAATTATATCTTGAACATTTCTGTAGCCTTCTTTTTCAGCTAGTACTATAAGTTCATCTACTGATTCTCTCTCTGTTTTACATTTAGATATGAAGTTCTTGTATCTATCACTTATTGAAAATACCTTTTTAAGATCCTCTTCATCATATTTATCCCATGCTAACGCATATTCTTTTCTTAAATTTTGTTCCATACCGATACCTCCTTGCCTTATATCTACTATATTTTACACCTATTTTTTAGTATATTCAAATTTACCTTAAAACATTTTATGTTTCTTAAAATATAAGAGCATACCAAAGGCAATAGCTAACATTAATGCTAATATTCCAAAAAAACTATATGGATGATCTTTAAATGGCATGTAGTTAAATCCCATAGAAAATATTGCTGTTAGTAATTCTAGCGGCAAAAATATAGTTGTAACCACAGTAAATACCTTCATAAGGTCATTAGTCTTATTAGATATTTCAGCTTCATAGGCTTCTCTAACCATAGCTAAGTCTTGAACTAAAGTTTCTATTACCTTCATGAGCTTGCTTATCTTATTATTTATATTCTTGAAATATTCTATGTACTCATCATCTATTATTCCATTTTCATTAGCAATTAAGGCATCTCCTATATATCTTAAAGGATTTAATATTTTTCTTATTTTGTAGGTCTGCCTTCTTAAAAATACTAAAGTATCTATTTGATTTGACCGCGGAGATTTTAATATATCTATTTCTGCTTTATCAGCCATCTCTTCAACTACTGACATAATGTTGTAGTTTCTTATTATAAGTCTGTCTAATATATAATACAAAACAACTTCTGGTCTTCCTTTTTTCTTCAATGAAAAGCAATTTTTATTTGCTTTTACATCTTGAATTATCTCTTCTAGAACCGCTATCCTATCTTTATATACAGTTATAATGAAGTTATGACTAAGAAAGATGTTAAGCTCCTTGGAGATAACATCTTTCTTATTTAAATCCAGTACATTTAGTACCATAAATATATAATCATTATAGTAATGAATTTGTGCTGATTGTGAAAAGTCCATACATTCAACTATGCACTCTTCATCCAACAAAAGTTCTAAATTATATAGCTCTTCTGCATGTAGTATTATCCAATAAAAGCTATTTTCTTTATCCCATTCCTCAACTTCTTTAAATTTATTAGAAATATCATATATTATCATAGGTCCACCTTTACTATAATATTTATTATAGTATGCCTATGTTTTAGCTATAATATTAAAGTTTATTCATTCTACTTTCTATAATATCTACTGGAGTAACTTTAGACATCAATGAATATCTATAGTTTGCAGCCGCCGCTTCTATTATAACTGCAATGTTTCTACCTGGTCTTACTGGAACTACTAGTCTTCTAACATTAACCCCTAGTATATCCATAAATTCTGCATTAGTGCCTAATCTATCGTAATCTCCATCATCTTTCCAATGCTCAAAATGTATTACTAATTTTATGTCTTTTGATGGAATTATTGAGCTTAGTCCATATAAAGCAGAGATATCTATTATTCCCATCCCTCTAACTTCAAGCATTCCAAAAGTTATTTCAGGAGATGAACCCACAAGTTCCCCATCTATTTCTCTTATATCAACAGCATCGTCGGTAGCTATTCTATGCCCTCTTTTTATTAATTCTAGAGCTGTTTCACTTTTACCTATTCCGCTTTCTCCTGTTATTAATACTCCTACACCATACACGTCCACCAACACTCCATGAAGTCTTGTTTCTGGTGCCATTTTATCACCTAAATATATGGTTAATTTACTTATGAACTTCGTAGTTATTGCATCACTTCTTAAAACCCATACCTTACTTTTTTCCGCAGCTTTTATAAGTTCTTCATGTGGTTCTAAGTCTCTTGTTATGATAATACAAGTTGAATCAAAACTTAAAAATTTATTTAATCTTTTTTTTCTAATTTCAATACCCATGTCTTCTAGGAAGCTCCACTCAGCTTTTCCTATAACCTGTATTCTTTCTGCAGCAAAATAATTATAGAATCCAGCTAGTTGTAATCCTGGTCTATTAATATCGCTTACAGTTATTTCTTTATTCGCACACCCTTCTACTAGCACTTCAAGGTTAAAGTCCTTGATAAGCTTTTCAACAGTCACAGTCATTCTAAACGCCCCCATCATTAAATTAATTAATTTCTATATTTATTTGTCGGTTTATTAGGTTTAACGGTCTCTAATTGAGCCCTAAAATTACTTTTCACTGAATCTATATATCTTCTTCTTAATTTAGCTTGCTCTTCTTTTTCTTCTTCTGTTAATCCTACTTCTTTACTTTTTTTATATAATTCATTGATTCTTGCTATTAATGCATCTATATCCATTATGTACCTTCTTCCTTGTATAAAGTGAAACTTAGCTTCATAGGGAGTTTTGTTCTACCACTGAAGTTTAGTTGAATTTACACTCATAGAGTGCTTTGCCCACATGGAGCACAATGTCTAGGGTTCTGCCATTGTTATATCCCACTTTAATATAAGATAGGAGTGTTACAATGGCTAGACATCAGATAAACTTAAAACTATTTTACAAATAAATTCAACATTTATCAAGGAAAATTATATCATATAACAGCTGTTGTTGCTAACTTTAATACATCAATTTTAACTATTTCGACATATAATTATTTTTGAATAATTTCCTATTTTTGTTAATTTGTTACATTATGTAACAAACAGCCGCACTATAAAATACTTTTTTGTAAATACTTGTCCAAACATATATATTTTTTGTAATTAATTGACACACGAAATGATTTTACATAATTTCCGAATTTGTTATAATTATCTTAAGAGATTTGTTGAAGTATCAACTAATAAATGGGGTGTTGGGTATGGGTTGTTATATACTAGATAGAAAAATTTTAATTAAAAGAGCACTTTTAAACTTCTTTTTGAAGTTTTTGTTACCTACTAATAAAATAGTTCTTAATTTAAGTCAAAGTTTGGACAAGTCAGTTTCTTTAAAACAAAAGCAACTTTATAAAACTTATAAGAATAAATTAGGTTTAAAAAAAAGGACATATTTAAAGTACATAGCATAACTCTGCGTAAAAAAAGAAACTCAATTAATTGAGTTTCTTTTTTGCTTATCATATATCTTTATAGATCTAATTCTTCTACAACTTCATCAATATCTACTTCTTCTTCATCTTCGCTAAATATAGCTAAAAATTCTCCAAAGGTTGGGTTATTTATATCCACATCATAAGCTACAAATTGCCCTTGAATCTCATACTCTTCTGTTATCTCTTCTATATACTCTTCAACATTGTCTAATGAGATATCATAAAGGTAAGGAAGATATAACTCTTTAAACCATTCCTCTGTTTCTGATTCATATGTTCCCTCTTCATTTGAATAAGTTCTAGCTGCTGATATTTCATCGTCATCAAAATCATAAAAGAATTTCACCAATAGATAACCTCTTTTATATTTTATCTCCTCAATGTCACTTACGCCCTTTTCTTTAAGCGCCTTAATAATTTCATTTTTTACCATATTTCCCTCTCCTTAATACAGTAATTGTTTATATTCTTTCTTAACTGCTTGAAATTCCTCATCATCTTCTACCAAGTTTAATTCTTGCTTTTCATCTACGTAGTCTACTCTAAATATATATGCATCATCTTCATTGCCATCTCCATTTAATGGTGATAGTATTAAATATTCTTGTTCTTCTAAATATATTCGTGCTATTGCCTCAAAGTCTACTTTATTTCCATCTTCATCTTTAAATGACATTATTTCTTTTTCTTCCATTATACTCACCTTTCCACTTTTTGATTATATTTTCTTCATAAAAAAATCGCCAAGGCGACTATGAGCCGTCGATTTTTTTTGCGCATCTGCCTTTCCAAACGCATGTGAGGAAAAACTGGCAGGCGCTCAATTTACATTTTTATTCTTTAGGAGTAAATTTAACACTTAAATTATAAATTAATCTAATAAAATTATCCACATTTATAGTTATTATAGCTTCCTAAAGAATAAAAATTCCCCATTTTAGGGGAATTTTTAGTTACTATTAAATTCACATTAATTCTATCATAGAGCTACTCTACTAACAACCATTTCTAAAAATATTACTCTATTAATTCACTCACTTCATCATTATAAATTACATACTCATTGTGAAGTGCACGAGTTAATGCTACATACAATAGCTTTTTGTCTTCTTCACTATCTTTGTAGACATCCTTAGATACATCATATATTATAGTGCAATCAAATTCTAAGCCTTTAGTTAGATAGGATGGTAGTATTATATTAGTTACATCTAACTCACTATCTCCCTCTTTTACTAAAGTCCACTGAGTTTTGCTGTAGGCTTTTATTCTATCTCTAAGCTTTTTACAGTCTCTAAATGTTTTACAAATTATAGCTATAGATTTTTTGTTAGTTGAAGTTATTTCCTCTACTAAATTGTCTATAGTCGATGCAAGTTCTTTAAAATTACTAAATTTAATTAACTGAGGTTTTGGTCCTCTTCTTATAACTGCCTTAGCTGGTTTAGGAGCGTTTTGTTGTTTACTCAAAACTTCATTAGCAAAATCTATTATTTCAATAGTACTTCTATAGCTTTGGCTTAATGATATATAAGTGCAATCACCTTCAAATACATCCCTAATTAACCCATCCCAGCTGTCTATACCTTTGTAGCTATATATTCCTTGTCCTAAGTCTCCTACTATTGTCATAGAGCTTCCTATAGACAACATTTTTGAGACTATAAACATAAGTGGAGAGTAGTCCTGTGCTTCATCTATTACTATATGTTTAAACTTATTCTCCTCTTTAACCCCTTCAGTTTTAAGTTTTAAATATAAAAGTGGAGCTATATCATCTTCATCTATTATATTTTTATCTCTGTTATTTAAAACTTCTTCCTTCATAAAATCAGCTAACACTTTAGGTATTTTCCCACCAGTAGCTTCATTAAATATTTCTTCATCTTCAAAAAGCCTATAATATAGTCCTTCTCCACTAGAGCTGTTCCATGTATCAAAATATTCTTTAAGTTTCACTAAAGCTTCTTTTTTAAGATTATTTTTTATCTCATCTCTTTGATTATATATGCCAATTAATCTTTCTCTTCGCTCTTTTGAGTCCTCATTATTCTTTTTGATTTTATTTATCTTCAAATCATAGAATAAATCTAGCTGTTCATATATTTTTACAAGTGTATTATCTAATTTCTTTTTAAAATACTTATAAATTTCTTCTATTCTTTTATTTACTGGAAAGTGTACTAAATCTTTAAAATATAATCTCTTTATTTCTTTTTCATTATATAATGTAAAACCTTGAACCTTTATATCCTTCAGGTTTTGTGACTCTCTTTCCCAAATGGTTATAAGTCTATCTAGTATAACCTTAAATACTAAAGATCCCTTTACTTTACTAGAGTTTTTGATTAGTTTACTTTTTTCTGGATCACCCTCAAGGATTTCTTTTAACTTATCATCTCTTGAATACACTTTACTTTTAAAGTTCAAATAGTCTTTTCCTAGTAGTGCAAAAGTTTTTTGATTAACATCATAAGTTCCTAAGTTTGGAAGTATCTCTGATATATAATCTAAAAATAACTTATTAGGTGCTAAAACCAATATATCTTTTCCTGTTATTTTTTCATTATATCTATACACCAAATAAGCTAACCTATGTAAAGCTATTGTAGTTTTCCCAGATCCAGCTGATCCTTGAACAATTATAGGGAAGTTTAGTGGAGCTCTAATTATATCGTTCTGTTCTCTTTGAATCGTTGCCACAACTTCTTTTAATTTGCTACCGGCACTTTCCTCTAGATTAATCTTCAAAAATTCATCCACTAATTGGTTTTCCTGATCTACTTCTTCACCTTTTAATATTATCTCATTTATTCCCTCATCAAAAATCTTCTCAAGGTCACCGTCTTTTATTAAAAATTTTCTCTTTAGTAATAGCTTTCCATTTATTACACCAATAGGTGATCTATAATAGGCTTCACCTTCAGTTCCACTATAATAAAGATCTGATATAGGAGCTCTCCAGTCTATTACTATTTCTTCTCCATCCTCTGAGCTATATATTCCATGTTTTCCTATATAAAGACTCTCTGGTATTTTTTTATCTTCTTTAAAATCAATCCTTCCAAAGTATGGATTCACTATAGATTCTCTATAATTCTGAAGATTTTTATTTACAATATCATATATTATTTTTGTATTTTCTAGCTCTAAGTTATAACTGCCCTTAGCTGCTTTTTTTAAAAGTGCTATTTTATCCTTAAACTTTTCTTCTTCATCTTCTCTTTTTTTTATTTCACGCTCTACTCTATTAATCTTTTGTTTTAAAATTTCTTGTTCTTCATTAAAATCTTTATGCATTACATCACCTTCTTTTCCCATTAAAAGGATATTATACTTCTATAAAAAATACATGTCAATAAAGAAATAGGAATATATCTAGATATATATTTCTCTATATAGATAGCTAGATATATAACTATATATAGTGTTTATGCGACTTCAAGGCATTTTATAGATAAATTCTTCTAAAATGTCTACAATATAAACTTTACTTTCCTATACAATAAAAAAAGCGACAATGTCGCTTTTTTATTCTTCGTATTCTTCTTCATCTTCGTCTTCGTACTCTTCTTCCTCAAGTTCAAAGATCTCAGTAGCTTTATCTGTATACATAATACCTTCAAGATGATCTATTTCATGGCAGAAGCATCTAGCTAAAAAGTCTGTTGCTTCATATTCCATTAAATCTCCGTCTTCATTTAAAGCCTGAACTACAACTCTAGTAGGTCTTTCAACCATACCTTCATAACCTACATAGCTTAAGCAGCCTTCATAGTCCATCTCGCTGCCTTCTTTTTCAGTTATAACAGGATTTATTAATACAATCGGCTCTGAGCCATCTCTTAAGTCTATATATATAACTCTTTTATTCACAGCTATCTGAGGAGCTGCAAGTCCAACTCCCTCAACTGTAGCTAAAGTATCCTTTAAATCCTTAACAAGGTTTAATATTTCTTCATTAATTTCTTTCACAGGCTCTGATATTTTTTTTAAATGTTCATCGCCTAATTGTACGATTGTTCTAACTGCCATCGTTTTTCCCCTTTCAGTTTATATACTATAATTATTGCATATGCTTCGAATTTTTGCATTAATTTTATAATTGAAATTATTTAAAAATATTCCATTATAAAACTAGTTGTCCAAATTTATTATTTAATCATAGTATAAAATATGATTTAAGTTAACCACTTAATTTTAACATAAAAATATTTGTTTCATATACAAAAAAAACAGTACACGATTAAGATTTATCGTGTACTGTTTTAAAAAAATTATTTTCTTGTTTTAAATAATATAATCATACCTATTACTATTAAAATAAGAGCTTTCATTCCTAATGAAACTATATTTAATAGATAGTTAAAGCCATAATCAACTAAATATGTTGATGCTATTTGGAATCCTTGAGATATACCAAATGCTATTAAAGCAATTCCTGCTATTTTAATAATTGTCTTAAACTCTTTTGAGTTTTCTACCTTAAACCCAAAGCTTTTTCCTTCCCTCATTGCCATTAAATCTAAAACTGAATATATTGATAAAATCAACAACAAGTCATTTATTAGTCCAGTATTAAAAAATCCACCTATTGCCGCAGTTACAATAAAAATAACTAATAGTTTAGATCCTTTTTCAGAATACTCTTCATAAAGATGCCCTAATCCTGGTACTAAAGCCAAGATAATTCCTAAAAGATTTTTATTTCTAGTAGAAAAACTCCTCTCATCTTCCAAATTAATTCCGCCATTATTAATATAATCAGCACTAACATAAGCATCAATAGCTGAATAAATCCAAATCAAAACGGCAAAGTTATGAAATAAATTATTTAATCCGTTAAAGGCATTAAATGGACCGTATCCATAGTTTCTAAAACTCATAGAAAATATTATTGAACTTATAAGAAAAATAATTCCTCTAGTATAAGTACCTAAATAGAAATGTCCTCCTCCAGGTAATATGGAAAATATTAATGCTTTCCCTTTGCTCTTCATTACTACTCACTCCTTTTATTCTATAAACTAATAATATCTTCATTTTCTTAATATTTTTATAGTAATGTTCTTAATATTTTCTTAAAGGAGAAAGTCCATAATATAAAAAGAGCCTACAAACTAATTATTTAGTTTATAGGTTCTTACTTAATCCTAGAAATGTGGGTCTATTTCATTTTGCTGTATTCTTTTTAAATCCTTTAATCTAAGTCTAGTTTCTTGCATTATTTTATCCCAATCTTCACCATCTATCATCATCTTTTTTGCAACTTTAAATGCGTCCTGTTGATTTTCTCTGTTCATAAAATCACTCCTTCTATGTTTAGTCATAGATATTTTTCTCAAATAGCAATGATTTTATTTAAACAATTATATCCTTGTTTAAACTTGTAATAATAGATCCTACACTTTCTGTTATCCTTCTTGCAACCAAAGGATTGTTCATAGTGTATAGATGAATTCCTCTTACACCTGATGATAATAAGTCAACTATCTGCTCTACTGCATAAGCTATTCCAGCATCCCTTAAAGCCTCTGGATTATGCTCATATTTATTCATAATCTTAATAAATTTCTCTGGCAATTCTGCTCCACATAAAGCAGTTATTCTCTCTATTTGCTTTTTATTTATTACTGGCATTATACCCGCTTCAATAGGTACATCTATAGATTTTTTAGAACATCTTTCTAAAAAATCATAAAAAACATTATTGTTAAAAAAAAGTTGTGAAACTAAATGTTCTGCCCCATTTTCCACTTTTTGTTTAAGTCTAACTATATCTAAATCCAAATCTCTACATTCAAGATGTCCTTCTGGATAACAAGCTGCACTTATTCCAAAATCCCCATGTTCTCTTATATGAGATATTAATTCATACGCATATGAAAACTCACCATTTGAAGTTTTATCCTCTGGAATATCACCTCTTAAAGCTAAAATGTTTTCAATATTATTTTTCTTTAAATCTTCTAGTATTGTCTCAATGTCACTTTTAGATGAACCTATACAAGTTAAATGAGCCGCTGATTCTATTCCATATTTATTTTTTATTAATGATGATAGTAAAGTTGTCTTATTATCTATAGTACTTCCACCAGCCCCATAAGTTACTGATATAAAATCTGGTTTTAAATCTTTTAAATCCTCTATCGTTTTATATATAGTATCCAATGATGATGTTGTTTTTGGTGGAAATATTTCAAACGAAAATACAACCTTTTTTTCTTTAAAAATATCCTTTATAAACATTTGTTAACCCCCTTAAAATTTAAAACAAAGATAAAAAAACCTAAAGGATATTTCCTTTAGGCATAAATAGACTTCCCCAAGCAATATCCTTATCTTCCAACTAAATAGTTGCAGGAATTAGCACCCTGTAAGTCTAAATGAAAACTTATGGGTTGCTGGGTTTCATAGGGCCAGCCCCTCCACCTCTCTCGATAAGTGTTTTTTATATTATACATTATATGATTTAAAGTGTAAATAATTTATTATTTATAACTTAAATCTTTTATTTATAGCATTCTCCATCCTATCTAAGGCTTCTTCCAAGACTTCTCTACTGCAAGCAAAATTCAATCTTAGGTATCCACTTTCACCAAAATCTCTTCCATCAGAGAAAACCACTTTTGCTTCCTTTAAGAAAAATTTATGCGGATCATCTATTCCTAATTCCCTAGCATCAATCCAGGCTAAGTAACTTCCTTCAACTTCCCCAACTTTTAAAGCTGGCATTCTTCTATTTATTTCTTCCTTTAGAAAATCTATATTACCTTTTAAATGCTTTAAAAGTTCTTGTCTCCAAGAGTCCCCTTTACTATAGGCAGCCTTGCATACCTCATAGTTTAATACTCCTGGTTTTGGTAGTACACCTGCTGAAGCCTTCAAAAATTGGTTTCTTAACTCCTTGTCTGGAATCACACCAAAAGCAATAGGTATTCCAGGAAGATTATATGTTTTCCCTGGACTCATTAAAGTTATGCTATTAATAAATTCATCCTTTAATGTAACCATTGGAATGTGTTTCTTTTCATAAACCAGTTCACAATGAATTTCGTCTGAACAAATTATTAAATTATGTTTTTTAGCAAAAACTATTAATTTATGTAATTCTTCTTTTGTGTAAACTCTTCCTACTGGATTATGAGGATTACACAATATGAACAATTTTGTATCAGCTTTAATGGATTTCTCCATAGCATCAAAATCAAAGGTATATGTTCCTTGTGAATGCTTTAAAGGAACCTCTATTATCTCCTTATCTGCATTAATAGGAGCACTTCTTATATTCATATACATAGGAGTATTAATCATTATTGACCCTTCAATCATCCTACATATAACATTTACTGCTGGCATAACACTTGGAAGCCATACTAGCCAAGAGCTATCTATTTCATAACCATACTGTTTTTTGAAATGCTCCACTATGATATTTGTTAATTCCTTATCTTCCTTTGTATAACCAAATATTCCATGAGCAATTCTTTTCTCTAGAGCTTCTAAAACTTCATCTGGAGATTTAAAATCCATATCAGCTACCCATAATGGTATGTAATCTTCCCCATAATTATCCCATTTTATGTTGCCTGTATTTAACCGATTTATTTTTTCATTAAAATTTATACTCATTAAATCACCCCTTTAATATATTATAACCTAAAAATAAAAAAGCGACCAAGTCGCTTTTATATCTTAATAAATAATAATACTATTGATAACAAACTTAATACAAAACTTATGGCACATATATATGCCACAACTTGATTTGTGGTAAGACCTTTTTCTTGTAATCTAAAGTGAATTTGGCTTCTATCAGCTTGATATACTGGTTTCCCTTCTGTATATCTTTTGAATATAACAAATATATTATCAAATATGGGTACCCCTAATGCTAATATAGGTATAAAAAGACTCATTATAGTAGCTTGTTTAAAAGCTCCATCTAAGGCTATTATTCCTAATATAAAACCTAAAAAGTTAGCTCCTGAATCTCCCATAAAAACCACTGCTGGATGTCTGTTATAATTTAAAAACCCGAGTATTGCTCCTACTAAAATAATACATACAATTGCAGAATCACTTTGATTCATAACAAGAGCTACAATAAACAACGTTACAGATGATATTGTAGAAATACTACCTGCAAGTCCATCCATTCCATCTGACCAATTTATAACTGTTGTGACCCCAAATAGCCAGGTTACAGTTAATAAAAATTGTAAAGCTATATGAAGTTGTACAAATTCACCTGTTATTGGATTAGTAAATCCAGAAAATGATATTCCGCTATTATAAACTAATATAGCAGCTAATATTTGGACCAAAAATCTTGGGTAAATAGGGAATTCTTTTCCTCTTGTTTTATAGTAATCATCAACTAGTCCTATAATTAATATTGCTAATGCTCCAATAAAAACACTTATATTTTCCTTGTTTATATTCCTTCCCATAGCTAAAAAATAAACTACAAAAAAACCTATAAACATACCTACTCCACCACAAAGAGGAATCGGCTCTCTATGATTTTTTCTCTGAGTAGGCTTATCCAAAAAATCATATTTTACAAATAATTTCATCAAAAAAGGTATTATAAAATACACGATTAAAAAAGTGCTTATTAGTGCTATTACGTATTTCATAAATGCGTCTCCTTAAAACTTATAACTATACATAATTATATCCTATAGCCATATATATAATCAACTTAAACAGTCTTTAATACTATTTTCTAACAAAGCACCTCCGACTCACTTCTATAATATCACATTTTTAGCCTAAAAATATTAAAATAATTATTACAATATAAACAAAAAAGCATAGAAAGTCTAAATTCTTCTATGCTTTATAAGTTATTAATATTCTATTTTATGTTTCTTTTTTACAATTTTCAATCTAAAGAAATCTTCCCTATCTTTTTCTTCTAAAACCTCTGTAACAAACTTTACTATCTCTTGGAATTTCGGAATTTGTATATTTTGAAGTGCATTAGCTCTCTTTTGAGTCTTTTTGACCTCCATAGCTAATTTGTATACAGCATTTTCAACTTCCGCTAATTCATAAGTTAAATACCTAACATTATTAAACTCTCTCATAGCCTCATCTATAGCAGCTCCAGTTCTAAAAACGCTATACTTAAGGTTTATATCTTTTTTATCAAAATTTATTATAGGTACTTCAACTCCCATAACACTTTTAAATAATAATTCATAGTCATTAGCTTCTTCTACAGTCATAGAAATATCTTCAACATTTACTACACCAGATATGATGTTAGCTTCAATCAATGCTTCATATGCCTTACCAAAAGTTATATTTATTTTTTCCTGTAACTCATGTGCTGTAGCTACATATGACATCATCTCTCTAATCAAAACATTTCTTTTTTTATCTAGTAATTCAAACCCCTTTTTAGAGAACTCTAAAGAATTTTTAGCAGCCATTAGATTCGCTTTAGTTGGCACAAAATTTTCCATATTATCTCTCCATAGCTTTATAGTATTTATTCAATATATCTGGTGAAACTCTATCCAATTCTTTTCTAGGTAATATACCTAATACCTGCCAAGCTAAATCTAATGTTTCTTCCATTTCTCTATTTTCATCATAATCTTGTTTTAAGAATCTATTTTCAAATACTCTTCCAAACTCCATATAGTTTTTATCCAGTTCTGAAAGTTCCTCTTCTCCTATAACCTGAGCTAAGGCTATTACATCCTGAACCTTAGAATATGCTGCAAATATCTGATTAGAAACCTCACTATGATCCTCTCTAGTAAAACCTTCCCCTATACCGTCTTTCATAAGTCTTGATAAAGATGGAAGTATATTAACGGATGGATATATATCTCTCTGTTGTATGCCCCTACTTAAAACTATCTGGCCCTCTGTTATAAACCCAGTAAGGTCTGGTATAGGATGAGTTATATCATCATTTGGCATTGTAAGTATTGGTATCTGAGTTATACTACCTTGTTTTCCAATCATCATACCTGCTCTTTCATATAAAGATGCTAAATCTGAATATAAATATCCTGGATATCCTTTTCTACTGGGAACCTCTTCTCTTAAAGATGATAGTTCTCTTAAAGCTTCACAATAGCTCGTTATATCTGTTAATATTACAAGCACATGCATACCTTCTTCAAAAGCTAAATATTCAGCGGCAGTTAAAGCACATCTTGGTGTTACTATCCTCTCTACTATAGGATCGTCTGCCAAATTAGTGAACATAACCACCTTTTCAAGAACTCCAGCTTCTTCAAAATTTTTCTTAAAGAAGTTAGCATCGTCGTATTTTATTCCCATGGCTCCAAAAACTATGCAGAAATTATCCTCATTTTCTTCTGAAATCTTAGCTTGCTTAACAATCTGTGCAGCAAGCTCATTATGTTGCATACCATTTCCAGAGAAAATGGGAAGCTTTTGTCCTCTTATAAGGGTTGATAAACAATCAATAGACGATATTCCTGTTTGAATATAGTCTCTAGGGTATTTTCTTGCTACAGGATTCATAGGTCTTCCATTAACATCATACTTCTTAGATGAATAGATTTCCCCACCCTTATCTCTGCATTCTCCTACACCATTAAACTCTCTTCCAAGTATATCCTTAGATAGTGGTATCTTAAGTGATTCTCCTCTAAAGTGAACTGAAGTATTATCTACAGACATACCAATAGTAGATTCAAATACTTGTATTATTGCCTTGTCTTTATGAATTTGAACTACTTTGCCTTTCTTCTTATCTTTTCCATCAACTATAATATCAACAATTTCATCGTAAGCAACATCTTTTACATTAGATAATACAATTAAGGGGCCTTGAACTCTATTTAAGGTTAAATACTCTTTCCTCACTCCATCCTCCTCCTATCTATATTTTGCTATAAGATTATTCATATAATTTGCTATATCGTTCTCTAAATCATCTATTTCATTTAAATTGTCGTTTGGAATGTTATATTTCATCTTATATATTCTTTCTATTAGATCTCTATCCATTATTATAGCTATTGGTATTCCAAGCTTAACTGCTTTTACCCCTTGTTTATAAAAACTATTTATAACCTTTAGCATTTTATATTGCTTATCTAGTGGTACATAGGTATCCACTGCATTATAAGCATTTTGCTGAAGGAATCCTACCTTTAAAGCTTTAGCAACTTCAATAATAAGTCTCTGATCATCTGGAAGAACATCTTCACCAACTAACTTAACTATTTCCAAAAGTTTATCTTCTTCATACAATAGCTTAAGCATATCTGCTCTTAAGTTAAAAATATCATCAGCTACATTTTCTTCATACCATTCTCTAAGTAATGGCAAGTATCCACTATAACTAGCTAACCAATTAATAGCTGGATAA
This sequence comes from Clostridium intestinale DSM 6191, assembly GCF_900130055.1. GTDB lineage: Bacteria > Bacillota > Clostridia > Clostridiales > Clostridiaceae > Clostridium_T > Clostridium_T intestinale. Next base: position 459,484 of record NZ_FQXU01000004.1, read on the forward strand.
TGTCTTGCATAAGCAAGTTTTTTATCAAGGCCTAAAAAAGCTGATACAAATCGTTTGGTGTTTTGAGTAACTGGCTCTGAGAAATCTCCTCCTGCTGGCGAAACTGCTCCAATTACAGTTACAGATCCTTCTTCTTCATTTAATGTATCAACGTATCCTGCTCTCTCATAAAATTCTGCTATTCTTGAAGGTAAATAAGCTGGATATCCTTCCTCTGCTGGCATTTCCTCAAGTCTTCCTGAAATCTCTCTTAAGGCTTCTGCCCATCTTGATGTTGAATCTGCCATAATAGCTACATGATAACCCATGTCTCTAAAGTACTCAGCTAAAGTTATTCCAGTATAAATGCTGGCTTCTCTAGCTGCAACTGGCATATTAGATGTATTAGCTATCAAAATAGTTCTATTCATAAGTGCAAGATTAGTTCTAGGATCTATGAGCTTAGGAAAATCTTCTAATACCTCAGTCATTTCATTTCCACGTTCTCCACAGCCAATATAAACTATTATATCTGCATCTGACCATTTAGCTAACTGATGTTGAGTCATTGTTTTCCCTGTTCCAAATCCACCTGGTATAGCACAGGTTCCACCTTTTGCAAGTGGAAAAAACATATCAATTATTCTTTGACCTGTTATTAAGGGTCTAAATATAGTCTTTTTCTCTTTAACAGGTCTTGGTTTTCTTACTGGCCAAAGCTGGTATAATTTAAGTTCATGAACACCATCATTATTTTCTAGAGTGACTATTACCTCTTCTATATTATACTTTCCATTTGGTTTTATATCTTTAACTTTTCCTTGTAAATCTGGAGGAACCATTAACTTATGGGTTATAGAAGGTGTTTCTTGAATTTCAGCATACACTTGACCTGCTTCTAGCTCATCACCAATATTAACCGTTACCTTTACTTCCCAAAGTTTTTCTTCATCTATAGATATAAGACCTATTCCTTCTGGTATAAATCCATCAGAATCTTCATTTATTTTCTCTAATGGCCTTTCTATTCCATCAAAAATACTTCCCAATAACCCAGGTCCTAATTTTAATGAAAGTGGATTACCTGTGGAAATCACTTTTTCTCCTATTTTAAGTCCGCCTGTTTCTTCATAAACTTGAATGGTCGCAAAATCTTCTTCTAAAATAATTATTTCACCAATTAATTTTTTTGATCCTACAGTGACCATTTCTCTCATTTTAAAGCCTTTCATTCCCTCGGCTTTTATAACAGGACCATTGACTCCTATTATTCTACCTTCCATAAAACCATCTCCTACGCTAACTTTTCCATAACCTTTATACCTATAAATTCTTTACATTCTTCTAACTTATAATAAAGACTATTATCAATTTTGAAGGTTTCTTTTTCGTCTTTCAATATTACCCCACCTATAAACTCCTCATTTGATGTTTCAACCTTTATATCTATATGAGAATATTTATTTATAGCAGATTTAATATCTTCCTCAAATCTTTTATAATCCCTATCTAGAACAATAAGATTATATTTACCTTCCTCTAGCTCATCAAAAATACTTACTAACAAGGAAATAAAATAATTCTTATATTCTTTAGATGAAATAAAATATAAAAGCCTAGCCTTAACCTCTGATAAGGTATTATTGATTAATTCTTCCTTTATTGCTAATATGGCTTTTTGTTTATTAAGTTTCTCTTTTGCAATTATTTCATTAGCTTTAATATTGTATTTCTTATCTAAGCTAATTTTAATAGCTTTTCTAAGCTCATCTATTTTTTTCTTTTCTAAAGTTATTTTTTCCAAAGCTTTCTCATCAAAAGCTTTAAGCTTTTCTTCCTTTTCATCATTGACCTTATCATATATAACTTTAGAAAATAAATTTATCTTATCCTCAATTGTAGTCATAAATATACCCCCTAAATTTTAAGACCTATTGACTCCTTTATGTATCTTAATATGGAGTCTTGTCCTTTATTAGATCCGTGTCTATCTGGAATTTCAATTATAAGCGGTTTATCCTTAGATAACTTTAACTTATATACGTAATCATTAACCATAAGTGAGATTTTTTCTGTAATTATTATTATTCCTATATCATCAGTTTTCTTTAGTTCTTCAATTTTTTCTATTACCTCTTGTCTCTCTCTAATAATTACTCCATCAATTCCAGCCATCTTCATACCTATTAGGGTATCCCTATTATCACTAATTAGAAAGCTTCTCATAACACACCTCAAATATTTATTTATATAACATTTAATAAAATTTCTTTAATGAAGCTAACTTAAGCTTCTACAGAATAGCGGTGTATTATATTCTTGATAAAATCATTATGGATATTATAAGTCCATATATAGCTATTCCTTCTCCAAGACCCACGTATATTAAGGTTTTTCCTAATATCTTAGGATCCTCTGATACTGCCCCAAGGGCAGATGATCCTACGGCTCCAACAGCATAGCCAGCTCCAATAGTTGCAAGACCAGTTGATAATCCTGCTGCTATATAACCTAATCCTGCTGCAGGATTGTATGTAGCTACATCTGCTGCTGAAGCTATAGTTGGTATATTCATTACTAATGCAAAGGTCATTACAGGTAAAAATACACCTAAATTAACCTTTAGTGCTTTTTTAACCTTGCTTTTTCCTGTTACTTCTTCTTTTCCTTGTTGAACAACTCCATATGTTATTGTTCCTATTACTATACAAAACGTTAAAATCAATAATATTATCATTTAATTACACCTCTTCTAATTATAAATTTTCACTATTTAAAACTAACTTCTATCGGTTCAAAAAGAATTCCTCCACCATTATAATACTTACCAAAAAGTTCATAATATTGAAGTCTTAATCCTTGAATAAATACAATAAGACCTTCAAGTCCTATTATTATTATGTTTCCAAGTATTAATATTAAAATTGAAGCTGCTCCATTATTACTCATTTCTGCCATAGCAGAAAAGGCTACAAATAACCCAACATGGTTTAAAGCAAAGGCTCCTACTCTTATAAAAGAAACAGTATTAGAAAACATTGATAATATTGTTTCTATTACTTCAAAACTTGCTTCTATAAAATAATCTTTAGCACCATCATTAAATAGCACTTTTTTACCAGTAATCTTATTAGCTAACGGTTGTTTTAAAAGTATAAGTATCAAACACAAAATTAAAAAAATAATTACAGTAAATGTTGGTAATACATTTGTATTTGATAATTTATCTGCTACTAATAGAAGTACTCCAACATAAAAAATAAAGCCCATCAATCCTTCTTTTCCAAAAATCCCATGTTCTATATCTTTTATTTTTAATTTATTTATAATCCCAAGTACAAACCCGATTAACAAAAAGACACACCCAAAAATTACGGCTGCAACTAACATATCGTTTATTTCTTCCATAGGTCTTATTAGTACTGCATTAATAATATGCTCAGATCCAAATATGCTTCCATACAAAAATCCAAATATAGTGGAGCTGATCCCAAGGGTTTCTAATACCCCTCCCAAATTAACTCTTTTTAGCTTAATTCTTAAATATATCCCTGCTATAAATAGCACTATTCCCTGACCTACATCTCCAAACATAGCCCCAAACATCAATGTATAAGTTATAGCTAAAAATAAGGTAGGATCTATCTCATGGTAATTAGGTACCCCATACATTCCTACTATACTTTGAAATGGTCTTATAAATCTATTGTTCTTTAACTTTGTAGGTGGAATAATATTTTCATTGTTAAGCTCATTTGTATTTTTTATTATTACTAATATTTTTTCTTCAAATCCTTCTAAAATCTTTTCCAAGTCCTTTATATTGCTTTTAGGTATCCACCCAGAAGTATAAAAGAACTCCTGTGTACAAGCTGACATTTTTTTTATTTCGCCTGCTTTAAGTTCAAGCTCGTAACTATTTTTTAAAACCCCTATAATTTTATGATTAGTCTTAAAAAAATCCTTTAGGCCAGTTTCTATATCTCTTATAGATGAGTTTACACTATTCATCTCATTGTTTATAATTTCTAAAACCTCGCTAGGTGTACCTTCATAATGATTAGGAATTTCTATTTCTTCACAATTAGCAGATTTAAAAATTCGCTCTGCCTCAATCACTAATAATAATGGAGTAAACGATATAAATATAGTGAAATCTTTCTGTTTACAAATACTTTGGATTACTGAAGGTATATTCTCATAGTTAGCTTTAAGTTTAATCATATTTTCATTTTTAACCTTATATAATCCAACTTTAAAATTCTTCATGGAATATAAATCTTCTATAACTATAGATGAATCTTTCAAAAATTCAACAACCTCATGAGTATGCTTTAGATATTGTTTTTTATCTATTAAATCTTCTAATTGCTTTTTTAATATCTCATAAGTTGTGTATATATTCCCAAAAGTCTCCTCAACTTTATTTATATTGAACTCTATATCTTTACTTGGTTTATTATAAACTTCATATTCTTTTTGCTTCTCTAATAGTTCATTAACTTTTTTATAACTTACTCCAATGTCATTATCATAAATATATGGTCTTATATAACCTACATCAATTAAAGCCTCTATATTATCTTCTGAAGTCTTTAAAGAAAAGTCTGATGTATTTATCTCTTGTAAAGCACTTATAGGTTGCATAAATCCACTTAACGCTAGAAGCTTAGTTAACTTATCAAAATCAGAAAAAGCTCCAACTAAATTGGCCATGTACATTTTTTCAATAGCCAAAACCTCACCTCCAAATTACAAGCTTACTGAAACATAATTCATAGCATTATTATCCCCATAGTATCTCTTTTGTTCTACAATTGAAACTATATCTTTCATCTCTATCCTATACAGGTTTAAATAGCTCATAAGCATTCCAAAATTCTGCTTATTTTCTTTTAAATACTTACCATAATATTTTTTTTCATACTCCCTTTCTCTTTTCTCAATAGTTTTAGTCTCATCTTGCTCGTAAATATACCCATATTTTGTGTTTCTTATAATATCATGAAACTCCTCTCCATTTTTTGCATAACATAAAAGTTTAATCTTCTCTTTCGAAAGCTTAAACCCATCATAAATAGTATAATTAAAAAGCTCTTCTGAACTTAAATTGAAGAATTTTTTCCCTCTATAAATCCAGCTTAAATTTAAAAGATCACCTTCTAAACCTATTATTTCATCTATAATTTCTCTATTTTCTTTATCTAAATGTTTAAGTTCTTTTCTTATATTAGAAAAATAGATAAAATCTAATTCAGTTTCAATTCTAAATAATCCATTCACATCTATATCTTTTATAAGATTTTTTATACTTTTATAATAAATAGTCTCTTTTAATCGTTCAATCAGCACATTTAAGTCTTTTGAATCTAGTAGATATGAGTAATCTAAAGTGCTTAAAGAACTTCTAGCTATCAAAGTCCTCTCTATTTCTTCTTTAGATCTACCTATATACTTCCCTCTAATTATTATTTTTAAGTCCTCTATTTCCCACTTCAAAAAAAGATTCTTAATGAATTTTCTATATTCTCCACTAAAGTAACTAATAAATTTATTATGTATAGATACATAATGTCTATATAAAATTATTTCTAATTCTCCTCTATTTATTTTGTCAAGATCATACTGTTTCAACACTTCTCCATAATAAGTATTTTCTTTTAAAATGGTTAATACATCTTTAAACCCTTTGCTATTAAGCAGCTGATAATATTGATTCTTCTTTAACATTTTTCCTTTTAAGGTCTTTATCTTTGAATTTACAGCACTAAATTTAACTATATTCCCCATATCATTGCCTCATAATGAATTAATTATTTTTAGAAAAACTTCATTTACTATTTGATCAGAGGTCTCAGCATATTTATTTTTAATTAATTCTATAGATTCTTCTTTTTCTTTAGAAATTGACTTTGCTTTTTCCTCTGCAACCCCAAGTTTCTCATTCATTATATCCTCTCGTATTTTCTTTTCTTCAATGACCCATTCTTGCCTAAGTTCATTAATATTTTTTTCTAATTCCATCTCTTTTTCTATCAATAGTTTCTCTATTCCTTGGCGATAAGTTTCAGCATCTTTGTCAATACTAATAATTTTATTCATTACAAACTCCAAATTATTGACCTCCTTGATTTTATATCTCTGCTTATAATATACATTTATGTATATTATAATGACTTTTAGCACCTCTGTCCAAATCTGATCTTTATACTATATTGAAGCAATTGCGATATAAATTGTAGTTTATACAAAAATTCAAAGTATTTTAATATAATTTACTGAAAATTCATCTTATTAAGAATTTTCGTAAAAAAAGCTCTGTTCCTACTAAATAAGAAACAGAGCTTTTTTATTATATTAAATCTTTCTCTTTAATAATTTTAGTAACATCTATAAAATTATTAAAATCTCTTTCATCAAAAATTAAATAACAATCATCTTCTTTTATTACATCATTATTAACAAAACCAATTATATCTATACTAAACTTTTCTATATGATAACTATCATAATCTAACTCAATTATTTTGTTTCGTTTAGCTTCCTTTATATTTTTTTCTAAATCTTTATTAACTTCTCTTATAAGAAAATCAGGCAGCCATCTTTTTTTATTAAAACACAAATAATCATATTTTATTATTTCTTTTAAAATTCTTTCTTCTTTATCCTGCATTTTATCATTATAAAAATCTAGAAATACCTTGTAATATTCTACACTTCCTATATTTCTATTAAAATATCCTTTTTCCTCAAAAAAGTTTCCGAGCTCTTTAAAGAAGTCAAAAGGTGTTTCGAATCTAGGTATTAGATATTTTAATATATTTGAAAACTTTCCTGAATTATTGTACTTATCAACCATCTCATCTATTTTTTTAAGTTCTAATATTTCAAAATAATTTATGTATGATGTCTTTAAAACTTCATATGGAGGATAAGGTGAATATTCAATACCCCATTCTTCTGCTTCAATTCTCATATCTGACCCTCTTAAAAGTTTTAAAAACCCTAGCTGCACCATTTCAACTCCAAGGTTATATACATCATTAAAGGATTTTTTAAAGGATTCATAATCTTCCCCAGATAGTCCTGCTATTAGGTCTAAATGTTGATGAATATTATCTCCTTTTTTTATTTCAACTACCTTTTCCTTAATGTCTTCAAATGTTATTGTTCTATTTATATTTTTTAATATTTGTGGATTGGTGGTTTGAACTCCAACCTCTAGTTGAAATCTTCCTTTTGGTGCTGTGTTTAAAAGTTTTATCTCATCATCTTTTAATATATCTGCTGATACCTCAAAATGAAATCTTGTCTTAGTATCTGAATTAATTAAAAAACTCCAAATCTCCATAACAAATTTATGATTGCAGTTAAATGTTCTATCTACAAATTTAACTAACCTAACCTTTTTATCCATAAAAAATTGCAGTTCTTTTTTAACTCTTTCAGTATCTAAAAATCTTACTCCATGAATAGTAGAGCTTAAGCAATATTTACAAGAAAATGGACATCCTCTACTAGCTTCATAATAAACCATCTTATCTTCAAGATTATCTTCATCAGAATAGGGAAATATTATGTCATTCATGTTCATAAGCTTTCTTTCCCCATTAAAATAAACTTCTCCATCTTTTTTGAAATATAAGCCTTTTATTTTACTTAAATGTAACTCTCCTAATTTATATAAAACAAAATCTCTATAAGTTTCTTCCCCTTCTCCTGATATTATGTAGTCCACTTTATTGTTTTGAAAGAAACCTTCGCTATCATAAGATACTTCTGGCCCGCCATATAATATTTCTATATTTTCATCAACTCTTTTTATAAGTTCAGTTAATCTCTCTACATACTCTAAATTCCATATATATGCTGAAAAAGCTACAACATCTGGTTTTTCCTTAATTATTTCTTTTAATATATTTTCAACTCTATCATTTATAGTGACTTCTTTTATTACTGCCTCATAATTTAAGTCCAGTGTAAAAGACCTCAGGTATCTCACTGCTAGATTGCTGTGGATGAATTGAGAGTTTATTGCTAGCAATAGTATCTTCATTTGTATTACTTCCTTTCTGTTTCTTAGCCTTTATATAGTAAACATCTTCCCATACTTTAGTTTCTTGTATTTCAAAGTATTTTTCAAGTGTTTTTTTCCCGTCTTCTTCTCCCCATTCCTTTAAGAAGTTAATATCCCTTAAAGTAAACTCCTTAATCTTATCTCCTGGAAGTATAACTCTTAATTTATTTTTATATATTTGATTTTTATATTTTATCATATCCCATAAAAATATTTCACCATCTTCTTTAATAAGGGGATATATTTCATTTAACATATTCTCTCGTTCTTTTTGTGTATTTATTTTACCTAAAGAAAAAAATAATACGCATGTATCGTATTCAAAAGTTCCCATAGCTTTAGAATCATCCACATAATCTACAGCTACTTCTTCATCTAAAAACTTTTTAATATTATATATTATTCCGTAATTTTCTCCTCCAACATCTAATATATTTCCTTCAAAATTAACATCATTCATATTTAAAACTATTGTTTTATTCATAAAACCCCACCTATTTTACATTATATACCATTTAATATTCTATAAATAAAAAAAAATCCCTCCTTAATTGGAAGAATTTTTCTCTAAAAAGTTTTTATTATAATAATCTAAAAGAAAACCTGCTGTACTTTGTTGCGCTCTAGATAATATTTTCAATGCTATACTATAATATCTTTCTTCTTTTTCCAAAATATTATTATATTCTTCATGAACCCCATAGGCATAAAGAGCATTTTCTTTTATATATTCCCTTACAGTTTTATACTCTATTATCCCTTTTTCTTCTGTAAAATCATAATCATTAAAGAGTCTAGATATTATCCATAATTCGAATTCCCTATGTTTTTTTAATAACTTATTATTAACATGATGTGGTACAGTAGAGTCTTGAACCAAATGACAAGCTGCCCCTAAAAAGAATAATGCCTTATCCATTTCTCCTTTTTTTAAGTGATCTAAAGATAATTTATAATATTTCTCACACTCTGCTAAAGCATTAGAAAATCCATATAATCCTTTTTCCTTTTTATAGTGAAAAAAGTGATTACTACTCTTAAAATCTCCATCTGCCCATGTAACGCCTGCATTTAACGCTTTTATATTTTTTTTGTAAAACTTCCAAGCTTCTACTTCCCCATGATTGTGTAATATTTGTATGCTCTGAACATTTATGAACTTATGGATTATGCATGTAGTTTTTACTGCTATTTTCTTTATTGGATTTACTGCAAAAAACACACCTCTAAGCATTTTCCCATATGCATTCTCTATTCTCTTTACCATCTTATTTCACCTCTTTAGTTAAATTAACCTTTATTATTATCGTTATTATAAAAATCAGTAATATGCTTATTATTGAAATCAGTAATCTTTGAGAAAATGTGTTTATTAATTTATTTTCTTTATAAACTTCATATATTATTCCTTCATTTTTCTCAAGCATAAAAATTCTATCCTTGAATTTTTCTATATCAATAATCTCTCCATTCCCCTTAATATTAATCAAACTACTTGAAATTCTATCTTTAGTTAAACTAACTAGCCTTTTTTCGTTTTTATCAAAGAAAAGTATTGCATTTTCACTTGAAAAATCGCCCTGTTTATCTATAGTTAAAGCCTGTAGGCTATCTATTCTCTCACTTTGGTAAAAAGGTGCTTCTGGATTTACTGTAGGATGTTTATCCAATAAAAATGTAGTTTTTTCACTTTCAGCTTCATTAAATCTAGCAGAATTAACTGGATCTCCACCACTATAGTCTGGCCATCCGTACCAATATCCTTTTTTTATATTATAAATATAGTCTACGTCACTTTTTATAGGTCTTAAGCCTCTGTTTTCCATTCCTCCTACTATTCCAAATAACTCACCAGAAGAATAAAAATCCCAGCCTTTTATATTTCTTATTCCCCATGCAAACAGCTCACTTTTACTATTATTTATATTGTAAGTAATTATAGATGCATTACCAGGATAAGCAGCTTTCACAACCTGACCCTCTGAGGTTTTAGTGCCATATTCAACGAAAGCTCCTGTTTTGTCTCCATCAAAATTCTTTCCTTTTAAGGTTATTTTTATTGGAGATAAATCATAGGTTTTCCCATCTTCAGCTACCCCAGAATTAGTTGCCGCACCTATGGAAATATAAATTTTATCTTCATTTATTGCTAGTTTACTATTTGGGTACTCTCCTGAATTAGGTAAGTTTGATAATAGCTCTTTATCCTCTTCCGTTTTAATATTATATTGAAATAGAGAATTCCCTGATATATAAAATATATTACCTTTATTATACATAATAGATTGTATATTTCTATTACGATTTAGTAAAATTTTATTTTCTTTACCATCAGATCTTATAGTCCTAACTTCATTTTCGAAGGCTACTAATACATTACCTTCCTCATCTATGGATATATCTTTAGCTCCATTTAAGCCTTTAGCTTTAATATCATATTCATATCCCTTCATTACATCTAACTTAACTTTATCTTTAGATAAATTATATGCTATAAACGCTCCTATTGTAATAACACATGATAATGCCACAAAACCTAAAAACTTCTTCACACTCACTCCCCCTAATACAACCTCTATTTATTTATATTTAGGTAAAGTAATAATAATTACAAAAGCTTTCATCATGGTTATATTTAACAATAATTCAGAATAGTAATTATTAATGTTCAAAGGAGGGATACTTTTTGAAAAGCAACTCATTTTACAAAAATTCATTTATACTAACCTCCTCCAATATTGCAACTGGAGTTTTAGGTTTTATTTTTTCAATATATTTATCAAAAGTTTTAGGACCAGAAGGTGTTGGTTTATATGGTCTTGTTATGCCTATATATAATCTTTTTATAGGTCTAATGACTGCCGGTATTATAGCTGCTATTTCAAAAATATCTGCACTTTATAGTAGCAAAAATGATTATGGCAATTTAATTAAAACTTTAAGAACTGTGGCTTTTTTTAATTTAATATGGGCTGCGATAATTAGTATTGTGGTGTTTTTCTTTGCTCCGTATATAGGTGCCTATGGGGTAAATGATTCAAGAACTATAAATGCTATAAGAGTTACTTGTCCTGCGATGTTTTTCATTGCAGTTTCAAACATACTTAAAGGATATTTCTTTGGAGTTTCAAAAATTTCTATACCATCTTTTATTGATATTTTAGAAAAAGCTTTAAGAATATTTATCTTGGCTTCATTAATATATTTCCTAAAGGCTAAAAGTCTTTCTGCACTAGTTACTGTTGCATATTTTTCTTTATGTATTGGAGAATTACAAAGCCTTATACTTCTTTTTATTTATTATAAACACACCTTAAGGAATGTGCCTAAGGTATATACAAAAACAGAAAGAAGACCTCAACTATTGTTTGATGTCTTAGTAATATCTCTTCCATTAGCTTTAAATAGTTTTCTGACTTCAATATTTAGCACAACAGCTACATTGATAGTACCCCGGAGACTTATGGCTTCTGGACTTACTTATTCTGAAGCATTAGCTATGATAGGTAAATTTAATGGAATGGCCTTTGTTATTGTTACTTTTCCCATAATAGTTATTTCATCTATTAATTCACTTTTAATTCCTGATTTATCACAAACCATGGGAAGTAAAGACTATTTCAATGCTTCTAATAGAATAAAGCAAGTAATTAAAATTGCTTTTCTTTTAGGATTATGTACTTTTATACTCTGTCAGCTTATTCCAGACTCTCTTGGGTATATGTTTTTTACTAGAAATGATCTTGGCTCTTATATTAAAGCAGCGTCATTTGCTAGCCCAATTTTATTCCCAGCCATAAGCATGTTTGGGATATTAAATGGTTTAGGTAAACAAGGTATAATAGTTCGAAATTCTTTAATAATTGAAATAGTTGAAATAAGCTCTTTATTTATTTTAACATCTATACCTTCTATAAATATTTATGGAATAGCTATTACAGCTGTTATAACTTCTGCAATAGGATTGACAATAAATTTAAGAGAAGTAAATAAGGTTATTAGCTTAGAATTTTCTTATATAAACATACTAATTTATATATTTATAGGAATTTTAGCATATATGAGTATCGGCTTATTACTTAATCTCTTCAGCTCAGATACAATACTTATTAAAAACTTGATAGTAATGTCTCTCATAGGTGCTTTATTTATATTTTTACTATTTGCAAGCAGGCGACTTGGAGAAGATTAAATAATAGCCATCACCCCTTTTGTGTGGCTTTCCTATAGTAACAAAAAAGACTATAGTGCTAACTTTTTAAAGCTAATACTATAGTCTTTTCTATTTTAAATGTTTTCTCATGAAAGAAGGTATTTTACCATATATTCTTGGTGACATATCTTCTATTTCTTTTCTTCTTATGCCTTTTGTAAATATCATCATATATGCATAGGTAACTACCCCAACCATTATATAAGTGAAGGTTAGAATAATCATAAATATTCTTCTCTCCATAAACCAGCTTGGCAATATTGCAGTAAGTAATAATCTTGTTATCATAATACTTATTGACATTCCTATAGCTGAAACTGTTGGCTTAATTGCTGTTCTTATAAGTGGTATTTTGACTTTAATAGTCTTTTGTAACTTCATTTGATTTAGAATAACCGGGAATAAGTAACATGCAAATCCTCCAACTATTGCTCCATAAATATTTATACTTGGAATTCCAACTAACACATAGTTAACTATTATTTTAGCTATTATTCCTGTCCCAAAACTTAATATTAGGAAACTAAATTTATTAACTCCTTGAAGCATAGTAGATTGTATCTGATTTAACGCCATTAAAACTACTACTCCTGAACCATACAGCATAAGCATACTACCTGTTAAATTATTATAAAAAGATTTATATATCTCATTATAAAGAACTGCTAAGCCAAAAGCCGCAGGAATTGTTATACCATAGGTCATTCTAAATGCAAAACTTACTTTTCTCTTAAGCTCCTTCTTATCTTTTAAAACTACAGACCTAGATATAGCAGGAAGTAATGCTGCCCCTAAAGAGATAATAAAGATAAGTGGAACATTTACTAAAGTCTTATATTTCCCTAACAATCCATATAAAATATCTTGATTACTTTGTGAATATCCAATGGCCTGTAATCTAGCACTTACATTAAACATGTCTATCATTGATCCAAAATTAGCTAATCCAGCACTTAAAGTTATAGGCAAACCATATCTAATTATTCTTTTCATTATTTTTTTATCAGATATACGTCTTCCAGTATAAGGTTGTTTTGATGCTTCATCTATAAATCTTTTTCTTTTGAATATTATTATGAGATATATACAAGCTACTAATGCTCCTACTGAAGTACCTACAGTTCCCCCTGCACTTCCAAGCTCATCAGATGTTTTTATAAGTATTGTTGCAAAAGTCAAACTTACAATTACATTTATAATTTGCTCTAACACCTGAGATATAGCAAGGGAATCCATACTGTTTCTTCCATTAAAATATCCTCTATAACTCACAAGCACAGATGTTATAACTATTGTAGGTGATAAAACCATAAGTCCATAAGTTACCCCTGGGCTTTTGCTTAACTCAGCTATAGGTCTGGCAAAAACAAATAGTATAACAGTAAATATACTTCCTATTATTAAAAGCATCCTTCTAGATAGCTTAAAAGCTCTTATTGCATCTCGTTCTCTTCCTAAAGCTCTAAGTTCTGCAACTATCTTACATACGGCAACCTGCATCCCAGTGTTAGAAACCGCATATATAAAAACAAAAACCTCATAAGTCTTATTATATATCCCATATGCTTCATCACCTATACGACCAATTAAAAAAGGAATATATAATACAGATAAAATCTTAACTAAAAGCCCTGCTATAGATAATATGGCAAAGCCTTTAGTTGTTGATTGTTCTTTCATAAGAAAACCCCTATCTTATACTAAAATTTAAACACATCCGTCTTTATCTTCTTAAACATTGGCGGAAGTCCTTCTGCTATGGTTTTATTTTTAAGATAGCTAAATTTCTCTGGTACATTTTTAAATATAACTTTATATGCGTATAAATATTGATAATCTAGTGCGAATTTATTATTAAAAAATGAATTTAGCTTTTTCTCCCCATACTTTGCATCTCCTATTATCGGATTGCCAAGTTCTGCTAAGTGAGCTCTTAATTGATGACTTCTTCCTGTTATAAGCTCTATCTCAATTAATGAAAAAGCTCCATTACTTTGTATAGTTTTAACTTCCATAGCAATTTTTTTAGAGTTTGGAACTCTATCATTATATACTTTAGATACATTATTTTCTTGATTCTTTAATATGTACCCTTCATAAACCCTATCTTTTATACGACCTTTTACTAAGGCTGTATAATATTTTTTAACTTCCCTGTCTCTTATAAGTTCATTTAAACTTTTTAAAGCCTCGAAGTTTTTACCGAAAAACACCATTCCAGATGTATTTCTATCTAATCTATTACAAGAAGCTGGTGTAAAAGTAACCTCTTTTTCTGGAAGATAATCCCCTTTATCATTAAGATAGCTTAATACATAATCTGTTAAAGTTGGAGGACCATCTTTTTTATCAGAATGTACTAATACTCCTGGCCATTTCTCAACAAGTAAAAGATTTTCATCTTCATATGTAATTTTTAATCCTGAAGCATCAACTTTTTGAAAGTTAGGTTCTTTTTTCTTCGTTTCAGTAGTTATGTATTTTACTTCAACTAAGTCTCCTACCTCTAAAGAATACTTCTCCTTTTGCTTTTTCCCATTAACTTTAACGTCACCTTTTCTAAGTGCTTTAAATATAACGCTTAATGGCACATCTTTTAGTAATTTTCTTAAAAATTTATCTAATCTCTGCCCTGCTTCATTTGTTCCTATTTCTATTTTCACACAATCAACTCCAAATGTATATTTCTCCATCTAAATAGATTAATATTAAATTACTTTCTTGTCAAATAATCAAATGCGCTTTGACATTGAATAGCTACTCCTACTGGTAGAGAATCTTCATCTATATCGAATAGAGCATTATGTATAGGACTAACTATATTTCTTTCTTTATTACCTATTCCTAAAAAGTAAAAGGCAGCATTTCTCTCCATCGCAAAATATGCAAAACTTTCTACTCCCATAAATGGAACAAGCTGCTCTTTAACATTTTCTTTACCTATAATTTTAACTGCGGCTTCTGAAACTAAGTCTACCATATCATCATTATTATAAAGACAAGGATAACTTTCTTGTATTTCTATTTCATAATCCCCTCTAAAAGCTGTTGTTATGCTTTTAGTTATCTCTTCTACTCTCTTTTTAGCATATTCTCTATCTTCTGTTGTCATGGTTCTTATTATTCCCTTTAATGTAACTTCGTCAGGGATTACATTTTCTGCGTATCCACCATTTATACTACCTACAGTTATAACTGCTGGATTAACAGGTGAAATTTCTCTACTTACTAAAGGTTGAAGCGCAAGAACAAGATGTGATGCCATTACTATAGGATCTACAGCGTTATGAGGTTCTGCTCCATGCCCACCTTTCCCTTTAACCTTTATCTTAAATGGATTAGACGCAGCGTTAACAACACCTTTTTTTATTTTAATTTCACCAGCACTTAATGCCTCATTTACATGAAGTCCAATTATTCCATCTACTTTAGGGTTTTCTAGAACACCTTCACCTATCATAAATCTCGAACCCCCAACAGTCTCTTCTGCTGGTTCAAATAAAAGCTTAACATTCCCTTTTAATTCTGATTTATACTTATTTAAAAGCTTAGCTGCACCTAATAATATGGTTGTATGAGCATCATGTCCACATGCATGCATTTTACCATCAACCTTTGATTTATAATCACAACTTTTTTTGTCTTGAATAGGTAACCCATCTATATCTGCTCTTAATGCTATAGTCTTACCTTCTTGTCCTCCTTTTATAACTGCACATATACCAGTTTTAGCAACTTCTGTATATGGAATTCCTTCACTTTTAAGGAACTCTTTAATTACTCCAGAGGTTCTCCATTCCTCAAATCCTAGCTCTGGATTTTCGTGAAAATCTCTTCTCCATGCCACTAGCTCTTTTTTTATTGCCTTTGCTTCTTCTAGAAAATCTATCATAACTTGCCCCCTTCTACTAACTCCAAAATACTTCTATATTATCCCCATTTTTTAACATATCAGTATAAGCTGCTGCTTTTCCATTTAATTTTAAATTTATACTTCCTTTTGCATGAGAAAGATCAAACTCAATATAGTTAAAAACATCCACAAACACATAGCTTTTTCTTCCAGATAAAACTACTTCTTTTCCGTTAATATTAACTTTTAATATTTCTCCGCTTGTATTAACACTTTCTTCAACATTTTTAACTTTTGTAGTTAAATTATCTCCCTCTTTTATTATGTACTCATTTCCCAATTCTATATTCTCTTTATATAATTTAATTTCTTTACCAAATAAATATTTTTTAATATCATCTATGGTCTTAGGAATAATTACTTGTACTTCATCTTCCTCTTTCACATATTCAGTTGGAGAAACAGTTTCTCCATTTTTAATAAATATAGGCTCTAAATTATGATTTTCATCGTCTATTTTAAAGCTTAAGGTATTGATTTCTTCAATTAAATTAATACATTTGACAGATGCATTTTTGCCTTCTTTTGCATAGATAAGCTCTATATTGTCTCCATTTTTAACTTTGCTGTCTAATGTCTCTTCTTTTCCATTTATGTATACTTTGGCTTTATCACCTAATTCTCCAAAAGCCACTCTTTTAACGCCATTTAAAGTATATCTTAAGCTTTTCCCGTTTCTGGCCATAAGAACCTTAGGGCTAATTCCAGCTTGAATTAATACATCCATAACCTTGTGACTGTGAGAATTAAATAAACTTATAACTTTATCGTTAAGTACCACATCTATATAATCTCGTCCTGCACTTTTAACCCCCACTAATGCTATTCCTAATACAGTTACACCTACACTCCCCATGTTGTTATCTAATACAACACATTGAGTGACTGCTTCTCTTCCTCTTATAGCAACTCTTTGCTCTTGAAGATTTAATTTTTTAGCTAATAATTCTTTCATCATTGGAGTATGAGCCCCTCCACCTACTAAAAATACCGCTGATGGAGACTTACCACCATTTAAAGAAATAATTCTACTTGAAACTTCTTCTGATATTTTTTCTACAACTGGTTTTATAATATTTAAAACTTCGTCTTTAGATACGGTATTTTCAAGACCTATGATATCTAAATATTCAACTTTATCCTTTGTAGAAATCTCTCTTTTAATTTTTTCTGCCATATTAAAATCTACCAAAAGAGCTTGTACAATAGCTTCTGTGACTTCATCCCCAGCTAAAGGAACCATTCCATAAGCAGCTATAGTTTCATTCGATGATATTGCTATATCTGACGTTCCAGCTCCTATATCTACTAATGCTAAGTTTAATAGTCTTAAGTTTGGAGGTATTACAGCCTCCATAGCTGCTATAGGCTCTAAAGTCATGTTTATTATTTTTAATCCAACTCTATTCATAACTCCATAAAGGGATTCAATTACTGACTTCGGTAAAAATGTTGCTATTACTTCTGCTTTTATTTGCTCCCCTTTATGTCCTAATAGATTAGATATACTATATCCATTTAAATAATAGTTTTTAATACTATATCCAACTGCATATAACTTTCCTTGTTTTTCTCTTTGAATCTCTTCTTGAGCCTTACTTACTCCAAGAAGTTCCAAACCTCTTATTACATCCTTAGTGATTTCCTCATTAGAATCTAATTCTTGATCTACACTTACCTCTAAGGTTCTAAGAAATCTTCCAGCCGCTGCTATAAAAACTTCCTTTAACTCTTTTTCTAAAGATTTTTCTAACTTATTCTTAACGTGCATAACTTTAGACGCTACTAAAGTTATATCATGTATTTGTCCATCTATCATGGCTCTTTCATCATGTTCTATGTACTCTTCTGCTATAACATAAAATTTATTTTCCTTAATTACACCAACTGTTCCTATAACACTTCTTGTTCCTATATCTAATGCGAAAATTAAATCATCACCTTTAAAATCATTAATATCCATATCTGCATCTACTCCTTATAATAAAAGCTCATATTCATATGAATATGAGCATAATAAAATTATATTATATACGTTAATGCTTTTCAACAAAAGAAGACATTAAGGTTAACTTTCCTTGATTTTCTTCTATATATGGTAACTGTCTTATTAACATGTATATCAGATTAAAATTATCGTTTTGGTTATTAAGTTTTGAAGACATATCTATCTCTTTATACAGAAGCATTTTACACCAAAAGTCAATAAAGTCTTGAGAATCCAAAAACATAGTTTCTCCTTCATTATTTACAATGAAGCCTTCTTCATAACTTTTAATGTTTTCTAAATCATTAAATTTTCCTGCAATTACTAATGAGTTAACATCTTCCCACATTTTTTTAAATGAGACCATACAATCACTCCTTTTTTATATACCCCCAAGCAATCCATATTCTAACCTATAATACCATTTTTCACCAAGACTATCAATGAGAACTTTCTTTCGACTCCATTTTCGAAAACTATATCTATAGTATCTCCACTTATGTCCTTAACTATTCCACTGCCATAAGCTTTGTGCATTATTTTATCCCCATTTTTATAACCATAATCCCTGATTTCTTCTTTATAGTCTAACTCTTTTAAAAATACTGAACTATTAACAAATTTCCCCCTAATTGTTTTAGGAGAATAAATATATAAATTATTTATAGCTCTTGTTATTCCTACATAAAAAAGTCTTCTTTCTTCCTCAATATTTTTGGAATTTCCATGGGGTATTATTTCTTCACAGCAATTTAAAATATACACACTTTCAAACTCTAGCCCTTTAACACCATGAATAGTACTTAATAGTACCCCATCTTCTTTTGTTGTCCTCTTTAGGGAACTAAGCTCTTCTTTTACTAGTTCTACATGAGCTAAAAATAGACTTATTGTTTTAAATTCTGTAAGTATAGTTCTTAACTCTTGTATTATAATTTCTATATCATCTGAGGAGATTTTAAACTTTTCTGAATACTCTCTTATATATTCCCTATACTCTAAATCATTTAGCACATAATCTAAGGCGGTCATTATAGAGACCTTGTTTAGGTATGCTATATCACTTTTTAATCTATCTATTTTATTTAATTGAAAGCTTTTTAAATCTCCTTTATTGATAAGTTTACTAAATACATTATCCTTAATTATATCATTTCCCACTATATCTATATTTTGCTTGCTTATATATCTAAAAGGTTTATTTATTATTTTTTTAAAACTATTAAAATCATAGGGATCTACTGCTAACTTCATATACGCAATTATATCTTTACATATAAAATGCTCAAAAAAATTATACTCCTTATCTAAAAATCTAAATGGAATTTTTCTTTTAATTAATTCATCACTTATACTTCTCGCTTCAACATTTGTTCTATAAATCACAACATTTGTTGATAAAGGAATTCCCTGTGTATATTTTTCTTCTATACGATTAACAATATCCTCTCCTTGAAACTTTTCACTATATGGATTAATTAATCTAATTTCTCCATCACTTTTTCTATAATTTATTATTTCTTTAAAATTTCTATTTTTATTGTTTTCAATAAGTTTTTTAGAAATATCAACGATATTCTTTGAACTTCTATAATTGTAAGAAAGATATACCTTCCTTCCATTAAACTCTTCATGAAAATTAACCATACATTCTGGTCTAGATCCCCTAAAAGAATATATACACTGATCTTCATCACCTACACAAAATACACTATTGTTTTTATTTAAAAGTTTCAATATTTTAAGCTGCAAACTATCACAATCCTGAAATTCATCGACTAAAATACATCTAAACATCTTAGTATATTTATCTAATATACTCTGGTCCTCAGACAAAATCTTAAACATATTTATTTGTAAGTCGTCAAAGTCTAATAAGTCTTTCTCCTTTTTATATAATTCATATTGCTCAAAACAACTTGCTATAATGGAATCATCTATAGCTACCTCTCCTAAAGAAGTTTTATGCAGGGATATCGCATTTAAAACTTCCTTCACCTTGTCCTCTGATACATCATCTATGTATATCTTTAAGTTTTTTTCAATAATTCTATAAGTATCTGTGGATGAAATAATATCTATCTTTCCTAAGTGTCTTATTAATAGTTTATAAAACAATCCATGAAATGTTCCAAAGAAGGGAGCTTTCTTATCTATACTCTCTTTAAGATATCTTTCTTTCATATTTACGGCAGCGGATTTTGTGAAAGTAATCACAATAATATTCCCTGCACTTATACCTTTTTCTTCAATTAAATACCTTACTCTATTTACTATTACAGTGGTTTTTCCTGACCCTGGAGCCGCAACTACAAGTAAATTTCGTTCATCTGAAGTTGCAGCTTTTATTTGAAACTCATCTAATTTATACATAAAAATACCTCAAGTTACCTTATCATCTATATTATTGACATGTTATTTATTAAATAACTATATTGTAATAATTATCTTATAGGGTTACAATAATTTTATATTATTTTTTAGTAGAGGACGGTACTAATATGACTAAAGTTTTTGATGTTAAAAATGATAGAAATCTTACTATGCTTACTGATTTTTATGAATTAACTATGGGTAATGGTTACTTTAGTAATGATATCTATGATAAGGTAGCATATTTTGATATGTTTTTTAGAAGGGTTCCAGATGGCGGTGGATACTGCATTATGGCTGGAGTTGAACAATTAATTGAATATCTTAGCAACTTAAGATTCAATGATGATGATATAGAATATCTAAAAAGTAAAAATATATTTTCTCAAGATTTTTTAAATTATCTTAGAAACTTTGAATTTACTTGTGATGTATGGGCTGTTCCTGAGGGAAACCCTGTATTTCCTAATGAACCTTTAGTTACTGTAAAGGGACCAATAATCCAAGCACAATTTATTGAAACTATGATATTACTAACTATAAATCATCAAACATTAATAGCTACTAAAGCTAATAGAATATGTAGAGAAGCTGGTGGAAGGCCTGTAATCGAATTAGGTTCTAGACGTGCTCAAGGATACGACGGTGCAATATATGGTGCAAGAGCGGCAATGATAGGTGGCTGCACATCTACAGCATGCACAATAGCAGAGCAAATGTTTGATATTCCTGCTTCCGGTACTATGGCTCATAGCTGGGTACAATTATTTTCTACAGAATATGAAGCTTTTGCAGCTTGGGCAAAAACTTACCCAGATAATTGTGTTTTCTTAGTTGATACTTATAATGTAATCAAATCTGGTATACCTAATGCTATAAAAGTATTTGATGAAATTCTTACACCTCAAGGTTATAGACCAAGAGCTATAAGAATTGACTCAGGTGATATAACTTATCTTTCTAAAAAGTGTAGAAAAATGCTTGATGATGCAGGATATCCTGACTGTAAAATAATCGTTTCTAACTCTCTTGATGAATATATAATTAGTGATGTTCTAAAACAAGGAGCAACTATAGATATATTTGGAGTTGGTGAAAGATTAATAACAGCTAAAAGTGAACCTGTATTTGGTGGCGTATATAAATTAGTTGCTATTGAAGAAAACGGAGAAATTATTCCTAAGATAAAGATTAGTGAAAATGAAGAGAAAATTACGAATCCAGGTTTCAAAAAACTTTATAGAGTTTTTGATAAAAACAGTCATATGGCTATTGCTGACCTAATTGCTTTAGGAAATGAAAACCTTGATGAAAATGAACCTTTAGAGTTATTTAATCCTATCCACACTTGGAAAAGAAAAAAAGTAACTAATTATTATCTTAAAGACATGAGAGTTCAGATTTTTAACAAGGGTAAAAGCTGCTACTCTTCTCCATCAGTTATGGATATAAGAGACTTAGTAATAAGTGAAAGTGTTAAATTATGGCCGGAAGTTCTAAGATTTGAGAATCCACACACCTACTATGTAGACTTGTCTGAAGACTTATGGATACTAAAACAAGGATTACTTCATAAATATTCAAATATGTATAAATAAAGAGGATGATTTATCATCCTCTTTATTTATACACAGATATTTTAGGTAAATCTAATGAATTAAATTCTTCTTCATAGTTAAACCTATCAAAAGCACTCATAGATATATTTTTAACTTCTACTAGTTCCTTAAACGGACAAATCTCATCTGCTTTTAGTCCATCATGAATAGGACATTCAGAATAACAGTTAATTTTCTCCCCATTTATTGACCAAAATGGACACTGACTCATATTCATACCCCCATACCCGTAAAGGTTTCCACTTTAAATAATGTATTTTAATTATTAAATTATTTACTGATTATATTACCAGTAAATAATTTAATTTTTATTTTTATCTATTTTTTAAAATTTGTATTTTTAACCACAGATATATTTATTATCTCATTTTGAAAGGCCTTAAGAAGGGCTTTCTCTAAAACTTTTTCTTGATCAAAATTCTCTATATCTCTGCAAACAGCAAATACCTTATTTATCTCTCCATCAACATTTCTATATGTAAGAGTTACATTAGGATTGTTGTATTCTACATCAATGATCTTAAGTCCCCAAGAAATTTGTGCAAAGTCTTCATCTGTTTTAAGATAAGTTAATTCTTTTAATTTCTTTTTTTCTACATTTTCATCATTGACTATTATTAATTCTTCTCCAACTTTGTATTTTGCCATAACTTACACCTCCTGTTTTCATTATCTAATGTCTAGCCACTGTAACACTCCCATCTGACCTAAAGGAGAAAGTGAATCACACAAAATCAAAGATTTTGGTTCTCTACTTTTCTATTAAAGTGGGAGATAACAGTGGCACGCCCCTAGATTAGTTCAACTAACCTTCAGTGGGAGATTAAAACTCCCTCTGAAGCTAAGTTTCACTTTATAGAATAGTTTACCATTGTTAAATATTTCTTTCAACACCTAAATAAAGCATAACTCTAATTTATAACATATTTATTATAAATTTAACATTTTAAGTAATTTCACTTTATCCTTGTACAAAACTTCTCATTTAAAAATATTGTATTATTTTTAAATTTTATGTTGTTTTTTATACGTATATACTTTATTATTTTATATTGAGTATAAAAAATTTCCAGTAGAATTAGTTGTCCTAGATTTTACTAATACATGTGATTATCTATAATAACTAATTAATCTAATGCAGTCACTACGTGACGTGCTACAGGATAATAATACTAAATGACTTTAACGAGGCTTGAGAAAAAGCCTCTACAGCAATAAGGTGTGTAAAACAAAAAGAACAGTAAAACTGTTCTTAAAGTTAAATGAAATAAAATGAACATGGATTTATGAGGATTGTTAATTGTTTAACAACCATGTTTTTATTTTATCAAACTTTTCGTAGTAATACAAGCATTTTTTTATATTATTTGAAATTTATTTCTCTTTATGAATAAATTATTAATAAATAAGAATTGACAGTAAATAATTATTATCATATAATATAATTAATTAAATTCAAGGATGGTGACCATGGATAATATAACTTCTATTTTCAGAGAAAAAAAGCTTAAATTAACACCTCAAAGAATTGCTGTTTATAAGTACCTAAAAAGTACACATGAACATCCTTCAGCAGAAGTAATCTACAAAGCCCTTCAAACTGAATATCCTACTATGAGTCTGGCAACCGTATACAAAGCATTAAAAACTTTAGTAGAGGTTGGTCTTGTTCAAGAGATAAATGTTGGTGAAGGCAATTTTAGGTATGATGGTACTTTAGGACAGCATCCTCATGTTCAATGTGTTGAATGTGGTAGAGTCGATGATCTAGATACCTTAGACTTTAGTTCACTAAACACTGAGGCTGAACAAAACTCAAAGTACAAAATACTTTCAAACAAAATTTATTTCTATGGTGTTTGTGAAGAATGCCAAGAAAAATAAAGCTACTTTTTAGGTAGCTTTATTTTTTTACTTAATAATATCATTCCATTCATTACCGTCATATTTACCATTCATTACTTCTTTTAACTTTTCTTTTAGGCTTGATAAATATTTCTTAGGAATATTATAAAAGTAGAAAACATTATTTTCATTTGCGTTAACAATGTTTTTTGCCATAGCTCCCCTTACACCTTCTAAACTCATATCTAAGTTTTTATTAGCAACTATTATTCCTTCTTTTGATAAGTCAGAATACGTATCTTCTTTAACTAAATATCCCAATAACTTTCTAGAAGAATCCTTATTTTCTCCTTCAGCATAAAGAGATATCATTGCACCTAATCCTACAGGAGAAAACATTGTGTTTTCAGTCAAATTAATATTTGATATACTTTTTATTGAATTAACTTTTTTTATGTTTTTAGATAAAAATGATGTCCCTATTAATATAGGTATTTCTTCATTTTCAAGTTCTTCTATATTATGTTCTGAACCTACATAAAAGTTAGTTAGATTAAATTGTCCACTAGAAACTATTGAATTCATTATAGAAAACATCTGCTGCATAGATTCTAACTTTTTATAATCTTCTTCACTATCTCCATAAATATCTTTTAATTGAGATGACACTAATAAAAAATTAGCTATATAGGATGATAATGCTAACTCTAGACTAACCTCCTCAGGTAGAATATAGGGGATTTTTATATTTTTATCCCTTAAAGTTTTTAATAAATTTAACATATCTGCTGAATTTTCAGGGATTTTTATATTAAGTTTTTCGAGAGCCTTAGGGTTATATAAAAAATCTATTGTATATGGAAAAGCACCTATCCCATAATATTTATCCTTTAATCTTCCACTTGATGTATTTATATTATAAAAATTTTCATTATACTTTTCCTCTTTTATTATCTCATCTATTGCTTGTAGTTCATTTTCCTTAAATATTTCTATAAAACTACTTCTAGTAGTTATCAATATATCTGGAGACAAATCTTTATTACTAATTGCATCCTTAATATTATCTTTGGTTATTATCTGTAGATTAATCTCACTATTACTTTCTTTAAATTTATCTAATATTTTATTTAAATTATCCATAATAGGTATACTATTATTCTCTACTAAAACAATAACTTCTTTATCTCTACTCTTGTCAATTTTCTTGCAAGCTACTGGCATAAACCCTAAAATTAATACAAGCAAAAAACAAATATATTTCTTCATATATCACGCCTCCTTTAATAAATATTTTGCTCAATATTAATTCCTTCATACTATTTATATTTAGAATAAAATTCTCTCGCCTTCATATAATTCTATTGAGGTGATTATTAATGAAGTTTAAAGTTATTTTTCTAACTAAGAGAAATATCTATATAGCACTTTTTTTTATATTTACTTTTTTATCGCTTTTGTTTATATATAGTCTCTTTTCACAAAAATCTTATGATGAAACTTCTATGGTAATGGCAAAAAAGGATATAGAAAAAGGAGTTAAAAAAGATTTTAATGGAGATGGAAATGAGGATATTTTATACATTACGACTAAAGAGGATAAGTATTATGCTAGTATAAATATTAAAGATAAAAGCTACATGTTGTCTCCAGACAAACAAATAGGCTCCTTAGGAAAAGAATATCCTTATTGGGGAATGAGACTTTTTATACGTGATATATCTAGAGATGGTATTCCAGAAATTTTTCTTCAATCCTCTCAAGAAGGTACACCTATTTCACATATTTTTAGATGGAATGGTACTGGTTTTGATGATATTCATTTCTCCAAAAATAACATTATAGGAATTCTTAATTCAAAAAATAATAAAACACCAAAAGTATTTTCTGGATCTATTGTTAATGGAGTATTTTCTTTTGAAAGTCATATGCTTATAGGTAGTAATTTTAAAGATATAACCTATGAAAACTCTCCTGTCCCAGGTAAAGATGAGGTTATTAAATTTACAGATATTGTAGAAAATCCTTATGAACCATCTGAGCTTCCTAATATCTTTAGTAGCTCCATATCAAGAAATGACACTGCTTTATTGTGGAAATTAGAAAAAGAACTCTATAGCTATAACTTACAGGATGCCTTTTTTGTAGATACTGACTGGGATAATAATGGAAACATATCATCAGTTATGTGGGAACTTAACTTTAAAAAGACAGACAAATCAAAATCTAAAGCTAATGAATCTATAAGTATACGAATTTCTTTAAAATATTCAGATAATAAATATAATATATCATCCATAACTTATTCATAAATATAAAAGGCCGCTAAAGCGGCCTAAAAAGGGGGATGGGGGGTTTAGTTATAATAAGTTAAACTTACTATAACAAGGAGATAAATCTCCTTATAATTGTAGTATTACCTTCTTGTCACATTCTATTCAATATGTTTCATATTAATCATAAAATTTTCCTTTTTCATAAAGATCAATAACTCTATCTATAAACTTTACTCTTTCAGGATCCACAATTCTTCTCATTGCTTTCATCATTTGCATATTTCTATCATCATCAGTAACTTCTTCAGTACTAGCTTCACTGAAGTTTACATTTTCATTATAAGCTGAATTATCCGAGAAATTATTGGAGCTATTTCCTCCCATATTACCTAACCCCATCATGCTTATTATATTTCCTATATCTCCCAATCCACCTAAACCACCAAGTCCTGCTAAATTTCCTAAATTGCCTAGACCACCCATATTACCAAGGCCCCCTAGGTTGCCCATATTGCCCATACCATTTGCATTTCCCATATTCCCCATATTAGGTGCGCTATTATTCATATTAAACATATTTGCAAGATTTGCAAAACTATTCATATTAAAGCCTTCTCCACTCATTCCAGCCAATAAACTTGCAATTTGTCCCATATCAAAATTGCCGCCTAACATATCCATTAATTGATTTGGATTAAATCCCATAGGATTTCCCATAGGATTCATATTATTGGGCTGAGCTTGAGGATTAGGTATATTCTCAGATCTATTTCGATGTCTTCTTCTTGACATTAAGTTTCCTCCTACATATTGTTAGATAGATATGTACTTCTATGTATTTATTTATATATGTATAATTAGATATCTATAGGTGAAGATTATATATTTATATGTGAATATTTTTTTGGAGGGCTTTGCCCTCCAACTATTATACTAAAATCCGAAACCTGGTGCTCCTGCTCCAGCTCCTACTCCAGAACCTCCACAAAGCCAGAACAATAAAATTAATATAAATGCTCTGTCATTGCACAATACTTCTGGTTTGCAAAGTATAATTAATAACACTATAAGTGACCAAATATTATTTCCACCAAATCCGCAACCACCACCATATGGAGCTACTCCAGCACTCATATAAGGATTAACTGCTGTTTGATAGCAATACTCATATTCATCACAATGACGATGTTTACTCATACAAATCGCTCCTTTCAATTGTATCTTTATACTATTTTTCTTCTAAAGTTATTTTTTATATTAGCAGAAGTTATTATTATTACCAAATCCTCTTCCACAACCACAGAAGAATATTAATAATATTATTATCCACCATATTCCATTTCCACCGAATCCGCATCCACCTAATCCACCGAATCCGCCTGGGTATCCGCCGCCCATTGGGTATCCTCCCATTGGATAACCTCCCATTGGCTGTCCGCAACATGGATCTGGTTTACAACAACAATGTTTACTCATATATTTTTCCTCCTAAATTCAAGTTATTTTAATTTTTTATCGATAATGTTTTTAGCTTAAACACAAACGTTATTATTATCATTGCATCCGCAGCCATTGTTTCCGAAACCTCTTCCACAACCACAGAAGAATATTAATAATATTATTATCCACCATGAATTAAATCCACAGCCAGCACCTTGTTGAGCTGCATATGGTTGATACATTGGCATACTTCCGCAGCAGCACTTATTCTTTTTGCATTTACACTTACAAGTATAAGTGTCTCCTACTGGAGCATATCCTTGATATCCGCCAGGGGCACCAGCTCCAAATCCGCCACCACAGCCGCTACCAAATAGTATAAACAACAGAATTAACCAGATCCAACTTCCGCCGAACCCATTATTGTTACAGTTATCCTTTTGTCCGCCTAATCCATTTAAAATTTCATTAATTTCCACAGGAAAATCCTCCTCTCATTTTTAAATAATTAAGATTTTATAGTATATACTATTCTGGAATTCAAAAAGTTGCTACAAAATATTGGAATATTATAGATTATATGGAATATATATTTATATACAACAAAAATCCCATTCTAGGCCTTAACCTAGAATGGGATTTTTTATTTTTATTACTCTTCTGATTCTTCTACAATTCCACCAAAAACAAAATCTATTAATTCATCTCTTCTTTTTTTATTAAGTGAGGAAAAGAAAAACAGCTTATCTTCTTTTCCTAATTTTAAAGTTTCTTTTATTATCTTCTCACTTTTCTTAAGATCATTATTAGAAAGTTTATCGCTTTTAGTTGCTACTATAACATAATCATATCCAAAATGTTTAGTCCACTCAAGCATTGTGATATCATCACTTGTTGGTTTATGCCTACAATCTACTAATAAAACAACTCTTTTAAGTTCTTCTCTATCATTGATGTATAACTCTATAGTTTTACCCCAACTTGCTTTTTCAGTCTTAGATACCTTAGCATATCCATAACCAGGTAAATCCACAAGATAAAATTCTTTATTTATAAGAAAAAAGTTTATTAATCTAGTTTTTCCTGGGGTTTGACTTGTTTTAGCTAACTTTTTTCTATTGGTTATTGCGTTTATAATTGAAGACTTTCCTACGTTTGATCTTCCTACAAAAGCTACTTCCGGCATCCCATCTATAGGATATTGTTCTCTTTTTACTGCTGATATTATAAATTCAGATTGTTTAATATTCATTTAATTCAACTCCAATTAATGCATGTTCTAAAACCTCTTCCACTTTAGTAGCAAATATAAATTTTAATTTACTCCTTATAGTTTTAGGGATTTTATTAGCATCTTTCTCATTTTGCTTTGGTACAATTACTGTGTCAATTCCAGCCCTAAATGCTGCCAAAGCTTTTTCTTTTAGCCCACCTATAGCAAGCACTTTTCCAGTTAATGTTATCTCTCCTGTCATTGCAACATTGTGCCTAACCTTTTTGTTAGATAAAGCACTTACAAGAGCAGTTATCAATGTAACTCCTGCTGAAGGACCATCTTTAGGTACAGCCCCTTCTGGAACGTGTATGTGAATATCCTTTTCTTTATAGAAGTCTTCATTTATACCATATTCACTAGCATGAGCTCTAACATAAGAATAAGCAGCCCTTGCTGACTCCTTCATAACATCTCCTAATTGACCTGTAAGTTCTAGCTTTCCAGTGCCCTTCATAACTACAACCTCTACAGGAAGAGTATCTCCACCGTAAGCAGTCCAAGCCATACCTGTTACCACTCCAACTTGATCATCTTTTCCAATCTTATCATAAGTAAAAATCTTGTTTCCTAAATATTTTTCTAAATTACCTGTATTAATAGAAACACTGTTTTTGTTTTTTTCCATTATGTCAGTAACCGCTTTTCTAGCAACAGTTCCTAACTTTCTTTCAAGATTTCTTACTCCTGATTCTCTAGTGTAATATTCAATTACATCTTTAATTACAGACTCACTTATCTTAAGCTTATTCTCATCTAAATTATGTTCTTTTAAAACTTTTGGTAATAAATATTTTTTAGCAATATTGAACTTTTCTTCATATGTATACCCAGAAACCTCTATTATCTCCATTCTATCTAATAATGGTCTTGGGATAGAATCTAAGGAGTTAGCTGTAGTAATAAACATGACTTTTGACAAGTCCATATCTAACTCAATATAATTATCTCTAAAATTAGAATTTTGTTCTGGATCTAAAACCTCTAACAAGGCATCTGATGGATCACCTTTAAAATCTCTACTTACCTTATCTATCTCATCTAATAATATTAATGGATTTTTTGATTTAGCATTTTTTATACCATATATTATTCTTCCTGGAATAGCCCCAACATAAGTTTTTCTGTGACCTCTAACCTCAGCTTCATCTCTTATTCCACCTAATGATATTCTAATAAAGTTTCTATTAAGAGATTTTGCTACTGATTTAGCTATTGATGACTTTCCAACTCCTGGTGGCCCTACTAAACATAAAATAGGCCCTCTTAAACTGTCGCTCATCTTCTTTACAGCTAGATATTCTATTATTCTCTCTTTTACATCACTTAATCCATAATGATCTTCTTCTAATATCTCTCTAGCTTTAGTTAAGTCTAAATTATCTTTAGTTGATTTGTTCCAGGGCAACTCTAATATCCAGTCTAAATAAGTTTTAATAACTGAACCTTCTTGAGAATAAGAAGATGAATTTTTTAATCTATTTAACTCATAAGTAGCTTTTTCTTTCACTTCTTTTGGAAGTTTTGCTTTTTTTATTAAATTCTCATATTTCTCTATCTCAAGTTTTTCTTCAATATCCTCACCTAGTTCTTCTTTAATTACCTTTAGCTGCTCTCTTAAATAATATTCCTTTTGAAGTTTATCAATTTTCTTCTTAACTTTAAAACCAATCTTTTTTTCTAACTTTAAAACTTCTATTTCATTTTTAACTATTACTAAAAGCTTTTCCACTCTTTCTTTAATATCTAAAGCTTCTAATATCTCCTGTTTAATTTTATGCTTTAACATTAAATAGGAAGCAATTATGTCTATGACTCTACCTGGCTCATCACTTTCATCCATGTCATAAACTTCATCAGCCGTCTTATTATTTGATAAATCTAAAAACTCACTAAAATCATCCATTAGTTTTCTTAAGGATGCAAGAAATTCTACATTATCTTTATACTCATCATTATTGTCATAAATAGATTCTATATTTCCTTTAATATATTTATCCCTATTTATAAACTCTACTAATCTTCCTCTTTCTATACCTTCAACTAATACTCTTACGGTATCTCCTGGCAACTTCAAAAGTTGTTTTACTATAGATATAGTTCCAACATTATATACATCGCTAATCTCTGGATCATCTATCTTAGCATCCTTTTGTGATACTAAAAATATCTCTTGTTTATTTAGCATAGCTTCTTCCAATGCAGCTATGGACTTCTCTCTTCCAACATCAAAATGAATCACCATATTAGGGAATACAGTTAAGCCCCTAAGTGGAATAAGAGGAAGAAGTTTAACCTTTTCACTCATTTAAATTTCCTCCCTTTAAAGATTGTACTTCTCTAGTTAAATAATTATACACATAAACCTCTTATTTTTCAACAATTTTCAATCTCTTAAGAGTATGTTTGTTCTCTACGCAGAAAAAATCCACCTAAAATCTAGATGGATTTTTCTTTTTAACTAAAAGCTCTCATTACCCTCTGCATATAACACTTCAATATTTACATTATCATCTTTCTTTTGAGAATAATCTTTAAATAAAGCTACTTCCAAAACTTCTTTAATATTTTCTACTGGAACTATCTTTATACCCTCTATTTTCTCTAAGCTTTCATCATAATTATCTTTTGGAATTATAACAGTTGTAGCTCCAGATTTTTTAGCCGCTAATATTTTTGCACTTACTCCGCCTATAGGCTTAACCTTGCCTATTAATGATACTTCCCCAGTCATAGCAACCTTATTGTCTATTGGTATTCCATTAATAGCGCTATAAACTGCACAAGTTATACTTATTCCAGCTGAAGGCCCATCTACTGGAGTACCACCTGGAAAATTAACATGAATATGATATGATGAACAATCTATTTTAAAAATGTTTTCTAAAATACTTAATACATTTTGTACAGAGCAATGAGCATTACTCTTCCTTCTTATTTTTCTATTATTACTGCTTATTTCCTCTTCTTCAACTATACCAGTAATTTTAACATTTCCTTTTTCCTTATCAACCTTTTTAGCTGTAGCCTCAATCTCCATCAAGGTTCCTAAATTTGATCCATATACAGCTAACCCATTTACAATTCCTACTTGAGGTTTATCATATATTCTTTTATCTCCGCGTTCTGTATACTGCCCATTTTCAATTACCCACATTACATCTTTAATAGTTACGTTTTTCCTATCTTCATTTATAGCTAAACCCGAACATAACTGAACAATATTAACAACTTCTCTTCCATTTGTGCAGTATCTTGAAATTTTATTTAAGCTTTCTTTATCTATAGTTAGATTTATTTTATTAATAGCATTTTGAGCTATTACTTGTATCTCTTCCTCATCTAAAGCCCTAAAGAATATTTCTACGCACCTTGATCTAATTGCAGGCGCTATCTCCTCTGGACTTCTAGTGGTTGCACCAATTAACCTAAAATCTGCTGGCAACCCATTGTCAAATACTTCTTTAATATACACAGGCATATTAGGGTCCTCTGAGCTATAATACGAAGAATCTAGAAATACCTTTCTATCCTCCAAAACTTTCAATAATTTATTAAGCTCTGTGGAGTGTAATTCACCTATTTCATCTAAAAATAATATACCTCCATGAGCCTTAGTTACAGCTCCTGGTTTAGGTTGAGGTATCCCTGCAATCCCCATAGATCCTGCCCCCTGATATATAGGATCATGTACAGAGCCTATTAAAGGGTCTGCTATCCCTCTTTCATCAAATCTTATTGTAGTAGCATCAACTTCAACAAACTTAGCTTCATTACTAAATGGAGTGTTTCCTTTAGTTTTTGCATATTCTAATACCAATCTTGCAGCTGCAGTTTTACCAACTCCAGGTGGACCATAAATTATTACATGCTGAGGATTAGGACCACATATAGCTGCTTTTAATGCCATTATTCCTTTTTCTTGACCTATTACTTCTTTAAATTCTTTAGGTCTACTTTTTTCAGTAAGTGGCTCACTTAATTTTATATTTCTCAGCTTATTAAGGTTCTCCATTTCCTTTTTACTTTCTTTATCTATAACCACTCTTTGATTACGAGTAGTTTTAGAATTTGTAACCACATGCATAAATAAAACAAGGATCAATATTATTTGTAGAAAGACCATCACATTAATACTTTCCATTAATTACCCTCCCTTCTTTACATTGTTATTATTGACTGTCTTATACAATCCTATTCTAAAATTTTGTTAACAAATTCTAA
Source organism: Clostridium intestinale DSM 6191 (assembly GCF_900130055.1). Taxonomy (GTDB): domain Bacteria; phylum Bacillota; class Clostridia; order Clostridiales; family Clostridiaceae; genus Clostridium_T; species Clostridium_T intestinale. The sequence continues at coordinate 492,703 of NZ_FQXU01000004.1, forward strand.
AAAAAGAAAATAAAAAAAGCCTCTATATAAGAGACTTTTAATATAGCATTAAGCTGTTTCTACATCTTTACCTTTTTTAAGTTTTTTACTTTTAGCTTCTTTAATTTTAGATTCCCCTATGATAATTGTAGGCTCTTCTTTAGATATTATTGATTCTTTAGTTATTACAACTTTAGCAATATCATCTCTTGAAGGTATCTCATACATTATGTTTGTCATAGTATCCTCTATAATAGCTCTAAGTCCTCTAGCTCCAGTACTTCTCTTTATTGCTTCATCTGCAATAGCTCTTAAAGCTTCTTCGTCAAATTCTAATTCAACATTATCATATTCAAATAGCTTTTTGTACTGTTTAACTAAAGCATTTTTAGGTTTACTTAAAATACTGATTAATGCACTGTGATCTAAAGACTCCAATGTTACAACTATAGGAAGTCTTCCTACAAACTCTGGAATTAATCCAAACTTTAATAAATCTCCTGGCATTACATCTTTTAAAAGCTTACCTACGTCCTTATTAGTTTTTGAAGTTATTTCTGCTCCAAAACCTATAGAACTTCTTCTTGTTCTCTTTTCAACAAGCTTATCTATACCATCAAATGCTCCACCACAAATAAATAGAATATTAGATGTATTTATTTGTATAAACTCTTGATGAGGATGCTTTCTGCCACCTTGTGGTGGTACAGAAGCTGTAGTTCCTTCTAATATTTTTAAAAGTGCCTGTTGTACACCTTCTCCTGATACATCTCTTGTTATTGAAGGATTTTCTGATTTTCTAGCGATTTTATCAATCTCATCAATATAGATTATTCCTTTTTCTGCTCTTTCTACATCATAATCGGCGTTTTGAATAAGCTTTAAAAGAATGTTTTCTACATCTTCTCCTACATAACCAGCTTCAGTTAAAGTTGTTGCGTCTGCTATGGCAAAAGGAACATTTAAAAATTTAGCAAGAGTTTGAGCTAAAAGAGTTTTACCTGATCCAGTAGGTCCTAAAAGTAATATATTACTCTTTTGAAGCTCTACATCAGTTTCCTTTTCTTTTGCATTAATTCTTTTATAATGGTTATAGACAGCAACTGAAAGTGATTTTTTAGCATCTTCTTGACCTATTACATATTCATCTAAGTGACTTTTAATTTCTAATGGTTTTGGTAATTCTGTAGATGTCAGTATTTTAGGTTCTTCAAATTCATCTGCAATTATTTCAGAACAAAGTTCTATACATTCATCACAGATATAAACTCCTGGACCAGCTATTAATCTTTTAACTTGATCTTGATTTTTCCCACAAAAGGAACACTTTAGTTGCTTCTTATCATCAAATTTTGCCATCCAATACACCTCTCTAAAATAGTCAATTATTTTTCTTTAGCAGTTTCTATTTTTCTAATAACCTTATCTATTAAACCATACTCCATTGATTCTTCTGCAGTCATGAAATAATCTCTTTCAACATCTGCATTTATCTTTTCTAATGGCTTACCTGTATTTTCACTTAATATTTTATTAAGAGTTTCTTTTGTTCTTAAAATTCTTCTTGCATGGATATCAATATCAGTAGCCTGACCTTGGAATCCACCAAGTGGTTGATGTATCATTATTTCACTATTAGGAAGTGCAAATCTTTTACCCTTCGCTCCTGATGATAGTAAGAATGCTCCCATAGAAGCAGCCATTCCTATACATATAGTTGAAACGTCAGATTTTATATATTGCATTGTATCATAAATTGCCATACCGGAGGTAATAGAACCACCTGGGCTATTTATGTATAAATATATATCTTTATCAGGATCTTCACTTTCTAAGAATAATAACTGTGATACAACTAGGTTTGAAGTTACGTCGTTTACTTCTCCACTAAGCATTATTATTCTATCCTTTAATAATCTAGAAAAGATATCGTAGCTTCTTTCTCCTCTACTTGTTTGTTCGATGACATATGGTACTAAACTCATTCTAAATCCCTCGCTTTCTATATACATTACCCTTTTAGTTATAATATATCCAATTTATATAAAAGTAATTATATTAAAATTATATAAAACTTTTCATCATTTGTTAATTACTATATTGAAAATAATTGCCAGAAATATTGTTTCTGGCAATTATATCTTATATACTATTTTATTATTTTACTTTAGCATTTTCAACTAATAATTTTATTGTTTTTTCTACTAATACATCATGCTTTAATACTGACTCTTGAGCTTTTAATATTAAATCAGCCATTTTTTCAGAATCTTCAGCTGAGTACATCTTAGCAACTTCTTGAGCTTTTTCTTTTAATTCATCTTCTGATACTTCAAAGTTTTCTGCTTTAGCTATAGCTTCTAATACTAAATCAGTTTTAACTTTTCTATCAGCAGTTTCTTTCATGTAAGATTTCATCTTTTCTTCATCATTACCTGTGAATTGATAATATTGCTCTAAAGTTAATCCTTGATATTGTAATCTTGTTTCAAGATCTTTAACCATAGATTCTAATTCTTTTTCTACCATTACTTCTGGTACATCAATTTTAGCATTATCTACAGCTTTATTTATAACAGCTTCTTCAAATTCTCTTTTTTCTCTATCTGCATTAGCATCAGCTATTTGCTTTCTTATATCTTCTTTAACTTCTTCTATAGTGTCAAATTCAGATACTTCTTTTGCAAACTCATCATCTAATTCAGGCATTTCTTTAGCTTGAATAGCTTTAATAGTTACTTCAAATTTTGCTGGTTTTCCATTTAATTCTTCTTTGCCATAGTTTTCTGGGAAGTTAACATTAACATCCTTGCTTTCTCCTATAGCTAAACCAACTAATTGATCTTCAAAATCTCCAATGAAGCTTCCTGAACCTATTTCTAATGGGTAATCAGTTCCTTCTCCACCTTCAAATGCAACATCATCTATGTATCCTTTGAAGTCAATAACTGCTATATTTCCTTTTTCAACAGTTCCTTCTTCTTTAGTTTCAACTCTAGCATTTTTTTCTTGCATTGAAGTTAATCTCTTTTGAACTTCTTCTTCAGAAACTTCATAAGCTACTTTTTCAACTTCTACGCCTTTATATTCGCCAAGTTCAACTTCTGGATATACAGTAACTTTTGCTGTATAAACAAGTTCTTTTCCTTCTCCAACTTCTAATACGTCGATTTCTGGATAATCAACTGGTCTTACGTTATTATCGTTTAAAGCTGTTGAATAAGTTTCATCTATAACTATATTTATAGCATCTTCATATAAAGCTTCCATACCATAATATTTTTTTACTATTGCCATTGGCACTTTGCCTTTTCTAAATCCAGGAACATTAAACTTCTTTTGATTTTTCTTAAAAGCTTTATTTAAAGCTTCGTTAAACTTTTCAGCAGTAGCTTTTATCTCAAGTTTAACTACGTTTGTTTCTATTTTTTCCATTTTAACTTCCATTACATTTTCCTCCTAATTTCTTCGCCTTTAGAAAATAGTTCTTATTTAACTAGGTTATTATAACATACAAACTTTTAATATATCAAATATTTTAGGAAAAGTTTCTTAAATAAAGCTATATAACCTTAATTTCCCTATAAGAATTCCAAAAACAAAGGGATGAGATTAACCCATCCTATTTTCAAATAGCAATATGTATTTTAATTATATCCACGATTTACAGATTTGATACGCTTCCGTTATTCATCAATAGATATTTTTTTTCATCCACTGTTACTTCTAATTTATTGTCAGTTACATTACCAAAGGAAATATTTTTTCCTTTTAAGCCCCAGATAGCAGTATGATTACCATTTGAAGTATCTAATATCCATACATATGTATCTATATCACCAGTTTTAAAATATGGCAGATAACTTAAATAAGCTATATGAGAATCATCTATAAATCTTCCATCATTTGCCCATTTATATCCTTGATACCTCTTTATTATGTCATCTTTATTAAAGGTTTCTCCAGCTTTAGAAACATATTGAGTTTTTGTAACTATTGCTTCTGCTCCATTTATATCAATAAGCTTAAGATCTTGAGTTGTAATATCTGTAGCTATTATACTTTTTCCTGAAGGGCTTACATAGGCTGTATTACTGTTTTGAAGGCCTGTAACTAGCTTATATTGCTTATTATCCCCTTCACCTTCATATAAAGCTTTTGCAGTATCACCATTCCCAAACTTAATTTCTACAGCTTGCTCTTGATCCTGAGGATTATCCACTGGTTTTTGATCAGTAATATTTTCTTCTTTATTGCTATCTTCTATAACCTCTGTTTCTTCTTCTTTTGACGTAGCTAACTGATTTTCATTAGCTTCATCTTTTTTGTTGAATATAGAGGAAATCCCATCTTTTGCCTTAGTTATATAAGTATTTAAATTGCTTCTAAAAGCAAAAATCCCTACAATTATTACTAAAACAAAGATTAGTGAAAATATTCTTCTACGTCTTCTTTTCATCTTTATTTCATACTCTCTACTAAAAATACTAGGTTTTCCCAAATTTCTTCCCTCCTAGGTTTTTATTTCAACAAATATATTATACCTTATAGTGTATAAAATTAATAATACATTTTGTAAATTTTATATTTATGTTATATAATTATTGATAACTTTATTATTTAAGGTTATCGGAGGTTTTATGTGTAAAATAAATTTTTTAGGAACAGGTAGTGCTATGGTTACGAAATGTTTTAATACTTGTTTCACTATATCAGATGAAAATAATGAGCATTTTTTAGTTGATACAGGTGGTGGAAACCTTATATTAACTAATTTAGAGAAGGCTAGAATACCCTTAAACAAAATTCATAATATGTTTTTGTCCCATTCTCACAATGACCATATTAACGGAATAAGCTGGATTATTCGCGCTATAGCTAGTGAAATTTCTAACGAAGTTTATGAAGGAAACTTAAATGTTTATGGACATAAAGAAGTTCTAGAAACTGCAAAACAACTCTGTACTATACTTTTAAGCGAAAAAAACACTAAATTCTTTGACAATAGAATTAAATTTATTGAGGTAACTGATAAGTTTAATATAGATATTTTAGATTTTAATGTAACTTTCTTTAATATTAACAGCTCAAAACTAAAACAATTTGGTTTTACTTTTAAGACTTTAGACAATAAAAAAGTTGTCTTTTTAGGTGACGAAGGTTATAAAGATGATTTATTCGATTATTGTAATGATGCTGACTATTTAATTCATGAAGCTTTTTGTCTTTATGAACAAAAAGATATCTACTCACCACATGAAAAACATCATTCTACAGTAAAAGATGCAGCTGAAATCTCTGAAAAGTTAGGAGTTAAAAACCTAATTCTAATACATACAGAAGATGATAATTTGGCTAATAAAAAAGAATTTTACTCTGCTGAGGCTAATTACTTCTTTAGAGGAAATGTTTTTGTACCAAAAGATTTAGAAACTATTTCATTAGTTGATGAGGTTGTTGAATAAATAAAGATTATAAAGCTTAGCATTAATAAGTGGGTTTATTGATGCTAAGCTTCTTTTTTCATATTTATTTTCATTATAGTAGATTGAGTTATATATAGAGGTTTTTCCAGATCCATTTACTCCAGCAAAAATAGTATAATTCTTCATACTATTTACCTATAACCTTAATCTGTTCTCTCTGTAATATCATATTACCTAAATTTGCATAAAAATCTTGTTCTTCTTTTGTTTTTGATTTGTCAAATAATTTCATAATATCATTATAAGTATAATTCATGAAAATATCATATAAATTAATGTCCTTATTTTCCATATACAATACCTCCTACAAGAAATTCATTTATATTAATATTATATACCAAATTTATTAAAGCATAAACCTTCAATCTTCTTTGACCCCATATGGCCCAATCTCGACCTATAATTATTTCGCCCCTTCATTACAAAATAAATCTCATTAACTCTTTAATTGTGGTAATACCTCTACTGTTAGTTCCCATCTATCACATCTTGTAAAAGAAACAGTATACTCAAATACCCGCCCTTTATCATCATAGGAAGTTCTTGTTTTCTTAATTATTTGGCTATTTTCCTCAACTTTCAATATATCACTTATTGTTTTATTAACTTTTACAATCTTAATATAATCTATAATTTTTGATATTATAATATCATTATAATTCTCTAGTATATCATGTAATTCGCCTGCAAATTCCTTATAATCATTAGGTATTTTTATCTCATTTAATAAATATGTTTCAGAGTATGATACAGGCGTTTGAACAGAATAGATTGTAATTCCAATCCGCTTTACTTCTTGTCCCCGCTCCAAGTTCATCATGTCTGATATCTTACTGCTTGATTTAATCACTTCAATGCCAATCATTTTACGTCTATCCCAAGGATCTAAATTAAGTGTTTCTAAGTAATCACCTATTTTTGAGGATGGAGTTTTAATTTCATTTTGAATAACAATAGCTCCTTTTCCTCTTTGTTTTTTTATATATCCCTCTTTTAAAAGTTCATCAAACGCTTTTCTTACTGTTACTCTACTTACCTTAAAGGCTTCTGTTAATACTAACTCGGAGGGAAGTTTGTCTCCAACCTTGTATTTATTATTTTTAATTTTATTTAGTAAAAACTCTTTAATTTGATGGTATAAAGGAGCTGCCTTATTACTATAATCTAATTTCATTTATTTAAAATCCTTTTTTAATTCTATAATTGTATATTATTCTTAAGGTTTTAAAGTTGTCCCAATATTATAATATCCTAATATTAGGATAACCTAATGTCCTATTGTCCTAATATTATAACATCTTATTTCATTAAAATTATAAGGGCATAAAATAGCTTTTCAAAAACTATTTTACACCCTTAAATAACTTATTTATTCAACAATTTTGTAGTAAGCTCTTGCAGTTAAACTAAATACTATTCCATAAATTATAACAAAGACGAGTATTGTTGCTAATGTAAGCCACATAAATAAATTAACATTTGTAATGTTTAACACTTTAAGAATCTTAGTTATCATTGGGAATGCAAAACCAACATGTATTATTGCTGTAATGAGGGGTAGAAAAAATACCATAAGTATTTGTCTACTAATTGTTTTCTTAATCTCAGCTTTGCTCATTCCTACTTTTTGCATTATATCAAAACGTTCTTTATCATCATATCCTTCTGAAACTTGTTTATAATAAATGATAAGTACTGTTGCCATTAAAAATAATGCTCCTAAAAATACACCTATAAACAACATACCTCCATAAAATGAAAAGAACTCCTCTTTAGCTCCAGCTGCACTATCAACAAAAATATCAATTCCATTTTTATTAAAGGCCTCTCTAATTTTATTAGTTAGTGTAACTAAATCTTTTTCTGAACCATTAACATCCATTTCAAGATCATAAAATTTATTACCTTTTACATTTGGCAAATCTATATTATTTACGAACAGAAAATAATTGTTGCCTAAGTCATCTCCGTCACTTTCAAATTCCTCTATAGGTTTATCTAATGCTTTTTTGATTTTAAAAACCTTATTTTCTATAGTAATACTGTTTTTATCAAAACCATCTACATTTGAATAAAAAACTGCTTCATCATCTTTAAGGCTTATGTTTTCACCTGTTATTCTGTTGTAATCAGAAATAGAAATAAGATTTATACCATGTAAATCATTTGAAAAACCAGATTTATCTACAACTTGAAAGTTTTCGTTATTTTTTTCAGTATTAAATTCGTTATTCCAATAATTAAATCTTTTATCTAAATTTATATTAGTATTTTTTAATTCAGTATCTATTAGTTCATTTATATTTTTAGCCTGATCCTCTGTAATCTTGTTACTGCTTATCATTATCTCTCTAGGATACCTATTTTTTATAGCATCATCTACTCCTAAATAAAGAGAAACAGTTGTTGATATCATCACAAGTACACAAGTGCTTAAAATACAAATGTTCGCAAGACCAACTGCATTTTGTTTCATTCTATACATCATACCTGAAACAGAAATAAAATTAGTTGTCTTATAGTAAAATCTTTTATTTTTTCTAAGTATTTTTAACACCGCTATACTTCCAGTTGTAAAAAGTGCATAAGTTCCTATCATAACTAATATAACGGCTATAAAGAAACTTCCTAAAGCTGCAACTGGAGATTTAATAGTTAATGCAATTACATATGCACTAATAAGAGCTATTAACCCTACTAACGCCATAAACCATTTTGTCTTAGGTTCTTTTTCTCCAATCTCATTACCTCTTAATAATTCTATAGGTTTCAAAATTTTTATTTGAATCAAGTTAAATAACAAATTAGCTACAAAGATTCCTACAAAAACGGTCAACGTAAATAAAATAGATTGTACTGATAATTGGAATCCAAAAGCTACCTTAAAATTTAGAATCTTTAGTAATGCTAAAAACATAAGTTTATTTAATATAATACCTGAAATCAGTCCAAATATTAGGCTGAAAAGTAAGGTATAGATAAACTCAAAAAACAATATTTTAGAGATATGCTTTTTCTCTAGACCTAAGACATTATATAATCCAATCTCTTTTTTACGCCTTTTGATTAGAAAACTGTTTGTGTAGAAAAGAAATATTGCTGAAAATATCCCTATTACTATAGTTCCAAATTGAAGGGTGCTTTTTACTGCAGAAGCTCCAGGTCCTTTTTCTATACCCTCATTCATTGAAAGTGCATGCATTATATAAAACATAGCAATAGTGCATATGCAGGTTATTATAAACGGTAAGTAGGTTTTACTGTTCTTTTTTATATTTATAGCTGCAAGTTTTGGATAAAAGAGTTTATTCATTCACCACACCTCCAGTTGCAATGACTGTAAGGGTATTTGAAATTTTTTCAAACATCTCCTCATTAGACATTGAACCTTTATAAAGCTGATGAAATACCTCCCCATCCTTAATAAAAAGAACTCTTCCAGCATGACTTGCAGCTTTTGTACTATGGGTAACCATAAGTATTGTTTGCCCTTCTTTATTAATGTCAGAAAATAACTTCAAAAGATGATCTGTAGCCTTAGAATCAAGAGCCCCTGTTGGTTCATCTGCTAAAATAAGCTGCGGATTTGTAATTAAAGCTCTAGCAACTGCAGCTCTTTGTTTTTGTCCACCAGATACTTCATATGGGAATTTATTTAATATATCCTTTATGCCTAATTTCCCAGCAATTGGAGTTAATCTTTTCTCCATTTCATCATAAGACTTTCTTGATAAAACAAGTGGTAGAAATATATTATCCTTTAAAGAAAAGGTATCAAGTAAGTTAAAGTCTTGAAATACGAACCCTAAATTTTCCCTACGAAATGCAACTATTTCACTTTCTTTAATAGAAACTACGTTTTTACCTTGAAGTAAAATCTCTCCACTAGTAGGTTTATCTAAGGATGCAAGTATATTAAGTAAAGTAGTTTTTCCAGAACCAGATTCACCCATTATAGCAACATATTCACCTTCTTCTACAGAGAATGTTACATTGCTAAGAGCCTGAACTTGGTTACCTCCAAATCTAGTTGTGTATATCTTTTTTAAATTATTTACCTCTAATAATTTCATAAAACTTCCTCCAATTAATTGATTTGACTATACATTAATTGTAATAAAAAAAGAAATGTACAGCCATAACTTAGGCTTACATTTCCCTTTTTAACCTTACATTTATGTAAGGTACTTATTTATTCTTTTCTTTATAATATTTATAGGTTATTTTTTATCCTTACAGCAAGGATTGCCGTTAGCACAACAACCTCTATCATATCCAAGTTCTTCTCTTTCCTTTGCAGAAAGTACAACAACATTATCTCCAGCATCTTCATACTCTGGTGTATTTTTTAATAAAGATGGCTTTTCTATTCCTATCATTTTTTCCTCCTTAAAAATCTATTCTATATAATTTAACATTATTTTTTACTTATGTAATAGATTATATAATATAATTCTATGTAATAAATAACTTTTTAATAAATTTATATATATTTTACTATTTTAAAGAGATACCTTATTAAAAACTAAGATAATTGGTTGGATTTTGATGTTGTCCATTAACTCTAATTTCAAAGTGTAAATGTGGTCCTGTACTATTACCTGTAGAACCTACATAAGCTATTACCTGTCCTTGACTAACTGTTTGTCCAACAGATACAGCCAAAGAACTTGAATGAGCGTATAGTGTTTGAATTCCACTTCCATGATCTAATATAACTGTGTTTCCATATCCTGATATGTATGATGCAGTAACAACTTTACCGCTTTTTGATGCTTTTATAGGTGCCCCCATTGGTGCTCCTAAATCTATTCCTGTATGAAATCCATTTACTCCTGTAACGGGATTTACTCTTGCTCCGTATACACTGGTAACTCTTCCTGTAGAAGGTCTTATAAAACTTTCTGAACCTGAATTATTAGATTGTCCACCATTATTCGAATTGTTGTTATTATTGTTTATATCCTTAAATATTTGATCTAATTGATTTTGTAAATCTTTATTATAAGAATTTAAATCCTCTATTTCACCCTGTAACTGTTGCTCTTTAGAAGCTATATTGTTTATAACCCCTTGTTTTTGTGACTCTAAAGTTTTTAAAGAGCTAACTTGAGCATTAATTTTGTTTTGCTCTTCTATGTAACTTTTTTGTGAGGCTTTTACATCCTCCTGCATAAGTGCTATCTGATTTTTTTCAGTATTTAAGTAAGAAACCTTTTTTTCTAAAGAAGCTTTTCCTTCTTCAACTTCCTTTTTAGCTTTTTTTACTTCTTCTATCATACCCTTATCTGTTTTTATAACTCTTGATACCATTGACATTTTAGAAATAAAATCTCCAAAACTTCGACTGTTTAATAGCATAACTATAAGTTCTTCTTCATAACTAGTCTTATATATGCTTCTTAATCTTTTTCCTAATAACTCTTCTTTTTCTTCCCTATCTTTTTCTTTTTTAATAATCTCTTGTTCTTTGTCTTTTATATCTTTCTCTAAAGAATCTAGCTCAGCTTGTACAGAATTTATATCTGCTTGCAGGGCATCTATTTCTTTTTGATATTTAGAAACATTTTGTTGTGATGATAAAAGCTCTTTATTTTTTTCATCAATTGTTTCTTGAAGCTTATCTAGTTCACTTTCATTACTTTTCTTTTCTTGATTAAGTTTATTTTTTTGATTATTTAGTCCATCTATCTTATCTTGATTATTTTCAATCTGATTTTTAATCTGATCTGAATTTTCGGCTTTAACTTCCTTTACAGGAAATAAAGTCAATGAAAAAAAGATACTCATAATAACTATTATACTTTTCTTTACCATTCCATACCCCCATAAAATATCTTCTTTCAACATTATAACAGTAAAATCAATTATTTTTAACAATATAACTGAATTTTTAATTATATTTAAGATTATTTTGAAAATATTCACATTAGAATGGTTAATTTTTATCATTATAGAATTTTTTCATGTCATGTATTATTAACTTTTAAAAGCTTTTAACTTTTTTATTATTTTGTTAATTTTACTTTCTTCATCATATCCATATATATTTTTTACGGCTTTATTGTAATTATTTAATACCACAAGTTCATTTATTATTTCTGTTTTTTTAGCTTCCCCTGTTGAGTTGTCCTTATTTTCTTCAGCCAAATTCTTTAATGCAACCCCATCATGTTCATTTATGAGTTCATCAACCTTCTCCATTTGTATGTAATAATCTATTACCGCCTTATAAAGTGTTTTTTCTTCACTAGTAACCACTTTCCCCTCATCTACTAAGTCTTTTCCTTGCCTAAAAATCAGTTTCCTAAATTTTTGTTCATCTTTTATTAAAAAGAATTTAGCTTTATTTGAATTATTTAAAAAAACGCTATCATCACTTATATTAGTTTTAGCTAAATCTTCAATAGAATTATTTAAACTCTTAGTGACCTTTTTTCCCCAATCCCATAACTCCTTGTTAATATTGCTCGGTCTCTCCCTATAACTTAATATAAAAAATAGTAGTAAGGATATTATTAAGATAAAGAAAACACTTAAAATTCCTAAGGATTTTTTCATATTTACATCTCCAAAAATATTTCTTACTACTATTTATATAATGTTTTATTTTTTATATTAATTAATTTTTGTTTAATGAAACAATCTTCCATTTTCCATCAATATACTCACAGAAGGTTATAAAAGACTTCTCTTCTTTATTTTCTCCAAAAACTAAACCTGCAATATTTTTTGAAGTTGAATAACTTAATTTAACTAAGGCTTTACCTGTATATTTATTTCCTTCAACGTTTTTAAAAGAATCTTCTTCCATATTTATTTCTAGGTCTTTTAATGTGTAGGTATTTTTAAGAAGAAAATACTTTTTAGTTAAATCAGAGTAAATTGAAAATCTTAAATCCTCTGGTACTTCTTTAATAAGGTTCATATCTTCCTTATTTAGAGAGGCTAATACGCTATCATAAAAACTTTTTATAGTGCTGTTTATATCTTCTTTAAGTTTATCATTTACTATATTAATTTTAGGAGCTACCTCTGGATACTTACCTATAGAAACTTCTTCACTTTTTATAGTTCCCCATGGAAAATCGTAATCAAAAGATACCTTGTTTTTTTCATCGGAAGAAAAAAAGCTGAAATCTTTAATATCACTTACCTTTTTATCTATATCTTCACCATTTATATAAACTTTTCCATTAGAATAAGGAGAATTTATAGTTAAGGAGTTACCTTTAAGTTCTAAGGATACCTCTATATCTTTAAAAATTGAAACTTCCTTATCTGCCTTAACTTCACCATATTCATTTACAGCTTTTCCTTCTATTTTATATAAACCTGGAATAGCTTTAGTTATACTAAGCTTGTTATTTGCATCGACTTTACCAGACTCTAAATCGTTTATGTAAATTTCCGATGGATAATTAACCCCAATATGTATTTCTACTGGCTTTACTTCTAATTTATATTTATTAAATAAAAGTCCCTTGTCTTGAATTAAAGTAAAGTTATTATATTTTTCATTGTTTTTAATAGATTGTAGAAAACTATTTTTATTATTATCAATTCTTAAATATTCAACTAACGGTATAAGATCGTTTTTATCTCCTTTATAAGAGATAAGTTTAGATAATCTTTTTGTGTCCTCTTTGTTTACTGCCTTTGTCAGGTTATTAAAAAAATACCTTTTTGTACTTCTTACATACCCTATTCCATAACCTACAGCTAAGGAAATGATTAAAATAATAGGTATTATAATCTTAATATTTCTTTTACAGTATACTACTAGTTTTTCTAAAAGTTTTAAAAATTTATCCTTCACTAACATCCCCCCATTTAAATTACTCCAAGATGTCAATCATCCATTTATTACAGCTCATACATTTATATATTCTTATAACAAATAAGTCTAAATGCTCTTTTCCTTCTTCAACTTCATCTATAAGTAAAAATTCATCTTCTTCATTAATAAATCCTTGTATCTGAGCAAAATAATTCTCTTTTGTTTGCTCACAACAGTCGTTTAAATCTGCACAAGTTATTTTTTCTATGTTTAATGCATCTTGAAACTCCTCTATTATAGGAATAATATCTTGATATTCATGAAAATCATCTTGAAAATCCTCTTTATAAAAACTAACTCCATCAATTTTAAATAATAACATATTCTTTAGCAACCTTTCTTACTGATAATTTCTTTCTTGAAACTAATAATACCACAAATCCTTACGAACTTAATATATTCTTAAGTATTTTTTAATAACTTTTAAGCTATTTGTAATTTTTTAATAAGGTAATTTATGTATAATGAAGTAGAAGATTTATTCTTCCCTATTATAATAAGAGTTTTGAGTCCCCTCTCAAGGCTCTTATGCTCTTTTTAAGGGGATTTTCCTCATATAATCTCATTGAGTTTTATGATATAATCTAGGTATAACTTATATCTTTAAAATTTAGGAGGATAAAGATGATTTTTGATAATCATATGCATACTATTTTTTCTAGTGATTCTACTATGAAAATCGAAGAAGTTCTTGAGGAAAGTAAAAAACAAAATCTTGGTATCGTACTTACAGAACACCTTGATTTAGATTTTCCTGATCCAGATATGTTTAGATTAGATGTTCAAAATTATTTTAAAACCTATGAATCTTATCGCTCTGCAACTTTAGGTCTTGGTATAGAGATAGGTATGAATTCAGACTTTTTACAAGAATATACTAGAGTTGTAAATTCTAATAACTTTGACTTTGTTATAGGGTCAGTTCACAGCATTGATGGACACGATATGTCTTTGGACTTTTTTAAAGTTGGTTCAGATAAACACGCTTTATATCTAAAATACTTCGAGACAATGGAAAAGGATGTTAAAGACTTTGATTGTTTTGATGCATTAGGACATATAGATTATCCTTGCAGATATGCACCTTATGAAGATAAAGAAATCCATTTAGAAGTCTATAAAGAGTATATAGATAGAATATTTATTGAACTTCTTAATAAAGGTAAGATATTAGAACTTAATACTAGAACTATTGCTGATAAAAAAAGATATGCTTCCCTTCACAAAATATACACTAGGTATAAAGAATTAGGCGGAAAGTATGTTACCCTAGGCTCTGATGCCCACGGGAAAACTGCAATAGGCATTAACTTTAAAATAGCACATGAATTTGTAGATTCAATAGGTCTTAAAGAAGTACATTTTGAAAATAGAATAATGAAGATATAAAAGGCACTCTTTGAGTGCCTTTTAATTTATCTGTTCTATAAAGTTTGAATCTATATTATCTATAAACTGACTTCTATTTCTTATTTTACTTCCATTTAACTTGTGATAACTAAGGAAAAGTTCTTTTTTAGCACGAGTTAATCCTACATAAAAGACACTTTTTTCTTCAAGTAATTTATCTTCTTTAATAGCTCTAAAGGATGGGAAACTTCCTTCTGTTAAATACGGCATAAAAACATAATCAAACTCAAGCCCTTTAGCTCCATGAATTGTTAGTATAGGTATCTTTGGAAACTTTTCTATAAGTGTATCCAGTTCTGAATTAGATAGGGCTGTTATCTTCAATATCTCAGTTAGTTTATCATTAATATTACCTTTTAAATCACTTGAAAAATTCTTAACTATTTCATATAGCTCTTTTATATTTTCAATCTTTACCTTGTCATACAGTTCATATACGTTAAACATATTAATAACTTCTTCTAAAATATCTTCTGGAGAAAGCTTTTCTGATAGTTTCTTCAAAGTATTTATATTATCTTTAATACCCTTAAACTTATTAAGATAAGGTGAGTAGAAATTGGCTCTATCATAAGAAGTAGGGATTATCTTTTGTCTAACCATCTCCATTAATATATCTTTTGTTGCCAAAATATCATCCATAGCATTATGAGTAGATGGATTTTCAACCCTAAACTTTTTACTTAAAGTCTCTAATTTATGATTTTCAAATTCTGGATAAAATCTTCTAGCTATATCAAGAGTATCGAAAACTCCATTAATATCTAGTTTCCTTGCACGCTCTCTAGCTATCTGTGATTTCATTATTGTAAGATCATAGTTAATATTATGACCAACTATTACACATCCTTTTGAAAAATCAACAAATTCCTCTAAGCCCCTAATACTTTCTACTCCATTTTCTAATAAAAACTCTTTAGAAAAACCATGAACCTTTTCTGAAGAGCCAAGTTCCTTTTTAGGTATTAAAAACCTCTCAAAACTTTCAGCAACTGCACCCAAAAGATTGATTTTAATAGCTGCTATTTGAATAATTTCATCATTTGAGGTATCTATTCCAGTGCTTTCAACATCCATGACTACTACATTTCCGCTGTTAATACTATCATTTAGCAGTCTAAAAGGTTCCCCATAATTAAAGGTTTCCTCTTGAACTAAGTCCATAAATCTTATTCCTATATTTAATTCTTCACCTTTCTCAAGACTTTCTATGGTTATATTTCCTATACCTTTCCCAAACTTCTTTACAATTCTTTTTAAAGAACTGTTATCATAGCTATTAACTAAAAACTTAAAAACAGCTAATAAATCTTTTATCTCACTTCTTTTAAAGAATTTAAATTCATCTACAAGCATAAACTCTAACTGTTTTTCCTTTGGCATATTCTCTTTTATCTTTCTAAAGATATTTGATAACTCTTGGTTTTGATAATTATTTCTTGTGAGTATGGCTACTTTAGAGCAATTAATATTGCCTAATGAAAGTATCTTTTCATAAATCCCTAAAGCTTCTTTTTGAAGTGTTTCATAGGAAGTTATCTTTATATTTTCTCCTTTATTCTCGCTGTTAGCGATTAAATCATATCCATATCCTTGAGGATTTGGAAGTACGTTTTTAACAAAAGAGGCTGCCCCTAAAAGCAAGTTTTCAGTGCTTCTATAATTAGTCCTAAGCTTTATAAGTACAGCTTTTTCTTCTTTCATAAACTTTCTAAATATAGCTCCTCCAGTGGCTCCTCTCCATCTGTATATTGTTTGAAGAGTATCTCCACAAAGCATTATCTTATTACTTTTAAAAAGTTTTTGTAGTACCCCATATTCTCTTAAATTAGTGTCTTGTACCTCATCTATATGAATGTATTTATAGCTTAAATTTAAAGTTTCATAGAAGTCTTCCTCTTGAAATAAATTTATTGTATTTATTATTAAATCATTAAAGTCCATTCCATGGTATTCTAATAACTTTTTATCATATTTTCTTAATAGCTTTATTGCATGTTCCTTGTAGAAGTTAAAAAGCTCATAATCAAAATATCTTCCTGATGATGCTATCTTATGAAGTTCTGTTATGCCATCCTTCTCTGAGGTATTAATTACTCTGTTTAGAGTATCTTCATAACTTTCATTAAAATCCTTCAATCCTTTGATAAGATTTATGAAAGCATATATTTCTTTTTCTCCATATTTAAATTCTTTAGGAAGAATTTCTTTTATTATATCCTTACAATCCTCTTCATCATAAACTATAAAATCCAAGGAAATTTCCTGTAGATTCCTTCCTCTACTTTTTAATAAATTGAAACAAAAGGAATGAAAGGTAAATACCTCTATCCTATCCCCTAAGTCATTATCTATAAGCTTGCTTATTCTATCCTTCATCTCTTTAGCTGCTTTATTAGTGAAGGTTAGACATAAAATCTCCTCTGGTTTACATTTATTATTATGAATTATATTTGCTACCCTTAAAGCTAAGGTATTTGTTTTCCCTGTACCTGCTGGAGCAAGAAGGGCTATATTATCTTCTAGATTCTCTACAACTTGCTTTTGCTCACTATTTAAAAGCTTAAATTCTTTAATATTTTCAGACAATTATAAATCCCTCCAACATTTCTGTATATTTCTAATTATACCACTCATAAACATTAAATAAACTTGCTGAGCCCCCTTTGGAATCTTCTACAGAATAATTCTTAAATTTATAATAATTTCAGTACAAACTTAATTTATTATGATAGAATATCTTTGTGTTTGTATAAAGAAGGAGAATTATAATGGAAAGCAAGATAACTAACTTAACATATACCCAAACAAAAAAACTTATAGAATCAAATCCTAATCTTAAAATTTTGGATGTTAGAAGCTATTCAGAATTTAAAGAGGGACATGTATCTGGTGCTGTAAACATAGCTTATGAGGAACTAGAATATGACTTAGAAGATTTCTCTCCAAATAGAAAAGATCCAGTTTTAGTTTATTGTAGAACAGGTAGAAGAAGTCATTTAGCTATAGACACTATGAAAGAATTTGAATATGAAAACATATATCATTTATATGAAGGTATTAGTGAATGGCCTTATGAATTAATAAAATAGAAAAATTGTGGAGGTACACATTTTGCTTAAAAGTTTATCTAAAATAAAAACGTTTCTTCAATTAGCGTGTTACGCTTTAATAGGTACATCTAATATCATTATAGATGTTATAGTATTAAACATCTTATGGCATTTAACTGGTTTATATTCAGGGAACATAAATTATTTCTTTAAATTTATATCTATACTTGTTTATTCAACCTCTGGTTACTTTTTAAATAGAAAGTTCACTTTTAAAGCAGAAGCTTCCAACAAATCATATTTTAGGTATGTTTCTTTGCTATTTGTTCTTGGAATATTCGATGCAAAGTTATTAGTATTAATAAATGATATGAACCCACTTAAACTGCAACTTAATTTATGTGCAAATTTTGCAGCCGTACTTTCTTCAATCATAACGGGTTCTTTAGGTTTTGTTATAAATAAAATGATAATATTCAAAAAACAACATCTACCTCAAGTTCATAAAGCTTAAAGGCTAAAGTAGAACAGATTCATTATCAGTTCTACTTTAGCCTTATAATTTTTCTATCTCTTTTCTCTCTTCTTTTAAATTTCCTATCTTTTTAGCTCTTTTGTTAAGTTCCTCGCTAACCTCTTCTATAGGTATATTAAGCTCCGCCATTAAAACTAAAAGATGATAAGTTAAATCACATATTTCAGCTACCTGTTCTTCTTTATTATCTCCCTTAGCTGCTATAATAACTTCTGTAGCTTCTTCCCCTACCTTTTTTAATATTTTATCTAGTCCTTTATCAAAAAGATATTTGGTATAAGACCCTTCTTCTCCCTCTTCTTTTCTACTTAAAATTATTTTATATAAATTCTCTATTACATTCTCCATAATTAATTACCTCTCAATTTTATTGAAAAAGCAGCTTACCTTACCTGTGTGACAAGCTGGCCCCTTTGGTTCTACTAAAATAAGTATTGTATCGCCATCACAATCATAATACATTTCTTTAACGTATTGCATGTTACCAGAGGTTGCCCCTTTATTCCAATATTCATTTCTGCTTCTAGAGTAAAACCATGTAGTACCTTCTTCTATAGTTCTTTTTAAACTTTCTTTGTTCATATAAGCAAGCATTAAAACTTCTTTTGTGTTAAAGTCCTGAACTATAGCTGGTATTAAAGAATTTCCTTTATTAAAATCTAAATTTTCAATATCAAACATATCTCTAACCTCTATTTCCTTATTGGTATATCTCTTCCTCTTAAATAATCCTTAACTTCATTTATCGTAAGTTCACCATAGTGAAATAAAGAAGCTGCTAAGGCCGCATCAGCCTTTCCTTCATTAAAGGTATCATAGAAGTGTTCTAGGCTCCCACAGCCTCCAGACGCTATTACTGGGACATTAACTATATCATTAACCCTGGATAAAAGCTCATTGTCAAATCCTTCTTTAGTCCCGTCTCTATCCATAGAAGTTAAGAGAATTTCACCTGCTCCAAGTTTAACACCTTCTTCTATCCATTTAAGAACATCAATACCTGTATCTATTCTGCCTCCATGAACATAAACGTTCCAACCATCTTTAGTTTCTCTTCTTTTTGCATCTACAGCTAAAACTATACATTGAGAACCAAAGTAATAGGCTCCTTCTTTTATAAGTTCCTTATTCTTTACTGCTGCTGAGTTAAGAGATACCTTATCTGCTCCAGCTCTTAATATTCTCTTTATATCCTCTAAAGAACCGAGTCCCCCACCTACAGTAAAAGGAATAAATACTTTTTCAGCAGTTCTTCTTACCATGTCTTCCATGATTCCTCTACCTTCATGGGTAGCTTTAATATCTAGGAAAACTAATTCATCTGCCCCTTCCTTGCTATAATAATCTGCAAGCTCTACAGGATCTCCTACATTTACTAAACTTTTAAAGTTTATACCTTTAACAACCTTACCTTCAGCTACATCTAAACAAGGTATTATTCTTTTAGTATGCATATTCTCCACCTACCTCTAAAGCTTCCTTTAATGAAAGTTCTCCTGAATAAATGGCTTTGCCTGTTATTGCTGCATATATTCCTGATTCTTTAAGTTTCTTAATATCCTCAATATCTTTTACCCCGCCAGAAGCAGTTATTTTTATATCAACCTTTTCGCTAAGAGTTTTTAACATCTCAATATTAGCCCCTTGAAGGGTTCCATCTCTACTTATATCAGTAACTATTACATTGTCTACTCCAAGGTCAGCCATTTTCTTAGTGAAATCAATATAATCTAAATCACTTTCGCTAAGCCATCCATTTCCACACACCTTACCATTTCTAGCGTCTACACCTACAATAATACGCTCTGCATATTTAGCTAATGCAGCTTTCACTAAATCCTCTTGCTCCATAGCAGCTGTACCCAATATAACCTTATCTATTCCATTTCCTAATAGCTTGTCAATTCTATCTAGAGTTCTTATTCCTCCACCAACTTCAATGGACATATCAACAGTTTTTGCAAGCTTTAATATTATTTCTTCATTAATTCCTGCTCCTTGTTTAGCACCATCTAAATCCACTAAATGAAGGTGAGTAGCCCCAAGTTTCTGAAACTCTTTTGCTTGCTCGTATATATCCTTAGCTACCACTTCTTCCTTTGTGTAGTCTCCTTGATATAATCTAACAGCTTTGCCCCCTCTTATATCTATTGCAGGTAATATTATCATTTAATCATCCCCCAAAAATTTTCTAGAATCTTAAGCCCCACATCTCCACTTTTTTCTGGGTGAAATTGTGCTCCATATACATTGCCTCTATTAACTAAGGCAGGTATTTTATTATCTCCATAAATACTATAGGCAAGTAAATCTTCTTCCTTCATATCTGTAGCAAAAAAGGAGTGAACAAAATACACATAGCTCTCCTCTTTTAATTCATCTATAAGTTTATCTTCCCTATTAAACTCTAAAGAATTCCATCCTATATGAGGTATTTTTATATCTCCTTGAAGCTTTTTAACACTTCCTGTAATTAGGTCTAACCCCTCACACTCTTCACCTTCATAACTTTTAGAAAAAAGAAGCTGCATACCAAGACATACCCCTAGCAGCGGTTTTCCATTCTTTACTTCCTCTTTAATTATGCTATCAAGATTATATTCTTTTAAATTCTTCATAGCATCTGGAAATGCCCCTACTCCAGGAAGAAGTATTCCTTTAGAATTTTTTATTTCTTTTTCATCTCTTGTAATAACTGCCTCTATTCCTAAAAACTTAAAAGCATTTTCTACACTTTTAAGATTACCCATGCCATAATCTATAATACTTATCATACAACTTCCTCCTAGAGAGTCCCCTTTGATGATGGAATCTTATCTTTGTTATCTTCATCAATAGTTACTGCTTCTTTTAGTGCTCTTCCTAAGGCTTTAAATAAACCTTCAATCTTGTGATGGTCATTCTCCCCATAAAGAATTCTTCCATGTAAGGTTATTTCCCCATTCATAGCTAAAGCCCTAAAAAACTCCTTAACCATTTCAGTTGAGAAATTCCCTATACTTTCTCTATTAAACTCACCTTCAAAATGTAGAAATCCTCTTCCTGATATATCTAAAGACACCATAGCTAAAGCTTCATCCATAGGTAGAAAAAAGGTTCCATATCTTTTTATCCCCTTTTTATCTCCTAAAGCTTCCTTTATTGCCTGCCCAAGTAAGATTCCTGTATCCTCAACTAAATGGTGATCATCTACATATAAATCCCCTTTAGCTTCAACTTTTAAATCAAAAGAGCTATGAAAAGCAAGTAGAGTTAACATATGATCAAAAAAACCTACTCCAGTATTAATTTCTGCATTTCCTTTTCCATCTAAATTTAGTTCAATTTTAATTTCCGTTTCCTTGGTTTTTCTTTCTTTATTAGATGCTCTCAACTTCATATCCGTAATCTCCTTGATAAATTAATATGCTTTCCAAGGCTTCCACTAGCTTTTTGTTTTCTTGATAAGTTCCAATAGTAATTCTAAAGCTATCATCATCTTCAAAATCTCTTATTAATATGTTCTTATTTTTAAGTCCATTTATAAGAGCTTCCTTATAAGAAGTTCTTCCAAAGATAAAGTTTGCCTTAGAAGGATAAAAAACTATATCCATACAACTTTCTTTTTCTATTCTCTTTAGCTCTTCTATAAGATTTTCTCTTTCTTCGATAACTGTTGCAGTATTTTGCCTAACTAGCTCAACGTAACCTAAAGCTATTACAGCTAAAGCCTGAGAAATACTATTAACATTGTATGGAGCCTTATATTTTATAAGTTCATTTACTTTTTCTTCGCAGGCTATTAAAAATCCAACTCTTAAAGAAGATAACCCCCATGCTTTAGATAAGGTTCTAGTAATAATCAAATTCTTATATTTATTTATATAACCAATCATAGTCTCTCCATAAAACTCATAATAAGCTTCATCAATTACTATAGGGATATCATCAAAAGCCTCACACACTCTAATTATGTCTTCATTAGATAAAACTATTCCAGAAGGATTATTAGGATTAGATACTATAATCAAACTTACTTCTTCAGCTTTACCTTTTCTAATAAGCTTGCCTATATCTACTTTCCCATTTTTATTAATGTCTACTTTTATAAGCTTTCCGTCTTGTAGGGAAGTGTAAAACTCAAACATAGAAAAATCCGGATCTAAGGTTAGTAGTTTTTTCCCCTTTGATATAGCTGAAGTAATCATAAGATTAATCATCTCGTCAGAACCATTACCAACTATTATGTTCTTTTCACTTACCCCTGCATACTTCCCATAAGCTTTCTTTAAAGCTAAAGGATTATCCTCTGGGTATCTGTTGAACTGAATAGTTGATAATATTGAAGTCATTGAGAATATGGAATCCCTATACATATTAGTAGATATTTCATTAGAATTAAGCCTTATTGGTTTTGATCTATCCATTGATTTATAAGAATTTATCTTTTTCATATTACTTCAACCTCACTTTTATAGAATTTGCATGGGCTGTTAACCCCTCCTTACTAGCTAGATTAATTATGTCTTTAGATGCCTCATAAAAGGCTTCCTTTGAATAATATATATATGAAGATTTTTTGATAAAGCTATCTGTTGATAAAGCTGAGAAAAATCTTGCTGTTCCTGAGGTTGGTAATACATGATTAGGTCCTCCAAAATAATCCCCAACTGGTTCTGGAGTATATTGCCCTAAGAATACACTTCCTGCATTTTTAACTTTTCCAAGTAGCTCCATAGGATTAGCTACCATAAGTTCTAAATGCTCTGGTGATATTATATTTGAAAGTTCTATACACTGCTCTATACTTTCACAAAGTATTCCTATACCATATTTACTCATGGATTTTGTTATAATCTCTTTTCTACTAAGCTCCCTAGTTTGCTTCTCCATCTCTTCACAAACACCATTTAATAGTTCTTCCGATGTTGTTAAAAATATTGAAGAGGCTAAAACATCATGTTCAGCTTGAGACAATAAGTCTGCTGCTATATATTCCTTTTTACTAGTTTCATCACTTATAACTAAGATTTCAGAAGGCCCTGCTATCATATCTATATCAACACTACCAAAAACAAGTTTTTTAGCAGTAGCTACATAAATATTTCCTGGTCCTACTATCTTATCCACCTTTTCTATACTTTCAGTACCATAAGCTAAGGCAGCTATAGCTTGAGCTCCCCCAACTTTATAAACTTCATCTACCTCTGCAATTTTAGCAGCAACTAAAATATATGGATTTACCTTTCCATTTTTAGAAGGTGGTGTTGTCATAACAATTTTATTTACTCCTGCAACTTTCGCAGGAATTGTATTCATAAGTACAGAGGATGGATAAGCTGCCGTTCCTCCTGGAACATAAACTCCCACCTTATCTAATGGAATAATTCTTTGCCCCATATATACTCCATTAGCTTCAGTATTTATCCATGAATTCCCCTTTTGCATCTCATGAAATTTATAGATGTTTTTTTTAGCTTTTTGAAGAGATTCTATAAAATCATCTTCAACTAAACTAAAAGCTTCTTCTATTTCTTCATCGGATACCCTTAAATCCTCTAGCTCTACCCCATCAAAGCTTTTAGTTAACTCTTTAAGTGCCTTATCCTTTTCATCCCTTACCTTACTTATTATTTCTTCAACAGAATTAAGAATTTTTTTGTCTTCTTTTCCTTCTCTATCCTTTAGCTCTTTTATTACCAAATCTCTGCTTTCTTCGTTGAATTTAAAAATTCTTAACATATATAGCCCCCTCTTTTTTTATATTACCTCGCTAACCTTAAATAAAAATTCTTTTATTTCTTTTTCTTTTAGCTTAAATGCGGTGTTATTAACTATAACCCTTGCACTAATGTCACATATTTCATCTTTCACTATAAGTCCATTTTCCTTTAAAGTTATTCCAGTCTCCATAATATCTACGATTCCATCACATAACCCAAGTATAGGCGCCAGCTCCACAGAACCTTCAATTTTTATTATTTCAACATCCATTCCCTTTTCATAAAAATACTTTTTAGCCACATTTGGATACTTTGTCCCTATTTTTATATTACTGTAGGATTTAAATAACTTTGAATCTGGAAGCGATGCTACTATAAACTTACATTCCCCTATTTTTAAATCCAGCATTTCGTAATAATTAGAATTACTTTCTATTAAGGTGTCTTTCCCAACTATTCCGATATCAGCTACACCATGCTCAACATAGGTTATAGCATCTGCACTTTTAACTAAAAAATAGTTATAATCCATTTTGTTGTCCTTAAATATAAGTTTTCTCCCTTTATCCTTTAAAGCTGATACATCAAACCCTGCCTTATCAAATATTTTGATACTTTCTTTCTCTAATCTCCCCTTAGTTAAAGCTATATTTATTGCCACGATACCCCTCCATACTAAAGCACTATTTCATTTTCACCTATTTCTATATCTCCATTTATAGGAATCAATTCCACCTTATATCCACTAATGGTTAATTCCTCTGCTTTTTCTAATGCTTTTAGAAATTTTTCACTTGAAAAATAAAGTTTTTTCTCTACAAGTTTTTCTTTAATTTCATAAACATCCCCTAAGGAATCAATGTCTATTGCAAACCCTATTGCCCCATTATCAACCCCAAAGGATTTGATTAAGTTATCATATCGTCCGCCTTGGAGCACGTACTTTCCAACTCCTTGTACATATCCTCTCATTATTACGCCCGTATAATAATTGATTTTAGGAATCATACCCATGTCTAAAGATACATATTCTTTTAGGTTTAATTTTTTAATTCCCTCTAAAAGATTTTCTAAATATTCTATAGAATCTTTTACCTGTGAATATATCTCTAACTCTTTAACTGATTTTAGTATCTCTTCACTTCCAAATAGCCATGGAAGCTTTTTAAGAAACTCTTTTTTAGATTCCTCTAAGCTTATTTCTTCTAATATATTTTCAAGCTCCCCAAGCCTCTTTTTCTCTATTAAAACTGCTATTTTCTCTTTTAACTCTTCAGATATATCTATTTCATTAAATATAGAAGTTATTATTCCCATATGTCCAAGCTCTATTTTAAAGCCTTTAAGACCTAAAGCTTTTAGTGAGTTTATAGCAAGAAATATAACCTCTAAATCACCCTCTAGGGTTTCTTTTCCTATTAACTCAACCCCACAGTGAGTTATTTCATTTGCCTTTCCCCCAAAAGCTTCATTGACTCTATAAATATTTGAGGTATATCTTATTCTAATAGGCCTCTCATATTCTTTTAATTTTGTACTAACAACTCTTGCTATCGGAATAGTCATATCTGGTCTTAAGACAAGAATTTTTCCTTTATTATCAAAGAACTTATACATGTCTTCCTGTTTAAAACCTTCTGGATGAGAATTAAAGATATCATAATATTCTAAGGTAGGTGTTATTATCTGTTCATAGCCCCAAATCTCCATTTTCTTCTCAAGAATCCTCTTGATTTCCTCTTTCTTGTAACAGTCCTCTGAGATTAAATCTCTAGACCCCTCAGGTAAGAAATTTTTCACCGCCACAATTCTAGCCCCCAATCACTTCGCTTCATCGCTTTATTCTGATAAATTGATGAAGTATTTAGATTAAATTATACTAGATTATAGAAATTTGTCAACAAACAAAGCTATAATTTAAGAAATAATATTGTAAAAACCCTATTATCTTATTAATTAAATAACATTATTATTGTAAATAAGGAACTTTTGCATTAAAGTTCCTTGCCAGTAAAGTTCTTTATTTCTTAACTTCTAAGGTTCCTTTATTTTTTTCATCTAAAGTTCTTTAGTTCTTCGCTAAAAAAAGTGAGCTAGATAATTAATCTAACTCACATGGAATTCCCTAATAATTTTTTTAGTTCATCTTTTTCTAAACTTCTATATTTAACCACACAAAACTTTAATTATATTCCCATTCAGTTACATTCCTTACTTACTTTCTCTTAATTTTTCAACCTCTTCTATTGATAATCCTGTTTTCTTTGCTATCATTTCTACTGAAAGTACATCCATTAAATTTTTTGCTAATTCTAACTTTTCTTTTCTTCTAACTTCTTTTTTTGCCTCTTCTATAGCTTTTTCTTTTTCCTCTTGATAAATTTTATCTACCTTAGTCATAGTTAACCATTCCCTCACTTTCTTAGCATAATTTTTTTCGATAAACTTGTCAGTAGCAGTAAGTATTCCTGCTATTAATGCTAATTGTTCTTCTTCGCTATCTATAAATTTAACTAGCTCTATGCTTTCTTCTATTATATTCTGTTTATGCCTACTAGTGTTCATAAGAGGCAACAGTACAATCTTCATTTTATCTTCTGAAGTTAGCTTCTCTTTATTTTGTATCCTTTTCTTTACCTCTTCAAAAATACTATCTCCATCAAAGTTACTCATAAATACACTTTGTGAGTTTATTATGATATCTCCAAAAGTAACTGTTGATTTAGCTTCCTTTACTTCTGCAGTATAAACTACAGCTATATGAATTCGCGGAAAGTCTTTAGTTTCTTCAAAATACCTTCTTAAGATCCTTACAGTATAGTCTAGATACTTAAACATATTTTCTTCTACTCTCTTATTACTTTCATATTCTAGCAATAATATAGATCCATCTTCTAGTAAAAATATACTGTCAGCTCGCTTTTCATCCGCCTTAACCTCTGGTAAGTCTGATGGTATCATTTCAACTATCTTTGGATAATTTAATCCATATACGTTTAGTGCCTTGTCTTTATATATGGAACTCATTGATTTAAAAAGCACGTCCTTAGCTTGATATGTTATTCCCTTTGCTGCCAAAATACCCTCTCCTCATCCTCTTCAATATAGGCTTTATAAACTGAATAGGGTAAGTCTTTATTACTTCTTCCCATTTCATATAATCAATGCTCTTGTACATTTTATATTTATGATAATTTTAGCATAATAAAATATTTATATAAAGCCATATTCTCAAAGGTTATCCCTTATTTTCTTCCTCTAGCTTCTCTCGAAGCACCACTTTTTATTATAAGCAAAATGCTAAAAAAATGAGCTAGATAATTAATCTAACTCACACCGAATTTCCCTAATAATTTTTTTATCTCATCTTTTTCTAAACTTCTGTATTGCCCTTTTCCCAATGATTCATCAAGCACTAGCTCTCCGATTGAAATTCTTTTTAAATATATAACATGGCAACCTACTGCTTTAAGCATTCGTTTTACTTGATGCTTACGTCCTTCTGAAATTGTGAGATATCCTGATACTGCTGGATGTTTATAGTAATTTGATGAATCATTATAAACTTTTATAAGTTCACTTTCATTCTCAAAATCTTTATAAATACCATTAGTCACCTTTTCTAGCTTTGATGGTTTTGTTATCTCTTCATCAACTCCTATAGATACACCTTGCTCTAATCTATTAATACACTCTTCATCTAAAGATCCTAATGCTATAAAAAAATATTTTTTATCAACATGTTTTAGTGGGCTCATCAACTTATTATTAAGCTCACCGTCATTTGTAAGTAATAGTAACCCTTCTGTATCTTTATCTAATCTTCCAACATGAGATACACCATTCATATTCTCCTCTTTAAAGAAATCAAATACTGTTTTGCATTTATCATCTCTTCTTGCAGTAACGCACCCCGAAGGTTTATTAAACATATAATAGATTTTTCCCATATAAGAAATTTTTTCATCAAGGTATTCAACTAAGTCCTCATTTTCATTAATTGTTATTGCAGGCTTTATGACAACCTGTCCATTAACTTTTACTTTTCCATCTTGTATATATATTCTTACAGTTTTACTATTTCCAATACCTGATTGTGCTAAAAATTTATCTAATCTCATGCTTTATACCCCTTAATACTGTAGAGGCTTCTTTTAAAGTCTCATCAAATCATTCTAACTTAATACTGTCGCTCCTCCACCCATAAAATTATACTAGCATTACCAAGAATATATATTTTTTTCTATATATCTATATAGCTATATAACTATATATAGTGTTTATGCGGCTTCAGGGCATTTTTACCAATAAAACAATAGTCTTATTTTAATAGATACGATATAAATACTATTAAAAAACCAACAATCACTGCTAAATCATTAATTTTAGTTTTATCACCCTTATTTTTCTTAAAGAAAGTAATAAATTTCCCTGCTGATATCAATATAAAAGATATACTAATAAGCGCTTTAGTAAAAGTTTTACTTAAAGTTATATCTGAAACCATCACAATAGAGATAGGAAGAATAATTATAATTGCAGCTATTAGATACAATATTAAATTTAAATAACTTAGTTTTAGAAATAACATAAAATCCAATTTGTTTCTTTTCATATACTCTTTCCCCTTTTCCACCCTGAGTTATATCTAAAAAGTTT
Organism: Clostridium intestinale DSM 6191; assembly: GCF_900130055.1. Taxonomy (GTDB): domain Bacteria; phylum Bacillota; class Clostridia; order Clostridiales; family Clostridiaceae; genus Clostridium_T; species Clostridium_T intestinale. The sequence continues at coordinate 521,367 of NZ_FQXU01000004.1, forward strand.
TGAAGGTCTATGTCCAGCATCTTTTGTGTATTCATTTGTTTCAACTACCATGTTTGCTATTTTTCTTCTAAAGGCAGCTGCTAAAAGTTCTTTTCCTTGAATTATTTCATAAACTCGTTGAAGTTCTGTTAATGTAAATAATTCTGGCATAAGATTAAAAGCTAGGCTGGTATATTCTATTTTATTTCTTAATCTCTCAACAGCATATTCTATAAACTTTCCATGATCAAAGGCTAATCCTTCATTTTCAATAAGTTCTCTTTTTATTTTTCCCTCTAGATTTTCTGTAGTTTTTATTTTAGCTGATAATGTCTCTACTTCATTCCAAAGTTTTATTTCTACTAATTGCTCGTATATATATCCATTTTCTACTGAAGTTTTCTTTTCTTCTAATATATCATAACTAACATTAAACCAACTGGCGTCTGTTTCATCTTCACCAGCTGTAATATTTAAAGATTTGCTATCAACTAGTGCCATATAAGAAGAACTTACCACTCTTGTTCTTGGATCTCTACTTACTTCTCCCCAAGTGTATAACTGTTCCATATAGATATCTTCTATTCCTGTTTCTGCTTCTAATACACGTAAAGCAGCTTCATCTAGACCTTCTTCAATTCCTACAAAACCTCCAGGAAGAGCCCATTTACCTATATAAGGATGATCTCCTCTTTTTACTAATAGAACTTTTAATGCTTTTTCAGGAAGCTTTCTATAATTTTCTTTTTCTTTATCCATTACAGTAAATATAAGCATATCCACTGTAAAAGATGGCTTCTTATATATATCATCATTATATTTTTTTAAAAACTCTTCTTCTGTTAATCCTTGCTTATTTTTAATCTCTTCCATAGTCTCTACCTATTGCAGCTCATATTTAGGCGGCAAAATCCCTTTGTGCTTATTATAATCATGTTTAGCTTTTATTTTATCATCTACTTCTTTATCTCCGCTAGTTCCTTTTTCCATATAATCATTAATTTGTTTGTAGGTAAAACCTAATTTCTCCTCATCAGATTCTCCTGTCAATCCATCACTTGGAGTTTTATGAACTAACTCATAAGGCAATCCTAAATAATCACCTATAGCTATTACCTCCTCTGTTGTTAAGTCGCCAATAGGATTAAAGTCATAGGCATTGTCTCCCCACTTTGTAGTATATCCCACAAAACCTTCTGACTTATTTCCTGTACCACATACTCTGTAGTGCATGGAGGAACCTATAGCATACAAAGTAGTCATTCTAAGTCTTGGTGGAATATTTATTTTTCCATCTTTTGATAAGCTCTCTTCATTGATTTCCTCTAATAATCCCTTATATGCCTTCTCTATATTTACTACCTTATAATTAATTCCTAACATCTCTACAATCTTCAAGCTATCTTCTATATCTTTTTGCTCCCCATTTGGCATTAAAACACCAAATACTCTTTCCTTTCCTAAAGCTTCAACTAAAAGTTTTGAGGTTATGGTGCTGTCTTTTCCTCCACTGATTCCAATAACTGCACCTTTAGCATTAGGTTGTTTTTCAAAATATTCTCTAATCCAATTTTTAATTTCTTCACATACCTTTTCCACCTTAAAAATTTCTCTCATACTTCTACCCCTCCTTATTTAAAAATTTCCATGTAGCCTATTTCTTATTTCCTCTAATGAATAATCTTTTATTAACTTTCCATCCTTAAATACAAGTTCTAATAAATTATCTTCATATGAGGCCTGCTCTTCTATAGTTAATTCATCTTTATATAAAATATCTTCCCCTTCTTTATAAACGTAACACATACCTTTTTGAGATTTTTTGAAGTCATCTTTATCAGTCTTAGGTGCTTTAAATATAAATTTTTCCTCATTATTTATTACTGCATGAGTTGCTTTTAATGCAAATCCAAAAGTATCTCTTGTATTGTACTGGTAGGTATAAGAACCTATTCCAAAGGTACAATTATTTACTGCAAAACCTTTTTCCTCTAAGCCTTTGCAAATATCTTCACATCTTTCTACCGTTATGCTGTCACCATATATTGTTCCTATTTTAGAGTTTAAAACCTTATATCCCTTTGAATTAACTTCTCCTCCAAATATATCCCATAGAAGTTCCACAGTTCCTTTATACTCATCACTGCCTTTTTCTGCATTTTTGTCTCCACAGATTATTTTCACTGGATCTCCGCTATCCCCTCTTATAATTACCTTTCCATCCCTATTTAAAATTTCTTCTTTAAGTCTTGGAAGTATTGAGGTTATAACATTCCAGTAGTCATAGGTATCAGATACTATGCTTAACGGTCCTTTTGGAAAAACTTCAGTTATTAATCTCTTATAAGCTGAGAACTCATCTTCTCCATAGCTGCACATTACGCTGTGCTCTGTAGATGGCGTTCCAACTCCTACTATCTCTTTATCTAAGTTAGCATTATAATACTCCTCTAAATAAGTTATAGCAGGTATTGTAGCCGTACCTACGAAAGATAAAAGATGGGCTGAGGCACTTATTTCTGCACTTTCTATTGAGCTGAAACCTCTCATACTAAAGTCTCCACAAGCTCTTTTAACATCTCCATTATCTACGGTTAATTCAAAATATTTCTCTACTATCTCTCTATATCTATAGGCAATGGTTGCACTAGTCATAGGCTGCCATATATTACAACTCATAAAAGTTTCTAGATAATTTACAAGCCAAGGAAAATCTTCATGAGTATTAGTTATCTCAATCATAGGAGTTTTGATATTTACCCTAAAGCCTTCTTCAACAGCTTTAATTTGTATAGGAAGATATCCTAAATCGTGAAGTGCTTCAATATGCTTTGTATCAGAAGCTATATCTCCCATGGTTTTGGATATTACTCTCTTATACTCTGATATAACTTCTTCTTTATCTCTTGAAAAGAAATTATCATTAAAATACTCAATTAAATACTTCTTTAAAAATGGTTGAAGGCCAAACATAACTACCTTGTGCATATCTTCTTTTCTAGACATTCTTGGTGTCCAGTAGCTTACTAGCTTTGTCATTCCTTCTGCATAACACATATGATGTATTGTTTTATAAAAATCTGTTAATAAAAATGGACTTATCATGCTTAATTCCCCCTATTTACTACTTTTACTTGTATTCCTTCTGCTACATCTAATGCTTTATCATGAAGTGAATCATCAAAACTTGCACAAAGACTTGCGTCTATTAGAATCTCTGCATTTCTATATTGTGATTGAAGCATTACCACATTACTTATTACACATATATTAGTAACAACACCTACAAGCTCTATCTCATTAATTTCCTCTCCTAATTCTTCTGAGAGTCTAATCACATCTTTTGGAGACAAACCAAAACCTTCTTTTTCATAATGTAGGGTATTTTCTTTCCCTAAAAATTCATTAAGTCTTCCATAAAGTTCATGCCCATTAGTTCCTTTAATACAGTGAACTACAGGTAAGTTTTTACCTTCTCTAGTTTCTAAATATTCCTCATAATGAGTGTCATAGGTAAATAAAACCCTATCTCCATTTTTCAAATACTTTTTAACCTTATCATATATTCCTTCTTCTAGAGTTTCAGCCTTTTTAAACCCTAAAGTTCCATCTACAAAATCCTTTTGATAATCAATAACTACTAATAACTTTTTCATCTTAATTTCCTCCCTTATTTTAAATCTCATATACCTTAATTTTTTTATGCTCTTTACTCAAAATACTATTTGTTGTATATATTCCTGTTATTAAATCGCTATCTAATAGCTTACCTTCAAATATTGTATCTTCACAATGGGTAACTACAAGATATATTTCTCCTGCTCCCATATCTTTAAGTTTAGAAGCGGTAAGTTCAAAGGTTCCTCCTTTTGAACATAAATCATCAACTATAATAGCCTTAAAGTTTTTACTTTTTACATCCCCATTGATTTCTAACTTGTTTATAAATCCTGTTTTAAAATCACGTTCCTTATTTGCAGTTAATATCTTTTCATAAGCTATCTGATGAGCATATCTCTTTGAGGCTCCAGCATCCGGATAAACTAAATATACATTTTCATCATTTAATTCTTCCATCAATTGCTCTGTAAGTTTCTTAGACATATTTACTACTTTAACTCTATCTATTAGAGCAACAGATACTTCAGAATGTGGTTCATAAATTGTTACATTTTCAAAATCTAAACTATTAATTAACTTACACAAATACTTTAAAGTAAATACTGTCAAACCTTCAGTTCTATCCATTCTGCTGTAAGGCATGTATGGAAGTACTAAACTACACTTCACTCTTAACTCATCTAAATGTCCCTTTAAAAATATTAAATTAGTTATATCTTCATTATTTTCAAACTTAACCTTAATCTCATTATTATCTTTTATATTTAAATCACCACTATGAATAAGTGCCTCACCATTAGGAAACTTTTTTATATCTATTTTTTCATTATTAAAATAAATCATTTTGCATACCTCCTAAATCTTAATACTTATTTTCTTTTTGATATTATCAACTTGTTAATATGTATTTATAGTACATCTTATTCAATCTTCTGTCAATATGTTCTTGAGATTTTTTGTAAAATAAAAAGAAGTTCTTAAAATTAAGATACTTCTTGTTTTAAATAATCTGGTATTTACTTAATATGATATTATGGTCTTTACCGAAGCTCCAATCATTAATGAATGTATAATTCCTCCCATTTTTTCATCACTTTCTTTCATTCCACTTTTAGCCCATTCTATTAAAATTTTGTATAGTCCTCCTGAAACAAATTCAATTATAAATCTTTGAACTTCTTCTGGATGAGGATTAGAACATACTACTTCTTTGGATAAGGAATAGAATATGTTAGTACATCTTTCTAGTATTAAGTTAGCTAGATTAGCTTTAATTAAGTTGTCGATTAATTTTTTATGTTCTCTAAAATATGAAAAAAATCTTATTAGAATTTCATTATTATCATTTTTTTCGCATATAACTAACTCTTTATATGACTCCTCAAAAAATTCATCTAAATAGTCAGTTATAATATCTTCTAAATTATTATAATTTCTATAAAAAGCCATTCGTGATACCCCAGCTTTTTTAGTTAATTCCGTTATTGATATTTCCTTAAAATTCTTTTTCTCCATTAAAATCATTAAAGCTGTGAAAATACTCTCTTTTGTAATTAGATTTTGTGAATTATTATTTCCCATAAACAAATCCCTCTCTTTTGTAACACTTCCATCTTAAGATATTGATTTTCGCTATTTTCTTATATTATACTATATCCAACATAGCGTTACAATTGTAACACTACTAAGAGGAGGAACCTATGAAAATTTTTTATTTTACAGCAACAGGTAATAATTTATATGTAGCAAAAAGCTTTGAAGCTGAGTATTACTCTATCCCAAAACTATTAAAAGAAAATAACCTTAATTTTGAAGATGATAAAATAGGTATAGTTTTCCCAGTATATCATAGCGGCGTACCGAAGATAGTTGAAGAGTTTTTGGATAAAGCTAAACTTAAAAGTAATTATTTTTTTGGAATAGCTACTTACGGAATGTATGCAGGGGCATCTACAATACATCTATTAAAAATAGGTGAAAGAAACGGGATAAAATTTTCTTACGTAAATGAATTAATAATGGTAGATAACTATATTCCTGGATTTGACATGGACAAACAGATAAAAACTCAATCCAAAAAAAATATCGAAGGCAATCTTAATAAAATTATTGAAGATGTAGCTTCAAATAAAATTTACTTGAAAAAACACTCCAAGGTTTCTGAATTTTTAAGATCTCTTAATGAAAAATTATATGACCCGAATTTTGATAAAAAATTTATAGTTGATGACAGTTGTATAAGTTGCAAGATTTGTGAAAAAGTATGCCCAGTTAACAACATAACGGTTGCCACTAAACCTAAATTTAATGGTAACTGTCAACATTGTTTAGCTTGTATTCAAAACTGCCCTAAAAAAGCTATTAAACTAAAAAATCAAAAAAGTGATTCTAGATTTATAAATGAACATGTTACCTTGAAAGAGATAATAGATTCAAATAACTAATTATAAAAGGAAATAAGCACTTTATATGATACCTAGTACTTATTTCCTTACCTATTCTTATACTATTCTATTAATATCTTTAAGATATTTGAGGTGTTATGCTTATCATCCCAGTAAGCATTAATCTCAAAAATATATTCTCCTTCTTTTTCAGGAAGCAATATTGTTACTAAATTTGAGATATCACCTCTAATTTCTTGATACACCTCTCTATTATCCTTATCTTTCCATATTGAAACTATAAGTTTTTGAGGTGGACAATTTATAGGCTTAGTCTTAAAAGTTATATCCATATAACCACTTGCAGTACACTTTATAGCTTCTAACTTTTCACCAATCTCATATGAAGATCCTGCTAGATAACTATTTCCACCTTCTCCGTTTATCCAATTATGCTCACCTTGAGATGAGGTTATTTTTTTATTATTATATTTAAAATGAACTTTGGGTATTTCATAGGGTACATCAGATTTAGAATATAGTTTATATAAATTAAAACCTATAATAAAAATTAAACCTATTGTAAACATACAAGCTATAAATCTCTTCATAAGCATTCCACCAATCCCATTTACACTATTATATTAGTATTTCTACATGTAATTTTAATTTCCTTTAAAGTAAATAAAAATAGCCCTACAAAAGCAGGACTATTCACTATTATATTAAATTCTAGAATCTATACACTTCAACATTATCTACAGCTTCTTTAACTAAAGCTTCGATATCTAAAGCTTCTTCTGATTTTCTTATTGGCTCTACTTGTGGTTTTGTTTTAGGATGTTTAGGTACAAATATTGTACAGCAATCTTCATATGGTCTTATAGATATATCGTAAGTTCCTATTCTTCTTGATATATCCATTATGTCTTCTTTATCCATAGATATTAATGGTCTAAATACTGGTCTATCTGCTACATCTGTTGAAACTATTAAACCTTCCATAGTTTGAGATGCTACTTGACCTATACTTTCACCTGTAGATACTGATTGAATTCCTTTTTGTTCAGCCAATTCACAAGCTACTCTCATCATAAATCTTCTCATGATTATTGTAAGCTCATCTTCTCTACATTTCTCTATTATGCCCATTTGAATCTCTGTAAATGGAACTACATATAAATTAACTTTTTCTGTATAACTTGCCAATACTTTTGCTAAATCCTTAACCTTATCTTTAGCTCTTTCTGAAGTATATGGGTGAGAGTGATAATATACACAGTGAAGTTCTACCCCTCTTCTTGCCATCATATATCCAGCTACAGGTGAATCTATTCCACCAGATAACATAAGCATAGTGCTTCCATTAACTCCGTAAGGAAGACCACCTTCTCCTTTTACTATGTCTAACTTAGTATATAGATAAGCCTTATCTCTTATTTCAACCTTAACTAAACATTCAGGATTATTTATTTTAACTGAAAGCTCGCCTTCATAGTTAGTTAAAACATATCCTCCAACTTCTCTTGAAACTTCCATAGAGTTTTTAGGGAACTCCTTGTTTGCTCTATTAGTTTCTATTTTGAAGTTTGATGCTTTAGCTTCTATTACCTTACTTAAAGCAAGTTTTTTAATTTCTTCATAATCTCTTTCTATTTGAGTTACTATACAAACCTGAGTTACTCCAAATACTTTTCTAACTCTACTACAAGCTTCTTCTAAATCCTCTGAATATACGAACCATCTTCCCATATCTGTGATGAATTCATATTCTATTCCTTCAAGTTTTTTAGCTATATTCTTTTTTAATAGTCTCTCGAATTTATTTCTGTTTAGTCCCTTTAAGAATATCTCTGGGGCACTTTTTATAAGTAATAATTTTTTCATTTTCTAACTCTCCTTAAAAATAACAATGATTTCTTAAGTGCTTCGTTGGATAAATCCACTTCTTCTAATGTATTAAATCTTGAAAAAGAAAATCTTATAGCACCATCTATATCTTTATAGTCTAACCCTAAAGCTTTTAATACATGACTCTCTTTACCACCTCTTGACGAACAAGCAGAACCTGTGGATACAAATATACCATTTTCCTCAAGGGCATGTAAAAGAACCTCTCCTCTTATACCAGTAAAAGAAACATTTAATATGTATGGACTTATGTTTTCCTTTTGAGGAGAATTTATTTTTATATTTTCTATTCCTTTAAGTTTTTCTATAAAATGTTCTTTTATTTCCCAAACCTTTTTATAACTTTCTTTAATTGAGGCTTGTGCCATCTTTGCTGCTACAACCATTCCCATTACTCCAGGTAAGTTCTCTGTACCACTTCTAAAACCAGACTCTTGTCCACCACCTGAAATCAATGGTTTTAGTCTTAGACCTTTTCTTATATAACAAAAACCTACGCCCTTAGGTCCATGAAATTTATGAGAACTTACAGTTAAATAATCTATGTTAGCTTTTTTAACATCAATAGCTATTTTACCATAACTTTGAACTCCGTCTACATGAAATTTTGCTCTAGTAGAATTCTCTTTAATTATTTTGCCTATTTCTTCAATAGGCTGAATAGTTCCGATTTCATTATTAACATGCATTATGGATACTAATACAGTATTTTTATCTATAAAGCCTTTTAGTTCTCCTAAATCAACTTCACCATTTTCATTAAGAGATAATTCATGTACAGTTATTCCCTGCTCCCTTAACTCATTTAAAGCATTTAAAACTGAAGGATGTTCAAACTTAGTTGTAATAATATTGTTTCCTGACTTTCCGATTCCTTTTAGTATAAAATTATTTCCTTCACTTCCTCCTGAAGTAAAAAATATTTCATCTGAGGTTGCATTTATAGTTTTGGCTAATTCTTCTCTACTAGTTAATAGCATTCTTTCTGCATTTAACCCTAACTTATGAAGAGAAGATGGATTGCCATAATATTCTTTCATTCCTACTACTACTGATTCTATAACTTCTTCTGTAGGTGGAGTAGTTGCTGCGTTATCAAAATATATACTCACTCCTATCACCCTTTCTCTATATTACTCTCTTCCTTAAAAAGACTCTAATACAAGATTAATTAAAAACCTTCATTATGTCAAAGGTAAGTTTCATTTAAAATAGGTAAAATCCACTATGAATATATCATAATGGATTTTTAGTTAATCTATTTAACTTATTTTTGCTAGTTTTTCCATAAAAAATTTCTTTAACATCATACATATTCCTAAACCTACTACCATTATAACAGATAAAATTATTATAATGTGCATGTTACCTGTAGCAATATTAGCTCCATAAAAAGACGATATAACTAATGCTGGCATTCTTCCAAGTGTTGAGTATATTAGAAAATCTTTAAAATTGATTCTAGACAGAGCACATAAAAATATTGAACTATCCTTAGGTATTCCAGGAATCAAATATATTAAAAATACTATTAAGTTTATCTTCTTAGCATTTAAAAGCTTTTCAAATGGTCTTTTTAACTTTTCAGGTACAACTTTATCCACTAAAGAATTCCCAAACTTTCTTGTTCCATAAAATAATACTGCTGAACCTAAATTTATTCCTATAATAGAATATAGTGTTCCTAGAAAGGTTCCAAAAATATATCCTCCAGCTGCCTGGGTTACCTCCCCTGGTATAAAGAATATAACTACTTGAGTTACTTGAAGTAAAATAAACATTAACACTCCAAAGTGACCATAACTCTCTATATATAAACTAATTGCTTTAGGATCTTTCATTAAGTTTATTGCTTGAACTAAACTCTCTCTATAAATAAATCCATAAAAAGAAAGTACAATAACAATCATAGCTGTAAGAAGTTTTCCCCAATGATTTTTTAATATATTTTTCATTGATAGTCCTCCGTTTTTAGTTGATGATTATATCATATCGTACTTTTCTTAAATATATCTTCTTAAATTCTTAATTACTTCTTAAATTTATCTGATGTCTAGCCACTGTAACTCTCCAACCCCTATTAAAGTTGGAGATAACAGTGGCACGACCCTAGATAAGTTCAACTAACCTTCAGCGGGAGATTAAAACTCCCTCTGAAGCTAAGTTTCACTTTACTCCATTGCGACAAAATCTACCTTTTCTACTCCATCTACCAAGTATAAATCTTCTAAAAGGTCTGTTGCATCCCCTTCTAAAGAACTTATATCCATGGTAATACTTACATTTGCTAGATTGTTTATAGGAATTCCTTGATCTATTGTTAGTATATTTCCACCTTTTTCAGTTAAAAAGTTTAATAGGCTTGAAAGAACTCCTTTTTTATGAGAAATAATCATATTAAAAGTAAACTTTCTTCCATGACTACTTTCCGCAAATTCAAAAACATACTCTTTATATTTATAATATACACTTCTACTAATTCCAACTATCTTAGTAGCCTCAGTTATTTCCTTAACCTTACCATCTTTTAATAATCTCTTTGCCTTTAATACCTTTTCAAATACTTCTGGCAAAACCCTTTTATCCACAAGTATATAATTACTATTCATATTAACTCACCCTTTAATTATTTCGGCCCCTATATTGTTTTCCTTAAGTGTTACAACTGACCACTCTTTTTCAAACTTAATCATATGAGCCTTTATTTTATCTTTAGCGGTATTATCCTCTTTCTTAACTATACTCATAATAGTTGGACCTGCTCCGCTTAAAAAAACACATAATGCTCCCAAATCCAAAACTTCACTAGTTATCTCCTCAAAGTTTGGTATAAGCTTGCTTCTATATGGTTCATGCAGTTTATCCTTACATGCATATCTTAGCATATCATAATTGCCTAAATAGAAACAACTTAAAGTAAGAGCAGCTTTTCCAATATTATAAACCCCATCCTTAAATGGTATTGTAGCTGGAAGTGCTTTTCTTGCCTTCTCTGTAGATAAAGTAAAACTTGGAATAAATGATAAAAATTCTATTCCTTCTTTTATATCCACCTTATTATAATAAGCTTTCCCATCTTCCATAGAAGAAACTACAATCCCGCCAAAAAAAGCTGGAGCTACATTATCTGGATGCCCTTCTATTTCAACTGACATATTAAAAAGTTCCTCTAATCTAAAGGGAGAACCCATAAGTTCATTTGCCCCTAAAAGACCTCCAACTATGCAACTAGAGCTACTTCCAAGACCTCTCGAAATGGGAATATTCTCTTCTAAAATACTTATCTTAAGTCCAGTAGGCTTATAATCTGCTCTATTAAAACATAACATCATAGCTTCATATATGATATTATCTTTATTGCAATACTCTTCTTTTACACCTTCAAACTCTAAACCTTCTTTAATCTCTTCAAATTCAAACAAATTAAAAAGTTCAAAAGCTAATCCCATACAATCAAAACCAGCACCAAGATTTGCTGAAGTAGCAGGTACTTTAACCCTAACCATACTACTCACCTACTTTTAATATCTTCTTAAGGATATCTTCCATTTTATCAGCATCACACTCTAAGTTATGCACTAGCTTAAGATCTTTTAATTCCCTTAAAGCCTTTGGTATCTCTAGTGAGGTTTTTTCTGATAAAGTATTTAATAATTCTAAATCATCCTTATTCCCAGCATCTATTCCTAAGGCATTGATTATACTTCTATTAAACTTAAATGGACTTGCAGTTGATGCAATTAATACTTTTTTATCGTCACCTGTTTTTTGCGAGTATTTTTTATAAACACTATAAGCAACTGCTGTATGTGTGTCCATTAGATAATTTTCTTTTTCATAAACATCTTTTATAACTTCATATACCTCTTCTATATCAGAAAAGTCCCCATAAAAATCTTTTAACTTTTCTTCCATAGAATTAGTTATAGAATACTTTCCATCCTTCTGAAGTGAATCCATTAAGTCTTTAACTAAGCTGCTATCTCTATCAGCTATTTCAAATAAAAGCCTCTCAAGATTTGAAGACACTAAAATATCCATTGAAGGAGATTCTGTTAATACAAGTTCCCTGTTTTTATCATAAACCCCTTCATTAAAGAAGTCAGTTAATACATTATTTTCGTTAGATGCACATATAAACTTATCTATAGGAAGTCCCATCTGTTTTCCATAATAAGCAGCTAAAATATTTCCGAAGTTTCCTGTAGGCACAACTACATTAATTTTTTCTCCTTCTTTTATCTCGCCCTGCTCTATAAGTTTAAAATACCCATAAAAGTAATAAACTATTTGTGGTACTAGTCTACCTATATTTATAGAGTTTGCAGAAGAAAGCGCTATATTATTTATATCTAATTCTTCCTTTAATTCACTATTACTGAATATAGTTTTTACTCCTCTTTGTGCATCATCAAAATTACCTTCTATAGCTACTACATAAACATTATCCCCTTTTTGAGTTCTCATTTGCTTTTCTTGAACCTCTGAGACTCCATCTTTTGGATAATATACAACTACTTTAAAACCTTCTACATCCTTAAAGCCTTCTAAAGCAGCTTTACCAGTATCTCCTGATGTAGCAGTTAAAATTACTATATCCTTATTGAAATTAATTACTTTTTTAGCTTTTTTCATTATTTGAGGAAGAAACAAAAGTGCTGCATCCTTAAAAGCAGAAGTTGGTCCATGATATAATTCTAAAAACCCGTTTTTAACCTCCACATTAAATCTACCAGTATACGCATCTTTGATAGCCTCTTTTAAATCTTCACTCTTTATGTCAGTAAAATATTGCCCTATAATTATTTCAGCTAATTCTTCATAATTATAATTTGTTTTCCCCTTTAACTTTGAATAAACCTCTGGAAAACTCTCAGGAACAAATAGCCCTCCATCCCTTGCAATTCCTTTTAATATAGCCTCTGACGAGGATAAATTACTTTCTAATCCTCTTGTACTTTTAAATAACATTTAATCACCCCAAGTTTACATGATATAACAATTACGTTAAAAAAATTATACCCTGTCCCCTCATAGAATACAAGTGTTTTTTAATTGTAAACATTCTACATTCTTATATTGTTAGAAAGTTTTTTAAGATATCGTAAAATCTCTTTATAATTTGCGTTTCTTACAAGAAAATCATATTTTTTTCCATCTTTCATTGTTATTATAGCTTCTGTTTCTAAATCTGGTTCTATTCCACTTATTATTAGTGCTATTAATGCAACAACTCTAAAAATAATCTTTCCCTCAAAAGCTATATCAAAATCATATGCCTCAAAAAATCTATTTGAAAATACTCCAAGACCAAATGCCATAGAAACAAATCCTCCAGGCGTTGAGACTATATTTTTAAAGAAATTTTTAATCAAACCTTTCTTTGATCTATCCAAAACTCTTTTAAATCTTATATTTTTCATTTCTTCCCTTGTATAAATTCTAGTTCCCAAAGCTTTGTTAAAATAATTAGAATTTACTACTATTAATCTTTTATTAGTAATAAACATAATATATCCAAAAGAATAGTCACCTGAAAGCAAGAAAGCTCCTGGCATAAACATACCTAAAAAAGCAGAGTACACTATAGCATCTCTATCTGTTCCCTTTATTACAGCTTCTGTATATTCATCTTTTTCCATAGTGCTTTCAATAAATTCACCACATTCTCTAAGCGCTTTTCTAGCAAGTTTAGTCTGTATATCTCCACTTATTTTATTAAGTTCATCTTCACTTATTTCCGCCCAATTTAAATAATCAGCTATTTCTTCATTGCTATACTCTATTCCATTGAGTTCATTTATTAATTCCGCTTCTAACATCTAAATCCCTCCAATCTTTCTTTGATTTTCTTTCTTCCTCTAGAAAGTTTATTATAAATATACTCTTTAGATAGGTTTAAATCTTTTGATATCTTTTCCATAGATTCATCTAAAAGATATCTTCTTATAAATATCTCTTTATCCTTTTCCTTTAACTCTTTTATTAAGTTATAAAATCCCTCTTGATCATTTATATCAATCTCATCTTGAAACTCTTCTTTCCTTAATACCTCTTCTTTAAGTTCAATAACATTATTTTTTTTCTGAATCTTTCTTTTATAATCTATAGCTTTAAACTTAGCAACTGAAATAATAAAGTTAATAAGTTTACCTTTTTCCTCTTTATAAAGATACATATTCTTCCACAAAGTCATAAGAATATCATTAAAACATTCTTCAATCTCCCATCTTTCATTAGAAGAGTTTAGAATTTTATTAATTACACCAAAAATTAGTTTCCCATATTTATTTATTAAATCTTCTATAGCCTTAGGGTCTTTTTCAATAATCTTTTGAACTATTTCCTTATTCTCCACACTATCCCCTCCTTTTACCCTATATACGAAATTGTCATAGCTACTTATATCATTCTACCAAAATTTTCTCAATGAGATTTACTAAAAATCTAGATAAATGTGGCTTAACCCGCATGAAAACTATATATAGTTATATAGATATATAGTTTTATATATGAAAGTAGATTTTAAAATAATTTTAATGAAACTTAAAAATTCTTCTACAGTATCGCAGTGTATGGTACAATTTGTATATTAATTAATATAGGAGGTCTGTTATGAAATCAGAAATTAATCTTATTACAATTTGGACAGATAACTTTAAAGAAATGAAAAATTTTTACAACGAAGTTCTTGGTTTTAAAATTAAAAATGAACTTGATAGCTATGTAGAATTTGAAAATCCAGGAGCAAGATTTGCTATTTGTACTAGAGAGGTTATGTTTAGTCATAGCAGCAGGTATAAAGAAAAAGCTACTGGTCAGTCTTTTGAGTTAGCTTTTCCATGTGATAACCCTACTGATGTTGATGAATCTTTTAAGAAATTAATTTCTCTTGGCGCAACACCTATACATGAACCAGAGAATATGCCTTGGAATCAAAGAACAGCATTATTTGCAGATCCTGATGGAAATATTCATGAGATATTTGCTGAGTTATAAAAAATGAATTCAGATTTAAAAATGATTTTCTTTGATTTAGATGGTACTTTAATAAATCATAATAAAGCAGAAATTCTAGGAGTTAATGGTTTCTTTTATAAATATAAAAATTATTTCGATATGAATGAAACTGTCTTTTATGAACACTGGATTAGATTATCTCGTAAATACTTTTTGAAATATTTGAATGGAGATTTCTCTTTTTCTCAGCAACAAATTGAAAGAATTAAAAATCTATTTTTATTATCTCATGTTACTTTACCCGATAAAGAGGCTTCCTTAATATTTAAAGACTATAAAAACATCTATGAATCTAATTTGTTTCCTTATGACGATGTTATTCCCTGCCTAGATAAACTTAAAAATAAGAGATTAGGTATCATAACAAATGGTGATTTATCTCAGCAATTATATAAAACAAATAAAATAGGTACTTACTTTGAAATGGTTATTGCCGCAGGAGATATTGGAATATCCAAACCTAATATTGATATTTTTAAAGTTGCTTGTAAAAAAGCTGGTATTTATCCAAGGGATTGCATGTATGTTGGTGATGACTTAAAAACTGATATACTATCTAGCAAACAAGCTGGTATGAAAGGTATATGGCTGAATAGAAATAATCTCAAATTAGAATTTCAGGGAATAGATATGGTAACAAACTTAAATGAACTAACAGATTATTTATAATTGATTTGTTAGCATAAATACTAGAAAGGTATGATGCATATGAGCGATTTAGATATTGCAATAGAATTAAGAAGACAAGGTAAACTACAAGAGTCAAACGAACTTTTAATTCTTCTTGTTAATTCTTATCCAGATAATCCTACTATAAATTATCAATGTGCTTGGAGCTTCGATGTTTTAGAACTAGAAAAAGAAGCTGTAAAATATTACGAAAATGCTATTTCACTAGGACTTGAAGGTGAAGATTTGCAAGGTGCAATTTTAGGTTTGGGTAGTACTTATAGAACTATAGGAGAGTATGAAAAATCTAAAGCTATTCTTAAGATCGGTTTAGATAAATTCCCTCATGACAGAAGTATTCAAATCTTTTACTCTATGACTTTATATAATTTAAATGAACATTCAGAAGCTATGAAAATTTTGTTAGAAAACTTGGCTGAAACTTCTTCTGATGAAAATATAAAAAATTATAAAAAAGCCATATCATTCTATTCAGATAAACTAGACAACATTTTCTAATAATTTAGGGAGCTAATAATGTTTATAGAAAATAAAGCAATTACTCACAAGAATCTTACTTGGACTCTTCGTTGTCCAAGAATATCAGATGCCGAAAAGCTATCCACTTTAAGAGTTAAAATAGATGGCGAAACTGAATTCCTGGATAGAGAAGAGGGTGAAAACTTACTTACTAAAGATGACTTTGAAAAAATAATTGATGAAGATAACGCTTCTAATACAAGCTTGTTTCTACTTGCAGAAGTTGAAGGACAAATTGTAGGTTTTTTAAGATGCGCTGGTAATACCTTATCAAGGTTTAGACATAAAGCTGAGTTTGGAATATGTATATTAAAAAATTACTGGGGTCATGGGATAGGTAAAATATTAATGGAAAATATGCTTAAATGTATGGACGCTTCGGAAGTTAGGAAAATCAACCTAACTGTTGTTGAATCAAATGAAAAAGCAATTCAAATGTATAAACAATTTGGTTTTACTATAGAAGGATTGCTTATAAATGACCGTATACATAAGGATGGAAGATATCATAATACAGTTATAATGGGAAGATTTTCAAATAAGTAAGCACTAAATTATATAGTTAAATTATAAAAAAATATATATTAAAAGGAGACTTAATTTTATGAAACAAAAAAAATCTGCAGGAAAACCTATCCTATCTTCAATTATATGGGGAGTCGCATTAACCTTCCTAGTTAGTGTTGCGTCAGCAATATCAGTAATTCTTGAACTTAGTGATATTGCTACAAGAATTACTCAAACAAGCGCATATTTAGTAATGGGTATTATACTTATAATTAATATGACAAGTAAAGAAAAGTCTTTAAAATTGTTTGGATTTAAGAAACTCAATATTTCTAACACAGGAAAGGTACTATATTACATCCCTTTATTAATTATTGCATTAGTTCAACCAATAATGGGTGGACTTAATTTTAAATTAACTTTTATGGACATACTAACTATAATAGTCTTTACTTTTTTTGTTGGATTTACTGAAGAATCCTTATTTAGAGGCATTATTAAAGAAAATTTGAAATCAAAAAGTACAAGCTTTTATATAGTTTTCTCTTCAGTACTTTTTGGAATTCTTCACATGGCAAATGCATTTAGCAATGTTAATATACTAAATGTTATACTTCAAGTAATAAATGCATTTCTAATTGGTCTTATTTTATCAGAACTTATAGCTATTGAGTTTAATATTATTCCACTTATCGCCTTCCACTTTATATATGATGCATTAGCTATGATGACAAATACTAATATCGATGAAACCCCTACTCTTATAGTCCTAGATATACTATATGCAGCTTATGCAATTTATCTTGGTACTAAGTTAAAAAACAAAGATAATCTATCAAAAAACAATCTACCTGGATAAAACTTATTCACATAACAAGGAGGAAATACATGAGAAAATACTTTTTAGATAATATTAGATGGATAAGTATTCTATTACTTTTTCCCTATCACACTTGCATGATTTATAATAACTGGGGTGAAAACTTTTATGTTAAAAGTTCTGGTGTATCTATTTTAAGTGCCTTTATCCAAGGTACTTCTCCTTGGTTTATGCCTTTTTTATTTGTTATAGCGGGAATAAGTTCTAACTATGCACTTAAGAAAAGAACTCCTAAAGAGTTTATAAACGAAAGAAGAGCAAAATTATTAAATCCTCTTCTTTATGGAATTTTATTTATAGTTCCTATTCAAACCTTTTTTGCTGAGAAATTTCATAATGAATATACAGGAAGTTATTTTTACCAATATATATTATTTTTCACAAAGTCAACTGACCTAAGTGGATACACTGGAGGTTTTACTCCTGCTCATCTATGGTTTATTTTCTATTTATTTATCATTTCACTTTTAGCTATTCCTATTGTGACTAAATATGATAAAAGTAATATTAGCTTGAAAGTTAATAATCTATCAGTTATTGGATTGATTCCTTTATTTATATTTCCTTTATTTATGTCACTAATCTTAGATATAGGTGGTAAAAGTATAGGCGAATTTTTTGCTCTATTTATGTTAGGGTATGTGGTATTATCTGAGGATATTATTCAAGAAAAACTTGAAAACAATAGGTTTATTTTATTTATAAGCTTTATTATATTAACAACATTAAATCTATTAATTATATACCTTTGGAAGGTTAATATTGGAATATTTCATGATGTTTATATTAGAATTATTGCTTGGATTGGAATCTTAGGAATTATCGGTATGGGAAAACATTATTTAAATTTCTCAAATAACATTACTAAGTATTTTTCTAAAGCTTCTTTTCCTATTTATGTTTTTCATCAATCTTATGTAATATTAGTAGGTTATTACTCCCTAAAATTATTTACCCCTATCTCTACGCAAGTTATTTTTATAATTTTAGGAAGCTTTATATTAACAATGATTACTTATGAAGTTTTTAGAAAAGTGTCTTTTTTAAGAAATATGTTTGGTATTAAAAAGTAATTACAGCCTATTTTATTTAGAAGCCTTAAACAAAACAACCTAGGATTGTTATCTTTATCAACAATTCCAGGTTGTTTTGTATCTATACTCTATATTCTTTTAAAGTACTTTTTATATCTTTACTCTTCATCAAAGTACTCATTACAGCTATTCCCTCGCACCCTGTATTTTTAACTTCTTTAACATTGCTTGGCAATATTCCTCCTAAAGCTACAACTTTACAAGAAACCTCTTTTTTAACCTTACTAATAAAGTCTACTCCTTTTGGTTCTAATCCCTTTTTACATTCAGTGTTAAATATATGAGAAACCAAAACATAACTAGCCCCTTTTTTATCAGCTTCAATAGCCTCTTCTAAACTATGAACTGAAACACCTACTTCTTTAAAACTATAAATCTGCTTATTATCCTGCTCCATAAACACTTGAAATGGTAGCTGTATTCCGTAAGCCTTAAGTTTTATTCCACCCTCTATATTTGAGTTTAAGATAAGTTTTGTCTTATTTTCATCTATAACTTCTTTTACCTTATTCCCTAACTTAACTAAATCATCAAAACCTAAATCTTTTTCTCTTAGTATTATATTATCTACTCCATTTTCTGAGCATTCTTTAATTACTTGTAAGAACTCCTCTTCATTACTTACGAGTTTTCTATTAGTTATTAAATATATTTTCATAATTTAAGCATCTTCTCTCAAGATATTTATATCCTTACCTTCAAGAATTCTTTTCATATTTCTCATAGAACACATCTTTCCACACATTGTACAGGAATCTGAATGTTCTGGCATAGATTCTTCTCTGTATCTCCTAGGCTTTTCTGGCTCTAAAGCTAAATTGAACATCTCTTCCCAATCTATATCAGCTCTTGCCTTACTCATTTTGTTATCCCATTCACTAGCCCCTTTTATACCTTTTGCTATATCTGCCGCATGCGCAGCTATTTTTGAAGCTACAATTCCTTCTTTCATATCTTCAAGATTTGGAAGTCTTAGATGTTCTGCTGGAGTTACATAACATAAAAAGTCTGCTCCATAGGTTGCTGCAATAGCTCCTCCTATAGCTGAAGTTATATGATCATATCCTGGCGCTACATCAGTAACCAATGGACCTAAAACATAAAATGGAGCTCCGTGGCATAATTTTTTCTGTAGTAGCATGTTAGCTTCGATTTCATTAATAGCCATGTGTCCTGGACCTTCTACAATGATTTGAACATTTCTCTCCCAAGCCCTTTTTGTTAATTCTCCTAAAGTTATTAATTCTTTAATTTGAGAAGCATCTGTAGCATCATTTATTGAACCTGGCCTTAATGCATCGCCTAGGGATATGGTCATATCATATTTTTCACATATATCTAATAACCTATCATAATGTTCATAGAAGGGATTTTCTTTATTATTTAGTTCCATCCATGCAAATAATAAAGAACCTCCTCTTGAAACTATATGGGTTAATCTTTTATTCCTTTTAAAAGTATTAGCTGATTCTCTATTTAATCCAGCATGAATTGTAATAAAGTCAACTCCATCCTCTCCATGTTTTTCTACAACCCTAAAAAATTCATCAACTGTTATATCCTTAAGTTCTTTGTCATAAAATCCTACTGCATCATAAATAGGCACTGTTCCTATCATAGCTGGAGACATTTCTACTATTCTTCTTCTAAGCCCCTCTGTTTTTCCATAGTTAGAAAGATCCATTATAGCTTCAGCCTTCATATCAATTGCAATTCTAACCTTTTCTAACTCTTGATCAAAATCGCAACAATCCTTTGATATACCTAAGTTAACATTTATCTTAGTTCTAAGCCCTTGTCCTACACCTTCTGGAGATATGTTCTTATGATTTTTATTAGCTGGTATTGCTACCTTACCTTCAGAAACTAATCCTCTTAGCTCCTCAACATTCATTTTCTCTTTTTCCGCTACTATTTCCATCTCTTTTGTTATTATTCCTTTTTTTGCTGCATCCATTTGAGTAGTGTAATTCATATATACGCCCTCCTAGAAATTTATATAGTTTCCCAATCCTTAAATATTGGTTGATAACCTTTATTTATAAGCATATTTTTTATTTCTACTGCAGATCTTCCATCCGATATCTCAAACTGTTCTTCACCAACTTCTACATCAGAGGAATGTCCCCCGACATGAGTAGAAACTCCTGCTGATATCTTATTAACCCCTAAAGGTATTAAGTGTTCCCTTAGCTCTCCGCTTTCTCTTGTAGATATATTTAAAGAAGCTGTAGGTTTAAATATTCTCATGGCTAATATAGCTTGTACTAAATCCATATCACTTAAAGGAAGAATATCATCATATCCTCCAACACAAGGTCTTATCCTAGGAAAGGAATAAGCTATGTCTACCTCTGGATATTTTTTAAGTAAATAATCTCCGTGTAATCCTGTAAAAAACGCTTCTTTTCTAAAATCTTCTAGTCCAAGCAGTGCACCTATTCCTAAGGTTCTCATGCCTGCTTTTGCCCCTCTTTCTGGAGCATCTATTCTAAAGCTGTAATTACTTTTAGGTCCTTTTATATGAACCTTTTTATAAATTTCTTTATTATAAACTTCTTGATATACTGTAAGTCCATCTACTCCTGCTTCTACTACTTTTCTGTAACTCTCTTCATTCATTGGATATATTTCTATAGATACAGACGGGAAGTATTTCTTTAAAATCTTTGTAGCCTCTACTATATATTCAGTTGGATTATGATACTCACTTTCCCCAGTAAGAATCAATATATGCTTAAACCCTTGACTTGATATAGCTTTAGCTTCAACCTCTATTTCTTCCATAGTTAGCTTTCTTCTTTTTATTTTGTTTTTAGCACTATAGCCACAGTAAGCACATAAATTAACACAGTAGTTAGCTAGGTATAAAGGAGTGTAAAGTAAAACTGCCCCTCCAAAATACTGTTTAGTCAATTTATTAGCTCTTTGAGCTATTTCTTCTAAGACTTCCACAGCCTTAGGTGAAAGAAGATTTAAAAGATCCTTTGGTAATAAATTATCCTTATAAATGCTTTTTCTAACATCTTCTATAGTCACCTTAGAAAAGTATTCATCAAAATCAAAATCTTTATAACTATCTACTACCTCTTCATAGCTACTATAATTATTCATTTCTATCGCCTACCTTTAAAAAACCTGTTAATGGTGATGATGCCTTTGCAAAATCTGATACATGTCCAGCTCCAGCTAAGTAGGATAATCTTCCTGCTTTAATAGCTAACTTAAAAGCTTCTCCCATAAGTACTGGGTCATCTGACGAAGCTATTCCTGTATTAACTAAACAGGCTGCAGCTCCCATTTCCATTGCTTCTGCTGCATGAGATGGCTTCCCTATACCAGCATCTACTATAATTGGGGCATTTATTTCTTCTATCATTATTTTTATTATTTCTTTTGTCTTAATCCCTCTATTTGATCCTATTGGTGCACCTAGAGGCATTACAGCTGCTGCACCTGCTTCAATCATCATTTTTCCAAAATATATATCTGGATTCATGTATGGTAAAACTACAAACCCCTCTTTAGCTAAAACTTCTGTAGCCTTTAAGGTTTCAAGGTTATCTGGCATTAAATATTTTGAATCTGATATAACTTCGATTTTTATCCAATTTCCACAGCCCATAGCCTTAGCTATCCTAGCTATTCTTATTGCCTCCTCAGCATTTCTTGCTCCTGAAGTGTTAGGAAGTAACACCATATCTTTAGGAATATGTTCTAGTATGTTTTCCTCTTTGTTATCAAAATCTACTCTTCTTATAGCTAATGTAATAACCTCTGCACCTGATGCTTTAACTACTTCTGGTATCAATTTGTTTGATGAATATTTTCCTGTTCCAATTAATAATCTGCTATCTAATTCTTTACCTGCTATAACTAACTTATCCATTTTAAAACTCCTCATTTAATAATTTTATTTTGAACCTCCACCCATAAAACTAATTATTTCTATAGAATCATCCTCATTTAATAGTCTGCCTTCAATGTCTTCCCTATTAACTATTTCATAATTAATTTCTACTACAATTCTATTTGGATCAACTTTAAGATCTTTAAGTAATTCAACTAAACTTCTACTCTCTTTGAGTGCGTATTCTTTTCCATTAACCTGCATTTTATCACCTCCCCTAACTTTATTTATATATCTTGAACCTGACCGGTTGACTGCTTGACCGGTCAACTTGTCAAGTAGTCAACCGGTTAAGTAGTCAACCAGCCAAATTATCATAAAAAAAAGACTTCCCGAAGGAAGCCTAAAGTTCTCTAAAAGTAGATACTATGCGTATACACTGATAAATCTGCTTCCCTACGGTGGTACTAACCACGTCAGGTTCTTAGAGTTAGAATATCAATTCCTCTCAGCCAAAAGGCACCCCTAGCAAAAAATTATTCTATTTTGGTACATTATACATCTTATAACTTTATATGTAAATGCTTGTTTTATAATTTAATATATTAACATAAACTCCACATGTTGTTTAGTTTATCTCTAAACCTCCCTATAGCCTCTTTAGTTTCTTCTCTATCTTTCTTTGATAAGTTTCCTCTACCGCATCTATCTGCATAAGATAATAGAGCAATTTCTTCTACAGAAGTTTCTTCAACAAGTTTTCTTGGGTTCCCAAAAGGAAGATTTTTTTCAACATAAAGATAATGCATATGATATTTTACTAACTTACTAACTTTATCTATAAAATCCTGGTCATCCTCAACTTCTCTTAATAATCTTATAACCATCTCTGCACCTACTGTATCATGGTCATAAGACGTCCATCTCCCTTTTCTCTTGACTGTTGTTTTAACCTTTCCTATATCATGTAACAAAGCTCCCCACATAAAGGCTCTTTTATCTGTACTCTTTTCTCTAAGCAGAGCCGCCTCATCTACAACCAACATAACATGGTTCCACACATTTCCCTCTGGATGATATTTAGGCTCTTGAGGTATATCCATTAGTTCTCGTATTATACTAAATGATGTGTCATCTGTTTCTTTAGATGCAATTAATTCATTAAGCTTATTTGATGGTTTTTCTTCTTCCAAAAGATATTTTTCAATTTTATTAAACACTTCTTTATTGTCCATATTTACCTCTCACTAATTTAATATTCTTTATTCTTATTATTACCTAAGCTCTTTAGCTGTATTCAATGGCTCAAAAAGCAAAAAAAAGTTGCAGAACTATTATATAACTAGTTCTACAACTTTTCATCTAAATTAAATTATTTTCTTTTAAGAACTCTCTTGCAACTGCATCTGGATCCATATTCTCTTCATCAACTTTATAATTTAAACTTCTCATTTTTTCCTCAGTTAACACCCCTGCTAACTTATTTATTAATGGTTTTAGCTCTGGGTATTTTTCTAAAGTATCTTCTCTTACAACTGGAACTGCATCATATGGTGGGAAAAAGTGTTTATCATCTTCTAAAACTTTTAACTTAAAGCCTTCCAGTAATCCATCAGTGGAGAAAGCATCTATTACGTCTGATTCATTTGATTGTATAGAGGTATATCTTAAACCTCCATCTATTCCTTTTGTATCTTTAAAGTTCATGTTATATGTCTTTTGAAGTCCTAAATATCCATCTTCTCTATTTAAGAATTCCATAGTTGAACCTAACCTAAGTTCACCACTTACTTTGGCTAAATCAGAGAAGGAATTAAGATTATATTTATCTGCTGTTTCTTGTTTAACTGCAAGTGTATAAGTATTATTAAACCCTAATGGTTCAAGCCAAGTTGACCCATAGTTCTTCTCAAATTCATCTTTAACTGTATTATAAGCTATATCCTTATCGCTTGTACTTTCCATTCCAAGTATGTTAACTAAGGCTGTTCCTGTATATTCTACATACATATCAATTCCACCAGCTTTTAAGGCATTAAATGCTATAGATGAACCTCCTAAATTCATTTTTCTTTCTACTTCTATATCTGTATTCTCTTCAATAAGAGTTGCTACCATGTTACCTAATATTAACTGCTCATTAAAGTTTTTAGAACCTATTACAATTTTATCTTTATTTACAAACATTGTTTTTGAAAAATTAAATAATATAACTAAAGTCAATACTCCGCATGTAACAGCCAATATTCTTTTAGTTATTTTTCTATTTTTAATAGTATTATCTACAGCTATTCCTTCTGGAGTAACAACATCTTCTATCTTACCTATTATGAAATCTATGACTAAAGCAAGTATACATGCTGGAATTGCACCTGCTAAAATCATATTTGAATTAACAGTTTGTACACCTGAGAATACTAGGTATCCAAGACCTCCACCTCCAACAAAGGCTGCTATAGTCATTAACCCTACAGCTGTAACTGCTGATATTCTTATACCTGCCATTATTAAGGGAAGTGATAGTGGTAATTCAACCTTTAATAACATTTCTGTTTTGGTCATTCCCATTGCTCTTGCAGCTTCCATAGTATCTTTGTTTAAGTTATTTATTGCTGCATAGGTGTTTTTAAGTATTGGTAAAAGTGAATATAGTAGTACCATTAATATAGCTGGTTTAGAACCAATTCCAAGTATAGGAATTAAAAATCCTAATAGTGCTAAGCTTGGTACTGCTTGAACTAAATTAGCAAATCCAATTATAGGCTTTGCCAAAGAACGCTTTCTAGTTATAAAAATTCCTAATGGTACACCTATTATTATAGCTAAAAGAACTGCTATAAAAGTAAGCTGTATATGCTCAATTACTAAACTTATAATTTGATCTTTTCTACTTATTACAAAATCTATAAATGCCTTCATAAGATATTCCCCCTACTCTAAATATTGATTCGAAAGTACTGATACCAATGTTGATTTAGTTATTAATCCTAATAACTTTTTATTTTCAACTACTGGTACATACCCAATAGATTTTTCATTCATAGTTTCTAATATCTCTATTATTGAGGCATCCTTAGATACTGATATTATATCCTTTTCCATAACTTCTTCCACAAATTGTTTATCTTGATTTATTCTTATGGATTTCATGGTTATTATACCTTCAAGCTCTCTCTCTTTATTTACTAGTAGTAGAGAATCTACTTTTTTACCTCTCATTAACTCAAGCGCTTGGAATAGAGTTCTTGCTTTATTAGATACTACAGGCTCTTCTATCATTATATCTGTAGCCTTTATCATTTCAGGATTGTTCCATATTCTGCTTTTTCCTATAAACTCTTCTACAAATCCTTCTGCTGGATTTTTAATAATATTTTCTGGTTTATCTAACTGCAGTATGTCTCCATCCTTCATTATGCAGATTCTATCTCCTATTTTTATTGCCTCATCCATATCATGAGTAACAAACACTATTGTCTTTTTAAACTCTTGTTGTATATTAAAAAGCTCTTCCTGTAATTGTGCTCTTGTAATAGGGTCAAGTGCACTAAATGGTTCGTCCATAAGTATTACTTCTGGATTTGTTGCAAAGGCTCTTGCTACTCCTACCCTTTGCTGCTGACCACCACTTAAATCTCTTGGATATCTATCTATATATTTTTGTGGCTCTAGTCCTACCATATTTAATAACTCTTCAGTTCTAGATTTTATTTTTTCTTCATCCCATTTTAATAACTTTGGAACTAAAGCTATATTTTCACCTACTGTCATATGAGGAAATAATCCGGTCTGCTGTATTACATACCCCATATTCCTTCTTAAAGCTATAGTATCTATATCCTTAATTGCTGTACTATTTAGCAATATTTCTCCTTCAGATGTTGGTATTAATTTATTAATCATCTTTAATAAAGTTGTTTTTCCACATCCACTAGGACCAATTAGCACCATCAACTCGCCTGTGTTTATGGTTAGATCTATATTCTTTAGTACTTTTGTTTTCCCGTAGCTTTTGGAAACATTTTTAAATTCTAGCATATATTCTTCCCCCTTTTAAGCTGACAACTCATTTCCAAAAATAAGTTGTCTCTAGCTAACAACTCTATCATATCACAAAGTTGTTTCTTTTGCAAATTACTATGTCAGTTTCAAAATGTAAAAAGCTGTTAAATTTTATTTTTTACATAAAATCTAACAGCTTTTTTGCCTTACATCACTATGTTATTTTTACTCATACAGGAATTCATTTACCTTTTCAAAAACATCATCTTTTCCTATTACTACTATAATATCCCCTTCTATAAAAGTGTAATTTGGACCAGGAGATACTATTATTTCTTTATTTCTTCTATAGGCTACTATTGTTGCCCCAGTATTTTGCCAAAACCTACTATCATTAACGCTTCTTTCTAAAAACTTACATGTATTCTTTATAGGTATCTCAATAAGTAAAAATGGAGATATACTTTTAAATCTTTCTAAATAGTCATATATTTCATTTAAGTTTTCTTCTAATCTTCTATCTAAATCATTTTTTGTATTTATTATTTCAACTATATCTTCTCTTATTGAGGATATGTACTTTCTATCTTGGTTTGAAGAAATAAACCTTTCTGCATTTGTAACTGATAATATCTGAATTCCGCTTCCTGGGTTAGCTTTAACTACTTCCATTCCCTCCAAAAGTGCTATTGCTCTTCTGATTGTTTCTGGAGATACATTGTATAGTCCAGCTAAGGTAGAACGCCCACTAATTTTCTTATCTGTTTGGATTTCTCCCCTTACTATTTTACTTGCAATGTCTAAGGCTATTTTTTTATATATTGGAACTAATTCTTCTTTCATCTTTTCACCTACTAAAATCATTCATCTTAAATATTTTATTCCAACCTTATGTAAAAAGCAATTACTTAACTAGGATATTTTATAATATTTAAATTTTCAGAATATATATTCTTTATTGCTTCTATATCTCTTATTTACTAGGTTTTAGCAGAAAAATAATAACTTAGATAAATTTTTAACAATTTTTCTCTTGAACTTCTGAATAAAGATGATAAAATTTAATTGTCGGTATTCATTTTGAAACTGAACTAAATTTATTTCAATTCCTTTAACCGAATTATATCTATAAAAGGAATAAGAACGGAGGTTTATCAATGGAAAGAGGAAAAACTACTACTATGAGTGTAAGAAAGCTTGTAGTAACAGGAATGCTAACAGGCATTACTATCTTTATGGGACTTACAGGACTTGGCTTTATAGCTATTCCGCCTGTAAAAGCAACTATCATGCACATACCAGTAATAATAGGTGCAATTATTGAAGGACCACTTGTTGGTGCTGCTGTTGGACTATGTTTTGGATTATTTTCTATGTATCAAGCTTTTGCAAATCCACTTCCAACATCATTTTTATTTTGGAATCCTATTATTGCAATAGTACCTAGAGTATTAATTGGCTTAGTTGCTTATTATGTATATACTTTAGTTAAAAAGAAATTTCCTAAGCTTGGTGTAGGTGTTGCCGCTTTAGCTGGAACTTTAACTAACACTATATTAGTTTTAGGACTAGCCTATATATTATATGCAGCAAAATTTGCTGAGGCAATTGGCGTAAATCCTGATACAGTTGGAAAAGTATTATTAACAACAGGATTTATTAATGGTATTCCAGAAGCTATAATTTCTGCATTAATAGCTATCCCTGTAATAACTACCTTAAAAAAAATTAGAATATAAATTTAATATAAAATTTATGGCATCCAAGGTTATGTATACTTGGATGCCTTTGTAATAAGGAGATTTATTATGTTTGAGATTAAATTCAATGATATAGATGGTATTAAATTAGGTCACGCTCACAATAAAGATGCTGCTACTGGTTGTTCAGTAATTATATGTCCTGAAGGTGCTTCTGGTGGTGTAGATGTACGTGGAGGCTCACCTGGAACTAGAGAAACTGACCTTTTAAATCCTGTTGAATTTGTGGATAAGGTTCATGGGGTTGTTTTATCTGGCGGCAGTGCTTTTGGTTTAGATGCTTCTGCTGGTGTGATGAAATATTTAGAGGAAAATAATATTGGGTTTGATGTAGGTGTTACAAAAGTTCCAATAGTCTGCAGCGCCGTACTTTTTGATTTAGTTATAGGTGATTCTAGTATTCGCCCTGACAAAACTATGGGATATGAAGCTTGTATAAACTCTGAACAAAATCTTGATGATATAAATGGTAATATAGGTGCTGGTATGGGTGCTACTGTAGGTAAGATTAAAGGACCTTCATTTTCCATGAAAGGTGGGCTTGGAACCTATGCTCTTCAAGTTGGAGAGCTTCAAGTAGGAGCAATAGTCGCAGTTAATGCTTTAGGTGATATTTTAGATAACGAAAAAAACTCCTTTATAGCAGGGGTTTTAGCTGATGATAAATTAAGTTTAGACAATACAGAGAATATTATGATTTCACAATATGATAATCAAAAAAATGTTTTTTCAGGTAATACTACTATTGGAGCTATAGTTACAAATGCTAAATTAAATAAAGCTCAAGCTAATAAAATAGCTACAATGGCTCAAAATGGTTTTGGTAGAGCTATAAGACCTGCTCACACTATGTTTGATGGTGATACAATCTTCTCACTATGCACAAATAAGATTGAAGCTGATATTAATGTTGTTGGTTTACTTGCTGCAAAAGTTATGGAGAAAGCTATAGTTAGAGCTATAAAAGAAGCTGATACACTACACGGAATATCTTCTTTTAAAGATTTAAAAACAAAAAATTATTAATAGAAATTATTAATTAAAAAGAACTTTCCAGTTTTTTGGGTATACATGTACACTTTTCCTCTATTGCCTTTAGTTATATAGATTATTTATTTAATCTGTGCACACAATAATAGTGCAAAGCAAATAAAGCTTAGCAAAAACAAAAAATTTATAAATCCTATAAAGGATAAAAGGAGGAAACTATTATGGCAAGAAACAATAAAACTTTAATACCAGAGGCAAGAAACGGACTTTCTAAGTTCAAAAATGAGGTAGCAAGTGAATTAGGTGTTCAATTAAAAGACTACAACGGAGACTTAACTTCAAAACAAGCCGGATCAATCGGTGGAGAAATGGTTAAGAGAATGGTTGAACAATACGAAAAATCAATCCAATAATAAATTTTAAGGTGTTTTCCTATTGGAAAACACCTTTTTTATTTTATCTTTCTATCTTATAATAGTATAGAAATAATCTTTCCTTAAGGAGCTGTTATATTGAAGAAGAATTTAAAATATAAATTTAAAATTCTCTTATTTTCATTAATTGCAATAAATGGATTAATGATTTTTCTATCTATATTTAAATTATTTAATATAAGAAAATCTGTGGATGAACTTATGACTTATAACTTTGAAAGCATAATTGCTATAAACGATATGATAAACTATAGTGAAAAACAAAATATAGCTTTATTAAATTACATAGCTACTCAAAATCCTTCCTACAAAATGGATTTTTATAATATGGAGGATTCTTTTATTAATAGCTATGAATTTCAAATAAGTAGAGCAAAAGAAACTGGAGAGCCAGAAATAACAAAAGAAATATATAATAGTTATAGAATTTATTTAAATTCATGTGATGATATTTTCTCTAAAGAAACTTCTGAAATCGTTAGTGTACATTTAACAGATTATTATGATAAAATACAAGTTAATTACATAAAGTTAAAAGATCATTTAAAAGCTTTATATGATATTAATAAAGATGCTCTTACTATTAAAATGACTCATGCACAAGAAGAAATTCGTTTGTCATTTAATTTATTACTTTTTATATGTTTATTTACAGTTGTTTTTAGTTTAATAGTGTCAAACAGATATTTAAACAAGCTTTTACTTCCTTTATCCACTTTGCATAAAGCTATAAAGAGTTTTAAAGATGGTAACTTTTCCTTTGAATCACAAGTATATTCAGAAGATGAAATAGGTGAATTATATAAGGAATTCAAAAATATGTCCGATAAAATAGTTGAATTTAAAAATTCAACCTTAGGACAATTAGTTGAAGAGAAAAACAAATCTCTTTCAATTGTTAAAAGTATATCAAACCCTTTAATAGTATTAGATAGTAATTTTAAATGTATTTTAGTAAATAACTCATGTGAAAATTATTTTAATATTGAGGAACAAAATATACTTGGACAGCACATTTTAAATTTTATCCCTAATAAGGATTTATATGATTTTATATATGAATCAAAAAAAGAAAGGGTTCAAGGAAAAACTAAGATCATGAGTTTTGATGAAGAAAAATATGTCTTTAACATATCAATATCTACAATTATAAGCATGAATTCTGATTTAAACGGAATCATTATATATTTTCAAGACATAACTAAAATCAAAAAACTTGACCATGTTAAATTTGATTTTATAAGCACTTTATCTCATGAACTTAAAACACCACTTACTTCTATTATGATGGGAGCTTCCATGTTAGAAGAAGATAGTATTATAAAAAACAAAGAAGAAAGCGGAAAAATAATTGAAACATTACAAGAAGACTCGCAGAAGCTTTTAGATATGATTGATAATCTTCTAAGATTAACTGAACTTGAAAATGAACAAAATTACTTAAACTTAGAAGCAACCGACATATCCGAAATAATAAATAATTCTATAAGAAACTTTATAACTATTGCACTTTCAAAAAATATAAAGATAGTTTTTGAAAAAGATAAAAATATTCCTCTATTAAATATTGATAGGGAAAAGTTCTTTTGGGTTATAAATAACTTACTTTCCAATGCCATCAAATATTCTCTTCAATATGGAGAGATTATTATAAAATTAAAATATAGAAAAAAAGTTGTAATTCTTACAATAAAGGACTTTGGTATAGGAATTAACCCTGAAAGTATACCGAAAATATTTGATAAGTTTTATAGAGAAAATGAACTTTCTAATGGAACTGGGCTCGGTCTCCCATTATCAAAACAAATAATTGAATTGCATAGCGGAACTATTTCATGTGAAAGTAAGCTAGGAGAAGGTAGTATATTTGAGGTAAACATGCCAATTACAGGAGGAAATTTATGAAAAAGATTTTAGTAGTAGATGATACAAAAAATATTAGAGAAATGTTAAAGACATTTTTGGAGATGGAGGGTTTTACCGTTTTTGAGGCAAAAAATGCTGAAGAAGCTTTAAATATATTTAACACTGAAAATATAGATTTAATATTTACAGATATTAAACTACCAAATGTATCAGGAACAGAGTTATTAAAGCAAATAAAGAAAAATAATCGCTTTGTGACAATTATAGTTATGACTGCCTTTGGAACTATAAAAAATGCTGTAGAATGTACTAAATACGGTGCTGCTGCTTACTTACAAAAACCATTTACAACTAAAAGAGTCAAAGCAGTTTTAGAAGAAGTATTAAGAAAAGATACATTAAAAAAAGATTTAAATTCTTATATAACTTTGGCTAAAAAACTCATAGAAGAAGAGGATTACCCAAAAGCTGAGGAAGTTTTAAATAAAGCTTTAACTATAGATAATCAAAATTGGGAAATATATCATCTGATTGGGAGAATATCTGAACTTCAAGAAAATGAGGAAAAAGCAAAAAAATTCTATTATATGTCTGACATACTTAAACAGGGTTAATTATTTTAATAAAATAATTAACCCTGTTTCTTTAAACTACTGTGAACTTTAAATTATCATCTTCTCCATCGATAACAACTTTAACTCCGTCATATACTTCTCCACTTATTATCTTTCTAGCTAAATTCGTTTCAAGAGTATTTTCTATATATCTTTTTAGAGGTCTAGCACCATATATAGGATCATATCCTTCATTAGCTATAATCTCTTTTCCTTTATCAGTTATTTCTAGGTGTATATTTCTTTCTGTTAACTTGTTTCTAACCTTTTCTAAGAAGATATCTATTATATGCTTTATGCTATCTGATGATAATGGATTAAAGGTTATTATATCATCAACCCTATTTAAAAACTCTGGTTTAAACCTAGCCTTCATTTCCATCATAACTTTCTCTTTTGCTTCTTTAGTTACAATGTTGTCTCCATTTTCAAGGATATAAGAACTTCCTATATTAGATGTCATTATTATTATGGTGTTTTTAAAATCTACAGTTTTTCCTTTATTATCTGTAAGTCTTCCATCATCTAGAATTTGAAGAAATATATTAAATACCTCCTCATGAGCCTTTTCTATTTCATCAAATAATATAACTGAATAAGGTTTTCTTCTTACAGCTTCTGTTAACTGTCCTCCTTCATCATAACCTACATATCCTGGAGGGGCTCCTATTAATCTAGATACTGAATACTTCTCCATATACTCTGACATATCTATTCTTATTATATTCTCCTCAGAATCAAATAAAGTTCTTGCTAATGTTTTAGCTAACTCAGTTTTACCTACTCCTGTTGGTCCTAAAAATATAAATGAACCTATTGGCTTATTTTCATCTTTTAAACCAGCCCTTGCCCTTATTACGGCATTTGTAACTGATTTTATTGCTTCTTCTTGACCTACTACTCTAGTTCCAAGCTCCTCTTCAAGTCTCAACAGTTTTTGTTTTTCCCCTTCAACTAATCTAGTTACAGGTATTCCAGTCCACTTCGAAACAATATCTGAAATCTCATTTTCAGTAACCTCTTCTTTTAATAAGGCTCCCTTATAGTTTTCTTTCATCTGAGCTTCTTTTTCTTCTATTCTCTTTTCAAGATTTGGAACTAATCCATATCTTAATTCTGCAACCTTATTTAAATCATATTCTCTTTCATATTTTTCAATTTTCCCTCTTACATCCTCAAGTTCTTTCTTTAAGTTTCTTATTTCAGTAATATGATCTTTTTCCTTTTCATATTTAGCAGTCATTTCGTCATTTTTACTTTTTAATTCTTTAAGCTCATCCTCTATAGATTTTGCCCTAGCTTGTGATGCCGCATCTTTTTCTCTACCTAATGCCTCTTTTTCTGTTTCTAATAAAAATATCTTTCTTCTTATCATATCTAGTTCTGTTGGCAGAGAATCTATTTCACTTCTTATCATAGCTCCAGCTTCATCTATTAGGTCAATTGCTTTGTCTGGAAGAAATCTATCTTGGATATATCTATGAGATAGCTTAGCTGCTGCAACTATAGCTGAATCATGTATTCTAATTCCATGATGTATTTCAAATCTTTCCTTTAATCCTCTAAGAATTGAAATAGTATCTTCAACTGTAGGTTCATCAATAATTACAGGTTGGAATCTTCTCTCCAAGGCCTTATCTTTTTCAATATACTGTCTATATTCATCAAAAGTAGTGGCTCCAATACAATGCAGCTCTCCTCTTGCTAATAAAGGCTTAATCAAGTTCCCAGCATCCATAGCCCCTTCTGTTTTACCTGCACCTACAATGGTATGAATTTCATCTATAAATAATATTATTCTTCCTTCTGAAGTTTGAACTTCTTTTAGAACAGCTTTTAGTCTTTCTTCAAATTCACCTCTGTACTTTGCTCCAGCAATTAATGCACCCATATCTAGAGAGAATATTATTTTATCTTTTAATCCTTCTGGAACATCTCCCTTAACGATTCTGTCTGCTAATCCTTCTACTATGGCAGTTTTACCTACACCTGGTTCACCTATAAGTACAGGATTATTTTTTGTTCTTCTAGATAAAATCCTCACTGTTCTTCTTATTTCTTCATCTCTTCCTATTACAGGATCTAACTTATGTTTTTTAGCTAAGTCTACTAAGTTAGTTCCATATTTTGATAAGGCATCATAAGTTCCCTCAGGATCTTGTGATTCTACCCTTTGGCTTCCACGTATTTCTTTTAATACCTTTAAAAAGCTATTTTTATCTATATTAAACTTCCTAAGAATTTCTCCTATTTGTCCTTTAGCTTCTATCTGCATAATACCCAGTATAACATGTTCAACACTTATATAAGAATCCTTAAATTCATCAGCATACTCTTCTGCTTTAATAAGAACCTCTTCTATTTTTCTTGTTGCATATACTCCTGATGTAGACGCTCCACTACCTAAAACTTTAGGCATTTTTTCTATTACTTTTTCTAACTCATTTCTTAATAAATTAATATTTACATTCATTTTTTCAAATAAGTTAGGAACTAATCCATCATTGTCATTTACAAGCGCATAAAATAGATGAATAACATCTAAATTTTGATGATTAAATTTAACAGCAGCTACATGGGCATCATTTAAGCTTTGCTGCACTCTTTTAGTCATTTTATCAATATTCATATAACCACCTCTTAGCTTTTTTCTTATTTTTTACTCTACTAAAATAATAATACAAAGGTCAAAGAAAGTCAAAGTGTATTTTTTCTTTTTATTTAATTATATATTATATGATATAATATATATTAGGAGATATGAGAATGAGGTGAGATTTTGAGAAGAGAACACATTAGTTATCCCTTAGATATGCCAGTTTCTATTTCCTACAGTTCCATTAAGGAATACCCTATCCACTGGCATAATGCTATAGAGATAATCTTTGTACTTAAAGGTACAGTAAACATTACTATAGATTCAGATACCTATGAAATTGAGGAAAAAGAACTTGAGATAATAAATATAGATGAAGCTCACAGAATTTATTCTGATGATCCAGATAACAGGGTTCTTATGTTTCATATTGACCCTAGCTTTTTCGAAAAGTACTATAGCGATATAGAAAACATGTTTTTCTATGTAAATACATCAGATGAAGGTGCTCAAGAAAGCGAAGAATACGATGACTTTAGAATATTTTTATCAATAATTCTTTGCGAGGCAATTCAAAAAAGAGAAGATTACGATGAGGAAATTGAAGATAACTTAATCGATTTGTTATATCACTTAATAAATAACTTCCATTACTTAATATATGAAAAGGAAGAACTTAGGGAAAATGAAGAGCAATTAGAGCGTTATCACAGAATTGCAAAATATATCTTCAATAACTATAATAACAAGATAAGTCTTCAGGAAATTGCTAAAAAGGAATTCTTAAGTGCAGATTATCTTTCTCATGAGATAAAAAATGCTACTGGTTATAGTTTTACTGATCTCCTTAATCTTACAAGGGTTGAAGAATCAATAAAATTACTTTTGGATAGCGATTTAAGTATTTCTGAAATATCAGATGAGGTTGGCTTTTCTCATGCTAGATATTATAATAAAAACTTTAAATTTTACTATAAACTAACTCCTCTTCAATACAGAAAGAGATTTAAATTAGATGAAAAAGCTTATGAAAAAGCTAAAAAAGTTACCCAGTTAGATATTAATGATTCTTTAAAATATTTATATCCTTATTTAGAGGATTACGACAGATTTAATTATGAAAATAAAATTCATAAAATTAATATAAATATGGATGAGGAATCCTCTGAATGGACTCATAGGTTTAAAGAAGTAATAAACGTTGGAGATGCTTTTGATTTACTTATAGAAGAAAATAAGGATAATTTAGAAGAACTTCAAGAAGAAATCTCTTTTGAGTATGGAAGAATATTTAATTTATTTCATAGAGATATGGGTATTTTCCCTGGTAGTCAATTCTACAACTGGAATAAGACTAAAACAGTTCTAGAGTTTATGCAGTATATAGAACTTAAAGCACTTATCCTTATTGATCAAGGTGATTTGTCTCAAGAAGAGTTTATAAGTGCACTTAAAAGTTATATAGAATATTTCTCTGAAATAGAAACTGTAGACTTTTATAATACTAAATATCAATTTAAAAATACTCTTGATAAAACATTCAAATCTTCTATAATTGAGATTTTAGAAGATGCTGGTTTAGATTATTTTAGCGATGATTATGAAGGCAATCATTTAGAGATAAATAAAATATATGATACAGCCTATATGATACCTTATATTATTCATCAAGTGATAAATTACAAAACTCCTCTAAACTTTATAAGAGCTTTTGATGTTTTAGAGAAAGAGGTTATGCTTACAAACGAAGTATTTTTTGGCTCTTCTGGTTTAGTTAATGATATGGGAATAAAGAAACCTTCTTATTATGCCTTTTATCTTCTAAGTAAACTTGGAGATGTTTTAGTTCAAAAAGGTGATGGTTATATAGTGACTAAAAGCGATGATGAATTCCAAATATTGTTATATAACTATGGAGAAGAACTTGATTATTTAATAAGCTCTGAAACCCTAGAAAAAAGAAGAGGAATAAAAAACACTACTGAGAAAAAGATATCTTTAAATATAGTTAATATAAATAGTGCTAACCAAGTTACCACTTATATGATTAATGAAAAAATAGGCTCTTCTTATAACTATTGGCTTGGTATGGGAAAACCAAATAGAATAAATAAAGAAGAACGTGAGATACTTCATAAAGCATCTTTCCCAGGTATAAATTTTATATATAACAATAAAAGTACAATATTAAACCTATTACCAAAACTAAAAGGTTATGGAGCTCAACTTATTTTAATAAAAAAAGTACAGAAACACCTTAAATAAGGTGTTTTTTTGTTTTTTTATTAATTATAAATAAATTAAAACCCCTTAATTGTACCTATAATTCATCATAACTATCAATGATTTTTATAATAATTAGAAATATAATATAGACAAGAAGTAAGAAAGCGAGTGTGGATTTATGAAAACACTAAAAAACATGTTTAAATCAGTTAAATTAACTTCATTTAGTCCTAAGTTAAGTTTATTCCAATTAACCTTTGACTTAATTAGCAAAAGATATTAGTTAAACTTAAATTATATATTTTATAAAAAAGCCTAGCCACTAACGTAGCTAAGGCTTTTTTTATTTAAATTCAAGTATTATATTTACTAATTCAGATCTACTTCCAATCCTTATTGGTGGCCCCCAAGTTCCAAATCCTGATGAAACTA
The DNA here is from genome assembly GCF_900130055.1 of Clostridium intestinale DSM 6191. GTDB lineage: Bacteria > Bacillota > Clostridia > Clostridiales > Clostridiaceae > Clostridium_T > Clostridium_T intestinale. The sequence continues at coordinate 558,742 of NZ_FQXU01000004.1, forward strand.
TAACATTTAAATTTTCTTTTTTAAGATATCCCCAGTCTATTTCAAATAATCTTTTAGTTATTAGATTACTAGGAGATAACTGTCCTCTATGAGTATGTCCTGATACTTGCAAATCTACCCCTGCATCTACAGCCTCCTGAAGATACTTCGGTTGATGATCCATAACTATTATAGGTAAGTCTTTATTGATGTTTTTTGTTATGTCACTTAAATCTTTTCTCTTTGTTTCCTGATAACTTCCTCCAGAAACATCATCTCTTCCAACAACATAAAAACTTCCGTTAATCTCTGAATAATCATCTCTAAGAACTTTAACATTATTCTCTTCTAAAATTTTTACAAACTCATCAACTTTTCCACTTATATATTCGTGATTACCAGTTACAGCATAAATCCCTAATGGAGCTTCAATTTGTTTGAAATATTCTCCAACATTTCCTTCTATAAAGGGCTCTACTCTGTCATCTATAATATCTCCAGCTAATAAAACAATATCTGGCTTAACTGAATTAGTTAATTCAACTAACTTCTCCATTCTATTTCTATAACCTACACTTCCTATATGTATATCTGAAGCCATTATTATATTTAACTTTTTCATGTCTCCTGCAGTTTTATCAACACTTAAGGTATATTTATTTATCACTGTACTTGATCCACTCCAAGTTCCATATATAAGTACAAAGGCTAATATACAAACTATTACTATCCCCATATAGGTTTTAAAGGTATCATTTACTCCTAAAATATTAAATTTCCAATTAACCAACCTAAATAAATCTACTATTACAATTATTATAATTGAATATAAAAGTACAGCCATATAATAGGAACCTAAATAATTAAACACCCCTGAAATCTTATTAGGCATATATCTCTCTAAAAGCTTACTAACAATGTAACTAAAAGCAAATAAGTAAAATATAACCCAATATATTACCCTATTAATGTCTTTATTAAAAATCCCTACTAATTCTAAACCTCTTATTCCTATGTAATAGTTCAGTAATGTATACACAATAAGCATTGCTGCCACAACTAAAAACATCATCTTTTTATTCAAATTCCTTCCTCTTCTCTATAACGTTTATATTTTAATACTTGCCCAAAAGGGAGCTAATCAGTACACCTAATATGCTCCCTTTTAAATATTCTATAAATTTTTTTCTAATGCAAATGCTAATGAGAAATATTTTAATGCATCTCTTATATCTCCCAAATGATAATACATATTCGCCATATCTATATATCTATTATATCTTTCTTCTTTACTTCCAAACTTAAATAATGAGTCCAAAGAAAGATTCATATACATTTCAGCTTCTTTATATTTACCTTGCTTTTGTAAAATACTTCCCTTTAAGTAATATGATTGCTCAATTAATCTTATATTATTACAATCTATTGCTAAATTTAAAGATTCATCTGAAACCTTATAAGCTTCATCATATTCACCATTCTCTATAAAAAGCTTGATGAAATTATTCATAAATTCCACATATCTAACCTTGTTGAATTTAGGAAAAATATTTAAACCTTCATTAAACTCAGCTTTAGCTTTCTCTTTTTCACCTATTTCAAAATAACATTCTCCATAATTACCTTTAGACAAAGCTAAATAAACTGGATTATCCTTTTGATATTCATAAGCTTTTTCTATAAACTCTCCAGCTTCTGGTTTTCTTAATTTAATACAAAGTGTTGCTAGCAGATTATATATTTTCCCTTTACTTATATTGTCTTCAACATAATCTATATATTGAACTACTTCTTTCATATTTTCAAAGGCTTGATTATTATCTTTTAGTTTATAGTAGCATAATCCTTCACTGTAAAGTGCATATGCATATTCACCTTTATCATTTAATCCATTCTCTTTTAGAATTTCTTTAAGCCTTGAATAGTATGATAAAGCTTCCATATACTCTTTGTTATTAAAGAAATATTTAGCCATATCATAAAAATACTCAATTACTTTCTCAGAATTTTTATTATTTTGATGAAGGAAATAATATTGAGATACTATTATTTGTATATTTTCATATTTCCCTTCTTCCAAGTAATAATTAAATAATAAGTGCATTAAATCGAAAGCAAGATCATAATATTTATATGCTTGCGCAAAATCCAGATTATACTTTATCTTACTTTCTATGTCCTTATCTGAGAAAAGACCATCCTTCAATAATTCTAAATTAGAAATTAACTGCTCCCTAACATCTTTTAATAAATAATCTACATCAATTAAGAGTTTAGATGAAACATATTCTAGGATTTCAATTTATGCTTTTATCTTCTCATTCTCAATACAACTCATCTTTGATATAGATATTTTATCTCCGCAAAGTTCCTTTAAGGTAATCCCCTTATATATCCTAGCACGTTTTATTTTTTCTCCTGTTGAAAGTATCTCCATTACTTACCACCCATCTGCCATTAATTTCTTAATAACCCAATACTATTAAATATATCAATCCCATAATCCAAATATTTAGCAGCTTCCTTTTCCCTTTTACTATCCATATAGAATTTCCCTAACATTATAGCAATTTGTCCTGCTCTCTTATTGCAATCATTATTAATTGCATATTTATATGTATCTATAAGTATGTTTTCAGCTTCATTTTGAATGTCTTTAATTAAGTTAACTCTATACTGTAATAAATTACATTCTATTCTATTTTCATGGTCATCATCTCTAATATGTTTATATATCTCTTTTATACCCTCTTCACATTTCTCCACATCTTTTATCTTTAAATAGTTTTCGCATATGTTAAGAAGTGTATTAACAAGTTTCTCATCATTATTACTAAGTCTGATGCCTTTAGCCAAGTTATAATGAATAAAGGATTCTTCAATATTTTCGAATTCATAAAATAACCTTCCCAAGCTATTTTCTATTTCTGCTATACTGGATATGTCTTCTAACTCTTGATATACTTCTAAAGCTTTTTTAGAATATTTAATAGCATTAATAAGGTCCCCACTTTCACTATATTCATCTGAAAGCAATAAAAGTGTTCTAGCATAATCTTTTTTATTATATATCTTTTGGAATTTTTCCTTAGCTAAAAAAGCGTAATCTATTGACTGCTTAATATTATCCGTCTTAAAAAACGAATTTGCCATATAATAATATATTTCTCCAAGCAACTGATCATTACCTATATTATTATCTATATAAACTTTTTCTGCTTGTTTTAAATAGGAGCTTGTAGAATGGTATGCTTTTAACTTTAGTGTTATTTTTCCTAAACAAAGAAATGTCTTAACTACCTCTTCAAAATTATTATTTTTTATGAAGATTACATTAGAAGACAAGAAGTATTGTTGAGCTGCAACCAGTTCATCTTTCAACATATGAATTTTGCCTGTTAAAAACAATATTCTAGCTTTTCTATATTCAAGATTATACTTTTCAGAATAGTATAATCCATTTTCTATATACTTCTCTCCCATAAAATAATCTCCAGATAGTATATATGCTTCAGCTACCTGCTCATAATACATACATATCTTCTCTGCTTGAGTTTCCTCAGATTCCATTAAGTACTCTACAGAGGTTTTTAAAGCATCTGCTAAATATTCTAAAAGATCCATTGATGGATTTGAACGCCCAGATTCAACTAAAGATATCTGTCCTGGAGTTATTCTATCCCCTGCCAAATCTTTTAGAGTCATATTTAACTCTTTTCTTTTTCTTTTAATTTTTTCCCCTAATGAAAGAATTTCCATAAATCACTCTTCCTTCTCTTATATCATTGCTATAGCATTACGAAAATATTAAATTTATTCTAAAAATTTATTTAAATTATACCATATAACCTTATTTTTTAATATATTTTATAAAAAAATTACCTGTTAAAATTTAAATTTTCTACAAAATTCTATGAAAAAGATTTAATTCTGTCAAAAAAAAAGTTCGAGAGAATCTCTCGAACTATTTCATCCATCCCATCATGTCTCCGTAGGTATCGCCTGCCGCATTCATGACTTTTTTGCCAGCTTTTCTAAAAGCTTTTTGTGTTTTTCTATCTAGTTGTGGTAGGACCATCATACCGAAAGCTGCTCCTACTATTGCCCCTGTAGTTATTCCGCTCACAAATTTTCCCATACTACTGCACCTCACTGTAATATTTTATTTTTTTTTGTCGATTATAGTATATGCAGTAATAAATTTAATACTCACTGAAAATTTTGGATTAATTGTTGGTATTATCTAGTGCTTCCTTTGCAAGTTTATCTGCTAAATCATTATATTTATCGCCACTGTGCCCTTTGATTTTTTTAAAGTTCACCTGTATAAGGTGCATATTTTTTTTCATAAATTCATGATAATATTTAGTTAAATCCTTATTCCTCTGCCAAGTTCCTTTAGCCCAACATTCGATTCCTTGATAATCATAGCATATTGTAATTTCCTTATAATCATTGTTAATGGCATATTCAACTGCCTTCATGGAACCCATAACTTCTCCCGCAACATTTCTTAGAGAAATATCTTCTTTTTTATAACCTACACCCTTATCCTTATGAATTACTTCACCATCTTTTACAACTACTAATCCATAAGAATAATTATTTTTAGCTTCCATAAAGCTACCATCAACATATATAAAAACTCCATTTTCAGGCTCCTCACCCTCAACCTTATCCCCTAGATGAAGTGCTATAAAATTTTCTGCTTCTTTTCTATTTCCAAAACTTTTATATATAGCCCCTTTACAACCTATAACTTCTTTTTTACATTCATCCCAGCTCTCAAGAATAAGAGGTAAATTACTCTTACCTTGTGCTACAGCATAAAACTTTCCCATTTTATCCTCCTTACTAAGTCAAAGCCTCAACTACTGAATAAAATTTATCCAAGTTATTTGCTTTAGTAAATCTCTTTACGTACTCTAAAGCATTTTTCAAAACTATTATATTCTTTTCATTACCTGCCCAATTCTCTAATATAATCTCTAGTGGAACATCATTTATTAACTTATTTAATGCAAATAATACTACAGCCATATCATCTATACTTCCCACTATAGGTATTTTATCAAAAATAATATCTTTAGGAACAACAATATAACCAATTGATGCTGCAACTGCTATCTTTGTTTGATTATTAATTCTGTTGTCTTTCATAAGCCTTACTATTAATGCAAGTATATCTGGAACTAATAATATGTAATCCTCAACAGACTTAAACCTTTCAGGAATCTTATTCTCTACATAATCTCTTCCATCACTATAGTAATCCTTTGTCTTTTCTACTATAACTTCAGTAGAAACAACTTCCACTTTCTCTTCAATTTTCTCAATCTCTTCTAAAGTTGTTACTTCTTCTCTTACTTCAGATATTTCCTCTATAACTTCTGATTTCACTACAAGACTTTTATCCATTAACTTCTTTACTTCAATTTTTGAGTTATATAAATTTACTGCTAAGCTATCTTTATCTTGAACTATATTTAATGAACCTAATCTTAAGAATTTAAAATCTTTAATTAACTCATTTAAGTGTATAATTACAGTATCATTTTCAACTTCGATTCCTAACTTTTTAAAATCAGTAAGTATTTTTCTAAGGATCAACTTTCTTACTGGCTTTATTGCTGGAATTCCAAGAGCTTTTAATTCTGATAACTTTATAACTAAATCCTGCTCCCTTACTTCCACTATATTAAAGAAAATCGAAAATTTTATATTAAATAATTTTTTATATGTACCTTTTATTCCTATTTTATTATCTAGCTCTATTGAGTTTATAATCAATCCTTTTAAATCAATTACCTCTCTTAATAAATCTAACAAATCCTCTTTTGTAAGTTTTACTTTTACTTCTGATATGTTCATGGTTCCCCCTACAATTACACATTTTAACTTAATTAAGTATAACTCATATTTGGTCAATTATCCATAACTTACATTACCAAAACTTATGTAATTCATTAGACAATATCTATTAAAAATATATAATTTAAAGTATATAATCGTTAATATTCTAAAAACTGGGGGGCAATTATGAATAAACTAAAGAAGAAAATACTTATAATACCATTAATAACAGCCTTACTTTCTATAGTTTCTCTTATATATGTAGATTTAGGCTTTAACTCTTATGAAAAAAAATCCTATTTAAACTTTAAGGAAGACTTTCAAAGTAGAAATATTCAAAAAGTTGAATTAAATAACACAGATAATATCCTTGTAATTTTAAACTCTGGTGAAAAATATATAACAACTAACCCTCAAAGTCCTGATTTTCAGGAAGAACTTCTAAGTAACGGAGTTATAGTAAAAAGACAAAGTAGCACCCCCTTGGTTAAGACTATCCCTGCTTTAACTTTAGTTGCTTCAATACTTTTTATAGTATTATATTCTGTTAATACTAAGAGATTACCTATAGGATCTTCATTTTCTCCTGAAGATGTTTCAACTGATATGAAGACAAAATATGATTTTTCAAAAGTTGCTGGAAACGATGAAGCTAAAGAAAGTCTTCAAGATGTGGTAGATTTTCTAAAAAACCCTGACAAATATGCACGTTATGGAGCTAGAATTCCTAAAGGAGTCATTTTATATGGCGAACCCGGAACAGGCAAAACACTACTTGCAAAAGCAGTTGCTGGAGAAAGTAATGTTCCTTTTTATGCTATGAGCGGTTCAGACTTTATGCAAATGTATGTAGGTGTGGGCGCTTCAAGAGTACGTTCTGTATTTAAAAAAGCAAGGGATAAAGGAAAAGCTTTAATATTTATAGATGAGATTGATGCTATCGGTAAAAAAAGAGATGGTTCTAAAAACTCTTCTGGTACAGATGAAAGAGATCAAACATTAAACGCCTTATTAACTGAGATGTCTGGATTTACTGAAAAAGAAGGTATTGTAGTTATCGCTGCAACGAACAGATTAGATATATTAGATCCTGCACTATTAAGACCTGGAAGATTTGATAGACATATAGAAGTCTCTCTTCCAGATATAACTGCCAGAGAGCATATACTTAATCTACATCTAAAAAATAAACCTTATAAAGATTTAAATATTAAGGATATAGCTGAAAAAACAGCTTATTTTTCTGGTGCTAAACTTGAAAGTTTAACTAACGAAGCAGCTATATTAGCAGCAAAGGAAGAAACAGAATTTTTAACTAATGAGCATATAAATTCAGCTTACGATATAGTAATTGCAGGTTATGAGAAAAAAAATAGATCTCATATAACTGATTTAGAGAAAAAAATAACAGCTTATCACGAAGCTGGACATGCTCTTTGTTCTTTATTAAAAACGCCTGAAGATAAGGTATCAAAGGTTACTATTATCCCCACCACAAAAGGTGCCGGAGGATATACTTTAACAGTTCCTAAGGATAAAGCTTATCAAACTATTACAAATTTAAAAAATAAAATAATGGTTTTACTAGCTGGACGTGCTGCTGAAGAATTAATCTTTGGGAAAGATAATATTACTACAGGAGCATATGGAGATTTAAATTCATCAACTGAGATAGTTATGTCTATGATATCTGAGTATGGAATGGGACAAAACTTAGGCTTATTAAAAATGTCCTCTTTAGGTTCACTTTCTACTTCCTATGGAAATGTAGTAATTGAAGAAGCTAAAACCCTTTTAGAAGAGCTTTACGAGGATACAAAACTTTTACTTAATGAAAACATGGATCAGCTTGATAAGATAGCTAGAATGCTACTAAAAGAAGAAACTATTTACTACGATGATTTAGTTGCTATGGCTTAAATAAAATGCAGAAGAATTTTTGTACAGAGAGTTCTTCTGCATTTTTTACTTTTCTACCAAGTCTTTGCATGTTTCTTAGGAGAATTCTTTAATTCTTTACTTCTTCGGAACTTAAGTTCTTTACTTGTTTACTTCTTAAGTTCCTTGCTTCTTTGGTGCTTAAATTCTTTACTTCCTTGTTTGATTTTTATATAATGCAAACCCTAATAAAACACCAACAATTAATCCGCCTAAATGTCCTAAGTTGTCTATATTAGGAAGCATAAATCCTATTACTAGATTGGTTGCTATAACAGATATCAGATTCGTTAAATACCCTTTACCTATTCTACTTCTCTCTTTAAATGCAAAAGCAGCTATTGCTCCAAGCAACCCAAAAATAGCACCAGAAGCCCCTACTGAAAGTGACTGGCTATTTACCATAGATAAAGTTGAAGCGCCTACAGCACTTAATAAATACATAAGTAAATACTTTTTATTACCATATATCCTACTTACTTGGTTTCCAGCATAATATAGAGAATACATATTCACAGCTATGTGTACAATCCCTCCATGTAAAAAAGCTGATGTTATAAGTCTCCAATACTCTCCATAGTTTAATATTGCATAATTAAATTTGGCCCCCATTATATAAAGAACACTATAATCTATATTAACTATACTTTTTGAAAAATAAGCTGATATTAAAAACACTATAACATTAATTGCTATAAGTCCAAAGGTTATAGTAGAATTTTTATCTTCTGAATCTCGAGATGTTTTTTTATAAATAGAATCTATCATCTGTATAAACGGAGTCTCATTATTCCAAGCAGCTACTACTCTCTTTTCTTCTGGAGAAAAATATATATCTCCTTGTTTTAAAGGTTCTCCATCATAACTACCATATATAACTCTAATAAAAAAACCTTCCTCTACAGCTATTTCTAAATCCTTATAAGTTTTATCTACTACTCCTACAGCAAGTTCCCCATTATCAATTTTTAATTTCGCTACCCACTTTAAGTGTTCATTTTCAATCTCTTTTATGTAGAAATTATATTGGTTTACTAAAGTATCAAATAATCTTTTTTCAAAATTCTTCATCTAATAAATTCCTTTCAACTTCTTATAGACTGTTTTTACTTAACCCCATTCTATCATTAAATTAAGTTTATAGATATTTTTTATAAAAAACAAGTGCTGCAAATTATGCAGCACCTAAAATTCTTATTTGATTTCATTTTCAAGCATATCTAATAATTCTTTAAATCTTTCCATAGTAGCATCTATAGGTTCTGGTGTAGTCATATCAACTCCAGCTTTTTTAAGTATATTAATTGGATAATCTGAGCCACCGCTCTTTAAGAAGCCTATATACTTTTCTACTGCATCCTTTTCTCCATCTAGTATAGAATTAGCAAAAGCAGATGCCGCTGCATAACCTGTAGCATATTGATATACGTAGAAATCAGTATAGAAGTGCGGAATTCTACTCCATTCACTTTCTATTTCATTGTCAACCACCATATGCTCTCCGTGATATTTCTTATTTAAATCTAACCATATCTTATTAAGACTTTCTGAAGATAAAGGTTCTCCTTTTTCTATACTTTCATGAGTTATAAGCTCAAATTCTCCAAACATCAATTGTCTAAACACTGTTGTTCTTATTTGCTCAAGTTCTTGATTAATTAGATATAATTTTTTATTTTTATCAGTTTCTTTGTTTATAAGATGATGTATTAGTAAAGCTTCATTGGTAGTTGAAGCAACCTCTGCACAAAAAATTGTATATGAGGAGTAAAAGTGTGGTTGATATTTTCTTGAATAATATGAATGTATAGAGTGACCCATCTCATGAGCTAAAGTTGATACATCGTTAATGTCATAGTTATAGTTTAAAAGTACATAAGGCATTGTATCATATGCACCCCAAGAGTAAGCTCCGCCTCTTTTTCCTTTATTCTCATATACATCAATCCAGCCATTATTTATTCCTTCTTTAAAAATGCTTAAGTATTCTTCACCTAATGGTTTTAATCCTTCTAATATTATATCTATTCCAGCCTTATATTCTATGTGTTCCTTTGGAACCTCTATAGCAGGAACATATAAATCATACATATGCATTTCATCTAATCCAAGTAACTTCTTTTTAAGTCCTATATATCTATGAAGTAATGGTAAGTTCTTATTGATTGTATTTAGTGCATTATGATAAACCTCTAATGGAATGTCGTTAGGTTTTAGAGCATATTCTAAAGAATTTTTATAGTTTCTAGTTTTAGCTCCAAATATAAAGTTTTTTAATGATGCACTTAAACTTGTTGCTAAAGTGTTTTGAAGTCCTTTATATGAAGTATATAGAGTTTTAAAAGCACTTTCCCTTACTTCCCTATTTTTACTTCTAACGAAAGAAGAATAGTTACCTTCTGTTAACTCAACATCATGACCATCCTCATCTTTTATATTTCCAAAGGTCATATCTGCATTTGTAAGCATATTGTGGATATTATATGGCGCATCTAAACAATCTGAAACTGAAGCCATTAACTCTTCCATTTCCTTTGTAAGAGTATGTGGTTTCTCCTTAAGTATATCTTTAAATAAAAACTCATATACTTTTAGTTCTGGGATTTTATTTATTTCTCCCATTAAAAACTCTTCTGATAATTCTAATATCTCTGGTACAAAAAAAGCTCCATAACTACCAAGTTCTGAAAGATATGTATCTATCTTATCTTTTAAAACTTGAAACTCCGAATTAGCTGTATTTTCATCACTTCTTAAGTGAGCATAAATTAATAATTTCTCTGCTTTTCTAGATATTACTTCATTTAATTTTAAATATTCTAATATCTTTTCTCCCGTAGTTAACTTCCCAGAAAAATCTTTAAGTTTAATTCCCTCTTCCTTTAAAGATTTGAAGTCATTTTCCCAAGCAGTGGTATCTTCATAGACCTTTTCTATTTTCCATTTATATTCACTAGGAATTTCTTCTCTAAGTTTAACTTTTTTTGTTTCACTCATAAATTTCACCTCTTAGTTATTATTCTTCATATTCTGCTTTTTTATCTTGTATATTTTCAAAAACTTTTTCTATATTATCCTTAATTAAAGTACACAATTCATTTAATATAGCTCTTACTTCTTCATGCTCCTCATCAAAAGGAAATGATATCATCCAAGTTGGATTAAACTCATCATCAACTTCTTCAATGTCATATCCTAAGGTTTCAAAAGCCTCAACATCAAAAAGATCATATACTGCTGAGTATTCCCAATCCTCTACATCTTTATTTACCTGAAAATATAAGTTTACTTCTCCATCTATTACATATAGTTTATTAACATACACAGCACCTTCATTAACCGCATAACTTCCTATCTCTTTTATAAGGTGACCTGTATCTTTATCTTTTTCCATTAATACTAATGCCGAAAAATCCATCTTCAAATACCTACCTTTCACAAATGTTATGATTCTATTATATTGTTTTTTGCCACTTCTATGCAACAACTGTATTTTTATTTTACATTTTTTGGAATATTTAAGATTTATTCATTTATTTTTATTCCATTATTTGGTAATATATTAAAAGGAGGTGGATATTATGTTAAATTCTCAGGTTCAAGTCCAAAGAAAATATTCAAAAAAACTTAGAAAGAAAAAAAGGATTTATAAGTTTCATAAATATAAAAAAATTAGACTTCAAAGAAGATTATTAAAAATATTAATAACTTCAATAATGTTAATTACTCTATTTGTTACATTTAAAGCTTTATATATAAGAAGTAAATGCAAGGACATCTATTATTCTATAGATTACTATATGACATCCTCTTACTCTAAAGATAACAGGCTCCTACGAGTTAAGGAAATGAATGTACTTTATTCAGATGATAAAACTGCTGTTGTTATTGCCTCAGGTTTAGATGATAAATCACCTCATAAATATTTAACTTATCGAGTCTCTTTATCTAAAACTGAAAAAAAATACTGGAAATTAGAAAATATTGCTTCTGTGGATTAACTTTTTATTGTTGCAAACAATTCGCATTTAGTTATATAATTTAATATATAATTATAAATACAGGAGCTGATAAATTTTGCTAGAAGTTAAAGAACTTTTCTTTTCTTATACTGGAAAAGATCCTTATATATTAAATAACGTTAATCTTAATATTCCCCAAGGTGGATTTTTATCTATAATAGGTGAAAACGGTAGTGCAAAAACTACTTTACTCAAGTTAGTATTAGGACTACTAAAACCTATTAAAGGTATTATAAATACTTCTAATTACTCTGTAGGTTATGTTCCTCAGCGAATGGACAGCTTTAATAGCAGTTTCCCTATTACTGTAAAAGAACTATTAAAAGTTCACGCTAAAACTCTAGGTATTAAAGATAATAAAGCCATAGATGAAGTTTTAAGATATGTTAATATGACCGCTTTTAAAAATAGTCTCATAGGTTCCTTATCTGGAGGACAGCAACAAAGAATTTTTATAGGAAGAGCTTTATTAGGTAATCCAGGACTACTTGCACTAGATGAGCTTTCTTCAGGATTAGATGCTAAAACTCAACAAGAACTTTATGAACTACTTAGAACTTTGAATAAAGAAAAAGGGATTACAATTCTTTCTGTTGAACATAATATTTCTAAAGCTTTAGCTTATTCTACTCATATAATAAACGTTAAAGACTGCTGTGCTAATCTTTATACTATAAATGATTTTAAAAATACAATATATACTCAACAAGTACTTATATAATAGTTAAAGGCACAAAATAATTTTGTGCCTTTAGTTATGTTTTCCTTTATTGTTTTTATCATTACAGTCTTCACATATTCCTTTTAGGGTTATAGAATGATCTGTTATCTTAAAATTGGCTTCTGAGTTAATTAGTTCTTCTATTTGTTTAAATGGGCAATGAACTAATATTTCCTTATTACAAATTTCACATTTTAATCTATGTTTGTGATCATCCTTCTTTAATGAAAAACCATTAACACCTTCTGGAAGGAACACTTTGTCTACAATATTTTTTTCCTCAAATAATTCTAGACTTCTATATATAGTCGATATGTTTACATCTTTATTATGCTCACAAAATATAGAGTAGATATGTTCTGCTGTCATACTTTTTTGGCATTCTTGTAGTATTTTTAAAATATCTATTCTAGCTCTAGTAACTTTTATTTTTTTATCTTTTAACAAATTCTCCCAATTCATACGTTCCCTCTATTGTTACTTTTCTTTTCATTATATCATAAGTATATGTCATTGTATTCAAATTTTTATTATTATGATTACATATTAAACATCATTTTCATTCCAAAAAACATTAATATTATTCCACCTAAATAATCTGCATATTTAGCTACAAAGCTTATCCTTTTAGCATATCTAGATAAGTAAAAAGAAAAGAGACAAAGTATTAATGTTACCCCACCTATAACTAGTGTATCCATAAGTATAAGCACAGGATTTATTATATCATGTAGTGCTGTGAATCCTACTACTAATGCATCTATACTTACAGACAGTCCTAATATTATATACATTTTAGGATTTAATAAAATACACTCATCCTTACTTTCCATTCCCTCCTTTATCATCATAACACCAACTATTGCGATAACCCCTCCTCCTAATATATTAGGTATGTCTGCTACATAATTATTGAAGAAGTATCCCCCTACAGCTCCCATTAATGATAATAAAAACTGAAACACTCCAAATGATAATGCAAAATAAAATTTATTTTTTCTTTTTACTGCGCAATTTATACCTATACTAAGAGAAACTCCAAACGCATCCATTGCTAAAGCTAATGCAATAATTAAAACCTTCTCCATTTCCGTCTAATCTCCTCATTAATACTATCTTTATATAATATTTCACATTAACATAATTATTCTCGAAATTTTTAATATTTTTAATTTCTATTAATTTTATATAGTATAGCACATTTAGTTCTTTTTCTTATATTAACTATGTAAATTCTGAGTTTTTTCAACAAAATTCCTTTGACATATTATAATAATACATATATCATATAATAGGATAACATTTAAAAGAAATAGTATAGCACATTTAGAGTGATATACCATTTAATATAGGGAGGAAAAAATGGCTAATTGTATTATTGCACAATCTGGCGGACCAACGTCAGTAATAAATTCTAGTGTTGTAGGTTTAGTTGAAGCAAACCATAATTTAAATGCATTTGATACTGTTTATGGAGGACTACATGGAATTGAAGGTATCTTAAATAAAAAATTTATTAACTTAAGTGATGTATCACAAAGTAAATTAGATATATTTAAGTACACCCCATCTTCTGGCTTAGGTTCTTGTAGATATAAATTAAAAAGTCACACAGAATCCCTTGAAGAATATGAAAAATTAATGGAAATATTTAAAGAATTAGATATAAAGGCCTTTTTCTACGTAGGTGGAAATGATTCTATGGACACAATTTCAAAATTAAGTGCCTATGGAAAAGAATATAATATAGATATAAAGTTTATAGGTATTCCTAAAACTATAGATAATGATTTAATGTATACTGATCATACCCCTGGATTTGGTTCTGCTGCAAAATTTATTTCTACTACAGTTTTAGAAACTAATTATGATGCTTCTGTTTATATGAATAACGGAATATTCATTTTAGAAACTATGGGAAGAGATACTGGATGGCTAGCTGCTTCTGCTGCTTTAGCTAAAGAGAATGGTTCTTCAGCTGCTGATTTTATATATTTACCTGAAAAACCTTTCGTTGTAGGAAAATTTCTAGAAGATGTTAACACTCGTTTTAAGGAAAAGAACAGAGTTTATGTGGTTGCATCCGAAGGTTTAATAAATGAACAAGGTGACTTTTTAGCTCAAATTAACCCACTTGGCTTACATGATAACTTTGGACATGCTCAGTTAGGTGGTGTAGGAAATTACTTAAAATCCACCATTGTTGATGCTGGTATAACAACTAGAGTTAAAGCATTAGAGCTTGGAATACTTCAAAGATGTTCTATGCATTCAGCTTCTGACCTTGATATTGACGAAGCTTACCAAGTAGGCTATGATGCATTAAAGTATGCTCTAGAGGGCTTAACAGGTATGATGGTTGCTATAAAAAGAGAGTCTAATACTCCTTACGAATACTCAACTTTCCCTATAGAGACTACTAAAGTTGCTAATAAAGTTAAGTATTTCCCAAGTGAATGGATCAATGAGGCTGGAAATCATGTAACTGAAAAAGCCCTAGATTATTTAAATCCTTTGATTTCAGGTAATCCTTCTTTACACTTTGAGAATAGTCTTCCAAAGTATAAAGCTTTTAACAAATAAACCCACTTTAAAAGGTGATGGATTAATCCATCACCTTTACCTATAATTTTTTGCAATATACTCTAGTGTATTTAAAAACCTCCATACTTCATCTAAGGTATTATAAACTCCAAAGCTTACTCTTACCATACCTTCCTTTATTCTATGAGGATTTCTAAAATGTTCTTCAATAGTTTCATTATCTATATTTAATAATCTTTGAACATATGGCTGAGCGCAAAAACATCCATTTCTGACACTAATTCCTCCAAGCTCAGATAAAAGACTAGCTACGTGCCCATGCCATAAACCTCTTACATTAAAAGCCCCTATTCCTAATCTATTGCCATCATAATATGGATATCCATATATATCAATATTACCAATATTATTTAATCCTCTTAATAGTTCTCTTGTTAGCCACTCTTCTCTTTTTTCTATTGTCCTGTAACTGATTTTATTAATTTCATCAATTGCAGCAAGTAAAGCTATTACACCTAAAAGATTTGGAGTTCCAGCTTCATCTCTACTAGATCCTTCCCCCCAAATAACATTATCATCAGTTACAAAATTTACAGTTCCACCACCCTTATAATCAGGCTCTCCATGTATAAGCCCTTCCTTCAAAGCTACAATAACGCCTATTCCAAAAGGTGCATACATTTTATGAGCTGAAAATACCAAGTAATCTATCTCTTCCCCAGGCTCTAACCCTGCCATATTAACTTTTTCATGCGGAATAAGTTGAGCTCCATCAACTATAATTTTTCCACCGTATTTGTGAACTAATTTAGCTATCTTATTAACCGGATTTACATATCCAGTTACATTTGATGCTCCAGTAATAGTTAAATATTTAAATTGTCCTTCATTTTCTTTAAGCTTTTTTTCTATATCATCTACTGATAATCTTCCGTATTCATCCACCTCAATATAATCTAATCTGCATTTTCCTCTCCATGGCAAATCATTTGAATGATGTTCCATTCTAGTGCTTATAACTAAATCATTTGGGGAAGTTATCAATCTATTTGATAACTTATTTAGTCCTTCTGTTGCATTTTTTACATATATTACTTCATAATCTGTCCTACCTGATAAAGAAAATAATTCAAGAATTTTTTCTCGAGACTTTTCATATATATCTGTGCTTACTTTAGATTTAAACCCTTCCCCTCTAGAAACGCTTCCGTAATAAGGTATAAAATTATTTACACTTTCTAGAACTTTTTTAAAAGCAGGAGTGGTAGCTGCATTATCAAAATTTATTGATTTTGTGAATTTTCCATTGTTTATTCTTACAGTTTCCTCTATACCAATAAAGGTTTCTCTTATTCTTTTATCTTCAGGATACATGCTCATTACCTCCTTATAAACATCATATTCTTATGAAAAACTTTTGTTGAATTAAAAGTTCTAATAAATAAATTAATTTCATAATCTTTAATAATAAAATAAGTTTCTAAGGAGGTATACAATGGTTCCAGCAGATAAATATATGAGTGATGACCTTGTTTTTGAAGTGTTTAGAGATCCATTAAGTTTAATGATGTTTTCCAAAGGGTTTTCTTCTACCATAACAAAATCTAAAGATTTAATAGGAGAGTTTAATGGCAAAGTATTCTCAAGCTCTGCCCCAAATACTATAGTAACTGATATTCCTAATACTTTTTCATTAATAAGAAGTTTAGATGAAGATGATGACTTAGATTTCCGTCAAGATAACTCAAAAGAAACTGATACAGTTTTTGATATAATAGAAAATGACTATCAAAGTATTATTTCTAATTTTAGATCCTATAAAATGCCTGATCATATGATTAAGTTATTTACTAAAAAAATAATTTCAATAACATTAGAACATCATAATAAATCACTTATTAATTATTTTGAAGAAAAATAAACATAGAAATAAACTTCTAAGAACATAATAAAGTTTTTTATAAATTAAGCACCCAATATTCTTTTTATTGGATGCTTAATTTTTTTATCTACTAATATTGTGTTGTTTGATTAAATCATGTGAGGATAGTATAATGGTATAAGTATTTTTATTTTCCATAAAGGAGTATTAACTATGATTATTTTAGGTTGTAAAAATCTTGAAAAAAGTTATGGAACGAAGGTTGTTTTAAAAAAAATAAGTTTTTCTATAAATGAAGGGGATAAAATAGGTATTATAGGTGGAAATGGTGAAGGTAAATCTACTCTATTTAAGATTTTAACTGGTCAACTTTCTGCCGATTCAGGTGATGTGTTTTTAGATAAAAATAAAACCCTTGGTTATCTCTCTCAGCATCTAGAACTTTCTGAAGAAAACACAATTTATGATGAGACTTTAACAGTTTTTCAAGAACTATTAAATATAGAAGAAAGACTTTTAACCTTAGAAGAAAGGCTAAAAGAACCCTATGATGAATCTAACTCTTCTTATCATGACAAATTAATTAATGACTATACAACTCTACAAGATATTTATTCTCACAGAGGTGGATATACATACAAGGGTGAAATCTCGAGAATTTTAAAAGGATTAGGCTTTACAGAAAATGATTTTAATAAATATATATCTACTTTAAGTGGGGGACAAAAGACTAGAATTGCTTTAGTAAAACTGCTTTTAAGAAACCCAGACATATTACTCTTAGATGAACCTACAAATCATTTAGATTTAGATGCAATAGAATGGTTAGAAGAATACCTATCTACATATAAAGGCACTATTTTAGTTATATCCCATGATAGATTCTTTTTAGATAAAGTAACTGCTTCCACCTTTGAAGTAATTCAGGGCACTATATATTGCTATAATGCATCCTATACTAAGTTTTTAGAACTTAGAAAAAAAGATCAAGAAGCTAGAGCCAAAGCCTATAATCTTCAACAAGCAGAAATTAAAAGACAAAAAGAAATAATAGATAGATTTCGTTCTTTTAATAGAGAGAAAAGCATAAGAGCTGCTGAAAGTAGAGAAAAAGCTTTAGATAAGATCGAACTACTTGATGCTCCTGAAAAAGAAAAAGAAGCATCTAAAATTAGTTTTGAGACTAAAGTAAAAAGTGGTAATGATGTACTACATATAGAAAACTTGAAAAAAGCTTATGGTGATAAGGTTTTGTTCAATAACCTTTCAATGGATTTAAGAAGAGGAGATAAAGTTGCTTTAATCGGAGAAAATGGAAGAGGTAAAACTACTTTATTTAAGATAATCTTAGAGAAAATAAAAGCTGACACTGGAGTTAAAGTAATAGGTAGGAATGTAGATATTGGATATTATGATCAAGAACAATCCGACCTTAACCTTGATAATACAATTTTAGATGAAGTATGGAGTGAATTTCCAGAGCTTACTACTTCGGAAGTAAGAGGCGCTTTAGCTGCATTCCTTTTTAAAGGAGAGGATGCCTTTAAAAAAATCCATCTATTAAGTGGTGGAGAAAAATGTAGAATTAATTTACTTAAACTTATGCTAGCTAAGGACAATTTCCTTCTTCTAGATGAACCTACCAATCATTTAGACATAGTTTCTAGAGAGGCCTTAGAAGATGCTATCTTAACCTATGATGGTACTCTTATGGTTATATCTCATGACAGATATTTCTTAAATAAAGTCATAACTAAAATTTATGAGTTGAAGGAAGATGGAATAAAGGAGTATTTGGGTAACTATACTTATTATAGCGAAAAGAAAAGTAATCCTAATAGATTTGAGTCTATACTTGAAGATTCTCAAGGAAAAACTAAAACCCAAATAAGAGAAGAAAGAAAAAAGAAAAAGGAAATAGAAAAAGAATCTAAAGCTATAAAAGTAAGACTGCAGACCATTGAAAAAGAAATAAGTCAAGCTGAGGAATTGCTATTAGCTTTACAGGAAAAGCAATGTTTACCTGAAGTGTTTTCTAATGGTGATGAAATTGTAAAAATCAATAAAGAAATTTCTGAAACTCAAGATAAGATATCCTCTCTTTATGAGGAATGGGAAACTCTTGTAGAAGATTAGAAAAGCAGGATATATTCCTGCTTTCTTTATATTCCAGTATGTCCAAAACCGCCACCACGATTTTCACCTATAGCTTTAGGGTTTTCATGCTCTATAAAATTAGCTCTCTTATATTTACAGAAAATCATCTGAGCAATTCTTTCTCCCTTTTTTATGTATATACTTCCATAAGGATTATCATTTTTATCTAAATAAATTTTGTTATTTAAAATACTACAATTGCTATTACTCTTAACTATCTCTGATAAACTTACTTCTCGATATTCTTTCTCTAAAACCTCTATTAATTCAGGAGATTTCATTATTTCATAAGGCAAGTTTTCTATACTATAGTTATTTTCTATTATTACCCCAACATTATCTCTATAATCAGCATCTATAGTTCCAGGTGAGTTAGGAATCCTAAGTGTTGTTTTTAATGATAACCCGCTTCTTGGCCTCACTTGCGCTTCACAATCCTCTGGTATTGCCATAATAAAATCCAGTGATAACACCTTAATTTCTCCTGGTCTTATTACTAAGTCACTAGCTGCATATAAATCACAACCTGCTGCATTAATAGACCCATATTTAGGTATAACCCCATTCTCTCCTAGCTTAATATATACATCAATATTATTTTCCATATCATATACCTCTTTTCATTAAAATACATATAAAATTGTATATTAAAAAAGCTTTTTATTCAATAAAATAAGCACAGTTTAAAACTGCGCTTATTTCAATATAGTATAAAATTATTACCAGAAGAAGCCAAATCCACAGAAGCCAAATAAAAGTATTAATGCTAGCCATCCTAAACCGTCATCACAGTTATTATTACAATTACATCTGTGTCTATTTATTACTGATGGGTTAAGTCTATTTACTACTGTAATAGTTGAATTTCTTGTATTTCCATCTATATTTACTTCATTCCAAGGAATATAGCATGGTTTTTGGAAATAGTTTCTATCAATTATTTGGATAACTCTATATGATCCTTCTTCTAAATTATTAAAAACTACTTTCCCTTGACAATCTGTTACTTCACATTGAACTAATTTAGGGCAATCTCCAAGCCTATAAAGATTTACTTTAACGCCTTCTAAAGGTTCTCCATCTTGAGTTCCAAGTTTAGAAAATACAGTTATAGTTCCTCTTCTTGTTGGTGGAACTGGGCATGGATTTGGTATTGTATCATTTGTGTCCTCACAGCTATTAACTGTTTCCTCACATGGACTGTATCCATCGTATATATTATAGTATCCGTCTTGATGATTGTGACTCATTTTAATTCCTCCTTAGGTTTACTTTCCCTACATATTATGATTAAACTACAGCTTTGGTGTCTAAAATTGGCGATAAAAAAATGCCGTACTATATAAAAGTACAGCATTTTTTTATTTAATTATTTCTTTATTTCTTCATACTCTACGTCAACAACATCCCCATCTTCATTATGTTGAATGTCATTAGCTTGATTACTATTATATCTATAGTTACTTGAATTTCTTTCTCTCTTACTATATTTCTTTCCTTTTATAAGTCTATATAACCATAAAACAGCTATAATAATGATTATGTATGGAAGTAAGAAAGCTACAATGTTTATTACTCCTAATATTACAACTATAGTTAGTATTATATAGACAATATTACTAAAACCTCTTCCCATATAGATCATCCTTTTCTTATTATTTATATAATTATTATATCACATTTCATGGTTTTTAAAAACCTTTATCTACATGGTACTTTATTTATTCAGCTACTCCAACTACACCTTCTCTTAGCATAAACAAAGCTTTATTATACATTTGTGGTTTAGAGAAAAAATATCCTTGTATAATATCACATTTGCAATCTTTAAGGAATTCTAACTGCTCTTTTGTTTCTACTCCTTCTGCGACTACCTTTATTTCTAAATCGTGAGAAAGATTTATTATGGTTCTTATGATATATTCGCTTTTTTTATCTACTCCAATTCCCACTATAAAAGATCTATCTATCTTCAAGATATCTATAGGAAGTATATTTAAATAATTTAATGAGGAATATCCTGTTCCAAAATCATCTAGAGCTATAGAGAAACCTCTTTCTTTTAATCTCTCGAGAATAGTTACATTTCTTTCAGCCGATTGAATTAATACCGTTTCTGTTATTTCAAATTCTATATAAGAAGGATCTATATCCCACTTACTAGCTTCAAGATTTATAAATTCTAATAATGACTCGTCTCTTAATTGAACTTCTGATAAATTTATTGATAGCTTAAATTTTTTATTGGTTTCATTTATCATGGTTCTACATCTTTCCATGGCTTCTTTTATAATATACTTCCCTAATTCAATAATTATACTGGAACTTTCAGCTATTGGTATAAACTCAGCTGGAGAAACTACTCCTAATTCTTCGCTATTCCATCTTACTAAACATTCAAAACCTTCTATACTCTCATCATTACTTCTAACTTTAGGTTGCATTACTAAATACAATTCTTTATTTTTTATTGCATTTCTCAAACCTTTTTCAATTAAATATTGCCTGTTTATAGAGTTGAGTATGTCCATATTGAAGTATCTATATGTGTTTTTACCTTCATTTTTAGCACTATACATAGCCACATCTACCCTCTTTAATAAGGTTTCTAAATCCTCACCATCTTTAGGATATAACGCTACTCCCATGCTAATAGTTGTGTAAATCTCTTTATCTCCGACTCTTATACAATTCCCTAAATCCTCTATTAATTTTTTCAAATAAGTATTTAATAAATTTAAGTCTAAAATATTTCTTTTTAATATTATAAATTCATCTCCGGCATAACGTGATACAAAACTATCAGCATCTCCATTTTCTTTTAATAAACTTCCTATTTTTCTCAGTACTTTATTTCCAATTTCGCTTCCAAATGCATCATTAATATACTTAAAATTATCTATGTCTATAAATATTAATGCTATATTTTCGTAAGTATCTTTTATCTCCATAATAATACTATTAGCTTTTTGTTTGAAATGATGTCTATTTGGTAAACCTGTTATTTCATCATGTAGTTTTATATATTCTATCTTGGTTTCTTGCTCTTTTTCATGGGTTATATCAAAAATAACCACACTTATATGATATTCACCATGACTATTCTTTTGGCCTTTGCCTTTTATGGATAAATATTTCTTTTTGTTATCTTTAGTATATAACTCACTAAACAAGCTAAATTCTTCTTGTTTTTTATATAAAATATAATCATCTAAAACGTACTGCAAAGCTTCTTTATACTCATCTGAAAACATTGATAATAAAGTTTTATAATTTATATCCTCACTAATAAGCCATTCTTTCTTTATAATTTCTGAAATATATAATACTTTATTTGATTCATAAACCTCTATTAACATTGCATTTAAAGAATCTAGGGTTGTCTTAAACCTATAATAATATTGATCTTTCTCATTATTTAAATTATAAGTTTTTTTCACTAACAATTTATATATTTCGAAAAATACAAACCCTAAAATCACTATCATTAATATGCTATTAAACATACTATTTTTATAAATATAAGTTATTATAATAGAAAATAATATACAAAAACCTATAAATGCACTTCTAAAATTAATTCTACCCACGTAAGCACCACCAATTGCATTTATTCTTTATTACTCTAATTAATATTTCGTTACTTTTTATAATTTCTAAAGTGTCTATATTGTTTTATTATAAATTAATATTAAAACTTCTTATAGTTTTATTTACTAATTTTAATATTTAATATTTTTTATTCAATAGTACATACTATAAAAATGAAATGGAGGTAATTGAGATGTCAAAAATAAAGTTTCTAATATTATTCATAGTTGCTCTACTTTTAAATTCTAATATAGTATTTGCAGAAGAATTATCCAAAGAAAATCCTCAAAAAACCATATACTTAACATTTGATGATGGCCCTACTAAACTATCGAATGATATCTTAAACATTTTAAAAGAAGAAAATGTTAAAGCTACCTTCTTTGTTATCGGAGAACAAATTAAAGACAATAAAGAAACCCTCATACGTATGAACAACGATGGTCATAGTATAGGTTTACACTCTTATACTCATAAAAGAGAAAACCTTTATTTAAGTAAAGCTTCTTTTTTATCAGAAATGAAAAAAACTCAGTCTGAAATCAAGGACTTAATAGGTCTAGAAACAAATATATTAAGATTTCCTTTTGGTTGCAATAATATTAGCTATAAAATTAATAATTCTATGGTTGAATTATTACATGAAGAAAACTTAAAAATTTATGACTGGACTCAAGATAGTGGAGATGGCGCTAATTATAATCTTGAACCAAATAAAATATTTAAAAATTCAATTAGTGAAAAAGATTCAATAATTTTATTACTCCATTGTAGTAATAAACATAAAAATACAGTAAAAGCACTTCCTTATATTATTAAATACTATAAAGAAAAGGGATATACTTTCAAAACTATAGATGAACAAACCAAAGAACAGTTCCATATAATTAAATAAATCAATAAATTGAGTGTTATTTAAATGAAGGAATTAAGTAGAAATAAAATGGTAGATTACGCATATAAATATGCTTTAATTCCAAATGATAAATATGTTTATTTAGGGTCTAAAAGCACAGGTGGAAATGATTGTTCCAATTTTATATCTCAGATAATACATTTTGCTGGTGCTCCTATGAGATATATTTCTCCTTATTGGTACTATAAATCTGATAAAGATTATTCAGTTTCGTGGTCTACTGCACACAGTCTATTTTGGCTTTTAAGAGAGAATTTAGAGTATTTACACCAAGGTCCTAAAGGAGTACTTATTAATGATGATTCAATAGAAATTGGGGATTTAGTATTTTTCCAACACAAAAACGGACATGTTTTCCATTCGGCTATAATTACATCTTTCACAACTAGACGAGAACCTCTAATAACACAACATAGTATTGATGCTATTAACAAAAAAATTAATCCAGAATATTTTTTATTAAATATGTATTTTATGAGAATATATATCTAATAAATTAAAGGTAGATTAAAAGATTTCTTGATCTTTTAATCTACCTTTTTTAAGATAATTTTTCAATTAACTTAATATATTTATCCTGTGTGCCATTATTTTTAGCATTTTCTTCAAACTCTAAAGATTCTTTATTTAATTTATCTAAAGTATCATTAGATAAATTGTTTATAGCGTATTTATATAATATGTTATCCTCTTTATCAATATGCCTTTGTAAAAGATGTGTGTATGATATAGCATTAGCTATTATATCAAGTTTAGCATCTTCGTCACCATCTTTGTATCTCTTAAGTGCCTCTTCTAAATCTCTAACATACATTCTTCCCATATCATGCTCTACTAACATACCATATCTAATTGTTTTTTTAATAGCTTCCACACATTCTTCTTCCATCTTATTAAATAACATTTCTTCTTCTTTTCCGTGATGATGTTTATCTGCATAGTTTCTAATAAAATCTATTATTTCATTAAATACATCTAAATCAAAATCATCATTATTTAAAAGCATGCTACAATACTTTCTTGTTATAACAAGCATCTTTTTGATATTTTTATGTTCATCTACCATAATATCAATTGCATTCATACTTATCACCTATCTTCTATAAATTTCTCTTACATTGTCAGCTGTCTTTCTAAATCCAAAAGCTTCATTTAATCCACTTACAAAAGCTTCTATCCAGAAATCTCTTGCATCATAAAACCATTGCACATTTCCACCTTCTGCATTCCAATAATCTTCATGAACATCTAGAGTTGTTTCCCATGATAGTTTTACTTCTGAGTTTTCTAATATTTCATTAGCTCTATCACAAGGCATTCCATCTAAAATATAGTTATTTAATGCTGTAAATATTTCTGCTGGGTCTTCTACACTAGTCCCACTTTCTAAATATTCTTTAGCTGCTTTATCACCTTGTTCTTTATACGTTACTTTTATGGAATCTAGGAACCCTTCCCCTAATTCATTTACTCCCTTAGTAATAAAAGCCGCCTGTCTTCCTTCTGCTGAAGCTATTTTCCCTTGTAACCAGCCATGAATATTAGATGTATCTATCATATCTTCTAAAGGTTTATCTTCTGTTGGTTTTCCATATTTGTTATATATATTTTCTCTCCAACTATTTAAAGGAAGTTTTTTTTCTTCTATTACCTTTTCTACTTCTTTTTCTAAACCTTCAAACCAGACTATTTTATTAAATAACCAAAAATGAACTTTTCCTAAAAATAAACTCATTCTATTCAACCTCTTTCCTTGACTTCTTTAATCATAGTATAATTCATTCTCAAATTTTTATCAGTAACATAGGTTACAAACAAAAATTGCTTTTCAAGTCAAGTACCACCGGCTCAGCCGGAGGCTTGATTAAGCCCTATAAGGGCATGATACTGGCGGCGCTACTCGCGCTCTGAAAAACCGCCAATCGCAAAACTTTTTCAGCGGCCACCTATAAGGTGGCTATTTTATTTGCTTACTTTTGCTTGCTCTCCCGTAAACGGGTCGATATATTCTTTCATACTTATTTGCTCTGCTAACTGATCTTCTTGTAACTGATTTTGTATATATTTTGTTATCGCATTTTTATTTCTTCCAACTGTATCTATATAATATCCTCTGCACCAAAAGTGTCTATTCCCATATTTATATTTTAGATTTGCAAATCTATCAAATATCATTA
>NZ_FQXU01000015.1 GCF_900130055.1 Clostridium intestinale DSM 6191
AAAACAAAGCATTAGGTGGATTATCTATAGGGCCTGGAATATTCAACATAAATGAACCGATAATATTTGGTTTCCCAATGGTTATGAACCCATTAATGTTCTTACCATTCGTATTAGCACCAACAATTTCAGCAGTAGTAGCATATTTTGCTATGAGAATAGGATTAGTTCCACTATTTACAGG
This sequence comes from Clostridium intestinale DSM 6191, assembly GCF_900130055.1. Taxonomy (GTDB): domain Bacteria; phylum Bacillota; class Clostridia; order Clostridiales; family Clostridiaceae; genus Clostridium_T; species Clostridium_T intestinale. The sequence continues at coordinate 185 of NZ_FQXU01000015.1, forward strand.
TGTAACTGTTCCTTGGACTACACCACCAGTAATCGGAGGATTAATAATGGGTGGATGGAGAATGGCTTTACTTCAAGTAGTATGTATAACTATATCTGTATTAGTATACTTCCCATTCTTCAAGAAAGTGGATGCTATGAACCTTAAGAGTGAACAAGAAGCTCAAGCTTAATATAGAATTTAATAAAAATAACAATAAAGACTTTAATTAAAGTCTTTATTGTTATTTAAGGAAATATATTTGATTTTCAGAAATAGATAATTTATGGAGTCAAGGTTGTGGTATATTTTTAGTGTATGAATTAGAGTTACTAAGGAGAGTAGTATTAGATGAATAAAAAAATTAATAGGATCATTATGGTAGCTATAGCTATGATTATAACTGCAATGGGAGCAAGCTTAGGGATAAAGATAGCAATAGGGGTAGGTGCATGGGATGCATTAAGCCAAAGTATATCAATGGTATTAGGGGTAAAAGTAGGAACTTTTTCTATGATTCTTAATATTAGTTGTGTTTTAGTACAAATCTTTATTTTAAAAGATGTATTTAGATTTAATCACTTGGCTCAGATAGGTGTTTCAATATTATTAGGAACTGTTGTTAATTTTATGATATACAAAGTTTTAGCAGAAATTGTGATTGATAATTATTTTATAAGTATAAGTTTGTTTGTTTTATCAGTAGTAATGTGTGCTTTAGGTATAGCTATGATTACTGCAATTAATCTTATTAGTTTTCCACTAGAATCATGTTGTATGGTTTTAGCAAAAAAGATTAATAAAAACTTTGGTTCCATAAGACAAGGTGTAGATATAATAGCAATTGTAATATCTTTAATAATTACATTTATCTTCAAAAATTCTATGACGGTAAGAGAAGGTACTGTAATAGCAATGTTGATTTTTGGACCTATGTTAGATATTTTTGTGAAGCTTATGAGTCCAAGCTTAAGAAAATTATCTTTAATTAGAGAATAGTGTTTAGTTTCATGTTATTCTCTTTGTTATTAAACTATACTAATTTTCAAAATTAGAAAAATAATTGACAAATTAGTTTAAGAATTTTATAATTAGTTAGAAGTCTAACAATTAGAGGTAAAGTAGTGGATAAAGAAATCTACATAGGGAAAAAGATTAATATCTTATCACATGGAGTTCATAGAAAAATAGCTAAAGAAGCATCTAAATATGGTTTGACTGGGGTTCAAGCACGGATACTTGGATTCTTGAATCGTGAAACAAAGATAAGATCAATATTCCAAAAGGATATAGAAGAAGAATTGGATACTAGACGCTCTTCTGTAACTAGTGTTCTTCAACTTATGGAGAAAAATGGGTATATAGAAAGAGTAAGTGTATGTGAGGACGCAAGACTTAAGAAGATAATCCTTACAGATAAAGGAACTGAAATTCAAGACAAGGTTTATAGTTACATACTTGAATTTGAAAAATCATTAAGAGATGAATTGAGTAATGAAGAATTAGAAATACTAACTGAATTAATAGATAGATTAATTAAAAAAATTGCTGATTAGGCAATTTTTTTTAAATGATTAGTTAGAAGTCTAACAAAGATGAGGAGGTATGTTATGGTAAAAAAAATAGCAAATTATATTGGAGAGTTTAAAAAAGATACAATTATGACTCCAATATATATAGGATTAGAAGTGGCAATGGAGGTTATGATTCCCTTCCTAATGGCTTGGATAATTGATAATGGGGTAGGGAAAGGTGACGTGAAGTATGTAACAATGGTAGGGATTGGAATGCTTATAGCATCATTTTTATCACTTACATTTGGAATTATTGCTGGTAAGACTGGAGCCAGTGCGTCATCTGGTTTTGCAAGAAACTTAAGAAAAGGAATGTTTTATAATATACAGGACTTTTCTTTCTCAAATATAGATAAATACTCAACTGCAGGGCTTATCACTAGATTAACTACTGATGTTACAAATGTGCAAAATGCATTTCAAATGATAATAAGAATGTTTGCAAGAGCTCCTCTTATGTTGGTATCGGCTATGCTAATGTGTTTTTATATTAATTGGAAACTAGCACTTATATTTTTAGGAGCAATAGTTTTTCTATCTATAGTGTTGTATGCTATCATCATGAAAGCGCATCCAAACTTCGTAAAAGTATTTAAAAGATATGATGATTTAAATGCTAGTGTTCAAGAAAATTTAACAGGAATTCGTGCTGTTAAGGCGTATGTAAGAGAAGATCATGAAATAGATAAGTTCTATAAAGAATCAAAAACTCTTTATGATTACTTTATGAGAGCAGAAAAGCTAGTTATTCTTAATGGACCTATTATGCAGTTTACTGTTTATACTTGTATATTACTTTTGTCTTGGCTTGGAGCTAAAATGATAGTTTCAAACACTATGACAACAGGTGAATTAATGAGTTTATTCACCTATACTGCAAATATAATGATGAGTCTTATGATGATGTCTTTTGTATTTGTTATGGTTATTATAGCTAGACCATCTGCTGAAAGAATTGTAGAAGTTTTAGATGAAAAAAGTGATTTAACTAATGGAGAAAATCCAATATATGAAGTTAAAGATGGATCTATAGAATTTAAGGGTGCTAGTTTTTATTATAAAACTAATAAAAATAACTTAGTACTAGACAATATAAGCCTAAAGATAAACTCTGGAGAAACAGTAGGAATTATAGGTGGAACAGGAAGTTCTAAATCTAGTTTAGTTCAACTTATACCAAGACTATATGATGTTACAGATGGTTCAGTAGAAGTTGGTGGAGTTGATGTTAGAAAATATGATATAGAAACACTTAGAAATGAAGTATCCATGGTGCTTCAAAAAAATGTACTGTTTTCAGGAACCATAAAGGAAAACTTAAGATGGGGAAATAAAAACGCAACAGATGAAGAAATAATAGAGGCATGTAAACAGGCTCAAGCATCTGAGTTTATAGAAAGTTTTACAGATAAATATGATACTTTCATAGAGCAGGGTGGAACTAATGTATCTGGTGGGCAAAGACAGAGACTTTGTATAGCAAGAGCATTACTTAAAAAACCTAAAATATTAATTTTAGATGATTCAACTAGTGCGGTTGATACTAAAACAGATGCTCTTATAAGAAAAGCCTTTATAGAAACAATACCTAATACAACAAAGATCATTATTGCACAACGTATTTCTTCAGTTCAAGATGCTGACAAGATTATAGTATTAAATGATGGGCTTATAGATGGATTTGGAACTCATGAAGAATTATTAGAAAGAAATAATATATACAAAGAGGTTTATGAATCACAAGTTAAAGGAGCTGATAAAGATGAATAAAGACAAGAATTTTAAAGGTAATGTAAGCTCTTTAAAAACATTAAAAAGATTAATAAACTATGTAGTTAAAGAATATAAGTTTCTTTTTTTCATTGTTACTATAGCTATAATAATAAGTTCTATAGCTAATGTTATAGGTACAATGTTCCTTAGAAGCTTAATTGATGATTATATAGCCCCTCTTATGAATAAATCAAATATAGATTTTGCACCACTACTTAAAGTAGTATTAACTATGGCTGTTATTTATTATGTAGGAGTTTTGTGTACTTATATATACAACCGTATAATGATTGTAATTTCTCAAGGATCTTTAAAGAGAATAAGAGATGATATGTTTTCACATATGGAAAAGCTACCTATAAGTTTTTTTGACAGAAACTCTCATGGAGATTTAATGAGTTTATATACTAATGATACAGATACTTTAAGGCAGATGATAAGTCAAGGGATTCCACAGCTTCTAGCAGCTATAATAACAGCTGTAAGCATATTTTTTTCTATGATATTTTTAAGTATCCCTCTTACAATTGTTCAGATAATAGCTATAGCTACTATGTCATATGTCACTAAATTAATTGGTGGGAAAAGTAGAAAGTACTTTGGATTTCAACAAAAGGATTTAGGTAAAGTAAATGGTTATATAGAAGAAATGATGGAAGGTCAAAAGGTAGTAAAGGTCTTTGGTTATGAGCAAGAAGCCAAGGCTAACTTTGACAAAATAAATGATGCTTTACGTGATAGTGCTAATAATGCAAATAAGTTTGCAAATATATTAATGCCTATAATAGGTAATATAGGGTATATAACTTATGTTGTAATGGCTATCTTAGGAGCAACTTTAGCAATAAACTCTTTTGCAGGCTTTACTATTGGAGGACTAGCAGCTTTCCTTCAACTAACAAGAGCATTTAGTCAAACAACAGGACAGATGTCACAACAGTTTAACTTTGTAGTTATGGCTTTAGCAGGAGCTGAACGTATATTTGATTTTATAGATGAAAAACATGAAGAAGATGAGGGGTATGTAACGCTTGTTAATGTTAATGAAGATGAGCAAGGAACATTAACTGAAACTAATAAGCGAACTGGTATATGGGCATGGAAACATCCTCATGAAGATGGATCAGTTACCTATACTAAGCTTTTAGGAGAAGTAGTATTTGATGACGTTGATTTTGGGTATACAGATGAAAAATTAATATTAAAAAATATAAATCTCTATGCAAAACCTGGTCAAAAAATAGCCTTTGTTGGAGCTACAGGTGCTGGTAAAACTACTATAACCAATTTAATTAATAGATTCTATGATATTCAAGATGGAAAAATAAGATACGACCATATAAATATCAATAAGATAAAAAAAGATGACTTAAGAAGATCCCTTGGTATGGTACTTCAAGATCCTCATTTATTTACAGGAACTATAGCGGATAATATTAGATATGGTAAGTTAGACGCTACAAATGATGAAGTAATAGCAGCTGCAAAACTTGCAAATGCAGATACTTTCATAAGACATTTACCACAAGGTTATGATACATTTATTACTGGTGATGGAGGAAGTCTATCTCAAGGACAGAGACAACTATTAACAATAGCAAGAGCTGCAATTGCAGATCCACCAGTATTAATACTAGATGAAGCTACTTCAAGTATAGATACAAGAACAGAGAAAATCGTACAAGAAGGAATGGATAAACTTATGAGAGGCAGAACTGTATTTGTAATTGCACACAGACTTTCTACAGTTAAGAATTCAGATGTTATTATGGTTTTAGACCAAGGAAAGATAATTGAAAGAGGAAGTCATGATGACTTAATTAACCAAAAAGGAAGATATTATCAGCTTTATACAGGAGCTTTTGAACTTTCTTAAAATTATATATATTATATTAAATAGCTGATATTAGGAGCTTGAGGCCCTTAGTATCAGCTATTTTTATTATGAAAATTAAATTATTTTATAATGACTATAAAGCCTAAACACTCAAGAATAATATTCAAACACTAGGGAAAAAGTCACAAACACTACATTGATTTATTAAATAGAAAGTTGATTAATGGCTGTTTTAGTGTTTTGGTATGATATTTGCTGGATTATATTAACAGATATAAGTAAAGTTAATGAAAGGTCTAACGAAATATTAAATGTAAATAATTGTAAGCAAAATCTAAATTTAAGGTCAAAGGGGGAAGGATAATGATATTTGAGAAAACAAGTGATATTCCAATTAGTATTACCAGCTATGGAGTAACTAAATCTCAATACTACTTCAATAAAGAATTGAAGCTAATCTTTATATTAAAGGGGAAGATTAATGTCACAACAAACAGCAATTTATATAATCTTTCAGAAGGAACTGTATTTCTACTCAATAATGAAAGCCTATGTTTATTAGAGCCTTTAGAAGAAAACGTTATTATTACATTAAATATAGATAGTAACTACTTTAACAATTATTATAAAGATTTTTCTGAAATTAGATTTTACTTAAATACTAAAGAAGATAAGAGTTTTTGGAGAATGCTTTTAAAGATAATAGAATCATTTATAAAAAAGGAAAAGTCCTATGCTTTAGAGATTAAAAAGAGGGTTTTAGATTTGATTTTAGTTTTTACAACTAAATATATAGATGAAAAGGAATATATAAAATCAAATTCCCAGATAGAAGATAAAAGAATAGAAAAATTGATTAATTTTATTAATATTCACTATAAAGAAAAATTAACTTTAAATGATTTGGCTGAGGAAGTGAACTTAAACCCTCAATATCTATCTAGATATTTTTCTAAACATATGGGGTTAACTTTAAATGACTTCATTTCTAATGTGAGATTAAAAGAATCACTAAAGGATTTGAAAAGTGAAAAAAATAAGATAACCTATGTTGCTTTAGAAAATGGGTTTCCTAATCTTAAATCCTATTTTAAGGTGTTTAAAGAAAAATACAATACCACGCCGTCAATTTATAGAAAAAATATCCACAATACTAATCCAATTAAAATTAATAATCCCAAAAGTAATATTAATTTAGAAGATATAGAAATTATAGATTTAATTAAAAGATATTGTTCAAATGAAGATAAGGAAAATATAGTCAATGAAAAATATAGTATTAATTGTGAGAAGACTATAGGGGATATAAAAGATTCATGGAATAAAATCATTTGTTTTGGAAGAGCTTCAGAGGGGTTAAGAGCTGAATGGAGGCAGCAGCTTAGAGCTATCCAAGAAGAAATCCCATTTAAATATATAAGATTTCATGGAATCTTTAGTGATGACATGATGATATATAATGAGAATTCCAATGGAGAAGTAGAACTCAATTTCAGTTATATAGATGAACTTATAGATTTTTTATTAGAAGTTAAGTTAAAGCCATTTATTGAATTAAGTTATATGCCTGAAAGCCTTGCTAGTGAAAAAAAGTATATGTTTAATTGGAAAGCAAATATAAGTTACCCAAAAAGCTTAGATAAGTGGGAGAGTCTTGTTAGAAATTTTACAAAACATTTAATAAATAGATATGGAATTGATGAGGTTACTTCTTGGTATTTTGAAATTTGGGATAACTTTACCATTGAAAAGAGTGTGAGCAAAAAAACATTGGAGTTTTTTAAAAGAACTTATTCAGCTGTAAAAAAGGTTAATTCAAAGTTAAAAGTTGGAGGAATAAATAATTTCATCGAGATTTTGATAAACACAGATATTCTAAAAATGTATAATGACTTCTTTCTTAAAGAAAATATAGAACTTGATTTTATATCGCTAAAGATTTATTCAATTAAACCTAAAAACAATACTGATTTAGTTACCATTTTTAAGAATTCTGGAATAGATTCGGATGGGAAATTAATTCTCCAAGACTCCGCTAATGAATGTGTATATGCTGAAGAAATGTATATAAGTGAAAACCTAGATAAACTTATGAAAGTATTAGATAACTTCCCAGCTTTGAAAAAACAAATATTTATTACTGAGTGGAATCTTAATGCCGACCCTAGAGATTTAGTTCATGATACTTGTTTTAAAGCTTCTTATTTAGTTAAAAACGTTGTTGAGAATTTCAATAAAGTTGATGGAATGGGATATTGGACATTTACTGATATTTTTGAGGAAGTAAAAACTAGTTATGATACTTTTCATGGGGGGCTTGGGTTTGTTACTAGCAACGGACTTAAAAAACCTATATATAATTCTTATAAACTATTAAAGAAACTTGGATCTCAAATAATAGAAAAAGGCGAGGACTTTATAGTAACTAAAAATTCTAAAGGGGTTATTCAAATACTAGCCTATAACTACTGTCATTTTAAAAATGAAGATATTAAATACAACGAAAAGGAAGTTTTAAGTGATAGGTATAGTATATTTAAAGAAAAAATAAGAAATATAAAAATCACCTTATTAGGTGTTAATGGAAATATAACTAAAAAAATATATAGAATAAATCAAGAAAATGGTTCTGTTTATGATGAGTGGATTAAAATAGGATGGCAAAAAAATATATATCAAGAAGAACTTGATTATCTTAAACAGAAATCAATATATGGATATAAAAGAGAATATGTTTTTTGTGAAAACGATTTAGAAATCTATGAAAATATGCAACCTCACGAGGTTATGCTAATAGAGGTAGTTAGGGAATAAAAAAATTATATACCCTTTTTTGACTTGGTTAGAAAAGGTGAAAAAGAAGTAACAGAAAGGAATGTAGTAAAAGAGGATTAAAAAAATAAATAAACATACGTTTATTGGAAAGAAATTCTATTGGGTGAAAGATATAATTTTAATAGATTGAGGTAAAGTAGGTGCTATGAATTTAATGAAATTAGAAGATGGAAATAAGAGCAAAAAGAGGAAATGGACAAGATTAGCATTACTTATTATTAGTCTCTCTGCCTTAATATATTCAGCAGTTTCCCTATTAGCTATTTTTAATGAATATAAAAAGGGTAAGAAGGAATATGAAAGTCTTCAGAAATATGTTAATAGAGACTCTAAGATTTCAGAAAGTGAGGATAAAGAAGTTTTATCAGTAGATTTTGGGAGTTTGAAAAAGCTTAATGAAGATATTGTTGGATGGATTTCTTTTAAGGACACAGAAGTTAATTATCCAATTGTTAAAGGAGCAGACAATAGTTATTACTTGAATCATACTTTTAATAAAACAGAAAATGATTCAGGAAGTATTTTTATGGATCTTGAAAACGATTCAAGTTTTAAAGATAAAAATACAATCCTATATGGTCATAACATGAAAAATGGTTCGATGTTTAGCATTTTAAACAAATATATGGATAAAGATTTCTACGAAAGTACTCCATATTTTTGGCTATATACAGAAAATGAAATATATAAATGCGAGATATTTTCTGCTTATAAAACAAGCGCAAATAACAGTAAAAGTTATATTAAAAAGTTCTCTACAGACCAAGAATATGAAGATTTCTCAAAAGAAATAAAGAACAGTTCTTTATATGATACTGGAATAACTGTAAATAAAGATGACATAGTTTTAACCTTGTCTACATGCACAAATAATGATAAAGACAGCCGCTTTGTAGTAAGTAGCAAAATGGTAAAACAATAATTTCTATTAATTAAGTGAAACTTTATAACCATTAATATATAGGTTTTAAGTTTAAAAGGTTCTATATAAGGAACTTTTAAAATGGGAGGGGGATAAAAATGATTAAAAGATTCCGCAAATACGGAAAAAGCTTTATGGCACTTATGTTATCAACATCTATGATACTTTCTTCTGGAGTAACAGTATTGGCAGCTGATGGAAAGTCAACTTCTTACAGTACTATTAGTGAAGTTCATGATTGGGGTATTGCAATCCCAAGAGTAGTAGTTGACTTAGGCAAGACAGTTAATAAAAATTCAATATCAAAGGATACATTTAAAGTACACGTAAAGAGAACTGAAAAAGGTAAAGATACGGTTTTATCAGAAGGGGATCGTAACATCACTAAGATTTACGTATCCGACAAGGATGGTAATGCTCAAGAAAGTGGAAATTATGTAGTTATTGAAATGGAAATAGGACCAACTTTAGATATTGCATCACCAATTCAGTTCAGTATGAAAACTTTCTTGAATGAGTGGATCGATTCTCACTATACAATCACTCAAGTACAAGATATAACTACTCCTACAGAAACAATTTCTGGATTAGTTATTGATACTTTTTCAGGAGATACAAAAAAGCTTGTTGATGATTTTACTGTAGGAAGTGGAACTTATGATAATATAAATTTAAAATATGCAAGCTATGCACCTGAAACAACTGGTGAAAAGAAACCTTTAATTATATGGTTACATGGTATGGGTGAAGGTGGAACAGATGGACTTCTTCCAATATCAGCAAATAAAGCTGCTAATTTTGCATCAGAAGATATACAATCATATTTTGATGGAGCTTATGTATTAGCACCTCAAACACCAACAATGTGGATGCAAGGACCAAATGGTGAGTTTGGAGGCAAAGATTCAAAATATACAAAAGCCTTAATGGGATTAATAGAAGACTATGTTTCTAAAAATAGTAATATAGATAAAAATAGAATTTACATCGGAGGAGATTCTAACGGTGGATATATGACTATGGTTATGGCTAGAGAGTATACAGATTACTTTGCTGCTGCATTTCCAACATGTGAAGCATTGGCTGATTCTTTAATCACAGATTCAGATATTCAGAAAATGAAAGATCTTCCAATGTGGTTTATTGCATCTAAAGATGATACAACAGTTGATGTAAATAACTATGTAGTTCCAACACATAAGAGATTAAAAGATGCTGGAGCTAAAAATCTTCATTTATCATTATATGATAGTGTAGTTGACCAAACAGGTTTATATAAAAATTCAGATGGTACACCATTTAAATATAATGGACATTGGTCATGGATATATGTTTATAATAATGATCCAAAAGAAGTTATAAATGGAAAAGAGACAACCATTATGGAATGGTTAGCATCTCAAAACAAATCTGATTTTACTACCTATAATACTATTACAGAAATCGAAGATTGGGGTCCAGCAACTACAAAAGTTGTAATTGACTTAGGACAAACAGTTAAAGAAGGTTCTGTTAATACTGATAGTTTTTCAGCATTTGTTTCTAGAAGTGACAAAAGATTAGCTACACCATTAATACAAGAAGGTTATAGAAAGATAACAAAAGCTTATGTTTCTGATGCAAAAGGTAATGCAGCTACAACAGGAAACTATGCAACTCTAGAAATGGAAATAGGACCAAGTATAACTTTAGGTTCACCATTTAACTATGTTCCTGCTTCAGGCGGTAATGCATGGATTGACACTAAATATACAATTACTCAAGAAAAGAATATTGTATCTGATAACACTACAATATCACGTCTTGTAGCTAATGAGATTAAAGATCAAATAAAAGTAGGCGTAGATGATTTTGATGTTTCAAAAGCAACTTATGATAACGTAACTTTATCATATGCAAGTTATGCTCCTGCAAAAGATAATGAAAAAAATCCATTAGTTATTTGGCTTCATGGTGGTGGAGAAGGTGGTTCAGATGCAACTGTACCTATATCAGGAAATAAAGCAGTAAACTTCTCTTCAAAAGAAATACAAGATTATTTTGGTGGAGCATATGTTTTAACACCTCAAGCACCAACTAGATGGATGCAAACTGAGTCTGGAAAACTTGATGGAACTTCAATTTATACAAAAGCCCTTATGTCATTAATAAAAGATTACGTTTCTAAAAATGATGACATAGATGCTAATAAAATATATATTGGAGGATGTTCTAATGGCGGATATATGACAATGGTTATGATTCGTGATTATCCAGGATATTTTGCAGCTGCATTCCCAGTATGCGAAGGCTTAAACGATAGTTTAATATCAGATTCTGATTTAGAAAAAATGAAAGAAACTCCAATATGGTTTGTTGCAGCTTCAACAGATACAGTATTGCCACCAGCAATAAACACTGTACCAACTTATGAAAGATTAATAAAAGCTGGCGCAAAAAATGTTTATCTAACACTATTTGATAAAGTAATAGATACAACAGGATTGTATAAAAATGCAGATGGTACTCCATATGAATACAATGGACATTGGTCATGGATATATGTATTTAATAATGAAGTTAGTCAAGTAATAAATGGAAAACAAACAAGCATTATGGAATGGATGGCTGCTCAAAGCCTAAAAAAAGTTGAAACTCCAGTTGAAGAACCAACAGAAGAGCAACCAACCCAAAATACTACTAACACAGATGTAAAAACATCACCTAAAACTGGTGATACAGCACCAATAGCTCCACTATTAGTAATAATGACATTATCTATAGCTGGAATATATATTTCTGTAAGAAAAAAATCAGCTTAAAAACATTTCCACCTAAAATTTAATTTTAGGTGGATTTTTTTACTGGAAGGGTTAGTATATTTACAAAATATGTTATTATTATAGGTGATGATAATTTTAATTTATAATAGGGAGAAATTATGTGGCAAGAAATATTTATATTTGTAAGTAATTTAATTATTCCAATAATGATGTTGTTCTTCGGAATAACATTTAAAAATCAGGGACCTAAAAAAATAAACGGTTTTTATGGTTATAGAACCTCAATGTCAATGAAAAACAAGGAGACTTGGAATTTTGCACATAGATATTGTGGGAAGTTATGGACAAAATTAGGGCTTATAACATTATTTTTATCAATAATTATTAGCTTAATTATCTTAAATTTTGATGAGGAAATTCAAGGTATTGTTGTTGCAATAATAGTAACTGCTCAAACTATTCTTTTGATTGCATCTATTTTTCCTGTTGAGAAGGAATTAAAAAAGAATTTTGATAAGGATGGAAATAGAAGGATTAAGTAATTAATACTTTAGGAGTGTTTTGTTTATGAAAATAAAAGTCCCAATTAAAGGGACTTTTTTTAATTAAAACAATAAATAACTATAATCTAAATAGTTGATTTAATAGCTTTATATATACTTTTGATAACAATATTATAAAGCGTTTAGCCATAGCAGTAAAATGGGGCAAAACAATATAACGTTTTCATCTATAATGATATACTAATATTGGTATAAGATTTAATCTAATGTTCTCTATAAAATAAGGAACTTAATTTAATTCTTATAATTAAATCATAAGAATTATGGAGGAGTAATTAATGTCTAAGGTTATAAAAACTATGGATGGAAATGAGGCTGCAGCTTATGTATCCTATGCATTTACAGAAGTAGCAGCTATCTATCCAATTACCCCATCATCACCTATGGCTGAACATGTAGATGAGTGGTCAGCAAAGGGAAAAAAGAATATTTTTGGACAAAGAGTAAGATTGGTAGAAATGCAATCAGAGGCAGGAGCTGTAGGAGCAGTTCATGGTTCGTTAGAAGCAGGCGCTTTAACAACCTCATATACAGCTTCACAGGGATTACTTTTGATGCTTCCTACTATGTATAGAATAGCAGGTCAATTAAAGCCTGCAGTACTACATGTGACATCTCGTACAGTTGGAACACATGCTCTCTCAATTTTTGGAGATCATTCAGATGTTATGGCATGTAGACAAACAGGATTTGGAATGTTATCCACCTCAAGTGTACAAGAAGTTATGGACTTATCAGGAGTAGCACATCTTAGTGCAATAAAAGGACGTATTCCTTTTTTACATTTCTTTGATGGATTTAGAACATCTCATGAAATTCAAAAAATAGAATGTTTAGAATATGATGATTTAGCTAAGCTTGTAGATAAAGATGCACTTAAAGAATTTAGAAAAACTTCCTTAAACCCTGAAAGGCCTGTACAGCGTAGTACAGTTCAAAATCCAGATATATTTTTTCAAGCACGTGAAGCAAGCAATAGATTCTATAATGAGATTCCAACTATTGTAGAAAATTATATGAATGAAATAAACAAGCTAACTGGAAGGAATTATAGGTTATTTAACTACTATGGAGCACCTGATGCAGAGCGTATAATAATTGCAATGGGATCAGTATGTGGACCAATAGAAGAAACTATAGATTACTTAAATAATAAAGGTGAAAAAGTTGGACTTGTTCAGGTACATCTTTATAGACCATTTTCAGTTACACATTTCCTAAAAGTGGTTCCAGAAACTGTTAAAGCAATAGCAGTTTTAGATAGAACTAAGGAACCAGGGGCAGTAGCTGAACCGTTATATGAAGATGTTTGTGCAAGCTATATAAATAATGATAAAAGACCGAAGTTATATGCTGGACGTTACGGTCTTTCCTCAAAGGATACAACACCAGCACAAATTGTTTCTGTTTTTGAAAATCTTAAAAAAGAAACTCCTAAAAATAACTTTACAATCGGAATAGTTGATGATGTTACAAATCTTTCTTTAGAAATAGGAGAAGAATTAGATGTAGTACCTAAAGGAACTATAACTTGTAAGTTCTGGGGACTAGGTTCTGATGGAACAGTAGGTGCCAATAAAAATTCAATAAAAATCATAGGTGACTATACGGATATGTATGCTCAAGCATATTTTTCATACGATTCTAAAAAGTCTGGTGGGGTGACTCAATCTCATCTTCGTTTTGGAAAAGAACCTATACGCTCTAGTTATCTTGTGAAAAAAGCAGACTTTGTTGCATGTCATAAAGCATCCTATATAGATAATTATGATATAGTTTCAGACTTAAAAGATGGGAAGACATTTTTATTAAATTGCAGATGGAATAAGGAAGAGCTAGAGGAACGTATACCAAAAGCCATGAAGAAGTATATCTATGAGCACAACATTCAGTTTTATACAATAGATGCAACAGGTATAGCTAAAGAAATAGGTCTTGGAAATAGGATAAATACTGTGCTTCAAGCCGCTTTCTTTAAACTTGCAAATATAATACCTATAGAAGAAGCAGTAGCGCACATGAAAAAAATGATATATAAAAGCTATAGCAAAAAAGGTGATAAGATTCTTAACATGAACTATGCCGCTGTTGATAAAGGGGTAGAGGGATTAGTAGAAATTAAAATACCATCCTCTTGGGGAAATTCTATAAAAGAAGAAAAAGCTGAAACCACAGGACTACCAGACTATATAAAAAATATCCTTATACCAATAAATGCGCAAGAAGGAGATAAGTTACATGTAAGTATATTTTCAGGAAGAGAAGACGGTACAGTGCCTCTTGGTACATCAGCTTATGAAAAGAGAGGAATAGCAGTTGATGTTCCTGTTTGGAATATAGATAATTGTATACAATGTAATCAATGTTCCTTTGTTTGCCCTCATGCAGCTATTAGACCTTTCTTAGCAAACGAAGAAGAAACAAAAAGTGCACCAGAAGGTTTTAAACTTAAAAAAGCTGTTGGAAAAGGTTTTGAAAATCTTAACTATAGAATACAAGTTGATGTATTAGATTGTACAGGTTGTGGAGTCTGCTCAGAAACTTGTCCAGCTAAAGGAAAAGCTCTTAAAATGGAGCCAGCTGAAACTCAGCAACAAGAAATGGATAACTGGTATTATGGACTATCACTTTCTAAAAAAGAGAATCCTTCTAATATTAATACAGTTAAAGGAAGTCAGTTTGAGAAGCCACTGCTTGAATTCTCAGGGGCATGCGCAGGATGTGGAGAAACTCCTTATGCAAAAGTAATAACGCAATTATATGGAGATAGAATGTATCTTGCTAGTGCAACAGGCTGTCTACAAGCTTGGGGCGCAGCAGCTCCATGTGTGCCGTATACAACCAATAGTGATGGACATGGACCTGCTTGGTCAAACTCATTATTTGAAAACAATGCAGAATTCAGTCTTGGAATGTGTTTAGCAGTTAAACAACAGCGAGAGAGTTTAAAATCAAAGCTTGAAAAGATTTTTGATTTAACTGAAGATAAGCTAGTAAAAAAAGCAATAAAGGAATGGAGCGACAACTATAATAACGGAAAAACCTCAAAGCTCTTAAGCGGAAAGCTTATATCATCTTTAGAGAATTTAAAAATAGATGGGGAATTAAAAGAATTGGTGGATGAAGTCCTTAATAATAGGGAACATTTAGTTAAAAAATCTATGTGGATGTATGGCGGAGATGGCTGGGCATATGATATAGGTTTTGGTGGACTTGACCATGTTTTATCTTCTGGAGAAGATGTTAATGTAATTGTACTTGATACAGAAGTTTACTCAAACACAGGAGGACAATCATCTAAAGCAACTCCTTTAGGTGCAGTTGCTCAATTTGCAGCCTCAGGTAAAAGGATTCAGAAAAAGGATTTAGGAATGATTGCAATGAGTTATGGACATGTGTATGTAGCTCAAGTTGCAATGGGAGCAAATCAAAGTCAATTTTTAAAAGCAGTTGAGGAAGCAGAAAACTATCCAGGCCCAGCACTTATAATAGCTTATGCTCCATGTATAAGTCATGGACTAAAAGGCGGAATGAGCACTTCTCAGCTAGAACAAAAACGTGCAGTTGAAGCAGGATATTGGCACTTATACAGACACAATCCAGTGCTTAAAGATAAAGGAGAAAATCCATTTGTTTTAGATTCAAAAGAACCTAAAGGAAACTTTAAAGAGTTTTTATTAGGAGAAGCACGTTATTCCTCACTTCAAAGAACTTTCCCAGAAGCAGCGGAAGAACTATTTGAAACGGCAGAGAAATATGCAAGAGAAAAATATGAGAAATATAAAAAACTTGCAGCACAATAAAAACATTTATAATGTAGCATATAAGAACACTTATATTTGATTATTGATATCTAAGGGTATTGAAAAAGTCCCAGTTAGCAACATTATTAAGTTTCTTAACTTAATGATGTTGCTTCACTGGGGCTAATTTTAGTTAGATGGTGACAGTGAGAAATATATATGATTTTAATTATAATAATAGTATATGGGTAAGAATAATAATTTGTTATAATAAAAAATAGTACTTTTAATTAAATATACAAATAATAAATTTATAGTAATTATATTATTTAATAGTTAGACAAGGAGTAGAGATTTTTATGAAGACAATAGGATTAATAGGCGGAATGAGTTGGGAAAGCACTGTAACATATTATCAAATAATAAATGAGGTTGTAAAAAAACAGCTTGGAGGACTACATTCAGCTAAAGTTGTCCTATATAGTGTAGATTTTCAAGAGATTGAAGAGTGCCAATCCAATGGAGATTGGGATAAAAGTGCTGAAATATTAGGTGGATCCGCAAAGAAACTTGAACAAGCTGGAGCAGATTTCATTGTTATTTGTACAAACACAATGCACAAGGTAGCACCTAATATACAAAAAGAGATACAAATTCCTATTATACATATTGCTGAAGCTACTGCTGAAAAGCTTATAGAAAATAATATATATAAGGTTGCGTTACTTGGTACTAAATATACTATGACACAGGATTTTTATAAAGATAAGTTGATAGAAAAGGGAATAGAAGTTTTAATTCCAAATGATAGCGATGTTGAAATAGTAAATAATATAATTTATGATGAACTATGCTTGGGAATTATATCGGAAAAATCTAAATCAGAATATATTAGAATTATAGATAAATTAAAAGAAGATGGAGCTCAAGGTGTCATGCTTGGATGTACAGAAATTGGTTTACTTATTGGACAAGAAGACACGATATTGCCTGTATTTGATACGGCACAAATTCATGCAACTAAAGCTGCAATGCTTGCTATAGAAAAGTAAACAATACAAGCTTTTAGAAATTATTAATAATGATTTTGATGAGTTAAAATAAAAATGTTTAATTAATAGAAGTATCTCAAAAAATTGAGGTACTTCTATTTTTATTTGTATATATTTAATTAAATGTCCGAACATTCGAATGTTCGAATGTTCGGACAAATATAAATTAAAAATAATATAATAAATTATATAAGTTAATAGGAGGTTATTTAAATAAATGAAATTAGATGATAGTAACTCAGCTGCTCCTATGTATTGGCAATTAAAAGAAATTTTAAAAGAAAAAATTAGAGATAAAAATTACAAAGTAGGAGATAAACTTCCTACAGAATTAGAGCTTAAGGAAGAATTTAATATAAGTAGATCAACAGTAAGGCAAGCTTTTGATGAACTTTCAAAAGAAGGATACATTGAAAGAAAAAGAGGAAGAGGTACAGTTATTAGAAGGAAGTTTATTAAACAGATAGAAAAGGTAATAGATTTGAAAGAAGATATTAGTGAGAGAAGACAAGAGGGAATTCATTATAGAAGAGTTGAAGTTTCTAGTGTTAACATAGATGAGAATATTGCAGGAAAGATGAAGCTGAAAATAGGGGATGAAGTTAGGAAAGTAACGGTTAAGCTATCTTTTGGAGAAACACCAATCGCTTATTTTGAGACTTATTTAATAAAAGAACTAAAATTTCCAGATGAATTTTTGGGATTTAAAGAGGGATTATACAGCGAGCTTAAAAGTTGCAATGATCTAACTTTAGGAATGAAAATAGAGACACTTGAAGTTACAAATAAGAATAAGGAAATAAACAATATTTTAGGGGTTAATAAAGATGAACCGCTAGTAAAAACAACTAGAACTGGATACGATAGCGAAGGAGGAATATTTGAATATACAATTAATTATTCTGTTATGGATAAATATAATCTTTATATAGAGACAAAGTTTTGTTAGTATAAAAGTTTTAAATGAAGTCATTGAGAGTAATGGCGAAGATTTAGTATAATATGTACATTGATAGATAAATAAAAAGTACATTGTATAAAGAAGGAGAACTTATGAGTAAGATATTAGTTATGGACATTGGGGGATCCGCTACAAAGACTGCTATTATAGAAAATAATGAGATAGTAGATAGAGATAAAATACCAACATCCACACAATCATTAGAGGAATTTGTGGATAACATTGACAAAGTTGTTAATAAAGTAAAGCCAACAGGAATAGCAATAAGTATACCTGGGTTAGTTAACTCTAAAACTGGACTTATGAAGCATGGAGGATCTTTAAGTTTTATTAAAGACTTTAATATGAAAACTTTCTTGCAAGAAAGATATAAGGTGAAGATAGCTATAGAAAATGACGGTAAGTGTGCTGCACTTGGAGAGTTATATAAGGGGAAACTTCAAGGCTGTGAAGATGGTGTAGTAATAGTTATTGGAACAGGAATTGGTGGAGGAATAATTGCTAATGGAAAACTATTAAAAGGAGAGCATTTATCCGCAGGAGAGTTCTCATTTGTAAGAACTAATGATGAAAACCCAGAAAACTTCAGAAATGCATGGGGTGCTAAGGGAAGCAGTGTAGGTCTTGTTAAAAGGGTGAAGTTAGCTAAGGGAATCGAAGGTGAATTTGATGGAATTGACTTATTTAAGTTAATTGAAGAAGAGGATGAAATTGCTGTAGAGGCTTTTAATAGCTTTTGTAAAAAAATTGCTGTACAAATAGTAAATATTCAAGTTATTTTAGACCCTAAGAAGATTATTATTGGTGGGGGAATTAGTGCTCAAAAAATTCTAACTGAAAAGATACAAGCTATTGCAACTGAGTTAAATACAATACCAGGAATGTATACTCCGGAGATTATAGTAGAGCAAAGTGAATTAGGTAATGATGCTAATATTTATGGAGCGTATTATAACTATATACAAGAGGAACTTTGATATTGGGAGGTGATGAAAATTCATTTGGATTTTCATCACTTTTCTATTTTCAAAATATGAGAATCAATTGACTTAGAGCTAACTTCAACATTTAGAATATATTTTACATGGAGTTAAATTTTAATTGGATAGTAGAAGAAATTCTTTATTTCTAGGAGAATAATATCATAGATCTATAATTAAAGTTATATAAATAAGGTGAGGATATTTTAACTAGGGAGCGAAGAGTATGAAGTCAGTACTTTTTAAATTAGTAAAGCATTTACTACAAAGTTTATTAATGTTAGCTATGTGTGTGGTACTAATGTTACTGTATCTTTTTCTGTAAAGGGGGGTGAAGAGACATCTCCTTTTTTTATTACACAATCGTAAAAACTCCAATCCATGGAATTAAATATGGATTGGAGTTTTTTATATTATTTACATTCTAAATAATATCTTGGTTTACCTTGAGTTTTGTTTTTATATTCAATCGCTAATGTTGGACAACCTGAGATGCATGCCATGCAATGTGTACAGTTATTTTGCCAGCTGGGTTTATCTTCTTTCATTTCTATATTATTAAGAGGGCATAATTGAACACATTTTTTACAGCCTATACATTTTTCAGTTGTATAAAATCCCTTTGATTTAACAAAAAATTTGTAGAAGACCGTATTTACAACACCACTTTTTAATGATGGTTTTGTAGTACGGACAGGAAAAGGTATTTCATCACGAATATCTTCTGCAATCTTAAGTATTTTTGGCATACTTTTTTGAATTATTTTATCTGCTGTAACTTTATCTGGAGCGTTGTACATAGCTATATAATTCTCAGGCATAACGATATCTGCAAATCCCTGTAAGTCAAACCCTTTTACCGTGCATAGCTGTTTTATATAACCTAGTGCATTAGATGTAGATAATCCACAGGTTAGGATAAAATATACTTTATTGCTTCCTGAAAAATCAACTGATTTTATGAAATCTTCTACTACTTTGGGGATTCTCCAGGCATAAGTAGGGCATACAAAGACAAAGGGTTTGTCTTGTGAGACAAGTTGCTTTTGGTTTCCTTGTTTCACAAGCTTATTTATAGAAACAATATCATCTTTTGTTTTTTCTGCAATTATTTTTGCTACATATTGACTGTTTCCAGTTCCACTAAAAAATAGAATCATACTAATCACCTCAACTTATATGATTTATAAACATGTATTGACTATTGAACATGTGTCTATTATACTTTATGATAATATTTGTCTCAATCGGCAATTTATCAATAAGTGTTTATATATGAACATTTATCGATAAATTGTACAGGAAAGGGTGCACTCATGGAAGATAGACGATCAATAAAAACGAAGCGAGCTATTCGTAATGCTTTTTTAGAACTTCTAAAAGAAAAAAGTATTAATAGAATTAGCGTTGTTGAAATATCAAAACTTGCGGATCTAGGGAGAGGAACATTTTATCTTCATTATAAGGATGTTTATGAATTAATGGAACACCTTGAGAATGAGTTAATTCATAATCTAGAGATTTTGTATGATACTTCTTACCCCTGTGGTAATGCTTCAAATATGCTTAAGTTCACGGGAACAGTAACTGATTATATGGAAGAAAATCGAGAAAGTTTTCTTATACTTACAAGAATAGAAAATGGCGGAAGGATACTTGAAAAGATAAAATACTTTTTTAATCAAAAATTAATTTCAAGCGAGGTAGATACTATTACTGAATTAGATAAGGCAGAAGTTCTTTTTATTGTTTCTGGAGCGTTTGGTATTCTTGAGGCATGGTTAAAAGAAGGAATGAAAATGCCTAGTAAATCAGTATCAGAAATGCTTAATCATGTACTTACAAAGTTTGAGTGTTAATATTTAAAGGAATATTTTTCACTTTTTGAAAATAAATCTTGTCCATTTGTATTAAAATAGAGACATAATCAAATATTATTAGATAGAAAATGAAATCTAAGGAGGATTTGTATGTCTAATTTAAAAAATAAAGATTTTCCAAAAGACTTTTTATGGGGAGCATCAACATCAGCTTATCAAGTAGAAGGTGCAAGTTTAGAATATGGAAAAGGACCATCGGTTCAAGATGTAAAAGTAATACCAGAAGGAACAGCAGATTTTAAGGTTGCTAGTGATCAATATCATCATTATAAAGAAGATATTGCATTAATGGCTGAAATGGGTTTTAAAACTTATAGATTTTCTATAGCATGGTCTCGTATAATTCCTAAGGGAGTTGGAGAAGTAAATCCACAAGGAATAGAATACTATAATAATGTAATAAACGAATGTTTAAAATATAATATAGAACCTTTAGTTACAATGTACCACTTTGACTTACCAGCAGCTCTTGATGAGAATGGTGGTTGGTCTAACCCAGATACTGCAGAAGCATTTGTGTATTTTGCAAAAGTTATGTATGAGAACTTTGGAGACAGAGTTAAGTATTGGTTAACTATAAATGAGCAAAATGTTATGATTCTTATGGGGAATGTTATAGGAACTCTTAATGTTAAAGGCATTGATAATGTTCAAAAAGCTTTATATCAACAAAATCATTATATGATGTTGGCGCAAGCAAAAGCCATGATTTTATGTCATGAAATGCTTCCACATGCTAAGATAGGTCCAGCACCAAACATATCATCAGTATATCCAAACTCAAATAAACCAGAAGATATAGCAGCTGCTAATACTTTAAGCGCTATAAGAAACTGGATGTATTTAGATATGGCTGTTTATGGAGTTTACAATGCTAGAGTATGGAGCATACTTGAAACTATGGATGCAACTCCTGAAATTCAAGAAGGGGATATGCACATCTTAAAAAGCGCTAAACCAGATTTTATAGCTTTTAATTACTATAGCACTGCAACAGCTGAATATTATCCAGCAGAGGAAGCTACAGCTGAAGGAAAGGTTGATCAACAAACAGCCTTCTCTTTGCCAGGAGTATTCCGTGGAGTTAAAAACCCTAATCTTCCAAAAACAGAGTTTGGTTGGGAAATTGACCCAATTGGTTTCCGTAATACATTAAATGAAGTTTATTCACGTTACCACCTTCCAATAATAATCACAGAAAATGGTTTAGGTGCTTACGATAAATTAGAAGAAGATGGAACAATTAAAGATGATTACCGTATCAAATATTTACAAGACCATATAGAGCAAATGCAATTAGCTATTAATGATGGAGTAGATATGATGGGATATTGCCCATGGTCAGCAGTTGACTTGATATCAACTCATGAAGGTTTTGATAAGAGATATGGATTTATCTATGTAAATAGAGGAAACTTTGATCTTAAAGATTTAAAGAGAATACCTAAGAAGTCATTCTACTGGTATAAAAAAGTTATAGCTTCTAATGGAAAAGATTTAACTAATAACTAATAATATTAAAGGTGCTAACACTTAAACCGTGTTTAGCACCTTTATTTTATATACTTTCAAATTTACTTGGTCTTATAAGTTTGCCAAGAGAGAAGGGGGATTTGCTTTTTTTATTGTTATCAAAGAGGCTAGCTTTTATTATCTGATTGTTTTCGTAGGTTTTGAAGTAATACTCACAGGTTTTGGTGTTCATAAAGGATATATATTTTGTGAAATCATAAGTATTTTTATCTGTTATTACAGTTCCTTTTGGAAGTGCAACGCTGTCTAATATATGAAAACATGTTGATATCACTTCTAAAGGATTTTCTGGAATTTCTAAATGTGTTTTTTGATAAGCCGTTTTTACAAATCTCTCAGGAGAAGTATAACCTCCAGGTAACATAGATGTTCCTGATGAATGACCAAAAGGTCGTAGTATTATATTACCCCAATATGTTTCGCTAGTTTGTCTAGGTGATAGGGTTGTATAATTTCTTAAATTAGTCATATGCCATGAGAAATCAGGGCTATTTGCCAAAACCCCAATAGGATTTTCAAATATAGTTAGTCCAATCTCCGTTTTTTCTATTACAACACATTTACCGCTTCTATCAGTTGCTATCCAATGTAGAGGAGCTGCTATTTCGGTTATAGGATCTTCAAACCCTACTATAGATACGTCCCTAAGTATTTCGTAAAGTTCATCTACAGACTTTGCTCTTCCTAATATATAATGAAGAAAACTCATAGAGGCTACAATGTCGTTCTCTTTTTTTGTATAACGCAAGGGTAAATCATAATTAGCATAACCAGGAAAATATAATGCAGCTGCCGCAAAGCCTTTTTCATTTACTCCATCAAAAAAATCTAAAAGCCCATCTACTTCCTGACCGATTGCAATAAAGCTATAATAATCCCTAAATTTGCTGGTGTTTAATATATTGTTCCAAGTATAGTTTTTAGGAATAATATAGATTTCTGGATCAATTATATAAGAGAAGTCCATGTTACGACCTAAATAGTTTTCATTCTGTTTAGATTGTAGAGTTATTGCTGTACACATAAAACCTCCTTTCAAAAATTCGAATGCTTATAATTTAATCATATTCAATTCTAGATGGTGATGTTAAAAAGAATTTTGTATTTTGAAATTTCCTTTCATATTTTGAAATTAATTAAACTATGTAAAGGATATAATAATATTAATAAGATTTTATTTGAAAAATTTAAGGAGGATTAAATCATGAAAATGAAAGAAGGATTCCTATGGGGAGGAGCTACAGCTGCAAACCAATTTGAAGGTGGATGGAAAGAAGGCGGAAAAGGGCCAAGTACATCTGATATGATGACCGGTGGAACACATACAACTCCTAGACGTATTACTCATGTTATTGAAGAAGGAACATATTATCCAAGTCATGAAGCTATAGATTTTTATCATCATTATAAAGAAGATATCAAAATGTTTGGAGAAATGGGTTTTAAAACATTCCGTATGTCCATAAACTGGACAAGAATTTTTCCTAATGGAGATGAACTTGAACCAAATGAAGAGGGATTAAAATTCTATGATAATGTTTTTGATGAATTGTTAAAGCAAGGAATAGAACCTTTAGTAACTATATCTCACTATGAAACTCCTTATGGACTTACTAAAAAGTACAATGGATGGGCTTCAAGAGAAGTAATAGATTGTTATGTTAGATATTGTGACACTATATTTAAAAGATATAAAGATAAGGTTAAATATTGGCTTACATTTAATGAAATAAACATATTAACAATGCCTATGGGAGCTTTTATGGGCGGTGGAATACTTCTTAATGGAGACGATAATAGCGAATTATCTAATGGAATAAAGGATAATCCTAACGTAAGATTCCAAGCACTTCATCATCAATTTATTGCTAGTGCAAAGGTTGTAAAATTAGCACATGAAATAAATCCTAATTTTAAAGTAGGATGTATGATTGCTTACATGACTCTTTACCCATTTACATGTAATCCAGACGATATACTACTTGCTCAAGAAAAAGATCAGCTTCAAAATATGTTATGTGGAGATGTTCAAGTAAGAGGATATTATCCTGGCTTTGCGAAAAAGTTCTTTAAGGAAAATGTAATTAATATAAAAATGGAAGATGGAGACGATAAAATACTTAAAGAAGGTTGTGTAGATTTTTATTCATTTAGTTATTATATGTCTAACTGTGTAAGTGCTGATCCAGTTAAACAAGAAGAAGCTAAAGGTAACTTAATGGGGGGAATTAAAAATCCATACTTAAAAGCTTCTGATTGGGGATGGCAAATTGATCCTAAAGGATTAAACTGGACTTTAAATCATATTTATGATAGATATCAAATACCAGTTATGGTGGTTGAAAATGGGCTAGGTGCCGTAGACGTTGTAGAAGAAGATGGATCAATAAATGATGATTACAGAATAGAATATTTAAAAGATCATATAATTGAAATGGAAAAGGCTGTGGAAAACGGTGTTGACCTTATGGGCTATACTATGTGGGGATGTATAGACTTGGTAAGTGCATCTACAGGAGAAATGAAAAAGAGATATGGATTTATCTATGTTGATAAAGACAATGATGGTAATGGAGATTTAGGAAGAAAACCTAAAAAATCTTTCTACTGGTATAAAAAAGTTATAGAGACAAATGGTGAAGAATTATAAAATAACACTTTAATGTAAGCTGCAAGAATTATTACACAATGATTCTTGCAACTTTTTAGTTTAAATTTAATAATTTTATTAGTATAATAGATTATAAATCAAAATAGGGAAATACTAATTTATATAAAATTGTATTTAAAGAGTAAGATAAGTATCTTATTCTTTTTCTTTGAAATGGAGGACAAATATGTTAAATTCAACGCCAAAAAATGATGGATTTTGGATGCCAGGAGAATTTGAAGAACAAGAAAAATGTTATATGCTTTGGCCAGAAAGAGGAGATATATGGCATCATAATGCTGAGAATGCTCAAAGAACCTTTGCAGAGGTAGCAAATGCCATAGGCAGATTTCAAGAGATAGTTGTTGGGGTATCAAAAGAATATTATGATAAAGCAATAACATTATTGGATAAAAATGTACAGGTAGTAAAGATGTCTCATGACGACTCATGGGCTAGAGATGTTGGACCAACTTTTGTTAAAAATGATAAGGATGAAGTTAGAGGAGTGGACTGGAAGTTTAATGCATGGGGAGGACTTGCTGGAGGACTTTATTCTTCATGGGATAATGATGATAAGGTTGCTAAGGAAATATTAGAGTTTTCTAGGAAAGAAAGATATAGAACTGAAAACTTTATTTTGGAAGGTGGCTCTATACATGTTGATGGAGAAGGAACTCTTCTTACGACAAAGCAATGTCTACTTAATAAAAATAGAAACCCTGATTTAACCCAAAGACAGATTGAAAATTACTTAATTGAGTATTTGAATGTTGAAAAGATTATATGGCTTGAAGAGGGTTTATTTAATGATGAAACTGATGGTCATATAGATAATATTTGTTGCTTTGCAAGACCAGGAGAGGTTATACTATCATGGACTGATGATGAAAAAAGTCCAAACTATAAAATTTGTAGAGACGCTTATGAAGTGTTAACTAAGGAGAAAGATGCTAAAGGTAGAAGTTTAGTAGTTCATAAATTAATACTTCCACAGCCTATATATTTTACTAATGAAGAAAAAGAAGGGCTCGTGCATTTAGAGGGTACTAGAGAAATAGAATTAGATGACCCACTACCAGCTTCCTATGTTAACTTCTTAATATGTAATAAAGCTATTATAATGCCTGTTTTCAATGATGAAAAGGATGAATTAGCTATTAAGACTTTAGAAAAAATATTCCCAGAAAGAGAGATAGTGCCTGTCTATTCTAGGGAAATTATATTAGGTGGGGGAAATATCCACTGTATAACACAACAACAACCTAAATAAAGGGAGGATAAAGATGAGAAATGTAACAGTTGGAGCTACTCAGATGAAATGTACAGATGTTGTAGCGGATAACATAAGAAATGGAGAAAGATTAGTAAGAGAAGCAGTAAAAAAAGGTGCTAATATTGTACTTTTGCAAGAACTTTTTGAAAATCTATATTTTTGCCAAAAGCAAGTTGAAGATTATTTTAAGCTTGCCAAAACTCTTGAAGATAGTGATGCTGTAAATCACTTTAAAAATTTAGCTAAAGAGCTTCAAGTAGTATTACCTATAAGCTTCTTTGAAAAGAAAAACAACATGTACTATAACTCTTTAGTGGTTATAGATGCAGATGGAGAGATTTTAGGAACTTATAGAAAAACTCATATTCCAGATGGACCAGGATATAATGAAAAGTTCTATTTTTCACCAGGGGATACAGGGTTTAAAGTATTTAAAACAAAATATGGTACTATAGGTATAGGTATATGTTGGGATCAATGGTTCCCAGAAACAGCTCGTAGTTTAGCATTAATGGGAGCAGAACTTATATTTTATCCAACAGCCATAGGTTCGGAACCATCAAAACCAGAATATGACTCTAGGGATCATTGGCAAAGAGTTATGCAAGGTCATTCTGCTGCTAATATAGTTCCGGTTATAGCTTCAAATAGAATTGGAACTGAACATATACAAGATTCACAAATAACTTTTTACGGTTCATCTTTTATAACAAATGAATTTGGGGAAAAAGTTGTGGAAGCTAATAGAGAAGAGGAGACAGTTTTAACTGCAACTTTTGACTTGGATAAAATAGCTGAAGAAAGAAGCTTCTGGGGAATATTTAGAGATAGAAGACCATCTTTGTATGGTACAATATCAACTAAGGACGGAAGTTTATAATATTTAGATAAATTATAGTGTATGGATACTAATATCTATACACTATATTCTTTTAAGAAGACTCTTTATTTTCATTTTGTTTTAGTTAACAAATGACATAAGAGTCATAGTAGTAGATAAAAGCATTTAAAAATTCGTTTAATATTACAAAATAACAAAATATAATTGGTTTGCTGTACCATTGTGAATTTATATGAAACCTATAAAATAATAAATAAGAGGTGAATTATAATGAAAAAAATGGATATTCTAAATCAAATGTATGAATCAGTTGCACTAGCTATTGTTAGAGCTGAGACTATTGAAAGAGCTTGTGAGATAGCTGATGGATGTATAAAAGGCGGAGTTCCAGTTATGGAAATGAGCTTTACATTAAATAATGCTGGAGATATTATTGAAGGTTTAGTTAAAAAGTATGGTGATGATTTGTGTGTAGGAGCAGGAACAGTTTTAGATCCTGAAACAGCTAGACATGCTATATTAAAAGGAGCCAAGTTTATTATTGCACCAAATTACTGCCCAGAAACAGCAAAGGTATGCAATAGATATCAGATTCCATATGCACCTGGATGTACTTCTCTTACTGAGGCTATTGATGCATTAAGTATGGGGGCATCTTTTGTAAAGGCATTTCCAATCGCAGACTTCTATGGATCAAAGTTAGTTAAAGTATTTAAAACACCTATTCCTAATATGCCTATTCTAGCTAGTGGAGGAATTACTTTAGAAAATCTCCATGTATGGTTAGAAAATGGCGTTGATCTTTGTGGGTTTGGTGGATTATTAACACAAGGGACATCAGAGCAGATCGCAGAAAATGCGTCTAAAATTAAATCTATAATTACAGAATATCGTAATAAGAATAATTAATAAATGAGTCTTGAAAATTCCTTCTAACTGTTATGTTAGGGGGAATTTTTAGTTTATATAGTTATTCTTTAAACTAGTCTTTTAGAACAAAGATATAGATTTTAACTTTGGTACTTTGAATGAAAATGAGCTCTCCTTTTTGTGGTTGTCGAACATTTATTTATAGAAAACGATTGTATTATAATAAACTCATACAAGAAAGGAGGGCTATTATGAGTATAGCTTTAACAAGAATAGACTTTAGATTAATTCATGGACAGGTAATCACTAGGTGGTTAACTCAGTGTCAAATCAATGAAATCGTTACTATAGATACGGCATTAAGCCATGACGATTTTATGCAAGATGTGTTTAAGATGGCTGCACCAAAAGGAGTAAAGATTAGAATTTTATCAGTTGAGGATGCAGTAAAAGCTCAACAAAATAGTGAGTTTGAAAAAAATAGAGTAATGGTTTTATTTAAAAGTGTACAAGAATTAGATAATGCTATAAGAGCAGGTTTAGATCTAAAGGAAGTGCAAATAGGAGGACTAGGAGGAGGAGCTGGTAGAAAAGCTGTCCATAATGCAGTTACATTAGACCAAAAAGATGCTAATACATTATTAGACCTTGAAAAAATGGGAATCAATATTTATTTTCAGACTACTCCTGATTACCCATCGGAGGCATTACAAAAGGTTATTACAAGACTTTAATTAAAAAAGAGGGGGAAAAATAAATGATTATTAAAGCTGCATTAGTAGGTTTGCTTTATTGGATTTCAATGGGAAGAGCTCAATACTTCTTCTCATATGCATTCCGTAAACCAATTATTTTAGGTGTTTTCATAGGATTAGTTTTTGGAGATGTTCAAACAGGACTCATATATGGTGCTACAATTCAATTAATGTACATGGGGGGTATAGAAGCAGGAGGAAATATTCCAAATGACTTAGGACTAGCTTCTTGTATTGCAATTCCAGCCGCAATTATTAATAACTTAGATCCAGCTGCAGCAATAGCAATTGCTGTTCCATTTGGAGTTTTAGGTGTTTTAATTAACAACCTTCGTCGTACAATTAATTCTTTTTATAATACTAAGGCCGATGCATTTGTAGAAGCAGGGGAGTATGACAAACTATCTACTTTCTCATTTTTATTACCATGGTTAACAAATGGAGTTCTTTATTTTACACCAGTGTTTATTGCTACTCTTTATGGCCCAAGCGTAATACAAGCATTTATTCAAGCAATACCAACTTGGTTTATGAACGGACTTGCAAATGCTGGAGCAATGTTACCAGCACTAGGATTTGCTTTGACATTAGTAGTTATGGGTAAGAAGCAATACATACCATTTTTCGTATTAGGTTTCTTCATACATGCTATTTCAGGATTTTCTATGCTAACAGGGGCAATTATTGCTTTATGTATAGCACTAATAGTTTCTTTATTTAAACAAAATGAGGAAGGAGAATTAATATGAGTCAAGCAGTTGAGAATACAGTAGAACAAAAAACAATAGTTACCAAAATGGATTTATTCAAAGCTTGGTGGAAGTGGAATTTAGCAGTTGAAGTTCCTGTAAGTTTTGATAGAATGCAAGCATTAGCTTTTGGGTATTCATTAAATAAGATACTAAGAAAAGTTTATAAAGATGATCCAGAGGAACTTAAGGAAGCTATGAAACGTCATACATCAATGTTTAATACTAACTGTGACTGGGGAAGCCTTATTCATGGAATAGTTATTTCTCTTGAAGAGCAAAGAGCTTTAGGCAATGAAAATATTACTCCGGATATGATTCAATCATTAAAGATAGGTCTTATGGGGCCATTAGCAGGAATTGGGGATAGTGTTGACCAAGGAATAGTTGCTACGATTCCACTTGCTATATTTGTTCCTATGGCACTTAATGGCTCGGTTGTTGCAGCATTTATACCAGCACTTATTTATTTAGCATGGTCATATGGATATTCATGGTTTCTAATAAATAAAGGCTATAAGTTAGGAAAGAATGCAGTTCTTGAAATTCTACATTCAGGGAAGATAAAAAAAGTTATTGATATTGCTAGTATAGTTGGCTTATTTATGATTGGGTGTTTGTCTTCATCATATGTTTCATTTAAAACAATTTGGACATTTACAAGCAGTTCAGCGGCAGAAGTATCTTTACAAAGTATTTTAGATGGTATGGTTCCAAAGTTATTACCGTTTACTTTAGTTCTAGGAATGTATTTCTATATTACTAAAAGAGGACCAAGATACTTACGTATAATTGTTTTTACTATGATAATGGCTTTAATTTTAACATTCTTTGGAATTATATAGTTTTAGATACATAAAGCAAATTCATGACTATATATGAATTTGCTTTATGTTTAAGTATGCATATATGACGTTAAGTTAGAAAGGTAGTGGAAGGTATGAAAGTTTTAATTACTCCTAGAGGGTTTGCCAATTATGGATTAGATAAGGTTAGGTATATGGAATCTAAGGGGTTAGAGGTTCATTATAATAATACTGGAAAGGCATACACAAAAGAAGAATTTTATAATTTAGCTTCCGATGCAGATGCAATTATTGTTGGGGTAGACATAATTGATAAAGAATTAATTGATAAGTGTCCCAATTTAAAGGTTGTATGTAAATTTGGAGTTGGAACAGATAACATAGATGTAGATTATGCAAAAGAAAAAGGTATTTTCGTTGGAAGAACAGTTGGATCTAATTCTAAAGCAGTAGCAGAACATGTAATAGCATTAATGTTTGCAGATGCTAAAAACCTCTATAATACAGCTAAAGAAGTTAAAGATCATAAATGGAACAAACCTACAGGACAAGAAATCAGCGGTAAGACATTAGGTATTATTGGATTTGGAATGATCGGAAAGCACATTGCAAACTTTGCAAATGGGTTAGGTATGAAAGTATATGCCTATGATGCTTTTGAAATTACAGATGAAACTGCAAAAGAGTTTAATGTAGAAAAGAAATCTTTTGAAGAAATTATTGCTGAAAGTGACTATGTATCTTTACATGTACCTCTTTTAGAATCTACTAAGAATATGCTTTCTATAGAGGAGTTTAAGAAAATGAAGAGTAATGCTTGTTTAATTAATGCAGCAAGGGGCGGAATTGTTGATGAAGAGGCTTTATATGAAGCTTTAATTAACAAGGAAATTCGTTCAGCTTACTTTGATGTATATAGTACTGAGCCGCCTACAGAAGATGATAAATTACTTGCTTTAGATAACTTTGTCTTAACACCTCATACAGCGGCAAGAACAATAGAATCAGAAAAAAGAACTTGTGAAATGTCGACTGAAATTATACTACAAAATTTATTAGGTTAGTTGGTGAGAGAATGTATATTGAAATACAAGAGTTTTTAACTAATATTAAAAAAGAGTTTGGTGAGAACCTAGATAACATTGATATAGAAAGTGTAAAAAAAGCTGCTGAAATAATATTAGAAAGTGAGAAAGTTGGAGGGCGTGTTCATGTTACAGGAATAGGCAAACCATCATATGTAGCTGGATATATTGCTTCTTTACTATCTAGTACAGGGACAAGTGCTTACGAATTACATGGTACAGAAGCTGTTCATGGTTCAAGTGGTCAGGTTAAGGCTGGAGATGTTGTTATTGCTATATCTAATAGTGGAGAAACTGTGGAGCTAAAGTCAACTATAGAGACTCTAGCTATGAATGGAGCTCGCATTATTGGTTGTACAGGAAACGGTGCATCATGGCTAGCTAAACATTCAGAAGTATGTTTAGTAGCTCATGTAAATATAGAAGGTGATAGCTTAAACAAACCACCACGTGCATCTATTTTATCGGAGCTATTGATTCTTCAGTGTTTAAGCATAGTATTACAAAAAGAAAAAAAGTTAGATTTGGATAAGTACCTAAAGTGGCATCCAGGTGGAAGTCTTGGTAAAAGTATAAGAGAAATGGAAAGAGAGTAGGAGTTTTTATGGCAAAGTTAAATATTATAATTGGAACCCATGGAAGATTTGGTGAAGAAATCATTAAATCAGCAGAAATGATAGTTGGTAAAATGGAGAATGTTAGAGCCGTGTCACTATTACCAGAAATGTCTTTTGAAGAATTTATGCAGCAAGTTAAGGAGATATTAGCTGAATTAGAAGGAGAGACAATAGCTTTAGTAGATTTATATGGAGGAACACCATGTAATGTGCTTACTGCTTTAACAAGGTCATATAATCATAATGTTATAACAGGTTTAAACTTACCTATGTTAATAGATCTCTATATTAATACATCAAATGCTGAAGAGATAGACGTGAAACAAGCAGTTGAGAATTGTATAAATAACTTAAGAGAAAGTGGAGTTCATACTAATAGTATGCTTGATTAGTTTCTACATTTCATAGAGTAAAATATGTTTAAAATTTAGGAGGAAAGTTATGTTTGAAGGAATTATTACACCAATTGTTACACCATTTAATCGTGACAAAGAACAATCAATTAATTATAAAGCTACTGAGGACTTAATAAACCACTTAATAGAAAAAGGTGTTAATGGAATCTTTATTTTAGGAAGTAATGGTGAGTTTCACGTTATTGATGAAGAAGAGAAAGTTGAATTTGCTAAGAAGGTAATAGAAATAGTTAATCATAGACTTCCTGTTTTTGTAGGAACTGGTGCATGTTCAACAAAAGAAACTATACGTTTATCTAAAAAAATGGAGGAAGTGGGTGCAGATGCCCTTTCAGTTATAAGTCCATACTTTATAAAACCTAGCGATGAAGAATTATATAATCATTTTAAGGATGTTGCTGATTCCGTAAAAATTCCAATTGTATTATATAATATTCCTAAATTAACAGGAGGCAATATTTCAAAAGAGGTAGCTGAACGTTTAGCAGAAATAGATAATATTAAAGCTATTAAAGATAGTAGTGGAGAACTAGAAAATTTAAAAGGTTATATCGAAGCAGGTAGGGGCAAAGAATTCAATGTATTAGTAGGGTCAGATTCTAAGATTTCAGAAGGTTATAGTTTAGGAGCTACTGGAGCAATAGCAGGTACTAGTAATGTTATAACAGAAGTTTTAGTGAAGCTTGATAAGGCACTTAAAACAAATGCTGTTGATGAAGCTAAAAAATTGCAAGCAGATATTGATGTTTTAAGAGATGTTCTAAAATTAGGAACAGTTCCATCAATAATGAAAAGATCAGTAGAGCTAGCTAAGATTGCAGAAGTAGGACCTGCAAGAAAACCTGTTAGAGAAGTAAATCAAGAAGTTGATGAAAAAATTAAAGAAATGCTAAGTTATTATAAATTATAGACTGTTGATTGATTCAGATTTTAATAGTGGATGTTATATTAAAATCTGAATCAGTTTAACTTATTTAGTTTGCAGGCTGGCATCATGTAGAAGATTAGAGCTAATAATGGATTATGAAAGTTCATAAAAACTAATTACTTCAATTTTATATACATGTGCTAAAATATTAATTAACCAGAATAAGAAAGGCAAAAAATATGATGTTAGTTGATATTTTTAAAGAATTTATTAATGTTGTACAGGAAAATAAAAAATACACTATAGGACTATTAAATGAAGAAGGAATAGTTGTATCTTGTAGTAGAGAAAAGTTTGTAGGAGAATGTTTTAATGTAGATAGTTCTGATATTAATAATGTGTTTTATGCAATAAAAATTAAGCGGGAAAGTTATGGATATATCTGGGTAAGAGGTGAAGATGAGAATCTTAAGATGATAAGTAGCCTTTTACTTGATTCTTTGACAACTCGTTTAATGTATGAGATAAATAATAGTTCTTTGAAGCAAAAGGTTACCAAAGACGACGAATTAATTAAGTTTCTATTAAATGAAGAGCAATTTGATTTAAATAATATTTTAGATTTAATTAATAGACTGGGAATTGATGAAAATAAAACTAGAGCTGCTATTTATATAATTAATCAAAAAGGACACAACCTAGAAGAAATTATGCGTTTGAAATTAAGAGCTGATAGCAAACAAATGATATACTCATTGCTTAATAAGAGGAGTTTACTGTTATTTAAAGATATGCCAAGTGGATTGGATAACACTGAAGCTAAAAGATTCTTTAAAAAGTATATTAGAAGTTTACAAGATTGGGGACTACAAGGCTGCTATTATATAGTAGGATCTGCCCAAGATAAATTGAAGCAGTATAGTGTAAGTTATAAAAATTGTTTATGGCTTGAAAAGAATATAAATTATGAGGTAGATGAACCAATATTTTTTACAGATTATTTATTTGAATATTTTGTTTCGAAAATTCATTTAGATGATGTAAGAAATATTTTTGATTTTTATAATGATAGAGGAAAAGGGATAGACATTGACGAATTTACTAATATTGCAAATAAATTACTTATAAATGATTACAATATTACTCAAACTGCAGATGATTTATTTTTACATAAGAATACTTTAATTTATAAACTTAAGAAGTATGAGCAAATCTTTAATATTGATATTAGGGGAGATTTTAAAGGAAAGTTCTTAATGGTATTAATTGCCAATACATTGAGGGAATATCAAAGACAGAAACAGGTTGGTGAAAAAATATGAGCACAAAAATTAAGCTTGCACGTATTGATAAAAGATTATTGCATGCCACAGTGGCTTTAAATTGGAGTCAATTTTTAAATGCTAATTATGTGGTAATAGTGGATCCAAGTTATAGCAATGACCCTTTCATTATTAAAGTAATGAAGCTATGTCTT
This sequence comes from Clostridium intestinale DSM 6191, assembly GCF_900130055.1. Classification (GTDB taxonomy): domain Bacteria; phylum Bacillota; class Clostridia; order Clostridiales; family Clostridiaceae; genus Clostridium_T; species Clostridium_T intestinale. Next base: position 34,989 of record NZ_FQXU01000015.1, read on the forward strand.
CCAGAGCCAATGAAAGTTAAAATTTTTTCTACAAAAGAACTGGTAGATTTTATAGAGAAAGATAGTAGTACAAAACGTAATTTAATGGTTATATTTAAGGATTTAGAGGTTGCTAAAGAAGCTGTAGAGGCAGGATTTAAAGTAAATGAAATTCAAATTCCTTATCCAGCAAGTCGCATAGTTATAAAGAAGCTTTCTGACTTTTTTTCTGCTAAAGAGATAAAGTATATACGCTTTATTCAGGAAAAAGGTATTAAACTTTTTTTCCAAACTTCTCCTATGGATAACAAGGAGTACTCTGTATTTAGAAAAGAATAAAAATAAGGTTGATGCGTATAGGCACCAACCTTATTTTTTAGGAACATCTTTCTTTTAGTTTCTCATCTAAAAGCTCTTTTGCAAGTTTAGGATTTGCTTTACCCTTTGAAGCTTTCATTATTTGTCCCATTAAGAATCCAGCTGCTTGAGGTTTTCCAGAGGAGAAATCAGCTATGGATTGTGGGTTGTTATCCAAAACTTCTATTATTAATTGTTCAAGTTCTGAACTATCACTTATTTGAGAAAGTCCTTTAGCTTTTACTATTTCATCTGGAGAAGCACCGGTTTTGAACATTTCTTCAAATACTTCTTTACCAACTGTTGTACTTATAGTTCCAGCTTCAATTATTTTGATAAGATCAAATAGTGCTTTAGGATCTAAAGATATAGAAGTAATTCCTTCAGAAGAATCTCCATCAACCTCTTTTAGAAGTCTTAACATATCTCCAAGTACCCAGTTAGCTACAGATTTAGGGTTAGCACCTAAGGAAACAGTTTCCTCATAGAAAGAAGATAGAACCTTGTCATCTATTATGATCCCAACTTCTTTCTCTGATAGTCCATAGCTTTTAATAAATCTTTCTTTTTTAACTCTTGGCATTTCTGGAAGAGTTGCTTTTATACTTTCTATTTGTTCTTCCTGTATTATTATTGGAACTAGATCTGGTTCAGGGAAGTATCTGTAATCATGAGCATCTTCTTTACTTCTCATAGGAATAGTTTTTCCTTTTCCATTATCCCATCTTCTAGTTTCCTGCTTTATTTTATATTCTTCGCCATAGGTGTAAAGCTCTCTTTGACGTTTTTCTTCTTTTTCTAATGCTTTTTGAAGTTCTTTAAAAGAGTTGATGTTTTTAATTTCAACTTTAGTGTTTAGAACATCTTCTCCAAATCTTCTTATAGAAATGTTAGCATCACATCTTATTGAACCTTGTTCCATTCTACAGTCTGATACATCAGCATATTGAAGAATGGATCTTAAAGTTCTTAAGAAAGTTACAGCTTCTTCAGGTGAACGCATATCTGGTTCAGATACTATTTCAATAAGCGGAACCCCTACACGGTTATAGTCAATTAGAGAGATGCCGTCATCATCAAGGTGAATTAATTTACCTGCATCTTCTTCTATATGAATTCTGTTTAATTGAACTCTTTTTGTTTTTCCACCTACTTCAATATCAACATGACCACCGCTGCAGATAGGCAGGTCAAATTGAGAAGTTTGGAAGGCCTTTGGAAGGTCAGGGTAGAAGTAGTTTTTTCTATCCATTTTATTTAGTTTATTAATTTCACAGTTTAATGAAGTCCCTGCTTTTATTGCATAGTTAACCACTTCTTCATTAAGTACAGGAAGAGTTCCAGGTAATCCTAAGCATATAGGGCAAGTGTTTTTATTAGGCTCTGCACCAAACTCAGTAGAGCAGGAGCAGAATATTTTAGATTTTGTTTTTAGTTCGGCATGTATTTCAAGACCTATGACTGTTTCAAAACTCATAATATATCCTTCCTTTCTTTATTGCACTGGTGCTAGAGTAGATACTTTTAGTTCTTGCTCTAAAGCATAAGCTGTTTTTAATATTTTTTCTTCACCAAAGTGAGGCCCAAGTATTTGAAGTCCTATTGGTAATCCTTCTTTGCTTAAAGCACAAGGAATTGAAATTGCAGGAATACCAGCAAGGTTTGCATTAACTGTGTAAATATCGGCAAGATACATTGATAATGGATCTTCAGATTTTTCTCCACATTTAAATGCAACAGTAGGAGTAGTAGGACTTAAGATTACATCATATTCATCAAAAGCTTTCTTAAACTCTTCTTTAATTTTCTTTTTTAGTTTGTGAGCTCTGTTGTAGTAAGCATCATAGTATCCAGAAGATAAAGCGTAAGTTCCAAGCATTATTCTTCTTTTAACCTCTTTACCAAAAGCTTCAGTTCTACTCTTAACCATTAAATCATCAATATTTGAAAATTCTTCAGGTCTGTAACCATATCTTACTCCATCAAATCTAGCTAAGTTAGAACTAGCTTCAGCAGAAGAGATTATATAGTATGCAGACAGTCCTTCTTCAGTTATAGGAAGAGACATCTCACTAACCTCAGCACCAAGATCCTTTAACACTTGTATAGATTGTTTTATTGAATCACTGATTTCTTCATCAAGACTGCTTTGGAAAAATTCCTTAGGAACTCCTATCTTCATTCCTTTAACACCATCAGCTAAGGTACTTAAATAATCGCCTTTTATTTCACCTTTATAGGAAGTTGAATCAAGAGAATCTTCTCCCTGAATAACTTCTAAAGTTAAAGCTGCATCTGTAACAGATTTAGAGAATGGTCCTATTTGATCTAAAGAAGAACCAAAAGCTATAAGACCAAATCTTGATACTATTCCATAGGTTGGTTTAAAGCCTACAACACCACAAAAAGCAGCTGGTTGTCTTATAGAGCCGCCAGTATCTGATCCCAAAGAAATAGGAGATAAACCAGCAGCAACAACAGCAGCAGAACCACCAGATGAACCACCAGGAACTCTAGTTAAATCCCATGGATTTTTTGTTGTCTTAAAGGAAGAGTTTTCTGTAGAAGAACCCATAGCGAATTCATCCATATTAGTTTTACCTATTATTATTGCATCTTCTTTAAGAAGCTTTTTTATAACTGTAGCATCATAAGGAGGAACAAAGTCTCCAAGCATTTTTGATGCACAAGTAGTTAAAGTACCATCAGTACAAATATTATCTTTTATAGCTATAGGAACTCCAGCAAGTCTTCCTACAGGTTCACCAGCTGCAATTTTTTTATCAATTTCCTTAGCTCTTTCTAAAGCTTTTTCTTCGCAAAGCGTTATATAAGCTTGAACCTTAGGTTCAACTTCTTTTATCCTATCAAATAGAGCTGTTACTACATCAACAGCAGTAAAGCGTCTAGCTATAATACTTTCTCTAATTTCATTTGCTTGTAATAATTCAATTTGCATTTATATTCACCACCTATTCTATAATCTTTGGAACCATTATCGCAGTATCTCTCATAGATTTTGTATTAGAGAATAACTTCTTCTTATCCTCAAATACCGCCATTTCATCTTTTCTTAGTACTGGTTTTAAATCTTCAGAAAAAATATTCAAATCAATATCACTTAAATCAAATTTGTCTATAGTTTCGAAATGAGTTAAGATGCTTTCAAATTCTCCTGCAAGCTTTTCAGCTTCTTCTTCTGTAAATTTAAGCTTAGCTAGTTTTGAAATATATTCTACATTTTCAACAGTAACTTTCATTTTTACAATCCTCCTATGGTTCTAATCTTTTTAAATCTCTTGGTAGAAGAGTAGCTTCTCTTATATTTTCTAAATCTAATATTTTTAAAGTAAGTCTTTCAAGACCTATAGCAAAACCACCGTGAGGAGGCATTCCATATTTAAAACTATCTAGATAGAAACCAAAATCTTCTGGGTTTAAACCAAATTTTCTAATGTTTGCGGCTAACATATCGTAGTCATGTATTCTTTGACCACCAGTTGTAATTTCTAGACCTTTATATATTAAATCAAAGCTTTTTGTAAGTTCAGGTCTTTCACTATCAGGCATTGCATACATAGGTCTCTTTGATACTGGGTATTCAGTAAGGAAAACAAAATCACAATCGTAAGTTTCTTTTATATATTTTGAAAGAATAACTTCTCCTTCAGCATCTATATTTCCTACTGGAGATTTCTTGTTGAATTTCTCTAATAAAATTTCTTGTGCTTTAGCTAATGGCATTCTAGGAATTTCTAACTTATCAGGAAGTTCAATTCCATACATTTGAAGTTCTTTTGGACATTTTTCCTTAAGAGTTTTAAATAAGTAGTTTAAGAAACCTTCCTCTAAATCCATAACTTCATATTCATCCTCTATAAAGCCCATTTCAACGTCTAAACTTACGTATTCACTTAAGTGCCTCCAAGTTCCATGAAGTTCAGCTCTATATGCATGACCTACTTCAAAAACTCTTTCAAATCCAGCTCCAACCATCATCTGTTTGTAAAACTGTGGACTTTGTGATAAAAATGCACGTTTGTTAAAGTAGTTAACAGTGAACATTTCAGATCCACCCTCAGTACTAGATGAGATTATCTTAGGTGTATGAATTTCAGAAAATCTTAAGTCCTTTAAGTAAGTTCTAAAAGCATCACCAATTTCTTCTTGAATTTTAAATACAGCTCTTGTTTTAGGTGATCTTAAACTTAAACTTCTGTAATCCAATTGTTTTTCTAATGAAGCCTTTTGTTTGTAGCTGTTTACTTCAAAAGGTAATTTATCATAAAATGCCTTTCCAATTACAGTAATTCCTTTAGATATAAGTTCTACACCACCAGGTGCCTTTTCATTTTCAACTTTATCCCCAATTGCCTCAACACTCATTTCAAGTCTTAAGTCTTTAATTTCATCTTTATCAACAACTAGTTGGATTATTCCAGTTTTATCTCTTAAATGAAGAAAAGTTATTTTACCAAGGTCGTGAATTTTATGAACCCACCCTTTAACTAAGACACTTTCTTCAGTTGTTTCTTTTACATCGCATACATAAGTTCTTTTCATTTTCTAATAGCCTCCTATAACTTTTAATACTTATTGCATATTTTTATAAACAAAAAAACCGCCTCTATACCATAAATTGGTATAGGGACGGTTAAAATTCCGCGGTGCCACCCTAGTTAGCATAGTAAATTTAGAAGCCGTAAGAATAAAAAAAACCGTCCTTATACTTACGTATAGGAACGGATTATCCGCGGTACCACCCTAAATTAGCTAATGCTCACTCATATTGATACAAAAACTCTAACTTGTTTTTATATCTAGTCATTTTAACGGTTGACTACCGGCTAAGTCTACTCTTTACATTTCGGTTAGCATCTCAAAGGTGTTCTTCGATACATACATCATACTGGGCTTTCACCGTCCCCAAGCTCGCTAAAAATCAAGTTATGTATTTACTCTCCTCGTCATAGATTAAGAGTTGAATATTGTTTTTCTTATTATATTATTATATAAATAAAAAATCAATAGTATTTTTAAAAAAAGTTTAATATCTTATTTTGAAAATAATTAAATAGGGTTTATGTTATAATAATTAAAAGCAATTTACTAAGGTTTTTAGCAAGGAGTGTAGCAAATGAATGGAGTAAAACTAGCAATATTTGATATGGATGGGCTGATGTTTGATACAGAAATGCTTACCAAAAGAGCATGGATGGAGATAGGAAAAACTTATAATTATGATATAACTTTAGATTTTTTAATTGGACTTTTAGGAATGAATAAAACTTCAATATCAAATAGATTTAAAAGTATACACGGAGAAGAATTTCCATTTGATAAGCTATATGTTGAACAAGGCAAGGTTGTTAATAGGATAATAGAAGAGGAAGGCCTTGGAGTAAAAGAGGGACTTATAGAACTTCTTGACTTTCTAGATGAAAAAGGTATAAAGAAAGCTGTAGCAACATCTAGCAGTAGAGAAAGAGCTGAAAGATTATTATCTATAGCTGGTATATTGGATAGATTTGATAGAGTAATATGTGGAGATGAAGTAACAAAAGGAAAACCAGACCCAGAGATATTTTTAACGGTATGTAAGAAGTTAGATGTTGAACCTAAGGAAGCTATTGTGTTCGAAGATTCGGAAAGAGGATTAGAAGCAGCAGTTGCTGGAGGTATAAAATGTGTAATAATACCAGATTTGGTTGAGCCTTCTGAAAAACATGTAGGTTTAGCTTATGCTAAACTTAAGAATTTATTAGAAGTTATTAATTTAAAATAACATCTAAAAACCTTTATAAACTAACAATTTATAGAGGTTTTTTATAAACATATTCCAAATTAAGTATATAAAGTACATACAATCTTTTACGAATATATGATATGTATAGTATAATATATAATATTGTATATTTTAATATGTGGAGGCCAATAATGCTTAAAAATTGTATGGAAGATATGGTTAATGATATGTTACCAGATTTATTAGAGAAGTATGAAGGAATATGCACTTGTGAAAAGTGTATTCAAGATATAAAAGCAATAGCTTTAAATAATCTTCAACCTTTGTATGGAGTAACTGAAAAAGGAATATTATATATAAAAGCGAATCAATTAGGAACTCAATTTAAAATAGATATTGCAAATCAATTAATAAAAGCCATAGATAAAGTATCTTTAAACATAAAGCACGTATAGAAAAACTGAAGATAGTTTTGGAGGAAGCATATTATGTACATAAATAAAACATCTTTTAAAGTAAGATATGTGGAAACAGATAAAATGGGGATTGTTCACCACTCTAACTATTATCCTTGGTTTGAGATAGGTAGAGGAGAGTTTATAAAAGAAACAGATATATCCTATAAGGATATGGAAACGCAAGGAATTCTTATGCCTTTAGCTGAAAGTTATTGTAAATACATAATTCCCGCAAAATATGAGGATCTTGTTACAATAGAAACGTGGATAGAAACACTAAGCCCAGTAAAAGTTATTTTTAACTATAAGGTCATAAGAGAAGAGGATGGAGTACTTTTAGCAAAAGGGAGTACTACTCATGCCTTTGTTAATAGTGATTTTAAGATAATAAATATTAAAAAGTTAAATAATATAATTTGGGATAAGATAAATGAATTAAAATAAATATAGTGGCTGTAACTATTATTAAATTAGTAGTTATGGTCATATTTATTTTAATGTTAAAATTTTATAACATTTATTCAGTTGTGTCATAAAATGACGAAATTTGAAATAGAGGTATATGTAAAAATAAAAGAATTAGGGGGAAGTAAAATGAAAAATTTAAACTTAGGAAGTAAAATATCAATATTTCTAGGGGGTATAATTACAATAGTTTTTGTTGCAATATTCTCATTAGTTCTTAAAAATGTATATACAACCAGTATTACGAATGCAGAAATTCTCGCTAAAGAAACTTCAAAATCATATGCTAAAGAGTTTGAAAATAGGCTTTATAATTTAAAAAATATTGCAGAAGTAGTAGATAATGCAGTGGAAAATCAGATGAAGGCAGATATTAAGGATAGAAATTTAGTAATTAACATGCAGAAAGATATATTAGCTAAATATCCAGAAATATATGGTATTACAGTTGCATTTGAGCCTAATGCTTATGATGGAAGAGATTTTTCTTATAAAAATACTGATGAATACGGGGAAGATGGTTTATTTATACCTTATGTAACAAGAGATGGAGATAAATATCATGTTGAGGCTGCATATAGTTCTGAAACTGACATGACTTGGTATAATGAGCCTAAAAAAAGTAAAAATATATTTGTTACTGAACCTACAGTATACCAGGTAAATGGTTCTCCAATATCAATGGCATCATTAGTGTTACCTATTTTAAATAGTGAAAATAATTTTATCGGTGTTATTTCAATAGATTATAAATTAGACACTTTTCAATCAATAGTTGAGAATGTTGAACTTATTGGGGGATCAGCTTCATTAATATCTAAAAATGGAATATTTATAGCAGATGGATATAATAAAGAAAATTTAATGAGAAATGCAGCTGATATTGATACATCATGGAAGGATACAATAGATAAAACCTCAAAAGGAGAAGAATTTAATAATTACGTAATGTCATCGGAAATGGGTGAAAATATATTAAGAGTAACTCATAAAATTAATCTTGAGGGAACTGATACTAACTGGGCATTTGTGAGTAATATTCCTAAAATAAATATCCTTCAAGGCTTTTATTCTCAGTTAAAATCTGTAGTTATTATAGCAATTAGTTCGTTAATAATCATAATACTTTTAATATTATTAATTGTAAGAGGCTCTATAAAAGAGTTAAAGAAAGTTGAAAAACAATTAGAAAATATAGCAAATGGAGACTTAAGTAAAGTATTAGATTTGGATAAGGCCTCTTCAAATAATGAGATTGGCAGAATGCTTAAATCTACAGCTAAAATGCAGGAATCATTAAAAAATATAATAAAGGGAGTAAAAGATGAATCTAATACAGTATCTAGGTCTATAAATAATGTTGAAGATAATATTAAGGAGCTTAATATACAGGTGGTGGATGTATCAGCTACAACTGAAGAGTTATCAGCTAGTATGGAGGAGACTTCAGCAAGTTCAGAAGAAATGACTGCGTCAACTTCAGACATAGAACGAGAAGTTGAAAATATGTCTGAAAAAATACAAGAAGGTCTAAAATCTTCTAAAGAAATATATTCACGTGCTGAAAATTTAAAGGTTTCGGCTATTGAAGCACAAAAAAATGCAAATGATATTAAAGTTGATATAGATAAGAAATTAAAAGTTGCACTTGAAAAATCAAAGTCAGCAGAACAAATAAAAAACTTAACAGAGGGGATATTGCAGATTACTTCTCAAACAAATCTTTTAGCACTAAATGCGGCTATAGAAGCAGCTAGAGCAGGAGAGGTAGGTAGGGGTTTTGCTGTAGTAGCAGAAGAAATTAGAAAGCTAGCAGAATCATCTAAAGAAACAGTAATAGAAATACAAGAAATTACAAGAGTTGTATTAGAGGCTATTATTAGTTTAAGAGAAGGCGCTAATGAAGCATTGAACTTCATAGATTTACAAGTGCTTCCAGACTACTCAAAGCAGGTTGATACTGGAGAACAATATAGTGAAGATGCAAATAGAATTGAGAATATAATTACTGATTTTAGCAATAATTCTAAGGAGCTATTAAAAGCAACTAAAAATATAGTTTCAGCTATAAATGAGGTAGCATTAGCTGCTAATGAAGGTGCTGTTGGCTCAACTAATATAGCAGATAAAACTAGTAACATTGCAAATTTGACAGAAAAGGTATTAAATGAATCAGAGGAATCAAAATTAAGTTCTCAAAAATTGCTGGATATGATTTCTATATTTAAGTTATAATATTTCTATATATATTAGAATTTTAGAGGTGTTTTAAATGAATATAGAAAATGCAATTTATAGAAGGAAATCAGTAAGAAAGTACAAAAATAGTAGTATTTCAGAAGAAGACTTTGATTTCATCAATAAACTAATAAAAGATGTTCCAAGATTATATCCAAAGATAGAAATGAATATTGAGCTTATTAAAGATGGTAAAAAGATTCAAGATATAAGTAAGGGTATAGTGGGAAGTTATGGGAAAATAGAAGCTCCACATTATTTAGTAATTACCTCAGAGGAGAAAAGTGGATATCTAGAAAATATAGGATATACACTTGAAGAAATAGTTTTAGAACTAGCTGATAGAGGGATAGGAACTTGTTGGATAGGTGGATTTATAAAGAAAAATTTATTAAAAGATGTAATGACTATAAAAGAAAATCACAAGCCTGTAATAGTAATTTCTTTTGGTTATCCTGAAAATGAACAGGAATTAGATGTTAAAGAGTCAAACTCTTTTAAAAGAAAAAAACTTGAGGAAGTTATATATGAACCTTTTGAAGATAAATGGGTGAAAATATTTGATAAGGTTAGAGTAGCTCCATCGGCGGTTAATCTTCAACCTTGGGTATTTACTATGGAAGGTGATACTAAAATAGAGGCTTTTGCTAAAACTGGTAACTTAATCACTAAAAAACTCATGCATTTTAGCGACTTAGATGTGGGAATAGCAATAAAACATTTGGAGCTAGCATGTAAAGAGGAAAATATAAAAACTATTTATACAAAAACTTCACATGATTTAAAGGGGTTAAAGTATATTTTAACAATAGAATTAGAAAATATTTAATGAAAATAAGAGCAGAGAGATCTGTTCTTATTTTTTTCAAGGAATTTAATGAAGCATGAGAAGCGGCTTCTATGGATTCAGCAACTCTTTTGTTTAAATCTTACCAAACTCTTAAGATTTACTAACTTTAACCTTAATAGTGATTAATTTTAAGGAAAATATGGTAATGTAATAAATAAGATGAAACAAAGGGGGCAAATTATGAAGATATTTTTAAAATACGTACTAAAGAGCATGTTAGAAAAAAAAGCAAGATTCTTTCTTTTGCTAATAGCTATAGTACTTAGCACAGGATTATTTGTAGGAAGCATGGGAGCAGTAGATGCAGCTATAGACAGTTTTGTAAAACCGCAGCTAGAACAACTTGAAAATAAAGATGTATATGTATCAGCTAAAGATGGATCAATGGCCTTTGACTTAGAGGGGTTAAAGTTAGATGGATTAAAAGATATAGTACCTGAAATAAGAAGTAGTTTTATATATGATACAGATGATATGCAGACAATACAAGTAATAGGGCGTGAAGAAAAGTATATAAATAAAGATGTATTTGTAGATGGAAATGAGTTAAAAGATTTTAATGGTGAGACGTGTATAATCTCAAAAAGAGTTAGTGAAGAGTTTGATCTTAAAGTTGGAGATAAACTAAATACACTGCTTAATGGCGAGAAGGTTAGCCTAGAAATCTCAAAAATTTCAGCTAATCAAGGAGTTTTTTATGGTGATACAAAAGAGAACTTTCAGATAATAGTTCCTTATAAATATTTAGCTGAAAAGTTTAATATGAAAGGTAAATATAATGTTGCATTTGCGAATAAAACAGAAGCAAACATTAAAGATTCAATAGAAAAATTTAATGATGTTAACACTAATTTTATAGCTAAAGAACTTTATAATGAAGATGCTGTAAAAAGTCAAGTTGCACAAATAAACAACATGCTTTACATGATGTTATTAGTAGTTGTATTTATGAGCAGCATAATAATATATAGTTCTTTTAAATTAACAGTAACAGAGAGAATGCCAATTATAGGAACGTTTTTAAGTCAAGGTGCAACTAGGGGGACTATAAGAAGAATATTATACTTAGAAAGTTTGTGTTATGGAGTTTTAGGAGGGGTAATAGGTAATTTATTAGGAATTGGAATATTATACCTAATAAATTACGTTATATCTCCTTTAAAAGAGTATGGAATACTACAACAACCTAACATAAATATTAGATATTTAATATATGGACTAGTATTTTCAATACTACTATCTGTTGCATCAGCTGTAGTACCGATTATAAAGACGAATAAGCTTCAAGTTAAGGAAGTTATATTAAATACCTCAGATAGCTCAGAACAAATAGGGATAGGTAAATTTATAGCAGGCATAGTGCTTCTACTAGGAGTGATTATTGTAAACTCACTTAAAACTAAATGGTTAATAAATATAAGCCCAGTATTATTTATATTAGCAATAATTGCAGTAATACTAATTTATCCTAAGGTTGTAGAGTTTATATCAAAAAATATATTTTCTAAGCTTAGAGATACTAATCCTATAAATGCGCTAGCCCTAAATAACATGAGTACATCTAAAGTTTTGCTTGGAAATATTAACTTAATGAATATAGCAATTATATCTATTATAATGATAAATTCTTTAAGCATTAGTATAAAAGACGTAGTAGTAGAGGCTTATGAAAAATTAAACTATGGTATAGAAATAAATGTTCCTGAAAGTGGTGCCTTTGATCTTAAGGAAAAGGTATTAGATATACTTAAGGAAGAACCTAATGTTGTTCAAAGTTCAATACAAAGACAGCAATATGCGAGTGGAGATATTGATGGCAATAATTATTCAGTTATGGGAATAGAGCCAGATAAATATTTAGACTTTGATAATTATCTAAACTGGGATAAAGAAGAATATAAAGAATTTGAAAATGGTAGTTTAAATGATGTTGTTATAACTGAAAAGATAGCAGAAAAAGTAAAATTGAAAAAAGGCGATAGCTTTGATATGAAAGTTGGAACTACCAATAAAAGCTATAATGTTGTAGGGATTATTGATGGTAAATTATATAATGGTGGATCGGTTGTTTTTATAAATTATAAGGGTCTACCAAAAGAATATGTAGATAGTGCGTCTATACAGTTTTACTTAAATACTACAGGACGTTCAGCAGATGTAAAAGAAAATATCAACAAGAAAATCAGAGCTCTTGGAGGCAGTGTTTTAACATTTGAAGAAACAAAAGCAAGAAATGTTGAAAATAACAAACAACTTACAGATATATTGAGTATATTCTCATTTATGTCGGTTGTTATAGGAGCTTTTGGAGTTCTAAATAATATAGGAATAAGTTTTATTCAGAGGAAAAAAGATTTAGCAGTTTTAAGTTCAGTAGGTATGAGTAAATTCCAAAGAAATAGAATGCTTATAGTAGAGTCTGTTCTTACAGTATTATGGTCAATAATTATTGTAACGCCATTCTCTTATCTTGGGATGTCAATAATGAGTAAGATAAGTAAGTTATTAGGATTTGATATGGAAGTTGTATTTAATATTAAGTTTGTACCAGTAATATTTTTAGTATCTCTGGCAATAGTTTTAATAGCAACAATACCAGTATTATTTAAAAGTAAAAAACTATCTATTATAGAAGAATTAAAATATGAGTAGGAGGAAAAGAAATGAGAGCAATAGAAGTATTTGATTTAAATAAAAATTTCAAGGTAGGTAAAGAAGAAATAAATGTTCTAAAGAATTTAAACTTTTCTGTGGATAAGGGGGAGTTTCTTTCTATAATGGGACCATCAGGTTGTGGAAAGTCCACACTTTTATATCTATTAGGAGGATTAGATAAACCTTCAAGTGGTATAGTAAATGTTAATGGAAAAGACTTAAGTAAATTAAGTGAAAAGCAAAAAAGTATAATGAAAAGAAGAGAACTTGGATTTGTATTTCAGTTTTATAATTTAGTTCCTAACCTTTCTGTAGAAGATAATATTTTACTTCCAATAATTTTAGATGGAGGAAAGATAAAAGATTATTCACGTAAGCTTACTGAAATATTGGATAGAATAGAAATGAGTCATAAGAGAAAAGTGACACCTAGAGAATTGTCTGGTGGACAACAGCAAAGAGTTGCAATAGCTAGAGCATTAGTATTTGAACCAGATATAATATTAGCAGATGAACCTATAGGAAACTTAGATTCAAAGACAGGTACGGAAATAATGAGACTTTTCAAAAATATAAATAAAGACTTAGGGAAAACAATAATACAAGTTACTCACTCACAAGAATCGGCTGCTTATGGGACTTCAATATTAAAATTAAGAGACGGAGAAATTGTAGTTAGAGAAGAAGTTGCATCGTAGCAATTTAATTGAGTTTAACTATTTTGCTGATAGTAATAGATGTAAATTTAAATAAAACTTTATAAAGTTTAATAAAAAAGCAGCATTAAGCTGCTTTTTTATTCTATATGATATATTCTTATTGTTGAATACCTGAGTACATAGATACTTGAGTACCTGAGTACTCAGGTACTCAAGTATTCAACTATTTAAATTAGATAAACTATTTTAAATCTTTTACTCCTGTTTCTAAAATTTCCATTTGCAATAAAGTTTGTTCATCAGTAATAGTTTTTTCTTTTCCATTTATAATAGCTTCGTATAAATCATCATAAACTCTTCCATAATCACCATCAACTGATTTAACTTTTTCTTCATGAGTTACGCCTTCATCATCTATATAAGTTATAGTCCCATAGTGCTCAAGAGTATCAATACCAAAATCTTTATTATGAGGCATGTGGAATAGTTTTAAGTGTTCTTCTTGGCGGTCTTTAGTTTGTTTAACGAAGCATCCCTTTTTACCATATACAACAAAACTTGGTCTTTCTTTTAATCTAAAGTAACTAGATTTAACGGACACCTTTAAAATTCCATAATATAAATCTAAATCAAAATAATCATTCATTCTTCCAGAACCTAATAATTGTCTAACATCATAATGAATGTCGTCAGGTTTTCCAAAATAACTTATTACTTGATCTAAAGTATGGCAGCCATGTCCATATAAATAAGAAAAGTGAGGAATAAAATTAGTTACTGATTCAGGAACTTCAGGACGATAATAATCATAATGCATTTCAACTTCAAGTAATTCTCCAAGATTGCCTTCTTCAATAACTTTTTGAACTGTTAAGAAATCACTGTCAAAACGTCTATTTTGATACGCTTGAACAATTAGACCTTTTTCCTTTGCAAGTTCAAATATTTCTTTAGCTTGAGCTGATGTTTCCATAAAAGGTTTTTCAACTAAGCAGTGTTTATTATGTTCTAATACCATTTTTGCATATTCATAATGACTATCATGTCTTGTACAGACTACTATAAGCTGTATATCTTCATCATTTAGTAATTCATTTAAATCAGAAGTGTAGTTTACACCTTCTATCCTAGCCCAACTTTCGTGTTTAGGGTTTCTTTGATATATTGTTTTAACTTTTATATTTTCTCTTCTCAAAACGAATGGTAGATGATATCTATTTGTACTTTTACCATTGCCAATATAACCAATTGTAAGCATAATACCCTCCTTAAAATATGATATACTTAATTTTAACATAAATTTAAAAGCAAAAAGAGCTGAAGTGTTATAATTAGATGAAAAATAATGCTGAGTTATGTTAATAATTATGATAATAAAGATTTTGTAGAGGTGTTTTAAGTTGATTGATAGAGGATTAGAACTGTTAGAAAGATATTTTGGATACAAGAGTTTTAGAAGAGGACAAGACGATATTATTAAAAATATTGTTGAAGGTAATGATGTATTAGCAATTATGCCAACAGGGGGAGGAAAGTCTATCTGTTATCAAATTCCTGCACTTATGCTGGAAGGAATGACTTTAGTAATTTCTCCGTTAATTTCTTTAATGAAGGATCAGGTTGATACTATTAAAGAAATGGGAATAGAAGCAGCTTATATAAATAGTTCATTATCAACTAATGAATTTAAAGAAGTATTAGATGGAATAAGAAGTGATAGATTTAAAATTATATATGTGGCTCCAGAACGACTTGATTCTTATGAATTTTTATCTATACTTGGAGAGAAAAATATATCGCAAGTGGCTATTGATGAAGCTCACTGTGTATCTCAATGGGGACATGATTTTAGAACAAGCTATAGAAAGATACCTTTTTTTATTAATAGCTTAAGGAATAGACCTATAATAACTGCCTTTACAGCAACAGCTACAAATGAAGTAAGGGAAGACATAATTAATATTTTATCTCTGAATACTCCAAAAGTATTTATATCAGGTTTTGATAGAGAAAACCTTAAGATAACTATAGTAAAATCAGGTAGTAAAAAGGATTATCTTTTAGATTATATAAATAATCATAAAGAAGATTCAGGAATAATATATGCGGCTACCCGTAAAGAAGTAGATGCAGCTTATACATTACTTTTAAAAAAAGGTTTTTCTGTGGGAAGATATCATGCAGGCTTATCTGATAATGAAAGAGAAAAAAGTCAAGAGGATTTTATCTACGATAGAGTTAATATTATGGTTGCTACCAATGCTTTTGGTATGGGAATAGATAAATCTAATATTAGATATGTTATTCATTATAATATGCCTAAAAATATAGAAAGCTACTATCAAGAAATAGGTAGAGCAGGTAGAGATGGTTTAGATAGCGAATGTGTACTTCTATTTACTCCTGGGGATGTACAAACTCAAAAGTATTTAATTGAGATGAGTATAGAAAATCCAGAGAGAAAAAATAATCAATATAAAATGCTGCAATATATGGTTGATATGATTCACTCTAATGATTGTTATAGGAGATTTATACTTAATTATTTTGGAGATGAATATCCTAAGGATTGTAACAATTGTAGTAATTGTGAAAGTGAAGGAGAAATAGTTGATAGAACCTTAGATGCACAGAAGGTTTTGTCTTGCATATATAGAATGAAGAGAAGCTTTGGTTCTACAATGATTGTAGATGTACTTAGAGCATCTAAAAATAAGAAACTTCAAGAGTTTAAGTTCAATGAATTATCTACCTATGGAATAATGAAGGAGTTCTCCAAAGACGATTTGAAGAATTTCATAAACACTCTTATTTCTCATGGATATATGGATATGGTAGAGGGAACTTACCCAGTTATTAGATTAAATGATAGGTCTATAAAAGTATTAAAGGGAGAAGAACAGGTTAAATTCAAAGAAATCAAGGTGGAAAGAGTATTTAAGATTGACGATTCATTATATGAAGAGCTTAGAACTTTAAGAAGAGAGATTTCGGAGAGAGAGGGAGTTCCTCCTTACATAATATTCCCTGATGTAACCTTAAAGGATATGTCTATAAAACATCCAGTTAATAAAGAGCAAATGCTTTTAATATCTGGAGTAGGTGAGGTTAAGTATAATAAATATGGTGAGGAATTTGAAAAGCTAATACTAAAATATTTAGAGAAAAATAGAGCTATTTTAGATGATGAGGTATGTTATGTTTCAACTGATGAAAGATTATTAGAAGAATTAATAAAGGTTAGGAATGCTATTGCTAAAAAAGAAAATCAACTTCCTCAAGCTGTAATAGCTAAAAATACATTAAAAGAAATAAGTGGAAGGTATCCTAGAGATACAGATAACTTAAAGGATATAACAGGTCTTGGACCTAAGAAAATAGAAAGATATTCAGAGAAAATCTTGGAAATAGTAAATAACTATGTATTAGAACATGGTATTGGAGTTAAGTGGAGAGATAAAAAAAGAAATAAGCTAATAATAGATGGCGAACATAGAAAGCCGGATGAAATTGCTATAGATATGCTTAAGGAAGGAAAGGAACTTCAATATATTTCCCAGGAATTAGAGGTTTCAATATCTACAGTATTAGGTTATGTTACTGACTATTTAGAGTCAGGAAGAGAACTAGACTTTTACTTAGATATAAGAGGGCTATATACAGAAGAGGAGAGAGCTTTAATTATAAATGAGTGCAGAAACTCGGGGTACAGCTCTATAAGTTCAATAAAGAGAAAACTTCCTGATAACATAAAATATGAGAGTATAAGGGCAGTTATTTTGGACGAATACTATCTTAAAGACAAGGTTTAATGGAAGGAATGAAATTATGAATATAGATTCAAAGATACTTACTCCTAAAGTGAGTATAGCACCTATGGTAGACAGAACAGATAGACATTTTAGATATTTTGCTAGAATTATTACTAAAAAAGCTTTGTTGTATACAGAGATGGTAACAGCACAAGCTATAATAAATGGAAAAAGAGATAAGTTATTAGATTTTAATCCATTTGAGAAGCCTATTTCATTACAGATAGCTGGATCTAATCCAGAAGATATTTATAAAGCAGTAAAATTAGCTGAAGATTGGGATTATGATGAGATAAATTTAAATGCTGGTTGTCCTTCTGATAGAGTGGCTGGAAATGAGATGGGAGCATGCCTTATGGCTTATCCAGAGCTTGTAAGAGATATGATTAAGGCTATGAAAGAAGCTACTAAGAAACCTGTAACCCTGAAACATAGAATAGGAATTGAAGGAAAAAATATATTACCAGATAGTTTTGAAAGAACTTTGCTAGATAGATATGAAGACATGATAGGATTTATAAATAAGGTTGAAGAAGCTCAACCTGATAGGTATACAATACATGCAAGAATAGCTATTTTGGAGGGGTTAAGTCCTAGAGAAAATAGAGAAGTACCACCATTAAGATATGAAGATGTATATAAAGTTAAAGAAGAGAAACCTAATCTACAAGTAGAAATTAATGGTGGAATAAAAACCATAGATGAAATGAAGAACCATTTAAGATATGTGGATGGTGTTATGATAGGAAGAGCTGCCTATGACAATCCTATTATCCTAAGAGAAGTAGATAAATTCTTCAAAGGTGGCGAGATAAATAATATATCAAGAAGAGAAATAATAGAAGAATTTATTCCTTATATTGAAAACCTTGAGAAGAATGGAGAAAATCCTCATGTAGCCTTAACTCATACTTTAGGATTATTTTTAGGTGAAAAAGGTTCTAAGATATGGAAGCAGATAGTTTCACCAGCTAGTTCTAAGAATATAAAAAGATCCGAATTACTTAAAGAAGGACTGAAAAATTTACCAGAGGAATCTCTTGATAGTAGAATTTAATTTAGATTTGGGAAGGTGCTTAAGTTACCTTCCTTTCTTGTATTTGGTATAATTAAAGTAATAATTGTATAAAGGGGTAAATCATGGATTTGAGGGTTAAAGATATTATAACAATAGTTGATTATATAGTTTTTACAATAATACTTATTATCTTAGCATTTTTAAGTGGGAGTAATTTTTTATTACTTATAACTTATCTTCTTTTTCTTACCTGTTTCACCATAAGAACTTATTTTTGTTATGAAAAAGAGAGAGAAATTGCAAAAAACATATTATTAATTTTAGAGGTAATGATAATATGGTTTATAAATTATAGTTCTAAAAGTTTCGTAGCTATGATTTTATATTTATTTTTAGTGGACAGTATAATAATTAATTTTAATAAAAAACAAGGATACATGTATTCAGTATTAGTGTATTTGATGAATTTTTTATCTGCAATTATTATGTTAAAAGATAAAATAAACTTGATTCCAGTATTTATATTAGTAACAATGCCCATATATATTATATTTATAATTATATTTAAGCTTATAAACTATTTATTATTTCAGAATAAGATAATAGAAGAGTCTTTGAAAGAAATTACCGTTAAAAAGATAGAAAAAGATGAGGTATATGGACACTTAAGCGAGGCTTATGAAAAAGTAGAGCTTATGACCGCTAATTCTGAGAGAAACAAAATAGCCAGGGAAATTCATGATACAGTTGGACATACTCTCACAACTGTTTTGGTTGAAATGGAAGCCTCCAAAAGGCTTATGGATAAGGATATTATTAAGGCTAAGGAAAAGTTGAGTTTAGCCCAGGAACAAGTTAGAAAAGGTCTTAATGATATAAGAAGTTCTGTAAGAATATTAGAACAAGGAAAGGAAATTATGGACTTTTGGGGTTCTTTAAAGACCTTTATAGCGGATTGTGAAATGCATTCAGATATTATTGTAAAAAGTCATATAGATAGTGATATGAATGTTTATGATAGTGGGAAAAAGGTTATTTATAGAGCGCTTCAAGAAGGATTAACTAATGGAATTCGACATGGGAAAAGTACTGCCTTTATTTTTAAGTTATTTGAGAGAGATAATTCAATTAACTTCTCTTTAGAGGATAATGGTATTGGATCTGTAGCGTTAACTAAAGGTTTTGGGCTTAGATCCATGGAGGAGCGTGTAAAAGAGCTAGGTGGACAACTTGATATATATTCAGAAGAAGGCGAGGGGTTTTCTATTTATATAAAACTGCCATTAGTTGAAGGAGGAAAAATAAATGATTAGAGTAGTTATAGTGGATGATCAAAGGTTAATGAGAGATGGATTAAAAACTATATTAGAACTTCAAGATAATATAGAGGTTATTGGCACTGCTTCTGATGGTAGAGAAGTAATTGATATATGCAGAACATGTACTCCAGACGTTATTTTAATGGATATAAGGATGCCGGGAATGAATGGAGTAGAGGCTACCAATATAATAAAAAACAGTTATCCAGAGATTAAAATATTAGTTTTAACAACCTTTGATGACGAAGAGTATATTGTTGATGCACTAAATTATGGAGCGTCAGGGTATATGTTAAAGGATATAGATGGAGATGCCCTAATTAAAGCCATAGAAGATGCTTATGATAATAAATACATACTTCCATCCTCAATAGCATCTAAGTTGGTAAATAAGCTTATAAGCAACAATATAAGTGATAAAAAAGAAGAAAATCTAAAAGGTCTATTTACTGATAGAGAACTTGAAGTTGCAAAGATGTTATCACAAGGTTTTACTAATAAACAGATAGCCTCCTCTCTATTTATATCAGAGGGAACTGTAAAAAACAATGTAAGTAATATATATTCTAAGATACAAATATTTGATAGAACTTCAGCAGCATTATATTTAAAGGAGATATTAAAATAAATGACCACGGTAACTAGTATGTAGTGACCGTGGTTACTATTATTTATGGAGGAATTTTTATATTATATTTATAAGAATTGAAGGGAGGATTGAAATGAAACCTTTATCTGTTAGTAAATATATAAAAAATAACAAAAAGTCCTATATAACTTCAATAATAGCTATAGCTTTATCTATTATCTTAGGATATGGAGTAGAGTGTTTTATAGAGTCTATATCAGAAAGCTCATATTCATCTCAAGTGAAGCCATTAGAAAAGGCATTTACAATAAGTAGAATTAGTGATAAAGAGATATCTTTAGAGTATGTAGATAAGTTAAAGAAAAGTGATCTTGTAGAAAAGTTAATACCTACAAAGATATCTTATGTAAAATATTCTACCCAGGGAAGTGTCAGTAATGTAAGAATATTTTCTATACTTCCAGAGGATAGAGAATATTTTATGAATGAATATGACATTACTCTTGAAAAAGGGAGCCTTCCAGAAGAGGGACAAAAAGAGATAGCTATAGATGAGAGGGTAGCTACAAATAATAATGTATCTATTGGGGATAGTTTAGGAGATAGCAAAATTGTAGGGATTTTAAATAGTGAATATTTTTTATCCTTAAGTAGCTATTCGTCTACTTCTGATGAAGTTAGTAGATATAAAGATATTAGTAAAGATGATTTGATAAAACATGAGATGGTGATATTTCCCAATGATGATAAAAGAGATGATTTAGATCAATTAATAAGGACATTCTCTAAAAAGGATATAAATTATAGCATATTATCAGAGGGAATGGAAAAATATCAAAGTGGAACGGCATCTTCAAAACAAATACTAGATGCACTTTTTGTTCTTATCGTTATTGTTATGGTGGTTACTTTATCAAGCTCTAAATATGCGCAATTCATAAATAGAAAAATAGAGTTTGGTATATTAAATGCTTTAGGATATAGCAGAGGAATGTTGATGGAAAGAGCATTAAAGGAAGTGTTGATATTTAATTTATCTGGATTTGTAGTAGGCATTATATTAGGAGTAGCTACTAGTTTTATTGTAACAAAAGCAGCTTTTACTGATCTAGGAGCAATTGGCGTGTTTATAAGCATTAAGGGTATAGTAATATCTTTACTGACACCAGCTTTTACAGCTTTATTTACATTAATACCAATTTACAGAGTTTTAGGTAAATTAGATGCTATAACTATCATTGAGGAGGGATAAAATGATTTTTAATATAGAAAATTTAAATATGATATATGATATGGAAAAAGAAGCTATGACCTATGCGGTAAAAAATATAAATTTAAGTTTAGAGAACAATAAAATGATAGGAATTATGGGACCTTCAGGAAGTGGAAAAAGTTCATTGATTTATTCAATGGCTGGATTAAAGAAACCAACTTCAGGAAAAATATCTTATAATGGACAAGACTATGAGAGCATGAGTTTGAATGCTTTAGCTAAGCTAAGAAAAAAAGAGTTTGGATTTATATTTCAGAGACATTTTTTAATTGAGTACATGAGTGTTCTTGATAATATATTAGTTCCTATAAACTCTAATTCAAAAGCTGACAAGCAAAGAGCAATAGAACTTCTAGGCAGGATGGGAATAGAGAATCTGTATAATAAAAAACCTTCAAAACTTTCAGGAGGGCAAAGACAAAAGGTTGCAATTGCTAGAGCTCTTATAAATAATCCTAAGGTGATTTTTGGAGATGAACTTACAGCTGCTTTAGATCATGAAAGTTCTTCAGAAGTAATGAAGATGTTAGATGAATATAAGAAAAATGCTCTTATTGTAATTGTTACTCATGATAAAACTATTTTAAAAGATGCAGATGCAATAGTTAATATTTGGGATGGAAGTATAACTTCCATTGAAGAAAAAGAGAGGTGATACTATGAGGCCACTTTCTCCACTAAAATATATATTAGCTAATATTAAAAAAGTTTTAATAACTATAATAACTGTAGCTATAGGTGTTTTTGTAGTATATTTTTATTCTTTAATAAGTGCAACAACAGAGGAATTGGTTGATCTGACAGGTGGTAACTTTGTAGAGAATCATAGTATAG
Organism: Clostridium intestinale DSM 6191; assembly: GCF_900130055.1. Lineage (GTDB taxonomy): Bacteria > Bacillota > Clostridia > Clostridiales > Clostridiaceae > Clostridium_T > Clostridium_T intestinale. Next base: position 57,241 of record NZ_FQXU01000015.1, read on the forward strand.
TATATTCTAAAAGTTATGTTGAGATTCCAAAGAGCATAATAGAGGATCTTAAAAGTAGTAGTAATACAAAGAGCTTAATTCCTATTAAACCTATTGCAGGCAGCCTTAAATATTCTCTAGGATTAGGTTCTTCAAGTTTTGATGTTGAAAATTTGTATAGTGAAGATATAGTAGGCTTGATGGACGCTCTGGATCAAAATATTGTTGAAGGAAGTATTCCTAAAGAAAACTCAAATGATATTCTAATTCATTTAAGATATGCTAAACAAAATAATCTAAAAATAGGTTCAATAATAAATGAAGATAATTCAAACTTAAATAAAGAATATAAAGTTTCGGGAATAATGGATGGAGAGAATATAATAGCCATAGTAAATACAGATAGTGAAATGAAAAGAGAAGAGGCTTTTACAAGGGGATTTATTTATAGTACTTATGATAATAGTAGCAAAGATATGAGTGCTATAAAAGAGAAGCTATCTGCAGATATAGATGTGATAGATTATAAATATATGGAAGACAATTTTAAAGAAATGATGATAGGTATGAATTCGCTTAGTTATATAATGAGTACTTTTATAATTATAGTTTTGTGTATAACATTAGGGAATTTAAATTACATTATATTTAAAAATAGAATTAGCGAATTTTTTATAATGCACGCCATGGGATATAAAAATGCAACATTAATGACTAAATTATGGAGAGAAAATTTGATCTTGTGCTTAGTAGGATATGGCTTAGGTATATTTATGTGTATTATGACGGTTAGTATATTAAATTTAACTATATTTAATCCAGTTGGAAAACCATTTTTACTGTTAAGTAAGTCTGGATTTATAGCATCATTTATAATACCTTTATTTGTATCGTTATTTAGTTTAATTCCATGTTTGACTTCAAAATACAGAGATAAAATAAATATAGGTTAATAATATTTTTATAAAAGGAGTTTATGTTAAAACTCCTTTTTATGTTTTGCGAATAGTTAATAAATACTTTATAATATTGTTTAGATAAAGTAGGAGGGGTATTTATATGAATGAAGTTATTTATCGATTGTTATTTTTGGTTAATTCTAATAAAGAAAAAGATATATATTACACAATTGCATGGACGATGCTGAATAATATAAAAAAAGTTCCCAAATTAAATATAAATCAATTGGCAGATATGTGCTATACATCATCAGCTACAATAAGTAGATTTATCAAAAAATTAGAATATGAGAGTTTTAGTGAATTTAAAGAACAGGTGGATTTGAATTTAAAATATTATAGGCTTAAAGCTTCTTTTAATCCTAAATTTATACAAGAGAAATCATCAAACCCAGATGAACTTACAAATGATTTTTATGATTTAGTTATTAATAATTTAAAACAAACCTCTGAAAATTTAGATATAAGAAAACTAGATAAATTGGTGGAGTATATATATAGATATAAAAAGATTGCTTTTTTTGGAATGCAGTTTTCACAATATATTTCTATGGAGATACAAACAATGCTTTTGATGCTTGGTAAACTAGTAACAGCATTTGTTGATATGCAGGAGCAATATCAGTATGTTGATGATATGGATGAGAATTCTCTTGCTATAATTTTAACAGTGGCTGGAAGAGTAGCTAATACAGAGCTTATTAAAAAGATAAAAAATAAAAAAGCAAAACTTGTAATAATAACTCAAAATCCAAACACTCAATATATGGAAGAGGCTGATTTGGTGTTGTTATACGGGAATCCAGATGTTAAAAGTATAGAATCGCTAGTAGGAGGCAGATATGCACTTTTAAGCGTAATCGATATGATTTATTATAGATATGAGTCTTTGTATAATCACACTAAATAAAAATAGGAGGAAATATTTTTGAGAAAAATATGGTCACTTATTCTGATCTTATCGGTTACCGTAAACCTTTTTGCTGTTTCGTGTAATAGAAATATAAAAAATAATAAGACGGCTAAAGTTGTTGAAGAAATTAATATAGATGAAGAGCAAGATTTTAAAGAAGTTGAGAGTAAGAAAGACGTTAATATATCAAATGAAATAGAGAACGAAGAACAAATAGAAGAACCTAAAGAAATTAATGGCTTTGTTTTATTACAGGAAATGGATAAAGATTTTGTGATAGATTTAAGATACGCAACAGAAAATAATTTTACTAAACAAAAAGTTTATCCTAATGACATATGTGTATTAAGAAAAGATACTGCGGTGAAGTTAGTAAAGGCAAATGAAGAATTTAAAAAACTAGGATATAGAATAAAAATTTGGGATGCGTATAGACCAGTTTATGTGCAAAGAATATTTTGGAACATAGTGAAAGACAGTAGATTTGTTGCAAATCCAGATAACGGTGGCTCAATACATAATAAAGGCTGTGCTGTTGATATTACCCTTGTTGATAAAGAATGGAAAGAGTTGATGATGCCGTCTAGTTTTGATGACTTTTCAGAAAAGGCGTATAGAGGTAACACTAATATGAGTGATGAGGCTAAAAGTAATATGAGCATTTTAACTAACATAATGGTTCAAAGCGGGTTTAAGATTATTGATACTGAGTGGTGGCATTTTGATGATACTGACTCAGGGAAGTATAATATTGAAGATGTAGATTTAAACCTATTTCTTAACTAAAAGACAGTATATAGATTTATTAAAAGTAATTCTATATACTGTCTCAATTTTTAAGCTGCTTTATTTAATTTTATTTCATTAAAGTAGCTTTTGGTTTCTCCTATTATTACTTTTCTTAAGCCTACTAATCCAACTAAATTAGGAAGTGCCATTAGACCATTTACTATATCAGCTATAATCCATATTAGTTCAAGTTTCATGAAAATAGATGAAGCAATTGCTACTAGAAATATTATTTTATATGGAAGAATTCCTTTTACTCCAAATAAGTACTCTGTACACCTTTCTCCATAATAATTCCAGCCTATTATAGTTGTGAATGCAAAGAAAATAAGTCCAATTGTGACTATAAATTGACCAATCATCGGAAAGTTACCAAAACCTGCTTTAAAAGCTTCTGTGGTTACTTGCGCACCTGAATATTCAGAGCTATTCCACATTCCTGTTATAACTAAAGTTAGTCCTGTCATAGTACAAACAATTATTGTGTCAATAAATGTTCCTGTCATGGAAATTAAACCTTGTCTAACACAAGATTTTGTTTTAGCAGCAGCAGCAGCTATAGGTGCGCTACCTAATCCAGATTCATTTGAAAAAACACCTCTGGCTATTCCTTTTTGCATTGATGTTAATATAGTAACACCTAGAGCCCCACCAAAGGCCGCAGACGGAGAAAATGCGCTGCGAACTATTAAAGATATAGCGTCAGGTAGTTTTGATATGTTTGTAATTAATATTATTAGTGCGCCTAATACATAAAATATAGCCATAAATGGAACTATAAGTTCCGCTGCTTTAGATATCTTTTTTATACCACCTATTGTTATTAGTCCTACTATAATTGTTAATAATGCTATTGTAGCAAATTGAGGAACTTTAAATGTAATATTAACTGCGCTTGATATAGAATTTACTTGCGTGAATGTTCCCATTCCTAAGAGTGCAACACATATTCCAAAAAAAGCAAATGCTTTAGCTAACCACTTAATTCCTAACCCTTTTTCTATATAATACATTGGCCCACCTGACATTTGGCCATTTTTATCTACCACACGATATTTTATAGCTAGTAATCCTTCAGCATATTTAGTAGCCATACCAAATAATGCAGCCACCCACATCCAAAATAGTGCTCCTGGACCTCCGGCTGCAAGAGCAGTCGCAACTCCAACTATGTTACCAGTTCCTATTGTAGCAGCAAGAGCAGTACAAAGAGCTGCAAAACTACTTATGTCCCCATCTCCATCATAATCTTCATCTTTAGAAAAAAGATACTTAAATGCTAGTGGTAGTTTGAATATTTGTAGCAAACCTAGTTTTATGGTAAGGTAGATACCTGTCCCAATTAGTAGAATTAGTAAGGGTGGACCCCAAACTAAATCATCAATTTTTGAAAATAATTGTGTTAAGTTTTCCATTAGATTTTAGCCCCCTATTAATAGTTGTTTTACTATTTTTACAAAATAGATATAAATCACAAAGTAATATCATAAGCGAATTATTTGTAATAGATTTATAAAAATAGAAATAAAAACAGCTTATATTGTTAAATTTAAGCTTGTGATAATGTGATTATATCAAATTTAATCTTATAGTGAAAGAATTAAATTTTTCATCAGTTTTTTTATTAATAATTATCGCGAAATAATATCGTAGTTATAAAATTTTTGTAAAAAATTTAACAATGAATAAAGAGGTATATGAATTAAAACGTAGAATTATAATTTCTATAGGGAGTATAAGGAGGAGTATTATTATGATAAGCAATAAGATAAGAAGGATGAAAATTAATTTAGAATCCTTAGGAATATATAGGAATTTACTAAAGGATTCTGTTATTGAAAAATTGCATAAACTAATTAATTATCTAGATAGGAATGAAGATACAATTAGTGAAATAATTAACTTATATAATGATTTTTATTATGAGATGATGGAAATTAATAATGGATTTGGTTTAAAACAATATATAATAAATAAGATAATATTAAGCGAAAACATATTTTCTAAGAAGGCTCAAAGAGATAACTTATGTAATATAGGATTTTCAATTAAACAAGCTGTAGTAAATGACTTAGATTCCTTAGAAAGTATAGGGAGTTTTACAGCAGAATATATAAAAGAACTATTTATAGAAGATGAAAATAATCCATATTTTGAGTTAGATAAACTACAAAATCTTGGGGAATGGGAAACGGAAACTATAGATGATGTATATATTGAAAGTAATTTTATAGTAGATAGGTTTATGAATACTTCTCCTTGGAGTGTTTTAATTAATGATTTAGCTATAGTTTATAAAAATAATGGTATTGGTATATTTGGTGAATACAAAGGTTTCTTATGGGAAGGAAATGAGCTAAAAGGGGTACAATCATTAGATCCCATAAGACTTGAGGAACTAGTTAATTATGAAAGAGAGAGGAAAATAATAGTAGATAATACTATTTCATTTTTGAAGGGATATAAAGCTAATAATGTTTTATTATATGGTAGTAGAGGAACTGGTAAATCATCTACAGTAAAGGCTTTATTAAATGAGTATTATACAGAGGGACTGAGAGTCATAGAAATTCCTAAACAGTATATAAGTACATTTCCTAAACTAATAGGAATAATAAAAGATATACCGCAAAAGTTTATATTGTTTATAGATGATTTAGCTTTTGGAGATAGTGAAGATACTTATACAGCCCTCAAAGCAGTTTTAGAAGGTGGATTAGAGACAAAACCTGATAATATAATAATATATGCTACATCAAATAGAAGACATTTAGTTAAAGAAAAGTTTAGTGATCGAGATGGTATGAGGTTATCAGGAGCTGGTGACGAAGTCCATGCTGCAGATGCAATGCAAGAAAAACTATCTTTATCAGATAGATTTGGGATAACTGTAACGTTTATATCACCAACTCAAAAGGAGTATTTAGAGATAGTAGATTCTTTAGCTAAAGCTAGAGGGATAGAACCAACAGAAGAAATTCATAAAAGGGCTATTCAATGGGAAATGAGTTACAACGGAAGATCACCAAGAACAGCACGACAATTTGTAGATTGGCTTGAAGGAGAAATTTGTCAAAAAAAAATTAAAACTTAAGTGTGATGAAGTATATAAAAGATCATATAACATATGGTCTTTTATATTTTGTCAAAAAATATAATTAAATAATAGAAATAATTAAAATACAATTGACTAGATAGTAAGAGAATATTAAGATAAAATAAAGTAGTAGAGTAAAATTTTATATAGATATATATAAGGTAAACTCTAAAAATCAATTTTTAACTACGGCGAAATAGGCTGTAGTTTTAGTTTTGTTAATTGACTTAAGGGGGATTAAGACTTGTCAAATTTACTTTTAATAGAGGATGAGAGATATCAAGTAGAATCATTAATTAAAATTATTCAAGAGTTATCCTTAGATATAAATATTTTTCATGCTGATAGTGAGGCTAAGGGACTTGAAATATTAAATAAAGTACCTATAGATTTTTTTTACATAGACATAGAATTAAAGGAAGGTTCTGGTATAAGTTTAGCTAATAAAATAAGAATTATAGATAAATATAAACTTGCTTGGATAATATTTATTACTTCAAATTCTAGCTATATGCTAAATGCTTTTAAAAAAATTCATTGCTACGATTATATTATAAAACCAATTAAAAAAGAAAAAATACAAAATATGACAAAACTTTTATATGAAAATAGTTATGCTAAAGAAGATAATGAAACGAAGTTAGACAAGCAATATGTAGTATTTGAAAGTAGAGGCGTAAGGCTTAAGTTTTATATCGATGAAATCGTGTTTATAGAAGTTAAAATAAGAACTTTAACTGTTTATACAAAATTTGGTGTATACGAGATAGACAAGTTATCTTTGAAAAAAGCTTTAGAGAAAATTAATAGTGAAGATATAGTGCAAAGTCATAGAGCCTACGCTGTTAATAAAAAATATATCAAAGAAATTAGGCAGATATCTGTAACAAGTAGTGAAATATACTTTAGAGGATGCGAAGATAAAGCGTATTTGGGCTCTAAATTTAAATTGAATTTTGAAAATATATAGAGGTTGGAGTTGGGGATGATGTTTACTAGTGCTGTTTGGAATTTTATTCTAAGTTATATGGAATTAATAGGAGTATTCATTATATGGAGTAAGTTTAATTATAGTAGTAAAAATAATGTATTCAAGTATATTGGTTTATCTTTAATAATATGTAGTATAAATAATATATTGTCATATTTTGAAATCAGCTACACGTTTTTTATAAATTATTGTTTAACCATAGTATTTGTATCAATTGTTTTTAGAAAAAAGTTGAAAACAGCTCTACTTGAATTTGTTATAGTAATAATAATTACAATGGTTTTACAATTTATTATATTTGGAGCTTTTACTATGATAGGCAAGTTTGTTGATAGTAGTCTAATTATTAATGAAGAATTTAAGGGGTTAATTATAAATATTTTTATGTTAATTTTGATATGTGGAATAAAAAAATATATTCCATATAACAAAGTTTTTGTATCTAATATTAGTATGCAAATAATATTCTTTTATTTAATTAATGCTTTTATATATGTTTTTATTATAAAAAGTATTTGGGAATCTGATTATACTATAATAGAAAAAAATATTGCGAAATTCATAATAGTTTTGCTGATATATATTTTTGTAAATGTTGGGTTTTTAAAAGAGCTTGTATTTTTAATTGAAGAGAAAAAGAGTCTGGAAGCCTATAATAGATATTCTAAATTGACAGTTGATCTAGTTAATGATGTAAAAAGTAAACAACATGACTTTAAAAATCATTTAAGTACAATTTATGGTATAGTACAAGTCTCCAATGAAGAAGATTCCAGAGAAAAAATAAAATATTATATCGAGGGGTTAAGTGAATCATTGTTAAAGGAGCAAAATTTAATTTCATTAGATAATAAAGTTTTAGCAGGAATTATATATAGTAAACTTCAAAAAGCTGAAGAGCTAGAGATTAATTTTAGGTATTCAATAAATAGTGACATAAGTCTAATACCTGTAAAAGATTATGAATTAGCTGAAATCTTATTTAATTTATTGGATAATGCGTTTGATGCAGTAAGTAATCTAGAAGATAAAAGGTGGGTGGAGTTAAATATAGATAAAGAAAAAGAAAACTCCATTATTCACATAAAAAATAGTGGAGCTACACTTAAAAACACTAATATAAATGAAATTTTTAAAAAAGGTTTCTCTACTAAAGGTAGCCAAAGGGGATTCGGCTTATATAATATTAAATCTATAGTGGATAAGTATGGTGGTTCAATAGAAATAACCACTCAAAATGATAGCACAGAGTTTATTTTATTATTTCATTAATTCATCTGGTATTTCTGACTCACCAAATAATAGATAAGAGCTATATGAAGCAGTAGATATATATGCAATTGCTACTAGAGCCATTGACAAAATATTAAATAGTTTCCTTTTAAGTCTCATAAATTCACTCCTCTCAATAAATGGCTTATTTATAATATGATTTTAAAAGTTATGGAAAGCTATATGAATAAAATAGTCACCAAATATTAAAATATAGACATGAAAAGTTAAGTGGGTATAGTAAGGGGATTAATTATCACCTAACCATTTATTCTTGATGAAGGAATTAATTGAAAAGCTTGTATAAAAATTGTTATGATAGCGCAATTTATATAAACTGTGCATTTGAAAATTAGAAAAGAAGCACATAAAAATAATAAAGTTAGGAATGTTGAAATTAGTTTACGTCTAAGAATAATTTTAGGATCATTATACATTCTCATTTTTTTACGGTATTTACTAACCTGAGGTGACTTTATGTAAATAATTATTAGACTCAATATGGATAAAATTAAATAGAGGATTAAGGGTACTTGTCCAATATATTTAGGAGTTAGGTAGCTTGTTATGAAAAATACTAACATAGAAAAAGCCAAACAAGCTTTATATGTATAAAAATGTATACCACCTGAATAAATACGAATAGAACTTAGGATTATAAAAGATAATAAGAAATAATTTTCTGTACCTAACATAAAAAATATAATAAACATTATGATAAACTTAGAACTTTCACTTAAGATTGACTTTATAGCAAAGTTTATCTTAGGTATTTCTGAATCATTAATATCGCTATTTGAGCTTATATAATTTGTTAATTTTTCTGATACCAACTCGATCATTTATTTTCCCCCTAATAATGTAATATATACTATATTATTAAGGATTATAATGGGAATTTCAAGAGCATATTGTTTATATTATGATATTGCTCAAAAATTAGTTTTGGTGAGTTGATATATTATAAATGAATTTAGCAAAAATTTATCAATTTAGTAGAAGGAATCGGTTAACTTTTGTTGAAATAATTGTATGTTGGATATTGTTTAAAAATATAGTATTTACAATATAAATTATTTAGGGGAAGATGTTAATGGTAGAATACTTTTTAATAGGTTGTATAGCTGGTGTAATAATTGCAAGTATTTATCATAAAAGGATTAGCTTGAAGTCTTACAGAAAGACTCAGAACATAAAAAGGAATCAGAAAAGAATATTTAATTTAATTGAGAAGTCTAAAGACATAGTATATTGTTTTCAAATTTTACCTGAATTCAAGTTTATATACTTAAGTCCATCTATAGAAAAGTTTTTAGGTGAAGGTTTAGTTAATGAATGTTATGAAAACCCTAGTAATCCTTTTGAGCTTATCCATCCAGATGATTTAAATATATTATATGACAAAATTTATGGAACTCTTGATTTTGAAAAACCCATAGTACAGAGATGGAGAAATAGAGAAGGAAAATACTTGTGGTTTGAAGAACATGCTACTCCTATATACTCAAAAGGTAAGTTGGTAGCTGTTCAAGGGATAATAAGAAATATTGATGAAAAAATAAAATATCAATTAGGGTTAGAGTATAGAGTGACTCATGATATGTTAACAGGACTTTATAATAAGGATTTTTTTGAAAGCGCATGCAATAAATATGATGTAGAAATAGAATCTAAAGTGGCCATAATTATGTGTGACTTAGATAATTTGAAAACAACTAATGATGTTTATGGACATATGGAAGGAGATAACCTCATAAAAGGTGCTGGTACAATATTAAATAAATTTTCATCAACAAATTCAATAGTATCTAGAATAGGTGGAGATGAGTTTTGTATTTTACTAACAGATTTAAATGAATCTTGCGTAAAGAAAATAGTTGAAGATATAGATAGAGATATACATAAGTTCAATGAGGTTAATTCAGGTGTAGATATAAACATATCAATAGGATATTCATTTAGTCAGAAATCTTTGGGGCATATGGAGCATTTATTTAAAAAAGCTGATTCGAATATGTATAAAATTAAAAATAATAAGAAAGTAATATGAGGGGAAATAGTATTTTCCCTTTTGTTTTTTTGAAGATAGAATAATAAGAACGTCTCTCTAATATATTATTAAAGAAGATCAACAAAACTCTTGTAATCATTTTCTATAAGTGATAGAATAAATTTAAAGAAGAGAATATATGATTCGGCCGAGTATATGAGAGCCATCACAGTAAGTATTTAACTTATAGTGGTGGTTTTTTTGTCTTTTTTTAGGTGAAATTAAGGATTTTGGAGGGAATAAGGGATGTATGATGTAGTAGTAATAGGGGCAGGGGTTATAGGGAGTGCTATAGCTAGAGAATTATCAAGATATGAAATGAATATATGCGTTTTAGAAAAACATTCTGATGTATGTTGTGGTACATCAAAAGCTAATAGTGGAATTGTACATGCTGGTTTTGATGCTAAGACTGGAAGCTTGAAAGCTAAACTAAACGTATTAGGTAATTCTATGTATGATGAATATTCTAAAGAGTTAGACTTTCCTTTTGAAAGAAATGGATCCCTAGTATTATGCTTTAGTAAAGATGATATACATGTACTTGAAGAATTAAAAAAACAAGGCGAAAGAAATGGAGTTCCTGAACTAAAAATAATATATGCACAAGAATTAAGGGAGAAGGAACCTAATATATCAGATACAGTAGTTGCAGCATTAGTAGCACCTACAGGTGGAATAGTAGATCCATTTAAAATGACTATAGCATTGGCTGAGAATGCTAATGTTAATGGCGTTGAATTTAAGTTTAATAGTAAAGTCGAATCAATAGAAAAGATTGATGATAATTATAAAGTCATAACTAAAGATGTAATATATGAATCTAAAATAGTTATAAATGCTACTGGTGTATATAGTGATTACTTCAATAATATGATTAGTGAGAAGAAATTAAAAGTTACAGCAAGAAGAGGCGAATACTGTCTTTTTGACAAAATTGCAGGAAACGTAGTTTCGCACACAATATTTCAATTACCTAGTAAGTTAGGGAAAGGAATATTGGTTACTAAGACAATTGATGGAAATTTATTAGTTGGGCCTAATGCTGTAGATTTAGAAGATAAAGACGATGTTAGAACAACAAGAGAAGGCCTTGAAGATATAATGTTTAAGGCTACTAAAAGTATAAATAACATACCTAAAAGTGCTGTTATAACTTCTTTTACAGGATTAAGATCAGTAGAGGAGCATGATGATTTTGTAATAGGGGAAGCAGCTGATTCAAAGGGATTTATAAATGTGGCTGGAATTCAGTCGCCTGGATTATCTTCAGCTCCGGCCATTGGGGTATTAGTTAAGGATATAGTAGTTGATAGATTGAGTCCTAATGAGAAGGCTGATTTTAATGGCAAAAGAAAAGATATAGTGAAGTTTAGTGAATTATCTAATGAGGAAAGAAATAAACTTATAAAAAATAGACCAGAATATGGAAATATAATATGTAGATGTGAGCTTGTAACTGAAGGTGAAATAATAGATGCAATAAGAAGACCGTTAGGAGCAACCAATCTTGATGGAATAAAGAGAAGAACTAGAGCCGGGGCAGGTAGATGTCAAGCTGGATTTTGTACCTCTCGTACAGTTGAAATATTATCAAGGGAACTTAATATACCACAAACAGACGTAACTAAATTTGGTGAAGATTCTTATATTCTTGTAGGTAAGAATAAAGAGAATATTTAAGGGAGGTGCAGTTATGAGAAAGCATGATGTAGTAATAATAGGTGGAGGTCCTGCAGGACTAGCTGCTGCAATTTCAGCAAGAGAAAATGGTATAGATGATATTATAATCTTAGAAAGAGATAACAAACTTGGAGGAATATTAAATCAATGCATACACAATGGCTTTGGACTTCATACGTTTAAAGAGGAGTTAACAGGACCCGAATATGCAGATAGATTTGTAGAAAAAGTCAAAGAGTTACAAATTCCGTTTGAATTAAACACAATGGTAATTGATATAAATAAGGATAAAATAATTACAGCTATAAGCAAAAATGGAGTTTTAGAAATAGAAGCAAAATCTATAATCCTTGCTATGGGATGTAGAGAAAGACCAAGAGGAGCATTAAATATACCAGGAAATAGATGCTCAGGAGTGTTTACAGCTGGAACGGCTCAAAGATTTGTAAATATTGAAGGTTATATGCCAGGAAAAGAAGTTGTTATTTTAGGTTCAGGTGATATAGGGCTAATTATGGCAAGAAGGATGACTTTAGAAGGCGCTAAAGTTAAAATGGTAGTAGAATTAATGCCTTATTCTGGTGGATTAAAGAGAAATATCGTTCAGTGTTTAGATGATTTTGATATTCCGCTAAAATTAAGCCACACAATAATAGATATAAAAGGCGAAGGTAGATTAGAAGGGGTTACAGTTGCTCAAGTAGATGAAAATAGGAATATTGTTGAAGGAACTGAAGAGTATGTAAGTTGTGACACCTTATTACTTTCTGTTGGATTGATACCAGAAAATGATGTATCAAAGGGTATAGGAGTTGAAATGTCAAATGTTACATCAGGTCCAATTGTAAACGAAAGTTTAGAAACTAATATTGAGGGTGTATTTGCTTGTGGTAATGTTTTACATGTGCATGATCTTGTAGACTATGTAACCCAGGAATCCAACAATGCAGGAAAATGTGCTGCACAATATATTAATGGAAAAAATAAAAGTGAAAATTCAATTAAGATAAAAGGAATAGAGGGAGTTAGATATACAGTTCCAAGTTATATAAATGATGAAAATGTAGAAAAGGAAGTTATGGTAAGATTTAGGGTTGGAAGTGTATTTAAAAATGAGTTTATTAGTGTGTATTTTGATAATGAAAGAGTAATGCATATTAAGAAAAGAATTTTAACTCCAGGTGAAATGGAAAGTGTGAAGTTATCTAAAACTTTATTAACTAAGTATCCTAATTGTGAGAATATAACAATAAAGGTTGAAAAGGAGTAGTTTATATGGAAAATAGAGAATTAACTTGTATATGCTGCCCATTAGGATGTGTATTAGAAGTAACTTTAGATGGAAAAGAAGTAAAGAGTGTTACAGGAAATAGTTGCAATAGGGGATCAGAGTATGGGGTGAAAGAATGTACAAATCCTACTAGAATAGTTACGTCAGTAATAGAAGTAGAAAATGGTGATATACGCATGGTTCCAGTTAAAACAGAACATGACATACCAAAGGATAAAATTCAGGAATGTATAAGGGCTATCAAGGGTATAACGGTACAGGCACCTGTGGCTATAGGAGATATAATAGTTAGAAATGTAGCTAATACATCTATAAATATTATTGCAACAAGAAATGTAGCTAAAGTGTAAATAAGATGATATCATTAAAAGGTAATGTTTAATAATTCCAATGGAGGTATTGATGAATAATTTAGGAGAAATTCTTATAGAGAATCCTGTTGTTGCAGCAATTAGAAATGAAGAGGATTTGGACAAGGTTATTGAAAGTGATGTAAAAATTGTATTTGTCCTCTTTGGAAGTATAGTTAATATATCACAAATATGCAGACAATTAAAAGAGCATAATAAGATAGTATTTGTTCATATAGATTTAGTAGAAGGACTAAAAGGGGACTCTAAAGGAATAGAATATGTAAAAAAAATTGCAGAACCTTATGGGATTATTAGTACAAAACCAACTAACATAAAATATGCTAAGAATCTAGGACTAAATACAATACAAAGAATTTTTATAATTGATTCACTATCATTAGAGACAGGCATAAAAAATATAAAAACAGTACAACCAGATGCCGTTGAGGTTATGCCAGGAGTGGCAAGTAAGATAATAAAATCAATGGAGAAAAAAATACACCTTCCCATAATTGCAGGGGGATTAATTCAAACAAAAAAAGATATAATTGAATCAATAGGAGCCGGAGCTGTAGCTGTATCAACAACTAAGAGAAATTTATGGGAATTAAATGAATAATTATTAAGAAATGAAATGGATTATGGATTATAAGTAATGGTAAATAATATGGGGAATTTGCCATTACCTTGTAATAAAAAAGAAAACGGTTACTAAGGGAGGTAATTAAATGGCAAAGTATGTAATGGCACTAGATCAAGGAACTACAAGTTCAAGAAGTATTATTTTTAATGAAGCAGGGGCTATAGTAAATGTTGCACAAAAAGAATTTACTCAAATATATCCTGAAGCAGGTTGGGTAGAACACGATCCTAAAGAAATATGGTCTACACAAATAGGGGTTGCTGCTGAGGCTATGGCAGGATTAGGAATATCATCTACAGATATTGCAGCAATTGGTATAACAAATCAAAGAGAGACTACTGTAGTATGGAATAAGAATACTGGAGAACCTGTATATAACGCAATAGTATGGCAATGTAGAAGAACTTCTAATATGTGTGATGAACTTAAATCTAAGGGATTTGACAAACCTATAAAAGCAAAAACTGGACTTATACTTGATGCCTACTTCTCAGCTACTAAAATAAAATGGATACTAGACAATGTTGAGGGTGCTAGAGAAGAAGCTGAAAAAGGCAATTTATTATTTGGAACTATTGATACATGGCTTATATGGAATTTAACAAAAGGACAAGTTCATGTAACCGATTATACTAATGCTTCAAGAACTATGTTATTTAATATACACGAATTAAAATGGGATGAAGAAATACTAGAAGAATTAAATATACCTGTAAGTATGCTTCCAGAAGTAAAACCATCCAGCGCTATTTATGGATATACAGCTAATGGATTACTAGGAGGAGAAATTCCAATAGCAGGTGCTGCGGGAGACCAACAAGCTGCATTATTTGGGCAATGTTGCCATAATCCTGGGGATGCAAAAAATACTTATGGTACAGGATGCTTCCTTCTTATGAATACAGGAGAAAAAGCAGTAGAATCTAAAAATGGACTTCTTACAACTATAGCTTGGGGAGTTGATGGAAAAGTTGAATATGCACTAGAAGGTAGTGTATTTGTGGCAGGAGCTGCTATTCAATGGTTAAGAGATGAATTGAGAATGCTTAAAACTTCAGCTGACTCAGAAGAATATGCTAACGCTGTTGAGGATACTAATGGAGTTTATATGGTACCTGCATTTGTAGGATTAGGAGCACCTTATTGGGATCAATATGCAAGAGGAACAATTGTTGGATTAACAAGAGGAACAAAGAAAGAACATTTTGTTAGAGCTACATTAGAATCTTTAGCATATCAAACTTATGATGTATTAAAGGCTATGGAACAAGATTCAGGAATAGAACTTCATACACTTAAAGTTGATGGAGGAGCATGTGCTAACAATTTCTTAATGCAATTCCAATCAGATATATTAGGTGTTCAAGTTGATAGACCTGAGGTTATAGAAACTACAGCATTAGGAGCTGCATACTTAGCAGGTTTAGCAGTAGGATACTGGGAAAATAAAACTCATATATGCGACAACTGGGCAATATCAAAATCATTTGAGCCTTCAATGGAAGATAATAAAATAGAAAAACTTCTAGGTGGATGGCATGAAGCAGTAAAAAGATCACAAGCATGGGAAAAATAAAATAGAATATGAGGGGGATATACCATGTCTATATATTTAGCTGAGATTATCGGAACTGCAATTTTAATACTTTTAGGAGATGGCGTAGTAGCCAATGTTGTATTAGGAAAAACTAAAGGAAATAATAGTGGACTTATAGTTATAGCTACTGCATGGGCTTTAGCTGTTGCTATACCAGCATTTATATTTGGAGGAATATCAGGAGCACATTTTAATCCTGCACTTACAATAGGTTTGGCAGTTATAGGAAAGTTTCCTTGGGAACAAGTACCTGGTTATATAATATCTCAATTTATAGGTGCATTTATAGGTGCATGTTTAGTATATGTAATGTATAAGCAACACTTTGATGCTACTGAAGACAAAGACAGCAAGTTAGGAGTTTTTTGTACAGGTCCTGCAATAAGAGGAACAGGATATAACTTTATATCTGAATTTATAGGAACTTTCATACTTGTTTTTGGTATTCTTGGATTAGGAACAGTGGCAATGGCAGATGGACTTGGAACCGTGTCAGTAGGTATGCTAATATTTGTAATAGGTCTTTCATTAGGAGGAACCACAGGATATGCTATAAACCCTGCAAGAGACTTAGGGCCAAGGATAGCTCATGCATTATTACCAATTAAAGATAAAAGAGATTCCGATTGGGCATATGCATGGATACCAGTAGTAGCACCTATATTAGGAGCTGTGGTAGCTGCAATAACATTTAATGGGATATTTTAAATAGGTAATTAAGAAAGTGCTTTAGGGCACTTTCTTTTATGTTGAATATTTTCATTTCCATATGTTAACACTATAATCAATTGTTGAAAATATAAGTGGAGGTTAACTATGAAAAAGTTATTAAAGTGTTCACTACTAATGTTTTTATCATTAATAGTTATTGCTGGATGCACTGGAAAAAAGATTAAAGAAGAAAAGCGAAGAGAAAGTGACGAAGTAATATCAAACCCTAAAGTTGATAATGAAACTAAGGACACATTTAAGATATATGATGTCGATAGCAATACATATGAGTTAGTAGAACCGTATGATCTTTCTGTAAAGTCTAACGAATCCCTAAATAAAAAAGTAGATATGATAGTTAAAGAAATAATGGATAGATGGTTTGTTGGCTTAGAGTATAAAACTTCTATTACAAAAGAAGATAACAAGAAGATAGTAGCAATAGACTTAGTTGATAAAGGGATAGACACACCTAATGGATGGTATTCAAAATTTCAAGGTAGTACAGGAGGAAGAATAAATTCAAAAAGAATAATTAATAATATTATTCAAAAAGACTATAAGGGAGAATGGGTACAGGGAGTAAAAGTTCTTTACAATGGTCAGAAAGCTGAATTTGAGCATGCACCAGAACTTGGGAAGACGATATATGATTGGATTTAGTGATATACAGTTAACTATGTTAAGTGTATAATTAACCAAGAGGTGATTAATTAAATGTACACACTTAAATTTGATGAAAAAACGTATGAATTAACAGAAAATAATTGTGAAGATTTCATAATGGATGAAGAGTACAAAATAGAAGGCGTATCGGTCAAGAGTATACTAAACTTATTAAATGAGGCTGAAAACATAAGTTTTGATAGAGAATACTACAGTGAATATTGCAGTAGTTGCAAAGAAGAAGATATTGTTAAGAGTAAATTCTATGAATATTTAGGGTATTCTTTTTATATATTTACTAAGGATAATAAATATATTGAAAGTAATATATCAAAATCCTATAAAGATAGTTCCTTTGGCAGACTTTATAGAAGTAATGTTGTAGATAATAGTTTTATAGTGAATATTATATTCTGTGAAAAGTGCAACAAATATAATATAGAAATTGAACAATGTGATATGTAAAACTACCTTATGGGTAGTTTTTATTTTATTATGGAATAATTTATGATGTATAATAATATTAAAAGGTTATTTAAGGAGATTAATGTAATGGCTCAAGGTAAAACTAATGTTATGAGAATTTTAGATTCAAATGATATTGATTATGATATATTAAATTATGATAATAAAGATGGAAAAATAGATGGAGTATCAGTAGCAAATAAAATTAATAAAAACATAGATGTGGTCTATAAAACCTTAGTTACTAAAGGCGTGTCAAAAGAGATATATGTCTTTGTTATTCCTGTAATTGAGGAGCTTGACCTAAAGAAGGCAGCAAAAGCAACAGAAGAAAAAAAGATTGAAATGCTTGAGGTTAAAGATATAAATAAATATACTGGATATATCAGAGGTGGGTGTTCACCTATTGGTATGAAGAAGAAATATAAGACATTTATTGATAATAGCTGCAATAATATAGAAAGTATAATAGTAAGTGGAGGAAAGATAGGAGTTCAAATTGAGTTAAAAACAAATGGGTTGATTAAGGTGACTGATGGAATAGTAGTTGATCTGAAGAAATAATAAAGGAGATTATTTATGGGAAAAAGAGAGAAAGAGAATTATAGAGGGTGTCTACTAGGAGGAGCGATAGGAGATTCGCTAGGTTTTCAAGTTGAATTTATGACTATAGAAGAAATAAGAGAAGCTTACGGAGAAAATGGAGTTGAAAATTTAAAACTTGGAATGATGAAAAATGCTGAAATAAGTGATGATACTCAGATGTCATTATTTACAGCAGAAGGAGTACTACGTTCGAAAGTAAAAATGAACAAGGAAGATGAGGAAAATTTTGAAGAAATTCTTTATCATGCATACATAAGATGGCTATCAACTCAAGAAAGACTTCATAAAATAATGGATAAATATCTTGTAAACAGTTGGGTACTTAGGAGAGGGTGGTTTCATGCATTAAAGGAACCAGAAGAAACATGCTTAGAGGTATTAAGGGAAGAGAAAAGAGGAAGTATAGAGGATGCGGTAAATGATAGCAAATATTCAGGTGGAGTTGTTAGGGTAGCTCCAATAGGATTAAGCTATTCAAAGCAAGAAGCCTTTGAAAAAGCGTGTAAGTGTGCGGCTATTACTCATGGACATCCATCTGGATATTTATCAGCGGGTGTTTTTGCATTTATAATTGCAGAAATTATAGAAGGAAGTGACTTGATTAGTGCTGTTGAAAATTCATTAAATGTTTTAAAGACATATAGTAGACATGAGGAATGTGAAAATATAATAATTAGAGCTTTAGAGCTAGCAAATTCTGATAAATCACCGATAGATTGTATTAATGAATTAGGTGAAGGTTGGTATGCAGAAGAAATTTTAGCAAGAGCTATATATGCATCTATAAAATATAGTGATAATTATAAGAAGGCAGTATTAATATCCGTAAATAATAGTGGAGATAGTGATAGTATAGCGTCTATAACAGGAAATATATTAGGTGCTTATTTGGGAGTTGATGCTATACCGAAAGAGTATCTAGAGAATATAGAATTATATGATACAATAGTTTCTATTGCAGATGACTTATTAATAGGATATGAAGACAGTGAAAAATGGATAATAAAATACCCAGCACATTAAATAGTGTGCAATTAAATGAAAGATATATTATAATACTATTAGATAATAATAGATATTAATTAGGTGATTATATGGAGAAATTTATAAAGAAGATTAACTTATCAAAAGAAGGCCATGAACCAAAGTTAATGGCAAAAGATTTTATAAAGTATATAGGACCAGGACTTTTAGTAACCGTTGGATTTATAGATCCCGGTAACTGGGCATCCAATCTTGCAGCTGGTTCAGATTATGGATATAAATTATTGTGGATGGTAACTTTGTCTACAATTATGCTAATAGCACTACAACATAATGCAGCTCACTTAGGGATAGTAACAGGATTATGTATATCTGAAGCAATAACAAAATTTATAAAGCCAAAGGTAGCGAAGCCAATATTATGGTCTGCGGTTTTAGCTTCTATAGCTACAGCTATGGCAGAACTACTAGGGGCAGCTATAGCTTTAAATATGCTATTTAAAATACCTATTAAAATAGGTAGTATAATATCTCTTGTAGTAGTTTTATGGATGTTATATACAAGTTCTTATAAAAGATTGGAGAAAGTTATAATAGGATTTGTATCAGTAATAGGTTTAGCGTTTATAGTTGAGTTGTTTATGGTTAATGTAAATTGGCCATCAGCCGTACAAGGATGGTTTACACCATCTTTTCCTGAAAATTCAATGCCTATAATTATGAGTGTTTTAGGTGCTGTAGTTATGCCACATAATCTATTTCTACATTCAGAAATAATACAAAGTAGGCAATGGAATCTAAAAGATAAAGATGTTATGGAAAAACAACTAAAATATGAGTTCTTAGACACTTTAGTATCTATGACAATAGGATGGGCAATAAACAGTGCAATGATTTTAGTTGCAGTTGTATTTTTTACAAATAATATTAAGATTAGTGAGTTAAGTGAAGCACACCTAATGCTCCAACCTCTTTTAGGAAACTGGGCATCTTTAATATTTGCTATTGCATTGCTTTTTGCGGGAATATCATCAAGCGTAACAGCTGGTATGGCAGGAGGTAGTATTTTTGCTGGGATGTTCAATGAACCATATGATATGGAAGATAGACATACTAAGATAGGGGTGTCTATAACTTTAGTTATTGCAGCAATAATAATATTTTTTATCTCAAATCCATTTAAAGGGTTGGTTTACTCTCAAATGTTATTAAGTATACAATTACCATGGACAGTGTTTACTCAAGTTTACCTAACTTCTTCAAAAAAAGTTATGGGAGAATATAAAAATAAAGGTCTTGAAAGCATATTCTTATGGGTTGTAGGAATAATAGTTGGTATTTTAAATATAATGCTTCTAGTTAGTTCAATATTCTAAATTATAGTTAATTGAAATTAAATAATTTTTAGTCAAAAGAATCTCTATTTTTGAGATTCTTTTTTTGTTGACACTATCGTATATACTGTATATAATGTATATATACAGTATATACGATATATACAGAAGCGAAAAGAGGTGAAGCCTTTGAATATAATTATATCAAACAGTTCTAATTTACCTATATATCAACAAATAATGAATCAAATTAAGGATTCTATCTTAAGAGGAGAGGTTAATTCTGGTGAAGCTGTTCCATCTATAAGAGAACTAGCTAAGGAACTACGAATAAGTGTTATAACAACTAAGCGAGCATATGATGATTTGGAAAAGGAAGGGTTTTTAACCTCTGTTGCTGGAAAAGGATTTTTTGTTACTTCTCAAAATAAGGAAATTTTAAAAGAAACAAAACTTAGAACAGTTGAAGAAAAACTTATGGATGCTATTAATACAGCTAATATGCTTGGAATAACTAAAAAGGAACTTGAAGAAATATTTCAATTATTAATTAAGGAGGAATAATACATGAGTTATGTATTAGAGATAAATAACTTAAGGAAAACTTATAAAGGTTTTTCTTTGAAAGATATTAATATAAAGCTGGAACAAGGTTATATAACTGGTTTTATAGGAGCTAATGGGGCAGGTAAATCTACAACTATAAAATCTATATTGAATTTAATAAACAGGGATTCAGGGGACGTAAAAATATTTAATAAAGATAATAAAACTAATGATAAGGAACTAAAAAATAAGATTGGTGTAGTTTTAGATGAAGGATATTTTTATGAAGAATTAACACTAAAAGAGATGAAAAATATAATTTCTCCTATGTATTCTAACTGGGATGAGAATCAATTTAATAATTATATTAGAAGATTTAATCTTCCTTTAGATAGAAAGATATCTAAGTTATCAAAAGGAATGAGAATGAAATACTCTATAGCTATAGCACTATCACATAATGCAGAGCTTTTTATAATGGATGAACCAACATCAGGGTTGGACCCTATAGTAAGAGAGGAGCTTTTAGAGATATTATCAGATATTATTCAAGAGGAGAATAAAACTATATTTTTTTCAACTCATATAACTTCTGATTTAGATAAGATAGCAGATTATTTAATAATTATAAATGATGGTAAAATTCTGTTACAAGGAGCAAAGGATGAAATAATAGAGGCGCATAGATTAGTAAAAGGAGATAAAAATCTATTAACTCTAGAAAATAGAAAAGATTTTGTAGCTATTAAAGAAAATTCTTATGGGTTTGAAGCATTAACGAAAGAAGCAAATAAACTATCAAGAACCTATGGGGATAAATTAGTTATGGAAAAACCTAATATTGAAGAGCTTATGCTTTATTATATAAGGAGTGATAAAAATGGGAATTATTAATTTGATGAAAAAAGATATATTAGTATGTAAGAAATATTATTTGTTTTCTATAATATACGTTATTATATTTGCAGGACTTTTTAGTGAACATGGAACAATCTCATTTATTATGTGTGCTATCGGAATACATTATGTGATTAGTAACACTGGGATGGCCTTTGATGATAAATATAAAGCAGATATAATGATGAATATATTACCTGTTTCAAGAAAAGATATAGTTTTAGTTAGGTATTTAAATGTTTTGATAAACGTAATTTATGTTACAGTGCTATACTATATAGCGGTTTTTATAACATCTTTTAAACCAATATTTGGAGTTCAAATAATGCCGATAGATTTTATAACTTTTTTAACAGGATTATTATCTATATGCTTATTTACTGGTATAGAAACACCTTTATATTATAAACTTGGATACCAAAAAACTAGATTCTTTGGATTTATAGTGTATTTTGCGTTTTTCGGAGTAGCAAGTTATTTAGTAAATAATATAAATATAAGCGAAAAAACAATTAATTTTATGATTAATTCTAGTGATCTAATAAAAGGTATACTATTGTTTTTAATAACCATTCTTATTTCTTATGTATCATATGTAATATCAACCAATATATATAGAAAAAAGGATTTCTGATATATAGACAAAATTCCAATTAAATCGTTAACATATCTGTTATTTTATCATTATCTAATGTTAATAGTAGTTAACCAACGTTGTACAACTATACTATTTAATATAGACTTTTATTATAATAGTAAATGTAGTAGGGGGTAACGGATGAAGATATTAGCAAGTGATTTAGATGGAACTTTATTTAGAGAACAGGAAATAGCCAAAAATGATATATCAGCTCTAAAGAAGTTAAAGGATAATGGTCACAAATTTATTATTTCCACAGGAAGAAACTTGCGTGGAGTAAAGGAAATTTTTAAAGACTATAAGGATGTAGATGCGGATTATTTGGTGCTTTGTAATGGAGCTTTAGTATTGGATGGTAATTTTGAAGTTGTATACAATAAAAGAATAGATTCAGTTACTGCAATAAAAATAATTAAAGATTTTATTGATGATGAAAATATTTGTTTTGTTTTAGATAACGGAATAGATACTTGTTTAATTAAGGACAAGTATATTCGTGAACAAGAATTTAATTTAGAATCATATGCTACAAAAATATTTACTAAAGATGAGATTATTAATTTAAATACTGATTATCAAATAATTAGCTTGTATCCTAGAAGTAAATCCATCGAGGAATCAGAAGAGATTAAGAAGAAAATACTTGATAAATATGGAGATAATGTTGAAGTATTTAGAAACCAATATTATTTAGATGTGGTACCGAAAGGTTGTTCTAAAGGAAGAGGTCTTAAAAAAATTATTGATGGAAAAGAGTTAAAAGTTGATAATTTATATACCATTGGAGATTCGTTTAATGATATATCAATGTTTGAGATAACTAATAATAGTTATACATTTAATTATGCAGAAGAAAAAATAAAAGAAATAGCTAAAAATCATGTTAATAATGTCCATGAATGCATTGATGAGATATTAGGAGCTTAATATAAAAAGATTGTCTTTCATAGCTAAGGCAATCTTTTTATAAAAATGTATTTGTGAATATTTTAATTTGGTGCTAATGTTATAATAAGAAGATAAAAAAAATAAAATATTAGGAGGAAAGTGATGTTTTTACATGAATTAAATAAAGAAGAGTCTATAGCATTTATAAATCTAGTTAAAGAGTTTGCTAATATAGATGAAATATTTGCAAATGAAGAAAAAAATTTAATAGATGATTATATTAAAGAACTTTCTTTAGAAGAGTGTAATGTTTATAAACTTACCCTCGAAGAGATAGAAAAAACTTTAAGAGATTCAAGTGATAGGGTTAAAAAGATAATTTATTTTGAATTAGTTGGACTAGCTCTTGTCGATGGAGAATATGAACATAAAGAAAAGGTATTTTTAAATAATCTTGCGTATTCATTTAATATAGGATTAGCAAGAAGACTTGAATTTATGGATTTCTTTAGGCATGTAAAAAGCATTTATGACTTCACTGTAGTAGACTATAATAATAAAATTGAATTATTAAAAGAACATGCTGAGAAAATTTTGGCTTAAAATAAGATGCTGTAGTTATTATATAAAATCTGTTTACTACAGCATCTTTTTTATTTTTTCTTTTTCTTAACTTTCTTTTTTGCAACTGAAAAACCAAAAGAGCCTAAAGATTTTTTAGGTAAGGGATAATATTCTCCATGACAATAAGAGATTAAATTAGCTTCCTCAAAATGAATTTTCCCTTTTTCATCAATAAGTGATTCGTCTACATGAGAACCAAGGACATCTGCAATGAACACATCATGAGTACCAAGAGACATGATTTCTCTAACTCTACACTCAATATTTACAGGACATTCTTTTATGTATGGGACATTTATGTTAGTAGACTCAACTAAATTAAAATTCATTTCTTTAATTTTATCCACAGTTTTACCTGATTTAACACCACAATAATCTACGGTTTTAACCATAGAAGCGGTTGGGAGATTAACTACAAACTCCATAGTTTCTTTAATATATTCATAAGACAATCGTTCAGGTCTTACAGAGATTGAAAGCACTGGGGGTTTTGTGCATAGAGTTCCAGTCCAGCCTACAGTAAATACATTTTCATCTCCGTTTTTATTTCTAGAAGTAATTAGTACCACTGGTACTGGATTTAATATAACACTACCTTTAAAACTCCTTTTATCCATGAATGACCTCCTAATATAACTATTTACGGCTCATAATTATAGCATTAGAATATTAATATAACAAGTTAATTATAAGGAGAAAGAAATGAATATACAAATCTTCGGAACTAAAAAATGTTTTGACACTAAAAAAGCAGAGAGGTATTTTAAAGAAAGGAAGATAAAATACCAATTTATTGATCTAACTGAAAAAGCTATAAGTAAGGGTGAACTACAAAGTATAAGAAAGTCACTAACACTAAATACTTTAATTAATATAAAATCTAAAGAATACGAAAAATCAAATCTGAAAAACATTAGAGGCGATGAGGTTAAAGAAGAAATATTGTTAAAGAATCCTAAGCTTTTTGTAACTCCTGTTGTTAGAAATGGAAAAGAAGCTACAGTAGGATATGAACCTGAAGTTTGGAAACAATGGGAATAAAAAATAGATAGAAATAAAATTTCTATCTATTTTTTATTATTGAACATATGCTATGTGAAGAAATTCCTTCACCTTTTCCAGTGAAACCTAGTCCTTCTTCTGTTGTAGCTTTAATATTTAAATCCTCAATGGCTATATTTAAAGCTTCAGCAATATTATCTATCATACTAGGTATATATGGAGAAAGTTTAGGTTTTTGTGCTACTATTGTTGAATCAATATTATTAACAATGTATCCCTTTTCATTCAAAAGCTTACCTACATACTTAAGTAATTCTATTGATGATGCACCTTTATATCTTTCATCAGTATCAGGAAAATGTCTTCCTATATCACCTAGAGCGGCAGCACCTAATAATGAATCCATGATTGCATGAATCAATACATCGGCATCAGAATGACCTAATAATCCTTTTTCAAAAGGGATATGAACTCCCCCTAATATAAGTTTTCTATTTTCTACTAATGCATGAACATCATATCCAAGTCCAACTCTCATTTTATCACCTCAAATTTTTATTATATTTTAGCATAAGCTAAGACATAATTTAAGAGGATAAAAGAAATTAATTAGAGAATTTTTTTAAATGGATAAACAACGTTATCATAGGAATCCTTACTATTAGACGATGTAAAGATTTTCTTAATCCTATAAAAAAAATTTTTAAATAGCATTAACTTGTTAGAGGCAGCGGGTTGTTGATGTTTTGTAAAATCCACATAAATAACTTTGCCGTTCATATTAATCACCTCTTAATACAAAATCTTATATTTATATTATACCAAATTTAGCATAAACATATTAGGCATTTGTAAAAGTTTTTATGAATAATTAAGTAATAAAAAAATTTATATACTATGCTATAATATAGTATATGAATATGTATAGAACAATGGGAGGAATTTATGAAAAATAAAATAAGAAATATAGTAGGTGTAATTTTAATACTAGTAGGCGTTATAATTGTTGCTTGGGTAGGAAATGAAAAATATATCGCTTACAAAGAACAGCAAAAATTGAAGTTAGCCTTTGACGAGGTTTTAAATCAATCTTATGAAGAAGGTACAAGTGTAACTAATGAAAGTGGTAGTAGTGAAGTAACTATTCCTCCTATGGGACTGTTAAAAATACCTAAAATAAATGTGGAAACGGCTGTTGTAGAAGGTGTAGAATTATCAACACTAAGATATGCAATAGGACATTTTCCAGAAACCGCAAAAGCAGGGGAGAAGGGAAACTTTGCTTTGGCAGCGCACAATGATAGATTTTTTAAAGATGTTGATGAACTAGTAAAAGGCGATGAAATAATAATAAAAACAAAAGAGAATGAGTATGTCTATGAGGTTAATGATAGTTTTATAGTAGAGCCAGAACAAGTATCTGTATTAGATGCCACAAAGGATAGTACTATAACACTTGTGACTTGTACACCTGGAGGTAAAAAAAGACTTATAATTAAAGGTGTGCTAAAAGTATAGGCTAAATTAAGGTATATGGAGTTGATAGTATGGATGCTTTAATAACAAAGCTTAGGTATAGATTTTTTAATGGAAGTAAAATTAGAATGGTTAATCCTGATGAGGATAAAATAAGAGGTAAGGAAGTATTCTTATTTATTAGGGAGTTAGCATTATATAAAGTTAAATTAAGTAGATTGGTTAATAGTAACCAAAAGGAAGCGAGTAAAAATCTTTGTTTAAATATAGCGTATTATATTATTGAGAGCCCTGATACTTATGATTTACTTAGAAAAAAGAGGGAGTTACCTATAAGTAATATATGCAGAGAAACAGGAGTCTCAAGAACATTTGTTGAGCTATGGGGTGATTTTATAATAGCTTATACTTTAATATTAGCCAATCCTAATTATAGATTTATTCAAGAATACATAAATATAGTTGAGTATGATAAACAAGGAATAGTACAAGCTGAAGGTGATAAAAAGTTACATAAAGGGATAATACTTAGAAAAGAAAGAAAAAACTCAATTATATTAACATGTGATGGAAGTTTTATAAAGATAAAAACAAATGAAAGTGTTAAACTAGGTGAAGAAAAAGAAGGTAATGAAAGTAAAAGCCTAAAGCATTATAGAAAACAGATAGCAATCATATTAACAATTATAATTGCTTTGTCTGGAGTGCTTTATTATAAATATAATAAGATTACATCTATAATAATTATTAATACGACATCATTAATCAAAGTTGAAATTAACTCTTTTAATAAGGTGGTATATAGTTATTCCCCTACAGAAAAAGGGTCTGACCTCTTAGATGAAGCAAAGGTTGAGAATACTGATTTAGATGATGCACTAAAAAAGATCTTAGCATTAGCCTATGAAAAAAAGATGCTTGTAAATAATTCAGTCACAATTTTTGTAAATCAGCAAGCAATCTCTTATGATAGCATAA
This sequence comes from Clostridium intestinale DSM 6191, assembly GCF_900130055.1. GTDB lineage: Bacteria > Bacillota > Clostridia > Clostridiales > Clostridiaceae > Clostridium_T > Clostridium_T intestinale. The sequence goes on from NZ_FQXU01000015.1 coordinate 84,675, forward strand.
AAGAAACTGAAAAGTACTTAATAGAAAAAAATATTGATACTTCAATAAATAATGTTGGATATGAACATAAGGTTAGGAAGGATAAAGACGATCATGAATCTGAGAAAAGCGAAGAGCAACAAAAAACTAGCACAGAGAAAAAGTGATAGTAATGTAAACTCAAATAATATAATAAAACATAGTGAAAAAAGTGAAGACATTAGAATAAATAAATACATATCAGATTCAGGATTTACATCAAGAAGAGAAGCTGACAAATTAATAGAACAAGGAAAAGTTTTTATAGATGGTGTTAAAGCAACTACGGGAACTAAAGTGAAAAAGGGACAGCAGGTTAAGGTTAATAATATATTAATAGGAGAAAACCTGAAAAAAGTCTACATAGCATTAAATAAACCAGTAGGTATTACTTGCACAACTGAATCAAAAATCAAAGGAAATATTGTGGACTTTGTAGGTCATAAAGAGAGGATATTCCCTATAGGTAGATTAGATAAGGATTCTCAAGGATTGATTTTTCTAACTAATGATGGTGATATAGTAAATAAGATATTAAGAGCAGGAAACAACCATGAAAAAGAGTATATTGTTACTGTAGATAAACCTATTAACAAAGAGTTTATAGCTAAAATGGGCTCTGGAATAAAGATACTAGGAACTATTACGAAAAAATGTTTTGTACAAAAAGAAAGTGACTATGTATTTAGAATAATACTTACTCAGGGATTAAACAGGCAGATAAGACGAATGTGTGAGGCCTTAGGCTATAAAGTTAGGAAATTAGAAAGAATAAGAATAATGAATGTAGATTTAAAAGATTTAAAAATGGGTCAGTGGAGATATTTGTCTGATGAAGAATTAAAAGAGATAAACAATCTGATATCTGGTTCAATAAAATCTATATAAGATAAGGCTGGTTTTCCAGCCTTATTTATTTTTAAATATATCGTAAAGAATAGGTCCATCAGCTTCAGGAAGAGAGCCACCTAAAATGTGAGCTAAAGTTGGTCCTTCAGATGTAAGATGCATAGGACCTATAGGATGATTTTTCTTTATAGAAGGTCCTTTTAACATAAAAACAGTTTGGTAATCTTTGATTTTTGGATCGTAACCATGAGTAGCCTTATGGTATTTATCGCTAACTTCTTCAATAACATCTCCATCAATATCATTTATAAAATAGTAACCTCTCTTAGCCTCTAGCATAAAATCACAATGATTATCTGCACCACGTAAGGAAGCTTCTTCTTCAGAAAGTATAGTTTCTATACAGTTATTATTTTCAGAAGAGAACTTCTTTAATAAATTAAATACAAAATCCTTTTTTAATTTGTTTTTAATATAAATATAAGCAGAACCATCACAATAGTTGCAATAAGCGATGTAATCTTCTATTAAACCTTTGTCATTTACACATATAAGTGAATTGTCTATAAATAACTTGTTAAGCTTTATTACATAATCCGCATCTAAAAAGCTATGGTCTCCTAAGACCACTAGAGTAGTCTCATCATACATATTAAGCTTCTCTAGAGAACCTATAATTCTACCTAACCTATTATCATGCCTTTTCAAAGCATCATAAGCCTCTTTAGATGAATAACCGTAATTATGACGATTAGTATCTAGATCAGTAAAATGAACCATCATAAAATCAGATTTTTTACTTTCAAGCAGATATAAAAAAGATTCAAGCACAAAATCATCAAGATTAGGTTGTTTAAGTCCATCTCTTATATGTCCAAACTTGTTATTAATATCAAATTGAAAATATTTGCTCCCGTTTAATAAAGAAACCAGTATCTGATTTTGCCAAGGTCTAGTTGGAAAAACTTCAGGAACATTATAATCAATATCAGCCTTTCCAGTAACTGGCCACAAAAAAGTAGAGGTTTTCATTCTTTTTTCTTTTGCAACTTCGTATAAAGTTTTACCTTTTATATATTTCCTTTGCCAGTACCAATCCGAGTTAGTTGGGAATTTAGGCTGAACCAAGGTATTATTTATTATTCCATGATTAATAGGATTTTTACCAGTAGAAATGGTTGTGTGTGCTGGATAAGTTAATGATGGATAAACAGATTCCACATCATTAGAATAAGAACCTTCATTTATGATTCTTGAGAAGCTCGGAAAACCTTTCATTAATTCAAAATCTTTTTTATCTATTGCATCAAAGGAAATTATAATCATATATTTTGATTGCATAAAATCACTCCTAGAATATATTTACACATATAATTATATCAAATATATTCCAATTTTTTTATTAAAATCACTTTAAATTTCTAAAAAAATAACCACTCAAAATTAACATAAATATTTTGAGTGGTTATTATTATTTTTTATTTATCGATAAATCACCAGAAGTAGAGTTAAATCTAATTTTTGAATTAGAATTGTTATTTGATCCAAATTCATTAGATACAGATCCACTTAAAGTTTCAGTAGTTAATGCAAAAGATGCGCTAGAAGGAAGTGTTAAGTTCGTATATCCTGAAACAGTAGAAAATTTATAATCATTATTAAAGCTATTAAAATCTACATTTATATCTCCAGATACTGTTTTACAATTTATATTTCCAGAAAAGTTTTGAGCATACACACTACCAGATATATTTTCAATAGTAGATGTTTCAGTAGTTACATTATTAAAAGAAATATTGCCTGAAGTAGAACTGGAATTAATACTTTTTGTATTAATATTCATTAATTCCAAATCACCTGAAATAGTTTTAATATCTATAGAATTAAAACTATTATTATTAATATTGATATAAGAAGATGTAGAGGATATATTTAAGTTCTTATTATAGTTATTTGGTATAAAAACTTTAATAGACATATCTCCTGAATTAAATAAGTTAGAAAGTAGATTTATATTATTAGAAAATGAAAAAGTTACCTGATTTCCTGAAATAGCTTTTTCAAGCTTAAAGTCTTGAATAGAATTATTAGTACTTACATTTCCAATAGCACTTACTGAAACTTCGTTTTTATCCCAAGTTTCAATAGTTATATTCCCTGTAACGAAATTTAAGTTTACTGAATCTATCCCATCTAAAGAATTAGATTCAGTTGAATCTACACCATAGGTATAAGTGTTTCTATTAAAAAATGAATTTACATTTATATTTAATTTACTTAAATCATTAACACTTATATTTGATGAGAGTAAACTAATAATTACGCCTGTATAACTTATTATACATATGATTATTAAAATTATAGAAAAGCTAAATAAGCTAAGTTTTTTCTTCATAGATAAGTCACCTCCTAATTAAATAAATTTTTCATGAATGCAAAAAACTTCTTTGTAAGATACCATAAAAATTTAAAAATTTGAATTATTATTATAAAAGATAGAATTGTAAGAGAAATATTCCCTATTAAAAAGAAAATGGTAGATGCCATAGGAATTTGATCTAGAACACTTCCGAGCATATCCTTTAAGTGACCAGTATTTAATAGTTTTGCAAAAAATAATAGAACACTACTAAAGGTTAAGGCTAATGAAAATATAATTCCAGAAAATAAGGCTGCAATTGTTGCAAAAACAGCACCTATTATTCCAGGAGAAAGAATTAAAACTACAATAATAAGAAAAATAGTCAATAAAATTGATTTATCAGATTTTTTATTTCTTACAGATTCATAATTATTGTAAGAATTATTAGTATAGTTTTTATAATCACTATCTGGCTCTTTTATTTCAGATTTAAAACTTGGAGTATATTCAACCTCATTCTCCTCAGGCGTATTATGAGAGTTTCCATTATATTTTTCGATTATTTCATAGGGACTGCCTAACTCTTGTATTATTTCATGATCACTTTTTCCACTTGAAATCCCTATATCGAAATGTTCTTCATACTGAGAAATTATGTCGTCTCTTTGTTCTTTAGGCATTTGTATAAGACCATTTGTTAATATATTTATAAATTCACTTTTTATCAAATTCGTTACCTCCTTTTTGTTTATCGTATATCTGAATTGTATGATTTTAATAAGTGGAATTCAAGACGTTTAGACTTACATTAAGGAAATCTTAAGAAGGCAATAAGAATTATTAAAGAAGTACTTAAAATAATAAGTTTAAAAAAATGAATATTTTTTGTTGACATCGATTTAAAGAGATGTTATTATGAATAAGTCGCCAAGTGGTGACGATGTTATTTGAAAATTAAACAGAGGAAACTTAAGAAGTTTTGAATAAAACTTACACAACGAAAGTTGTGAGTAAGTAATTGTAACAAATGTGAAATTTGGAACAACTACTTATAGTCAACGTAATTCTTAGAGTAAGATTAAACTAAAATTTGTGCACACCAAACGATTTGTAAGAAGGAAACTCCTCAGCGAAGCTGATGAGTAAGTTCCGCTGACCAAATCAGAGATTTGGAGCGCCACTTAAATTGAGAGTTTGATCCTGGCTCAGGACGAACGCTGGCGGCGTGCTTAACACATGCAAGTCGAGCGAGGAAATTGCTTCGGT
>NZ_FQXU01000033.1 GCF_900130055.1 Clostridium intestinale DSM 6191
TCATTCTATAAAGAATATTGATTATTTTTGCCAACTGGCTTTAAATATATATTACTTATGTGCAATTTTCAAAGAACTTATCGCCTCTATCTTGGCGACAAATAGTATTATATAAATATACTTACTAATTGTCAATATGCTTTTTGAATTTTTTAGAGATTTTTTTGTATATTTTCTTCAAAAGCTATCTATTAACTTTTTTTATATATTCTCTTAATTTTTGCTTCTAGTATTCTACTTTAAAAGTTTATATTTTTGGTATCTGCTATTAGGTCTATTGGGTAATGTATAAGTTATAATATTAACTTTTAGTAATCTATTAATTGCCCTTTTTAAATTACCATTTATAATTCCATATCCTAATGCTTCAATTATTTCTTTTTTAGACATCTCCTTCTCATCTAATAATTCAAGTATTCTCTTTTCAGTATCATTTATATAGAACTCTTTAAATCTATCTTGGGCCTCATCTTGCACCCTGTCTTGGGCCCTCCGCTCCAAGAAACAAGAATTTATAGGTAATCTAACTAAAAAGTAGGTTCTTTCTTCATCAGTTTCAAATATAGGTTTAGGTGAATTATTCTTTTCCATACACTCAATAATTTTAGATAAACCTGTTGCTCTTCCATCTGCAAACTTCATAGCTTTAAGGAATTCTCCCAGCCTCCTATTTCTATATCTTCTAGCTATTACTTTTCCTTTATTAATATCCTCAATCTTTATTGATTTATCCGCCCCTGGATAACTTATTATAGCTATCTCTTCTTTCTCTATTCTAACTTCTATAGGATTATTATCCAGATAATCTCTATGGTACACAGCATTAACTAAAGCTTCTTTAATAGCTTCATCTGGATAATTAAACATCTTTAGTTCATTGCCTTCCTCATTTAATTTAATAATCTTTTCCTTTATAACTGAATTTCTAATATAAATTAGCACCCCCAATAACTGAGTATATATTGATCCTTTAAAAACACTTTCCGAAATTTTTTTTCCCTCGGAAACATCATTAAAATTCACAACCTCAATTTGACAACTTGGAAAAAATCTTTCAGGAGCATCACTAAACATTAATAAACCTATATTTTTAACCTTCACTTCCTCATTAAATATTTCTAGTACATTCATCTCACCTAACAAATTTTCTATAGGCTGCTTTCCAACCTGCCAATATAGCTGATTTTCCGAAGATCTAAAATACTCTTTTATTAAATCTAACTTTAAATCTCCAATATCAGCATAGTTATTCACTCTATCATCAAAGGGAACATTTTCTCTTTCTTCGTAAAAATTATTTGATATCTTTGCTTCTACTTTAAAATCTCTAGCTAAACTTACTAAGTTGTCTTTTTCTTCTATGGCAAACCCACCCTGCTCCTTTATAATCCCATAATAACATCTTATAGAATCATCTATAATTCTACTAATTCTGATATTCACATTTGGATGCATCATTCTCATCTCAGTAACCATATTAACCGTTGATTTTCTAAGTCTAACATTTTTAGTAACATCATATGCTTCATTTTCTGTAGATATATTTAGACTATTAATAATAACTTTCTTCTTTACTTCTTCTTTAGAAACCTTAGAATTACTATTAACTTTTTCTTCTACCGGTGGAGGAACCTTCTTCTCAAACTCTTTTAATTCCTTTTCACTATTATCAAAAAAGAATTCCTCTATAACCACACCTTCAACTTCATCAGTATCATACCAATGTGATTCACTTAAAATATCATCATCATCATTCCCAATCACTTCTTTAATAGCTTTCTTATTACCCATAACCATCCTCCCACAAGTTCTTCTCTATATACTATGACTCCAAATCTAAAAGAGTTTCTATATTTCTGATGTTCTGATGTTCTGATTTTCTGATCTTCTGATGTTCTGCACTTCTGCACTGTAGAGACTTCTCCTCAAGTCTCATCAAATTCCTTTTAACTTCTGCACTGTAGGAGCGTTTCTCAGCTCCATCAAATTCCTTCTACTAAAGGATTAGACTGGCGCTGAAAGACGCGCCTACCGAATAGGAGTGCAAGTCTCATTAAATTCCTTTTAATTTCTATACTGTAGAAAGTGTTTCTCAGCCTTTATTAAATTCCTTTCACCAACTAATTAGACTTCTATTAAAAAATACGACAAAAAAGGTTACTAGATAAATCTAGTAACCTTTAACATTATCTCAAAATTAAACAGAGGAAAACGTAAATCTTTGTCAATTATATTGACTGAATTTTATACTTAAATTCTACTAAGTTGTAGTTTTAAGTAATTT
>NZ_FQXU01000003.1:0-89616 GCF_900130055.1 Clostridium intestinale DSM 6191
ACATAAGCCTTACTGGATAAATTCCATGATTATCATCAATAAATTTAATTATATCTCTTGGTCCTTTGAGAATATGGCGATAGCTTTTTTGGCTAAAGCCCGCCATTGGTGTAGTATTTCCTTCTCCAATGCAATTCGTTCGTTTTCTTTTTTTAATCTTAGAATTTCATCCTTATCTTCTTTGGATGTTTCGTTATGTTGCTTTGTTACTTTTACTACAGGCTTTGAAGAGATTTTTTGCTTTGGATTAATTTTGTTAACCCAGTTATTAACTGATGTATAAGTTACGCCATATTCTTCACATATTTCTTTAATTGGTTTTCCAGTTTCATAAACTTCAACAATCATTTTTTTAAAATCATCGGTATATCTTTTTGATGTTTCTCTCATGTGAACACACTCCTAACTTAATAATTATAGTTTAATATTTTTAATTATTTTGTGTCCACAATTTTATATTAGCACTAATGACTCTAATGAGGCTTGGGAAGAAGCCTCCACAGTACTATTGTGCTTAACTTTTTAAACATTTTTCTTTTTATTAAACGTAATTTTTAAAAAAAATGACTTTGATGAAGCTGAGGAACGCTTCTACAGTATTAAGGTGTTTAACTTTTTATTAAACATAATTATCTAATCCAAATGAATTTAATGAGGCTTGAGAAGAAGCCTCTACAGTATTAAGGTGCACTTCTATTCGGTGGACGCGGTTTTTAGCGTCAGTCTAATTATACTAAAGGATTTACGTCAAATATGAATTTAATGCAACCGCTCCTATGTCGGGTTGCTACAGCAATAAGGTGTATAAATTTTCCCTATTAAGAAAAAGATAAGAATAATGTAATAAAGTAAAGGAAGTGTTTATGATGGAAAAGGATAAAATCACAGCAATTAAAAGTAGCAGTAGTGGAGAAATAGAGGCTTATGAGCTTTCTAGTGGAAAAATAATAACAAAAGAAGAGGCTGTAGGATTAGCTAGAGACGGAAAGATAGATGGTGTGCAGGTTTTAGAATCCAAAATAGGTGAAGAATATTTAAGAAGCAGACCAGATGATGATGAAAGTAATAATTTAAGTGAACTACCTAAGTTTAAATAGCTTTAAGAAAGTATTGTTTTTTTAACTATATGGAAGAGAAAAGAACTTTTGTACAAAGTGCAAAAGTTCTTTTGTTTGTTTAGCAAGTAGTTTTACGATTAAAGTAAATTAAACAACAATATTTTGGATTTCTAGTTCTCTGTGATATATTTCTTTGAATTTGCATCTTGCTCTTAAAGCATCACGTATCTCAAGCTCTAGAGGTATTGAGGAATAAACACTGATACTTACAATTTCATCAGCAATTTTTACATCTAAGTATTTAACAGCACCCTCAAGACTTCTATCTAAACTCTCAGAAATTCTTAATAATATTCCTATTTTCTCAACGATATCTACATCTAATCTATTTATTATTGAACTATATTGAGCTAAAGGAACTGTATAAGAATTATTTCTATGAAAAGCAGCAGTGCATGCACTAAGTAATAATTCTTTATGAGTTAGCCCATTCATATAGGCATTAAGTATGACATAAAAAGAATGAATATGATGATTATAGTATTTTATACTAATTCCGCTGTCGTGTAGTAGTGAGGCAGTTTTAATTACGTTGTCATACTCATTTCCAAGATGATGTAATGGTCTTAATTGTTCATAAAGAGTTTTTAAGATTGTATAAACATGTTCAGCATGGTCTTTATTAACATTTAAGCTTTCCATTATACCTCGTATTGAATAATCAACTATATCATCTATTGGCCCTAAATTTTTAATTATATAATCAAAAAGTAATCCTTCACGCATTCCTCTGCCACAGATTTTTAATTGAGTAATATCTAAAAAATAAGTAAGAACTTTCATGATTAAAGTAGTTCCAACTATTATATCAACTCTATCTTTAGAAACTCCATCAACTTTAATTCTTTGATTTAAATCTTTACTTTTAAGTAAATTTAAAATTTCACATAAATCTGTATTTGTAAGCTCGTAATTATGGGTTATTAGTAATGGATAGCGCTTTCTAATACGATCAATTTTCCCAACATTTCTAAAGGCTCCACCAACGCCGATTATGTTATCAAAATTACCTTTTTTAAGCCACGGAATAGAGGTTATGCAATCCATGATAGAACTCTTAGCATTTTCAAAATCACTATGTATAATTCGATCTCTTAAATTAAAGCCATAAGATATATTTAAACTACCTATGGGTAAGGTTGTGGATTCTATAATTTGTCCATTTTTTACCCATGCTAGATGTGTACATGTACCACTAATATCTATAAGTAAAGAATTAGTTGTATAAATAGAGTTTTTTACTCCCATGTAATTATAATAAATTTCATCCTTTAATGTAAGGATTTTTACATCAAGATTTAGTTCACTTGAAATCTTTTCTATTATATACTCTCCATTATCTGCATCTCTTAAAGCTTCTGTGGCAACTACAATTATTTTAGTAGCGCCAGATGTAACACATAATGACTTAAAAGCACGCAAAGTATTAATAGTTATATTTACTTTTTCCTCTGTTATAAAATTATTATCTATAAGATCAAGTGCTAACTTAACAGGTTCACTTAATTCGTCTATTACTCTAAAATAACCACTGTCCTCAATTTCTGATAGTATAACCCTAATATAATTTGAGCAAATATCAATTACACCAACACGTTTCATAGTACACCTCTAATTTTAAAATTATTCTAAATTATTATATCAAAATATTTTAATAAATGCATTAAAGTAATAATGTACATTATATTAATATTGACAATCAAAAGCCTTAAAATGTATAATAATTATCGTAACTAAATAAAGAGTACAGTCTATGATAAGAAGAGTAGTTTAATTAAAACCTAAAGCGAGCAGGAGTTTGGTGAGAGCCTGTAGGAGTGAGATTAAATGAAGAGAGCCTTTGAGACATTATTTGAAAGCTTAGGGTAAGTAAAATAAATCGCATTTCAGCGTTAAAGAATTGAGTGGCATTTATGCAACAAGAGTGGTACCGCGGATATTTCGTCTCTTTATTATTAAAGAGGCGTTTTTTATTTTATAAAAATAGAGGAGGAAACTAAATGAATTACAAAAGTCTAATAGCTGAAAGAATTAGTTCATTAATAGATTTAGATAAGGAAGAGATAGAAAAGGCTATCGAAATTCCACCAAGAGGTGAAATGGGAGATTATGCTTTTCCATGTTTTCAGTTAGCAAAGGTTTTAAGAAAAGCACCTAACGCTATAGCTACAGAACTTAAAGAAAAATTCAATAGTGAAGGTTTTGAGAAAGTTGAAAACTTAGGACCATATTTAAACTTCTTTGTAGATAAAGGAATGTTTAATAAAAACACAATAGAAAACATCCTAACATTAGGAGATAATTATGGAGCTTCAGAATTAGGGGAAGGAAAACCTGTATGTGTTGAATTTTCATCACCCAATATAGCAAAACCTTTCCATGTAGGTCACTTATTTACTACAGTTATAGGAAACTCTTTATATAAGATGTTTAATTATCAAGGTTACAAAGCAGTGGGAATAAACCACTTAGGAGACTGGGGAACACAGTTTGGTAAACTTATCTCTGCATATAAAAGATGGATTGATGAGGAAGCTTTAGAAAGGGAACCTATAAATGAACTTTTAAGAATATATGTTAAATTCCATGATGAGGCTGAAAAAGATCCTAGCTTAGATGATGAAGGAAGAATGTGGTTTAAGAAGCTTGAAGATGGTGATAAAGAAGCTACTGAGCTTTGGGAAAGATTCACTAAACTTTCTTTAAAAGAATTTAATAATGTATATGATGAATTAGGAGTTAAATTTGATTCTTTTGCAGGAGAAGGCTTTTATAATGATAAAATGGATGTAGTTATAAAAGAACTTGAGGAGAAAAAATTATTAACTGAAAGTAATGGAGCTAAGGTTGTTATGCTTGAAGATTACAACATGCCTCCATGTATAATATTAAAATCAGATGGAGCTACTATATATGCTACAAGAGATTTAGCAGCTGCTATGTATAGAAAGAAAACTTATGATTTTGATAAAAGTATATATGTAGTTGGTACACCTCAAGCTCTACACTTCAAACAAGTATTTAAGGTGTTAGAACTTGCAGGACATGAATGGGCTAAAGATTGTGTTCACGTAGGGTTTGGATTAGTTAAATTTGCAGATAGAAAGCTTTCTACAAGAAAAGGTGAAGTAGTATTATTAGAAGACCTTTTAAAAGAAGCAAAAGATAGAGCATTAGAAGTAATAAATGAAAAAAATCCAACACTTGAAAATAAAGAAGATGTTGCTAAAAAGATAGGTATAGGGTCAATAGTATTTACTTATCTTAAAAACTCAAGAGAAAAAGATATATTATTTGATTGGAAAGAGATGTTATCTTTTGAAGGAGAAACAGGTCCATATGTTCAATACTCCTATGCAAGAGCTAACAGCATACTAAGAAAAGTTGGAGAAACTAGTGGAGAAGTTAGTTATTCTGGATTAGATTCAAAAGAAGAATTTGAATTAATTAAAACTTTAGAAGCATTTAATAAAAATATATTAAGTGCCCTTGATAAATTAGAACCTTCTATAGTAACAAGATATGTTGTTGATGTTGCAAAAGCTTTTAACAAATTCTATAATGCCCATACTGTAGCAAACCTAGAAGACGAAAAATTAAAAAATGCTAGAATAAATTTAGTAAAAGCTACATGCCAAGTTATTAAAAATGCTTTAAATCTTCTTGGTATTGAAGTAGTAGAAAAGATGTAAAAAATGATAATAAGGGATTCTAAATTACTTTGTGATTTAGATGAAAATATAGTTAGAAATTACACTCTTGATAATTTAGTATTTTTTGATATTGAAGCCACAGGGTTTAATGTAAAAAAAGATTGGGTTTTTGCCCTTTCTTTTTGTACCATTGTTGAAGGTTACTTAGTAGGGAAAACATTTGTTTGCAATAACATTAAAGATGAAAAAGCGTTAATAGAAAAGTTTATAAGTATTATAGAAAATAAAGGGTTATGCAGTTATAACGGAAAGGCCTTTGATGAACCGTTTTTAAGAAAAAGAGCTTTAATATATGGAATAGATTTTCCGAAAAATATATCTCATCGTGATTTATATAGGGAAATAAGACCATATAAAAATGGATTAAATATAGAGTCTTTATCATTAAAGGATATTGAAAAAACATTAAACATAGATAGAAATGAAGAAACTACAGCAGTAGAGTGTATGCACTTATATAAAAGGTATTTAGAAACATCAAATGAAAAGTTTTTGAATAAGATTATAAGGTACAACTTTAATGATGTTAGATCTCTTCCATATATATTCAATTTAATCAACGAAGTTAAATCCAAAAATATAATTAGAGAAGATGTAATAGATGAGATAAAAAGAAAAGAAATATTAAGATTATGTTTAAATAATAATATATTCTTGGAAGAATCTATATGTAGCAATATATCTAAAAAAGCTGGTGGAAGAATACTCTTTAAACTATATAACAAAGATATAAGTAAAAAAGAAATAGAGGATATCATTAATAATAGTTATTGATGATAAAAAAATAAAACTCCTAAAAAAGAGTTTTATTTTTTTATCTTTATTTTATCATCATATTTTGGGCAGTGAGTATCACAATCACTACAATTACATTCACCTTTTGAGGATTTTTTGATATTTCTATAAATTATATATCCAGAAAGAATAACTAGAACAATAGTTATAAGTATTTCTATCATAATAAAAACCACCTTATTAATATTCCACAGCTATAAATAAAATATGAAACTATCCATGCAATAAATAGCTGATTTATCACTGATAATAGAGTGAATTTAGTACCGTACTCCTTTTTTAGTGCACCTATTGTAGAAACACAAGGAACATAAAGTAGTACAAATACCATAAATGATAAAGCAGATAAAAAATTAAAGTAATTAGGTAAAATTAAATCTAGATTACCTCCATATATTATGCCCATTGTTGAAATAACAGTTTCTTTTGCAAGTATACCAGTTAGAAGAGATACGGCAGCTTGCCAGTTTCCAAATCCTAAAGGAGAAAATATAGGTGCAATAAAATTACCTATATAAGCTAGGAAACTTGAATTTATATCTGTTACTAGTCCAGAAAAGTTAAAATTTGATAAAAACCATATGATGACACTCATAGCAAATATAATTGTACCAGCTTTTTTTAAGAATCCTTTTCCTTTATCCCAAGTATGTTTGAATACATTTTTAGGTTCAGGCAATTTATATTCAGGAAGTTCAATTATAAATGGTTCCTCATCTTTTTTGAATATAGAGTTTTTAAAGAATATACCCAATAAAAATGCAACTAATATACCAAGAAAATATAATGATCCTACAACTAAAGCTTCCCTACCTTTAAAAAATATGCTTGCAAATACTAAATATACCGGTAGCCTAGCATTACAACTCATAAAAGGAACTAATAAAGCTGTTAATTTTCTGTCTTTTTCACTTTCTAAAGTTCTAGCAGACATAATAGCTGGAACTGTACATCCAAAGCCGACCATCATAGGAATGAATGCTTTACCTGATAAACCCATCTTTCTCATTAACTTATCCATTATAAAAGCAACTCTTGCCATGTAACCAGAGTCTTCTAATATAGAGATACAGAAAAACAAAGCTAAAATTACAGGTAATAATACAACTATTCCACCTACCCCAGCAATTATTCCATCTATTATAAGACTTCTAAACCAATCTGTTGATGTAGATAGAAGTGTCTCTACAGAGGGAAGTATAAACCCATTAAGTACTTGTTCATCAAGCCAATCTGACAAAGGAATTCCAACCCAAGAAAATGTAAACTTAAATATAAACATCATAATAAGTATAAAAATAGGATAAGCTAAAATAGGATTTAATAATATTTTATCTATAAAATCATTGCTTGAATTTTTTGAAGTTTCACTTTTTATAAATGACTTGTCCACAAGTTTATCCAAAAAAGCATAAGCTTCTTTTTCATTATAAAAGCTAAAAGTTTTTTTGGAATATGATTTAGGAAAATCATGATTTGCAATTAAAGTTTTAATTTCATCTATTCCAATTCCTTTACTAGCACTTAAAGGTATTATTTTTACACCTAACTCTTTTTCTATTAAAGGAATATCAATTTTTATTGATTTTTTTTCAACTATATCCATCATATTTAATAATAGAACTATAGGAATATTAAAAGCTTTAAGCTGAGTAGTCAGGTATAGATTTCTAACTAAATTTGATGCATCAACTATATTTAAAATAACATCAACATGTCCATCTTCTAAGAATTTTTTAGAGACCTTTTCTTCATTTGAAAATGTGTCCATGGCATAAATACCAGGTAGATCAACTATTTTAACATCCTTTAAGTAGCCTTCTTTCTTTTCAACAGTAACACCAGCCCAGTTACCTACATATTGATTGGAACCAGTAAGCTCATTAAAAAGAGTGGTTTTACCTACATTAGGATTTCCTAGCAAAGCAACAGTTGTCATTAAATTCCCTCCTCTTATCTTACAAAAATATTTTTAGCATCTTTTTTTCTAAGGGCAAAATCAGTACCTCTTAAATTCACGATAAGAGGGTCTCCTAAAGGTGCTATGTTTTTTAATGTAATTTTAGTTCCTTCTATACAACCAAGAGCTAAAAGTCTCTTGGTAAGCTTATCATCACAATTAATTTTTGTAATTATACCTGTATCACCAGGTTTTAAATCGCAAATGCACACTATTAACACCTCGCACTGAAAATCAATATCGTGAGTATGATACCACTATAAGTATATATAGTCAAGAAAATAACAAGCTAAAATTGGATTATATAGATTTTTATATTGAAATGATACTTTAAATAGTGATAAAATAAAGATTAAAAAACTAAGGAGGTAGGCTATGAAAAAAATCGCAGCATTTTTTGATATAGATGGTACATTATATAGAGAAGGTTTAATAACAGAAGTATTTAAAAAAATGATAAAATATGAAATAATAGAATCAGAGAGATGGTACAAAGAAGTTAGGCCTAAATTCCTTAGCTGGGATAGAAGAGAAGGAGATTATGACTCTTATCTTCTAAAGATGATAGATATATATATGGAAGCAATAAAAGGTATAAATAGACACAATATTGAATTTATTGCTAAAAGAGTTATTGAGCAAAAAGGAGATAGGGTTTATACTTTTTCTAGAGAGAGAATTAAATGGCATAAGGAACAAGGGCATGTTTTAGTTACCGTATCAGGTTCACCTGTTGAGCTTGTAAGAGAAATGGCAATGAAATATGGTTTTGATGACTTTAAAGGCTCTATATATCTCTTAGATGAAAAGGAAAAATATACAGGTGAAGTAGTTCCTATGTGGGATTCTGTAAGTAAGCAGAAGGCTGTAGATGAAATTGTAGAAAAATATGATATAGATCTTGATCAAAGTTATGCTTATGGAGATACATCAGGTGATTTTACAATGTTTAAGGCAGTTAAACATCCTTATTGCATTAATCCAACTAAAGAGCTATTAGATAAAGTTAGAGAGGAGGATAGCATTAGAGAAAAGATAAAGGTTGTTGTTGAAAGGAAAGACGTTACGTATAATTTAGATATAGACAACATTCAATATGTGTAAAAGAAAGAGTGAGCGCTAGTGATAATAAGGGAAAATACTATTAGGATTGATGAGCCTACTAAAGAAAATATGTTGGAGGCTCAAGACGACTTATCCTTTGAAGATGCTGTGTTTTTTGATTTAGAGCATTATGTTTATAAGAAACCTAAATGTGTTGGCGTATTTGGCGCTTGTTATTTCTCTCCTGTAAATTCAGAAATAAAAGTCACTCAATATATGATTGAAAATAGAGAAGAAGTCAAGGATATTTTAATTCTGGCTAAAAGATACCTAGAGGATATTTGTGAAAATGAAGGCAAGAGCTCTATAGTTACTTTTTCAGGTAATAATGACTTTACAGTAATTAATTACTTATTTAATAAATACAAAGTGGATTTTTCTTTTGATGAACACTTTAAATCTGTTGATCTACAAAAAGAATATGAAAAAGTGAAAAAAGAAAGTATTGGATTAAAAAATTTAGAGAAATTATTCAATATTGAAAGAGAACATGGAGACCTTATCTCTGGAGCAAATCTAGCTAAAACTTTTCACAAAGTCCTAAAGGATAAAGACTACATATTTAGAATGCCTAAGGAAAAGATAGAAAAGATATTAGTTTATAATGAGGCGGATGTAGTTAATCTATTTCATATATATAAAGATTGGAAACAATATATGATAGTAGAAAAAGAAGAAGAGGAAATCGAAGAAGTAGAAGATATAGAAGATGTAGAAGAGATTGAGAAAATAGAGGAAGAATTTCAGGAGGAAATAAAAGAGAGCTGTACAATTTAGTGCAACTCTCTTTTATTATTTACTGTTTTTTTATGTTAGTTCCATCTGAAACAAGAACTATTGTACCATCTAAATCAGTTCTATAATATTTAACCTTACTATCTTCTAAAGCTTTTATAGTTTCTTTATGGGGATGACCATACTTGTTGTTTTTACCACAAGATATAATTGCTATACTTGGATTAACTGCCTTTAGGAAATCCTTAGAAGTAGATGTGGAGCTTCCATGATGACCAACCTTTAGAACATCGGATTCTAAATTGTATCCTTTTTTTAATGTTTCTTTTTCAGACAGTTTTTCTGCATCTCCGGTAAATAACATAGAATTATTACCATAGGTTAATTTAATTATAGGCGAATAGTTATTAGCATCTTCATAGCTATCACTATTTGGTGCAAAAACCTCTAACTGGACATCAGAATCAAAATCTATAGTTGATCCAGCTTTTAAAGGTTTGATTTTTAAGTCTTTATTTTTTAGTTCTCTAATCATGCTTTCAAAAGCTTTAGTTGTAGAGGTAGCTTTTGGAGCATAAAAATTAGTGATTGAATATTTTTTTATAACTTCATCCATATTTCCAATATGGTCTTCATCTGGATGAGTTGCTATTACAGCATCAAATTTTTTTATATTTAATTTTTTTAAGTAATCTAAAAATTTGTCTTCAGCTTTTTGTGTAGATGAGTCAATAAGCATGTTTTTATCTTTATATTGTATAAGTATTGCATCTCCTTGATCTACATCTATAAAATGCACCTTAACCATATTTGATATTTCTGAATCAGATTTATCAATAGAGGCTAAGTCACAAGAAAATAGAAAGGAAGATAGTAGTATTAAAAAAGCCATTAATATATTAATAGATATTTTTTTCATAAGTTACTCCTTTTAATAAATTACTCCCTACAGTGTACCACTTTATGCTAATTAAGAAAAGTTATTAATACTTGAACTTTCTATAAGGGGTAAGTATAATTAAGAAGATGATTTTGAGGTGGTGTTATAAATGAAGTTAATTTTTATGTTAATTTCTTATGGGATTTATATGATTGGCCTAAGAATTAAGGGAAGTATATATAAAATTTTAAAGAAATTTTCAACTAAGGAAAAAGCAGAAGCATATAGAGATAGAGTTGTTTTTAACTGGGCTAATTTTACTATTAAAATAATAGGACTTAAAGTAAATGTAGTTGGAAGAGAAAACATACCTAAGGAAGCCTGCGTTTTTATATCAAACCATCAGAGTATTTTAGATATTCCAGTGCTTTTTTACGGAGCTCATAGAGTTATGGGATTTATAGCTAAAAAGGAACTACTTAAGGTACCTGTAATTGGTTATTGGTTAAAGGTTGCTCATTGTGTACCTATTGATAGGGAAAATGTTAGAGAGGCTATTAAGGTAATACAAATAGGGTCTGAAAACTTATTAAAGGGAGACTCTATGGGAATATTTCCAGAAGGGACTAGAGCAAAAGATGGAATTATGAAACCTTTAAAGAAGGGAAGTTTAAAGCTAGCAACAAAAGCTAAAGCACCTATAGTTCCAGTTACTATAAATGGTACCTATAAAGCTTATGAATTAAACAAAAAAATTCAAAGTGCAGAAGTAACAATTATTTTTGATAAGCCTATATATACGGATAATATAAGTAGGGAAGAAGAAAGAGAGCTGCATACTAAGGTTCAAGATGTTATAATGAAAAATTTAGAGAAATTGCAAAAAGAGTAGATTAGTCTACTCTTTTTTTGTTAGAATTTTGTTACTTGTAAGAAAATTGAAAAAACATTTAACAAAAATTGCAATTTTTGTGTTATAATTTTATGGTAATCCAATATTGAAATAAAAAATGAAATATTTATGTTGAGAATAATTCAGAATGGGGGATTGTTATGCGCAAAGAGTTTTCCTTAAGTAATGACAAAGCAACTATTAATTTCACAGCTAAGTATTGCGACAACTATGAAACTCTTTTAGAAAGTGACGGTTTTAAAAGAGTATTAGAAACATTTTTATTAAAGTCTAAGAAAAAATATTCTCATAGTTACAGGTTTTTAGTAGAAGGTTTAAAATCAGAGGATTTAGACTTTATAAGAATGGAAGTAACTAATATATTTAAAGTTCTAACAGTAATGAGTTTAGAAGAAATAGTAAAGATAAAAGATAACTATAAGGAACTTTTAATAAATAAGGATGAATTTGTTAATTTTATTGAAAACTTATATCTTTTTTGGCGAAGGTTAGAAAGATACACTATAATTTATGCAAATAGAGTTAAAACAGGTTTAGCAGCAGTTAGTTTTACGGAAATTAATTCTCAATTTACAAAATTGATATTGAGACTTTATAGAAAAATAGAAAAAAACATAATTGGATTTAATCCTAATGTATTTAGACAACTAAGTGCAGGTGCTAATGCAAGTTTAATGCTTACTAGCATTAATTGGGACGTGCCAGAAGAGTATAGGGCATTAGAAAAGATACCATTTATAGATACAATCTTATTATCTACACCATTTATAACATATCCCAAAAAGAATACAAGAGATGGTATGTTTAGTGAAGTAAAATACAATCCATTAGAAAATGGAACAATAAATAAAGATCATTGGTTTTGTTATCCTGCTAAAATTGGCGAGTTAATGGCATTTCTATATTTTCATAGAGATTTTATGGAACATGGTATAACTTTATGCAATTTGTTTGAACTAGCAAGAGAAGAAGAGTATAGAGGTAAGAAACCAGACATAATATATGTTTTTGGTGCTAGAGAATCTGGTGAAGAAATTAAAACAGTATTTTATGATGATGAAAAGAATGATATCATGCTTGGATATGTAAGCCATTCAGAAGATATAGACTACTTTGGTTATATGAAAAAGATGAGCCTTACACTTCATAATCTTATAATGATAAAGAGAGGTTTTTTACCTATACATGGAGCTATGGTTAATATAGTATTAAAGAATGGAAAAGAAGCAAACGTTATAATTATGGGGGATTCAGGTGCAGGAAAATCAGAAAGCTTAGAGGCATTTAGAACCTTAAGTGAAGAACATATTTCCGATATGACTATAGTATTTGATGATATGGGGACTATTAAAGAAAAAGATGGCAAGATTTATGGGTATGGAACTGAGATAGGTGCTTTTGTAAGATTAGATGACTTAGATCAGGGGTATGCCTTTAAGGAAATGGATAGAAGTATATTTATGAACCCAGATAAGATTAATGCTAGATTAGTTATGCCTGTAGCCTCTTATAAAGAGATAATGAAGGGCTATAAGGTAGACTTATTTTTGTATGCAAATAACTATGATAATGTAGAAGAGGGTGAAAATTCTATTCAATACTTCAGCTCACCTAAGGAGGCAATAAAGGTATTTAAAGCTGGAGCTAGAATGGCTAAAGGAACTACTACAGAAAAAGGATTAGTAGAATCGTATTTTGCAAATCCATTTGGACCAGCTCAAAAGCAAAAAGAGTGTGATATTTTATTAGATAAATATTTTAATAACTTATATAAAGCAGAAGCTAAGGTTGGGCAAATGAAAACATGTTTAGCAATACAAGGCTTAGAGAAAGAAGGCCCAAGAAAAGCTGCTTTAGAACTGTTTAAAATAATTTCAAATGAGTTAAACACCTCTGAATTATAGAAGATTTTATGGAAATTCTTAATTAAAGTTACTAGAGAGTAAAGCTAAAAGCTATCACGAAATGTGATAGCTTTAATTTTTTAATGAATTTATTTTATTCTTTATTTCAGTTAATATAGAATCGAACTTTTTAGATTTTATATTTGGAAAGGCATTTATTAATCTTCTGTGATTTAGGTTAATATTGTTAAGTGAATTTTCATATTTACTTTTTAGATCCTTAAGATTTTGTTCGATATTTTGAGCCGCATCCATGGCTATTTCTTTAGTTGTACTAAACAAATATTCATATCTATCTTTAATTTCAGCTGATATATTATTTAAACTATTAAATAGGCTATTTAGCCTAATTAAAGATGATAAGGTGAAAAATACATCAGTTAAAAAATATATAAGAATTAAATAGGCTATAGGGGTTAATACAACATCCGGAACTAAGTTAACTAAAGATGCTATTAATGGGTGAATTACTTTTATTATAAATACAACAGCCACTCCCCATAGTAGAGAAAAACTTAAACATATTCTTCCTTTAATATTAAAAGCATTGTCACTATAGTCCCACCATCTTGAATTAAAGAATGTTTCAAGTATAAAGCCTGTAATATATTCTACTAAAGAAACTAAAATAGTTGCAAAAATATATAATAGAATAATGTTATCATTAAAACGCTCTAAAGATATTATAGCTAATACAATTCCTGTACCATATATTGGACAAAAGGGACCATACAAAAACCCTCTATTAACAAAAAATCCTCTAACTTTATATGCATAACATACCTCTGTTAACCAACCTAATAAGGAGTAAATAAAGAAATAAAGAAATAATTCATAGATATTAGTATTAGATATAGCTGATAAGATATAAATCACTCCTTTCGAACATTAACTATAGTATATTATACAATAATTACATAGATATGAACAATTTAAAAGTAAATATATAAATTTCATCAAAATTAATGTTTTTTTAACATAAATAACTCTCTTTCCGAAGAAAGAGAGTTATTTATAAATTAATCGATTGAATTAGTTCTGTCTTTAGCGAAAAATGATATAGCATATAATCCACAAATTCCAACTATAGCATATATCACTCTTGAAACTGCAGACATATTGCCAAATAGTGATGCTACTAGGTCAAAATTGAAGAAACCTATTAGTCCCCAGTTTACAGCACCTATAATAACTAAGATAAGTGCTAGAGTATCTAATGTCTTCATAAATACACACTCCTTTTTAATTATTTACAACTATTATTTTAACCACAAAAAAAATATATATGTATTTATGAAATAAAAATAAGTCACCCATTAGGGTGACTTAAAATTACAATTGAATATTTCTGTCAACTGGTTGAGAAAGTGATATTATAGTATCAGTTCTTTGAATACCAGTTACTGTGTTAATTTTATTCATAAGTAAATCTTGTAGATCTGATATGTTTTTGCAGATTACTTTTGCAAGTATAGAATAATCTCCTGTAGTTAAATGTAGCTCCACAATTTCCTTTATTTTTGATAACTCATCAAAAACATAATTGAAAGATGAAGTTTTATCTACATATATACCAACAAAACAACAAACATCATAGCTTAGTTTAGGTAAATTTAAAACTATTCTTGTTCCTCTGATTATACCTAGGTCTTCCATTTTTTTCATTCTAACGTGAATTGTTCCACCAGAAACATGACAAATTCTTGCTATCTCTAAATAAGGAGTTCTACAATCTTTAATTAATATGTCTAATATTTGTAAGTCTAAATCATCTAAGTTTGATAATTGATTCATAGACATGTTATCACCTCTTAAGTTTGATATTTTACTTTTTAATTTTATCAAATTCTAATTAAAATTTCCACAAAATAATATAAAAATATAAAAAAATTTAAAAAAATTTTATTATATTATTAATTAATTACCTATATTTGAATAAATACTTGTATTAATATAACAATATTAAATACAAGTATTGAAAATGATTTAAATATAAACTAATATAATTATGTAGATAAAATTTTAGGGAGGAGTGAGGAAATGGCTGGCATTTTGATTTTTATACTACAATTTCTAGTATTAGGTGTTGTTATATTTGGAGTATTTACTTTATTAAGAAAATTTGTTTTTAGTAAGGTGAAAATAAATAAGTGGATTCCTTTAGCAATTGCAATTGTATTATTTATAATTCAATTTTTTGTTCAAAGAATAAATGGATACGCTGGATTAGCTTTAACTGTATTTGTATTAATATTCTTTATGTGGTTTTTAGATGTTCATCAAGGAATAGGCCCAAGCGGTAAACCTAAAGGAAAACAAATAGAGATAAGATCTAAGGCAAAACCAAATAGAGCTAAACAATTTTATAAAGATAAAGAAGATAAAAAATAAAAGCTCAATTGAGCTTTTATTTTTTGTCTTCTATAAATATAGGAGAGGTCATAGCTATTTTCCCACCATCTTGATAAATTTTAATTACGTACCATTTTAGTGCCTCATCAAAGGGGATTTTTATTAGGTATTTGACTTTATTCAAATTAATTTTATCAAGGGTTTTTACTACACTTCCACCATTTGAAAGTATTTCAATTTTATTTACGGTATATTTAGTATCATAAGCGTAAATAAAAAATTCTAATTCTTTTATCTTGTCTAGTGATATAATTTCTCCCATAAAGTGGTTATTTATAGAAAAATAAGTTTTTAGAGTTTTAGATTCAGTAGAATAGGTTCGTCTATTTCTAAAGGCATCCATAATTGTTTTTCTACTGAAATCATTACATACAACACATGTAAGGTTTTCTGAGTCACCAAAATTCATTCGATGATTATCTTGACCATTTATAGCACCTAGTCTCCAGCCGTCATCTAAGAGCTTATAATAGTATTTAAAGTGGCGTATATATTTATGAGGAGGAGAGCCATTAGCCACTTCTATAGAGGTAATGAAGTGATTTAATATAGGATGATAGTTTAGTTTGCTTATGGGACTATGAGGATGGTTTATAAATATTAACCCATCAGGTTGATTTAGCATCCATAAAAAAACACTTCGCATGTCATTAATAACTCCTGTAAAATAATTAGATACATTAACAATGTTAAGGTCACCCCAAGGATTACTCCTGCTTTCAAACCCCAATATTGCTAATGGAGACTTATTTTTTTTATTATATTTAGTTAAGGATTCTTTTAAATAGTGCCACTTAGTTTTTTTTGAACCTTCTTTTTTTAGAGGTTCCTTAAGAGAGGAGTTATGGTCTGTTAATATAATAAAGTCTATAGATTTTTTTGCTGCATACTCAAGTGCTTCAAGAGGACTTCCCCTCCCTGTTGAAATTTCAGTATGGCAATGGGGAATACCGTAGTAAAATTTTAATTTAGAATCTATCAAAGCATTAGCGTTATAGCTAAAAATATTTTCTTTACTACCCATTGGAGTCCTTCTTTCAAAAAGTATTTATATATTATATAATAATATGATGGATAGTAATTTTATGCTAAAAGGAGGAAATTATGATTAAAGAGTTTTTAGATAAAAAGCCAATGATTCATGAGGGGACCTTTATTGCTGAGAATTCCACAATAGTAGGAGATGTTGAGATAGGTAAAGACTCTTCTATATGGTTTGGTGCTGTTATAAGAGGAGATGAAAATAGTATAAAAATTGGTGAAGGTAGTAATGTTCAGGATAATTCAATTATTCATGTGGATGAACATAAGGTGACTATAGGTAACTTTGTTACAGTGGGCCATGGAGCTATATTACATGGATGCGATATAGAAGATGAGGTTCTAATTGGAATGGGAGCAACTGTTTTAAGCGGAGCTAAAATTGGTAAAAATACTATTATAGGAGCAGGCGCTTTAGTGAAAGAAAATGCTAACATACCAGAAGGTGTTTTATGTGTTGGTATTCCAGCTAAGGTTGTAAGAATACTAAATCAAGAAGAAAGAAATGGACTTAAAGAGCATAGCATAGAGTACATTAAGCTATCAAAAAAATATAAGTAAATGAACATTTTGGAGGAAAAATGATTAAACTAGGTGAATATAATGAACTTGAAGTTGTTAAAGTAAGAGATTTTGGAGTTTTTGTTACAGATGGTGAACAAGAAATATTAATTCCAAAGGGAAGTTTAACAGGTAGAACACTAGAGGTTGAACAAAAGATAGAAGTTTTTATATATAGAGATTCAGAAGATAGAATAATAGGAACATTAAAAAAGCCTTTAGCTACTGTTTTTAATTTAGCATATCTTAAGGTTGTAGATGAATCTAATATAGGTTCTTTTGCAGATATAGGAATAGGCAAAGATGTGTTAATCCCTTTAAAAGAACAACTATACAAATTAAATGTTAATGATAAATATTTATTATATATGTATATTGATAAAACAGGAAGATTAGCAGCTACTACAGATATAGAAGACTATTTAGATATAGCAGAAGGATATGTGTTAGATCAAGAAGTTAAAGGCATAGTATATGAAATTAATGAAAATGGAACACTTAAGGTTGCAGTTGAAAGCAAATACAAAGGTTTAATTCTTAAAAATGAGTATTATGAGTATATAGCCATAGGTTCAGAAGTAAGTGTTAGGATTAGAAGAATATATGAAGATGGAACTTTAGGACTTACTCCTAGGAAGAGAAAACTAGATGAAAGAGAAGTTCTTACAGAAAAGATATTAAAGTACTTAAATGATAATAATGGATTTATGCCGTTTAATGATAAATCATCTCCTGAGGACATAAGAAGAATATTTAATGCTAGTAAAAATTATTTTAAAATGTCTTTAGGTGGTCTTATGAAGGAAGGCGTAATAGAACAAAAAGAAGATGGTACTTACTTAAAGTAAAATTAAAGCTCAGTTTAACTGAGCTTTTTTGCATTTATAAGATAAAAATACAAATACTAATTGAAGAAGGGAGGCTTTAAAATGAAGAAAAAACATATATCTTTAATTTTCATAATATCATTATTAATATTTTTAACATGTAGATTTTCTTTTATAAATATCAAAGTAAGTGCAACTGAAAAAAAACCAGAAGTACATTTTATAGATGTAGGGCAAAGTGACTGTGCATTAATAAAAAATGGAGATGAGAATTATCTTATAGATAGTGGAGATAAAACTGAAAGTAGTAAGGTGATTAAATATTTAAAAGATCAGGGAATCGAGAAGCTTGATTTTATTATATTAACTCATTACCATGGAGATCATTATGGGGGACTTTATGATATAACTAAAAACATCACAACCGATATTGTATATGTTCCTAAGTTTTACGTAGTTGAAGAGGAGAGAGTTAAGGCAATTAAATCTTTAATAGATACTAATACTTCTTTTGGAATTATAGAAAAAGGATGGACCTATGAAAAAGACAGTTTAAGTTTAAAGGTATTATTACCATCAAAACCTCATAAGTCTTTAGAAAACAATGATTCTTTAGTTATAAGAGGAGATATAAATAAAAACAGTTATTTGTTTATGGCTGATTGTGAGTTTGATGAAGAAAAAGAGTTATTAGACATGAAGGAAATAGAAAATATAGATGTTCTTAAACTTGGGCATCATGGACTTGATACTTCTTCTACAGAAGAGTTTTTAAAGAAGGTGAATCCTAAATATACAGTTATAAATTGTGATGGAAAAGAAAGCCCTGACAAAGCTGTAATCGATAGATTAAAAACCCTAGAAACTAAAATATTAAGAACAGATATAAATGGAAACATAGTATTTACTCAAAAGTAATAGAAAAAATAAGCTGTGCACAATAATTAACAAGATGCACAGCTTATTTTTATCTTTTTCTGAAAAGAATTTTTATTAATTCATTTAATATAAAAGGAATTAAGGATAATAATATAACAAATCCCCAATCTCTCGAAGTTAAGGTAAACACCTTAAATATTTCAGCAATAGGAGGGATAGAGATTATCACTAATTGAAGTAATATACCTAAACATATAGCACCTAAAAGATATTTGTTTGTAAGTGGCCCTATTTCAAATAAAGTCTTTTTAGGATTTCTAACACTTAGAGCATAAAATAATTGTGAAACTGCAAGAACAACAAAGGCCATAGTTTGAGCATGCATTAATGAATCAGGATATAAATATTCTCCAACTCTAAATGCAACAAGAGTAAGTGCACCCATAATTGCACCATTAATAGCTAAAAGAACTCCAAACCTACCTGAAAATAAGCTTTCTTTAGGGTTTCTAGGTGGATCATTCATAACACCTTTATCTCCAGGGTCAACACCTAGAGAAAGGGCAGGAAAACTATCGGTTATAAGATTAACCCATAATATGTGTATAGGCAGAAGTGGTGTATCCCAGTTAAGGAGTATGGCAACAAATAAAGTTACAATTTCACCAAAATTACAACTTAAAAGAAAAATAATAGATTTCCTTATATTGTTATATATATTTCTACCTTCTTCTACAGCTGAAACGATTGTAGTAAAGTTGTCATCAGTTAAAATCATATCTGCAGCTCCCTTAGCTACATCTGTACCTGTTATTCCCATAGCAACACCTATATCAGCTGTTTTTAGTGATGGAGCATCATTAACACCATCACCAGTCATAGAAACTATATTTCCATGAGATTTAAAGGCTTTAACTATCTTAACTTTATGTTCTGGTGAAACTCTTGCAAATACTTTATAATCTTTTATGTTTTCGTTGAAGGTTTCTTCTGTAAATTTATCAATTTCATCCCCTGAAATAGTTTCATCTATATTTTCAGCTATTCCAAGTTCTTTAGCTATTGCAAAGGCTGTGTTTCTATAATCACCTGTAATCATAATAGGAGTGATACCTGCACTTTTACAGAGTTTAATAGAATCTCTAACTTCAAGTCTAGGAGGGTCAATCATTCCCATCATACCAACGTATATAAGATTTGTTTCTAAAGAATCTATAGATACATTAGAAGAATCAATTTCCTTATAAGCACAAGCGAGTACTCTTAAAGCTTCATCTGACATTTCATCTGCTGCCTTTAAAATGGATTTTCTAACTTCATCATTTAAAGCAACTATCTCTTCTCCAAGTAAAGCCTTATTTGATATTTTTAATATGCTATCTATAGCACCCTTGGTAAATACTTTTAAGCCACCTTCATGTTTATTAACGGTTGTCATAAGCTTTCTGTCAGAGTCAAAGGGAATTTCATCAATCCTTTGAAATTGTTCATTTAAGCTTTCTTTAAATAAGTTATATTTAACACCTGCTTCTAATAAAGCTATTTCTGTAGGATCACCTGTTTTAGATTTTTCTGTATATGTAGCATCATTACATAAAACCATTCCGTGGATTAAAAGCTTATTTGAAGGTTTTTCTAATTCTATATTATCAATATTTAATAAAGAGTTATCTGCATAAAACTTAGTTACTGTCATTTTGTTTTGAGTTAAGGTACCAGTTTTATCTGAACATATTATATTTACTGAACCTAGAGTTTCAACAGCAGGTAACTTTCTAATAATAGCATTTTCTTTAATCATTCTTTGTACGCCCATTGCTAATACTATAGCAACAATAGCTGGAAGACCTTCTGGTATAGCGGCAACAGCAAGGCTTATTGCAGTTAAAAACATTTCAAGCATATCTCTGCCTTGGAATAAAGCTATAACAAAAATTAAACCACATATAAAAATTGCAGCAAAACCTAAAGTTTTACCTAAATTGGCAAGTCTTTTTTGAAGAGGTGTAGTGTCTTCTTCAGCTTCATCTATCATTTTAGCAATTTTACCTATTTGAGTGTCCATAGAAGTTCCAACAACAACTCCAATTCCTCTTCCATAGGTTGCAAGAGTGGACATAAAAGCCATATTGTGTTGGTCTCCGATAGTAACATTATCTTTTTCAATAGTTATCATGGCATCTTTATCTGCGGGAACAGATTCTCCAGTAAAAGCAGCTTCGTCAATCTTTAAATTAGCACTTTCAATAAGCCTTAAATCCGCAGGAATGAATCTACCAGCATCTATTACAACTATATCTCCAAGCACCACTTCTTCAGATTGGACTTCTTTTAGTTCACCACCTCTTTTAACAATGGCTTTAGGTGTTGAAAGCTCTTTTAATGCTTCTAAAGCCTTTTCCGCCTTAGACTCTTGAACAACTCCTATAATTGCATTAATAAATATAACTATAAGAATTATAATAGAGTCACTTATTTCCCCAACCATGGCTGAAATTATTGCAGCACCAAACAAAATATATATCATAACATCTGCAAGTTGAGAAATAAAAAGCTGAAGCAAAGTTTTTTTCTTTTTAGTTGATAGCCTGTTTGGTCCATACTCTGATAATCTTTTTTTCGCTTCTTCATCGCTTAAACCAGTGGAAATATTCGAATTTAATTCTTTTAAAACTGTCTCAGAGGTTTTTGAAAACCACATATATAAATTACCACCTTTCTTTAATTTATAAAATAGTATATATTTATAGAATATATATAATAGACTAAAAAAATACGTTGTTATATTGTTGAATATTATGAAAAAAATGCTTTTAGCTATTCTAAATATATATATTTAAATTAATTTAACTTTAGATTATAATTGTTTTAGAGGTGAGTAGTAGGTGGAGATTAAAAGAGTCGGAAAAAATACTAGAATAGATACTGAGAGAAAAATTTCGAGTTCTAGAAAAGATTTTTCTCAAAGCTTTAATCAAGCAAGAGATAGAAGATCAGGTGAAGAACTTAAAAGGATGATAGATGATATCAAAAAAAGAGGAAATAGATTAGTTTTAACAAAGACCTATGCTGACGTAGCTGCTTATAAAAGAATGATTAAAGATTATCTTGAATCTATTTTAAAATACATGTATGACTTAAAAAAAGATGTTAGCTTTTGGCAGACACAATATTTCTTAACGGTAGATACTATAGATGGAAAGCTTGAAGAGTTAACTAATATGCTTTTAAGTGAAGAGAGAGAAAATTTAAATATTGCGTCTACTATAGATGAAATTCAAGGTTTGATAGTAGATATTTATAGATAAAAGAATTTTTATAAATTGAAAGAGACGGCTATACTTATTAGTCCGTCTCTTTATGCTTATATTAATCTTATTAAAACCAACTGTTTGGAGAAGCGTCTGATGGCATTCTCCAATCTCCTCTAGGTGATAATGATATTGTACCAACCTTTGGACCATCAGGAAGTGCACTTCTTTTAAATTGTTGAGAGAAAAATCTCCATAAAAATTTATCTAACCATTTTTTTATTACTTCTTCAGAGTAATCATTTTTAAATGCATTTTTAGCTAAAAACATAATCCTTTCAGGGGAAGAACCATGTCTTATAAAATGATATAAGAAGAAATCATGAAGTTCGTAAGGCCCAACTATATCTTCTGTTTTTTGAGCAATCTCACCATTTTCATCTTTAGGAAGAAGCTCTGGAGAAACTGGAGTATCTAAGATATCAAGTAAGGTCTCATTAACTTCTTTTGATGATTCAAAATCAGCTACATATTTTACTAAATATCTAACCAAGGTTTTTGGTATTGATGTATTAACGGAATACATACTCATGTGGTCTCCATTATAAGTACACCATCCAAGAGCAAGTTCTGAAAGATCTCCAGTTCCAACTAGTATCCCGCCTTCTTTGTTAGCTAAGTCCATTAATATCTGTGTTCTTTCTCTTGCTTGAACATTTTCATAAGTAACATCATGTATGTTTTTATCATGGCCGATATCTTCAAAATGTTTTAGGCAAGCTTCCACAATATTTATTTCTCTTAAATCGCAACCAAGTTCTTTGCACAAAGTTAAGGCATTATTATAAGTTCTATCAGTTGTTCCAAAACCAGGCATAGTAATAGTTAGTATGTTTTTTCTATCTAAACCTAACAAATCAAAGGTTTTTACTATCACAAGTAAGGCTAGAGTGGAGTCTAGTCCTCCAGATATACCTATAACAGCTTTTTTAGACTTTGTATGTTCTAATCTTTTTGCTAAAGCAGAAGATTGAATATTAAATATTTCTCTACAACGAAGTTCTCTTTCTTTCTCTGCAGAAGGAACAAAAGGATGTTTAGATATAAATCTATCGAAGTTTTTTATTGAAGTATCTTTAAAAGAAACAGGTATTAATTTTGGTTCATTAGTTAATATTTTTGATGAATCCCTAAAGCTTATATTTTTACTTCTTTCCGAATTAAGTTTAAATATATCTATAAATCCATATAATACTTCATTTTCTCTTTGGAACCTTTCATTTTCATTTATGGTTCCTCCATTTTCACTAATTAATAAGTGACCGGAGAAGAGTAAATCTGTAGTAGATTCATGAACTCCTGCTGAAGCATAAATATAAGCTCCCATACAGCGAGCACTTTGATTTTCTACAAGTAGTTTTCTATAAGTACTTTTAGATACTAGTTCATTTGAGGCAGAAAGATTACAAATTATATTTGCTCCCATAAGTGAAAGCTGAGAAGATGGAGGTATAGCTACCCACAGGTCTTCACAAATTTCGATTCCAACCTTAAGGTCTTTATAAGCAAATATTAGGTTGGTTCCAAAGGGGATATCTTGTTGGAAAAACAAATCAACCTTTTTATCTAAAAGATTTAATCCTTCAGTAAACCATCTTTTTTCATAAAATTCAGTATAGTTAGGAATAAAGGATTTGGGAACTATGCCCAGTATCTTTCCTTCAAAAATTGCAAAAGCACAGTTATATAGGTTATAATTATATAAAAGAGGTGCTCCTACAATAATCAAGATATCTTTATCTTTAGAATCCGCACATATGGTATGCAGACCTTCATAAGCTTTTTCTATTAATATTTTCTGAGTAAATAAATCTCCACAAGTATAAGCGGTAATAGATAGTTCTGGAAAAACTAATAATTTAGTATTATTTTTATAGGCTTCATTTATTTGAATTATAATATTTTCAACATTATAATTTACGTCAGCTACCCTTAACTTAGGGCAAGCAGCTCCGACTTTTACAAAATCCATAACATCATCTCCAAAAATTATTATTTAAATTTAATATGCTGAAATTCTATCTTTTTATCCAAAGGACAAAGTTCCATTAAATTTATTATATAAATTTATAATAATTAGAAAATATAAGAAAATCAACAAAAAACATAGAAAGACTATGCTAAATTGCTTAATATAGTATAAAAAAACCTATAAAGAGTTTAAAAATAAGTTGTAAATAATCTGTAACTAGTGTATAGTATAGATATAAAGAAAAAAGGAGGTAATTAATTGAATACGGCGATTATAATCATTTGGATCATTATAGCTCTTACATTTCTTTTAGTAGATGTATTTACTTCATCTTTTCTATTTGTTTGGTTTGGAATTGGAGCACTTGTAGCATTGGCTTCATTGATATTAGGAGCACCGCTAGAGCTACAAATAGTAATTTTTCTAATTTCAAGTTTAATAGCTATAGCTATTGGATATCCTTGGGCTAGAAAAAAATTCAAAGTAAATATAAAACAAATAAAAACTAGAGAAGAAGAATTTATTGGAACTATCCATAAATCAGAAAAGGATATTATTGAAAAATCAAGTATAACCCTAGATGGAGTTTTATGGAGAGTTATAAATAGAGGAGAAATAATAAACAAAGGAGATAGTTTTGAAATTATCGAATTAAAAGGAAATCAAATTATCATTGAAAAATTGAAAGGAGAACTTTAAATGGAAGGTTTAATTGGTTTAATTATTGTTATTGTTATTGCTGTAATAGTACTATCAATAATACTTAGTTCTGTAAAGGTAGTAAACACAGGTAATTTATATGTATTAGAGAGGTTTGGACAATTTTATAGAGTTTTAGAGCCAGGTTGGCACTTTACTATACCTTTTGTAGATTTTGTTAGAAGAAAAGTTTCTACAAAACAACAAATTTTAGATATTCAACCTCAAGCAGTTATTACAAAGGATAATGTTAAAATATCTATAGATAACGTTATTTTCTTTAAAGTTTTAAATGCAAAAGATGCGGTTTATAACATAGAAGATTTTAAGTCAGGTATAATTTATTCAACTATAACTAATATGAGAAATATAGTAGGTAACATGTCTTTAGATGAAGTTTTATCAGGAAGAGATATAATTAATCAAGAACTATTAAAAGTTGTTGACGATATAACTGATGCTTACGGAATAAAAATTCTTTCAGTAGAAATTAAAAACATAATTCCTCCAGCAGAAATCCAACAAGCAATGGAAAAGCAAATGAGAGCTGAAAGAGATAAGAGAGCTGTTATACTTGAAGCAGAAGGTGCAAGACAATCAGCAATAGCTAGAGCAGAAGGTGATAAGCAATCTAAGATATTACAAGCTGAAGCTGAAAAAGAAGCTAATATAAGAAGAGCTGAAGGTTTAAAAGAATCACAACTTCTTGAAGCTGAAGGTAAAGCTAAAGCTATCGAAGCTGTTGCAGTAGCTGAAGCTGAAGCTATTAGAAAAATAAATGCATCTATAATAGAATCAGGTACTAATGAAACAGTTATAGCTCTAAAACAAGTTGAGGCATTAAAAGAAATGTCTAAAAACCCAGCAAACAAACTTATACTTCCAAATGAAACACTTTCATCTTTAGGAAGTATAGCTGCAATAGCTGAGATGTTAAAGAATAAAAACTAAAAAATGTGAATATAATAATAATACCTTTTGGAGGCTACGTAGGCCTTTGCCGTCAGATATATCTGGCGGTTTTTTTTATTTACATTTAAATAAGTAATTAGTTAAATAAGCTAAAGATTAAGCCAAACAGGCAAAACAACATGAAAAACACTTTATTATATAAGAGACTAGGTACAAGGGCCCAAGATGAGGCCCAAGATAGGGTGCAAGACTCACTTTGATGTGGTAGATGCTTTTTTCAGCGTCAATCTAATCCTTTTATTGATAGAAGTTAAAAGGAATCTAATGGAGCTGCACTATTGCTCCGTAGAGACTGGTTTTTAGTCTCATTAGAGTCCTTCTGAGAAACTCTCCTACAGGGCAGGAGTGCACTGCTACTCGGTAGACGCTTCTTTCAGCGTCGGTCTAATCCTTTTATTAATAAAGTTAAAAGAGGAATTTAATGAAGCTGAAAAACGTTCCTACAGGGCAGGAGTTAAAAGGAATTTAATGGAGCTTGAGAAGAAGCTCCTACAGGATAGAGGTGCACAAGTTTAGAACATCAGAAATGTAGAAGTTTAGAAGTTTAGAAGTTTAGAAAATCAGAACATCACAAACTCAGAACATCACAAATTTATAAATTTAGAAATTTAGAAATTTAGAAGTTGAGAAAAATATTTAAATGGAAGTAGGAATTTAATAAAATTGAGTAAAAGCGCTTACAATACGAATTATTATAATTAAATATGCGTTTAAAATACGTAATAAGACGAAAGAAAAATGATTTTTGGTATATTTAGTTGACTTTTTTGAAGCTCAATGGTAATCTTAGGTTGAAATAAGGTCTAAGTTAGCAGTACATGTGATATAAATTTTAATCCAATTGTACTTTGATTTTTCAAAGTCTGTTGGATAAATTTCATGCTTCATATTACTGTAAAAATACAATTGGGGGTTTATCATGTCAAAGATAAAAACTATATTTGTGGAAAAAAAATCTGGCTTTGAAGTTGAGGGAAAAGGCTTATATGAAGACTTTACCAGTAATCTATTAATTGAAGGAATAAAATCAGTAAGAGTTATAAACAAATACACAGTTGGTGATTTACAAGAAAAGTTTGAAGAAAAAGCTATAAACTCAATATTTTCCGAACCAATGGTAGATAAAGTTTCTTTAGAGAAAATTAATTTAAAAAGTGATGAATGGGGATTTTGTGTAGAATATCTTCCAGGACAATATGATCAAAGAGCAGCATCTGCTGAAGAGTGTTATGAAATATTAACAGCAGGAGAGAAGATTAAAGTTAAGTCTGCAAAAGTAATTATTATAAAAGGTGAACTATCAGAAGAAGATAAAGAAAAGATAAAATCTTATTATATAAATCCAGTTGATTCAAGAGAAGTTGAAATAAATTCAAGTGAGCTTTTCACAGTAAATTCAATTCCAGAAGATGTTAAAATCCTTGACGGATTTATAGAATTAACTAAAGAAGGAATTGAAGCATTTCATAAAGAACTTTCCCTAGCTATGACTCTAGAGGATCTTTTACTCATCCAAGAGTATTTTAAAGAAGAAAACAGAAATCCATATATTACAGAAATAAAGGTTATAGATACCTACTGGTCTGATCACTGTAGACATACTACATTTTTGACCACAATTAACAATATAGAAATTGAAGAAGGAACCTATAATAAAGCTTTAATAAATAGTTTTGAGGAATATAGAAAATCAAGAGAATATGTTTATGGAGATTCAGAAAGAGATATATGTTTAATGGACATAGCTGTTCTAGCAACTAAGGAGCTTAGAAAAAAAGGTTTATTGAAGGATTTGGATGAATCAGAAGAAATAAATGCTTGCTCAATTAAAGCTAAGGTTGAAACAGACAAGGGTATTTTTGATTATTTAATAATGTTTAAAAATGAAACACATAACCACCCAACGGAGATAGAACCATTTGGTGGTGCAGCTACATGCCTTGGTGGTGCTATAAGAGATCCACTTTCAGGCAGAAGTTACGTTTATCAAGCTATGAGAGTAACTGGATCTGGTGATCCTACAGAAAATATTAAAGATACGTTAAAAGGAAAACTTCCTCAAAGAACTATAACTTTAGGGGCAGCTCATGGATACAGTTCTTATGGTAACCAAATAGGTTTAGCTACAGGTCAAGTAGCTGAAATATACCATAACAACTATAAGGCTAAGAGAATGGAAATTGGTGCAGTTATAGCAGCTACTCCTTTTGAAAATGTTAGAAGAGAAAGACCAAATCCAGGGGATATAGTAATACTATTAGGTGGAAGAACTGGAAGAGATGGAATAGGTGGAGCTACAGGCTCTTCTAAAGAACATACTGAAGAATCTATTGAAGTATGTGGTGCAGAGGTTCAAAAAGGTAATGCACCAACAGAAAGAAAACTTCAAAGACTATTTAGAAAAAAAGAGGTTGCAAACCTAATTAAAAGATGTAACGACTTTGGAGCTGGTGGGGTTGCAGTTGCGATAGGAGAGTTAAGTGAAGGTTTAGATATAAATTTAGATAGAGTTCCTAAAAAGTATGACGGGTTAGATGGAACAGAACTTGCAATATCAGAATCGCAAGAAAGAATGGCAGTAGTTGTTGAAAAAGAGGATGCTGAAACTTTTATAAGGTATGCAGAGGAAGAAAACATAGAAGCAACAATAGTTGCAGAGGTTACAGATAAAAAAAGAGTAAGAATGTTCTGGAGAGAGAACTTAATAGTAGATTTAAAAAGAGAATTTTTAGATACTAATGGGGCTAAAGCTTATACTGATGTTAAGGTAAATCTTCCAGAGGAGAAGGCTTCTGTATTTAATAAAGAGGTTAAAGGAAGTAAGAGAGAAAACTTCCTGAAGGTTTTGGAGAGCTTGAATGTGGCTTCTCAAAAAGGATTGGTTGATAGATTTGATTCTACAATAGGAGCTAACACAGTTTTAATGCCTTTTGGTGGGGAAAGTCAATTAACTCCAGCAGAAGGAATGGCAGCTAAGGTTCCTACAGAGGATGGAACTTCTAAGGATGCTACACTTATGACTTTTGGATTTAATCCAGAGATTGGGGTATGGAGTCCATATCATATGGGATTTTATTCAGTAATAGAGTCGCTTACTAAGATGGTTTCTATGGGAGGAGATTATAAGAAAGCTTATTTAACCTTCCAAGAGTATTTTGAAAGACTAGGAACTAAAAAGGAAAGATGGGGCAAACCTTTTGGAGCTTTACTTGGAGCATTTAAGGTACAAAAAGAATTAGGGCTAGCTGCTATTGGGGGGAAAGATTCAATGTCAGGAAGTTTTGGAGATTTAGATGTACCTCCAACCTTAGTATCTTTTGCAGTAGCTTTAGAAAAAGCAGACAATATAATATCACCAGAATTTAAAAATATAAATTCTAAATTGGTTTTAGTTAAAACCACAAGAGATGATGAAGAGATGTTAAATCTTGAAGAGTTTAAAGCTAATATGGATAAAGTAGTTGAATTAATTAAAGCTAAAAAAGTTGTATCTTCCTTTAGCATTAAGTTTGGTGGCGTTTCAGAAGCTTTAGTAAAAATGGCTTTAGGAAATGGAATAGGGGCTAAGGTTTGTAATCTTTCAGATGAAGAGTTATTTAATATAAGTCCAGCAAGCCTATTACTTGAAGTTAAGGAAGGTGTAAACATAGAGGAAAGCTTTAAAGGAACTAACTTTAAGGTAATTGGGGAAACAATAGAAGAAAGAGTTATAGATGTAGATGGAGAAAAACTTCCTTTAAATGAACTAGTTAAGGTATGGAAAGATAAATTTGAAGGAGTATTTAAAAGTGAAACTTCTAAAGTTAATGAGGAAGTAAAAGCTGTTCCTTCTATAATTAAAGAGATAAAAACTCCAGTTATAAAAATAGCTAAACCAAAAGTAGTTATACCTGTATTCCCAGGAAATAACTGTGAAGATGATTGTGAAAGAGCCTTTAATAAAGCTGGTGGAGAATCAAAACAAGTTTTATTTAGAAATTTAAATAAGGATATGCTTATTGATTCTATAAATACTTTAGAGAAAGAAATAAGAAATTCTCAAATCATCATGATACCTGGTGGATTTTCAGCAGCTGATGAACCAGATGGTTCAGGTAAATTTATAGCTACAGTATTTAGAAATGAAAGAATTAAAGATGCTGTTATGGATCTTTTAAATAATAGAGATGGATTGATTTTAGGAATATGCAATGGCTTCCAAGCTCTAGTTAAGTTAGGTTTACTTCCATATGGAGAAATAAGGGATATGCAAGATTATATGCCTACATTAACTTATAACAATATAGGAAGACATATGAATTCATTAGTAAAAACTAAAATTACTTCTAAAATATCACCATGGTTCTCAGAGGTAAACTTAGGAGATATTCATACAGTTCCAATATCTCATGGGGAAGGAAGATTTGTAGCGTCAGAAGAAGTTTTAGAAGAATTAATTAAAAATGGGCAAATAGCTACTCAATATGTTGATAATGAAGGAAATGTATCTCTTAATATGCCATTCAATCCTAACGGAGCGGTAGTTGGAATAGAGGGAATAACCTCACCAAACGGAAGGATATTAGGTAAAATGGCTCATTCAGAAAGAATCGGAGAAAATTTATATAAAAATGTAGCCGGAAACTTTGATCAAAAAATATTTGAAGGTGGAGTAAATTACTTTAAATAGTAGTGGAGGAGTAGAATTATAATGGAAAAATTAGAAATGATGTATGAAGGAAAAGCAAAACAGATATTTTCTACAGAAAAAGAAGATGAAATCATAGTTTATTATAAGGATGATGCCACAGCTTTTAATGGGGAGAAAAAAGGAAGTATAGAAGATAAGGGTGCTTTAAATAATGAAATAACTTCATTGCTATTTGAGGTATTAAATGAAAAGGGAATTGAAACACATTTTATAAAAAAACTTAGCGAAAGAGAACAGCTTTGCAAAAAAGTTGAAATAGTACCTCTTGAAGTAATAGTTAGAAATGTAGCGGCTGGAAGTATGGCTAAAAGATTAGGACTTGAAGAAGGAACTGAACTTAAAACCACAGTATTTGAAATCTGCTATAAGGATGATTCATTAGGAGATCCTCTTATAAATGATTATCACGCTGTAGCAATAGGGGCTGCTAGTTTTGAGGAATTAGATACAATATATGAAATTACAGATAAGATTAATGAAGTTTTAAAAGAAGTTTTCCTAAACCTTAATATAAAGCTTATAGACTTTAAGTTAGAGTTTGGAAGATATAAGGGAGAAATAATCTTAGCAGATGAAATATCTCCAGATACTTGTAGGTTCTGGGATGCAACTACTAATGAAAAACTTGATAAAGATAGATTCAGAAGAGATCTTGGAAATGTTAAAGACGCCTATATAGAAATTCTAAACAGAATTAAAAATATTAAGTAAGAGAGAGGTTTAGTTATGCTAATTGATCCAAATGTTGACAAGTTCAAAGAAGAATGTGGTGTTTTTGGTGTTTACACAAATGGGGGAGTGGATGTAGCTAGACTTACTTATTATGGTCTATATGCTCTTCAACACAGAGGACAAGAAAGTGCTGGAATTGCGGTATCAAATGGAGAAGAGATTAAGCTTCATAAAGAGTTAGGATTATTAACAGAAGCTTTTACTGAAGAGGATATAAATAAATTAAAAGGTGATATTGCTATAGGTCATGTAAGATATTCAACTACAGGATCAACTAAGGTTGAGAATGCTCAGCCTTTACTTTCTAGTTATAAACTAGGTTCAATTGCTGTAGCCCATAATGG
This sequence comes from Clostridium intestinale DSM 6191, assembly GCF_900130055.1. Lineage (GTDB taxonomy): Bacteria > Bacillota > Clostridia > Clostridiales > Clostridiaceae > Clostridium_T > Clostridium_T intestinale. Next base: position 31,563 of record NZ_FQXU01000003.1, read on the forward strand.
AAATCTTGTTAATGTAGATATGCTTAGAGGACTTCTTGAAGATGTAGGATATGTATTTCATACAACTATAGATACAGAGGTAGTAATAAGTCTTATAGCTAGAGGTGTAAATAAGGGAATAGAGGCAGCTGTTTATGATGCTATTGGAGCTATAAAAGGATCTTTTGCTATGGTTATTGAAACAAAGGATAAACTTATAGGTGTAAGAGATCCATATGGAATAAGACCTTTATGTTTAGGAAAAATAGATGAAGGTTATGTATTAACATCAGAAAGTTGTGCCTTTGATACTATAGGTGCTGAATTTATAAGAGATATTGAGCCAGGTGAAATTGTAATAATAGATGAAAATGGGGTAAAGAGCATTAGTTATTCTGAAAAAACAGGAGGACATACATGTGCTTTTGAATACATTTATTTTGCAAGACCGGATTCAGTTATTGATGGGATAAACGTTCATCAATCAAGGGTTAGGGCTGGTGAACAATTGTTTAGAGAATCTCCAATAGATGCAGATGTAGTTATAGGAGTACCTGACTCTGGAATACCAGCAGCTGTTGGATATTCAAAAGCATCTGGAATACCTTTTGACATGGGTTTTGTTAAAAATAGATATGTAGGAAGAACTTTTATAACACCAAGTCAAGAACTTAGAGAAAGAGCAGTTTCTGTTAAACTTAATCCTCTTAAGTGCAATGTTGAAGGAAAAAGAGTTGTGCTTATAGATGATTCCATAGTTAGAGGAACTACTTCAAGACATTTAATAGAATCATTAAGAAAAGCTGGGGCAACAGAAGTTCATTTTAGAGTGGCTTCGCCAGTTGTACAATTTCCATGCTATTTTGGAATAGATATTTCCTATAGAAAAGAGCTTATTGGGGCAAATAAGACGACAGAAGAAATATGTGATTTTATAGGCTGTGACTCGTTAGCATATTTAAGCCTTGATGGACTTAAAGAATCTTTAGGCAATAACAGTATTAATGGATTTTGTTTAGGGTGTTTAAATGGTAAGTACCCAGTGAGTACACCGATTGAAATAGATAAAAATTATTTGGAAAGGTAGGATCAGCATGCTAACTTATAAGGATTCAGGAGTAAATATAGAAGAAGGTTACAAAAGTGTGGATTTAATAAAAAAATACGCACAGCAGACATTATCTAGTTATGTTTTAAATGGACTTGGAAGTTTTGCAGGAATGGTTGAACTTCCAGAAGGTTATAAAAAACCAGTATTAGTTTCAGGAACAGATGGAGTGGGAACTAAGCTTGAGCTAGCATTTAAAAGCAAAAAGTATGACACTGTTGGGATAGACTGCGTTGCTATGTGCGTAAATGATATTCTTTGCCATGGCGCAAAACCCTTATTTTTCTTGGATTATATAGCTTGTGGAAAATTAGATGCAAATGTAGCTAGTGAAATAGTAAAAGGGGTTTGTGATGGATGCCTTGAGTCTGATGCTTCTCTTATTGGAGGAGAAACAGCAGAAATGCCAGGCTTCTATAAAGAAGGAGAATACGATATAGCAGGTTTTGCTGTTGGAATAGTTGATAAGGACAAAATAATAAATGGAAGTAATATAAATGAAGGAGATGTTCTTATAGGGTTAGCATCTTCTGGAGTTCATTCAAATGGATTTTCGTTAGTTAGAAAACTTTTCCCAGATATTTTTGAAAAATATAAGGGAGAAGAGATATGGAAAACACTTTTAACTCCTACAAAAATATATGTAAAACCTATATTGAGTTTATTAGATAAATATGAGATCAAAGGAATGGCTCACATAACTGGTGGAGGATTTATAGAAAATGTTCCAAGAATGTTTACTAAAGAAAATCAAACAGCAGTTATAAAAAAGGATTCATATCCACTACCAGATATTTTTAACTTGTTAATAGAAAAGGGCGCACAAAAAGATAACATGTACAACACTTTCAACATGGGGATAGGCTTTATGCTTTGTGTAAATAGAGAAGATGCTAATAAGGTTATTGAGGAATTAAATGCTTTAGGAGAAAAGGCATATGAGATAGGATATGTTAAAGCAGGAGGTGAAGGAGTTTGCTTAGAATAGCAGTTTTAGTTTCAGGAGGGGGAAGCAATCTCCAAGCTATTATTGATGGGGTTAAAGATGGTAGCCTAGATTGTGAAATTAAATATGTTATTGCAGACTCTGAGAAGGCTTACGGCTTAGAAAGAGCTAGGGTTAATGGAATAGAGGCAATAAGCTTTGATAGAAAAGAATATAAAAGGGAAATTTCAAATAAGATTTTAGAACTTATAAAAAATAAAGTGGATTTAATTGTTCTTGCGGGATACCTTTCTATATTAGATGGAGAGATATTAAAGGAATTTAGAAATAGGATAATAAATATTCATCCTTCTCTTATTCCTTCCTTTTGTGGCGGAGGGATGTATGGAATAAAAGTTCATGAAGCTGCTATAAAAAAAGGGGTTAAATATTCAGGGTGTACAGTGCATTTCGTAAATGAAGAGGTAGATGGGGGCGAAATACTTCTTCAAAAGGTTGTGCCAGTGCTTCAGGAGGATACTCCAAAGGAGCTTCAAGAGAGAATATTAATAGAAGAGCATAAAATTTTACCAGAAGCTATAAAACTTATCTCAGAAGGAAAAGTAAAAATAGAAAATGGCAGATGCTATTTAGTATAAGGAGGATAACAATGATTAAAAGAGCATTAATTAGTGTTTTTAATAAAGATGGTATTTTAGATTTCTCAAAATTTTTAGAAGCTAAAGATGTAGAAATTATTTCAACTGGAGGTACTTATAAATATTTAAAAGAAAATGGGGTTAAGGTAGTTGAAATAAATGAAGTAACTGATTTTCCAGAGATGTTAGACGGAAGAGTAAAAACTCTTCATCCTAAGATTCATGGAGGAATACTTGCAATAAGAGATAATGAAGAACATATGAAAACCATAGCTGAACATGATATTAATACTATAGATATGGTTGTTGTTAACCTATATCCTTTTTTTGAAAAGGTAAAAGAAGATTTAGAATTTGATGAAAAAGTTGAGTTTATTGATATTGGTGGTCCTACAATGCTTAGAGCAGCAGCTAAGAACTTTAAGGATGTTACTGTTATAAGTGATGTAAAAGATTATGAAAAAGTAAAAGAAGAGCTTGAAACTTCTAAGGAAGTGTCTTTAAAAACTAAGAAGCTTTTAGCTGGTAAGGTATTTAATTTAATGAGTGCTTATGATGGAGCTATAGCTAACTTTTTATTAGATGAAGAATACCCAGAGTATCTTTCAGTATCTTATAAAAAGCTTCAGGATTTAAGATATGGAGAAAATCCACATCAAAGCGCAGCTTATTATGGCTCGACTATGGTAGATGGAGCCATGAATGGTTTTGAGATCTTAAATGGTAAAGAATTATCTTACAATAATATAAAGGATTTAGATATAGCTTGGAAGGTTACCTCAGAGTTTGAAGAAACTACTTGCTGTGCACTTAAGCATAACACTCCTTGTGGAGTTGCTATAGGTGAAAATTCTTATGATGCATATATTAAGGCTTATGAATGTGATCCAACTTCAATTTTTGGTGGAATAGTGGCTTTAAATAAGAAGGTGGATAAAAAAACAGCTGAAGAGATGGTGAAGATATTCCTTGAAATAGTTGCAGCACCAGACTTTGATGAGGATGCTTTAGAGGTTTTAAGAACTAAAAAGAATCTTAGAGTAATTAAAATGAATAAGACTCCTAAGGATAAAAAGTTTATGGTAACAGTTGATGGAGGAATCTTAGTTCAAGAAGAGGACCAAAAATTAATCGATGAAATAAAGGTAGTTACTGAAAAACAACCATCTAAAGAGGAGTTAGAACAATTGATATTTGGTATGAAGGTTGTTAAATACGTTAAATCAAATGCAATTGTTGTAATAAATAACTATAAAGCAACAGGAATAGGTGGAGGACAAGTAAATAGGATTTGGCCTACTATTGATGCGTTAAAAAGAGGAGCTGGTGCAACAATATTAGCTTCAGATGCCTTCTTCCCATTTAGTGATATAGTTGAGGAAGCTTCAAAAAATGGTATTAAAGCGATAATTCAACCAGGTGGATCTATGAGAGATAAGGATTCTATAGACAAATGTAATGAGCTTGGCATAAGCATGGTGTTTACTGGAATAAGACATTTCAAACATTAATTTTTGGAGGGGCTTTATGAAATTATTATTAATAGGTGCAGGTGGAAGAGAACATGCAATAGCTTGGAAACTTGCTAAAAATGAAAAGGTAGAGAAGATATATGTAGCTCCAGGCAATGGTGGAACTGCTTTAGAAAATAAATGTGAAAACATAAATATTACAGATCTAGATGAACTAGTTAGTTTTGCTAAAGAGAACGACATATATTTAACAGTAGTTGGACCAGAGGAACCACTTATAAATGGAATAGTAGATAAATTTAAAAAGGCTTCTCTTAAAATATTTGGACCAGAACAAAAAGCTGCTATGCTTGAAGGCAGCAAAAGCTTCTCTAAGGAGTTTATGCAGAAATATGGGGTTAAAACAGCAGGTTATAAAGAGTTTTATGATCATCTAAAAGCTTTAGAGTATTTAAACCAATCAGAATATCCTTTAGTAGTAAAAGCTGATGGACTTGCAGCAGGTAAAGGGGTAAGTATATGCTTTACTAAAAAAGAAGCTGAGGATGCTATATATAGCTTTATGGTTGATGATATATTTAATGGGGCAGGCAAAAAAATAATAATTGAGGATTTTCTTGAGGGGATAGAAGCTTCAATTATATCTATAGTAGATGGAAATACCATAGTTCCGTTTATATCAGCAAAGGACCATAAGCAGATTTTTGACGGCGGAAAAGGACCTAACACTGGTGGTATGGGAGTTATTGCTCCAAATCCATTTGTAACTGAGGAAGTGTTAAAGGATTTTAATGATAATATTTTAATACCAACTTTAACTGGAATCAAAGAAGAGAGATTTGATTATAGAGGAATAATCTTTTTTGGAATAATGATAACTAAAAAGGGTGTGGAACTTCTAGAATACAATGTAAGAATGGGAGACCCTGAAACTCAAAGTCTTTTATCATTAATGGAAAGTGATTTATTAGAGCTTATAGAAGCATCCTTAGAGGATAGATTAGAAAGCTTTCCTATAGAGTGGATTAATGGAACCTGTGTAAATGTGGTTTTAGCTTCAAAAGGTTATCCAGGAGACTATGAAAAAGGAAAAATTATAACTATAAATGAAGAAGTGAAAAACAATGTATTTGTAGCTGGTGGAAAAATTCAGGATGGAAGTTTAGTTACATCCGGAGGAAGAGTTTTATCAGTAGTAGGAATAGCAGAAACACCAGAACTTGCAAAAAAAGAAACTTATAATAAAATTCAATCAGTTAAATTTGAGGGAATGTATTATAGAAATGATATTGGGGAAATATAGACATACATTTTAAGTTAAAAAAGTGTTGCGTAATAATTTACACAGCACTTTTTTGTTTTGTAAAAGGATTAAAATAGGTGACAAAAAAGCGTGTTAGTAAATTAATAAAAATATTAGAGATTTGTTGACAATGTATACAATTAACTAGAAAATTATAAGAGTTATTTTATTAAATCCTTAAAAACTTTCACATATTTTGGTGCTTTAATTCATTGACTTCACCATATGATAATAGTATAAAGAATATGAGAGTACTATTCAAAAGGAGATGGGATTATGATTAAAGTAAAAGAATTTATAAAAAAGATTGTAAAGAAATTTAATTTTACTCATCAGGAATTAATGCCAAGAGATTTGAGAGATGTAATAAGAGATAGAAGATTTTAATATAGAACTAATAGTAGTTATTATTCTTGAGCCCTTAGGGGCTCATTTTTTTATAATGAAGATTAAATAATAAAAGTTAACAAATTTTCAATACTTGGTAAATTATTATCTTTTCAGTTGACAAAGTATTTTAACTATAGTATATTTTGATTATCAAAATAAATGCTTTGATTGTCAAAGTATACATGGGGAATAAATAAGAAGACTTTCTTAATTAACAAAGGAGAGGGGTTAATGGATTATAAAGAGCGTGTGATAAACGAGCTTTTAGTACATATATTTAATGACATACTACTAATTGAACAGAAAACTTTAAGAACAGGTCCTTTAAATGATCTGTCAGTAACAGAAATACATACTATAGAAGCTATTGGAATGTATAAACCTAGAAACATGTCAGAGGTAGCTGGAGATTTGAAAATAACTTTAGGTACACTTACTACAGCTATAAATAAGTTAATAAAAAAAGGGTATGTAGATAGACAGAGAATTGAAGAGGATAGAAGAGTAGTTCAAGTTCAATTAACTAAAAAAGGAAAGCTTGCCTATAGGCTTCATGAAAAGTTTCATAGCGATATGATTAAAGATGTGGTTAAGGGTTTAGACCCAGCACATGAGGAAATTCTAATAGAATCTCTTAATCAACTAGCTACCTTTTTTAAGGAGAAAAATAATTTTTAATAAAAGGAGATCTTTATGTTATACAGTAAGATGCTTTCGATAGGGGGATATGCACCCTCTAATGTAGTTATAAATGAAGATTTAAGCAAGATAATGGATACATCAGATGAATGGATAATCAGTAGAACTGGAATTAAAGAAAGAAGGATTTCCGAAACAGAAGATTGTTCTGACTTAGCTTATAATGCAGCTAACATAGCACTAGAAAAGTCTGGTGTTAAAGCAGAGGATTTAGACTTAATAATAGTAGCAACAGTATCGCCTGATGCATTTTGTCCATCCGTAGCTTGTTTAGTTCAAGATAAACTTAAAGCTGTAAATGCAACTGCTTTTGATTTAAATGCTGCTTGTTCAGGATTTGTATATGGATTAATAACAGCAGATGCTTTAATAAAAACAGGTAATTATAAAAAAGCCTTAGTAATAGGATCAGAGGTCCTATCAAAGCTTGTTGATTGGGAAGATAGAACCACAGCAGTATTATTTGGAGATGGAGCTGGTGCTGCAATACTTTCTGCATCAGAAGAACAAGGCTTAGTTTCAGGAGTTACAAGTTCTAAAGGAGATAAGTGGATGCACTTAACTGCTGGAGCATTAGATGTAGCTTCACCATTTTCAAAGATTGAAGAAAAAAAGAAAAAGACTTTATCAATGAATGGAAGAGAAGTATTCAAATTTGCAACAGGAGTTATGGTTGAAAACATCAATAATGTTCTTGAAAAATCAGGATTAACTTTAAATGATATTGATCACATAGTTCCACACCAAGCAAATGTTAGAATAATAGATTTTGTAGCTAAAAAATTAGAGCTTCCTTTAGAAAAGTTCTATATTAACTTAGATAGGTATGGAAATACCTCATCAGCCTCTATACCATTAGCTTTAAATGAAATGGATAGCAAGGGATTACTTAAAAAAGGTCAAAAGATTATTTTAGTAGGTTTCGGCGCTGGCTTAACCTCTGGTGCCTTAATTATAAATTGGTAAAATACACTTAAATTTTAGGAGGATATTAAAATGGTATTTGAAAAAATAAAAACTATAATAGCTGAACAATTAGGAATCGAAGAAGAGAAGGTTACAATGGAAACAACTTTCGAAGATTTAGGAGCAGATTCATTAGATTTATTCCAAGTAATCATAGAATTAGAAGAAGAGTTTGGAATTCAATTAGAAAATGCTGAAAACATAAAAAGCGTAAGTGACGCAGTACAATATGTTAATGAGAAAATAGCATAAGAACAATTACCCTTAAAGTCAGATAGTTAATATCTGACTTATTCAATAGGAGGATAAGAATGAACAAAATAGCTTTTTTATTTGTAGGTCAAGGAGCACAATATTCAGGAATGGGAAAAGACATCGCTGAAAAATATCCTGTTTCTATGGAGGTTTTTGATAAAGCAAATGAACTTTTAGGTTTTGATATCAAGGAACTTTGTTTTAGTGGAAGTAAAGAAGAATTAAATAAAACAGAAAATACTCAACCTGCAATATTAACTACTACTTTAGCAACTTTAAAAGCACTTCAAGAAGAAGGTATAAAAGCAGAAGGTGCTGCAGGTTTAAGTTTAGGAGAATACTCTGCTTTAGTTTATAGTGGAAGTTTAAAATTAGAAGATGCTATACCACTTGTAAAAAAAAGAGGAAGATTTATGCAAGATGAAGTTCCTATAGGTATAGGTGGAATGTTAGCTGTACTAAACTTAAAAGAAGAAGTAATAAATGAAGTAATAGATAAAGTTAAACATAACGGAATTATAGAAGTAGCTAATTATAACTGTCCAGGACAGATAGTTTTATCTGGTGAAAAGAAGCCAATAGATGAAGCTGTAAATATTATTAAAGAACTTGGTGGAAGAGCTATGCCACTACCAGTATCTGCACCTTTTCACAGCTCAATGCTAAAGGGAGCTGGAGATAAATTATATGAAGAATTAAAAAATATAGAGGTTAATGAAACTAAGGTAAAAACCTATAAGAATTTGACAGCAACACCTTATGAACAAGGTGAAAATATAAATGAAGTTTTAAGAAAACAGTTGATGAGTTCAGTTAGATGGGAAGAAACCATGAAGAATATGATAGCTGATGGTTTTAATATATTTATTGAGATTGGACCTGGTAAGACTCTAAGTTCATTCTTAAGAAAAATAGATAGAAATGTTAAAACATTTAATGTTGAAAATTTAGAGAGTCTTCAAAAAACTATTACAGGATTAAAGGAGATTTAATATATGTTAAAGGGTAAAACTATAATAGTAACTGGAGCTAATAGGGGAATAGGGAAAGCTATAGCTTTAAAACTAGGTAAAATAGGTGCTAATGTCATTGTTAACTATAGAAGTAATGAAAAAGAAGCTTCTGAAGTAGTAGCTGAGATAAAAGAATTAGGTGGAGAAGCATCTATGGTTAAAGCTGATGTATCTAAATATGAGGATGCTGAAAACCTAATAAGCGAAGCTAAAAACATATATGGCAGCATATATGGGGTAGTTAATAATGCAGGAATAACAAAGGATACTCTAATACTTAGAATGAAAGAAGAAGACTTTGATGCAGTTATAAACACTAACTTAAAGGGAACATTTAACTGCTGTAAAGCTGCAACACCACATCTAATAAAAGCAAGACAAGGAAGAATAGTTAATATTTCCTCTGTAATAGGATTAATAGGAAATGTAGGACAAATAAATTATGCAGCATCTAAAGCGGGAATATTAGGAGTGACTAAATCTTTAGCTAGAGAAATAGGGGCTAGAGGAATAACCGTAAATGCTATAGCTCCTGGATTTATCGAAAGTGATATGACAGAAGTTTTAGCAGATAAATATAAAGAAGACATTCTTAAAAATATTCCACTAAAAAAACTAGGAAAAGCAGAAGATGTAGCTAATGCAGTAGCATTTTTAATGTCAGAAGAAAGTCAATATATAACTGGCCAGGTTCTAAATGTTGATGGCGGAATGGTAATGTAAGGAGAGAAAATGATGGAAAATAGAGTAGTTATAACGGGAATGGGAGCTGTGACTCCTATAGGCAATAATGTAAATGACTTTTGGAATAACTGTAAAAATGGTGTTAATGGGGTAGATTTTATAAAAGCTTTTGACACTACTGAATTTGAAGTTAAAATTGCTGCTGAAGTTAAAGACTTTACAACTGATGGAGTAATAGATAAAAAAGAAGCAAGAAGAATGGATAGATTTTCTCAATTTGCATTAGTAGCTTCAGATGAAGCTATAAAAGATGCTGATTTAGATTTAGAAAAAGTTGATAGAGATAGACTTGGAGTTATTATAGGTTCTGGTATAGGTGGATATAATACTATGGAGACAGAATTCTTTAAGCTTTTTGAAAAAGGACCTAAAAGAGTTTCTCCACTATATATTCCTATGGCAATTAGCAATATTGCAGCTGGAAATGTGGCTATAAAATATGGAGCTCAAGGTATATGTACATCTGTTGTAACTGCTTGTGCTTCAGGAACTAATTCTATAGGTGAAGCTTATAGAAACATTAAACATGGATATAGTGATATAATAATAGCAGGTGGAACAGAAGCCCCTATTACAAAATCAGGAGTATCTGGTTTTACAAATATGAAGGCATTAAATAGCTTAAATGATGTTAATAGAGCATCAATTCCATTTGACAAAGATAGAAGCGGTTTTGTTATAGGAGAAGGCGCTGGTATACTTATAATTGAAAGCCTTGAACATGCACAAAAAAGAGGAGCTAAAATCTATGGTGAAATAGTAGGTTATGGTTCTAACTGTGATGCATACCATATTACATCTCCAGCACCAAATGGTGAAGGTGCAAAGAAGGCTATGAAGTTAGCTATAGATGAAGCTGGAATAAAACCAGAAGATATAGGGTATATAAATGCTCATGGAACTTCAACACCTTATAATGATAAGTTTGAAACATTAGCTATTAAGAATCTTTTTGGAGAGAAGGCGTATGATGTAGCTGTTTCTTCTACTAAATCTATGACAGGACATCTTTTAGGAGCTGCAGGAGCAGTAGAAGCTATTGTATGTTTAAAGACTATGGAAGAAGGATTTATACCTCCAACTATAGGTTATAAAGAAAAAGATGAAGAATGTGATTTAGATTATGTACCTAACGTAGGGAAAGAAAAAAATGTTGAATACACATTATCTAATTCTCTAGGATTTGGTGGGCATAATGCTACTTTAGTTATTAAAAAGTGGAGTTAGGAGTTTTTTAATATGAATATAGAAGAAGTAAAAGAACTTATTAAGATGATAGATGAATCAGATTTAGCTTTGTTTGAGTTAAAGCAAGGAGATTTTTCATTAAAGATGGATAAATCTCAAACTAGAAGCTCAGAAGTAAACGAACTTGTTAATAAAGAACCAGCTTCGCAAAAAGAAAGTGTTGTAAATAATACAATAAGTGTTCAAGAAGCAAAGGTTGAAATTAAAGAAGAAATAAAAGATGAAAACTTGTTTATAGTTAAGTCTCCTATAGTAGGAACTTTCTATGGTTCTTCATCTCCAGATAAAGATCCTTACGTTCATGAAGGTAAGAAAGTAAAACAAGGTGATGTTTTATGTATTATAGAAGCTATGAAGCTTATGAATGAAATCGAAAGTGAAATAAATGGAGAAATAGTTGAAGTAATGGTTGAAAGCGAAAGCATGGTAGAGTATGGTCAGCCATTATTTAAGATAAGGAGAGCATAAGATGTTAGATGTTAATGAAATAAGAAAGATCATTCCTCATAGATATCCATTTTTACTTTTAGATAGAGTAGAAGAAGTAAATCCAGGAGTTTATGCAAAAGGATTTAAGAACTTAACTATAAATGAAGAGTTTTTTCAAGGACATTTTCCTGATATGCCAGTTATGCCTGGAGTATTAATAGTAGAGGCTTTAGCTCAATTAGGAGCGGTTTCTATTTTAAGTAAAGAAGAATTTAAAGGTAAAACTGCTTTTCTTGCTGGAATAGATAAAGCAAGATTTAAGAAAAAAGTTCTTCCAGGAGATAGACTTGATCTTGAGATAGAAATAATAAAGGTTAAAGGACCTATAGGAATAGGTAAAGGAACTGCAAGAGTTGATGGGCAAATAGCTTGCCAAGGAGAAATTCTATTTGCAATAGGATAGGTGATTATATGTTTAAGAAGATATTAATAGCTAACAGAGGAGAAATAGCAGTCAGAGTAATTAGAGCTTGTAGAGAACTTGGAATAAAAACAGTAGCAGTATACTCTGAGGCTGATAGAGAAGCTCTTCACACTCAATTAGCTGATGAAGCTGTATGTATAGGTAAAGGCCCTGCTAAAGGTAGTTATTTAAATATACAGAATATATTAAGTGCATGTGTACTTACTGGTGCAGAAGCTATACATCCAGGCTTTGGATTTTTATCAGAAAATTCTAAGTTCGCTAAGATGTGCAGTGAATGTAATATCAAGTTTATAGGACCTGACTATGAGTCAATTGATCTTATGGGGAATAAGGCTAAGGCAAGAGAAACCATGAGAGAGGCAGGAGTACCTATAGCTCCAGGATATGAAGGGATTATAGAAAGTGAAGAACAAGCTTTAGAGATAGCTAGAGAAATAGGATTCCCTGTTATGATTAAAGCAGCTGCTGGTGGCGGAGGAAAAGGAATTAGAATAGCTTTTAATAATGATGAATTTTTAAAGGGATATTCTACTGCAAAGGCTGAAGCCATGAATTGTTTTGGAGATGATACTCTATATATAGAAAAATTTATTCAAGAACCTAAACATATAGAGTTTCAAATATTAGCAGATGAACATGGAAATATAATTCATTTAGGTGAAAGAGACTGCTCAATTCAAAGAAAAAATCAAAAAGTTATTGAAGAGGCACCATCATTAATCTTAGATGAAGCTTTGAGAAAAGAAATGGGTGACATTGCTATAAAAGCAGCGGAAGCTGTTAATTATAAAAATGCTGGAACTATAGAATTTTTAGTAGATAAAAATAGAAATTATTATTTCATGGAAATGAATACTAGAATTCAAGTAGAACATCCTATTACTGAAATGGTAACGGGAATAGATATAGTAAAAGAGCAGATAAAAATTGCTGCTGGAATACCTTTAGAAATAACTCAAGAGGATGTAACTATAAGTGGGCATGCTATAGAATGCAGAATAAATGCAGAAGATCCTAGATTTGGATTTAGACCTTGTCCAGGAAAAATAGAAGAGGTTATTGTTCCAGGCGGTTTTGGAGTTAGAATAGATTCAGCTATATATCAAGGATATACAATTCCTCATATCTATGATTCAATGATAGGAAAGCTTATAGTTCACGGTAGAAATAGAGAAGAAGCTATAATGAAGATGAAAAGAGCTTTAGGTGAATTCGCTATAGGTGGAGTTACTACGAATATAGATTTTCAATTCGATATATTAGAACATGAAGACTTTGTAAGAGGAGATTTTAATACTTCATTCTTAAAAGATAAGTTGGTGATTGAATGACACTAAGAGATTTATTAAAAAAGAGAACTTATATAACTTTATCTGCTGAAGCAATAAAAGGAGATAAAATAGAAGAAAACCATGAAAAGCCAATAATACCTGATGGAATGTGGCGTAAATGTAACGAATGTGGAGAGATTCTTTATAAGGAAGATGTAGAAAATAATCTTTGGGTTTGTACCAAGTGTAATTATCATTTTAGAATAAATGCAAGAACTAGATTAAATCTAATTGTAGATGAAGATAGTTTTAAAGAGAATTTAATAGATATTAGAAGTGTTGATCCACTAAAGTTTAAAGGATATAAAGAAAAGTTATCAAAGTCTGAAAGTGATACAGGAGAAGCTGATGCTGTAATAACTGGAGTGGGTAAAATTAATGGTATAGAATCAGCTATAGCAGTTATGAACTCTGCTTTCATGATGGGAAGTATGGGAACTGTTGTAGGTGAAAAAATAACAAGACTAATTGAAGAAGCTACAGATAAAAAACTTCCATTAATAATATTTACAACTTCTGGTGGAGCTAGAATGCAAGAAGGAATATTTTCTTTAATGCAGATGGCAAAAATCAGTGGAGCTATAAATCTTTACAACAAGACTGGATTACCTTATATAACTGTACTTACTGATCCAACAACAGGAGGGGTTACGGCTTCTTTTGCAATGGAAGGTGATATAATTTTAAGTGAGCCAGGAGCTCTTATAGGTTTTGCAGGTAGAAGAGTAATAGAAGGAACTATAAATCAAAAACTTCCTGATAATTTTCAAAAAGCTGAATTTCTATTAGAAAAAGGCTTTATAGACAATATAGTTAATAGAAAGAGTATGAAGGATACTATTTATAAATTATTAATTCTTCATGGGGTGAATAATAATGAATAGAGAATCTATCAAGAAATTTTCCGCATGGGAAAAAGTAAGTATTTCTAGAAAACAAGATAGACCAAATGCTTTATTTTATATAAATCATATATGTGAAGATTTTTTTGAACTTCATGGTGATAGAGCCTTTGGAGATGATAAGTCTGTAGTTGGTGGTATAGCTAAAATAGAGGGTATACCAGTAACTATTATTGGCATAGTTAAGGGAAATAATGCAAAAGAAAACATTGAAAGAAACTTTGGTATGCCAAATCCAGAAGGCTATAGAAAGTCTTTAAGGCTTATGAAGCAAGCAGAGAAGTTTAATAGGCCCATTATATGTCTAGTTGATACTCCAGGGGCTTATCCAGGTATGGGAGCTGAGGAGAGAGGACAAGGGCATGCTATAGCTCAAAATTTAAAAGAGATGTTCTCATTAACTGTTCCTATAATATCAATATTTATAGGAGAAGGTGGAAGTGGTGGAGCTTTAGCTTTGGGTATTGGTGATAGTATTTTGATGTTAGAGCATGCTATATATTCTATACTTACACCAGAAGGCTTTGCATCTATATTATGGAAAGATCCTTCAAGAGCTAAAGAGGCTGCAGAAGTAATGGGAATAACTGCACAAGATTTATTAAGAAACGGAATAATAGATAAAGTTATAAGAGAACCTTTAGGTGGAGCTCATCTAAATCCAGATAAAATAGCTTGGAGAATAAAAAAGAGGATTTTATCTGAATTGACTGAACTTATGGCTTTAGATAAAGAAGAGCTTTTAATTAGAAGATATAAAAAGTTTAGAGATATGGGTAACTTTTATTAATATATAAAAATAGAACTGGATTAGTTTCCAGTTCTATTTTTTCTTAATAAAAGGAATTCCACCTGATATAATAAAGTAATATAGAGCTATAGGAATAAATAAAATCACAGTTGTGGTATAGTTTATGTATCCTAAGTCATTGGCTCCAAATAATAAAATAATTAAGATAAGCGGAATAAGAGTAAGTTTTATGAAGTTACTTTTATTCTTTTTATGTTTATAAACACCATATAAGTCGAAAAGTATAAGTGCTACAAGTATAATATATACCATTTGTATACCTCACTAAATAAAATTTCTTTTAGAGTATATCATAAAAATAAACACAATAAAAGCCATGGATTTAATGACCATGGCTTCATATTATGCAAGATTATTACTTTCGTTATCAAAGTTTAAATTAACATTTTTAGCTAATACTTTAACTAAAGCATATGATATAGTTCCATCAACTAAGTGATGGATTACAGTTCCTATTCCAACAACAATTAAAGCATTTGTGAAGCTAAATCCAAAAGGAATAACTATTAGAGCTTCTAGTAGTGCGTGAATTGGAGCAGTTATTAATATTACATATTTAAATGGAACTTTCTTTTTAACTAAATAGCCACCTACTCCACCTACAACAGTATGCATTGCAGCTCTTGCGGCTATTACAGGACTCGCTGTTATTGAAAAACCTACAGCTGACCCAATACCTACAGCAACAGCAACTCCTGGACTAATTAGCATAGCTATAAATAATGGAACATGGGAAGCTATAGTAGCTGAAAATGGTGGAATTAAGACTCTTAAAAATCCAAAATAAAGCGGAATAATAATTGATATAGCTGTTAAAAGTGCGGCATAAATCATTTTAGTAACATTTCTTTGCATCATATAATCCTCCTAAACTTCTGTATATACACCAGTATATAGTGGTAATTAGGATTTGTAAATAGAATTGTAGATTTTTAGACATAGATTATGATAAAATATAAAGTAAATATATAGAAAAATATAGAACAGTTGGTATTGAATTAGGAGGGAATTATGTTAGAAGTTAATAATATAACAAAAAGTTATGGGAAATTTAAAGCAGTAAAAGATATAAGCTTTAAGGTAGAACAAGGAGAAATAGCAGTTTTAGTAGGACCTAATGGTGCAGGAAAGTCAACCATAATAAAATCCATAGCGGGACTACTAAAATATGAAGGAGAAATAAAGATAGGTGGAAAACACAATAAGAGTATTGAAGGGAAAAGGTTATTTAACTATGTTCCTGAAATGCCAGCCATGTATCCATTACTTACAGTAGATGAACATATTCACTTTATAGCAAAAGCCTATGGACTTAACGATTATAAAGAAAAAGCAGAAGAGCTTTTAAAGACCTTTGATATGGTTGATAAAAGAACTAAACTAGGACAAGAATTATCAAAAGGTATGCAGCAAAAGGTAAGTATCATGTGCGGCCTTATAACTAATCCTAAATTAATCCTTTTTGATGAACCTATGATAGGATTAGATCCTAAAGCAATTAAGGAACTTAAGAACTATTTTGCAAAACTAAAGGAATCAGGAGCAGCAATCATAATAAGTACCCATCTTTTAGATAGTGTGCAAGATCTATGGGATAGAATACTTATAATGAAAGAAGGGGAAATTATTTTATCAAAAACAAAGGGAGAATTTAATGAATCTGGAGATAACTTAGAAGAAATATTCTTTGAATTTACGGAGGAAAATTAGATGGGAGCATTATTTTATCTAATAAGAAGAAGTATAATAAACTTCATAAAAAACTTAAAAAAACAACCGTCTAAATTAATCCCCTTTGTATTTATAATAGGAATGGTAGTTTTTATGCTTGCAACAATGTCAAAGGATAAAAATATCTTTGACAAAAATATTCCGCCACAATATATAACTTCATTTTTTACTTTAGGCATATTATTTTTCTTTTTTTCTTCATTAATAATGTCTATAGGAAAAAGAAGCACCCAATTTTTTATGAGTGATGTAAATATGGCTTTTACATCTCCAATAAAACCACAAAATCTATTGATATATGAATTTATTAAAAGTATTTCCTCAGCTGGAGTATTTTTATTAGTTTTTCTATATCAAATACCAAATTTAAAGATTAATTTAGGATTAAGCAATATGGGCATAGTTCTAATAATATTAATACTTGGTTTGTTTTTTGTTACCCTATCAATAATATCAATATTTATATATAGCCTATGTTCTACAAAACCATACCTTAATAAAATATTTAATATAGTATTTAAAGGGGCAGCTGCTTTAACTTTATTATTTCCAGCATTAAAGTTATTTCAAAATAAGGATGATTTGTTTAACACATTTGTTAATATGTTTTCAAGCAAAAACATTGACTACATCCCTTTAATAGGTTGGTACAAAGCAATGTTTAATAAAGCAATAACAAATGTTGATGGAATATTTTTTGTATATGCACTTTTAAACATACTTGTTATAGGGATACTTGCAGTAATTCTTTATAATATGAACCTTGATTATTATGAGGATGTAATTCAAGGAGCAGAACTTAAGGAAGATGTTTTAAAACTAAAAACTAAACAGATTAATCCTAAAGAATTCAATTTAAATAATAGAAAAATGAAGACAAGAAAAATTACATTTAACTATAATGCTAATTATGGAAAAACATTATTTTATAGACACATTCTAGAATATAGAAAAACAGGATTTGGTATATTAAATTTATATACCTTATTAATGGTTTCAGCAGCAGTTATATACGGTAAGTTTGTACCTATAAATGATATATTACCTCTACTTTATGGATATATATATATTTCAGGGCTAGCTTCCTTTGGAAACAAGATACATCAAGAAATGGCAAAACCATATATATTCCTTATACCAGACTCACAAGAAAGTAAGATTTTCTGGGGAACCTTATCATCAGCTTTGAAATTCTTAGTAGATGGAAGTTTAAGTTTTTTAGTGGCAGGAATATTAACTAAATCAAATCCACTTACTATAGTTTTGGCTATAATAGTTTATGTTTCCTTTGGATTTGTCTTTATATATGGAGGAGTACTAAATTACAGATTGTTTGGAAGAATAGCATCTAATGCTTTAAAAGGATTTTTGATGTTTATAAGTATATTTATTTACGTTCTTCCAGGGATTATAGCTTCTATTATAATATCAGTGAAGTTAGAGTTTTTAGGCCAATATGCGATATATTTTTCCTTTATAATATGGAACATGTTAGTTTCTCTAGTTATTATGCAATTTGCAAAAGGTGTATTAAATCATTGTGAGCTTGATTAGAAGGTGAGTTTTTACTCATCTTCTTTTTTGCTATTATGTAGGGTATAATAATGATATTAAAAAAGAAAAGAGGATATATAATATGGATAGTGTTCAGGTGGCAAAAATAGCAACAAGGATGGCTATTTCTTCAAGAGAAGAGGAACATAAATTAAGAGATGAATTTGGGGCATTGGGAGCAAATACTGCAGCTGTAGATATAGGTGGAAATATAAATAATTCTATACAAAAGATTTTAGAAAGAACCTTGGTTGCATCCAAAAGATGTGGTCTTATACGTGAAGAGCACATTCACGAAGGAGCTGTTATTGGAGCTTGCAGAGATGCAATTATGCAAGTTGCAAATAGAGCAAGTGGTCAAAATGTTGGGGGAAAAATAGGTATAGCAGTTTCGGGGGAACATTTAAGCGTTTGCATATTTTTAAGCATTGGATTACTTCACTTAAATGAGATAGTCATTGGGATTGGGCATAGAGCTATAACAAAATAAATATTTACTTTTTAATATTATTATGATATTATTAAAAATAATATTTTATCAATAAATGAGTGAATTAATTAAGTTGTTAGTAGTAAATGTAGGATATTATTGATAAATATTAGAAATAAATTAATAATTTTTTATAATTTAAGAAGGAGATGGCAGTATGGTAGGGAAGAAGAAAGTTGCCTTGATTTTATGCGCATTAGTTGCAGTAAGTTCTTTTGTAGCTTGCGCTAAAAAAGAAGGGGACAAGAAAAAAATTGGTATTTCACAAATAGTTGAGCATCCAGCATTGGATTCTGCAAGAAAAGGATTCATTGATGGACTTAAAGAAAAAGGATTTGAGGAAGGCAAAAATCTAGAAATTGATTATCAAAATGCCCAAGGAGACATTGCAACAACTCAAACAATAGCTCAAGGATTTGTTAGTAATAAAAAAGATTTAGTATTAGCTATTGCAACACCTAGTGCTCAATCAGCTTATAATGCTACAAAGGATATTCCAATAGTATTTACAGCAGTTACAGATCCAGTAGTTGCAGGAATAGTTAAGGATGTAAAGAGTACAGGAACTAACGTTACAGGAACTTCTGATAATGTTTCAATAGCAGATCAATTAAAGGTTTTACAAAAAGTATTACCTAATGCAAAAACTATCGGAGTAATATATACAACTTCTGAAGCTAACTCTGGAGTGCAAGTTAAAGCACTTAAAGAAGAAGCTGCAAAATTAGGATTACAAGTTAAAGAAGCTGGTGCAGCAACTAGCAATGATATAGATCAAAGTTTAAACTCAATATTAGGTTCAATAGACGTATTATACACTCCTACAGATAACAATGTAGCAGCAGCTTATGATTTAGTAGGTAAAAGAGCATTAGAAAAAAATGTACCTATATTTGGAGCAGAATCTGCTATAGTAGCAAAAGGTGGATTAATAACAGCAGGTATTGACTACTATAAATTAGGAAAAGAAGCTGGATATCAAGCAGCTGAAATCTTAAACGGTAAAAAACCATCAGAAATACCAGTAGGATTCCAAACAGATTTACAAACTACTATAAACACTGATGTTGCTAAAAAACTTGGAATAACTATACCAGCTGATATAGAAAAGAGTGCTGAAAAAGTTACAGGAGGGGTTAATTAATGTCTTTAGTGTTAAATGTTTTAGAGCAAGGCTTGCTATTTGCCTTAGTATCTATTGGCGTATATATAACCTATAAGATATTAGAT
The DNA here is from genome assembly GCF_900130055.1 of Clostridium intestinale DSM 6191. Lineage (GTDB taxonomy): Bacteria > Bacillota > Clostridia > Clostridiales > Clostridiaceae > Clostridium_T > Clostridium_T intestinale. Next base: position 51,289 of record NZ_FQXU01000003.1, read on the forward strand.
TTCCCAGATCTTTCAGTAGATGGAACATTCCCATTAGGTGCTGCAGTATGTGCAGCCCTTTTAGCTAATGGGGTGAATCCTATCTTATCTGTATTTGTATCTTTGGCAGCAGGGGCAGTAGCAGGATGTATAACAGGATTATTACACGTAAAATTAAAAATAGACAGTTTAATGTCAGGAATATTAGTTATGATTGGCTTATATTCCATAAACCTAAGAATTATGGGTAAATCCAACTCTCCACTATTTAACTTTGGAAACATATTTAAGTCTTTTGAATTAAATGTTGGAGAATTAAGGCTTTCACCAATAATAATTATTTTAGCCTTTGTAATAGTTGCTAAAATAATTATGGACTTATTCTTAAAAACAAAAAGAGGATTTTTATTAATTGCAACAGGAGATAATGAACAAGTAGTTACCTCACTTGGAATAAATAAAGATAATGTTAAAATAATGGCTCTTATGATATCTAATGGATTAGTTGCATTAGCAGGTGGATTAACAGCTCAATATCAAGGTTTCGCAGACGTTGGTATGGGAACAGGTGTTGTAGTTATGGGGCTTGCATCAGTAATTATAGGGGTTTCAGTATTCCAAAAGATGAGTTTTGTAAAAGCTACAAGTTTAGCTATATTTGGTGCAATAATATATAAAGCCGTAGTTGCAATAGCGCTTCAGCTTGGCTTATCACCTAATGATTTAAAACTTATAACTGCTGTAATAGTTATTATTGCTTTAGCTGCAAATAATAAAGGCGGTATATTTAAGAGAAAAAAAGTTATGAAGGGTGGTGTTTTAGCTAATGCTGAAAGTAAAGGGACTGTGTAAGGTTTTTAATGAAAATACTGTAAATGAGCATAGAGTATTTGATGAATTTGAAATAGAAGTAAAAACTGGAGACTTTGTATCAATAATAGGTTCTAATGGAGCAGGAAAAAGTACTTTATTAAATCTAGTAGGTGGAAGTCTTTCTGGAGATTATGGTTCGATATTTATAGATGATACAGAAATGATAGATATGCCTGAATATAAAAGATCAAAAATCATTGGAAGAGTATATCAAAGTCCTTCAATGGGTGTATCACCTAACATGACTATATTAGAAAACTTATCTCTAGCAGATAATAAAGGGAAAAAGTTTGGATTAACATTTGCAGTTGATAAAAGCAGAATAGATCATTATAAAGAATTACTTAAAAAAGTTAACTTAGGACTTGAAGATAAACTTTACACAAAAGTAGGGTTATTATCAGGTGGTCAAAGACAGGCTTTAACCTTAATGATGTCAGTTATGTCTAATCCAAAACTGTTATTATTAGATGAACATACAGCTGCATTAGACCCTAAAACATCAGAAAAAATAATGGAGATAACCAGAGAGATTGTTAAAGAAAGAAAAATTACAACACTTATGGTTACTCACAACTTAAACCATGCAATCACATCTGGAAACAGACTTATAATGATGCATGAAGGAAAAATCGTAATTGATGTTAGCGGAGAAGAAAAAGCTTCACTAGATACAGATAAACTTATCAATTTATTTGAAAAAGTGCATATTAAAGATGGATTAAGTGATAGAACATTGTTCAGTTAATCATCTTAGTAAACAACCCCCAAAAGCATTATGCTTTTGGGGGTTAAACTTTTGGATAAATAAGGTATAATAAATTTAATGGAGTTTAAGGTATAGTTCCTCAATATAATAACTGATTATGAAAGGTGTCTTATATGTTAAATACAGATAGATGTGTGATGAATAAGATAAGTAAAAATGATTATGAGGATATAAAGAAGTTGTATTTTGACGAAAGGGTGAGAGAGTTTCTTGGTGGGGTTGTAACGGAAGAAAGGTATAACAACATTTTTGAAGAGATGTTAAATGATAATGAAGAGTCAATTTATCTAACAGTTAGAGACAATACTACAGATGAACTAGTTGGATTAGTTTCACTTGATAAACATCATGATGGAGTAAGTACGGAAATTTCCTATCAGTTTGTGAGTGGATTATGGGGACAAGGATATGGAAATGAAGTTATTAGAAAACTTATGGATTATGCCTTTAAAGAATTAAACTTAAATAAATTAGTTGCTGAAACTCAAACTGCAAATAAAGCTTCATGTAGATTATTAACAAAGCTTGGCATGAGTATAGAAGAATCAATTTATAGATTTGGTGCTGAGCAATATATATTTAGGATTTTAAGAGACGAGTATTATAAAAATAACTAGGAAGAAGTGGTGAATAATATGTATGTTCAAAAGTGTGAAAATTGTTCTAATCAATTTACTAAAAAAACAATTCGAAAATCAATTATGTCTTGGATTGGTTACGAACCTATTGTGTGTGAAAAATGTAAAAGTATCCACTATGTTTATTTTAGAACAAGGATATTACTAAGTATTTTTATTGTTGTACCTGTATTACCTCCAATTATCTTTTCTCCGTATAGTTCATTTCCTGTCCTTATATTAGTCTATGTATTGTGGTATTCCTTATTAATATTTAGCATACCATTTTTTGCTAGATACAGAATTGAAGAAAAAAATAAATAATAGAGCATATCCAATTTGCTAGAAGTGAATATAAAGAAAGGAACTAATATGATAAAATTAGAAACAGAGAGATTGATTATAAGGGATCATGTAGAAGAGGATATACATTCATTACATAAACTTATTTCGGATGAGAAGGTTATGTATTATTTACCTGAAATCAAAACAAACAGTTTGGATGAATCAATGGAAAATCTTTATGAAGCAATAAAGGAAAGTAAGCTTGAAAACAGAACAAAATATTACTTCGGGATTGTATTAAAAGATAGTAATGAATATGTAGGGGAAATAGGGTATACAGTTTTAATTGATTCTCCAGAGGGAAAAGTTGTGAATTTAGGATACTTCATATTGCAAAATTATTGGGGAAAAGGTTTTACATCTGAGGCAACAAAAGAAGTTATTAATTATGCCTTTAAGCAAGGTGATGTTATTAAGGTTGAGACTGGATGTATTAAAGACAATGCTGGTTCAGAAAAAGTTATGAAAAGTATAGGCATGATTAAAGAAGGTGAATTTAAGAAACATGTTTTATTAAATTCAAGACTTTATGATAGAGTAGAGTATGGATTATTAAAGGAAGAGTGGCTTTAGAAATTTAAGTATAGAGGTGATAATTTATGATAAGAATTGAATTAATAGAAGAAGAGGATTTTAATAAAGTTATTGAATGGAATTTAGATAAAACATCAGATTTTTTATTGCAATGGGCAGGAGAATCTTACAAGTATCCATTAACTCTTGAGCAAATTAAAGAGCATTATTATAATAATATTAAAAATAATGTTCATGATATGTACAAGATTATATGGAATGACAATAATGAAATTATAGGTACTGTTGAACTTGCTGAAAGAGATAAAGAAAATAAGATGGGAAGAGTATCTAGATTTTTAATAGGTGATGAAAGATATAGAGGAAATGGTTTAGGAACTGAGGTTTTGAAAAAAATTACCCAAATAGGGTTTGAAAAGTTTAGCTTCGATAAAATTACTTTAGGTGTGTTTGAACATAATATAGGAGCTATTAAGTGTTATGAAAAAGCGGGATTTAAAAAACAAAAATTTATAGAGAAAGCTAAAAAAGGCTCAGATGGATATTGGAATTTATTTGAGATGGAGATTTTAAGATAGAGAAATGAGGAAATGTAATGTATAAACCTTTAGCGGATAAGGTCAGACCTAGAAATATAGATGAAGTGTTTGGACAGAAGCATATTTTAGGTGAAGGTAAGATTTTAAATAGAATAATTAAAAGTAACAGGATTTCTAATATGATATTTTACGGACCTCCTGGTATTGGGAAAACTACGGTAGCCAATATTATTGCAGAAACTTCGAATAGGAGATTTTATAAGTTAAATGCAACTAATGCTTCTTTAAAAGATATTCAGCAGATCGTAAGTGAACTTGATACCTTTATGGGGAGTAATGGAGTTGTTTTATATTTAGATGAGATTCAGAACTTTAATAAAAAACAACAGCAGTCTTTATTAGAGTTTATAGAAGATGGAAGAATTACCTTAATAGCGTCTACTACAGAAAATCCCTTCCATTATATTTTTAAGGCGATTTTAAGTAGAAGTACTATTTTTGAATTTAAGCCATTAGAGAAAAATGATGTTATAGATGCTTTAAGAAGAGCAAGGGATTTGGCACAGGAGGATTATAGAGGAGTAGATATAGAAGTTACTTTAGAGGGTTATGAATTTTTTGCCGATTCTGCTAATGGAGATGTGAGAAAAGCTATTAATGGTTTAGAAGTAGCACTTTATTCAACTAATCCAAATAGTGAAGGAAAAATAATAATTGATAAAGAAGTTGCAGCGGACTCGGTGCAAAAAAAGATACTTAACTATGACATTAGTGGAGATGCTCATTATGATATTTTAAGTGCTTTTCAAAAATCAATAAGAGGAAGTGACCCAAATGCAGCTATTCATTATCTAGCTAGGTTAGTTAAGGCAGGAGACTTAGTATCTATATGTAGAAGATTAATGGTCATTTCTGCTGAGGATATAGGCCTTGCATATCCTCAAGGAGTATCTATAGTTAAAGCTTGCGTTGATAGTGCTAATATGTTAGGCTTTCCAGAAGCAAGAATACCTTTAGCTCATGCTACGATTTTATTAGCAACAGCACCTAAATCAAACTCAGCTATTTTAGCTATTGATAAGGCTATGAGTGATTTAGATACTATGGATATAGATGATATCCCCCTTCATCTAAAAGATGCTCATTATGCTGGTGCACAAACTTTAGGCAGAGGGATAGAATACAAATATCCACATAATTATGAAAATCATTATATAGAGCAGCAGTATTTGCCTGATAATATTAAAGATAGAGTTTATTATGAAGAGCAAAATAATAAATATGAAGAAAGTATAAAGAAGTATTGGAAGGTAATAAAAGTTAAAAAATAATAGTTATTGTTTGCAGCATAATAACTTGATATAATTGAGTTAAAATCAATTAAGGAGATGTTTATTTTGAAGTCTAGACTTAAAAGTATTACGATTATAAGAAGTTTTATAGTACTATCTCTAGTTGCGGTATTAGTTACAGTAGGGGTTGGAATATTTGGATACATAGGAGTTAAAAAGGTAAATAACAATATTGATATGATGTATACCGAAAGAGTAGAACCTTTAGGCCTTAGTGCTGGAATAAGAGGCGAGTTTGCAAACATAAGAATAGAAACTCATAAAACTATAATAAAATATGATAAAAAATATATTGAAACTATAAATAAACATTATGACAAAATTAATGATTATTTAAAAGAGTATTCAGCTTTAAATCTTGATGAAAATGAGAAAAGGGAATTAGATGTATTTAATAAAAATTACGATTCGTACAAAAATACATGGACAGTAATTGAAGGAGATTTATCTAAAGGAAAACCCATGTCAGAATATGACTACAGTAAGCTTTCGGAATATGCAACTAATGGAGAAACAGCTTTATTTAACTTAAAGACATATGATATTGAAGAAGCTGCAAAGCTTAATGAGGAAAGTCAGGATATTTATGCAAAGACAGCTAAAAACTTGAATTTGATTATATCTTTAGCTGTAGTAGGATTTTTGCTTATTTCAGCTACTATTATAACAGTTATTAGAAAAGCATCTAAAACTATGACAGGTAAAATTGAACAGCTTGCAACAGGCGATTTTACAGTAGACTTTAGCACAGACAGTGAAAATGAATTTGGGGTTATGAGTAATACCTTGCATAAAACTGTAGGGGATATATCTGAAACCATAAAACTTATTAAAAATAACTCAGAAGAGATAAGCAGAAAATCAGAAAATTTAGCAGCTACAGCAGAAGAAATGTCTGCTTCCTCAACTAACGTAAACTTTTCAATTCAAGAAGTAGCTAAGGGAACAACTGGACAAAGTGAGGAGATTATGAATATCAATGGTATATTATCAGACTTCTCAAATGATCTTGATGAAATAGTTTCGGCTATAAGAGTTATAGAAACTAACTCAAAAACTAGCGAGACTTTAGTGAATAACAGCGAACAATATGTACAAGCGCTTATGAAGTCTATTGATGAAGTATCTACAAAATTTAAGGATGTAGTAAGTAAAATCAATAATTTAAGTAGTAATGTAGACAAGATAAGTGAAATAACAAACTTAATCAATAGTGTAGCAGAACAAACTAACCTTTTAGCTCTTAATGCATCCATAGAAGCTGCTAGAGCTGGAGAACATGGTAGAGGATTTGCTGTTGTAGCAGAAGAAATAAGAAAACTTGCTGAACAAAGTAAAACCTCATCAGAAAATATCTATACCCTAATAAGAGACATAGGTGTAGAGAAAAACATGGTTGTTGATACAACTAAAGTCATGGAAAATGAATTACATAACCAAATAAATGTAATAAGTAGTATCACAGATTCTTTTGAGAAAGTTTTTGATTCTATAAATGAAAACACACCAAGAATTAAAACAGCTACAGTTTCATTAAATAATTTAGATAATCAAAAGAATACTATATTAAGTAAAATAGAAGACTTATCAGCAGTGTCAGAGGAAGTAACAGCATCTACAGAAGAAATAGCTTCATCTTCAGATGAAATGAATAGTTCTTCAGAGGACGTTGCAAACTCAGCACAAGCACTTAATGATATGTCAGAAGAAATGATAACTAATATAAATAAGTTTAAATTATAAAGAGTAAAAAATATCTTCAGGAAGGATTTTCTTGAAGATATTTTTGCTTTATAGAATATTAGTTTAATATTCTATAACAAGTAAATACTTTCATTGTTGACAGTAAAGGTCGGATTTGCTATTATTATAAAATAAAGTTTATCATTTTAGTCGGCTTTAAGGAGTGATTTTTTTGAAATTATCTACTAAGGGTAGATATGGTGTAAAAGCTATGGTTGATTTAGCAATACATTATGGACTGGACCCTGTATCAATTAAAACTATATCTGAAAGACAAAATATATCCGAATATTATTTAGAACAATTATTTTCACCACTTAGAAAAGCAAAGCTTCTGAAAAGTATAAGAGGTGCACAAGGAGGATATATACTAAACAAAGATCCTAAAGAAATAAAAGTTTCTGATATAATGGAGATTTTAGAAGGACCAGTTGAAATAGCAGAGTGTATTGATGGGGTTGTCTGCGATAACCTAGATTGTTGTGCAACCAGGCTTTTATGGAAAAAAATTAAGGAAAGTATTGATGAAGTTATGGAATCTGTAACTTTACAAGACATTGTTGACGACTATAACAGTATGAAAACAAAAAATTCTTTGATAAAAATGGAGAAGAGGAGTGATAACAATGAATAAAACAGTTTACATGGATTATTCAGCTACTACATATGTTAAACCAGAAGTTCTAGAAGAAATGATGCCATATTTTACTCAAAGTTTCGGAAATCCATCATCATTTTATGGAATTTCTAGAGATACAAAAAGAGCTATAGATAAAGCTAGAGAAAGAGTTGCAAAGCCCTTAAATGCAGACTCTTCAGAAATATACTTTACTGGTGGCGGATCAGAAGCAGATAACTGGGCCATTAAAGGTGTAGCATTTGCCCAAAAGAAAAAAGGAAATCATATTATTACAACTAAAATAGAGCACCATGCGGTATTACATACTTGCGAATGGTTAGAGAAAAATGGATTTGAAGTAACTTACCTAGATGTTGATTCAGAAGGTTTTATAAGAATAGAAGACTTAGTAAATGCAATTAAAGATACAACTATATTAGTTTCTGTAATGTTTGCAAACAATGAAATAGGAACTATTCAACCTATAAAAGAGATTGGTGAAATCTGTAGAGAGAAAAGAATAATTTTCCATACAGATGCAGTTCAAGCAATCGGAAATTTAGAGATAGATGTTAAAGACATGAACATCGACCTACTATCTTTAGCTGGACATAAATTCTATGGTCCTAAAGGAGTAGGAGCTCTCTATATAAGAAAAGGTGTAAGAATAGATAATTTAATCCACGGTGGTGGGCAAGAAAGAGCAAGAAGAGCAGGAACAGAAAATATAGCTGGAGTTGTAGGACTTGGTAAAGCTATGGAACTTGCTTATGAAAACCTAGAAGAACACACTAAGGCTATGGAAGTTCTTAGAGAGAAACTAATAGATGGACTATTAAAAGTGCCACATACAAAGTTAAATGGACCAAGAGGTGATAAGAGATTACCTGGTAATGTTAACGTAGGTTTTGAATTTATTGAAGGAGAGTCAATACTTCTTTCATTAGATTTTGAAGGTGTTTGTGCGTCTTCAGGTAGTGCTTGTACGTCTGGTTCTCTAGATCCATCTCATGTACTTTTAGCTATAGGATTACCTCATGAAAAAGCTCATGGATCTTTAAGATTGTCTTTAGGAGATGGAAACACAGAAGAAGAGGTGGATTACGTTTTAGAAGTTGTACCTCCAATTATAGAAAGATTAAGAAATATGTCTCCACTATGGGAAGACTTTTTAAAGAAAGGGGAAAAATAATATGATATATAGTGACAAAGTAATGGACCATTTTAGAAATCCTAGAAACGTAGGTGAAATCGAAGACGCAAACGGTGTTGGAGAAGTTGGAAACGCTAAATGCGGAGATATAATGAAAATATACTTAAAGGTTGAAGATAATGTAATAAAAGATGCTAAATTCAAAACTTTTGGTTGTGGATCAGCAATTGCATCATCATCAATGGCTACAGAACTAATAATAGGAAAAACTTTAGAAGATGCTTGGGAATTAACTAATAAAGCAGTAGCAGAAGCTTTAGATGGACTTCCACCAGTTAAAATGCACTGTTCAGTTTTAGCAGAAGAAGCTATTCATAAAGCTATAAATGATTATAGAAAAAACGCTGGATTAGATTTAACAGGTTGGGATTTTGAAGAACATGATGATATTCATGACCATGTTCATGGTGATGAATAATATAAAGGTGGTTTTATGAAAAAGAAAGTTGTTGTAGGTATGAGCGGAGGGGTTGATTCCTCTGTTGCAGCATACCTCTTAAAAGAACAAGGTTATGACGTTATAGGAGTAACCATGCAAGTATGGCAAGAAGATAAGGAATATGAAGAAAGAGAAGGTGGATGCTGTTCACTATCAGCTGTAGATGATGCTAGAAGAGTGGCAGATAAGCTGGGTATTCCTTTTTACGTTCTAAACTTTAGAGATAGCTTTAAAGAAAAAGTTATAGACTACTTTGTAGATGAATACTTAGAAGGAAAAACTCCAAACCCTTGTGTAGCTTGTAATAAATATCTTAAATTTGATGAATTATTAAGAAAAGCAGAAGGAATAGGAGCAGAATACGTAGCTACAGGACATTATGCAAAAATAGCTAAAGAAAATGGTAGATATAATCTTATAAAAAGTGATGATGATAGAAAAGATCAAACCTACGCTTTATATAACCTTACTCAATACCAACTTGAGCACACATTAATGCCTTGTGGAGAATACACTAAAGATAAAATAAGAGAAATAGCGAAAGAAATTGGCTTGGCTGTTCATAATAAGAAAGATAGCCAAGAAATATGTTTTGTTAGTGATAACAATCATGGTAACTATATAACTTTAGCTAAACCTGGTACAGTTAAAACTGGTAAATTTGTTGATAAATTTGGTAATGTACTTGGAGAACATAAAGGAATTGTATACTATACAATAGGTCAAAGAAAAGGACTAGGAATAGCCCTTGGAAGACCTGTATTTGTTACTGATATAAACCCAATGACAAATGAAGTAGTCCTTGGACCAGAAGAAGACATATTTAAAACAGATCTAATAGCTAAAGATTTAAACTTTATAACTTTCGATAAGTTAGATAAAGAAATAGAAGTTACAGCTAAGATGAGATATGCTGCAAAACCAGCTAAAGCAATTGTTTCACCTTATGAAGATGGTAAGGTAAAAGTTAGCTTTAAGGATAAGCAGAGAGCCATCACAAAAGGTCAATCAGTAGTATTCTATGATGGAAACAATGTAGTTGGCGGTGGAATAATAGAAAGTATTCTATAGAACTTAAAAAGAGCTTTTGGGAGAAACCAAGAGCTCTTTTTTCTATCTGTTTATATATTCCTTTGATATATCAATAAAACTTTTAAGTGAAGCATTAAGTTTTACATGGTCATTTACTACAAATTTAAGCTTAAGTTTCTTAAAATATTCACCTAAATCATAAACATGAAAATCATTATTTTTAGGCAAAATACTTTTAGGCAGAAGAGACACACCTAGACCACTATTTACGCCATTAAGAATAGATTCCAAAGTATCAAACTCTAGGATGTTAACTGGACTTAAGTGGTTAGTAGCAAACCATTTTTTTATAAGCTTACCATAGGGACAGTAAGTATCTGTATTTACTATTATTGGTGTGGTTATATTATTAATATCCTTAATAGGTTTAGAAGAGATTAAAGCCGTCTCCTCCATGAAACTAAAAACTTCCTTAAACTTAATAGACGGATATTCATCATATATAAAGGCACCATCTAGCTCATGTTTAGAAAGTTTATCTAAAAGAACTTCTTGTTTATCGGTTTTTAATACTAAAGATACAGAAGGATTTTTATCGTAAAATAAAGCAAATAACTTAGGTAGTCTAGAGGCAGAAATAGTTTGTGTAGCTCCAATTGTAAGTTTAGAACTAATTTTAGAAGGGGAGAACTCTTCTGTAACTTCAGCCACTAACCTAATAATTTTATCAGCATACTCAAGTAGTTTCTCTCCATTGGGAGTAACAGTTACACCTCTATTATTCCTTGTAAATAAAGTAGTATTTAGTTCATTTTCAAGAACCTTAATTCTCATAGTTATATTAGACTGTGCATATCCAAGGTTTAATGCAGCTTTTGATATAGACTTTTCACAAGCAACCATTTGAAATATTCTTAAATCGTTAATTTCCATAGTAGAAAACCTTTCAGAAAAATTATTCTATATTGTGATATCACTAAAAATGATATTAGCCATTATTTATAAGTATTATACAGCTTTTATTTAGGGAGTTAAACTATAATTGTAAAAACAAATATAACTATTCTTATAATTAATGAAAAATACAAGGAGGATGAAAGTAAAATGATAGCAACACAATATAAGATTATATTACCCAGCAATTATGATATGAATATAATAAAGGATAGAGTCAAAAATAATGGTCATAAAACCGATGGCTTTGAGGACTTAAAGATCAAACTATATCTAATAACGGAAAATGGAGAAAATAATAATCTACAAAACAGTTATTGTCCCTTATATATATGGAAAGACAGCAAGGGCTTAAATAAATTCCTATTTGATGGCTTTTATGATAATATAATAACTTCCTTTGGATGGCAAAAAGTAAATGTAGGAATACCACTAATTGATACAACAACCCAGGATTTTAAAAATATAAAATACGTATTTGAAGTAACAAAAGAAATAAAACCTCAAGAAAGTTTGAAAAATTTAAAGGATGAAATAAAAAAGGATATGCCTAAACTTTACGATGTAGAGTATGTTGTTATTTATAATCCAGACAAATGGAAATACACTATCTTCTATTTTATAGAGGATTTAAGTAAAGTAAAAGCAGAAAAAGGGACAATTTATAATGTACTTCATATATCGGAAGGAAAATGATAATAGAAATATGTTTTAATATAATGTTGAAATGTATCATAAAAAACTACAGGTGAGATTGTCCACCTGTAGTTTTTAATAAAAGAAAAGTATGTATCACTATCAGTAGTTAAATACTCAGAATATCAATATCGTATTCCATCCTTTTAGCTGTAGCAACAGCAATTTCTTCACCTAAAAGTTTCTTAATAATGTAAAATGACATATTAATTCCAGCAGATATACCACCCGAAGTAATGATAGGAGACTCATCGACAAACTTAACATTACGCTGGACATTAATTTTAGTATACTCTTTTTCTAACCTATCAATATCCATCCAATGTGTTGTAGCTTGTTTTCCTTCTAATAAACCAGCCTCAGCCAATAAAAATGCACCAGTGCAGACAGATGCCATTATATCCACATGATTCATATTAGATTTAATCCAGCTTATAATCTTTGGATTATGAATTTCAATTTCTTCTGCTCCATATCCCCCAGGTATAATTAAAATATCAAACTGTGGAGCGTCACAGAAATCATAATCAGGCTGAATCTTTAACCCATTACGAGCTTTTATTAAGTCTTTTGTCTCAGCTACTGTATGTACTTTGAAGGGTTTTTCATTGCATCCCATATATGTAGCAATTGAAAATACCTCAAAAGGACCAGCAAAATCTAATACCTCAACTTCATTAAAAAGTAAAATACCTATATTTTTCTGTTCTAACACTTTCTTATCCTCCATATATTTTACTTTTATTATATCTTCATATTAACCTAATTGAATAGTTAATTTATATGCTTTCATTGAATTAGCTGTAAAAAATGCTATATAATAACTATATAAGGAAATAGAAATGAGGAGAACTTTAAGATTACTATAGTTGAGCTTGCAGTATAGTAAGGAGGTCTTTTTTATGAATGATACAGAGGATAAAATTAAAGTTGCTTATAAAGAGTCAAAAAACATTTATGATGATGTTTTGACAGCAAATAGTTTTTGGTCAAAAGCCTATAATAAATTTGCATGGGGTATGAAAGATGAGGATTACGTTCTAACACTACTTTCTTTTATTCCAAATGACTTCAATGGTAAAATGCTTGATGTACCAGTAGGAACAGCAGTATTTACAGCAAATAAATATAAAACCATAAAAAATGCTGATATTACTGCCTTAGACTATTCTACAGATATGCTCTCACAGGCAGAAAAACGCTTTGAACATATGGGAATCAGCAATATTAAATGTTTACAAGGTGATGTGTCCAATCTTCCTTTTGAAGCAGATAATTTTGATTTGGTTCTTTCAATGAATGGATTTCACGCATTTCCCAATAAGGAAAATGCATTTAAAGAAACTGCAAGAGTTCTTAAAAAAGGTGGTATATTCTGTGGTTGCTTTTACATTAGTGGTGAAAGAAAAACAACAGATTTTATAGTAAACAAATTCCTAATGCCCAAAGGATGGTTTACACCTCCCTTTTATACTAAAGATGAAGTTTCTCAAATACTGAATAAACTATATACAAAAGTTGAGGTTTATAATATTAAATCTATTGTGTATTTTAGGTGTGTGAAATAAAGGAAATATTGGTTGAATGTAAAATTAGGTTGTGTTTGTTTTATTTTTGATATATTATAAATAAGAAATACTTAGTGCGTCAACACTAAGTATCCTTAGAACAAAAGTAGATAGCACAAATTTTATCCGATAACTAGCATCCTTAATATCCCCAATTATTCAAGTGGGATATAACGGATGCACGTTCCTGGATTAGTTCAACTAAATTCATATGGAGTATAAAACTCCATCTGAAAAGTTTCACTTTATATTTGTTGCTAGTCACTTTCACAAAGTGCTTATTTTGTTTTAGGGCTATTGGATTTGTTTATTTAAAAACAAACTGTAGGAAAAGTGCTACTCTTGTTGGGATGGGGCACTTTTTTCTTTGCACCTTAATCCTGTAGAAGAACCAAAGGTTCTTCATCAAAGTCATTTAGAAAAGTAACTTAATATAGTCTAGAAGTGTCTCCTTTTGCTATTTGGGATAAAAACCAATACTCCAAGGAATATAATGAGAAAATTAGGTTCTAGTAACCTTTAGTTCAGTCATGCAGGCAGATAACTTCCAAGCCTTCCAAGATATTTACCTCTTATTCTAGAAAACAACAAAATATTGCTAATCAGAATATATGTTCTCATATTGGGAATAATAACTAATGAAAATATGTAGAAATAGGAGGTAAATATGGATTATAATAAAGTTGAAGATACAATAATGAAAAAGGCTATGGAGTATTTTAAAGATCACGCTATAAAATTCTTTGGAATAGAAGAAAAAATAATTGCTCCAGCTGTAACTGAATTAAAGAACATAGAGATAAAAACAAACCAAATGGATTATTTGTTTTATACTGAAGATGGTGGTTACTTGCATTTTGAATTTCAAACCACAAATAAAAAGGATGACTTGAGTAGATTCTTATATTATGATACATCTCTATATTGCAAAGATAAGAAAAAGGTAAAGACAGTGGTTATTTATTCAGCTGATATAGAGAATACAGAGACATACATAGATGGAGGTTCTGTAAAATATTCTGTTGAGGCTTTTTACATGAATAGTCTAAACGGTGATGAAAGATTTGATTATTTAAAAGAAAAAATTATAAATGGAACCCCTTTAACAGACGAAGATATAGTTAATTTAACATTTATTCCTTTAATGAAAACTAAAGAAAATAAGAACGCAAGAATAATGAAATGTATAGAATTAGCTGATAAGATAATGATAAAAGAAGACAAAAATAAATGCACAACACTATTATACGCACTATTTGATAAGTTTGGAGATGAAGTTTCAAAAAAAGAAGTTCATGGAGGTGATATCAATGACTGAGGTTGGAAAAATGATTTTTGAAGATGGGAAATCAGAAGGAAAAGCGGAAGGGAAAGCAGAGGGAAAAGCAGAAGTATTAATAAAACAATTAATTAAAAAGTTTGAATCAGTACCTCAACAATATATTGATAAAATAAAAGTTTTACCAGAAATAGTTGTAGAAGAAATAGCTACAGATATTTTCGATTTAGAAAAAATTCAAGATTTAGAAAAATACTTTACACTTTAATACTGTAGAAGAACCGAAGGTTCTTCATTAGAGTCATTTTAGACTTAATTCATACTAAAGGATTATTGATATCAACTAAAGATATCAGTAATCCTTTTTAATTTTAAAAGGCATGAAACAGTTGAATATTGTAGGAATTCGTTGAATAAGAGGTAAATAATGTTATATAATAGCAACATAAGGAAGTGAATGGAACAAGATTAAAATTGGATATTACTAGAAGAGAAGTGTAGTCATATGGGTGAGAGTGTGTGAAATATTGGAGGATATATGAAAACATATAACAAGTTAGTTAGAGATAAAATACCAGAGGTAATAAAAAAATCAGGAAGTAATTGTGATTACATAGTTGCGGATAAAGAAGAAAGATTAGATTTACTTATGAAAAAGCTTGATGAAGAAGTATTAGAGTTTAAAGAAGATAAAAACCTTGAAGAGCTTGCTGATATTATGGAAGTTTTATTTGGACTAGCTAATAATTTAGGATTTACTGAAGAAGAGCTTTTAAAGAAGAGGGAAGATAAGAAAGTGGAAAGAGGAGGATTTAATGAGGGAATAGTTCTCCAAAAAACATATGAGTAATTTCTAAGTATAATACTAATTATGAACTAATGTAATAAATTAATTTAAATAAAAACTATGGATAAAGGAGAGAAAAAATGAGTGAGGAAAAATTTATACTAGTAAAAATAAAACTTGTTGAGGGAGAATCAAAGCGTAGTTACGAAACAGAAAAAGAAATAATTGATAGGTTAGATAAAAGTTATAAAGAGAATATTTACAGATACTATAATTCTTACATTAAGGATAGGGAAATTATTGAAAGAATTTTGAAAAGTGAAAAATATAAAAGGGATAAAAAATATGATATTGTTTTTGTTATTTATAAGGAAGTAAATAATGTAGAGTGTGAATTTCAATCATTATATTTAGGGAAATGTATGATTCTTGATGAAGAAAAAAATAGAGGGAATTTGAAATTTATTATTAGTGACAAAATTGAATCAAAATTAGTAACACAAAATTTCTTAATAAATATTGGATTAAATATAATCGAGGATTTTGATAAAAAGTCGTATGTAAGCATTGAGAAACGTGGAAAACTATATAATGAATTGGTGTCATCACAAAAGGATCTATTTCATTTAGAGATATCAGATTATGATGATCAAATATATAAAGAAATTGAAAGTGAAAGTAATCTACATATATTAGCTCAAAAAAATGAAAATTGTAGAAGAGCAATAATAGAAAATGAAAGTAAAGAAGTAAGTGATGATAGTAGAGGAGAATTTCAAAGAGATAGGGAAAGAATTACTCATTCAAAAGCTATGCGAAGATTAGTTGATAAGGCACAAATATTTACATCATCTAAAGGCGATCATTTTAGGACTAGAATGACACATACACTAGAGGTTTCTCAGATAGCAAGAGGAATATCAAATGAATTAAAGCTTAATAACGAGCTAACAGAAGCTATAGCATTAGCACACGATATTGGACATACCCCTTTCGGACATCAAGGGGAGAGAACTCTTAATGATATATTAAAAGATAAAATTTCTTTAGTGAAAAATTGTAAAGAAATAAAAATGGGAGGATTTAAGCATAATTTTCAAGGGTTACGTGTATTAAGCTATTTAGATGAAAAATATTTGAAGTTTGAAGGAATAAATTTATCTTATCAATTACTTGAAGGAGTATTAAAACACACAGGTTTTGAAAATGGTAATTGTGATAGTTGTGAGGATTCTCATGATTGTAAAGGAAGATGTTGTGATGTAAGAGAATTTTTAATTAATGGAGATGAAGAAAAACTTTTTCTAGAGCATAAGTTTCCAACTACGCTTGAAGGACAAATAGTAAATATTGCAGATGAAATTGCTCAAAGAGGGCATGATTTAGATGATGCTTTAGCGTCTAAGCATATTGACCTCGAGGAGCTGAGCGATATATGTAATATAAATAAAATGCAAAGAATTAAAGAATTAATAGAGAAAGTCAAAAATGAAGAAGTGACATTAAGAGAACAAAATAGAATGTATATTGATGATCAAGACATTATTAGATCTAGAATTGTATCAGAAATAATTACTTTCTTCATTAAAGATGTTGTAACTAGTTCTAAAGAAAGAATGGATTATTACGATTTAACTAAAAAGTTCTTTATAGATAATCATAGAATAGATGATAAGCTAATTGACTTTAGCAAAAATGGAAAGTTTATATTAACATATCTTGAAAAAGTAATAAACAAAAAGGTTATAAATAGTTTTGATGTAACTAGATTTGATGGGAAAGCTAGTAAAATTATTGAACAACTATTTAAAGCGTATTATGAAAATATAATGTTACTTCCTGATGGTACGCTTAAAAGAATTCATAGAGACATTAGGAAGAAGACAAAAAATGTAGTTAATTTTAGAGATGGAGATATAGGATTAGTTAGGGATGAAATTAAAAAAATTTGTAAAACAGATTTAGAAAATATAGAACCAAATGAAAGAGAAGAATACATATATAAAAGAAAAGTGGTTGTAAGAAATATAGTTGACCATATATCTGGAATGACAGACAACTATGCTATGAATGAATATAAAAGAATATATTATATTGATTAAAGATGAAGTGAGAAATTTGGGACCAATCAAATTTGATAGTGGAGATGGAGCGAGTGTTAACTTGTTTTTTTGTTGATGTAGCAAATTATAGAAGATAGCTTATTAACATTAAAGGAATTTGTACTGTTGTATCAAATTTAGTGCAAAATTAGTAGTAATAATATTATACCTAGGACTTTTATCATTATAGCGATAATTGAAATATTGAAAAGAGATTTTAATGGCAATTAGATTATCATTGCATTAATATTTGAGTATGATTTTCATAACGTAAATAGAATAGAGATTATAGAGTATTTAATTGAGACAAATATCTTATAAGTGATAATAGTGAATGTATAAGTATTGTTAAAAGTAATCAGAAACAAAGAAGATAAATAAAATAGTGCAGCAGGGAGCTGATATCAAAAGGTTGAGTGATCAATCAGTTGATTAGCTTTTGGAAGAAGGAGTGAAGAAGATGTTGAAAATAGACCAAGCTATATTAGACACAGATAGAGTTATATGCAAAAATATTGATCGATTTGATGACTCTGAAAGAGGTCTGCTGTCGCAGAATATACTTGCTCAGCTTAGAAACTATGTGGAATATATAGTACAAAAAATTTACTCAAACGGGGTGGATATTGACCCCAATAATTATAGTAAGAAAAAGGAAGCGTGGGAGTATGTTCAAAAAAACGGAAAATATCGTTTTTTGGCAAAATTCCACTCATTGCTTCAAAAATCTGTTTCTCATTATACATTTGATGAGGGTGGATCTGAGCGATTGATGCTTAAATACTATGAATATTTAATAAGAATCAGAGTATTTCTAAAAGAAACATATAATTTGGATGTATTAATTAATATTGATGATTTTCCTTTAGACTTGGATACTAACCTTACAGAGTACTATGAAAAAATCATATCAAGAATCAATCAACCTAGCCGCCGTGCTACCCGTAATCCCTATAACGAACGTTCTTATATTCAGAAAATCAAGCCTTTCTTTGTTAATAATTGTATTTATTATGAAGTTACTTTTACTGTTGCCAACGATAAAGCCAGTAAATTTGATAGGGTAATTGCGTTTACTAATATTGAACTTTCTGACAATTATGCAGTAAAGCTTTCACTGCATTATGATTACATTGAAGTAATGGGGACAACCATGCCTATTCAAGTGATTGATAAATGGGAGGTGTCAATAAGACCATGTGAAGTAAATAGGCTTGCAGATATTTTTAGAAGACATATAGAGATTAGTTCAAGCAACCATGAATTTCGTGATTTGATGAGATTTCTTACTAACACTCGTATAAGTTTGACAGATCTCGTCAATTCATCAGATTCATATTATTTGTGGGCTAAAGACTTGTGCATAAAAGAAGCAAAGGTTACTCATATTTTTAATGTTCTAGATCAGGCGAGAGAGTTAATAAAAAATAAAAAGCCCGGTAGTAATGTCGTACAGTATCTTCTCCATAAGATGAATAATAAAATAATGAAGAGGCAATTTTATTACAAAGCTTGTAGTGGATTATCTGATTTGTATTTGACATGGAGCTGTATGCCTTTTGAGCAAATGCCATTTACTACTTCTTTAGTAAAGCATAATCCTCGTATTTATGATCTATTTGACTGTATAGATGCATCAGATCGAGAACATGAATTTCTCGCACGTATAATAAAAAATAACATAGAACAACGGGACATCTTATTTACTCCCAAAAATGATTTGTCTCATTTTGACGATGTTGAATCTATAATAAAAAAATTCAATTCATTACTTTATACTAAGAAAAAGGAACACAGAGATCGCCAAATATTGTCATATAAAGATCACTTATACATAAAAAGTTATGCTGATGATAGCGCCAAAATTATTGAAAGATTGAAAGAACTATCAAGTTTTGGAATAGTCGGATACACAAACTTTGTTGAATCATGGTTAGAGCAAAACAAATCGTATAAAATTGATAGTAAAGAAAAGTTGTCTACTCTAAAAACAATGTTCTCAGAATCACAAGTGGCGCTTATATATGGATCAGCAGGAACTGGTAAGTCAACACTTATAAACCATATTTCGAATCTTTATAATGATAGAGAAAAGCTATATTTAGCAAATACTAACCCTGCTGTTGACAATATGAGGAGAAAAGTTAACGCTGCCAACTGTGAGTTCAAGACAATTGCAAGTTTTTTATCAAGGAGTAATAGAGATATTGAGTATGACATTCTGGTCATTGATGAGTGTAGTACAGTAAGTAACAAAGATATGCGTGCAATTCTTGATAAGGCAAAATTTAGACTTCTTGTTCTTGTAGGTGATGTTTTTCAGATAGAAGCTATTTTATTTGGAAACTGGTTTAGTATTGCTCGCACATTTATTCCAAATTCCTCTGTTTATGAACTGACGAAACCGTATCGTAGTACCAAAGAGGAATTGCTTACTGTATGGGATAGAGTTCGTAAATTGGACGACGCCATTTTGGAACCAATAGTAAAAAGCAAATACTCTGTTGAGTTAAATGAATCTATTTTTGAACACTTTACGGAGGATGAAATTATTCTGTGCCTGAATTACGATGGCCTTTATGGTATTAATAATATTAATAGGTTTCTACAAAGCAGCAATCCCAATAAGCCTGTGCATTGGGGTATCAATGTATATAAAGTTGGAGATCCAGTATTATTTAACGAGTCTGAGAGATTTACACCTTTGATTTACAACAATATGAAAGGTAGAATAATGTATATCGGGTCATCAGAGGATAAAATACGTTTTGATATTGAACTTGATATTGCAATTACTGAATGGGAAGCTGAGGATTATGATTTTACTATTATTGGGGAATCGGAACGTAAAAATTCAATTATCAGTTTTTTGGTAAATAGGTATAAAAGCACTGATGAAGATGATGATTCTTCTGATGCAATTGTGCCGTTTCAAGTTGCATATGCAGTATCAATACATAAGGCTCAAGGCTTGGAGTACAAGTCTGTAAAAGTGGTTATTACAAACGAAGTGGAAGAACTTATCACGCATAATGTTTTCTATACAGCAATTACCCGTGCAAAGGAAGAATTGAAAATCTACTGGTCGCCTGAAACCGAGAAAAAGATATTAGAAAGTCTTACTCTGAAAAATTATCGTAAAGATGCTGCCTTGTTATCCAAACTATATGGTTTGCAATGATTGCATGGTTTGAATTGTCGGTGGGTTGAGCATTTGTTAAGAAGAGCTATAATAGAAAACACACAAGTGGTAGGGTGAATAATAGCAAGCCGCGCCTTTCAGTTGTAGCAATTATGCCAGCGCGCAGACAACCAATATTTTTTTGTGGTCACAATATAGTTGATAGAAAGTAGTCTATAAAATAACGATGATGTAAATTTAAAATATATAATATACTAAATAAATATCCACCGGCATAGCTGGTGGTTTTACCTTAACGGGGCATAGTACTTTACTACTAGCCACGCCTAAATGGCGTATGTCCGATCTGGCACATTCGAATTTGTTACCAGTTACCTGTAAACAGGTCGTTTACTTATTATCTTTTACTACTTTTAAACGGATATATGTAGTTCATTGTTAACTGTTCACCTAATTGATCTTCTTTTAACTGATATTCTATATATTCTTTTATTTTAGCTGTATTTTTTCCTACTGTATCTACATAATACCCTCTACAACAAAACTCTCTGTCTCTATATTTGAACTTCATATTTACGTACTTTTCATATATCATCAAGCTACCTTTTCCTTTTAAAAACCTCATGAAACCTGAAACACTCATTTTAGGTGGTATTCCTATTAGTATAAGTATGTGATCTATACATACTTATGATTCTATTATATTTACGCCTTTCCATTTACATAATTCTCTGAGTATTCCTCCAATCTCTAATCTTTTTTCTACGAAAAAGACTTTACTACGGTACTTCGGCGCAAATACCACATGATACTTACAATTCCATCTTGTATGTGATAAACTATGTATGTCGTTCACTTTTAACGCCACCTTTTGATGTTTTTATTGCAGTTGCCAGACCTGATTTTCTATTTTATATCAAAAGGAGTTTTTATTATATGTTCCATAGTTGTAAGCTTTTCTGAACCCCTGGTCTAACCAGGGGTTTTATAAAACAATAATACTCAATAATTTCTTGATATATATCAAGAAATTATTGAGTTGTTTAACATAATACGGTATAATTAGATATTGTATGAATGTGAGGTTAAGAGGATGAACATTAATTATAATAAACTATGGAAGTTAATGATTGATCAAAATATGAATAAGACGCAACTAAAGAATGCAGCACACTTAAGTACAAATGTTATTGCTAAATTAGGTAAAAATAGATCTGTATCAATAGATACTCTTGGAAAGATATGTATGGTATTGAGATGTAATATTGGAGATATAGTAGATATTGTACCAGATAATGATAAGGAGGAGCAACTGTGATAGATAAAATTAATATTTTCCCAGAGAAAAGTCAATTAAAGCAAGCAACATTACTGGCACTACAAGAATTAGGAGGAAAGGCAACCACAAAAGAAATAAACTCTAAAGTTGCTCAAATTCTTAATTTATCTGAAGAAGTTTTAGCAATGGAAGATGAAAATGGATTAGGTACTGCTTATGAATATAGGATGCGCTGGATTCGTACAGAGTTAAAAGGTCAAATTTTAAATCCTAAAAAAGGACATTGGGTACTGGCTGAAAACCAGAATTTAAAATAGAATTGGAGTAATGACATGAGTAATACTCACAAAAATATATATACATTGAACAGAGAAAATTTAAAAAATATAACTCAATTTCAGTTAGAAGAGTTTTTGAAAGAATTTGAAATAGATTCACAGGGAAATGTTTTAATTCCATATATAGACAGAGGATACACTTGCAATGATAAAAAACATTTATTTGAGCAATCAGGAACCCATGCAATTAGTTTCTTTTCTGGATGTGGGGGGTTAGATATAGGAACACAAATGGCTGGGGTAAAAGTACTATCAAGTTTAGACTTTTATAAAGATAGTGTTAATACTATAAGGAAAAATGACTTTTTCTCTCATACTGCCCATTTTAATGAGGATATTTGTAATGTTAATGGTAATAATTTTGCAGAAATTATTACTAACAATAACCCAGAGAAATTAATATTAGTTGGAGGACCACCATGCCAACCTTTTTCTAAGGCTGGATATTGGGTAACAAATGAGAATAGAAAATCAAATGAAGATCCTAGAAATATGATTGAGCCATATTTTAAACTAATATCGGACATTAAACCAGATGGATTTGTTTTAGAAAATGTAGAAAGCATATTGCATCCATCAAATAAAGAAGCAGTTGATACAATTATCAACAACATAGATAGACTAGGATATCAGTATTCATTACTGAAAATTAATTCAGCAGATTATGGTATACCTCAAAAACGAAAAAGAGTATTTTTCTTAGCATCTAAAAAAAATATTAATGCTGTTTTAGAACCAACACATGGAGATGCGAAAAAAATGTTAACAAACTCAAATTTATTACCTCACGTTAATGTATTAGATTGGATTGGTAAGTTTGATAATGAGAAGTACTGGAAAGATGAATCTCTTAGTACAGAAGGTAAGTGGGAATATGAATTAACTTGCATACCACCAGGTAAAAATTACATTTCATTAAGTGAGAAAGCTGGGCATCCAAATCCGACTTTTGACGCAGGTAAAAGATATTGGAGTTCATTACTAAAATTACATCCACTCCAACCTTCTTGGACTATAATAGCAAGTCCAGGGCATTGGGAAGGTCCATTCCATTGGAATAATAGACGTTTAAGTATTAGAGAGTGTGCTGCTATCCAAACTTTTCCAGATGACTATGTTTTCCATGGTAGTATCCGTTCACAAAGGAAACAGATCGGGAATGCGGTTCCTCCATTATTAGCAAAAATGATAATAGAAGAATTGTGTAGGTGGATATAATGAAAAAACCGATTATTGTGAGTTTGTTTTCAGGAGCTGGTGGTTTAGATATTGGCTTTAAAAAAGCAGGCTTTCATACAGTTTTTGCTACTGATGTATGGGATATTGCTTGCAAAACATTGCAACATAACAATATGTCCGATGAGGTAGTATGTGATGACGTAAGAAATATAGATTTTAAATATATTAAAGAAAGACATGGAATTATTGATGTTGTAATTGGAGGACCGCCATGTCCTCCTTATAGCCAGACAAGGCACTATCTTGTAAATAAAAAGTCTGGATTGGAAGATGAAAAAGCTGGGTTTGGTGTACCAGAATATCTTAGAGCTGTTAAAGAGTTGAATCCTACAATATTTTTCTTTGAGAATGTTGATGGATTTACTTTTAAAACGCATACAGAGGCTTTTGATTATTTAAAGAACGAATCCTCTTTATTGGGGTACAATCTGACTTATAAAGTTGTAAATTGTGCTAATTATGGTATCCCTCAGACAAGAAAAAGATTTATATGTATAGGTGTAAAAAAGAAATTACCAGAATTTATTTTCCCTGATGAAACACATGCTTCACCTGACAAATTACAAGGCAAAAAACCATGGGTAACTTGTGGGGATGTATTAAGTGATTTTGATGATATTACGGAAGAAGAAAAGCTACAGAAGCCTGGTTCTAAAGACTATGACTTATTGGTTAATATACCACCAGGAGATAATTATTTATACTATACTGAAAAAAGAGGTTACCCAAATCCTATATTTAAGTGGAAGTCTAGATACTGGACTTTTTTACTTAAACTAACACCCAATAGACCGTCGTGGACTCTTCAAGCAAGCTTTTCAAATAATCAAGGTCCTTTTCACTGGAGAAATAGATTTCTAAGAATAGAGGAGGTTAAGAGATTACAAACTTTTCCTGATGATTATAAGTTAGTTGGCGAGTTTAAAGAACAATGGAGGCAATTGGGGAATGCTGTGCCTGCTGAAATGGCTAGAATTGTTGCAAGTAAGATAAAGGGGGAATATTTTGATGGAAAGAAATGAACGTTATGAAGTAGATAATTTAGGTCAAATAGTCGTTGGAAATCCAACGACATTGACTCCTACAGAGAAAAAAATAATGATTGAAAAGGTGTTTTCTCGAAACGGTTGGAATTATGAATTGCTTTCTGAAGAAACAAGTGCACATTTTAAGATTAAACTAGTAAATAGTAATCTTAAAAAAGAATATACACTTAATTTATATCATGGAAATGTAAGAAAAGAAGACCCAGAAAGAAACCGAGAGGAAAAAAAGATTCAGTTGGGAACGGATAATGATCCTAGAAATAACGTTGATGATGGTATTATTTTGGGATTTTATGTTTACGAGGACAAAACACGAATAGACAATGCTATTATTGTTGCGTGGCCAATTGAGAAAAATAAAAATTATCCTGCTAATCCTAGCTTACGTGTTAATATGAGAAGTGATATTTTACCTGCTAAAAATCAAGGTTTTCATATCGATAAGACAACAGGAAAAAATGTAGTTGCATTTAGACCTGAATTTATATACTACTACTTGGAACGTTATAAACAACTTCATTATTCCAATAGTGATGAACAATTATCCGAAGCAATTAGAGAGGATTCAGGAGTTTATAATGATTCAGAAATTCAAGATGTATTAGAAATTAAGTTTAATTCAGGATATCAGTCAAATTTTGAGCGTAATAGAATTATCTTTGGTGCACCAGGTACGGGAAAGAGTTATAATTTGAAAAAAGATTGTAATACATTAATTAATGGAACCACAGGCTCGCATGAAAGAGTAACTTTCCATCCAGATTATGCTTATTCACATTTTGTAGGGACGTATAAGCCAGTAACAGATGATAATAATTCAGAAATAAAATATGAATTTGTACCAGGACCTTTTATGAGAGTATATGTTGAAGCGTTAAGGAGTGGAAGAACAGGTGATCCACAACCCCATCTATTGTTAATCGAAGAGATTAACCGTGCTAAAGTTGCTGCAGTTTTCGGTGATGTTTTTCAGCTTTTAGATAGGGATGATGATGGAGTGAGTGAGTATGAAATCCAAGCTAGTGAAGATGTTAAAAAATATCTAGCCAAGGAATTGGGTGGAAATACAGAAAATTATACGAAAATTAAAATTCCAGATAATATGTTTATATGGGCTACAATGAATAGTGCTGATCAAGGAGTGTTTCCAATGGATACAGCGTTCAAAAGACGTTGGAACTTTGAGTATTTAGGTATTGATAAAAATGATGGGGACATTAAGGGTAAAATTAAGCTTGGAACAGGTAGTCACGAATTAGAAGTTGGATGGAATCATTTAAGAAAAGCAATTAATGAAAAGTTGGCTGAAGATTGCAAGGTTAATGAAGATAAATTAATGGGACCTTACTTTTTATCCAAAAAAGTAATTAAAACGGTAAGTGATACTGATAATACTATTGCAGACCCAGATAATTTTAAAAATGCATTTAAAAATAAGGTGATTATGTATCTTTATGAAGATGCTGCCAAGCAGTATAAGAGAAGACTATTTGATGGTTGCAATACAGCTGGATTTTCAACGGCTAAATATTCTTCGGTTTGTGATGCTTTTGATGAAATTGGGATTGCTATATTTGGAGAAAATTTTAAAGAATTCTATGACAAACAAGGAGTGTAGCTACCAATGAAAAAGATGGTGTCCAAATTTGTCAGAGAGCAGAAGAGATATTCACAAAATGATCTTAGGCATATTTTTGAATTAAAAACAGATGAGATAGATGGATTTATAAAAAATCTTAAAGCATTTGGTGTTCTAAAGGCAGTTAAGAATAATTCGAATCAAAGGGAACTTTCAGATTTAGTTGACGACGATATTGAGATTGCAGAGCCGGAATCAGAAAATGATGTATATCTTTATGTTTTTA
Organism: Clostridium intestinale DSM 6191; assembly: GCF_900130055.1. Classification (GTDB taxonomy): domain Bacteria; phylum Bacillota; class Clostridia; order Clostridiales; family Clostridiaceae; genus Clostridium_T; species Clostridium_T intestinale. The sequence goes on from NZ_FQXU01000003.1 coordinate 77,638, forward strand.
CATACGTAGGTGTTATTACAGTTGGATCACGCATCATAAAGTGCTATCCAAAATATCTCCTTAAAATAGACAAGCCTCTTGATGAAATGAAGAGAGTATTAAAAGTGCTAACAAAATACGGAGCAAAAGAACAAATTGTAAATTTATACAATGGGGATGGAAATGATAAGAGTTTTAATATACTAGCAGTTATTCTCTTTTTGATTAACGATTATTATGAGTATGGTGTTTATAATAACACCGAAGATATCATAGAGATCAATGGTGATGGGGAAATTTTATGGGATAAGACCATTAATGATAGCTTTGCCCTTATCAGCAATAATCGTCCATATTATATGGAATTATATACACAAAAAACAGTAGATGATGATTTTGACTTTTTCAAAAGATTACATGAGTGTATCTTAACACAGTGTTCTAAACAACTAGAAACGGCTGAATTATTAGATTTATTTGATATGTCTTCTGTGGTACTTTCAGAGGAAATTATGGACGATTTCGGAAATAAGGATTATGTTCTGTATCGTCTGCAATCAGAGTTAAATATTCAATTTAACACTAGAAAGCAAATTTTACTCAAGACGTTATATGCATATGTGGCTCATGAAAGAACATTGGAAGATACTTATGGAATAAGTATGTATGGGACAAACAGTTTTAATCTTGTTTGGGAAAATGTTTGTGCAGAAGTATTTAGTAATAAGCTTAATACCCCATTAGCGAATTTAGAGCTACCAGTTCCATTATTGAATGAGTATAATCCTAATATTAAGCTTATTGATATTATAGAAAAGCCAACATGGACTGGGTATGGAATGAATGATTTGGAGTTTGAAAAGAAATCTAAAGATACATTAACACCAGACTTAATATCAGTGGCTAAACATAGAGAAGAAACGCATTTTATTATATTTGATGCTAAATACTATAATCTTCAATTAGTAGAGGGAAAAGAGTTGAGAAGTTATCCTGGAATCGGTGATATTACAAAGCAATATCTTTATCAATTAGCTTATAAAAAATTTATAGAAGATCATAATATACAGATAGTGAGAAACTGCTTTTTAATGCCAATAGAAGGTACTAATATTATAAAAAAAGGTATTGTTAAAATGAATATTCTTAATGGGTTAGGATTACAAGATATTCAAATTAGATTTTTACCAACACAAATAATGTATGATAAGTACTTAGCAAGAAAAGTTATAGACATTAGTATATTGGATTTATAGAGAGAAAACTGATGTAAAAGAAAGTACCTACTCATGTCAATATTGACATGAGTAGGTGCTTTTATTTTTCATTAATATTTTCACAAGAGGGCATGACAATCGCATGAAAATTTATAACTATATAAATAAAATTATGAGTTAGCAAGCCTCGCCCTTAAGTCTCAGCAATTATGCCCGGGTGCAGACAATCCTTAACAACACCCGCAGGTGACAAACCATCACCTGCAATTTTTATACCCATAACTAGCTATAAAAATTGGATATTATTATCAATAAATGGTAAAATAGCTTTATACTTACACAAAAATAAAAGGAGACCTTAAATCTTGAATATTGAGAAAAACCTTATACTAATAAAAGGTGAAGACAAAACTAGCAAGGTTACATATTGTGAATATACTAATGGAAAATATCAAGTTACTTTTGATAATAATAAGTCATATACATACAACTACAATAACGTTAATTGGCTCAGAAATCCTGTTGAATTAAATCCAGAAACCACAATATTATATAAGGATAATCAGCCAATATCAGGGATTGATAAGATTCTTAGGTTTGATGGTTATGTTAGAGTTTGCTTTAAGAGTGGGTATACAAAATCCTATCCTATGTACAACTTAACAATTGAAGAAACTTGTTTAAATAAAACTGGATCAAGCAATTGTTTTGATTATCTTAAAAGCTTATCGGCCTTAATTAAAGTATCTCAGGATGAAGAAGATAGCTTTTTAAACAAACAATATAATAAGATAAAAGCTATTAGTCCACGTAGTGTTTTAGATGTTTACTTAAATCCTAAAGAGCTTAAAAAGCGAGAAAATAGGGGGAATACTATATTCCCTTTTGGGTTTAATTTGAGTCAAAAATCCGCAACTGATAAGGCGCTAACTAATCAGATAAGTGTTATTGAGGGTCCGCCTGGGACTGGAAAAACTCAAACCATACTTAACATTATTGCAAATGCGATAGTAAATAATAAAACTGTTGCAGTAGTTTCTAATAATAACTCTGCTACGTTAAATGTATTAGAAAAGCTTGATAAATATGGGGTAGGATTTATAGCTGCATACTTAGGTAATAAAGAAAATAAAGAGAACTTCTTCAATAACCAACCAGAGTATAATCAAGATATAGAAAACTGGCAAAAGAGTTCAGAGGATTTAGAGAAGATAAAATCTAAACTAATCAATTCTCAAAAAAAGCTTGAGGAAATGCTGGATAAACAAAACACATTAGCATCATTGAAGCAAGAGCTCTCTGAACTATCTACAGAGATTGAGTATTTTAATAGTTATTATGATGATAACATGGATACCACCTCATACAGAGCCATATTTAGGCACAATTCTAATAAAGTAATGTCAATATTGGTTAATTATAATGCTGCAATTATGAGACATGAAAAATTTTTATTTAGGCATAAACTTAGAAACTTAATATCTCATGGAATTTTCAGTTTTAATTTCTATAACAGACCTTACGAAAATATAGTGGATCATCTCAAAAAGCTCTACTACGATTTGAAGTTAAAAGAGTTAAATAAAGATATTGAAAGTTTAGAGAAAGAACTAGATAGATTTAGCTTTAAAGATTCTATGGAAGAGTACAGTAAAAATTCAATGCTGCTTCTTCAAGCTAATTTAGCTAATAGGTTCAAAAATAAAGGAAATAGAGTTAAGTTCTCAAAAGATGACTTATGGAAGAACTTTGATAGCTTTATAAAGGAGTATCCAGTAATACTAAGTACCACACATTCTTTAAGAAGTTGTGCAAGTGAAAATTATTTATTTGATTATATAATATTGGATGAAGCATCACAGGTTGATATAGTAAGTGGAGCCTTGGCTCTTTCTTGTGCTAAAAATGCGGTAATTGTAGGAGATTTGAAACAGCTTCCCATTGTAGTTAATGAAAATATGAAGGCTGAAACTACTGAGACTTTTAATAGATTTAATTTAAATAGTGCCTACAGTTATAAGGATAACAGTTTATTATCTTCAATAATAGCACTATTTGAGGATGTTCCTAAGACTTTATTAAAAGAGCATTATAGGTGTCATCCTAAAATAATTGGATTCTGCAATAAGAAGTTTTATAACAATGAGCTTATCGTATTAACAAAAGAAAGTGAGGATGATAAACCTCTTACAGTTTGTAAGACAGTTAAAGGGAATCATGCTAGAGGAACCTCTAATCAAAGGCAAATAGATATAATACTTGAAGAGGTTATTCCAGCTTTGGATATAGGGGAATCAAATAAATCTATAGGAATAGTATCTCCTTACAGAGCACAGACTGAAAAGCTTCAAGCTTTATTTAACAGTACAGATATAGAAGCAGATACTGTTCATAAATATCAAGGAAGAGAAAAAGAAACTATCATTTTAACTACAGTTTCTAATGATATAAATGATTTTATAGATGATCCTAAACTTATAAATGTTGCTATATCAAGAGCAGAGAATAAATTGATACTTATAATTTCTGACAACTATACCTCAAGTAAAAATAGTAACATTGGGGATTTGATAAGATACATAAAGTATAATAACCTTGAAATTATAAATAGTGAGATTTATTCTGTTTTTGATTTACTTTATAAATGTTATTCTAAGGAACTACTAAAAGTATTGAGTAAAAGCAAGAAGGTATCCAAAGAACCATCAGAAATTCTAATGGACAATATACTGGAAGAGCTCTTAGGAAAAGATGAATTTAAGGTATTTGATAAAGTTTTACATCATCCTCTTAAGATGCTTATAAGAGATACATCCAAGCTAAATGAAGAAGAATATAGATTCGTTACAAAAACTCAATCCCATAATGACTTTGTTATATTTAACAAAATCGATAAAATGCCAGTACTAGCAGTAGAAGTTGATGGATACAAGTATCATGAAAATAACCCAGCTCAGCTAAAAAGAGATAAAATGAAGGATGAAATACTGAGAAAATATGACATACCTATATTAAGATTTTCTTCTGTAGGGAGTGGGGAAGAGAAGATATTGAGCGATAAGCTTTTGTCATTAGTGAAATAGAAAAATATCTATAAGATTAGATAAATCTTATTTAACACGGGAATATAAAGATTTATTATACATTGGAGGAGCGGCATGATAGAAAAAATATGTGAAATTATTGATAATGAGTATTGTTGTGATATAGATATAACTGTAGAAGAATGGAAACAGCTATTAATTAATCCTAAAGTTTTTGATGATAAAAGCAAAGAAGCTATAAGAAAATGGTATATAGAACCTGGATACTCAGCAAGCTGTAGTTATATAGGGAAAAAGTACAATGAGCACAGTATGAGTGCAAATGGAATTATCAATGGTTTGGCTGGAAGAGCTCAAAAAGAACTTGGAAGATTTGTTGTTAAGGGGATAGGCAACATAGCTAAAGGTACAAGATTTATTGTTGTGATGAAAAGCAAACAAGTTGATAAAAAGCCAAAGACTTGGGAGTGGACACTTAGAGAAGAACTTATTAAAGCTATTGAAAAATTAAAAATATTTTCAGAGGATAGTTACTCAGATGATGAGCTTATTTCAGATATTACTAATAGTGATATTTCTACTAATGACTCTTGCTTTGAATATGGAGGTAAGCCTAAAGGGAAGAGAGAACTTGTGTATGTCCAAAATAAATATTTATATCCTAGAAGTAGGAATATATCAATAAATGCTTTGAAGCATGCAAATTATAAGTGTGAATTTGATACTAATCATTTAACGTTTACTAGGAGAAACTCGGATTTAAACTACACTGAACCTCATCATTTAGTTCCAATCTCTTACCATAGTAGTTTTGCTGTATCTCTTGATGTCAAAGAAAACATTGTTTCTTTATGCTGTAATTGTCACAAACAAATACATATGGGCAAGGGATTTGAAATTATACTGGAAAAGCTATATAATGAGCGAAAAAATTTATTAAAAATGGTTGGCATAGATATATCTTTAGATGAGTTGATTATGTTATATAAAAATATAAAGAGTGATAATTAAAAAATAGAATTTGGAGTAATATTAGCAAACCTCGCCCTTTACCCTCAGCAATTATACCCAACCACAAACAACCATCCACAACACCCGCAGGTGACAACCCATCACCTGCATTTTTTATACCAATAACTATTTATACAAATTGCATACTATAATTAATCAATATGATTTTAGGAGAATAACATGAACTTTGAGTATTTATTGAAGCAATTAAAGGCTAATATATTTTTACCTAAGGAAGATTCACCAACTAAGTTACCAGACAAAGAAAGAACATCAACCTTTAGAAAAGAGCTGTATAATTTGAGAAATTATACACACATTAAATAAAAAATATCACGTAATATGTCTCAGCTATAAACTTTTATATGTTTATAGCTGAAATTTTTTTAACCAGAAGCCATAAGTAGTAGACATTCTCTGCCCATTAGAATATTCATTTGATAATGTTTGACAAGTATATATTGGAATGATATGGTAAGCATATAGTCAATATTAAGCATGTGCTTAATGAAGAAGGGCGGGTTATTATTTGGGAAATCGTGATAAGGAAAGAGAAAAACGACAGGGACAAATTCTACAAATAGCACTTGATCAATTTATTATGAAAGGCTATTATGGAACATCTACCCGTGAAATATGTAATATAGCTGAAGTAAGCTCTGGACTTATGTTTCATTATTTTGATTCAAAAAAAACTTTATATGAAACCCTTATTGAAATTGGTTGTGAAAAGATGGTTTTTATGCCTGAGGAAGATCTTAGTCCATTGAAGATATTTGAGAAGAACATTCAAGATTTATTTCAGTTGATTAGGAGTAATCCATTTTCTGCAAAAATGTTTGTGTTTATGGGGTATGCAGTATACAATGCTGCTCATATTTCACAAAAGGCAGGAGAGCTACTTGCGCAGCATGACATTATCAACCAGAGTGTACCGCTAATAGAAAAAGGGCAAGAGTTAGGAGAAATTCGTTCAGGAAATCCTCTTGCTCTATCAATTTCATTTTGGTGCTCAATTCAAGGTATTGCAGAAGCTATAGCACTTAATCCTGATAATCCAATACCTGATGAGAAATGGATATTAGATATTCTTAAAAAGTAAAGGAGTGATAATTTTAGTGAAGAAGCAGAATATACGCAAACTAATTATATTTATAATAATAACTCTTGCAAGTGGCTGGATTGGAGTAGCCCTTGACTCAGTTCTTACAGAAAAGCTGCAATAGCTTCTGCTACTGGGGGATTACTTAAGAATATTTTTGAAGAATTTGCGTGGCGAGGTTATTTAACACCGAAACTTATTGAATTAAAACTCAATGACTGGTCTATTTACGGCATTTCTGGGCTTGTATGGGCATTATGGCACGTCCCGTATTATCTTGTATTTCTTCCAGATATCTATTTTGAATCAATATCAAGAGGCAGAATGGTTTTGATGGGATGTATATTAATGTCATGTTGGACTATTATGTATGTAGAAATATATAGGATTACAAAGTCTGTTTGGCCATGTGTACTTATGCATACTGTTGAAGATTCAGTACCTAATGTCATGGTCATGACAGGTGGATTTGTTTCATTAACAAAAATGGGGGATATTTTATTAAATCCAATCTCAGGTGTTATAACTACAGCTATATTTATTACAATAGGACTTTTACTTAGAAGATTCAGAATTATGAAGTATGAATAAACATGTGTAATCTTGATAAGGTAAAATGTTAGATTTATATTTTAAATAGGCAATATATAGTATACTAAAAACAATAGGTAGTCAATATAAACTTTGAAAATCAATAAAATTTCTACGATATTAGTTTTAATATAATCTGATAGATATTAAATAGGTTATTGTAGTTTGAATTTGCATATAGGTCTAGTTATAATCATTCTTATAACATGTACAGTGTTTTATGGGAGGTTTTGTATGAGTGATTTTTTGAAATTAGAGAATTTTGTTGGGCATTCAGATGTTGGTTATGAAGAAGTTATAGTTCAATTTTTACAGGATAACGAAATAACGATTGATGATTTTGAATACGTAGGGAGATGTGACTCTGAGTGCCTGGAATGTAATGCAGAGAGATTTAGTGTCTGGCGTAGAGATATAGGAGTCATCGAAGAAGAAAATATTTTTACTTTTGATTTAGATGCCGCTGATGAAACATTAGATTTTGCTATATATTTGTGTAATAAATGCAAGACATGGACTATTTATATTGAATAAAATATTATTCTCAAATTTAGTAATTTTACGGGGGATGTTATCTATGAAATATATTATAGCAGGAATAATTTTATATGGGTTGTTCTTTTTAATCTGCTATCTTGGCACTGGCGGAGATAAAAAGAACATGAAGAGCTTCTACTCTTATCCTGATGATGTCCAGATTAAGATAAGATTGAATAATGACTTAAGTAAAATGATTCCAGTGAAACCCTCTTATCTTAAATCTTTCTTGTCAAATCTTATGGTGTTTACAATTATTTTTATAGTTATAGGCTTTTTATTGAGTCTTTCAGAGTTTATTCCGACGTTTATCTATCTTCTAATATTAGGAGAAGGATTAAATCTCTTTGATTTTATAATTATCGATTGCTGTTGGTGGAGAAAGACAAGGAGAACACATTTTGGAGATATTATTGACGATAAGGATTATCATGGAATTAGAAAACATTGGGTATCTTTCCTTAAGGGAATTCCGGTATTTGCTTGTGCAGCACTTATTGCTGCAGTAGCTATAAATAAAATTTTCTGATGCATAGTAAAATTGCAATTTCTAGAATACATTAAATGGATAATCTTCTTATTATTCAACCAAAACTAAATATAAAGTTAGTATGATACCGTATTATTCAAATGAATAAGCGGTATTTTTTACTTAGCAATTTAAAAATAGCACCAAGTATTTTAAAAATAACGTAAAGCAACAGGCTCTTTGAATTTTGAATAATACCGCATTGGATAAATATGATACAATTAACTTATGATTGTAAGAAGATGGGAGTTAAGTTATAGATCTAAATAGTAATTTATTTGATTTTAAAAAAATGGTTTAAGATATCTGTAAATCTGGTGCTAATCAAAAGAATTTATATAACGGCAAGGAGAGAGTATCGTAATCTTATAAAGCAACCTAAAGTTGCGAAAAAGCAAATTCAGGTTGGTGGTTTGAAGTTGAAAATAGGTTTATAATAATAGCAAGTAATAACAAAGTGGGGTGCTCACATGAGTTTTGCAGAGAACTTAAAACAAATCAGAAATGAAAAACATATAACTCAAGAAAAGCTAGCAGAATTATTAGATGTAACAAGACAGGCTATTTCTAAATGGGAGCAAGGTGTTGGATATCCTGAAACTGAGAAACTGATAAAACTGTCTAAGGTACTGAATGCTTCGTTGGATTGGCTGTTGGAAACAGAACTTAGAAATAAAGAAAAAGCAGATATTCAGTCTCCTATACCTCCTGGTGTGATGGCAGGAGTTGAAGTATTTTCTTCTGCAATAAATGTTTTGACTGGAGAGAGCATGACTAAAGTGAATGATAATGATTAAAATGACTAGTTTCGATAGTTGTTAATTATAATGGACTTAAATAGAAAGATGGAGGTAATAATATGTCAAAATGTCGTAACTGTGGAAATGAATTTAATGTTTCAGATGCAATAATGGAGTTTAATGATGCACTCGATGGGGAGTACAATTATGACGAAGAGATCGGAGGAGCACTATGCTTCGATTGTGCAATATATGACTATGATCCAGAATATGTATCAAATAGTAATTTAGGTAGAGCAATTCAAATGATGAATGGCGATGAAGACTATGATGACGAATTCGTAAAAAAATGGCTATAGCTATAAATAATAATTTGTGTAGGAGTATTAATAAATTATGGATAATAAAGAATACTTGAAGTGGATTATGCCTTCAATAAAAAATAGGACTGTATCTACTGATAATCTAAATGGAAAATTCAACTTTAGAATTGAAAAAGCTAAAGAACAACATATGTTGCCTGTAGTTGATAGAGAATACATTATAAAATATGTTAAAGATTTCTTATTTTCAATAGGTATGGAAATATCATTTGACCCAGTTATTAAACCTCAAAAAAGAGAAAAACGAAGAATAGACTATTCAAAAATAAATAAAGAAAATAAAGAAGACATTGTTTGGATAAAGTTTACAAACGATAACCATATAAGTGTTATCGGAACAGGTTGTGACATATCTTTTACTGAGTATGCTAAAAGCAATACTACGGCAGGTCTTATAAATCAATCGTTAGGTCTAGAATGGGATGATAGTGAGGTATTGATTTTTCAATTGAATAACATTAAAGATGGATTAAATAGATCAGATATAGAAAGTGGTATAGGAAATTATTTGATATCTCAAGGAGTCCCTATTCTAGATTTTTATTCTCATAATTATTGAATTAAATCGTCTTTGTTAATTCTAATTCATATATCATATTTTAATTAAGATGTATCTGTATCTTATGCAGGAGGTTAGCAAATGAGGTCTAAAACTAAATCAAGAGTTTTATTTGGAATTGGGATAGTACTATTGATGTGCTATTTAATAGGCATATTTTATATTTATAATATTCAAGAGTATAACCCTTATGCTTCTGCTGGAGCTGATCTTGATGCTTTAATTCACAGTGTATTGTTTTTACCTCCAACTGCAATATGTCTTATATTATCTCTTGTATTACACATAAAAGCAAAGAAATACAGATAAGCAATTTGGAATATTTGCTAAGTTTTCATAATAATATATTATAAAAACATATTTGGAGTATTTAAATGAGAGAATTAGAGCAGGAATATTTTTATGAAAACTTAAAACCTGAAATTATAAAAAAGTTTAATGACTTAATATCTAAACAAAAAACAGTTAACCTTTGTGAAAAAATTGAACTAGGAACATATATAACTGCGATTATTATTAGTGTTAAAAATTATAAAGCACTAACAGGAACTATTACTGGAAATACGATAGCTGAACTTTGTGTAGAATTGTTAATAATTACTGCTGTAAATATTAACACTAAGCCAATAAAGGATAAATATAAAAAAATGAAAGAAGAGATGAGAAATAACTTAATAATAAAAGTTTGTAAATGTGAGGAGTATTGTAATTGCAAAGAAGACTTTGTTAAGTTACTGAAAATGAAAAACATAGATGTATTTAAATAATATTATTTTAAATATATGGAGATATCCACTAGGTATTTATGCTTGCATGTTTACTAATTTTTATCAGAAAAAACAGAACAAGTCTTGTCTTTTGCACCGGAAGCTATACCTAGGATAAGACATAGTGCACACACAATCCAATTCACTCATACTATATTACTGAATTTCATTTTTGAAAGGAGGTAATATAGTATGACTGAAAGTATATTAACACGTCTTTCCTTAGAGATACAATATAAAGCAGGCTTAGATAAAGAAGGAAAAGACGTTTTTAAAAAGATGAGCTTCTCTAACATAAAAGAGGAAGTTTCAGATGATTCAATGAGTAAAGTGGCTAACGCAATAGGAAATCTATTAGATACACAAACATTTAGAGTTTCTAAAAATACTAAACATGAACTTATTGAATTATAAAAATATCATGTAGGGCTGCTCTGCCATGAACAGATAAAAGTTTGTGGCAGAGCTTTTTTATTTTAAACTGGAACTTCCAAGATAGTAGATCTTTTTTCATCAACCCTTGCGGATTTGAAGGTAACAAGATCTCCATTTTTGGTAGCAAAAATATTTTCTCTTAATATAACAGCTACCAATTCAGCTACATCTTCAGGTGTTATACCATTTTTAACGTCTGAAATGGTTAGAGTTGATCTCTCACCATTGCTAGTTAAAAATGTAAGGATTAAGCTTAACTTCATGGTTCAATCTCCTTTCTATTCAATTTCTATTAATTCAGAAGTTAGTATTGTTAAATATCCTTCTGCATCATCAGCTAATACAGCAGAAATTGCTTCAGCTACAGCGTGAAGACTTTCATTACTTGCTGTTGATTTAATATTGTTTAAACTTTTTCTCTTATAAATTGGAGCACCACTAGCATTGGTTCCAGTATTGATTTTAATAACTAATGAAAGGTTCTGAGGTATAGTTTGAATTGACAATTTGTTTCACCTCCTTTCATTTATTAATTGAAATATAGTCAAATAAAGAATTAATGAGCCTTAGGCAGAAGTCTCTACAGAGTAGAAGCTCGAAGAACATCATCAAATCCTTTAAGAGCTATTCAATAGGAGCGGTTTTAAGCTCCATTCTATCTTTTTACCCCATTTAATGAAATGAGCACTCTATATCATATTTAAAAATGAGGAGTTTTGTCACAACTTGTTGAAAAAAATTTAAAATTTTAAAGTTTAACATGTTAAAAGGAATCTAATGGAGCTTGGGAAGAAGCTCCTACAAGAGAAAAGAGCTCAATTTCTCGAAAAAAAGTTAAAAATTTTTATAAAATATGAATAATGAACAGGCAAAAAAAGTAGACTACCTATTGAATGTCTACACCTATGCTCGGTAGGCGTGCCTTTCAGCGCCAGTCTAATCCATTTAAAATTTAACAATATTTTTTATAAAAAGATGAATAATGAACAAGCAGAAAAAGTAGACTACCTATTGAATGTCTGAATGTCTGAATGTCTGAATGTCTGAATGTCTGAATGTCTGAATGTCTGAATGTCTGAATGTCT
>NZ_FQXU01000003.1:89626-663584 GCF_900130055.1 Clostridium intestinale DSM 6191
TGAATGTCTGAATGTCTGAATGTCTGAATGTCTGAATGTCTGAATGTCTGAATGTCTGAATGTCTGAATGTCTGAATGTCTGAATGTCTGAATGTCCGAATATCTGAATATCAGAATGTCTGCACCTCTATTTGGTAGAAGCGATCCTCAGCTTCAATCTAATCCTCTTAACCTCTATTCGGTAGGCGTGTTTTTCAGTGCCAGTCTAATCCTTTTAGTATAATAAAAAAGGAATTTTATGAAGCTTTTGAAAAGAAAAGCTTCTACATAGTAGGAGTGTATAATATTTATAAGTAAAAGAAGAACTTATTTTGAGGTTAAAGAATATTATGGGAATAAGGAGATAAAATGGGGAATTTAAATAAAGATAATGAAATATTACAAGGGGAAGAAAAAATCGAGAAGTTTGGTGTTTGGGGGGAAGTTAAGGGAGGACATACTGTGATGGAGTTTGATATAGCTGATTTAGTGGAAGAAAAGCTTAAAAATGACCCTGTAAAAAATACTGCTATTGAGACGAAACAAGAGAAGAAAGTTGCTATACAAAGGGAGTATGATCATTCAGATTCTAAATATAAAAAGAGTTTTTACCTTGGTTTTCCTGTAATAAGTATGTTAAATGACTTAAGAGGAAACCATCAAAATATAAATGTGAGAGTCAGTAAAATTGTTGAAAGTGCAATAAAGCATTATTATAAATACATTATGGAAGAAGGCGGAATCCAAGAAGATTAGTTCTTTTAAGGTTTTATGCATAAAAGGTAGTAATATTCTAGTTTGAACTGCTCATTGTTAAGTAGACAAGGGGCAGTTCAAACTAGTAAGTGGTGTTTTTTGGTTAGCATTTCAAAATTTGTATTATGTATTTTGGAATTAATATAAAGTTAGCGATTCTTGGGAAAGTGAAGAGTATGGTAAATTTTTATTTATTATAATATCTTGAGATGGTACAATTTAGTAAGATATATTTATTTAAAGGGGAAAATAATATGTTTTAATTTACGAAATATAACGAACTAGGCATTATCTATATTTTATGTAGGAGGTAATGATGACGTTAAGAGATTTAATCCCAAAAGACAAATTTGATAACTCAACAATTAAGCAGCTTTGTAAGTTAACTGATAATGAAATAAGACCTATTATTTTCGATTTATTGGAGTGGCTGCAAGATTATAATTGGCCGATAGCAAAAGATATTTTACCAATTGTTATTTTACATCAAAATATTGCTATACCGCACATTATAACAATTTTGCAAGGCAATAATATGATGTGGAAATATTGGATTATAGAATTAGTGATACCATATTTGATATATCCAAATAAGCAACTGTTAAAAAGTGAGCTGGAAAGATTATCTTCTTTTGAAATTATTAATGACGATATTGATGAAATAGTTAAAATGTCAAAAAATTGCCTTACGGTGTACTATACCTAAAAAGTATAATTTCTCATTAGAATGTTTTTATAATACCTGATCAGATAAAGATGGCATAATTAAATTTGGTAAAATAGTGAATATATTTATATTGAAATGAGGATAAGTTAGATGCCAACGTTAAGGAATATTGAATTACACGTAAGTTATATACCAAGCAAAGGAATTGAGGATTTACTTGTTGGAAAGAGTAATGAAGAGCAGAATAAGATTACAACAGAAGATTATAACAATAACTTTAAACAAAGAAATTTTAAATTTAGATTGCAAACAAGAAATATTACTGCTTTTTATGAGAGATGTTTAAAAGGTTATAAGAATGATAAATGTTGTAAGATAAACATAGAGTGTTCTCCAAACTCAGTTATAAGATCTAGTGTAGTACTAGGAATATATGCAGTTCATATACCTTATGATATTGATGATTTTTTTAAGCTTAATGATTTTGATAAGAAGAGAAAAACTCTTGACTTAATTAACATAGCAATAGAACATATTGTAGAAAAAGAGCAATGGGACAAAATAAGATTTGATGAGGCTTATAATCAAATTATCTCTGAAAACTACATTAATACGTGGATATGGAAGAAGCAAAAACATAGCCCTAATAGAAAATATATTGCTAAAGTCTTTTGTAAACATGATATATATTACTGCGATATTGGAATAATTATTGTTGACAAGAGTGGGCAAATAATTAAGAAGGAAGTTGTTGTAACAGAGATTCCTGATGAGTGGATGTTCATAAAATATTTTGGTGATTTAAAATGGATATCTAACAATGAACTAGAGTTTATTGGTAAAGACGGTAATTCACGATTCACTATTAAAATTTAAGAAGATTAAAATTGAATATAAATTTATGATGATACCGTATTATTCAAATGAATTTACGGTGTTTTTTAGTTCTCAATTCAAAAATAGTACTTAGTATTTTAAAAATAACGTGAAGTAATAGACTCCTTGAAAATTGAATAATAAGGTAATAATAATAATTTTTTTAAAGTTAAAATCATGATATACTTTTTATAGAAACATACTAAATATTATTTTTTAACATAGGAGAACAAATGAAGGATATATTAAATTATGTGTTTTTAGGAACAGGAGCTTTTATTTTATTGTTTGTTATTTATTTTGTAGAAAAAAATATTTTAGGAGCTAAAAAACTTTTGATGATACAAGGAAAGATCTTTATCCCTATAGAGATAATATTTACAGCAATAAAATGGTATAAAACTAATGAAATATTTGGACCCAAAAATTATTTTGGATTATTTCTTGTTTTGAATTCTTTTATCCTTGCTCTGTTAATAATAACTGACTTTTTATCAAAAAATTTGATTATTTATTCTATGAATAATATATATTTTGATAAAAGAAATTATAAATATGTTTTAGCTATAGCAATACAAGTATGTAATTCTATTTTTTGTTCACTTGGAACAATTCTGTTTATTATAAATGATTTTATAATAAAGCTTAATTTCATGAATTAGCAGCATATATTTTTAGTTAATTATTTTAAAAAATTATTATATAAATATGAGGAAAACATGAGTGAAAATAAATTAAATCAGTGTAAAAACATTGATAAGACTATATATCCAAAGCAATTTACAGCCTATTTTATGGTTAGTATTTTTATTACTGTAGCATTGTTTTTTATTACATACATCCTAATTAGAAAAGCTCCCTTAGAAGATATTAAGACTAGTGATGTATTTCTTATGACCTCTTGGTTAGTTATAGTCACACTGATTATATTTAACTATGCTATAACAATTCTATTTTTAATCAAAAAGAAAATAAAAATAGAAATTAGGGATGGAGCCATAGAATTAAAGAAGGTATTCAGTAAAAAGAAATTTGAATTTTATGTAATAGAGTCTATTAGAATAGACCAGTTAAATTTTCGATATCCACTAACTTTTGTAATAATTAAGGGGAAGAAAAAAACTAATAAATTTATTAATAGATATATAATGTTTCCTAAATCGTGGTTTTCTACTAAAGATATAAAATATATAGTAAAAATTATAAAAAAGTATAATGATAAGGTAAGTATTGATGGAATGTGGAGTTTAGATTAATAGTATATAAGAAGAAACCAAATAAATATTTTTGAAATACCGTATTATTCAAATGAATAAGCGGTGTTTTTTGCTTTGAAATACAAAAATAGTACTTAGTGTTTTGAAATTATTGCGAAGTAAGTGGTTCTTTGAAAAGTGAATAATATGGCATTGGATAAATATGATATAATTAATTCAAATGAACAACGAATATGCGAATAAAATATATATAAGGAGATAAGATTATGGAGTTTAGCAAGCTGTATGAAATTGCTAAGGCTACATTAAACCCACATGAGCTATCACGTAGTGCTTATGCAGGTTCTGTTGCTGCAGCAATAATTACTGAAAAAGGCAATGTATATAAAGGAGTTTGTATTGATGCGCCATCTTCAATGGGATTTTGTGCTGAACATGCAGCGATTGCTGCAATGATAACGGCAGGAGAAAGTCGTATAGTAAGAATGGTGGCTGTTTATCATACAGGTGAGGTAGTTCCACCTTGTGGGAGATGTAGAGAATTTATAAATCAGATTGATGATAATAATTATAAATGTGAAGTAATGTTAAAGGATAAAATTCTTACAATATCAGATTTACTTCCAGAACGATGGAATTAATCATTTAAAATATAAATAATTAAATCCAATTTATAGAGTATGTAAAATAAATATCAAATTAAGAATATTAAATTATTGAAAATACCGTATTATTTAAATGAATTTACGGTATTTTTTACTTCGCAATATAATTTAGTTCGCAATACAAAAATAGTACTTAGTATTTTGAAATCATTGTGAAGTTGGGGGTTCTTTAAAAATTGAATAATATAGTATTAGATAAATATAGTATAATTAACTGACAACTATAAATTTTAAGTAATTAAAAAAGGGGAGATGAAAATGGAGTTGTTAGAAAAACACCTACTACAACTCGAAACTGATTTATTAAAACCAGAAATAAGGCAATCAATAGAAAAGACAAGTGAATTGCTATTAGATGGATTTGTTGAATTTTGTAGTTCAGGATATATATGGCATTATAATAAAGGCGAATCGGTTGATGAACAGATAAAACAAATAGATTGGCAAATAAAGGACTTTGCAGTAAATCAATTAAGTAATGATTGTATATTGGCAACATATAAGTTAATAAAGAATGGTGAAATAAATGAAAACAAAAAATATTCACTTCGTAGTTCTATATGGAAGTGTTTTGATGGAAAATGGAAAATTTTTTTTCACCAAGGCACATTAACATCTAAATTCTAAGAGAAAATTACTATTAGGACACATAATGTTTTTATATATTATACAGATGAAATGCAATTTATATGGAGGGATTTTATATGTTTGGAAAAGAAAAAAAAGAAAAAAGATTTGTTGTTAAAGAGGAACAGTCATTATTAATTGGTGCAGCAGTATATATTGTTGTCGATATTCAGACAGGAGTCAATTACTTAATGACAGTTGGAAATGGTCTGAATGGAATTACACCGTTATTAGATTCAAATGGTAGTGTAGTAATTGATAGATAGTAGGTTTGAGATAATATAAGTTTAATTAAGTTATGTAGTATCTTATAAATAAAACCAAATATAAAGTTATTAGTATACCGTATTATTCAAATGAATAAGCGGTATTTTTTGGTTCGCAATACAAAAGTAATACTAAGTATTGTGAATTTATTATAAAGCAAGTGCTTCTTTTAAAATTGAATAATACGGTGTTGGGTAAATGTGATATAATTTATACATAATTGTAAAATAATGCGTATTAAGTTTTAAAAATGGCGGGGAGAGAAAATATTGAATAAGAAACTAACTTCAAAAGGTCTTAAATTATTAATTTCGTTCTTTTTTATAGTTTATTTAGCAGTTCTTGTGAACGTGATTATCTTAAAAGATGGAACTGCTTTAGTTATGGCGAAACACAGAACTCAAATACCTTTTTCACAAAAAATAACCCAAATAAATATTATTCCTTTAGTAAATACAATAATTCCATATTTACAAGGCGGACCCTCTATCCGTATCTCAATTGAAAACTTATTAGGTAATATTTTTGCTTTTAGTCCACTTGGATTTTTCTTGCCTTTATTGTTTAAGAAATGTAATAGGCTTAAAAATACCTTGTTAGTGTCTTTGATTATAAGTCTGCTCATGGAAGTGGTGCAATTGATATTTTCCATGGGGGCTTGTGATATAGATGATATAATCTTGAATGTTTTTGGTTCTCTTTTAGGGTTTGGAGTATATTATTTATTTGGGAATTTGTATAAAAGAAAAGTTGACATTCTTTCATGATATTCTTATATTATTCAAATAAAATTAAATATTAAGTTATTATGATACCGTATTATTCAAATGAATAAGCGGTATTTTTAACTTTGCAGTACAAAAAGTTAATTCAAAACATGAATTTAATATGAGTTTAACTGTGCAATAATATTCTCTCTTGATTAATTAAGGAGATATTGGATAAAAATGATATAATTGTAAGAGGATGCGGAGTTAAATTATAGAGCTAATTAGTAATTTTTAAGAGAAAATAATTAACTATTTTTATGGAATACTATGTAAAAAATTTATACTTAGTACAGGAGGAATAAACGAGTGAAGCATGCAGGGACACAAGCAATAAAAACTACACGATTGACATTAAGAAAACTGGAGCTTACTGATGCTGAAATGATGTTTAAGAATTGGACAAGTGATGATGAAGTTACACGCTTTTTGAGGTGGGATGCACATAAAACAATTGATGATAGCAAGAAAATGATTCAAATGTGGGTTAACAAGTATCAATCTGATTCCACTTATTACTGGGGAATGTATCTAAAAGACGGCGAAATGATTGGCTCCATTGGAATCTTGATAACTTCAGAACATGACTTCAAGGCTGAATTAGGTTACAAGATCGGTAGCCGTTGGTGGGGTCAAGGATATACTAGCGAAGCGGCAAGAGCTGTTATTGATTACATGTTTAAAAATACGGATGTTGAACGAATTGAATCATATAACTCATTAGAAAATCCTGCTTCAGGGAAAGTGATGGAAAAGGTTGGAATGAGCAAGGAAGGCTTTTTACGACATAACTATAAAACCCGTGACGGCTTTCAAGATTGTACTTTATTCGGAATAATACGAGATGAATGGGAACAAATATAATAAACAGTTGGAGCATCTATATTGCTAAATCAATTTGGATTAATTACAGGGAAGCAAAAGTTAAGATGATAGAAAAATATCTTTTATCAAAGGGAATTAAAAAAACTATAGTATTGAAGCGAGCATTGGAAGGCTGTTTGCCAGTAAAGGTAAGAAGAAAAGTTGAAGATATATTAAATCATGAGTTTATAAATAAAAAGTGAATAGATTTCTAAACTAACGTACTATTCAAATGAATTTGCGGCATTTTTACACGCAATAGTAATTTATTGCGAAGTAAATATGCTCTTTGAAAGTTGAATAATACGGTGTTGGAATAATATGATATAATTTATTCATAACTGTTAAATATTACAAAATAAAAAGATCTCAATAATATTGGTAAGGGTGGGGTTAAGTTATTATGAATTTGAAGGATATTAACTACAAAAGAGCTTCTGTTGAAAATGTTTATGCTATCCTAAATATCATTGTAAGATGTATGAAAGAGGTTAATTACAAAGACTATACGAATGAGCAATTTAATAAATATCTAAGCATGTTTACGAAAGAATGGTTAACTAATATTATTGCAACAAGGCACTATTATGAAGCTTGGTATGATGGGGAAATTATAGCTGCAGGTGGAGTTAGTCGAGATTACAGACAAGACAAGCAAAGCTATTTTACTGCAATATTTGTTAACCCTGATTTTCATGGATTAGGAGTAGGAAAAGATTTGATTTTGTTTTTGGAACAAGATGAATGGTGCCTTGATAGTAATTTGATTGAAATTCCATCGTCTAAAAGTTCACATGGATTTTATTATAAATTAGGATATCAGTATCGCACAAACCCACCAATTTTTAATGAAGATGATGGATCTACAATTATGTATAAGTACAGATAAGAAGTGTAATTTATTAATATTCAAGAACAACTTTATTAATATTATACAAATAGAATTCCATATGAGGTTATAAAAAACACCGTAATATTCAAATGAATTTACGGTGTTTTTTACTTCGCTATTCAAAAATAATAACAGGTATGAATTTATGGCGAAGTAAGTGCTTCTTTGAAAATTGAACAATGTGGTATTGGATAAATATGATATAATTGTAAGAGGATACTAAGTTAAATTATAGGGCTAAATAATAATTTGATGGAGGGATAATAATGTCTATAGAAAAATTTGCTAATGAATTTTGGGAGTGTGTTGCATCTCAAGATAAAGATGAGTTAAGAAAATATTTCTGTGAAGATGCAACTATCAGATGGCACTGCACAAATGAATGTTTTAGTGTTGATGAGTATATTATTGCAAACTGTGAGTATCCAGGAACATGGAATGGTGAAGTTGAGCGTATTGTTCAATTAGATAATAGCATTATTACGGTTACACGAGTTTGGGATGAAAGCATGTCTTTTCACGCAACTTCATTTTTTATAATAGAGAATAATAAAATTAAAGAACTTGATGAATATTTTGGAGATGATGGTTCTGCTCCAAAATGGAGATTAGATAAACAAATTGGAAAACCTATTAAGTAAATAGTAAATTTGTGGGGGAGTAGAAAATGGATATAGCAGTCTTATCAGATGTTCATGGCAATTACATTGCATTAGAGCGTTGCCTTGAATATGCACTTTCACGTAATATTAATACGTTTTTCTTTTTGGGTGATTATGTTGGCGAATTAGCTTACCCTGAGAGGACAATGAAAATACTATATGATTTTAATGAAAAATATAAATGTTATTTCATCAAGGGAAATAAGGAAGATTACTGGCTGAAATATCGTGCTGATGGTGAAAAAGGTTGGGAAGACAAAAATTCTGCTAGTGGTTCATTACTATATACGTATCAATCACTTACATCTAAAGATTTGAATTTTTTTGCACAGTTACAACCAGTGAAAGAGATAACAATAGATGATATGACAGCAATAACTATTTGCCATGGTTCTCCTTATAAAATAAATGAAAAGATGTTGCTAGATGATAATAAGACTATAGAAATTATGAACAGGGTAAAAACTTCAATTATCTTATGTGGTCATTCCCATATACAATGTAAAATTGTACATAACGATAAATGTGTTCTAAACCCTGGGGCTGTTGGAGTACCTCTTTTTAGTGAAGGAAAGACGCAGTTTTTGATATTGCATGGAAATGGTGAGGAATGGTCAGAGGAATTTATAAGTCTTGAGTATGATGTTGATGGTGTAATCAGAGATATGGATGAAGTTAAGCTTGATGAACACGCATATTACTGGAGTGTGTTAACTAAAAATATACTGCGTGGAGGTAATACATCACATGGTAAAATTCTATCAAGAGCTATGGAGTTATGTAGAGAAAAAACTGGTAATTGTGTTTGGCCTAATATTCCTGAAAAGTGTTGGAAACAGGCTATAAAGGAGTTAATAGGATTATAAATGTATGTGGAGGCTTTATTATGGAGGGAAATGAAAGTTATAAAACTGCATACGCAGCAGCCTATGCAAGATTGATTGAGCAACATGAACCTACAGAAACGAGATTATTTAATGATATATTTGTTAAAAACTTTTTTAGTAAGTATATTAATTCTATTATGAAGTTTGGTGCTATTAGAAAATTCATGATTTCAATGTATAACTCAACATCCATAGGGCTTTATGGATTACAAGTGTGTAGAACAAAATATATTGATGAAAAGCTTCATATGGAAGTGCACTAGTATTTACTTATGTGTTAAAAAGCGTGATTGATGGAACTGAGAGTAAGGTAGGTGCAGAAGCATTGACTACTTTATTTAAAGCAGGAGGAGAACCTTGGAGTTTTGGTCTAAACCCATCAGAAGTAGATAACTTCATAAAACAATATAACCTTAAGCTTATTGAGAACGTAGGAATGTCTTACTATGAAGAAAATTATCTAAAATGTATAAATAGAAAACTACATGTATCACCCATTGAAAGAGTCGTTTATGCAGAACTAATTTAAAATAGTCTGATATTGTGTACTCATTATAAGTATTAGGTGGAAGGAAGGGTGTAGTAAAATGCCAAATAGTCATCTTAATTATCAAGTTGAAGCATGGGATACACTTCAACACCTTTTCAGAGTTAAAAATATTAATGACCATACATTGCATTTTGTAGCAACACTTGCAGAAAAACTTGACTTAGGTCGATTTAAACAGGCAGTAAATATTTCAGCCAAAGTATTTCCTCTTATTAGAAGTAGTTTCAATGAAAATAAAAATCAAGCTTACTGGGAGGATAAGGGATATACAGCAGATGATATTGTAAAGCTTGTAGTAACATCGAATGTGGATAAAAGTATTAATGCATTTATCTGCAAAGAAATAGATACACTAAATGGGCCGCAGCTTAAGATTGAGGTTATTCGAGATGACAAAAATGACACTCTCTGTGTTGTAATTAACCATATGTTATGTGATGCTGCTGGATTTAAGGATTATCTTTATATGCTGGCTGACATTTATTCAAACATGAAAGAAAAGTCAAACTATTTTCCAAAACCAATTGGCAATAGAAGGATAAGCCAAATATTAAAGGCGTTTTCAGCAGGTGAGAAATTAAAAATCATATTTAGTAAAAATGATATGTTTTCCCTTGATCCAGCTAAGTTTGAACTTGAGGGGGATACTAGTAACCCTTTTATTGAGATTCGTGAGATTTCAAAAGAGCGTTTTTATCAAATTAAAGCCTATGCCAAAAAGCATGATGCTACCGTGAATGATGTCATCCTTACAGCTTACTTGAGGGTTCTTTCTCAAATATTTGGACGTGTTATTAGTATAACTTGTACAGTAGACATGAGAAAATATCTTCCGAGTAGAAAAGCAGAAGGTATTTGCAATTTATGTACTAATCTTACTTGCGATATAGGTTCTGAGATTGGTACAGAATTTGAACAAACTCTTGGTAAAGTAAAAAGGGTAATGGATAAAGAAAAATTAAATATTGCCTGCGTTAAAAGTATCAATTTAATGGAAAAGGTTTTTGATATATTCCCTTATAAATTGGCAAGGGGTATCGTAAAAAAGAAATTTACTAATCCATTAATTGCATTCACCAATATAGGGATACTTGATAAGACAAGGCTTAAGTTTGGGAAAGTTGAAATTACTAAAGCATATATGACTGGTTCAATTAAATATAGTCCCTATTTTCAGTTAGCTATCTCAACATTTGATAATCAGGCAATACTTAGTGTTAATCTTTATGGAACCCAATCTGACAGAAATACAATATCGTTCTTTTTAGATAAACTTGTTAAAGAGTTAAATGAAGACTAGCTAAACGTTCCTTGTAATTGACTCTTTGAAAATTTAATGCTGTGTTGGAATATAATAAACTCATAATTAATTTCGTGACAAATAGCCATAAGATACTTAAAAAAATATCCTATGGCTACACTTATTTAACACAAATAATATTTCCCTTTGTTATTTCTGCCAAAATTTTAGGAGTTAATTTAAAAACAGCATTAGGAGTTCCAGCAGCAGCCCAAATTTCTTCGTACTGCATTAAATCTTCATCTATAAAGGTAGCTATAGGAGTTTTGTGTCCAATAGGCGGAATTCCACCAATTGCAAAACCTGTATGTTCCAAAACAAAGTCTGCATCTGCTTTCCCTAATTTTTCACCAATATATTCCTTGATCGCCTTTTCATTAATTCTATTTGTACCACTTGCTATAATCAATATAGGATTTTTAGTTGTTTTACCCTGGAAAATTAATGATTTGGCTATTTGACTTACTGTACAGCCTATTGTATTTGCTGCTTCTTGTGCAGTACGGGTAGAATCGGATAGCTCTATTACATTAAGCTCAAATCCAAATTCATTTAGTACACTTTGCACTTTTTCTGCGCTCTTCTTTAAGTTAGATGACATAAAAGTTCCCTCCTTTAATTGTGCTTATAATTTTTTTTCACATAATATAGTAAATATGTAATTACTGTTGTATAATATATTATACATACGTTCAGAATAACATACAACCCTTGGGGGAATTTATATGAAGGACTTTAACTTGATAATAGGTAAAAATTTAAATAAAATAAGAAAACAAAAAAAATTGAGCCTTGATAAGGTTGCAGAACTTACTGGAGTAAGTAAAGCGATGTTAGCTCAAATAGAAAAAGGTAGTTCAAATCCAAGTGTATCTACTCTATGGAAAATCGCTACAGGACTAAATGTATCATTTTCTTATTTTATGGAAGAAGATGATATGGAAATTGTTTATATTTGTCACAATGATATTAAACCTATAGTAGAAAGTGATGAAAAAATGAGAGTGTTTCCTCTTTTCCCATATGATAACACTAGAAGATTTGAAGTATTTACTATTGAACTTGAGGCGGGTTGTAATCATCAATCATTGCCACACAATGAGGGGACTGAAGAGTATATTATTGTTACAAAAGGGCAGATGGAAGTGGAAATAGGAACTTCAATATATAAGTTATCACATGGAGATGCGATAAGATATTTTGCAAATAAGCCACATTGTTATAGAAATATAACAAATGAAATAGTAAGTTTTCAACACATAATATATTATTTAAAATAGAAGTGAGATAGAGAAGAGAGGTTATGAAATGAGTGTTAAGAAGTTATTTTGGGAAAATCCTTACTTAACAAAAATTGAAGCAAAAGTAACGAGTGTAAACAGTAATGTTATTACTCTTGACCAAACAATTGCATTTGCTTTTTCAGGAGGTCAACAGTCTGATTCAGGAACTATAGGGGGATTTGAAATCGTAGAAGCCAAAAAGGAAGGAAAAGAAATTTTCTATACTATTGGAGACAACCATGACCTAGTACCGAATCAAAATGTTATAGTTACAATTGATTGGGAAAAGAGATATAGGTTGATGAAATTGCATTTTTCAGCTGAAATAATCTTGGAACTAGTGTATCAAAACTATAATCATCCTGATAAAATTGGAGCAAATATAACTTTTGATAAGGCAAGAGTAGACTTCTTTTGGGAAGGAAGAATTTCTGAAATATTTCCAGAACTCCTCAATAAAGCAAACAACATAATAAATTCAAACTTGGATATAGTTAGTGCTTTCGATGATGAGGAAAATGAAAAAAGATATTGGTACATAGAAGGGTTTGCAAAAGTTCCATGTGGAGGAACACATATAAGAAATACAGGAGAAATCGGCACGATATCTTTAAAAAGAAAAAATTTGGGCAGTGGTAAGGAAAGAATAGAAATATACCTACAGTCATAAGTGTAGGGTTTGATTAGTAAACAATGTTTTTATTACTCATATAAAACTAAATATAAAGTTATTATGATACCGTATTATTCAAATGAATTTACGGTATCTTTTTACGTTGCAATACAAAAAAGTTAGTTTAAAACCTGAAATTATTGCGAATTAAATGGTTCTTTGAAAAATGAATAATGGAGTTTTGGATAAATATGATATAATTAATTAATAATTGTAAAAAAAGCAGTTGCTATATTTAGCTTATGTGTTGCAATATTTATTTTTGGTATTTCAATTTTTATATTTTTAACAAGATGAATTTTAGTTTGAAAAGGAGTGAAGCGTTACAATGTAAATTTTTAACATAAATCTTAATATATACTATTCAGCACCAGAAAGAGTATGGGATAAATTAATACAGTTATATCAAGAGATGCCTTATTGGAATAGATTTGTACATGGTTGTCCCCAGTGGTATGGAGTTGGTGGAAAGTTGATTGAGGCAAGTGTTGAAGTTTTATGCTGAATTGCCAGAACAAGAATGGGACACATGGATTTCACTATTTAAAACTAAGGCGACATTATTATTAGAAAGAGAGTCCATTTTAAATATAAAAGCTCCTAAGCTTATAAGTTCATAAAAAGATTTACTGATCATAATAATAACATTTTATAATATCGCTCTGCTATAAACTTATAAAGGGTTATGGCAGAGTTTTTTATTTACCATCAATGAGCAGATAAATCAGAAATCAGAGAAATTTATTTATAAATTTATAAAGTATAGGAATATATGTTCTCTTAAGTGGTAATAATAATTAAGAGAACAAACGTTCTGGATATCGAGGGGCCTAATATTAAAATTATAATTAAGTTGTTTTGCTTAATTGAAATAGGAGGGTGAAATGGACTATAATAAAGTTGAAGATGCCATAATGAAAAAAGCTATGGATTACTTTAAGGATCATGCAATTAAGTTCTTTGGGATAGAAGATAAGGTAATAGCTCCAGCTGAAACTGAATTAAAAAATATTGAAATTAAAACAAATCAGATGGATTATTTATTCTATTTAGAAGATGGTACTTATCTACATTTCGAATTTCAAACTACAAATAAAAAAGATGATTTAAGTAGGTTTCTTTATTATGATGCTTCTTTATATTTCAAAAATAAAAGAAAAGTTAAAACAGTAATTATATATTCAGCTGATATTGAAAATACCAATAAGTACATAGATGCTGGTTCAATAAAATACTCTGTAGAAGTTTTTTACATGAGCAGTTTAAATGGTGATGACAGATTAAATTATTTAAAAGAAAAAATCTTAAATGGTTCAAATTTAACTGATGAGGATATTGTAAATCTTACAATGATTCCGTTAATGAAAAGTAAAAGAGACAAAAGTACGCAAACTATTAATTGTATAGAATTAGCTGATAAGATTAAAAATAGCGAAGATAAAAGCAAATGTACTACACTTCTGTATGCATTATTTGAGAAGTTTGGAGATGAATTATCAAAGAAAAAATTTCTGGAGGTGATATCAATGACCGAAATAGGAAAAATGATATATGAGGATGGAAAGTCTAAGGGTGAAGAAGAAGGACTTATTAGAGGAAAGGCTGAAGGTAAAGCCGAAGGAAAAGCTGAGGTTTTAATAAAGCAATTAGCAAAAAAATTTAAATCTATTCCTGAAGCTTACATTAATAAAATAAAGAAATTACCTGAAACTATTATAGAAACTATAGCTACAGATATTTTTGATTTAGAAAAAGTTGAAGATATTGAAAAATATTTTGAAACCAAATAAAAAGATTAAATCTTGCAGGTGAGATTATCTCATCTGCATTTTTACGATGAATAATAATATAAAATACTAAGGAAAAATGTGATTTTTTGGCCTTAAAAGAGGTAAGAGTTTAGACTATGGCCTTATATTTAAGTTAATGATACTACTTCAGAGTTTGTACCAGTGAGAAATAGAAATAAGGAGAGGGATAAATAATTCTATGATATCAAGTGAGGAAGAAAAAACTCCTCCTTTATTTTTCTATACGTAATTGCTGGAACTATAATCTATTTCTTATGTATGATAAGATATGGATTATAGTATTATTCAGTGAGTAAGTTAAATATTAATTTCTAGAGCAGGCTTGATTGACAATGAAAAAGTTGTAGTAAGTATTGTACAGCAAGTACGAATTTATTTGAGGGGTTTACGGGAGTTAGTATCATAATACGAAATGATAATATCTTTAATATCATATATAGAAATAAGTGTTTTGGGGGGAAATGATGAGTAAAAAAAGTAAATTAATAGCTTCAATTTTTGTAATAAGTATAATTGGTATAGCCCTATACTTTCTAAGGACTTACATAGGTGGGGATATTAATAATGTAAATCAATCTATACCACAGTCTGAAGTTTATAGTAATCAAGACATTGACGATGCAATGAATATTGTAAAGAGAAAATTTAAAAGCGAATTTAAGGGATGTATATTAACTGATTTATGGTATGACGAAGATATTAATGTTGCTTCATCAGATGAATGGGCAAGGCAATATAATTCACATGAGGCAATAGTTTTGTTATCAAATTTTAAGGTTAATTCTTCTGGTGGAGATGGTAGTCTTGATCCTAATTCTAAGTATACTGATTGGCAGTGGATTTTAGTGCGTGATAAAGAAAATAGTAAGTGGACACTTAAAACATGGGGATATTAACTTATTAAATTAAGGAGAAAAAATGAGAATAAAAAAGGTATATAAAGTTTCAATGATCATTGTTTTTTTAATAAGTATATTATCTATTTTTTACTTTAATAGCAAGACAATAATGTTCTCTTCAAATATGAACAAAGGTATTAATAACTATTGGAATGATAAGGTTAGTATTAAAGAAGTTAAAGACTTTGAAGTATATGGCAAGAAGTTTAAATTGGTATTAAGCACACCTATTAATAATGAAAAATACAAATATCTTAATTGCTATGAAGAGAAAATGAATGGATTGTATTATAAGAGTTATCAAGCCGCAGAGCAGGGTGGAAGTAATAGTTTATTTAGTTTCTCAACTATATTTGTAAATGACGTAGAAAACTATTTTACTATAG
Organism: Clostridium intestinale DSM 6191; assembly: GCF_900130055.1. Taxonomy (GTDB): domain Bacteria; phylum Bacillota; class Clostridia; order Clostridiales; family Clostridiaceae; genus Clostridium_T; species Clostridium_T intestinale. The sequence goes on from NZ_FQXU01000003.1 coordinate 105,655, forward strand.
TATATGGATATAATAAAGACGCTGAAGTAGTTAGTTATGAAATTAAAGTTAGTGAACAAGAAAAAAGTATAGTTTCAAATGTATCAAGCAAAGAATACTTTATTGATGCATTTAAAGGTCATATTCAAGATATAGTAAAGGTTATAGGAGAAGATGGAAGCGATAAAATTAACGTTTTTGAAGATTAATCAAATGATGGGAGGAAATACATGAACATAAAAATAGATTGTCATAGTTTAGAAACTCCACGATTGTTATTAAGAAAATTATTATTAATTGATGCGGATGATTTATATCAAGTGTTTTCTGATGAAGAAACTACTAATTATGTACCAAGAGAGAAACATTCTGATAAGATTACTACAATCAATCATTTAGAGAACTTAATTAAAAAAATGGATGAAGGTATTTCAATTGTTTGGTCAGTTATTGATAAAACTGATAACAGAGTAATAGGAACTGTAAATTTGTATTTTAAACTAGATAGAGCAGCCTCATTAGGTGCAGTTATTAACAGAGAATATTGGGGCAAAGGAATTGCAACTGAAGCATTAAGGCCAATCATTGGCTTAGGCTTTGATAAAATGAAACTTATACGAATTGAAGGAAAATGCGAATCAAATAATATTGCTTCAGAAAAAATGTTAAAGAAACTAGGGATGACTTATGAAGGAACTTTACGAAATGAAGTGATAATAAAAGATATACCGAGAGATGCTAAAGTATATTCTATATTGGTGGAAGAATATAATACTTCAAGAATAAATAAATAACGTTTCACAATTTTCTTATATATTATACAGATAAAATGAAAATATTCTACAAAGCGCATAATTATTTGACTTTATATTATCAAAGTGATAATATTTTCATAAGTAATTAGGAGGAAGTGTTATGGAGCAAAAAGTTATAGAGTGCATTACTCACCCAATAAAATGTAAACTATTATTAGAGCTATATTCTTCTGGAAAAGCAACTGCTAAACAACTTGCAGAAATATATAATGATATTCCACAAGCAACATTATACCGCTACTTGAAGCGTATGACAAATGACGGTATTTTAAAAGTAGTGGAGGAAAATCAGGTAAGAGGGACAATTGAAAAGACCTATGGAGTTGCCATTAATTTAGATTCTAACGGTCAGGATATGATTGGTGAAAACTCAGGTGATGCTTATATGCAAATGTTTATGCAGTATGTATTTGGATTTGTTAAAAGATTTCAAGACTATTGTAAGAATCCGAACATAGATATCTTAAAAGACAGGTCGGGTTTTTCTCTTGCACCCATCTATGCAACCGATGAAGAATTGGAATCAGCAATGGTGGAATACTCGAAAATAATTCAGCCGCTTTATAAAAATAGACCTACGGCAGATAGAAAATCACGAACTTTAGGATTAATTATTTCACCACCAGAAAATTACGATAAATAAGTTTTTTAAAGCTCCTTTACTTAGTGAATAGTAAAGGAGCTTCTTCTTGACATTATATTATCATAGTGATAATATAATCAATATAATAATAATTTAATCATTAGTTGATAAGATAAATTCTGTTAATGAAGAGGAGGAAAGCACATGAATGCAATCATTGCAGATAGGCTTACTAAAATATACCCTGGTGGAAAAAAGGCGTTGGATAATGTCAGCTTTGAACTAGGGCAAGGTGAGGTGTTCGGATTTTTAGGACCAAATGGGGCTGGTAAGACAACCTCAGTTAAACTTTTAAATGGTATGATATCTCCATCAGAAGGCTCTTGTCATATTTTTGGCATAAATCCTTCGTCTAATCCAGAGAAAGTCCATGCTATATCAGGAGTAGTTACGGAGCATGCGCAGATGTATGGCAATCTAACAGGGCAAGATAACCTTGTATTTTATGGTACGTTATTTGGAATTTCAAAAGAAGAAAGCCGTAAGCGAGCGCTTGAGTTGCTTGAGAGATTGGATCTTACTGACGCAAAAGATAAAAAGCTGAGCACATATTCTACTGGTATGCGTCAAAGACTTTCCTTAGCAAGGGCAATGATCCATACACCCAAAATATTATTTTTGGATGAACCCACCTCTGGATTAGATCCTGAGAGTGCTCAAAGTGTAAATAATATGATCAAAGAATTAGCTAGCGACAAAGGAACCACAGTTTTTTTATGTACGCATCAGTTACGTTATGCTCAGGAGGTCTGCACCTCATATGGACTTATTGATGATGGGACACTGCTAGAGGTAGGTAGCCTTGATGCTTTACGTTGCAAGTTTTTCTCAGGTCTAAATGTTCAAATTAAAGCAAACTATTTCCCAAAAGGAATGCCTTTCAGTAAAACTGAAGGACAGTGGGCTGAAATAAATGTGCAGACGGAGGAGGAAATTCCACCGATTATTAAACACATTGTGGATGCTGGCGGCAACGTATATTCAGTTTCAGCAAATAAATTGTCTTTAGAAGAGATATACTTCTCCCTTATTGAGAAACGAAAAGAGAAAAAGGAGGTCAAATAGTTATGAATGCAATGAAATCTTTAATTAGAAAGGATATACGAGGCATCACCGCCAACAAGCAATTACTTCTAGGAATGATAAGTGTTCCTATAGTGCTGACAGTTGTTATACCTTCAATTTTTATTATATTACTTCATTTTACATCGGATTTTAGGGATTTTGATGCAATGATTCGTATGTTGCCAGTAGACGTTCAGCAAGATAATATGAAGGCTTCGGTTATATCGCTACTTATAAACAACATTATGCCTGTTTTCTTTATAATAATCCCTATTATGGCTTCATCAATTATGGCAGCAAGTTCTTTCGTGGGGGAGAAGGAAAAGCGAACACTTGAAACGCTCTTATATTGCCCTCTTTCTCTAAAACAAATATTCAGAGCAAAAATACTTTCTTCATTTATCATGAGTGAACTGGTTTCTTTCCTATCTTTCATCATTATGACACTTGTGACGCAGATTGAAATATTTATAACAACAGGCAGCCTGATGTTACCTAATATAAGTTGGCTAATAGTGCTATTACTTATATCTCCAGCTATGTCCCTAATCTCAATTACATTGATTGTACGTGGCTCAGCCAAGGCACAAACAATGGAAGAATCCCAACAACTTGGTGCACTTTTAGTTTTGCCAGTAATTTTTCTAGTGGCTGGACAGTTTGTAGGGATTATCCTTATAAATATTTGGATTCTATTAGGCTTAGGAGTCTTTTTGGCAGCGATTGCATGGATTTTGATTAACGGTTCGTTTAAAAAAATAAGCTATGAATCAATGTTGCGTTAAATGTAAAGCACAAAACAACACTATAAAACTGTAGTATTTTACTAGTTTTATAGTGTTATTTTTACATATTCAATGAAGCATTAGCACTAACTAGGTTTATTTCTAAAGTCTCATTGCCCTAGGTTATATTTTCTATAACTTCCTTTATTAGATAAATATGATATAATTGATTTATAATTGTTAGAGAATTCAGAATTAAATTATAGAGCTAAATAGTAATTTAAATAGGGGGACAAATTATGAAACAAATCGAAAATTATAATGCGAATAAATATAATAGCGATCTATATTCTGAAATTGAAAACGGAATATATGAAGTAAAAGAGGATGGTGAGATTTTATATGTAACTTCACTATCTTTTATTCAAGAGCCAGAATTTAATGAGGGAGCTAATGCAAGTAATATAACACAATATCCTTTAGAAGATATACTAGATAAATATTATTGCTATATTTCAGATTTTTACAAAGAACTAAATACAGTTGATTCTCAAAAGTGTTATCAAGAATTTGCAAGTCCTGATTTAGAGGATATAAGAACACTACGCTTTTTAATAGGAAAACACGTATATAACAAAGAAACTGGAAGATATGTAGAACTTATTATTGAATAGGGAGGAAAGTAAAATTTAAAGTTGGAGGTTAATCGTGAAAAAATGGTATGATGAGGAGTACAAATTTGAAATTGAGGTGACTGGGTTTCTTCGTAGTGATCACACAGAACGATATTGCAGAAACGGAGAGGAAGTTGGAGATAAATATACCTGTACATATGGCTGTCCAACAAATTCAGATGGACAAGGTATCTGTTCCAAGGTCATGATGATTATGTTTCCAATCATGGAGGCAGTCAGAAGTGGCGGAGATTTAGAGAACATTGGTGGCAACGATAAATATAGCAAGGATATCGTATGCCCTGATGGTTGCGTCATGTTTAGGGTGACAGCCCAAAAACTTAACAATGAGAATTTTTATAAAGGGAAGTTTTTTGATTAGTTTTTAATAACTAAATTTGGGTGATTTTTAAATAGTATAGTTTTAATACAAAAATATATTAAGTAAATCATATTTGAATCACTTTATAGATTGCTGAAGCAAGGTGGTTTAAATTATTGTTTTTAAAATCTAATTCAGATTTGTATTATAGAAATGTCTTGAGAGTTGAAAGTTCAATGATAATTTATAAAGTTATAATATTATATGACATATTAATAAAGATTTAACAAATTATAAATAAAATAGAAAAAATAATGGTGAAATAATGATATATCCGTTATATGGTGGAAATTGGCTTGATATTTGCTTAACAAGGTAGTGTAAAAGATAGAATTTCAAGCTTGATTTTGAGGAGGTAACGGGTAATGAGAAAATCTAAAAATAGAAGTGATATTGGTGGATTTGGTTTAAGTGGATGGGGAACTATTGTTTATTGTGCAGCGATGTTTTGGTTTTATGTGGGCATGGTAAACGATGGTTCTAATATTACGGCACCAGCTTTTGCGGCTAAAACAGGTCTAGACTATTCTGTTGTATTGAGTATGGGTACTGTTGCAGGAGTTGTGGGCTTTTTTTTCTTTATCATATTTGGGCAAATTAATATTAAAATAGGTTCAAGGTATACTTCTGCAATATGTATGTTTCTTGCAGGGATTTTTTATGCTGTAATGGGAGGAACTAATTCTTTAGTTATATATGCAATAGCTTTATGTATTGTAACAGGATCGGTAATGGCTGGAGGATATATAGCTGGAGGAACTTTAGTTGCAAAATGGTTTCCTAAGAAAAAAGGTATAGTTATGGGATATACAACGATGGGACATAATTTGGCTTCAGCTTTTTATGTTCCAATGATTGCTTTTCTTGTGAATACTTTAGGACTTCAAAAGGGGTTGATAGTCCCAAGTGTTTTGGTAATAATTTTGGGTATACTAGGATTGCTTATGATTAGGAATACTCCAGAGGAGAGGAATCAATTACCTGATAATGTGTCAGAGGAAGTATATAAAAGTGAATATTTTAATGAAGAAAATAATGATATCTCTGGCGGATGGACTACTAAGAATCTCTTAAAGGAAAAACAATTTTGGTTATCATCAGTGACTACAGGCATTTATCAATTAGTTACAGTTGGAGTTATGACACAGCTAGTTGTTAGAAATGTTCAATTAGGCTTTACTCAGACAGAGGCTATTTCTATTATGACGTTTTTGGCAGTTATAGGGGTAATTGGATCATGGATTGTTGGAGTTATTGATCAAAAGTTAGGTACTAAAAGATCTATGCTTATATTTGGAGTATGGTACATTATAGCATTGTTTTTTAATGTTACAGAGACAAAGATTGGAATTTATATTTCTATATTTATGATAGGTATGGCAATTGGAGGTTCTGCTAATTTTACTACATCACTTCCAGCAGCTGTATTTGGGAGACATGGTTTCGAAAAGGTTAATAGCGTAATTTTCCCAGTGCAAGGGATTATAACTTCTGTTAATTTCTTGCTAAGTGGAATATCAATTGCGTTAACAAGGAGCTTAAAAGGAACTTATATTGTTTTTATATGTATATTGTTTATTAATTTAATATTAATTCGTTATGTAAATGAACATAAATTCAATAAGGATTTTTTAGATAAAAATGATAGTGTTGGTATATAGCTTTTAATTAAATGATTAAAAAGAAGTGCTTTTTTATGAAGGTACTTCTTTTTTGTTTAGATTAAGGATGAGAGTCTAAGTGTGAAGAAAGTTGTATTAAATTTACGGAAGATGTATTAAATACAAAAATTAATTATTTATTTAATGCGTTGAAATTTTTGGAATATTGTGATAAAATTAACTTGTTAATTGGTAAGACCAATTTCTGATTATTTAAATACAAAATGATTTTTAAAATTAACAATCTGAAAAGGGTAAGGAGAGGGATAGTATGAGGATTCTATTATGTGTAAAACAGGTTCCAGATGATTCTGTTGAAATTCATTTGGACAAGGACAAGAAAAAACCTAAATTAAATGGAGTCAGTTTTGTGGCAAATGCATTTGATACATATGCATTGGAGTTAGCTGCACGTTTTGTTGAGACTCATGGAGGAACAATTAGTGTATTGACGGTTGGAGCAGAGGATTCTATAAACACGTTAAGAAACTGTCTTGCAGTGGGAGCTAAAGAAGCCTTTTTTGTTAAAGATGATTTATATGCAGATTTAGATGCTATGGGAGCAGCTGGAGTTTTAGCTGATGCTATTCATAAAATTGAAGAAGATAAAGGTGAAAAGTTTGATTTAATTCTATGTGGAAAAGAATCTACAGATGAAATTACTGGACAAGTTGGAGCAATGCTTTCTGAAAAGTTAAGTTTAGGATATCTTAGTAGCGCTATTGAAATCGATTTAAAGGATGATGTGATGGAAATTCATCAAGAAACTGATGAAGGTTATAATTTAGTTTCTTTAGGTTTTCCAGCTGTTGTTACAGTAAGTAAACCGGATTATGATCCACGTTATCCTACTATTAAAAATAAGATGGCAAGCCGTAAAGCAGTTATCAAAACTTATAGTGCAGCGGAAATTGGAGATGTAGAGAAGTCAAAGGTACATTGTATTCAATATGTTGAACCCCTTAAGAAAGAGGCTGGCATAAAGATTCAAGAAAAAGACGCTATATTAGCAGTTAGTGCTACTATTGATCAAATGAAAAAAGATAAAGCAATTTAATTAAGGGGGGAAGAGACGGTATGAAAGCATTATTATTTATTGAAACAGATAAAGAAAAAGTTTTGAGCGGAAGTATTGAACTTATTAGTGCTCTTAAGGAATTGGATGCAGAAGGTACAGCTATTGTAGTAAATAACAAAGCTGTTGCAGAAAAAGCATCTGATTTTGGAGTTCCAGTTACTTTTGTAGATGGAGCTTCTGACTGTGATACTTTGACAGAGATATTATCAGAAATAGTTAAAGAAGAGAATCCAGATGTTGTTTTACTTGCAAATACAGCAATGGCTAAGGATATTGCACCACGTATTGCAGGACGTGTTGGATTAGGGTGTGTAAGTGATGTAACAGGGATTAGTAAAGATGATGGGAAAATTATATATACTAGACCAGCTTATGGCGGTACTATTTTAGAACATATTGTGGTAGATGGCACAGCTGTAGTTACAGTTAGAAATGGAAGTTTTCCAAAACCTGAAGCTGGTTCTAAAGCAGAGGTTACAGAGAAAGCTATTGAAGTTCAAGCTGATGCTTTAAAGTCAAAGATTATTGACAGGGTAAAAGAAATTTCAGAATCTGTTAATTTAGAAGAAGCTGAGGTTATTGTATCTGGTGGACGTGGCCTTGGAAGTGAAGAAAACTTCAAACTTGTTGAAGAATTAGCAGGTGTACTTGGTGGTGTAGTAGGTGCAACAAGACCAGCAATTGAAAATGGATGGATTCCGCGTACACATCAAGTTGGACAATCAGGAAAAATAGTATCACCTAAACTTTATATTGCATGTGGTATTTCTGGAGCAACGCAGCATACATCAGGTATGTCTGGCTCAAATTATATTGTGGCTATTAACAAGGATGAAGAGGCTCCAATATTTGAAATTGCAGATGTAAGCATTGTTGGAAATGTAAATGAGATTCTTCCAGTTATGATTGAGGAAATGAAAAAATTAAAAGAAAAGTAGTCACTTTTTATTGTATAAAAGAAATTGTCGCACTAAAAAATGAGCTTAATGTGCACTAACAATTGAACTTGGTGTCGCACTAAAAAATAGGGTTAATATTTTAAAATTAAATAGGGAGATGGAAAAATGTTATTTCTAAAATTCTTAATGGCAATATTACCTATTCTTTGGCTTATAGTTGCGCTCAGTAAATTAAAGATGCCAGGCTATAAAGCTTGCTCTATAGCCCTTTGTGTTACTATGTTTTTGGCGATTTTCTTCTGGAAATTGAGTGTGATTAATACTGTGACAGGAGTATTTGAAGGGATTCTTAATGCATTGTGGCCAATTTGCTTGGTTATTGTTGCAGCACTGTTTACCTATAATCTGATTTTACGTACAGGGGCAATGGATTCCATAAAGCAAATGCTAGCAGAAGTTTCTATAGACAAAAGGGTTTTGATATTAATTATTGGATGGGGATTCGGTAACTTTATGGAAGGTATGGCGGGGTTTGGTACAGCTGTTGCTATTCCTGCATCTATGCTGGCTGCTATTGGACTAAATCCCTTTGCAACAGTTATAGCATGTTTAGTTGCAAATACTACACCAACTGCCTTTGGATCAGTTGGAATACCTTTAGTGACTTTTTCAGCAGTAACTGGTGTTTCAGCTACTGACTTAGCGGCAAATACAGCAATAATTGAGGGGCTTCTTTGTTTTATAACTCCATTTATCATGGTGTGCATCATAGGTGGTGGAATTAAGGCTTTAAAAGGTTCATTTATTGTTACCTTAGTTGCTGCAATATCATTTACAGTGCCTGCTTATATTATGGCAACAACAGTTGGACCAGAACTACCAAACATAGTAGGTTCCATATGTTCTATGGTATTTACAATTATTGCAGCCAAGGTCTTTAATAAAAAACCTCAAGAAGAGTATTGTATTAAAGTTAGTGAGGAAAAGGAAAAAACAAGTTTATCCTTTGGTAAAGCAGTACAAGCATGGTGTCCATTTATTTTAATATTTGTGATGTTAATTTCTACATCAACATTATTTCCGCCAATTCATGATGTAATTGCAGTATTTAAAACTAGTTTAAAGGTGTATGCAGGTCAAGGTGCAAATACATTGAATTTTAGCTGGATCAATACCCCAGGGGTTATTATTTTTATTGCTGCAGTTATTGGTGGTTTTGTACAAGGTGCCAAACTATCTTTGATATTTGATGTACTACTTAGTACCTTAAAGGCAAACTGGAAAACGATTGCTACAATCTGTGCAGTTATGTCCACAGCAAAAATAATGGCATATAGTGGAATGATTTCTGATATTGCAAGTCTTTTAGTTGTGGTTACAGGAGGAGCATATCCATTAATTTCACCATTGATTGGATCTATTGGTGGGTTTGTAACGGGCTCAGGTACATCAACAAGTGTTTTATTTGGAGGATTACAAGTAGAAACAGCACGAAACCTTGGACTTTCTGGAGCTTGGATGGGAGCAGCAAATACTATGGGAGCAGGTATTGGTAAGATGATTTCTCCTCAAAGTATTGCAATCGGAGCAAGTGCAATTGCTGCTACTGGCTCAGAAAGTAAAATTTTAAGAACTGTATTTAAGTATTTTATCTGCTATATAGTTATAGCTGGTATTGTATGTTTCTTAGGAACCTTATGGCTTTAATAATTTTTAAGTGGTTTAATTGTGAGCAGAAATTTAAGTTTTTCACTAAATATATATGAAGGGAATGAGTAATATGGCTGAATATAATAAGTTAACAGAAGAGATAATAGAAAAATTAAGGGCGGTAGCTCCAGGGCATATTTTAACAGATAGTGATATCAATGAAGATTATTCTCATGATGAGATGCCTATCTATGGGAAAAAAGCTCCAGAAGTTGTTTTTATGGCACATTCTACAGAAGAAGTTTCTGAAGTTGTAAGGATATGTAATGAAAACAAAATACCAGTAACTCCAAGAGGAGCAGGAACTGGTCTTGCTGGTGGAGCAGTTCCACTTTTAGGGGGAGTTCTAATTGACATTACAAAGATGAACAAGATACTTTCTTATGACATGGAAAATTTCGTTGTTCATGTACAAGCAGGGGTTTTATTAAATGATCTTGCAGAGGATTGTGCTAAAAAAGGATTGTTATATGCTCCAGATCCAGGTGAAAAGCTAGCTTGCCTAGGTGGAAATGTTTCAACAAATGCTGGTGGAATGAGAGCTGTTAAATATGGTGCAACTCGTGATTATGTACGTGCAATGACAGTTGTTCTTCCATCAGGAGAAATCACTCACTTTGGAGCTACAGTATCAAAAACAAGTTCAGGTTACAGTCTTTTGAATTTAATGATTGGTTCAGAAGGAACTCTTGGAATTATTACAGAGCTTACTCTAAAAATCATGACAGCACCAAAGGTAGTTGCAAGTTTAATTATTCCTTTTGAGAATTTAGATGATTGTATTTCTGCTGTTCCAAAATTCAAAATGGAACACCTAAATCCACAAGCATTAGAATTTATGGAAAGAGAAATTGTTTTATCTAGTGAAAGATATGTTGGAAAAAGTGTATTCCCACAAGTAATTGATGGAGTAACTGCAAATGCTTATTTACTTGTTACTATAGATGCTAACAATGAAGATGAGTTAAATGATCTTATTGAAAAAGCAAGTGAAATAGTATTGGAGGCCGGAGCAATTGATGTTCTTGTAGCTGATACCCCTGCAAAAATGAAGGATGCTTGGGCTGCACGTTCTAGTTTTCTAGAAGCAATTATGGCAGAAACAAAATTATTAGATGAATGTGACGTTGTAGTTCCAGTAAATAAAATAGCCTCTTATCTTGCCTTTGTAAATAAAGCTGGTGAAGAGTGTGGGCTAACTATTAAGAGTTTTGGACATGCAGGAGATGGAAATCTTCACATATATCAATGCAGCAATGACTTAGAAGAATCAGAGTTTAAAGCAAGGGTTGATAAATTCTTCAAAATTATCTATGATGAAGCAACTTTATGTGGCGGACTTGTTTCAGGAGAACATGGAATTGGTAGTGGAAAGGTTAAATATCTTGTAGACAGCGTAGGCGAACTAAACATGGAATTAATGAAGGGTATTAAAAAAGTGTTTGATCCGAATTCTATCATGAATCCGGGCAAGGTGTGTTACACATTAGATGGTATAAACTAATAAATCACAATTGATATACACATATAAAAAAGAGAGGTAGGGAATTAATATGGATTTTAAACAAGATGAAAATCATCAACAATTACAAGAAATGTATCGTGACTTTGCAGAAAATGAGGTTAAACCAATAGCAAAAGAAATTGATGAAAGCATGCGTTTTCCAGAAGAAAATGTAGCGAAAATGGCTGAAATGGGGCTACTTGGAATTCCATTTCCTGAAGAATATGGTGGAGCTGGAGTAGACACCTTAAGTTATATACAATGTGTTGAAGAATTATCTAAATGTTGTGCAACAACAGGAGTTATTGTTTCAGCACATACAAGTCTTTGTGCATCACCAATTTATGCATATGGTACAGAGGAGCAAAAAGAAAAGTACTTAAAACCACTTGCTACAGGTGAAAAATTAGGTGCCTTTGGACTTACTGAACCTGTTGCTGGAACTGATGCTTCTATGCAAAAGACAACAGCTGTTTTAGAAGGAGACAATTATGTATTAAATGGAAGTAAAATCTTTATTACTAATGCAGGATATGCAGACATATATATTGTTTTAGCTATGACAGATAAGAGTAAGGGAACAAAGGGAATTTCAGCTTTTATCGTTGAAAAAGATTTCCCAGGTTTCTCTGTTGGAAGTCATGAAATGAAGATGGGAATACGTGCATCTTCAACATGTGAATTATTCTTTGATAACTGTATAGTTCCAAAGGAAAATCTTTTAGGACAAGAAGGTAAAGGTTTTGGAATCGCAATGGCGACTCTTGATGGAGGACGTATTGGTATAGCTGCACAAGCTCTTGGTATTGCAGAAGGTGCAATAGAAGAGACTGTAAAATATGTTAAGGAACGTGTTCAATTTGGACGTCCTATCGCACAGTTCCAAAACACACAATTTGAACTAGCTCAAATGCGTGCAAGTACAGAAGCTGCAAAACTTTTAGTATATCAAGCTGCATGTGCTAAAGATGATCATGAAAGATATACACATTTAGCTGCAATGGCAAAATTAGTTGCATCAAGAAATGCTACTGATGTAACAAACCGCTGCTTACAACTATTTGGTGGTTATGGATACACAAGCGACTATCCAATAGAAAGAATGATGCGTGATGCTAAAATAACAGAAATTTATGAAGGAACCTCAGAAGTTCAAATGATGGTTATTTCAGGATGGATGTTTAAATAGGAAGCAAACTTAAAGGAGGTACCTGTAAGTTATTTATACTTACTTTATACCTCCTTTAACTTATAAAAATAGTAGATTTTTATTCTACAACTAAGGGTAAGGCTTCCTTTTCTTCTAATCTATAGTCATTATCTAGTTTGTTTAGATGATTAAATGCCGATCTTAAAGCAAATATGGCAATTATATTTGAAATAATGTCAGACAGTGGTGTTGTGATGAGCATGTCTTTATTTGTGTCCATTAATTCCCCTCCTATTTAACGGCTATCATGGTATAAATAGCATCGTTAATTTTCGTTTTCTTCACAAGTTTAAAACCAATTGTAGTTAATGTTTTTTCAAGGTTCTCTGAGGAGATACGAATAGACATTGGTGGTCCTTCTACTATCAACTCCTCTTTTTCATACTCTAGACATAATAAATGTCCACCGGGTTTTAGTACCTCATATATCTTTGAAAGTGCGTTTGAAAGCGAGCTAACTTCGTGGAGTATTAAAGATGCCATAGCAAAATCGATACTTTCATTTTTAATGGTTAAGTTTTCAAGATAATCTTGAATAAGCTCAATATTAGTTATTCCTTTTTCCTTTGCTTTTTCTTCAATAACTTTTAGCATACGCCAATCAGGGTCCATGGCATAAACTTTATTGGTAGTGCTTTCTGCCATAGGAATTGTAAAAAAGCCTGAACCAGCACCTATATCAAGTAGGGTATGATTTTTTTCAATAGGCATTTGACTGATAAGAACTTCAGGGGGAATAAGTTTCACCCTTTGTTTGCTATCTAAAAAAGCTATTTTGTTTAAAAAATTTTGATTAAATTCATTGTGATGATGATTATGATTCATAATATACCTCCTATAAAATACAATACAGACTGTAATTGTCTATAATTACTTAAAAAAATGAGCAGCTTTATAACTGCTTACATGATTTCTAGCTCATTTTTAAATAATATCAAAAATAAGTTTCTCCTTAAGGTGTTTCACCATCTTGTCTTCAGCTTCCCTCATAACATTCTCAATTCTACAAGTGTTATTTTCACCCATTTCACAAGTGAAAAGTGCTCCACTTCCTTCAATAGCTTGAATGACATCATAAAAGCTTATTTCAGATTTAGGTTTTCTAAGAGAATAACCTCCGTTTACACCAGGTGTAGACTGAACTAGGTCAGCTTTGACTAATTGAGTTAAAATTTTTGATAAGTAAGTTGAGGGTATATTCATATGATTAGCCAATGGAATGAGACTTAAATTCTCCTTACCTTCTTGTTTAATTAAGTAAGCCATGATATGCAAGGCATAATTTGTTGCTTTAGTATACTTCATATTAATTCCTCCATAAAGATATTACAGACTGTATTTGTCTTTAATTATAAATTGGAGATTTTATCTTGTCAATAGGTATATTTTTATTAATTGTAAAAGAATTAATTGGGCAAATTAAAAGATGAGTAATATAGAAAACATTTAAGAGGTGAATAGAATGAGTACAAAATATAAAAATACAAAAAAGAAAATGGCGTCTTTAGGTCTTAAAAAAAGTGAAAATGGAGATTATGTTTATATTGATCCAAATGATACTACATCAGAGTTTGTACCAGTAAGAAATAGAAATAAGGAGAAGGATAAATAGTTATATGACAGAATGTATTGTAACTGGAATGGTATATTTTATGGTAAAATTAAAAAGGAATCTTAAGTATAAATAAAGAAGGCTTTATTAAGCTTAGTGGAATGTTGGAGTAAAAAGTTGGTGGCATTTTTAAGGTGTCAAATCTTTTTGACATCTGAAAATAAGCCAATGTAAAGCACTTTTGATTGTGATAATTTATTTAAGATCTTAGACTGAAGTTGCAGGAGGACATTTTATGGAGATTGGAAAACAAATAAAAAAATATAGGAATGAGATTGGGATTTCGCAGGATGAATTAGCTGAAAAGATTTTTGTATCTCGACAAACAATTTCAAGTTGGGAAAATAGTAAGAGTTATCCTGATCTTAGAAGTTTATTATTACTAGGTTCTCTTTTTGATGTCTCTCTTGACAATTTAATCAAAGGAGATCTTGAAAAAATGAAAGAAAAGGTAAAGGAAGAAGACATTAAAAGATTTAAAAGTGAGGGGAATATTTTTACTATCCTCATGGTAGTTTTGATTTTAACTCCAGTTCCATTAGCAATGCTTTGGAATTTCGTTGGTTTAGGAATATATGGAGTGATTTTTATTATAACTATGTACTATGCCCTTAGAGTTGAAAAACTAAAAAAGAATTTTGACATTCAGACTTATAGAGAGATTCTTTACTTTGAAGAAGGTAAAAGTATGGATGAAATTGAAAAGAACCGTGAATATGGGAAACGTCCATATCAAAAGTTTTTGTTAGCAGTGGGGGCAGGGGTGATTACTCTTGTTGTTGGAGTTGTTATAGCTATAGTGATTCGTGTATTATAAATAAAGTATAAGTTTTAGAATGGGGTGCTTTCTTGGAAGAGCGCTTCTTTTTTTATTTATACGTAATTACTAGAACTATAACCCATATCTTATGTATAATTAAGAAGATAAACTATTTGACAATAGTATTATTCAGTGAGTAAGTTAAATAGTAATTTTTATAGGAGTAATGAGGAATGAAGAAAGTCTTAATTAATAAATTAAACCAATTATATACTGGAGAATTGGCAAGCATAGTAGTTTTTTTGTCTATATACTATTGGAAATTCGAGGATTTTGTTCTTCCTGTATTCTATCCTTTACTAGTTTTATGTTTTATTCTTTTTCAGGGAGCTTTGTATTGGTTTATTTGTCTACAAAGGCTAAAAGGTAAATATATAAAAAATGTTGGGGGGAGTTTTTATGTTCTCAAGTATTTTAACTTAGCTCTCATCCTAGTATCTATACCAGTAATATTAATTGGTAATTATGATAATGTATTTCATATAATTGTAGGCTTTTTTCTTTTGTTATTTGCTATTGTAGAATGGATAAATTATTTTTTTGTTAGACTTTCATATAGAAATCCCAAAATACCAATTGATTTAATTAAACATAGAAAGTTGAAAAAGAGTAAGTTAGCTAAAGAAATTGCAGAACGGTAAATTTCAATTTGAAAGTGAGATATAGTAAAATATTTTAACTAGAGTATTTTAAAATTAAAAAGGGGATATTTATGAATAAGAAAAAGTGGATTTTTATAGTCATTATAATGGGGGTAGCGCTTCTGTTTTATTATATTAACACAAAACCTAATTATAAAATTTCAAGGGGAAATGTTAAGGATATATATTGCAAGTATTCTGATAAAAATGGATATTATTCTATTAAAGTTAGTGATTCAGATAAAGAGATGATAATAGATGAAGTAAGTAAAATGAGAAAAAAGAGTGTAAGTGGAGACATAGTTACTCTAAATTATAGTTTTGTTATTGAACTTACGAGTGGGGAAACTTTATCTTTCCATGCAAATACAAAAAATATCATAAAGTTATATTCCAAAGATGGAAAGTCTATTTTAAATATAAAAGCTCCTAAAACTTATGAGTTTATAAAAAGATTTACTGATGAAAATAATATTGAGAGATATTGAAGAACTTAAAGTTTTTTGTAAATAATAACATTTTATAATATCACTCTGCCATAAACAGATAAAAGTTTATGGCATAGCTTTTTTTATTTAGGAAAATAGGCATAAAGAATCTAATGAAACTTCATAAATAAATGTTATATTTTATCAATTTTTAGAAATACTAAATATATAATTTTCTATGGGAGGCGATTTTTTGAAACGTAGGAAAGATTTTGTAGGGATGATGGTTTTTGATGTTGGGGGAAAGAAAATAGGAACTGTAACTGATATATATATAGATTTTTATAAGGGAATAGTTAAGGGTTTTAAGATTTCAGCTTTTAGTTTATTTAAGAAAAAGCAGTTTATAGCTGTTGAGGATATTTTATCTTTAAATGAGGTTATAGTAACAGCTAAAACAACCTCTGAAGAAGGCATAGCTTTTTTAGATATTAAGGATATGGAGGTAATAAGTAACGAGGGAAATATTTTAGGTGTAGTTGAGGATGTTCTTATTAATTTATTGAATTATTCGATTAAAGGTATGATTGTTGCCTCAGGGATTTTTGATAAAATATATAAGGGAAAAAGAGTTTTGCTTATAAATAACAGCATACTTGGTGAAAAAGAAATATTATATTATGAGGATCAAAGGATATCATTTAAGTCCCTTCCACACAATTTGGTGATGTCTAATGAATAGAAGTTATGTGGTGAAGTGGGGCAAAAGAATTGGAATATTACTTTTATTATTAGCTATTATATTCATAATAAACAAAAGCTCTATTATAAGAGAGCTAGTAGGTGTGGTTTTTACATCATTTATAATAGCTTATAGTTTAAAACCTGTTAAAAATTCTATAGTAAGTAAATTTAAGTTTAACGAGAGGTTAGTTTCTGCTTTATTAGTAGTTGCTATATTAGGCACTGTTGTTTTAACTTTTGCTTTATTAATACCAACATTATTTAAGGAAACTTTGGATATAGAAAATATTTTAAATGGATTTACTGAATTAATAGACTCTGTTCTTAATAAACTTAGAAGTTATAATATAGGTGTTGTGGATGTGATTTATGAGCAGACTAGCGAAAAGCTAAATGTTTGGCTTATTGATACTTCTTATAGATTTTTTGATACCCTTATAGCTTTGTGGGAGAATATGATATCCTTGGCTATAATTCCTGTTGTAACTTATTATTTTCTAGCGGATGGGAAAACTCTTGGCAGTAAGTTTTTATTGGTTCTTCCAACTGAAAAAAGAAGTGTTGTTAAACTTATTGGTAAGGATATAGATAAACTTTTAGGTAAATATATATTTTCTCAGCTTCTATTGTCACTTATTATAATAGTTTTAACCTTTATAGGTTTACTTGTAATAGGGATTAAATTTCCTTTATGGCTCTCTATTTTAAATGGAATATTTAATATAATTCCTTACTTTGGGCCTATAATAGGGCTAGTTCCAGCTCTTTTAATAGCTTTTTTAACTTCTCCATCTAAGGCTATTGCAGTTGCTATATTATATTTTGTAATACAACAGTTAGAAGGGGATCTTATAGCTCCTAAGGTTACAGGAGAATCTATTAGTATGCATCCTATTTGTATTATATTATTGCTTTTGATTGGGGAAAAATTAGGAGGGATATTTGGGATGGTTTTGGCTGTTCCTATAGGTGTCATGGTTAAGGTTATATATGAGGATATAAATTATTATTTATTTTAGATATATTAGTTATGACTAAAGGTGATAAATATTGACAAAATTATTTGCGTATCCTATAATTCAAATATATATTTGTGTTTGGCTGTGAAGAGAATGAGTAGATTTAATTAATGTATCTAGAGATGAAGTGGCTGGTGAAAACTTCGTACATATTAAATTGAAGCTGTCTTGGAGCTGATTTTCTTGAGTGATGCTATTATTATAGCATAATTAGGGTGGTACCGCGGAAGTTATGTCTTTCGTCCCTTGTTTAGGGATGAAGGGCTTTTTATTTTAATTTTTTTTATTGTTGGAGGTAAAATATATGAAATTCATGGGAGCAAATGAGCTTAGAGAAGCATATTTAAGTTTTTTTGAAGGTAAAGAACATTTAAGGCTTGAGAGTTTTTCTCTTGTACCTAAAAATGATAAAAGTTTATTATTAATTAATGCGGGTATGGCGCCATTAAAGCCTTATTTTACAGGACTTCAAGAGCCACCTAAAAACAGAGTAACAACTTGTCAAAAGTGTATAAGAACTGGTGATATTGAAAACGTAGGGAAAACTTCAAGACATGGTACTTTTTTTGAGATGCTTGGAAACTTTTCTTTTGGTGATTACTTTAAGGAAGAGATCATTCCTTGGGCTTGGGAATTTATAACTGAAACTTTACAAATTCCTAAAGATAAGCTTTATGTAACTATATATTTAGAAGATGATGAAGCTTTTGATATTTGGACTTCAAAAACAGATGTAGATCCAAGTAGAATTTTTAGATTAGGTAAGGATGATAACTTCTGGGAAATTGGAGTTGGACCTTGTGGACCTTGTACAGAAATTCACTTTGACAGAGGAGAAGGTAAGGTTGAGTCTGTTGAAGAATTCCTAAAGGCTGCTGATGATGATAGAATAGTTGAGTTTTGGAACCTTGTGTTTACTCAATTTGATAAGGATGAACAAGGAGTTTACAACAAACTTGCAAAACCTAATATAGATACTGGAATGGGTCTTGAAAGAATAGCTACAATAATGCAAGGGGTAAATAATATTTTTGAAATAGATACAGTAAGAAGCATACTTAACAAGGTATGTGAGGTTACAAATTCAAAATACGGTGAGGACCCTAACAAAGATATATCTTTAAGAATAATTACTGACCATCTTAAGAGTGTTGCTATCTTAATTTCTGATGGAGTTTTACCTTCAAATGAAGGAAGAGGTTATGTTTTAAGAAGATTATTAAGAAGAGCTGCAAGACATGGAAGATTGTTAGGAGCTAAGGATATATTCCTTATAGATATAGTTGATGTTGTTATTGAGAACTATGGAAAAGCTTATTCTAATTTAGTTGAAAAGAAAGATTATATAAAGAAAATCATTTTATTAGAAGAGCAAAGATTTAATGAAACTATAGATTCTGGTATGGATATATTAAAGTCTTATATAGAAGAAATGGAGAAGGCTTCTGAAACTGTATTAGTTGGAGAAAAAGCTTTCAAATTATATGATACTTTTGGATTCCCACTAGAACTTACTATGGAAATATTAGAGGAAAAAGGTTTATCTTTAGATTTAGAAGGTTTTAATAAGTCTATGGAGCATCAAAGAACATCTGCTAGAGAAGCAAGAGGGGAAAGTACTTACATGGGTACTGATGATAAACCTATCAATAAATTAGATGCTTATATAGAAACTGAATTCTTAGGATATTCAAAACTTGAACTTAAATCAGAAGTGGTTGCATTAGCTGATAGTAGTGATTTAAAAGAAAAGCTATCTGAAGGAGATAAGGGTTATATAGTTACTTCTAATACTCCGTTTTATGCAGAAATGGGAGGTCAAGTAGGAGACACTGGTGTTATTTATAATGATAATTTTAATGCAGAAGTTTATGACACTAAGAAAAATGTTTCTGGAAAGACAATCCACTACGTTACTGTAGTTCAAGGTGAAGTTTCAGTTAATGAAGAAGTAACACTTAAGGTAGATAGAGTAAGAAGAAGCAGCATAGGTAAAAACCATACTGCAACTCATATGCTTCATGAAGCTTTAAGAGAGATACTAGGAGAACATGTATCTCAATCTGGATCTTATGTTGATGCTGAAAGATTAAGATTTGACTTTACACACTTCCAAGGATTAACTAGAGAAGAGCTTGACAAGGTTGAGGATTTAGTTAATGAAAAAATAATGGAAGTATTTGATGTTGATACTGATGTTATGACTATGGATGAAGCAAAATCTTCTGGAGCTATGGCTTTATTTGATGATAAATATGGTGATAAAGTTAGAGTGGTTTCTGTTGGGGAATTCTCAAAAGAACTATGTGGAGGAACCCATGTTAGAAATTCAGGAGAGATTGGATTATTTAAGATAGTTTCTGAAGCTGGGGTTGCAGCTGGAGTAAGAAGAATAGAAGCTTTAACTGGATTTAATGCTTTAAGATATATGGAAGAAAAACAAAATCTATTAAAAGAAGCTTGTGGAATATTAAAATGCAGCGAAAAAGAAGTTATAAAAAAAATTAATACAACAACTCAAGAGCTTAAGGAAAAGGATAAAGAGATTCAAGAGCTAAAGAGTAAATTAGTTTCTGGAATTGAAGATGAAATATTAGGAGCTAAAAAATTAATTAACGATGTAGAAGTTGTTGCTTATGTAGTTTCAGATGTTGATGCGAATTCTTTAAGAGATCTTGCTGATAAGGTAAGAAATAAATTAGATCTTGGAGTAGTTGTTTTAGGTAGCGTTTTAGGAGATAAGGTTAACTTTGTATCTATGGCTACTAAAAATGCATTACCAAAAGGCGTACATTGTGGTAAAATCATTAAAGAAGTTGCTACTGTAGCTGGTGGTGGCGGTGGTGGAAGACCAGATATGGCGCAGGCTGGTGGTAAAGATCCGCTAAAAGTTAATGAAGCTATTGCCAAATCATATGAAGTGATTGAAAATTTGGTAAAATAGTGTACATTTTTAATATATTAAGTTATAATAAACTTAGATAATGGGTATATTTATTAATATGTTAATGTAATATTGTGCGAAGGGATGGTGAAGCTGCCTTTTAGCAGCGAATTATGAACGACAATATACAAAATACTATGATGTTTGATAGAAATAGAGATAAAAAAGATTTAACAAAGGCAATGCTGACAGAAGTTTATGATTCACTTATTGAGAAAGGATATAATCCTGTGAATCAATTAGTAGGCTACTTGATTTCCGGAGATCCAACATATATTACTAACTACAATGGAGCTAGAGCTCTAGTGAGAAAACTAGAAAGAGATGAGATTCTAGAAGAAGTAATAAAATCCTATCTAGGAATAGAGTAAAGAGTGCCTTCGGGTGCTCTTTATTGTTAATTGAGGAGTATATATAATGCGTATTTTAGGTTTAGATTTAGGAACTAAAACTATAGGAGTTGCTGTAAGCGATCCTTTAGGGTTTACTGCACAAGGGATTACTACTGTAAAAAGGAAGAATTTTAATAGCGATATTGAAGAAATAAAAAGGATATATGATGAGTATTCTGTACAAACTATAGTGATAGGACTACCAAAAAATATGAATGGAACTATAGGAGAAGCAGGAGAGAGAACATATAAATTTTGCGAAAAGTTAAAGGCTGCTTTTAATCCTGAAATTGTGTATTGGGATGAAAGACTTACAACTGTTGCTGCTCATAGAGCTATGTTAGAAGCCGACTTATCAAGAGAAAAAAGAAAAAAAATAGTGGATAAAATAGCTGCAACCTTTATCTTACAGGGCTATTTAGATAGAAAATCTAGATAGGGTTAAGGCTTAATATATAATTTTAAAATATTTAAAGGAGTGTTTTTATGGAAAACGAAGTTGATAAAATTACCTTATTAGATGAGGACGGAGAAGAAAAAGAATTTGATGTTGTGACAAAACTTGATATTGAAGAAAATGAATATGTAATAGTTATTCCTTCAGATGGGGATGAAGAAGAAGCTGTTGCGTTAAAAATTGTTAAAGATGAAGATGGAAACGAGGTTCTTGTAAGCATAGAAGACGAAAATGAATTTGAGATGGTTGCAGAAGCTTATGAAACGTTATTTAGTGAGTAATTTATAGAAGAGAGGGTAATTTTATGCCATATTTAAATGAGGAAGAAGTAAATTCTTTAAAGGAAGATTTTAAGAAAAAAGGGTATAAGCTGACACCTCAAAGAAGAGCGATTGTAAACTCTATAATCAAAAATGAGGGTAAGCATTTAACTGCTGAGGAAATTTATGATGAGGTAAAGAGAGATTGTCCAGAGATCGGGCTAGCTACGGTTTATAGAACCATACTTTTACTTGAAGATTTAGGTATAATATATAAATTGGATTTAGATGATGGTTGTGCTAGATTCGAATTAGCTCATGAGGGCGAAAATCATAGACATCACCACTTAGTATGTAACGTTTGTGGTGGGGTTATAGAAGTGGAAGACGATTTATTAGATGAAATTGAACAAAAGATTCAAAATTCTTATAACTTTGCGATAACGGATCACTCAGTTAAGTTTTTTGGAGTTTGTGATAAATGTAGAGACAAATAAATAAAGGTATCCTCTCGATTGAGATGACATCCTTTGTAGACACCTATAAGAAGGAGGGGAAATATGAAAAGAGAAAAAGCAAAGGTTAAAATAATTCCTCTTGGGGGAATTAGTGAGATCGGGAAAAACATTACTGCTATTGAATTTAAAGATGATATCGTAGTAATAGATTGCGGAATGAAGTTTCCAGATGAAGATATGTTTGGAATAGACGTTGTAATTCCAGATGTATCATACCTACAGAAGAACGCTGATAAGGTTAGAGGAATATTCTTAACTCATGGTCATGAAGATCATATAGGAGCATTACCTTATGTCTTAAAGCAATTAAATGTTCCTGTGTATGGAACTAAACTTACCTTAGGGTTAGTTGAAACAAAATTAAAAGAGCACGGTTTATTAAGTTCAGTTGAACTTATAAGAGTAAAACCAAGAGAGGTTGTGAAACTTAATGCTGTGTCTGTGGAGTTTATAAAGATAAATCACTCCATTGCAGATGCATGTGCAATAGCAATTCACACCCCTATTGGAGCAGTACTTCACACTGGTGATTTTAAGATAGACTATACTCCTATTGATAATGAACCAACTGATTTTTCAAGACTTGCTGAGCTTGGAAGAAAAGGAGTACTTGTAATGCTTGCTGACTCTACTAATGTTGAAAGACCAGGTTATACCTTGTCTGAAAGAGTGGTTGGTGAGAACTTTATTAATTTTTTTGGAAAAGCTAAAGGCAGAATAATAGTTGCAACATTTGCATCCAATGTTCACAGAATACAGCAAATTATAACTGCGGCTCAAATATATGGCAGAAAAGTAGCTGTTTCAGGTAGAAGTATGGAGAATGTTGTTCAAGTTGCTGTAGAGCTTGGATATATAGAATTTAATAAGGATGTATTAATAAGCGTTGACGATATTAATAAGTATCCTAATGATAAGGTTGTTGTAATAACTACAGGCAGCCAAGGTGAGCCTATGTCAGCTCTTGCTAGAATGGCGAGTTCTGATCATAAGAAACTTAATGTTATTGAAGGGGATACTGTTATAATATCAGCTTCACCAATTCCAGGTAATGAAAAGTTGGTTTCTAGAGTTATAAATCTTTTATTTAAAAAAGGTGCAGATGTTATTTATGAAGCGTTAGCTGATGTTCACGTATCAGGTCATGCTTTCCAAGAAGAACTTAAACTTATGCATACTTTAGTTAAACCAAGAAACTTCATACCTGTGCATGGAGAGTTTAGACACTTAAAACAACATGGAGAACTAGCTATGAAGTTAGGACTTCCTGAGAAGAATATCCATATTCCTGAAAATGGGGAAGTTATAGAGGTTACAAGAGATTCTATAAGAAAAAATGGAACAGTAACTTCAGGACAAATTTTTGTTGATGGACTTGGTGTTGGAGATGTTGGAAATATTGTTTTAAGAGACAGAAAACATCTATCACAAGATGGAATACTTACTGTTGTAGTTACTATTGAAAAAGAATCTAGTACTGTTATAGCTGGTCCTGATATAATTTCTAGAGGATTTGTATATGTTAGAGAATCTGAAAGACTTATGGATGATGCTAGAGAGATAGTTAAAAAGGTACTAAGAAACTGTGAAGAGAAAAAGATAACTGATTGGGCTACAATGAAAACAAATATTAAGGATGAATTAAGAAATTTCTTATATGAAAAAACTAAGAGAAGACCTATGATTCTTCCTATAATAATGGAAATATAGATTTAGGAGAAATTTATGGCAAACATTAATGATAAGGTAAATGAATTAGCTAAAGCCTTAAAAGAAGATTCTCAAGTTGTGGCCTATAGAGAGGCTACAGAAAAAATAAATGGTAACCCAGAAGCTAAAAAGATGGTTGAAGATTTTAGAAAGATTCAATTTAAAGCATATAGTGAGCAAGTGCAAACTGGAACTGTTTCAGCAGAGACTCAAGAAGAAATGAGAAACTTTGGAACTATTATGACTTTAAATCCAGAAGTTTCAAATTACATTTCATCTGAAGCTAGCTTCGCTGTTATGTGGGATGGTATTTTAAAAACTTTAAATGAGGCAATAGGTGTAAATATTATTGCACCTTCTCAAGAATAAAGTTTGACTTTTTCTCACTATAAGATTAGAATGTAGTATAGACATGAAATTGGATACGTAAGTATCCAATTTTATTTTGCAAATTGTTTGGAGGAATAAATAATGAACTTAACTGTAAGAGAAGATATAAGAAATATAGCAATTATTGCCCATGTTGACCATGGTAAGACAACATTGGTAGACGCACTATTAAAACAAAGTAATATATTCAGAACTAACGAAAGAGTAGAAGAAAGAGTAATGGACTCTAATGACCTAGAAAAAGAAAGAGGAATAACAATTCTTTCTAAAAATACTGCTGTTATACATAATGGTATAAAGATCAACATTATAGATACACCAGGCCATGCTGACTTTGGTGGAGAAGTTGAACGTGTTCTTAAAATGGTAGACTCTGTTCTGCTTGTAGTAGATTCTTATGAAGGTCCAATGCCACAAACTAAATTCGTTTTAAGAAAAGCACTTGAACTTGGATTAAAACCTATAGTTGTAATAAACAAAATTGATAAACCTAATGCTAGACCAGAAGAAGTTATAGACGAAGTTTTTGACTTATTCTTAGAACTTGGTGCTGAAGATGAGCAATTAGATTTCCCTATAGTTTATGCATCAGCAAGAGAAGGTATAGCAAAACTTGAGATAGATGAAGAATCAAGTAACATGGAACCTTTATTTAATACTATAGTTGAAAGAGTAGATGCTCCTAAAGGATATCCAGAAGAACCACTTCAAATGCTTATAACTACATTAGATACTAGTGAGTATGTAGGTAAAATAGCTATTGGTAAAATAGTTCGTGGAACTATAAAGAAAAACCAAAACTTATCAATAGTTAGAAAAGATGGAAGTACAACTAATTTTAAAGCTTCTAATATCTATACCTATGAAGGACTTAAAAGAGTAGATGCTGATACTGCTTCAATTGGAGACATAATCGCTGTTTCAGGTATTGGTGATGCTAATATAGGTGAAACTATAGCAGATTCTGCTAATCCAGAAGCACTACCATTTGTTGATATAGACGAGCCTACTTTAAGCATGAACTTTATGGTTAATGACTCACCATTTGCAGGTAAAGAAGGAGACTTTATAACTTCAAGACATTTAAGAGACAGATTATTTAAAGAACTTGAAACAAACGTAAGTTTAAAAGTTGTAGAAATTACTCCAGACTGTTTCGAAGTATCTGGTAGAGGAGAACTTCACTTATCAATATTAATCGAAACTATGAGAAGAGAAGGATATGAGCTACAAGTTTCTAAAGCTAATGTTATATTTAAAGTTGAAAATGGTAAGAAGCTTGAGCCAATAGAATATTTAACTATAGATGTTCCAGAAGAATTTATGGGACCTGTTATGGAAAAATTAGGACCAAGAAAAGCAGAAATGGTTAATATGACATCTGCTCAAAATGGTTATACAAGATTAGAATTTAATATCCCAGCTAGAGGACTTATAGGATTTAGAAATGAATTCTTAACTGATACTAAAGGTAATGGTATAATGAACCACGTATTCCACGGATATGAGCCATTTAAGGGTGAAATTCCAGGAAGAAGCAGAGGATCAATAGTTGCTTTTGAATCAGGTGAAGCTATAACTTATGGATTATACAATGCTCAAGAAAGAGGTACCTTATTTATAGGTGCTGGAGTTGATGTATATGAAGGAATGATAGTTGGAGAATCTTCAAGAGCTGATGATTTAGATGTTAATGTATGTAAGAGAAAGCAATTAACAAATACTAGATCTTCAGGTTCAGATGATGCTTTAAAATTAACAACTCCTAGAGCTATGTCTCTTGAACAATCTTTAGAATTTATTAATAGTGATGAATTAGTTGAGGTTACTCCTGAAAACATAAGAATGAGAAAAAGAGTTTTAAATAGCGGAGAAAGAAAAAGAACAACATCAAGAAATAAAAAATAATTAATAGCCTTAGGGCTTTTAATTATATTAAGAGTAAATTTACCTTTAAAGGTTGGAGGGAAAATGAGCGGAATTACTTATGATTATATGGAAAGCTATATAAGAGGACTTATTCCTGAAAATATTGGAATCTTAAAGGAACTCGAAGATTATGCAAAAGAAAATAAAGTTCCAATAGTTCAAAAAGAAACTGCAAAGTTTTTAGAGTTCATGGTAAGTTTTCAAAAGCCTTTAAAAATTTTAGAGTTAGGTACAGCTATAGGATATTCTGCAATAATGATGTATGAAGCAAGTGGAAAGCTTGCTCATATAACTACCATAGAAAGAAGCGAAGAGATGATATTTATGGCAGAAGAGAATATTAAAAGATTTTCTTTAGAGGATAATATAAAAGTTCTAAAAGGTGACTGTTTAGAAATTTTAGAAAGCTTAGATGAAGAATATGATATGATTTTTATGGATGCTGGAAAAGGACATTATAATCATTTTTTACCTCACTGTTTAAGACTTCTTAAACAAGATGGAATTATTATTGCAGATAATGTACTTTTTAGAGGAATGGTTGCTTCTAGAGATTTACTTCAAAGAAGAAAAATAACTATAGTAAAAAGAATGAAAACATATTTAGACTTAGTATCAAAAGATGAAAGCTTAATCACCTCTGTTATACCAATGGGTGATGGGATAGCTATAACTAAAAGGAGGTAGGGTTATGAGGATACCAGAACTACTAGCACCAGCAGGTAGTTTAGAGAAGTTGAAAACAGCCATAGATTACGGTGCTGATGCAGTTTATTTAGGTGGGAATAAGCTTAATTTAAGAGCTTTTGCTGATAATTTTACAAATGAACAAATAAAAGAAGGGGTAGAATATGCTCATAAAAGAGGAAAAAAAGTCTATATGACTTTAAACGTAATTCCTCATAATGGAGATTTATATGGTTTAGAGGATTATCTAAAAGAAATATATTCTCTTGAAGTAGATGCTATAATAGTAGCAGACCCTGGTATAATAGCTACTGCTAGAGAAGTTGTTCCTGAGCTAGAGATACACTTAAGTACTCAAGCTAATAATACTAACTGGAGAACAGCTAAATTTTGGTATGATCAAGGGGTTAAAAGAATAGTTCTTGCAAGAGAGCTTACTATGAAAGAAATTAATGATGTAAGAGAAAACCTTCCTGAAGAATGTGAGATAGAAGCATTTATTCATGGTTCTATGTGTATGAGCTATTCTGGAAGATGTGTAATGTCTAATTACATGACAGGAAGAGATTCTAATAGAGGTGCTTGTGCGCAGCCTTGCAGATATAAGTATTATTTAGTTGAAGAGAAAAGACCAGGAGAATACTTCCCTATAATTGAAGATGATAAAGGAAGTTACATAATGAATTCTAAAGATCTATGTATGATTGAACATATTCCAGAACTGATGGAAAGTGGAATATATTCATTTAAAATAGAAGGAAGAATGAAAAGCTCGTACTATGTAGCTGCTATAGTTAAGTCCTATAGACAGGCAATAGATGCATATTTAGCAAATCCAGAAGGATATGAACTTAAGCAGTCTTGGGTAGATAATTTATTAAAGGTATCACATAGAAGTTATCATACAGGATTTTATTTTAATGAACCTAATAAACAAGTATATGACACATCATCCTATGTAAGAGATTACGATATAGTTGGTGTGGTTAAAGAATATGATGAAGTAAATAAAATAGCTACGATAGAGCAAAGAAACAGAGTATTTGAAGGAGATAAGGTAGAGGTATTAGGCCCTGTTGGAGAAAACTATGAGATAGTATTATCCGATATGCATGATGGAAAAGGTGAAAAGATTGAAGTTGCACCAAGGGCTCAAATGATATTCTCAATTAAAGTAGATGCTCCTTTAAAAGTTAAAGATATGCTTATTAAAGGAAAAGATAACTAGAGGGGGATATTATGAATAAACCTATTCTTATTGGAATTACTGGGGGAACTGGCTCAGGCAAAAGCACTATAGCAAAAGAAATATATAATAACTTTTCTGAAAATCGTATAGGTATGATTGAACAAGATTCTTATTACAAAGATCAGTCACATTTAAGTATGGAAGAAAGAGTTAAAACTAATTATGATCATCCAAAAGCTTTTGATAATGATTTATTAGTTGAACATCTTAAGCAATTACTAGAATGTAAAAGCATAGATAAGCCTATATACGATTTTTCAAATCATAATAGAAAAAGTGAAACTATAAAGGTTGATTCAAAAGAAATCATAATAATAGAAGGAATATTAGTTCTTGAAGATGAAAGAATAAGAGATCTATTAGATATAAAGATTTATGTTGATACTGATGCTGATGTTAGAATAATCAGAAGAATGGTTAGAGATATTAAAGAAAGAGGAAGAACTGTTGAGTCTGTTATTGATCAATACCTATCAGTAGTTAAACCAATGCATCTTCAATTTACAGAGCCTACTAAAAGGTATGCTGACATTATAATACCAGAAGGTGGACAGAATAAGGTTGCAATAGATATCATGGTTTCTAAAATAACTCAAATTTTACAAAATTAATTGAATAAAACATCTCTCTAGAGTCAAAAATTTAGCTGGGGAGGTGTTTTTTTTGTTAAGAAAAAAATATTCAAAAAGACTAAGAGCCATGATTATTGTATTTTCGCTAATTTTATTAGTTTTATCATACAGAACATATGATGTTGTTACAAAATACAGTCCTCAAAGTACCAAGGGAGCTGTAGCTAATACTCAAGTAGAAAATTTGTCAGAAACAAATTATATGCTTTTAGATACTAATGGCAAGGACTTAAGAAGCTACAAGAAAAAATATGTTGTTGTAATAGATTCTAAACCTTTTTCTTTAAATAATTTTGAAGAAAACATTGAGGGGCTTTTAGCCTTTAACTTCATTATGAAGTCACAGGTAGATAACTTTGCCTATGATGAGGTTCTGAAAAAAGGTGGAAAAAGTTATTTTGTTGTTAATCAAGAGGCTTATGAAAAAGTTAATAAGATTCAGGGTGTTAAAGGAATATATACATATGTATATGATGAAATAGAAAGAAACTACGCCTGGGGAATTGGAGATATTTTAAGCAATATAAATGAAAAAAATAATTATGAGGGAGATTCTCTGGAGGCAAAACTTCTTAATGAGATAAAATCTAACAATCCTCCTCAAGGAAAATTTGAGATTGAAAAAGATGGAACTTACAAGGCTGGAGTATTAGGAGTAAATCCAGAAAATAAAAATATTAAATTAACCATAGACCTTGATATGAATGAAAAAATAAAAGATATATTAAATAAAGAGCAGTTTTCTAATTTAAGTAATATAGGGGTTATACTTATGGATAGTGAGACAGGAAAAATTAAGGTATTAGCTCAAAAAGATGACTCTATGCCAAACATCTTAATTGGAGCTGAGGGCTTAGGGTTTGAACCTGCTTCAACATTTAAATTAATAGTAGAAGAGGCAGCTTTAGAGAATAAAGCAGTAACTTTGGATTCAACCTTTACCTGTACAGGACAAATATGTCAAAAAGATGGAAAACCTTATTCTCATGGTACTCTAACCGTTAGAAAAGCCCTTGAGATATCTTGTAATGATACTTTTTACCATGTAGCTCAAAAGGTTGGTTATGACAAGTTAATGGAGATGGCTGAGAAGCAGGGACTGTATTCTAAGGTACTTGGTTTAACAAAAGAGGTTACTGGACAAAAACCTTTAGAAGAGGCTAGTTTAAGAAATATAGCAATAGGTCAATCTATGACAGTAACGCCAATACAGATGGCAGGTGCCATAAATACTATTGTAAATAATGGTGTATATGTTGAGCCAAGTGTAATAGAAGGGTTTGTGGATAATAAAGATAATGTTTTAGATACCTTTAATTATAAAAAGACTACAGTTATATCAAAGGAAACAGCAAACTTAATAAAAAGTAATATGAGAGATGTTGTTAGTAAAGGAACTGGTACAACAGCATATATAAAAAATGTTGAAATCGGAGGAAAAACTGGTTCTGCTACTGGAAGCAATGGAACTACCCATGGATGGTTTGGAGGATATTTCAAAAAAGGAAATAAAAATTACACTATGATAGTTTTTGTTCCAGACATTAATGGAAAAAACAAACAAGGAGAAGATTTAGTAGGTGGAAACACAGCAGCCCCTGTTTTTAAAGATATTGTTTTAGAACTTTTAAAATAAATTTAATGATACATGCAACATTGGATTATTATTTCATATTATATTAATAAGCATTATTAGGAGGCACATCTGTGTTTATGATTAGTAACCTTATAGATATAATATGTAACTTACCTTTATTGACTGGGTATATAAATAACAATAATAATACATTTCCAAAGCCACTTTCAGAAGCTGATGAGGAATTGTATTTAAAAAAATTCCATGAAGGAGATGTATCAGCAAAAAGTATACTTATTGAAAGAAACTTAAGATTAGTAGCACATATAGTAAAAAAGTATTCAATGCAGAACAAGGATGTAGATGATTTAATCTCTATAGGAACTGTAGGCTTAATTAAAGCCATAGAGTCTTTTGACTCTTCAAAAGGTACTAGATTAGCTACTTATGCAGCTAGATGTATCGAAAATGAAATACTTATGCTTTTTAGAAATAATAAAAAAAATAAAAGTGAAGTATATTTACAAGATCCTATAGGAATAGATAAAGAAGGTAACGAGATATGTTTAATGGATGTATTGAGCAGTGAAAGTGATTCTGTAGTTGAAATAGTTGAAAATAATCTACAAGTGAGAAGTCTCTATAATAAAATGAGTAAGTTTTTAAGTACAAGGGAAAGAGAAATATTAGAGATGAGATATGGATTAATAGATGGAAAGGTTAAAACTCAAAGAGAAATAGCTGTAATTTTAGGTATATCTAGATCTTATGTATCAAGAATAGAAAAGAAAGCTTTAAAAAAGCTAAATAAAGAGATGAACTTTAATAAGATATAGTTAATGACCAGAGGTTAACTCTGGTCATTAACTATAATTTTTTATGAAAAAAAGGAATTTAAATTTTAGTATGGAATTTAGTTTATTAATGGTATAATTAGTTATTATTGATATTTTTTATTACACCTTAGATTGGAGGAAATTAATGTACGTTTTAGTTGAACTGTTAAGTAAAACATTAGAGTTAGGGGCATCAGATTTGCATCTTACAGTAGGAATTCCACCTGTAATTAGAGTTAATGGTGGATTGATTAAAATAGGAAGTTCTAATCTAACTCCTGTAGACACCGAAAAATTTGCAAAAGAAATACTAGAAGAAAAATTCACAGAATATAGTCAAGTGGGTGAGTACGATACATCTTATTCAATTGCTGGCTTAGGTAGATTTAGAGTGAATGTATTTAAACAAAGAAATTCAGACGCATTAGCACTTAGAGTCATTGCATTAAAGATACCCACATTACAGGAGCTTAGTCATCCACCTGTATTAAAAGAGTTAACAGAGAAAAAGAGAGGATTAGTTCTAGTTACTGGGCCAACTGGAAGTGGTAAATCTACAACTTTGGCTGCCATGCTTAATGAGATAAATCATAATAGAGAAGCTCATGTAATAACTTTAGAAGATCCTATAGAATTTTTACATAAACATGATAAGTGTATAATTAATCAGAGAGAAATAGGAAAAGATTCAAATAGCTATCAAAATGCTTTAAGAGCTATATTAAGAGAGGACCCTGATGTTATTCTAGTTGGAGAGATGAGAGATCTTGAAACTATAGCTATAGCAATAACAGCTGCTGAAACAGGGCATTTAGTTTTTTCAACATTACATACTATTGGAGCTGCAAAGACTATAGATAGAATAGTTGATGTTTTCCCTCCGCACCAGCAACAACAAATAAGAATTCAATTGTCAGCAGTGTTACAAGGAATTGTTTCGCAGCAATTGGTACCAACAGCTGATAAACAAAGTAGAGTAGCAGCATTAGAGGTTATGATTACTACCCCAGGAATTCAAAATATAATAAGAGAAGGAAAAACCCATCAAATTGAATCATCAATACAAACTGGAAACAAATATGGAATGAAGACTATGGATATGGCTTTAGCTGAGTTATATAGAAAAGGAATTATTACTCAAGAGACAGCTTTAAGTTATGCCGTTGATAGAGAGACTATTAAAAGAATTATGTTGCTTTAGATAAAACTAATTTGTAAGATATCAGATTCATCTTACAAATTAGTTTTTAAATATATTTGATATAGACCCAAAAAAATTAAATAATTAGCAATAAATTAACATATTAAGGCGAACAATAAGTAGTATTATAAGTTGTTTTATGCTAAAATGGGTATGAATTAGGGGGGAACTTTTGATGCAATATATAAAAGGTATACTAGACTATATCTCAGTTATTTATTCAAACGTAGTATTTGTAATATCAATGTACTTTTTATTTCTTTCATTTTTTGGACTTATTAAGGTTAAATCAAAGAAGAAAAAGAAACCCACAACAAGTTTTGCATTAGTTGTTGCGGCTCATAATGAAGAGAAAGTTATTAGCGGTATAATAGATAGTTTAAATAGGTTAGATTACCCTAAAGAATTATATGATATTTTCGTTATAGCAGACAATTGCACTGATAATACAGCTAGAATTGCTAGGCAATGTGGTGCACAAGTTTTTGAAAGAATGGATGCAGAGAAAAGGGGAAAAGGATATGCTTTAGAGTGGATGTTTAATAAATTGTTTTCCATGAAGAAGCAATATGATTCAGTTGCAGTTTTTGATGCCGACAATTTGGTAAGCAAGAACTTTTTAAGTGAAATTAACAACAAATTTTTAGATGGATATAAAGTTGTTCAAGGATATTTAGATTCTAAAAATCCTAATGATACATGGATTACAGCTAACTACTCAATATCTTTTTGGTTATCTAATAGAATATTCCAATTGGCCAGAGCAAATATCGGATTATCAAGCCAATTAGGAGGTACAGGTTTTTGTATAAAAACAGATATACTTAGAGAATTAGGATGGGGAGCTACTTGTTTAACTGAAGACTTAGAGTTTACTTGTAAGCTTGTACTGAATGGATATAAGGTTGGATGGGCACATGATGCTATCATCTATGATGAAAAACCTTTAACATTAGGGCAGTCTTGGGCTCAAAGAAAAAGATGGATGCAAGGATTTGCAGATGTATCTAGTAGATATTTCTTTAAGTTATTGAAAAAGGGAATAAAAGAGCTTAATGTTGTGGTTTTAGATTGTGCACTTTATAGTATACAACCGATAATTATAGTTTTGCTTGGAATAGCTTTGGTTCTAAATATGTATAATCAAGTTGTTAATGCCCCAGAGCTTATATCGGGAGTTCTAAGTACTCTTAATAATTTTAATGCTAATATTACAAAGGTTGGAGCGACTGGACTAATAATACTACAATTTTTATATAATCCTATAATATTGGTTTTAGAAAGAAAGTTAAGCTTTAAAATACTACTATATTATATTTTAAATCCTATATATTCTTTAACATGGGTACCAATATCTATTCAAGGTATGATAGATAAAAATAAAAAAGAATGGTCTCATACAGCTCACACTAGAAATATAGATATAACTGAGTTAGAAAAGGTCAATTAACATACAGGAAACTGTATGTTTTTTCTTTTTGGTATAATTTACATAGAGGAAAATTTAAAGTTTTGTTGAATATACTTAATAGTTCTAATTTCTTTCTGAAATGAGAATAAATATTTTAATTTGGTTATAAAACAAATCATTTTATTTACGATAATATAATGAGAGGGAATATAACCAGAATATTCATAGGGAAATTATTGATAATTTTTATAAAATAATTTAATAAATCCTTAAAATCATAATATTTCAGTTAAAAAAACGAAAATAGTATGATAAAATAAATAATATAGTTATTTTTGGTGATATCTTAATTTATTTTGAAAATACTAAGAAATGTTTATAATATTTGTAGGAAAATTGTTAATTTTATCTCCAAATGAGACTTATTTACAAATTTCTTCAACAAATTCATCCTTACTACTTGTAAAGGATGTATATGATGATTTAAAATTAATGTATAGGATTTTTACAATTGAGAATATTTTAACTAAGGAAAGTAGTAAACAAATGAACTATTAATAACGAATTAACTAAAATAAAATTTTACTAAAGGAAATTTTCTAAAGGAGGAATTACTTTGTTAGACTTTGAAGTAGATATGCATGACTTTGCCAATATAAAGGTTGTTGGCTGTGGTGGCGGAGGTAGTAACGCCGTTAATAGAATGATTGTTGAAGGATTAAGAAATGTTGAATTTATTGCTATAAATACTGATAAGCAAGCACTTATGCTTTCACATGCTAATCAGAAAATACAAGTAGGAGAAAAATTAACTAAAGGTTTAGGAGCAGGAGCTAACCCAGAGATTGGGAAAAAAGCTGCTGAAGAAAGTAGAGAAGAAATCGAAGAGGCTATTAAAGGCGCTGATATGGTGTTTATAACTGCTGGTATGGGTGGGGGAACTGGAACTGGAGCTGCCCCTGTAGTAGCTGAAATAGCTAAATCTTTAGGCATATTGACTGTTGGAGTAGTTACTAAGCCATTTCCTTTTGAAGGAAGAAGAAGAATGAAACACGCAGAAATGGGTATAGAGAATCTTAAAGAAAAAGTAGATACATTAGTTACAATTCCTAATGAAAGATTATTGTCGATGGTTGATAAAAAAACTACTTTACTTGAATCTTTTAAATTTGCAGATGATGTATTAAGACAAGGTGTACAAGGTATATCTGATTTAATAACTATACCTGGACTTGTTAATCTTGACTTTGCAGATGTTAGAGCAGTTATGTTGGACAAAGGTTTAGCACATATGGGTGTTGGAACTGGTACTGGCGATAATAGAGCTCAAGATGCAGCAAAGCAAGCTATATCATCACCATTATTAGAGACATCAATTGTAGGAGCTACTGGAGTATTATTAAATGTTACTGGAGGAGCTGATTTAGGTCTTTTAGAAATTAATGAAGCGGCAGAAATAGTTCAAGAGGCTGCTGACCCAGATGCTAACATAATATTTGGTGCTGTGATTGATGAGACATTAAAAGATGAAATAAGAATCACTGTTATTGCTACAGGTTTTGAAGAAGAAATAAGAAGAATTCAAAAACAAGAAGTTAAAGAAGAAGTAGCAGCAACTACAATGACAAGAGAGAAAGAAGAAGTAGTGGAAAGCCAGGTTTTTGATCCAGAAGAGATAAATATACCTACTTTTTTAAGAAATAGAAGAAAATAATAAAATTTATGATAAACAGCTATGAGGTTTTATAAACCGCATAGCTGTTTTTTTAACTATGCAATGTAATTTATTGTAAAAAAGAGGTGTAAAATAATTGAAATTATAATGTTTAAAATGACAAAATTCTGATATTAATAGTTTTATAATTTACTTGTGAGGTGGAATTGATGGAGATAAATTTAGATATATTTTTAATAGAGAATTTTGTGATTAATTTATTTTTAATAGTAATAATGATGAAGTTATTAAGAGCCAAGCGAAAACGAAGAATGGAAATTATAGCAGCAATGGTTGGAGCTTTTTACACTTTAGTTATGATATTTCCTGAAGTGAGTATTTTAGCCGCCTTACCATTTAGAATAATAGTAGCTGTTATTATGGTTTATATAGCTATGAGGTGTAGAAATGTTAAAGAGATACTTAAGGGAACATTAGTGTTAATATTAACATCATTTATATTAAGTGGAGTATCCTTTGGATTTTCTTTAATGGGTAATGGATATAGCTTAGAAGATGGACTTACAATAAATAATTATCCAATAAAATATTTAATAATATCTATATTAACTATATTTATATTAGTTGAAAGAATTGTTAATACAATCAGAGATAAGATGTTTGTGGAGAATTATATATATAATTTGACAATAAAGTACCATAGTAAAGAATTTTATGCTAAAGGTTTTTTAGATACAGGAAATGAATTGAGAGAACCAATTACAGATTTGCCTGTGATTGTAGTTGAAAGCGATATATGTAAATATGCCGATTTTAATGAAAAAGAGGCTATATATATAAATATAAAAACTATCAATGGTGATGGTGGAAAACTAAAGGGTTTCAGAGTTAAAGATGTAGTAATTGAAAATGAAAAAAGTAAGTTGATTAGAGATGTTATTATCTGTTTAACAGAAAATATATTAAGCGGAGAAGGAGCTTATAATGCATTGTTATCTAGAGGAATAGTATAAGGGAGTTGTGACGTTATGATGAAAATACTTTTATTACTTAATAAGCTTGTAATTAAATTAAAGTTATTTAAAAAGAGGGTTTATTATATTGGTGGAAGCGATGCTTTACCACCACCACTATCAAAAGAAGAAGAAGAAGAACTTGTAGAGAATCTTATGTCTGGAGACGAAAGAATAAGAAGTACATTGATTGAAAGAAATCTAAGATTAGTTGTTTATATAGCTAGAAAGTTTGAAAATACGGGGGTAGGTGTTGAAGATTTAATTTCAGTTGGTACTATTGGATTGATAAAGGCTGTTAATACTTTTAATCCTGAGAAAAAGATAAAACTTGCTACTTATGCATCAAGGTGTATAGAAAATGAAATTTTGATGTATTTAAGAAGAAATTCAAAGGTAAAAGCCGAAATTTCTTTTTATGAGCCACTTAACATAGATTGGGATGGAAATGAATTATTATTATCAGATATATTAGGCACAGAAAATGATATAGTATATAACCTAATAGAAGATGAAGTGGACAAACAACTTTTGTTTATGGTTCTTAAAAGTTTAAATGAAAGAGAAAAGGAAATAGTTAAATTAAGATTTGGATTATATGGGGTTAGAGAAAAGACACAGAAAGAGGTAGCCGACATGCTTGGAATATCACAATCATATATTTCAAGATTAGAAAAAAAGATAATAAGTAGATTAAAAAAAGAAATGAATAAAATGATTTAAATTATTATCAGTATAAAATTTGCTTCTTAGGGATATACTCTAAATGCAATCAGTTATTACTTCCTAAGGGGTTGATCATTTTGATAATTAATAAGGTTGAAATCTGTGGAGTAAATACTTCAAAGCTTCCTGTACTAAAAGGCAAGGAAATGAAGGAGCTTTTACTCAAAATGAAAGCTGGAGATGATAGTGCTAGAGAGATATTCATAAAAGGAAACTTAAGGCTTGTATTGAGTGTTATACAAAGATTTAACAACCGTGGTGAAAATGTTGATGACCTTTTTCAGGTGGGTTGCATAGGATTAATGAAAGCTATTGACAATTTTGATTTATCACAAAATGTAAAATTTTCTACCTATGCTGTTCCAATGATTATAGGAGAAATCAGAAGATATTTAAGAGATAATAATTCAATTAGAGTAAGCAGATCTTTAAGAGATATTGCATATAGAGCTCTATTAGTGAGAGATAGATTAATTAATGAAGATAATAAAGAACCAACTATATCTCAAATTGCAAAGGAGTTAGATCTACCAAGAGAAGAGGTAGTATTTGCATTAGATGCAATACAAGATCCAGTATCATTGTTTGAGCCTATTTACCATGATGGTGGAGATGCTATTTTTGTAATGGATCAGATTAGTGATAGCAAAAATGGAGATGATAGTTGGTTAGAAAATATATCGATTAAAGAAGCCATGAAGAAATTAAACGAAAGAGAGAAATTAATATTAACATTAAGATTTTTTAATGGAAGAACACAAATGGAAGTCGCAGATGAAATAGGTATTTCTCAAGCACAAGTCAGTAGACTAGAAAAAACAGCATTAAAACATATGCGAAAGTATGTCTAAGAGCTCAATTGAGCTCTTATTTTTCATTGTTTATAGGAATTAGTGGCATTGTATTAATTTAACGTGTGCAGAAATATTTTTAAACGTGCAGAAATATTTTTTATTGTGCAGAAATATTTTTTATGTGCATATATTTTTAATTAAAGAATATTATGTAATACAGTAAAAGTTATAGGGGGGAGAACAATGGATGAGGAATTACATTCAATAAACTCTATTCGAGCTATGGAAGTTATTGATATTGAGCGTGGAGCTAAAATAGGATTTGCTAGAGATTTTAAAATAGATTGTGAAAGTAGTACCATAGAGTCAATACTTATTCCAGTTCAAAAAGGATCTTGGTTTGGTAAAGTGGAATTTATAGAAGTACCATGGAAAGATATAATAAAAATAGGTGATGATGTTATTTTAGTTAAGTTAAATACATTTATGGATGAAATACTCTAGAAAAAATCGTCTATTGACTGTATAATATAATTACATTAGAAAAGAAGGGCGTGAAGTTAGTGAGATGTCCATATTGTTCTTATGAAGAAAGTAAGGTTGTTGATTCTCGTTCTACAGAGGATTTTACAGCTATTCGAAGAAGAAGAGAATGTCTTAGCTGTGGGAAAAGATACACAACTTATGAAAAGGTTGAAGATATACCTATTTTGGTAATTAAAAAGGATATGAACCGCGAGATTTTCTCAAAGGAAAAAATAGTTAGCGGTTTAATAAAAGCATGCCAAAAGCGACCTGTATCTAGAGCTCAAATTGAAGATTTAGCTAATGATGTTGAAAAAGCTATTAGTAATAAGATGATTTCTGAGGTTAAGTCAGAATATATTGGTGAGATGATAATGGAAAGGCTTAAGGTAATAGATGAAGTATCCTATGTTAGATTTGCATCTGTATACAGACAATTTAAGGATATCAATACTTTTTTACAGGAAATTAAAAGCTTAATGACAAACAAGGACTACTAATAGAAGGTAGTCCTTTTGTTATAATTAAGTTAAAAAAGCAATTATAATGTTTCAAATTAACTATAAAATGTTAAAATTAAATTACTTGAGGAGGATAATTGATGACAAAAATTAATAATGAAGAATTCATATCATTTTCTGATGATAAGTTTGAAATATATTTTTCTATAGGAGATAAAAATTATAATAGAAAGCTTGAAAAAGGCAGGAATAATATAGAGAAGTTAAAAGATATATTTGAATTAAGTTCTATAAAGTATCTTACCCAAATACATTCAGATAAAATCATGAATGTATCTAATGTTAATGAAGAAACTAGTAGCGAAGAAGCAGATGGCCTCATTACAATTTTGAAGAATGTGGGAGTAGGTGTTTTTTATGCAGACTGTGTGCCAGTTATATTATATGATAAGGTTAAAGGCGTCATAAGTGCAGTTCACAGTGGATGGAGAGGAACTTATGATGAAATAGTTAAGAATGCAATAAGCATGATGAAAGATAAATATAAATCAAATGAAGAGGATATTAAAGTTATTATAGGGCCCCATATTAGGCAATGCTGCTATGAGGTTAGTGAAGAATTAAGAGATAAGTTTAATAATAAGGAATCTTTCCAGGGAGAAAATCTTTTTGAGGGAAGAAATCTTTCATTAGAGAAAGTAATATTAAAGTCATTGAGGAATAATAGGATAAAAGAAGAAAATATACAGACTATTAAATTATGTACTTGTTGCGATACGAATAATAAATTACATTCCTATAGAAGAGATGGAAATGAAGCTGGAAGATGTTATTCGTTTATAGTTAAAAGATAATTAATTGGAGGGATTTTTGTGGCTAATGAAAAAATTCTTATTGTAGATGATGAAGAACATATATTGGAGTTATTAAAATTCAATTTAGAGAATGCTGGATATAAGGTCACTACATCTACTAATGGTATAGATGCATTAAAAAAGGCTAAAAATGATTTGCCTAATCTAGTATTATTAGATTTAATGTTACCTGGGTTAGATGGGTATGATGTGTGTAAGGAAATAAGAAAAGATCCTAATGCTCAAAATATACCTATAATTATGACCACTGCTAAGAGTGAAGAATTAGATAAAATATTAGGGCTTGAATTAGGTGCTGATGATTATATAACAAAGCCATTTTCAATAAGAGAACTTCTTGCAAGAGTTAAGGCTGTTTTAAGAAGAATTAATACTACTCCAACTTCAGAAAGAGCTTTCAGTTTTTCTAATATATCAGTAGATTTTAATAAACATGAAGTGGTAAAGGATGGAGAAAAAGTAGATTTAACATTAAAGGAATTTGAGCTTTTAGAAATACTTATAAAAAATAGAGGGAGAGTTTTAACGAGAGAAACTTTACTAGACAAAATATGGGGATATGAGTATATTGGTGAAACAAGAACTGTAGATGTTCATATAAGACATCTAAGAAAAAAAATTGAGATAGACGATAAAAATCCTAAGTTGATAGAAACTATTAGAGGAATAGGCTATAGATTTTTTAATGGAGATTAAATATGAAAAAGAAGATATTAATAACTGTAATTATAGCAATCTTATTTGCATTAATTGTAATAAGCTCTTCATTTATAGCTATAGTAAATTATAGATATATCGACAGTTCTAAGGAAACTTTAAAATTCTATAATGATTTAATAAAATATTCGGATTTAAGCAAAATTGAAAACCTAAAGGAACTGGTTAAGGCTGATGAAGAAGCAAAGCAAGTGAGAATCACATATATATTGCCTGACGGAACTGTAGTTTATGATACAAATGTTGATAAATCTACACTTGAAAATCATAATAACAGGGAGGAAGTTAAAGAAGCAGAAGAAAAAGGAGAAGGCTCCGCTGTAAGATACTCGACCACACTAAAGAAAACATTAGTGTATTATGCTACAAAATTAAATGATGGGAGTATTATAAGAACCTCTATTGCTATAGAGAATACTAAAGTATTTAAAGATGGACTTTTAAAATATTATTTAATTATATTAGCAATTGTTATTTCTATTTCTATTATAATATCTTTAAAATTAATTAGGGTTATATTAGAGCCTGTTAGGGAAATGGAATTTATCACTTCTAGAATTGCTAGAGGGGAATTAAACAGAAGAGTAAAAATATTATCTAATGATGAGCTAGGTACATTAGGAAAAACATTTAATAATATGGCAGATCAATTACAAGGAAAGATAAATGAAGTTTTAGACAAACAGAATCGATTAGAAGCTATATTACAAAGTATGGATAGCGGTGTGATAGCTGTAGACAGAAAACATAATGTCATAATGATGAACCATTATTCTAAAAAGATATTTGGAATAAAAAAGGATATAATAGGGGAGCCACTTATGGATCACATACGTGACTTTGAGTTAGATCTATTATTTGAAAAAAAAGATGTACGTGTTCATGAAATTAAAATAATTTGGCCAAAAGAAAGTATTCTTAGAATAAGAACTGCTGATATTATAAACGGTCTTGATTATATAGGAACAGTTGCAGTTTTACAAGATATTACTGATATAAGAAGGCTTGAGAATATAAGGTCTCAATTTGTAGCAAATGTATCCCATGAACTTAAAACTCCATTAACTTCAATAAAAGGTTTTGCTGAAACTCTTAAATATGTTAAAGATGATGAGAATAGGGAACGTTTCTTAAATATAATTAATGATGAGGCTGAGAGGCTTACAAGGCTTATTAATGATATATTAACCCTCTCTAACATTGAACAAAAGGGTGATGTTTTTAAGGAAGAATTTTTCCCTAATGATGTTATTGATGATGTTTTTATTCTTATGAATAACCTAATAGAGGATAAAAAAATTAAATTAGAGTTTGAAAATAATAATACAAAGTATCTTTACGGAAGTAGAGATGGGTTTAAACAAATGTTAATTAATCTTATAGAGAATGCGATTAAGTATTCTGAAGAAGGAGATAAAGTTACTTTTAGAAGCTATAATTTGGACAGTAAACTAGTAATAGAGGTTGAAGATACTGGTTGTGGTATTCCGGAATCTGAAATACCTAGAATCTTTGAACGTTTCTATAGGGTAGATAAAGCTAGAAGCAGGGCAAAGGGTGGAACAGGTCTTGGATTGGCTATAGTTAAACATATAGTTAAGAATTTTAATGGAGATATTACTGTTAATAGTGTCTTAGGTAAAGGAAGTAATTTCATAGTGAAAATAAAACATATATAAAAATAGGATGCCTCAAGGGAAGTTTATAACCTTTGATGCATCTTATTTTATTTAATATAAGAATTTCAAGAAATTATTCAATTGTTAACTTTTCTTAACAATTATCTAATATTACTTAACATCAAACTAATAACAGGTTAACTTTTAATGTTTATTATATTATTTGTAAGGAATAATAAATGCATAGAAAGAAATAAACATGAAAGAATCTTTGGAGGTTAAAAGATGAAAAGAAGAGGTATAAAGTTAGCTATTTTAGGATTATCATTAACAATAGGATTAGGAGCTTTTGCAGGTTGCTCAAAAGGGACTGACAATTCAACTCCAGATAAGAAAAATTTAAGTGGAAGTATAACATTATCAGGATCATCTGCTTTATTACCATTAATAGAAGCTTCAGCAGAACCATTCCAAGATGAAAATCCAGATGTTACAATTAATGCACAAGCTGGTGGATCAGGTCAAGGATTAACTCAAGTGTCAGAAGGTTCAGTAGATGTAGGAAATTCTGATGTGTTTGCAGAAGAAAAATTAGATGCTGCTAAAGCAAAAGAGTTAATAGATCATAAAGTTGTAGCACAAGGTTTTGCAGTTGTTGTAAACAAAAACCTTAATGTAACTAATTTAACAAAACAACAAATTCAAGATATATTCTCTGGTAAGGCTAAAAACTGGAAAGAAGTTGGAGGACCAGATAAAGAAATAATTATAGTTCATAGACCAAGTTCATCA
This sequence comes from Clostridium intestinale DSM 6191, assembly GCF_900130055.1. GTDB lineage: Bacteria > Bacillota > Clostridia > Clostridiales > Clostridiaceae > Clostridium_T > Clostridium_T intestinale. Next base: position 148,653 of record NZ_FQXU01000003.1, read on the forward strand.
GGAACTAGAGCTACATTCATCAAAACAATTCTTGATGGAAAGAAAGAATTAGAAAATGACCAAATAGGTGTAACTCAAGAAAGTAATGGTGCAGTAGTTAAAGCTATGGAAAACTCAGATGGAGCAATAAGTTATGTAGGGTTAGCTTACTTAAATAGTGATGAAGCTAAAAGCAAACTATCAGCAGTTAAAATTGATGGCACTGAAGCTACAGTTGCTAACATAACAACAGGTAAATATCCATTCTGGGCATGGGGACATATGTATACAAAAGGTGAACCAAATGAAATCTCAAAAGCATTTATTGATTATATAACAAGTGATGCAAATAAGAAAATTGTTGAAAAGCAAGGATATATCAGTGGAGCTGAAATGAAGGTTAAATAATAATCTTAATTCTCCAAGGACTGGCAAATGCGCCAGTCCTAAATTCAGTGAGGGGGAAAGTACAAAAATGGAAGACTCAAAAAATGTATTAAAGAAAATTAAAAATGAATATGCTGGAAGAGGATATGCATATTTCTGTGGAGTAATGATAATTATAATTACTCTATCCATCATGATATTTATAGCCTCAAAAGGAGTTCAAACTTTTATAAAAGATGGAGAGAGTTTAAGTGGATTTTTATTTGGAACAAGATGGAATCCTAGTGGAGATGTTCCACAATATGGTGCTTTAGTATTTATATTAGGGTCAACATTTATATCTGTTGGAGCAGTCATAATTAGCGCACCTATAGCTATAGCTTTAGCTATATTTATGAATTTAATATCATCTAAAATAGGAAAAACTGTACTTCAACCAGTTTTAGAACTATTTGTTGGAATACCATCGGTTGTTTATGGATGGATGGGTATAACAGTTCTTATACCTCTAATAAAAAATTCTTTCGGTGGACTTGGATTTAGTTTGCTTGCAGGTATTTTAGTACTTAGTGTAATGATATTACCTACAATAGCTTCACTTTCATCTGATGCTATTAAAACTGTACCAAGGGAATATTTAGAGGCTTCTTATGGATTAGGGGCAACAAGATGGCAAACAATAATAAAAGTAATATTACCAGCGGGTAAAAATGGTATATTAACAGGTGTTGTTTTAGGTATTGCAAGAGCCTTTGGAGAAGCATTAGCAGTTCAGATGGTTATAGGAAATACTGCAAGACTTCCATTTAATTTAACAGAGTCTATGGCAACTCTAACAAGTATTATAACTATGGATATGGCTAATACAGCAGGTGGATCAACATGGAACAATGCTTTATGGACACTTGCACTTATACTATTAATTATAAGTTTTGTATTTATATTAATAATAAGAAAAATAGGATCTAGAGGTGAAGAGAGATGAGTGCAAAAACGCAAGACAAAATAGCTACCGTTATTTTATATATAATAGCTTCTTTAGTTGTATTATTATTAGTATCATTTTTCGCAGTTGTTATTTATAGAGGAGCATCTTCATTAAACTTTAAGTTTTTATTCGGCACACCCAAAACCACTGCGGCTGGTGGTGGAATAGGACCACAATTATTTAATTCAGTTTATATGTTAATAATTTCTTTAATAATAACTGTACCTTTTGGTATAGGTGCAGGGATATTCTTAGCTGAATACGCAAAGGAAGGTAGATTTGTTAGGTTTGTTAGATTATCAATAGAAACTATGGCATCTTTACCATCAATAGTAATAGGTTTATTTGGATTATTGATATTTGTAACCTACTTTGGATGGGGTTATTCTCTTTTAGCAGGAGCTCTATCAGTATCAATATTGAATTTACCAGCTTTAGCTAGAGTTAGTGAAACTGCTATAAAGGAATCATCTAAAAAAGTAAAAGAAGCAAGCTTAGGATTAGGAGCTACTAAATGGCAAACGATAAAAAAGGTAATATTACCTTCTGCAATGCCACAAATATTAACAGGAATAATTTTAGCTTCAGGAAGAATATTTGGTGAAGCAGCTGCATTTCTATATACAGCAGGGCTTAGTGCAGGAAGACTTAGATTCTCTAATATAAGCCTTACTAATAATGTATCACCATTTTCATTATTTAAACCAGCAGAAACTTTAGCAGTACATATATGGAAGCTTAATGCTGAAGGCATAGTTCCAGATGCTGCTAAAATAGCTAGTGGTACATCAGCAGTTTTAATTCTTGCAGTATTATTATTTAATATTATAGCTAGATTAATTGGAAATGCATTATATAAATCGTATAGTGGAAAGTAGGAGGAAAACATGAGTATTATTGAAACAAAAAAATTAAATTTATTTTACGGGACTTCACAAGCTTTAAAAGAGGTTTCTCTTCAAATAGACAATAATTCTGTAACAGCCCTTATAGGACCTTCAGGATGTGGTAAATCAACATTTTTAAGAACTATAAATAGAATGAATGATTTAATAGATGGTGTAAGAATTGAAGGGGAAGTACTTTTTGAGGGAAAAAACATATATAGCGATTATGATGAAATATTATTAAGAAAAAGAATAGGGATGGTATTCCAAAAACCAAATCCTTTCCCTATGTCTATTTATGATAATATAGCATATGGCCCAAGAATACATGGAATAAAGAACAAAAGTCAATTAGATGAAATTGTAGAAAAAAGTTTACAAGGAGCTGCTCTTTGGAATGAAGTTAAGGATAGATTAAAGAAAAGTGCTTTAGGACTATCAGGTGGACAACAACAAAGACTATGTATAGCAAGAAGTTTAGCTGTAGAACCAGAAGTGTTATTAATGGATGAACCAACTTCTGCACTTGACCCTATTTCTACTAGTAAAGTTGAAGAACTTATGGATGAATTAAAAAAGAAATATACAGTAATAATAGTAACACATAATATGCAACAAGCAGGTAGAATTGCAGATAAAACAGCTTTTTTCTTAAATGGAGAAGTGGTAGAATATGATTTAACAGAGAATATATTCTATAAACCTAGAGATAAAAGGACAGAGGATTATATTACAGGAAGATTTGGATAAAATACTTTAAAAGGAGCGAGAATTATGACAAGAACTTCATCAGATTTAAGACTACAAAAATTACATGATGCAATTATAAAAATGGGCAGCATCGTGGAAAAGCAAATTTTTAATTCAGTGGAAGCATTAAAAAATAAAGACATAAAGTTAGCAAACGAAACAATAAAAAAAGATGATTTAGTTGATGATTTGCAGAAAGAAATAGAAGATGCATGTATAAAGTTTATAGCAACTGAGCAGCCTTTAGCTATAGATTTAAGAAATATATTTACAACTGCTAAGATAGTTACAGATTTAGAAAGAATGGCAGATCATGCAGTAGATATATGTAAGATTGCAAAGAAGTTAAAAGAAGAAATATATATAAAGGAACTTAAACACATTAGTGAAATGGCTGAGAAAGTTCAAAATATGATAAAAATATCTATAGATGCTTATGTGGAATCAGATGATATACGAGCACTTGAAATTTGCAAGATGGATGATGAGGTAGATGACTTATATAAAGCTGTTTTTGAAGAACTACTTCTATTAATGAGTAAAGACCATAATACAATACAACAGTCAGCACAATTCTTATTTGTATGTAAATACTTGGAGAGAATTGCAGACCATGTTACAAACATATGTGAATGGACTATATATCTTAAAACTGGGAAATATGTAGATTTAAATGAATAGCTTTAAAAAGGGGGCCTAGGCTCCTTTTTTATTGACTAAAGTTATTAATTAAGTTAATATTACATAATGAAAGTAAATAATTTAGGAGACTAGAAATGAAAAATAAGATTACTAGTGTTGAACCTAATAGTTTGGGAGAAGAACTAGGCATTGAAGTAGGAGATTATTTGGTATCCATAAATGATACTCCGGTTAAAGATATCATAGATTATAAGTTTTTAATGAATGATGAATATATAAAGGTTGAAATAGAAAAATCCGATGGAGAAGTTTGGATATTAGAAGCAGACAAAGATATTCAAGAGGATTTAGGTGTGGACTTTGAGAGCTCTATTATGGATAAAGCAAAAAGCTGCTCTAATAAATGTATATTTTGTTTTATAGATCAACTTCCTGGAGGAATGAGAGATACACTTTATTTTAAAGATGATGATTCTAGATTATCTTTTTTACAAGGAAACTTTGTAACTCTCACTAATATGAAGGAAGAAGATATAGATAGAATTATAAGCTACAGAATAAGTCCTATAAATGTTAGCGTACATACAACTGATCCAAAGTTAAGAGTTCAGATGCTTAATAATAGGTTTGCTGGAAATCTTTATGATAGATTAAAAAGATTAGCAGAAGCTGAAATTGAGATTAATGCTCAAATAGTTGTAGTGCCTGGAATTAACAATGGAGAAGAACTTAAAAGGACAGTTGAAGACTTATATAAACTTTATCCTTCAGTTCAAAATGTGGCAGCTGTACCAATAGGAATAACAAAACATAGAAAAGGCTTAAAAGAGCTTGAGATTTTTAGCAAGGATACAGCTAAAAAAGAAATAGAGGATTTAAAGAAGCTTCAACAAAAGTATATAAAGGAGATAGGAGCTCCTTTTGTTAGACTTTCAGATGAATTTTATGTTTTAGCAGAGATGGATCTTCCAGGTGAAGATTTTTATGGAGAATATGATCAGCTAGAAGACGGAATTGGAATGATTACCTTATTTAGAAAATATATTAAAGATTCGCTTAATTACTTAAGCAATAAAAATAAAGGGAGTTTTACAATTGCATCTGGAGTATCTGCATACAAAGAACTTTTATGGGCAAGTGAAGTTATTAAGGAAGCTAATCCTAATATAATTTTAGACGTTTATGAAATTAAGAATTACTTCTTTGGAGAAACTATTACAGTTGCAGGACTTCTTACTGGAAAAGATATTATAGAACAATTAAAGGGCAAGATAAAAACTGACTATTTAATTTTATCTAGTAATATGTTTAGAAAAGGTTATGAACTTTCAAATTCAAAAGAACAAATAATGCTTGATGATATGAAAATAATAGATATTGAAAAAGCATTAAATATAAAAGTTATAGTTGTCGATTATACTGGTGAAGATTTAATTGACAAGATTAATACGCATTTACAGGAGGAATAAAAGATGGGAAAGCCTATAGTTGCTATAGTTGGTAGACCTAATGTTGGGAAATCAACCCTATTTAATAAATTAGCAGGAAAAAGAATATCCATAGTACAAGATACTCCAGGAGTAACTAGAGATAGAGTTTATGCAGAAGCAGAGTGGCTTAATTATAATTTTACAATGATTGATACAGGTGGTATAGAACCTGAAAATCAAGATATAATAGTTAAGCAAATGAGAAGACAGGCGCAAATTGCTATTGAAACAGCAGATGTTATAGTTTTTATAGTTGATGGTAAAGAAGGATTAACTGGTGCAGATAATGAAGTTTCGCAAATGCTTAGAAAAAGCAAAAAGCCAGTAGTTCTAGTTGTTAATAAGGTAGATTCTCTCAAAGAAGAAGATAATGCTTGGGAGTTCTATAATTTAGGAATAGGTGACCCTATTACTATATCAGCGTCTCAAGGTTTAGGTTTAGGAGATATGCTTGACAGAGTAGTAGAGCACTTTAAAGAATTAGGAAATCAAGACGAAGATGAAGATTACATTAAAATCGCCATGATAGGTAAACCTAATGTAGGAAAATCCTCTTTAATAAATAAGCTTTTAGGTGAAGATAGAGTAATAGTTTCAGATATACCAGGAACTACTAGAGACGCTATAGATAGCTACTTAGAAACAGAAGATGGGAAATTTATACTTATAGATACAGCTGGGCTTAGAAGAAAGAGTAAAGTAAAAGAAGAAATAGAAAGATACTCAGTTATAAGAACCTATGCAGCTGTTGAGCGTGCAGACGTGTGTATACTTATGGTAGATGCTCAAGAAGGTGTAACAGATCAAGATGAAAAAATCATTGGGTATGCACATGAACTTAACAAAGCTATTATGGTAATAGTTAATAAATGGGATCTTATAGAAAAAGATGATAAAACTATGAATTTATATCAAAAAGATTTAATGGCAAAATTAAACTTTATGCCATATGCTAACTACTTATTTATATCAGCTTTATCAGGTCAAAGAGTTCATAAAGTATTAGAAGTAGCTAAATATTGTTATGCTAACTACTCTAAGAGAATATCTACGGGAATATTAAATGAGGTTATTAATAAAGCAGTATTAATGAAAGAACCTCCAGTAGTGGGACTTAAAAGATTAAAAATATTTTATGCAACTCAAGTTGCTACAAAACCACCAAAGTTCTTATTCTTTGTTAATGATAGAAATGCATCACATTTTTCTTATGAGAGATATTTAGAAAATCAGCTTAGAGAAAGTTTTGACTTTAAAGGGACTGGTATAGATATTGAGTACAGGGAAAGAAAGGAATAAGGGATGAATAAAGTTGCTTTTTTAGGTGGGGGTAGTTTTGGAACAGCCCTTGCGGTATTAATAGCTAATAAGGGATATGAAGTTAACTTTTGGCTTAGAGATGAAGTTCAAGCTAAAGAAATTAATGAACATAGAAGAAATATAAAATACTTAAAAGATATTATTATACCTGAAAATGTAACAGCTACAGCTGACCTTGAAACTGCACTAGAAGGAGTTAAATATATAGTTCTTACTATACCTTCTTTTGCTGTTAGAGAAATGTGTGAGAGAATAAAACCACTTTTAAAAGAGGACCAATTAATTGTTTCCTTAGCAAAAGGAATAGAAGAACATAGTAACTTAAGGTTATCAGAAGTTATAGAAGAAACTTTAAATCACTCACCAGTAATACTATCAGGGCCTTCTCATGCAGAAGAGGTAGCTCAAGGTATTCCAACGACTATAGTATCGACAAGCAAAGATATGAAGTTAGCTGAAGAGGTTCAAGAATTATTTATGACACCAGACTTAAGAGTTTATACAAATGATGATTTAGTTGGTGTTGAAGTTGGAGGAGCAGTTAAAAATATAATAGCTGTTGCTGCAGGGATTCTTGATGCTATAGGATATGGTGATAATACAAGAGCTGCATTGATTACTAGAGGTATGAAAGAGATTTCTAGAATAGGCAAAAGCCTAGGTGGAAAAGAAGAAACTTTTTATGGGCTTACTGGTATGGGAGACTTAATAGTTACCTGTACATCCATGCATTCTAGAAATAGAAGAGCTGGAATATTAATAGGTAAAGGCCTGACTCTAGATGAAACATTAAAGGAAATTGGAATGGTTGTTGAGGGCGTTAAAGCTTGCAAAGCCTTTTATGATTTGAAAGAACATCTGCATGTATCTATGCCTATAACAGACTTGTTATATAATGTTCTTTTTAAAGGAGAAGATCCTGTAAGAGGAATTCAAGAGTTGATGTTAAGAGATAAAAAAAGTGAAAAGTTTTAATTAAAGAAACGTTGTAAAGTAATTAATAAATTATTTTGCAACGTTTTTATTTTATGAAGAAAATATATTTTTTCTTATGTAACGATTTCAAGTGTATATTTTGGATAGGATACAAATATCTTATAATAAGTAGAATTTCAGAAATATATATTATTAGAAATACTCGTAAATGATGATTAAAAAAGATAAACTAAATCCCAAAATTTCAGTATACTTTTATAAATTATCTAATATATATATATTGTCAATAATATTATTAGGAGGATTATCTTGGAAGATTATAATATCTATAAAGATATAGCGGAAAGAACCCAAGGAGATATTTATGTTGGGGTTGTAGGACCTGTAAGAACTGGTAAATCAACATTTATAAAAAGATTTATGGATCTTATGGTAATACCGAACATAGAAAATTCTTATAAAAAAGAAAGAGCAAAGGATGAATTACCACAAAGTGGATCAGGAAAAACAATCCATACTACTGAACCTAAATTTGTACCTAACGAAGCAGTAGAAATATCCTTAGAGGAGGAATTGAAACTAAAAGTCAGACTTGTAGATTGTGTTGGATATATAGTTAAAGGAGCTTTAGGCTATATAGAAGAAAACAATCCTAAAATGGTAAATACACCATGGTTTGATTATGAGATTCCTTTTGAAGATGCTGCTGAGATAGGAACAAGAAAGGTTATAACAGATCATTCAACAATAGGTCTTGTAGTAACTACAGATGGATCTATCACAGGAATACAAAGAGAAGACTACGTAGAGGCTGAAGAAAGGGTTATAGGAGAATTAAAATCTATAAATAAACCATTTATAGTAATATTAAATACAAATAATCCTAATGCTACAGAAACAATGGAATTAAAGAAAAGCATGGAATTAAAGTATAATGTATCAGTTGAAATAATGGATGTACAAAAAATGGATGAAGGATCCATACAAAAATTATTCAAAAAAGTACTTAAAGAGTTCCCTGTAAAAGAAATAAACATAGATATGCCTGAGTGGATAGAAAAATTAGAAGGTTCTCATTGGTTAAAATCTAATTTTATAAACATAGTAAAATCAATGTGTGAGAACATATTTAAAGTCAGAGATATAAAAGAATGCCTAAATAATAATTCTGGAGAAGATATCTTTGCACAATCAGAAGTTACTGAAATGAATTTAGGAAATGGTACAGCTAGAATTAATATGAAGCCTAAGGATGGAATATTCTATAAAATTCTAAGCGAACTATGTGATACAGAAATAGCATCTGAATCACACCTTATAGATTTAGTAAAAGACCTTCACCATGCAAAAGTTGAATACGACAAAGTATCAATAGCATTACAAGATGTTAAAGATACAGGTTATGGATTAGTAGCTCCTCAGCTTTCAGAAATGAAATTTGAAGAACCTGAAATAGTTAAACATGGTTCTAAATATGGAATAAAACTAAAAGCTAGTGCACCTAGCCTACATTTAATAAAAGCAGATATAGAAACTGAAATATCTCCTATCATGGGAACTGAAAAAGAAACAGAAGAATTAATGAAATCATTACTTAACCAATTTGAAAATGATCCATCAAAACTATGGCAGAGTAATATGTTTGGAAAGTCTTTAGAAGTATTAGTAAAAGAAGGACTTCAAAACAAGTTATATAAGATGCCAGAAGATGTACAAGTAAAAATACAAAAAACACTTCAAAAAATTATTAATGAAGGTAATGGCGGATTAATCTGCATAATTCTATAGTTTGAAATTTGACCACAATATTTCTAAATAAATATTTAAGAAGTAATGTGGTTAAATTTATTTGCGGTTATAAATTGCTTTCAGAAATATGGATATGATAATTAAAATTAAGGGGGAAATACTATGCCTGATAAAGGAAAAAGTAAAAGTGGCTCAACTAAAAAGCCAAAAGCAAATAAAAATAATAAAGCAGGTACCAGCTCCAAAACTACTTCATCCGATAAAAAGAAAAAGAAATAGATAAAAATGTGAACATTGCGCTAAACCATAACTTGTTATATAATAATATTTAATTTCTGGGTATAGCGCAGATGGTAGCGTACAAGACTGGGGGTCTTGGGGTCGCGGGTTCAAGTCCCGCTACTCAGACCAAAATGAGATTAAAACCCTGTAAACATGAGTGTTTGCAGGGTTTATGTTTTTGTGGGAAATATGGGTTTGTGGCCAATTTGTGGCCGAAGTAAAAAATTTAGTCAAAAATATCTTCAAGTTTACGTACAGCTTCAAGCTGCATATTAGGAAGAACATGAGAGTAGATATCTAAAGTCATACTGATATTTGCATGCCCCAAACGTTCACTAACTATTTTAGAATGAGTACCTTGCTGCAATAGTAGAGTAGCATGAGTATGCCTTAAATCATGGAATCTTATTTTCTTAAAATTATATTGTTTAATCAACTTCTGAAAAGTCTTAGACACATAATCAGGAAGCATATGGCGACCATCTTCTAACCAACAGCATACATAATCATATTGGATTTTATTTTCAGTTTTTAAAAGTAACTGCTTTTTCTTTAAAGCATTAAGTTCCTTAACAGTTGAATCCATAAGAGCTATGGTTCTAATGGAGCTTGAAGTCTTAGGTCTTTTTATGATAATCTCATTCTTTATATAGCTTAAGCTATTTCTAACAGCCAAGGATTTACCAGGAATATTAATGTTATCCCATCTTAAGGCTAATATCTCACCTAATCTCATCCCAGTTTGAAGAGCCAGTAATACTGGTATGTATATATTATGTTCCTTAATAAGTTCCAAGAATAAATTAGCTTCTTCACCATCCCAAACAGTAAAATCAACTTTATTGGCTCTAGGAGGCTTTACAGCACTAGTAGGTATAGAAGTTACTAACTTCAATGAATACGCATTCTTATAAGACGTATGGAACATTCTGTGAACTTTTAATATGGTAGTTGAAGATAGATTAGTTTCTGTTAACAGTTCATTATAGAACTCTTGAATATCAGTAGACTTAAGAGCAGCTAACTTAGTCTTGCCTAGATACTTCTTTATAGTCTTAGCTAATTCTCTATATCTCTTAAGAGTAGAAGGAGCTAAATTAGCTTTGCAATAAGTATTAAGCCAATAATCTAGATATTCCTCAACAGTCATCTTAGATTCTTCAATAAAAGTTCCTGAATTAACTTTATTGATAACCTTAGCCAGAGCAGCTTCAGCTTCAACTTTAGTTCTAAAACCTCCCTTAGATTTTCTCTTTCTTAGTCCAGTAACAGGATCTATGCCAACATCAACCCTATAGTACCAGGTATTACTTCTTTTAATCACACTACCTCTCATAATGAACATTCTCCTTATCATAATAAATTGATTGATTTATGGAATAGGAGATACCTTCTATATTTAAATTAGGTCTTTCTAAGCGTAAGAAATAAAACCTATCTAACACAAAAGCAGGTGTAACAATAAAATAGTCTGATAAGTCATCAATAGACCTACAGCCTTTCTTAATAGCTTTTATAAGCTTATCATAGGGCATGATGAATTCAGTAGCCCACTTTCTAGCTATTCTTTCTTGTTTTGATCTTTGGATTTTCTCGGAGTAGACAAAGCATTCAGCTGTTAAATCTCCGTAAGATGTGAAATGATGACCCAGTTCCTCAGCGAGAGTAGAAACCAGTCTTTTAGAATTATTTGAGATAGATTTCCTAATTCCAATAGTAGGTGATAACCCTGGAACCTTAAAATAGATTCCATCCATATAGTAATATTTAAATTTTACTTCCTCAACTATTATACCTTCTTCTTCGATTATTTTATATATCTTTTCTAATATTTCCATATATCACTACCCCTTTTATCTAAAGTATGGAAATATTATATCATAAATATGAGAACCTATGTTCTTTTTTAGATGAGTTAGTAGAAGGACGAATATTTATAGGATTATATGTAATAATATGGTACTATATGTATATTGATTAATAAATGGGGAGGATAATTATGGAAAGAAGGGTTTATCAAAATAGACCACATGAATTAGACGAAGTTAATGATTTGTTTGGTACATACTATAAAGCTAAATCTATTTTAAATGTTTTAGATAATACCAATAATTATTTAGAAAATAATAATATAATAGCTTTATATGGTGCATGGGGAAGTGGAAAAACAACTGTAATGGATTATATATCTAAGAATACAAAAAAATATAAATGTATAAAATTTGAGGCATGGAGATATGAGAATGATGTAGAATTGGCTTTATCTTTATTTGAAGCTATTGTAAATGAAATAGAAAAGGAGGTCAGAGATTTTAATAAATTTATTAAAGAAGTTAAATTAAGCGCTAAGACACTATTTTGCTTTGGGAAAAATATGATTTTAAATACTGAAATTAATGTATTTGGTGTAAAAATTCCAATTGGGAAAAGTGGTAAAGATACAATCAATGAGATGGGTGATTCTGTAAAAAAAACATCTTATTATAGTGCTGTAAATAAATTTAATTCTACATTTAAGAAACTGCTAGAAGATTATAGTAAAAAATTAAATAAAAGAATAATAATTTTTATAGATGATTTAGATAGATGTGAACCTAGTAAAGTATTAGACTTATTGTCAGCAATAAAACACTTTTTTTCTGAAAGTAAAGATGTAGTGTATTTCTGCGCTATAGATAAAAATTCTGTAAACCAATCTATAAATGTTAGATATAAAAATGTAATCACAGCAGAAGAGTATCTCGAGAAAATTTTTGATATCAGTTTTAGCATGCCTGAAGAGTGTTATTTGTATCCTATAGTAAGAGATTTTTATGTTAGGATGTATAAAGAAGATGAAGTTAATGAGTCTGAAGTTAAGCTAGTAAATAATTTTCTAAAACATATAAACTTCACAAATCCAAGGAAAATAAAAAAAGTATTTAATAAGTATATAATGTTAAATGATTTATATGATTCTATGAGTGAAGCTGGGAGTGATATATCATTTTTATACAATATGAGTAGAAAAGATGTTTTTAATGTAATTATGATACTTTATATAATAATACTATTTGAATTCTATAGAGAAATTTTTAATGATTTGCTTGAATATAAAACCAAATTCAGCATGAAAATCGATATGGAAAGGAATCCATTATATATAACACTTAATAACGAAGATATTAATCTAATAGAATTTGTAGATGACAAGAATTTGACAAAACGATTTGCGTATTTAGAAGATTTTTGTGCAGAAGAGTTGCTTAGTGATAAAAGAAGAAAAAATCTTGTGACTTTCATTTTAATATTTTACCCAAATGACTTAGATAAAATATACTTACCTAGGTACATTAATAATAATCCATTTGATGATTTTTATGTATATCGAGAAGATACTATGAATAATATCAAAGAAGTTACTAACAATATACAAAAAAGTAATATAAAAATTTTATCTAAATTCTTAAGTTTTATAATTAATAAATTAGTTATTAGTGAAGAAAGAGTTAAAGAACCTATAAATATTGTAAAAATAATAACTATGGCAAAGATGTATTTATAAATTTACATATAAATAAATATTTTGAAAATTAAATAAAATAAAGGTGTCAATTATGAACACCTTTATTTTATTTAATTTTAAATTTTTTATATATTTTAAAAATAATTATATGTTGATTATAGCAATCCGTTTCTATCAATTTCAGTACCCGTAAAATGAATTAAATTAGCATTAAGTTTTTCAGGTGGTGTTGTATTTTCTAAAACAATTATTTGCATTCCAGTAAAAGTAGACAAATATTTAAAAAACATATCTTGAACTTTTTCATTAATTATTTCAGATTTATCAGTTTTTTCTCTTTCTTTAAAAGATAGAAGAGGAGAGTCTAAAATTACAAAACCAGGATGAATTTTATCATTATCTATAGCAAATTTCATCAAAGCAATTGCCATACATGATGCTATTAAAGCTCTAACACCTTTTCCATTACTAGTCCTAGATTTATTGTTAATCTTTATATCCAATTTGTCTATATCAAATAATATTTCATTAATACGACCATATTCTTTATCGTAATCGAATCCCTCAAGAATATTTTGTATATTTTGGGAGAGAGTTAATGAATCCTCATCAGAGATATCTTTAGAGTAGGTGATTTTACTTGAAGGTTTCATTTTATTTAAGTTTGATAACTTAATATTCAAATTTTCGAGCATTGATTGCTTGTCTTCAATAATGGATTTAATACGCTCTAGTTCGTTAAATGATTCCATATTCATCTCATGTATTTTCATCTTATTTTCATTAAAAGATTTCAATTCTGCATTTAAGAAATCAATGTTTTCATCCAACTCAAAAATTATTGAGTTTATATGTTCAAGTTCTTTTTCTTCATTCTCAATAGATAATTCAATATCTGTTAATTGGTATAGAATTTTACTCATTTCAGCTTTATACGCTGATTTAATTTTTTCTAAATCAATGATTGAACTATCGGTATTTGCTAATATTAAATTAATATCTATATTTGAATTACAAATGGGACAATTATGATCTAGAAGTCTATCTAGATATAAATTACCTTCTATAATAAAATTTAGTCGTTCTTTATCACTTTCTAAGAATTTTTTATGAAGTATAAATCTATTAATTAGTTCCTCTGTAAAAATTAGTTTAGATTTATATTTATCAAGTTCTTTTTCAAAAGAGTCACGATTATGATATAGTGAATTTATTTTAGTATTAAAGTCATCAATCATGTTGTTAAATTTTTCAATAGCATTTTTTAAAATATAATATTGATTTTTATCAAAATTTTTATTTAATTCTATAATTTGATTATTAACTTCATCTTTTAAATTATCTATAAAATCTTTTTGTGCATCTATTTTACTTTTTGTCATAGCCTTTTTATCAATATCTGGGACATCTGAATAATCAGTATCAGTAATCATTACTTTAAATGCAGAAATTTCTTTAGTTTTATCATAATTTTGTCCACTTAGAAATGGAGAATATTTTTTTGAAATTATTTTATCCTCATCAATAATGCTAGTTAATCTTTGATAGAAAAATGTATAATTCTTTTTTTCAAAGCTAGCATTTTTTATTATTTTTAAATCTGTTGCACTTGTAATTTTTAATAAAAAGTCTGAAATTATGTTTTTTTCTGATGTTCTAAATTTAGGTCTAAAAGCTCTTAAAAAATTGTCACCTGATACCCAAATATCGGAGTCAGGGTTATGTAAATCTCTTGTAATAGAGTAAGTTTTATTATATTTATCAGTTATTTCTAATATAACCACATTGTATTGATTAATTTCATTTACTTCATAAAAATCTTCATAATTATCTGATCCAAATACATAATTAATAAATTCTACTATCAATGATTTACCTGTATTTGAAGGTCCATAAATTATGTTTAGACCATCAAATAAATTGAGAACTTGCTTTTTCCTACTTCCTTCAAATGACAAAGAATTAATAGTAAATCTATTTTTAAACATTTAAACACCTCTAATTACACTTTCAAAAGTATTGTTAGTTGAAATATTGTTATATAAAACTTCAAATTTATTTTTTAGTTCATCTTTATCAATATTATTTAGTAATTTGGAGCAAATTTCTATATTATTCTTTAGTTTTATGAAATAGTTTGAGTTAAAATATTTAAGGAATGTTATTGTATTATGTGTTGTTTTATATTTTATTCCATCATAATCTAATTCAATTGTTATAAGATTTTTTTTAATCATCAATGCTAATCCTGCTTTTAATATTTGTTGTTTAGTTATTAGTTCACCAAATCTATATGGAGTTAGGGGATGAAGACTTTCATATGAGTTATCTAAATCATATAGATGAGTAGAGTAATAATCATAATATGATAATAACTCTATATCAAAAGATTTATGAGTATTAATGGAAAGTATTATAAGAGATCTTAAACCTATCTCTAAAGGACTATTTAGTAAAAGATTATAATTATCAATCATTTTCAACCCACCTAACTTTGTTTTCATTAGCAAGATTATGACAAACTCCCATTTTTTCATTTGGTCTAAGTACATTTTTTAATTGACATGCATCCAGGTTTAATAATACACTTCTCTCGAGAGATTTTTCGAGTTTATTAAAGCCGTTGTATGAAAAGTTAGAAAGTATATCTGAAATTCCTTTATGAATAATATCTTCGGCTTGATTAAAATAATCCATTGAAGGAAGGCTGTCTCTTACAGCACGCCTTAAAGATTCAGTTGAATAGAAATAAGAACGCTGTTGGTCAAGATGAGACACATAAGATCTTTTTAAAGAAGCTATATCGGAATGTATAATTCCATCTAACTCGGAATAAATCTCAAGTAGCCTATCGATATATAATTTCTCACTAAGTGTTATATCTTCTGGAACTGGGAGCTCATCAATTTTTAACTTTGGATATATCGTAAAAAAATAGTAAATAAAGAATTTTGAACAAGAAAATTCTTTTATTAATTGATTAGGTTGAAGTTCATGAACTATAGAAAAATCAAACTTATTAACATAATCAATCAACCCTTTAACTTTCTTCAAATTAATTTTTCCTACAAGTGCAGTTCCATTTTTGATTTCCTCATTTATTAATGTATTTATTTGCTGTGGCTTATCTATATAGTTTGTCCTTAAATCGGTACTACAACCTTGTGGAGAAACTATGTAATAATTTTCAGGAATAGGATAAGTATTGTTGTATGTAAAATAACATAGTTTATAAAATTCTTTTTTTATATCTGATAAGCTTATTTTATTATCATAATGTTTACACTGATATATATCAATTTTTATATTTCCAGTTGTATTAAAATAACCAACAATATCTCTGCCTTTATCTCCAGAACCAGAAAAACGCTTAACATCAGTATACTTACTTCCAATCTTCTCAGAGCACCATACCTCAGTCATTTCTTCAAATTTATAAGGATCCATTAGCTTTAGTTGCTGCTGATGAGTAATCATAGTATTATTTTCAATATCAGCTAATTTTAGATTTTCAGGTATATATAAATCTCTAAATGATTCCATAAATTAATCCTCCTAATAGAAATAAAAGAATAAATAATATAAAAAAACAAATATGTAAAAAAATATTCTAATTAATAAATATATACAGTGTAAATGTAAAAATTAAGTGTCCGTCACGGACACCTTATTTTTATTCTTTCTTCCCATACTTCTGTCTAACATATTCAATAAAATTATCGATTTCTTTCCTAGCTTCTTCAGGAAGTTCTTCATCATAACCATTATTGTTATGTAGAGCAATAGTATATTCATTTTCTTTATTTCTTTCTAAAATCTTTTCAGCAGGTTCTTTTATATCTGATTTTCCAAGCAAATAATCTGTAGATACATTAAAAAAGTCTGCTAATTTATTTATTATTTCAATATCAGGAACTCTCTTTCCTTGTTCATAGAATCCATATGCACTAGTAGTAATATTCAAATATTTCGCAACGTCTTTTTGCAAAATATCCTTTTCAGAGCGAAGCTCTTTGAGTCTAATATCAAACATATAATCACCTTACCTAGTTATTTATAGTAATATTATACAACGACGAGTTGTAATAAAAAAATAATCCAACAAAAAGTTGTTTTAATTGTTGACAAACAACTAAGTGTTGGTTAATATAAAAGTATAGAACAACAAATTGTTGCAAAGAATGGAGGAAAGCATTTTGGATAATTCTAGGTCTAATAAATTATTACAATATAGAACTTGTAATAATTTAAAGCAAAAGGAGGTGGCTAAAGCTGTAGGAGTAAGCACTAGCTACTATGGAATGATAGAAACTGGGGTAAGAAATCCTAATTTAGAAATAGCACATAAAATAGCTAAATATTTTAATACATCAATTGAGAATATTTTTTTTAAAAGTCCAGACAACTAAATGTTGTTTAGGACTGTGAAAGAAAGGAGTAGAAGAAAATGAAAGCATATTCAACACAAGAAGCAGGAGAAATATTATCAGTTTGTAAAGAGACGGTAGTAAGAGAAATCAAAAATAATCGTATTAAAGCTTTTAAGGTAGGTAAGGATTGGAGAATCCATGAGAGTAGATTAATGGAGTATATGGATGTTGTAGCTAACAACTATAAGACAAAAAAAGAAGTTGAGCTTGAACAAAAGCTTAAAGAGCTTGAGAAAGAAAATAACAAGCTTAAAAATGTCATTGTAAAAATCAGTACAGCTGTTGTTGAAATCAATACTTAAGAAAAAGAGCAGAGTAAGTGGGAACCCTGCAAATAGAAATTTATATGTATTTAGATGTGATTAACATAATTTAATTATAAATGACGAGAGGTATAAAAGGAATGAATGAAACATGCGTAAATTACTACAAAACTTGCAGGGAGAATGCGGGTTTAACTCAAGCTAAAGCTTCTGAGCTATTGGGAGTTAGTGAAAGGTCTATATCAGACTATGAGAATAACAAAACAAAAGTTCCAGATGAGATAGTGGATAGGATGGCTATGGCTTATAATACACCGCTTTTAGCATGGTGGCATATCAAAAATAGCAGTGTTTTAGGTAAGTATTTACCAGAAATAATAACACCTAAAACCAATGTTGATATGGCATTTCAGACTATACTTGCACAAGATGAACTTGATCCTGCTGTAACATCTTTAAAAAAGATAATGTCAGATGGAATCATATCAGAAGATGAAAGGCTAGAATTTCATAGCAGCATAAACAGAATAAATAGCGTGGCGGGTAAGCTGATATCAGTTGTTACTTTTGCCAAAGATTGAGGAGGAAACTTATATGAAGGATTATACAAACATTATATTTGATATATCCAAAATGAAAGATAATGAGGAACATGCTTTTAAAATACCTGAAGACTCAACTATACATTTTGGAGCAGCTATTTTAGGTAGAAAACTTATAACTTCAATTAAATTTAGAAAGGTTACATTTGAAGATAAGGGTGAAAGTTTATTTATTGAAGCATTTGCAGGACATATAACAGTAGCAACAATAGTGGATGACATTCCATATACCTTAGTTTTAGGTGATGATAACTATTTTGTCATTGGGCCTACAGAAGAATACGACTATATATCTAAAAAAGGGCAAAAAAATAAACCCTTATAAAAAGAGTTTATCTTTTTATGTAATTTTTAGGACTACGATGTTCGAGCATCGTAGCTCCATTATAACATAATTAAATATTTGATGTAAAGGAGCTTATAAAAATGAGAAAGATTAAGGTTGAAATGAGATCATGGATAGATCCTAAGACAGGAAAGAAAATTGTAGCTATAGCTGGAAAGAATTTTTAAGGGGTGATTTTATGGGAACAAGAGTTATAAGTTTTTTAAACATTAAGGGTGGAGTAGGTAAGACTATTTCCACCACAAACATAGGAGCTGCTTTAGATAAAATGGGTTATTCAGTATTGATTATAGATATTGATCCACAATCTAATGCAACAAAGTATTTATCAAGTTATAAGGAAGATGACTTATCCAGTTATGAGCTTTTAAAAGGTGAAACAGGTATTTATATAAAAGCTACAAAATACAATGCCCTTCAAATAGTACCAGGTAACATAAAGCTTATCATGGCTGAGAATGAGATAATGCTTGATACTAGAAAAGCTAGAGAAACAAGACTTAAGAAATGGATAGATTCATTAGACCATGAATTTGACTTTATATTAATAGACTGTCCACCATCATTAAACATCTTAACGACTAATGCATTAGTTGCATCTACAGAGGTACTAGTACCTATTAAAATAGACAAGTTTGCATTAGATGGATTTGAGTACCTAATGTCAGCTATAGAAGAAACTAGAGAGGAATTCAACCCACACCTAAACTTATTAGGTGCCTTTATAACTATGGACAAGTCTACAACAATCAACAGAGATATAAAAGCAGAACTAGATCAAATACTTGGAGATAAATTTCTAAAACAAACAATAAGAGAAAATGTTGCTGTAACTAAAAGCACATTCCATGAAACACCAGTCATATACCATGATCCTAAATCAAATAGTGCTAAAGACTACATCAAACTAACGGAGGAAATAGTAAATGTTCTTACAAGGGTTATCTGAAAAAGTTAATAGCTTTGATGCAAAAGATAAGTTTTCCCTTTTAGAAATAAACATAGAGCTGTTAGAACCATCAAGCAATAACTTCTATGGAATAAGGGAAATTGATGAACTATCAGAATCCATAAAAGAACAAGGCTTACTTCACAACCTAGTTGTAAGAGAAAAAGAAGGAAAGTATGAAATACTCTCAGGAGAAAGAAGGTACCATGCATTAAAGAAGTTAGGCTTTAAAAAAGTACCATGTAAAGTGCAAAGGAATCTATCAGACATAGACTCAGAAATCCTATTGATTGAAGCTAATGCAAGAACTAGAGAACTTACACCTTCTGAATTCATGAGAGGTATTAGTAGATTAGAAGAAATCTATAAAGCTAAGAAATCCAATGGTGAGCAGATAGAAGGCAAAACAAGAGAAGCAATAGGAAAAGTATTAGGTAAATCAGGAACTCAGGTAGGAAGATATCAAAAGATAAACAAAAAGCTCTCAGAGGATTTAAAAGAGGACTTAGACAAGGATAAGCTTACAGTAACCCAAGCTGAAATAATATCCAACCTAAAACCTCAAGAGCAAAAAGAAATAGCGAAACAAATAAAGAACTTAGATCCAAAAGAATCAAAAGAAGAAATCAGTATCCTCATAGAAGGAATTAAGCAGCCAGTAGAAAAAAAGCGAGATAAAGAACTACTAAAAGAGATTTATCCAGAACCTAAAGCTAAAGAGAAGAAACACAAGACAACTAAGTTTACCTTTGAAAATAAGGAGCAGCTGCAAACAATACAAGAACTTTGTGAAGAAATGGTGAGAACACTAAAAAGCATGCTGCACAAAAAAGGACAGAAGTGGACTGAATTTGATCATGAGGTTAAGGGGCAATATGATGCCTTTGACTTGATGAGGATAACCTTGAGAGATCATGGATATTCGGATGGGTTGGTGTTTGAGATGCCTTTGATAGATAGTGAAGAAGATAGATACTAGGAGTTGAATAATATGGGATCAGTTAAAAAGAAGAAGTATAAAAGATTAACCAATGCAGAGAAAAAATTTAATAAAGATATAAGAGAGCAGCTTAGAGAAGATGGAATATTACCACCAATAAAACCTAAGCTTAATAGAAAGAAATTCTCAAAAGAAGTAATAGAAGAGTTTAAGGAGTTTGGTGGTTATTCTGACTTAAAAAGCTTATATGAAGCTATATCGTGGATGCTTCCATCAGACATTGAAAGAAAAGTAACACCAGAGCAAATAGGATTAGTTAAGACATTAAAACTAGCCTTAGAGATAAAGAAGTTTAAAGAGAAGAAAGAAGCAGAGGGGTTAGACACCTATAAGGTAGAAGAACTTTATGAAGAAGTAGTTAAGCCTATAAAGAATTTGTAGAGTAGGTGAATTAAGTTGGAGAATTGTAAAATAGAGAATCCAATATACACAGTACATGTAGGAAGTAATTCAGGATTGATTAAGAATGTAACAGATTTATATTTTATTAAAGGCGATAGAATTGCTGATGTTACTTGGGGTAAAGGAGTATTTTGGAAAGAAGTAGATAAATCAAAGTATGAGATAGTTGGTTCAGATTTAAAAACAGGTATTGATTTTAGATACTTACCCTATAAGGATAATTCATTTAATCATAGTGTATTAGATCCGCCATATGCAAGAATAACTAACTTAAAAGGTATGGTTGAATGCTATAACACTACGAGATTTACCACCCATGAAGATATAATTCATCTCTATAAAGATGGTTTAAAGGAATTAATAAGAATAACTCAACCAGGAGGATTTATTCTTTGTAAGTGTCAAGATGAAATATATGCAGGAAAGCAAAAATGGAGTCATATAGAGATATATGAAATTGCTAAAGCTCTTGGATTATATGCTAAAGATTTATTTATATTAGTTAGTGATAAGAAACCAAAACCTAGATATAAGCAGCAACATGCTAGAAAGATACATAGTTATCTTTGGGTGTTTGAGAAATAAAAATAATCTTTGATAGTTGTAACTTTAAACAGTTAAACAACTAAACAATTAAATAATTAAAACTTTATAAAAAGTTATAAAGTTTTAATTTATAAAAGAAATAGAGAAGAACTTATTAAATGATTAGTTTGGAATACAAAAATATATATAAGATAAAAAAATCATATTTGAAGAAGCCTAAACTTCAACAAATATGATCCACCTTTTGAGTAAAGAAACAGATTAAACTATTGAAAGGGTTAAATGTTTGAAAATTAAAAAACATTTTGCCTTAACTGAATTGTATCAAGGGGAAATTTTCAAATCAAGATACAATTCTTATAAGCAAGGTATTCCATAATAGGTTGCTCTATGGAATTATATTTATACTAGAAATGTATGGAAAAAGAGTAGAAGTGCCTTATATAATCACATTTACGAAGGTTTATAGACAGTTAACCAGAAAAACAGTTAACTGGATAAGAAGTTAACCATTTAACCATTTAACCCGTTAAACAGAAATACAGATAACCAGTTAACCTGTAGAAAACAAAAGAAAATAAGCTTTTTGAATAGGAGGTAATGATGGCTAAATTTAGATATGTTTATACAGATTTTTGGAATGATACAAAAGTTATAGAGAGATTTACACCAGAGGATAAGCTGTTTTGGCTTTATCTTTTGACTAATTCACATACAAAACAAATAGGAGTTTATAGAATACCTAGGAAGGTTTTAGCCTTTGAGCTTGGATATAGTATAGAATCAACTACATCTTTACTAGAACGCTTTGAGTGCAATTATAAGCTGATTAAATATAACAAAGATACTGGTGAGGTTGCTATAAAAAATTGGGGTAAATATAACCTAGTTAATGGTGGACTACCTATTGAATGTTGTATAAAGTCCGAATTAAAAACTATAGATGACAAAGATCTTGTCTTATATGTACTTGATGGAGTAAAGAATGAAAAATTAAAGTTATTTATTATTGAATGCTTAAAAGAATACGGTACGTACTACGGCACCTATGACGGCACGTACCACGATACGTCAACAGAAGAATCAAGTAAAATTGCCAATGTGGAAGAAAATAACAAAGGGCGAAATCAAGCCATTCCTACGGCACGTACTACGATACGTGGGGAAAATAAAAATGAAAATAAAAATATAAAAGAAAAGATAAATAATATATATAGTGTGCAAGACACTTCTTCAGATGAAACATCTGAGACTTCATCTGCAAATGATACAAGCAAAGTTCCATATGAAGAAATCATAGCTCAGTATAATGCTATCTGTAAGTCCTTACCTAAAGTTAAGGCTAGGTCAAAAGCTCGTGATAAGTCTATGAAATCTCTTTATAGAAAACTTAAAAGTCTTGAAAAGATTGCAGAGCTATTCTCAAAGGTTGAATCTAGTGATTTTCTATCAGGTAGGGATGGGAAGTGGTCAAACTGTGGCTTTGATTGGGTATTAAAAGAGTCTAACTATATAAAAATTCTTGAAGGTAACTACGATAATAAATCAAGGACTCAAATAGTGAACCCAAGCAATAATACAAACTATCAAAGCTCCAATAAGGGCAAGTTAAGGTTTGATAATTTCACTGGCCGTCAATATGACTATGATGCCTTAGAGAAAAAACTATTAGGCTGGGATGATGAGGAGGACAAGGATGAATAAAGTAGTACTCATAGGGAGATTGACAAAAGATCCAGAGCTTAAGTTTACACCAGGTAATGGAACAGCTGTAACCACAGTAACATTGGCAGTAGACAAGTTTAATTCATCAACAGGTAAGAGAGAAGCTGATTTTATCTCGATAACAATATGGGGTAAACAGGCTGAAAACACAGCTAACTATATGACTAAAGGCAGTATGATGGCTATTAGTGGGAGAATTCAAACTAGGTCTTATGATTGGAAAGATGGTACTAAGAGATATGTCACTGAAGTAGTTGCAAATGAAGTAAGTTTTCTAAGCTATAGAAAACAAGGCTCTATACCAAGTTTTGATGATATGACTCCAACAGATGATGGTGATATACCATTTTAGGGGAGGGGTTAAATGTCAGTTGTTTTAAGTGATAAAGAGTTTGATGTTATATCCAAGTTCTATGACTATGCAGATAAACTTTATCATCATGCAGATGAAATGCAGTTAGTTACTCAGTACAAAGGTGAAAAGATAAACTATCTAGCCACTTTAAGATATAAGCAATTAACTAAGGAAATTTTAGATAAAAAGCAGCAAGAATCAAAAAGTGTCCGTGGCGGACACCTTAAGAAATTAGTGAAATAAATTAACAAAAGAAATATGCAATTAAATATCGGTGAACATTAGGGGAGGAGAATGAAGATGAAAAAAGTACTATCGATAATAGAGAGAAAGCGAAGAAGTTTACATAAAGCTATGGATATGTATGGAATTAGTGATAATAGGGTATTAACTAAGAGTATAGAGCTTGATAAGCTGATACTTATAGAGCAAAGGAGAAGGTTATGTTTATTAAATACTGCCAAGTCTTTCAATGCATGTGCAACGAAGTAAAAGACATTATCAAAGGTTATGAGGTTGTATGCAGCGCAGAATGTCATAACTGCCATGAAAGCAAAGACTTGAAAAAAGATGAAATCGAAGAATAAATTTTTAGGAGGATAATTATGAAAAGTACAGGAATGGTAAGAAAAGTAGACGAGCTGGGAAGAATAGTACTACCAAAGGAGTTAAGAACAGTAATGAATATTGATATTGCAGACTCACTTGAGGTATTCACCGAGGATAAAACAATGATCCTAAGAAAATATAATCCAGGCTGCACCATCTGCGGCCACATAAAAGGTGGACAAAGCTTTAAAGGGAAATATGTTTGTGAGGATTGCTTGGAGGGGATGAGGAAGTAGGGTTTTGTGATGTTCTTTGAAAATTAAATAATACAGTGTTGGATAAATATGATATAATCGCTTTATAATTGTAAAATGTGACATATTATTTTAATGCAAGAGGGATAGTAGATATAATAATATGTTTTCAATAAATACAATTATTAAATAATACTTCAAAAAATTTTTAGGGGGAACTTTATGAAGGAAGAATTTATAGCTCTACAAATTAAAAGAATAAGGCGTAATATCATTATTTTAATAGTTGTATTAACATTATTGTCGATATTTATAGCATTTTATAGAGGGATAGGTTTAATGATACTAAGCGTCGTGTTCTTTGTATTTATAATGGGGCCAGTTAGATTTATAAGAAAATTGAAAAGTATTAAAATTTATTCAGTAAATAAAGCACTATCAGTTTATGGATACTTTTATGATGTGGCTCAATATATAAATAATGAGATATTAAGAGGAGATTCTGTAAGATATGGAAATGTAATAATTACTGATTCTTGGATTTTGAAACTTAACACCTTTAGTTTGGATATAATAAAAATTGATGATATAGTGTGGGCATACCAACAAATTATTAGGCACAAACAAGGAGTAATAATGCCTGGAGTAGTTGCTCCACTTGATGAGGTAGGGAAGACATTTGCTGTAATTATTAATTCTAAAAATCCTATTGCTCCAACTATTAGAATTAATACAACTCATATGAGTTATATGGACAAGAGTAAGGAAGTAGAAATTGAAGGTGTTGAAAAGCAACAACGTATGCTGAATATACTTGATGAATTAGAGAAAAGAAATTCTTATGCTATATATGAATATTCAAGTGATCTTTCTAAAATATGGGACGAAGATAGAGATAGATTTATTAAATTAGTAATGAGTCAATATTCTCAATAAGAAGTTATATGGTTAAGCGATAATATTCAAATGAATTAGTGGTATTTTTTACTTCTGAATAAAAACTCTTTAAAATTTGGATGCTAAAATAATATGATATTTTTAATGCTAAGTAAAAGTTAAACATAATTTAGGGGGAAATATGAAAAGAAAATATGTTTTGGTAGATAGCAATAAACTTAATTTACCTAATTGGAAAAAGTGGTTGATGCTAATAGGGGGTAGTTTTATTGCCTTGTTATTAATTTCAGTATTAGAAAATTTATTATCAAATGCTATGGAAATTCAAATTGAAAAAGTTGCATTAGTAACATTTTATATTAGAGCATTCATAGTATTAGCACTAATACACGACTTAGCACCTAAGTTAAAGAAAATAATATCAGTTATTTGGAGCATGGCAGTATATGTTGTGTATGTTGGGATAGATTACAGTTCAGGAGACAAATTGTTTTTAGGTTCACTTGTATTTTTTGTTTTTCTAGTTGGATATAATATTTTTTTATTTAGAAAGAAGAAAAATAATATGATCAATATATAAATAATATCAAAAAGGATAATTTATGATACCGCACTTTTCAATAAAAGAATATGCGGTATTTTTGTTCAATAATTCTATGAAAGCGCTGTAAACCCTCATAAATTCTTAAGAATATTTTTAATATAAATACAGTGAGGTGAAAATGAAAGGAAAAAAGAATACTGATAAGTTAGTAACCATCTTGCCTAATATGGATTTTTGTTGGTATTCAAAAGAAATAGATAGAGCTATAAGATTATGGGAGTATGGTACAGGCATAAAAGAAATGTCTAGAATCTTAAAAAGAAGCTCTGAAGAAGTCTTTATGCTGCTAATGCATTTATCCCTAGAAGGTAAGATAACTCAAAGAGAAGGTTATGTATGGGGAATAAATAATTTTAATTAAACAAAAAAAGAGAGCTGCAAGTTTCCAGACCTTTAAGCTCTCTTTAAACCTCATTTAGTTACATATATATTATAACATAGATGTGATTAAGGAGGAAGAAATTTGATAAGCCAAGGAAAGTTAATAGAAGGAATGTTAAATGATTATATTGATTTAGAAAACTCAATAAGGAATTTAGAACTAGACATCGAGGAACTAGAAAATGATTATGTGGGTATATCATCAATAAGTATGGGAGAAAAGTCTAGTCATACATATAAAATAAATAGACCTATAGAGAATGAAGTATTAAGTAAGGAAGAAAAGATAGTAAGATTAAGAGAACTTAAAAGATCCAATGAAATAAGAAAAGAAAGAATAGATAATGCACTAAATGTATTAAATGATAATGAGAGAGATGTTATCTACTTTAAGTATCTGAAGTATAGAAATAAGTCTTGGTGCTTTGTAGCCAAGCAGATGGATCTTAGTGAAGCTTGGGTAAGAAGATTAAGAGATAAGGCTATTGATAAGATGATTCCAATAGTTTATCCAAGCAAAAAAGAATTAAGTATCAGAAAAGTAGCAGAATAATATCACTTTAGTATGTAGAATAGTTTCATTTCTTTGTGATATCATTTAAAATGTGATAATAAATTAAGTCTTAAAAGCATCTATGAGTGGGTAGGTGCTTTTTATTATTAAGATAAGTTAATAGTTGTTAATAGAATGTTTATAGTGATGACACATGGAAGACATATAGAAACTCTATAATAAAAATATAAGATGACCATAAGAAATTTTTCATTATTTGTTCCCTACCTTTTATAGAGCAGCTACGATTGAGTGGCTGCTTTTTTGTTACCTATTTTAATAATAATATAAATTATCTTTGCAAAATTTACTTATATTATAAAAAATAAAATAATATGTGGGAAAATGTAGTAAATAAATCCTTGAATTTACAAAATAGTACAAGATATAATACTAGTAGATTAAATTTGAGGGGGACATAATAATGAAAATACAATCAAAAAAGAAATTTATCGCATTTAGTTTAGTAGTAATATTGGCAACAATATTCTCTTTAACTTGGATGCAAGGGGACAGAGTTTCAGCTGCAACAGTAGGACAACAATTATCTAGTCCGGAAGCTGGATGGCAAAGATTTGACGATACAGATAGCAAAATTAAATATATAGAGACTAATGATGGAAGAAGAAAGGATAGTAGTTATGATTATAACGGAACTAGACATGTAAGTTTGCAAGGTGACAAAATAACAATTAAATTTTATGGGACTAAATTTAGAGTAATAGCAACTAGATGGAATGATTGTGGAACAAACAATTTAGTAAGTATAGATGGTGTTGATTCAGGAAGTTTTAGCAATTATACAAGTGAGATAACTTCTTTAGGAAGTGTAAGACAAATACTTGTATATGAAAAAAATAATTTAGAAATGGGCTTTCATACCATAGAAATGACAGCAGTAGGAGTAATGGTTCTTGATGCAATAGACATAGATTCCTATGGATATCTAGTTGATGCGTCAACGGTTGCTGTAAGTGAAATATCATTAAATAAAACTTCTTTAAGTTTAAATGTTGGACAAACTGAAGATTTAATAGCCACAGTAAAGCCAGACAATGCAGAGAATAAGAACATTGAATGGTCATCAAGCGATACTGGGATAGCTACAGTAGATTCAAGTGGAAAAGTTACTGCTATAAAGCCAGGGAATGTTACAATAACAGCTAAAACAAAGGATGGCACTAATTTAACAGCAACTTGTGATGTAACAGTTGTTCAACCTAGTAATGATAGAGCTATCTTAGCTATAACAATGACTAATGGTCAAACTAAGGAATATGATTTACCTAATAGTGAAATAGAAGCTTTTACAAATTGGTTTGATAGCAGCAATGGTAAAGGACAACCTAAGTTTGGATTCAATAAAAAGATTCAACCATACAAAGAAGTAAAAGAGTATGTTGTATTTGATAAAATATCTTCATATGAAGTTAGATCATATACTGTAAGTAATTAAATAGCTATAGAAAGACACTCAATTTATTGGGTGTCTTTTTTATACTCTAAATTAAGGAGGCTCAGCAAATGACAACTAAAAGAAAACTAAATTTAAACATAAAATTCCATGGAGATAAAGTTATATGTGCTAAGTCTCCTACTGAATGTAAGAAATGCTTAGATAGTAGGTCATGTGAAAACATGACCTTATTTTATGATCCTTTTGAGGGAATAAATGAATGTATGAAGTCTAGGAGCTACAAAAGAGAAAAAGGAGCCATAAGGCAAAGGTAGGTGAGAAAATGAAATGAGAAAGAAAAGACCTGCTAGTCCTATAAAAAACACTAGAGATGTTTTAGATATTCAAGACTATCTAAGATATAGAAGTGAAAGAAACTATGTACTTTTTATTGTTGGAATAACTACAGGATATAGAGCAGGTGATTTAGTTAGGTTAAAGGTCAGAGACATTAAAGAAGCTCTTAGGCATAGAGAGTTTGAAATCATGGAAGGAAAGAAATCTAAGTCAAAGTTTATTAAAGAAAAAAATAGAAAGCCTAGGACGGTTGAAATTATTCCTAAAGTATCTAAACTACTTAGAGATTATATAAAAGATAAAAAAGATTATGAGTATGCATTTCCAAGTAGAAAAGGAACGAATAAATCAATAGGAGTTCCAGCAGTTAGTAATATTTTAAAAGATGCAGCTGAATATTTTGGATTAGATAACATTACCGCTCATAGCATGAGAAAGACTTATGCCTATAAAATCTATATTGATAATGACCGAGATATTCTGCTTGTAAAAGAATTATTAGGTCATAGTAACATTGAAGAAACAAAACGTTATTTAGGATTAGATAAAGAAAGATATCATCAAGCAAGTAAATCATTAAGTGATTTTGTGAGATGATATTTATTTTTTATCCTATGAATGTTTAAAAAATTAAGGTGTTAATATTAGAGGTCAAAAAATTAATGACTTATATTAGTAGAGAAAGTTTTAAATGAATGTGTGATTCTCCAAGAAAATAGAACATTCAAAAGGGCAAAACACGAACATTCAAGGGATACTTGTTGATATTTTTAACAATGTGGTTACTATTTTAGTAGCAAAAATGAGGTGATAGATAATGGAATTATTATTAGTGCTTATTCTAGGATATGCAATAGGAAGCTTAAAGACACCTACTCCAAAACAAACATATAGAGGTGGTGGTGTTAGAGTATGTAATAATATTACTCCACCAACAAAGCCACCTAAGAAGTAATGATAAAGAAGCAATGCTCATATCATAGCTGCAGTAAGATACTTGATGATGGTGTTATGTTTTGTCCTTATCATCAAGCAGTATATGAGAAGGAGAGAAAGAAAAGGTGGAATAAGTACCGCAAGGAAAGAATGAAGGACAAGTATGAAGCTATGTGTCAAAGCTTCTATAGAAGTCCTACATGGGATAGAAAAAAGGAAGAAGTTAAAGGAAGATGTTTGCATATTGATATTCTAGAATTCTATAGGACAGGAAAGATTGTTGAAGGTTATGCTGTACATCATATCAAAGAGTTAAAAGATGAGTGGGATTTAAGACTAGACTATGATAATCTAATATATCTAACTAAAAGTAATCATGCTAGAGTACATAGAGAATATGATAAAGGTTTTAAAGAAAAAAAGAAAATGCAGACTATATTATTAGAAATAAAAATGATGTTTGAAACTGAGTTCAATTTATAGCGATACCGGGGGGAGGGTGCAAAAGTTTTAGAAGGCTAGAAAGGTCTCGATGCCTAGTACTACAAGAATTTTTTCGGGACTTTTTGCTATAGGGGGTATGCAAAAAATTGAAATACGAACATTAAAATTTTACACTTGGAGGTGAAAAGTATTGGCAAGGAAATTAACGTGTCCTAAGTGGTTTGATGAATATGCCACTGAAGAATGGAAGAGAATTATTAGATTACTAAAAGCTGAGGATAGAGATTTTACAGATAAAGACGTGAAAGCTCTTGAAGGGTATTGTGTAAATTATTCTAAATGGAAAAGGTGTGAGCAGATCCTATTAAAAGAAGGAATGTCTATGGTTGTAAATGAAGAAGGTTATGAGCAGCAAAGACCAGAGGTATCTATAGCAAATAAAGCTCAACAGGAAATGAGGAGTTGGATGAAAGAGTTAGGAATTACTCCAGCAGCTAGAGCTAGAATGAATAAAAACATCAATTTCAATAATGATGGAGATGGAGATCCTGAAATGGAATCCATGATTAGTAGATGATAACTGAAAAGATTAAAAGTTTAATTGATGCTCATATAGTTTATGAAACTACTTATGAAGTTGAAGAAGTAATAAGAGAGCAGAAATTAAAATATGATGATGAAGAGTTTTACTTTGATGAACAAGAAGCCAGGAAGATTTCTAAGTTTATTTCTAAGCTTACCCTGGACAAAGGAAAGAAAGGAACTAAAGTAAGGCTGCTAAGATTTCAGTTTAAGATATTAACTTCAATACTTTGTGTGAAGAGTAGAGAGACAGGCTTTAGAAGATTTAAAGAAGCACATTTAAATATAGGTAGAAAAAATGGGAAAGGCTCATTAGTTGCCTGGATCATAATCTATTTATACTTTACTGAAGATGTTTATGGAGCAGAATACATAATCGTAGCCAATGATATTAAACAAGCTACAAACCTATTTAATACAATATTCCAAACTATAAAAGGTAATAGGACTTTACGCAAGTATGTTAAGATAACTGAATCTAAGAAGATAATGTATAGAAAGTCTACTAATAGTTGGCTTAGAGTTCTAGCAAATGAGGGAAGTAACCTTGATTCCTACGCTACTTATATTGCTGTTCTTGATGAAACTCATGAGTATAAGAAAACAGATGCTTATTCAAAACTTATAACTGGTATGGGTTTGTGGGATGAGCCATTAATGTTTACAACAACTACTGCATCAGATGGTGAAGATGATGAAAATTTAGAATTTCAGATGTATAACTACTCCAAGAAAATAGATAATGGAGAAGTTGATGATGATACTTTCTTTGGAGCTGTGTTTGAATCAAAGAAAGATTGTGAAATATGGGATGTACAAGAATGGATTAATGCTAATCCGGCACTAGGTATATTTAAAAAGCTATCTGACTTTATTAAATTAGCTAATAAAGCAAGTGCCATGAAAACTTTTGAAGCTAAATTCAGGAGATTATATTTAAATCAACACATAGCTACTGATGAAATCAAAGGTGCCATTAATATGGAGCTATGGAGTAAAGCTTTAAGAAAGATTAATTTAAAAGACCTTGAAGGTTGGAAGAGTTGGAATGGATTTGACTTATCATCTAAGAATGATATAACAGCTTTTGTCCAAGTATTTTATGATGAAGAGTCTTGTGTATTTATTATTTATCCTCACTTATATACTCCAGGAGATAATATGTATGAAAGAGCTGAACTTGATGGAAATGATTATCCTAGATGGGTTAAAGATGGACATCTTATAGCTACTGAAGGAAAGTATGTAAACTTTGAAAATGTGTTAGATAAGTTATATGAATATGATGAGAATACTCCTTTTGAGCAGATAGGTTTTGATAGATGGGGTTCACCAACTATTATAAACAGGCTAGAAAATAAGTGGGATGTAATAGCATTAGGTCAAGGTACTGGAACAATGTCACCAACCATAAGTGATTTTGAAAACTTATTAATTGATGGAAAGATAATAATAGCTGATAATGAAGTATTTAATCTTATGGCCAAGAAGGTTGTAGCCGTAGTTAATGATGGAGGCACCAGGTATAGTAAAACTAAATCTGAGTTTAAGATAGATGGAATTATAGCTATGTTAATGGGATTAAATCTTGCTATAGAAGCCAATGGAATACCATCATATAATGCAATAGATGAACTTGATAAAATGGACTGGTAGTGAAGAGGTGGAAAGATGAAAGAAAAACTTAATAAGATCCTTAATAAGACCATTCATAATGAAATGTTTGTTATGGAAATGGTCTTTTTTGTTGGGCTGATTATTATTATCTTCACTAATTTTTATGTTTCTGTAGTTTTTGGAATGTACTTTCTAGGCTTTATATTGATAGCTTACTCAGTATTTTTATTTAAATTCAGAAAAGAGAAGAGGTGAGATAGTTGATATTTGATAGATTAAATAGTGAAAAGAGAGAAACTGAGGTAAATGACTGGAAAGAAGTTTATAGCTTTGAAAAAGGTTATGAGGATTCACCATTTAGCAGTGGATTACAAGAGAGTACTTATTTCAGCTGCATTAAAATTATTTCTGAATCTATAGCTAAATGTCCTTTTCAAGTTAAGCAGGAAACTGATAAAGGGGAGATAGTAGCAAGAGATCATTATCTATATGATTTACTAAGATTAAGACCAAACCCATATATGAATGCTGTTGATGTGTTTAAAAGTTTTGTTGCTATATCAAAACATGAAGGTATAAGTGGATTGTTTATAGATAGAAAAGGCAGCAAGATAGATGGATTATATCCTGTAAAGATAGACACAATTACAGTTGATGATGCTGGATTAATTAAATCTAGTAAAAATAATAAGATTCTATATGACTTTCAAGGGGTAAATGGAGAAACAGGTTCTTGTTTCGATAAAGACATGATAATTCTAAGAGATTTTAGTATAGATGGAATCAATGCTAAAGCCAATAAATCAATACTTAAAGAAAGCTTAGATACAAGTATTAAAAGTCAAAATTACCTTAATACCTTATTCTCAAATGGATTAACTAATAAAATAGTGGTTCAGCTGACAAATGATATTAAAGAAGAAAGTGAATTAAAGAAAATTCAAAGGAAATTTGATAGGATATACACTAATAACGGAAAGATATTTACAGTTCCAGCTGGATATAATGCTTCATCCTTAAATCTTAGCTTAACTGATGCACAGTTTGCTGAACTTAGGTTTATGAGTAAGAAAGATATAGCAGCATCTTTTGGAGTTCCCTTATCAAAACTTGGGGAAATGAAAGAAAATGCTAAAAGTGATGAGCAGGATAATCTAGCTTTTTTAGTAGATACACTCCAGGTTATCTTCACAGCAATAGAGCAAGAGGGAGACTGGAAGCTTCTAACTCAAACTGAAAGAAAAAAAGGTTATAAGATTAGATTTAACACCAATGTAATGTTAAGACTTGATAGTTTAACTCAAGCAAATGTTATAAGTACCTATGTTAAAAATGGTGTTTATGATTTAGATTATGCAAAGGATCTTTTAGGAGTTGAGAGAATTGGTGGAGATAAGATTATTACATTACCTTCAGGACAGATATTGCTTAAGGACTTGTTAGCAGGTAAAGGAAGTTGGCAACAGAATAATAATGCTACTGAGAAAGTAGGTGATGAAGATGTTGACACTGGAGGAAACGAAGAGATACCTAAAGATTGATTTTGAAGATGATGATGAAGATATTGAGTCTTTTATTGAAGCAGCTGAAGCTTATATAGATAGTATGGTTGGGATTTTCTATAAGGCAGATGAAAAGGCTGTTAAGCTTGCAATCTTACTACAAAAGAAGTTAGTAAATGATATGTATGAAAATAGAAATACAGAGATTCCTTCAAATACTAAACAAGATAGAATAGTGACAAGTATTCTAGATAAATTATCTAACTATGAAGAGGCCTAGAGAGGAGGTGATAGAGTATGCAGATAGAAATCAGAAGCGATAGCATAATTGTACGTGGCTATGTAAATGCCGTGGAGAGGGATTCAAGAGCCTTGCAAACACCAAAAGGAAACTTTGTAGAACAAGTAAGAAGTGGAGTGTGGCAAGATGCCATTAAAAAGAATGATGATATTCCAATACTTTTAAATCATAACTGGAATAGAAAGCTTGGCAGCACAAAAGATAACTTGAAACTTAAAGAAGATAATATAGGTTTATATGCTGAAGCTAGAATATTAGATAATGATGTTATAGAAAAGGCTAAGAATGATAAGCTTGTAGGTTGGAGTTTTGGATTTAAAGCTAATAAACAAAGTTGGGGTAAAACTGATACTGATATGGATAGAAGGTATTTAGATGATATTACTTTATTTGAGGTAAGTATATTAGATAATACCAGGACTCCTGCTTATTATGGAACTTCTTTAGAAGCTAGAGATAATGAGGAAATAACTATTGAGCAAAGGTCTAGTAATGATGAAATTGAAGTTATCAATACAGTTGAAACTAGAGAAGTTGATGAAGACTTAGAACTTAAAATGAGGTTATTAAAGTTAGAACTAGAGTTATAGTTCTTTTTTTATTATAAAAATTCGAAAGTGAGGAATAACAATGGACTTAAAAAAACTATTTGAAATTTTAGATGCTAAAAAAGCTGAGGTAAGATCATTAATAGCAGAGCAAAAAGCAACAGAAGCAGAAGCTGCAATGGTAGAAGTAAGAAATATAGAGAAGATGATAAAAATACAAGAAGAAATAGAAGAAGATGAAAAGAGAGCTTTAGAAACTCAAAAGAAGAAAAATGAGAATAATACTGAAGAGGTAAGTGAGTTTAGAGCTATAGTTAAACAAATAATGGGTGAAACAGTAAGTGAAGAGGAAAGAGCTACTATAACAAGCGTTGATAACTCAGCTGTTTTACCAAAACAATTCATAAATGACATTATAGTTTTACAAAAAGGCTACGGCTCATTAAAGCAGCTATGCGATATAATTCCTGTAACTAAAAATGAGGGTACTATACCAGTTGTTGATTTAGATCAAAATGAGTTAGCTGAAGTTGGAGAAGGTGAAGATATAGTTGATGGAACTCTAGTTACTACTGATGTGTCCTTTAAATGTGCAAAGGTAGGATTAATTCAAACTCTAACTTCTGAGTTAATAGATGATGCAGAGGTAGAAATAGAAGGTTTAGTAAGAAGCAACTTCACTAATATAGCTACAGTAAAAGAAAATACTAAAATATTAAAGGTTATTAAAGAGAATGCTACTGAAATTCCAGGAGCAACTTCCTATGAAGATGTAGAAAAAGCAATAGATGGATCATTACCAGCTGTAAAAGCAGGACTAATAACTCTTACTAATGTTTCAGGATATGTGCATTTAAAGAATCTTAAAGACAATGAAGGAAGACCACTTAATCTAATAACTTCTGGTGCTGATGGAGCAGAGTACTTTCACTCAAAACCAATAGTTCATGTGGAAGATACTTTATTACCTCCAAGTGAAGCAGGTAAGCTTGTATTCTATATAGCTCATATGAAAGAAGCTGTTAAGTACTGCGATAGAAAGGCTATAACAATAGCTAAGAGTACAGAAGCAGGATTTACTGATGATACAGTTAAAATAAGAATACTTGAAAGATTCATACCAGTTAAAGGTTCTGTTAGATCTGTTAAAAAGATTGAGTTTTAGTAATTATGGTTATGAAGGAAAGGGTATCTATAAAGAAAAAGGTTAAAACCAAGGATGATGATGGATATAAAATAGATGCCTTAGAGGATTATTATAGCTGCTGGGCAGAGATAAATAATCTATATGGAAAAGAGCTATATGAAGCTTATAATTTGAAGCTAGAAAATACTTTAAATATAAAAATAAAGTATTGTAATAAGGTAAAAAGCTTAAATAATAAGGACTTTATGCTTGTATGGAAGGATAGAAAGTTTAGAATTTTACTTGTTGACTACCTAAAATACAATAAAAAAGATGTGCTCTTAAAGTGTATCGAGGTAAGTTAAATGGCATATATGGAGTTTGAAGGACTAAGTGATCTAATAAAAACTGCTGAGAGAATTGCAACATCAGCTGAAATAGATAAAGTTAATAAAAATATCATTAAAAAATGTGGTGCGTTAACTCAACAGGCAGCTAAAACTAAAGCACATAGAAGTAAAAATCCTAAACAAAGTGGAAGAAAAGGCAGCAGGACAGGAAAACATATGGCTGATGAGATTCCGTTATCAAATATCAAAAAGAATAAGAATGGTGGCTTATACATCATTGTTGGTTGGGAAAAGGACGATACAAGTCCTTATTTTTATGCAAAATTTGAGGAATGGGGAACGTCACAAAGACCTCCTCATCCTTTCTTAGCTACTGCACTAGAGCAATATAAAAAAGATTTTAGCAAGATAGCTGAAGAAGAATATCAAAGATTAATAAAAGATTTAGAGTAAAGAGGTGAGTACATTGAATTTAAATAAATTAGTCATAGAAGCTTTAGAAGGTCTCGATTATCCAGTGGAATATGGTTGGTATGATAAAGAAATTAATGATACTCACATTACTTTTTTTCAATACAACGAAGTTCCTGAAGAGCATTCAGATGATGAGGAAGAAATAATAGCTCATTATGTTCAAGTTGATTTATGGAGTAAGGAAAATACAGAACAACTTAAAAAAGATGTTAAAGCAGCTTTGAAAGAAGCAGATTTTATTTACCAAGATAGCAATGATCAATTTGAAACTGAGACAGGGATATATCATAAGGCTATGAGATTTTATATAGCAGAATATTTATAAGAAAGGAAGCGATAAGATGTCAAGAAGAAAGAGTTTAAGAGACATATTTGTAGCTAAAGTTACAACTAATAATGCAACAACTTACGCTGCTGCAGCTCCTATAAAACTAGCAAGAGCGCTTAGTGCAAAAGTTGATATTAAAAGAGAAAGTGAGCCATTATATAGTGACGATTCTGTAGAAGAGATTTTAAGTTCATTAACTGGAATAGATATAGAGATTAATGTTAATGATTTATCTCCGGAGCAGGAGGCTTTATTAACTGGTGCGACTTATGATAAAGGCTATTTAATTGATAATAAAGATGATATAGCAAGTGAAATAGCTATAGGCTGGAGAGCAAAGCGAACAGATAACAAGTGGGAAATGGTTTGGTTATATTGTGGTAAGTTCAGTCAAGGTACAACAGATAATTATGAAACTCAGGCTGATAAGGTAGCAACTCAAACTCCAGTATTAAAGGGAACCTTCTACGCAAGAGAAAAGGATGGAAACTTTAGAGTAAGAGTAAATGAAACATATTTAGAAGAGACATTTACAGATGCAAAACAAGCTATTGCTACTTGGTTTAGTGAAGTTCAAGAACCTATTGCAGCTTAAAAAATAAGGTGTCCGTCACGGACACCTTTCAAGGAGGTAAGATATGAAGATAAAAATTGGATTCGAGAATGAAGATGGAAGTGAAGAAATAAAAGTCTTTGAGTCATTAAAACTTAAGGGAAGAGCGTTAAGAAGATATCTTGAAGTGCAAGATGTATTAGAAGATGCACAGAGAGTTGGAGTATTTAATACTAGTCATTTTGATTTAATGATGGAGTTTATTGTTGAATGTTTTGGAAATAAGTTTACTACAGATGAGTTATTGGATGGGGTAGACATAGAGGATATTTATCTTCACTATAAAACTTTAAGTAAAGAAATTCAGGATAAAACCACTAAGAAGATGAAAAATATCTCAAAAAACTAACTAGCCGACAGGAAAAAAAGTCGGCTTTTTTTGATGAGTGGAATGAAGAGGAGCAGGAAGAGGAAAAGAGGAACTATATAGATATCCTTTTTCAAATATATGATTTGGCTATTAATGAGCAGAAAATGTCTTTTGAAGATTGTGAGGAAATGGACATACTGGCGTATATAGATTTCCTAGATTATCTACTAAATAGAAAGCAAGTTAATAGTCCAGATGATATTGAAGATTATTAGGAAAGTGAGGTGACTAAAATAGCAGGTGCAAATATTAAAATAGGTGCTAACAGCTCAGAATTTCAAAAGCAAATGGGAGATGTAGTTAAGCAGCTTAAAGTCACTCAATCAGAATTTGGATTAACAAGTGAAAGAGCAAAGTTATTTGGCAGCTCAACTGATATGCTAAAGGTTCAACAGGAGCAACTAAGCAGCAAAATTAAGGCTCAAAACACTGTGGTAGCTTTAAATAGAGAGTTTATAAGGAACTTGAATAAAGATATAGTTGCATATGGTGATAGAAATAAAGAGTTAGCAGTTAAGATTGAGGAAACTGATAGAAAGCATAAGGAAGCTATCACAACCTATGGTAAAAATAGCACAGAAGTTAAGAATCTAGAGGATGAGTTATCAAAGTTAAAAAATACTTATGATAAAAATGAAAAAGGTATTGTATCCACAAACAAAAGATTAGATGAAGCTAAGATCAAGTTAAATAATAATGAAAAAGCATTGCTTCAAGCAAGAAATGCCCTTGAAGAGGTTGAGAAGAAATTAAAAACTTCGAGTTTAGATGAGTTTGGAAAGAAACTAGATAAAGTATCTGAAGCTTCAAACAAAGTTGCAGGAACATTAGGAAAAGTATCTTTAGGGGTTGGAGCTGCTTTTGGATTAGCTGGTAAGGAAGCTCTTGATGCAGAAAAATCCACAGCAAAACTTCAAGCTAAGTTAGGAGCTACAGCAGAAGAAACAGAAGCATTAACAGAAGTAGCTAAGAATGTATATAGAAATGGGTATGGCGAAAGTTTAGATGATGTTACAGACTCGCTGTTTTTACTACAAAGTCATTTTTCAACTGCTAAGAACTGGACTCAAGATACTCAAGAAGAAATGGTTGGATTAGTTTCTACTGTTAAAGATGTTTTTGGAGCTGAGAATGATGAAATATATAGAACTTTAAAGGTAATGCAGGATTCAGGTCTTGAGGATAATGTTGATTATGCTTTAGATATTATAACGAGAGGTTTTCAAGAAGGTGGAGATTACAGTGGGGAGTTATTAGATTCAATTAGAGAATATTCACCTCAATTTGTTAAGCTAGGACTTACAGCTGATGAAGCTCTTAACTATTTAATAACCGGAGCTGAAAATGGAGCCTTTAACTTAGATAAAGTTGGGGATGCCATGAAAGAGTTTAGTGTTAGAGCTATCGATGGAAGCAACACAACTCAAGAGGGATTTAAATTGATAGGCTTAGATGCTAACAACATGGCAGCAGCCATAGCAAGAGGTGGAGATGATGCAAAAGAAGCATTTCAAAAGACACTTGAAGGACTTACAAGTATAGAAGATCCATTAAAACAGAATCAAGCAGGAGTAGATTTGTTTGGTACCATGTGGGAAGACCTAGGTGGAAATGTAATTAACTCATTAGCAGGAGTAACAGGTGGCTTGTCAGATGTTGAAGGATCAACCAAGAGAATGCAAGATGCTATGAACTCAACACCGCAAGCTCAATTTCAAGCAGCCTTAAGAGATACTAAAATGTCATTGTTGCCATTAGGAACTGAATTATTGAATATAGGAAAGGACTTAGCTCCTTCAGTTAAATCTGTTTTAGAAGATATAACTGGAGTACTAAAAAACATGTCACCAGAAACAGCTAAAACAGTTATAGGCATAGGTGCATTTACAATGGGAGCTGCTGGACTAGCTAAAGGAATTTCAACAGTTACTGGAGGCGTAAGTGATGCTATAAAAATTATAAATAAGATGAGAGAATCAACATTTTTGGCAGAGCTTGCAACCAAAGGAATGACAGCAGCACAAACTGCTCTTAATTTTGTTCTGAACATGAATCCGATTGGATTGGTGGTTATAGGAATAGGGTTGTTAGTAGGAGCCTTTATATTTGCCTATAACAAAAGCGAATGGTTTAGAGATGGAGTTAATGGAGCATTTACAAAAGTTAAGGAAACAGGAGAGTGGGTATTTGGAGGTCTTAAAGATTTCTTAGGTAAATGGGGATTAGATATACTTACAGTTTTTGTACCATTTATAGGAGTACCGCTCCAGATAATTAAACATTGGGATGAAATAAAAGGATTTTTTTCAGGATTAAAAGATTTTGTATCAGGAAAAATCCGAGATATGTTTAGCTTTCAGCTGCCACACATAAAGCTACCTCATTTCAAGCTTAATGGGGAGTTTAGCTTATTACCGCCTAAAGTTCCATCTGTAGGAATAGATTGGTACGCTGAAGGTGGTATCATGACCAGTCCTACACTGTTTGGATTTAATGGACTTAATGCAATGGTAGGTGGAGAAGCAGGAGCAGAAGCGATATTGCCATTAAGCCAATTATGGCAGGAGCTATCAAAGAACTTTGATGAGTTGGCTGAGAGACTTAATAAAAATCAATTAATGGTTACTATACCTATTTACTTGGGAGATAGTGAACTTATTAAAATAGCTAAAGTAATGACTCCAATAGTGGGAAATCAATTAGCTATAGCAAGTGTAAGGAGAAGAAGATAATGAAGATAAACGGAGTTGATATATCTGTATTTAATGGGAAGCAGCTAAAAGTTGATATTCAAACATCATCTATAGAAATAAATAAAGAGTGGCTTAAAAAAGCACTTATTCCCCTTACATTATCTTCAAAAGTCTCATACAAACAAATAAAACTTGAGATCCTTTTTAAAGGTAATTCAAGAGATGAAATATTAAGAAATATATCTAATCTTACAGCTAAGTTAAAAAAGGAAACTGAATTAATACTTGATGGATATAGCAATAAATATATAGCTACTTTGTCTAGTAAAAGTACGGAAAAGACTATTTCAAAGTTTCGATATTTACTTAAGCTTGAATTTGAAGGATATGAAGTGGGAAATCAAGTTACAGAAACAGCTAATAGAGTCTCAACCAAAACAATAAATGTACCAGGTAATTCAGAAACTCCAGCCATAGTAGAAATAACTCCTAGTGTTGCCCTTGTGGATCTAGTAGTAACTGGACTAGGAGAAACCTTCACACTAAAGAATTTAGCAGCAGGACAAAAGATAATAGTAAATGGAGAAGATTGTACAGTGCTTCAAGGAACAACTAATAGATTTAGTGATTACGATAGTTGGGACTTTCCTGTACTTTCTCCAGGATCAAATACAATTACATTTAGCAAAAGTTCATGTGATGTGAGTATTAAATATAAACCTAGATGGATATAAGAAAGGATGAATGTATTATGAATAATAATGTTAATCAAGAAATTAAAGAAGTAAATCAAGTACCAGAACAATCTAAACTAATAGATCCAAGTAAAGACTTAGGAAATTATGTAGTACAAATTATAGGTGAAGATGGAAAGTCAGTTTTAAAACAACTTATAGCAAATAAGTGTACTGTAAAAATATCAAGTTTAGGAGAAGGCAGCATTTGTGCTGAGATTAAATAATCTCTCAAGGGAGGGATAACATGTTAGTATTATACGACTTAAATAAAACTAAAATAGCGGGACTAAAAAACTATAAGGATTTAAGGATGGAAAGAGATCTTTCAGGTGATGAAGTTCTCTTTTTTTCATATCCTCAACTAGATAGTAAACATGATTCTATAAAAGAAGAAACCTATATTAGAACTAAGAAAAATGAATATGTAGTTAAAGAAGTTAATATAAAAGATGATTGGTCAGAGTTTGTAGGAAAAGTTAATGTTGAAGATCTCAAAGGAAAGGTATTAGATAAGTTTGAAGTATTAGAGCAACAATGTGCTGATACTGTTAACTTAGCTTTGGTTAGTACTGGATGGAGTATAGGAAGTTCTGATGTAAGTAAAAAAAGAACTGTAAGAAAATCTAATTGCAGCGTTTATGATGTTCTTCTTGAAATTAAAAAGATTTACCTTTGTGACTTTAAGTTTGATGCTATAAATAAGAAAATCTATATTTATCAGTCAATGGGTTCAGATAAAGGATCATATTTTTCTGATAAATTGAATCTTAAGAAACTAGATATACAGTCAAACTCCTATGACTTCTGCACCAGGATAATACCTATAGGTAAAGATGGACTAAGGATAAATGACATAAATGGTGGGAAAGAGTATGTAGAGAATTATCAGTACTCAAATAAAGTTATAACTGTATTTTGGGAAGATAATAGATACACAGTAGTTGAAAACTTAAAAGAGGATGCTACTGCAAAATTAAATGAGTTATCAAAACCTATAAGAGCATATTCAGCAGAGATATTTGACCTGGCTAATTTAAATGATAAATATAAAAATATCCTGGACTATGATCTTGGAGATACTATCACACTTTTATCTAAAGATAAGAAGGTTAAGGAAAAACAAAGGATAGTAAAAATCATTGAATATCCAGACGAACCTGAAAGAAATTCTTGTGAGATAGCTAATAGAACTTTGAGTTTCGATGATATACAAGCAGATACTTTAGAGGCTGCCGAAACTATAAGCTCAGTCACTACAAGTGATGGAATGATTGATAATTCTAAGGTTGATTTTAACCCTTTAAGACTTGAAGTTGTAGATTTAGTGGCTCAAAAAGTAAGTGTGGGAGAACTTGAAGCCGCAAACGCTAGGATTGGAACATTAGAAGCCACCACTATTAAAACAACAGAATTTGAAGCTTACAGAGGGAATATTGAGATACTTATATCTAGTAAAGCAACCATAACGGATTTAGAAGCAGTCAAATTAAAAGCAGACCAAGCAACAATTAATATAGGAAATATAAATACTGTCTTAGCTAAACAAGTGTTTACTGAGTTAGCTAATGTAGGACAGATAGTTGCAGGAAGCTCAATAATAGCAAATGAAGCTATAGGAGATTCCCAAATAGCAAACTTAAAAGTTGGAAAACTGCTTGCTGGAGATTTATCTACAAGTAAGTTTAAGATTGTTTCTGATAGCGGTAATATGCTTATTTCTGATAATACTATACAGATAAAGGATTCAAGTCGAGTAAGAGTTCAAATAGGTAAGGATGCATCTAATGACTATAACATGTATGTGTGGGATAGTACAGGAAACTTAATGTTTGATGCAACTGGACTTAAAGCAAGTGGTATTAAGTCTAAAATCATTCGTGATGATATGGTATCAGACACAGCTAATATAAGCGGTAATAAGATAGAGAAAGAAAGCCTAGTAAGTCAAATAAATGGAGCAACTACAACCCTAAAGGCATCTAAAATAAAGTTTGATGATTTTAATCAAACCTTGGACATAGCATTTAATTCTCTTAAATCAACTGTGAATGAGACAATTCAAACAGTTAGCTCTCAAGGTACTTCAATCGGTACACTGCAAGGGCAGATAACCACAAAGATATGGCAAACAGATATAACTACAGCTATAAACAATGTAGTTATTGGAGGAAGGAATTTAGCACAAAAAACAAGTGATGTCTATATAGATGCTACAGGGTTTACAGGAGCTACAAATGATGTAAAGTTTCCTCATACTGTTTTAATTAGAGATTTAAATGTGGGGGATAACGTAACTGTATCATTTACCTTTAAGTATTCCAATTTAACTTACAATAATGCATCAAGGGGAATAAGGGTACAAGGACAAGGTAATGTAACAGGATGGGGTAATGGGGCGTTTAATTCTTATGCAATACCAGTAGATTTTAATGCCGGAAGCGGAGAAGTAAATGTATCATATAGAATGATAATTACATCAGATCATCTTCTAAATTCAATGTGGTATATAAACTTTAGAACAGACTATATAACTGGTGGAACAATATCATTAAAGTCACTTATGATAGAAAAAGGAAATAAAAAGACTACATGGACAAGAGCTTTAGAGGATTTAGATACAAAAATAAGTGAAAACTATTCAGCAATAAATCAAACTATAAGTGGAATAAA
Source organism: Clostridium intestinale DSM 6191 (assembly GCF_900130055.1). Taxonomy (GTDB): domain Bacteria; phylum Bacillota; class Clostridia; order Clostridiales; family Clostridiaceae; genus Clostridium_T; species Clostridium_T intestinale. The sequence continues at coordinate 192,468 of NZ_FQXU01000003.1, forward strand.
CACAACAGTTGGAAGTATGCAAACTTCTATTAGTGGACACGAGACAAGAATAGGGACAGCAGAGGGCTCTATAAATACAATGAAAGACCAGATACTATTAAAGGTTGAGAAAACAGATATCTATAATATAGCAGGTTTGGTAACAAAAATTGATGATAGAGATGCAAGTTTAATTTACACAGGAACATGGAATAAAGGAAATGACCCAGCACACTATAATACAACTTATTCTCATAACTCTATAGCCAATACTTCCGTTAAATTAACTTTTGATGGAGTAGGAGTTAGATGGATAACATCAAAGAATACTTTTAGAGGTTATGCAGATGTGAAAATAGATGGTACCATTGTTGCTACAAATGTAGATACTTACTCAGCAACTACAGTATCAAACTTTGTTGCCTTTGAAAAGCTAGGACTAACCTATGGACAACATACTATAGAAATTATAGTAAAAGGTACTAAAAGAGCCGAAGCTGCAAGTCCGGCAGTACTAATAGATTGTTTTGAGGTATTAAAAGAAGTTCAAACTCAAATTGATAGTGCAGTATCTAGTATATCAATACTTAGTAATCAAATAACTTCAAAAGTAAGTTCGACAGATTTTGAAACTTATAAAATTCAGACAGCTAATCAGATAGCATCAAAAGTAAGTGCAGTAGATTTCGGTTCTCTAATAGAGCAAAATCCTAATAACGTAAGAGTTGCAGTAGGTCAAATTGGAGGTACAAACTTATTAAAAGGAACAGACTTCTCTGGTTTAGTCGGAAGTAAAACTCCTCAAGGTTGGTGGTATTGGGGTTCAGCTTCAACATATGGTAATCAAGGTTCTACTGGATATAATAATGCAGGAACTATATGTATACAAAACCCAACATCAGAATCAGGGGGACTATGGCAATCGAATATACCTTTGAAACCTAATACAAAATACACTTTGTCTTTAGCAGTAACAAAAGAGTCAAACGTTAAGGGTGGCCAATTCATATTTGAGTATATGGATATTAGTGGAGCCAATATTAGCAATACAGGAATAACCCTTAATTATGATGGAAAGAGACATTCTTATACTTTTACAACCCCTAGTAACTTTTCTAGTGCTAAGGGAGGAATGCAACATCAAGGAAGTTACAATTCAGGTGGAGGATATGTTATATTTTTGACATATCCTAAGCTTGAAGAAGGAGATTATGCAACTTCATGGAGTCCAAATGCCAATGAACTTAAATCAGGATGTTTTGAAGTTAATGATAGTTACGCTAGATTTACTAATCAAGATGGAAGTTACACAGAATTTACACCAGGAACTACAGGCTTAAAGTGGCATAAAGCTTTTGGAGATGCAGGTAAAGATTATCACTATCTAATGGCAACTGGAGTAGCTTCAGTTACATCTAGTTCAAATGCAACAGTACAACTTCCAGATGAGTTTAAAGGTAAGAACTTTGAAGTATTAGTTTCAGTTAAAACAGCAGATGCTTTAACTGGGAGTTCAATTAACAAGTTTACTTGTAGTGTTGGTGGGAAAGATATAGTGAATGGAACATTTAATATAATTGGTTGGATGATTAATTATCCTAAAACAACCTTGCAAAAATTCACTAGCTATATAGATGGATATTGGCTACTAAATGATAATACTTATATAAATCAAGGGGTATCCTTCTACTCAATAATGGAAGTTTCATGGATAGCTATAGCTTAAGGAGGTGATATAATGGCATCATTAGAGGAACATGAAAAGTCAATGACACTATATTATTCAAAAAGAACTGGTGAGATAACAGCTTTCTCAACTGGAATACAGGATATGAGTTTCTTTGGAGACAATAAAGAAGACTATGAAATAATATGGGACTTTATTGTATTAGAAAAAGATACTTATGTATTAGAAAATAGAGATAAGTTTAAGGTCGTAGATGGAGCTGTGAAATTAAAAGAATCTGTAGACTTAACTAAATACATGTAAAAAAAGAAGATGCTCCTTGTGTACAAAGCATCTTCTTTTTAATGAATTTTATTAAAGTAGAATATTTCTATTATTATCAAATGAAAGAGTTTTATACATTTTAAAACAACAAAAAAAGAAGGTATTCAAGCTACTATATACCTTCTTTTTTATATCTATTCAATTAGGAGATAATTATAAAAATTTTCTATAAGGAAGGTAAAAACTATTAAATTAAAGATAGTGTTTACCAAATCGTAGGAACCTTCCTTATAGAAACAACATTCATTGGGGGAATGTTATTTTGATTATTGACAAGACATAAAAACTTTATACAACTTGGGGTATAATGTATGGGTATTAGAATTTTAGGATGGTATAATAATTATGAAAGTTACTTTAAGGGGGAGAATATATGAGAACTAAGTTAATCTATTCAAGTGAAGAAAATCATCTAGGCTATGGAGCAGGTTCAGGAGATACCGAAAGATATGAATATGAGTGTCTTTGTGGTGAAGGGAAAATAGTTGAAGAGCACGACAACATACCTGGGTTTAGAGATCATACTGTGTATATCGCTTGTGATAAGTGTAGAGAAAAATATAAAATTGATGAATCTAAAAGTGTTAGAGGTTGGGAGATCGTAGAAAAGTAATATCAATAGTAATTTTAAGATTTAGAGAGTTGAGAAAATCAGCTCTCTTTTTATTATGTAAAAAACAATTAAGAGGTGATGAAATGGAAAGCGAAATAGTTAAATATGTGGTAACTCAAGGGATATTTTGTGTTTTATTTGTATGGTTACTAATGGACACAAGAAAAGATTCAAAGGAAAGGGAAGTCAAGTATCAGGAAACAATAGATAAACTTGCAAGTTCAATAGGAACCATAGAAGACATAAGGGAAGATGTAGAAGACATAAAAGAAATAATTTTAAAATAATTTTAAAAGGAGGTTTACAAATGAAAGAATTAAAAGGTTTATTACAAGTGAAGAAGCTTATTGCATTATTACTTACTATTGTATTTTGTGCATTAAGCTTTAAAGGTCAAGTTACTGCAGAGCAATTTCTAACAGTATTTAGTTTAGTAATAGCTTTCTACTTTGGACAATCTACAGCAAGACAAGCTAAGAATGAATAATTAGGAGCCTTATGGTTCCTTCTAAATTTAAAACGAGAAAGGATGATTAATTATGAAAATAGCAATATCAATAGGACATACACTTACAGGCAAAGGTACAGGAGCAGTAGGATTTTTAAATGAAAGCATATGCACAAGAGAAATAGGTGAAAGAGTAAAATCAATGTTAGAAGCTCAAGGCCATGAAGTTACTTATTGTAGAGTAGATTTAAGTGATAATGATTTAGCTTATAGAGTAGAATTAGCAAATAAATCAGATGCAGATATATTCGCAGAGATACATCTTAATGCAGGTGGAGGATTAGGAATAGAAGTTTATACTTATGGAGCTAAAGAAGTACCACAAGCTAGAGCGGTACTAAATGCTATTGTAGAATTAGGATTCATGAACAGAGGAATTAAAGATGGTAAAAGCCTATATGTAATAAGAAAAACTAATATGACTGCTATGTTAATAGAGTGCTGCTTTGTTGATACTAAAGAAGATGCAGATAGATATAATCCAGATGCAATAGCAAAAGCTATAGTAAAGGGATTAATAGGAACAGCAGTTAAAGAAATACCTCCAGTAGCTCAAGATACTGAACCAGGTAAAGAAATTTCTAAATGCTCAGGAGATACTTATATCATAGAAATTCAACAAGAGTTTAACAAACAGTTTAATTCTGGATTAAGTGTAGATGGAATACCTGGACCAAAAACTTTAGCAGCATCACCACTAGTAAAAGAAGGTGCTCAAGGGAATATAACAAGGTGGATTCAATCAAAAGTTGGCACACACGTAGATGGAGTATTCGGACCTATTACTAAACAAGCTGTTAAGAATTATCAAAATCATACCGGGTTATACGTAGATGGAGTAGTAGGACAGAACACATGGAGAAAGTTGTTAGGTTTATAATATAAATAATATATTGTAAATAAAATACACATTAAAATTTAATTAAATGTTAATAAATTCAATAATAGTTAATGATTATGAAAAATGTTAACGATAAATTTAAAAATTTAAACGTTTATTACAAAAAATACAAAAATAACATAATATATGGTATAGTAAAAAAGTGGTACGTACCTATAAATTATGATAAAAATATATAGATAAGCTGTATAAATATATTATTTTGTTTGAATGAATTAAATATTTTAAAATTTGAATTTAGGAGAGAATTATATATGTTTAAAAATAAGTTAAAAAAAATTTTTACTTCTATTATAATTGGAGCAGTGATGATATCCCCAATTAGCGTTAGTGCAGCAGAACAAGTAGCTTCTGTTTCTAACGAAAAGGATGTAGCAACAAAATATTTAGAATATTTTGTAAATAAAGATATACAAGGAATAGTTAATATTTCTGAAGATGCTTCATTTCCTACAAAAGAAGGACAGACTAAAAATGTACAAGAGTTATTATCAAATCCTAACAATCATTTAAAGTCATTTGAGTTTATTGATGAAACTAAAGAAAATGATACTGTTAATTTTAATGTAAGGCTAAACTATAAAAATGGTAAAATAGAAGAAGGTTTATTACGAGTAAAAAACTTTGGAGAATCTTCTAAAGTATGGATAAGTGATGAACTTGTTGATATTAAAACAATAGATGAAGGAGAGAGAATTCCAGTAATTAGATTATTTGCTCAATTAACTAAATTTAATATAAGTGTTGATTATAGTGGTAAATATGGGTTTTCTCCAGCATTTAATACTTCAAAATCTTATGTAGATATTAATTATAAACAAAGTGTTGAAACAGATTTTACAGTTGTAAAAAATACTTTAATTGGTAATACAGCACTTAGCTATACGGCTACTAGAGGTGCCAATGCATCCAGTGGCCCTAATAGTGTAATTCTTAATGTAATACCTGGAAAAAGTTTTGCAGATGCAAAATTAAGAGTTGTTTTTGGAGCTGCAGGATATAGTTTTGGAGAAGTATACGCTTACTAAAAGATAATATAATAAAAAAGCCACAACTGAGGGTTAATTCCCTTGGTTGTGGCTTTTTTTATTATAAAAATTAAATATCTATATAGAAAATATAGAAATAATATATTAAAATTAGCTTATTGATTTAAAAATAATAGTAGTAAAAAATTTATATGATGAGGTGAGTAGAATAGCGTTTAATTTGAAATATATCGCAACAATGCATACTTTTATGCTGATAGGAGCATTAATACCTATGATGGTAGTCCTATTATTTATGCTTCATTTAGCAAAGAAGAATTTTAGAGACTTTAGAAATAATGATTCTTCAATAGGATATTTATATACATATTCTCCATCTAAATCTAAATTACACTTGATAAGCAAATCAATACTTTGTTCGATTATGTTTGTATTGTATTTTAGTATACTAATATTTTATATAAAAGATGTTATGATTCCAGCAATAAAAGATGCGCCTAAATTAATAACTAATGATTATGAGTACACTACTGGGATTGTTTATGAAGTTAGAAATGGAAGAAGTAGTAATATAATATTTGTAAATGGTCTTAAAATTTATGAAACTAAAGTCTTTATAAAAGGTAAAATCAAACAAGGACATGAATATAAGATTGCATATTTAAGAAATACAAAAGAGTGTGTAGGATTTGAAGAACTATAATTACTTAAATTAGGTGGACAAAAAGGTGCCACAACTTAATAATTTATAGCTTTTTATAGTGTTTTTAGAAAAGTGAGAAATGCTCATGAACCTAGATAAACAAAGACTTTGATAGCTTTTAGTATTTTATAATTTTATGCCTTTAGAGGTTCTTGGGGTCGCGGGTTCAAGTCCCGCTACTCAGACCAAAATAAGATTAAAACCCTGTAAACATGGGTGTTTGCAGGGTTTATGTTTTTGTGGGAAATATGCCACGGGTGACGAAAAGGTGACATAGCAAAAAATTAAGTAAAAATATTCTCTAGTTTTCTAACTGCTTCTAGCTGCATATTAGGCAGAACATGAGAGTAAATATCTAAAGTCATACTGATATTTGCATGACCCAAACGCTCACTAACTATCTTTGGATGAGTACCTTGCTGCAATAGTAGAGTAGCAAGTATTCCCCTAACCTCATACCAGTTTAAAAAGACAGAAAAAGTATATAGTAATATTTATTGGATAATATGTAATGTATAGAAAATAAATAGGGGGTATGGTATACTAATTTTATTGTTAAATGCGTATTAAAAGGGAGGGTGGTACTGAAAATGAAAAGTATGATGAAAAGTATGAGAATGAGTAAAAATGAAATTCCAGTCGATATAGTGCCTTTGTTTGAGGAGATTGTTCAAACATATAAGGGAGACGAATGTGAAGAAAAGTTTATGATAGCTATGGAAGAACATCTCTCTAAAGAGCAGAGATTCCGCTTATGTGAACAAAATGGAAGTTGTAGGGGTACTGGGGAAGATAAAGTGAGAAAAGCATTCGCACTTGAATATGCTGACAAACCTCTTGGCGAGAGATTGAGATTATTTACAAATAAATTTAGAAGAACAGCTGTTTTAAATGAGGATAATACAATTACAGTCACTTTTGCTTGTAACCACGGATACTATAAGCATGCACCAAAAGGAACGTTTCAGTTTCCAAAATCCATTGAAACATATTTTGAAAGATGTGCAGGTGGGCGTTTGTATGAATATCAAAAGGCATTAGGAATAAAATTGAAGATTAAGTCAGTTGATGTATCTCCACTCATCGAAAATATGATAAATCCAGTAGTATTTACTTTTGAGATAGTTAATTAATACAAGGTAAAAAAAGATAGTAAAAATGTACATAAGAAAATAAGGTGTCCGTTACGGACACCTTTATCTTTTATTCCCCTTTCCATACTTCTATCTAACATACTCAATAAAGTAATCTATTATTTTCAGCAACACCAGTAGCATCGGTAATGCCAGTAACACTAGTTGGAGAAACTATATCATTTTATACTGTGACTAGATTTACTTCAACAAATACGATTCTAAAATAGCAAATATTAAAGCAATTTTAAAGATGCTTATTAGTATCTTTTAAGATATATAGGCTTCTCCATCACCTATAATCACTATTCTGTGCTCTGGTTTTAATGATATTAAATTAAATTTTTGTGATTTAGGAGGTAGGCGTATAGCTTGTTGTGCAATCTGATCTTTATCATAAATCTGCAATAAGAGAGAGCCCTTTTCAGATATATTTTGAATATAGTGAAGATTGTCTTCTGAAAAATTAAAATCAGATACTTTATAAACCCCTTCTTTAAAAGTATTCGAATTTGGAACTGCGTTAGCTTTATATGGAATTAAAAATAAGAGCAAAATAATTAAAAAAGTACTAGTAAATTTCCTCATATGCATAGCCACCTTTCATGGTTATTGTGAGAATAAGTAAGGTTAAATATTCATGAGTTGGAAGAAACCTTAAAAACATAAAAGAATCATATCTGAAGGAGGTTAATCTTCAAATATGATTCTAAGAAGGGTAATTTATATATTAGCATATAATGAGGATACCAACGCTTTGGAATTAAGTATCAGCACATTAGTAAGAAAACTTTTAGGAAAATGGTACATCAATAGTTTAAGCGAGAAATAGATGCCTATACTAGAAATTAATAGAATTAGGCTTGAATGCCCTATATGAGCCATTCATTAGAATTTGTAAAATATTATGTTTAATAACCATATAACCAGTTAACCAGAAATACAGATAACCATATAACCAGAAATACAGCAAATTGGAGCAAAATAAGAAAAATTGGTGCTTAAGTTCACACTAGGTAATGAGACAGCTGTAACTACAGTAACATTGGCAGTAGACAAGTTTAATACATCTATAGGTAAGAGAGAAGCTGATTTGATCTCAATAACCATATGGGTAAACAGGCTGAAAATACAGCTAACTTCTATGACTATGCAGATAAACTTTATCATCATTCATATGAAAGTCAATTAGTTACTCAGTACAAAGATGAAAAGATAAACTATCTAGCCACTTTAAGATATAAGCAATTAACCAAGGGGATTTTAGACAAAAACAGCAAGAAATTCTTTTTTTATGTTCCTTGAGAAGTGAATAGTAAGGTTTTGAAAATATATTTTTGTTGTTTATTATAGGGTATAATTAAGTAATCTAACTATATAATGAAGGGGTGCTTAAACATGACAAATTATAAAATAAAGTTAGTTCAAAAAATCGGAACTATATGTGGAATGTTAAGTTCCGTGGTATATATTTTACATGTATTTTTAGGGGCGAATTTATGGGGTGAATATTCTTCTATAAAGCAGCCAATTAGTGATTTAACTGGAGAAGGAGCTCCAAATGCTGAACTTCTTAGGATTTTTACTGGTATATATGGGGTATTAGCAATATTTTTTGCTGTTACTTTATATTTAAGCTTAAAAAAGTATGTAAATATACCTTCTAAAATAGGAATGGTATTATTAATAATAATGGAAATATCATCATTTTTGGGATACTCTTTATTTCCTCTTGATGATATAAATGCGGGAATGACATTTCAAAACCTAATGCATATTATGGTAACTGCAATTGTTGTAATAACTACTATTGATTCAACATTTTTTATTGGGATAGGCTTTAGAAAAATAGAAAATATGAGGACATTGGGGGTATTTATTATCTTATGTGGATGTATAATAACAATTTCTGGAGCTTCCACAGGTATAGTTATATCAAACTCAATTCCTATTTTAGGATTAATAGAGCGTATAAATATTTTTACCGTACAATTAATGATTTTTATACTATCGCTTTTTTTAGCAAAAAACAACAAATATAGAATCGAAATATAACTCAATAGAATTGTAAGGTGAAATTGAAAGCTAAGATAAGCAAAAGAGAAGTTATAGTTTACTGTTGATTGTGATTAGGAGAGTTTATGATATTTCTTACGCCTCTTCTTTGGATGGATAGTGTTAGGAATAGCAGTTTAATACATATCCTTAAAAACGATAGCATATGATACCGCATTATTTAATAAAAAGAATATGCGGTATTTTTATTCAACAATTAATTCTATGAAAGTGCTGTTAACCATAAACATAAAATGATTATATTTATTTAGAAAACTCAATAAAGAATTTTAGGATTAAGTTCAACAGTTGTGGCTTTTAATTTATAATCTATATTCTTGTCCTAAGAATATCATGTTAAAATATAATAAGAATGGTAAATTATCATAAAGAGTAAAAAAGAAATATATTAATTATGGAGGGGTACTATGGAATTTTATTTCAAAAATGTTGGTGGGAAAACACACCTTTATCGTGAAGATGGGTTTATTGATGAAGATTTAGGTGAATTAGAGACAACATTTACAGGTAAGTTGAAAACTAATAATATTTTTGGTGAAGATTATGAGCTAGAGGATATTTCAGGTTTCTTTTCTAAAGGAAAACGATATTCTATTAAAAGTAGTAATGGAATTAATGGTGTAATAGAGAAATCCTCTGGTGGTAAATATGTTCTTAAGTAGCTACTTATAGTTATAAATTATAATTGAAAAGTAAATCAATATTTTGTTCAATTATGTTTGTATTGTATTTTAGTGTGCTAATATTTTATACAAAAGATGGTATGATTGCATGGGTAAAAGATGTACCTAAATTAATAACTAATGATTATGAGTACACTACCGGTATTGTTTATGAAGTTAGTAATGAGAGAGGTAGTAATATAATATATGTGAATGGTCTTAAAATTTATGAAACCAAAGTCTTTATAAATGGTAAAATCAAACAAGGACATGAATATAAGAGTGCATATTTAAAAAATAAAAAAGAGTGTGTAGGTTTTAAAGAACTATAAATGCTTAAATAAGGTGGACAAAAAGGTGAAATAACTTAATAAGAAGAAAGTGTTTTTGATAAAATTATTTGAAATATTAGTTAATTAATTAACATTTAAGATGTATTCTTAATTTTATATACACAGGTAGCTTAAATTGAAAAAGGTAGTTTAAGCTACCCTTTTTAAATTACCTTATAATAGACCCAAGTAAGAACAAAGGTAGCGGATTAAATCCATATATAGGGTAGGTATAGTATGGATAATAATGAGGATAGTAAGGATTGTAGGGGTATCCGAACTGATTATAATAAGGTCTAGGGAACTCAGAATTATAGGGTCTATTAGTATTAGATATAACTTCGGGATCTATAGGTTGTTTAATAGGAATATTTTTATAGTTTGGATTAATAAATAGAAAATTACCCATAAGCTCATAATACTCTTCAGGATATCCTGTTTCATGCATTAGTCCTGGAAGCGTATGTGAGTCAATATATTCTAAGTTTTCTTTTGTATCTTGATTTAAGGACTTTTTAGTGTCCATATTATCCTCCAATAAAATAAATCACATTATTTATATATGAAACTAATAGGCATATGTGAAATAAAAACATTATGATATTTGGTGAAAAAAGAAGGTATTTAAATATTAATATTGAATTACTTATTTTGTATACTAATATTTATAAGGGGTGGTTCAATGATTTTAAAAAAAGCATGTACGATAACTTTAGTATTAAGTATTTTATCAGGAACAACAGCTTTAGCTGCAACAACTACAAACAGCAATAAGAACATTTTAGATTCACAATATCAGTCAGAAAAATCTTCTGAACTTGGGCTGAATTTAACTCAATATACATACATAAATGCACCAGAAGATATTCGTAAGATGCATGAAGAAAACTGTATATTAATAGGTAAAACGGTTAATTTAGATGACGTTATTTATGTCCCTTCTGTAAATAAATTAAACGAAGTGATGTATAGTAATAGTAACTCCACATATTTGAATAATGCGTGGGCTCTTGATAATGGAAATAGAATAGAATTTTATTTAAGAGGAACTTGGTATACTGTTTATAAAAGCACCTATGTAGGATATAACTATACAACTAGTGGGATTCCAGTATACTTATTACAACATCTATTGATATTGAAGGGGTATGATGTTGGAATAATGGATGGAGTTTTTGGGTCTAAAACCCATAGTGCCTTAATTAATTATCAAAGTAGTAGAGGGCTATCTGTAGATGCAATATGTGGACAAAATACCTGGAGCTCTTTTTGGTGGTAAATATAAAAGCTAAATATTTAATAGATTTTTTAATATTTTAAGAAAACTAAAAGACATCAAAACCTGAATGAATAAAGGGTTTGATGTCTTTTTATATTTTATAAACTTATTTTTTTAGAGATATGACTTGTGGTCAATTTGTTGTGAAGAAAAAATAAAAAGTATCTTAAAAAGGCTTAAAAGAATATTTTAATTATATATATAATAATTAACAGGGGAATAATATGAAAAGTTTCATTTCAAAAACCTTAAATGGTTCATTTAAATATATAGATTTAAGAGAATTAGGTATAGAACAATTAAGAGAATGTAATTTTATGAATAAAAAAGAAAATAGAGATAATGAACGTGTTGGTATTATTTTACCTAATCAGCGAGAAGAGAGATGGAAAAGAGATAAATCTGCTATGGAGAAAGAAGGAAAGATAAGAGATCTAAGTTTGATATTTGAGTATAACGATTTTGAAATGGATAAGCAAATTGAAGCAATTAACAAATTAATATTAGAAGAGGTGGACGTATTAATTATATGTCCAATAAATGGAGAAGGAGAACCAGAGGCCATTGAGAAGGCTAAAAAGAGAGGTATTAAGGTAATATCGTATGATGTACTTGCAATGAATAGTGATATAGATTTATTTGTTTCCTTTAACCTCATGAGGGTAGGAGAACTCCAAGGTAAATATCTTATAGGAAAAGTACCTAGAGGTAATTACATTATTTTATTAGGAGAACCGAATGGGGAGGTTTTTATAGAAGGGGCAATGGAATATATTATGCCCTTAGTTTATACAGGGAATATAAAAATTATCACTCAAGAAAAGGTAGAAAGATGGAGTCCTGATTACGCTTATAATATTGTAAAAAATTCTTTAATTCAATATGAAAATAATATTGATGCTGTCTTGGCTCCAAACGATGCAATAGCAGGCGCTGTAATAGAGGCCTTGGACGAAGAAAATTTGGCTGGAAAAGTTGCTGTAACTGGTCAGGATGCAGACATTTCTGCAATTAGGAGGATTATTGAAGGTACTCAATCCATGACAGTACTTAAAGATACTAATGAATTAGCCTGGGTTGCTATAAATGCCGCAATTAAATTAATAAAAGGTGAACAGAAAATCACGTATAAGTCAGTTAATAATGGGAAGATAAATGTTCCTTCAATACTAACTAATCCAATATTAGTTGATAAAAACAATGTATACTCTATTCTTAATGAAACAGGATATTATAAAAATTATATTATATAAGATACTAAGTTGTTAGACTTTTTTATTATAGAAAGTCATATTTGAAGAAGCCTAAGCTTCAACAAATATGACTCTACAAAAGGGGTAATTTATATATTTGCGTATCGAGAGGATACCAATGCTTTGAAACGAAATACATGCCAATTAGTAAAATTACTTTTAGGAAGATGATACATCTATAGTTTAGTCGAAATATATAAATTTATACTATTTTTTTTTGCTTTTTGAGGGACTTGAAAGAGCCTCAATTTTATCATTTAACTCATCTAATTGCTTTTTAAATTTTTCTTTTACTTTAATAAGTTGTTTTATTTTTGGATCCAAATTTTTTAATAATTTAGTATTATTAGACTGATCATCTTTTAAATTATCTATATCTTCACTAATTGTTTTATAACCAAAATCTAATTCAGAATAGATCTTATCTAGCAATTCAAGTAAATCTTTATCTTCCAATTATAGACACTCCTCTAACTAATAATAAGGCTTATAGTATTAGTATATATTTAATATGTTAAATATAGAATTGAGTTCAATTTTAAGCAACAAATTAATTAAACTTGAATATATAATTATTAAGGAAATTTTTTTACTAAAGAATATACCTTATTATAAACTTTTCACTTTAAGATGTAAGGGGTGAGTCTAATATGGATTTTGTAAGTTTAATTACAGATAATGCACTTATTTTAGTGCCTGCATTATATGTCTTAGGAATGATATTTAAGGGAACTGAAAAGATACAAGATAAATATATACCTTTGATATTATTGCCAATAGGAATAGCTGGTGCAATTGCTTTAATAGGATTTAGTGTACAAGGATTTGTACAAGGGATATTAGTAGTTGGTGCAGCTGTTTATGCTAATCAATTGGTTAAACAATTTAAAAAAGATGAATAATTGGGGAGGATATCCTCCCTTAAACTATGGAATTTTAGTTCTTTATAAAAATATTATTATAATTGACATAAATAATGTTCAAATATTAAAGAGATGAATAATATAGTAGTGAGAATGTATATAAGTATTAAACCTATAAATAAGTTTATAGTAAAAACTTAGGAGGAAAACATGGGAAGAATACTTCTTTTAATAGAAAAAAAAAGATTTGAACTAAATAAAGCTATAGAGATATTTGGGATTAATGATTATAGAGTTTTAATTATAAGTGAAGAGCTTGATAAATTGATAACTATAGAACAACGGATGAGGCTATGGCTAGCATATACTGGATTTTATACTAAAATTAATATGGTAAAATAAAGATACCTTCTTAGCCCTTAGGGGCTATTTTTTTATATACATAATATGGTATAATTAACTTGTTAAGGTGAATAAACTAATTAATTTTGGAGGTGTTATTTATGGATAATCTAAGTACAATAGCAATTTCAAAAATAGCTGATATATTATCAACAGGTGATATACTGGTACCTACAGCAGGGATTTGGGAGAAAATATTTTGCAATTCTGGATTAAGTAGTTATTATGAAGAGAGTAAAGATAATTTAGAGGTTGTTTTTATGAACAATAAATACACACATAATCCTTTATGTTATTCTGAACTTAAGAAAATATTTATAGAATTATATGATAGTAATAATATTATGGAAGTATTACAAAACATAATAGATAAAATAAGTATATATAATGTGTTTCATGAAAATATTAATTTAAAAATGAACATTACGTTTTATATGGTTGATATAGTAGAACATTTAAAGAGAAAGGTGTTAACATATAGATTAAAAATACTTGATAAGTATCCAAGTAAAGAATTTAAAGAATTAAGAAATAATATAAGAGATTTGGGATTTGATTTTATTTTTAAAGAAGGAGAAGATATAAAACTAATTATTGTAGCTAAAGATTTATTACAAGAAAAATTAAATGCAAGTTTAATAAATTCAGCATCCTAATGAAAACATTTACCTATATAAATAGACTAAGAGTACTATAAAAAAGTACTTTTAGTCTATTTTTTTATAATTTAATATATGTGAGTATTTAATTCAATTATGGATAAAATTATATTTAGGAGGTGTTTAAAGTGAAAAAAGAAGAAATTATATCTATTCATATAGATATATTAAGAGAAAGACTTGAGCATTTAATAGAGATAAAGGAAAATAATTTAATAGATGAAGAAGTAATTTATGCTAGTAATCTTTTAAATGAAGCGTTAAATAAATATAATAATTTGGTTCATAACGTAAAGATTTAATTCTGAATAGGTGACGAAATGTTTAAAAATTCATTTAACTTAAGAAAAGTAAAAAAATATAAAGACTTAGGAGCTGGAATAAACCCAAGAAAAGAAGCCTTGAAAATAGCATTAGTTTATTTAATATTAGGAGTATTCTGGATTAAAACATCAGACTTCTTATTAGAAAAACTGGCAAAAGATAATAGAGTTTATTGGGCAATACAAACATATAAAGGGTGGATATATGTCTTAATTACTATGTGCGTAATTTATATTTTAATTGCTAAAAAAATATTGTTATTAGAGAAAGCTTTTGTTGAACTGAATAATAGTAATAGAAAATTAGATAAATTAGCTTATTATGATACCTTAAGTAATCTACCTAATAGTGCTTTTTTTAAACTTACAGTTAATGAGTTAATAAATAATAAAAATATAAAAAACAACAAGTTTGCTTTGGTATATATAGACATTGATGATTTTAAAAACATAAATAATACTTTAGGATACACCTTAGGAGATAAGCTTATAATATATATATCAAATATATTGAAATATCAAGTTAAAGAAGAGGATTTTGCATCTAGGTTTGGTGGAGATGAATTCACAATTCTTTTTACCAATATTGAAAAGAATGTTGATGTTGTTTATAAAATAGAAGAGCTTTTAAATATACTCAGAAGACCTTGGAAACTGGAGGGTCAAGAGTTTTTTATTTCCTATAGCGTAGGAATAGCTATTTATAAAGACCATGGAAGTGACTTTAATGAACTTCTTAAAAATGCTAATACAGCTATGTTTGAAGTAAAGCGTAGAAGTAAAAATGGATATACTTTTTATAATCATGATATGGAAAAAAGAATTTTGGAAAAAATTAATTTAATTAATGAAATGAAACATGCTATTGGTAAGGATGAATTTATGTTGTATTATCAGCCTATAATAAGATTAGAAGACAATACAGTTTATGGTTTTGAAGCCTTAATAAGATGGTATAAACCGAATAAGGGTTTTATATCTCCCATGAATTTTATACCTTTATCTGAAGAGATAGGGTATATAGACCAAATAAGTAGGTGGGTATTAAAGTCAGCTTTTGAGCAAATAAAAGAGTGGAGGGAAAATGGAGTTAGTGGTTTAGTTATAGGAATAAATATATCAGGAAAATTACTAATAAATGATGATATAGTAGATTATATAGCTGAGCTGTTAGATTTATATAAAATAGATAGTAAAAGTATAAAATTAGAGATTACAGAAACGGCAATAATGACTAATTTAGAAGAAGCTATAAAAGTACTTAGAAAAATGAGGTCTATGGGATTACAATTATCTCTTGATGATTTTGGGACAGGATATTCCTCATTAACATATCTAAAAAAGCTACCTATGAATATGGTAAAGCTTGATAAAGAGTTTATTAATAATATTTTTTCAAGTGATCAAGATAAAATAGTTGTAGAGTCTGTAATAAATCTTATAAAGGATTTAAAGTTAAAAATTGTAGCTGAGGGAATAGAGACAAAAGAACAGTTAGATTTTTTGAAGAATAATCAATGTGATTTTGGGCAAGGGTATTATTTTAGTAAACCTGTGCCAAAAGATGAGTGTATACATATTATAACAAACATTAATTGTCTAAAATGATTTTGAGAGACTGCAAGAATTAACTTAGTAGTCTTTTTATTTTTTTCAAAAGATTAATTTTAAAATTTCATAATAAAAACTTAATTTGTCTATATATAATTCGACATTAATTAAAAAGTGCGAATATTAAGCTTAAGCGAAGTGGTTAAAATTTGAGTATTGACTAATTTAAACTAATTGATATATAATAATATTCGTTGATTTTGTTTCTCACACAAATTAAATAGAGTAATTTGTCATATTATGTGTGGAAACACAATATATTAAGAAAAGGGGATTAATAATGGAAAAATTGACTTTAAAGGAAAAGTTTCTTCCTATTTTTACAAATAAGAATGTTGATTTCAAAAAAGAAATAATAGCTGGAATTACAACATTTTTAACAATGGCTTACATAATAGCTGTTAACCCATCTATTTTAAGTGCAACAGGAATGCCTGTAGGGGCATTAGTTACAGCAACTTGTTTAACTGCTGGTGTAACAACTATTTTTATGGGATTATATGCAAATTTACCTTTTGCTTTAGCACCAGGTATGGGGTTAAATGCTTATTTTGCTTTTTCAGTATGTATTACAATGGGAATATCTTGGGAAATAGCATTAACAGCCGTTTTTGTTGAAGGAATTATTTTTATATTTTTATCTTTATTTAAAGTAAGAGAAGCAGTTGTAAATGGTATACCAACTAATCTAAAACATGCAGTTACTGCTGGTATTGGATTATTTATAGCATTTATAGGTTTTACTGGTAGTGGCATTGTTGTGAAAAATGACTCTACATTAGTTGGAATGGGAAGTTTTACAACACCTTCAGTTGTTGTTACCTGTATAGGATTATTAGCTATAGTTATTATACAAAAGAAAAATATTAAAGGAGCAATGCTTCTAGGAATAGTAGTTTCTACAGTGGTTGCATGGGGATATGCATTAATTAATTCAGAAGGTGCCGCTGCATTTAACATATTCTTGCCACAAGGTATCTTTAAGTTTGAATCAATTGCACCAATAGCTGGTAAAGTTGATTTTGGCTACATGATGGATCCAAACAACATTTTAAACTTTGTTGTTATAGTATTTACATTTTTATTTGTAGATTTTTTTGATACAGTTGGAACTTTAGTTGGTGTTGCATCAAGAGCTAAGATGTTAGATAAAGATGGAAACTTACCTAATGCAGGAAGAGCTTTATTAGTGGATGCTATAGGTACTACAGCAGGTGCTTTAGTTGGTACATCTACAGTAACAACATATGTTGAAAGTTCAACTGGAATCAGTGAAGGAGGAAGAACTGGATATACTTCTATAGTAACAGGAGTATTATTCTTAATTGCTATGTTCTTCTCACCATTATTTATAGCGATACCATCTGCTGCTACTGCGCCAGCACTAATTTATGTTGGATTTTTAATGATGGGAGCAGTTAAGGAAATAGAGTTTGATGACTTATCAGAAGGAATACCAGCATTTTTAACTACTGCTTTAATGCCAATGACTTACAGCATAGGTGATGGTTTAACTATAGGTGTTTTAGCTTATGTATTTATAAATGTTTTAGTGAATTTATTTTCTAAAAAAGAAGATAAGAAAAAAGTTTCACCAGTTATGATAGTACTTGCTATAATATTTGTAATAAAATTAACACTTCATTATTTTACTGCAGTATAATACTTAGTAAGTTATTTGATTGGCCATTACATTTTGTGATGGTCAATTTTTTACGAATTTAATTGTAAATTTTCTGTTAACAAACCATTGACCTAAGGTGTCATAAGGGTATATTATCTTAATATAGCTTAATAAACAAACTCTTAAGGGGGATAAAAAATGGCAAGAAGCATGACTGGATTTGGTAGATCCACTAGCGCTGAAGGTAGCGATAAAATATTTACTCTAGAAATGAAAAGTGTAAATCACAGATATTTAGATATAAATATCAGGATGCCTAAGTCTATGATAAGTTTTGAAGATAGAATAAGAAGAATATTATCTCAGAGTTTAAATAGAGGTAAAATTGATTTATTCGTAAATTTAAAAAATTATCATAAAGGAGATCAAGTTACTAAATTTAATGAGAGTTTAGCTGATAGCTATTTTAAATCCTTATTAGAGATAGAAAATAGATACGATGTAAAAAATGATATATCTGTTTCATTAATTGCTAGATTTCCAGATGTTATAATGGTTGAAGAAAAAGAAGAAAACATAGAAGAACTATGGAGATGTCTTGAACCTCTACTTCATGAAGCCGTGACTATGATGGTAGATATGAGGGAAAAAGAAGGAGCTAAGCTTAAGGAAGATATTATCTTAAAAACTAGAGAAATAAAAGAGCTAGTTAAGAGAGTAGAAGATAAATCAGGTACTATTGTTGAAAGTTATAAGATAAAATTGCAAGATAGACTTAAAGAGCTAAAGAATATCGTCGATATTGACGATAGTAGAATAGCGATGGAAATAGCTATCTTTGCTGACAAGGCATCTATTGATGAGGAAATAACTAGACTATATTCCCACATAAATCAAGTTGTTGAAACATTTGATTTAAGTGAACCTATTGGAAGAAAACTAGACTTCATAATTCAAGAAATGAATAGAGAAGCAAATACTATAGCTTCAAAATCATCCGATATTGAAATAACTAACATAGTTATTAATATAAAAAATATAATAGAGAAAATAAGAGAGCAGACTCAAAATATTGAGTAACTAGGAGGAAAGAAATGAGTATTAAATTAATTAATATTGGGTTTGGAAACATAGTTTCTGCTAATAGATTAGTTGCTATAGTTAGCCCAGAATCTGCCCCAATCAAAAGAATCATACAAGAGGCAAGAGATAGGGGTATGTTAATAGATGCTACATACGGAAGAAGAACGAGAGCAGTTATAATTACTGATTCAGATCACGTTATATTATCAGCTGTACAACCAGAAACAGTAGCTCATAGATTATCAGCTAAGGATGAGGTTGTAGATGAGGTTGATGAATAATGACAGAGGTTACTAGAGGTTTGTTAATAGTAATTTCTGGACCGTCAGGAGCTGGGAAAGGTACTATATGTAAGGAATTATTAGATAAAAATGATGATTTATACATATCTGTTTCTGCAACTACACGTAATCCTAGAGATGGGGAAATAGATGGAGTTAATTATTACTTTATAGATAGATCTGAATTTATGAAAAAAATTGAAGCTGATGATTTTTTAGAGTATGCTGAAGTTTATGGTAACTTTTATGGTACTCCAAAATCTAAAGTTGAAGAAATGCTTTTAAGTGGTAAAAATGTTATATTAGAAATTGATATTCAAGGAGCACTTAAAGTAAAAGAAAACTCAAAAGAAGGTATTTTTGTGTTTATTCTTCCTCCATCTATGGAAGAATTAAAACAAAGAATAATAAAAAGAGGTAGTGAAACTACAGAATCTCTTATGACTAGATTTAAATCTGCGTATCAAGAGATTAATTATGTATCAAAATATAATTATGCAGTAGTTAATGACCAAGTAGAAGAAGCAGTTAAAAAGATTGAAGCAATACTTACTGCTGAAAAATGTAGAGTAGACAGAATAAAAGAAAATATATTAGATTCTAAGGAGGGCGTAATCCATGAGCAACTCTATGATTAATCCATCAATAGTAGATTTATTGAAAAAGGTAGATAATAGATATTCACTTGTTATTGTTACTTCAAAAAGAGCTAGACAATTAATAGACGGTCAAGAACCAACTATTAAGGTTGATTCTAAAAAATCACTAACTATTGCTATTAACGAAGTTAATGAAGGTACAATAAGTTTTGAACAAATAAAAGAAGGTTATAAATAAAAATGAATAATAAATGTGTGGTTATTGGAGTTTCAGGAGGGGTAGCAGTATATAAGGCCCTTGAAGTAATATCTAGGTTAAGAAAAAAAGATATTGAAGTTAGAGTAATAATGACTGAATCAGCACAAAAATTTGTAACCCCACTAAGTTTTCAATCTTTAAGTCAAAATATGGTTACTACAGATATGTTTGATGAGCCTAAGGCTTGGGAAATTCAACATATATCTTTAGCTAAAAAAGCAGATCTAATGCTTGTATTACCTGCTACAGCAAATATAATAGGAAAGGTAGCAAATGGAATTGCAGATGATATGTTATCAACTACAATTATGGCCACAAAAGCACCAGTAGTTTTTGCGCCTGCTATGAATACAAATATGTATGAAAATCCTATTGTGCAAAATAATATTGAAAAACTAAAAAGTTTTGGATATGAATTTATTGAACCTGCTTCCGGTAGGCTTGCTTGCGGGGATGTGGGATCTGGAAAACTTGCAGATGTTGAAGATATTTATGAGTTTGTTTTAAAAACTTTATATAAAACTAGCGATTTAGAAGGTAAAAAGGTGTTAATAACAGCTGGACCAACTATATCACCAATAGATCCAGTAAGATTTATTACAAATAGAAGTACTGGAAAAATGGGTTATGCTATAGCTGAGGAAGCAAGAAATAGAGGCGCAGAAGTTACTTTAATTTCTGGACCTACTAATATAAAGCCGCCATATGGAGTAAAGACTATAAAGATTTCTACTAATGAAGAAATGAAAAATGAAGTTTTAAAATATTTTGATAAAGCTGACATAGTTATTAAGTCAGCAGCTGTTGCAGATTATAAAACTTTAACCTATTCAGAGCAGAAAATTAAAAAAGGTGAAGGGAATTTAAACTTGGAATTTACTAGAGATAGTGATATACTTAGTATTCTAGGTGAAAAGAAAACTTCGCAAATATTAGTAGGCTTTGCAGCTGAAAGTAATAACTTAGAAGAAAATGCTACAAGAAAATTAATCAAAAAAAATCTAGATTTAATAGTTGGAAATGATATTACAGCTAAAGAAACTGGATTTGGATCTGATGATAATAAAGTTATATTTATTTCAAAAACAGGAGAGAAAACTGTACTTGATAAGATGACTAAACTGGAAGTAGCAAAGAAACTATTTGATGAAATTATAAAAATTAAGGGTTAGTAAATATTTAAGCTCTCTATGTAACCATAGGGAGTTTTTTTATAAAGGGTGATGAAGTTGTTTGCTCAAGTTGTTATAAATAATGATGCAGTTAGTGTAGATAAGTTATTTACATATAAAATTCCAGAAAAGTTTGTTAATGATATAAAGCTAGGACATAGAGTTCTAGTTCCTTTTGGCATGGGAAATAGGTTTTATGAAGGTTTTGTTATAGGTATTCAGGAGAATAATGAAAGTGGATTTAATAATATTAAGTCTTTAATAAATATTTTAGATAAAGAACCTCTACTAAAAAACGAAAGTCTTCTACTATTTGAATTTCTGGTTAATAGATATCTATGTAAAAAAATAGAAAGTATAAGGCTTCTTATCCCTACAGGAATAATGAGAGGGGTAAAAGAAAAAAAGAAAGAAGTTTTATGCTTTAATAAAGAACTTGACGGCAAATTAGAATCTAAAGATGAATACATAAAAATAGTAGATTTTATAAAAATAAATAATGGGAAATATATGAAAAGTCAGTTAATAAATGACTTTAATTACTCTTCGTATATGATTAATAAACTGATATCTGAAGAATATCTTATTAAATTAGATGAAAAAGTCAATAGATTAGATAATAGAGAATATGACTTTTATGATACTTTTGAGTTAAATGAAGAGCAGCAAAATGCATTTAATAATATAGTTTTTTCAAAAGAAAAGTTATTTTTACTAAAAGGGGTAACTGGAAGCGGAAAAACAGAAGTATATATGAGATTAGCTAAAAAGATGCTTGAAGAAGAAAAAAGCACCTTGATA
Source organism: Clostridium intestinale DSM 6191 (assembly GCF_900130055.1). GTDB lineage: Bacteria > Bacillota > Clostridia > Clostridiales > Clostridiaceae > Clostridium_T > Clostridium_T intestinale. The sequence goes on from NZ_FQXU01000003.1 coordinate 214,584, forward strand.
TTGGTTCCAGAAATTTCACTAACTCCTCAAATGATAGAAAGATTTAAAGGAAGATTTGGGAATTCGGTAGCAGTATTTCACTCCAAATTATCTCAAGGAGAAAGATTTGATGAGTGGCACAGGGTATCTGAAGGAAAAGTTAAACTAGTTGTAGGAGCAAGAAGTGCAATATTTCTTCCTTTTAAAAATTTAGGACTTATTGTTGTTGATGAAGAACATGAGGGAACGTATAAATCCGAACAGAACCCTAAATATCATACAAGAGAAGTAGCAGAATATCTTAGTGAGATAAGTGAATGTAAGGTAGTTTTTGCATCTGCAACACCTTCTGTAGAAAGTTATTATTATGGTTTAACTGACAAATATAAATTAATTGAACTTAAAAATAGAGTTGCAAGTAAAAAAATGCCTAAGATGAAGATTATAGATATGAGACAGGAACTTAAAAATAATAATAAGAGCATGTTTTCTAGGGAATTATATGAAAAAATATCTTTGAATCTTAAGGATAAAAATCAAAGTATTATTTTTTTAAATAGAAGAGGACATTCGACTTTCGTGTCTTGTAGGCAATGCGGGTATGTGTATAAATGTCATCATTGTGACATATCTATGACCTATCATAATAATGGATACCTAATATGTCATTACTGTGGAACTGCTAAAAAAATAGATAATAATTGCCCTAAATGCGGTAGTAAGTATATTAAATATTTTGGCGCAGGCACTGAAAAAATTGAAGGTGAAATAAAGAGACTTTTCCCTAAAGCAAGAGTTTTGAGGATGGATGTTGACACTACTAGAAATAAAAATTCTTATGAAAAGATATATAATTCCTTTAAAAATGGAGAAGCAGACATTTTAATAGGAACTCAGATGATAACAAAAGGTTTAGATTTTCCTAATGTTACTTTAGTTGGTGTAATAGCCGCTGATATGTCCTTAAACCTTCCTGATTATAGATCGGCTGAGAGAACTTTTCAGCTTATAACTCAAGTAGGAGGAAGAGCGGGTAGAGGAGATAAAGAAGGAGAAGTTATAGTACAGACTTATACTCCTGAACATTATTCAATTATTCACTCAATGAATAATGACTATGAAGCCTTGTTTAAGGAAGAAATAATAATGAGGAAAGATTTTAATTACCCTCCTTTTGGAAAGATATTTCTTATCCATTGTTCATCAAAAAATGAGGAGCTATTAAAAAACTTTATGAAAGAACTTGGTAATCATCTTAATAAAACTCTAGGAGAATATGACTTAGAAATGCTTGGACCTTGTTCTTCTATAATATCAAAAATTAAAGAGAACTATAGATGGCAGATAGTATTAAAAGGTGATTTACCTGAGGAAACATGTAAATTTATCAAAGATAGGGTTTATGAAATCTACTCTAATGTATATAATGAAATAAGAGTATCTATTGATATAAACCCAAACAGTTTAATATAGGAGGAAATTATGGCTAAAAGAATCATAAGGATAGTCGGAGATGAACTATTAAGAAAAAAAAGTAGAAAAATTGATGAAGTTAATAATAGAATAACTACATTAATTAAAGATATGTTTGAAACCATGTATGCTGCAAATGGAATTGGGCTAGCAGCACCACAAGTAGGTATACTAAAAAGGTTGTTTGTTATAGATATAGGAGAAGGTCCATTAGTTTTTATAAATCCAGAAATATTAAGTACAGAAGGTGCTGTATGTGATATTGAAGGATGTTTATCTATTCCAAATGAGCAGGATGAAGTTGAAAGACCAGAAAAAATAAAAGTTAAAGCTATAAATGAAAAAGGTGAGGCATTCACTTTAGTAGCAGAAGGGCTGTTAGCACGTGCTATATGCCATGAAAATGACCATTTAGATGGTATATTATTTACGGATAAAATTAAAAGTAAGTAGGAGGGAAATAGATGAAAATAGTTTTTATGGGAACACCAGACTTTGCGGTGCCTTCTCTAAAAGCTTTAATAGAAAATCATCAGGTTGAGGCAGTTTTCACTCAACCTGATAAACCAAAAGGAAGAGGAAAAAAACTTTCCTTTTCCCCAGTTAAAGAAGAGGCTTTAAAACATTCTATTAAAGTATATCAACCAGAGAAAATAAAAAATAATGAAGAACATATAAAAGCTCTTAAAGATATTGCTCCAGACTACATAATTGTAGTCGCTTATGGTCAGATATTAACAAAGGAAATACTAGATATACCTAAATATGCCTGTATAAATCTTCATGCATCTATATTACCTAAGTTTAGAGGTGCTGCTCCTATAAACTGGGCAGTTATAAATGGAGAAAAAACTTCAGGAAATACAACAATGCTTATGGATGTGGGATTAGATACAGGAGATATGTTGTTAAAAGATGAGGTGGAAATAACACCTTATATGACATCTGGTGAACTTCATGATATTTTAATGGATAGAGGAGCAGGACTATTATTAGATACAATTAAAGGTTATACTAATAATGAAATTATTCCTATGAAGCAAGATGGTAGCTTAAGTTCCTATGCATCTATGTTAAATAAGGAAATTGCTAAAATAGATTGGAATAAAACTGCTTTAGAAATTCATAACATGATTAGAGGACTAAATCCATGGCCTATAGCATATACAACTTATAAAGAACAAAATATGAAAATCTTTAAAAGTGAAGTATTAGATGAAGATAAAACTTCAGAAGATATAGGTAAGATAATAGATGTAACTAAAGATGGAATAAAGGTTTCTTGTGGAAAAGGAATACTTCTTATAAAAAGAGTTCAATTCCCAAATGGAAAACCACTAGACATAAGTCAATATTTAAATGGAAATGAGATTGAGAAAAATATTATAATAGGAAAATAAGAGGTGATATTTATGTATTGGTTTGATCCAACAATGATTATTTTGTTACCAGCAATAATACTTTCTCTTTGGGCACAAGGAATGGTAACATCAACATTTCAAAAGTATAAAAGAGTAAGGAGCTTTAACGGGCTAACTGGTGCTGACGTTGCTAGAAGTTTATTAGATGCTGCTGGGCTTTTTGATGTAAGAATAGAGCAGGTTCCAGGCTCTTTATCTGATCACTATGACCCTAGAGCTAGAGTTTTAAGATTATCAGGAGATGTTTATGGAAACACATCTGTAGCATCTATAGGTGTTGCAGCTCATGAAGTAGGGCATGCTATTCAACATAACGAAAAATACGCTCCACTATTATTTAGAAATGCTATTGTTCCAGTTGCTAACTTTGGTAACTACTTTTCTTGGATATTAATACTTATAGGGATTTTCTTCTCTATGACTAATTTAATATACTTAGGAATAATATTTTTCCTTGGAGTAGTAATATTTCAATTAGTAACTCTACCAGTAGAGTTTGATGCTTCTAAAAGAGCTATAACTTTATTAGATACAAGAGGTATATTAATAGGTGATGAAGTTAATGGGGCAAGAAAAGTTTTAAAGGCAGCAGCTATGACTTATGTTGCAGCAGCAGCTACAGCTATTATGCAACTAGTAAGACTTTTATATATAGCAAATAGATCGGATGATTGAGGTAAAAATGAATAGTAGAAAAATCGCACTAAAGGTATTAGATGAAGTGCTAAATAAAGGAGCATATTCAAACTTAGCTTTGAATAACGCTTTCAAGGATGCTTCACTAGAACAAAAAGATAGAGGCTTTATTACAGAAATTGTTTATGGAACAATTAAGTATAAAGAATCAATAGACAGCATAATATCCTTGTATGTAAAAGATGTTAATAAGATAGATAGAAGAGTTATAAATATTTTAAGATCTTCTATCTATCAGCTAAAATACTTAGATAAAGTTCCAGAATATGCGGCGGTTAATGAAGCAGTAGGAATTGCAAAGAAATTTTCTCTTTCTACCTCTAAGTTTGTAAACGGAGTGCTTAGGAATTTTATAAGAAACCTAGATAAAGAGCCAGAGTTTAAGAAATTGAACTCAAAACTTGCCTTTAAATACTCATTTCCTTTATGGATGGTAGATTTCTTTATAAGTCAATATGGAAATGAAAAAGCAGAAGAAATCCTAATAGGGCTTAATATGACACCTAAGTTAACCGTTAGAGTTAATAATTTAAAAGGGGATTATCAAGAAGTTTTTGATAGTCTAAAAGAAAAGGGCTACAAAGTAAGTGAAGGATATGCATCGCCAGAAGCTATATCAATAGATCGAGGTAGTTCTATAGAAAATAATGAATTTTTTAAAGAAGGAAAGTTAATAGTTCAAGATGAAAGTGCAATGCTTGTATCTCCACTTCTAGATTTAGAAGAAAATATGACAGTTATGGATTTATGCGCTGCACCAGGGGGGAAGTCTACCCATATCGCAGAACTATTAAATAATAAAGGAAAGGTTTTATCCTTTGATATTCATAAAAATAAGCTTTCCTTAATTAGAGAAAATGCTAAGAGATTAGGAATAAGTATAATTGATGCTAGACAGCAGGATGCTACTAAGTTAAATGAGGACTTAGTTAATACAGCAGATAGAATACTATTAGATGTTCCTTGCTCAGGGCTTGGAATTATTAGAAAAAAACCAGAAATTAAATATCAAAAAACAATAAAAGACTTAAAAGATATAAGAGATATCCAGATAGATATAATGGAAAATGCTTGGAGTTACTTAAAGTCTGGTGGAGTAATGGTTTATTCCACATGTACATTAAATAAAGAAGAAAATGAATATAATGTTAAAGAATTCTTAAGAAAACATGAAAACTGTGAAGTTGAAAAGATATTTATTGGGAATTTACCTAATTTTATTTATAATGAAGATGGAACTTTAACAATATTACCTAATGAATTCATGGATGGATTCTATATGGCTAAGCTTAAGAAAAGGTAGGTGTAAAAATGAAATACCTATTAGATTTTAATCTAGAAGAGTTTAAAGAGGAATTAGTTAAAATAGGAGAAAATTCTTTTAGAGCAAAACAAATATTTCAATGGATATATAAAGAGGTTTATGATTTTGAAAATATGAAAAACATCCCAAGTCCATTGAAAAGTAAGTTAAAAGAGAGTTTTGATTTATCTCTACCTAAAGTAGTTGAAGAATATACATCTTCAAGCGATGGTACAAAAAAGCTTTTAGTTTCACTAAAAGATAACAATCTTATTGAATGTGTTATTATGAAATATAACCATGGAAACACCATATGTATTTCAACACAAGTAGGTTGTAGAATGGGATGTAAATTTTGTGCATCAACAATAGATGGAAGAATAAGAAACCTTACACCAGGAGAAATGCTTGGACAGGTTTTACTAGCTCAAAATCTAATGAAAGAAAGAATTTCTAACATAGTACTAATGGGAAGTGGCGAACCTTTAGACAATTATGATAATGTTATGAAGTTTCTAGAAATAGTTAATGCTGAATATGGGCTAAATATTGGGCAAAGACATATAACTCTTTCCACTTGTGGGATAGTACCTAAAATATATGAACTTGCAGATAAAGGATTAAATGTTACTTTGGCGATTTCTTTACATGCATTTTCAGATGAAAAAAGAAAAGAGATAATGCCTATAGCAAATAAGTATTCCATAAGTGAGATTATGGAAGCTTGTGAATATTACATAAAAAAGACTAACAGAAGAATAACCTTTGAGTATTCTTTAGTTAAAGGAATCAATGACTCCAAAGAAGATGCAAAAGCTTTAGGAAACTTGTTAAAGGGAAAACTTTGTCATGTTAATCTTATTCCTGTAAATGAGATTAAAGAAAAAGAGTACAGAAAATCAACAAAAGAAGACATAGACATATTTGAGAAAACTTTAAGGAAATATGGTGTAGAGGCTACTGTAAGGAGAGAGATGGGAGCTGATATAAATGCTGCATGCGGTCAATTACGAAGAAGTTATCTGGAGATTAGTAATTAAAATGAGGGGGAATTCTCATGATTGGATTAATTAGCGATGTCGGGAAAAGGCGACCAGTCAATGAAGACTATGCTGACTACCATGAAACAGACGAGTATAAACTTTTTATAGTAGCAGACGGCATGGGTGGACATAATGCTGGCGAAATAGCAAGTAAGCTAGCTACTGAAATCATTTTGGAGTATATTAAGGATAATTGGGATACCTTTAAAGAAGATTGTATATTAGAAAATGCAATTAAAGCATCAAACAAAAAAGTCTTTAGCGTTTCAAATAAAGATGAAGAGTTTAAAGGTATGGGAACAACTATAGCAGCATGTTTAATAACAGAATCAAATTTATACGTAGCTAATGTTGGTGATAGTGCTTGCTTTATGCTAGAAGATCATAAGCTTATTAAGGTTACAAAGGATCACTCGCTAGTACAAGAACTCCTTGATAGTGGAAGTATAACAGAAGAAGAGGCATCAACTCACCCAAGGAAGAATATAATAACAAGGGCAGTTGGAGCATATGAAGAGGTTATGGTAGATATCTTTAAATTACCTAAGGTAATGAAGAACAAGTATTTACTGTGCTCAGATGGATTATTAAATGAAGTAACTAATGATGAGATAGAAGATATTCTAAATAGCTATGATAATGAAGAGTCGGCTAAACAGCTAGTTACACTAGCAAATGAAAGAGAAGGCAGAGATAATATTACAGTTTTAGTGTTTGGAGGAGAGTTATAATATGGAGAATATTATATTAGGAGACAGATATGAACTGCAAGAGAAAATAGGAGAGGGTGGAATGTCTTTAGTTTATAAAGCTAGAGATAAAAAACTAAATCGTTTTATTGCAGTAAAGATATTAAAGCATGAATTTATAGATAATGAGGATATAGTAGATAAGTTTAAAAAGGAAGCAACAGCAATTGCTAACTTAAATGACCCTTATATAGTTAATGTTTTAGATGTAGGTTCTCAAGATGATTATAATTATATAGTAATGGAATATGTTAAGGGGAAAACCTTAAAAGAACTAATAAGAGAAAAAGGTAGGATTCCATATGATTTAGCTTTGAATTTTTCTACCCAAATAGCTAAAGCTTTAGATTGTGCACATAAAAATAACATCATTCATAGAGATATTAAACCTCAAAATATATTAGTTACTGAAGAAGGAAGTTTAAAAGTTACTGATTTTGGAATAGCAAAATCAACTAACTCTTCAACTATTACTAATACATCAAATGTAATTGGGTCAGCTCATTACTTTTCTCCAGAACAAGCTAAGGGGAACTATATAGACAGCAGAACCGATTTATATTCTTTAGGTGTGGTTATATATGAAATGGTAACTGGAAGAGTTCCATTTGATGCTGATTCACCTGTTTCTGTGGCCTTAAAGCATATACAAGAAGAGGTTGTACCTCCTAAGAATATAAACTCAGCAGTACCTGAGTCTTTAAATAAGCTTATATTAAAGGCAATGGAAAAAGAACAGATAAAAAGATACCAATCTGCAAAAGAAATGATAGTAGATTTAGACAAAATAAAAAATGATCCTAATGCTATAATAGGTACAGTACCTGTTACAGAGGATGATTTTACAAGAGTCATGCCATCAGTTAACCCAGCAAATGTTGCAGCTGTAAAAAACTCAACTTCTAAAAGTAATGATGATTGGGAAGAAGATGAAGATGACTGGGACGAGGAAGAGGATGACTCCAAGAAAAAGAAAAATAAAACTAAGTTAGGAATTATATTAGCCCTTGTAGCTGTGCTTATTTTAGCAGGAGCAGCTATTACAACATATTTTCTTACAACAAATAATAAAAAGGCTGAGGATCTTAAAATGCCTAAGGTAATAGGGCTAAAACAAGATGATGCTGAAAAAACTCTTAAAGATATGGGACTTGAAATGCTAGTAGCTGGAGAAGAAAAAAGTACTGAACCAGCAGGAACAGTAGTTAAAGCTAACAAAAATGAAGGTGATACTGTTAAAAAAGGTGAAACTATAAGAGTTTATGTAAGTGGTAAAGAAACAAAGAAAAAACTTCAAGATGTAACTGGATTAGACGAAAATCAAGCAATTGCCTTTTTAGGTAATGCTGGTTTAGAAGTTACAGTTAATAGAGAATACTCTGATACTGTAGAAAAAGGTAAAGTAATAAAACAAGATCCAAAGGGAGATACGGAGATAACAGAAGATACTAAAGTTACTTTGACTGTAAGTCAAGGAAAGAAACCTGTTACTGTTCCAAAGCTATTAGGCTTATCGAAACAGGATGCAATAAGTGCACTTAGTGCTGTAGGGTTAAATGGAGATTCTAAGGAAGCTGAAACTACAGATAAGAATAAGGATGGAAAAGTTATAGATTCTAGTGTGAAAGAAGGGAATACTGCGGATGCAGGTTCTACTATAACTCTTACTATAGGAAGATATAAAGATGATAATCCTGACATTGAACTAGGTTTTCTTGTTGGAAAAACTGTTCAAGAAGCAGCTGATTATATGGAATCCAAAGGTATAAACCCAACTACTGATAATAAAAATGGTGATATTGTTGAACGTTTAAGTAAAACTAAAGCTAAAAAAGGTGAGACAATAACAATATATACTAAAAAGTCTGAAACAAAACCACCAGCAACATCATAAGATTAAATAAATTTTAAAAAAGGTATTGCAAAATAATTTGAGTAATTATTTTCAGCAATACCTTTTTATATTTTAAAATCTGAAACTTTAAACTATATGAAAGATATCAATGTAGTTAAAGAAATAAATCATAGATAAAAACAAATCCCTATAAAAATACAGCGGCTCAGCAGGAGCCGTCTGTATTTTTATAGAAGAATTCAAGAAAAGAAGAATTCAAGAAAAAAAGAAAAAAGGAATCTAATGGAGCTTGGGAAGAAGCTCCTACGAGGCAGTAGTGCTAGAATCTAAGAAAAAACTTCTATAAAATTTCTAAATAAATGAGTAATTTATTTGCATTTTATACCTAAAAGTGTTTATTATAAGTATGTAAATAAAAATTTTGGAGGATATATGAAGGGAATTATTATTAAAGGTATTGGCGGTTTTTATTATATAAAAACTAATGAAGGGACATTTGAGTGTAAGGCTAGAGGTATATTCCGTCATAAGGAACAAAAGCCGATGGTAGGGGATTGGGTAGAAATTGAGGTTAATAACGAAGAAGGGGTAATAGAAAAGATTTATGATAGAACTTCTGAGTTAACTAGACCAACAGTTGCAAATGTTACTCAAGCTTTTGTGGTTTTTGCTATAAAGAATCCAGATTTAAATTTTGATTTACTTAACAAGTTTTTATTGTTATGTGAGTATAATTCAATAAAAGCTGTGGTTTGTTTAAATAAAGGTGATTTAATATCTGCAGAAGAGAAAGAAGTTTTAAAAGATAAAATTAATAATATTGGTTATGAAGTTATATTTATTAAGGCTAAGTTTAAAGAAGGAATAGATGAATTAAAAGAAAAATTAAATGACAATGTTACTGTTCTTTGTGGTCCTTCTGGAGCAGGAAAGTCAACTTTAATAAATGTTTTAGGTAAAAGAAAGCTAATGGAAACTGGTGAAGTTAGCGAAAAAATAGGTAGAGGAAAACATACTACAAGACATAGTGAGCTTTTAGAGGCAGCAGAAGGTTTTATTGTTGATACACCGGGATTTTCAACCTTAGATATATCTTTTATAGAAAGAGATCAGTTAAAATATTATTTTCCTGAGTTTAATGAATATAACGATGGATGTAAGTTTACAGGATGTGTTCATCATAAGGAACCAGGATGTCTTGTTAAAGGAGCCCTTGAGGAAGGTCATATTAATAAATCAAGATATGATTTTTATATAAAAACTTTAGAAGAAGTAACAAACGGGAGGAAAAATAAATGGTAAAAATAGCACCATCAATATTATCAGCAGATTTCGCAAAACTTGGAGAGGATATAGTAGCTATAGATAAAGCTGGAGCAGATTTTATACATATAGATGTAATGGATGGAAACTATGTTCCTAACATAAGCATTGGATTACCTGTAATAAAATCAATAAGAAAATATACAGAAAAAACTTTTGATGTACATTTAATGATTGAGGAACCAGGTAGATTTATAGATGATTTTATAGCTGTAGGAGCAGATCTGATTACAGTACATTATGAAGCAGATAGACATGTAGATAGAACTATTCAATATATAAAAAGTAAGGGAATAAAAGCAGGGATTGTTTTAAATCCAGGCACTCCAGTAAGCATGATAAAGGATCTTATTCCAGCTTTAGATATGGTACTTATAATGTCAGTAAATCCAGGCTTTGGAGGACAAAAATTTATAGAGTATTCTTTAAATAAAATTGCTGAAGTTAAGGAATTAAGTGAAAAGTACAACAAAGACCTACTTATACAGGTTGATGGAGGAATTGACGCCTCTAATATAAAGAAGGTAGTAGATGCAGGGGCAAATGTTATAGTTGCAGGTTCAGCTGTATTTAAGGATGGAAAAGTTGAAGAAAATATAGCAGCACTTAGAAAGAGTTTAGAGTAATGAAAATTTTAATTGTCTCTGGAGGTAAAGCACCTTCTAGGGAACTTTTGATGGAACAAGTTGTAACCTCATCTTTAATTCTAGGCGCAGATAGAGGCTGCCAAGTTTTAATAGAAAATGGAATCTTTCCAAACTATATTATGGGAGATTTTGATTCTATAGATAAGGAAGTTTATAAAAAGTTAAGAGATTTAAAGATTGAGATGTTTGAATTTAATCCTGAGAAAGATTTTACAGATAGTGAACTTGCTTTTGAAAAAGCTATTGAACTTGGAGCTACAGAAATTGTGCTTTTAGGATTCACAGGAACTAGATTAGATCATGTTTTAGCTAATTTAGGACTTTTAGATAAAGCTTTAGCTTTAGGGATTAAATGTGAAATCCTAGATGATAATAATAGAATATTTCTAGTAGATAAGGATACCATATTAAAAGGAAAAAAAGGACAAACCATTTCTTTTAATTTCTATAATACCGTGGTGGAAAAATTTAATATTAGAGGAGCGAAATATCCTTTAGTTGATTATAGATTTGATGGATTTACTGGAAGAACTGTATCTAACGAGTTTATAGATGGGGATATATCCATAACATTTAAAAGTGGAAAAGTTTTAGTTTTTTATACAAATGATTAGTAACCAATTTACCTAAACTTTCATATAATAAAACAGGAAGCTATTATATATGGGAGGAAAAATGAAAATAGTTGCAATAAAATTACCTAAGTTTGTATCAAAAATAATAAGAATTTTCTATAGAAAAAAATAATAAACTACATAAGACCCTTAGGGGTCTTTTCTTTTTTTATTTAGAGAAAAAGAAAAAAGCGTCTTTAGACGCTTTGTAAGGCTATATAGCTCTTTGAACTTTTCCTGATCTTAGGCATCTAGTGCATACATGAACAGTTTTAGGAGTTCCGTTAACTATAGCTTTAACTTTCTTTATGTTTGGAGCCCATGTTCTCTTAGAAGCTCTATGAGAATGGCTATATTGCGCTCCAGCAATTACACCTTTATTGCAAACTTCACATTTTCTTGACATACGAAAGCACCTCCTTGCTTTATGAAGATAGGCTTTAAATAAGACCTTATTATTCTAACATATTATGTATAAATTATGCAAGTAAAATATATAATTAAATGAAGAGATAAAAGCTAGAAAATGAAAATCTTGAATATTGCTATCAATTAATATAGAATAGATTATATGGATAAAGATTTAGGAGGAATTACCATGTTAGGATTAATCAATAATAATGGGAATGTGACTTACTCTGAAGAAGTAATCTCAAAGATAGTAGGTCTTTCAACTATGGAATGTTATGGTGTAGTAGGAATGGTTTCCAAGAATGCTACAGAAGGACTATGGGAATTAATAAGAATAGAGAATTTAAGCAAGGGTGTTAAAATAGCTTTTAAAGAAGAAAAACTTAACATAGAAGTTTTTGTTATGATAGAATATGGAACTAATATATCTACTATATCAAATAACATAATCCAAAAAATTAAATATAATGTTGAAAACTATACAGGATTAAAGGTTTCTTCTATTACTGTTAACGTTCAAGCAGTTAGAGTCTAGGAGGTAAAGTTACAATGAAGTACACTAAGATTAATGGGCAGCAATTTTACAATATGGTTGTAAATGCAAGTAATAAACTAGAAGAGCAAAGTGAATATGTAAATTCACTTAATGTATTCCCAGTTCCAGATGGAGACACAGGAACTAATATGTCAATGACTTTTAAAGCTGCCGTAAAGGAAATAGAAAATATAAATTCAACCAATATAGGCGAAGTATCAAAAAAGTTAGCTAAAGGAGCTCTTATGGGAGCTAGAGGTAACTCAGGAGTAATTCTTTCACAAATCCTTAGAGGTATATCTAGAGGATTAGAAGGAAAGGAAGAAGTAACTTCAAAAGAAATTTCATTAGCTATTCAAGAAGGTGCTAAATCAGCTTATAAGGCTGTAATGAAGCCAACAGAGGGAACTATATTAACTATTATAAGAACAGCTGGAGAAGCTGCAGTTTCTAATACTAATGTAGATATAACTGCACTTATGAAAGATGTATGTAAAGAATCAGAAGATATGTTAAATAAAACTCCTGATATGTTACCAGCTTTAAAACAAGCAAAAGTTGTTGACTCAGGTGGTATGGGATTGTTAATAATCCTAAAGGGAATGTATCAAGCTATTGATGAAAACATAGAAGCTAAAATAGGAAATGTAACTAAAGTTCAAGCTGGAGAAGTTAAAAGAGCACAAGAACTAGTAGATCAAGACATCAAGTTTGGATACTGTACTGAATTTATAGTATTAGGTGATGGCTCAAAAGCGAAACAGTTACAAGATAAGATAACTTCTTTAGGTGATTCAATGATAGTTGTTGGAGATGAAGATGTTATAAAGGTTCATATACACTCAAACGATCCAGGAGCTGTTTTATCACATGCAGTTCAATTTGGAGAATTATCTAAGATTAAAATAGATAATATGAGAGAAGAACATAGAGCTTTATTAACAGAAGGATATCAGCCTACAGAGATAGCTGTTGAGGAAGAAGCTGAAAAGAAAAAATATGGTTTTATTTCAGTAGCTATGGGAAGTGGAATTAGTGATATTTTTAAGGATTTAGGTGTTGATTATATTATTGAAGGTGGTCAAACAATGAATCCATCAACTCAAGATATGATTGAAGCTATAGAAAAGATAAATGCTGATCATATATTCATATTGCCAAACAATAAGAATATACAAATGGCAGCTACACAAGCAGCTGAAATATCAGAAAAAGATGTAAGGGTTATCCCAACTAAAACTATACCTCAAGGTATTACTGCTATAACAATGTTTAATCCAGATGGAGAGGTTGAATCAAATGTAGATTCTATGAATGATTCACTTAGCGCAGTTAAGTCTGCATCTGTAACCTACGCTGTAAGAGATACAGAGATGGATGGAATAGAAATTAAAGAAGGTAATATATTAGGATTAGTTGAAGGCAAGATCAATGAAGTTGGAGCTGAGGTAACTTCTGTAACGAAGAATGTTATAGATAACATCGTTGATGAAGATTCGGAACTTATAACTGTTTTTTATGGTGAAGATGTTAAGGACGAGGATGCAGAGAAATTTGCAGCTGAGTTAGAAGCTAAATATGAAGATTTAGATGTTCAATGTTATAAAGGAAGTCAGCCTTTATACTATTATATAATTTCTGTTGAGTAAAAAAGCGACTTTAGTCGCTTTTTTCTTTGTAAAGTGGAGGTAAAAATGAATTTATATAGTGAAATCTCTTCTTTAAAGGGTGTTGGGCCTAAATTAAAGGAAAAACTAAATAAATGTGGTGTCTATACACTTCTAGATTTGCTTTTATATTTTCCTAGAGATTATGAATTCATAAATGGTAATAGTAAATATGAAGAGATTGATGAAAAAGAAAAACAGCTTTTAACATGTAAGGTTGTAGCTTTTAAAAGTGATTATATGTCTAAAAGCAGAAAAAGAATGACAACTATAGAGTTTAGTTATAATGATATAAAAATTACTGGGATATGGTTTAATCAACCCTATATAAAAAAGAACTTTATGCTTGGAAACTCATATAATCTTATGGGAAGATATAAAAAGGTAAATGGGGGCCTTGAGACAATAAATCCTATAATAACTCCTGTAGAAGCTCTAAAGGCTGAAATAATACCTGTATATCCCTTAAAAGGTGATCTTAATAATAAAGTTATAATAAAACTTATAAGTGAAATATTTAAATCTATTGATATTAAGGAAAATTTACCTTTAGAGATTATTTCAAAATATAAGCTAGAATCCTTAGATTTTAGTATTAGAAATATACATTTTCCTAATGATAAAGAGGATTTAAGAAAATCAATAATAAGGCTTAAGTTTCAAGAACTTTTCACTTATTCCTTAAAGCTTATGATGCTTAAATATCATCTGAAAAAATCTTCTAAAGGAATTGAGTTTAAAATGTCAGAGGAACTAGCTCATTTAAAGGAGTCTTTACCATATAGCTTAACTAATGCACAAAGTAAGGTTATAAGAGAGGTTTTATTAGATCAGAAAAAGCCATCACCTATGAATAGGTTAATCCAAGGAGATGTAGGTAGTGGAAAAACCATAGTATCTTTAATTGCCATGTTTAATGTTTATAGAAATGGCTATCAGGTTGTGTTAATGGCGCCAACAGAAATACTTGCAAAACAGCATTATGTTGAAGCAACGAAGCTCTTTAAAGATTTTGATGTTGAAATAGAGCTATTAACAGGAAGCACACCAAATAAAGAGAAGCTTAGAATAAAGGAAAAAATAAAAGAAGATAAACCTATTATGGTTATAGGAACTCACGCCTTAATACAAGATGATGTTGAGTTTAGTAATCTTGGGTTTATAGTTACAGATGAACAGCACAGGTTTGGGGTAGAGCAAAGAAGTAGGCTTATAAATAAGGGACAGGAAGTTGATTGTTTAGTTATGAGTGCAACTCCTATACCAAGAACTATTGCATTATATTTATATTCAGATTTAGAGATTTCTATAATAGATGAGCTTCCTCCAGGAAGAAAAGCTATAGAAACAAAATTTTTCTCCGATAATAATAGAATGCTTGCCTATAATAGAGTTAGAGAAGAAATATTAAAGGGGCGTCAGTGTTATGTTGTATGTCCTCTTATAGATGAAAATGATGAAATTAAGTTAAATTCTGTTGAAAAGGTATATAATGAACTGGCAAGTGACATATTTAAGGACATTAAAGTCCAAATGCTTCATGGAAAGATGACTTCAAAAGAAAAAGAGGATATAATTCAAGATTTTAAAAACAATGAAACTAAGATAATTGTATCAACAACAGTAATTGAAGTTGGAGTAAATGTACCTAATGCTTCGATAATGATAATAGAAAATTCAGAGCGATTTGGATTAGCACAGCTTCATCAGCTTAGGGGTAGAGTAGGAAGAGGAGAATATCAATCCTATTGTTTTCTTATAGGAAAAGCCAATAATCCTGTTACTAAAAAAAGAATGGAAATAATGGTTAAAAGTAATGATGGTTTTTATATATCCGAGCAGGACCTTAAAATAAGAGGAACTGGAGAGATGTTTGGAGTTAGGCAAAGTGGTGAAGATGGTTTAGTTCTTGCTAATATAGTTGAGGATATGGATATTCTTAAATATGCTAATATGGAAGCAAAAAAAGCAGTTCTTTCTACAGAACCTGAATATACAAATTTATGTAACGAAATTCTTAAAAATTTGAAAAGAAGTTCTAAATACATTTGTTTTAATTAAATTAAATTGTAGATTATAAAGCTATATGATAAAATGTTAAGGAAGTAATTAGGAGGAGGTTATTATATGAGAATTATAGCAGGAAAAAGAAGAGGACATAAATTACTTTCTCCCGCAACAGATGAAACTAGACCAACTTTAGACAGAATTAAGGAAGCTATGTTTAATATGATACAAGGTTACATAATTGATGCAACTGTAGTTGATGTATTTGCAGGAACTGGATCCTTAGGATTAGAGTCGGCAAGTAGAGGAGCTAAAGAGGTGTTTTTAGTAGATAAAAGCCCTGTAACATTTCCTATATTAAAAAAGAATATAGAGAATTTAAGGTTTGAAGATTTTTGTCATGCTTTAAATACTGATGCTTATTCTGCATTAAATCACTTAGCGGATAAAAAGAAAGTTTTTGATATTATATTTATAGATCCACCTTATTTAAAAGATATGATTCCAAAAGCACTAGAGATAGTTAAAGAAAGAAATATGCTAGACGATAATGGTATTGTAGTCACTAAAATAGATACCAGTGAGGAAATCTGTCAAGGCTATAAAGATATAAAACTAATAAATGAAAGAAAGTATGGAAATACAACAGTATGTTTCTATAAGTTTGTGGAGGAGTAACATGAGAACAGGGGTCTACCCAGGCAGCTTCGACCCTATAACCAAAGGACATTTAGACATTATAGAAAGAGGCGCTAAAGTTTTTGATAAGTTAATAGTTGGAGTTTTGGTTAATGTTGAAAAAAAGGGGCTTTTTGATTATTCCGAAAGAGTAGAGTTAATTAAGAGAGTAACTAAACATATACCTAATGTTGAAGTGAAATGTTTTGAAGGTTTATTAATAGATTTTATGAAACATGAAAATGCACGTGTTATTTTAAAAGGATTAAGAGCAGTTGCTGATTTTGAGTATGAGTTTCAGATGGCTCTTATGAATAATAAACTAGATCCAGAAGTAGAAACTGTATTTATGATGACTTCGGGTAAGTATTCATATTTAAGTTCTACAGCTGTAAAACAAGTAGCTAAATTTGGTGGGTGTATTGAAGGATTAGTTCCAGATGAAATAATAAAGGATATTTTATTAAAAATTAAAAGGGAGTAGGAGAGTGTAAAGATGGAGAAGATGGATGTTAATATTGTTGAATTATTAGAATATCTTCAAGATATGGTGGAAAATTCTGCAAAAGTGCCTATCACAGGTAAAGTAGTTTTGGATAAAAAAGAAGTTTTAGATGTTATAGAGCAAATAGTTCACTATCTTCCAGATCAGTTTAAGAAAGCACAATGGGTTGTTAATGAGAGGGAAAGAATATTAGAAGAAGCTGGTAAAGAGCTTGAAGAAGCTAGAAAAGAAACCTCTGAACTTATGAGAAAAAATGTAGAAAATCATGATTATGTAAGAGAAGCAAAGGTTAAAGCTCAAGAGATTATCGCTCAAGCGCAAAGAGAAGCTAAGTCTATAAGACTTGGGGCAAGAGATTATGCAGATGAGCTTTTATGCGACGTAGATAGGCAATTAGAAACAAGAAAAGAAGCCTTAATGAATGCTTTAAAAACATCCGTAGAAGGCTTTGCTGTGTCCCTTGATACTTCTTTAGATGGTATAGGAACTACTATAAAGGAAAATATAAAAGAACTTAGAACTATGAAATAATAAAGATTATATAAGTGATAAACAAGGATATTACTCCTTGAAGTAATTTATACATACAAAATCTTGTCATAGAAACTTTATATTTTGAAGAAAAAGAGCTTACTTGTGCCATAACAGATAAACCACTAAAAGAACATATAAAACTTATTAATGATACCTTTGATATTGTTGATAAGGTACTATTAGCTATGATACTGGAGCCATTAGTAATTTCAATCATTCCTAAAAGTAGCCCTTTTATGAGGTCGGAAGAAATATTAAAAAGGGAACTTATATTTTTTATGCTTTCATTAAAAAATGTAGAATTATTGAAAATAGATATTATTACTGAAAATATCATGATATAACCAGCTACGTTAATAGAAGTTAATACAGCATTTTCAATTGAATCTTTTAAGTTAGTCCCAAAGTTTTTAATAACTTTATTTTGAGGGACTAGCTTTTTTTCTTTTAGAGTTTTTTTGCTATCAGAAGTTATTAATGCCATTAAAAACATTGATAAATATCCACTTATTAAAAGGATATAACCAAGATTTTTATCACCAAGCATTACATTGCCAACGGAACCTATTAAAAATAATGGACCGGTGTTAGAAGCTATGGAAATCATTTTAGTATACTCGTCGTAATCATAATAGTTTTGTTCGTAGGCATCTGTTGAATACTTTGCCCCTAAGGGGTTCCCACAAATTATACTTGCTATTAATGGAAAGCTAGCATTTTTGCTAAGTTTTAATGGCGAACATAATAAAGGACCTAAAAGCTTGCTATAGATGTCAATACCACCATAAGCTATAAGGAGGTTACATAAAACCATAAAAGGCAATATGGTAGGGAGAACTGCCTGTACAAATAGTTTAGCTCCAGATAATGATGCATCAATACAAGATTTAGGATTTAAAAGAAAATATAATATTAATATTGAAATCAAAATAGTTGGAAATAAGGTTATTTTTCCTTTTATTTGTATTACTAAAGAAATACAAAGAAGGATAATTATAAAAAATAAAATATAAACACTATACATAAGATTACCTCCTGCTATATAGTATTTATATTAAGTAAAGTCAATAATTATCCATAATTATTATAGGTGATTTTTTATAGTCATCATTAAAATTAATAGATTTACATATAAGGCTATAGGCATTGGTCGCATTAATATCCATAGAAAGCATAGTATTTGGGTATTTAGGTACTTTATTAATTATTTCTAAGTCAGAGTGTTTTTTTATCTCTTTAAGGATTTCTGCACCTCTTTTATTAAGCCCCAGTACTCTAGCATAATCAGGCCTTGATGTTCTTAGAGACTCTATAGGGTATTCTTCAAAACCTAAAAAGAATTGAGAAAGTATTCTACTGATTCTAGTGTAAGTATATCTTTTGCTTTTTACATTCATAATAAGACCGTCTAAAGTTTTAGCTTGTATAAATTCCTTTGAAATCTTATTATCTAAACCTTCTTTAACATCGGGGATATCTTTTAATCTATTAGAAGATGTTGTTAATTTGTATTTTAGGAAAGAAAATATTTTTTCTTTATCTACAAAATCATAATTTTCTTTAAATAAATTATGAAGCATCTTATAAGTTTCAGAAGGTAAATGATTATATAAATCTTCTATATTTCCATGAGCTTTAAGAAACTCTCTTATGGAAGTTGCTGAGGAAATATTATTATCTAGGGTTTTGGAGTTATAGCTACCTCCATTACGTTTAAAAGTAAGAGGAGTTATACTGCTGTTAAGGCGATTTAGAGCTTTAATATATTCAATTCCTAAGATATTATTTGAGGAATTAAGTATTTTATCTAATTCATCTAAATTAATGCTGCCATTAGATTTAGACAAAATTTCTAATACAGTTTTGCTTCTTGAAGTTGTAAGAGATTCACCTTTTTTAAGTTTTTCTTTTAGAAGGCTTTTAAACTCTAGAGACTCATCGGTAAGTAGTGAAGAGATCTCTTTTAAGATAGAAACATCGCCACTTTCACTTCCGAAACATATTGAGTTTACAACTCCTAAAGAATCTAATAATGAAACTGAGCCAAAGGCAAAAAATTCTGCAGAAGATAAAGCAAATACAGTAGGAAGTTCTATAACTAAATCTACTCCATTTCTTAAAGCTATTTCCGCTCTAGTCCACTTATCTATGAAGGCTGGTTCACCTCTTTGCATAAAATTACCACTCATAACACAAATAACCCCATCACAATGAGATAAACTTTTAGTTGTATCTAAATGGAGCTTGTGTCCTAAATGAAAAGGATTGTATTCTGTTATTATACCTGCAATGTTCATTTATCCACCTCTCTCAAAATGTATTATACCTTAAATAATGGCTAAAATACAAAAGAGAAGTAAATTGTTTGAAAATTGATACTTTTGACAATAGTTAAACTATATGGTTTATAGGGGTTTTTTGATGTTTATATGTTGAAATGTGTTGCCAATTAGGAGTATATTAGTAAGTGTGTAGTACAGTGTGGCTATTGAAAGGAGAAATGAACATGGAACTTATGGAAAAAATATGGGGATTAGCACAGGCAGATAGAAAGAGAATTGTGCTTCCAGAAGGAGACGAGGATAGAACAGTAGTTGCAGCTCAAAGAATACATGAGCTAGGACTTGCTGATGTTGTTCTTGTAGGCAACCTTGATAAAATAAATAAGAAAGCCGAAAGTTTAGGAGTTAATTTGGAGGGTGTTGAAATACAAGATCCAGATACTTCATCTAAACTAAATGAATATATTACTGCTTTCTACGAGATTAGAAAAAGTAAAGGTATGACAATGGAGAAAGCTGATAAGATAGTTAGAGATCCATTATACTTTGGAACTATGATGGTAAAATTAAATGATGCAGATGGAATGGTTTCAGGAGCAGTACACACAACTGGAGATTTATTAAGACCAGGTCTTCAGATAATAAAAACTGCACCTGGAGTTTCAGTAGTATCAAGTTTCTTTATCATGATGGTACCAGGTTCACAATACGGCGAAGAAGGAATGTTATTATTCTCAGACTGTGCAGTTAACCCAAACCCAAGCGCGGATCAATTAGCAGCTATAGCTATAGCTACAGCTGATACAGCAAAAAATCTTTGCAAAATAGATCCAAGAGTTGCAATGCTATCATTTTCAACAATGGGATCAGCAGATCATGAAGTTGTAGATAAGGTAAGAAATGCAACTGCAAAAGCAAAAGAGTTAAGACCAGATTTATTAATTGATGGAGAAATGCAATTAGATGCAGCTATAGTACAAAAAGTTGCAGAGCAAAAAGCACCAAACAGTCCAGTATCAGGTAGAGCTAATGTATTAATATTCCCAGATTTACAAGCTGGAAATATAGGATATAAATTAGTTCAAAGATTTGCTAATGCTGAAGCTATAGGACCTATTTGTCAAGGTTTTGCAAAACCTATAAATGACTTATCTAGAGGATGTAGCTCAGAAGATATAGTAAATGTTGTTGCATTAACGGCTGTTCAAGCTCAAAGTACAAAATAATAGTGAAATAAAGGAGAAATAAAATGAACATATTAGTTATAAACTGTGGAAGTTCCTCATTGAAATATCAACTTATAGACATGAAAACAGAAGAAGCTTTAGCTACAGGTCTAGTTGAGAGAATAGGGATAGAAGGATCTATATTAACTCAAAAGGCTAACGGAGAAAAATATATAGTTGAAGAAGCTATGAAAGATCATCAAGATGCAATAAAACTTGTGCTTGCTGCATTAGTTGATAAAGATCATGGTGTAATTAAATCTATGGATGAAATAGAAGCTGTAGGACATAGAGTTGTTCATGGTGGAGAAAAATATGCTGCATCTGTAGTTATAGATGAAGATGTAATGAAACAATTAGAAGAATGTGCAAAATTAGCACCACTTCATAACCCACCAAACATAATAGGAATAAATGCATGTAAGGCTTTAATGCCAAACACACCAATGGTTGGAGTATTTGATACTGCATTCCACCAAACTATGCCAGAAAAAGCATATCTTTATGCACTTCCATATGAATTATATAAAGATCATCATATAAGAAAATACGGCTTCCATGGAACATCACATAAGTATGTATCAATGAAGGCTGCTGAAGCTATGGGAAAAGATATAAAAGAATTAAAAATTGTAAACTGTCACTTAGGAAATGGAGCTTCTGTTTCTGCAGTTAAAAATGGTGAATCTGTAGATACAAGTATGGGATTTACTCCTCTTCAAGGATTAGTTATGGGAACAAGAACTGGAGATATGGATCCAGCTGTAGTTACTTACTTAATAAAAGAATTAGGATATTCAGCTAGCGAAGTTGATGATATACTAAACAAAAAATCAGGAGTTTTAGGAGTATCAGGAGTTAGTTCTGACTTTAGAGATGTAGAAGATGCTGCATGGAATAAAAAAGAACATAGATCTAACATTGCTTTAGATATGTTTGTTTATAGAGTTAAACAATATATAGGTTCATATGCTGCTATTATGGGTGGTGTAGATGCTATAGTATTTACAGCAGGAGTTGGAGAAAACTCAGTTGAAATGAGAGAAAGTATACTAGAAGGATTTGACTTCCTTGGAGTAGATTTTGATAAAGATAAAAATAAGGTTAGAGGAAAATTTGCAGAGATTACAAAAGAAGGATCTAAAGTTAAAGCTTTTGTTATCCCAACTAATGAAGAGCTTATGATAGCTAAAGATACATTAGCTTTAGTATAAAATATTTCCCTTAAGCTACTTGACTTTTATTAGTTGCCTCTATATAATAAATTGTGGTTATGTTGAAATATATTACTAAGGAGTGTGGGTGAAGTTATGATAATTAAACTTTCAGAAATCTTTAGTAAGAGAGAAAAGAAAAAACAAATTAACTGTGAAATTCATCAAGAACCTTTTGAATTTGAGGGTGGTTTAATAACTCCATTAAAAGATATAAGTATTCATGGTGAAATGAAGGCATTTGAGGATATTTTAGAACTTAACCTAAAGGTTAATACTGTTTTAGAAGATTCTTGTTCAAGGTGTTTAGAAAACTTTTCATTTGAGGTAGATACTACTTTAAATGAAAAGTTTACAAATAAATCTACTATAGAGACTGAGGATATTATCCTTGTAGAAGGTGATGTCGTAGATATCGCTGAAGTAGTTATAAATAGTATTATATCAACCTTGCCTATTAAGAGACTTTGCAGTGAGAGTTGTAAAGGTCTTTGTCACAGTTGTGGAATTAACTTAAATCATCATAAATGTAATTGCGAGAATTTGGAAGTTGATTCTAGACTAGAAGTCTTAAAAAGCTTTTTCACTGATAAGGAGGTGTAATAATGGGAAATCCAGCTAGAAAAACTTATAGAGCTAAAAGAGATTCAAGAAGAGCGCAAACTTTCCAAGTAAGTGCTCCTGGAATAGTTGAATGTCCACAATGTCATGAAATGAAACTTGCTCACAGAGTATGTAAAAAATGCGGATATTACAAAGGAAAAGAAGTTGTTGCTTCTGAAAACTAAAGAAAGTCATATGACTTTCTTTTCTTTATATACAAATAAAAGAGGTGTAATTTATGAAATTTGTTGTTGATGGTATGGGCGGAGACAATGCTCCTAAAGCAGTTGTTGAAGGTGTAGTTGAGGCTTTAAACGAATTTAAAGACATAGAACAAATATACATAACTGGACCAGAAGAAAAAATAAAAGAAGTATTATCTAATTATACCTATGATGAGAAGAGACTTAAAATTGTTGATTGTACTGAAGTCATAACACCAGATGAACATCCGGTTATGGCTCTTAGAAAGAAAAAAAATTCTAGTTTAGTAAAAGCTCTTAACTTGGTTAAAAGTGGAGAGTGTGATGGAATTATTTCTGCAGGGAGTACAGGAGCCTTTTTAGCAGGTTGTACATTGATTGTAGGAAGAATAAAAGGGATAGAGAGACCTGTACTTGCACCTATTATGCCAGGTAAAAACGGACGTTTTATGGTGGTAGATGCAGGAGCTAATGTAGACTCAAAACCTCATTATCTACCTCAATTTGCTTTAATGGGAGAAATATACTATAAAAATGTTATGGGTGTAACTAAGCCCTCAGTAGGATTGGTCAATATAGGAACAGAAGAAGGAAAAGGAAATGAGCTTACAAAGGCTGCATATCCTCTTTTAAAAGATATGTCTATTAACTTTATAGGAAACGTTGAACCAAGAGAAGCTTCAAAAGGAGATGTAAATGTCCTAGTTTGTGATGGCTTTGTTGGAAATACATTGCTTAAAACTTATGAAGGGGTTGCATCCACTTTGTTAGGAATAATAAAGGATGAAATAAACTCATCTTTGTTAAGTAAAATAGGAGCAGTATTTTTAATACCAGTGTTTAAAACAATAAAAAAACGTTTTGATTATAAAGAAGAAGGTGGGGCACCTTTTTTAGGTGTTGATGGTGTATGTATAAAAGCTCATGGAAGTTCTGATGGCAGAGCCTTCAAAAATGCTATTAGGCAAGGGAAAATTTTCTGTGAAAATGATATTTTAAATAAGATTAAATTAGAAATTCAGAAATAATAAAGCAATTTACTTAATTATTAGCAAAAAAATCATATTTAAAATATAGAATATTGACGTGTAAATCTATATATAATATTATCTAAATAGACAGAAGTGGAGGTGATATTTATGGTGTTTGATAAAGTTAAAGAAATTATAGCTGATAAGCTAAGTGTTAATGGAGACGATATAACAAAAGAATCATCATTTATAGAAGACTTAGGTGCAGATTCACTTGATATAGTTGAGCTAATTATGGCATTAGAAGATGAGCTTGAAATGGAAATACCAGACGAAGAAGCAGAAAAGTTTGTAACTGTTGGTGATGTAGTAGATTATATTAAATCACAAACTGAAGAATAAACAATATCCCGCTATGGCGGGATTTTAATTTTAATCTAGTTTATTCTTGAATTTGTTAATTCAGCAAATTGAAGAATAAACTTCAAGGAGAGATATTTATGAATATAAGAGACTTTGAAGTTAGAAATGGAATTGTTTTTGAAAACAAGAGGCTTATAGACACAGCATTTACCCATTCTTCTTACGCTCACCAGTATAAGAACTTTGAGCACAATGAAAGACTGGAGTTTTTAGGAGATGCTGTTTTACAGCTAACTATTACTGAATATTTGTATAAAAAGTTCAAAGACAAAAGTGAAGGTGAGTTAACGAAAATCAGAAGTTTAATTGTATGTGAAAATTCTTTATTTCAAGTAGCACAAAGTTTAGGTCTTTCAAACTTTATCAAGATGAGTAAAGGGGAAGAGATGACTGGCGGAAGAGAAAGAACAGCATTACAAGCAGACTGTGTAGAGGCGGTAATAGCTGCTATATATCTGGATAAGGGAATAGAGTTTGCTAAAGAATTCATCCTTAATAATTTTAACGATATAATAGAAAAGGCTATTAAAAATGAAATTGTTTTAGATTTTAAAACAAAGTTACAAGAACTTCTTCAAAAACAGGGGGAAATTGATATAAGTTATGATCTTATAAAATTTGAAGGTCCTCCTCACAGGAGAAAATTCTTTACTAAGGTTCTTATTAATAGTGAAGACATGGGGTATGGAGAAGGTTATTCAAAAAAAGAGGCTGAGCAAAATGCAGCTAGACATGCTTTAAGTGTTTTGGGGGATGACCATGAGTAAAAAACATTATATAATCCCACTATTTGTTCCTCACGAAGGTTGTCCTCATGATTGTGTGTTTTGTAATCAGTCAAAGATAACAGGTAAGGAAGAACAAGTTACTAGAGAAACAGCAGTTTCTATAATAGAGGAATACCTAACGACAATAGATTATAAAAACTCAACAGTTGAAGTATCTTTTTTTGGAGGAACTTTTACAGCTATAAAAGAGGAGAAGCAAAAAGAACTTCTTAGTGTAGCTAAGGGGTATAAGGATAAAGGTTACATAAAATATATTAGATTAAGCACAAGACCTGATTATATAAGCACATACATATTAGATTACTTAAAAGACTACGGAGTAGACATTATTGAACTAGGAGTTCAATCATTAGATGAAGAGGTTTTAAAATATTCTGGAAGAGGTCATGATGTTTGTGATGTTGAAAAAGCCTCTAAATTAATAAAGGAATATGGATTTACTTTAGGGCATCAACTTATGATAGGTTTACCTCATGATACGTTTGAAAAGGATATTAAATCCGTTTTGAAATCCATAGAGATGAAACCTGATATTGCAAGAATATATCCAGCCTTAGTTATAAAAGACACTCCTATGGAGCTTATGTATAATAGAGGGATTTATAAACCATATTCTTTAGATGATGCTGTTGAAGTAATAGGAAAAGTTTATGAACATTATAAAAATAATAATGTTCAAGTTATAAGAATAGGTCTACAACCTACCGATAATATTACTGAGGGAAAAGATATGATAGCAGGTCCATTCCATCCAGCCTTTAGAGAGCTTGTAGAAAGCAAGATTATAAAAGATAAACTAATTTCTAAAAAGCATGAAATTGGAGCAGATATAACTATAGAAATAAATTCAAGAGATTTATCTAAACTTTATGCAAATAAAAAAACATATTTCAATGAAATGAAAAAAGAATTTAAAAATATAAATGTAGCTGTTAATGAAAATATAAAAAGGGGAACCCTTTTTATTAAAGCTCAGGAATTTAATGAACTTTTAGAAATTTAGAAATTTAGAAATTTACAAACGTAGAAACGTACAAATTTAGAAATTTAAGCCCTATGGTTAGCCAAAGGGCTTAAATACTATTGTTTAATATTTACTTTTTTATTAGATTAATTTAAACTTATTAAAGAATGGAGTGTTTATAATGAAAAAGAAAACTAGGGAAAAAGCTCAATATATATTAGTTATTTTTATTATTATTACTTTCTTAATTGGTTTACTTCCAATGGTTTTAAGATAAGGAGTGCTATATGTTTTTAAAGTCGTTAGAAATAAGAGGATTTAAATCCTTTGCAGACAAAACAGAATTAAAATTTGATAAAGGGGTTACTGCTGTTGTTGGACCTAATGGGAGTGGTAAAAGTAATATTTCTGATGCTGTTAGATGGGTTTTGGGTGAGCAAAGCATTAAAACCTTAAGAGGCGGTAAGATGGAGGATGTTATTTTTGCAGGAACCCATTATAGAAAACCTGTGGGAGTAGCACAAGTATCTTTAACTTTAGATAATTATGATAAGGAATTACCTTTAGACTATTCAGATGTAACTATAACAAGAAGAATATATAGATCTGGAGAGAGTGAATATCTTATTAATAACTCTCAATGCAGGTTAAAGGATATAACTACTTTATTTATGGATACTGGTATAGGTAAAGAAGGGTATTCTTTAATTGGACAAGGTAAAATTGACGCAATCTTAAGTGGTAAAGCTGATGAGAGAAGATCTTTATTAGAAGAGGCAGCTGGTATTGTTAAGTTTAAATCTAGAAGAGATGAATCAGAAAAAAAATTAGCTAATACAGATGAAAACTTAATTAGAATTAATGACATAATATCTACTTATGAGGAACGTATAGAGCCTTTAGAGATAGAATGTATAAAGGCTGAAAAGTTTATTGATTTTTCAAATTCACTAAAGGAAAAAGAAATTGACTTACTCATATATCATATAAATAACATAGAAAAAAATATAAAAGTATATGCTGAAAATATATATGATATAGAAATGAAAAACAATTCTTTAAGAGAAGAAATAAAAGATAAAAGAAGTAAATTAAATATCTATCAAAATGAAATTGAGAAGATAGATAGTCAAACAAATCAAGAAAGAATTGAGTACTTTCAAGGAAAAGAGAAAATAGGGGAACTTAATTCTGAAATTGGGATTTTAAAAGAAAGAATTACAAACATAGAAGAACTTATAGAAAATAATAATAAAGAAAAGATAAGTCTTTTAGAAAAAAGTGAAGAACTTAAAAAAAGTAAGGTTGCACTTTTAGAAGAGATAAGTAAGGAAAAAGAAAATATATCAAAAATAGAAGAAGTTATAAAGAATTTAGATAAAGAAACAAACATTTTTTTAGAAGAAATATCTAAAGAAGAAGATAAGGTAAATAGTTTAAAACAACAAGAAATTGATACCTATAAAAAAGTTGCAGAACTAGAAAAAGAAAATAATATAATAGAGAATTCTATTGAAACAATTAAGGAAAGAATAGTTAACCTTAAAACGGATAAAGAAAATTTAAGTAGCTCAATAGCTATTAATTACTCTACTCGACTAATGATAAATGAAAAAGTAGAGAAGTTTAAGGAAAAAACAGAAATTTTAGATAAAGAAATACTAGAAAATAAAAACTCTATGACAAAACTTCAAGGAAATTTAAATGCAAATGAAAAAAAGTATAGAGAAATAAACATAGAGATAAATAGAACAGATGCAACTTATAAAATGCTTAATAATTTAGAAAAGCATTTTGAAGGATATAATAAATCTGTAAAGCTTCTTATGGAGCATATGTCTAAAGGTAGTATTGGGAATTTAAGCGATAAGTGTGTAATCCTCGGTGAAATTATTTCTGTTCCTAAAAATTTAGAAACAGCCATTGAAATTGCCTTAGGAGGAACTATTTCTAATATTATTACTGAAGATGAAGTTATAGCAAAGAGATTAATTAATTATTTGAAGGATAACAAACTAGGAAGAGCCACCTTTTTACCTTTATCTATAATAAAGGGGAAAAAGGCTTCAATAAACGAAAGAATAACCAAAATTCAAGGGTATATTGGATTAGCTTCTGACTTAATTAGTTATGATAAAAAATACGATAATGCTATTAATTATTCTTTAGGAAGAACTATAATAACAGATACTATGGATGGAGCCTTAAGGGTTGCAAAGGAAACCTCTTACTCTTATAAGATAGTTACCTTAACTGGAGAAATTGTTAATCCAGGTGGAGCATTAACAGGTGGAAACTATGGAGGGAAAAACAGCTCTATAATAAGCAGAAAAAGAGAACTTGAAGAGTTAAAGATAAGATATGCATCTTTAGAAGAGGAATCAGAAAAGTTGAAAACTGAACTGGTTTCATTAAGAGAGAATCTTAAAAAATTAGATGAGGATAATTTAAATAAAAGAGATCAAATTCATTTTAATAATATAGAAATTGCAAAACTTCAAAATGAAATTAAAAACATTCAAAATGAAGAACTAAAATTGCAAAGTTCAATAGAAGATATAGAAGTTAAATATGAGGGATTAATTAAAGAACAGTTAGAATTAAATGATAATTTTAAAGTTATAAAAGAGATTATTATTAAAACTTCTGAAAGTAAGGAAGATAATAAGGTTTTAATAAAATCAATTGAAGAAAACTTAAAAGATGCAAAGGCTTCAATAACTGAAAATCGTGATGAAATAACTGATAATAGAATAAAAAAGGCTTCTTTAGAAGAATTTATATCAGGTAAACTTAGAGAATTAAATAGGTTAGAAGAAGAACAAAATTCCTGTGTAAATAGAGTAAGGGAAATAGAAACCTCTATAAAAAATGGTATAGCTACTAAAAAGATATCTAACGAAGATATAGATAAAAACACTAAAGAAATAGAGAACTTAAGGTCTTTAGTAGAAAAGTTTGAAGAAATATGGAAGCAAAGTGAAATCAAAAGAATTTCTATAAAAGAAAATATGAACAAGGTACAAACTGAAGTTGATGAATTAAATCAAATTCTTCAAAAATCAGAAAATGAATATCATAAATTAGAGATGGGTAAAGCTAAATATGATATAGAAAAAGAAAATTATTATAACAGATTAAATGAAGAATTTTCTTTAACTTATGCAGAAGCTTTTGAAAAAGCTAATGATGTTATAAACGAAGTTGACCATAAAAGAGAAATAACAACATTGAAAAGTCAAATTACAGCTCTTGGAGTTGTTAATGTTGGTGCTATTGAAGAATATAAAGAAGTTAAAGAAAAATATACTTTTATGAGTAGTCAAAAAGAAGATTTAGAAAAAGCAAAAGAAGACTTATTAGAAGTTATAAGTGACATGACCTCAAAAATGAAAGAGGTATTTATAGAGAACTTTAAGATATTAAATGGATATTTTAGTGAAACCTTTAGAGAATTATTTAAAGGTGGAAGTGCAGAACTTATACTTGGAGAAGGTGATGAATTAACTTCAAATATAGAAATTAACGTTCAGCCCCCAGGAAAAAAAGTTCAAAATATAAATCTTATGTCTGGTGGAGAGAAAGTTTTATCAGCAATTGCATTATTATTTGGTATACTTAAGATGAAACCAACTCCATTTTGTATATTAGATGAAATAGAAGCAGCTTTAGATGATGCAAATGTATATAGATATGCAGAATTTTTAAGAAAGTTCTCTGAAAACATTCAATTTATAGTAGTTACGCATAGAAAGGGTACTATGGAAGCATCAGACATAATGTACGGGGTTACTATGGAGGAAAAAGGAATATCTAAAATAGTTTCAGTAAATTTACAAGGCAGATAGGAGGATACGCAGTGTTTGGAGGAATTTTTGACAAACTAAAACAAGGCTTAAGTAAAACAAGAGATAATTTTACAGATAAAATAAATGAGGTATTAAATCTTGCTGTAACCATTGATGAAGATTTATATGAAGAATTAGAAGAAATACTAATTACTTCAGATATAGGTATGGAAACCACAATGGATATAATAGAAGAGCTAAGAGCAAAAATAAGAAAAGAAAAAATTGCAGATCCACAGATGGTTAGACCAGCTCTTAAGGAAGTTATTAGAGATATGCTTCTAAAAGATGTTGAAGATAAAAAAGAACCTGATAATAAAATAATTTTAATTATAGGTGTAAATGGAGTAGGAAAAACTACTTCTATTGGAAAACTTTCATCTAAAATGAAAAATGAAGGACAAAAGGTTTTATTAGCAGCAGCAGATACTTTTAGAGCAGCAGCTATAGACCAGTTAGAAATATGGAGCAAAAGATCAGGGGTTGATATTGTTAAACATCAAGAAGGATCTGACCCAGCAGCAGTTGTGTATGATGCTCTACAAGCTGCAAAGTCTAGAAAAGTAAATAGATTATTAATAGATACAGCTGGAAGACTTCATAACAAAAAAAATCTTATGAATGAGCTTGAAAAGATAAATAGAGTTATAGACAGGGAAATGGGAGATACTGAAAGGGAAACTCTTTTAGTATTAGATGCAACCACAGGTCAAAATGCTGTTATTCAGGCTAAACAATTTAAAGAGGTATGCCCTATTGATGGCATAATATTAACTAAATTAGATGGAACAGCTAAAGGTGGAGTTGTAATTTCTATCAAACAACATTTAAATGTTCCAGTGAGATATATTGGTGTAGGTGAAGGTATTGATGACCTTCAAGAGTTTGATGCTGAAGGTTTTGTTGAAGCTTTATTTTAAATTTTATGGTGTTAAGTAAAAATACTTGACACCATTATTTTTATCTGTTATTATCATTTAGGTAGGTAAGGTGGTTATATGGAAGACAGGTTTGAAGTTTCTATTCTGCTAGATCACTACGGCAATTTATTGACTCCAAAGCAGAAGAATATAATGGATCTTTATTATAATGAAGACTTTTCTCTTTCGGAGATATCTGAGATAAATGAAACCTCAAGGCAGGCTACTCATGATTTAATAAAAAGATGTTATAAGATTTTATTAGAATATGAGAAAAAGCTTCAATTGATGAGTAAAAATAATTCAAGAATTAACATAACTAAAGATGCTATAAAAGATCTAAAAGAGAAATTTAATGCATCAGATGAAATCATAGATTATATGGGTAAAATTTTTGAGAATATAAATAGTCTATAGGAGGTTTGTCATGGCTTTTGAAGGTTTATCAGAAAAGTTGCAAGACGCTTTAAAAAAGCTAAGAGGAAAAGGAAAATTAAATGAAAAAGATATAAAAGAAGCCATGAGAGAAGTTAAGCTTGCTCTATTAGAAGCAGATGTTAACTTTAAGGTAGTAAAATCTTTTATATCAAAAGTTAGTGAAAAATGTGTTGGAGAAGAAGTTTTAGGAAGTTTAACTCCAGGACAACAAGTAATAAAAATAGTTAATGATGAATTAACAGAATTAATGGGTACAGCTGAAAGCAAGATATCTTATGCTGATGCAGGTCCAACAGTAATTATGCTTGTAGGACTTCAAGGGGCAGGTAAAACTACCATGTGTGGTAAGTTAGCTTTATCCTTAAGAAAGAAAAATAAAAAACCTCTATTAGTAGCTTGTGACGTTTATAGACCAGCAGCTATAAAACAACTTGAGGTTGTAGGTAAAAGCATAGATATTCCAGTCTTTACTATGGGAGACAAGATAAGTCCAGTAGACATAGCTAAAGCTGGTATAAAGAGTGCAAGAGAAAATGGTAATAATATAGTTATAATAGATACAGCTGGTAGACTTCATATAGATGAAACTCTTATGGAAGAACTACAAGATATAAAGTCAGGAGTAAAACCTAATGAAATATTATTAGTAGTAGACTCTATGACAGGACAGGATGCAGTAAATGTAGCTGAAACCTTTAATAACTCTCTAGACATATCAGGAGTTATTTTAACAAAACTTGATGGTGACACAAGAGGTGGAGCTGCACTTTCTATAAGAAGCATGACTCAAAAACCAATTAAATTTGTTGGTGTTGGGGAAAAAATGAGCGACTTAGAAGTATTTTATCCTGACAGAATGGCATCAAGAATATTAGGAATGGGAGATGTATTATCTCTTATAGAAAAAGCTCAAGCAGCTATAGACACTGAAGATGCAGAAGCTTTATCAAAGAAAATGTTAACTTCGGACTTTAACTTTGAAGATTACTTAATGGCAATGGAACAAATGAATAAGTTAGGTCCTATAAATAAAGTTTTAGAAATGATACCTGGAATGAATTCTAAACAACTTGAAGGAGTTGATTTGGAAGCTGGAGAAAAGCAAATGGCTAGATCTAAAGCTATAATTCAATCCATGACATCAAAAGAAAGAAAAAATCCACAGCTTGTTTCATCATCTTCATCTAGAAAGAAGAGAATAGCAAATGGTTCAGGAACAAGCATACAAGAACTTAATAAACTTCTTAAAGGTTTCGAAGCTATGAGAAAACAAATGAAGCAATTTAAGGGTTTAACTCAAAATATGAAAAAAGGTAAAAAAGGCAAAAATGGATTATTTGGTAATCTTCCCTTTTTGAAATAGTATACCTTAACTTTTAAAGGAGGTGAAAAGCATGGCAGTAAAAATAAGACTAAGAAGAATGGGTGCAAAAAAAGCTCCTTTCTATAGAGTAGTAGTTGCAGACTCAAGAAGTCCAAGAGATGGTAGATTCATCGAAGAAATAGGATACTACAATCCAGTAGCTAAACCAGAAGCAGAAATCAAAATTGATGCTGATAAAGCAGCTGCATGGTTAGGTAATGGTGCTCAACCAACTGATATAGTTAAAAAGTTATTCGTTAAAGCAGGAATTAACAAATAATATCTGGGAGGTGAACTCTGCTAAGGATATCCCTAGCAGTCAATATGAAAGATTTAGTAGAAATAATCGCCAAGTCTTTAGTTGACAATCCAGATGCTGTTGAAGTTAAGGAGGTTGCCGGTGAGCAATCCCTTATCCTTGAACTTAAGGTTGCCCCAGAAGACATGGGTAAAGTTATAGGAAAACAAGGAAGAATAGCCAAAGCAATAAGAACAGTTGTAAAAGCAGCAGCAGTTAAAGAAAACAAAAGAGTAGTAGTAGAAATTATTTAATAAGAGTTAGGTATTGGCCTAGCTCTTTATTTTTAATTAAGGAGGAATATCCTTGGAACAATTTTTAAATGTTGGTCAAATAGTAAATACTCATGGGGTTAAGGGAGAAGTTAAGGTATTCCCATTAACTGATGATCCTATGAGATTTAAAAAATTAAAAAAAGTTATTATAGATAACAAAGAGGTACAAATACTTAGCTATAAATTCCAAAAAGATCGTGTTATATTGAAGCTTGAAGGTGTAGATACTATGGATGACGCTATTAGACTTAAGGGAAAGTATCTTAAAATATCTAGAGAAGATGCTGTTAAGTTACCTAAGGATACTTATTTTATAGCGGATTTAATAGGCTGTTCTGTATTTGATACAGATGAAACTCCATTAGGTGAGGTTTATGATGTAATAAAAACAGGAAGTAACGATGTTTATTGGGTTAAGGGGATAAAAGAATTATTAATTCCTGTGCTTAAGGAAATAGTATTAGACATTAATGTAGAAGATAAAAAGATAGTCATTAAACCTGTGAAGGAATGGCAAGATGAAGATTAATATATTAACTTTATTTCCTGATATGTTTAATATCTTTAATCACTCTATAATAGGTAAGGCTCAAGAGAAAGAAATATTATCTATAAAGCCAATAAATATTAGAGATTATAGCTTAAACAAACATAAAAAAGTTGATGACTATCCTTATGGTGGAGGTGCTGGAATGGTTATGGCACCTCAACCAATAGTATCTTCCATAATAGAAACAAAAAAAAGCAATAATGGTAAAGTGATTTTTTTAGGACCAAAAGGAAAAACATTTAATCAAAGCCTAGCTAAAGAGTTATCAAAAGAGAGTGAACTTATTTTCTTATGTGGACATTATGAGGGGATAGATGAAAGAGTCTATGATTATATAGATATGGAAATATCCCTTGGAGATTTTGTTTTAACTGGTGGAGAAATGGCTTGTATTCCTATTGTAGATAGCATAGTAAGACTTATTCCAGGAGTTCTTGGAAAAGAGGAAAGTTATCAAGAGGAGTCTTTTTATGATGGATTATTAGAGTATCCTCAATATACTAGACCAGAAGTATTTGAAGGAAAAAAGGTACCTGACGTATTAATATCAGGACATCATGAAAACATTCGAAAATGGAGAAGAAAGCAGTCTTTAATAATAACCAAAGAGCGAAGAGCAGATATGTTTAAAAAAATAACTTTATCAAAAGAGGATATAAAACTTTTAAAAGAAAACTGATTGTAAAATTATGTTGCACATTGCATTTTCATATGTTACAATTATCGTTGTGCTAGTACGGGCGGTCCTCTGGCAAAATAATTTGTTAAGAACGTCAAATTAATATTTAGGAGGGAATGCACATGAACGAAATAATTAGATTAATAGAACAAGAACAATTAAGAAGTGATTTACCAAACTTCAGTATAGGTGATACTGTAAAAGTTCACGTAAAAGTTAAAGAAGGTAACAGAGAAAGAATACAAGTATTCGAAGGAACTGTTATAAAGAAACAAAACGGTGGAACTAGAGAAACTTTCACAGTAAGAAGATTAGCTTATGGAGTTGGAGTTGAAAGAACTTTCCCAATTAACTCCCCAATCATAGAAAAAGTTGAAATCGTAAGATACGGTAAAGTAAGAAGAGCGAAACTTTACTACTTAAGAGACAGAGTGGGTAAAGCTGCTAAAGTTAAAGAGTTAATAAAGAAATAATTGAACTTAAAAATGGGGCTTTAGAGTTCCATTTTTTTATTTATAAAAAGAATTTAAAATATTCATGAAAAAAATTGTGAATTATGAATAAATGCTCTAAACCCGCATGAACACTATATATAGTTATATAGTTAAAAATATTTCTTCTTATATTCTTATATTTTTAAGAATATAAAAGAATTTAATGAGTTTAGATAATACTAAAGAAGATACATTTTAATATTAAAACATAAAAGATAGATTTTAACAAAAAGGAGATGATATCATGGCTATAAATTGGTTCCCAGGGCATATGGTAAAGACAAAAAGAGAAATAAAAGAAAATTTAAAACTTGTAGATGTAGTAGTTGAAATAAGAGATGCCAGAATACCTAGAGCTTCTGCCAATCCAGATATAGATGTTTTATGTAAAGATAAACCCAGATTAATAATACTTAATAAAAGTGATTTAACAGATGTTCAGTTAACTAAAAAATGGATTGAATTTTTATCCAAAGGAAATACAAAAGCAATTGCCTTAAATTCTTTGAAAGGCGAAGGGATACGATCAATAAAACCTGCTTTAGATGAACTTCTAAAAGAAAAACACGCTAGATTAAGAGCTAAGGGTTTGGTAAAAATTACTACAAGAGTAATGGTTGTTGGAATTCCTAACGTAGGAAAATCTACATTTATTAATAAAATGGCAAAAAATAATATAGCTAAAACAGGTGATAGACCAGGGGTAACAAAAAGTAAACAATGGATTAAAACATCTATTGGTGTAGAACTTATGGATACACCAGGAGTTTTATGGCCTAAATTTGAGGATGAAGAAGTTGCTTTAAATTTAGCTTTTACTGGAGCTATAAAAGATGAAATTATGGATATTGAAGAACTTGCGCTTAAATTAATAGAAAGACTTCAAACTAATTATCCTGAAAATCTAAAACTAAGATATAAGCTTGAGAATCTACAAGAAACTCCTCTAGAAAATATGGATATGATAGCTAGAAAAAGAGGATGTATAATCTCAGGTGGAGAAATAAATTACAATAGAATTTCTGTAATATTATTAGATGAATTTAGAGGTGGAAAAATAGGTAATATAACTTTAGAGTTACCTTAAAGGAGTAATGATGTTTTTATTTAATGAAGATTTAGATAAACTTCCATATAAAAGTTTAAATGATTTATTAAAAGATATATCAATTAAAGATTATTATAATAATGAAGAATTTAAGTTTCTTATGGAGGATCTTATAAAGGACAAAAGAAAAAATGTATCTTCTTTAGGAAGTAGACTTCTAAAAAGATGTGAAAACCACATATTGGAAATAAAAAGAGTACAAGGAATGTATTCTTTTGATAAAGGATTTGGAGATTATAAGTATGTTGCAGGAGTTGACGAGGTAGGAAGGGGTCCTTTAGCAGGTCCCATAGTATCTTGTGCTGTGATTTTAGATTTAAATGCATCTACTGAAGATTTATTATTAGAAATAAAAGATTCTAAGCAGCTTTCACATGAAAAGAGAGTAGAGTTATCTGAAAAAATAAAGGAAAAAGCCCTTGCCTATTCAATAGCTTTATGTACAAATGAACAGATAGATAATATAGGAATTGGTGTCTGCAACAATAAGATATTCATAGACGCTTGTGATAATCTTAAAATAAAGCCAGAATTAATATTATCAGATGGATATCCGATTAAGGGAATAAAAGTAAAAAATCAAGCGGTTATAAAAGGGGATACAAAAAGTGCGTCAATAGCTTGTGCATCAATAATTGCTAAAGTGTATAGAGATAATCTTATGGAAGAACACCATAAAAAATATCCTCTATATAATTTTGATGAAAATGCAGGTTATGGCACACCTAAACATGTTGAAGCAATTAAAACCCATGGTCCTTGTGATATACACAGAATGAGTTTCCTGAGAAATATATTAAATACTTAATTAAAGTCTAAAAGCATCCTCATAATGTTGGATGTTTTTTTTATTTTCTTCTAGATTTAAGTCTATATTTATAATATCGTAACGAACATTTAGGTCGTATAAACTTTTAAGGTGAATATAGAACTTTGAGGATGATATAATTCTTTTAACTTTTGTAGAATTTATGGATTCAATTCCAACGCCATAATTTAATGAATATCTACATTTTACCTCTATAAAAACAAGAAGTCCTCTATACATACAAATTATATCTAATTCTCCCAGTCTACAGTTAAAATTTCTTTCTAATATTATATAGCCTTTCTTAATGAGAAATTCACAAGCTAAATCCTCACCGTAATTTCCTAAAGATTTTTTATTTATCATAATTTTATACCTCCTTTAAAATTATTGACTAAAAAAATATTTTTAAGTTAATAATGTAGAAAAATATTAGTATTAAAGTTTAGAGGTGGTTTTATGGCGGTAATTATAAATAGTGCCACAATAAATAATTTAAATGGTTTTGTTATAAAGGTAGAGGTAGAAATATTCAAAGGCTTGCCTTCTTTTACCATAGTAGGTTTAGCGGATCAATCTATAAAAGAATCTAAAGAAAGAATTAGGGCGGCTATTGTTAATTCAGGGTTTAAGTTTCCACTAGGAAGAATAGTAATAAACCTAGCACCTGCTAACTTAAAGAAGATAGGTTCTTTATTAGACTTACCTATGAGCATAGGCATACTTATTTCAAGTGGACAAATTGAAGCAGAGCATGTGGAAGATTATTTAATAGCAGGGGAACTTAGCTTAAGTGGTGACATAAAAGAGATAAAGGGATTATTTCCTATATTAGAGGCAGGAATAGATGGCGGATTTAATAAATTTATTATTCCAAGAGAAAACTCTTATCAAAGCAGTTTCTTCTACAAGGGAGATATATTTGATTTTGATGAATTAAAAGGTGTAATAAATTATTTAACTTACAAAGATCAGCTTCCCTCTGAAAAAATACCCTTCAAAATTAATAAAGTCTCTTCAGAAGATTTAAGTGAGATAATAGGTCAGGAAAGTGTGCTTAGAGCAGCAGAAATTGCCGCAGCAGGTTTTCATAATATATCTTTTTATGGCCCTCCAGGAGCAGGAAAAACCTTAATAGCTAATAAAATAGCTAATATTCTACCAGAAATGTCCTATGAAGAGGCGGCTGAAATATTCAAAATATATAGTACAACAGATATATCAGAAGAGATGTTTAAAAATGTGAGAAGACCATTTAGAAATCCTCACCATTCCTGTACTTCAGCAACACTTATAGGTGGAGGCATAGGGAAAGTTGGAGAAGTAACATTAGCTCATAATGGTGTTTTATTTTTAGATGAATTTTTGCAGTTTAATAAAGAGTGCATAAACCAACTGAGAGAACCTCTTGAAAATAGAGAAGTTCAAATAAGTAGACTAAATAACAATGTTAAGCTTCCAGCTAATTTTATGTTAATAACCGCCTTTAATCCATGCCCCTGTGGTTGGAATTTAAGCTTTAGTAAGGATTGCATGTGTTCTGATTTAGAAAAAAAGAGATATTTAAGTAAGTTGTCTAAACCAATACTAGATAGAATAGATATATTTACTTATGTTCCTAGAGTTGATATAAGTAAGAGAAATATTAAAAATCAGAAGGCTTTAAGTAAAAAGATAATAAAAAATATAAAATCGGCTACGGAGATACAAACTATAAGATACCAAAATGAAAAAGTTAAACATAATGCTAATGTAAAAAGTAAGGATATAATGAGACTTTTTAATGTTGATAATGAGGCTTTAGATAAATTAGAAGCAATATATGATAAATTTAATTTATCAATGAGGGGATATTATAAAATACTTAAAATATCAAGAACTATAGCAGACTTAAGTGGAGAAGAAGCATTAAAAGCTAGTCATATATATGAGGCTTTAAGCTATAGAAAATTTATAGATGGTGAGGTGATATAAATATGAAAAGAGAAGAAATGTTTTATAAAATCTGGATGGCTATCTCAAATGTGCCTGAGAGTTGCAAAAGATTTTTAAAAGACAGATATAATAATGAAGAGGAAATCTATAATCTTTATAAAATATCTAAATCAAATTATATAAAAGAAGATTATTCTGACAGAATAAAAAGAGTCAATGATGAAGAAGTTGAAAAACTATTAGATATTATGCACAAGAATAATATTGGTGCTGTATTTTATAGAGATGAAGATTATATGGATGAATTATATCATGTTTATGAGCCTCCATATGTACTTTTTTATAAAGGGGATATCTCTAAAATTAAGTCTCATAAGAAAGTATCTATAGTTGGTTCAAGAAAGGCCACTTTGCAAGGAACTCAGTTAACAGAACATATATCAAAAGAGTTAGTTGAAAATGGAGTCATGGTAATAAGCGGGGGAGCGTATGGAATAGATACAGCAGCACATAGAGGGGCTTTAAGAGGTAATGGTGTTACATGTGCAGTACTTGGATGTGGTATAAATGTAGTCTATCCAAAATCAAACTACAAATTATATAATGATATTATAAAAAATGGAGTAATTATATCAGAGTTTTTACCATATGAAAAACCTGCTTCTTATAATTTTCCAAGAAGAAATAGAATAATTGCTGCATTATGTGAAATATTAATTGTTACAGAAGCGGCTGAAAGAAGTGGAAGCTTAATAACTACTGGATACGCTTTAGATCTTGGAAAAACAATATTTGTATCTCCAGGAAACCCTATAAACCCTCAGGCTAAAGGTTCAAATAGACTAATAATAGATGGAGCTAATCCATTATATGAAGTACAAGATGTCTTAAAGGAGCTAAATATAACATCAAAAGATCCTTCAAGTAAGAATTTTTCGGGTGAAAAAGGGGTAGTACTAAAAGAAATAGGAGTGAATCCAATACATATTAATGATTTAATTAGAAGATGTAATATTGACATTTCTCTAATTTATGGTATATTATTTGAATTGCAACTTGAAAATGAAATTATTAGTTTATCAGGAAACTATTATGCAAGGATTAGTTGATTTATAAGGGGGTGAAGACTCCTAATTTAGGAGTGAGAAATGGGACAAAATTTAGTAATAGTTGAGTCGCCAGCTAAAGCCAAAACCATAGGAAAGTATTTGGGAAAAAATTATATCGTTGAAGCATCAATGGGACATTTACGTGACTTACCAAAGAGTCAATTAGGAGTTGATGTAGATAATGAATTTTCTCCTAAGTATATAACAATAAGAGGTAAAGGTGATCTTTTAGATAAATTAAAGAAGTTAGCCAAAAAAAGTGATAAAGTATATTTGGCAACTGACCCTGATAGGGAAGGTGAAGCTATTTCTTGGCATTTAGCTCACATATTAAAGATACCTACTACTGAAAAATGTAGAATTGAGTTTAATGAGATAACAAAAGAAGCTGTTAAAGGCTCAATAAAGAAATCAAGAGAAATAAATCAAAATTTAGTAGATGCTCAACAAGCAAGAAGAATTTTAGATAGACTTGTGGGATATGAAATAAGCCCTATACTTTGGAAGAATATTAAATGGGGTTTAAGTGCAGGAAGGGTTCAGTCTGCTGCACTAAAATTAATTTGTGATAGAGAAGAAGAGATAAAAGCATTTGTACCTAAAGAATATTGGACAGTAGAATGTAAATTAATAAAAGATAAAAAGAAGTTTCCTGTAAATCTTGTTCAATATAAAAATAAGAAATTAGAAATAAATACTGAAGATGAAGCTGACAAGGTAATTAAAGATTTAAAATCTGGAAATTATGTTGTAAAGGATGTTAAAAAAGCAGATAAACAAAAAAATCCACTACCGCCTTTTACAACTTCCACTTTGCAACAAGATGCCAATAAAAAATTAAACTATATGACAAAGAAAACTATGATGATAGCTCAGCAACTTTATGAAGGAGTTGAGATAAAGGGTCATGGAACTATAGGTTTAATTACCTATATGAGAACAGATTCTGTTAGAATATCAAGTGAAGCTCAGGAAAAAGCTTTAGATTTTATAAAAGGAGCTTACGGAGAAAAATATACTCCAGATAAACCTAGAGTGTATAAAGGTAAAAAGAATATCCAAGATGCTCATGAAGCTATAAGACCAACATATATAGAGATTACTCCTGAAATAGCTAAAGAAAATCTTACAAATGATGCCTATAAACTTTATAGTTTAATATGGAAGAGATTTGTAGCAAGCCAAATGAGTTCTTGTTTATTAAATACCAATACCATAACTATAACTAATGGTGATTATAAATTAAGAGCAACAGGCTCAATAGTTAAGTTTGAAGGATTTATGAAGATATATGAGTATAGTACAGAAGAAGAAAATCAAGATGTATTACTTCCAGAGTTAGAGAAGGATGAGGTTTTAGAGGAAGATTCATTAACCCCAAAACAGCATTTTACTCAACCTCCTAGTAGATATACTGAAGCATCTTTTGTTAAATTACTAGAGGAAAAGGGTATAGGAAGACCAAGTACCTATGTTCCAACTATATCAACCTTAACTAGTAGCAGAAACTATGTTGTAAGAGATAAAAAACAATTAGTGCCTACGGAATTAGGTTTTATTGTTAATAATATAATGTCTGAATATTTTAAAGAAATAGTTGATACAGATTTTACAGCTGAAATGGAACTTAAGCTAGATTCTGTAGAAGAGGGAACAGAAAACTGGACTAAGATTGTTGGTGAGTTTTTTACTCCATTAAAGACATCGCTTGAGAAAGCAGAAAGTGAAATGTCTAAAATAGTTTTAGAAGATAAGGTGTCTGATGTACCATGTGATAAATGTGGAAGAATGATGGTTATTAAGCATGGTAGGTTTGGTGACTTTTTAGCTTGTCCTGGTTATCCAGAGTGTCAAAATACAAAACCTATAGTACATGAAGTTGATGCACCGTGCCCTAAATGTGGGGGGAAGGTATTACTTAAAAGAAGTAAAAAGGGTAATAAATTCTATGGCTGTTCTAACTACCCAGAATGCGATTTTGTAAGTTGGCATGAACCAGCTAAAGAGAAGTGTGATAAATGTGGTTCATTTATGGTATATAGATTCTCAAAAGCTAAAGGTAAATACTTGGAATGTACTAATGGAGAATGTAAAAATAAAGTTCCTATAAAGAGTGAAGAAAAAGAATGATTTGTCGAAAATAGAAAAAGGGTGTTGAAAATAAAAAAATCCTATGATATATTAATTGATGTAGAACTTTTTTAAAAATTTTAAAAATTTTAAAAATTCAAAAATTTTAGAATATTTTATGGTTAAATGAATTATGGATAATGAATATGGATACATGAGGAGGAGTTTTATGTCTACACTACTTTCTAAGACAAGAAAACTTAATAAGATTTTACAAAAATCAGGTACTGAACCAGTAGCATTTGAAGACATATGTGAGTTATTAAGTGACGTTTTAGAATGCAATGTTTATATTGTTAGCAGAAGAGGAAAAATGTTAGGACATACATTCGCTAGTGGATTTGAATGCGAAATAATGAAAAAGAAGGTTCTTGAGGATAAAAAATTCCCAGAAGAATACAACAATAAACTACTAAATGTACAAGAATCACTTTCAAATCTTTATAATAGAGGAACTTGCGTTTTTGAAGGTGAAATTAAATGCGATATGGATAACAAAATATCTACTATAGTGCCTATAATAGGCAATAGAGAAAGATTAGGAACTTTATTACTAGCTAGATTTGGTAAGCCATTTACTGATGATGACTTAGTTTTAGCAGAATATTCTGCTACGATTGTAGGAATTGAAATGTTAAGAGGTAAGCAAGTT
The DNA here is from genome assembly GCF_900130055.1 of Clostridium intestinale DSM 6191. GTDB lineage: Bacteria > Bacillota > Clostridia > Clostridiales > Clostridiaceae > Clostridium_T > Clostridium_T intestinale. The sequence continues at coordinate 257,305 of NZ_FQXU01000003.1, forward strand.
GAATTAGAAGCAGAGGCTAGAAAAAAAGCTGTGGTTCAACTTGCAATTGGTACCCTTTCTTATTCAGAATTAGAAGCTGTAGAACACATCTTTGACGAATTAAAAGGTAGTGAAGGACTTCTAGTTGCATCGAAAATTGCGGACAAGGTTGGTATAACAAGATCTGTTATAGTAAATGCATTAAGAAAATTTGAAAGTGCAGGGGTAATAGAGTCAAGGTCTTTAGGTATGAAGGGAACTCATATTAAGATTTTAAATGACAAGCTATTAGACGAATTAAAGAAGATAAAATAGATAAAAAGAAGGCTTTTGCCTTCTTTTTATGTTTTAAAAGTAAAATTATGATTATTTTATTAAAAAATATGTAAATAATTAAAAAAGTATATTGAATGATAAAAAACACTGTGATATACTATCAGAGGTAAGAAATACACACATTATCTTATTTGTAGAGTGGTGCCTTTATAAAAGGAAGATCTACAATGGATGAAGATAATGGAGGGCTTAACCATAAGGAGGTAACAAAATGTCAGTAATTTCTATGAAACAATTATTAGAAGCAGGTGTTCATTTCGGACATCAAACAAGAAGATGGAACCCTAAGATGGCTCCATATATATTCACAGAAAGAAATGGAATATATATAATAGATCTTCAAAAAACAGTTAAAAAGGTTGAAGAGGCTTATCAGTTTGTTAAAAGCGTTTCTGAAGAAGGAAAAGATATTCTTTTCGTTGGTACTAAGAAACAAGCTCAAGAAGCTATACAAGAAGAAGCTGTTAGATCAAACATGCACTTCGTTAACAATAGATGGTTAGGTGGAATGCTAACTAACTTCAACACAATCAAAACTAGAATAGCAAGATTAACAGAATTAGAAAAAATGGAAGAAGAAGGAATATTTGAAGTTCTTCCTAAAAAAGAAGTTACAAACCTAAAGAATGAAAAAGAAAAATTAGTTAAAAATTTAGGTGGAATAAGAAACTTAAATGTTAGCAACGTAGGTGCTATGTTTGTTGTAGACCCAAGAAAAGAAAAAAATGCTATATCTGAAGCTAAAATTCTTGGTATTCCAGTTGTAGCTATTGTTGACACAAACTGTGATCCAGATGAAGTTGACTATGTAATTCCTGGTAATGATGATGCTATAAGAGCGGTTAAATTAATAACTGCTAGACTTTCAGATGCAATAATTGAATCAAGACAAGGTGAACAAGTAACTGAATAATTTTAGTAAAGGGTAGGTGGATATATTCCATTTACCTTTTACCTTAATGATATTAAGGAGGAATAATAATGATTACTGCTCAATCAGTTAAAGAATTAAGAGAGAAAACTGGTGCAGGGATGATGGACTGCAAAAAAGCCTTAACTGAAACTAACGGAGATATGGAAAAGGCTATAGAAGTATTAAGAGAAAAAGGATTGGCAGCAGCAGCTAAAAAAGCTGACAGAGTTGCAGCAGAAGGTGTAGTTAAAACTTATATATCAGAAGATCAAAAAGTTGCTGGTATAGTTGAATTAAATTGTGAAACGGATTTCGTTGCAGCTAATGAAGAATTTGTAGGTTTTGCTGGAAAATTAGCAGAAATGGCTTCAACTAGCACAGCTAAAGATATAGAAAACTTTGTTGCAGAAAAATTCAATGAAACTCAAACTGTTCAAGAAGCGTTAACTGCTTTAATAGCTAAATTAGGCGAAAATATGACAGTAAGAAGATTTGAAAAATTTGCAGTTGAAAATGGAGTAGTTCAAAGCTACATACATGGTGGCGGAAGAATAGGAGTTGTAGTTGAATTAGCATGTGATACAGCTTCTCCAGTTCTTGCAGAAGTTGCTAAAGATGTTTGTATGCAAGTTGCAGCTGCAAATCCATCATTCTTAAGCAAAGATGATGTTGATAACGAAGCTTTAGATAAAGAAAAAGAAATATATAGAGTTCAAGCTTTAAACGAAGGCAAACCAGAAAATATAGTTGAAAAAATGGTTATGGGAAGAATTCAAAAATATTATAAAGAAGTGTGTCTTTTAGAGCAAGCTTGGGTTAAAGATGGAGATAAGTCAATAACTAAACATCTTCAAGAAAAATCTAAAGAAGTAGGTTCTCCAATTACAATAAACAAATTTGTAAGGTTTGAAAGAGGAGAAGGTATAGAAAAGAAAGAAGAAAACTTTGCTGAAGAAGTTGCAAGACAAATCGGTGCAAAATAATTTAAAAGAGAACACAAAGTGTTCTCTTTTTTTAAAAATAACTTGAAAGATATGGAGGTTAACTAATGTCTAAATGTAAATTTAAAAGGGTAATGTTAAAATTATCAGGTGAAGCTTTAGCAGGAGCTAATGGATTTGGTATAGATTTTAATGTTGCACAAAGAATAGCTATGGAAATAAAAGAATTAGTAGAAATGGGTGTTGAAGTAGGCGCTGTTGTTGGTGGTGGAAACATATGGAGAGGCAGAGATGGATCTGATATGGACAGAACTACAGCGGATTATATGGGTATGTTAGCAACATGCATAAATGCTTTAGCATTACAAGATTCCTTAGAAGGTTTAGGGGTTATGACAAGAGTTCAAACTGCTATAGAAATGAAGGAAGTGGCTGAACCTTTTATTAGAAGAAGAGCTATGAGACATTTAGAAAAAGGTAGAGTAGTTATTTTTGCTGCAGGTACTGGAAATCCATATTTTTCTACTGATACAACAGCTGCATTAAGAGCTGCTGAAATAGAAGCGGAAGTTATACTATTAGCTAAGAAGGTTGATGGGGTTTATGATAAAGATCCACATAAATATTCAGATGCTAAGAAATATGATTCTCTATCTTACATACAAGTTTTAGAGCAGGGTCTTCAAGTTATGGATTCAACTGCAACTTCATTATGTATGGATAATAATATTCCTATTTTAGTATTTGCTTTAGATGAGCCTGGAAACATTAAAAAGGCTATAATGGGTGAAGAAATAGGAACTATGGTTTGTAAATAATAAAGGAGGTTCTCTTTATGATAAAAGATGTTATTAAGTCTGCTGAAGAAAAAATGAGTAAATCTATTAAGGTATTAAAATCTGATCTTTCAACAATGAAGGCTGGAAGAGCTAATCCAACTATGTTAGACAGAATTGAAGTTGACTATTACGGAAGTATGTGTCCATTAAGTCAGGTGGCTAGTGTTTCTGCTCCAGAACCAAGACTTCTTATGATAACACCTTGGGAAAAAACTTTGCTAAAAGATATAGAAAAAGCTATATTAAAATCAGATTTGGGAATAAATCCATCTAATGATGGTTCTGTGATAAGATTATTAGTTCCTGAATTAACTGAAGAAACTAGAAGAAATCTAGTTAAGAATGTTAAGAAGGCTGGAGAAGATTCTAAGGTAGCTATAAGATCAATAAGAAGAGATGGGAATGATAAATTTAAGTCTTTAAAGAAAGATGGAGATATATCAGAAGATGAATTCAAAAAAGCAGAAGATGATATCCAAAAGGTAACAGATAGCTATGTTAAAGAAATAGATAAGATTATAGCGGACAAAGAGAAAGAGATAATGTCAATATAAAGCCTGCTTTCTAGCAGGTTTTTTTACCATATTCATTATGGAGGAATAGTAAATGTTTAAGTGGCTAAAAGGTAAAAAAGATAATAAACCTAATGATGTAAATATAGATTATAATAGAATTCCTAAGCATATTGCAATTATAATGGATGGTAACGGTAGATGGGCAAAGGCTAAAGGTTTGCCTAGAACTTTTGGACATAGAGCAGGGGTTGAAACCATAAGAAAAATAATAAAAGAATGTGATAAAATTGGAGTAAAATACCTAACTTTATATGCATTCTCAACAGAGAATTGGAAGAGACCTAAGGATGAAGTTGGTGCACTTATGAACCTGCTTGTAGAGTATTTGAAAAATGAGTTCGAAGAATTAAATAGTAATGGAGTGGTAATAAATCATATTGGGGATATAACTAAGTTACCAAAGCCATGTAGGGATGAATTGGTTTCAGCTTATGAAAAAACCAAAAATAATTCTGGTGTTGTAATGAATCTTGCACTTAACTATGGCGGTAGAGATGAAATTATTTCAGCTGTTAAGGATATAATTGAAGACATAGAAGATAAAAAAATATCTAAATATTCTTTAGATGAAAATCTTTTTTCAAATTATCTTTATACTAAAAAAATGCCTGATCCAGATTTAGTCATAAGACCTTCTGGAGAACAAAGGCTAAGTAATTTTCTATTGTGGCAATGTGCATATTCTGAGTTCTGGTATTCTAACATAAATTGGCCAGATTTTACAGAGGAAGATTTACATAGAGCTATTTTTGATTATCAGAACCGAGATAGAAGATATGGGGGAATCAAATAGTGGAGGTATCCTTATGAAATCGAATAATAGGTATTTAGGAGCGTTAATAATTGCACCTTGTGTAATATTTGTTTATCTAGGGGGGGATTATTTAAAATACCTAATACTTTTGTTATCTATAATGGGACTACATGAATTTTATAAAGCGCTTAAATCCAAAAATTATAAACCTATAAACATAGCAGGATATGTACTTTTAGTAGCATATTATATGTTTAATAATGATTTTTTGATTTTAATGTATATGCTTATCTTAGCTGCTTTTATATTATTGTGTATACCAGTAATAAACTTAGAAATAACATTTATAGATGTGGCCTTAACTCTTTTAGGTTTTATGTACGTTTGTGTACTATTTTCTTTCATATACCTTGTAAATCAAAGTTATGGAGGTAAATATTTAGTTTGGCTCATATTTATAGGTTCATGGATGTGTGATACTACTGCTTATTATGCTGGAAGATACTTAGGAAAACATAAACTTAATCCTAAAGTCAGCCCTAAAAAAACCATAGAGGGATCAGTAGGCGGACTTTTAGGAGCTACTATATTTTGTGGGATATTTGGATATTTTATAAGTAGCTATGTACCTGGCATTGCTATATATCACTACTTTCTTATAGGAGCATTTTGTGGAGTTTTCTCTCAATTTGGAGACTTAGTAGCATCTTCAGTTAAAAGATATGTAGGAATTAAGGATTATTCTAATTTAATTCCAGGTCATGGAGGGATTTTAGATAGATTCGACTCCATACTTTTTTCAGCAACAGTTGTATTTTATTATTTAACATTTATAATAAGATTGTAGTTTAAGTTTGCAGTGTTTTAACTGCAAGCTTTTTTATTTTTCTTTTAAATTGGAACATTTTTGATATAATAAGAATATGATTGACTTTTTAGAAAGGCAAATATAGGAGGCAAAATATGAAAAAAATATCGATATTAGGGGTTACTGGATCCGTAGGAACGCAAGCTTTAGACGTAATTAGATTTCATAGAGAAACTATGGAACTTGTAGCTGCATCTGCATTTAAAAACTTTGAAAAAATGATAGAAATATTAGAGGAATTTAAACCTAAATATATTGTATTAGAAGAAGATGATGCTTACAACAAATTCGAAAATTATATTAAAGATAACAATAAAGAAGTTATACTTTTAAAGGGAATAGATGGACTTAAAAAAATAGCATCTTTAAGTGAAATTGATGTTGTTTTGACATCTGTAGTTGGTATGATAGGTCTTGAACCTACATTAGAAGCTATACGAGCTGGTAAGGATATAGCTTTAGCAAATAAAGAAACTTTAGTTGTAGCCGGAGCTATTGTTATGGAGGAAGCAAAAAAATATGGTGTAAAAATATTGCCTGTAGATTCAGAGCATGGGGCTATATTCCAATGTCTAAATGGAGAAAAGTATGAAGATATTAACAAAATTCTTCTCACCGCATCTGGGGGCCCTTTTAGAGGGAAAGTTTCTAAAGAACTAGAAGATGTAACTTTTAGAGAGGCTTTAAAACACCCTAATTGGAGTATGGGGAGAAAGATATCTATAGATTCTGCTACGTTAATGAATAAGGGGTTAGAGGTTATAGAAGCTCATTGGCTATTTAATGTACCGTTTGAAAAGATACAAGTTGTTGTTCACCCTCAAAGTTTAGTACATTCTATGGTAGAATTTAAAGATGCAAGCGTAATTGCTCAAATAAGTTCTACAGATATGAAATTACCTATACAGTATGCATTAAACTATCCTAATAGGGAAAGTAATATATGTGAAGAGTTAGATTTTTGGAATTTAGCTAATTTAAGCTTTGAAAAACCTGATTTTGATACATTTAAATGCCTTAAACTAGCTTTTGATGCAGGGAAAATTGGTGGTATAATGCCGACAATTTTAAATGGTGCTAATGAGGTTTTAGTTGAATTATTTTTAGAAGAAAAAGTAAAGTTTCTAGAAATTCCAGAAATAATAGAAGAGTGTATGAATAGATTTTATGTAGATGAATATTTAACTATAGAGGGTATTTTATCTACTGACAAATTAGTTAGAAGCTATATTTATGAAAAATATAGTTAGAAGGAGGAAATAGATGTATATAGTAGCAGCTATATTAGCATTTTCTGTGCTAATAATTGTTCATGAATTAGGTCACTTTATAATGGCAAAGGTAAATGGGGTAAAAGTTGAGGAGTTTTCTATAGGTTTTGGACCTAGGGTTATAGGTGTTAAAGTTGGTGAGACGGATTATTGCTTAAGGATTCTCCCTCTAGGTGGAAGAGTTGCTATGCTTGGGGAGGAAGAAGAGGTTAATGATAAAAGAAGCCTTACAAGCAAATCCCCACTAAGAAGGATAAGTATTATAGTAGCTGGTGTTGTTATGAATTATCTTTTAGCAATAGTTATTTTTATTACCATGGGTATGAATTTAGGTTTTAGTACTCCAGAGGTTAAGGATATAGTTGATAATTCCCCAGCGAAAGAGGTTGGTCTTAAAGCTGGAGATAAGTTCACTAAAATAAATGATATGAAAATACTAACAGCTGAAGATGTATCTGTAGCTGTAGCATTAGCTAAAGGAAATCCATTGGATGTTGAGATTAATCGTAATAATGAAACAAGAAAATTTAATATAACACCTAAGTTGACCGAGGAAGGAACCTATCAAATCGGATTCTACTTTGGCAGAGTTGATAATCCTTCATTTACTCAATCAATTAAATATGGTGCTAATCAAACAGTTTCATTAGTTAAGCAGACATTTTTAGGATTTAAGATGTTATTTTCAGGTAAAGCTAATCTGAAAACAGATATTGGCGGACCTGTAACAATAGTAAGAATGAGTGGAGAAGCTGCAAAGGCAGGGATTTGGAGTCTTCTATATTTTACTGCATTTATTTCAGTAAATTTAGCTGTATTTAACTTATTACCTTTCCCAGCATTAGATGGTGGTTGGGCATTCTTTATATTAATTGAATTAATTACAGGCAAAAAAATACCTGATAGAATATTAAATTACGTTAATAGTGTGGCATTAACCCTTTTATTAGGAATAATGATTTTAGTAACAATTAAGGATATACTTTTCCCAGTTCAATTTTAGAGGTGTAGAATATGTTTAGAAAAGAAACAAGAAAGATTAAGATTGGTAATAAAACATTTATAGGTGGAGATAGTAGAATAACAGTCCAATCTATGACCAATACAGATACTAGAGATGTTAAAAGTACAGTAAATCAAATAAGAAACCTAGAAATTGCTGGTTGTGATATTATAAGATGTGCAGTTCCAGATATGGAGGCGGCAAAAGCTATAGGAGAAATTGCTAAACAAATAAGTATTCCTCTAGTTGCAGATATTCATTTTGATTATAAACTAGCTTTAGAATCTATAAAAAATGGTGTTTCAGCCTTAAGGATTAATCCAGGCAATATTGGTTCAATTGAACGAGTAAAAATGGTTGCTGAAGCATGTAATGATAAAAACATACCTATAAGAATAGGTGTTAACTCAGGTTCATTAGAAAAAGAACTTCTAGCTAAGTATGGAAAGCCATGTCCTGAAGCATTAGTTGAAAGTGCTTTAAAAAGTGCAGATATATTAGAAAAGATGAACTTTAGAGATATTGTTATATCTATAAAGTCTTCTGATGTTCAAACTATGATAAATAGTTATAGACTTATGAGTGAAAAATCAGATTATCCTCTTCATTTAGGGGTTACAGAGTCTGGAACTCCTTGGAGAGGAACAATAAAGTCTTCTGTTGGAATAGGAACTTTACTTGCTGAGGGGATTGGAGACACAATAAGAGTATCTTTAACTGGTGATCCTGTTGAGGAAATTAAAGTTGGGAATGAAATTCTAAAAGCTTTAGGAATTAAAAAAGGTGGTATAGAATTTGTTTCTTGTCCAACATGCGGAAGAACTCAGATTGATCTTATAGGAATAGCTAAAGAGATTGAAGATAAACTTTCAAGCTGCAAAAAAGATATAAAGGTAGCTATTATGGGGTGTGTTGTTAACGGCCCAGGAGAAGCTAGGGAAGCTGATATAGGGATTGCAGGAGGAAAAGGTGAAGGTATAATCTTCAAAAAGGGTGAAATATTAAAAAAAGTTAAAGAGGAAGATTTAGTTCAAGAATTAATGAAAGAAATTGATAAACTTTAGATAACAAGTTAAAATAGAAAAAGTATAGTTGAAATTCAGCACGCTGGATTTCTTCTTTTGCTTTTGGTATTCAAAATTATTTTTAATTATGCTAGGAGGAATTTTCCTTGGGTAAGGAATTTATAGAGTCAATAAATAAAGAAATTTATAAACTTGAAGATATTGAGGAAAAAGCTCTTAGAATTTCAGGTTTTCAATATATGAAAAAAAGTAATAAATTAAAGGTTATCTTAAGAAGCAAAGAAGCCTTAAGCAGTAAGGAAGAATTAAGTGTTAGAGAGATAATTACAAAAAAGTTGAATTTGAATGTTGACATAGATATTTTATGTATTATAGATATATCCAATATAAGCTTAAAAGAGATTGTAGATAAACACTGGAACGAATTGATTGAAGAAATAATTAAAAAGCATCCATTAACTAAAAATATTTTATTGTCCGGAGAAAAAGAAGTTATAGATAACTCTTTAATAATTTCTTATGGCTCAGAGATACTAATAAATTTTGCAAAAAAACAGAAGATGCAAGACTTATTAAGAAAATATATTAATTCTATATTTGGATTTAAAGCAGTAGTTAGTTTAAAATTTGATAGTGAAATTGATATAAAGATAAGTGAAGAATATAAAGTTTATAAAAAGCAAGAGACAGAAAAAATAATAAAAGAAATAAAAAGCAATGTCCAGGTTGAAAGACCAAAAATGCCAGTAAAGGCAGCAGAAGTACAGAAGAAAGATTATAGTAATAAAGATGTAAAAATAGATAATGAAAATATAATTATGGGAAGAGCTATTGTAGAAGAATCTATTCCTATAAAGAGTGTAAATGAGGAATTAGGGATAGTAGCTTTAACAGGAGAGATATTTAAAGTTGAAACAAGAGAAACTAAAAGTGGAAAGATACTTCTAACCTTCTTTATTACAGATAATACATCATCTATTGTTGTAAAAGCCTTCTTGAATTCTAAAGTTCAAGAGAGAGTTTTGGAGAATGTTAAAAAAGGATTATACTGCAAGATTAGGGGAGAGGCAAGATACGATAATTACTCAAGAGAAATAACCTTTAGTGTTAGAGATATAGTAAAGATGCAGAAAATTGTAAAACAGGATTTGGCTTCTGAAAAAAGAGTTGAGCTTCATTGTCATACTACAATGAGTACAATGGACGCTGTCACATCACCTTCAAAACTTATAGAAAGGGCGGCTAAGTGGGGTCATCCGGCAATTGCAATAACTGATCATGGTGTAGTTCAGGCCTATCCTGAAGCTATGGATGCTGCTAAAAAACATGGAATAAAAGTTATATATGGACTAGAGGGATATTTAGTTGATAATGGGGTTCCTATAGTTCTAAATTCTAAAAATCAAAGTATTAAAGATACTTACGTAGTTTTTGATATAGAGACAACAGGGTTTTCACCTAAAAATGATAAAATAATAGAAATAGGGGCAGTTAAAGTATGTGATGGTAAAGTAATAGATAGATTTTCAAGTTTTGTTAATCCAGAGAGACCAATTCCCTTTAATATTACTGAACTAACATCAATAGAAGATAGTATGGTAACGGACGCTCCTACTATTGATAAGGTGTTGCCAGAATTTTTAGCTTTTTGTAAAGGTTCAGTTTTGGTTGCTCATAATGCAGGATTTGACTGCTCTTTTATTAAAACCAATTGTAACAATTTATCACTAGAATTTTCTTTTAGTATTTTAGATACTGTTCCTTTAGCGAGATTTTTATATCCAGACTTAAAAAGAGTGAAACTTAATATAATAGCAAAACATTTAGGTATTTCTTTAGAAAATCATCACAGAGCAGTAGATGATGCAAAGGCAACAGCTGAGATTTTATTAAAATGCTTTGAGAAATTAGTAGAAGATTTTAATATAGATAACCTAGATAAGCTAAATGAAGAATTTTTAAATAATGTTGATATTGGTAAGCTACCTATGTACCATGTAATAATACTTGCTAAAAATCAAGTGGGGATTAAAAATTTATATCAACTAGTTAGTAAAGCACATTTAGATAATTTCTATAGAAAACCTAGATTACCCAAAACACTTGTATCTGAGTTTAGAGAGGGGTTAATAATTGGGTCTGCATGTGAGGCTGGTCAAGTATATAGAGCTATTTTAGATGGTAAATCTCAAAATGAAATAGAAGAGATTGCAAGTTTTTATGATTATCTAGAGATACAACCTATAGACAATAATATGTTTTTAATTGAAAAGGGAAATGTAAAAGATAGAGAAGAATTAAAAACAATAAATAGAAATATATATGATCTTGGACAAAAACTAGGAAAAGTAACTGTAGCCACTTGTGATGTGCATTTTATGGATCCAGAAGATGAAGTTTATAGAAAAATAATATTAGCGGGACAAGGTTTTAGCGATGCTGACAGTCAGCCACCATTATATCTAAGAACAACTGATGAGATGTTAAAGGAATTTGATTATTTAGGTGAAGATAAGGCTTATGAGGTTGTTATTAAAAATACTAATTTTATAGCAAATCAAATAGAAGGCTGTAAGCCAATACCAGATGAAACCTATCCACCTAAAATTGATGGGGCAGAGGATGATATTAAAAATATGACTTTAAATAAGGTTCATAGTATTTATGGAGATAATTTACCAGAAGTGGTTCAAAAGAGGTTGGATAAAGAACTTAATTCAATTATATCAAATGGGTATGCAGTGCTTTATTTAATTGCTCAAAAATTAGTTGCCAAATCAATTTCTGATGGATATTTAGTTGGTTCAAGAGGATCTGTTGGTTCTTCATTTGTAGCAACTATGTCTGATATTACAGAAGTTAATGGGCTACCACCCCATTATGTATGTCCAAATTGCAAAAAATCGCAATTCTTTTTAGATGGATCTATAAGTTCTGGAGCTGATTTACCTGACAAAAATTGTCCTGATTGCGGAACCTTATATAAAAAAGATGGTCATGACATTCCATTTGAAACCTTCTTAGGTTTTGAGGGAGATAAAGAACCAGATATAGATTTAAACTTTTCTGGAGATAACCAAGGTGTAATTCACAAATATACTGAGGTTTTATTCGGAAAGGGGTTTGTATTTAAAGCAGGAACTATTGGAACTGTAGCAGAAAAAACTGCATATGGATATGTTAGAAAATATTTAGATGAAAGAAATATAATAGCATCATCGGCGGAAATAGAGAGATTGACACTAGGATGTACAGGTATAAAACGAACTACAGGCCAGCATCCAGGCGGTATAATGGTTGTACCTAGAGATAATGATATTCATAATTTTTGTCCAATACAACATCCAGCAGATGATCGTGATTCTGATGTAGTTACAACGCACTTTGATTATCATTCAATAAGTGGTAGACTATTAAAATTAGATATATTAGGTCACGACGATCCAACAGTTTTAAGAATGCTTCAAGACTTAACAGGTATAGATCCCAAAACAATTCCTCTTCATGATGAAAAAGTATTAAGTTTATTTACAAGTCCTGATGCACTTGGGATAACAAAAGAAGAGCTTGAATGTGAGGTGGGAACCTATGGACTTCCTGAGTTTGGAACTAAATTTGTTCGACAAATGCTTTTGGATACTAAGCCAAAAACTTTTGCAGATTTAGTTAGAATATCGGGACTATCACATGGTACTGATGTATGGCTTAATAATGCTCAGTATTACATTAAAGAAGGATATACTACATTAAGTGAATGTATTTCTACAAGAGATGATATTATGGTTTACTTAATTTACAAAGGGGTTCCTCCTAAGACGGCATTTAATATAATGGAAAAAGTGAGAAAAGGAAAAGGTGTATCCGAGGAGTATGAACAGATAATGAAGGAGAATAGTGTTCCAGAATGGTACATAGAATCCTGTAAAAAGATAAAATACATGTTCCCAAAAGGGCATGCTGTTGCTTATGTTATGATGGCAGTAAGAATAGCATATTTTAAGGTTTATTATCCATTAGCTTACTATGCAACTTACTTTACAGTTAGAGCAGATGATTTTGATGCTGAACTTATATGTAAAGGGGAGGGTGCTATTAAAAATAAGCTACAAGAGATATATCAGATGGGTAATAATGTAACCCAAAAAGATAAAGGATTAATGACTATATTAGAAATAGCTTTTGAAATGATTAAGAGGGGATTTAAGTTCTTAAAAGTTGATCTCTACGAATCAGATTCTGTAAAATTTAAAATAGAAAATGGTATGATAAGACCGCCTATTAATTCTCTTCAAGGTGTTGGAGATAATGCAGCAAAAAGTATAGTAGAGGTAAGAAAAGATGGAGAATTTATATCAAAAGAAGATTTAAGAATAAGAGCTAAAATATCAAAAACAGTTATAGAAACTTTAACGATTCATGGATGTCTAGAGGGTCTTGGTGAAACAAACCAAATTTCGTTATTTGGATAGAAAAAGATAATTTCAAATAAAGGTTGTAATCCAATTATTACTATGTTATTATAAAAATAGAAAGTTTATTTAAATAGAAGCGTAGAAGGGAGTGGACAATTTGTCCGCTCTTTCTATTTGTAAAACGCAACTATAAATGTTGCGTTTTTATATAGCTTATATTAATAAGCTAACTATTGGCTATACTAAACGGTAAGGCTAGTAAAGGAGGTTAAAAGATGAAAAAGATTGAATTGGAAGATAAGCTTAAAGAACTTATAAAACCTTTGGTAGATGAACAAGGATATGAGTTCTATCATGTTGAATATGTAAAAGAAAATAATGAGTATTATTTAAGGGTATATATTGATTCAGATAATGGTATATCCTTAAGTGATTGTGAAAAAATCAGTAGATTAGTAAGCAATTTAATGGATGAATCAGATCCTATAGAAGGTCAATATTATCTAGAAGTATCTTCACCAGGCATTGATAGACAGCTATTTACTAATGAACATATGATTAAAAGTATAGGTTCTAAAGTAGTTGCAAGACTTTTAAAGGCTGTTAATGGTGAAAAAGTTATTAAAGGGACGTTATCCGAAATAAAAGAGGATGAAATTGTTATTTTAAGGGATAATAATAGTATTATAATTCCAAAAGATAAAATCAAGTCCATAAATATTGAAGGGGAGATATAGATTAAGGAGGGTATATCAATGAATGAGGAATTCATTAGTGCATTAAAAGAAATCATTAGAGATAAGGGAATAAGTGAAGAGTTACTATTTGCAACTATAGAAGATGCTTTGATTAACGCTTATAAAAAGAACTATTCTTTTGGAAGTGACAGAGGGGCTCAAAATGTTAGAGTAAGTATAAATACAGAAACTGGAGAGCTACATGTTTACTCACAAAGAGAAGTTGTTGAAGACGTTTATGATGCTTTAACTGAAATAGAGCTGCCAGATGCAAAAGAAATAGATCCAAGATATGAACTTGGTGATATTGTTGAAATAGAAGTAACTCCAAGAAATTTTGGAAGAATAGCTGCTATGCAAGCAAAACAAGTTGTGCTTCAAAGAATAAAAGAAGCTGAAAGAAAAATTGTTTATAATGAGTTTAAAGAAAAAGAATTTGATATTATTACAGGAACTGTAATAAGGAAAGACAGAGGCAATGTCTTTGTTGATTTAGGCAAATTAGAAGCAATTTTAGGTCCAAATGAACAAATGCCAGGAGAAGAGTATAATTTTAATGAAATGCTAAAATTATATATAGTTGAAGTTAAAAATGGATCTAAGGGTCCTCAAGTTTTGGTTTCAAGAACTCACCCTGGTTTAGTAAGAAGATTATTTGAATTAGAAGTTCCAGAAATATATACTGGAATAGTAGAGATTAAATCAATATCAAGAGAAGCTAGTTCAAGAACTAAAATAGCAGTTCATTCAAATGAAGATGATGTTGATCCTATGGGTGCATGTGTTGGTCCAAAAGGTCAAAGAGTACAAAACATTGTAAATGAACTTAAAAATGAGAAAATTGATATAATTAAATGGAGTAAGCTTCCAGAAGAATTTATTGCAAATGCATTAAGTCCAGCAAAAGTACTTGATGTAACAATAGATGAAGAAGTTAAATCAGCAAAAGTAGTTGTTGACGATTCTCAGCTTTCTTTAGCTATAGGTAAAGAAGGTCAAAATGTTAGATTAGCAGCAAAGTTAACTAACTGGAAAATAGACATTAAAAGCAAATCTCAGATAAAAGAATAGAGAGGTGTTATTAATGAAAGTCAAAAAGATTCCAATGAGAATGTGTAATGGATGTATGGAGATGAAACCTAAAAAAGAGTTAATAAGAATAGTAAAATCTCCTACAGGAGAGATATCTGTTGATTTAACTGGCAAGAAGTCAGGAAGAGGCGCATATATTTGCAAAAATGTTGAATGTTTAGAGAAGTCATATAAAGCAAAGCGCTTAAATAAGAACTTAGAAAGTGAAATAAATGCTGAAATCTATGAAAAATTGAAAGAAGTGATTTCAAATGATTAATAAATTTTTTCAATTTTTAGGATTGGTGAAAAGAGCCGGTAAAGTTATTGAAGGATATAATAAATGTGAAGATTCCTTAGGGAAAAAGAAAATACATCTATTTATATTTTCAAATGATTTATCAGAAAGATCCTACAAATTATTTTCTACTTATTGCATAAAAGAAAACATACCATTTATCGATGAATTTTCAAAAGAAGATTTAGGAATGGCAATAGGAAGAGTTGAGATAAATGTAATTGGAATTACTGATAAAAATATGGCTGATAAATTATTGATTAACTATAAAGAAAATAAAAATAATAAAATTTAATAATATTCGGGGGTGAATACATGTCTAAAATTAGAGTGTATGAATTAGCGAAAGAGCTAGGTATTTCAAGTAAAGATTTGATAACCTTACTAGCCGAAGAATTCGCTGTTGAAGTAAAAAATCATATGAGTGTAATTGAAGATGAAGATGCTGCATTAATTAAGGAACTTTTAGCAGGGTCAACTACTGTAGTAAGTGATGAAGAGAAAAAAACTATAGTAGATGAATATGAAGAAAGAATTGCTGAAGAAGTTAATAATCAAGCTAAGAAAAAGAAAAAGAACAGAAACAAGAAAAGTGATGAAGAACTAAATGATGGGTCAATAGAAGAAGTTATAGAAATTGGCGACAGCATCACAGTTAAGGATTTAGCTGATAAATTTAAGAAACCAAGCACAGAAGTAATTAGAACATTAATGTTTGAAGGTGTTATGGCTGGATTAAATCAAGAGATAGATTTTGAAACAGCTCAAAAGGTTGCAGAGAAATTTGAAATAATTTTAGAGAGAAAAGCTGATGATTTAACTTTAGAGAAAATAGAAGAAGATATTGATAAGGAAGAAAATCTTTCTAAGAGACCACCAATCATAACAGTAATGGGTCATGTTGACCACGGTAAGACTTCTCTTTT
The DNA here is from genome assembly GCF_900130055.1 of Clostridium intestinale DSM 6191. Taxonomy (GTDB): domain Bacteria; phylum Bacillota; class Clostridia; order Clostridiales; family Clostridiaceae; genus Clostridium_T; species Clostridium_T intestinale. Next base: position 273,253 of record NZ_FQXU01000003.1, read on the forward strand.
AGATGCTATAAGAAAATCTAGTGTTACAGAAAAAGAAGCTGGTGGAATAACTCAACATATTGGAGCTTATACTGTAAGGGTAAATGATGAAAAAATTACTTTTCTAGATACTCCAGGACATGAAGCATTTACTGCTATGCGTGCAAGAGGTGCTCAAATTACAGATATAGTTATATTGGTTGTTGCAGCTGATGATGGAATAATGCCTCAAACTAGAGAAGCTATAAATCACTGTAAGGCAGCAGAAGTTCCAATGATTGTAGCAATTAATAAAATAGATAGACCTGGTGCTAACATAGAGAGAGTAAAACAAGAATTAACAGAATATGGATTAGTATCTGAAGACTGGGGTGGAGATACTATATGTGTACCTGTATCTGCTAAAACACAAGAAAATTTAGATTCTCTTCTAGAAATGGTTCTTCTTACAGCTGAAATACAAGAATTAAAAGCAAATTCTGACAGAAGAGCTAAAGGAACTGTAATTGAAGCTAAATTAGATAAAGGAAGAGGAGCTGTTGCAAGTCTTCTTGTTCAAAATGGTACTTTACACGTAGGTGATTCTATAATAGTAGGGTCAACTTATGGTAGAATTAGAGCAATGTTTGATGATAAGGGTAAAAAGATAAAATCAGCAGGACCATCTATACCAGTAGAGATATTAGGTCTTTCAGAAGTTCCATCAGCAGGAGATAGATTTAACGTAGTTAAAGATGAAAAAACTGCTAGAACAATGGCTGAATCAAGAAAAGATAAAGATAGAACTGATCAACTTAATTCAAGTCACAGAGTATCTTTAGAAGATTTATACTCTCAAATCAAAGAAGGCAAAATTAAAGAGTTATCTGTTGTTGTTAAAGCTGACGTTCAAGGTTCTGTTGAAGCAATAAGATCTTCATTAGAAAAATTATCAACAGATGATGTAAAAGTTAGAGTTATACATGGAGGAGCTGGAGCTATTACTGAAAGTGATGTTATTTTAGCAGCTGCATCAAATGCATTACTTATAGGATTTAATGTTAGACCAGATTCTAATGCAACTATTACAGCAGAAAAAGAAAATGTTGATATGAAGACATATAGAATTATATATGATGCCATTGAAGATATAAAATCTGCTATGATAGGAATGCTTGATCCAGAATATAAAGAAGTTATACTTGGAAAAGCGGAAATTAGGCAAACTTATAAAATTTCTAACGTTGGAACTATTGCAGGATCTTATGTTTTAGATGGAAAGCTTGTTAGAAATTCAGATGTAAGAGTAATAAGAGAAGGCATTGTTATTTTCGAATCAACATTAGGCTCATTAAAGAGATTTAAAGATGATGTAAAAGAAGTTAATGCTGGATACGAATGTGGAATAACAATTGAAAGATTTAATGATATAAAAGAAGGCGATATAGTAGAAGCTTATACTATGGAAGCTATAAAGAGAAAAGAACTGTAAAGAGGTGATTTTATGGCTAATTATAGAGGTGGCAGAATTAATGAAGAAGTAAAGAAGGTAGTTTCTTCTCTGATTCAATATGAAATAAAGGATCCTAGACTTTCAGCAATGGTATCTGTTACTGATGTAAATGTAACTAAAGATTTAAGATATGCTAAGATTTTCGTTTCAATTTTTACAAATAATGAAGAAGAAAAAGCAGCAACATTAGACGCTTTAAAAAGTGCTAGTGGTTTTGTAAGAAGAGAATTAGGTCATAGAATAAACTTAAGATATACTCCAGAAATCATATTCGAAGAGGATAAATCAATTTCTAGAGGAATGTATATAGATTCTCTAATTGAAAAGACTAAGGAGAAATAATCATGGAAGATATAATAAAGAAAATTAATGAATCTTCTATAATAGGGATTACTTACCATGTATCTCCTGATGGTGATGCGGTAGGAAGTGCACTTGCTTTACTACAAGGTATTAGGAAGCTAGGTAAAATTTCTTATATACTTTCAAAAGATGTTATTTCAGAGGACTTGGGTTTTCTCCCTTGTTCCTCCGAAATAGATAACGAAGTCTATGAACCTAAAGATGATACAGATTTAGTGATTATTTTAGATTGTGGCAATCTTGAAAGAGTATCAGCAGAGCTAGGTAATTATAAAGGAACCACAGTAAATATAGACCATCACTTATCAAATGATAAATATGCACAAATTAATTATGTTGATACTAACGCTTCAGCTACAGCAGAGATAGTTTATTCACTTCTTAAGGCTATGAATGTTATCGTTAATAAGGACATGGCTACATGCCTCTATACGTCTATTGTTACTGATACAGGATCATTTAGGCATTCGAATGTAACTAAGAGAACTCATGAGATAGCTGGGGAATTAATATCCTTAGGTATAAATAATTCAGTAGTACATTCAGAACTTTTTGATAATAAGCCTATAGAGAGTTTGATTCTATTAGGCGAGGTTATAAAAAACATAAGAACATATTTTAATGGTAAAGTATCGGTTTTAGAAATAACAAATCGTATATGTGATGCTATAGGTATACCTCCTGAAGAGGTAGCAGATGTCGTTAATTTTGGGCTACAAGTTAAAGGCGTAGAAGTTGCTATATTACTTAAGGAAGCTTCTAACGGGATTAAAGTAAGTTTAAGAAGTAAAAATAATTTTGATGTTAGAAATATTGCAGGACTTTTTGGAGGAGGAGGGCATTCTAAGGCCTCAGGTGTATTTTTCAAGGAGAAATCAATAGATGAAGCTAAAGAATTACTTCTTAGCGCAATAGAAAAAGAGTTGATATAATGAATGGTGTAATTATTGTGAATAAACCCAAAGGAATAACATCTTTTCAAGTTGTTTCTAGGGTAAGAAAGATTGTTGGAGTAAAAAAGGTTGGTCATACTGGTACTTTAGATCCTTTGGCGACAGGTGTTTTGCCTATTTGTATTGGAAAAGCTACCAAAATAATTGATTATATAATGGAAGGTAAAAAAGGTTATAGTGTATCTTTTGAGCTTGGAAAAATTACTGATACTTACGACAGTGAAGGTAAAGTAATTGATGAAAAACCAGTTATTGGAATTGACGAACATAGAGTACTTGAAGTTATAGAATCTTTTAAAGGACCTATAATGCAAGAACCTCCAATGTATTCAGCGCTAAAACAAAATGGTAAAAGATTATATGAGTTAGCAAGAAAAGGAATAGAGGTCGAAAGAAAAAAAAGACCAGTTACTATTTACAGTATAGAAAATATACAAATATCACTTCCTAAAATATCGATGGATGTCGTGTGCTCCAAAGGAACTTATATTAGAAGCTTGTGTTATGATATAGGTAAAGAACTTGAAGTTGGGGCTTTCATGACTGAATTAAAAAGGACTTTATCTAGTCCGTTTTCAATAGATGATGCTATAAATTACGATGATTTGGAAAAAGTTATTGTAGAAGATAACTTAATGACTATGGATAAAACATTAGATTTCTATGATAAAATTATTATAGAAAATGGATATGAAAAGTTACTTTTAAACGGGGTTAAAGTTTCAGATAAAAGATTTTGTAAAGCAAGAGTTGAAGAGGATAAGCTTTTTAGAGTATATACCAGTGAAGAAACGTTTATAGGTATAGGTAAAATGGATTCTTATGGTTTTAAACTGGAAAAAAATCTAATGTAATAAAATCAAGAGGTATATGAATGGTTGTAATAGATGAGAAGTACGAAGGAATTATTTCTGAAGACACATATATAGCACTTGGAAGCTTTGATGGTCTACATATTGGACATTTAACATTAATAAATAAAGCTATTGAGCTAGCTGATAAGTTTAATGGAAAAAGTATGGTTTTTTCTTTTAAAAATCATCCTTTAAGTTTTATAAGGCCAGAATCTGCCCCTAAATTACTAATGAATAAAGATGAAAAATTATCAGTATTAGAAAAGTTAGGGATAGATATCTGTTGTCTAATAGATTTTAATGAGAATGTTATGAAAATGCAGCCAGAAGATTTCGTAGAGCTTTTGAGTAAAAAGTATAAAGCTAAAGGAATAATCGTTGGATTTAATCATAAATTTGGATATAAAAATAAAGGTGATATTAACCTTTTAAAAAGTCTTGAAGCTGTTTATGGCTATAAAGTTTATGTGTTGGATGCTTATTCTTATGGGGAAGAAGTAGTTAGTTCTTCAAGAATAAGAGAAGAAATATCCAATGGAGATTTAGAGGAAGCTAATAAGATGCTATCAAGGGAATATTTTTTAGAAGGCAAAGTTATACATGGTAAGAAGTTAGGGAGACAGCTAGGATTCCCTACAGCAAATTTAGAGTATAATAGTAATTATGTATTACCTAAAACAGGTGTATATTATACAAATGTTTTGGTTAATAATGAAATATATAAGGGTATAACTTCAGTTGGATATAATCCAACGGTAAGTGGAGATAAAAAACTTACTGTTGAAACGTATATATTGGATTTTAGTGAAGAAATATATGATTTACAAATGAAAGTATATTTCATTAAAAGAATTAGAGATGAAGAAAAATTTAATTCTATGGAAGAGTTAATAAATCAACTAAAAGACGATAGAAATTTTGCGTTAAATGAGGAAATAAAAATATCTTTTTAAAAATACATTTACAAAAAAAGATGATTTTGCTATAATACCCTTTAGGAACCTACTTCTAAGTGTTAAGAGTAGCCGACTTTTTTCTTGGTAGTAGGGGATAAATTACGGAGGTGTTTTACATGGATAAAATTAAAAAGGCAGAAATTATAGGAAAGTATGCAAGACATGAAGGAGATACTGGATCTCCAGAAGTGCAAATAGCTTTATTAACAGAAAGAATAAACTCTTTAACAGATCATTTAAGAACTCATAAAAAGGATCACCATTCAAGAAGAGGACTTCTAATGATGGTTGGTCAAAGAAGAGGACTATTAAACTATCTATCTGGAATAGATATTGAAAGATATAGAGCTATAATAGAGAACTTAGGTTTAAGAAGATAATTTAGAGCGGTTTATCCGCTCTATTATTTTAATGAGGCAAAATTTGTAAAAATATGTAGAATTTATATTAACCAAAAGGAGGTTAGTTTATGAATAATTTTCATCAAACTACTGTAGCTGGAAGAAATATGAAGGTTGAGTCTGGTAAAGTTGGAATGTTATCAGATTGCGCTATATTTATGAGCTATGGAGATACAGTTATATTAACAAATGTTAATGCATCTGAAAAACCAAGAGAAGGGATTGATTTTTTCCCACTAAGTGTAGAGTATGAAGAAAGATTATATGCAGTAGGGAAAATACCAGGTGGATTTATAAAAAGAGAGGGAAGACCTTCAGAAAATGCTATTTTAAATGGTAGAGCTGTTGATAGACCATTAAGACCATTATTCCCTAAAGGATATAGAAATGATGTTCAAGTAGTTTGTACAGTAGTTTCTGTGGAAAATGACAATCTTCCAGAAATCCTAGCTATAAATGCAGCATCTACAGCTTTATGTTTATCAAGCATTCCATTTGATACACCTGTTGCAGCTGTACAAATAGGATTGATAGATAATAACTTTATAGTAAATCCAACTTCAAAGGAAAGAGAAATTTCTGATATGGAGCTAACTATATGTGCTACTAAGGAAAGAGTAATGATGATTGAAGCTGGTGGAAATGAAATTCCAGAAGAAACAATGATTAACGCTATATCATTTGGATTTGAAGAGTGTAAGAAAATAGTTGCTTTCCAAGAAGAAGCTATGAAAATGTTTGGAAAAGAAAAAAAAGTTCCAAATTTATATCATGTAGATGAAGAGATAGAAAAGAATGTAAGAGATTTTTCATTTGACATAATTAATGAAGCTATGCATATTATTGATAAAGATGAGAGAAACTTATCAATGAATGATGTTAAAGCAAAAATTTCAGAAGAGTTTAAAGAAATATATCCAGACAACATGAGTGATGTTAACGATGTAGTGTATAGAATTCAAAAAGAAGTAGTTAGAGAAATGCTACTTAAAGAAAAGAAAAGACCAGATGGAAGAGCATTTGACCAATTAAGAAAGATATCTTGTGAAGTTGATATTTTACCTAGAACTCATGGAACTGGTCTATTTACAAGAGGACTTACTCAAGTAATGACTGTAGCAACTTTAGGAGCTATAGGAGATGTTCAAATATTAGATGGAATCGGAGAATCTGTTTCTAAAACATATATGCATCATTATAACTTTCCATCTTACAGCGTAGGAGAAGTTAGACCATTAAGAGGACCAGGAAGAAGAGAAATAGGACATGGAGCATTAGCAGAAAGAGCTTTAGAACCATTAATACCTTCTCAAGAAGATTTTCCTTATACTATTAGATTAGTATCAGAAGTATTAAGTTCAAATGGATCTACATCTCAAGCTTCAGTATGTGCATCTACTTTAGCATTACTTGATGCAGGGGTTCCACTAAAGAGACCTGCTGCAGGAATAGCTATGGGATTAATAACTTCAGAAGATTTAACTGAAGAAGGTGTAATCACAGATATTCAAGGTATAGAAGATTTCTTTGGAGACATGGACTTTAAAGTTGCAGGAACTGAAGTTGGAATAACTTCAATTCAAGTAGATACAAAAATTGCAGGTCTTTCTGATTATGTAATAAGAACAGCTATAACAAATGCAAGAAAAGCAAGAATGGAAATTTTAGATAAGATAAAAGAATGTATACCAGAGCATAGAGAAGAGGTTTCATTATACGCTCCTAAAACTTCAACTATGTCTATAGATCCAGAAAAGATAAGAGATGTTATCGGAGCTGGCGGAAAAGTTATTAATAAAATAATAGCTGATACTGGTGTTAAGATAGATATAAAGGAAGATGGAAAGATATTTATTTCTTCATCTGATTCAACAGGAGTAAAAGAGGCTTTAAAAATAATAGAGGGATTAACTAAAGAAGTTAAAGCTGGAGAAGTTTATTTAGGTAAAGTTACTAAAATAGCTAATTTTGGAGCATTCGTAGAAATACTTCCAAGTAAAGAAGGTTTAGTTCATATATCAAAATTAGATGTGAATAGAGTTAACAAGGTTGAAGATATAGTATCGGTAGGAGATGAAATTCTTGTTAAAGTAACAGAAATAGACGCTCAAGGAAGAATAAATCTTTCAAGAAAAGATGCAATAGTGAATACAGAGAAAAAAGATGAAGAATAGAAGGGCATAAATTGCCTTTTTATTTTTTAATATGGAGGTTATTATGTACAATTTATATACACTAGAGAATGGTCTAAGGATTGTAACTGAACAAATAGAACATGTAAACTCCATAAGCGTTGGGGTTATAGTTAAAAATGGTTCTAGAAATGAGACGGAAGATTTAAATGGGATTTCTCATTTCATAGAGCATATGTTGTTCAAGGGAACAGACAAAAGATCAGCTAAAAGTATTGTAGAAGAAATAGAAAATGTAGGTGGTCAAATTAATGCATATACTAGCAAGGAATCGACATGTTACTATATTAAGGCATTAAATACGCACTTAGAGTTATCTATAGATGTACTTTCAGATATGATATTGAATTCTAAATTTGATGATGAGGAAATAAAAAAAGAGCAAAGTGTTGTAGTTGAGGAAATTTATATGAGTGAAGATTCTCCAGAAGATGTCTTAGGAGATCTTCATGCTGTATCAGCCTTTTATAAGGACTCTTTAGCTTATCCTATTTTAGGAACCCCAGACACTGTAAGAAGTTTTGATTCAAGCAAGATAAAAAGTTATATTGAAGAAATGTATACTCCAAGTAATACTGTTATATCAATATGTGGAAATTTTGATGAAATTAAATTGAAACAACTTATAGAAAAATATTTTGGTGATTGGAGTGCATCTAATAAAGAAGCATTTGAATACAATACTCCAGAGATTAAGAGAAGTTTTCTGTATGCTGAAAAGAATATAGAACAACTACATATAAATTTTGGACTTACAGGAATTAAGCAGGGAGATGAAAGAGGATATAGCCTTTTATTACTAAATAATATATTAGGTGGTGGGGCATCTTCTATACTTTTCCAAAAGGTTAGGGAAGAGTTAGGATTATGTTACTCAATATATTCGTATCTTCTTACATATCAAAATACAGGTACTTTAAATATATATACTGGATTAAGTCCATCATATGCTGAAAAAGCTATTAATGTAATAAAAGAAGAACTACATGATTTTAGAGATAGAGAATTTACCCAAGTGGAAATAGACATAAATAAAGAAAAAATAAAAGCAAGTTATATTCTTGGTCTAGAGAGTACTTCTTCTAGAATGTTCAACAATGGTAAATCTGTTTTGTATAAAAATAAGATAGTTACGCCTGATGATTTGATAAAGAAAATAGATGCTATAAACAAAAACTCTATTAAAGAAGTTCAAGAAATTTGTTTTAATGATGGCATTATAAATGGGGCATTTGTAGGTAGAAATGTTTCACTTGAAACTCTTAGCAGTTTATGTCAAAATAATGTTGTATCTTTTAATAAATAAAAATCCTCTTAATATTTTAGTTATAAAATCCCTTCTTAATGAATATTAATTTTTGAGGAGGGATTAACATGAATGATAATACAATCAAAACATTAAGTGAAATTGAAAACTTTGAGATAATTAACGTAAATGATGGAGAGAAGTATAACTATCTTTCTAATAATGACATAATAGTGGATGGCGAAGGAAGACTAAAGTTTCTAATTGTCAATCTAAGTAACTCTAAATTCACTTTTTTTGGTGGAAATGAATATTTAGAAATACCATGGGATTATGTAAAAAAAATTGGGGCAAAAACTATTATACTAGATGTAGAAGAGGAAAACATTAAAAGAGCAAGGCTTTAAATAACAGGGGGAGTGGTATTTTGAAAATTATAGTACAAAAGTTTGGAGGAACGTCAGTTTCGACTCCAGAGAGAAGAAAGTCTGTAGTTGATAAAGTTAAAAATGCAATAAGCGAAGGATATAGTCCTGTAGTAGTAGTTTCTGCTATGGGAAGAAAAGGGGAAGCTTATGCAACTGATACACTATTATCACTTTTAAGCAGTGATTTTAAGGATGAAAACAAACAAGCAGCTGATTTATTAATGTGTTGTGGGGAAATAATTAGTTCTGTTGTAATGAGTAATGTTTTTTACGAAAATAATATAGCTGCAGTTCCTTTAACGGGAGGACAAGCAGGCATACTAACTGATGATAACTTCTCTGATGCAAAATCTTTAAATGTAAGTACTAAAATCCTAATGGATATATTATCTCAAGGAAAGGTTCCAATTGTTACTGGATTCCAAGGAGTGACTCAGGATGGATTTTTAACTACATTAGGAAGAGGGGGAAGTGATACCTCTGCTGCATTAATAGGTGCAGCACTAAAGGCTGAAGCTATTGAAATATATACAGATGTTGATGGTATAATGACAGCTGACCCAAGAATAGTAGAAGAGGCTGCATTAATAGATATTATAAGCTATAATGAAGTTTTCCAACTTGCTGAACAAGGGGCTAAGGTTATACATCCAAAAGCTGTTGAAGCTGCAATGAGAGGCAATATTCCTCTTATAATTAAAAATACTATGAGTGACTGTAAGGGAACATTAATTAACAATGTTGGAGATATACAAAACACAAGAATTATAACAGGTATAACTCATCTAAGTGGAAGAACTCAAGTATCTATAAAGAGTGAGGATAATCAAGGAAATAATCATTATAAAGAACTTTTAGATATATTAGCAAATAATAACATAAGTTTAGATTTAATCAATATCTTCCCAAAGGAAAAAATATTTACAATTGATGATTCAATGAAAAATAGATTAGAGAAGATATTTAAAGATATTAATATAAAATATACTATTATAGAAAACTGTAGTAACTTAGCTATTGTAGGTTCTAGAATGACTGGTATTCCTGGAGTAATGGCTAAAATAATCAAAGCTTTAAGTGATAGTAACATAGAAGTTTTACAAACTGCAGATTCTCACATGACAATATGGTGTTTAATTCACACTGACAATGTTCAGAAGGCAATTAATACATTACATAGAACTTTTGAATTAAGTTAGTATAAAATATATCCTCCTGTACAAAATATAAAAGTACAGGAGGTATGTTTATGTGGAATAATTTTTATGAAATAGATAATAAAAAGTTAAAAGATGATGATAAAATTATAGATAAAAATCACGGTGATGATAAAAAAGAAACTAAAGAAGAAAATGATGATATTGCGTCTATAAAAGAATTTGGAAATACTTCCGTTTCTAAACCAGACGAAAGAATTCAGATTGTATCTATAATAGGTCAAATAGAAGGGCACATGGTTTCACCTCCTAATACTAAAACGACTAAATATGAACATGTAATTCCTCAGCTTATTTCTATGGAACAAAATCCAGAAGTTAAGGGAATACTGATTATTTTAAATACAGTAGGAGGAGATGTAGAGGCAGGTCTTGCCATTGCTGAAATGATAAACAGTCTCTCAAAACCTACAGTTTCTTTAGTTATTGGAGGAGGCCATTCTATAGGAGTACCTCTTGCAACATCTGCGAGCGTATCTTTTATATCTCCATCAGCAACTATGATAATTCATCCTATAAGAATGAATGGGCTTGTAATAGGAGTACCTCAGACATTTAAGTATTTTAATAAGATGCAGGATAGAATAAATGATTTTATAGTGAGGACATCAAAGGTTAATAAAGAAAAGCTTAAAAAACTTATGATGGAAACTGATGAACTTTTAAATGATATGGGAACTATACTTATTGGTAAAGAAGCTGTTGATATAGGACTTATAGATGAGGTTGGGGGCATAAAAGCCGCTTTAGATAAGTTGGAATCTATGATAGAATAAATATATAAATAAACCATAGGGTTTCCTGTGGTTTATTTATATTAAAGAGGATATTTGACTAAAATGTAGAATACAAATTTAGGGGTGATAAAATGGCGAGGAAATCTAGTAAAAAAACAACAAATAAAAATAAAAGCAATTCAGATATAAAAGGACTACTTTGGATAGCTGCTGGATTTATTTTAATGATAGGAGTTTATACAGATTTAGCAGGACTTTTTTCAAATATATCTAAGAATATTTTATTTGTTTTAATTGGAATAGGATCATATGTTATTCCGTTATACATAATGTATTATGGAGTATTAACAATAAAATCTAAAGGAAATCTAAGCATTAATAAAAACTTATATCCGGTAACATTTTTTATGATTAACACAATTTTAATGGTATCTTCTTTAAGTATTGATAGTGTAGAAGATAAAAATATTTCTTTAATGGAATTTATATTTAAAGTTTTTGATAATCCTTCGTGGAACAATGGAGGTTTACTTGGAATAATAATTAGTTATCCTTTGTACAAGCTCCTAGGAATAATAGGATCAATTATTATATATATGCTTATATATGCTATATGTCTAATACTGATATTTGACTTATCAATTTTCGATATAGGATTAAATTTAAAAACAAAAAGTAAAGATATAAAAGATAAGGTTAGTACAAAAAATAATCTTAAAGAAAAAAAGAAAGAAAATATCCAATTAGAGCCTTATGTTGAGCAGGATGGTTATATAGAAGGGATAAATAAAAAGATTAAGATACTAGACTTTATGAAAAATTCATCTATTCACTCAGATGAGGGAGAGAAGCCTAGAGAGATAGCTGTGTTTCAAATGGGGGATACCAAAAGTGAGTCAAAGAGTGAAAGTAAAAAACTAGACAATAACTTAAAAGAAGTAGTTAATAGAGAGATAACAGAGAAAATAACAGAAAGTAAAGCAGATGTAAAATACAATATACCTAAATTAGAATACCTAAATACAAACAATAATTTAAATATAAATAAAGAAGATAAAAAGGAACTTATTGCATCTGCAACTAAGTTAGAAGAAACATTAAGTTCATTTGGAGTTGAAGCGAAGGTTCTTCAAGTTACTAAAGGACCTGCAGTAACAAGATATGAATTGCAGCCAAGTGCTGGCGTTAAAGTATCAAAAATAGTTAATCTCTCAGATGATATAGCACTTAGTTTAGCTGCCTCAGGGGTAAGAATTGAAGCGCCTATACCTGGAAAGTCCGCGGTAGGAATTGAGGTTCCAAATAAAGTTATAACTGCTGTATTTCTAAGAGAGGTTTTAGATGAGGAAAAGTTTAAGTCAAGTAGTAGCAGTGTAGCCTTTGCAATAGGAAAAGATATTGCAGGACAATGTGTTGTGGCAGATTTGAGTAAGATGCCTCATTTACTTATAGCAGGGGCAACAGGTTCAGGTAAATCGGTGTGTATAAATACACTGATCATGAGTATATTGTATAAATACTCACCATCAGAAGTATCTCTTTTAATGATTGACCCTAAGGTTGTAGAATTAAGCGTTTATAATGGGATACCTCACTTATTAATCCCTGTAGTTACAGATCCTAAAAAAGCTGCCGGAGCTCTTAATTGGGCTGTAAATGAAATGACTAGAAGATATAAATTGTTTGCTGAAACTGGAGTAAGAAATATTCAATCATATAATACTCTAATGGAAAAAGGTGAAACAGAAGAAAAGTTACCTTATATAGTTATAATAGTAGATGAATTAGCTGACTTAATGATGGTATGTCCAAATGACGTTGAAGAATATATTGCAAGATTAGCTCAAATGGCTAGAGCTGCTGGGATGCATTTAGTATTAGCAACCCAAAGACCATCTGTAGATGTAATAACAGGGGTAATAAAGGCAAACATTCCATCTAGAATTTCTTTTGCTGTATCATCGCAAATTGACTCAAGGACAATACTTGATTCATCTGGAGCTGAAAAACTTCTTGGAAAAGGTGATATGTTATTTTATCCAGTTGGGGAATCTAAACCTCAAAGAATACAAGGGGCTTTTATAAGTGAAGAAGAGGTGGAAAAAGTAGTATCTTCAATTAAATCTGAAATGGAAGAGGCTAATTATGATGAACAAATAATTGAACATATAAATAGTGAAAGCTCTTCTAATGGTAATTCGTCAAATGATGAAGATGCAGATGAGCTACTAGATGAAGCAATAAAGGTTGTAGTAGAGAGTGGTCAAGCGTCAGCTTCATATATACAAAGAAGACTTAGAATTGGATTTAATAGAGCGGCAAGAATAATAGAGCAACTTGAAGAAAGAGAGATTATTACTAAAAAAGATGGCTCAAAACCGAGACAAGTATTAATAACTAGAGAAGAAATAGAAGATTTTTAGATAAAATACTTGTTTTAAGTTAAAAAGAGATTTAAAATTAAATTTGTAATTTATTACTTAAGCACAGGAGGAGTTGTTTTGACAAAATATAAAGTAGGCTTAGTTAGCTTAGGTTGTGACAAAAATAGGGTTGATTCTGAAATTATATTGGGACAAATGAAAACAAATTATGATTTCACTAATGATCCAAAAGAAGCTCATATAATAATTGTAAATACTTGTGGATTTATAGAAAAAGCAAAACAAGAATCTATTGATACAATTTTAGAAATGGCTAAATATAAAAATAAATATAATTGTAAGTTGTTAATTGCAACAGGATGTTTAACTCAGAGGTATTCAAAAGAATTAAGTGAACTTATGCCAGAGATAGATATAATGCTAGGAGTTAATGACTACAAAAAAATTAATGAACATATTTCTAACTACATTGAAAGTGAGCAAAAAATATTATCCGTGGATTACTCAGATAACAATATAAATGAAGGAGAAAGAGTAATAACTACAGATAAAAGCACTGCATACTTAAGGATTGCAGAAGGTTGTGATAATTTCTGTACTTACTGTATTATACCTAAAATAAGAGGCAAATTTAGAAGTAGATCAATAGAAAGTATCGTAGCAGAAGCAGAAAAATTAGTTAAAAATGGCGTTAAAGAAATTATATTAGTAGCCCAAGATACAACTAGATATGGGGTTGATATATATAATGGAGAAAAGAAATTACCTACCCTTTTAAAAAACTTATGCACAATTGAAGGCCTTAAATGGATAAGGATAATGTACTGTTACCCAGAAGAAATAACAGAAGAACTTATAGAGGTAATGGCAACTGAAGAAAAGATATGTAAGTATATAGATCTTCCTATTCAACATATTTCTAATAAAATATTAAAGCTAATGGGAAGAAAGACAACAAAAGAAACTATAACAAATAAGATAGATTCACTTAGAAAAGCTATGCCAAGCATTACATTAAGAACTTCTTTGATAGTTGGATTCCCAGGGGAATCTGATGAAGATTTTGAAGAACTAAAGAGTTTCTTAAAAGAGTATAAACTTGAAAAAGTAGGTGTATTTAAATACTCACAAGAAGAAGATACTCCAGCTGCTAATATGAAGGAGCAGATTTCTGAAGAGGTAAAAGATTTAAGAGAAAAAGAACTCATGATTTTACAACAGGAAATTTCAACTGAAATAAACAAATTGAAAGTTGGAAGAATTTATGATATTCTTGTAGAAGGATATGATGGAGAATTTTATTCGGCTAGAAGTGAAGAATTAGCACCAGATATCGATGGAAATATACTTATAAAAGGAAAAGACATGGAGATAGGACAATACTTAAAAGCTAAGATAACTGAAGCTTTGGAATATGATTTACTAGGGGTTGTTTGTGATGAATCTTGCTAATAGATTAACTATTATTAGAATTTTTTTAGTTCCTGTATTTTTAATTTTTATTGCACTTAAAATTGATTATGGAACATTTATAGCAACATTTATATTTATTTTGGCATCTTTAACAGATAAGCTAGATGGATATATAGCTAGAAGTAGAAATCAAATAACTACATTTGGGAAATTTATGGATCCTTTAGCAGATAAACTTTTAGTAACATCTGCATTAATCTCACTTGTTGAGTTACAAGTAATGCCGGGTTGGGCAGCTGTTATAATAATTGCAAGAGAATTTGCTATTTCTGGATTAAGAACCCTTGCCGCTAGTGATGGTGTTGTTATTGCAGCATCTTGGTGGGGAAAAATTAAAACCGTAATTCAGATTATAGCAATCATAGCTTTACTACTAAAAGTAAATATAAATAATTCACAGATATTATTAGAAAAATTTACTTCTAATAATGTATTACATGGGTTATATGTTTATTTACCTGAAGTTTTGTTATATATTGCAGTTGTAATAACAATATTATCTGGAATTGATTATTTTAATAAAAATAAACATACCATTAATACGAATAAGTAGAATAAAATAAATAAATATGGTCTATAATTCTAATAAAAGTTCCAACTAATAATTGGAACTTTTATGTTATATATGTTGACATTAAATAATATGTATTTTATAATATAAATAGAACAAATGTTCGTGAAAGGATGAGATTTAATGGCTAATTTAGATACGGAAAAACTTAAGGCTATAGAAGCCGCTATGGGACAAATAGAGAAACAATTTGGAAAAGGTTCAATTATGAAATTAGGAGAAAATCATGGAATGAGTGTTGATTCTATTTCAACAGGTTGCTTAGACCTAGATATTGCTTTAGGCATAGGCGGTGTTCCAAGAGGAAGAATTATTGAAATATACGGACCTGAGAGTTCAGGTAAAACAACGGTTGCATTACATATTGTAGCTGAAGCTCAAAAGTTAGGTGGAGCTGTAGGATTTATAGATGCTGAACATGCTTTGGATCCTAGCTATGCTAAGAATTTAGGTGTTGATACAGAAAACTTAATAGTATCTCAACCTGATACTGGTGAACAAGCACTAGAAATAGCAGAAGCTCTAGTTCGTTCAGGGGCTATTGATGTAATAGTAGTAGACTCTGTAGCAGCTTTAGTACCAAGAGCGGAAATAGAAGGAGAAATGGGAGATGCCCACGTTGGATTGCAAGCTAGATTAATGTCTCAAGCATTAAGAAAATTAGCGGGAAGTATTAGCAAATCTAAGTGTGTAGCTATATTTATAAACCAACTAAGAGAAAAAGTTGGTATAATGTTTGGAAATCCTGAAACAACACCAGGAGGAAGAGCACTTAAATTTTATGCATCAGTAAGAATGGACGTTAGAAGAATTGATTCAATAAAGCAAGGTGAAAATGTTGTTGGAAACAGAACAAGAGTTAAGGTTATTAAAAACAAAGTAGCGCCACCGTTTAGAAATGCAGAATTTGATATAATGTATAATGAAGGTATATCTAGAGAGGGTAACTTAATAGATGTAGGAGTAAAAGAAGGTATAATTCAAAAAAGTGGTGCATGGTTTTCTTATGGCGAAGCAAGACTTGGTCAAGGACGAGAAAATGCTAAACAATCATTAAAAGAAAACCCAGATTTAGCATTAGAAATAGATAATAAAATTAGAGAAAAATATGGTCTTCCTTTAACTGAAGTTAAAAAGGTTAAAAAGCCTGAAACTGAAAAAATAGAAAAAAAAGTTGAAAATAAATAAATCGCAATGCGATTTATTTATTTTTTTGCTTATTTTTATTTAAAAATAGGTAATAATAAAGATGTAGTAACTTTTATAGTAAAGGATACTGCTTGACATAAGAAAAAAATTGCTATACAATAATAACAAATACTGGTTTATCATATTACTGAACAACAGTTAGAATTTAATATGACATCTTTTTACGCTATCTTATTTTTATTTAATATATTATATTTTGAAGATTGCGAAGGAGGTGTTTGTATGGAAATGAAACTTTTTATTTTAATAGATATAGTGGTTCTAGCTTGTTTAGCTGGATTGCAATATATAATAATCAATAAAGTTTCAAGAAATAAAATTGATAATTTAGAAAAAGAAGCAAATGATCTTTTGGAGAATTCCAAAAAAGAAGTAGATTCCTTAAGAAAAGAAGCTATTTTAGAGGCTAAAGAAGAGGTTCATAGATTAAGAACTGACTTCGAAAAGGAATCAAGAGAAAGAAGAAATGAAGTACAAAGATTAGAGAGAAGATTAATCCAAAGAGAGGAAGCTCTTGATAAAAAGGGTGAAATCTTAGAAAAGAAAGAAGAAACAATTAATAAAAGATTACAAGACATTGATTTAATGGAAGTAAATGCTCAAGAAATTTTAGTTAAAAGAAGACATGAATTAGAAAAGGTTTCTGGATTATCATCTGAAGAAGCGAAACAAATTCTTCTTGATGAAATTAGTAGAGAAATCAAACATGAAAGTGCAATGATGATAAAAGATGTAGAAATGAAAGCTAAAGAAGAGGCTGATAAAAAGGCTAGAGAAATAATTACTACAGCTATTCAAAGATGTGCAGCAGATCATGTTTCTGAAACAACAGTACATGTAGTGGCGCTTCCAAATGATGAAATGAAAGGTAGAATAATAGGAAGAGAAGGTAGAAATATAAGAACCTTAGAAACCTTAACTGGAGTAGATTTAATAATTGATGACACTCCTGAGGCGGTAATACTTTCTAGTTTCGACCCGATAAGAAGAGAAGTTGCAAGAATAGCATTAGAAAAATTGATAGTAGATGGAAGAATTCATCCTGCTAGAATTGAAGAAATGGTAGAAAGAGCTACTAAAGATGTCGAAAACGATATAAAGGAAGAGGGAGAACAAGCTACCTTTGAAACAGGGGTACATGGTTTACATCCTGAGATTATTAAATTGTTAGGTAGATTAAAATACAGAACAAGTTATGGTCAAAATGTTTTAAAACATTCCATAGAAGTTGCTTATTTAGCAGGTTTAATGGCTTCGGAATTAGGCTTAGATGTAAATATAGCAAGAAGAGCTGGATTATTACATGATATAGGTAAAGCAGTGGATCAAGAATATGAAGGACCACATGCTTTAATAGGTGGAGACCTAGCTAAGAAGTATCATGAATCCCCAGTGATAGTAAACGCTATTGCTGCTCATCATGGAGATGTGGAAATGATATCTCTAGAGGCAATACTAGTTCAGGCTGCAGATGCTATATCGGCAGCGAGACCTGGTGCTAGAAGAGAAACTTTAGAAGCTTATATAAAGAGATTAGAAAAATTAGAAGAGATTGCAAACTCATATGAAGGTGTAGAAAAGTCATATGCCATTCAAGCTGGAAGAGAGATTAGAATTATGGTTAAACCAGATCAAGTCGATGATGCTGTGGCTATTGAAATGGCACGTAATATCGTAAAAAACATAGAAGAACAGCTAGAATATCCTGGCCAAATTAAAATAAATGTAATTAGAGAGACACGTGCTGTGGAATACGCAAAATAATCGATAGAAAATACATTTTGTTAAAACAAAATGTATTTTTTTTAAAATTATTTATAATAAAAGAAGGAATTTTAAAATACATATAGAATATATATTAAGGGAAAGAAATAATAGTTAACTTCTAATGTAAACGTATGCGGGTACATTATTAATCTAGGAGGTCAAAATAATGGAAGTATTAAAAGTTTCAACAAAATCTAATCCAAATTCAGTAGCGGGGGCTTTAGCGGCAATAATAAAGGAGAAAAATATCGTAGAAATTCAAGCAGTAGGTGCAGGTGCTATAAATCAAGCTGTTAAAGCTATAGCTATTGCTAGAGGATTTGTTGCGCCAAGTGGAAAAGATATAGTATGTGTTCCGGCATTCACAGATATAATAATAGATGGTGAAGAAAGAACAGCCATAAAATTAATTGTTCAACCAAGATAACAAAGAGACAACCCCTTTATGGGGTTTTTTTAGTTTTATTAATAATTATGGAATATTTACATCCATCTAATAAAATGATATATTTTTATTATAAAGATATAGAAAATAGGTGAAGATTATGAAGTATGCTGACTTGCATATTCACTCTACATATTCCGATGGTAATTTAACGCCAGAAGAAATTATAAATATAGCAATTGAAAGAAATGTAAAATACATTTCTATAACAGACCATGACACATTGTCTTCACAATATATTACTAAATACCACTATTCAGACATAAATATAATTCCAGGTATAGAATTTTCCACTGAGTATGAAGATGATATAGAGATACATATATTGGGTTATTGTATAGATGTAGATAACCCTACTCTTAAAAATGTTGTAGAAAAGCTTAAGGCTTCAAGAGTAAAAAGAGTAGAAAGTATTATAACAAAATTAAAAGATATAGGGATAAATATAGATATAAATGATTTATGTGTAAATAGCATATCTACACTTGGAAGATCTCATATAGCTCAGTTATTAGTTAAAAAAGGATATAGTGAGAATTTTAAATTAGCTTTTAAGAATTATTTGATTGAAGGAAAGGCTGGATTTGTTAAAAGAGAAAAAATATACTATAAGGAAGTTTTGGATATCATAAAAAAATCAGGAGGTATAGCGGTTTTGGCTCATCCTGGCGATATACCAAGACAAATGGAATTAGATAATCTATTTAAGAGATTGAAATGTCATGGTTTAAGTGGTGTAGAAATATATCATCCAAGTCATAATAATGAGAAGATAAATACTTTTTATAATCTAGCAAAAAAACACAAGCTTATAATAACTGGTGGGAGTGACTGTCATTCAATAAGCAATAAAAATTCAAGTCTTATAGGTCAATATGGGGTAAATGAAATACATTTAAATAAATTATTACATTTAGACAAAAGATATGGAGGTAAAATATGAAATTATCGCAAAAAGGGGAGCAATTATCGCCATCAATAACTTTGGCTATAACTGCTAAGGCTAAAGAAATGAAAAGTCGTGGGGTTGATGTAGTAAGTTTTGGTGTTGGAGAGCCGGATTTTAATACACCTTCTAATATTATTAAGGCAGCTATAAAGGCTATGGAAGAAGGCAAAACGAAATATACGCCAGCAGCTGGTATATCTGAACTAAAAAAAGCTATAATTACGAAATTTAAAGAAGATAATGACTTAATTTATAATGAATCACAGGTAATCATATCTACAGGAGCAAAGCAATGTTTAGCTAATTTGTTTTTATCAATTTTAAATCCAGGTGATGAAGTTTTATTACCTGTTCCTTATTGGGTTAGTTATCCGGAGCTTGTAAAACTTGCAGATGGTAATCCTGTGTTTGTTGAGTGTTTACAAGAAGATGGATATAAGTTTAATATAAATATCTTAGAAAAATATGTTACAGAGAAAACAAAAGCCATTCTTATAAATTCACCTAATAATCCTACAGGAACTATATATACTAAAGAAGAATTAATAGAGCTTAGTGAATTTGCAAAAAAACATGATTTGTTTATAATAGCGGACGAAATATATGAAAAATTAATCTACGGAGATTACAAACATATTAGTATTGGAAGTTTAAGCGAGGATGCTTACAATAGAACTATTGTTATAAATGGAATGTCTAAGTCTTATGCAATGACAGGGTGGAGAGTTGGATATGCAGCAGGGCCAAAAGAGGTTATTAAGATCATGAGTAGCATACAAAGTCATATGACATCAAATGTGTCTACTATAGGCCAATATGCTGCATTAGAAGCTCTTGAAGGTCCACAAGATGAATTACATGACATGATAAAAGTTTTTCATAGTAGAAGAGATTTAATGGTTAGATTATTAGATGATATAAATGATCTAGATTATATATATCCTCAAGGAGCTTTTTATGTAATGGTGGATATTAAAAAATTAATAGGTAAGTCTATTGATTCCGTTGTTATAAAAGATTCTTTGACTTTTTCAGATATGCTCTTAGAAAAAGAGAAGGTAGCAGTAGTTCCAGGAATAGGTTTTGGACTAGAAAACTACATTAGATTATCTTATGCTACTTCAAACGATGCCATAATGGAAGGAATAAAAAGAATAAAATCATTTACATTGGCTTTAAATTAAGCAATATTTTAATTTATAGTGTTGAAATTAACTACAAAACAATATATAATGAAATAAGTTATTGATAAACATAACGAAATAAATGCAAAGAGGTGAATTAGATGGTAGTTAAAGAAGTTTTAGTAAAAAACGCTACTGGATTACATGCAAGACCAGCTACTTTATTAGTAAAGAAGGCTTCATCTTTTAAGTCTGATGTTCAAATCGAGTATAATGGAAAAAAAGCAAACGTTAAAAGTTTAATTGGAGTATTATCTTTAGGAGTTACTAAAGATGCTTTAGTAAAAGTTATAGCTTCAGGCGATGACGAAACTTTAGCAGTAGAAGAAGTAGTTAAATTAATAGAAACTTTAGAAGAATAATAAAAAAGGTTCGTATAGAACCTTTTTTTATTGCTCTCTTTTTAATATCATTTTACTTCTAAAAACTAGTGCGACTAAATTTAATCCTGAAACAAATACTATAATATATATTATGCGTTCTAATAGTGGGGCGAATCCAAATAGATAATGAACTAGGTTGAAGTTACATAGACCATATAAACCCCAATTGATAGAGCCTATGATAACAAATAAAAAAGAAAGTTTGTCTAATAGATTAACTTTATACATATAACCATCTCCCATAATATAATATATGTTTAATTTATATTCATGAAAATTAGTAATATAACTGATATTTTTTATAAAATATGATATAATAAAATGCGAACTAAAATTAATAAAATAACAAATATATTCGTATGGAGGTTTTTATGACTAGAACTGATTTATACAGTACGCCATTAAATTCAAGATATGCATCTAAGGAGATGAGTTTTTTATTCTCAGATGATATGAAGTTTACTACATGGAGAAAGCTTTGGGTTGCATTAGCTGAATGTGAAAAGGAATTAGGCCTTAATATAACTGAAGAACAAGTTAATGAATTAAAGGCTAATATATATAATATAAACTATGAAGAAGCTATAAAAAGAGAAAAGGAAGTAAGACATGATGTTATGAGTCATGTATATGCATATGGGCTGCAATGTCCTTATGCTAAAGGAATAATACATTTAGGGGCTACGTCATGTTATGTAGGAGATAACACTGATGTTATAATAATGAAGGAAGCTTTATTATTAATAAAGAAAAAGATTGTAAGTGTTTTAGCGCTGCTTAAAGAATTTTCTTTAAAATATAAAAATATGCCTACACTAGGATTTACACATTTTCAACCTGCTCAGTTAACTACAGTAGGGAAAAGAGCTACTTTATGGATGCAGGATTTGGTTATGGATGTTGAAAATATAGATCATGTATTAAGCACATTGAAGCTTAGAGGAGTTAAGGGTACAACTGGAACTCAAGCTAGCTTTATGACTCTATTTGAAGGTGATGAAAGTAAAGTTAAAGCTTTAGATGTTATGGTGGCTAAAAGAATGGGTTTTGAGAAAAGTTATGGAGTAACAGGTCAAACTTACCCAAGAAAATTAGACTCTATAGTTTTAAATACATTATCAGAAGTTGCGCAAAGTGCATATAAATTCTCTAATGATTTAAGACTTTTACAAAGCATGAAGGAAGTAGAGGAGCCTTTTGAAAAAAATCAAATAGGATCATCAGCTATGGCTTACAAAAGAAATCCTATGAGATCGGAAAGAATAGGAGCTTTAGCAAGGTATGTAATAGTAGATTCATTAAATCCAGCAGTTACTGCAGCAACTCAATGGTTTGAAAGAACATTAGATGACTCTGCAAATAAAAGAATAGCAGTAGCAGAAGCATTTTTAGCTTTAGATGGAGTGTTAAATCTATATATGAATATATCTGAAGGTATGGTGGTTTATGACAAGGTAATAGCGGCTCATGTAAATAATGAATTACCTTTTATGGCGACTGAAAACATAATGATGGAAGCTGTTAAAAAAGGTGGAGATAGACAGGAATTGCATGAAAAGATAAGAGGTTATTCTATGGAAGCTTCTCAAAGAGTAAAAGGAGAAGGGTTAAATAATGATTTAATAGATAGAATAATAGCTGATGGTGGCTTTGGGTTAACTGAAAATGAAATTAGAGATATAATAGATCCTAATAAGTTTATTGGAAGATCTCCAAGTCAAGTAGAAGAGTTTATAGAAGAGTACATAAATCCTATATTAGAAAACAATTCTGAAGCACTTAATTTAAAAGCTGAAATAAATGTTTAGATGAAGATGGAGTAGAGGAGAAGGCTGTTAATTAGTCTTCTCCTTATTTTTTTCTTTTAAGATTTTAATTTCTGATTTTAATTTCTCAATTTCATTATCTTTTTCGCTTAAAGAGAACTTTAATTCGGTGGAAATCTTTAAATCATAATACTTTTCTAAGCTTTCTTTAAGTTCATCAGCTGTAAGTTTTTTTTCTCTTTGAAATTCATCTTTCATTTTAGAAATTTCTTCTTTGTTAGTGGCCTTTATAGTAGTAATTTCGTCTTTGGATTGGGTTAAAGAGGATTGTAAAAACTCTAATTTGCTTTCTATAGAGTTTATATATAGATTCTTTTCTATGATAGTATTGTTTGATGAATTTATTTTTTCTTGAAGATCTTTACTTAAAATTTCATATTCTTTTGCTTTGATATTTTCTTTTTCTAGCTCTTTTATTTTAAAAGATAAAGATTCGTTATCTTTTGTTATTTTATTTATCAGAAATTTATTCTGAGCTTGCATTTCATCATAAACTTTTAATGAAGTCTCTTTTTTATTTAATGATTCTTTAAGTTCTGAAATTTGTTCTTGTAATTTTTCATTTTTATCTTTAAGATTTTTTATCTCTTTATTTAATGAAATTATTATATTGCTTTTTTCTTCAAGATCTTTATTAAACTCGGTTTTGAATCGTTCTTCTTCAGTTAAATTGATTTCTAAAGAAGTTAAATACAAATTTTGTATTCTAGAAATGTATTCTTCGAAAATTTCAATTTCTTTTTTTCTATCCTTAAAGATTTCCTTTGCTTCCTTTAGTTCAAATACATGTAATAAGTTTGCTAAACATTGTTCTTGTGTCATTCCATGTGTTTCAGCTATTTCTCTAAATGATTTTATAGTTTCTTCTGATAACCTAAATGTTGTCGCCTTTATTTCTCCCATAATACGCCTCCTGTAATACATATGAATACATTGTAATATATATGTATTACAAAAATCAAGTTTAATTAAAGAAATTGATTTGAAAATTCGATTAAACGTAAAAAATCACTATGATTTTAAGCTGAAAATATATTTCTATAAAGATAATGTCGCTAAATGCTTATTTAGCGACATATTTTAGTTGAAAAAAGAGCAAAAAAGGTATAAAATACTAATTATTAAGGTGACAAAGGAGAAAATTTAATGAAATATGATATAAATATAGCTTATGATGAGAATATTCCTGAATTACTAGCTGATTTTCTAAATTATCTAAGTACAATCAGAGGGAAATCCCCTAATACTATTGATGGCTACAGAATTGACATTATGATGTTTTTTAGGTTTATAGCAATATATAAAGGTAAAGCTCATAAGAATACTGAATTTAATGAGATTGATTTAAGTTTTATAGATGAGGCTTTTATAAATAGTATAAAACTTTCGGATTTGTATGCATTTGTTTCATTTGCAGAAAAACAACGAGAAAACGGAACTTATGCTAGGGCTAGGAAAGTGGCTGCTTTAAAGTCTTTTTTTAATTTTTTATCAGGAAAACAAGGAATAGTTAGAAATAATCCAGCTAAAGAGTTAGAATCTCCAAAACTTAATAAGCGCCACCCTGTTTATTTAACTTTGGATGAGTCTATTAAACTTTTAAACTCTATGGATAGAAGTTATAAATTTTATGCTAGAGATTATTGCATGATAACTATATTTTTAAATTGTGGAGTGCGTGTTTCAGAGCTTTGTGGTATAAATATATCTAAAATTAAGGGAGATATATTAACTATTATAGGAAAAGGTAATAAGGAGAGAACAGTTTATTTAAACGAAGCTTGCATTAAAGCTTTAGATTCTTATATGATAGAAAGAAAAAAAATAAAAAATATATCCGAAAACGACAATGATGCTCTCTTTATAAGTTCTAAGGGAACGAGAATAAATAAAAGAAGCGTCGAAAGAATAGTAAAGAAATATACGATAGAAGCCGGATTAACTGAGCAAAAATACACTCCTCATAAATTACGCCACACTGCTGCTACTCTCATGTATAAGCATGGAAATGTAGATATAAGAAGCCTTCAAAGCATTTTAGGTCATGATAGCATATCTACAACACAGATATATACTCATGTTGATGATGAGGTCTTAAGAGAAGCTGTAAAACAAAATCCTTTATCAAAGTTATAAACATCTGATTTGTAGAAGTTTTTTCTTTTTATAAACTATTAGTCTCAGTATTAATAAGAAACTTGTTTAAATGATTTATAAGCAGTTAACCAGTTAACCATTTAACCAGAAAACTGCTTAACTTCTTAAACAGTTTTCTGGTTAAATGAAAAATCAAATAAAAAAGGATAAAGAGACTTTTTTAAAATCTCTTTATCCTAATTAATCCTGGGTAAATCTCCTCTGAGTTTTCTTCTAATGCAATATCATCATCTAAAATATTTTGAACATCATCTATATATTCGATGTGATCCCATGCATCTTCGTACTCTTCTTCCTCAAAAAAGTTGGATTCATCAAAAACTTCTACACTATCTTCTTGATCATCTATTTCTTCTTCAAGGGTAAGGGATTCACTTGCTTTTATTGAAGTTTCTTCAGATACTTTAGCAATGTCTTCGATTTTAATTGCCCTGATGTCTACTCCCTCAGCTTCTAAACATTTTCCGCAATTATCACAAATTTTATTTGAATCATATATACAATTATCGTCATCTACAAATTTGGAATTATTAAAAACATTGGTCTTATCCATTATAAATCTCCTTTTATTTTATTACAAACAAGATTATATCAAATTAGCATAAACTAATCAAATTAACTTATGGGAACATAGGTTTGAATATTTGAAATACGTATGTTATAATAGGAATCAGTTAGAGAGGTGTTAATAATGACAAGGGATAAACAATCAGAAATATATAAATTTCTTAAAACTTATACTGAAAACAAAGGATACCCACCGTCTGTAAGAGAAATATGTGAGGCTGTAGATTTAAAGTCAACCTCAACTGTTCATGGTCATCTTAAGAGACTTGAGAAAAAGGGTTTTATTAAAAGGGATCCTACTAAGCCAAGAGCTTTAGAAATAGTTGAATTAAATGCAGCGAAAAGAGAAATGCTTAACATACCTATAGTTGGTAAGGTTACTGCGGGAACTCCTATATTAGCTACACAAAATATAGAGGATTCATTTCCTATACCTATTGAATATATAAAACATGATAGAGAATTATTTATGCTTAAGGTTTCTGGTGAAAGTATGATTGATGCTGGAATTAATGATGGTGATTTAGCTATTATTGAACAATGCACTACTGCTTTAAACGGAGAGATAATAGTTGCTTTAATAGAAAATGAAGCTACTATTAAGAGATTTTTTAAGGAAAAAGATCATATAAGACTTCAACCAGAAAATAAAACTATGGAGCCTATTATAGTTGATGACTGTGCTATATTAGGAAAACTTGTAGGATTATTTAGAGCATATTAAAAAACTGGCGTTAAGCCAGTTTTTTATATTATGCAAACTTATAGATTACTGTATATTTAATACCTTTGATAAAGCTATAAGTATACCTATTTTAGCGTGATCAAAGGTTAAACCACCTTGAAGGTATGCTATGTATGGTTCTCTAATTGGTGCATCAGCAGATAATTCTATACTTGATCCTTGAATAAAGGCACCAGCTGCCATTATAACTTGATCATTATATCCTGGCATATCCCATGGCTCACACTCTAAAAATGAATCTATAGGAGAGCCTTTTTGTATTCCCTTACAGAAAGCAATAAGCTTTTCTTTGTTTCCAAACTTTATAGCTTGAATTATATCACTTCTTTTGTCGTTAAACTTAGGAAGTACTTCAAATCCAGCAAGTTCGAATATTCTTGAACAGAAAATAGCTCCTTTTAGTGCTTCAATTGCTATATGTGGGGCTAAAAACAATCCTTGGTATAAGCTTCTCATTACGCCAAAAGTTGAACCACACTCCCCTCCTATTCCAGGAACAGTTAGTCTGTAGGCAGCTTGAGTAACATACTCTTCTCTACCTGCTATATACCCTCCTGTTGGAGCAATTCCACCACCTATATTTTTGATTAATGAACCTGCTATTAAATCTGCACCTACTTCTGTAGGCTCTTTAGTATCTATAAATTCTCCATAGCAGTTATCAACAAAAACAATTACTTCATTTTTTATGCTTTTAATAAAGTGTATAGCTTTTTCTAAGGCGTCTAAACTAAAAGAATTTCTCCAACCATAACCTGTACTTCTTTGTAAGTGTACTAATTTTATAGAAGAATCTTCTTTTAATATTTTTTCTATCTCATCGTAATTAAAATCCCCTGATTCAGTTAAATCAATTTGTTTATAATTTACTCCATATTCTTTTAAAGAACCTATCTTTTTGCCTTCATCAAGACCTATTATATTATGTAGTGTATCATATGGTGTTCCTGTTACGGCAAGCATAGTGTCATTTGGACGAAGATTACCGAACAAGGCTGTACCTATTGCATGAGTTCCATTTACAAAGTGTGGTCTTACTAGAGCACTTTCTGCCTTAAATATATGTGCATATACCTTATCTAGAGCATCTCTACCAATGTCTCCATAACCATAACCAGAAGAATTGGTAAAATGAGAGTCGCTTATTCTTTCTTCTTGAAGAGCTTTTAAGACTTTGATTTGGTTATACTCTCTTATCTCATCATAGATTTTAAATTGATCTTGAATATCCACTATTGTTTTATTATATAGATTTATAGTTTCTTCACCTATATTATATTGACTCTTTATATATTCTATTGTTAAATCTAACATTTATATCCTCCGTTTTTTAAATACTTCATCAAATAAAAGCTCTCTATGCACTGCATAGAGAGTATATATTATACATTCTCGTTATTAAATAAAATTATTTTTGCAGGGTTTATAGTTGAAATGGCATGCTTATATATCATCATCTGCTTTCCATCACAATCTAAAATTACAGTAAATGCATCAAAACCTTTAACGTATCCTTTTAATTGAAAGCCATTTGTAAGGTATACAATTACAGCTATTTTATTTTTTCTTGCGCCATTTAAGAAGATATCTTGCAAGTTATTATTTTGCTTATTCATATAAACTCATCCTCCATATTTCCATAAGAAATTAATTCTATTATACTCTTAAGATTGTATTATGTCACCAGTTATTTTGTTAACAATATCTATATCACCATCAAAAGTATCCTTGTCTATAAATATAGATCTAGGATCTTTTCTAAACCAAGTAAGCTGTCTTTTAGCATAGTTTCTACTTCCTTGCTTAATTGATTCTATAGCAAATTCAAAAGAGGTTTTGTCATTAAGGTAATCTAGAAGCTCTTTATATCCGATACCTTTCATTGACTGCATATCACTTGTTAATCCCATGTTTTTTAAAGTTTTAACTTCATCAAGAAGACCTTTTGAAATCATAAGATCTACTCTATAATTTATTCTTTCATAAAGATTAGCTCTATCCATATTCAAAACATAATAATGTAAATCATAATCACAGTTATATATACTTTCTCCTAGATTGTAAGATGAAAATGGTTTTCCTGTTAAATGATATACTTCTAAAGCGCGGATTACCCTCTTTACATTATTATAGTGAATCTGCTCGGAGGATACTTGATCTACTTCTTTAAGCATATTATGTATAAATTCATTTCCATGCTCTTCTGATAGCTTAAGTAGCTGTGCTCTATACTCATCATCTTTTTCACTTTCGGTAAAAGTCATATCACAAATTATAGAATTTATATATAATCCAGTACCACCAACTATTATAGGTAACTTTCCTCTAGAATAGATGTCTTCCATAATCTTTAGACACATATCTTTAAAATCCGAAACTGAAAATTCTTCTCTAGGATCAAGAAAGTCTATTAAATAGTGAGGAATATCATCCATTTCTTCTCTTGAAATTTTAGCTGAACCTATATCCATATGTTTATAGATTTGCATGGAATCAGCTGAAATTATCTCTCCATTTAATTCCTTTGCAAGTTTAACAGCTATATCACTTTTGCCAACTGCTGTAGGACCACCTATAACTACTAATTTTTTTTTGTTATTTTCATTCATTTTAGGTAACTCTCCTAAATCTTTTTTCTAGTTCATAGTTAGATATTTTAATTATTGTAGGTCTTCCATGAGGACAATGATAAGGATCTTTCATATATCTCATAAGATTTATAAGTTCTTTCATTTCTTCTAAGGTTAACTCATTATTAGCCTTTACAGCAGACTTACAAGATAAGGTTGCTATTTTATTATATTTTACTTCTAAGGTAGTGCCGCTTCCTAAGGCTTTAAGGTTATCTAGAATACTTAAAAATAGACCCTTAGGATCTAGTTTACCTAAAAAGTATGGGACCTCTTTTATAGCAATGGTATTTACACCAAAGGGTTCACAGGTAAATCCAGCATCCTCAAAAACTTTTAAATTATCTTCATAATAAACATAATCATCTAAAGTAAGCTGAATTACAGATGGAATTAATAGAGGTTGAATCTCTACTTCCTTATTCTTGATAGAATCATAATACTTTTCAAAGAGATACTTCTCATGAGCTGCATGTTGATCTACAATGTATAGATTTTCATTATATTCACATAGTATATAGGTTTTGTTATATTGACCTATAACCCTATACGGTGGCAGCTTAGGTTCAGGTATTGTACTGTCATAGTTGTTAGATTCTGTAGAGATAGGTGCAGAGTGAGTACTAATTTCATAGGATTCATTAATCTCTTTTATTTCTGGTTTTGCACTTTTAAGATCTACAGGTAATTCAACTGATTTTTGCTCTGAATAAGTTTCAGCAGAGTATTCAGGATATACGTGCTTAGTAACCTCTGGAACTATTTTAGGGGGAGTTTCACTGAAAGAAGAGGTATCTTCAAAATGTACATTTTCATATATTTCTTCTTTTGAAACTTCATCATCCATAAAAGAAGCTTTTACATTTTCTTTTAAAGCATTATGAACTGCATCAAAAACCACCTTGTATAAAATTCTCTCATCTTTAAATTTAATCTCTGCTTTGGTTGGATGTATATTTACGTCAATAAATTCAGGATAAGTTTCTATGTATACTACGAAAAATGGGAATTTATTAACTGTAGCAAAAGACTTAAAAGCATTTTCTATTGAGGCTGTGATGGTTTTATTTTTTATATATCTTCCATTAATAAAAATACTTTGATTATTCCTACTTCCTCTTGCAATCTCTTCTTTTCCAACGAAACCATGAACAGTTATTATATCTGTAGAGGCTTCAAAGGAAACTAAGTTTTCTAAGATGTTTTTGCCATAAATAGTTCTAAGAACATCTTCTTCTTTTTCACTTCCGAAAGTTTGAAAAGCCTTTTTCCCGTTCATAATCAAAGTAAAGGCTATGCTAGGATTAGCTATAGCAATCCTAGTTAATATATCATTAATTAAAGCACTTTCTCTTGATTGAGATTTCATAAATTTTTTTCTAGCGGGTACATTAAAGAATAAATCTCTAACCTCTATATAGGTTCCTTTATTTACTCCACGCTCTACAATATGATCTATACTTCCCCCAGTTAAAGATATTTCAACTCCAATATCCTCTGAGGAAGTTTTAGATTTTAGTATGGTTTTAGATATAGAGGCAATAGATGCTAATGCCTCTCCTCTAAAGCCCAAGGTCATTATATTGTATATATCCTCTACTTCTTTAATTTTAGAGGTTGCGTGAGGTAAGAAGGCTTTTGATATGTCTTCTTTGTGAATACCATCACCATCATCTATAACTTTTATAAGAGTTTCTCCGCCATTTTCTATTTCAACTATAATATTTTTGCTAGAAGCATCTATAGAGTTTTCTACTAATTCCTTAACTACAGAAAAAGGTCTTTCTACTACTTCACCAGCAGCTATTTTATTTGAAGTTTGTGAATCTAATATATTTATTCTTTTCAAAGGGAGAAACACCTCCTTTATTTTAGAAGCTCTTTAGCTTCTTTAATAATATTGTGTAGATTATTCATAGCATCCATTGGTGTCATATTTAATATATCAAGGGTAGCTAATTTGTTTAGCATCCCATCTTTAGCCAAGGACCCAAAATCCATCTGCATGGAAGTATCTACATTATTTTTAGTTTTAGCTTTAGGTTTTTCTTTAGTTTCTATTTTAGATTTTGATGTTTGATTTTTTTCTAAACCTTCAAGTATATCTTTAGCTCTTTCTATAACTTCAGTAGGCAACCCGGCTAATTTTGCAACCTCTATTCCATAAGATTGATCTGCTCCACCTGGAACTATTTTTCTAAGGAAGATAATAGTATCGTTTATTTCTTTAACAGAAACAGAGAAATTTTTAACCCCACTAATCTCAGCTTCTAGTTGAGTTAATTCATGATAGTGAGTTGCAAATAATGTTCTAGGTTTTAGTTTACCTTTACTTAAATATTCTATAACAGACCAGGCTATACTTAAACCATCATAAGTTGAGGTTCCACGTCCAACCTCATCTAAAAGGACTAGAGAGTTCGACGTTGCATTTTTTAATATATTTGAAACTTCCCACATTTCAACCATAAATGTTGATTTACCGCCAGCTAAATCATCTGAAGCACCTATTCTTGTAAATATTTTATCACATATTCCTATATCACCAGATGTTGCAGGGATGAAACACCCTATTTGAGCCATTAAAGTTATAAGAGCAACTTGCCTCATATATGTAGATTTACCAGCCATATTAGGACCTGTGATTATTAATAATTGATTATCTTTAATGTCAAGTTTGGTATCATTAGATACAAACTCTCCTCTATCAATTACCTTTTCAACTACAGGATGCCTACCTTCTGTAATAGTAGTTTTTCCTAAATTATTTAGCTTAGGTCTAACATAGTTATTTTCCATAGCTAGTTTTGAGAAGGTTGAAATTACATCTAGTTCAGATATAATTTTTGCTGTAAGTTTTAATCTATCCACGGCAGCTTCAACTTCATCACGAATTTCGCAGAAGACATTGTATTCTAAAGCGATAAGTTTTTCTTCTGCACCTAATATATCGTCTTCAATTTTCTTTAACTCATCTGTTATGAATCTTTCTGCATTTGCAAGGGTTTGCTTTCTTATATATCTACCTTCAGGTATATTTGAATAATTAGCCTTACTTATTTCAATATAATATCCAAAAACCTTATTATATCCAACCTTTAAGGATTTAATCCCTGTAAACTCTCTTTCTTGGTTTTCTAAAGCGGCAATCCACTCTTTACCTTTAAATTTAGCTTCTCTAAGCTTATCAATAGTTTCATTATAAGAGTCTTTTATTATGTTTCCTTCTTTTATAGATAAAGAAGGATCATCTAAAATAGAATTTTCTAGTAGATCTCTAATATCTGCTAATTCATCTAAGTCATTGTAATATGTACTAAATAAAGAACTATTGAACTTAGAGATTATATTTTTAATAGTTGGCACCTTAAATAAAGAGAGTTTTAAGCTAATTAAATCTTTAGCTGATACATTTTTATTAGATACCTTACCTATTATTCTCTCTATATCATATATGGCCTTTAGAGCTTCTCTAAGCTCTTCTAAATCTATTAAGGTATTACGAAGCTCATCTACAGCGTCTAGCCTACTATTAATCTTTTCTAAGGAAATTAGGGGTTCGTCTATCCATCTTCTTAAGGTTCTTGATCCCATAGAAGTTTTAGTTTTATCTAATACCCAAAGTAGAGAATCCTTTTTATTTTTATCTTTAATATTTTCAGTTAACTCTAGGTTTCTTCTTGAAGAGGCATCTATAGTCATAAAGTCTTCTATATTATAGAAGTTTATAGTATTAATATTAGACAAAGACATTTTTTGAGTATCTATAATATATTTTATTAATGAATTAATTGAAGATTTTTTTTCATCCTGAACTAAGTTAAACTCTATATCTTTGAATTGATCATAAAGATAGCTATAGTCATTCTCAAAATACATATTGTCTCTAAAAGAGATAAGTCCATTATATATTAAAGCAAATTGAGCAGTATGATCTCTAAAATCATCATTTAATATCACTTCAGATGGTTTATATTTAGATATTTCATCTCCAATTAAAGAAATATCATATGTAAAACTAGTACAGTAGAAGTCCCCAGTTGAAATATCTGTTGAAGATATAGCGCATAAGTTTTCTTTAGATTTATATATAGACATAATAAAGTTATTTTTACTATCATCAATAAAAGCTGTATCTGTAAATGTTCCTGGGGTTATTACCTTTATTACATCTCTTTTGACTATTCCTTTAGCTAATGCTGGATCTTCTACCTGCTCCCCTATAGCTACCTTGTAGCCTTTAGAAATAAGTCTTCCAATATAAGAGTTAGCAGCATGGTAAGGTATACCACACATAGGTGCCCTATTCTCTAAACCGCAGTCTCTTCCTGTTAGAACAAGTTCTAATTCTTTTGAAGCTACTTCAGCATCTTCAAAAAACATTTCATAAAAATCGCCTAATCTAAAAAATAAGATACAATCTTTATACTTTTCTTTTATTTCAAAGTATTGTTGCATCATTGGAGTTAAAGCCATAATTACCCTCCTAAATTAGTTTAAAAGCTCTTGAAATAAGAGCTTTTATTTACATTCCTCGCCAGTTAATGAGAATGAACCAGCTTTAGTTATATTTACATTAATTAATTTTCCTATAGAATCTTTTGAACCTTCAAAGTTAACAAGTCTACCGTTTCTAGTTCTTCCAGTAAGTCTTGATTCTTGGTTTTTACTTGTTCCTTCTACAAAAACTTCAACAGTTTTATTTTCGTATGTTTTATTTTTTCTCTCTACTATTTCATTTAAGGTCTTAACTAATCTATTAAATCTTTCATGCTTGATTTCCTCTGGAATTTGATTTTCCATTCTATCAGCAGGAGTATGATTTCTTCTTGAATATATAAATGTAAAGGCAGAATCGTATTCTACTTCTTTAACTAACTCTAGAGTATCTTCAAAGTCTTCATCAGTTTCACCAGGGAATCCAACTATGATATCTGTAGTTATAGAAACTTCCGGAATTTCTGCTTTTATCTTTTTAGCTAACTCGATGTATTGTTCTCTAGTGTAATGTCTGTTCATAGATTTCAGTATTGCTGATGATCCACTTTGAACTGGTAGATGTACTTGTTCACATACCTTATCACATTCTTTTATAGCTAAAATAACATCATCAGTTAAATCCTTAGGATGAGAACTCATAAATCTTATTCTTTCAAGTCCTTTAACTTCATTTAAAGTTCTAAGTAGTTTTGCGAAAGACATTCCATCATTTAAATCCTTACCATAAGAATTAACATTTTGGCCTAGTACAGTTATCTCTTTATATCCTTGAGAGATTAATTCTTCTACTTCTTTTACTATATCTTCTGGTTTTCTACTTCTTTCACGCCCTCTTACATAAGGAACTACACAATAAGTACAGAAGTTATTACAACCATACATTATAGTAACAAATGCTTTAAGATCACTTTTTCTATCTATAGGGAGACCCTCTACTATTCCATCCTCTTTATTTATAATTTCCTTTACTTGAACGCCATCTTTTTGAACTCTATCTAGGTATTCAGGGAACTTATAAGAGTTGTGTGTACCAAAAATTATGTCTACAAAAGGGAAAGTTTTAAGAACTTTATCAGCCATTCCTTTTTGCTGCATCATACATCCACAAATAGCTATAATTAGATTTGGTCTTTCTTCTTTTAGTTTCTTTAATTGACCTAAATTTCCGAAAACCTTATTTTCTGCATTTTCTCTAACACAACATGTGTTGAATATAATGATATCGGCATCTTCTTTAACTTCAGTATTTGAATAACCTATTCTTTTAAGCATTCCTGATATTTTTTCTGAATCTTCTTCATTCATTTGACATCCATAAGTGGAAATATGAAAGGTTTGAGTTAAATTAGTTGATAAATTTTCTTCACCTTGTATCTTATCAATATATATTGAATTAGTCATGTATTGTTTCCTCCAATAGTATTTTATCAAATATAAATTATAACATAAAAATAAAAAATTTAGTAATAAAAATTATAAATTTGAGAAAACTAAAAAAAAGGAGGGATTTAAATGTATGATTTAAAATCACTAGACAATAATGATGAATACATGAATCCTAATAACGGACATCTACGTAATAAAGATATGAACTTCATTGCAGATAGAAGTTACTACAATGATAAACTTACCCCTTCATTGATGTATACAAAAAGTTCTTATGTACCAACAGAAGGATTATTTTAAAACCTAGAGATTTCTCTAGGTTTTAAAATAATCCTATTTGTTCCAAGTCAATATATGTTCTTTAAAATAAAAACCTACAGAGTTATAAAGGTTCATGGCCTTTACATTATTAGGAGAAACACGTATAGAAAGTTCTTTAATGTTTTTTCTTTTAGCAAGAGATATAATGTAATTAAGAAAATGTCTGCCTAAGCCCTGTCCTCTATACTCAGGCAAGATGCCAAAGTTTACAACAGTATAAGTATTATTTTTTATTATTTGTCCATAGCCGATAGCCTTATCTTTAAAATACATGATAATAGCTAAATCGTTAATATAATATTCTTGCTTCATATCAAATAGTATATCTGTAGTCTCTAAAGGAACTCTACTATCTTCATCAAAGATAATGTTTTGCAATGTAACTCTAGCATTTATATCATCTTTAGTTTTAACATATCTAAAACTAATATCTTCGATATCATTAAAAGAAAAGTCTTCAATAGTTTTTTCAAGAATATAGCTCTCAGAATAAATGTTAAAATCCAATGATTTAAGTAAAGAAATACTATCCTCATTAGCAATACTTTCATAACTATAAGAATGATTTTTAGTGAAAAATGATATAGGAAGTTCAGAAAAACTAGGCGGAAAATATAAGCTTTTTATATTAAATACATTATTGCTTAAATGTTCATACCATATATATCCTACTGAATCATTTAAAATATATATATCAAAAGAAGACTTTAATAAAAATTTCATCACAAAAGATTTAGAATCATATTCAGATAAAAAATCTTCATTTAAAGGATTAACTTTAATAGCTTCTTTAATAGCCTTTTCAACTAATGGTCTATTATTCTTATTTAGTCTTTCAGTCTTCATCTTAAATCACCACCTATATTGTGTACACATATAATCTGTAGGAGCGTTTCTAAGCTCCATTAGATTCATTATTAACTATCACCGCTAACCTGTAGAAGCTCGAAGAGCTTCATCAAATCCTTTTAACCCTAACCTGTAGGAGCTTCTTCCCAAGCCCCATCATTAATTTTACTCTATATTAATAAACATATAAATAGCTCTTTAGAATAATTTAACATTTACATATGGAAATCCACTTTAATCTATATATCGGTAGCTTCTACATAAAATTTAAACCATGTATTTACATTTTCACTCTGTGATAATATATTATTTAGCGCTAACTTATATTCTGAAATATTTTTATGAGAGTGTTTTTTATAAATATCCCTGCAAATATCATAAAACTTATAGGGGAATGCAGTAAAGCCTAAAATCAAATAAATATCCTCAAGAGAAAAATTATAATTTTTCTTATAAATCTCTATTAAGTCATTAAAAGTTTGGTAATCCCAGTTTACTGATGGTTGATTTAAAATGCTGTTTAAAAGAGATCCTATATCCATATGATAATAACTATATTTAATCCTATTTATGTTCTTTAATTTAATTTTATTATCTGATTTAGTAAAATCATCTATTGTGATTCCACTTGCAGAAAACTTATATCGATGAGGAGTTTTATTTTTAATGGTAGATAGGTTACTAAAAATCTTTTTGCAGTTAGTAAGTACTTCATCGTAATTTACTAGAATATCTAAAACCTGATTATCAAAGTAAGATTTAATTATGTTATTAGATATAGTATTTTTTAAATTAAGCATGTAGTCTATTCTTTTCAAATACCTTTTTATATATTTAGTATATTCCCTTTTAAAATTATATTTCTCAGGATGTAATTCTATGGTACATCTATGGAATTTATTTAGTAACAATATTGAATTTTTAAAAAAATCTATGTTATAAACGAAATCAGTATCTTCTCTAAAATATGATGTAAGAAAATATGAAGTATCTCTAGCTTTAATATACTTGTTCCCGTTATTAGTTTTAATGATTTTACCTATTTTTCTAAAACCATTGTTATATAAATCTTCGTAAAATTGTAGAAAGTCTTTTAACTGTGTTTTTTTGCTTCTATATGTATGAAGCATAAACATTTCGCTTTTGCAGTCAACTATATAGTCATTATCTTTAAAGCTTATACTATATCCTTCTATATTATAATTAGACAATATTTTTGAATAATCTTCCACTAATATTACCTCCTATTGCTTCCCTTATTTAAGTATATTCTATTAGTTTGAAGATAATAACAAAGAGTTCTTTCTAAAAACTTAGAAAGAACTCTTTTAAGACTTACTCTAAAACTTTTGAACTTAATCCAATTTTCCTTTTCTCTTTATCAACATTGATTATTTTTGCTTTTACTACATCCCCAACTTTAAGTACTTCTGATGGGTGATTTATTTTCTTTCTAGATATTTGAGAGATGTGTAATAATCCATCTACCCCTTTTTCTAATTCTACAAAAGCACCAAAATCGGATAGTCTCACTACTTTACCTATTACTATGGTATCTTCTGGATATTTTTCTTCTATATTAGTCCATGGATCTTCAATTAAATCTTTTATGCTTAAAGTTAACTTATTTTCATCTCTATTTGATGCAACTATTTTTGCTTCTATCTCTTGACCTATTTTTAAAACCTCTGAAGCTTTTGATATTTTTCCATAGCTCATTAATGAAAGTGGTATAAGTCCATCTACACCATGTACATTAACAAAAGCACCAAAGTCTGCAAATCTTAAAACCTTAACTTTAACAACATCTCCATCAGTAATAGCACTCCAAGCTGCATCCTCAACTACCTTCTTTTCAGCTTCTTCGATAACTCTACTAGAAGCTATTACATTTCCCTCTTCAATATTAAGAATTTTAACTTTTAAAGTTTTATTTAAATATGATTCTAAATTCTTAACAAAAGCCACTGATATTTGTGATTGAGGTATAAAGATTCTTATTCCTTTATAGTATGAAACTAATCCACCTTTTGCAGAATTCGATACTGTTATATCAAGAGTAGCTTCATCTTCTTTAGCTTTTGCTAATTCTTCTAATGCTATTTCTCTTTGAAGCTCCTTACTAGATAGTAATACATAACCTTCAAAATTATAACTTAAAACCTTAGCTTTTATGCTTTGACCAACAACTACCAATTCACTAAAGTTATCAACCTTGTCAAAAGAAAATTCTGATTTAGGGATTTTTCCATCTAATTTATAACCAGGAATTGCTACATAAGCAGCGTCGTGATCTACTTTTAAAACCTCTACCTCAATAACCTCACCTATAGTAAGTTTTCTATCCATAGAATTCATTAGATCTAATTGATTTTCTTGTACTAAATTTTCATTTTCCATAATTTCAACTACCTCCTTAATTACCCAATCAGGAGTTGAGGCTCCTGCAGTAATTCCTATTAAATTTATACTTTTATTATTTATTAATTCAAATGGAATATCTGAAGCGTTCTCAATATGATAGGTCTTGGAACAGTTAGATTTACATATTTCAAATAATTTTGTGGTATTTGAACTATTTTTACCTCCAATAACTATCATCACTTGAACTTCTTTTGATATTTCCATTGCACTTTTTTGTCTAACTTCTGTAGCAGAACATATAGTATTGAAAGCTAAAACATCTTTAGAATGTTCTGAAACATAGGATAGTGTTTTTTCCCAAGTTTCTTGTTTTTCTGTGGTTTGAGATAATAAACACACTTTATCAGGTAAAGGTTCTATGATATTACCATCTTTAGTAACTAAGGCATTATCATCAGCCCATCCATTTATTCCTATAACTTCAGGATGATTTTTGTCACCCATTATAATGACCTTATAACCCTCTTTATTATATTTATCAGCTTTTTTTTGTATGTTAGTTACGTAAGGACAAGTTGCATTAACAGTAGTAACTCCATGAGTTTCAAGTTCTTCAATTACTTTCTTAGAAACTCCGTGAGATCTTATTAATACAACATCATCGGAAGTTAAATTTTTAATATCATCCATACTGATTGCATAGATATTATTATCTTCTAACATCGATACCACGTCATTATTATGTATTAAAGGTCCTAGGGTATAAATTTTTTTATTATATTTTTCTTTGTTTTTAATAGCTTCATCAACAGCTCTTTTAACTCCAAAGCAGAATCCTGCATTTTGAGCTAGTAATATTCTTCTCATTTTATCACCTTTATATTTATTTTACACTACCATTAATATAATTAGAAATTTTATTAACAACGCCATCTATATCTAATCCAGTAGTGTCAATTTCTATAGCATCATGGGCTTTAATTAGAGGATCAACTTCTCTATTAGAATCTATGTAATCTCTTTTTATTATATCACTTAAAATATCATCATACTTAACATCTAAACCATTATTTTTTAATTCCTCATAACGTCTATTAGCTCTTTCTTCAGGAGAAGCAGTTAAAAAGAATTTGAATTTTGCATCTTTTAAAACCACAGTGCCTATGTCTCTACCATCCATTATAACGTTATACTGTTTACCCATTTCTCTTTGAAGTTTAACTAGATTTCTTCTAACTTCAGGAATCTGAGCATAATTTGAAACATTATTACTTATAACAGGTGTAGTTAATAGTGATTGAATATTTTCACCGTTTAGGATTAAATTATCGTTTTCAAAATGCATTTCCATACTTTCCATTAAGGACATGAGTTTAGATATGTTATCAACAGATATATCTTGATTCATAGCTACAAGGGTTACAGCTCTATACATTGCTCCAGTATTTATATACATTAAATTATATCTTTTAGCTATGATTTTGGCTATGGTACTTTTTCCTGCTCCTGCTGGACCATCAATTGCAACTGAAATATTCAAAGTAATTCTCCTTTTCAATATTAGTATTCTAAGATATTATATCATAATAATGACAAAAATAAATTAATTTATTCTATATGGAATTTCCAGCTAAATAGCCTGTTGATAATGCAATTTGAACGTTATAACCTCCGGTAAAAGCATCTACGTCTACAACTTCTCCAGCAAAGGATAGGTTTTGAATTAATTTAGATTTCATTGTAGAGGGGTCTATTTCTTTAGTATCAACTCCACCAGCAGTAACTATTGCTTCTTCAATAGGTCGTAGTCCTTTTACCTTCATTTTTAAACTCTGTAGTAAAGAAACTAAGGTTTTTCTTTCCTCTTTAGTTATAGAATTAACCTTTTTATCTTCATCGATTTTGGATAACTTTATAATTACTGGAATTAACTTTTTAGGTAATAGGTCATCTAGAGAATTTTTAAAATCTTTATTAAGATATTTTTGAAAATCTTTTTGTAGTCTCTTATCTAGCTCCACTTCTGTTAAAGCTGGTTTAAGATTAATTGAGACCTCCATAGATTTTGACATATCTACATAACGAGATGCACTTAAAACTAATGGTCCAGATATTCCAAAGTGGGTAAATAGCATTTCGCCTTGATCCTTAAATACAGTTTTATTATCTTTTAGAACTTTTAATTCTACATTTTTTAAGCTTAATCCCATTAATTCTTTAACCCAAGCATCTATAGTTTCGATAGGAACAAGGGAAGGTTTGGGTTCTATAATGTTGTGCCCTAATTTTCTAGATAAAGAAAGACCTTTTCCAGTTGAACCTGTTAAAGGATAAGAAAGTCCCCCAGTACAGAAAATGAAATGATCTCCGGATATTTTTTGATTATTATCTAAAATAATAGAATCAATCATATTGTTAGAAAAGTTTATATCCTTAACCTTACTAGATAATAAAATATTAACATTTGCTTCTCTTAGAGCCGACTCTAATCCTTTAATAATATCAGAACTTTTATCTGATAGTGGAAACACTCTATCCCCTCTCTCAGTTTTTAATTTGATATTTTTGCTTTCAAAGAAATTAATGACATCTTCATTTGTATAACCATATAAAGCACTATAAAGAAAGTATGGATTTCCAGGTATGTAATTAAAAAATTCTGAAATATCCTTTTTATTTGTAACATTACATCTTCCTTTACCTGTTATAAAAAGCTTTTTGCCTAATCTATCATTTCCTTCAACTAATGTAACCTTGTGATGCTTTCCTGCAGAAATAGCTGCCATCATACCAGCTGGACCAGCACCGATTACTACTACATTTTTCAAAATAATCACCTCTATAAATAAAATCATGTTAATAATAAATGTTAAAATGTTATATTGTCAATAAATAATAAAATCAGCTTCACATAAATAAAGCTGATTTAAGTGCTACTCTTCTAAAATCTTTCCTCTATTGTAGGAATACACATTGTAGTCTTTCCATATTTCTTCTAAATCGTTAAAAGTATTTGTGATTTTATCTTTTTCTCTCATACCTACAGCTATAATAAGTGCATTTATAACAGATAAAGGCGCTACTAATGAATCTACGAAACTAGCCATATTACTTTGAGAAATTAAAGTTAAATCTGATTGCGTAGCTAAAGGAGATAGCAGTGAGTCTGTAATAGCTACAACCTTAGCTTTTCTTGAGTGAGCAAAAGATAAAGCGTCTATAGTTTTAGCTGCATATCTTGGGAATCCAATTCCTATAACTAAATCACCCTCACCAACATTAATCATCTGTTCAAATATATCTGAAATTCCATAACCTACAACTTTAACATTGTCTAAAATTACATTTAAGTAGAATCCTAAAAATTCAGCTAAGGCAGTTGAACTTCTTAAACCTATTATGTAAATTCTTTTTGCCATAAAAATAGATCTAACAACATCTTCAAAGGTTTTGTGATTTATTTTTTCTAAGGTAGCTCTTATGTTTTCTATGTCTGCCTTTAGAACACCTTTTAAAGCGTTTTCTTCAGAAATATAGTCATTTGATAGCTCTAATCTCTGAACTGTAGTTAATTTATTTTTAATTAGTTCTTGTAATTCTTTTTGAAGCTTTGGGTATCCTGAAAATCCAAGTTCGTTTGCAAATCTAACCACTGTAGATTCGGAAACACCAACAGAAGTTCCAAGTCTTGCTGCTGTCATAAAGGCTGCTTTATCATAATATTTTAGAATATATTCAGCAATTAACTTTTGTCCTTTGCTCATTCTAGAAAATTTTATTTGAATGATTCTCATCAAATCTTGATTTTCTTCATTAGGTTTTTGAAAATAATCCATATTGTTTTACTCCCATCATTTTTGCAATTGTTAATTAATATAAATTCATTTTATCATTTATTTACAATTCCTACAACAAAGAAATAACAATTTTATTTCTTTTCTATAATTAACAATAACGGTGGGTTATTATCTCTATTAACATACTCTAACTTCATAATACCGTATTTATTTTTAGGCAGGGTTTCTAAATAGTTTAAAATGCAAGTTTTTTCTAGAAGCCCTTCATAATGTCCATAATAAACGGCAATTGTCATTATTCCACCTGATTTTAGCAAATTAAGTCCTTGTTTAATTGAGTTTAAAGTTGTCTCAGAAACTGTAGTTATGTTTTTATCTCCTCCAGGCAAATAACCTAAATTATAAATAATACAGTCAACATTTTCATTAACATAAAAATCTAATTTATCGTGAGAATCTAATATTAACTCAACATTTTCATATCCTTTAGATTTGTAGTTCTCTATAGAAATTTCTTGTATATCAAAAGCGACTACTCTTTTGAAAATATTTTTCAAAAAATCACAATCATGACCATTTCCCAAAGTACAGTCAATAGCTATTCCCTTATTTTGTGTGTATTTAAATATAATATCATGAGATATAGAACTTATGTCTTTAACTAAATTAAACATACTTCCTCCTTTTTAATTTAAAGAGTCTTTATATAATCTACTTCTTGAGTAGATAACTCTCTCCATTTACCTACTTCAAGTTTATCAAGTTTTATGTTTCCAATTGAGATTCTTTTTAATTCTATAACCTCATGATTAAAAGCTGAACACATCTTTCTAATCTGTCTATTTTTACCTTCCATTATGCTTATCTTTACTTTGCTATACTTATTATCAGAAGATATAACTGAAATTTTACAAGGGGCTGTTATATAACCTCCTATATCAACGCCAGATTTAAACTTTTCTAATTCTGAATTAGTAAAAGAGCCTACAACTTTTGCTATATAAGTTTTATAGAGGTTTTTTCTTGGATGTATGATGTTATTATATAAGTCACCATCATTTGTTAGTAAAAGTAACCCTGATGAATCAAAATCTAGTCTTCCTATTGGATAAATTCTCTCTTTAACGTCGATTAAATCTATAACAGTTTTTCTATTCTTTTCATCTTTTACAGAAGTTATTATTCCAGTAGGTTTATTTAACATTATATATCTTTTAATTTCCTCAAGTTTAATTAAGTTACCGTTATAATAAACCTTATCTGTATTTATATCTATTTTTGTACCTAATTCAAGTATCGTTACTCCATTTACGCTCACCTTGCCGGCTAAAATAAATTCTTCACATTTTCGTCTTGATGCAACGCCGCACCTAGCCATATATTTTTGTAATCTTTCTTCCATATTCATCACCTAACTTTGTATTCTCTTAATAAATTATATTAAGTAAAAATAAATAAAGCAAATTTATTGTTTATTGGAATTTCCTGGGAAATTATTCTTGAAGCGATATATTGTTTTTTGATATACTATGGAATAAATATAAATTATAGGTGGTAAAACTATGGATAAATTATTATTTGGAATATCTGGAATACCTTTAGGTAATGGAGAGAAGTTTAATTATGCAAGTGGAATAGAATATCTTAATAGTATTGGATTAGATGCAATGGAATTTCCCTTTGTAAGATCCGTTAATGTTACTAATAAAAATAGAGAAAACATAATTAAAATGAAAGAAAAATATAATTTCTATCTGTCTGCTCATGGTTC
The DNA here is from genome assembly GCF_900130055.1 of Clostridium intestinale DSM 6191. GTDB lineage: Bacteria > Bacillota > Clostridia > Clostridiales > Clostridiaceae > Clostridium_T > Clostridium_T intestinale. The sequence goes on from NZ_FQXU01000003.1 coordinate 317,349, forward strand.
CTACTACGTTAATTTAAATGCAGATGAAGAGGAAAAAATCTATAAATCTAAGGAGAGAATAATAAAAGGTGCAGAAGCTTTAGCTTCAGTTGGAGGTAGAAGCTTAGTTTTCCATGCTGGTTATTATCTTAAAGCTTCTAAAGAAGACACATTAGATAAGATAAAAAATGAACTTAAAACATTGCCTAAAGATTTAGTTACATATAGGTTAGAGACTACAGGAAAGGCATCACAGTTTGGGGATATAAAAGAGCTTGTAGACATAGCAAAAGCTGTTTCTAGCTGCAATATATGTATTGATTTTTCACATATTCATGCTAGAGGTGTTGGCTTGTTAAAGGAATATAAAGATTTTGCAGAAATCCTTGAATATGTAGGTGAAGAATTAGGAAGAGATGCTTTAGAAGATTTACATATTCATTTATCAGGAATAAATTATACCGATAAGGGCGAAAGAAATCATCTTCCATTAGCTGAAAGTGATTTTAATATAAAAGCTTGCCTAAAGGCATTCATTGATTATAATGTAAAAGGCTGCATAATATGTGAAAGTCCTATATTAGAAAAGGATGCTTTATATATGAAAAACTTATATAACTCATTATAATATTAAAAACTCCCTGCATTAAAGCAAGGAGTTTTTAGTATTAAAAGTTGAAAAAACGACCTCTTCCAAGCACTAATAACCAAATAAGCATTGGATTATTGAAGAAACAGTTGGTACCAAAAATTGAGTTATAAGGGTAACCGCATCCAAATCCTTGTGAACACCCAGAATTGTATGCACATGGCGGATTACATATACCCTGATTTCTTGTGGTACAACAGTCTCTAGTGGTGGTAGAACAACAGCCACATCTTCTTCTTGACATGTTAATCACTCCAATCTCTTTTGTATAATATATGTTATTCACTTATACCATAAAATGTTAATAAGAATAAAACTTTGTCTACTTAGTGAAGAATAAGAGTAAATTTGCCACAGTATATTTTTGGAGTATAATATAGTTTGGAGGTGATAATTTATGCAGAGAAATAGACTTGTAGCTCCTAGAAATGTAGTTAATACAAAACAATTATATATTTTTTACATATTAAAAAAATTATCTAAAGGAGAAGAGGTTTTTGGGAATAAGATTTTAGAGGATTTTAGAAACAAATTTGAAAATGCATCACTCCCCTATCCTGTTTCCTCATCAACTGTATACGATACTCTTTATGATTTAGAAGAACGTGGGTATGTTAATTCGAAGTGGCTTGGCGATGAGTTTTTAAACAAAAGAAGTAAAAAAATATACACTATAACTGATTCAGGGATTGATTACTATAAAAACAACATAAGTGATTATGTTGATAACTTAAAGAAGACCAAAGGTATTTTAGATATAATGATAGGTATGCTTTTATAAATATTTAAACAAGTTTTTTAAATTTTCATATAAAAATATGGAATTTTGGTGTAGAATAAAATTATTTAAAAAACTAACAAATCCTAAAGGGGGTAATTTATATGACAAAAGTTGATATTGATTGGAGTAACTTGGGGTTCTCATATTTAAAAACAGATTTTCGTTTTATTTCTAATTGGAAAGATGGGAAATGGGATGAGGGTAATCTTGTAGAAGATAATATGCTAAAAGTAAGCGAAGCTTCTACGGCACTTCACTATGGACAGCAATGTTTTGAAGGATTAAAAGCCTATAGGACTAAAGATGGAGAAATTCAATTGTTTAGACCAGATCAAAATGCTTTAAGATTAAATAGAAGTTGTAGAAGGCTATTAATGCCTGAAGTACCTGTAGAAACGTTTATAGACGCTTGTATGCAGGTTGTTAAAGCTAATGAGGCATACGTTCCTCCTTATGGAACTGGAGCAACTTTGTATTTAAGACCTTTTGTAATAGGTGTTGGAGATAATATAGGAGTTAAAGCAGCTCCAGAATACATATTCTGTGTATTTTGTTTACCTGTTGGTCCATATTTTAAAGGTGGTATGACACCAGTTAATTTTATGGTTTCGGATTATGATAGAGCTGCTCCTTATGGAACTGGTGGTGCAAAAGTTGGTGGTAACTATGCGTCAAGCCTATATCCACATGAAGTTGCAGCAAAAAAAGGTTATGCAGATTGTATATATTTAGATCCTGCAACTCATACAAAAATTGAAGAAGTTGGATCAGCAAACTTTTTTGGAATAACTAAAGATGATAAATTTGTTACTCCAGTTTCACCGTCTATTCTGCCAAGTATAACTAAATATTCATTATTACATGTAGCTAAAGAATATTTAGGACTTGAAACTGAGGAGAGAGATGTATTAATAGATAATTTGGATGAGTTTAAAGAGGCTGGTGCATGTGGAACAGCTGCTGTAATTACTCCTATAGGAGGAATAGATTATAATGATAAACTTCATGTTTTTTATAGTGAAACTGAAGTGGGACCTGTTACTAAAAAGTTATATGAGACTTTATGCGGTATACAGGTAGGAGATATTGATGCACCAGAAGGATGGATATATAAAGTTAAATAGATGACTTTAAGATTGTCACAAATTTGATTAATACTTTAATTAAATTTGTGACAATTATTTTTATTATGTTATATTTAAGTAATGTGTGCTATAATAAGTTCTCGAGAAGATGAAAATTATTTATTTGAGGTGCATAATGATTATTATTGTAAGTTTTTTAGTTGCATTTTTGTGTGGTTCTATACCAACAGGATATCTTATTATTAAAAGAATTTATGGGATAGATATAAGGACAAAAGGCAGTGGAAATATAGGATCAACAAATGTTAAAAGAATTGCAGGAACTAAGATATCACTAATAACTCAAGTTATAGATATACTAAAAGGACTTCTTCCAGTTCTAATTAGTATTTTAATATGGACAAAATTTAATTTATCTATAAATAAAGAAGTATATATTTCAGTGGTAGCTTTAGCAAGTATATTAGGTCACGATTTTACTCCCTTTCTTTCATTTAATGGAGGAAAAGGTGTAAATACTACGCTTGGTGCATTTGTATTAATAGCCCCTATTCCAGTAATGACAGGAGCTATATTTCATATAGTTTTAAAGAAAGTTACAGATATAGTAGCTATTAGATCTATAATATTAGGAGTAATAATTCCACTAACTTGTGTAATAATGAGATTACCTTTACCAATAATAGTCACAACTACTATTTCAGGAATCATATTAATTTATAGGCATAAGGGCAATATAAAACAGTTATTTAGTAAGGAAAATATATAAGCAGCACAATTGTGCTGCTTTTTAATTTACAAACCTAATAATTTTCTCCATGTATTTGGACCAACTATTCCATCAGTAGATAATCCATTAGATCTTTGGAAACTTATAACTGACTGTCTAGTTTGAGGACCAAATATACCATCTGCTGCAATGCCTAATTTCTGTTGTATCCACTTAGTTATATTACCTCGAGCCCCTTGACTAACCATAGGAGCAGCTGCTAATGTTTTAGGGCCAGCAATTCCATCAACTACTAATCCAGAATTAAACTGTGTATTTATTTCTTGTTGAAGGGTTCTTATATTGTTATTACCGCTATTTGGTGGACTAGGAGGAGTAACCGGTATTGATGGTTCAGGAGTGATGTTTGAATTTGTTCCAGTTAGTCCTTTTACTATGGCTCTAGCTATGACATCAGCATTGTATCTGTCAGCATCAGCTCTGTTATCAACGAAACAGCATTCAACTAATATAGCAGGAGCTACCGTATTTCTTAAAACATAGAGATTTTGGCTTGTTTTTACTCCTCTATTTGGATAATTTAGTTCTGCTAGACTATTCACAACATTTCTTGCATATTGTTCTGCAGTACTTCCGGTTCTATAAATCCATACTTCAGAACCAGTTCCTCCACCTGCATTTAGATGAATCTCAACATATAAATCAACATTTTCTGAATTTGCTTTATTAACTCTATAAGATAGGCTTTGCCCAACTGAGCTAGCATTATCAATTCTACAAAATACAACAGTATGACCTTGTGCTAAGAGATAGTTTTGAACTAGTTCTCCTATTTGTCTAGTACATATGCTTTCGATTAGATATCCGACAGCACCATAATCAGCACCTGACAAGGTATGTCCTACAGCTATTGCATATTTCATTTATGCATACCCCCTTTTAAAATAGTACTTAATATATTCTATTATTAAGTACTATTTTTGGAGACTGTTTTCGACAACATAAAAATTTAATTTAGACTAATTTTTGATTAAATACGTTATCTAAACTTACCTTTTTAACTCTATTTTCTATTTCTTTAATATCTATAGAATATAGATTAAGGTCTTTCATTCTTTTAAAGTAATCTGATCCAGCAAAAGTATATCTCGATTTCCTACCTTCTCTTGTTTGAGATTTTTCATTTGCAAAGGATATAATATCGCCTATGGATAATGAGGCAGGGAGAGTTAATAAAGGTATGCCTAAACAAAATCTTACTGCATTATGTCCAGCTAAGCTTCCAGTTGAAATAGCCTCAGTATGTCCAACAAATAAACCTGATTTTTCGCCTGCACAGAATAAATTATCAACTCCTATTACTTTCATATCATTTGTTCTAGGAGCAACGGATAGATATCTAATAGAATTACCTTGAGATCCAGCTAAAGGATCTACATATCTTGCTTTTTCTAATCCAGGTATTTTTCTTAATTTATCAAGTGGATAGTATGAGGTCATTAGCTTCGCGTGTCCTGTATCTAACATTACAAGATTTTCTGCAAACTCTTTAAGTGCATATTGTTGACAAACTTTAGCTTCAAGTTTATCATAATTAACGTCTTCTGAGGGAACTTGAAGGACTGCTACTCCCGTTGTCTCTAGCTGATTCTTTAACTCTTCTGATAAGCTGTCTTTAGCAACTTCACAGGAGCCAGAAAAAGCTCCAAGCTTATCATCATTTCTTTCACCAGAAAAATCTTTAACTCCAGCTCTTTCACTAATTGATATTCTAGGTCCGTAAGATGGACACCTTAATATACACATTGCACAGCCATTTCCGTATCTTTGACAGTTTCCCATCGGACCCGTAGAACCAGTGGTTTCAACGATTACGTCACCTTCTATATAATCTCCATTAGATAGACGAACTCCTTTAATTATTTTTTCATTTTGCTCTATATCAGTAACTCTAGTAATTAGGTGAAGTTTAATATCCATATCAGTTAATAATTTTCTAACATCGGGTTCAATGGACGTAACATCATAAAGTGAAGCATGTTCATGGCCAGGAAATTTTATATTTTTATGATTTGAATTTTTATCGCATAAATGTATAAGCTCAGGTGCACCTAATGCAATAAGTTCCTCAGCAGCAGTAAACCTACCGTTGTTTCGCATTATTCCACCTATATTTCCTAATCCTAATAACAAATCTGTCTTTTCAAAAACATGAACCTCTGCTCCAGCCTTTTTAGCTGTAATAGCAGCTGCGCAGCCAGTCCAGTTTAAATTACAGTACACAAAAAGACTACAAATAGTGATATTTGTAGTCTTAATAAGTCAGTACGTCTATATAATCAAAGATTTTTATATAAATTATAAATAAATTACTTATTTGTATTTATTGAAGCATTTTTGATTTTTAAATATTGTCCATCTTGAACAGTTATATATTTTTCTGCTTGTAAGTTATCATTAGTTATTATACTTTGTAAACCTCCAAGACTATCTTTGTCAACTTCAATATATCCCATATTTGAATCTGGAACAACTTTATATTCTCCTGCTGGTATATGAACGCCTACCTTATACATACCAGATTTATAAATGCCATCTTCTGGTTTAAGAGAAGGCGTTTTATCAAATGCATACATATCAGCACTCTTTAGATTTACATACTGTCCATCTTTTACTGTTATAATAGTATTCCCTTGTACGTTGTCATTCATTACTATACTATCAAGTGTACCAGAACTATCCTTTGTAACTTCTACATATCCTAATCCTTTTGAAGAAATAACTATGTATTCTCCTGCTGGCATATCTTGACCGACCTTATAATTTCCTGCTTTTATTTTGTTTTCATCTTCCTTTTTAGTTTCTGGTTTTGAATTTGATTCAGTTGTTATTTTTGAACCATCATTTTTCTCTTTGTCACTCTTATCTCCTAACAAGGAGCCTATAGCACCTATAATTACTAATATTCCTATTCCTATTAGTACAGTTTTAAGACATCCTCCTGCATTCTTTTGTCCACATTTAGGGCAGGTCTTTGCATTTTTGGATATTTCCTCTCCACAAGCTTTACATTTCTTTAATTTTGTCATTACTATCTTCCCCTTTTAATATTATTATGTAAAATTATTATTCAATTTAGAGTATAATATGAGAAAAATAGACAAGCAATATATTCGACAAAGGTATGTATAAAAATACAAATTGTGCAGTGAAAATAAAAATGTATAAGCAAAAGATATAATAAGTTGTTTTATAGAGTACATTGAGAGTATCCATAATTTAAACAAGGCAATTAACGTGAGGTGAGAAGATGCGGCATGATATTTATTATTAGTATTTCTTTTTACATATATTACTTTATATATTAATTTTGAATTGTTATTTGGGTTAATTTTATTTGAAAGTTTAACTACATAAAAAAAGCCACAACCAAGTAAATTAATACTTAGTTGCGGTTTAATTGTAAATTTATAGCACCTAGTAGAAAAACTGCTTTATAAAGCAGTATACAAATCCTCTACAGGAAAAATAGTTTCCATAAGGTTCTGGACATCGCTATTTAGAGGTACCCAAACATCATCTTCTAAAGTTAAATAAAACTCAATATATATAGGCGTTGCACTTAAAGTTCCATTTGCTAAATCTGAACCGATTTTTTTTACGAGTAACTCCGTAAGTTGTTGCTCTGTCATTGATTGATTAGCTAAATATTCTTCTTTAGCGAAATTTATACTATCAGCACCTATCTTTTTGAAGTCAAATGCTTTAACTTTAATTTGAACTCTTGCATTATCTTTCTCTGAAGATATTGGTGTAACTTCATATTCTATTTTGGATAGGCAAGTTATAAAATCTTTAACATAGTTGTTTTTAGTTTCTTCTGAAATTGAAATCTCTTTATTATTTGACTCTGAAACTGCCGATACAAGTTCTCTTTCTAATTTAGCTCTAACTTGTTCTGAATAGTCAGCACTTAAACCTAATTTATCTATATTAGAAGCATCATTTTTTAGTAACACATCTAAATAGATTTTAGCCGTTTCCTCTGGCGTAGCTTTAGGTGTAATTGTTTTCTCTTTTGAGCATGAAGCAACAACAAAAGTAACCATCAATAAAGCTATTATACAACTCATTTTTTTTAGTTTTTTCATTAATATGTCCCCCTTTAAATTGTATATATGAGTATATTATGTTATCTATCATAATATAGGTTCATCTTATATAGGTTCATCTTTTTAATTTTAGTTGTTTAAGTATAGTTTTTTCTTTAATTTAGTTTGTAAAACTAAGAATTCCATTGTAAATATTATCATATAGCACAAAAGGGGACAAGTATATAAAATGTAAACAATTTGATAAATATAACAAAAATAACAGCTTCTTTAAAAGAAACTGTTATTTTAATATGGTTTTAATTCTTCATAGATTTTGATATTAATACTAAATCGTATATATCAACAGTACTATCATTATTCAAATCATAGATTTGATTCCAATCAGTATTAGTATTTGAATACCCATATTTTTCAGATAACATAGCTACATCAATAATATCAACATAACCATCTTTATTAAAGTCAAATTTTTCATTAGAGTTTCCATCTAATAACACTCTTCTAGCTGCGTAGAAAGAATAAATATTAGATACTTTTACTACATCTCCTGGTTGAGATGCGTGAACCATTTGTCCATTCCCTACATATATACCTACATGACTAGCACTAGTAAATACAAGATCACCAGGAATTAAATCAGATTCTTTTATTTCTATTCCATTATTTAATTGGTCATACACAGTTCTAGCTATTGGAATTCCAGATTGTTTATATACGTATTGAGTAAACCCAGAGGTATCAAAAACATCAGGACCAACTCCACCAAAGACATATCTAGCTCCTAGTTTACTATAAGCTGTATTTACTATTGAAGATTGATCTATATTACTTGATGCATTAGATTTTACTAAAGGTAATAAAAGAATCGTTAGGATAATAGTTAAATTAACTACTAGTATTTTTTTTAAAATTTTCAATTTATATTCACCCCTTTACCCATATTTAAATATACCATAAATATACCTAGAGATAAATAAATTACAGGAGTAACTTAAAATTTTATTTTTATAATTATTTATTTTCAATATAATAATAGATGTGTAAAAACTAGGCTAAATATTTAATTGATAGTAAATGATAACATAACCATATAGTCATTATTGTAGCACTTAATAACTTTCTCCAAGTATTTTGTCCAACTATTCCATCAGCAGATAATCCTCCTGATACTTGGAATGCTATTACTGCTACTCTAGTCTTTTCTCCAAAGATTCCATCTGCAGTTCCACAGTTAAATCCTAATGTATTTAATCTTTCTTGTGCTAGTCTAGTTATATTCCCACTAGCACCTCTTTTCTGATTTTATAAAAAACTCCTTTATTATTCGTTAATCCTTCTCGCAATAATTGTTAGATCAAATATATCTACTATTCCATCTTTATTAATATCTACTCTTTGATTCCAATTAGGTTTAGAACTTACAAAGTTATAATTTTTAGCAACTGCTGCTAAATCTAGTATACTTACAGTTCCATCATAATCAATATCACACTTATCATTAATAATTAGAGTTGCTTCCTGATTTACCTGATTACCTGATAAATCACTAACTAAAATATTAACATTTTGTCTTCCAATTTTACCCCAATCTGGCTCAGGTGAATACTTTAAATTGAGATTTTCCTCAAACCTCATGATAAGTTTTTCTGGTTTAACATAGCCATCTTCAATTACATTAAGAACTTTATATGCCGCATAAACAACAGGACTAGTTTTATCAATAGTAAATTCAAAATTCAATTGTCTTGTATTATTTGAATCAAATGATACAGAGTAATAACCTTCTTCGCTTATAATTCTTTTAGTATCTAAATTATAGCTCTCATAATTTTTACTTATTTTTAACGAACTTAAATCAATTAAATCTGGTATATTTAATACTATATCCTTATTAAAATAGTTTTCGTTAAGCTCACCACTATTATCATAAGTTAAATCGTTAATAACCGAAATCCAACGATAACCTTCATATAAATTATCATTCTTCCCAATTGCCTCATATTTGATAAGATATATACCCTCTTTACTGCTGTCTACATTTCCAAAATATTTAACCTTATCTGTAAACACTCCCTCAAAAGTACTACTTGCTTTTACGCCTTCAAGAGCATTGAATTTTTCCCCTATCCTAATTTTTTTATTCTCGCAACCTTGAAAAACTGACTTTAAATTAAATTTATATTCTTTAAAAAAGTCAGATTTACTATAAACTTTTTGATTTCCTATTTTATCTTTAATTAAGATTGAGTCTAATACCCATTCTCCTAATTGCATATCTGAAGTTATATTAAATGTAGCTCTTAACTTTTTACTTAATTCATCATAATTTAAATACTCAGTTTTTTCCACTCCTGTTATCTTATTTTTTATTGATATACTTGCTCTGGAATCTATGTTTATTCCAGAGTCATAGTCAACAGCATCTATTTCTACAGTTAATTTGTCTCCTACTTGTAATTCAGTCGACGACCATGTCATGTCATTTATTATCGGTGCAGTTACGTCTATAGATGTTCCTAAGTTTACTTTATATACTTTACTAAAATCGGATTGAGAATAATATTTTTGATTTCCTATGCTATCTTTGAGGCTAACGAAATATAACTCCCATTCACCCGTTTGTATATCCGAATTCACATCAAATTCAGCTTTTAATTTCTTGCTTACCTCATCATATCTTAAATCTCTACTCATTGTTACTTGTGTTAAAACACTATTTCTTATAAATATGTTTGTTCCAAAACCAATACTTATACCAGATTCATCACTCGCGTCAATTTCTACAGATAATTTTTTCCCTAATTGTGACTCGCTTACTGACCATATCATGTCAGTTATTACTGGAGGCATTATATCAATAGATCCATTAATTAAATTTATCTTATAAATTTCACTAAAATCCTTCTGATAATAATATTTTTGATTTCCTGCGTTATCTTTAAGTGATATAAAATATAGCTCCCATTCTCCTAACTGCATATCTGAAGTTATATTAAATGTAGCTTTTAATTTCTTACTTACCTCATCATACTTTAAATATTCAGCTCTATTAACTTTAGTTATTTTGTTTTGTATAAACACACTTGAATCATAACCTATATTTATTCCTGATTCGTCACTCGCATCTATTTCCACTTCTAATTTGTCTCCTACTCTGATCTCTGTTGCTGACCATACAATTCCGTTAATTTTAGGTGGTGTTATATCATCAGATGCTTGTACAAAAGTATAGTTTACAAACAATAAAAAAAATATAACTAAAAGACTTAAAATTTTCTTCTGCATACCTATCCCCCATTAAGCTATATTATTTCTAAATTACCACATGTTAATTATAATTCAAACTTATGGAAAACACTAGTTTTAACGTATATTCACAACCAAACTATAATTTGAAATACAATTAAGAAAACTATATCTAATTTTTAAATAGTTCTTTTAATGTATTAATTCCAATTAAAGAATCAACTTCTAGTCCTCTATCTTCTTGAAATTTAACAATTGCTTTATAAGTTTCTCCACCTACACCATATGCTGCATCTGCTCCAAACTTAGATAACTTGTATCCTAATTGTATTAATCTTTTTTGAATAATTCTAACTAATTCATTAGTTTGCCCTTGAGAAACTAAAACTTTTCTAAATGCTTCTATAGTTAAATCTCCTAAATAGCCATCAATAGCTAACCCAGTATTATAAAGACTATTTAAAGCCCTCTGTAAATCCTTAACTAAATCACCTTCTATATAATTCATCCAGGTATAACGAATTTCTTCTACTGAAGTTTTTGCCCCACCTATAGATTTTACTTCTGACATAAATACATTTTTATCTAATCCTGTTCCTGGGCAATCGGTTGAATAAGATTCTCTGTGAAATCTTACATACTTACCTTTATCATCAAAATATTTAGCAAGTCTTAGTATACTATCTTTTTGTTGTCCTCCTAAAACTTCTGATCCCTTATTAAAATTACCAAGAATTTCACACGCAAAAGCTCCTGTATTTTTTCCCAATATAGATGCTGGAGTTTTATTGAAATCCCTTCCAGTAACAAATAGCCCGTCAGGCAATAAAGTAACATGTTGTCCAATATCAGCCCATCCATTTACATTTACGTGATAGTTCTTCATGTTTTGTTGAAGCTCTAATCCATTATTACCATTAAAGTCCGCTTTGCATGGTTTATAAGTATGATGTATATGTAACTCCACATGATTGTATTTGTTTAGCCTTTCTAATAGTTGATCTAGTGTTAAAATTTCAAATCCCATTTTTATCATCCTTTCAAATTTAATTATATGAATTTAAAAGAAGCCATAAGGCTCCATGTTTACTCTGATTTATTAATTTGCTTAACTAACTGATTAGTATAAACAGCTGCACCAACTACAAGTACCCCTTGTACAATTGCCTGAACTGTGTAACCTAACATAGATATAGATGCAATAACACCTATAGGTAATAATACTATTGGAATGTATTTATCAGGTATTTTTTCAGTTCCCTTTAAAACCATTCCTAACACATAAAGTGCAGGTACCAAGATTAGAGCATTTTCAGTTATAAATTTTGTAAATTCCATTTTTACATCTCTCCTTAAAATTATTTTTTAAATAAAAGAGCAATAGCTCCAGCGATTACCGCTCCAACTACTGCTCTCCATAACCATTTATTATTTTCTTCTAAATCTTTTATTCAGTTATTTGCAACCTTTATTTTTTCTTCTAGATTTTCTAGTTGTAAAGTAACTGATTTTGGAATGTTCTCTAGTAACATTTCTATTTTCACTAGGCGCTCTCTAATTTCTTGAATAGTATCTCTCTCATCCATATTTCACCTCTTAATATTTTTAATATAAAAAAACTGCCTTCACAACGCTCTTTACATCTTCCATAACATCCACTTACAGGTGTTAATTTCAAATTTTAATTCATAAACTTTTTCTATTTTATTAATCAAACTTTGACATCTAAAAACTAGCATTGGGTTTCCTGCGAGTATTTCTTTCTCAACAAACATTACCCTATCAACATTAATTACTTGTTTTGTTTCATTCTCATTACTAATTCTAAATCTAATAGGGCATGGCGTACCATTTTCATTAAACCATGCAATTACGTCTACAAACTTAACCATTACTTTCACTCAATATCAACTCCTCATATTACTTCAAGAAATTAATACTAATATAGCAAACAAATGTTCTCACGTAAATGCATAAATCTTGGGAATTAAAATATAAATGTATACATTCATTAAATACTGTTAATAATCAAAATAACATTCCCCCATAAAGAATGTTATTTCTATAAGGAAGGTTCATATGATTGCTAAACACTATTTTTAATTTAATAGTTTGTTACCTTCCTTATAGAAAAGTTTAGTAATTATCTCCTAATTGAATAGATATAAAAAAGAAGGTATATAGTAGCTTGAATACCTTCTTTTTTTGTTTTTGATATGTATAAATTTTTTGAACTTGATAATAATAAAAATATTCTACATTAATAAAATTCATTAAAAAGAAGATGCTTTGTACACAAGGAGCATCTTCTTTTTATTATCTCTTTATTTAGTTATGACATCATAATCAGTCCAAATAGACACAATCTACAATATCACGGTCAACTTTAACAAATTTTTCGTCTACAAAAACAGCGGCCCAGCCATGTTCTTCATCCCATGGGCAACTAAGTGACAGTATCACGCACACATCAATATTTTTTGATTCGTATTTGTTATTATCTGTTTCACTTTTACCATATACACCATCTTCCAAAGCATAAAGATTAACATCTGTACCTGTATATTTTATAAGGTCTGCTGGCGACTTAATTTCCTGCCAATACTCTTTACTTTCTTCCTCATCATCAGGTCCCCATTGTTCATACATATCATCATAATAAAGTTTTATAAAGGCTTTTAACATCTGAGCCTCCAGTTCAGGTGTCCATCTATCCATAAGTCTCTCACAAGCTTCCATGCCTTTTTCAATATCATCACAACCATCTTCATCAATTCCAAAATCTTTCGGATTTAGTAGCCCATTGTTTAACATTTTATCTCCTCCCAAAATAAAAATTTTCTGTAATCACATTATCTTCTATATTCTACATGATTACTTAATGATTCAATGTAATTTTCTTTTAATTTAAGCAATAATAGTTCTCTAGTCATTACTTTACATTCAAGCCGTTGTAACTCATCAAGTTTATCCCATGCCAATATTGTCTTTACCATAATTTATGCTATCCAAATTATCATTAATCTTCATTGTTAAAGCAAATTGCTCAGTAGTTATGATATTAGCTTATATTGTTATATCCCTATCTAATGTTAATACAATATCATCTACTGAAATTCTTCTTAAATACTTAATTTGTTCCCAATTCCATTATCATAATAGAATTCTTCCTATTTTACTGATAATTCTTACCCCATACAAACTATTCAACATATAATGTGAAATTCCTTTTGTTTATTGGTTTATCAATAAATTTTAGTACAAAATTTTTAAAACTCGTTAATAATCAAAATAGCATTCTTCCATGAGTGTTATTTCTATCAAGAAGGTTCTTATGATTGCTAAACACTATCTTTAAATTAATAGTTTTTTACCTTCCTTATAGAAAGTTTTATAATTATCTCCTAATTAATATAGATACAAAAAGAAGGTATAGAGTAGCTTAAATACCTTCTTTTTTAGATGTATTTACTTAAGTCAATGCTTTCTTTTAATTTCACATTACCATCTATGATTTTAAACTTATCTTTATTTCCTAATACATAGTTATCTTTTTCTAATACAATAAAGTCCCATATTATTTCATAATCCTCTTTATTATCTCCAAAGAAATTCATATCTTGAATTCCTGTTGAGAGAGTTGTTATTTCACCAGTTCTTTTTGAGTAATACAGTGTCATTGACTTTTCATGTTCTTCTATTGTAGCCATTTTATCATCTCCTTAAGCTATAGCTATCCATGCAACTTCCATAGATCCTCTAAAAGATGGATAAGAAGTTAAGTTAGTATTATCATTTAGTAGAAATGTTCCGTTTATATAGCTTGTATATTTATTTAAAGTTGGGTTGTAGTTGCTGCTCATATAACCTAGAATTCTAAAAGTTCCAGCGACTATATTTTTGCCCCCTGCTGCTACACTAAATAGTTCAATACTTGCACCACTTGCTGCTTTTGCAGATTTAACAGATACAAGTACTTCAAAGCTTTTACCTTTAAATTCATCTCCAAGAGTTATTGTTGCATCTAAATTTTCTGAAATAGTTGCTACTCCAGTTGCCATTAGATAGTGATAATCTTTACCCGCTGAATCACCAGTATTTTTATGCCATTTAAGTCCTGTAGTTCCTGGTGTAAATTCTGTGTAACTTCCATCTTGATTAGTAAATCTAGCGTAACTATCATTAACTTCAAAACATCCCGATTTAAGTTCATTAGCATTTGGACTCCATGATGTTGAGTTCTCTCCTTCTTCAAGCTTTGGATATGTTAAAAATATAAGATATCCTCCACCTGAATTGTAACTTCCTTGATGCTGCATTCCTCCCTTAGCACTAGCAAAGTTGCTAGGAGTTGTAAAAGTATATGAATGCCTTTTTCCATCATAAATAAGTGTTATTCCTGTATTACTAATATTGGCTCCACTAATATCCATATACTCAAATGTGAATTGACCCCCTTTAACATTTGACTCTTTTGTTACTGCTAAAGATAAAGTATATTTTGTATTAGGTTTCAAAGGTATATTAGATTGCCATAGTCCTCCTGATTCTGATGTTGAGTTTTGTATACATATAGTTCCTGCATTGTTATAACCAGTAGAACCTTGATTACCATATGTTGAAGCTGAACCCCAATACCACCACCCTTGAGGAGTTTTACTTCCGACTAAACCAGAGAAGTCTGTTCCTTTTAGTAGATTTGTACCTCCAATTTGACCTACTGCAACTCTTACACTGCTAGGATTCTGTTCTATTAGAGAACCGAAATCTGCTGCACTTACTTTAGATGATATTTGATTACTAAGTATTGATATACTAGATACTGCACTATCAATTTGTGTTTGAGCTTCTTTTAATACTTCAAAATAATCTATTAGAACCGCTGGACTTGCTGCTTCGGCTCTTTTAGTACCTTTAACTATAATTTCTATAGTATGTTGTCCATAGGTTAGTCCTAGCTTTTCAAAGGCAACAAAGTTTGATACTGTAGTTGCTGAGTAAGTATCTACGTTTGTAGCAACAATAGCACCGTCTATTTTTACATCTGCATAACCTCTAAAAGTATTCTTTGATGTTATCCATCTAACTCCTACTCCATCAAAAGTTAATTTAACGGAAGTATTGGCTATGGAGTTATGAGAGTAAGTTGTATTATAGTGTGCTGGGTCATTTCCTTTACTCCATGTTCCTGTATAAATTAAACTTGCATCTCTATCATCAATTTTTGTTACTAATCCAGCAATATTATAAATATCTGTTTTTTCTACCTTTAAAACTATCTGCTCTTTCATTGTATTTATAGAGCCCTCTGCTGTCCCTATTCTTGTCTCGTGTCCACTAATAGAAGTTTGCATACTTCCAACTGTTGTGTTTACTCCACTTATAGTTTGATTTATTGCTGAATAGTTCTCACTTATTTTTGTATCTAAATCCTCTAAAGCTCGTGTCCATGTAGTCTTTTTATTTCCTTTTTCTATCATAAGTGACTTTAATGATATTGTTCCACCAGTTATATAGTCTGTTCTAAAGTTTATATACCACATTGAATTTAGAAGATGCTCTGATGTAATTATCATTCTATATGATACATTTACTTCTCCACTTCCGGCATTAAAATCTACTGGTATTGCATAAGAATTAAACGCCCCATTACCCCATCCTGTTATATTTCCTTGCCCTTGTATCCTTATTCCCCTTGATGCATTATTGTAAGTCAAATTGGAGTACTTAAAGGTAAATGATACAGTTACGTTATCCCCAACGTTTAAATCTCTAATTAAAACAGTATGAGGAAACTTTACATCATTTGTAGCTCCTGTAAACCCTATAGCATCTATATAGATATCACTTGTTTTTTGAGCTAAATTCCTTCCTCCAATAACTACATTATTTATGGCTGTAGTTATATCTGTTTGCCATATCTTAGTGCTAATTTGACCTTGTAGAGTACCTATTGCAGTTCCTTGAGAACTAACCGTTTGTCCTGTCTCATATATAGTTGTTTTAAGTGAATTAAAAGCAATATCTAAAGTCTGGTTAATATCATCAAACTTTATTTTAGATGCCTTAAGGGTTGTAGTTGCTCCATTTATTTGACTTACTAAACTTTCTTTTTCTATTTTATTACCGCTTATATTAGCGGTGTCTGAAACCATATCATCACGAATAATTTTAGACTTAATTCCTGAAGCTTTTAGCCCAGTTGCATCAAACATTAAGTTTCCTGTGTTATCCCACACATACATGTTATAGTCGTTAGATGCATCTTTACCTATCTGAACTCTTACTCGTGAACTGTCCTTAATTTGTATTGTATTATCTGAAATAAGCATATTTCCACTGTCCGAAACAATCTTAAACTTACTTGTAGATAAATCTCCAGCTAGAAGTTTACTAACTTTTAAGTTTGCTATTTGTGCATCTCCTATAGCTTCATTTGCTATTATTCCACTACCTGCAGTTATGGTTCCTGCCTTAATATTTGCAGCAGTGATATTTCCTGCTAAGAGAGTGTTTATACTTCCTATATCAATTGCAGCTTGTTCTGCTTTTAGTTTAACTGCTTCTAAATTCTCTATAGTAGCTGTTTTAGCTATAAGTATATCAATCTCACCTTTATAAGCATTGAATTCAGTTGTTGTAATAGAGGTTGTTTCTAAAGTACCTATTCTTGCCTTTGCGGCTTCAAGTTCTCCCACACTTACTTTTTGTGCTACTAAATTAATAACCTCGAGCCTTAAAGGATTAAAGTCTACCTTAGAATTATCAATCATTCCATCACTTGTAGTTACTGAGTTAACAGTATCTACAGCTTCTAAAGTATTAGCTTGAATATCCTCAAAACTCAAAGTCCTGTTTGCTATCTCACATGAATTTCTTTCAGGTTCGTCTGGATATTCAATAATTTTAACTATCCTTTGTTTTTCATTAACCTTCTTATCTTTAGATAAAAGAGTAATAGTATCTCCAAGATCATAGTTCAGGATATTTTTATATTTATCATTTAAATTAACCAGGTCAAATATCTCTGCTGAGTATGCCCTTATAGGTTTGGATAACTCATTTAACTTTGCTGCAGCATCATCTTTTAGATTTTCAACCACTGTATATCTATTATCTTCCCAGAACACAGTTATGACTTTATTTGAGTACTGATAATTCTCAACATACTCTTTGCCACTGTTTATATTGTTTATCTTCAGTCCATCTTTACCTATAGGTATTATCCTGGTGCAAAAGTCATAGGAGTTTGATTGTATCTCTAGTTTTTTCAAGTTCAATTTGTCCGAAAAATATGATCCTTTATCTGAACCCATTGACTGATAAATATAGATCTTCTTATTTATAGCATCAAACTTAAAGTCACAAAGGTAAATCTTTTTAATTTCAAGAAGAACATCATATATAGAACAATTAGATTTTCTGACTGTCCTTTTTTTACTTAAATCACAACTTCCTATACTCCATCCAGTACCAATCAAAGCTAAGTTAACAGTATCAGCACATTGTTGCTCTAATACTTCAAACTTATCTAATACCTTTCCTTTGAGATCTTCAACATTAACTTTTCCTACAAACTCTGTCCAATCATCTTTTATATTAACTTCTTTAATCACATACTCATTTTTCTTAGTTCTAACATAAGTTTCTTCTTTTATAAAATCATGTTTACTGTCTATTTGAGGATATGAAAAAAAGAGAACTTCATCACCTGAAAGATCTCTTTCTATCCTTAAATCCTTATAGTTTTTTAGTCCCGCTATTTTAGTTTTATTTAAGTCGTATAATATTAACAAAAAATCACCACCTCTCTAAAATAGGAGTGACTATTCCTCTATCATATAGTCAATAACCATAAGTTCTAATGGCTTCATGCTATAGCCTTCTAATAAATCCATATTGAATTTATGGATATCTATTTCATTTTCAGCTTCTAATAATTCTTCAATCTCTTTATCCCATTTTTCTTTACAACTATCTTTAAATACTAAATTCTTTAGACTATCAACCTTTATTGTTCCATCCTCTTCCTTTTGCACATATTTATCTATTAACTTTGCTCTTTCTTTATAGAAAATCTTTAAATCAGCTTCAATCTTAGCTATATTTTTAGCTATAGCATAAGAAACCTTTACTGGTAATTGCTTGTCTGATATAGCCTTTAAATTATTTATATCATCTACTATTTTTCTATTTGATAATATTGTCTTTTCACTCATTATTAGTTCTCTCCTTCTGGTGATTCTGTTTTTGAAATTAATACTTCATCTTCTGTTTTATAGAGCTCTGCTTCAAATGCTGCAACATCTGCTCTGACTTGGGCTTTATTCCTTGCATAAAGCTCTTGATTGGTTATTGTTTTGGTTACACTTGTATTATTAATTCCATCTGTATTAATGGTTGCACCTATATATGCAGCTTGTACTCCGTCTATTTCAACAACTCCATTTAGAGTTATGTTTTTGTTTAGCTTTAACATTATTTATCCATCCTTTCTTATATCCATCTAGGTTTATATTTTATACTAACATCACAATTACTCTTTGAAAAAGTTATTGTATTAGATCCAGGAGACAGTACAGGAAAATCCCAACTATCATAATCTGAGAATCTATTAGTTGATCCTTGAAGTACTGTACAGTCTTCTCCATTTACTATTATCTTTTGTCCTGCTGCTAAATTTTTTAGTGTGAAAGTTTCTCCTAGTCCAGTTACTACTAGATCTACAAGGGCAATGCTAGGAGTTATTTCTACTATAGCTGGAGTTTCTGAATTACCTGGCACATTTATGGTTTTGGTTGATACTCTATTAGCTATTTCTGTTATTTGAGATTTGTAAGCATAGCCTTTAAGTTCTATTTCTAAGTTATATCTACCTATAGCTATTCTTTCATGATTTTTACTTACTATTAGGCAATCATAGTAAAGACTTAAATAATCAAACTTAAGTATACATTTTTCAAACTGTTTTACTATATTACTGATATCATTTAGTGCGGTTTCATCATTTGTATCTTCAATAAAGAGTCTTACTTTTAATGATTTATACTGCTCTTGCTTACCTATAAAGAGTGGGTTAAGTGAATTTCTTAGCCAATCATCATAGGTAATAATATTAGCTGTTTGGATATCTTTTGAGAGTAATATTGCTTTAAAGTTTGATATATCAATACTATTAACTAACATACTACCCTCTCTTTCTCTTTGTAAGAACTGCAGCTTGATTCATGAAGTAATCTATGTCATTTTTATCATTAAAGCTGTAGTTTCCGTTGAAGTTTATTGTTGTATTTCCTTGGCCATAGTTTTCGGCTTTGCTTGATGAAGTTGCAGTTGCAAAAGCAGGATCTAAATTCATTCCCACCTTCATATCTCCACTTAACCCTTTAATTGAATCAATAACTAAGTTTTTGCTTTTCTCAATTCCCTTAGATAATCCATCCATAAAGTCAGGCATCCAGGTTTCATAGTCAGTTAATGGTCCCTCATCTGGTACTGAGAAGTGAAGATAGTTTCTTATTTTAGCAGCTAAAGCACTTACTGTATCTACTACTTTTGAGATAGAGTTTTTAATTCCGTTCACTAACCCATCAACAAAATCTACTCCCCATGTATAGGCTTCTCTTGGTAGTCCTGTAATAAAGTTTATAGCACTACTAAAGCCTCCTACTACAACACCATATATATTAGATAATGCATTACTCGCCCCATTTTTTAAGCTGTTAAACATATTAACTCCACTAGTATATAATCTTCCTGGAAGTTCTGAGAACCAATTTAATATTGAGTTCCATGTATTAATGAGCCAATCTTTAGTTTCAGTAATTTTAAGGACTATTCCATCCTTCATGTATTGAACCCCGTTTATAACTCCATCCTTTAAATTTGAGACTATATTTATTGCACTTGTTTTTATATCATTCCATACAGTTTCAAAAGTTAGTTTGATATTTGCAAGGATTTCAAAGAAGTTAGTTTTTAACTCGGTCCACTTAGCTATAAAGAAGTCTTTTATTGAAGTCATTACATTTACACAAATATTTCTTATCTGCATCCAAATTAGTTGTATTTCTAATTGCAAAGCTATTATTATTGTTCTTATTGCGGATTTTATATTTATCCAGGCTAATTGAAGATTTAGCTTAATGTTTGACATTATACTTGTTATATCTAGTTTTAGCTTATCAAAGTTCCCAGTAACTAAATCACATAATAGAAGTACTGGAGCTAGTACTATGTTTTTAATAGCCTCCCATACATATCCGAATGCACTTTTAAGACTATCCATGGCCATACCTAAAATTTTAAAGGTAGTTCCAAATCTATTAATTAAGAACTCAGAAATATTATTAATTATGTTTGTGAAAATGCTCTTTATACTATTTAATACACTGGTTATGCTATTTTTCCATGAGTTTAATTTGTTTATCACATAGTTTACAACCTCATTCCAAAAGGCTTTAACATTATCTACCCATAAGGATATAGAATCAGTTATGCTGCTGAAGATATCTATAAAGAATGTCTTTATTCCTTCCCAGGTAGGGAGCATATTTTTAAATGAGTTAAAAGCTTCAGGAATAGTAACTGTAAAGAAATTGACTAGATAATTACCTACATCCCTGGCGACTTCCTTTATCTTTTCCCAGAGATTAATCCAAAACTCTCTAAATGCTTCGCAGTTATTCCACAAATAAATAAAAGCACCTACTAATAATGTTGTAGCTGCTATTGCAATACCTATAGGTCCAGTTATAAAGGTGAACACACTGGCCAGAGCTGTCATAGCTGGAGTTGCTGCAACTGTGGCTCCTGTCATTATTCCTATAGCTCCACTTATAGTTGTTATTACTGGTATAATTACTCCAACTATTGTGGCTATTCCACTAATCAGACCTGCCACTGGTGATATGGCTGCAACTAAAGCTAAAATAACTAAAATTATTTTCTTTGTTCCATCATCAAGATTAGCAAAGTTTTTAGCTAAGTTAGCTACATATTGAGCAGCCTTTGCTATAATTGGAGCTAACATTACACCCATGCTTGAAGCAGCTTCTTTCATACTTTCAGATGCAACTCTCATGCTGTTAGCTGCTCCATCAGAAGTATTTGCAAAGTCCCCCTGAGCATTCTTAGTTTTCTCCATAACATAAGCATATCTAAGTTCAACTTTTTCAGCTTCAGTCATTTGTTGATATTTCTTAGTTATTCCTTGTGTTAGTGCAAATTGTTCTAAATTCGCCTGAGTCATTACTATACCAAGATTTTTAAGTGATTCAGTTTCACCAGTAAATATACTTTTTAGAGCTGTTTGAGATTCATCTAAGCTTATATTTTTGAATGAACTTAAATCTCCGGCAAGTCCTACAAGCGACATTGACATATCTGCAGCTTTATCTGTACTAAAACCCATTGAAGTACCCATATCACCAAATAAAGCAGCCATATCAAGGGCAGAACCTCCAGCAATACCAAACCTGTCTAGGGTTGTTTTACTCCAGTCTTGGACTTGTTTTGCATTGTCTCTAAATGCAACTTCAACTTTATTAGTACTTTCAATAAAATCTGAACCCATATTAACAGATGCAGCCCCTAATCCAACTATAGCTAATGTTGCTGGAGCTGTTTTTCTTGATATATTACCTGCAGTTGAACTAACTTTCTTAGCTCCTTCAGATATTTTAGTTAAAGCAACATTGCTTTTTTCAGCTTGCTTTGCTAAGTTCTTTAATTGTTCCTCAGTTTTAATAACTTCTCTCTGTAAAGATCTGTACTGTTCCTCTCCAATTTTACCTTGGCTAAATTGGATCTGAGCTTGCTTTTCAGCTTCTTTTAAAGTGTCTAGTTTACCTTTAGTAGTTGTTATGCTTTCAGATAATAACTTTTGTTTTTGATTTAATAATTCAGTATTTGTTGGATCAAGTTTTAGCTGTCTATTTACTTCTCTAAGTTCACTCTGTAAATCTCTACTAGTCTTATTTACATCTTTCAAGGCTTTTTCTAAAGGGGCTGTGTTACCACCTATTTCAACGGTTATTCCTTTAATGTTGTTGGCCATTCTATTCCTCCTTCCTCCATTTTTCTCTTAAGGACTTTCTATCTGGCTGTGTTTGTTCTAAACGCCAACAATCGTCTAAATAATTTCTACCTTCTTCTGTTCTCATATGGTTGTATATTACTGCATCTCTTAATAGTAACCAGTACTCAAATACAGTTAAATCTTCAAGTCTATCAAAGTTATAGCCTGTATAATCACAAACTATTTTTTCTTCAATAGTGTTTATTTCATAGTGTCCCTTATCATCATCTTCTCCTGGATAATAAGGGATCTTTAGTTTGGGGTATTTTTAGTTTTTGCAAGCCACTCAAAGTATGCTGTTAAGATCTCATTTAGTTGGTCAAAGTCTATCTCGTCAATTATTTCATCAGTTACTTTATATCCATTTTTATTTTTACTTAATATCATCTTTACAGCTTCTGCTAAATCGTCCATTGCATCTTCATTTCTAGTTTTAGATAAAGCAGTAATCTTTTTTATTACTCCAAGTTTTGGCGGTTCTACTTTTAAAGATAAGCCATTTTCAAACTTAACTTCAAAGTATCTTTTACTTACTAAGCTTATATCAAACATGTAGTTCTCCTTTCACAAAAGGCGGCTGTTTACCGCCTGTATTATCCTTGTTGTGTTGTTGGAATCTCTTCTTCATATATTATCAATGTCCCTTCGTTATCTAGTGGAAGGGCTTTATATTCAGCATCTATAACAGTTTCTTTATCCTTTTGGAATGCTAAACTAAATCCTGCTTGATTGGTACCAACTATAGTTAATCTAATGTTTCCATCAACCTTATCTTCATGTACAAATCTAAGAAGATGTTTCTTTCCATCTTGCTTACCTATACCTCCGATTTTTACAGTCCTTTTACCACTTTCTTCAGTTACTGTAGCTGTAGAAGATAGTTTTTTAAGGGTTTTTCCGTTCCAAGTCATTATTCCGCTTTTAAGAGTAACCTCTTCTTTTGTTAAAATACTCTTTTTGAATATTGCTAAATCATCCTCTGTGTCATAAAAAGTTGGCTTATATTCAAGTGTAGCTCCACCTTGAATTAACCCTAATAAATTTCCATCAGCCTCTATAGTCGAATCTTCTGGTATTGTTCCAGTAAATTCAGTTGTATAAAGTTTTCCTGAACCTAAAACAATCTTTTCTCCTGCGGTTCCTGCCATGCTATTACCTCCTATAATTTTTCTAATAAATTAAAATCGTACGTGGTTTGAAAGAATCTCTCACTATCAATCCACGCACGATCTTTTTTATACTCTATTGATTTTTCATTTAACAAGTTTTCTATCTTTTGTTCTACTTCTTTGTCTATCTTATCTGAATAAAGCTCTATAATAATATCTCTATCTTTTATAAGATTTTTAGTATCTGCACCCCTTACATCTTCACTTTCTAAAATGATTATATAAGGTAATGGTGGTGGCTTTTTAAATGATACTTCTGTAGCCTTCATTCCTGTAGTTTCTAACCAGGTTTTAATGTCCAGCATCTTTAATAGCCTCCTTTGATAGTTCCTCCATACGCCTTTTTGCAAGTTCTTCACCATATATTATGTGAGGATATGCTTCTGTCCTTCCACCTTGATGGAGAGCATGGCCATTCTCAAGTAAATGTGTGAGCCTATGTTGTCCATTTCCAACATACCAGGTATTAACCTTTTTATATCCATCCTCATAAGACTTTTTAACTCTAAATGCTTTTACATATTTTCCTGTTGGCTGCTTAAATGTAATATGCTTTTTTATTTCTTGATTAGTTTCTTTTGCTACAACATCTACTGCCTTTTTCACATTATCAGTAATATCTTGTGTGTAGTTACTCATGTATTCAGCTATTAAATCTGCTAATGAATCAACTTCTATATTTTCCATAACATCACCTACTCATTTCTAATTGTCTTAGGGTAAGATCTATAGATGGTGGATTAGTATCATTGATTACCTGGATCATTTCTATATTGTATTTTCCTTTATCCTTTATTTCTACGGTATCATGATTATCTATTCCAGGTACTTTAGGAATTCTAATAACTGCATTGATTTTCACCTGTGCAGCTGCAGCAGCATAAGCTCTTTTAAAGCCTAGTACTCTATCAGAAAAACAAAGATTCTTGTATTTGTAGGTTTTTATTTCCTCGTCATCTTCGGTGTAAATGTCGCATATACCATCACTAAAACTTACAAATTCAATATTATCTAGTTTTATCTTCATGATGAAGTTTCCTCTTTTTCATCCATTGCTTGTATTTGGCCATCAAAATGAAGGCTCATGATCTCGCTTAAAAAGTTTTTCTCAAACATTTCTAAGGCTTGGCTATTTGCATAGCGACAATAATCAAGTAATAGTGATTTAGGAAGATCTTCTTTAGTAAAATCTAATGGCACACCTGCAATTTCTTGTAGACGTGCCATTCCTCTTTTAATATATCCAGTTATGTTTTTATCTGTTTTTTCATCTTGCCAAGATATGTGTAAATAGTTTTTTACATCAACTAATAATTCTTCTGGCATCTATATCACCTCAATTAAGCCTCTTCTTTTGTCATAACAACACCTTCAACAGTAACCTTTTGTACAAGTGGCTCTAAGTTACTTATATCAGCATAAATAAATGCGTTGTTATCAAGTGGCTCACCATGGCCATAAAGTTTAACTAGATACACTCTTTCATCTTCAAGGAACTTATATTCATCGGAGTATTCTATTTTACCACTTTTAGCTGTTCCTATTCCCATAAAGTATCTTCTTCCAAGTCCTATGATAGCTCTATCCTCGGGTACTTGAATGGATTGAATTACTCTTGTTGGGAATGGAAATACATTGCTTGCGTATGAGCCGTCTGTTCTTATTACTGTTGAAGCAGGCATTACCTTTTTTAGATAATCGACTGGATTTACAAGCATTAATACTTCACTTACTACTCTAGACTTATCTTTTGGAGTCTTGGCCAAACTAGAAATTAAATCACCATAGGTAACAGGATCTAAACGTGTGACAGGTACAGTTTGCTTTTCAGGATATTCGCCTCCAGTTACTGTTACATCATCACCAACTTGTCTATTCATACCTATAGGCATATTCTTACCAGAGCCCTTTATAATTCCTTCTTCTAATCCATTTTGTACTGATTCTCCAAGTATTGCTCTTACATATCTATCTAACCATGCAGGTCCTAAATCAAGCATTGATTTTGCTACAGGTAAGAAAGCTGAAAGTTTGTTAAGTCCCATGTTTAACTTTTTAAATCCGCTAGTTAGTTACTTTACTATTTCACTAGTTAAAGTTCCCCAACTTGCAATTTGATCTCCATCTGAATTTACTAAGAACTCTATTAAACCACTTGTATTTTGAAAGTTAATAGCATCTAATAATGGATGATTTGTTGTTAAATCTTCAAATACAGAATCTATAATTGTTTTAGGCATTGTTATTTCTATTTCTGTAAGGGCTTGTTTAGGGTTTGATGAACTCATTGCTTCAATTACTTTTTGGAAGTATTTATTTTCTTCAGAAGTTAATTGTCTTACACCTCTTCCTACTAAAACATTTGTATCAGCTGCTTGAACTAACCCTTTAGCCTCTTCCATAACTACTTCTTGAACATATTCAGTGAACTCAGTAAATGTTTGAGCAAAGGCCTCTTCATTACCTTCTTTCATAGCTTGGTTAAGCCTATTCATTATATCTACTTTCTTTTGTTTTAATAAATCTAAACTTTTCATACTTTTATCTCTCCTTATTAGCGAATAATGCCGCCATTAATTTTATAGTTTTGTTTTCTTGTGGTTCTTTAGGTGTAGGATCTTTATGGGGTTCATGAATCTTTTGAGTAAAGTCTTTAGCCTGAGCTGATAAAGCTTTGTTATAGCTAATTTGCTGCTCTAATGTTGTATTCATCTTTTGAAGAAGTTGATTAGCTTCAGTTAGATCCACTTCTTTACTAAGTAGTTCATCTGCAAAACCATATTCAAGACATTGTTCTGCAGTTAACCAGGTTTCAGTATCAAGTAATTCTATAAGCTTTTCTTCAGTTATTTTACCTTTTGACTTTTCTAAATAAGCTTGCCTATTACCAGTCATAATGACATCTAAATCATCAGCTGCTTTTCTTAATTGTTTAGCATTTCCTGCAGCTATGTTCCAGGCATTATGTATCATCATCATAGTGTTTTTAGGCATTATAACTTTATCTCCAGCCATAGCAATTACAGAAGCTACAGAGCAGGCAAAACCATCTATATAGATTACTTTTTCCGCTGGATGCCTCTTAAGTTGACTATAAATTGCAGTTCCTTCAAAGACAGAGCCTCCATTGGAATTAATGAATATATTTATTTGCTTAACATCTGGATATTTATTTAGCTCATTTCTAAAATGATTAGCTGAGGTTTCACTTTCTTTTTGCTGCCATTCATACCAATCGAAATAATCTCCTTGTACATCACCATAGATATACATATCTAAATTACCAGGATCATTTACTGATTGTTTTAAGTCCCATATTCTTTTACTTTTCATAGGTTCTCACCTCCCTTCAAGTTTTCTATATCTTCATAGTTTTTGGTCATCCAATGTTTTTTGCTCCATGGTGTATTCAATGGTATATCACCTGCCTTTATTCTTAATTCATCTATGCTATAACCTCCACTAGCTATTAGCTTGTCAAAGGCAGTTGAGATAGAGAATAAATCAATATGCTTAATACAAGTAGTATCAACGCTTAGATAAGAGCCTGATATAAAGGCTGACTTACCATATCTCTTTCTAGTAATTTCTTCTTCAATAATGTCTGCTAAAGGATCTATGCAAAAGGTTAAATAGTTATCTGTAATTTTATCAACGTCTGCAATGTCACCTCTTAATAGCGCAGGAGGTATTTTTACTGCTTGAGCTACTCTTTCAAATACTTCTTTTGTAAGATTTTGAATATCTACAATTTCACTAGTTGATTTCTTGTTACCCTCTCCATTTTGCTCGTTATATTCAACACCTTTTGGTAAATGTAGCACTGAGTTTTCTGCTTCAAAGTAGCTTTTAAATCTATTATTAAATAGATCATCAATCTTTTTTTGATAATCACCATCTCCTGAAGGAGCTTTATCAACTTTAGCAATTCCCTTTCTACCTCCAGAGCGTTTATATTTTGCTATGGCCATGTTAAGTAGATTATTATAACCTTTGATTAACCTGGAGAGTAACTTTCTAATATCATCACTACCTAGCTTAAAATAAAGAACCTCACTCATGGTAAAGGTACGATTAAAGGTCATGGTACCTCTTGAGACATTAGTAAAAGTATTCTCATATAAAGCGTACTCATTTTGACTAAAATCATCTGCAATTATAAGTTGACCATTAACTTCTATTACCAGGACCTCATTATAATAAAGCAGTTTAGACACTAACTCTTGAAGGAATTGACTTGAGTTTTGATTTTTATTAGGTTCAATATTCCATAGATAATATTCATCTTCTCTTAAGGGTTTATTTTTCATGAAGGTTTTAAACTCACATTTGCTTATGGATCCAGCAATCATATTAATAGCTGAGACTATAGCAAAGTATTCAACTTCAAGTTGTACTTGCTGACTTTCTATTGATTTTTCATTTAGAGATACTCTTGATTTGTTCCCAAATATCTCTTTTATCCAATCTATGAATCCCAATTTCTCACCCCTTTCAGGGCATAATAAAAAGCCCTATCTCTAAGGCTCACATCAATATGTGTATACTCCAAAATCAAAATCAATTTCTTCTCCACTATCTTCTAAATCAACACCACCAGCACACATAGCAGCAACAAAAGCTTTGAATCCATCTGTCTTACGACTCTTAGGTTCTATTTTTTCATAGGTTATGTTTCCAGCTTGTGAAGTTATCATGCATGTATTATTTGTATACCAACGCATTAAGGGGTTATCTCCCCAAACAATATTATGATTTACAAAGGCACTTGTTATTAGTGGAGCTATTAACATTTCATGGCTTGGTCTTATAAGCTTAATGTTATTTGCTCCTTTTTTATCAGTATCAAATCCTGAATCTCTTAAAGCCTTAGCAAGTATTGTATGCCTGTAATTATCTATTCCAAGTGTAGTAATGTTATATTTTTGAGCCTGTTCTGCAAGCCATGAAGCAGGAACATCTGGAGATATTTCAGGACCATCAATGAAGGTTAGTAGATTACCTCCCTCTTTTGTTGCCCATTCTTCTAATGGAGCTTTTATTCTTCCTAAATCAGCTGAACTTCTACATATCCATGTATGAGAGAGCCAATAGTATTTACTTTTATATTTAAAAAGTAATCCAGCTGATAAAAAATCATTTGTTTTCATATAGTCTATTCCAGCTACACATGAGCAGCCTGTTAGATCTGGAATCTCTTGATTAGTTGCCAGTATGTTTTCCCAACTAGTTACTTCTACATCTTTATTCCCTTGAGGGATATTCATTCTCTTAGTCATAAAAGCAGAGTTACTAATAGGATCTTCTTTGTAGTTAATGTATTCTTTTTCTATTTCTCTTAATAGTTCCTCATTATAACGTAAAGATGGGTTAGACTTATGCCACATCTTAGGGTTATGAACTTCTTTTTCAGAATCAAGTCTACAGATAAAGACTAATAATCCGTTATCTCCACCCTGTTCATTTAGTATTCTAATAGCTCTAGAAAGTAAACTGTCTAATGGCCCACCTCTTACATCTCCATCTGTTGTTGTTATAGTTGTTCTTGGGTTTTTCTTTTTACCTAAACCAGTTCTAAATACTTGTATGGTTTTGTAATCCTCATATTGATGGTACTCGTCAAAGTCTACTTTACCTGGTCTACCACCATCTTTAGTTTTGGCGTTACTGGTTCTAAATCTAAGCTTAGACTTGGTTTTCAGATTTTGTATAACTTCTTTATTCCAATAAAAATGTTTCTGCAGTTTCTTTTCATTTTCTTCTAAAACATTGTATACATCATCAAAAGATGTTCTAGCCTGGTCCTCTGAATTTGCACATATATCTATATCATAATTTTTAATATTGTTATATTCAGATATAAGGCAAAAATCTTCAAATGCAAGATAACCATTTTTCCCTGAACCTCTTCCCACATAAATAAAAAGATCTGGCCATCTTAAGATACCAGGTCTTGAATAAGTACAATTATGAAGTGTAAAACAAAAAACTTCCCATGGAAAAAGCTCAAAGGGAAAGTATTTCTGTAAACTCAAATATTTATGCAGCAGCTCTTCATCTACAAATAAGTTCTCTTCTCTAAAACATTTCTCAACATACTCCATAAGTTGAACTTGCTCTTTACAAACTTCATATTCTCCACTACGTACTAGGTCAATATAATTTTGAATCTCAGGTATTAGTTTATTATAATTCTTCATCTTCACCACTTGGTACATTAGAAGTTGTTAACCCTAGTTCTTTTAATATGGACAATTTCTGTTTGTTATACATCAGAGCATTTTTGACGGAGGGGTTATCTTTAAGATATTCTTTACCTGAAGCAGATACAGCGTTATATGAAAAACCACGCTCTTTTATATCTTTTTGCATAGCTTTTTCTTGATTCCAGTACCAAATATAATCATCAATTAAACTTAAAAAATGATCTACATTTGCTCCTTTTTCTTCGAGCTGCCTTATCAGAGAATCCTTGATTTTCTTAGCACTAGCCATAATTTTTTATCCCTCCTTTCAATGTAAAATATTGTTATCAAAATTCAATTTTTTCTCACACGCGCGAGATTTCTGTTTTGTCCTCCCTTACTACCCGTTCTTCCCATACCAGGAGTTTTTTCATTTTTTTTGATGGGGGGACTACCATTTTTCCTCATTCAATAGCTTTTTCTTTTTCCTATATTTTAAAAACTTTTCTGGATGTTCTTCATTGTGACACTCATTACATAAAGATAAAAGGTTGTCTTCATCTAAAGCTAACTCTGGATGATCCTTTAGGTGTTTAATATGATGAACACAATCAGCTTGATTATATAAGCCTTTAGACTTACATATCTGACATTCATTATTATCTCTCTCTAACACATCTGCTCTTTTCTTTAACCACCAGGAAGAGTTATAGAAAGCTTTTATATTATTGTTTTGGAGTAAAGATAGAATCCAATTATTCATCCTTTTAGTTCGCTTAGGATTCTTTCTTTAATTTCTTCTATAGTTAATTCTTTATTGGTATTAATTTGCATTTTAGCATTGCTTATATTCTTATAACTAAAAGTTACCACTATTGAACTTAGGTTACTTATTGACAAGCTTGAAACTTCATTTATTAATTCGTAATATAAAAACTCTATTTTTAACAATTTAAGATTATTCATTATTTATCATCCTTTATTTTAGATATTAAAAAAGAGCTCTTAATAGAGCTCTGTATATTATATTTTACAGTTAAAAACTTTTTAAA
This sequence comes from Clostridium intestinale DSM 6191, assembly GCF_900130055.1. GTDB lineage: Bacteria > Bacillota > Clostridia > Clostridiales > Clostridiaceae > Clostridium_T > Clostridium_T intestinale. The sequence goes on from NZ_FQXU01000003.1 coordinate 348,419, forward strand.
TTCTTGTAATAATTATTTTCATTAATATCTTAATGGTATTTCAGACTTTGATATTTTTATATCTTTATATCCAATACTTTTAATATAGTGTTCGATACCGCTTTTTGCTATATCTATATTATTTTTAGGACCAATAGTAATAGTTGTTAATGGTAACAGCGTGGAATTATTTATAGGAGTTTCTATATAAGGTATTATACAACCATTACTTGTTCTGTAAAAAACTTCTTTCTTTTTATACGTTATAGCAACTCTGTATTCTTCTTCATAATTAAATCCATCATGTTTAAAAAATAATGCATAAACGTTCATTCTACTATAAAAAGCTATGAAAGCTTCTCTTTGAAATTCAGAAAGTTCATTAATATTTAAATTATCTTTATATTGATTATAAATACTTAATAAGTTCAAATAATCTTTTTGTATAACTTTAATTTGATCTTTTTCTTTGTACAATACTTTTCCGTGTGTTACTATTGAGTTCTCATCCAAAAAAGTATTATATAATTTGTAAAAATCAAATCCAAGATTATATCCATCAAACTTAGAGTAATTTGACCATAGCATTAATGAATCTCTATTTAAAGATAAAGAAAGTATGTATTTATGGTCAACCATAATATTTTTGTACCACCTTAAACCATTATGAGTAGTATTTCCTTCAATAGCTTCTATTAATGAGTTTATTATGATTTCTCCTAATGAATCGTCTTTTTTAATAATAGTTTTTAATGATTTATATATTGTATTTAATATATAAATTATTTCTGAAGAATCATTTAAAAATTCAGCCTTTGAGACTCTAAACTTTTTACCGCCTAAGATACCCATTACACCATCTATACTTGTATAATGGTATAAAGTTGTATTATAATTAGCAAATTTTATTGAATAGTCACTATCTTTATATTCCGTAAGAGGTTTGTCATATATATTCATATATAGCTTTAAATTCTCCTTTAATTATATTATTTTTTAACAATCAATATATAAAGTATCAAATTTGAAATAACTCTACTATACATAATAAAACTTTATTGAAAATGTTTATCTATTTCATTTTTTATTTCTGGATAAAAAGATTCTATATCTTTTTTCACTTCTTTTTTCAAGGATTCTATGTTATTTTGATCGCAAACAAGCAAAGAATAAAGTATACCAATATAAGTATCAAATGCATTTTCATTAGATGAATGTATTCCTTTAATCTTATTATCTATAAATATGGTAAAGTCGGTATCATAATCTTTTAAGATGAACCAATAGGATGCACAAACAATAAATTTAAATGCAATAGCATTACTTTTATATCCATCTCTTATTCTTATATACATCTCGGAAACATCTAACAATACATCATCAATTTTAGAACTTATAGTAGTAGGAGCTAAATTTTTTATACTGATATTTGTCTCTTCAACATTCATAATTACTTTATCCATATATTCATATAACTTTTCAATTTTTGATGTTATACTAGAGATTTCTTTTAATTCGTTACTAGAATTACTTATAATTTCAGCAGTTTTTACTAAGCTATCTGAAACATTTAGTAGTTTATCTTTTGTATTATCCGATTTACTCTCTCCTATTAGTGTAATTATAATCGCAATTACTGAGAGTATAATGGAAGAGATTGTACCAGCAAAAGAAACCTGTCCAACAAATGCTTCATTCCAATAACTTGAAGCAATTATAATAAGAGCTATTAAGATTAAAGAAATTGCTAATAAATAATTAAAATGTATTTTTAGCTTTTCATATTTAAAATTATAATTTTTGTCCATTTGATGATTCCTTTCTATGATATATTTAAGCTAATAAAATTTAGAATCTTTAATAGGCACTTATATCGATATATAAAAGATATTTTAAATTAATAATTAATAGTAGATTCTAAAAAATGTGTATTCTTTCCCTTAACCATATCTTTTTTTATATGTTTACAAATATTATCATCATCAACTTTTATTAAATAGTACAATCCATCTTCTGATATTAAATATCCATTTATTTTATTTATTTTGACTTCTTTGGTTAAACCACATTCAAAAAACTTATCGCTAAATAGACTTATCTTTTTAAAGTTGCTTAATGCCCAATATATATTTATATATATATAATTTATAACTGAGCCAAAAAGAATAGCAAATATCAAGAATAAAGACATTATTATTTCTGTTATATTATCTATATTATTAATTATGTTGGTTATGTAACATAAGCTTAATATACATGATATAAACATTAAATATATACTAATATTTTTGAAAAAAATAAATTTTTTGCTAAATATTTTACTTTTATATTTTTTTTTGCCAATAAAACTTCTTGGGTTTTCTTTTTCACGACTTTAAATAAATATGTGTAACATACTAAATTAAAAATTAAAAATATCAACATTATTAATTGATAAGATAAAGTATTGTTAAGGTAGGGGGAAATCCTTTGTTAGTATATAACCTCCTATAACGCCTACTATAAACATTAATATAATTCCACCGCTAAATCTTTTTTTAAATTTGATTTCATAAATTCAATAATAGAGTTAGAAGCTGTGGTTATTATAAAAAGTGGAATAGTTAATAAAATAGTTCCTATTGGTATAATTTCTGTTATTTTCATTAATTTACTCCTTTTAACATTTAGTAGTAGTTTGCAATAGTATATTGAAATTTGATTAAATAGAATTATTTATATAAAAAGTTATAAGTCTATATTGAATCTGTTTGTTTTATCTCCATATATCCATATATCTATCCTATCATCATATTTACTAAATGAAACTTCAGTTATATTTTTAGTAATTATAGAATCATTATCAATTACAATATTTATTAAATTATTGTTTTTATTATAACTATAAGTTGTGAGGGTTCCATGTTTAAATTGATTAGTCCCATCAACTCTGTATGATACATTTTTATTAATACTTTTATCTAAAGTATTAATAAGCATACCTATTTCATCTTCTAATTTGGTAGTATGTTTAAGTTTATTTTTTTGAACACTTATGTTTGATTCAAATATTTTTATAAGGCTCTCCTTATTATTTAAATATTCAACTCTACGTTTTAATTCCTCTTTTTCCTCCTTAGGTATTGGAGAATTATCTATTATTGTGTTAGTGTTACGTAAAATATTATCTTTTACAATCTCCATAGTATTTTCTATTAATGAAAGTTTTTCTGTCATTTTTGAATTTAATTCATTTGAGCTAGTATTATATAAAGTACTTTGAACAATTGCTACTACTGCCAATATTATTGAGGCGCCACTAGCGAACATGGAAATTATATTAACAACACTACTATTGTCATTTAATCTCCAAGTTAATACAACAATTATAATTCCGATTAGTATTGACACTATCCAGCACCAATCTCTGTTTCTCCAATCTTTTAATAATTTCACAAATATCTAACCTTTCTTTATAAATATAGTAAAAATTTAAAAGCAAAATTTTTTAATAACATCTTAAATTTTATAAATTCGTTTTATTAATTATGTAAGCTTAACCTGATCAAGGTCTAGTTCTCTAAAACTAATTTAAATAATACTTTTTTTCCCTGAGTTGTTAAGTATATTGAGTTATTAGAACTCTCTATTAGGCGAAGCTCTTGAAATAAGACTAATATTCTATAGGTATCATCTGTAGATATAGATAAAAAGAGCCCATCACTATAATGTTTTTTTATCAAAGTTGCAATATAATCAGAAAAACTAGATTTTAAAATCCCATTTTTAAGGTCTAATATTTGTCCAATAAAAATAAAGATACTTTTTACCATTAATTTAACATTTCTTTCATTATCAATGTGGTCATAATATCTTATAAATGTTGATTTGTTTTTTATTAGTGTCAACACTTCTTCTAAATTAGCATCTTCTGAATTTAGCTTTTTTCTTGCAGTAAGTTCTTTTTTTAAGTCATCACATTCTTGTCTTGATTGGTTTAATTGTTGCAGTAGTTTTTCATTATTCTCAATATCACCTTTAACCCATCCAACTCTAGGACTTAGCTGAAATGATTTTGATAAACTGTCATGTACATTATATTTGAGTTCCATCTTTTCATTCCAATATTTTGCTAACCTATTTTTCATGGCTTTTTCTCTAAAATCTAATAATTTTTGTTTTAATTCAGGGTTATTATCCGTTTGCTTTACTAGTAAGTTATCTATATCCTTTTTTACAAATGCTAATACGGGAATTCCTTTCTCTTTAGCATATTCGTATTCTTTTTCAGTATAACTAATGCCATCATCTGATACAGAGCCGTATCTACCGGCAATAACTAGAACGTAATAATCACTTTGATCTATTATAGTTTTTATATATTCAAATTGCTCAATATCTGCAGCAGGAAACATTTCCATCCCTGCTGGAAAGCAATTAAGATTAATTATTGCCTCCATGACCTCTTTTCTTTCATCTTCTAAATCTGCAAAAGTTGAGCTTATAAATACTTGATACCTCTTATCCATGATTTATCCCCCTAACTAAAATAACTATTACTATTATATATTTAGGAAACTTATGCAACAAGCATTCTCGTATGCCAAGAAACAACGGAATACTAGCATTATTACATAAATAGGAAGTTTTTTAAAGAAGTTATCTATTAGAATTAAAAAAGACACCCTTCCGAGTGCCTTCAATGCAGTAACCACGTTTATAAGTCCCCACTTACTACCAATAGTTATAATTCTACATAATACCATTTTAGTACATTCTAATCACTTTGAAAACTCCATCTTTTCCCGCTTCTATCCCTAATGCTTCTATCCCCCATAAGTAAATACTTAGTTCATTAAGTATTACATCTGACCATATCCTAGGTTGATTCTTTCCACATTTCATTTTACTTACTATTTCCTCGTTGCTTTTTTCTTCAAGATAATACATTTCAAAAGCTTTATACTTATATTCAACACAGTTTTTCTTCATATCTTCTTTTACTAATTCTAAAGCATTATCTATAAAAGCTATAAGTTGCATAGTTCTTAATTTAGTTCTGACTATACTAGTAAGCCATACTTTATCTTCAGCTTGTTCAATTTCAAACTCTATGTCTGATTTAACTTTATCTATATGATCCTTAAGCTTATTATAATTCTTCATAAGTAACTTAGTATTATGAATTCGATTATCTCTAATCTCTTTGTTTAATAAAGAAACTGCTTTCTTAGCCCCCTCTTCTGCTGCATTTTTTATGGTTTCATTTATATTAATATTTGTTTTATCCATTACTATCCTCCATCATTTTTGCATAAAAAATACCGTAGATTCATTTCAGAATTATACGGTATTTTAGAATATTATTTATTTTTACAATTTTTTATTTTATGAAATTACTATAAATTAATCATTTATTCCAAAATGAAAAATCAGTATTTTTTCTTTGAAAACGAATAATAAGTCACTACCTGAAACCTCTTTAAAATATTTAGTAATACAACTAAAGCCATCATTAATTCCTGATCCCCAAACTTCTACTTGCTCATTATCTATATATTTATTAAGCATTTTAATAAATTCAATTTTATATATGTTTTCTAATATCTCTATATTTCGAGTAAAATAGGATCGAAAAAGTATTTCAAAAGTTTTTCTCCAATTTCCAACATCTTCAAAAATAAGAGACTCAGGTTCATAATTAGAAGAAGTTATTTTCATTAAGTAATTTTTAATAGAAAGTAATTGATTCCCATTATATTTAAATTCATCAATTAAATAGTCTGTACCTTCATATTTACCATTATTAATAGCTTCAAATGCTTTTACAAAACCTTTTATTTGTTCAAGTGCTTCACTCATGTTTTAATACTCTCCTATTTTATTAAGTTGTCCCATATATAATAGCATCATCAAATTACGATTCAATTATTGCTAACCATATTTATATCAAAGATTTCTAAATTTATCTTCTAAATGAATTAGATCTGGGTACTTCTTCTTTAATTTTGTTATGTTCCTTACTAATACTCCGCAATATTGATTTTTTTCTTTTATCAATGTATCACAAATTTTACTTAGTAAATAGATATTCTGTTCTCTATTGTGTTTAGCCACTGATAATAATGCAATTGAATAGAAATATCCTATGACATCAAACCCTGATAGGATTGAATTCTCATTAGGAACTGTCCACTTTTGTAATATAGAAGCTATTGTTGTAACAAGAATATCATCGTCAGCAAACTTCTCCATTCGCTCATATTCTTTTAATGAAACAGGTGCATGAGTGAACGTTGATATTTTTTTGCAATACATCCATGCTTTTTCCCAATCTTTTTCACCACTTATCTCATCTTTAAGTAATTTATATAGTTGACTATCTTTTGCAATTTCTTTATTACTTCGCCCTTTTATTACTACCATGTTTTTCACCTCAATATTATTTATTTCACTCCATAATTTTCTTTTTTTATTACTCAGTGTAAATTACGTAATATTTATTAAGGATATCTTTTAATGGATATTGACTATTCTCATGCTTTTCTAGTTCCCAAGATATCGTCATTCTAAAATCTTCATCAGATAAATTCTTACATATATTTTCAAGCCAAGATACACATAAACTTTTGTTAGGTGCAGTTTTCCGTATATACATATTCATTTTTCGATTTCCAATCACAAATAAAACCTGACACAATAGGTTCTCCTTGATAGTTATTTGATAAAGCCATATACGAATGCCATTCATTATATAATGAAACATAGGAATATAGCATTGTTCCTTTAGAGACTATAAAGATATAATGTTCGTTATTTTTTAAATTTTTTACATAATTATCGAATAACTCTCTACATTCACTACGAGGGAGAAGATAATTATTTATATTCTCACAGTTAATAATATCCTGCCTTATATCATCAAAACTGCTAGATAAAGCCATTTCTTGTCCTAACAAGTACGCCAAGGAATTAAACGCAATTTTTAAGAACAAGTAGAAAAAACCCATATCTGTAATATCAATTGGGTATGTATACTTAAATGCTGACTTGCTCGTATTATTAATTAAATTAATATTCATTTTCCCAAGAGGATTTATTGAATTCTTAATAAAATAATTCATAATAATATTGATGTAATTATCCAGTCTAAAAGAAGGATCACTAGATGAGATATACCACTTGTTTTTATGTAGACCTATGTAAAATGACTTAATAGATTTTTCGTCATTTTCAATGAAAGTAAAAGTTCTTTCTTTGTTTAATAGAAAATCAACTAATTTAGTTTTAAAGGTAACCAAGTACTCAGAGAAGTCATTATTTTCTAAATGATCTCCAGTGAAATCAATTTTTAACTCTCCAGAAAGACAATTAAATTCACATGAAATTTGAGGTATTATGTATGCTAAACCCATAAATATATAACCTAGATTTAAACCAATAATATTTTCTCCTTTCAATAATATAATTGCTGGCGTTTTTTCCTTTTGAACTTTTTGATTCCCTCGCTTTCCTGGGCCATGTCGCAACCTATTGCCAGTTAAAAGGGAGTATCTAATTGCTTTCGCTTCAAATTTTGAAAAAAGATTATTCGCTTGGTCAGACACATATCCTTTTGGTAATTTTTTTATGCCACCTAGTCCAGCTGGTATAATATGTTCAGCACTATCGTATGTCAAATTAGAGCCTTGCTTGTATAAATATATGCACTTGTCCAATATATCACCTTCCAAAATAGTTAATTATAATTAACAGATATAATTTCACCAAAAACTAAAGTACTTCCGAACAAGTATTTCAAAAATATTTGGCTACGATTCAAATTCAATATAATAGAAATTATATCATATAAATGGAATTTTTTCATTTATATAATTCTATATATTAATCATTATTTAACACCGTATTATTCATTTTTCAAAGAACTATTTATTTCATTATAATTTCAAACTAACAATAATCTATCTCAACTTCCCTAATAACCTTCTCCCCTCTCTCCTTATCCTCAACACTAGGATAATTTATTTCTCCAGTCGTTGGATCTAATGAGTAGTTTATATTCTTCTCATTAAATATCTCTAAAGTTTCTAGAGCTATGGCTTCTTCATTTGAACCAACTTCTTTTGTCAATGTAAGATACTGTACTCCATCAATCTCAACTAATACATGAAATGTATCATAGAAGTTATCACCTTCTTTTAATATTACTTCTGTATCTCCATCTAAACTTTCTATTATACTTTTTAACTCTTTAACGGTCATAATCTCTTCTCATCATTTAAATTTTGAAAGAATATATATTCCTATATTTAAATATTTTTAAAAAGATATATTCTAATATTCTTAAGAATATATAGTGTTTATGCGGGTTATAACGGGTTTTGTAGAATACGTATTAAAAATAAAAATACCGTAAAACTCATTTCTGAATATTACGGTATTAGTAAATTACATATTTAAAATTTGAAGTAAAATTCCTATAGCAGATATAGTCATAATCAATAAAAATAAACTACTTAGTACTAGTGCGATTATTGGCAAGACTCTTTTACATTCTTTTTTTCTAACAGCTATTATTCCTAATATAAAACTTGTAAGAAATGATGCAAACATAATGTTAATAGTTATAAGTGTGAGAGCTGCTAATTTACCAAATTGCATTTGATTAGGAAAGTATACATCTATAAAAGTTTGTATTATCATATACAATATAGGTAAAACTGCAAATACAAAAGATATAATGCCAACTCTTGAATTTCTTTTTTTCTCCATAGTCCCCCTCCGACATTTTGTAATAATAAGTATGTAGTACCATATTATCATTAATTACCAATATCCTAAAGGGATTTTGAAATTAATATCTCGATTTTAATACCGCATTATTTAATTTTCAAAGAACATTAAAAAAATTACCTCACCCCCTCTTATCCCAGGAATAAATCATCTCACCATTTATAATTCCTTCTTCTTCTCTCTGTACTAAGCCTTCTATTTATTCTCAAGCTATTTTCTATTGAGTAGTCTCTAGCTTCTTTTTCACCTTTTTCTTTTAATTTCTTCTTCTTTTCAGCTCTATCATTAACATATTTCATAAAATCTGCTAGACTCATGTTTACCTCCTCCTAGTACCAGATATTAGAACCAACTACATGAAGCCACTCTTTTTTACCTAGGATCATGTAATCAAATCTCAAATAGTCTTTTGATTTGACTTTTGAAATCTTTAAAGGAATTATTGTTTCTCTAGTGTCTTTCTCCCAGGAGTCTAGAAAATTATTTAGAAATCTACGGAACATGTCCTGGCTAACTTTTAAGGTATTGAATCCTTTTATTTTTTCAACTTTTATTTCAAACATGATGGCGCCTCCCTCATTCTAATTTCCTCATTTTTAAATACATATAGGTACCGCCTACTATGTCATTTACTTGTACATCACATTTAGTAAATATGTATCCAGGATAAAGTTTTTCAAATAGGAATTTATCATCTGGATATTTAGACATTTCTTCTATCTTTCTTTTGCTGAATCTGAAATCATTAACTTTTACTGTAGGGGTTTTTAGGTTCTTGGATTGAGTCCATCTTTTTGAACCTTTAGGATCTTTAGTAATGTATTTACCTAAAGCTTCATACCCAAACTCATCTGCTTTAAGTCTGTCTGCATTAGCTCTGCCTTTTCCCCATAGATTTTCTATTACATCTCTATCCATATCACTTAGTACTACATGATGATGAATCCTTATAGGCTTCTTTCCCTCTTCCTGATCTCTGTACTCTATTACTGCTATATATTTTAATTCTGGTAAGCCTTGTTTCTTTCTATAATGTTTAACTCTTCTTAAAAAGTTTGTTACATCTCTCCTGGCTTCCTTTTCACTCTTGGGTAAATATCCATCCTTATATGTGAGATGTAATACTAAGTCTCTATCAGTAAAGTTATTATTTAAAAGTCTGGTTAAGTTTCTTCTAACATTTTTATCATTAAGATTTTTCTGCTTAGGTAAAGACTCCTTAATTTTCTGTTTCCTCTTCTTATTTCTCTCTTGTAAACTTATTGGATAATAATCTACCTCTAAATATTTACCCCCTTCTCCTGTATAAACTCTTTTCTCTCTATATGGCACTTCTACCCCTCCTACCTTTTAATCTCTTCTCTTTTTATAACTCCTTAGTTGAAAAGATAATACCTATTACAAGGCCACTAAAGCCTTATAATGTAGCAAGTTTTTATTGTTTTAGTGCCAACTATATGGTAAAATATTCATATAGATTTGCACTTGATTTCTTTTAAAGAAAACACATTACGCTACCGCCAAGTAAAAGTAATGTGTTTTTTCATGTATTTAAATATTCTTTTTTTCTATATCTGCAAAAGATGAGGCTTGTCCTATCATCTAAGTATCTACACTTCATACAGTGAGACATACAAACAACTCCTTCACATCTTGGACAATGAACCCATGAATTAACTGCTGGACCTTCTTTGCAGCATATAAGACATTTGTTGTCATTAATAAGCATCCAATCACTTTTAGCTACTGCATCCATTCAGCTCTTTCCCTCTGCTCTATTGCTATTAACTGATCTAGTTCTTCACTTAGCTTTAAACTCTTAGGATCTAATGTTGAATGATTAATAAGATGCTTGTCTAACTCTTTCTTTAGCTGTTCAATCTTTTTATTTCTATCCATAATTAACTCCTATATTTACAAATACATTATTATGTTAAGTTTTGGGACAAGGCTATTCAGCCTAGTTATCCTTATGCTTCTCTTCTATTTTTTTATCTTTGTTAAATAGTTCTGGATACTTGAAATAAACATCAATTAACATTTGAGTCCAAATAGTACTGACTTTACTCAAGTCTCCCACTATCTCAACTTCTATTTCCTCGTATTTCATAGTGATCCCCCTTGTAGTGCTGATATATTATATGAAATTTAAAGATTTCTGTTACTTATTTTTTCAACCATAATTTTCTTTAATTCTTTGATTTCTCTTTTTAAATCTCTAACTTCAGAATTTTGATTAATAATTGATTTACTTTGCTTCATAATCTCAATTCCTAAATATGATTCTGGATCTATTTCAATTAAAATTCCTTTTTCCGATGCAACAGACAAAGCTTTTTTTACTTCTCTATCAATACTTGATTTATTGTTTACTATTTCATTGCTATTTTCTACAAAAGCCTTACTTAATGGCAAATCGTTCACTTCTTTATCTAAAAGCCTTTTTGATTCAGCTATTAGTGCTGCATTAACAAACTTATTACTATCACGAGTAAATCTGATTTGTTTATCAAATAAGTCTAATTTACTGTACAAATCTTTATAAGTATTACAAGTTATCTTTAGTTCTTTAATTAATTCCTCTGCTTTTTCATTAGTAACTCTATTAAGTTCAGCGTATATAGGCTCTAGTTTTAGATAGTTTTCCACCTCTTCACTCCCCTTTTGATTACAAAAATTAATTCAAAATAACGACGGTTAATATAGTAATTAACATTATTAAGCTACACCCATAAATGGTTATACATGTTTGAATAGATTTAATTGTGTTATTTATTTCTATCAACTGCTTGAGAGTTAGAACTTCTTGAGCAGTCATTTTTTTATCCTCTTCCATATCATTACTCTCCTTAACAACTAATTATTGAATGAATGATCTTTTAAATTGATATCAAATAAGTAACCTACTTTAAGCTCGGGGAAAAAAGAATTTTGAATTTTGATAACATCAAACCATGAGATTTTACTTCTACCATTAAGATAGTTTCTAACAGTTTTTTCACTTACTCCAAGAACATTAGAGATTTCCTTTATACTAATGTTTCTCCTAGCCATCTCTGCTTTTAAGTTAGGAAACATTTCCTCACCTCCCAATTAACCGTATTCGGTTATCTTGATTTTATAATAATACCAAATACGGTTAATGTCAATGCCTTTTTGGGAAAAAATTTACCGTATTTGGTCAAAATGATATTGACTGCAGGTAATATAAGGGATATATTAATAGCGAGGTGATAATTTATATGGGCTTAGAACTAATTAATGAAATTAAAAAGAAAAAAGGAATGACTTCGAAACAGTTATCAGAAAAGTCAGGTGTACCAATAGGAACACTAAATAAAATTTTAAATGGTCAGACTAAAAACCCAGCATATGAAACTATATTTGCTATAGCGAATGCTCTTGATTGTTCTGTTGATGTATTTAGGGAAAAAGATGAATTAAGCAATGATAATTCAATAGCTGATATCACTGAAGATGAAAACAACCTAATATCTAAATATAGAAAGTTAGATTCAAAAGGACAGCATACAGTTAATACTGTATTAAGTGTTGAGTATAGTAGATGTACAGGAGAACATATTACTTTTGCTGCTCATGATGATGGACTTGATCCAGATAAGGCTAAAGAAAGAATAGAAAAAGCTAAGGAAATATTTAAGCAAATGGATGAGGAAAAGTAATCGCAAGGAGGAGATTACATGACAAAGTATGAAGAATTTTTGGTTAAGGCTGAGTCTTTAGGTGTAAATGTTAAGGAAATTGACTTTGGTGATGATGAAGAATGTGGTTACTACTCTGACTCTAAGGTTTTGATAAATAGTAATTTAACTGAAAGTCAAAAGCTTAGTGTTCTTGCAGAAGAGCTAGGCCATCATATTTATACTTATGGAGATATTACAGATCAGTCTAAGATTGAAAATAAGAAACAAGAGAAAGTTGCTCGTAACTGGGCTTATGAAAAACTTATTGGCATTATTGATATTATAAATGCTTTTAATAAAGGCTGTAGAAATTTCTATGAGATGGCGAATCACTTAGATGTGACTGAAAAGTTCTTAAGAGATGCCATTGAATATTATAGAAATAAATATGGCCTTTTTTTGAAAAAAGATAATTATATTGTTTATTTTGATCCTAATTTTGGAGTTTTAAAGATGTTTAAATAAAGCTTCATAAATTCCCCTTTATCATAATAAATAATATAGTATGTGAGGTGATTTCATGCTAAGGATAGCAATCTACTCTAGAAAATCAGTTTATAGAGAACAATCAATTTCTATAGAGTCTCAGATTGAGTTATGTAAGAAGTATTTTGAAGGTAAGGAGTGCTCTTTTGAGATTTTTGAAGATGAAGGTTTTTCTGGTGGAAATACCAGTAGACCATCATTTCAAAGAATGATGAATAAGATTAAATCTAAGTTATTTGATGTTGTTGCAGTTTATAAGATAGATCGTATGTCTAGAAATCTTTTAGACTTCTGGGATACCTATAGTTTGATAAGCAGACATGGAGTTCAATTTATAAGTATTTCTGAAAATATTAATACCACTACTACTATTGGCCAGATGATAATGCTTCAGTATGCAGGTATGGCAGCTCTTGAAAGAGATAATATAAAGCAAAGAGTTAAGGATTCCATGGAGAGTCTTGGTAGGATGGGTAGATGGTCTGGTGGAACTCCCCCAACTGGATATAGAGTTATTGAGGTTGAGCAGCATGGTAAGAAAGCTAAGTATCTAGAATTAGATGAAGCTATAGCTCCAATGATAGAAAGAATGTTTAAGCTCTACTCTACTGGTTCCACTATATATGAAATACAGAAAGCTTTAAATGTTCCTAATAAGACAATATTAAATATATTAAGAAATCCAGTTTATTGTGAGTCTGATTATGTATCAGCTAAATATCTTGAATTACAAGGCTACAGTGTTTATGGTGAAATAAACGGTAATGGTTATCTACCATATAATCGTAGACAAAGAAAAGATGGTAAGAAAGAAACTAAAAGCAAAGATCAGTTAGTTTCTGTAAGTAAACATAAAGCAATTATTGATTCTAAGTTATGGGTAAATGTTCAAGAGAAATTAAATGAAAAAGCTAGTGATCCTAAGCCAAGAATAAGTGATAAAACTTTCTTAGCTCACCTGGTTAAATGTAAATGTGGATCTGGAATGTTTGTTTATCCAGGAAAAACTAAAAAAGATGGCTCAACTGTCATATACTTTAGATGTAGCGGTAAGAAGAATGGATCAGAATGTAATTCTAAGTTTTTGAGAGCTGATTTTGTAGAAAAGAAGGTTTTAGAATCTTTAAGCAATATAGAACTAGATAAGAGTTTGTTTAATACTTCTGATATGAATAAGTATGATTCTCAGATTAAAAACTTAAATAAAAACTTAGCTAAAAATAAGAAAATGATTGATAACTTATTAAATAGATTGGCTCTTGCTAGTGATGATATCGCTAAGAGCATATTAGATAAGGTTGAAGATATTAATTCTGAAAATAAGAATTTAGAATTTAAATTATTAGAACTTGAAAGATTGAATTTAGAATCTATGAATACTAAAAATAATAAAGAAGCCTTTTATGCTCAGGTTAAGTCTATCCTTGATACTTTCGATACTCTACCAGTATCAGAGCAACAAAAAATGATATCTACCATCATTAAAAACGTGGTATGGGATAGTGATACTAAGAAGATTCGTCTAGAAATTTTTGAAGGTATTTAGTCTGGGCTGTACAGCCAGCCCATCCACCGCCAATAACGAGAACTTTCATATAAATCTCCTTCCTTCAAAAATATTTCTTGGATCTGATTGTACTTTGCATAGCCTTTTAACTACGTGACCTGCAAAACGAGCAGTACAACTTCCACAAACCCCTTCACCACAACACATCTTGGAATTATTGCAACAAGACAAACTAACATCATCTGCTTTTATAGTATCTAAGAAATTCATAACATTGAAAGTAAGTATATCCGCTCCACCACAATGTATTAGATTAGCATTATCTTTTTCTATAGAATCTCTTATAATAGTTTTACATTTATCAGTAAGTTTTCCTGTTTCCAGAAGGTTAGCTTCCGTATAGCTTAGATTCAAAGACGATAATAAATCATCTACATATACTTCTTTATAAGGAGCTTTATCAATTATAATATTTAAGTTGTTATTTTGTTTTTGAAGTGCTTTTATAACAGGTATCATAGGAGCTACACCTATACCTCTGGCAAGAATTAAACAATTAGAATTTACAGTGTTTTTTATATTTTTTAATCCAAATATACCATTCCAATAGGGGCCTCTAATAACTAACGGATCATTAGCTTTAGCAGTTAATAACCTCTTAGTTTTAATTCCTCTTACTTCAATTAATATAGAGGCAGTATTATCATCTATATTGCAGTCCATTATAGATATAGGAACATCAAAATAGAAATTTTCATCAGTTCTTAGGAATATATAACTACCTGGATTCATTAAATCTAAAGATAAATCCTCAGGTAAAGAAAATTTTATATATAATAAGTCTTTTTCATAAAGTTCGGCCTCTAATATATTACAAGTATAAGTTTTTCTTCCTTCTTTTGCTTTTTCTCCGTTAGCTATCCATCCTTGATATATACATACTCCTTTCCAATTTAAACAATCACAAAAGCATTCACCATGAAGTTGTGAACATAAGATACATTCCCCAGCTTCAGCTAAATGACAAGGACAAAATTTTGTGCCTGAATCTATACAATCTATTTTTTCACCTTTCATTTTTCCTCCATAGAGAGTACTCTATTAATAATTTATTTAAATAAAAAGATATTGTTACAAAAATTTCAATATGGCTTAAATGAGATAGTTGACATAAAATAAATAACTACCACCTAGCTTTAGGTGGTAGTTATTTATTTTACAATATTAATTTCATAAGAAGATAACTTTTCCTTTATATCTAAAAGCTGAGCATCTACTAAGCTAGCTTCATCTATATGATTTAGTATAGTATCAGTAGTTATTTTGAGAATATCGTAAATATCATTAATTTCAAGATGCATATCCTCTATCTTTGTTATTTGAGAATTAAGAGTTTTAATAACCTCTTTTACTCTTTCATCTACTAAATATATGTGAGATAAACTTTCATCAACCTTATTTACAGCAATATTAGAGGCTTTTACACCTTCTTGAATTACTGAACTGGATTTATAGGAATTGTTTAACACCGTTTTAGTATCACTTTTTATACTTTCAATTAAAAGGGATATATCAGTAGTACTTTTTTTAGTCATTTCTGATAATTTTCTTATTTCAACTGCAACAACAGAAAATCCTTTTCCATGTTCGCCTGCTCTAGCTGCTTCTATAGCTGCATTAAGAGCCAAAAGATTAGTTTGAGTAGCTATGTTAGTTATTAAACCAACTATTTCATTAACCTGATTGAATCTAGATACTAGCTGATTTATACTGCTCATACTGTTTTGGTTTTCTAATTGAAGAGTTTTTATTATGCTGAACATCTCTTCAATAGCAATTTTTCCTTCTTTAGATTTAATCACTGAAGCATTAGTTGTGATATCTAAATTCTTACTTTCAGAATGAAGATTTTGAGTTGAGATATTTGTTTTATCGGCTAAACTAGATAAGTTACTCATATGTAATTTTATCTTGTCTGCAAGTTTGGATAATGAGTTATGTTGGTTATTTACAACATGATGTTGACTTACAGTTTTCTCTATTAAAGATTTTAAAGATTTTATAAAAGCAACTATATCACTATCTTTTTTTTCTGTGACTTTAGTTGTTTCTTTAAGTTCTTCCTTAGAAACAGATTTATTTTTTAGTTTAATAAAATTTATAAGCATACTACTTCCTCCATATTTCTATAAGAAATAGTATAATGCTTTAAAAAGTTTATAAATATGATTCATATCACATTAATAAAAAAATTATACAAAATTAGGATGTATTTTATTGGTACCTTCTTTATAATGATTTAATTTGTGGGTAGCAGGACCTTCTAATATTTCTCCATCATACGAGAATCTTGATCCGTGACACGGACAATCCCAAGATTTTTCTGCATCGTTCCATTTTAATTCGCATCCTAAATGCGTACAAGTTACATCAACTAGATGAAGCACCTCATTTTCATCTTTGTATGCACCGTATTTATTACCATCTATATCAACAACCTTGCCTTCCCCTATTTTTAAAGTAACCTTAGTTTCTCCACCTTTTAATTTTCCCATAATTAATTCTTTAGCAACATCAAAGTTTTCTGTAACGATGTTTTTATATGCACGTAAAGTTAGTGATCTAGATGGATTATACACTTCTTCCCAAGGATTATTTTTTGATAGAATTTTGTCTACAAGTATTCTAGCGGCAGCTATTCCATTTGTCATACCCCACTTACCAAAACCTGTAGCTACGTATATGTTTTTATCTGATAGAGATAGGTTACCAACATAAGGTATTTTATCTAGAGTAATATAATCTTGGGCTGACCAATTATATAAAAAATCTTCAACTTTAAAGGTATCTTGAGCAAATTTCTGTAAATTAGAATAATGAGTGCTGAAGTTTTCTCCATGGGCGACTTTATGTCCATCTCCACCTATTAGTATTAGTTGTTTTCCTTTGTTATTTTGGTATCTTAAAGACCGTGTTGGTTTTTCGGCGCTTATAAACATGGCATTAGGAAAAGGGTCCTTTATATTAGCGGCTACGATATAAGATCTTTCTGGTCTAAGCCTTGCTAAATACAAACCTAACCCATCATAACATGGAAAATGTGAGGATATTATAACTTTAGATGCGGTTACTTTTTTTCCTGCACTAGTAGTTATTACGATAGAATCCCCTTTTTCTATGTCTAAAACACTTGTGTTTTCAAAAATACAATTACATTCCTTTGATAGATAGTTAGCTAACGCTAGAAGATATTTTCTAGGATGGAATTGGGCTTGGTTTTCAAATACTAGAGCATTTTTAATAGGAATATTTATAGGAAGGGAATTAGTTATTTTAGCCTTTATTCCAAGACTAGAGGCAATCTCTGCTTCATTTTCTATTTTCTTAATATATGAATCATCATTTGTGTATACATATGCTGGTAATCTTTCAAAATCACATTCAATTTTATGAATATTTATTGTATCTTCAATAAAGTTTATAGAAGATTGGTTTGCGTCTGCGTATTGTTTTGCGTGTTCTATGCCAGAGGAATTTTTAATAGTTTCATATATAAGATTGTGTTGAGAAGTCACTTTTGCGGTTGTGAAGGCACTAGTTCCTTGAACAATTTGACTAGCTTCAAGTATAGCAAAGTTAACTCCTTTATTTTTTAATAGATATCCTGCAGTTATTCCAACTATTCCGCCACCAATAATAGCGACATCAACATTTATATCTTCTTGAAGTGATGGATAATTAGTAGTATCAGTAGAATCTATCCAATAAGACTTTAGGTATTTATGAGCATTTAGCAAATCATTATGTTTCATAGTACTACTCCTTTCATAATTATAGTTATTATTTGATTGTCTTGCCAAAAATTATTCACTAACCTTTTCATAACTCTGTCTTTAAAGAATATTCCCCAGATTTTAAGAGCTTTAAAGTAATATCAGAACTTAATCTATGTTCCATAACTCTATTTACATTTTTACTGTCAGTTCTTTGATAGAATTCAAGTGCTTGATTATAGGTACTTCCGCCTTTTAATTTTCGTTTAATTAATCTGTCTTTCAATATATCACCATCAGCCTCAATGAAGATACTATAATCACATAATTCATTTAGTTTGTCCCATTTATTTTCTGCTAGTAAAAGCCAGTTACCTTCGATAATAACTATATCTGAAGTTACCTCAATAGCATCATATATTGGATCATGTAAAGTTCTATCATATATAGGCCATTTTAGATTTTTATTTTTAAGATTATTAATAGACTTATATAAACTTTCAAAATCAAAAGTTTCAGGCATCCCTTTTATATCATATAGAATATATTCTTTGTTGTTAATAGTAGCTCTATGATTTTTCAAATAGCTATTAGTATAATGAAACCCATCTAAAGATAAAGCTTGCACATAAAAAAAATCCGTTAACTTTTTACTCAACTGCTCTAAAAACAAAGCCAATGTAGATTTACCTGTAGCTGGTGGTGCAGCTAGAAACACTATAATACGATTATTACGTTGTCTCCTTATGGATATTAATTTATTCAATAAAGGAATAAATATTTTCTTTATTTCACTTTCTGAATAAGTAATATTATATTTAAAGCCATTAACTTCTAATTCTAAATTCAAAATAACTACCTCGTTTATCAAATATTTTAATTTTGTACTAGATTAAAGTGATCTTTCAATTTCGAGGAATATATATAGATAACTATATAACTATATAACTATATATAGTGTTAATGCGGGTTTGGGAGCCATGCTCAATATTTTATTCAAAAAAGCTATGCAATAAACTATTTGCATAGCTTTAGAATTTTTATAAAAATTTTTTTAACTCATCAATATTTTTTTGCTCAAATTGTAGTAACTTGTTAGCTAAACCTAATATTGTTTGATCTTGACTCTTATACTCTTTAATTTTTTTAGTTATATCAATTATGCCCATAGTACTACCTTGGATTAACATCTCTGCCATATGTGAAGGAGTTTTGTTTATTAAGGTATTAAAGTTTATAGATATATAAGTAGAAACTTTAGTTAATGTACCTATGCTCTTTGATTCTTTGTTATTAGATTTTAATTTTTCATCTGCTTCATTAAAGATACTATTATATTCATTTAATTGAGACTGTAGGTTGTTTTTAAAATTTTCATCTGTAGTCATCTTTATTAGCTGAGTTAATGTATCTTTTCCCATTTCAGAATTTTGATAGATATAATTTAATAATTCTATATTTCCATCCATATAAAATCACCTCCAAAAATAATTTTAACTAAATTAGTTAAATTTATTCGCATAGAAAATAATTAAAAGACCACTTTCAGCAAAAAATGGTCTCTTATTGATTAATCTATTTGTGGATTTTCAAAGTTAGCAAAAAGAAAATTTTTAAATGTATCATGCTCAGTTGGATCTTTAAAAAATCTTTCGGGAATTAATATGCTTTGAGATCTACTTACATAAAATATGTATAAATTATTGTATTTTAAAGAATCAGTTACATCCTTCCAATAATACTGACGTCCACCTGACTCTGATTGAACATGTATTCCATTCTTATTTATAGTGTATATGTAATTGAATTTATTTGAAGAATTCTTTTTAAAACTTCTTTTTGTTTTAATGCTTGTAGCTATATATATTGCTATATAAACGAATACAGAACCCAATAAAGAAGCTATAACAACAAACGTAACGCCATATCTCTTATAAAATAAAATACCATACATAACTAGAAATGATATAAATACAATTGCTACCATCCTTTTGAAAATATTACGCATATAAATTTTATTAAGATCACTGTAATCAGTAAGAGATAAGGTTCCTTTAATTTTGATATCTTTTTTTGAATCCAATTTAACTACTCTCCTTGTAAAATTATTATTGCTAAATACAAGTAGATTTTATCATAGATACTAAATTAAATAAACAAAAGTATTTAGTAAATATAAACTAAATACTTTTGTAAAGGCTTTAAATATAAACAAATACTGCTTCTATAATGGCTTGTATAGAAGTCGCCCCTGCTTCTATAGGTGTAGAATTTGATGTTTTTAATGCTAATGATGGTGAGAATTCGTTACTTATATGAGTCTTTTCGACTATTTTTAGTGGTAATATATTAACTTTTGCTTTTAGTTTACTAGACATTATAATAGCTTTATTTTGAGCATCTTCAATAGCTAGTTTCAAAGCTTGATTGTAGTATTTTGTTGTATCAGAAATAACAAAATTAATTTTATCTATAAAATTAGCCCCTTTATCTACAGAAACATCTATAACCTCACCTACAGAATCTATGTCCGTAACTGAAATTTTTAAATAGTTACTTACTTCGTATCCTCTAAAGATTTCTTTTCCATCTACATAGTCGTTTTTTATTCTTACAGTGTAATTTGTAGTTTGTATATCACTAGATTTAATTCCCATGTTAGTTAGTGATGAAATTATTCCGTTGACTATTCGAGTATTTTCATTTTGAGATTCTTTTAACTTTATGTTCTCTGTTATAACGCCTATAACTACCTGAGCTATATCAGGCTTTACATTTACAATTCCCTCACCCATTACTTTTAATATATTGCCAGGCTTTTTTAAATCAAAATTATCTATAGGATATCTATAATTATACATACTCACCATTCCTTTTTATAAATAACTATTAAATAATATGCTATTTCTTTGTAAAAATACGAGATTTTAAAAAATAAAGGTAGTCCGAAGACTACCTAAAAATAGTATTAAACAATTATATTGATAAATGGGAATCTTTTGTGATTTTTAATTCTACACGAACAAGAACTCTTTCAAGAATTCTGTTATAGGTTACAGCCCATTCAGGAGCACCTGCAGCTACTGGATTTGGATCCAATAATTCATCTGATGTTCCTTCAACAAATGCATCCAATATTTCTACGTCATAATGCTCTCTGTGATGGCATTTGTTACAGTTTGCTCCGTAAGCATCAGAATAATCACTTACAGGTTCACATGTTTTTACTTCAACAAAAGTGCTAAAAGGTATTCTTGTTGTAAAGTGATATACTGGACCGTTTATATCAGCTGCAGTGAAATCTGTTATAGTTTTATAGTTGATGTTTTTATCTATATATCCATCAACGATTACTTTTGCAGAATGTTCACCTTTTTTGCTGCAAATTGGTATTAACTTTGTGCTTGTTATAACAACAAATTCATCAACACCTATTATGCGGAAAACAGATGGACTTGGTGGGGATATTAATAAATCTGCTATAACTAATTCTTGTTTTTCACCCCAACCTATAACAACTGGAGTTTGGATTAATCTTTTGCATTCTGGTTTTTTAGGCTGACATTTTCCTCTTTGAGTATATTGACTTCTATAACATTGATTTGTATTACATGCCATAATTATTTCACTCCTCATATAAAATAATGTCTCGATAAAATAAAAGAGTTTTTATCGAATTTTGTCATTAGCTATTTATATTACATTATATTCTCAGGTGTCGTAAATGACACAAATTATGTGTTTTATAAAACAAATTTTTTTAATAATTTTAATTGTATTAAATTGCCAAATATAGCTATAATATGCTTTTGATTAAATCACGGCTTTAGGATAATTGTTAAATTAGTATTAAAATGTAATGAGTTTAAGAATTTTTTTAAAGAACTTCTGTAACAAATATCTAAAGAATAAAAAAGAATGTATAATGCCGGTTTCATATTCACACAATATTAGGGCAGTAAAGCCTAATAAGGATTAATAAATATAAATATGAGGAGGAAATTATAGTGAAAAAGATATTAAGTATTATTGCAACATTGGTATTAAGCTTATCTATATTGGCGGGATGTGGTAAAGCTAATACAGATACAACTAAAGACACGAAAACTGAAGATACTAAAAAGGATGAAACTACAGATGTAGTAACAACTCCTTCAATAGTTAATAAGGAAGAAGATTTTGATAAAGCAATAAGTAAGGATGGAACATGGATTATTGCTATTCTTAATGATTTAACTATTGATCATGATATAGCATTAGAAGGTGATTTTAAAAATGGTAAAAAAGATGAACAAGGAAATGAAACATACCAACGTAAACTAGCTCTTTATGCTCAAGATGCTAATAAGAAAGTTACTGCTAGATATACTCTTACAGCACCTAAATTAGCTATAAATAGTTTAAATGCTAGAATACAGAGCGGTACTTTCAAAGGAGATTTATATGTAGCTTCAAAAAACTTTGAGCTTGTTGATGCAAAAGTAGACGGAAATATATATTTTGTAAATGAAGAGGCTCAATCAACTTTTAAAATGGATGAAAAGAGTTCGGTAACAGGAAAAAAAGAACTAAAAATACCTAATAGTTAGTTAATATATCCTAAAATAGAAAAAACACTTCTATTTTAGGATATTTTTTTGTTATATAGGAAATTATAAAATCATATTAATTTAGATAATAAAATTATTGGGTGATGTAATGGTTAAGGAAAGTAAAAAAACGAAGTTTAATTCTAAAGAATCAAGTTTAACAAAATCTATACAACATAACATGAAGTTATTTTCTGATATTTTTATGGACGATGGTACATTTAAAGTCAGAACTATTAAAAATAGATTTAATAGAGAATTACAATGTTGTGTTATATATTTTGAGGGGATGATAGATAATAGCTTTATTAGTGCAACAGTAATTGAACCTATTATGAATTGTAATTTTTCAGATTTTGATAGTGACAAAAACTTATTTGACTTAATACAAAATGAAATAATAATATCTACTTACATTGAAATAACAAATGATATTCAAAAAATTATAGAAGCAATAACACTTGGAGATACCCTTGTATTTTTAGAAGGTTTTTCTGATTGCATGGTAATCAATACTAAGGGTTGGAAGATGAGAAATATAACTGAGCCTAGTACTGAAAAAACATTAAGAGGACCAAAGGAAGGCTTTACAGAATCACTAATAACAAATATATCTTTAATAAGACGAAAAGTTAGAAATCCTAATTTAAGATTTCAGTTTAGGGAAGCTGGTAGTGAGACAAATACAAGAATATGCATATGCTACATAGAAGGATTAGCTCCACAAAAAATTTTAGATGAGTTAAATTCTAGGCTAGATGAAATAGATATAAACGGAGTATTAGATTCTGAGTATATTCAAGAAATGATAACAGATAATCCACTATCTCCTTTCGAGACAATTGGAAGCTCTGAGCGTCCAGATGTTATTGTAGGCAAGGTACTCGAAGGAAGAGTTGCTTTGCTTGTTGACGGAACACCATTTGCATTAACATTGCCATTTCTATTTATGGAGTATTTTCAAGTTAATGAGGATTATTATGCTAATTTTTTCTTCACATCTTTTAATAGATTGTTAAGGATATTGAGCTTTTTCTTCTCAGTTAGTGTACCTTCGTTATATGTTGCTCTAGTAAATTATAATCAAGAAATGTTACCCACTCCTCTACTTTTAGGAATATCCTCTGCTAGAGAAAGTGTACCCTTTCCAACAATAGTAGAAGCCTTAGCTATGTTAATAATATTCGAAATACTTAGAGAGGCAGGAACAAGAATTCCATCTGATATGGGGCAGGCGGTTAGTATTGTTGGAGCTCTAGTTTTAGGGCAAGCGGCAGTAGAAGCCAGAATTGTTAGTGCTCCTATAGTAATTGTTGTTGGATTAACAGGTATAGTTGCACTTTTAAATATAAAAATGAAAGGCGTAAACTTATTTTTAAGGTTCATATTTTTATTTTTAGCGTCTTTTATGGGGTTGTATGGGATTGTATTTGGAATTATTGGTGTTTTGATATACACAATGGGATTAAGCTCTTTTGGAGTTCCATACATGCTAAAGGTTGGAACTATAAAAATGGAAAATATCAAAGACACTTTTATACGTAGTCCATGGTGGTATCTTAATTTAAACTCTTATAAAGTTTCAGTTAAAACTACATTAAAGGGAAAAAAGATAGGTACTAGAGATGAAAAATAAAAGAAAAATTAAATCTATAGTTATGATTATAATAAGTGCATATCTTTTTACTGGTTGTTGGAATTATAGGGAAATTAACAATCTCTCAGTGGTAGCAGGTATAGCAATAGATAGAAATGAACTTGATGGTAAATATGAGGTTACGATTGAGATAGTTAATATAAAAAAAGGAAAGGATATATCTAATAATTCAGAATATGTAACTCTTTGTGGAGATAGTTTGTTTGATATTATTCGGAATATGATTTCAGTTTCAAGTAGAAGGCTTTATTTTTCACATGCTAAGATTGTAATTATAAGTAAGGAATTAGCTAAAGACGGCTTAAGCAAAGCTATTGACTGGTACATTAGGGATGCAGAAACTAGAACTGATATATATTTATTAATATCAAAAGAAAAAACTGCTAAAGAAGTACTTATGACTAAAAGAAATGAAAATATGATAGTTTCTTTTGATTTAGCTAAAGTAATACAAAATGAAAAAAATGTTTCAACTGCTCCTAAAGTTGATTTATGGGATTTTCTAGATATCTTGAAACAAAAAGAGGCAAATACATCACTTCCATTGATATTTATAGATAAAAGTGGAGAAAAAGAAGTTCCTAGAATTGAAGGTATGGCTGTAATTAAAGATGATAAACTTGTAGGTATGATAGACGGAGATATAGCTAAATATATACTTTTTACTACTGATGAAATAAAAACAGGGATACTAGTACTGGGAAGGAAATCTTCAGAACCTATTTCTTTTGAGATTTTTAAAAATCGTACAAAAGTAAAATATAAATTTGATGAAGATAAAATGAAAGTTCAAGTTTTTACAGATACGATAGTATCAATTGCAGAGTATCAAACTCAGCAGCCTTTCAATACCAGCGAAGAAAAAGAAGTAATCGAGAAGCAATTAGCTAATATGCTTGAAGAAAGTATTTACAATTCCATAAATATGATACAAAAAGAATATAAATCAGATATTTTTGGATTTGGAATAACATTACATAAAAATTATCCTAAGCTCTGGAAAGAATTGTCAGATAATTGGGAATATAACTTCGAAAATTTAGAAGTTGAGGTAATATCAAAAGTACAAATAAAAAATAGTGCAACTACTTCAAAACCTATAATGGGAGATTAAACATGGTAGTAATTGTAATTACAATATACATAATTATAGTATTTATAGATCAAGTTACTCTATTTAAAAGTGGAGAAAAAAGAGATTTTTATGTAAGTGCAGTAATGTGTTTGATTTCATTCATTATAGCAATTTTATTAGCATTAAAAATCTCTATATACAGTCCAGCAAAACTAATTGAAAGTTTAATAAAAAATTTTTTAGGAAAACTATAGATAAAGGAATGAGTTTTTAATGAGAAAAGAGACAATATCATTTGTTGAAGGTTTTAGTATGCTAACTTTATTTATAATGGGAAGTACGTTAATTTTAGGAGCAGCTCCTGAAGCAAAAAGAGATAAGTGGATTGCTATAATTATAGCTACTTTAGTGTCCATAATTATAGTTTCTGCCTACTCTAAAATAGCAACTACATTCCCAGGGAAAACTATATTTGATATTTTTGAATTGCTGTTTGGAAAAATATTTGGGAAAATACTAACAATTCTTTACATTTGGTACTTTCTTCATCTTGGGTCGTTAGTTATGCGTAATTTTGGAGAATTTATGAACGTTTTGGCAATGCCAGAAACGCCTATTTTCATTTCAATTATATGTATAGGAGTTTTATGTATATGGGTAGTAAAGTCAGGAATAGAAGTGCTTGCAAGAACTTCAAAAGTGTTATTTATAACTTGTATAGCTGTAATAATTATAATACAATTTTGTACTATACCAATTTTAGATATTAGCAATATTAAACCTATTGTAGAGAATGGATGGGTCCCTATAATAGATGGAGCATTTTCTACAATATCATTTCCATATGCTGAAAGTATAGTTTTTATGGGGGCTTTATATTGTATAGAAAAAAAGAATTTAGTCTATAAGGTATACATAAGTAGTGTTATTATAGCAGGGATATTCATATTAGTAATCGCCCTTAGAAATTTATTTGTTTTAGGGGAAAGTGTGGTAGAGGGTTTATATTTCCCTGCGTATCTAGCTGTTAGTAAAATTAATATTGGAGATTTTATTCAAAGAGTTGAAGGTTCGGTATCCATAGTTTTTGCAGCAGGTGTTTTTGTAAAGATAAGTTTATGTCTTTTAGCTGCTAGTAATGGTATTGCTAAGCTTTTTAACCTAAAAGACTATAGATCGGTTGTAATACAGACAGGATTAATCATGAGTTATTTAGCTTATTTTGTTTATGATAGCATAATGGAAATGAGCTATTGGGCAACAAAAATATATAAATATTATGCCTTCCCGTTTCAAATAATAATTCCATTAATAATGTTAATAGTAATAGAAATAAAAGTTAAGAGAAATAAACTTAAAACCAAATAAGTCTATTTCTCTACGTAAACTATCCTATTTAGATAAATATAAATCTTTTATAAAAAAAGTAGTATTTTCAGGGTTTTTGGTAAACGGTATTGAATCTAATTTATAGAAAGTATCTACTAATGAATAATAATATTTTAGTTTATCTATAAAGTTATTTTCTTCAATATCATCTGGCATTATATCTAAAAGTATATGAATTGACAGCATTAAGATTGTTCTAATCTTAAGATTGCTTTGAATAGTTTCAAAATCTAAAGATTTATTATTAATTAAAGGTTTTACAACTGCAGACAGTTGAGGTGAGCTTAAAGTTAATTCTCCAAGTCCATGTAGCTTGCTTAAAGTATAAGGGGTTTGCTCTATTACAGGTAAATCTATTAATAATGGAATGTAATTATCTAATAATTTGCTGTAATTTTTAATTACTTTATTTATTTTATTTTTATTGTAATCTGTTTTTTTCTTACCTAGCTTCTTTCTTTTTTTACTTACAGGCATTTTATTACTCCTCTTTATAAAAATTATATCGATAGTAATTATAAATATGAATAAAGAGAAGAAACTGTGAATTAGAAATATAAAAAAATCGTAAGAATTGAATCTTACGATTTAAATTTTGTATTATTTAAAAATTTTAACTCTATCTTTTAGTGGTTTGTATTCTTTTTCACCAGGTTCTGTTGTTGGGTTTCCAAAAGGCATTTGAGCGATTAGTTTCCAACTATTTGGTACACTCCATTTTGACTTAACATCTTGTTCTATAAGTTCATTATAGTGTTGTAGGGATGCTCCTAAACCCTCAGCTTCTAAAGCAGACCATATAGCAAATTGATGCATACCGCTTGTTTGTTGAGACCATACAGGGAAGTTATCCTTATATAGAGCAAATTGTTGTTGCAGAGATTCAACAATGCTGTTATCTTCAAAGAATAAAAGTGTTCCATATCCAGCTTTAAAAGAGTTGATTTTATCTTCAGTGGAGCTAAACTGATCTGCAGGAACTACTTTTCTTAAAGATTCCATTGTTAAATTCCATAAATCATCATGAGCATTATCTAAAAGTACTAATACTCTAGTAGTTTGAGAATTAAATGCCGATGGAACATATTTTACGGCATGTTCTACAATTTCTTGTATTTTATCATGAGATACTACAACCTCTTTACCTATTCCATAATAAGATCTTCTTCCTTTAACTACATCATAAAAATTCTTTTCCATTTTAAATTACCTCCAATATAATATAAATTATTATTATTTTCTAATTTTATTCGTCTTTCTTCATCTCAAGAACTAAAATATGAGAAGTGTTTTTTGCTTTGATATATATATTTTCTTCAACTACTTCAGCCGCATCTCTTTCATTTAGAAGTAATTCATTTATACTAGAACTACCCTCAACTTGAAGTATATATGCTTGCCTTCCTTTATTTACAGGAAAATCAATTTCTTCATTTTTATCTAATTCTATAGAATAAATATTGAAATCTTGATTGATTTTTATAGGTGCATTTCCAGACTTACTAGATACCATGTGAAGCCATTTATTTTTTCTTTCCTCCCAAGTGAATCTGTAATCGCCATAATTGGGTTTATATCCTGTGTTATCAGGTAATATCCATACTTGAAGAAATCTTAATGTATCATCGCCTAGATTATATTCACTATGATATACTCCAGTACCAGCACTCATATGCTGAACCTGCCCACGAGTTAAAGTATTTTCATTTCCCATACTATCGCCATGAGTAAGAGCTCCTTTTACCACATAAGATACTATTTCCATATCTTTATGAGGATGTGTTGGAAATCCTGTATTAGTTTTTACAAGATCGTCATTCAATACTCTCAAAGAACCAAAATTCATGTTCTTAGGATTATAATATTCTGCAAAAGAGAAGTGGAAAATACTTTGAAGCCAACCAAGATTACTTCTACCCATATTTTTATTTTCAATTTTTTTTATCATGAAAATCTCTCCTTAGTTTAAACATTTAATTATAAAATAATACTCAAATATCTATAAATAAACAATTAATCACTAACTTTATTATAAGTATTTAGTTACTATAAGTAAGTATCTTTATATTTATTATCCCATAAGGTTAATTATTAGTCAATAGTAATTCTCAAAAATAAAAAAATAAAAGATATTCTTTAATTTTAAGAATATCTTTTATCTTATATTTACATCATTAAAAAAACTTAGTTCCATTTTTCTGCCCATTTTTGAATTTCATCCATAGTAGCTTCTAATTCTTTACCTTTTTCTGATAGTTCGTATTCTATACGAACAGGAATTTCAGGATAAACTTTTCTGGTAATTATTCCTTCCTTTTCTAACTCCTTAAAACGTTCTGTAAGCATTCTAGCACTCATATTAGGAATTGCATCTGCAATATCAGAAAATCTTTTTTGACCACTCATTAAGGTTCGAATAATTAACCCAGTCCATCTTTTCCCCAATAATTCAAAAGCATTTTCAAATTTGGGACACATATGGTATTTTTCCATATTAAATCACCACCTAGTTTCAGTATAGCATATTAACTGTATAAAAGTAAGTGTCTTATTATATTATAGTAATATGCAAAATTTAATCAATTTACCAAATAATATTATAATATACTGATCCCAGAAGATTAAATGACTTTAATGAAAGATAGATAAAATTTTATTTGCAACAGATATTACCTTCAGACTTTAGGGTAATTAACTCTTGTTTTTTTTCTTCGATTTCATAATGAATTTTTAATCTATCATTAGAATTATATAAACTTTTTTTTAATTCTTCTATTTCATTTTCTAATACTTTCTCTATATTACTCATAATAAATCTCCTTTTCATATTATTTCATAATCATCCCCATAATATGAATTATTTATACACCTTATTGCTGTAGAAGCTCGCAGAGCTTCATTAGATTCATTGGTCTTATTGCTGTAGAAGCACGCAGAGCTAAAAACAATCTGCTTGTTGATTTATTTATTAATACTAGTATATGAATTTTTTACTTTCTTGTTAACAATTAGGATTTATGTAAAGTAAATTTATAATAACCTCATAGTTTAAAACTATGAGGTTACTATAATTTATTAAGGTAACTTATTTCCAGCAGCTAAATAGATCTTATACCACTCTTCTCTTGTTAATTCTATTCTGGATGCCTTACATATATCTTTTATTCTTGATGAATTCATACTACCTACAACAGTTTGTATTTTAGCTGGATGTCTTAGAATCCAAGCAGTAGCAATAGCCGTATTGGTTACTCCTTTTTTCTCAGCTAATTCATCAATAGCATCATTTAGTTCAGGAAATTTTTCATTTCCTAAAAAGACACCTTCAAAAAATCCGTATTGATAAGGGGACCAGGCTTGGATTGTTATATCTTTAAGCCTACAATATTCTAATATACTTCCATCTCTGTCTATAGAATTATTTACTTTCATATTAACGTTTATTCCGGAATCAATCATTCCAGTATGCATTATGCTGAATTGAAGTTGGTTGATTATTATAGAATTGTCACCTAAATATTTGTTAAGTAATTCTATTTGCATTGGATTTTGATTACTCACACCAAAGTGTTTAACCTTACCACTCTCTTTTAATTTTGAAAAAGCTTCAGCAACCTCTTCAGGTTCCATTAAAGTATCTGGACGATGTAAAAGCAAAGTATCTACATAATCGGTTTTAAGTCTTTTAAGACTTCCATCTACAGAATTTAATATATGTTCTTTAGAAAAATCAAACATTTTTCCTGGAACAATACCACATTTCGTTTGAAGTATTATTTTTTCTCTCAAATCAGAGGTTAAATTAATAGCCTCCGAAAAAATTTCTTCTGATTTCCCACCTGCATATATATCCGCATGATCAAAAAAGTTTATTCCTTCTTCAAGTGAGGTTTTAATTACTTTCTCTGCTTCATCTTTATTAAGTGCACCCATTCTCATGCATCCAAGAGCAATCTCTGAGCCTTGAACTTTTCCATTACCAATATTAATATTTTTCATTATTTTACCCTCCTTGTTATTTTATTTCATCTTTACTATTTTACCAATATATTCAGATGGATGTAAAGGATTTTAATGCTTAATATATAAGCAAATAAAAACAACCAATAAATTTTATCAGTTGTTTTTAATAAACACTAGATTTAAGCAAATTATTTTGATAAAAAGTTATTAATTATATTAGCTGGGAATTGATTTTTATTAAATAGTATAATGGCTGATAAAATGGCCTGGATTAATCCTAGTGTAAAAAATAGAACATGTAAGAAAACAATATCTCCAAGCATAATGCACTGTACAATAATCCAAATAACTAAAGCCCAGCTAAAAGTACTGCTTATATATCCTTGATAATTAGACTTTAAAGAAAGAGTTAATGCACTTAAAAGATTTCCAAGACCAATAACTGTAAATAAGATTATGCCAGGTATCAAAAAGTTAGAAAAAGGAGAGTTTTTAAGAATTGAAGTTGGTACTCCAACGGGATTATTAGGATTGGTAATAGCAGCTAGTCCACCAAACATAGCGCCAATTCCAATGATTAAATGTAATATAAATAGAATTCTATAAAGTAGCTTCATAATTTCCTCCTAATATTAAATTTTACATCTTTATCTAATTATTATAACAAAAGATATAGAATCAAAGCGAGAATAATAAATTAAATTCTTGTAAAAATAATATTTAGGAATGTTCAATTAATATTTTAGTTTAATCAGTTAAAAGCTTATATGCTTTTTTATATTTTTCTATTCTTGCAAAATCCTTTTCAGTTGGATTATTAATTCTTGAGATATCCATATTGTCTCTAAGATCAGCTAATTTTACTCTAAGAGCTATAGGATTTAATTTAACTCTTAATATGAAGTCCTTATAAGACTCATTTGATTTTCTTGTGATGCTAACTAATGCATCAAGAATTTCTATTTCACCGAGAAACCCATTATCCTCTAAATGTTGTAAAGTTATACTCGTATCTTCTAATACATCATGAAGTATTCCGACTATTCTATCCTCATCATTATCTAAAGAAAGCATTACCCTTAAAGGATGCAAAATGTAAGGACTTCCCCCTTTGTCAAATTGGCCACTATGAGCTTTTGTAGCAATAATTATGGATTTTTCTAATAAAGAAATCATTAATTAATCACTTCCTCTTAGAGTTAATTATAACATATATGAAAATAGAAAAAAGTAGGAATAAATCCTACTTTAGATTAAATCATTTCTAAATCTTCACCATTTGATGCAATTACTTTTTTATACCATCCAAAGGATTTCTTTTTACTACGTTTAAGAGTTCCGTTTCCCCTATCGTCCATATCAACATAAACAAAACCATAACGTTTTTTCATCTCACCAGTTCCAGCTGATACTAGATCTATACAACCCCAAGGTGTGTAGCCCATTAAGTCAACACCATCAATTTCAACAGCTTTTTTCATTTCATCTATATGTTCTTTTAAATACTTGATTCTGTAATCATCATTTATTGAACCATCAGCTTCAACTACATCTGTAGCACCTAAACCATTTTCAACAATAAATAAAGGAAGTTGATATCTATCATATAAATAATTTAGAGAAACTCTTATTCCAACTGGATCTATAGGCCAGCCCCACTCTGATTCTTTAAGATACTTATTTTTAACTACTCTAAATATGTTTCCTTCAGTAGTCTCTAAATCTTTATTAGAAGAAGATACATGAGAGTTATAATAACTAAAAGCTAAATAATCAACTGTTCCTTCCTTAAGTATCTCATCATCTCCAGGTTCTTTTTTTATTACGATACCTTTTCTTTCAAATTCCTTTAGTTTATAGGAAGGATAATAACCTCTACATTGTACATCACTAAAGAAATATTTAAGATCTCTAGAGCCAGCAATATCTTCTTGAACATCTAGAGGATTACAGGTTTCTGCATAGGATAATATATAAGCTAGCATCATTCCAATTTTAAAATCAGGATTTATTTCATGTCCTAATTTTACAACCTTAGCACTAGCTATAAATGCATGATGAATTGCTTGAAAACGAGTTTGCTCATCCGTATTTCTAGTGCCTAATGTTGTATATCCATTTAATAAATTGATTTCATTAAAAGTCATCCAGTACTTAACTTTATTTTTATAACGTTTAAATAAGGTTTCTGAATAGATTACAAAGTAGTCTACAACTCTCCTATCTAACCATCCATCCATTTTGTCAGCTAGGTATTTAGGAATGTCAAAATGACATATAGTAACTACAGGTTCAATGCCATATTTTAAACATTCATCAAATACTTCATCATAAAATTTTAATCCTTTTTCATTTGCTTCAGCTTCATTTCCATTAGGAAAAATTCTTGTCCAACTTATAGACATTCTAAAACATTTAAAACCCATTTCTGCAAGTAGCTTAATATCTTCTTTATAATGATGATAGAAGTCTGTTGCTACATGGCTTGGATAATAAAAGTCTTTGTCAATATAACCAATAGATCCTGATGGTAAAGACTCAAATCTTGGAACAGAAGAAGTAGTTCCATCTTCAAGTTTAAATGTAATTCTTCTTGGAGTGTGCAAATCACCTTCAGTTATAACATCAGAGGTAGCCAAACCTCTACCATCAGAATAATAACCACCTTCATATTGATTAGCAGCAGTTGCTCCACCCCATAAAAACTCTTTTGAAAATCCCATAGTAAATCTCCTTTTAAGTAATCTTTTACATTAATTATAACATAATTTATATTATTTTATTTTCAAAATATAAAAAGCAATTAGTTATTATTTCTAATTGCTTTTTATTAATATATATTTATGAGGGGGATCATAAAAAATATTACTCACGTACATATATATTAAATCATTAAGATGTTTCACGAATGTGATAACTATGTAAAGTTTATGTGAAATATATAAGAGATAGTTGAAACTTATAGCTCAACTATCTCTTACTTTTTAGTTAGTCAATTCTGAATATACATCTTTAGGGTTTACTGTACCTTTAAGTAATTCCTTATCCTTTAACCATTTAATACTATTTTTCCAATTTTCCTCATCTTGAGTTAAGAAACTACCTGACTTATATTCCATTAAAGGCATTAATATATCTAAGCTTTGTTTTTCTATATCCGCTTCTAATGGAAAACTTTCATTTTGAATTTTAAGCACCAAATCTAATGATTTGCTAGGATTAGCTATTGTATAGTCATATCCTTTTTTTGCAGCCTTTAGGAAGGCTTCGATATTATCCTTATTTTTATCTAAAGCATCATCACTTGCAATAAATACTAATTCATAGTTATTAGGGACATCATAATCTACTGGATTAAAAGTTAAAAGTTCTATACCTTCTTTTTCTAAAAGTATCTTTTCATGGTTAATATATCCGCCTATAATTCCATCCACTCTTTTAGTTTGCATAGATGCCATTAAATCATATCCAACATCTACAAAATCTATTTTAGAAGGATCTGCGCCAGCCTTTTTAACCATTTCTTTAATTGTCTCTTTATCAATTTCAAAAGAAGGAAAACCTATCTTTTTACCTTCTAGATCTTTTAAAGTTTTAATTCCAGAATCTTTACGAACCATAAGTTGATTTAGAGAACTTCTAACAATTGCTCCAACAGATTTAACAGGGATTCCTTCTCCTCTAGATAAAATAACTTGTTTTGGATAGCTTATAGCTAAATCAGCTTTATTAGTAGCTACTAGCTTAATACCGTCTTCTGTACCAGCTGGAGTTATTAAATTAACTTTTAAGCCAGCTTCTTTAAAGTATCCCTGCTCTTCTGCAGCATATAGGAAAGAATGAACTGCGTTTGGATACCAATCTAGAAGTATGTTCATTTCAGTTAAGTTATCAGCATTTTTTTCTGAATCTTTTTTAGTGCAAGACAATAACGTAAAGCTTACTAACATGATTAAGCATAAAATAAGACTAGATTTTTTTAATTTCATAAGTATTCTCCTTTATTCCTCTTCTATATTTTAATAAAATCTTTTCCAATAAAAGACCAATTGAAAACAAAAACAATCCTAAAAAGGATAAAACCAAAATACCAGCAAAAACTGCATCCGATTGAAGCATGCCGGCTACTCTTTTTACATAAATTCCAAGTCCCTTATCAGAACCTAACCACTCTCCTATACTGGCACCAGCAATACTGTATGTTGCTGATATTTTAAAACTACTTAGAAAGTCTGGTAGTACTGAATTCATGTGAAGTTTTATAAATATTTGAGTTTTACTTCCCCCCAATGCTTTTAAGACATCTTCTAAATCTTTGTCTACACTGTTTAGTCCATCTAAGGTACTAACTACAATTGGGAAAAAACAAAATAAAATAACAACCGAAACCTTTGACCATATACTATATCCAAACCACATTACCATAATTGGCGATAAGGCTATTATAGGTATGGTTTGAGAAACCACGATAATAGGATATAATATTTTACTAATATTTTTAGAAGAATATATAGAAAAAGCACAGAATACACCTATTACTACTGATATACTAAGACCTAATAATGCTTCTCCTAAAGTTACTAATGAATGCTTATATAATATCTCCTTTTGATTCCATAAAGCTTCTATTACCTTTGAGAATCTTGGTAAAATGAAGTTTGGTATATCAAAAAATGGCACTAAAAACTCCCAAGCTAAGAGTATAGAGGTTCCAATAATCAAAGGGAGGAAAGTTTTCTTAAAAATAGTCATTTTAAAACTCCTCCTTAATGTTTTCAAAACTATCTAAAATATTTAAAATTTGCTTTTTTAAAGTTATGAAGTCTTGAGTCAAAGTTGTATCATAATTCCTAGGTCTAGGTAATGTTACATCTATGGATTTTAAATTTTTATATGGAAGCTCTGTACATATTAGTATTCTATCTGACAAAAGTAAGGCTTCATCTATATCATGTGTTATCATAAAAACAGTATTTTTCTCTTTTTGACATAGATCCAGTAACCAAGTTTGCATTTTTCTCCTTGTTAGAGCATCTAATGAAGAAAATGGTTCATCAAGAAGAAGTAATGAAGGATTATTAACGATAGCTCTTAAAAAAGAAGCTCTTTGTCTCATACCACCAGATAATTCATGAGGATATAGATTTTCTGTGCCTCTTAAGTTAAAGCTCTCAAAATATGTAGAAACTCTCTTTCTAGCTTCTTTTTTACTAAGTCCATTTAGTTCTAAACCTATAGCAGCATTATCTAAGATTGTTCTCCAAGGCATTAAAGAATCCTTTTGCGGCATGTATCCTATTATATTTTTTCCTTTGATATCACTAACTCTTATTGAGCCACTGTTAGGTTTTAAAAGGCCTAAAATAAGTCTAAAAAGAGTACTTTTGCCTGTACCACTAGGGGCTATTATTGTTATAAATTCATTTTTATTAATACTAAAAGATAAATCCTCTAGGATTAGCTTATTTGTATCATTATACTTAAAGGTTAGATTTTCTATTTCTAAGGCTTTCATCTAAATGCTCCAACTTTCTTTTTTATAACATGAATCCCAAAACATGTATTCATATTTAGAGGACAATACAAAAATTTCTTCTAATTTTAGTAATTCCCTTTCAGGCAATCCTTCTGATATTCTATTCATAAGATCTATACACCAATTATTTTCACTGTTATACTCTTCACTTGCATATGTCATTATCCATTCCCTATAAAGAGGATGAGCTAATGCTTTTTTACTGTTGCTTAAAGCTTTACCTATATAAGCATAGCTCCACATACATGGAAGCAAAGCAGCCGTGAGTTCTGGAAGACCACCTTCTGTTGATACTTGCAGCATGAATTTAGTATAAGATAGATTACTGGAGTTTGGTTCCGTGCTTTCTAGATCTTCTTTTGTTATACTAAATTTTTTAGCAAACTCGATATGACCATCCATCTCAATATTTACTATAGTATGCGCACATTTTGAAAAAGCTTGCATATCTTTAAGTGAACTAGATTTAACCATTCCTAAAGCAAATAATTTTATATAGTCTATTAAATAAACATAATCTTGTTTTATATAAAAACAAAACTTGTCCTCTGGAAGTATACCTTGGCTTAGCTCATTTAAAAATGGATGTTCTAAACAAGAATTCCATATAGATTTTCCTTTTAAAAATAATCTTTCAGAAAATTGCATAAAAAAACTCCTTTCAAAGCAGTAGTGATAATACCACTTCGAAAAGAGCTAATAATCTAATAACTAATCTAAGATAGATTAAGTCTCATATTACTTCTCACTTCCCTTCGCTGGCATTACCCAGTGCAGGTTCAAGGGTCTGAATAAATTCATCTCAGCCTTAACAGCTCCCCTAGTGCACAATAAAATTTTACCTTCTAAAGATAAATATGTCAAGTTATCTGTATAAGTTAGAAATAAATATCCGAAAATTCAATTTCCGTAGCCTGTATTATTCTGCTATCCCTTGAGACAAAAGAATCATTAAAGACTTTTTTAGGTTGAGACGAATTAATGGGCAATTTT
Source organism: Clostridium intestinale DSM 6191 (assembly GCF_900130055.1). Classification (GTDB taxonomy): domain Bacteria; phylum Bacillota; class Clostridia; order Clostridiales; family Clostridiaceae; genus Clostridium_T; species Clostridium_T intestinale. Next base: position 385,842 of record NZ_FQXU01000003.1, read on the forward strand.
ATTGTGAAGGTACTCCCCTTTCCTAACTCACTTTCTAATTTCAAGTTTCCTTTAAGAGTTTTAACTAACAGACAAACAAGATAAAGTCCGAGACCCGTCCCTTCTGCTTGACTCGATAAACTACTATCAACTTGTCCGAAGCGTTCGAAAACAACTTTTTGCTTTTCTTTAGGTATCCCTATTCCCTCATCTTTGACTTCAATAACAAGTAATTCTTCTTTAGATATTACATCAGAAGATAAATTCACTGAAATAGATTTACCTTCTGGAGTAAATTTTAGAGCATTTGATAAAAGATTAAATAAAATTCTTTCTAATTTTTCTTCATCTAATAATACATTTTTTGAATTGAAGTGAGATTTGAAGGTAAGATGTATATTTTTTTGTTTTGCATATAGTTGTACTGAGTCAACTAAAGAATTCAGTACATATACAATATCAAAGGCATCCTCGTGTATTTTAATATAACCTGAATTAATTCTTGTAACTTCTAGAAGGTTATTGACTAGTCTTAATTGCCTATTTGTATTTTGCTTAATTACTTTTAAATAATTATTTATTCTAGGAGTAAGATCATTTTTACAAATAGATTCTATTGCTTGTATAGCTAAGTTTATTACAGACATAGGTGTTTTAAACTCATGCGTAATAAAATAAAGAAAATCATCTTTTGTTTTCATAGACTGCTCTAGAATAAGGTTTTTCTCTTTTTCTGCTTTTAGAAGAGTTTTATTTTTAATATTTAATTGAACTTCATATTCAAAAGTTTTAGTAACATCAGAGCAAACTAATATGCAAAACTTTATATTATCTTTATCCTTATAAACAGGTATTGCAGTAAAATTTAAATAAAAATTTTTATCATCTTTTTTTACTACAACTATTTGATTTTTTACAGTTATTCCTTTTATGACTTTCGAAACTGGTAAATCCTCTTTTGAAAGTAGGTTCCCATGTATGTCGTAGTATTCAGAACCGTTATCTAAAGTTTCGCCAATATACCTAAGTTCTTTATTTGTAGTTGAGTAAATATAATCTCTTAAAGTTTTGCTTAAACTCAAGTATTTACCATTACCATCTACAACTGCTAAACAATCATAAATATTGTCTAATATTGAGTTTAATGTTTCATTTTTTAGGTTTAATTCCTCTTCTTTTTTTATAAGCTCTAAGTTTTTAAGTTTTATTGTATTTAACTGTTCGGAAATTTTTAGCCTATTTAATACCCGAGTAGTAACATCAAAAGTATTTATCACTAAATACTTTAGTTCACCACTAGCGCATAAGGGGGTAATAATTAAATCGCAATATGCTGCATCTCTATGGAAACATTTATGAAGATATTCTTTAATTTGAACAGCTTTTTTAGTCTCAACAACTTCTTTAAAAGTTTTCTCGAGTAGACTGCCTTTCCATCCTGTATTTATATGTTCGATTTTTTTTCCTAAGCTTACATGCTTATTATTAAAAGGTTCATCAAGAGAATCTAAATACTTCTCATTTGCTTTAATAAGTATCATGTTTGGTATGCTATATACAGCTATTCCAGATATATTGGATTTGTATATTTGTTCTAAATACATATTATTATACTCAAATCTTGATTGTGGTATTTCGGAGATAGAATATTTATCTCCACCTATTAAATTATCTTTGGATCTAGTAATAACTACAAATCTAACCTCTAAGTTTTTAGTAAATAGAAAGGCTTCTTGTACTTCACCTAGAGTTTCTAGTTTTATATTAATTTTAAGTTTATTGTCCCATACATCTAATAATTTTTTTGAAATTAGATCCTCTCTGCTAAAATCTGATAAACATAAAAAATCTTCACTTATATATTCTAATTTTCCATTATTCTCTATAATATAAGATGTTTCTACGATATTATCCATATTATAACCCCCTAAAGCAAATATTTTAATGTCTGAACTCAAATTCATCATTAATAATATTATATATACTCACTTATTTCTATAATATAACAAAAATACAACAAATTATAATAAAATAATGTGAATTTTTCATTTTATATGAATGTTTAAACTTTAGGAAAGATATTTATACAATAAAAAATAGTGGAAATTTTTCTCCACTATTTTAGTTTAATTTATATATCCATGATCCAAAGAAATACTAACTTGAAAATCCATATTATCTATTGCTAATTCAGCAGATATTAATTTTGCTAAGTCTGAGTTAGACTTAAAGTCTCCATCAATTAAGGTTGGAGTTGAAATGTTTATTGAAATATTTTGGGAAGATAAGTTAGTGGCTGCATTGGCTGTAAGCATATTAGTAAGTTCTGATATGGCACTTTGAGCTAATTCATCAAAGTTATTTACAGGCATACCCATCATCATAATAGAAGCAATTTTTTTAGCATTATCTACAGTGGTTCCGTAAATAACATTTCCTTTAATATCACCAATTATGTCTAAAACGATCATAACTCCTGGACTTGATATAAAATTATCTTTAAGTATTATTCCTTTTTTTTCAACATTACATAAACCTATTTGCGGCATCACATTAACAAAAGATTCTACAAAGGGATCTATATGTTTAGCATTCATCAAGTTTCACCTCATTCAAATTCTACTCTTTTAATTCCTTTTATAGTTATATTTAATTATATAAAATAATTAAGCATAACTCAATAAAATATATAAAGAAAAAATAAGCTTAGATGGTTAATATGTCTCAATATGCTATAAAAAAGTAGAAGAAATAAAAAAGATGATTACTATTTTAAATAATCATCTTTATAGACTACATTAAGGTATGAAATTCATAACCCTCATTTCTTAATTCATTTATTAATTGAGGAAGGGCTTCAGCAGTAGATTCCTTTCCGTAAGTGTCATGCATAAGAACAACTAAATCTCCATTTTTGGCATTTTCAGTTTTGGTTTGATTAAATCTTTGGATAAGTTCCTCTTTATTTCTATGCTTTCCCTCTGCATCACCAACTAAGGCATTCCAATCTATATAAACATAACCCTTTTCATCTAATAGTCTGTCTACTTCTTCAGTACCCTTCCAAGAAGCGTGTCCACCAGGAAAACGAACTACTCTAGGCTTGTATTTTTCTCCTACAACATCAGTTATTAGTTTATTTGTTCTTTCAACTTCATCCATAAAGGCAGCTGCATTAACATGTCCACCTGGATAAAGAGTTTTATAGTTATGAGAATAAGTATGATTAGCTAAAGTATTCCCGTCATTTACTATTCTTTTTAATAAATCTTTTGCTTTATCTGACTTATCTAATTCACTACCAACAATAAAGAAAGTCCCATGGATTTTATTTTGATTTAGAATATCTAAAATTTTTGGAGTAACAGTTACTGAAGGGCCATCATCAAAAGTTAGATAAGCGATTTTCTTTTCTTTACTTGTATAAACTCCTGATTTTAGCATGTCCTTAACTTTTTTACTATCAGAAATAGGATCTATTTCTTGTTGATTATTTTGATTTAAAGGAGATTTATCTCCATTTTTAATATTGTTGTTCGCTTCTTCATTAGAAGACTTGCTATCTTTATCAGTTGAATTGGATTTTGAATCGTCATTAGATGAATCCTTTTCATCTGAGGAAGAGTTTCCAGCAAGAACTGTTTCTTCTTGACTACTTGGAGAATAAAATTTTGTCAACAAGTATTTACCACTAAAAAAACCAACGATTACTAATAATAAACAAAATACTACATACCTAGCTATAAATTTTTTCTTTTTTCTTGCTTTTGATCTTCTTTTCATGATTATCCCCCTAAAAATGATATAATTATACTATACTCCTTTTATTATAAATTATTATTACATAAAAATTAAATTTTAATAAATATTTGATTATTTGAATAACTGTTAAAATTTAGGTGCATAATAAAACTAATAGAGAAAGTTACTCCTAAAAATATTAAGTATTAGATTTTAAATGACTTTCTTTATTAGTTTAGTCCCCCATATACTAAACATTTTCTTTATTGTAAGATAAAGAAGACATCAATTGATGTCAAGAAGAAATAATCTCTATATCGGGTTAGAGGTTATTTCTTTTTTTATTTTATGCTTAATTAAGTTAATGGTGAATTAAAAAATATAAAGGCAAAATTATATCAAAAATAGAAATTTTAAGTCTAATAATTACTTTTAAATAATATCTATTAATATAGTAATTATTAGGAGTAATTTGAGTATATGGAAACAAATCATTTTATAAATCAACCTCCAAATCCAAGTGATGAAGCCAGATATAAGCTGCTTAAGAGAGCTTTATCAACTGCAGGGCGAGAAGAAGACTTTGAGAACATAATTAAACTTCTAAGTCCGCCGCCTGATATTTTGAATTATTCGCCACCTGGAAGTTTAAAAGGAAGAAAAATAGGTGTTATTGGTGCTGGAGTTGCTGGAATGGCGGCCGCATTTGAACTTAGAAAACTTGGGTGCGATATTACGATATTTGAAGCTAATGATGAAAGAATTGGTGGAAGAATTTATACTCATTATTTTGATGATGACAAAAAACTTTATGGTGAACTTGGAGCTATGAGAATTCCAGTATCCCATGAAAGTGTTTGGCACTACATCAATTTATTTAACCTTAATACAGATGTTTTTATTCAAAGAGATCCAAATGGATTTATATATGTTAAAAATACTAGAATTAGAAATTATCATGGAGAAATTGAAAAACACTTTTATCCCAAATTTAATTTAACTCCAACTGAAAGAAATACTTCTTGGAGAGAGCTTTATGATTATGCAATGAATAGTCCAATGAAAAACTTATCTCCTTATGTAAGAAGTGAAATACTGAAGATTTTATCTATATATAATCCTGAATATGCTCCGTTATTAAATATTAGCCTACGTCAGAATTTTGAGTTTTTAGGTCTAAGCTCTGGAGCTATTCAACTTATAACAAGCGTTGATCCAACTTTATCTCCTCTTATGGATATATCGTATAATCATCTTTTATCACAAAATTATCCTGTTGATTTAGAATATGTATATAGAATAGAAGGGGGTTTGTCAAATCTTCCACTAGCATTTTATAAATCTTTAACTACAGAAACCCCAAAAGAATATATTAATCAGGGGTTGGATAGCTTAGGAATTGTTAAATGGAAGCTTGGATACTGGGTATCTGGAATATATAAATCTGAAGATAGCGATAAGGTTTTTATAAAATATAATAATAAAAATTCTACAGAAAAATCTTATGAAAATTTTGATTATGTTGTTTGCGCTATTCCTTACTCTACTCTTAGGACTGTAGAAATTGATCCTGTATTTTCTAATATAAAAATGCAAGCAATTAAGGAGTTGAATTATGTAGATAGTCAAAAAACGCTATTTTTGTGTAAGAAGCGTTTTTGGGAGGAAGATGCTGAGTATGGAGGGATTAATGGAGGTAACTCACTTACCGATATGTCTATAATTAATATAATATATCCATCTGATCACGCTTATGGTGGAGAGTCAAGTGATCCAGGGGTACTAATAGCGTCATATAATCAAGCAAGAGAAGCTATTTACTTGGGGAATACTGATCCTCCGGTTCATAATGAAATAGTTAAGAGGCAGGTTGAGATTGTACATGGATTACCAAATGAATATTTAGACTCTATAGTTCAGGATTCAAAATATTTAACTTGGAATAATGAGCAATGGTCAAGAGGAGCTGTGTGCAAATATTCACCAGAACAAAAAAGAATATTTGGTGATAGTTTATTAAAACCAGAATACAATTGTAGGGTTTTCTTTGCTGGAGAGCATATATCATCAACACCTAGCTGGATTCAAGGATCTCTATATACTGGTAAACTTGCTGCTAATGATTTAGCTAAGGTAGCTAGAAACAGAAGTTAATTTCTTAGAGTCTTGATTATTATTTTATCAAGACTCCATTTTACGTTTATACACGTTTTATAGGTTGATATATGTGAAGCTCACAATAATTATCTTTAGACAAAGAATTATCTATATATTCAAGTCTAAAGGAGTCTGCAAATTTAAAGTCCGATTGAAATATCCATTTTCTATATAAGTGTGCTAATATTCTTCCTATATGTTTGCCTTTAATATAGTCAGGCTTAAAAAAGCCAATAAATTTAAATACAACATATTCATGATCAGGAATTGCTAATCCTTTCATATTTTCAGGAATATATTTTAAATTTTCAACTTGTACAGAAGGCATATAATATATGTATCCATCTGAATTTTTACTCCAATCAGTATATCCAATATATATATTAGGATTAATAGGATTCTCAATGATATTCTTATTATTGTAGAAAAACTCACGCCCATAAGCATTAGCTGAATTATCCCCAGACTTACTTAAAATCTTATGTTCCGTTCCTATAATACTAAAACCTTTCTTAAATACAAAAAAAGGTTTATATGTAATTGAGTTATCTATAGTTAGAATTTCATCAGTATTAATCTTCTCAGTGATAATAACTGATATATCTTTTGAGCGTATTTTAAGAGGTGTATATCCAAACTTCTTTTTAAAGGATCTTATATAGGATTGTTCATAGTTAAATCCAAAATCCATGGCTATATCAATTATTCGTTTGTTAGTATAAACCAATTCATTAATGCTTAAAGTTAATCTTCTTGATTGAACATATTCTATAATAGACTCCCCTGTTAATGATTTAAACATCCTGTGGAGATAATATTTAGATACACCTGTTTCTTTTGATAGGTCATCTAATGTTATTTTATTGTATATATTATTTTCAATATACTCTACACAAACCTCTAATGTATCTTTTAAATTCAGCATAATACTCCTCATAAATTATTAGTTGAAAGCAATAACTGTTCATTTTGAGTAAATTATATATGATATTTTTACTTATGTAAATAATACTATAAAAATCTGAAATTTATGGAGGTTTTTAGCTTGAAAAAACGTGTAGTTATAACAGGAATGGGTGTTGTATCATCTGTAGGAATGGGAACAGAAGAGTTTTGGAATAATATAAAAGAAGGCAAAAGTGGAATAAGCAAAATAGAGAGAGTTGATGTTTCTGACATACCAACAAAGGTAGCAGCTGAAATTAAGGATTTTAACGGTGAGTTATATATAAGCAAAAAAGAAATTAGAAGGACTGATAGATTTTCGCAATATGCTATTGCAGCTGCACAAATGGCTATAGAAAACTCTAAAATTGATTTAGACATAATAAATAAAGAACGTCTAGGGGTTATTGTTGGTTCAGGAATAGGGGGAATTGAAACATTGGAGAATCAACATAAAGTACTTCTAGAAAAAGGGCCTGGAAGAGTAAGCCCATTTTTAGTACCTATGATGATATCTAATATGGCTTCAGGGCTTATTGCTATAAAATATGGGGCTAAAGGGTTTGTAGAATGTGCTGTTACTGCTTGTGCAACTTCTACGAATACTATTGGGGATGCGTTTAAAGTAATACAAAGAGGTGATGCAGATGTAATTATTGCTGGAGGCGCCGAAGCTTGCATTACTAGGCTATGTCTTGCTGGTTTTTCTTCAAGCAAAGCTATGACAATAGATGAAAATCCAGAAACAGCTTCTAGACCATTTGATAAAAATAGAGACGGGTTTGTTATGGGAGAAGGGGCTGGAATGCTTATTCTTGAAGAATATAGTAAAGCTTTAGAAAGAAATGCAAATATAATAGCAGAAATCGTGGGATATGGATGTACTAATGATGCTTATCATATAACTTCACCTGCAGAAAAAGGGGAAGGCGCTGCCAGATGTATGAAAATGGCCATTGAAGATGCTGAAATAAGTCCAACAGATATTGGATATGTAAATGCACATGGAACCTCTACAGAAGTTGGGGATAAAAATGAGACAGCTGCAATAAAGACTGTATTTGGAGATTACGCTTATGATATTTCTATAAGCTCAACAAAGTCTATGACAGGACATATGTTAGGTGCTACAGGGGCTGTAGAAGCAATTATAACAGCCTTATCAATTAAAGATGGATTCATTCCACCTACAATAAACTATTCTACACCAGATGAAAACTGTGATTTAGACTACACTCCTAATAAAGGTAAAGTTAAAGCTATATCATATGGAATTACTAATTCTCTTGGATTTGGTGGTCATAATGCAAGTTTAATTTTAAAAAAATATAAAGATTAGTAAAAAATATAAATGCTTTAGCAAGATTTTAAAATCTTACTAAAGCATTTATACATTAATCTAATATAGAATATTTTATATAATTTTTGTTACAATAATCTACTATTGCGTCGTAATAATAATTAAAAATAATATCATTAATGTCAAAAGAAGATTTTTTTATCAGAATCTTATCGACAAAAGAAACTATTTTAAGCAACTTGCTTAAAGCAGCACTTTCAAGTTTAATTTTGGGATTAATTTCGAGATTTATAAATGTTTTAAATCCAGAATCATGAACATCCTTTAAGCAACTAATTCTTTCTAAATAAGAAGGAGAATTTGGTTCAAGCTCATTTCTAACATCTTCATCTAAAGACATTAAACTTATACCAAATTCATTTTTCCTATCTAAATTAAGTATATTTTCAGGAAAATCAAGAGTGTAAAGTTGAACTTTATTATCTTTGTTTAATAATTGTTGTAATTGAACCTCTCCCACTTTAAATACCTCACTAATACAAATTATATAATTAATAATAACATAATTTATTTGATAAATACTAGTAATATACTTTTAACTAATAAGAATACTACTCAAGTCTACCCTTTATGCCAAATAAAAATTGGTAGTATATTTATGAATGAAGTAACTTCGTTTATTTCGCTAATTTGTTTTCTGGATATAACTCTATCTAAATGGCAATCACTCATTCTAATGTCTACATATACGGGTTGAGGAGCTATATTATGTTTAATTTCTTTTACAAAGCAAGAATATTTTAGCTGTTCAGAGCCTTCATAATCAAGTTCATTAAAATCTAGATAATTTAATGAATATAAATAACTAATTTTAAAGTCACTCAAGCTTCCTCTAATTCTTAATTTATACATTTTCATTTGTTCTATTCTCCTTTAATTTTATTATATTTTTTATAAAACAGAACTAAGTACCATAAATATGATACTTAGTTCTTACATAAATTTTTATAACATACTAAACATTTAAGCTTGATGCTTCAACTTCTGCTTCTTGCTCATTCTTAAGATTCATAGCATCTATCTTTTTAAAGAATGGGAAATAAACAACAACTGAAATTCCGATACAAACTATTTGCATTAAGGCTGTTCTCCATCCTCCTAGGATAAATCCTGATATTATAGGAGGTGTAGTCCAAGGAACAGTTACACCAGTAAATAATGGAACCAAGCCTACCCTCATAGCAAGATATGCAACAACAGCTGATATTGTTGGTGCTGCTATAAATGGTATAAACATTAATGGATTCATAACCATTGGGAATCCAAATAGTATTGGTTCATTTATATTAAATATACCAGGCCCTACAGCAAGTTTACCTAAAGCTTTATTTTGCTCAGATTTTGCTATAGTAAGCATTAATATTACTAAACCTATTGTTAAACCTGATCCAGTTACAGTAACAAAGCTTGCGCCAAATTGATCTGTTACTATATGTCCTCCGTTAGCTAAAGTTAATTCTTTACCTGCATCTATAATTGCTTGATTATCTAATCTATTAGCAGCAGTAAGTCCACTCATTACGCCACCAACTATAGTAGCACCGTGAACACCAAACCACCAGAAGAAAGGTACAAGTGCAGTTGTAATTATTAAGCCTATTAATGAATCTGTAAATCCTTGTAGTGGAGTTTGTAATACTTTGAATATAAAATCTATTAAAGTAGTATTAAGTGCATATCTAAAGAACATGTATACAAACATTGTAGCTGTAATTATTACAAGTCCAGGTATAAGTGCTGAGAATTGATTTGATACACCTTGTGGAACTCCAGCAGGCATCTTTATAGTTATTTTCTTAGTTAGGAACCAAGAGTAAACGAATCCAACTAAGAGTCCTATAATTATAGCTGTAACCATACCTTGTCCACCAAGCCAAGTTCTAGGTATAACACCTGACACAACTTCTCCTGCTGCCGATGTTGTATATTGATTTAAAGTTATTAAAAATACTGCAAAAGCTATGATTCCTGATCCTAATGGTTCATGACCTTCATTTTTAGCATAAGTATATGCTATACCGATTACTGCTATTATAGCCATAATCTGCATTGTAGAGTTATAAACTTGGAACAATGGTTCAGTCCACCCTGCTCCAAAGATTCCAGCCATCCAATCATTAAATGGCTTATATGGAATTTGTGCTAATAATAAAAATACTGATCCTACTAGTGACATAGGTAGAGTGTATATTATTCCATCTTTTAGTGCGACAATAGCTTTGAGTTCAACAAACTTCATTACGATACTTATAAGTTTTTCTCCACGTGTTTCTGACATTTATAAGTCCTCCTTAAAATTTTTTTATAAGACAAATTAAAATATAATTTGTAGCTTAACTCATTGAATTTCTTATAAATAAATTCTTAAAACTATTATCTATATTGCATTATTTATTCAGTAGCTTTAAAGCAAAATCTAAAACCTTATCGCCTTTCATCATTCCATAGTCTACTGAATTTATTACATCTACTGGTACTCCTTTTGCACCGCATAATTTTTTTGCATTAGGTAACTTATATCTAACTTGTGGTCCAAGTAAAGCTACATCGATACCTTCTTCTAATTTTTTTGACATAGTTGATTCAGGGAAAGCTTCTATAACAGCCTCTACTCCTTTGGTTTTAGCTGCCGCTTTCATTTTTTCCACCAAAACACTTGTTGACATTCCTGCAGCACAAAATAATGTAATTTTAATCATTTATTTTTCCTCCTTAATAAATTAATTTCATATTAACCCAAATTATTATTTATCTAGTAATTCATTAACTATCTTTCTTAATTCAATTATTTGCTCGATCATATTTTTTTCTGATATAGTTGTCATTAAATGGTCTTGTGCATGAACAAATAATACTGAAACTTCGGTTTTAATACCTGCGGCTTCTTTTTGTAATAAACTTGTCTGAGAATTGTGAGCTAACTCAAGAACTTCATTTGCCTTATTTATTAATTCATCTGCTTCGTCATATTTTCGATCATTTGCTGCGGTAAGGGCTTCATAGGAATAAGCTTTAGCATCACCAGAATTTATTATGATGTCCATTATAATTTTCTCTAACTCCTCCATATTAAACCTCCTAATTAAATATTTGACACCTATGCAATTAATTACAGCAATTTCTATGCCAAAACACTAAAGTGTAGAAGATAATGGGGTTATTGAAAAAGAAATTTACAAGTGTTTAAAGATTGTTTTGAAAAATAAGACAGTGTTTAAAGAATTTTAAATAGTGTTTTGATGTTTTAGTTAAAAATATGATAATGTTTACAAGTGTTTAATTTTATACTGAATCTGTTTACATGAAAAAAGTCTAAATTTCTTTATAAAATGAAATTTAGACTTTAAAGATTTATTATTTATAATAGTTTGTCCCCCATACTCCCATTAGAATCATGGCTGAACCTATTGTATGATATAAGTGAAAGTTTTCTTTTAAGAAAATAACTCCAGCTAATATTGAGACTATTGTGGAGATGTTGGCAAATATAGCTGATTTTGAGGCTTCCATTTTAGACAATGTAAAATTAGCAAGAAAATATGCAACTATAGATGATAATATTCCTAAATACAAAATTGATAAAACAAAGCTTGAACTTTTTAAAGGCTCAAAGTAATTGGATAATGATGCATTTAAGATATGATTACTTACAGAAACTATATTAAAAAAGATTGCCCCTAAAAACATCATAAAGTAAGTAACTTCTATAGCTGTAAAATGTTTAGATATCTTTCTAGCTATTATATTAAAAAATGCAGCTGAAAACACTGCAACACTCAAAAATAATACTCCTAAAATAGAATTTCCAGAGTTTTTTGATCCATCCATAAGTATGATTAACACTACCCCAGATACAGATAAAATAATACTTAAGACTTGCTTTCGTGATGGCTTTTCATTTAGAAAGTATATAGCAAGAATTGTTACTACTATAGGAATAAGGGCTATCATAAGTCCACCTAAGGAGCTTGAAGTCCTTTGAAGTCCATAGGTTTCAAAAATGAAATAAATTATTGGCTCTATAATAGCTAAAACTATTAACCATTTCATAGGTTTATTTTTATAATTTACTTTAATTACTTTAAATGCTATAAGTAAGCTCATAATTATAAAAGCTAATAAAAATCTAAAAGCGACTAGGGTTATAGGGTTTGATACCATTAAAGCTTTTTTGGTAAATAAAAAGCTTAGCCCAAAGATAATATTAGTAATTAATGCAGTGAAATACGGAATAATTTTTTTGTCTATTTTCATATTTTAGTATCCTTTCTTAAAGCTGAATTTAACTACAAAGAGTAAGTATACTATAAATTCATTTATTACTCAATATTATATCTCCATACATGCATATCACTGTAATACCATAATTATGGTATTACAGTGATATGCAGATATTCAAGTATGTAGGTATGAAGTGCTTTTTTGCTTGAATTTTTATAACGAGTGAAAGAATCCGCTTTCCTTTAGTTAAAAAAAGTGATATTCTCATTTATATATGTGTTAGTGAGGTATAACAAATGAGAAAATTTAAGAAGATCTATATTGAAATAACCAATGTGTGCAATCTTTCTTGTAGTTTTTGTCCTGAAACTCTAAGGAAACCAGAGTTTATAAAGATTGATGCTTTTTCTAAAATACTAGATGATATAAAACCTTATGGTGAATATATATATTTTCATATAAAAGGGGAACCACTACTCCATCCAGAATTAGAAACTTTATTAGATATTTCTTTTAAAAAAGGATTCAAGGTTAATTTAACAACAAATGGAACCCTTATAACTAAAGTAAAAGATGTATTACTAAATGCCCCTGCTTTAAGGCAGATTAACATTTCTCTTCATAGTTTTGATGGTAATGAAAGAACTGTAAATAAAGAAGAATATATTAATAACGTTATTGAATTTTCAAAGGAAGCTAGAGAAAAGAAGATTATAACTGGACTTAGACTTTGGAACTTAAATGAAAACAATAATACAAATCTTAATTTAAATAAAAACAAAGAGATTTTAGAAATCATAGAGAGGGAATTTAATCTTCAATATAAAATTGAAGACAAAATAAGCGAATGTAGAGGAATTAAGATATCAGAATATATATATCTAAATCAAGATTATGAATTTAATTGGCCTGCCTTAACGGAGGATGAGGATGATGGTATAGGTTTTTGTCATGGGCTTAGAAACCAAATTGGTATATTAGTAGACGGAACGGTAGTTCCTTGTTGTTTAGATGGAAATGGAATTATAGATTTAGGAAATATAAATAACAGTAGTTTTTCAGAAATAATAGAAAGCTCTAGAGCTAAGGATATTTCTGAAGGATTTTCAAATAGAAGAGCTGTTGAGGAGCTTTGCAGAAAGTGTGGGTATAGAAAGCGATTTGGGAGGTAATTTTATAAATGGATATTAAAGAAAAAGTAAAAGGACTCCCCTCTTCTCCAGGTGTATATTTAATGAAGGATTCTCTGAATAATATCATATATGTAGGAAAGTCTAAAAATCTTAAAAATAGAGTTGGTTCATATTTTATTAATTCTAAAGCACATTCACCTAAAACTTTAAAATTAGTAAAAAACTTAAAAGATTTTGATTTTGTGGTTACTGATACCGAGTTTGAAGCTTTTATGCTGGAATGTAAATTAATAAAAGATATAAAACCAGCTTATAATAGGCTTATGAAAAGTCCTAAGTCTTATAAGTATGTACATATAAATCTAAACAAAGAATATCCTGATTTTAAAATAGTGGATGAAATAACTTCGGGAGATGGTATGCTTTATTTTGGACCTTACGTAAGCAAAAGTTCTCCTGGAAAGGCTGTTGAAGGAATCAAGGAATTTTATAAAATATTATGCTCTAATGACTTTAAAAGAAAAGGTTCGTGTTTAAACCACTCTCTTGGTCTTTGTGTTGGATTATGCTTAGATGACTCAAAAAAAGATTATTATATGGACGTAATTAATAAGGTTATAAATTTATTAGAAGGTGAAGACTCTTCTATATTAAATGAAATCGAAGAAGCAATGAGGCAGTCATCTGAAAACTTTGATTTTGAGAGAGCTGCTAAATACAGGGATTATTTAACTTTTATAAACTATTTAGTTGTGGGTATTAAAGCGGTTGATTTTACTGAAGAAAATAAAAATATAATTTTAGTAGAATACTTGGATAATGAAAACATAAAGATATTTTTTATAAAGGGAAATAAAGTTATATTCAAGGAAAAAGACTCGCTTATTAAACTAACGACCTTAGCTCAAAATATAATAAAGCATTATAAAAAGTTTAATCTTAATGATGGGACTTTTGTAGGTAAAAACGAGGTAGATGAGGCGCAAATAATCTATAACTACATAAATAGTAAATCAGATAATCTAAAGTTTATAGTAATTCCAGATGAATTTATATCCGATGCAAAGTACATAAATAGAGAGATTAAAAAATTGTTTGAATAAACTAAGGTGTAAGAAATACTTTATGTAATATTTCTTACACCTTTATTATTTGATTTTAATCCAATAACTCAATATAGAATCTTCTTTAAAACCTCTCTTTTTATACATAGTATAAGCTTTAGAATTTTCCTCAATGACTATTAGAAAGATTTTATCTACGTTTTGATTATTTAGGAAGTTTATGGCAGTTTCTAAAAGGTATTTACCATAACCAACTCCTCTGTATTTCTTGCAAAGCCCAATATCAAATGAACCCTCTTTATTCTCTATAGAACAATTCATAAACCCAATAATCATATCATTTATGCTGACCATAAAGTAATAGTTACAATCATCTGATTTTTTTATATACTCTTCTACTCCACTGATATCCGAATAAGTACCATGAGGCATATCACTAAAAGAATCGTTAAAAACCTCTAAATATTTTTCTTTGTTATCATGTGTGAGTGGAATTAAATCTAAAATGGGTGCTTTTAAAGATGCATCATCTAAATTCATTTTAAGAGATCTATAGGAATTATTTAAGCCTAACTTTTCTAAAAGCTTTAGTTGAATAACATTTCTTTCTCCTAAAAGTATACTTTCAGCATTATATTTATTTGCTATTAATACAGCTTTTTCTATAAGTTTCTCAACAATTTTAATATTATCTTCAGAAACATCTAGTAAATCTAAAAAATGTATATATACAGTTTTTAGTTTTTCAACCACTTCAAGGACTATATTTATTTTACCAACTACTTTTCCATTATTAAAATAAAAAAGAACACCTCTTCCATAATCATAAACTTTTGAACCAAACATGGTATTAAACTTGTCCCAAGTCATGCTGTTATCATTTCTAGTTACAAAATCAAAAGCAAGTTTTTTCTCATATTCATTTAAGTTAATATATTCTTTAATCATTTTAAGTATCTCCTTAACTATGTATAAATCTATATCAATATTTTACTATTATATACTATTGTACTATAATAGTGTTGTATGATTTAAATTTTTAGGGGGGATTATATGAGTAAAAAAAGAGTGATTTTATACATTATTGCTATATCTAATTTAATAGGCGGAATTATAGGATCACTTTTCATGTATCAGTCAATAAAGAATAACTCAGTAGTCAATTGGACAGATATATCCATTAATACCAACGTTAAAGTTATAATTTTTATTATTTCAATACTATTTTGCTTATCGCCTATTCTTATTTTTACTGGAAAAAGAAAAGCTTTACTTATATTCTATATAATAAATATTTCAAATATTCTATTTGAAATCATTACGTTTATAAGAGCTAAATATTTTATAGAAGACGTAGAGATTTCTAATAGTTCTGGTATTCCAATAATCAAAATCCTAATATTTGTGTACTTAATTAAAAATGAGTTAGATGAACATAATTTAATGGCTAATAATAATATTACCTCTTAAAGATAAAAGGATGCTTTTATGTGCATCCTTTTATTTTATACATATTTTATGGTTTTCTTTCTTCTGTAATAAAGATATAAAATAGCAAGATTTACAATTAAAATAAAGGTAACAGCAGCCCCTCCCTCTGGACCAAATGCCCCACCATTTATTAGATTATTCTGAGCTACTGTAGTTTCATATAATCCGTTTGTAGGGTTTCCGCTAACTTGAAATCCAAAGACATACCCTTGAAAATAGTTCCAAGTTATATGATAACCTATAGGCATCCATATACTTGAAGATTTAATAAACATATATGCAAAAACTATTCCTACTAAAAAGATGTTAAATAAACCTAAAGGATTAGCATTAAGATTACTAGCATGCATCAGAGAAAAAATTAATGAAGATACTAAAACTATAAGGAAACTGTTATTTGTTTGTTTTAATACTGACATCAAATATCCTCTAAAAAACATTTCTTCCCCAAAACCAACTAATATAAATAGTACTATACCTAAAAGTATTTCGTAAGAAAAATTAGGTTTAAGAAAAGAAGTAACCAAGGTTGCATTATTAGTAGCTATTAGTATAAAAAATACTATGGTTATAGACAGAGCACCTAAAAATAATCCAAATAATAAATCAAAACCATCTCTTTTTATTGAAGTTAACCCCATATTTCTAAAAGGTTCTTTCTGAACAAGTTTCCAAGAAATCAAAGAAACCAAAATAAAAGATATTGTGCTAACTCCCATGTTTAACAGTGAATAAATAGGATTATTACGGCTAATAGAGAATATACCACCGAAAACTCCTATTATTATTGATAAAATAAATATTGTTATGAATAAAATTAAAAATGAAATAGCGATCTTCCAGCCACTTCGAAGCTGATTATACTGATTTTTAAAAATTAACATTATTATAAGCCCCCCAAACTTTTAAGCTTTACAAAGATTGAATAATTAATCTTTGTAAAGACTATATAATTTATGATGTGTATATAATATTCTTCCTCAGGGATAATATTCCTCTTTTATTTTTAGAATTTAGTTCAAAAACAATTAACGCTTGCATATAAATTTTCATATAATACTTGGGAAGTCTCTTTTGTACAAATATGAAAAGCCATTGAGTTTTCTTCTGATTTAAACTTAATATATATTTCAAAAGAGACTTCTCATATTTAAATTTAGCAGTTAATGAATATATTAATTATATTTTGTCTATAATTTAAATAACATTCTCAATATGGATGTTATTTTACAAAGAAAGGTACTATATCCTTACTTTTCTTTAAATTCGGCATATAACATAACTACCTCCTCTTATTTGCAAAAAAAAAGAAAGCTTTCTCATGATTTTGAGAAGGCTTTATTTTATAGAAATTATAAATTTGGAAATAATCTCATTCTGTATGAATTCATTGAGGTTGTTCCAAGTTTATCTAAAAGCTTTGCGTTAGCATAAGCTCCAACAAATGCACCAATAACAGGAACTAGTTGGAGTAATTTTGCTAAATCTATATAGTCTCTATATTCTTGTTGAAAGTCGCGCCAATTAAACTCATTTATGTCCCTAGGAAGTTTACTAGAAGTCTCTTCCCAGTTTTCCATTTCTAAAAATACTTTGTTAGTTTTAGATTGGCTAGAAAATGCTAATTGAAATATATAAAGTATATAAATTCTTTCTTTATAATTTTTTACATCATATCCGTATATAGCAGCTATTTCATATAAAAACTTAATCTTAATACTAAGTAATAGTGGAAAGTCAGCTAAGCCTAGAAAAAATCCTCCTGCACCTGTACTCGCTCCTTCAACGATAGCTGTAGTCTTAAAAAACTCTATTTTTTCTTTTGCAAGTTTATCTCTTTCCTCTAAAGATAAGTTTCTAATAGGATCTTTAGCGATAAATTCTGATCCAACTAAAACAGCTTTAATCATGTTTTTAATTGCAACTGTCATTATTTCATGATATTTTTCAGGCAAAACATCATTAAATTTATTTTGAATACCCTTGGATGCTTTATTAAAAATCGAGGGTTTTTTCATCATTTCAATTTTCCATTTACTTAATTCAGGTATCAACGACCTTTTGTATTCAGACATAAAATCCTCCTTCTTAACTTTTACTATATTATATACCAATTCTTATACTACTACACAATTATTAGATATTTATTAGAATTTTAAAAATAAATATGCATTTTAAAGCCATAGAAAAACACCCTAACTACTTAGGGTGCCTTTCTACTCTAAATTTATTATTCAATTATAGCTATAGTATCATCAACCATGCCTATTATCTCTACGCCTTGATTAAACATGTCCTCAATATAGTCAGCAATTTCTTTGTTTATTTCTTCGCCAATGCTAACTATAGGAATTCCAGGAGGATAAACAATTATAGTATCTCCACTTATTTTGTTAACTGAATCTTTTAGGCTTACATACTTTTTATCACTAAAAAATGCATCCCGTGGATTTAATAAGGTTTTAGGAATACTTAAGCTCTTAAAATCAAAATTTAATTTTGTATCTTTACTATGATTTTCTCTTATATACTTAAGAGCTTTTACAAGTTTATCTAAATCCTGAGTTGTATCATCTAAACTTATAACAGCTAATATATTGTACATATCGCCAAGTTCCATTTGAATCTTGCATTCACTTCTTAGAAGATTAACAACTTCAAATCCACTAAGTCCCGTATCTTTTACACAGATACAGAGTTTACTTAAGTCTATTGATCCCATATTGTGTTTAGTTATTTCTTGTTCATCTAAAACATGATAACCATCTAAAGCATTTATTTTCTTTCTACCTTCAACACATATTTCCACTACTTTATCTAATTTAGCTTCTCCAGTAAGGGCTAAATTTTTTCTAGCAACATCTAAGCTTGCCATCAATAAATATGAACCGCTAGTAGTTTGTAATAAGTTAAGGGTAGCTTTTACCTTTTTAGGATCAACTTTAGTAGAATTTATTAACAAAGCCGAACTTTGGGTTAATGAGCCACCAGTTTTATGAAGACTTACACAAGACATATCGGCTCCCATCCTCATTGCAGGAGCAGGATACTTGTCATTAAAATAGAAATGACTTCCATGTGCTTCATCAGCTAAAACTAGCATATTATGCTTATGAGCTTCATAAACTATAGGTTCAAGGTTTGTAGTTACACCATAATAAGTTGGGTTAATTACTAAAACTGCTTTAGCATCGGGATTATCCCTTATTACATTAATCATCTTATCTTCAGTAACGTTCATGAAAATTCCGTATTCAGTGCTTATTTCAGGTTCTATAAAAACTGGAATTATTCCACAAAGTATTAATGCATTTAATACACTTTTATGAACATTTCTTGGTATTATTAGTTTTTCTCCAGGTCTACAAACGCTCATAATCATGGATTGAATACCTATTGTGGTACCATTAACTAAAAACAAGGCTTCATCTACGCCAAAAGCATTTGCCATTAGTTTTTGAGCATCTTTAATAACTCCAGTGGGTTTTATCAAATTATCTAAATTTATCTTGGAGTTCACATCATACTTAAATATCTCTTCACCAAGACAATCTTTTAATTCATTATCATTCCCTCTATTTTTGTGTCCAGGTACATCAAAGGGAGTTACATCATCTTTTATATACTCTTTTAGTGCATTCAAAATCGGAACGCTTTCTTGCTCTAACATTTATCAGTCCCCCTAAATTTAATTAGTCTAGTATATTCAATTGTATATTTAATTGAAACTAGAAATTTTAATAATATTATGTATAAATTAAAATAAAAAATTACGACAACATTTATTTAACAGCAAAACTTTTGAAAAGTAAAGCATAATATATTATTTTGTCGTATTGTTCACAAATAATTTTTAATATATAAGTTATTTTGAAAAAAATGTAGTTTTTGAAAGACTTTTTTATCGTTTTAATCTAGGTTTTAAGAAAAAATTACTATTAAAAAAATATACGCAAACCCATGTCTTTAGCGGTCTTACGCATATTTATAAATAAAAATAAATATTTATACATAACTATATTTCTGAACTTAAAATTTTCTATAAAAAATTTAAATAGATTAAAAAAATCAGAATTTTTTTATAGATAATGGTAATGATATCAAGTGAAGTTTTATTTAGGAGGATTATTTATGGAAACAACAATAATGGCGTTAAGCATAGATCCTAGAACTGCTCATGCACCGCAAGTTCAAACTGTATTAACAAAACATGGTTGCGCTATAAAAACGAGACTAGGATTACATGAGGCAAGTGAAGATTCTTGTTCCCAAAAGGGGTTAATTCTTTTACATCTTAGCTCGGATTTACAAGAAGTAAAGGAACTTGAAGATGAGCTTATAGATATAGATGGAGTTAGGGTTAAATATATGACCTTATAATAGAAAGAACCTGATAGCATGTACACTATCAGGTTCTTTCTATTATAGAATTTTTTATCCAATTCATAAGCATTAACTCCATCTCCGCTTCTCCTTTTACAGGATATTTTAATGCTAATGCTTCTCCTTCTTTAAAATACTTAAGTGCTTTATCTAAATCTTTTTCGTAAAAAGCTTCATAGGCCATTAGGAATCTCTTTTTACTAATAGAAAATTTTGAAGCCTTAATGTATTTCTTTAAGCTATCATTATATAATTTATCTACTACATCTTTATTACAATCACCTGTAAGCTCTAAAAAGATTTTTTCGCAGTTTATTTCGTACCTAATAATTGGTATTAAATCAGTATTTGAATCAAAGGCTTTTAAGCAAAGTTCGGCATTATTAAAATCCATCTTATCTAAATACCAAGAGTGTTCTAAAAGCTTAAGAGAAGCTACTAGGGGGTTACTAAGGTCAACCCCTTCTTTACACTCAATATCTTTAAATGGGACATCCTTCATTCTATATCCTTTAGTTAAAAGAGCATAAGTTTTAAGTTGAGCATAAAAACCATATCTAGCATATTCATCTTTAAGCATCGATAAGATATTATAGCCGTCATTAGCTACTCCACCAACCTTAAGAGGAATAATATTAGTCAAGCCAGCTATAATTCCTGCTATACTTTCTAAAGTAAGTATTAAGTTTAGAGTCGAGACTCTATTTTCAGTAATTATAATTATTAGTATACTAGCTAAAGAGATTAATAAGTTCATTAATCCTCCACCTAGATTATATATTATAAAAGGATATTTTCCGTCTTTAAGCTCAGGTGGCATCATAAGGCATTGACCTGCTGTGCCTGGAATGCTAAACTTTTTTATCTTAAATTTATTATTTTCTTTGATTAAAGTAATAGAAGCAATTCTAAAAGATACAAAAGTATATCCAGTCAAAATGCCAAATATTAAGTGACCAGCTTCGTGAATTATTATATGCACTAGATAGAAGAAAAAAACTGCTCCTATTAGCGCATAGATTTTAAGTATAAACAACAATCCACTTTCACTTTCTATATAGGGTGACAGAGATTTAATAATGAAAACTGCCAAAAATAATCCGATAAGAGCCCCTAAAATAAGGCTTTTTATTGTTTTTGAATACTTTTTTATTTTGTTACTCATATAAACTCCTTTCAATATGATATAAGAATTATTATAACATAACAAAGAGTAAATATTTAGAAATTAAACTTTCTTATTAGCTTCTTATTATATAAATTTTAAGAAGGTGGATTTAATTAACTGTATTTTTTAAGCTATAGGAAGGATGATATAGTCCAGTAGGTTCATAAAATTCATCTCTTATATAATTAAAACCAACTTTGGTTAGAAGGCTTTTTGATGCAAGATTATTAGGATTATGACCTGCAAATAACCCTTTTATATTTAAATCAGTAAAAGAATAATTAATTATTGAGTGTAATGCTTCAAAAGCAAGTCCAAAGCCCCAATACTCAGGCTTTAAATGAATTCCTACTTCGTATATATTGTTTTCTATATCATAAGGTCTCAACCCGCAGCAACCGATATTTTCAAGATTACTAAGGAGGTATATTGGAAAGTATTGAACCTTGTAAGTATTATATGTAGCTATTTCTTTTTGTAGTCTACTCTCTATATCTTTATGTGACATTACTCCAGTTGAAGTAATAAACCTTGTAACTTCTGGGTTACCCCAAAGCTCTATTGCGTCTTTCAAATCTTCAATATTCCATGTTGAAAATCCTATCCTCTCACTTTTCAGAAAAAATTCTTTCATATACTATTCTCCTAACGATTAACTAGATCACTAATCTTATTTATTGTTTTCCAATTACGTGTAGTTAAAGTGTTATCTAATTTACCTAGGTTATTCCCAAGTTTTGAATTTCTTATGCTGTCATGAAATAATAAATACACGTCTCTGCCTATTATTTTATATTTATCCTCACCAGTTTCATAAACACTGAATTTATCAATATTTTCTGCTAAAGGTTTTTGTTTTAGAAATGCTACATACAGTACCTCGCTAGAAGTATTTCCTTGAGCTTCTAATATTTCTTTTTCTGAGAATGGACAATTCTTTATAAGGTTATTAAGTTCTTCTTCACTTCGTAATATTACTGAAACTTTAAAACCCACATCTGTATGTATTTTTTCTTCAATTATATTAATAAGGACACTTTCACTTTTATCTGAAGAAAACAATACATTACCACTTTGAATATAGGTTTTTACATTTTGAAAGCCTATATCTTCAAAAATTGTTTTTAGCTGTGCCATTTTGATTATGTTTTTTCCACCAACATTTATTCCTCTAAGTAGTGCTATATAATTCATCATAAAACTCCTTTACCTAAATTACTTGACCTGACAACCGGTTGACCGGTCAACTGGTCAACCGATCATTATAATATTATAATAACCGATTTTAGCTAAATAAAAAAACTAAAGCATTAATTAAATTAATAACTTTAGTTTTTTTAGCTTTATTATGCAATTGAATTAGCATTAATAACTTTATCTAAAAATTCTTTGCATCTATCACTAGTTGGTGCTGTAAATATTGTATCTGGTTCGCCTTCTTCTAATATATATCCGTGATCCATAAATACTACTCTATCAGCAACATCCCTTGCAAAGCCCATTTCGTGAGTAACTATTACCATAGTCATTCCCTCTTTAGCTAAGTCCTTCATAACTTTAAGAACCTCTCCAACCATTTCAGGATCTAATGCTGATGTTGGTTCATCAAATAACATTATTTTAGGATTCATTTCTAAAGCTCTAGCTATAGCTACTCTTTGTTTTTGTCCACCAGATAAAGTGTCTGGATAAACATCTTTTTTATCCTTTAATCCAACCTTATCTAATAAATCAATAGCTTTTTTTGTTGCTTCTGCTTTGTTCATTTTCTTTAACTCAACTGGAGCTAAAATCATATTTTGTAATACTGTTAGATGAGGGAATAGATTGAAATGTTGAAAAACCATTCCTATGTTTTGTCTAAGTTTATCTATGCTTTTGTTGTTTACTAGTTCTTCTCCTAAGATAGATATACTTCCAGCTTGGATTTCCTCTAATCTATTTAAACATCTTAAAAGAGTACTTTTACCTGAACCAGACGGACCTATTATACATACAACTTCTCCTTCTGTAATTTCAAGTGATATATCTTTTAATACCTCAAGTTTACCATATCTTTTCTTCACATTAGATGCTTTTATGACCACGATGAAGTCTCCTTTCTATATACTTAGATAATAAAGTAAGTAACGTAATTAAAACTAAATACATTAGTGCAACAGCAGCATATGTTTCAAGTGGTTTAAAGTTTCTAGCAACTATTATTTGTCCACTAGCTGTAAGTTCACGTATACTTATTACTGATAAAATAGATGTATCCTTAATTGTTATTATAAATTGATTTATAATAGAAGGAATCATTATTTTAACAGCTTGTGGTAGTATAACCTTTTGCATAGTTTTAAAATAACCAAGTCCTAAGCTTCTAGAAGCCTCCATTTGTCCAACATCGATAGCTTGTATACCTGCTCTAAAAATCTCAGACATATATGCACTAGCATTTAATGTAATTGCAATAATAGCACATACCATTGGGTCTGATCTTTGCGCGATTATTGGTGCTATACCAAAGTATATGAAATAGGCTTGAACCATTAGTGGGGTTCCTCTTATTATGTAGATGTATACTGTTGATATTGCATTTAATATCTTTGATTTACTTATTGTAAAAATTCCTAAAATAATTCCTAATATAAATGCAAGTATCAAAGATATTATAGATATTCTAATTGTAACTAAAATACCTGTAGTTAAGCTTGGCAAACTTTCTTTTAGTATTTCCAAAAGCTGCATATTTTCCTCTCCTTACTAAAATAATAATTAATGATAAAGAATGAATTCAAATCCATTCCCTATCATTATCAAAAATAATTATTTTCCTATATATTGACCAACGATTTTATCATATTCGCCATTTTCTTTTAACTTTTTAAGTCCATCATTGAATTTCTTAAGTAATTCTGCATTTTTACCCTTGTTTACTGCAAAACCATAATCAACTGATGATAATTTATCTCCAGCGATCTTTAATTTAGAAGATCCATCTACTTTTATTTTGTAAGCTATAACTGGGTAGTCTTCTAATAAGAAGTCAGAGTTTCCATTTTCAACATCTAAGAACATTGTTGGAGAATCATCAAAATAGTTAAGTTTTAAACTATATTTTGATTGATTATCTTCTGCAAATTGAGATCCTGCTGTACCTTTTTTAATTGCAGCTGACTTACCATTTAAGTCATTTAGTCCATTTAATGAAGCATTTTTAGCATTTGCAACTATTGATAATCCTGACTCAAAATATCCTTCAGAAAAATCTAAAGCTTTCTTTCTCTCTTCTGTTATGCTCATTCCAGCAATAGCTCCATCTAATTGGTTAGATGTAAGACCTGGGATTATTGCACTAAAGTCCATTGGCTTTAATTCATATTCAAAACATTCTGCTTTAGCTATAGCTTCTAAAAGTTCTACGTCTATACCTTTGTATTTTCCGCTTTCTTCAAAAGAAAATGGTGCGTATTTTGAATCACAAGCAATTATGTATTTTTTACTTGCATCCTCCTTAGAAGCATCTGCTTTTTGACATCCAGCTAATACACCAAAAGCCATAACAGCTGATAGTACTAGCCCTATTATTGATTTCTTTTTCATTTTTATATCCCCTTTCATATCTAAAAAATATAATAAAATAAAATTGATATACATTATTAGTTTGTAATTTATTTAAATTTTATTAAATACTAATTTCACCTGATAAGTTTTTCTGCATGATTTTTTGAATTTCTTCATACTTTTCAGTTTGGCCAAGAGCCCACATAAGCTTTGTGACAGCTGCTTCAGTAGTCATATCTTTTCCAGAAATAAGGCCTGCTTTTTCAGCCCTAACACCAACATTATAAATATTTAAATCAGTTCCATCGTAAAGACATTGACTAACTACAATAACAGGTATTTTATGAACACATGTCATAGTTTGAAATTTTTCTAGTAAGTCTGTGTATTCAGAAGGAATTCCACCAAGTCCAAAAGCTTCTACAACTACTCCTTTGTAAGACTGACTAACTATGTAATCAACTATAGATGGTTTTATACCAGGTATTACTTTTAGCAAAAAAACTTCATCGCATACTTTTGGAGAAAACACTAACTTATCAGAATTTTCATCATTTTGTTCTAAAACAACTTTACCATCTTGGAACTTTCCAAGGTAAGGATAATTGCAGCTTACAAAAGCATCCTCACTAATAGAGTGTATTTTAAATGCTCTAGTTCCCTTTATAATCCTTCCATTAAATACAAGACAAATTCCTTTGAAATCAGAAGTTGCTACTTGAAAGGATTGGAATAGATTAATTACACCATCACTACCCTCAGCATCTATAGGTAATTGTGAACCTGTAAATACAACTGGTTTATTTAAGTTTCTAAGCATATAAGAAACTATAGATGTTGTATATGACATAGTATCAGTACCGTGAGTTATTACAATACCATCAAAATTATCTAAACCGTCATGTATAGCATTAGCTATAACCAACCAATCAGATGAAGACATGTTTGAACTGTCAATATTTAATATAGGTTTTACAGTTATTTCACATAAGGTTTTAACTTGAGGAATCTTCTCTACTAGCCATTCTCCACTTAAGCCTGGCACAAGACCTTTATCGGTTTTTACAGAAGCTATTGTTCCTCCTGTTGTTAATAAAAGTATCTTTTTCATTTTGTCCTCCTAAATAGCGCTTTGACTACTATAAACTCTATTTTCTAAATGTGAAATATGTTTATATATAAGCTCTTCCGCTCTTTTACTGTCTCTATCAATCAAAGCTTTAGCTATACTTATATGTTCTTCAATTTCATCTTTATATATTAAATGTTGACTATCTATAATAAGAATTCTCGAAAGATTCTCCATAATATTTTTAAACATTTCAGTAAATAAAGAATTATGTGTGGCTTTTATTATAGACATATGAAAACTGTCATTTAAGGAATTAAAGTCACTGAAGTTGTCCTTTTTATGTATATCGGGAAAATTCATAGCAAGTTGTAAAATTTTGTTTAATTCTGCTTCAGTTGCAGTTTTAGAAACCAAATGCACTGCTGCTTTTTCAAAAATTAATCTCATTTGAAAACATTCTTTGATATTAGTGTTTGTTACTGGTTTCACTAAATACCCTTTTCTAGGTAATGAAGTAAGATAACCTTCTATTTCTAATGCTCCAAGTGCATCTCTAACTGGTGTTTTACTAACATTATATTTGTTTGCAAGTTCAGCAAGAGTTAAAAAGTCTCCATCCTTTATTTTTAATCCTAATATATCGGACTTAATTTTGTCATAAATATCTTTTGCAAATGATTTATCAACTTGTACCAAAAATTTCCCTCCTTTTCACTGAAATCCCACTGATATATCAGCAAATGTAAATAAAAAAATCGTCAAGGCGATTATGAGCCGTCGATTTTTTTTGCGCATCTGCCTTTCCAAACGCATGTGAGGAAAACTGGCAGGCGTTCAATTTTCTTGTTTTTTTATTCTTTAGAAGTTTGAATCAAAATACAGAAGTTTAATAAAACACACAAGATCATTTCTATAGAAATAATGTATATTAATTCCCTAAAGAATAAAAAAAAGCAAAGAAGTCTTACGATGTTTAAAGCTTCATTGCTTTCACTTACTAAAGTATATTTTAAAAATTACTGATTGTCAAGTTTTTATCTTAAAATAATCAATTCGTATACTATACTTCTGTAATTGATGATAATTTAATAATTAAATCTATATTGAGTAAAATAATTGGCAATTCGTTTTTGCAAGAATTTATTTCTTTTTTGCAAGAATTTGAAGCTGTAGCATTCATTTTGCTATTTCTTGATCCTAGATTCCCGCATTATCTATAATATTTTCATTATCCTTAACCTGACATCTTCTAGAAAAAAGAAACTCATTTACAGCATATAGAAATCCAAAGAGTATTGAAAAGTTTAAATCACTTAAATCTAACCAATCTTTTATTGCAACAGAGGTAAATATAACTATAGAAATAAAGATTATATAGAGTTTATTCTTAATCCTTTTAGACCAATACTTTTTTGTATTGGTCTAAAAGGATTAAGAATCATCTTGTTAAGTACACCAAAAATAAAGCTAAATAATAACATAAAGATTGTAGCAATTCCAAGTACTTTAATAAAATCGATAATTTCTCTATTCATTTATATTTGTCTCCTTAAATTTCACAACTGCTTTTAAATATTCTATTATAAGTTTATGAGGATTCTCTGGAGTTGAGCTTAATTGTGGTTGAAACAAAGTAGCTACATAAAATTTCATATTAGGAAGTTCAAGTATTCTTGCCTCTCCCAAAAGGTCTTTTCCAACTATTTCAAACCCATCTTTATGTAAGCGTTTCTCATATTCAGGATTAACTCCAAAATTGCAGTTATATCTTTCTTCAATCTCTTCTTGTTTATAGTAATTATATAAATTTGAGGTTTTATCTATTAAAATTTTACTGGTTTCTCCAAGCAAAGAACATGATAAGGGAGTAATAAATATGCTTTTTTCCTCATCATTTTTTAAATCACCTAAGTCTAGTTTATTAACAAGGTATTCTATAACAGCATGTTGAAAACCGCCACAAGTACCTATAAAGGGATAGTTATTTTCTCTTGCAAATTTTATTCCATTTAGCGCTCCCTTAAGGCTATTGTACGGGCTTCCAGGTGCACAAAATAATCCATTGAATTCAATTAGTTGTTTTTCTACATCATTCTCAAGGCTGTCAGTAGATATCCATTTAATTTCTACATGCACATTTAAGGATTTACCGCAATGAACTAAAGCTTCGCTCGTAGCTATATGTGATATTCTTTCACTATCATAATCACCGATTATTCCTATTTTTATTGAGTTTGTTGTTTTTTTATCCATTATATCGCCCCACCCCCATAAATTTTATATAATAATGATATTAGATTAAGGTTTGTAAAAGAAAGGATTACTTTGAGATTGGTTTATTAATATGAAGTATATTTGATATAAATTATAACATAATTACCATAATATACACAATATGTTATGGGATTTAATAGAAAAAGCATCTAAAATATAAGCAAGTCATATATTAAAGGACTTTATAAATTATTTGAATGGTAGGGGTTAAAAATGAGAATTAGTACATTATTATTAGTTATAGTATCTATTGTGGCTGTTATTGGAGGAGGATTTCTAAATTTTCAAGAATTTTTAATGGGGAGCCCTGCAAATTATAAAAATTTAATAGTCACTTTTTCCTACTTATTGATCTGGATATTTATATTGTTAATAAGCATCAGATTTAAAAATCGTAGTGTATTAAGATATTGCCTGGTATTTGGAATTGGAATGCTAGTACTTTCACTTTTAACTATTTATATTAATGTAAGTGGAGCAACAGCAAACTGGGCGTTGATTTTTGTAATATTGCTCTTAGGACAATGGTATGGGATTAATTTTTTTACAGGGAGTTTTTTAATTTCATTTATAATATTAGTATTTATATCTCTACTAATGTCTATAATTACTTTTATGTCATTAAAACGTCTTAAATAAATATATTCTATGGCTCTAAGTTGTCTTCTAATCTATCATTAATTATTATTAAAACCTCGTCAAGATCCATATCAGAAGTATCTAGATTAATACAGATAACAGGATACTTCAATTTAAGATTGAATTTTATTATAAACTTTTTAAATGGAGATATATTATTAATAACTTTGTGTAAGTCAATTAAATCTATAGCTAAAAATTTTTGCTTTAACTTCTCAAATGCATAAACGGATTTAATGTTATTGTAATCAATAAAACCTATACTAGATAAAGTGGCTGTATCAGTAATTCCTTTATTGTCTATTTTTAATAAAACTCTTTTGTAAATTACGTTTTTTATTATGAAAGCTAGGACTAGAGGACATAAAAGCAAAATAAGTATCCCAAGTATTAAATTTAGAATCATATTATTTACTGTACCATTAAAAAAATACCAAAAACATAAAAAGATATTTATTGTAGCAAAAATTATAGTTTTTATGACTTTTGATAAACTTTCTCTTATTATAATTTCATCCATGCTCTCTTCTCCAATTTTCATAAATTATTACAAATATTACAACATCATCTTCATATAATTACCAAATAATAATAAAAAAGCCAGAGAATTTACTGGCTTTTTTACTATTTAGACTTGTAAGGTTTATGACTCAGAAGTTTTACTTTTTGTTTTTGATAATATTATGATTGTAATAATAATACATAAAGTACCTATCCACTGAGCTAGTCCTAAAACCTCTTTAAGCCATATGACGGATAAAAATGCAGCTGAAAGAGGTTCTGAAGAAGACAAGATACTTGCTTCTGTCGGTTCAATGTATTTTAAGCTGTTTAAATAACAGTTATAAGCAATTAGGGTTCCAAAGATTACTACAAAAAATACCCCTAGAAAAGAAGAAGTTGTCCACTCTCCTTGAAAGTTCCATGGTGCATGTATGAAGCTAAAGGAAATTCCACCTATAAGCATACCCCATCCTACTAGAAGTATTGATCCAAACTCAGCTAATAACTTCTTAGGTTGAAGAGTATAAAAAGCAGCTGTAATTCCTGCAGCAATTCCCCAAAATAAAGCTGACTTAGATATACTTATTTCATTAATGTTACCATTAGTGATTATGAAAAAAGTTCCTAGCATAGCTAATGCTATTGCACCTAGTTGCTTTATACTTGGGAGTTTTCTATTTTTTACAATCATGTACAATGTTATAAAAACAGGCGATAAGTATTGCAGTATTGTAGCAGTTGCAGCATTTCCATGATTTATTGCAGCAAAATAAGTGTATTGAGATCCTAACATTCCAACTAAACTAAAAACTATTAACCCTAAGGCTGTTCTTTTATCCTTCCATACTTTAAAAATATCATTTTTAGATTTTGAGTATGAATATATAAGTAAGAGTATCCCTGATGCTAACAATCGAATTGTAACAAGCCACTCAGTATTAAAACCTTTGGTTTTAAACAAAAACTGAGCAACAGATCCTGATACACCCCAAAGAGTAGCTCCGAGTATAACAAATATTATTCCTTTTATCCTTGGCTTAAGATTCATTTTATTTGCCCCACTTTCTTGATTATCTTATATTAAACATATAAAGATAATTATAACATAATCTTCTTCTAATGCTTTCGGAAAAAATAAACT
This sequence comes from Clostridium intestinale DSM 6191, assembly GCF_900130055.1. Taxonomy (GTDB): domain Bacteria; phylum Bacillota; class Clostridia; order Clostridiales; family Clostridiaceae; genus Clostridium_T; species Clostridium_T intestinale. Next base: position 416,663 of record NZ_FQXU01000003.1, read on the forward strand.
TATTGGCAACAAAAAAGAGTTGAAAAAGTTCAACTCTTATCACAAAGAACTCATATATGCTTTTTTACTAAGATCTCTTAGCGCTTTTTCATTTAAAACATAAATCTTATTTTGATTACACTTTATGATTTGTTTTTTCTCAAGCTCATTTAAAGTTCTGTTTAAATGTCTGTAGGTTGTTCCTAAAAATTCAGCTATATCTTTAAAAGGATTCCTTAAAATTATATAATCTTTATCTGGTTTTAGATATTCTAATAAATAACTAGAAAGTCTATTTATAAGTGGATAAGTAGAGTTATAAGAACTATTATTTATAGTTGCATCAAGTTTATCACTTAAAGATTCTGCTAAATGACGAAAAAAATTCAAATGAGTATACTTTTCTTTAATTAAAGAAACAGGAACTAAAATGAAATAACTCTCCTCTACTGCTTCAACCTGACAACGAACAGGAAGATCTTTTAAAAGTTCTAAATCGCCTATAGTTATAAATGCATCATAAAACTTTAGCAATCTACTCTTTCCATTTTCAAATAAGTAGTTTACTTTGATTTTTCCGTCAACAAGAAGATAATAATACTGGAGTTTACTTTCTGGCTCAAGAATAGTTTCTTCAATTTCATAAACACAAAAAATAACCTCATCTATTATATCTTCATGGAAAATTTCAGTAACCGTATATTTATCTATATAATATTTTAAAAGCTTTTTATCTAAAATATTTTTCATAAGTCCTCCCTAAATTATCAACAGGTTATAAAATCATAATGTCGTAATGTCGTAATTATAATGTATTATATTGAGATTAAGGAATTTAATGAGGCTTGAAAAGAAGCCTCTACAGGGCAGAAGTGCGTAATGTCGCAATATCATAATATCATAATATCATAATTATAATGTATTATGTTGAGATTAAAGGGATCTAATGAGACTTGCACCGCTAATCGGTAGATACGCACTGCTTATCTGTAGAAGTTCGAAGAACTTCATCAAATTCCTTCTCTTCCACAGCTTCAATCTAATCATTTAAGTCTCTACAGGGAAGATGTGAGTAATATCACAATAGGACATTTGTCCTAGTTAAAGCTTTAATAATATGGTATTTTATATAATAAAGGATTTAAGAATATAGGGGGATAAATCATGAAATACGATGTCATTTTATTTGACGCTGATGAAACTTTATTTGATTTTAAAAAATCAGAGAAAGAAGCCTTTAAAAACTCAATGATAGAATTTAAGTTTGATTATGAGGAAAACTATCATCTTGAGGTTTATAAAAATATAAATACAGAGATTTGGAAAGAATTCGAAGAAGGATTAATTACACAAGAAAAACTTAAAGTTGAGAGATTTAAGAGACTATCTGATAAACTTGAAGTAAAGTTTGATGAGTTAGAATTTGCAAAAGCTTATATGAAGCATTTATCTTATGGGTCTTTTTTATATGATGAGAGTGAAGAAATTTTAAATAGTCTTTATGGAAAACATAGAATGGCAATTATAACAAATGGACTTAGAGATGTGCAAAATGGTAGAATAAAACAATCTAAAGTGGCTCATTTGTTTGAAGCTATTATAGTATCTGAAGAAGTAAATGTATCAAAACCAAATCCTAAGATATTTGAAATAACTTTAGATAGTTTAAAATTTACTGATAAGTCTAAGGTTTTAATGGTTGGAGATAGTCTAACTTCTGATATTTCAGGTGGGATTAATTATGGAGTTGATACTTGCTGGTATAATCCAGGTAGAATTAAAAATAGTACAAGTATTAAACCTACTTATGAAATAAACAGTTTATATCAATTAAATGAGATTCTAAAATAAAAAAGTGGAAAATACCACTTTTTTATTTTGCATTATAAGTTTATACTTTCTTTTTCTTCAACAAACTGAATTTGTATTCCATTTGGATCTTTAACGAAAAAGAATCTTGTCATAGGATTAGGTGAAATTATAGGACTTTCTAATTCAATATTATTTTCTTTTAGATATTCTATAGTCTTTTCTAATGATTCAACATTAAAGCCTATAGATAAGCCCTTTCTTTCTGATATTTCTACTCCTTTGTAGCATATAAGCTCTATTTTGACCTCATCTTTATTTCCAAGCATAACAATCTCAGTATCTTCACCTGCTTTAAATCTCTCAGCTACATTTAAATTCAAGATATCACAGTAAAACTTTAAAGACTCTTCAATATTATTAACAGCAAGGGTTATCCAACATAAATTCATATATATTCCTCCTAATATTTTAGCAATAATTTGTTTCTATAAAAGGCCTTAATACTATTTCATCTAAGGCAACTCGCTCGTCAATGTTAATAGAATTTATTATAGTTTCAGCAGCTATATCTGCACTTAAATACGCTTCTCTAGCTTGAGGTCTAAAGGAAGTATTAATTCCACCAGGATAAACAGAACATACTCTAATGTTATCTTTTCTAGCCTCTTTTCTAAGTACCTTAGTTAAACTGTCAAGAGCACCTTTAGATGCAGTATATGATCCTAAACCTTCATTTGAGAAAAGACAACAAGTTGAAAGAATATTAACTATTAATCCTTGCTTTTTATCAGACATATATGGATAGCAGGCTTTAATAAAATTTAATGGAGCTATAGTATTTAAATTCATCATATACTGAAAATCGCTAAGGGGTATATCTTTTACTGAAGCTCTTGAAGTGTTAGCGCCTGCACAATTAATGAGTACATCAACAGCACCCAATTTGTTTTCTACATCTTTTACAAAACTAAATATTTTATTTTCATCTGTTATTTCAAATGTATCATAAAAAATATTAGTGTTTTCTCTAATCTCTTTTATAATTGTTTTTAGCTTCTCTTCTGATCTTCCACAGAAAGCAACCTTAGCTCCAAGATTTATTAATTGGAGAACTAAACTTTTTCCAAGTCCTGAAGTTCCGCCAGTAACAATAATTATTTTTCCTTCTAAATAATTCATTCCATCCACCTCATCATAAAATCGTATTAATAGCTTTTTCATCAATGAAAGCTTTGATGTTTTCAGCTAATAAATCTAAAAGTCTTTGTCTTGATTCAAAACATCTCCATCCTATGTGAGGGGTTAAAATAACATTTCTCATTGAAAACAGAGGATTTTCCAAACTTGGTGGCTCTGGATCTTGAACATCAAGAGCAGCTCCTGCAATTTTTTCTTCAATCAATGCTTCAATCAAATCATCTTCTTTTATAAGTGAACCTCTAGCGGTATTTATAATAAAAGCGGTAGACTTCATTAAAGCTAGCTTTGATTTATCTATAAGATGTTTTGTTTCAGAAGTAAGTGGACAATGTAGGCTAACAAAATCACTTTCCATAAGAACTTCTTTTAAGGTCACAAACTTTATATTTGGATCACCTAAATCCTTATAACTTCTATTATATACAAGGATATTCATGCCTAAAGCTTTTCCAATTTTAATTACTTGCTGCCCAATAGCACCTGCACCTATTATTCCAAGAGTTTTACCTTGAATTTCAAAATGTGGAACCATTAGATGGTTAGTAAAATTTCTATAGTCTTTATCTTCAATCATTCTTTGTTGATAAGATAAAGAAGAACTTAAACTTAATATAAAGGTAATAACTAGTTGAGCAACAGCCTCTGTACTATATCCTGGTACATTACAGACAACTATATCTTTTTCTTTTGCTGAAGCGATATCAATGTTATTATAACCAGTACCAGCTTCGCAAATTAACTTTACACTTGAAGGAAATTTTTCAATTAAGTCTCTTCCTATAGGCATCTCCTTAGAAATTACTATGTTTTGATTCTCTACTCTTTTTAGAATTTCCTCATTATTACTATGAGAATATTTTGTTACATTTCCCAAGCTATCTATTGCTTTAAAATTAAGTTTTTCGTCAAAATCTATTCTGCTTGAATTAAGAAAAACTATATTGTTCATTGTTTACCCTCCTGCACACGTTATCAAGATATATTATAACATATGGTAACCTAAGAAATGGAATAGTTTTATAAAGCTTAGAAAAGTTACTATTATAGAGGAAGAAAGATAGAAAAACAGAGCTAGAAATAGTTTTAAGTACACACATATAATTCCCTCACTATCTTTTAATCTTAATAATAGTATAAAAGATGGTTCTTACGAAGTTGTGACAGAGTTAATGTTGTTAAATCTATTAAATTTGATATAATTAATCTATAAAAATAGTATTAGTTTTCATAGAATGAGGTGATTAATAGAAATATAAAAGTGCAGCTAATTGAGGGAGAAATAAAGTCATAAAGGTGGTACATAATATGAATAAGATTAAAAATATTTCTATACGTAATCGTATAATGGTATTGGTTTTTGTAGCAATGTTGTTATCAAATCTAGGGATATTAGGTTCACTATCCTACGCTCTTCATGGAGATGTTCTTGAAATAATAACAATTGAAACTATCGGAAGATCAATAATTTTTATAATAATTTTTCAAGTAATAGCAGCAGTTGTTTCGGAATGGTTGCTTATAAAACCTTTAAAAAAGGGTATACTTCTTGCTGATTCTATTTCGAATAATGATTTAACTATAGATATTAAAGCAACTAATCATGGAGAAACTGGACAACTTATCACTTCTCTACTTAAAGCAAAAGATAATTTAAAAAATCTGATATCAATTATGCAGAATTCTTCAGGAAAAGTGGCTATTTCTTCTGAAAGCTTAAATTCAATAATTGAACGTGCAAATAGTCAGGTAAATGATATAAATGAATCCATAAAAAAACTTATTGACCATTCTTATCAAAATGCTGAAAGTATAAAACAAGCATCAATGGTGTTGTCTGGTATTACAGATAATTCACAGCAAACTGCAGAACTGGCTGCAAGAATTGAGACATATGCAAAAGGAGTACAAGACTCTGCTGAAGTTGGTAAATCTTCAGTTAACTCAATAGTTGAAGTTATAAATGAGGTTGCAGTGAATGGACAAAATGTAAGTAAAGAAGTTACTGAACTAGAAAATCAAAGTAATAAGATTTCTGAAATAGTTAATATAATTTCTCAAATTTCAGAACAAACAAATCTTTTAGCATTAAATGCAGCTATAGAAGCTGCAAGAGCTGGTGAGGCAGGTAGAGGTTTTTCTGTAGTAGCTGAAGAAATAAGAAAACTTGCTGAAGATACTAATAATTCACTTCAGGATATAGGAAGTCTTGTAAAAGATATGAGCAGCATAACAAAAAATGTAGTTTCTGCTGTAGAAATGACTGATAAAAAGATTATTCTTGGAGTTTCTCAATCTAATGAAGTCAAATTAAGTATAGATAAAATAATAGATAATATGGAAAATACATTTAAGATGCTTAAAAATATTACAGATGGAGTTACAAATCAAGCTGCTTCTTTAGAGGAAATGACAGCTACTATTGAAGACATAAATATGACAATAGAAAATGGGTTAAGTGTATCAAATGAAATTAAATCAAATCTTGATTCACAAGAAAAACTATTTGGTAAAATTGATAAAACTTCTAGTGAATTAGTTGATTTGTCTGAAAACATGAGTAATTTAACAAATATATTCAAATTATAAAAGAAAGGTTGGAAACATAGTTAGTGTTTCCAACCTCTTTTATATTAATCTTAAGCTTCTCTTGTCTTTTTAATGATTTCACTAATTTTTCTAGCATTTTCAGCTATATCTTCAATACTGCCTTGAGTTAATAGTCCACCAAAACCACAAACATCAACACCGTTTTCTAACCATACATGTAAGTTATCAAGAGTGATTCCTCCACTTGCAAGAATCGGCATATAAGGAAGTGGTGTCTTGAATACTTTTACTAGTTTTGCTCCATAGAAGTCTGATATTGGGAATGCTTTGATAAATGCTGCCCCTAAGCTTAACGCATCAACTGCCTCAGTTAAAGATGTACAACCTGGTGCATATGGGATTTGGTATCTGTTACAGATTTTAGCTACACCTTCATCGTAATTTGGTGCAATAACGAATTGAGCTCCATGTAATATAGCATGACGAGCTGTTTCGCTATCTAAAACAGTTCCGGCTCCTACACAAAGTGCTTCCCCATATTTTTTGCTAAGTCCTTCAATGATTTCTCCGGCATTATTCAAGGTATAGCTCATTTCCATAACTGGTATGCCACCTTTAATACAGCCTTCTGCGATTTCACATGCACGATCAAGTGTTTCTGCTCTTACAATTGCAAGTGCTCCAACTTCTGCCATTCTTTTTGTTATATTCATCTTTTTCATATAATCCACCTCGATATTCATTAAAATACGTTTATGTCTGTATTGAATTTACTAAACTTATAAAGATTTGTATTATAAATCTTTATTAAATTTTTCTTTATAATCTTCTACTACACGTTTGATTTCATCAAGTTTTTCGCCTGTTACTCTGCTTACAGGAAGACGTGCCGGACCAACATTTATGCCATTAAATACAACAGTTTGCTTTATGACTGATGGTATTGTTCCAAACTTTAAAATACGGCGAAGTTCTTCAATACTATCTTGAGCTTTTTGAGCTGCTTCTATATCACCTTTTATAAAGTTGTTATAGATTGCTACATCAATACCAGCAAGGAAGTTTGCAGTTGCAGCAACTGCACCATGTCCACCTACTTTTAGGATGTCAAGAATAAGTGAATCTGACCCTGAGAATACACCGAAGTCCTCTCCTTTAGTTACCTCAAGATAAGCTTTCATGTTATCTAATTTTCCACCGCTGTCTTTGATTCCAACAATATTTTTAACCTTAGCTAATTCCTTTACTGCTTCAGGTTCTATATTAATTCCTGTTTTACCAGGCATGTTATACATCATTATTGGTAAACTAACTTCAGCTGCAACAGCCTTGTAGTGTTCAATTAATTCTTTTTGAGTTGGTGGGACAAAGTATGGAGTAATAATTGATAGTGCACTTGCGCCTATTGCTTCCATTCTTTTCGATAAGTTAATAACTTCACGTGTTGAATTACCGCCTGTACCAACAAATACAGGAACACGATTATTAGTGTGTTCTATAACAATTTTAGCAAACTCAACTTTTTCATCATCTGTAAGTACATGACATTCACCATTTGTACCTAAAATAAATAATCCATAAACGCCTTTATTAATTAGATAATCAATTAATTCACGAGTTGCTTTTGGATTTATATCTTGATTTTCATCAAGAGGTGTAATCATTGCACATATAATACCTTTATAATCCATATAATTACTTCCCTTCTCTAATAGATTGTCCAAGACTTCCGCCTGGATGCCATTTTAAATATTTTTGTGAATCAAGTCCTTTAGCATATTGTAATGCAACACTTAATGATTGTAATGCGATAGTTTCTGCAAGAATTGAAGCACGTGGAGCTTTATTAAGATCATCTCCTTCATTTTTAACTCCTGCGTATAAGAAAGCATCAGATGCATTTTTTAACCATGAATCAGCATTACCGCTTACACCGATTATTTTTGCACCATTAGCTTTTAATGTTTCTACTGTTGCTTTTAACTCTTGAGTCTCACCACTATTGGATATTGCAATAACAACATCCCCAGGTACTACTTGTCCGCTTGAACCATGAACTGCTTCTGTACCATGTAGTGTGTAAGCTGGAGTTCCAGTTGATGAAAGTAGTGAAGATATATATCCTGATACATGACCAGGTTTACCTATACCTGTTACATGTACACGTCCATGATTTTTTTCAGATTCAAGAATTAGATCACGTGCGTGGTTTATAGCTTGTTCGTCTATTGAAGAAATAAATGTTGACACTTCACTAGATAGAATATCTAAGAATGTTGGTAGTGTTTTTTCTATCATAATTTGTCCTCCTTAAAGTTATAAGAGCCATATCTATGGCTCTTATATATATTTAATCTAGCTTAGATAGGTTTTATTAATTGTAAAATCTTATGCAATGTAGTTCCAACTACGTTGTAGTCTATGTTAGGGAATGTTGCACCTTCAATACCAAGTGTTCCATATACTGGATATAGTATTGTTGGTAAGAAAGCAAGTAATAATCCAGCAACAAATGATCCTAAAAGAGCACCTCTCCATCCACCAGATGAGTTACCAAATACTGCAGCTGTACCACCTGAGAAGAAACAGATATGAGCAGCTGGGATAATAACAACTGGGAATACGCTAGGGAATGATACCATAACAACGATTGCTAATAAACCTGCAGTGTATGCTGATATAAATCCAAGAATAACTGCATTTGGTGCATATGGGAATACTGTTGGTACGTCTAATGCTGGTCTTGAACCTGGAATATATTTTTCTGAAATAACAACGAATGCAGCTGTAATTTCAGCTAAGAACATACGAACACCTGTCATTAATATTGACATACCAGCAACAAATGTAAACGCTTGAACTAGAGGGAATACTAACCAATGCTGTGAACCTGCAAGTTCTTGAGTAAATGTTTGACCAGCTTTTATTGTAGCAACATAGAATAATAAAAGCATAACTATTGATAGACCCATTAAGAAATCTCTGAATATTGATAACCATTTAGGGAATTCTATAGATTCTGTAGTTTCTTCTTTATGTTTTGAGAATATACGACCAAGATAACCTGATAAACCGTAACCAATCATGTTAAAGTGACCTATTGCTTGCTCATCTCCACCTGTCATATCACGCATAAATGGTTGACAGAATTGAGGTAATGCAGCAGACATAAAGCCTAATATAGTTGCAGCAACTAAGATAGTAACTGTACTACTAAATCCGTGAGCTTGCATAATTAGTACAAGTACGCAAGAGAAGAACAAACTATGACCTGTTGTAAAGAATATGTTCTTAAATCTTGTAATACGTGCAAACACTAAGTTTAATATGAATCCTAGAATCAATGTTAATGAAACTTCGAAACCATATGTACTTTGAGCAAGTGCTGTTGCAGCTTCTGGAGAAGCTATAACACCTGTTATACCAAAACCATATTGGAATAGTTTGTTAAAGTTTTGTAATGATCCAGTCATTGCTGAAGCACCAATACCAAATACTAAGAAACCAATAAGTGTTTTTGAAGCACCAGTAAATATTTCAGTAACTGATTTCTTTTGAAGAATTAGACCTATACATGCAACTACACCAAGTAATACAGCAGGTGTACTTAATAAACTTATAATAAATTTCATATATATTACCCCTTATCTTATTTAATTTTGTTATTTAATTAAATTTTATTTTTCTTTTGAAGCAAGAAATTTTTCTAATGCTGTTTTAATTTCATTACGGTCAACTATATTACGAATACCAATAATATCAAATTTTAAATTTTTACCTTGTAATTCTTCAGCTACATCAATCAATGTTTCTACTGCATCTCCAGTAAATCCATTTAATGAATCTAATGAACCGTGCTCAACTTCTATTGGAAAGTTGTTTTCCTTTATAACTTGTTGAGTTTTGATTTTTAGCATTAAACTTGATCCAACCCCTGCTCTACAAGCGATTAATAATTTATACATAACTAATTCCTCCTTATGATTCGTGTGATTTTATAAAATCAATAACTTCTTTTGGATCCTTAGCGTTATCTAGAGTTCTAAAAAACTCATCCATTTCGAATAATTCAACTAACTCAGACATAGCGCGTAAGTGGCTATTATTATCTATAGCACTTAAACAAAAGACATATTTTACAGGATCATTATCATCATTTCCAAATTCAACAGGAGTTTCTAAAGTTGCAATTCCTATTGAAATTTCTTTTGATCCTGCTTCTGGTCTTGCATGTGGAAGTGCCACATGTTTTGTAATTACGATATAGGGACCAGATTCTTTTGCAGTGTTAACCATTGCATCTACATAAGCTTCAGTTACTTTGTTATTTTCAACTAAAACAGAAGCTGACTGTCTTATAGCATCCTCCCAATCTTTAGCTGGAACATTTAGTTTTACTAGTGTTTCATTTGTAATATCACTTAGCATAAGTCCTTCCTCTCCTTTAGACGTAAAATTCTCTATTTGTGTAAAATAGGATAATAATTCACTTGAAAGCATACTTTCAGAAGTTACTTTCGCGTATTTTTTAATTATATCCATAACTTCATCTATTTTTGGTTGTCTTAAAAAAATATCACCCAATTGAATATACACTTCACGTGTAATCTTATATTTCTCCTTTTGGGTCATTACAGGACTAACTTTAATTACTGGTGCATCTATTTCTAAACCTTCTGCTTTATAATTAGTAGTAAACACTATATCTACAGATCCAACGAAGTTTTCTAGTTTAGAAGATTCTAACGGTGGTAGAAAGTGTAGTTCTGGAAATAAGCTTGTAAGCTCTGCATGTAAGATAGCTGAGCTACCAACACCGTTTGAACAAACTATTAGAGCCGTCCTTTTTCTAAGAATATCAAATTCTTTTTTGTTGGAGAAAATAGCTGCAAAATGCATTGTTAAATATGCTAATTCCTCTTCTTGAATTTCTTCTCCAAATAGACCGCAGAATTCTTTCATAGCATTACTTACAATTCTGTATACTAATCGGTATTCTTCTTTTACCTTTTCACAAAGTGGATTGTAAACAGGTAATTTGAACAAGAGTCTGTAATAAGCTGGTCTAAAATGAGAGTATAGTTGTTTAAATATTTTTTCTTTACTTATATAATAAACACCACTTAAATACTCAAACTTTGTCATCAACTTATGTACAATTTCTGAGATAACAGATCTGTCTTTTGTATCATCTTCATCATTTCCAACTGATATACCTAAAATCCAAGCACTAATATACATTACATCATGAGATTTTATTTTATCTTTGCTATCATATAATTCAAGTAACTCTTCCGCAAATTTATATTCCTTCATTGAGTTCATAACTGCAATATTAGGTATATCTATATTTTCTGAAATAATTACCTTCTTTGAAAGCATTCTCGCCTTTAAGAAAATGAATATATAGATAAATTCTACTAATCTATTTTCAACGAAAGTAATTTGATGTTTTTTAACAAGCTTTGATATAATTTTTTTTGCTTTTTCAAAACTATCTAGTTTATACTCTTCAATAAAAATATCAAAAACTCTTGAACTCTCTTCATTTGATAGGGTCTCTATAATATTTTTTATAAGTACTCTTCTAATTTCCATTTCAGACCCAACTAAATAATAGCCGTTTGTACGATTGTTTTTAATTTCAATGCCTTTTTTCTCAAGATCAGGTATCAAGTCCTTAAAATCAAGGTTTACAGTAGATCTGCTCACCTTTAATGAATCTATAAAATGATTAATTGATACATCTTCCATGTTAATAAAAAGCATTAAATATATATATAGAAGTCGTTCATTTTTACTAAAGTAGTAAGTATTTTTTGAATAGTTTTTTTCGAGAATTTCTTTAATAACATCCTTTGTTTCTTTTGGTACTATAATATCTTTATTAGCGCCTAAGGATAATAAAGGTATTCTCTTTGTTTTAAACAAATCATTAATTTTATCTAGCCTGTAGGTAACTTGTCTTTTTGAAGAATTAGTTTCTTCTTGCAATCCTTTTGTAGTAACTAATGTACTATTTAATAAAATCTGAAGAATTGATACAATTTCTTTATCCATTTATAATAATCCCCACTTCCTTATTAAGATTTATTATAATCTCTTCCTTGGAGTTTATTTTTCATCCCCTCCTCAATATTTATTCTATTTGAAACATTTATCGTTTTCAATTTCATTTAGGTTCAACTTTTGTATTGAGATTAAACAAAAATTGAATTCTATTTAAAAAAAGATTGCAAAACATTGATAAATACTAGGTTCTGTTAAATATTTTGACGAAGAACTATTTGTATTTTGAATTAACTATATTTTACATAAAATAAAAAAAGATGAAATTTTTTAGTTTCATCTTTTCATAAATAATCAAATTTAGTAGCAAAAGTTCTATGTTTTACATATAATATACTAAAGATTTTATTATCTAGTTTTAACTAATTGCAATTGTCGTATTTTTAATTCTCCTCTATTTACTTCTTAACCTTATAACGATATAAAAACCTAGAAGAATTAAGATTCTTCTAGGTTTTATTTTATATCAATTTAAATTAATTTGCAAATAAAATACATAATTCGACAATGTCATCTTTTCTAGCTAAAGCAGTTATCCAATCTTCAGGTATACTATCAATGCCATAATACAATCCTGCTAGTCCACCTATTAAGGCACCAATCGTATCTGTATCTTCACCTAAGTTTATTCCTTTTAAAACAGCTTCTTTATATGATTTACTAGTTAATAAACACCAAAAAACAGCTTCTAAAGTATCTAACACATAACCAGTAGATTTAATATCTTCTTCTTTAAGTATTCTGATATCCTGCTTTAATATTCTTGAAAACTTATCTAGTTCTTTTGTGGGTTTGTTTATGTAATGTTTAAGTATAACTTCCTTCATTAACTCATAACTATCCCTTAAACTGTAACCTTTTAATATGTTTATTCCCATTTCGACATATATTGAACAGGCAACTTTGCTTACAATATGACCATGAGTTATACCTGAGACTTCACCAACTATTCTAAATTTTCTAAAGGAGTTTGTTTCATTATTCAAATAAAATATAAAAGGAAGTATTCTCATTAAAGAGCCGTTTCCATTATCAAAAACAGTTCTATTACCAGATTCTAATGGAGCTATGCCCCTTTTTATTCTTTTTAAAGACTCTATTGTAGTAAAACCGACATCGAACACTCTTCCCCTAGCTGTCCAATGCCCATTTTCAAGCCATGCTAAAAATGTATTAGCTAAATTTACTATATCATATCCTTGGAGCAAACTTTCCATTGTGCATAATAATAATGAACTATCATCTGACCATGTTCCTTTCTGCTGTCCATGAACACCAAAAGAACGCATATCAACAACCGGTTTATATTTAAGTGTTCCTCTATCAACAAATTCTACGGGTACGCCTAGTGCATCTCCAACGCAAAAACCTAATACGGATCCTTGTACTAATCTTATCATTGAAACACTTCCTTACTATATATAATTTTGAAATTATTCTATCAATACATCAACTTCTAGTTTTAAATAACATAAGCTATTTTTTAATACCTTTTTGATTAACATTCTATAACCTCTATTTAATAGAAATTCACATTCATTTTGTAAAAAACTCAAGTTTCCAATATATGCACCATGGGCACCTTTAGGAACATTCATGTGTAATATTAGGTTACTATCATATATTTCGCCTTCAACTAAACTTGTACTCATAAAAGCCTTATCCTCAATAATTTTTCCTTCTAATTGATTAACAGGTAAATTTCTAAGCTCTCCAAGCATCATTTTCGATGTTCCTCTATAGACTAATATATCCTCTGGAGTAACAGCTTTTTCTAAAGCACGAGTTAATAAGTGGCAGTATGCTTCGTTTACACCATTAAAAGAACCAAATCCTCTTAAAGTATCATTAATATTACTATAAAATACTTCGCCAGTATACTTGGTTAGTGCAACTCTTTCTTTAGTAGTTAGAGTATCTAACCACGACTTATAAGAAGCTTTACCCCAAGAGTCAGCTTCTTTAGCACTTTTAAACCATATAGGTTCTTCCAATATATTAAACTTTAAAAAATCTATTACTTGCATACTCATATTAATCTACCTACTCTTATTGTTATTAATCATTTAGCTCATCCTAAATTCGAGTTGTATGATAAAAACACCGTACAACTCAGTTATGAATATTACGGTGCTTTAAATTCCTTTAATTAATATATTTTCATATAAATGCATCTTTGCTATTGTTTTACACCGCATTATCCACTTTTCAAAGAACAACGATTTGAAAGTTTACATCTAATTGCTTAAAGTAAATGTTTTCTTATATAAATATATGATATTTACTCTATTTATGATAATAAATTAATCCTTTTATTTTATATTAAAATTATAGCATATTTAACCAAATTGTATAACGTAAATTTATAAAAAAATAATCAACTTAATTGAATAATATTAAAGATTTAAGTCAATAATTTCAATAACATTCCCCCAATGAATGTTGTTCATATAAAGGAAGGATATAAAGACCATTGAATATCACCAATATTTACCTCTTCCTTCCTTTAATTTTTTTAAATATATCAACCTCCTATTTTGATATATTTCACATATAAAAAGAAGGTACTACAATTTTTTATAGAGTACCTTCTTTTATATTTATTTAAATCTATAAGTTTAAATCCATTAAAATCTCATCATAATAAATCCCATCAATATTAAAAAAGTTTTTATGAACTCCAATCTTTACGAATCCATGCTTTTCATATAATTTGATTGCATTAACATTGTCAGATTTAACTCCTAAACTGATATTTTTTATCATTTTAGTACTTTTTGCAAAGTTTATAGTTGCATCCATAATAGCGTTCCCTACTCCTAATCCCCAATAGGTCTTTTTTACCGATATCGAAAACTCACTATTATGTGCTATTCTTTTTCTTGAGCTAGTAATTAACCCTGAAACACTAATGATTTCATTATTAATTAACCCTAACAACATAATTGAGTTAGGGTTATTCGTAAGATTTTTTATATATTCCTTTTCTTGTTCAATGGATAGATGGAAATCATCTTTTGAAAAAAGCAAGTTATCACTTTCTCCTCCTATAGTGTTTAGATATTTGATCATATTTTCAGCATCTTCAATTGTAGGTTTCCTAATAAATAAAACTTCACCGTTTTTTAATTTAACCTCTTTCATGAATATCACTCCTAAATATAAATTACTTTGTCCAATGAGAAGGCCTAATAAGGGTTTTGGGTAATCTTGTATTATAATCGCCTTTGGCAGAATTAATCTGAGCTTGAGTTAAATAAATACTTTTTGACAAATCAGCTCCCCTAATATTAGCATCTCTTAAGTCTGCACCTATAAGATCAGTAAAACTTAAATCTACACCACTTAAATTTGCAGCAATTAAAAAAGATCCACTTAAATCCTCTCCAATTAATTCAGTTTTTCTAAGGTCTTTTCCCATAAGGCTGAAATTGTTTTTAGCTTTTAAATGATTTGAGTTTTTTTTCTTTACCTTATTTCTAATTGATTTACTAGTTTCTAAAAGTAGTTTGTTTACTTCAAACCTATGAGAAATAATATCTATTTTTAAGATAGCTTGACTATCTAATTTAGTAAACTCCTCAGTTCTTTGAATCAATGGCTCTAAATTTTTCTTAACTTCTAAATCGGATTGTAACCTAAATGCTTCAGTAAGGTACCAAAGTATTTCATGAAGTTGCCTAACAATAACAAAAACTTCATACATTTCTTTTGAAATATTTGGATTGTCTTTCCAGCTTTCACCCCTATATGTATCTTGAGAGATTTTTTGTCCTGCTCCAAAACAATCGTAAGCAAGGCAGCCTTTAAGACCTTTTTTATTTAAGTCTTTATGAACCCTACATTTAAAATCATCTTTTAGATTTATACAGGGTTTGCCTGCAATTTTATCTATAGGAAACCCCTCTGATTTAGAAAAAAATAATGATACACAACATAATCCAAAACAATTTTCACAATCGGACTTAAGACTTTCTTTTATATTAACTTCTTTAGTATACATAATTTCATATCCTCTTTCTTGCTTTATAAAAATATTAGGGACTCCATACAACTACATTTAAATTTCTACAAGGTCTACTCTATTTCCTTCGTATTCCAAAAATTTTAAAAGATCAGAGTAAGAAATGGTTATTGTTGCGGTATTCGTATTTGGATGAAAGTTTATTTTATCTAATCCAACTAAATCTCTATCTAATAAAACAATAACTTCATTTTCAGAATCGTTTATAACTCCAAAAGGAGTTACTGATCCTGGTTTTAATCCTAAATACTTGCTTAAACGCTCATCACTAGCAAAGGATAACCTGGTACTATTTAGATACCTTGCTAATTCCTTAAGATTAGCTTTCTTTGAATCTTCTAGAATAAGAAGATAATGTATATCACCTTTACTATTTTTTAGAAATAAGTTTTTACAGTACATACCTTCAAACTTTATATCAAGTGTATCTAATTCATCTATGGTAAATACTGCCTTATGGTTATATAATCTGTATTTAATATTAAGCTCTTCTAGTAAGCTTGTTACTTCTCTTATTATCTTTTCCATGTTTATCCCTCTTTAATGGTAAATTTGTTATTATTAACATATCATTTATAAATACTTTTTGCAAACTTAGAAAATTTATAAATCTTTTTTAGAAAAGATGATAATATAGAATTAAAAGGGAGGTATATTATGATAATAGATAAGATGCAGAACTTAAAGAATTTAACAGCACAAGAACAAGCTGTGATTGAGCATATTATTAAATTTCCTAAAGACTTATTAGAGATGAATGTTTCTGAACTTGCAAAAGCCAGCTATACAAGTGCATCAACAATTATTAGAGTCTGTAAAAAGCTTGGAACTAAAGGATTTGGTGATTTAAAATTTATATACGCATCTGAGTATCCTGAAATGATGAAATTAAAAGAATCTTTAAAAACGATTCCTTATGATGCAAACAGTACAATAGATGATATTATACATACTATGCCACTTATATATTCTAAGGCAATTGACCATACAAGGAGTATGATTGATAGAAATGTTTTAATAAACGTAATTAGCTTAATGAAAAAAGCTAAAGTTATTGATATATATGGTGATGGAATAAATAACGAAGTTGCAAAAATGTTTTGCTATAAGTTAGGAGAGATAGGTATAACGTCAAATGCATATTCAAGCATACACTGGAGTCATGCTAGCTTTCTTCAGCTTGAGAATATTCCTAGTTTTTCAATTTTAATATCTCATACAGGGAAAAATTCTAATGTAATTGATGCTGCCAAACGTTTAAAAAAATGTAATATGCCTACTCTCTCTATTAGTGGAAATATAGATCAAAGGCTAGCTGAATTAACAGATTATAATATACATATAATGACTACTGAAAACACTTTAGAATTTTCAAATGTTATTTTTACAATGTCTACTCAGTATATTCTTGATATTTTGGTTGCTTCTTTATTGGTTCATCGTTATGATGTTGTATTAAAAACTGCCAATAAATTAAAAGGAGCTAGGTATGAGTGGATGAATGATAGTTAAGTTAAATTATTGGAGCTTTTTTTCAGGAAACAAACGTTATCATTAAAACTTTTGAATATTGGAACCATATTTCATAATTGGTATAACAAATAATCAATTTTAATCTATAATATTGCTTATAAGTTTCAATCATTGTTATATCCTTTTTGTATAATTAGTGATTTATAATGGTTAGACATAAGATTAAGCAATAGGAGGAAGAAAATATGACAACAAGAAAATTTCCAGAAGGATTTTTATGGGGAGGAGCTACTGCTGCAAATCAAGTTGAAGGTGGTTATAAAGAAGGCGGAAAAGGCTTAAGTGTCTCTGACTGTGCTAGACACCATCTTGATGTAGATGTAACAGATTATAAAGCTCATAATACAGTTACTACTAAGGATATTGAAGATGCATTAAAGTCTGAAGATGAATCATTATATCCAAAACGCCATGGATCTGATTTCTATCACCATTATAAAGAAGATATAAAGATGTTTGGAGAAATGGGATTTAAAGTTTATCGTATGTCTATAGCATGGTCTAGAATATTCCCTAATGGTGACGATAAAGAACCTAATGAGGAAGGTTTAAAATTCTATGATGATGTTTTTGATGAATGTTTAAAACACGGAATTGAGCCATTAGTAACTATGTCACATTATGAACCACCTATTAATTTAACTTTAAATTATGACGGATGGTATTCTAGAGAAGTTATAGGTTTCTTTGAGAAATATGTAAAAACAATTTGTGAAAGATATAAAAATAAGGTAAAATATTGGTTGACCTTTAATGAAGTTGATTCAATGATAAGACACCCTTACACTACAGGTGGTTTAATTGAAGATAGATTCCCTGAAATGAATTGGGAGCAAGTTATTTTTCAGGCTATGCATCATCAATTTGTAGCTAGCGCATTAGCTACAAAGATTTGTCATGAAATAATACCAGATTCAAAGGTTGGTTGTATGCTTACAAAATTAACATATTATCCGTATACATGTAAGCCAGAAGATGTATTAAAAGCGCAACAAGATATGAGATCAACTTATTGTTACAGTGATACACAAGTCTTTGGAGAGTATCCTGCATACTTACTTTCAAGATTTAAAAATAATGGTATAGAAATAAAGAAAGAAGCTAACGATGATGAGATAATGAAAAAATATCCAGTTGATTTTGTATCATTCTCTTACTACATGTCCTCTTGTTCAGCTGCCTCAACAGATGGATTAGATGTTACTGCTGGAAATACAATTAATGCAATTAAAAATCCATATCTACCTTCAAGTGATTGGGGATGGCAAATTGATCCAATTGGTCTTAGAATTTCAATGGTAGATTTATACGACCGTTATCGTAAGCCTCTATTTATTGTTGAAAATGGATTAGGAGCTAAAGATGTTGTTAAAGAAGATGGAACTATAGATGACCAATACCGTATAGATTATTTTGAAGCTCATTTCAAAGCTATGTTAGATGCTATAGAATATGATGGTGTGGATTGTTTAGGATATACATCGTGGGGATGTATTGATATAATTTCTGAATCTACAAAACAAATGTCCAAACGTTATGGATTTATTTATGTAGATTGTGATGACTATGGAAATGGTACCTACAAGAGAATTCCTAAAAAATCTTTTTATTGGTATAAAAAAGTTATTGAATCTAATGGAACGTGTTTATTTTAATACTAATGATTACAAAGAGTAATAACAAAGTTATTACTCTTTTCTAAGGGGGACAAGATGGATATAAATGTTGTTATTAATCAAATGATTCAGTTATTTTTAATTCTTGGTTTGGGATATTTTCTAAATAAAATAAAGCTTTTTGATGCTGAGCTAAACCAAAAACTAAATAAGCTCTTACTTAATGTGACAACACCAGCTTTAATAATAGCTTCTGTAGGATCTTTGGAGCCTAGCAATGATAGTAGTGAAGTTTTAGTTGTTTTTTTAGTTGCGGTAACTATTTTTGCTATATTACCATTTTTAAGTTATATTTTAGTCAAGATAATGAGAATTCCAAACCATCAAAAGGGTCTTTATATGTTTATGACTATATTTTCTAACATAGGATTTATGGGATTTCCAGTTATGAAATCTATATTTGGTAATCAGGCTGTTTTTTACACTTCGATATTTAATATGATATTTAATTTTTTAGTATTTACCTTAGGTGTATTTTTGATTAATTATGGTACTGAAAAAGAAGTTAAACCAAATGTTAAGAACCTTTTAACACCAGGAATAATATCATCAATAATCGCAATTATTATCTATTTTTTAAGAATACCTATACCTACAATTTTTGTATCCAGTTTTGATATGGTTGGTAGCATAACTACTCCAATTGCTATGATGCTTATTGGCTCCACTTTAGCTAATATTGATATTAAAGAAGTATTTACTGAGTTTAGGATATATCCTTATACTATAATAAAGCAAATATTGATACCATTAGCAGCATATCCTATTCTAAGTTATTTTATAACTAACCCTTTGATTTTAGGGGTTGCTTTAATTAACTTGGCCATGCCTGTTGCTAATAGTGCAGTTTTGTTTGCTACTCAATATGATGGCGACTTAAAACTTGCAGCTAAGTCAGTGTTTATCACTACTTTGCTTTCTGTTTTCACAATTCCAGTAATTGTTGCATTATTTTTATAAAGAAGAGGATATCGCAAAGTTGTGATATCCTCTTCTTTATAATTTAAGCTTCTCTTCTTTTAAAGGATCTAAATAAACCGTAGATGCTTAAGCCTATACCAATAATTAATATTGGGAATGCGTCTTCAAAAAATAGTCCAGAGCAAAGCAATAATAATGCACACATAATATCAAAATTTGAATCTTTGCTTTTATTCATTATGTACCTCCTTTCCACTTTTCTCTAACTTTATCTTCACCTTTGTAGTAATTTGCATTTTCTCCTAATTCATATACTTCTTTATCACAGATATTTATCTTACCTGAATCAGGATATTCGCATACATCAAAGCCTACATCTGTTCGTATATCTAAAAATTTCAAAGGTTCATTTGTATTGTTATAGAGTTGATGAGCACCAGTTGGTCCCATTTCAAAAAAAATGATATCTCCAGCTTTTATCTCCTTAAACCCTTCTGGAGTCCTTAAGGTTCCGCTTCCTTCTAAAATCACAAATATTTCTTCAGCATTTCTATGAAAATGGTAGGGATAAGAATACTTATCTGGATCTAATGATCTAACATCAAATTTTAAATGTTTTGAGCCAACAAGTTCCGCTAGTTTTTCACTAGTATGCCAAGAAAATTCTGGTATAGGAGATTGTCTAATTTTGTAATTTATATTTCCACCATTAAAGATATGTGCCATAGTTTCCCTCATTTAATAAAAATATTATATTTATATATTAGTATAACATATTATATATTTTTATACATTATATTGAATTTAATACGAAAAAAGTATGTAGACTTCTTTATGTAAAGCAAATCTACATACTTTTTTTTTATAATAAAGATTTATAATATTCTTCTTGCAGCATAAAATGACCAAATTTTTGATACTTTTACTACATCCCCGGTCTGAGGTGCATGTATCATTTGTCCATTTCCAACATATATACCTATATGTCCTGCACTAGTAAGTACTAAGTCCCCAGGTTGTAAATTAGAATAACTTACTGCTACTCCATCGTTTATCTGGGTATATGTAGTTCTTGATATGTATATTCCTGCCTGTCTATAAACATATTGTGTAAACCCGGAACAATCAAATACATCAGGCCCAGTAGCACCCCAAACATAGTCTGCACCTAATTTGCTGTAAGCTATTTCTAAAATCTTTGAAGCAGATGCAGATACTGGTGCATTGCTTGAAGGATTTGTATTAGTGTTGTTTGATGGTTTTTGAGCTTGATTATTAGTAGGTGACGTTTGTGTATTAGTTTGCTTGTTTGCCTCAATTTCAGCTTTTTTCTTATTAATTGAAGTATTTGCCTTTGCGAGTAAGTTGTTTATTTCATTTTTAACATCTGAATTAGTTACAGTTGACTTTAAAGAGTTCAAAGCTGAAATTGAATTATTTAAATCGTTAATTGAACTACTTGTGTTATTTATTATATTCTCAAAAGGTTTATATAAATTTCTTTCTGTAGTTATTAAATCACTAGAAAGTTTTGAATACTCTTCTTTAGCTTTTTGAATGTAAACTAGTTGTTCATCTTTTTTTTGATTTAAATCACTTAATTTAGATTTATTAAGTGAATTTAAATTCTCCAGTTCAGTCTTTTTAGTGTCTAATCGAGCAACACTAACATCATATTCCTTCTTCTTTTCATCAAGCTCCTCTAGGATTTGTTTATCCAAACTTAGTATCTTACCAATTGCTTGGGCTTTTGAAATAAAATCGCCTATACTATTTGCACTAAATAAAACAGTTATGTAATTTGCTTGTCCACCATTTTCGTATAAAAACTTAATTCTAGTTTTAAATAGTTCTTCCTTTTTCTCAAATTCTTTTTTATTATCTTCTATTTGAACATTAAGTGCTTCAATATCTTTATTAACAGAAGAAATATTACTTTCATTTTCTTGAACGGCTAGAACTAATTTTTGTATTTCTATATTTAATTCATCTGCTTTATTTTGTAATTCAGCATATTTTTGTTCTGCTGCTGATATCTGATTTTTTCTATTATCTAAATCTTGCTGTTGAGCTGTTGTTAAAGGGTCAGCTAGTGCTTGTACACCTGTTCCGAATAACATTGAAGCTACAAGTAAACCTATCATCAATTTTTTCTTCATAAATATGTACGGTATCTCTATATAATAAGAGTTATACCTATCCCTCCCCCACTAATACTTAAGTTAATTATATACTATCATCTATTACCCATTATAACAAATGTAATTTAAACCACACAGTTAAATTTTCTTTAATTTTACTAATCTGTATAGCTTAATGAAATGAGGTTAATAATTTTAATGAGGTGATTTTATGAAAAATAATACTCTTTATAGTTTATTTACAGCATTTTGTGTAATAATATTTGGTGGAATTATCAGCGGATTTATTGTTGTTATTATGTTTTTAGATTTTTTTGTAAAGTTATTATTTAATGGATGAAAAAAGCTCCAATTGAGGAGCATTTTATTAGAAGATAGATTATGTAAAGATCCTAATTAAATTTTCCAGTATTCTCTTGAACTCTGAATTTAACTATATTTTTTATCAATTCATACGGTAATGGTTCATCTATAGGAAATTGCACTGATCCTTTAGCTCCTTTGTATTTTGACAATTCTGATTTAAAAGCATCGATTCCACTAGGTGCTGGATAAAAGCCTATATGCTTCTTATATGCTGCGAAGTGAACTAGATTACCGTATAAATCAAATGTTGGCATTTGATAACTTATCTTTTCTTTAGCTTCTGGAGCTGACTCTCTGATAACCTTTCTTAGGCTTTGAAGTATTTCCTGAACGTTGCTTGGAAAGGTTAAAATATACTCATCAATGTTTTTGAATATAACTTTTTCCTTCATAATTAAAACTCCTTCTATTTTATTCTTATTTAATATTATATAACATTCCTAAAGGTTGTTATATAATATTTACTATTTAAGAAAAAATAAGTACTGCAATAAGTATAGACTTAATTTGCAGTACAATTTATTCTATATGGATTTAAAGTTCTGAACTTATTAACTCCTTAACGAAGCTATTTTTAGGATTGCTTTTAATTTCGTCAGGTGTTCCCAACTGAATTATTTCACCTTTATCCATAATTAAGACTTTACTTCCTAATTTTAGTGCTTCCTTAATATCATGGGTAATAAAAATTATAGTTACACCAAGCTCCTTATGAATTCTTAATATTTCTTCTTGAAGAGATTTTCTTGTTATCTCATCCACAGCTCCAAAAGGTTCATCCATAAGAAGAATTTTAGGAGAAGCTGCAAGGGCCCTTGCTATTCCTATCCTTTGCTTCTGTCCACCAGAAAGTTCACTTGGGTATCTGTCTAACATTTCCTTGTCCATTCCCACAATTTTAATTAATTTATTTACAGTAGTATCAATCTTTGATTTATCTTTTTTTCTAGAAAGATTTGAGACGTAAGCTATATTTTTTCTAACGCTCATGTGAGGGAATAATCCAACCCCCTGTATTACATAACCTATATTTCTTCTAAGACTGATTATATCAACAGAAGTTATATTTTTGCCTTCAATACACACATCACCTGTATCAGCTTTAAGCAAACCATTAATTAGCTTTAAAGCTGTGGTTTTTCCACTACCAGAAGTTCCAATTATGGTTAAAAAATCACCTTTTTTAACTTGTAGATTAAAGTTATGGAGAATTAAATTTTTATCATAACTTTTGGAAACATCTTTAAAACTTATTATGACTTCTCTACTCATATTATTTTCCTCTCTAGAATTATTCTTTTAATAAACCTTTATTTTGTAAAAATTCTTTAGCTACTTCTGCTTCATCTCGTCCATTACTTTCAACTTCATAATTTAATTTTGCCATTTCGCTATCTGTTATAATATCTTGCATTTTCATTAAGATATTTTCTAATTCAGGATGTTTTGACAAAGTATCTTCACGTACTACCGTGCCACAATAATAGCTTTGGAAAAAGTTTTTATCATCTTGAAGTACAGTAACATCTGAGGATGTAAGTTGTCCGTCTGTAGTAAATACATTCATGACATCAATTTCTTTTGAATTTATAGCTTGATATTTTAGGCCGATATCAAGGTCAGATGCCTTTTTAAATTTAAGACCATAGGTTGAGCAAAGCAAATTATACCCATCTTCTCTTTCATAGAAATCATATTCAGCACCAAAGTTAAGATCGCCAGAATACTTTGCTAAATCAGAATAAGTTTTTATATTATTTTTCTCTGCGATATCTTTTCTTATAGCTAGTCCATAGGTATTATTGAATCCATACAATCCTACCCATTTAAGATTGTAATTTGCTATATATTTATCTTGAAGGTTTTTGTAGAGCGTATCATTATCTGGTATTTCACTTTCTTTTAATACAAAGCTCCAGCCAGTTCCAGTATATTCTGGATATAAATCAAAATCACCTTTTAAAATAGCAGGGTGAATATTGCTAGTTCCTCCGCCTATTCCTTTTGTTATTTCAACATTTAAGTTTGTATTTTCTTTTATAAGTAAAGATAACATCTCACCTAATATAAACTGTTCAGTCATAGGTTTTGTTGCAATCTTAATAGTGTCAGTTTTTTTTGAACAACCTGTAATTAATGTTAAGGCTAAAAGTGATGTTGTAAATATTTTTATCAATTTAAAAATTTTCATTATACTAATCTCCATTTCTTCTTCATATATTTTTCAATAACTCCAATAATAAAATCCATAATTAAGGCAAGAAAAGCAATCAATAAACTTCCGGCTACAGTCATAGCTGAGTTATTAGTTGTTATCCCCCTATATATAGCAACTCCAAGCCCGCCAGCACCTATAAATGAAGCAATACCAGCAAGTGCTATGGTCATAACAACCATGTTTCTAAGCCCAGCTAAGATAACAGGTAAAGCAAGTGGAAGCTTTATTTTATATAAAATCTGAAAAGGGGTGCTACCCATTCCTTTTGATGCTTCAATAATAGAAGGATCAATATTATCTATACCCGTATAAGTATTTCTGATCATAGGAAGTAATGCATAAATAGTAAGTGCTATTATTGCAGTAGTATTTCCGATACCAGACAAAGGAATAAGAAAACCAAGTAAGGATATAGAGGGAATTGTATATACAAAATTTGTTATACCTAAAATAAGTGGCGAGGTTTTCTTATATTCACTAATAATAATGCCTAATACTAATCCTATTATTAGAGCTATTATTATAGAAATTGCAGATATCTTTAGATGTTCTACAGTAAGCTTAAGAAAAAAATCTTTTCTTTCAGAATAAAGTTCAAATATATTTCTAATCATTTATCCTCCCATATTTTAAAATTAAATTAATTTGCTATTAAAATGTTCTCCTCTCTTTTTGTATTACCTTTAATAATATTAAGTATAAATAATCTAATATGACTACTGTATGTCAACTTAAGAGAAAAATACAAACACAAGTTCTTTTAGCTTGGATTATTTACTAACCTGTTTAATTTTATGTAAGTTAAGGAGGATGAAGAACTTATAAAAATAATTAGAAATTATTTTATGCTTAATAAGAATTTTAAAAAGAAACTTCTATTTTCTTCTCTATGACTTTATAATATTAATAAAGTATATTAAATGGGAGATAAGTTTTTATATGAATAATAAGTTAACTGAAGAAAATATCAAAAAATTACAAGAAGAATTAGATTATAGAATGACTGTAAAAAGAGCTGAGATAGCAAAAGAAAAATTAGTAGCAGCAGCTCATGGGGATAGATCAGAAAATGCTGAATACAAAGAGGCTTGTAGAAATTATAGAGAAAATGATAATAGAATACAATATCTAATGACCATGATTTCAACTGCAACCTTAATAGATGACTCCGAAATAGATAAGTCAGTTATGGGTATAAATAGTAAGGCGAAAATTAAATTTATAGAAGATGATTTTGAGGATATAGTAACTTTAGTAACTACTATGGATATAGATCCAGAAAATATGAAAATAAGTATAGAGTCAGATTTAGGAAAGTCTTTATCTGGTAAAAGAGCAGGAGATATAGTTGAAGTTAATGCTCCAAGTGAAACATACAAGGTTGAAATAATAGAGATATTATAAAGTATAAAAAAACCTAAAAGGATATCCCTTCTAGGTTTTTCTTTATATTTCTTGGCATATAAACTGTTCTAAATCTTCTAAATTTAAAGGTTTGCTCATTAGATAACCTTGGACATAATCACATTTTAGTTTCCTCAAGTGGCGAAGTTGAATTTCCTCCTCTATTCCTTCAGCAATAACAGCTATATCTAAATTATGAGATAAATCTATTATACTTCCGATAATTTCAACATTTCTGTCACTCTTCAAAATATCATTTATAAAAGTTCTATCAATTTTTAATATATCTATTGGTAATTGTCTCAAATAGCTTAATGACGAATAACCAGTTCCGAAGTCATCTAAGGAAATGCTAATGCGCATATCTTGTAATTTTTCTAAAGTTGACTTTGTTTTATGAATTGAATTCATAAATGTACTCTCTGTGATTTCTATTTCTAATAAGTTTGGGTCAAAATTTGTTTCTTTTAATATGTATTTAATGGATTCAACAATATTAGGTGATTCAAGCTGTTTGACAGATAAATTTATGGCAAGTACAGTCTCCTCTAATTTGTATTTGTCCTGAAGCTTTTTGAATGTTTTACAGGCTGTCCGTATAATCCACTCCCCTAATGGAATAATAATACCTAGCTCCTCTGCAACAGGGATAAATTTATCAGGAGCTACCATACCTAATACCTTGGAGTTCCAACGTAGTAGAGTTTCAAAACCTCTTATCGTACCAGTTCTAAGGTTATATATAGGTTGAAATACTAAAAAAAACTCATTATTATAAAGTGCAGATTTTAATTCATTTTCAAGATTTAATTTTTCTAGTAATTCTTCTTTCATAGATTTTTCAAAAAATTGCACATTATTTTTACCAAGTTCTTTTGCTTTGTACATTGCGGTATCTGCATTTTTCATTAATTCAACTTGTCCAACTCCATCATAGGGGAATGAAGCTATTCCAAAACTAGCACTTGAAGTTATCTCATTGCCTTCAATTATAAATGGTTGTAAAAAATGCTTTCTTATTTTATCTATGTATTTAAATACTTCTTTATCACTTAATCTTCTTTGAATTATTAATGCGAACTCGTCTCCACCAATTCTTCCTATAAAATCACTTTTATGTATAGATGCTTTAAGCCGTTTAGCAGCATCACTTATAAATAAATCTCCTATATGATGTCCCATAGAGTCATTTATTTTTTTAAATGAGTCAATATCTATAAATACTATGTAAAATGATAGATTCATTCCTTTAGAAACTTTTATAAGATAGTTTAATTTGTCTAAAATACTCTTTCTATTAGGAAGATATGTTAATTCATCAAAGTGTGCTAGCCTATATAACCTTTCTTCATTAATCTTTAATTGGTTATTTTTTT
The DNA here is from genome assembly GCF_900130055.1 of Clostridium intestinale DSM 6191. GTDB lineage: Bacteria > Bacillota > Clostridia > Clostridiales > Clostridiaceae > Clostridium_T > Clostridium_T intestinale. The sequence continues at coordinate 443,929 of NZ_FQXU01000003.1, forward strand.
GAGTAAGTAAATTATATTGGCTTCTTGTTTCATTATACATTTTCTCTAACTCTTCTCTTTGATGGACTTCTGTTAGATATAGTCTAGTAATCCTTTGATAATGGGATTTACTAACCATGTACATGGCAGGCACTATTAAAAACATTAAAATAAATAATATAACCAAAAGAACATAATATATTGGCGTTAATTCGTGAGCATTTTTTGATGATAAAAAGAAAATATATCCTCCTACTAAAAAAGTAGTTATAGTTATATAGTTTAGCATAACCTTAGTGATTCTAGCTGAAGCTATAATGATTTCTAAAAAAGCAATCATTAATATAAAAGAACCCACAACAGAATAAAACCTTAATGTTACATAAACAAGAACAATAGAAAATAGTATTGATACCCAATGAGTAATAAATTTGGTTTTAAATTTTAAGTAAGGAGTTATTACAAAGCAAAAAGAAAGAAATAAAAGAAAAATACTTTCCATAATAACCTTATTTAAATTATAACTCATGAGTATATAATTAATGTAATAGTTTATAATTGTGCTAGCAAAAAGTATTGGACCTGCGTAATAACAAGCCATGTAGTTTTCCATAGTAATAATAGTCTCTACATCATCAGACTTATTTATCACGTCAATTATATCGGGAATAGTTTTAGGAATATTTGCGTTTTTCATGTCTTCACCTCAAAAAGAAACTTAAGAAACCCAAGACTTGGATGTTTTCTTACTTTTAAACAACTTTAATTAATATTATACTATAATAATAAAATTTGTAAAAATATTTCCTTATTTTTAATAAAAAATCTTTATTTTAACTAGAAATTATTTAAAATATCAATTTAGCTATTATAAAATACTTCAAAAATTAAAAGTTAATATTTCGGAAGAATTTAATTATAAAATTTTGTATTATATAAAATAACAAGTATTAACTTAACAGGAGGACATTGAATAATGAAAAACATTCATTTTCACGATATTAATATACAGAAATATGATATTGATGAGCATTCTGGTGCAAATAAAAATATGAACTTTTATAAAGAAATCCTCATTTCAATGGGAGATAAAGAATATCAAAAATTTTCTTCCTCACTTATTCCTAATATAAATAATATTTTAGGAGTACGACTACCAATCTTACGAAAACTAGCAAAAGAAATATCAAAAAATGATTGGAAAGCTTTTATAAAAAACTGTGATAACGAATATTTTGAAGAAGTTATGCTTCAGGGAATGGTTATTGGATACATAAAGGTTGATGTAAAAGAAACTCTTCATTATATTTCTAAGTTTATACCTAAGATTGATAACTGGTCTATATGTGATAGCTTTTGCATTAGTTTAAAATTTACTAAAGATAATATGAATGAGGTTTGGAGGTTCATACAAAAGTTTCTGGTTTCTGATGAGGAATATGAGGTTCGTTTTGGTGTAGTAATGATTATTGACTATTTCATTAATGAAATATATATAGATGAGATTTTAAATTTATTAGATAAGATAAAACATAGCGGTTATTATGTAAAAATGGCTGTAGCTTGGGCTATTTCAGTATGTTATACGAAGTTTCCTGAAAAAACTATGGAATATTTAAAAAACAATAATTTAGATGAGTTTACTTTTAATAAATCTCTTCAAAAAATCCTCGATTCTTTACAAGTGGATAAAAGTGACAAAGTAGTTATTAAAAATATGAAAAGAAAATAAAAACTCAATCTAATATTTCAATAAAAGAATACAGAAATATCACTAAAAAGTAATATACTATATTCTTTAGAAGTTTATAATTATGTACCACAAAAGGTTCGATAAGGCTTACTTGAAGGTTTTGGTGGAGTTGAATATTCAAGTTGTTCCTTTGAATGATCAAAGGGATTTGAAAGAACATCTATGAGTTTATCCATAACACTATAATCTCCATTATTTGCTGCTTCTAAAGCTTCTTCAACCCTATGATTTCTTGGTATTATGGCAGGATTAGTATTTTTCATTAGTTCAGTTGACAAATCTAATCCTTCATTTTGTCTTTGTAGTCTTTCTTTCCATAGCTTATGCCATTTCAGAAAATTATCCGATTTAAATAAAGAGCTTTCCTCTAACCTATTAAAAGTTAGTTCAACAAAAGTATTGGTATAATCAACACTATGCTCTTGCATCATATTTAATAGTTGATTAATTAAATCTTCGTCTAAAGATTCCTCATTAAAAATTCCAAGTTTAGACCTCATACCATTAAGCCAATTTTTATGATACAACTTAGAATAATTTGAAATCTCTTCTTGTGCTAAGTTAAAAGCTTTCTCTTGATTATCATCTATTAAAGGCAATAAGGTTTCTGCAAATCTAGAAAGATTCCAACCACCAATATAAGGTTGATTTCCATAGGCATATCTTCCATAAGTATCTATTGAGCTAAATACTGTTTCTAGATTATAAGTATCCATAAATGCACAGGGTCCGTAGTCAATTGTTTCACCACTTATAGCCATGTTATCAGTATTCATAACACCATGTATAAAACCTACTAGTTGCCACTTTGAAATTAAGTCTGCCTGTCTATTAATGACTTCTTTAAGTAAATCTAAATATGGGTTAGGACTGTCTTTTAAGTAGTTATAGTGTCTACTTATTGTATAATCAGCTAAGATTTTAATATCTTCTTCTCTTCCCCATTTTGAAACGTACTGAAACGTTCCTACTCTTATATGACTTGCAGCTATCCTTGTAAGAATTGCACCAGGAAGTTTATTTTCTCTCATTACTGATTCACCAGTTGTAACAACAGCAAGGCTTCTAGTTGTAGGAATTCCAAGAGCTTGCATAGCTTCACTTATTATGTATTCACGAAGCATTGGACCAAGAGCTGCTCTTCCATCTCCTCCACGAGAATAGGGTGTTTTTCCAGAACCTTTAAGTTGAATATCTACTCTATCACCTAATGGGGTTATATGTTCACCAAGTAGTATAGCTCTTCCATCTCCAAGCATTGTAAAATGTCCAAACTGATGCCCAGCATAAGCTTGTGCAATAGGGTGAGCTCCTTCTGGAATAATATTTCCTCCTAAAACCTCTAAAAATTCTTTAGTTTCCAATACTTCAGAGTTAAGACCTAAAGAGGATGCTAATTTTGAATTTATGACTATAGAGTTAGGGTTATGAACTAAAGTTGGTTTTACTTCTTTAAAAAAAGAATTTGGTAACCGAGTATAACTATTATCAAAATTTAAACCAAATTTTATTAAGGTATCAGCTTTTTTCATAATATATCCTCCTCTATTTGTTATTTAGGCATGTTTTTAGTGTCCTCTTAGGTGCATTTATTATACATAGTTAAACTTTAGTATTTATATATGTGCTATTTTAAAATTCTTTTAAAAGTAATTTTTCTAATTTATACATGTCTTTAACTACATGCAAATTAGATTTCTTTATATATTTTATATAAGATCTAGAGAGTGTATTTCTATTTAAAACTATTGATTTTATTCCAAGGGTTAAAGCTCCCTTACAGTTTTTTGGATTATCATCTATAAAAAGTACTTCACTTGAGGTTAAATGTAATGATTTAATTGCGGCTTTATACATTTTCTCATCTGGTTTTGTCACACCAATTTCTGAAGAAATAATAATTGCGTCAAAATAATCATAGAAGCCAGCTTTTTTATAAACATTCCTTAAAGAAGGCCAAGCATCTGATATTAAGCATAATTTGTAATTCTGATTTAATCTTGGCAGAACTTCAAATACATCTTTAAAGAATATATATTTATCATAATTTAAAACAAAATCATCTGTTAAAAGTTTTAACTTTTCATCGTCAATTTTAAGTTCTGGTAATTCATTTTTTATAATTATAAAAAATTCTAGGAAATGCTTCCATTCTTCCTCAACTGTTTGTATTAACAATATATTATTTATATATGACCAAGCTTTACGAAAAGCTTCATCTCTTTTATCCTTAGATATGTTATTAAATTTATCTTTATTAACTATTTCAAAAAAATTTGGAGAATAACTCCAATCTCCAGTTGCAGCAAAATTTAATACCCTACCTGAGTCTATCAATAACCCTTTAATATTACCCATATTTCCCCCATACTAATTTATTTTATCTAGTCAATTAATAGTTTTGCTACTAATTCCCCATCCTCTATATCTCCAGTTTCTATAAAACCTATTGAAGCATAGAGCTCTTTAGCTTTAATATTTTCAGGTTCATAAGAAAGATAAATTTTAGATGCATGTCCATAAGGGAAGGTTTTAACTAATTCAATAGCTTTATTCATAGAAGCTTTTCCATAACCTTTACCTTGATGTGCTTTATCAATCATAAATCTCCATACCCAATAAGCATTTTCATTGTGGATTTCGTTAGCTTCAGTATAAGATAACATTATAAAACCAATCATAACACCATCTTTATAAATAGCATAAGGCATAGGAATTCCATCTCCATTACTTAAAGCAACGTAAGCTTGTGCAAGACTTATTAAATTGCTAGCAACAAAGTTTTCTTGATCTTCCTTAGTTTCTAATTTAATACATTCATCAAAATTATCAAAAGTAATCTTTTTTAATTCAATCATTATTTACCCCCATAATATCTATTTAGTTTACTTCTCAATCCTAATAAAGTTAACTTTAATCGCAGCACCCAAGAATAAAAGAATTTAAAAATTTAAGAAGTTAAGAGTAAAAGAAGCTAAGAAGTTAAGAATATAAGAATTTAAGAACAAAAGAAGCTAAGAATATACACCTTTGCCCTGTAGAAGTTCGAAGAACTTCATTAGATTCCCTCTAGCTTTTGCGAAGATTATAGTTTTTCAATTAAAGTATCCCAGGTAAGTTCAAGTACACCAGTCATGTTTGTAGGTTCATTTGAAATATAGGTTACCACGGTATCTTTATCAGGTAATATTACAACATATTGACCATAAGAGCCATCCATTCTATATGAACCTTTATATGAATTCATCCATAACTGATAACCGTATCCTTGATGATGATCTTTAGTTGCAAAGTGCGGATTAAAATCACGTGTTTCAATCTGGACAGCTGTTGCTTTTTCTATATAATTTCTAGGAATAAGTTCATTATCATTCCAAATACCTTTATTAAGAATTAGTTGACCAAATCTAGATAGATACTCTGCAGTTAAATGTAATCCAGAAAATCCTTGAGGGATTCCTAAAGGGCATCTATCCCATCTAGGTTTTGGTATATTTAAATATTGAAATATTTTTTCATCAAGATAATCGTCTAAACTAATTCCTGTAGTAAGTCCTATTATTCTTGAAAGTATGTATGTAGCACCGTTGTTATAGGTAAAATGTGATCCAGGTTTAAATATTACTGGCTCATCAAAAAATAATTTGGTGATATCCCAAACCTTTCCTTCACTCCAATCAGCATTTACTACTGGACACCTATCATGACCAGTTCCCATACATAATAAATCATGTACTTTCATGTTTTTTAGGTTCTCATTAGGATTTTTAGGTGTAATACCAGGGAAAAAGTCTATAACATTATCAGTTAATTGAAGATAACCTTCTTCAATTGCAATACCTACTGCCATGGAAGTAAAGGTTTTGCTTACTGACCACAAAAGAGTTTCTTTTTCTTCTTCAAAATCATGTTTTGCAATTACTTTTCCACCTTGCCTAACTACAACATTTTTCACTCCAAGATTTTTAACTTTTACATTTACTATTAAATTCTTTAATAAATCATTATTCATAATAAACCTCTATTAAAATTTAGCTTAATATACTTTTTTGTACTTTTTTAGTAAGTGAATCAAAAATAAGCTTATAAGACATGTCAATCATTTGCTTTAAAACATCTTCAGGAACATTTCCATCTAAAAATACAGAATTCCAATGTACTTTATTCATGTAATAGCCTTCAATTATATCATCATAATTTTCTCTAAGCATAGCTCCAAAGGATGGTTCACATTTTAATGTAATCATTGGTCTCCCATCTTTGTAATTAAGAATAGCCCCAAACAACTTTCCTGCTATCATATATCTATGCCATTTCCATTCCTCTTTAAAGTCTTTTTCAACACCTTTTTTGGCTAACAAATATTCATCAACCCACTCATAACTCAATTATAATCATCTCCTTTATATCAATAAATTTATTATACTATATTTACCAATGACTATAAAATCTTTTAGAACTGAAAATAGCATAGTATTCTATAAATAACTATGCTATATCGTGAGATATAATATTATGAAGTTTTGTTTAGTATCATTAAGTTTTTCTTGTAACTAAACTTATATACTATTATTAAGCCAAGTATAATTAATATTAAATCATATAAAAGAACATTAAATATAGTTGTTTTATCGAAACCTATTAAATTAAATAATTTTATTACGTTAAAGTCTATAAAATTATTTATTGAGGCAATATCAAATAATATTCCTGTAGTTATCATGTAGAATGGAGGGAATACATGAGCTACTATTTTTCTATTTGTGGCTGTAGCAAGTCCCATAACAAAAATTGAAAATGCAGATGAAGAAATTGCTATAATAACTAACAATAGCACGATGTAAAGAATCTTAGAGATTTCATAAATATTTTTAAGTGCTACAATATTAATTTCATTTGAGGGAACATTATTAACTCCAAATCTAAATATTAAGTAAACAATAATAACTCCATGACAGATAATAAAAATTGAAGGTGTTAAAAATATGTTTACCATTACCTTATCAATACTTACATGAATATGGCGTTTATTTTTTCTGCATAAGTCATAATACTTATTAATAGCTACCTTAAAGAGCCATGCTGAAAGCTTATCAGACTGTATTCCATCTATGTACCTTAATGCTTTATAGAAGGTATCTTGAACTATATCATCTGCATTTTCTTTGCTACATCCAAGCTTAATTAAATATCTGTATATAAGATTCATTTTATCTTTAAAGATCTCATCTATTAACTCATAGTTCATCATATCCCCCTTTCATCCCCCCTTTTAAAGCTCTTCTTTATTATGACGTTCAAATTATTAATATGTATACAAGTTCCAAGAAAAAATCTACCAAATTTATATAACTTGGTAGATTGTGGGTGTTATTTACTTTTATAATATTTAAATAAGTTTACTTTCTTCAAAGAAGGGCTCAATATGAACCATGCAATGTTTTACTGTGTCAATTTCGTTTTCTATTGAGTTTTCAACCAATTCAGCTATATCGTGGCCTTCTCTTACAGAAAGTTCTTCATTTACATACACTTCTATATCTACATAGATTTTATTCCCAAATATTCTAGTTTTCAGATTTTTAATCTCTTTTACTCTACTAATAGAAAGGACGTTATTCTTTATTTTATTTATTACTTCATCATCAGCTGCGGAATCTATAAGTTCTTTCACTGCTCGTTTATATAGATCAATTCCAACTTTTATAATCAACAAACTAACTATTATTCCAGCTAAAGGATCTAAAAAAATATATCCAAATCGGGCACCTAAAATGCCTATAAAGGTTCCAATAGATGAAAAAGCATCAGATCTATGATGCCAAGCATCTCCTTCCATTGATATACTTCTTATTTTCCTTGCTGTTATTATGGTATACCAATACATCGCCTCTTTAACAACTATAGATAATAATGCAGCAAATAAAGCGACTCTTCCTGGAATAACTAAATTACCATTATAAAGATTTAAAGCACTTTTATATCCTATAACTAATCCTACTAAAATAAGTGCTTCGCTTATAAGTTTTGCACTGATTGATTCTAATCGTTCATGACCATAGGGGTGCTCTCTATCAGCTTTTTTAGATGATATTTTAAGTCCGACTATAACAATTACAGTTGTAAAAACATCTGAGGCCGAATGGACTGAATCCGCAATCATTGCAGAACTTCTTCCAATAATACCTGCAATTAGCTTTAAGATTGATAAAACTATATTTATTATCATAGTAATTACTGAAACTTTTGTACCCAATTTATAATCTTCCATTTATTTCACTCCCAATTGATAACTGTTTATGCTTCATTATATGTTTAATTTCAGCAATTTCTACAAGTTTTTAACTGGGTTTAAATGTCAATTGATAATAAAAGTCCTTATATATTAGACTATATTGTATAAACTTCCGCCTTCTTTAAACAAGGGTTCAATATTTTTTTCAACTATTGAATCTGGGATTAATGAAGGTGCATGATGAGGCTTTTTTCTGATATCTATAATCATATTATCGCATCCCCAATGTTTATTTTCATAAAAGCTATTTACACCATAAATATCATGTGAAGGGTTACTTCTAGTAAAAGTTGCCCAGAAAAAGTTTGATAAAGAATCGCTTATAAAGCCACTATCATCACAAAGAATAATAATCGGACATGAATTCATATTACCTTTTAACAAAATGCTATTAGCAAATTCATTTAATACATCCTTCTCCTTCTGATAATCAGAAAAGTTAGGACCCTCTATTGCTATTATTCCAGGCATAACTAAACGTGGATTTTTAAAATCACCTAAATCATTAAGTTGATAGGGAACATCAGTGCATAACTCTCTTTTTTTATCTCCATAAGCTGCGATTACAACCTTACTTCCTGTATTTAAACCCGTTCCAGAATAATCTAATGTATCTATAGTAGTATTAGTTTGAAAATGAATGTCACGGTGTAAATCTAATCTTTCTAGCATATATGTTAAAAACTCAACTTTTTTATGTGTATCTAAAGATATATCATCTTCAGCAGTAATAAATAGATATTTAGCTAAACTTAATTGACCAGTTCCTAAAATCCTATTAGCTAAAGTAAGTATTTCAGCTGGCTGTTTGACTTTTGCATAAGGAGTATAACGTTCACTGCCTATAGCAAATAAAAGTGGATGAACGCCTGCTTCATCAATTGCATGAACTTCTTTTATTCCGGGGATTTCTTGTTTTATAGCTTCTCCAGTAATTTCATGTATAAGCTCACCAAAGGCTGTATCTTCTTGAGGTGGACGTCCAACAACAGTAAAAGGCCATATTCCATTAGGTTTCCCAAAAACTTTATGAACTTTCATAACTGGAAATTCATGAGTAAGACTATAGTAGCCTATATGATCTCCAAAAGGTCCTTCAGGTTTTGTTTCATCAGGATAAATTTCTCCTGTAATTACAAAATCAGCATCAAGATTAATACAGTAGCCATCATTATAACAATAACGAAAATTATGTCCTGATAGCATACCAGCAACAGTCATTTCACTTAGTCCTTCAGGCAGAGGCATAATTGCTGCTAAAGTATGTGCAGGTGGTCCGCCCACAAAAATACTTACCTTTAAAGGAATCCCCATTTTTTTTGCTTTTTGTTGATGAACTCCTATTCCTCTATGTATTTGATAATGCAGACCAACTTCTTCATTTAAAATATAATCGTTGCCAGTAAGTTGGATTCTGTACATACCAAGATTACTATTCATGATACCAGGTTTTTCTGGATCTTCGGAATAAACTTGAGGTAAAGTTATAAATGCTCCTCCATCTTTAGGCCAGTGATGAATAAGTGGAAGGTCAGAAATTTTAATTTCCTGAAACTCAGACATCTTAGAACTTAAACTTTTTAGAGGAAGAGCTTTAGTAGCTGAAATTCCACTACTAATATGTTTAAATGGATTTTTTAATATGCTCATAGGATTATTACGTAGGGCAATTACGTTTTTGGTAGATTCCAATGTATTTTTAAATATTAATTTACTTCTATCTAAATTACCAAATAAATTCGACACAGCTTTATATTTTGAACCTTTTACATTTTCAAATAGCAACGCGGGTCCATTAGCTGAGTTAACCTTTAGGTGTATAGCTGCCATTTCAAGGTAAGGGTCCACTTCTTCATGTACTCTTACTAACTGACCCATTTTCTCTAAGTCAAGAATACATTCTTCTAAATTACGATACATCATTTACTCTCCTTATTTCTTTTAACTAAAATTAAATATACATTAATAATACAGTGAAACTAATATCCATGCAATGGAGTTAAGTTTTAAGTATATTTTTTTTACATATACTAACACTAGATTCAAAAGAGGTGATATGATGAAAAAATCTATATATATTTTTTTCTTTGTACTAATTTTATGTATTAATATTAATTCATTAAGCGCTCTGGCTGTAAAAGATACATTTAAAGAAGGTCTCTATAAACTATCAGATTTAAATCCAAAACCTGAAAACAACTATGTAATGGAAAATATATCTGATGAAAATATTTATGTATTAATTTTTAATGAAAAACAGATTGCAGTTCAAGCATTTCAATTAGCTAAAAAGTTTGACTCTTTCAATTTAATACCTATTAAATCTAGCTATAGAATTGTAATTGTTGGAAAGGGTGAAGTGAAAATTTCTTAACATTTTTATGCCTATAAATAGGATATCCCAAAGCAATTAAAAATGCTTTGGGATATCCTTAATTAAAGGTTAGGCTAATAACTTCATCATTTCTGTAACTGATTTTTTTACTTTGCTAGGTAATCTGTCTAAGGCTTTTTCTCTATCTCTTTCGTTACTAATTTGAGAAATTCTCATTACTTCTTGCTGTAAACCAGGTATGCCGCTTATTTCATTAGCCAATCTGCTGAATTTTTCTGCAAATGCAGGATCTTGCATCTTTTTCTGAAGTTTCATAATTAGCTCCATGCCGTTCATTAAATAGCCTCCTTGGCAGTTTTGAACCATACTTTTTAGGTAGGTCTATATAATTTTTATATGTTTTAATACCAAGAAGTGTTCTTTAGAAACTTAATTATCTATAAATATCTGAGAATTCAATTTTTATTTTTTCTACATTATATTGACTCTTAAAATTACTTTTTGGAGTTGCGTCTACACCATTTTGTATGATTTTAGCTGGAAGAGTAATTATAAATTCTGTGCCTTTATCTTTTATGCTTTTTACTTCAATAGTCCCCTCATGCATTTCAACTAATGCCTTAACTATAGATAAACCTATACCACTGCCCTCGTGACTTCTATTTAAAAGAGGATCTACTTGTTTAAATCTTTGGAAAAGTTGAGCTAAATTTTCTTCTGAGATTCCTTTTCCTGTATCTTTTACTGATATTATTACATAATCATCTTTATCAAATAAATTAACCTCTATTGTATCACCTGGTTTAGTAAATTTAGTTGCATTAGATATTAGATTTAAAAAGATTCTTTCTAATTTTTCAGCATCAAAGGCCATTATTTTTTCTTCTACATCAGTGTCAAATATGATAGTTCTTTCCATAGTGTGTACATATTCGGCTGTTGATTGAGTTATCTCCTCCACTACCTCTACTATATTTCCATTCTCTAAATCAATTTTAACAAATCCAGAATCTATTTTAGTCATGTCAATTAAATTATTTACGAGCCTCAATAGCCTATAACAATTCTGTTTAACACCACTTGTGTAACCGCTTAATTTTTCAGTATTTAAACTTTCGCCTTTTTTTATAAGTAAAGAAAATAGCTGTGTCGTAGAAAAAATAATATTTAATGGGGTTCTTAATTCATGGGACATATTTGCTATAAACTCAGTTTTTAACTTATCATATTTTAATGTTTCCTCTAATAATCTTTTATTCTCTGATATCATGTAGTTGAAGCTGTTTGATAATACTCCTATCTCGTCTTTACTATCTATATCACAGCGTATAGATAGATCACCTGAACCTGCAATTTCCATACATGATTTTAATTTACTAATAGGTCTAACTAAAGTATTAGCTACAAAAACTGCTATTATCCCAGCAAAAACTATTACGATACATCCAATAATAATTGTAGTATTTAGAATTTCTTTAGAAGAATAGTTTAACTCATCGTAATTAGCTGTAGTAACTATATACCAATCCCATGGCTCAAAATATGTATAATAGGCTACTTTTCTAACATCATTGTATGTATACTCTATTGTTCCTTCTTTAGAGGAATAAATCTTTTGAAAAAAATCATAATTACTAACATTTTTTCCTTTATCAGATGGATGAATTATTACATTACCATTTGAATCTAATATGTAAGCATATCCTGTTTCTCCTATCTTAATGTTACTTAATGTTTCACTTAAATAATTATTAATAACCTTATTCCCTATACCGATTGCTCCTATAATATTTTTATGACTGTCAAGTAAAGGCTTCATTCTAGTAACATATCCAGAGCCTTGGATTAAAATACTTCCTATGAATTCTTCATTGTTAAGTATTTTTTTATAAGCATCTGTATCACTTGAAATATATGTACCTAAAACGCTCCTATCATCAGTTGCTATAGTACTAGATACTCTTATTAGTTTATCATTATTTAATAAAAATATTGTTGCAACAGCTCCAGTAGACTGCTTCAACTTATTGACTAGTGTATTATCTAATGTTAGGTTCTGATTACCTGCATATAAAATTGGAAGGGTAAATTCACCAACTTTTACGTAGTTATTATAATCTACATTGAAATTGTTAAAGTTATTTAATATTGAACTTGCAAAGTTCAAATCTCCATAAGATTTCTCGATAAGCAAGTCATTTCTGACACTAAGAGTAGTATCAATAGATTGTGTTAATCGTTTACTTTTCTCATTAATCTCTTTTAAAACTGCTGATTTAGATTTTTGAACTGTAAAAAAACCTAATATACTTACTACAAAAATAATTAATCCCAAATAACTAATTATAAGTTTATACATAATTTTCATATAAAACCCTTCCCCTACCATCATTATATAAATAGGCTACTTTATTTAATTCTACAAATTAGGATATTTTGTTAATTATACCATGAAAATGGCACAAAATCATTGTCTTTTTTTTAACAATTAGTAAATATTATAAAATTTAATCGAAAAGTGTCTCATTATTAATAGATTTGTCATATATTATATTAGACCATTATAAGTTAGCTTTGATAATTTTAATGATTCTCTTGCCCGTCAACATCCTATCTATTGTGCTAGTTAATGGATAGGATGTTTTTAATTTAAAAATAATATCGAAACTTGTAACAAGTAATTTTAATTAAGCATATGATATATTAATTGAGGATTAGATTATTTTCCAAAGTTTTCACCTCCTTGAAGGCTTTTGTTAAATCTAAAAAAATATTGCTCCTTCATCACTTAAGATGTAGGAGCTTTTTTATTTTTTAGGAAATTATACGGCTCATAATCGCCTTGGCGACTTTTTTAGAGTCCTAAAAGTTTTCTCCAAGTATTCTGTCCAACTATTCCATCAACTGATAATCCCTGTGCTTTCTGAAAATTTATAACTGCTTGTTTAGTATTTACCCCAAAAATACCATCAGGAGTTGTACCAACTTTTTCTTGAATCCACTTAGTTATATTACCTTGAGCTCCTTGTTTGATTAGTGGAGCGGCAGCTAAAGTCTTAGGGCCAGCTATTCCATCTACTACTAATCCAGAATTAAACTGTCTATTAAATTCTTTTTGTAGTTCTCGAATAATATTATTCCCACTATTTGATTCTTGTCTTGGTGGTTCTACTGGAGTTTGCTGATTGTTTATAAATATTCCTTCTGTAAAATTGTTTAAATCAACATTCCCATTGATACCTGATACTCTTCCGTTTGAGGTATATTGATGACCTACTACATTATAGAATCCAGTTGCCATTGGAGCACTAACTCCATAATGAGCTATCCATGCTTTATATCTTTTGATTCTGCTATCTAAATTATCTCGTCCAAAATACCCGCCAGTATATATTATACAATCCAAACCTGATAACTCTTTGAACTTCGCTAAAAATTCTAAACATCTATCAGTTATTTGTGATGCATTTCTATTCTGAGAATTATTTTCTATATCCAAAACTGGAATTATTTCATAACTTTTATTTTTTATAGCATTATAAAATTCTACAGCTTGTTCAGAAGGTGATGTCTTTTCACTCATAAAGTGATAAAATCCTACTGGGAAACCAGCATTTTTTGCTCCTTGATAATGTGATTCTAGCTTGGGATCTATAAATGAAACTCCTTCTGTTGCTTTTATTATTACAACTTGTACTGCATTTTTTAGTGTATCAAAATCTACATTAACTTGGTAGTTTGATATATCTATTCCTTTTAACATTATATACTCCTCCTTTTATCATTTTTTATTATTCAACATTAAACTATATGTTTTAAGTTTTAAATTGTTCCATAATGATAGTAATTAAAAACACTAATTTCCTTGGAAATATTTAACATATAGAATTCTATAAAAACTTTGTAATTGATAAAATGACTTTAGTCTATTCTGCTGAAAAGGCTAAAAAAAAGACAGAAGATATATCTTCTGCCTTCAAGAAGGAATTTTGGTGTTTGTAATGAGAAATTTCAATTTAAATATATATTATATACATAATCTAATCAATAATTAGCTCACTAAAGTAATTATTACGTGCATCGAAACTAAATAACGATTTTAAATATATATACTGTAATTAAATATAGAAAGCTGGACAATTGTCCAGCTTTCTATATTTTTAGATTGTTTTATTACTATGATTCCATGAACATTTTCATGTCATCTTCAACATTAGTTATTCCACCGATACCAAAGTTTTCTACTAAGACTTTTGCAACATTTGGTGAAAGGAATGCAGGCAGTGTTGGTCCTAAATGAATATTTTTAACACCTAAGTGTAGTAATGATAATAATACTATTACAGCTTTTTGTTCATACCAAGCTATGTTATAAGATATAGGTAATTCATTTACACTCTTCAATCCAAAAACTTCTTGAAGTTTTAGAGCAATTACAACTAATGAATATGAATCATTACATTGTCCAGCGTCTAACACTCTTGGAATTCCTCCAATATCACCTAGGTTTAATTTGTTGTACTTATATTTTGCACAACCAGCAGTTAATATAACTGTATCTTTAGGTAATTTTTCAGCAAATTCTGTATAGTAGTTTCTAGATTTAGCTCTTCCATCACAACCGGCCATAACAAAGAATCTTTTTATTGCACCAGTTTTAACAGCATCTACAACTTTATCAGCAAGTGCTAAAACTTGGTTGTGAGCAAATCCGCCAACTATTTGTCCCTTTTCTATTTCTGTTGGTGCTTTACATTTTTTAGCCATTTCAATAACTTTAGAAAAATCTTTGGTTCCATCAGATTTAGCTTCTATATGTGAACATCCTGGCATTCCAGTAGCACCAGTTGTAAATAATCTATCTTTATAAGAAGCTTTAGGTATAACTATACAGTTAGTTGTCATTAGAATTGCTCCATTAAACTTCTCAAACTCTTCTTTTTGTTTCCACCATGCATTACCATAATTGCCTGCGAAGTGACTATATTTTTTGAATTTTGGATAGTATTGTCCAGCAAGCATTTCTCCATGAGTATATACATCTACTCCTGTACCTTCTGTTTGCTCAAGTAGCATTTCTAAATCTCTTAAATCATGTCCAGATATTAATATTCCAGGATTTTTTCTAACACCTATATCAACAGTTGTTATTTCAGGGTGTCCATAAGTTTCAGTATTAGCTTGATCAAGTAGTGCCATACCATCTACTCCGAATTTACCTGCTTCTAATGCAAGTCCAACTAAATCATCTACTGTTAAACTATCGTCTATTGTAGAAGCTAGTGCTTTAACCATAAATGCATGAACTTCTTCGTTATTATATTTTAAGTTCATAGCATGCTTCATGTAAGCCGATAATCCTTTTAATCCATAAGTTATAAGTTCTCTTAGACTTCTTATATCCTCATTTTCAGTTGCAAGTACTCCAACTGTTTCAGCCTTTGCATCAAATGCTATTGTATTATCTGCAGTCCATGATGCAGCATCTGGCATTATAACTTCAGTAGTTTGCATTCCAAATATTTTCTTGAAGAATCCACCAGTTACTCTTACCTCTCCAACTTGTCCGCCTGAGTTTACAACTTTAAGTTTTAAAATTTCTCTTAATCTTAGCGTTTCTTTTACTCTATCTAATATAGAATCTCTATCAAAATTAGCATTTGTAATTGTTGTAAATAAGTTTTCAGTAATATATTTATCAACAACGCTATCTATAACTCCAACTTTTCTTCCTTCATTGCTTACTATAGCTAGCCCTTTAGTTACATATATTAACAAATCTTGAGCCTTTGCTACGTGTTCGTCTTTACCACAAACCCCTACCTTAGTACAGCCAGTACATCCTGCTGTTTCTTGACATTGATAACAAAACATTGACATATTATGTCCTCCTATTGGTCTATTTAATATTTATTATTTTTATTTATGATTCCTTGACTTCAACGAATTAAAGTTTACTATATTACTCATATTTAATGCTGTAACATAAGTTACAATCAAATTTTTTTTTATAAATAAGTTTATCAATATCAATTTAGATAAAATAAGAGTTAGGAAAATTTACATTCCTAACTCTTATTTTTTATCTATATTTTTTTAACAAATTCAGATTTTAATTTCATAGCTCCAAAGCCATTAATTTTACAATCTATGTTATGGTCGCCTTCAACCAAACGTATTCCTTTAACTTTTGTTCCTTGCTTTAATGGCGTTGAACTTCCTTTTACTTTAAGATCCTTAATTATAGTAACAGAATCACCATCATTTAGAATATTTCCATTTGAATCTTTTACAATTATAACATCTGCATTCTCATTACTTGTGGAATCTAAAGTCCATTCATTTGCACATTCTGGACAAATAAAAACATCTCCATCCTCGTAAGTATATTCTGAATTACACTTTGGACAATTTGGTAAACTTGTCATAAATATATTTCCTCCATTAGTAAAGTTTATTTTTCAATAAGTTATAGTATCATAATTGTTGTACTTTTACAAATTTAATCAAAGATAAGAAGTGAGCATATTGTTTATTTTTACATATTACTTGATATAATTAAAGTATAAATCTAATAAAACATGAGGAGATATAAAAATGAAACTTAGTGCATTTAACTATGGAGCTAATGCCGTTTGCTTCATAAAAAATGAAAAGAAATACGGTATGATATGTGCTTGGGCAATGCAAGCTGATTATGATAAAATTCTATTGATGCTTGGCGCTCAAAGTATAACAGGTAAAAATATTGCAAAAGGTGACATTATAGGTGTCAGTTCATTAAATGAACATCAACAAAATATAGTTGATGCATTAGGATTTAGTCATTCTGATAATAATGATAAGTTTACTAATATACAATATACTATTAAGGATTCTGCTATTTTAATAGATGGGGCTAGTAATGAGATGATTATAGAAGTAACGGATGTATTACATCTAGAAGGTATTGAGGAAGATTATTTAGTTTATGGAGTTGTAAAATTAGCTAAAAGTAATGAAACTAAAAAATACACATTATAAGTTTGAAGTATATGAAAAAACTCAATAAAGAAATTTATTAAGAAAGAAAAGGAAAACCCAATTAAATGAGTTTGAAACCTACATTTTATTGGGTTTTAATAGCATTAATTAATAATTATACTTTGATATTTTTATACCAGTTATATGATTTTTGGATTGCATCTTCATCTTTATAAATACTCATAATATCAGCTAGTTTAAAAGCAAATTCTATAAATGCCTGTCCTGTTGAAGTGATTATGTTCCCATCTACAACGATATCTTCATTAAGTATTGTTGAGTTTTTAAAAAACTGTATATAGTCAGCATCATTTTTTAATCCATCACTATCTCCAGTGCATTTTTTATAGTCTAATAAGCCATAGTCTGCCATTAATTCTGTGCCCCCACAAATACCTGCAATAATATTCTTATTTTCATCTATAGATTTAATAAAATCCTTAAGAACCGAATTATCATAAAGATATGAGGGATTACCTCCAGGTATTATAAATAAGTCAATATCAGCAGGATTAAGTTCATTAATCATTTTATCAGGTAGAAATTTTTGTTTTTCTTCACTCATATACACTTTATTCTCCATAGCTACTGTAACTAAGTTTTGAGAGGAAAACTCAGCAGCTACGTGTACAACTTCAAATTCACAAAAACCATCATAATAAAAAATACATACATTCATTTTATAATCTTCACTCCTTTTAATTATAAGTTTTTAGTGTGGCAATTATTTCATTTGCAACAAAAGATAAACTTTCTTCTTCAAATATCCAGCACTTATCTGCTATTATAAATAATAATGACTGACACCTGTATGTCAGTCATTATATTTCTTATATAGATTTTTTATATATATTTTCATTTCTTCTCTTAATTCTATTGGAGCTATAACTTCGCATTTATCTCCAAATCCTAAAATAAACTTTTTTAATCCATCGTCTTTTGGAAATTTATCTTTTACTACATAAAAATTATTTTCTACAATTTCGATTTTGTCTTTTGAAAAGTACTCACCTAATTGCTCTCCAATATCTGATGAAAATTTTAAAGTAACACTAATACTATTTTTTTCATAACCTTCACTAAGTTTACTTTTAATTTTCTCAATAGATATTAAGTCTTTTACGAAATTTTCACCTAATCTTAAATTACGTATTCTAACAAGCTTAAACTTTCTGTAGTCTTTTCTTACTCTGCAGTAGGCAATAATATACCAGTGGCCGTCAGAAAACTCTATTTGAAGTGGTTCAACTATTCGTTCTTTGTATTCCATATTCCTATTAATGTACAGAAACTCTAATAGTTTAGCATCTTCAATCCCTTTATTTATCAAAAATAAATATTCTTTCAATTCTTGTTCCATACTAAAATGAGACATATCTATACTAAGTTTGTCATAGCTGTACTCTTGTGAATTTTTTAGGGTTTCAAATTTAAGGGTTATATCATTAAATTCTTTATTATTTCCAAATAGTAATTTTAAATTATCCATAACTGCAATAAGTGGTTCAATTTCTTTTTTATTAAAGAACAAATTATTTAAATTATAATTTTTCATAAGATAGTAACCGCCTCCAGTGCCCCCAGTAGATGCTATAGGAACTCCAGCCTCACCTATCTTCTCTAAATCTCTATATATAGTTCTTAAGGAAACTTCAAAATGCTCTGCTAACTGTTTTCCAGTTACTAACCCTTTTTGAGAAAGTATTATTATAATTGATAACATTCTATCTGATCTCATAATATAAATAAATTAACTCCTATTATATAAATTTACCATTGTTTGAGGAATATATATAGTTATATAGATAGCTATATAACTATATATAGTGTTCATGCGGGTTTGGGGGAATTTTTATGAAACTGCATACTTTATCTAGAAGCCATGTTTTTCTAACCATGCAGATAATTTTTTTTCACGAGCTGACGCTTCGATATCTTTATATTTAGTAAGCATAAGTTCATCATGAATGTTTCCATCTAGGAGATAAATAACTCTGCTTGCCCTTGAGGCAACTTTAGCATCATGAGTAACTAGGATTACTGTAGTACCTTCTTCATTAACGCTGTTTATTATATTCATTACTTCTTTAGAAGTGCTGCTATTTAAAGCCCCAGTAGGTTCATCTCCAAATAAAATACAAGGATTATTAATAAGAGCCCTGCATATTGCTGCACGTTGAAGTTGACCTCCAGATACTTTTTTTATATCGTGAGCAGCAATATTTAATATTCCTGTTTTTTTCATTAATAGTTCACCACGACTATTGATTTCATCTCTTGATAAAAGTCCAGATTTAAATCCAGGAAGAATTATATTGTCCCTAATGGATAGATTTTTTAAAAGATGAGAGTGCTGAAAAATAAATCCCATTTCTTTCAATCTTACTTCACTGATTTTTTCTTCAGAAAGTTCTGAAATATCTCTATCATTAAGAAGTACTTTACCTGATGTTGGACGATCCATACCACTTATGTTATAAAGAAGTGTTGATTTCCCAGAGCCTGACTGACCCATAATTGCTATAAACTCTCCTTCTTCCACTTTAAAACTTATATTATTTAAAATCTGTATATTATCAAAATTCTTACTTAAATTTTTTACATCCAAAATTTTTCTCAACTTATACCTCCAACGACTCTACTCTTTTATTATAGATGTGATTTCGAATTTTTTTGTTTTTCTCATTACCATTGATATCACTATGAGTATAAGTACTATGAATACTATAGGAAAAACTATATACTCAATTAAACTATTTGTTATAAGATTAATATTTTTAATTCCTATGCCTGATATTGATAAAGCAACATTTACTAAACTTTCTCCTATTAAATTGGTTAAAAGTATCCCTAATATAATTCCCATTATAGAAACTCCACCAACTTTAATCATGTATTGCTTTTTTATATCTTCTTCAGAAAATCCAATGGCTTTTAGAATTGATATTTCAGAGAAATCTTTTGCAAGACGAAGTTTTAAAAACATTATTGTTATAAGCATTACTAAAGAAGAGCCTATAATTATTATAACTATAACAATAGTCTTAAGCTGTTTTGAAACTCCACCAAGGGTTTGATTAATAAATTCATCCATCGAGTCAACATTTACGCCTTCACCTAGAACTTCTCCCCACTCACTAGATTTATTTTTAACATTATTTTTATCTTTAAGATTAACTGAAAAAGAGTATTTATTAGAAGGTAGAGTAGGGAATTTATATTTAGACTTTGATGTATTTCCACCACTTGTAACGTCTTGATAAACTCCTGAAATATTGAAAGTGTGCTCTTTTCCATCATATAAAATAGTTATGGTATCACCAACAACCTTCTTTATTTCATTTGAGTTAATGTAGGAAATAGCTATTTCACTTTTACCTTCAGGAGCTTTACCAGTTAGATACTTAAGACCATTTCCTGCATTGTCACCACTATCTATATCCATGTTTGTATACACATTGTCTGAATTTAAAACTTTGACTCTTATGGTTTTATATTCATAGTAATCATTAATAGAAGGATCGTTAGTGAGAACTTTTTTTACATCAGAATACTTTGCTTCAAGTTTATCTCCATTTTCTATTTCAATAAGAATATCTTCTTGTGAACTTCCCATATATGTTATAAACTCTGGCGATTCAAAAGTTTTTAAAAGGTTCACTGGAACCATAATCATGACTATTGATATAGATACAACTGAAAGAACAATTAACCAACTTTTAAAGCCATAAAGAACTTCTCTTATTCCCATTAACCAATTAACAGAAAGTTTTTTTGACTTATATAATCCATCTTTTGTAGATTTTTTATTTTTATCAAATACATTTCTATTTACAAGTGCATCAATTACAGTTATGTTTTTTATTTTCTTTAAGTTTTTTTTGCAATAGTGATTAATCATAATGAAAACTATAAAGTTAGCAACAAGTCCTAAAATAAGTGATAAAGGGTGGAGTTTCATATTTCCGAAGGTTGAACTAATATGTCCTGTAAATAAGCTACTACTTATTAATGCAATGACATATCCTAAAACTACACCTAAGAGAGAAAGAACTTTATATTTATTGAAATAAATTCCTCTTATGTCTCTAAAATTTAGCCCTATAGCTTTCATAGTTCCTATTTCATTTATTTCTTCCTCTAGAGCAGTCATAATAGTAAATCTTATACAGATAAAAGCAACTAAAATTAAAAAAATACTAACAACAAAAAGTAGAAACACCGTGACAATATCAGTTAAGGCACTCATAAGAAATATTATTGAATAAGTTACTAATTGGCCATTTTGTGGAAGTTCTGCATCTTGATAAAGTGTTTTGAAGGTTTCTCCATCATTTTGGTTATCAAAATAGGCTTCAATAAGATATTCATTCTTTAAAGATCCGTTAGAAAGAGCATCAAAATCTGTATCGCTTATTAGAATTCTAGTAGAAGAAGCCATAGATGAGTTCATCATAGAATCTAATATAAATTCCTTAATTACGAACTCTTTTTTAGTATTGTTGATATTTAAAATAAGATGATCACCGATTTCCATATGATACTGTTCCTTTAAAAGCATAGGAACTCCTACTTCCCCATCTTTAAGAACTACTTTTTTATGATTAGTATCGAGAAGGAGATCTCTATTCCTATTCTGTTTTATAAGACTTATATCAAGTCTACAGTCAGAGAGATTATAATTATAATCATTACCTACTATATTTATATTTTCCCCATAAACAGTAAGCATATTAACTATCTGGCTATAAGTAACTAGTTTATTTTCGGACATAAACTTATTTATTTTTGCTTCATCAATATCTCCTTTATGCATTTGAAGAAAATGGGGAGGTGCGGCAACCTTATATAGGTCAGAAATTGAAGTGAATGTTTGTACTGCAATTAAAACTGACATAACTGCAAGCATTGATGAAAATATGATAAAGAAAAGTAATGCCATGTTAATAGCTTTATTTTTTATAAAATCATTTTTTATTATTGACCATCTCATCTAAAAACCCCTTTCTTTAAATAGTTTTATAAAGGAATTTTCAGAAACCTCAAGCATTTTTTCAAGAACTGAAATTAATGCCTCCATTATTTTGTTTTTATATTCTCCATCAAATTCAAAAATACCTTCATCAGTTAATGTAATTGAGGAGGCTAGGAAAATTTGCATATATTCTAAAGGAAATTTACAACGCCAAACTTTTTTTTCTACACCCTCTTTAATAATTTTTACTAAAATAGGAGCTACATCTATAACAATTTGATTTAAAATCTTCTGATGTAATAAGGCATTTTCAGTTTTATGCATTTCATTTATCATTTCACTATCTAGCTGATCTATTATTCGCATAGACATAAAAGCGCCCAGTAGTTTTTCTTCTAAAGTAATAAAATTATTATTAGCTACTTCATTCACTCTAGTTATTACAACATCTTTATATCTAGATACAATAGCATCAAGAACTTCTTCTTTGGATTTGAAGTAATGATAAAAAGTTCCTTTTGCAATTCCAACCTCTTTTAGAATGTCATTTATGGTACATTTATCATAACCCTTTATGTGAAACAACTTTTCAGCAATATCAAGTATTTCATTTCTTCTTTCATCATGTTCCTTAGTAATTCTCATAAATTTCACCTCATTCTATAACTAGACCGACCGTCGGTCTAGTTATAGAATAGTATATCATTTAGTTACTGTCAATATATTTTGTTTATTGAGTATAAAAATAAAAATGCCGCTACTTTTAATTTAAGTAGCGGCATTTAAAACTTTTTTATTTATTCACTAAACAATAACAACGTCCTTAACTCCATTTTTATGAGCAATTAACTTTAACTGCTCCATAGTATCAAGAGTTGGACTTTTCATATTTTTAATCTCTTCTCTAACCCCAAGTGCTCTAAATATAATAAGTTTGTATCTGATGTTTAAGTTACTTTTGCCTATTATTTTAGATACCATCTCAACAGTTTCTTCATTATTAAAAATATCAGGAACTACTACAGTTCTAACTTCATAAAGTTTATCAATAGAAATTAAATACTCCAAATTGTTTAAAACATTTGTATTATCAAATTGAATATATTTATTATGGGTATCTTTATCCCAAACCTTAACATCTAACATCACTTTATCACATAACTTAGTTAATTCATTCATTTTTCTAAAATCTTTTGAACCATTGCTATCAATGAAGCAAGTCAGATTTTCTTTCTTAGCTCTTTTAAACAAGTCTACTAAAAATTCCTCTTGTAGAGTACATTCCCCGCCAGAAACAGTAATTCCGCTTATGAAGGGTTTATAGTTCATTATCTCCTCCATTACTTCATCTGCTGACATAGACTGTACTTTTGCACTACTGCAACTATTACAAGTCTTTATACAACTATCACAATTACAGCAGTTAGCTTTATCCCATAATACTCTTCCATTATCTTTGGTTAATGCTTTTGTAGGGCATGATAACAAACATAACCCACAATTAGAACACAAATTGATGGTTTCAGGATTGTGACAATAAATACAGTTAAAATTACAACCTTGGAGAAATATTGAGGTTCTATTTCCAGGTCCATCAACTGAACTAAATGGAATTATCTTATTTACAATTCCCTTCATTATCTCACCTTTCTATCATAAACTCTTCCATTTCTTACCTGTCCTTGTCCAAGAACAACAGTATCTTGAAGAGTTGCTTCTCCTCTATTTAACTTTTCAATTTCACTCCTCTTAACTAGGTAACCAGTAATTCTTATAACATCAGAATCTGAGGAATAAAGTGAAAAATATCTTACGCCTTCTTTAAATGCACCTTGAATAATATTTAATATAAACTCAGGATTATTTATTGAATTTTTTTCAAACGGAAAAATATCTCCTGTTCCTGATGGAAAATACTTGTGGAATCTAGATATTTGTTTTAAATGCTTCCATAATTCAGGTTCTTCTCCAATTGGAACTCTTGTACCAGGACTAGTATTTATGTCATCTCCAATACCAACTTGAGCGTGAAGAAGTAATCTTTGTCCAGTTACTACACAATGTTCACTTTCATAGTTTTTAATAAATTCATCCATTGTGTCCATTATTCTTACACCTAAGTCATCAGCAAGCTTTGAATGTCCAAACTTATCTTCAAGCTTTTCAGCTTTCAGTAATATATTTACGCACTCAGCAAGTCCAACTACTCCAAACATTGATGTAAATCTATCTTTACTTATAAAACCTTCTTTAGCTAGGAAATTAGTTTCAAAGAAGGTGCTTTCCTCAACTACATATCTTATTCTTTCATTTATAAAATCTGCCATATGTTTCATAGCATTTGGTAACTTATCATTTATGAAATCTTCGATGTCTGTTGCTGTCTCTGCAAGATTAGATAATCTCATTCTAACTAAAGTATGAGCTCCTCCCCCAATATGCAATCCATTATAGCAACTAGCTATACCATATTCGCCAAGCTCAGACTTAAACATATCATCGTTTGCAAAACTTGGTTTAGCTGTTAATAAAGCTGTTTTTATAGCATCCATTGCAAACTCATCAGAAGTTTCAGAATTATATTTTAAAGTTAAATTTGGAATTGCATCTTGTAGTTCTCTTTCAACTTCAAGAATTAGTTTACCAGCTTTAGTAGCTTTAGGACCTAAGTTTCCATGACAAAATGAATCTGTAATTGTTCTATCTATTTGAGTTAAAAACAATCTAATTGCAAGTTTAGCTTCTTTTTCATCAGTAATAAATGGTTCTAATAGTTGATCTATACTGCCGATATATACTGGCATAGAAGTAATTGATGGTACATGTTTATACATGATTAATAAATTACTTGTAGCTTCCCAAATGTTAGTTGGAGGAGTAAGGTTTAAAAACTTAGAACCTTCTTTCATGAACTTTTCGTAATTAGGAAGTATATATCTTGGTCTATAAGGTACATTACCTTCAAATAAATCGCAAATTATTCCTGCATCTCTAAGTTTTTGAGTTTCTTCAGAAATATTTAAAACATTCACACTGTTTTCAGCATATTTAGCAAGTTCAAGAACTTTTTGCTCATATGTTAAAGTACTATCTTTTACAATTCTTTCGATATCATTCATAATAATCTCCTTTGTACAATAAATAATTAACTTTTGTTAGGTTTTAAATAATATTAAAACCTAACATTACTATTAATATTATAACACATATTTATAATGAAAAGAGTTAATCAAATAACAGTGATATTTAATTATTAATTGGAAATAAGAAACTTAAATTCTAAGTGAACCACGGAATCCTCTTACACCATAATAGGAATCTGCTCCATTGTGGTATACGAAAACATTGTTATATCTAAAATCTCCAAATATAGCACCACCTAGTTTTCTGATTTCAGCAGGTGTTTTTAGCCAACTTGAAGTCTTTGTGTCAAATTCTCCAAGTGTTTGAAGGTAACGATATTCTTCTTCTGATAATATTTCTATACCCATATAATTTGCCATCCCAATGGCACTATTTTGAGGTTTATGTTGCTTTCTTGACTCCAAGGCTTCATTATCATAACAAACGCTTCTTCTTCCTTTAGGAGTTTCCTTAGAACAGTCATAGAATACATATTCATTTGTAATTTCATCATAGCCAACAATATCTGGTTCTCCATCTGTTAAATCCATTTGATTAAGAGACCAAAGTTTTTTAGGGTTAGAGTCTAGCTTCACTTTTACTTTTTCCCATTCTATACTTTTATGTCTGTGCATATTTTTCTCAAAACGCACCTTCAATGTATGTAATAAACTTTCATGATCTTCCACTGATAGTTTTCTCATTTCATTTTCCATAACATGACCTCCTAAAATAATATTATTTTGGATTGAAATTTATTTTGAAAAAGTTACCAAAAGAAGCTATTTTTAGTAGCTTATTTTACTTAAGTAGTTATTTATATTATATAGTATAACCTGTATTTTTACTAAATTAATTATTAAAGCTAATTCATAGAGATATTTTTTCTATAAAATAGCTTTTCAACTAAGTAAGTAATCACAGTAAATACACCCATGATAGATAAGTATTTTGATAATGTATCTAAGATATTGGATCTTCCTAGTCCTATTTTATTAGGCATATTCTCATTAGCGGTTCTTTCAGCTTTATTACGATCTTTATTTGAACTATTAAAAGTATCTCCATCACCTTCTCCAACTTGGAAGTGCTCATTTGATTTTATGCTTCTATTTTCTTGCTTATTAACTGAATAATTAATATTAAATATGCGTATTGTTTTTGAAAAATAATTAACTGATGTCATGTTATATAATCCCAAAGCTAGTACTAAAACAGCCATGGCTTTTAATATATAATTAAGTGGTTTAATAGTTTTATTTATGTTAACTAGCTTCTTAAATACATTCATTATCCACTGCCAATGAAGTCCAACATGGATACCTATAAGCGCTAAAGCTATAAATGATGCTGAAACATGTGTTGACTTATTGAAAAAGCTGTTATGAATATTTAATCCACTAAAGGTAACTTTAGATATAAAAATACCGCTAATAATGATTATAGCCATATCTAATAATAAAAGGAGGTTAATAACATATCCAATTCTAGTTTTTAAAGTTATTTTTTTATTGAAAATTGATAAGGTTACATTTTTTACCCATCTCCAATTTAAACCAATATGTACTAATATTGCAATCCCCATGACTAAACCAGCAACTTCATGGAAAGTTAATCCGCCAAATATATGTGTATTAAATAGTAATGTGAATATTATTGCCATAATTACATCTAAAAAGAGCTTAAAATAATTTATTTTTTTCATTTTATTCCTCCTAATTATATAGTAAATTATAAATTTCTTTAAAAGTTCAAAATAATATGTGATTCTTATGTGAAAAAAGTTTAGACAAAAATAAAAACACCACTACTTTTATTAAGTAGTGATGTTAAATTTAGTTAATCTCAAAACTAGTCAAAAACTCATCTAGAGACTTGCTTATATCTATATTCATACGATCTGCAAGTACAATAATCCACCATATACATTCACTTAGTTTATGTTTTAATTCTTCAACTTCATCTCCAGATACAGGCCATCTTTTTTCATTAGCCATAGTTAATCTGCCAACAAGACCTGCATCAGTTAAAAAGGCTAATGCATCTTCTTCTACGCTCCACTTGCTTCCGTGATATTGTTTCTCTAACTCATGGTAGTTATCCCTTATCTTTATGGATCGTTTTATTATTTCATTTAAGTTTAACTCATTATTGTGCATTTTATTTGTATCCTCCTGAATGCTTACTTAATTTGTTTTTATAGTAATGATATATTTATAACATTTGTTTAGCCGAAGTGACTGTAATTTCTAAAACCCTTGTTAAAAATGAAAACTTATCTTTCATCATTTCATATTCAAATCCTGAGTCAAAAAATCTTGCAGTACCTTCTACTACAAAACCAGTACCTTGATAATTATCAAATCCTACAACATTTTTACTGCCTAAAGCCATTTTTATTTTATTATTAATATTTATATTTTCTTCAGTCTTATGCATTAAACCAGCTGGAATAAGAATTCTTTCATCTTCTACTACCACTAGATAAGAGTTCCACTCATTCACAATATGAGGTTCACCCTTTCCCCATGTTACAATAGTGACTATGCCTTCATGTTTCAAAACCTCATAAAATTTTTCAGACAATATTTTGTTAGTGTGCATACTATCTCGCCCCTTTCCTGTGACATATTCATATAATATCACTATTAATATGACAACATCCTGTCATATTAAAGACTTAATTATTAGATACACAATAAATTTAAGTCATTTTTTTAAGGAATATGTCTTTTTAAACGAAAAAAGGATAGAAGCTGAAATTTTCAATCTTCTATCCTTAATTCATTATTTTAATACTTATTTTTATTAAATATATCTTTTTCAACAATTTTCATTACAGTCTCATCTTTAAAAAATACAGGATATTTCATTCCATAGTTACCCCAGACTAGACAAGAGTATTTAGTAAAATAGAAAGTGCTAAAAAGTATTTCTTTAGCTGTGAGTTTTAGCAATATTTCAAGTAATCTTGGAGTAAGGCGAATAAAAAGATCATCTTTAGTTAAATTTAGTGAATCTATTAATACAATTTCATCTTCACTTAACGAAGCTTTTACTCTAATTTTAGCTTCTTCATCTATTCTTCCATAATAAAAATCACCATAAGAATTTTCAAGACCATTTGCTTGTACTAGCTTTCTGATATCATTATTTACCACCTCTTCAGTCCCTTCAATAGTGGTATTAGGATATTTATTAAAACCATCCATTATATTAACTAAGTAGATGGAATTTTGTTTTTTTAATTCCTCTAAGTTTATTTTAATAACATCCATGATAAATATCCTTTCTGAATTGTACTCATAATATTAAGTAATCACGTATAATAGTTGCTCAAAGAGTCATTTATACTATAAACAAGTTTCTTGTCCGAGTAACCTCAAAGTTAGAATTAATCGTATATAACATTTTTTCCTTCATCGCTTAATTTCTTTAATGATGAAATCATATGATTTATTTCTTCATCAGAATGTCTTTCCCATGAACCTAACTCAGCAACTATTTTCAACGGAGATTTAGATCTATAAGAACGTGTTGGATTTCCTGGAAATCTCTTATCAGTTAAATTAGGGTCATTTTCAAATTCACCTAATGGTTCTACAATATAAATTCTTTCTTTTAATTCAGATGTTGCTAATTCAGCTCCCCATTTAGCAGCATTTAATGTTCCAGTAAAATAAATATAGTTAGATTTTTTATTTTGGTAATTTGATAAGTGATGTGGTTCTAATAAATCTCCAATTTTTAGTTCTGCTTTAGTACCGTGAAAAAAAGGACCGTTATCTAAAATATCTTTTTTGTCATCCATACTGACACACTCCTTTTATTAAGATTCTAATAACTACAGACAAATAAATTAACTTGAATGTAGTGAATATCCTTCCCCATTTTTTGTATTACACCAATGAAGTAATTCTCTATGTGTTCATATGATACACCCACTATACCTAAATTATAAGCCTATAATTTAATTTTTTTATATGGTATAATTAAGATGGGCAAGAAAATTTGCACTACTTTTCACTAAAGAATGGGACTATTTAAAAACAGCACTCCTCTTATCTTCATATCTTAAAAACTAAGAGTTTATCCGAAACTAAGTTATTCTGTATTTCAGCGAATATCCTTTAACAACTCCTCAAACCATTTAACATTTACTAAATGATGAGACAGTGAATTCTCTAACATCTTTCCAAAATAAGTATTTCTAATTTCATCATTTTTTAGAGATTGTTCTAATGCAGTAACTTTCTTTTTAGTTTGCTCTATTTGTGTTTCAATTAGTTTTTTTAGATCGTCGCTATTATACTCATTAGCAAATAACATTGCTGCATAGAAAGTGAGATTTATGTAATCTGTCTTAGAGCCATATTTAAGCATCAAGTTTTCAAATTCTTTTTCACCAAGCTCCGTGATGATATAATTATTAGTCTCTCTAGTGTTTTCCGATTGGTCAACTTGTTTAATATATTTCTTTTCTTCTAATTGTTGAAGATTGTAATAGAATGATCCTTTGGTGAAATTTACTATATACTTATAGTGTCTCTCTTCCATTAAGGCCAATAATTCATATCCGTAAGAACCTGGGTTTTGCTTTAATAAACCTAATATAAGTAATGGTATCAATTAAATGCCTCCTTTATGTTCTCAATTTATATTAAAATATTTAGTTATTAGTAATTTGCATTATTTGAGATTCGAATTCCTCATACGATATTTTTCCAAGTGCTAAATCCATACTTTGTTTATATATCTTTTCTGTTTTTGTGTGTTCTCTAGTGTAACTAAGATTAATCAACTCATTTTCATTACTTAATGGCTCTAATACATGTTGCTTCTTATTAAAGGCTTCAAAATATCTCAAACCAAATTTTCTTTGAGAAACTGCATCTATATGAATACCATCCGGATTTGATGTTAAACATGATGCTGTGACAAAATAGCAATTATCTTGTTTAAAAGCAAATTTTTTCAACTCTTCATTAATAAAGCTATATTCAGTACACCCTTTTCCAAATCCTACTTTTCCTAAAAAGTCCCCTAATCCACCAATAATGAGAGGGATATCTGGAGCATTTAATTCTTTTCTAATGGCATTAATAATTACAAGCAATTTTTCATAATAAACTTTGTAGTTACCACCTAGACTATCGCTCTCTCCTTGATGCCATAGAATTCCTGTTAGCTCACTATTTTGCATAGCAAATTTAGCTTCAGCTATTGCATGTTTAAAAAGTGCTTCATCTACACCCCATTCATTTAATGTGCTTCCACCTTCAGCACATGGAATTAATCCAATAATATCTTCTTGATTTTGACGACTCCATGCATCTGCAAATGAAGCAGCTAGAGATATTCCAGAAACAGGTCTATCAAAATTGATTGGCTCAGCCATCATCTGCCATCTACCATTACGAAGCATTTGTATTCTTTCATTATAAATTGGGGTTACTTCATGAAGAAACCCTCTTCCAGCCATATTTGATTGTCCTATCATTAAAAATGATTTAATCATTTTTTTCATCCTTTCTTTTCTATAAATAAATTAGTCTAATTAGACTAATCTCACTTACATATTATAGTCTAATTAGACCATATGTCAATTATATGTTTTTACCAATTTTATAATTATATAAAAAACACCACTACTTTTAATTAAGTAATGGTGTTTCGAAAAATTCTGAAATATATTTATTTTAATTAAATGAATTTTACATTTGTTAACTTTTCAGATAACTCCCAAAGCTTTGAGGATACTAGAGTGTCATATGCTTGTTCAGGAACTTTAGATAAAGTAGGATACCCTCTCATCTCTTTTAACTTAGATGGACCATAGTAAGCACCGCCTTTTGCTTCCTTAGCCGTTGCTGCATAAAGTGATGGCCAAGCTCCATGTGCTGCTGGTTGAAAGAAAACTGGTCCAAATAAACGACGTACTATTCCAGCAGGACTATTCTTTCCAGATCCATTTGGGATTAATTCTGTTCTCGAAATACCTGGATGAACTGACATGCTTCTGATTCCCCATCCTGCTGCATCACTTCTACGTTGCAGTTCAAATGCAAACATAAGGCATGCAAGCTTTGATTGAGCATAGACATCCATAGGCACGTACTTTTGTTCAGCTTGAAGATCATTAAAATTTATCTTACCTGAACGATTAGCAATACTACTTAAAGTAATTACTCTTGGATCTTTTCCATTCTTTAAGAGTGGAAGTAATTCTGCCGTTAATGCAAAATGTGAAAGATAATTTGTACCCATCTGAAGCTCAAAGTTATCTTTAGTAATCAATCTCTTAGGTGGAGTCATTACTGCTGCATTGTTTATTAAAACATCTAAACTTTTACGTTCTTGTCTCATCTTTTTTCCAAATAATTTTATAGATGAAAGGTCAGCAAGATCAAGTTTCTCAAAGCGAATATTTCCTGATGGAGCTATTTTTTTTATCTTTCTGATTGATTCCTCGCCTTTATCTTTATTTCTACCAGCCATTATCACTTCTGCTCCTGCTTTAGTTAGTTCTAATGCTGTTTCATATCCAATTCCACCTGTTCCTGTAACAACAACTGAACGACCTTTTTGTGATGTGATATCAGCTGATGTCCAATTTCTTTTCATATTTTCTCCCATAATAACAACTCCTTATAAGTTCACAATTTATAATTATATAGATAATTCTTAAATTCTCTTTAAATAAATGTTATCACTTAGAGATTTATCAAAGTCAAGTACATTATTTATTTAATTCTACTCCATAGAATTTTAAATTATTAAAAACCGTATAAACCCTGTTATCATAATAATTTGTGCAGTAAAGACATGATTTAAATACATAAATTTTTAAACTAACATACTGATATTAAATGCCTAAAAATAGACAAATCACTTAGAGTTATATCTAAGTGATTTACGAAATTTTATTCATGTGTACTAATGTACTTCTTCTTGTTCTCATTCATAAATTTTAGTGCATCATAACCATTCTCTGGATTGGCGATATAAGAATCATAAAAAGCTATTTTTAAATCAACAATATTCAAATTTTTTTTCATATCATCTATCTGTCTAAGTATTTCTTTACGGTGATTAATCATTATCTGCTTTCGTGCTGGAGCTGTTTCTTCTCCCTGCATACATAATTCTATATATTCTTTGATTTCCTTAACTTGCATTCCTGTATTTTTAAGGCAACAGATTAGTTTTATTAAATCAAGATCAACTTCATTAAATTGACGGTTTCCAGTGCTATTTCGTGTAACAAAAGGAAGAAGTCCCTCTTTATCATAAAATCGTATTGTGTGAACAGAAATATCACAAATTTTTGCAACTTCATTAATGGTATACATAGATAAAATCTCCTTATATATATTTGACTCTTTACTAATAAGCTTTTTGAAAATCTACTCCAAGTCTTGAATATTCATCTTTTCTAGTTCAGAGTTCTTTTTTATTTTATCTCTACATACTGCATATATTCCAAGAAATATAGCCGTTGGAATGTTATATAAGAGTAGAATAATCACAGTAGTAAATATTAGTGATGGAACATTAGTTGAACTATTTTCAATAACTTGTTTTGCAATCACTACTCCACTTTCATCAAGGGTATTGATTGTTTCCTTCGTAAAAGATGTGTATACTGCCATATTTAATACACCTAATAAAGAAAATATAAAAAAGATAGTTGGAATTATTAAACCAAACCATTTATTTTTCATTTTTGAAAGGCGAATTTGAAGGTATATTAGACCTACTATAAAAAGAACAAAAACTAAAAATCTCATCTACTTGCACTCCTTTTTTAATTTTTTGTATTCAGAAATTAAAATTTTTGCAGTATCAAAGTCAATCTTATCATTTACAGCTAGTCTTTTTATAAGTGATATATATGGCTCATTTGAGTTTTCTTCACTTATTTGGATTTTTTGAATAAGTTTATCTAATCTTAGCCTAACTGTTGGGTAAGTTACAGAATATTGCTTAGCTACCTCTTTTAATGACCCTGATGATAAGAGAAATTTTTTTATAAAAACAATGTCTTCATCTTCTAAATTTATAATCCATTCTGGTAATGCTTCATTTGCCATTATATCCCTCCTTTAATAATATTAAGTATAACATTTAACATTATTAAAGTAAATAATAATGTTAATCTTTAATAATATTAAAGATTAGCTAGGTCTTAATCCATTTCACCAATTTTATCTTCAATTAACGATTTAGAAATGTGCATCGCTTGGATTGTCTTCTTAAGGCGCTTGTAATGAGAGCTGTCTTCTGTAAATTTTAACTGTGCCTTTTCACATTTGCTAATAATTGAAGATATTGGAGGTAGAGCTCCCATCAACTCTTCTTTTGTATATTTGTCCTTTATATTTTCTTCCATTATTAAAACTTTTGATATGTACAATGCTTTTATTCTGTTTTTAAGTAGAGTATGTTGAGAGGTTCCCTCTGCAAATTTTGGATGCATTTTTTCACAATTACTGATGGTTGAAGATATAACCTGCATAGCTTCTTTTAATTCTTCACCTGTATATTTCTTCATAACTTTTCACCTCAAATTCTTGTCTTTTTTAGCATTCTGATTATAGCATATAACTAAAACCTTGGTACGATATTGGAGTGTTTATTAAATTATCGGCATCAATTATTATACTCACCTTTTAGATAGTACAATTCAAAAAAATCTATACTGCTTATTATAGTAAAATGGTTAATATAGATATAATAAAATAGAAAAAAGAGGAACTCAATTCCTCTTTTAAATCATATGGTATATAACCTTTCATTTATAAAATTCCGATAAATCTAGCTCATTCTTATCATCAATTATTTTGAATGTACCAGAACGACCACCAAATAAATCTATAAAAGCTATATACTCATTATTATATATAGTTAATCCAATCTTTATTCCATTATCCTCATATATAGCTAAATCATAAACCTCATAACTTTTCGTTATCTTATCTTTATACTTTTTTACCTGTAGGTTAGAAAGAGAATCTAATATATCGGATATTTTATCCTTATCTTTAATAACTACTTCCGAAAAATCAGATAAACGGCTTATTTTTATTTTTGTGACCTCAGAATCTAAGTATTTATCCAGAACCTTGTCCTTAAAAAGTCCTTGGTTTACATAGCTACTTATTACTATATAGAGGGTAATTACAAATAGTGAACTTATAGATATTATTTTTAGCCTTTTGAATTTTTTCATAATAGCTCCTTAACTTAAAGCTTTTCAACTATTTTATGGTAATTATATCATATTTGGTATGAATTGTAATTCTCAATCTTGTCGAATTTATATCTAGTTTTTTATGCCTCATTTTCAAACAAGGGTTCTATATACTCTCTTATAAGTTTTATCCTATCTTTAGCTTTTTCCATAGGAAGAGATGCTATAGAAATAACTAGTTTTTTCTTTTCATTTATATAAATAACGTTACCTCCATCTCCAATGGCTGCATAGATATGTTCATTATTATCTATAATCCACCAAAGATATCCATAAGATAGTTTGTCCCAAGTACTATGTTTTATTGTACTTTCATCTACCCACCATTTAGGCACAATTTCACTACCATTCCATAGTCCTTTATCTAGATATAATTGACCTATCTTGGCCATATCCATAGGAGTTAGTGTAAGACCCCAAGCTGCTGTATTTATACCTTGTGGGTCAGTAGCCCATCCACTGATATTTTTATCTTGAAGAAAAGCCATATACTCTTCTTTAGTAGCTAATGTAATATTTTGCTTAACATTAATTTCTAGTGGAGTGAATAAATTTTCTTTTGCAAAATCAAAAACTGATTTTCCTGTTGCTTTTACTAAAATACCTGATAGAATATGAGTTCCTATTATGGCTGAATAGGTAAATTCTTGTGAGGGTTCTTTACCTCCTAATAAATCAAGTGCAGCTTCTATCCAGTTGTCACTCTCAAAAAACTTCTCATAGGGCTCTTTTTTATATTTGTAGGGAGCTGTCATAGTGAGCATATGTCTAATTGTGATATTCTGTATAGCTTTTTCTCCTTCTAGAATTTTATAATAAGGGAAAAAATCCAATACCTTCTGCTCTAAACTTTTTATATGTTTCTTCTCTAAGGCAATACCAATTAATGCAGAAAAAATGCTTTTTGTAACTGATGCTATATGCACTGAATTAGAGGCAGTATATTTATTAAAGTAGTTTTCATATAATAGTTTACCGTTTTTTTGTACAACAATGCCTGCAATATTGTTATAGTTATTACTTATTATCCTTTCAAATTCTATCTTTTTTCTTTGATTCATAGAAGATACCTCCCTGTCTTGGAATTAGGATTGTCTATAAGACTATTTGGTCTACCTTCTGCAATGATTTCTCCGCCCTTGTCTCCTCCTTCTGGGCCAAGTTCAATTATATAATCACAGCTTTTTAAAACTTCTATATTGTGCTCAATTACAATAATCGAATTACCACTTGCAACTAGCTTATCTAATAGTTTTAATAGCAAAGCTGTATCATATAGGCTAAGCCCAGTGGTTGGTTCATCAAGCACATAGAGAATATTTCCTTTTAACTGACGTCCAAGTTCTTTTGCAAGTTTCACTCTCTGTGCCTCGCCACCACTTAAAGAAGAGGATGGTTGACCAAGGGTTAAATAGCCCATTCCAATCTTATTCAATATATTTAGTGGCTTTAGGATACTTTTATGTTCAGCAAATAAGACAATAGCGTCTGTAATACTCATATCTAAAACCTCTGCTATGTTTTTACCTTTATAGAATATAGAAAGACTTTCTTCATTAAACCGTTTGCCTTTACAAGTTTTACAAATCTTATCTACTGAAAAATCAGAGGTTAGAAATATTTTTTCGTAGCCGCTACCTCCACAATCTTCACATGCACCTTTAGAGTTAAAAGAAAAATGTCCAGAACTCATGTTTTTGACTTTTGCTTCCGGTAACTTTGAGAAGATTTCTCGTATTTTATCCCATATACCAATATAAGAAGAAGGTGTTGAGTTGGCATTTCTTCCTATGGGATCTTGAGATATCTTTATAAATCCACTAATTATCTCTGCTCCTTTTATATTATCTTTATGTGAATATTTTTTGAAACTAATAAGACGTTTTAATAGGGATTCTTCTACTAAAGAACTTTTTCCACTTCCAGATAATCCTGCAATTCCAACCATAACATGAAGGGGAAAGGTTACTGTTAAGTCTTTTAAATAGTGGGTATTTACATGTTCTAATATGATAGAATCTTCTTTAGGGAATAGAGTTTTTCTTGTAGTTCGTTTTGGCATTAAAAGCTTCTTAAAAAAATATTGACTTAGAAGGGTGTTCTCTGTTTTGTACTCTTCATAATTACCTTGAAAAACCACACTTCCTCCTTCTATTCCTGCTTTAGGCCCAATCTCTATAATGTGATCCCCATAACTTAAAATATCTTTATCATGCTCAACAACTATTACAGTGTTTCCAATGTCTCTCAGTTTTTTTAGTGATTCAATCACACTTTCTTTCTCTGATGGATGTAAGCCTGCCATTGGTTCATCAAATATATAAATAAGTGAATCCAGATTAGATTCGAGATGAAGGTGAAGATAAATTCGTTGTAACTCACCACCACTTAATGAAGGGATATCTCTATAAAGAGTTAGATGGCCTAAACGAAACTTAATTAAATACTCCAACTTTTTGATAACATCTTTTAAAATCTTATTACCAAACTGAGATAGCTCTCCTTTAGGTATTTCATTTAAGAAATTTAAAAGAGATGATAAGGTCATCTGTCCAAGCTCACCAATTGTTTTTCCATGAATAAAAAATCTTCTGCCTTCTTTACTAATTCTCTCTCCAAGGCATTCTTGGCAAACACACCTTTTGTAGACCTCTTCCACGTCTTCCCCTTTTTCGTATGAGTTTCTTAGCATACGTTCTAAACAATAACTTTGTTTACCATTTTCATAACTTCCATAAATAACTTCTCCTTGAATGTCTTCAGGAAGTTCCCAAAAAGGAGTCTCAAAATACATGCCGTATTTATTCTTAAGAATTCGTAAAAATCCACTTGTTACCTTTAGGTTTTCATACACCTTTAAAAGTGATGTTTTTTTATCAGGAATTAAAGCTTCTAGATTAATATCATAATAAAAACCTCTTCCCTGGCAACTAATACACATTCCATCAGCAGTTGTATAGAGAAATAAGCTTGGAGATAGATGTTCATTATTTTTATCGTAAGCTTTTCCATCACTTGCATAAATTAAAGCTAGCTGATTCAAAATTCTAGTTTTAGAACCAACTGTAGAGCGGATGTTGCTCTGTCTGATACTATTTTGACGTACTGCAACAGTTGGTCCAATACCTTCTATGCTCTGAAACTTGTCGTCATTATCAAGTCCAGATAAAATACCTATGGAGTTTAAATACTGATTTTTGCCTTCTTCAAAAAGGATATCAAATGCGAGACTAGATTTACCTGAACCACTAATTCCTGTGATTATTATTAGTTTTTGTTTAGGAATTGTTAGTTTGAAATTTTTTAGATTATGAATTTTTGCACCGGTAATTTTGATTTCTTTCATATGCTCACCTCAGAATTGATTTTAAGCATGTTAGAAATGAATGGGCTCGATTGGGACGTAGATGTCAACTTTATGGATATGTTTTTCATTATCATATGGCTTGTTTAGATAGACTTCAAAGGGATAAGAATTTCTTGGAACATAACCATTACCTGAAAGCCATTCTTGATACATGTAATTCCAGGCACCACTATATTGTTCCTGCTGCATTTCAAAATGCCCAACTGCATATAGACCACCCTCTAA
Organism: Clostridium intestinale DSM 6191; assembly: GCF_900130055.1. Taxonomy (GTDB): domain Bacteria; phylum Bacillota; class Clostridia; order Clostridiales; family Clostridiaceae; genus Clostridium_T; species Clostridium_T intestinale. The sequence goes on from NZ_FQXU01000003.1 coordinate 482,257, forward strand.
ATTCATTTTCCCTAGGATACCGTCTTCCTTAACCTTAATACTTTCTTTAACTGTAAGGCATATACTTGTGCGAAACTGACTCTCGTCTCCAAATTCAGGATTGTCATGATACATAGCAAGTACTAAACTATTATCATCTAAAACACAATTTTGCTCCTTTGCTTGAAAAAGTAGTCTTTTAATAAGCCCTGCATATTCTTTTTCTAATGTCTCATAAGTTCCTGTATGCCTCACATAAATTACTTGTTTTTCCTCTAAGTCCACTATTGTAACATCTATAGGCACAGTCAATAGATTATCTGCCCACTCACTCTTTGCTGTATTCTTATTGTACTCAGACAATAAAAAAGAATCTTTGCAATTCTTGCTATATTCCTTGCGGTATTCTCTTGGACTTACTCCATAATAATTTTTAAAAGCTCTTGAAAATACAGCTGAATCAGTAAATCCAAGTTCATATGCAATATCAGTCATGTTTTTATCTCTTCTGTGTGCAAGTAAAAAAAGTGAACTCTCCATGCGAAGTCTATTCACGTAATGTGCAAGTGGCTCATGTAAAACACCTTGAAATATCCTACTAAAATGATATTTAGAAAATCCAGCAACATTTGAAAGCGCCTCAATAGACAATGACTTTCCTAAATTGATTTCAATATAATCTTGAACTTTATGAATTCTTCTTATATATTCATCTTTACACCTCTGATAAGACATATGATTACCTCCTGTTTCTATTAATCCAAGTATAACAGAAAAATTTTTTATTGCCGAATGACACTAAAAATCAACACTTCTCTCAAACAATATCATAGGCACTTACAATATGTATAAGCCCTTTACATTTATAAATTATTAGTATTAAAATAAAAACATATAAATAATTAGGAGGTAAACCTATGGCAAAATTATATTACAATGGACATGGTAGCTTTAGACTTATAACATCCCTAAATACTGTGGTATATATTGATCCTTATGCTGGAGAAGGATACGAAGAGCCTGCTGATATAATATTAGTAACCCATCAGCATGGAGATCACAATCAAATAGATAAACCCACTAAAAAATCTGAATATCAAGTAATCATGAACTCAGATTCACTTATAAATGGAGAATATAAAGAGTTTAAGATAAAAGATATAGAGATTAAGGCTGTGCCAGCCTACAACAAAAATCATTCTAAGGAAGAATGTGTTGGTTATCTTGTTAAAACTGATGGAGTTCTTATTTATTTTTCAGGAGATACTTCAAAAATAGTAGAGATGAATGATCTTAAATCCTTAAATATTGATTATGCTTTTTTTCCTTGCGATGGAGTTTATAACATGGATGAAGTTGAAGCTGCTGAATGTGCAAAGATTGTTTCTGCAAGACATTCTATTCCAGTACATTTAAAACCAGGGGCTCTTTATGACAAAGAAAAAGCAAATAACTTTAAAGTTGAAGGTAAGCTTTTAATAGAACCAGGAGAAGAAATACACACCTCTATTCTGTAGAAGCCGAATAGAGGCTTCATTAAAATCATAGATCGCGATATTCTGTAGAAGCCGAACAGCGGCTTCTTTAACTTCATTTTTACTCTGAGAATATAGGAATATAAGAACTTAAGAACCTAAGAGGTTAAGAAGTTATATTCTTATATTCCTAAGAACCTAAGAATATAAGAAGTTTTATTCTTTACCCAAATTATTTTTATGGGTAAAGCAAAGACTGCAACAAACATTTAAGTTTATAGCAGCCTTTTGATTTAAAAATTATTTTATTCTTAATTCCTCGAGCTCATCATTTAGCATCTTTTCAACTGCATATGCAAAACCCTCTTCTTCATTGCTTTTAGTCATATATTTACAAACTTTCTTAATCTGCTCCATAGAATTTTCCATGGCAACAGTAGCTCCAAAGTCCATTGATAACATAGAATAATCATTCATGCTATCTCCTAAAACCATAACTTCATCCATATTATATCCAAGTATCTCTATGTACTCTTTTAGTGCTATTCCTTTTTGAGCATTTATATGTGTAAGCTCTAGGTTAGATGCAAATGATGAAGCAGAAACAATTCCCTCTACATCTGAAAGGGATTTATCTATTTCTAAAATAATAGATTCATCTTGAGAAAAAATAAATATCTTATATATAGAAATATTATCTTTCCTTAAATCCTCTACTGAACTAATACATTTTACGTGATCTAATCTTTGTTTAAATTCTGGAAGTGATTCAATATCTTCTTGACTTCCGTCATAAAAAAAGTGGCGTGCCTCTAAAATTAAGCTTTCTTTCACTTCTTCTTCTGATCCAATAGCATAGTCATATTGATCTGAACAAAATCTTGCTGTTACTGGAAAATCTTTAATTCTATCTAAAATATCTTCGAAGCTAGAATGATCCATTGGAACCTGTTTTAAAACTTTTGACTCTTGATCTCTTACCTCTGCACCACTAGCTACTATATAGTCGCATTTTAAATTATGTTTTTCCAAGGTGCTCATTGTCCCTTTATAATGCCTACCTGTAGAAATAATAAATCTTATATCCTTTTTATATAATTTTTGTATCGCTTCAAGTGAAGCTTTTGAAACTTCATGCTTTTCATTTAATAGAGTTCCATCCATATCTGTTACTACTACTTTAATCATAAAAAAATACCTCTTAATTATATTAATCTCCATTTGAATTTCTATAAACAGTATAGCATAATATTCAACTTTACATAAATAAGCTCTTTAAATTCTATAAAAAAGATTATATACTTAATAATAGAAATAATAATTTACCAATAAATAGAAATTAAAATTAAGGAGTTTATATATGAGAAAAAAAGATGTCCTTGAGTTAAAAAAGCGTTTTAAAAAAGACTACTGTACTTTCACTAAGATGTGCGGATGTTATGTTAATGGAGAAAAAAATGTTCTCTTAAAATTCAGAGAAACCTTTCTAAACCTAGAGGAAGATGAGTATTTTAAGTTTTTAGAAATAGCAAAAAAAGTTTTGTCTGGAACTGTAGGTAATAATATTCTAGAGCTTAATTTCCCAATCAATGAGGAGTTTGTAAATGAAAAACAAATCTCCCTTATGAGGCTTAAAAATAGTAAGCTAAAGGATGATAATATTTTAGATGAATTTTATGACTCTATTATAGACAATTATGATTACACTGGGAATTTTCTAATCCTTATATTCCATGATGCTTATGATGTTATAACTAAAACTAAAGATAACATAAAGATTGATGAGTCAGAAGAAGTTTACGAATATGTTTTATGTGCAATATGCCCTGTATCTCTGTCAGAGCCTGGACTTAGATATTTTGAAGAAGAAAATAAGATCAAAGCACGTATTAGAGATTGGGTGGTTGAAGCCCCTACTAACGGTTTTGTTTTCCCTGCTTTTATTGAACGTAGTACTGATGTTAACTCCATTATGTATTACACGAAAAATCCTAAAGAAACTCATCCTGAGTTAATGGAGCATGCTCTAGGATGTTATAAAAAGCAAACTGCAACCATACAAAAGGAAGCTTTTCAATCTATCATTAAAGACTCTTTACTTGTGGATGAAGATGAGGCTGATAAAATATTTATGGAAGTGCAAGAGAATTTAAACACAATGATTGAGGAATATAATGCAACTTATGAAGACGTGGATCCAGAGCCTATAATATTAAATAAAAAAGATGTTCAAAATCTACTAATTGAAAGCGGAATTCCAGAAGAAGTTACTGTTAAGATTGAAAAATCTTATGAGGAAAGTTTTGGTGAGGATCTTCCTCTTGCTGAAAGTCTTATAGACTCAAAAGCACTTAAGGTAAAGGCTCAACTTAATAAAGAAGAAAGTTTAAAGAAACAGGTACAAGTTCTTCAAAATAAGCTTGAACTTGTCAAGCAAGAAGTTGCCTTAGATAAGGATACTCCTCTATCTACAGAAAGTGATGAAGAAACTGTAACTTTAGAAGAAGCTTCAGCAACGGGTTCTGACGATGAAAAAAATACCTTTAAATATGATGTTATACTTCAAGTAAAACCTGAAAAGATACCTCAAATTAAATCTCAGATAATTGATGGACAAAAATGTATAGTTATTCCAATAAATGAAAATGAACAAACTACAGTAAATGGACAAGATGATTTAATTTAGTTTTAGTATAAAAAAACAGCAGCCTTAATTAAAAAGACTGCTGTTTTTTATATTTAATTATTTATTTTATTTAAAATATCTTTTATAAGGCTTAGATTTTCAGTAAGTCCATTTAATGCTAGTACAGCTTGCCCTATTTTATCATCACCTTTTACTAACTTATTTTTAAGAAAAACAGCTTTAATTTCAGCATAACGTTTTTTCTCTTCTTCGTTTATACATCCAACAAGCTCTTTCCACTTAAGCATATTAGCTTCTGCTCCTGTAGTTAAGGTTTGAGAATCATTTTCATAACTTGCAAGTATTCTATGGAATAACTCATCATCATTCATTGCAGGAATAATCTTTTCTGCTATTTTATTCATATTTCTATATGAACCTTGTAGTTTAAATGCAGGCTCATTTCTATATTCTTCAGCTTGTGCTGCTGAATATATATATTCAAGGTTAACCTTTAATACGATGTCTCTTACCTTAAATAATTTATGAATAAGACTTACATATTCATTCATTTCTTCAACAGAATAGTTGCCTTCTAAAGACACATTTTCTCTCGGTTCTCCCTTAGCCATTTCAACAAATCCATACAAGTCTTTTGAGTTATTATTACTTAACTTAGATAAAATAGGGTTTGAAGTTAATGCATTTTCTATATAACTTAGCTTAAAGGCTTCTTCATTTTCCATAAGCATATCTCCAAGATTATATACATCTGCTCTATTTGAAAGCATATCAGGAATTTTAAACTTCTCTCCACTTTCAGTATATGGATTACCTGCCATTACTACAGCTACCTTTTTACCTCTTAGATTATAAGTTTCGCTAACTCCATTGTAGACACCTTCAATTTTTCTTTGTCCATCGCATAAAGAGATAAACTTTTGTAAAAACTCTGGATTACAATGTTGGATATCATCTACATAGATCATTACATTGTTACCCATCTTTAATGCAATATTAAGTTTATTAAGTTCTTCTCTAGCCCCACTATTATTAGCTTTATCAGGATCTAAGGAAGTCACTTCATGTCCTAAACTAGGACCATTTATTTTAACTAAAATAAGCCCAAGTCTATTTGCAACATACTCCATTAAAGTGGTTTTACCATAACCTGGTGGAGATAATAGTAATAGTAGACCCATTAAATCTGTCCTTTTATTGTCTCCTGAAGCACCAATTTGTTTAGCTAGGTTATCACCTATTAAAGGAAGATAAACCTTGTCAATTAATTGATTTCTAACAAAAGAAGTTAAAACATCAGGTTTATAATCATCAAGATGAATTTTTGCTTTGAAGCCTTTTATAAGGTTCTTTTTAATTTCTTGAAACTCAATAAAATCAATAACTTCTTTAGATTTAAATCCATTTAACTTATCCATAAAGCTCATATAGGATAAAATATAATCTCCATTATTAATTACAGAGTGAGTCCCTATAAGTCCTGATATTTTCACCTTTGAATCTAAATAAATCACTCGGCCAAGTTCAGGTTTGTTTTCTATTAATAATACAATAACTTCTTTTAGCACTCCATTTAGCTCATCACTATTTAATGATTCAAATATTGATAAATTTATATCTTCTTTATTTTTATCATTTAAAACTTCATCTCTATAGGCTATTATACATTCATTTATTAAATAATAAAGACCTTCTAGATCACTCTTGCTGCTTTCTATTGATGATAGAAATTCATTTAAAACATTCTTATCTCTTAAGGATTTAATAAACCCATCATATACATTTTTAGCTTCTTTACTTATTATGAATTCTTCCCCTTTCATTATTTCAAGGCAAAGATATTCTGAAGCTTCATATATGTCTTTTTCTGAAAATAAGGTTATAAGATTGTTTTGTGATTCCATTTTTCCTACTAAATAGGGAATATATTTTTCTAAATTTGGTGAAGAATTAAAATATAAGTTAACCTTAGATAGTTCTTTTAAGCGTTTCCTTAATGTTTCTTTTACCTTTTTATCAGCTAGAAAGTTCCAATACAATCTAGCCAAAGCTCTAGCTTCATATTTATATATTAATAAATCAATTTTTTCATGTAACTCTAATAGTGTTTTTAAGATTTTTGAGGCATCTATATCATGTACACCTTTTGTATATCCCTCTTGATATCTAGGCTCCATAAATTTTTGTACTATTTCAATCAGCTGAGCTTCTGATTTAGTTTCTAGCTTTTTGATAGATTCAAATCTCTTAGCTTTAGCTTCTTCAAATAGTAAATAAGCTAGATACTCTCCTCTATAAACCTTGTCGTTTTCTGACACTACACTTTGATTAAAGACATAATTGTATTTTTCAATAGAAGATAAATTGATTTTCTCCCAGAAATCTGTACCAGTTATATGATAAAATAGTGCATCTTCTTTTTGAACTATGGATAAATCAATAGATTTAGTATTAATTGAAAAATTGTGTCTTCCAAGTTTAATTACATTTTCACCATTAATATAGAGTTCTTGTTTATCCTTTAGCTGGCGAACAGCATCTTCCTTTGTCTTTTTAAGTCTTGATATTATTTCATCTGCTTTTACTGAATCTCCAAGATCATTCAGGTTTGAGATTACATCCCTTACCCTTTCAACCATAATATCAGTAGCAAAATATCCATTAATTTCAGAAACACTTTGGAAACTTTTTAATCTACTACTGAGTCCATTTAAAATACGTTCTGCAGAATCAAAAAGACCAATTATTCTTTTGTTTATCTTATCTAATATAGCTTGTTTTTTACTTTCAAATGCATTGTAAATCTCTTCTCTTTTTTCACTTAATTGTAGTATATAATCATTGAATTCAGAAAACTTACCTTCAAGTTCCTGAATCATAATCATAACTTTATTTAAGTATTCATCACACTTTTCTACAGTATCAGAAATATCTAAATAGTTTACTACGGATTGACTTAAAAGCTTTATTTGAGAATGAAATTGAGAAGTCATTTCATTTTTTGTAAGCTCTTCAATTTTATTATTTAGTCGCGCCTTACCATTATTAATAAGAGAAAATAATGAAGATATCTTCTCTATTATTTCTGTTGTCATTGTTGGGTCTTCTATTTTGAAATTACTAATAATATCTATAAGAAGCTCTAAATCACTTGAAACCCCATTCATTTTCCCTTCAAGTTCTCTACCTTCTTTAGACTTAGTTACCTTAACTATCTCACCTTGTAGCTCTTTAACTTTTTTATCATAAGGTAATAACCCTTCAGGTGCTAATAAAAACTCAACACATTTTGTAGAGAATTCATCATACTTTTCTTTAACATCCTTATCGAGAGAATTTACAACATTAAGGTCTGTGTATCTTAATTCTTTAAGTGTGGCTATTTTCCCTCTAGTATTTCTGATTTCAGCTAAGGCTTGAACATATTCATCAATATTATCGAAGGTTCCATACTTGATATTCTTTAATAATTCTTCTGTTGATTTTTGAGTATCTTCTATCTGCTTTTTAGTAGATGCCTTAATTCTTAATACTTTTTCATATTCACCAATAGCAAAGGTTGCAGATTCTTTTAAGGCTAAAAGAACTTCTTTTAAATTAAAGGTTTCTTCTTTATCTAACCAAAAGTAGGAGTCAATTATCCTTTCGCATTCTTTTACTATATCTACGTAAATACTTTGATAGCCATCTTTTTTATCAACAAGTTTACATACTGAGTTACAATCAGCCATGGCATTTACAATATCTTTATTCCCTATTTTATAGACAATAGAGTCCTTATCTCCTTGGCTTACGTAGTTTTTTCCTACATACGGGGTTTGCCATAGTTGTAGCATGTGATTTTTTCTTGGTTCACTTTCCTGTCTTGCTACTATCATTTCTCCATTATTAAAATGAGAATAACCACTACAAATTATAGGAACATCAATTTTTTGCTCGATTATGTTATAAGAGTAAATTTGATATTCCCCACTATTTGTATTGTAGAAAATGTACTGATAATCTTCTCCATTTGAGGAGGTAATTATTTGATCAAAGACTGAACCTTCAGCTTCTATATCGAATATCTTGTATTCTCCAGTTTGAAGATAATATCCTTTTGGGAATATTACTCCATGGTGTCCTGGAAGAAGAATACAGGTATCTTTAATTGAATCTACTCTGACTACGGTTTTAAGCTTATTATTAAAAATGAAATATCTAAAATCATTTTCTTTGTAAGGTTTAATTTTTAGTATTATAAGTTGATCTAAGTCTACATAATATATTTCAGCGTCATCAAGACTTTGATCCATGTCCTCTACAGGTTCTGAATAAATTCCCTGGCCTGTATCTGTATTATCTTCAATCTTAATTGTTAAGTCCTTTCTTATTGTTTCAACAAAGACCTTGTCCAATATTGAGATATGAGGATATCTACCGTTTCTTTGATCGTCTCTAGTAGCTTTTACAAATTTGAATTCACTTTTGTTTTTAAATTTTACCTCATGGTCACTTCTGCTATCTACATATATAAGTTTATTTCCTTCAATTGCCCATTTAAACACCTTAATATCTGTAGGATTTTTTCCAGTTTGAAAAATCATATAAAAATAAGGATCTATTATGGTGAACTTAGCAAAAAAGGTGTTTTTATAATACTTATATAGCTCATCAAAATCATTTATAAAATCCTGATTATTTATTAAATCAAGAGGCTGTTTTATAAATTTTTTATCAATATATCTATAAATTGAAAAAACATCACTTAGCTCTGTTTTTGATTTAAGACCAATGTGAACATTGTATCCAAAGATAAATAAGTCCTCTACTGGGGCCATATCTCTAGGGACACAATTGTTTTCAGTGATTATCCTTTCACTTCCTAGAAGTTTAGTTTCTATGGAGCCAAAGGTTTCTTTTCTAGCGATATTTAATTTATTAACTCGCTCTTTTAAATCTGCTCCATGATTAATAAGACGATTTTTTATAACCTCATAGGTGCCTTTTTCCATATCTTCGATACTATTCAAAATGCTTCTCCTTATTTACGAGGGATTTCTAAAGTTTTTGCTGGTAGATCAGCTAATCCTGCTTTTTTTACTGTTTCTAACAGCTTTCCTAATCCTGCTTTATCACCATCTCCTGAAGTTGTCATCATCTTATTTATAGCACCTGCAATTGAAAGGTTTTTTATATCCTCTGAAGTTATATTAAATCTATCCATAAAATCACCTAGTTGTTTCTTAAAATACTCAGGATCACCAGTTATAAAGGTTTCCTTAATATCTGTAAGAACTTCACTATTATTTACTAGACGATCATATGATTTACCTTTTGTTACTGAACCTATAATCTGATCAAAGAACATTGTTTCTCCACCCACAATATCAATTTTCGCTGCTTTAAGAGCTTCACTGATAACTGATGCTTGAGCTTCAGCAATTTCTTTTTGAATATTAATATTTGCAAGTTCAATTTCTTTTTCTTTTTCAAGTTTAAGTTTAAATTCTTCATGACCTCTACCAACTTCATCAAGAGCTTTCATGCTGCTAGCTTTTTCTTTAATTCCTTCAGCTTCAGCCATGTATTTCTTCTTCATGATATCAGCTTCTACAGTTCCTTCTTTTTCCTTAACTTCAACCATTGCGCTATCAGCTTTAGCTTGAGCTATAGATTTAGATTCAATAGCTTTTGCCTCAGCAACAGCTTTAGCTTCAATAACCTTAGATTCTGCAATACCAGAAGTTGCTTCCTTTTGAATATTGGCATCTGCAAGTATCTTAATTGCCTCAGCTTCTTTTTGAGATGCTTTATATTTAGCATCAGCATCAATAATAGTTTTTTCTGCCAATCTTTCTGCTGCTTCTTTTGAGGCTTCAGCTGATTTAACTTCTACTATAAGCTTAGATTCTGATTGTTCTTCAGCCTTTTTAATAGCTACAGACTTAACTCTGTTAGCTTCAGCAAGAACCCTAGTATCGTTGATTTTTTCTTCTTCAATAACTGTATCTTTCTCAACAGCAACTCTTTCTCTTATAATTGTTTGAATATTTTTCTTTTCTATTTCTACTTCCTTTTGCTTGTCTATACTTGCAAGTTCCACAAGTTTTTCTTTTTCAGTTCTTTCTAATAATCTATTTTTATCAACTCTTTCGGCTTCAACAGCTTCTGTACTCTCTTTTGACTTCATAGCTATAATAACTTGTCTTTGTTTATTTTGTTCTGCAACTTCTATTTCTTCATCAGACTTAACTCTTGCCATTTCTGATTTATATCTCTCTTCTTGTCTAACTTTTTCAGCTTCTGCTTCTTCTCTTGCAGTTATAATTGCAATCTCTCTTTTTTGTTTAGCTTCAGCCTCTGCATTTTGTTTTTCAAGTTCTAATATAGCTTCTCTAGCAGAGACATCTTGTTTCTTTATAGTTTTTTCCTTATCTCTTTCAATTTGGTTAGCTAATATAAGTTGTTCAGCTGTAAGTTCAGTTATTTTCTTTATACCTTCTGAATCTAGAATATTATCGCTGTTTAATAATTTTATATCAGTCTGCTCAAGATAATCTATAGCCGCATCATCTAAAACATACCCATTTAAATCAGTTCCTATTATTTGAAGAATTTCATTTTTAAAAGTTTCTCTTTCAGTATAAAGCTGAACAAAATCAAACTTTTTACCTACTGTTTTTAAAGCTTCTGAGAATTTTGCATCAAAAAAATCCATTAAAGTTTTTGGATCTGATGCTTTTACACAGCCTAATAGTTGACCTACTTTTAATACATCTTCCCTTGTTTGATTTACTCTAACAAAAAATGCAACTCTTATATCTGCTCTTAAGTTATCTTTGCATATAAGCCCATCTTTACCTTCTCTAGCTATTTCAACTCTCTTAACAGAGATATCCATAATCTCGCTTTTATGTAATATTGGTAATACAAAAATACCGCCAAAGGATACTACAGGCCCCCCAATACCATTTCTTACAACAACCTTTCCTTGATCTACCTTATGATAGAATTTAGAAAACATTGCAAGCAGTCCACCAATAATAATTACTCCAGCACCAATACTAATTAATAAAAGTTGTATTTCATAAGTCATTAATATCACTCCTCAATCTTTATAATGTAATAAATATTTTTATCTTCGTCTTTTCTATAAACATAAGCAATTTCATTTTTAATAAATAGATCATCATCTTTTTCTGCTTTCACATTTATTAATAAAGAAGCGCCATCTCTTTTTATTTCTCCTTGACCTAATCTTCCATCTCCAATGTTGGTTATCAATGTTACTAGTTGTCCAACTACTCCACCATTTGGAGCAATATCTTCATAGTCCTTCTTAAAGAGTTTCTTAAGTGGCTTTGTTATTATCTTAGTAAATAATAAGCTAACTATAAAGATCGGAATTAATATTAAACCATTTATAAAACCTCCTGGTGTTATTGGAAGTCTATATAACATCATTGATAAAATCCAAAATATAAAGGATAAAATACTAAAAAACACCATAAAAGGTATATCTCTTAAATTTAGGAAAACTAATATTCCCTGAAAAACATCTGCATCAACGTCTACATCAAAATCTAGTTCAAATAAATCAAAGTCAAATACGCCAATAATTACAGTTATCCAGTAAAATAAAACTAATCCTAATAGTACTGTAGGTATAATATTTACACCTTTTACAGCATTATTTATTAACTCACTCATTTCCCCTCCCCCCTCATATGTAAATTTTATCATTTTTTAACATTAACGACAATACATAACATCTTATAGACAGGTTCAGTTATTTAAAAATAATGATTCATAAATAAAAAGCAGTTTCTTTAAACTTATTAGTCTAAAGAAACTGCTAATCTAATAATTATTGTTATTCTTATTTTTTAGATATAAATTATCTCTACTCCAGCAAAACTTATATCTCCAACTAAGGTTAAAGTGTTAGTTATTACTTGACCACTTCTATTTTTTTCACTAACATCTCCTAAAAAAGCATTAGTTTTAATATCTACACGCCAAGTCTTAGGTATATACAACTCTACCCCTGAAAAAGATGCATCAATTTTTACTACAGCATTGTCTTTACTCATAACAGCATTATCAAAATATACCTTTAAAGCTCCAAATGAACATTCTAAATCTGCTTGTTCAAATTTATTTGTATTTATATACTTTATACTAGCTCCAAATGAACTCTTAAATGAAACTTTGCCATCATCTTCAACATCAATTTTTTCAAACTTATAATCATCGTGGTGATGTTTGTGGAAGTGTTTATGGTGAATAAATTTAACATGTTTATGGAAAAGCATAGATAAACCTATACTACCAAATAGTGCTGCAATTAACACTGTCCAAGGAGTTATTTGCGTAATTCCTAATTGATTATCATACATTATACAGATAAAGGCAATTGGGAATAAAATGCCTGGAAAGTTTAAACGAATTATACTCTTTCCTATAACAACTACTAAAAAGAATGTCAAAATTAAACTAAAAGGATTCACATCTGGGAAGTAACCAAGCTTGCTTACAATTAAGAAAATACCAGATAGTATAAATATAAATCCCCAAAAAACTCTTTCTTTTTTCATATTATTTCCTCTTTTCTAACAATTTTATTTTTAATGGTTTATAGTAATATCTTGAAACATATACCTGTTTATGGGTGTTTTGAAATTCAACCTTGCTTGAGGATGAAAGACTACGTGTTATGGAGTAAATATGATTTGTGTTTAAAATTGTTGATTTTGAGACTCTCATAAAATACCCTGGCAATATCTCTTCAAGCTCGTAAAGTTTGTACTTAACATTGTATATATTATCAGTGGTATGTGCACAAACAGCACTTTCCTCTGTTTCGAAAAAAAGCACTTTTTCTAAAGCTAGATAATACTCAGTTTCCCCTTTGTAAAAGGTTATGCTTTTCTTAACTACAATTAAATCTCCAAGCACACTTTGAATATTTTTGACTTCCTCAGTAAGCTCATTGCACCTTATTATAATTTCGTTTTCTCTAATTTCATTATCAACTTCAATTCTTATTTTCATATTGCCACTCTCCATGCTTTTATTATATTAAGATGCGTTTTCTTTGTAAATATTGTTTAGGTAAGTGGTAAATTATCCTCTCTAAGTGGTATTATTTTTATTCTAAAAAGTGTATTTAAAAAAGCTCGATATATTAATCAAGCTTTCTAACTGTTTTACTCAACATGCTTATATAAAATTACGCTTTCAATATAGTTTATATATCTTCTTAGTTCTTTTGATTGCTCTCTTGTAATTTCTCCTGATTCATACATCTTACGAATCTCACATCTCTCTAAATCCATAGCCTTAATTCTAAGTTCTTCCTTTTGTTCTAGATCTTCCTCACTGTATTTTACTATTCCTCCATTGAATCTATTAATCATACCCTTATAATCTAAAATCACCTTATGGGTGAACTTAGCTGATTCATCACTTTTCCTGTACGCTTCTAAAGCTTCAATTGCCTTTTCAAAAGCTTTTAGTTGAATATCTTTTACTAATTCTAAACTCTTTCTTTGAGAATCTTTTCTCCTAAATTTATTTCCATAAAAATGCTTTGACCTTCTCATTATCTTTCTCATAAGAAAAATTGTATCTTGACGAGCATTAGTTAAAAGTGCTTCTTCTCTGTAATCAAAAGATCTTTCAAAGGCGTTAAATATATCTTCATCCCATTCACATTCCTCCATTAACTTATATACGTAATTTCGCTCTGCATTTAAAGCTATTAATCTTATTTCAGCCATTTTCTGTTGATTTTCACTAGCACGCATCTCAATTCCTTCATGCTCTGAACTTGGGTTGTAAAAGCTATGTTTATATTCATTTATTAATTCATAAGCAACGTCTTCATTTTTCTCATTTATTTCATCTTCAATAGCTTTAATACTCGCTAATAGTAGTCTATTTTTTGCCTCACTTAAATCATCCTTATTAGCGTTTTTATTTTGTACTAAGTTCTCTTTACATAAAATAGGTAGAAATACTGTAGCTAAAATTAATGTAAAAAGTATTATGCCGGCAGTTAAAAATAGAATTAATGAACGTTCTGGAAAAACCTGTCCATTGTTTAAAAATAGAGGAATTGATAAAACTCCAACCATGGTAACTGTTCCTCTAACACCAGTTAATGTTGTTAATAAAGATATCTTCACATCTGGTTCTTCTGTAGTATTCTCTTTATTTAAATGATATTCATAATAAGTTGATAAATAAGACCAAGCAAAGCGAATTATTAAAATAGCGAGTCCAATAGCTATTACATATCCAAATGCTTTTAAGTTTCCTATATTAGGACTAGATATAATTTCAATCATTGAGGGTGGAATATTTAAACCTAACAAAAGAAATACGCTTCCATTTAGTACAAATAAAATAATACTCCATATGTTTTCAGTAAGAACTTGCTCTTCAGCTATTCTGATTTCTATTTTTTCATTTATAATTGAGTGAAATACCCCAGCAACAACTACTGCAATTACTCCTGAAGCATGAAAAAAATTTTCTGTAACAATGAAAATGCCAAAAGGTGCTAATATCTGTAGTAAAGAGTGAAAAACCACGTCATTTATTCCTTTTTTATGCAAGGTAAATCTTATAATTGTCATGATTAAAGCAAAGATAAGGCCTAAAACTGCACCAGCCAAGAATATATACGAAAAATTCAACACTGCTTCCTTTAGTGAAAAATATCCAGTTAATACAGCAACTATAGCATAATTAAAGGCAACTATACCTGAAGCATCATTTATTAAAGATTCTCCTCTAACAAGATTTAGAACTTCTTCTGGTATATGAATTCGCTTTGCAATTCCATTTACAGCCACAGGATCAGTTGGTGATAAAATAGCAGCTAATGCAAAAGCCCCTGCAAGTGGTATACTCGGTATCATCCAGTGAATAAAGTATCCTCCTCCAACTGTAGTTAAAAGTACTAATACCACTGAATTACCTAATATAGAACGTCTCATTTTCCATAGTTCACCTCTAGGAAATGATTTTCCATCATTATATAAAAGCGGTGCTACAAATAAAAGAAAGAACCATTCCTCCTCTATCTCTATTGAGTTATGTTTAAAAATGAATGAAAGAATTACTCCTAAAGCTATTTGAATCAAAGCTGTAGGAATAGAGGGGATGTAGTGACTGATTATATTTGAAATTAACAAACATACCATAAGTAACAATATTATCATTAATAGATCCATTTTAGATCTCCTTCCTTAGTGTCATCAAAATATATGTTGTTCAACTTTTATACATATAATTCTATATTGTAAATAATAAAAAACTTTAAATATTATTATAAAAAATATAAACTATTTTTAAAATATTTATAAATCTTTCTTTCTAATTAATATTTACTTTCAGTTGATAATTTAAATTCATTGGATTATAATACTCTATACAAAGATTAAAGAAAATTATATTAGTGAACTTTCAAGGAGTGATATATATGAAAATAGAAATATGGTCTGACTTCGTATGTCCATTTTGTTATATTGGAAAAAGAAGACTAGAAGTTGCATTAGATAAATTTGAGCATAAAAATGAGGTTGAGTTAGTTTTTAGAAGCTTTGAACTTGACCCTAATGCTAGAAAAGAATATAAGGAAAGCATTCATGAGCTTATAGCTAATAAATATGGGATTCCAGTAGAACAAGCAAAAGCATCTAATGATCAGCTAATATTGCAGGCAAAAGCTCTTGGTCTAGATTATAATTTTGATGATTTAAAACCAACTAACACTTTTGATGCACACAGATTAGTACATTTTGCAAAAACTTATGGTAAAGATAAAGAGCTTACAGAGAGATTATTAAAAGCATACTTTGTAGATTCTTTAAACTTATCTGACCATAACGTGTTGTCAGAATTAGCTTCTGAAGTTGGTGTTGATGGCGCTAAAGCATTAATGGTTCTAGAATCTGATGAATATACTTCTGAGGTTAGATTAGATGAACAAACAGCTTCTAATATAGGGGTAACTGGTGTTCCTTTCTTCGTATTCAATAATAAGTATGCAGTATCAGGTGCACAACCTCCTGAATTATTTTTAGAAGTGCTTGAAAAGGTAAAAAGTGAAGAACTTTCAGAAACTTCAGCTGAAAGCATAACAACTGATATAGATAGCGCTGATTCTGAAACATGTTCAGATGGCAAATGTAGTATTTAATGTGCAATAAAAAACAGGGTTTAACCCTGTTTTTTTAGCTATAATACTTATTCAACTATTTTATAGTAGGCTCTTGCAGTTAAAGAAAATACTATTCCATAAATTGCAGCAAAAACAAGTATTGTTATTATAGTTGCTACCATAAATAAAGATACATTTCTAAGGTTTAAAACTGCAAGAAGTTTAGTTATCATTGGGAATGCAAATCCAACATGTATTACTGCTGTAACAAGAGGAAGGAAAAATACCATAAGTACTTGACTTCTAATAGTCTTCTTAATTTCAATTTTACTCATTCCAACTTTTTGCATTATTTCAAATCGATTTTTATCATCATATCCTTCTGATATTTGTTTATAGTAAATGATAAGAACTGTTGCCATTAAGAATAGCGATCCTAAGAATATACCTATAAAGAATAAACCACCATATAATGAATAGAAGCTTTCTTTACTTCCAGCAGAACTATCAACATGAACTTGTAAATTATTTTCTTTAAATTTCTCATTAAGTTTATTTGAGAGAATTCCTATATTCTCATCTGATCCAGAAACGTCAAATGCCACATAATATGCGCCATCTCCATTTGCATCCAATACGTTTATGTCATTTACGAATACTACATAAGTATTGATTACGTCATTCATATTAATCTTTAAGGCTTCTATAGGTTTATTAAAAGATTCTTTAATATTGAATATTTTATTTTCTATAGTTATGTTGTTTTTATCAAAATTCTTTACATTTGAATAAACAACAGCTTCATTATCTTTAAGGGTAATATTCTCCCCTTCCAATCTATTGTAGTCAGCAATAGATACAAATTGTAGCAAAGTAACATCTGAACTCAAGCTATCCTTATTGATTAAATCTAACTTCCCATCATTATTTATAGCAGCAAAATATTTATTAAAATAGTTAAATTTACCTGTTGTATCTATACTATTATTTTTTGACTCGCTTATTAATATTTCATCTATCTTTTTAGCTTCTTCTTTTGTAGCTTGTGAAGCTGTTACTATTATATCTCTAGGGAATCTAGTTCTTAAAACATCCTCCATACCTACATATAAAGATACTGTTGTAGAAATCATTACAAGTACACAAGTGCTTAAAATACAAATATTCGCAAGCCCAATAGCATTTTGCTTCATTCTGTACATCATTCCTGAAACAGAAATAAAGTTACTAGTCTTATAATAAAAGTTTTTATTTTTTCTAAGGGTCTTTAACACTGCGATACTTCCTGCTGTAAAAAGTGCATAAGTTCCAACCATAACTAGGATAACTGCAACAAAGAACATTTGTAATGCAGCAAGTGGTGATTCGATTTTTAAAGCGAGACCATAACCAGTACCAAGAGCTATTAATCCAATTACAGTCATAATCCATTTTGTCTTAGGCTCTTTTTCTCCATGTTCTGAACCTCTTAGTAATTCTATAGGTTTTAACACCTTGATTTGAACTAAATTAGATAGCAAAGTTGAAATAAAAATACCTGTAAAAAGTAACAATGTTATTATTATGGATGGTATTGAAATAGTAAAACCAAATGCAACCTCAAATTTGAGAAGTTTTAAAAGTAATAAAAACATAAGTTTATCTAAAATAACTCCAGCAATAAGTCCAACTACTAAGCTAAATATTGAAGTATAGAGAAATTCGAAAAATAGGATTTTGGATATATGCTTTTTCTCAAGACCTAACACATTATATAATCCAATTTCCTTTTTACGCCTTTTGATTAGGAAACTGTTTGTGTAAAAAAGAAATATTGCTGAAAATATTCCTATTACTATACTTCCTAATTTAAGTATTACTTTTAGACTTTCAGATCCAGATACACCGTCTAATCCTTTATTTATTGAGATTTCATGCATTATATAAAACATTGAAATGGTACATATACAGGTTATTATAAAAGGTAGATAGGTTTTACTATTCTTTTTTATATTTATAGCTGCAAGTTTTGGATAAAATAATCTATTCATTCACCACACCTCCAGTTGCAATGACTGTAAGGGTATTTGAAATCTTCTCGAACATCTCCTCATTAGACATTGAACCTTTATAAAGCTGATGAAATACTTCTCCATCTTTAATAAAAAGAACTCTTCCAGCATGGCTTGCCGCCTTTGTACTATGTGTAACCATAAGTATTGTTTGCCCTTCTTTATTGATGTCAGAAAATAACTTCAAAAGATGATCTGTAGCCTTGGAATCAAGTGCCCCTGTTGGTTCATCTGCTAAAATAAGTTGCGGATTCGTAATTAAAGCTCTAGCAACTGCAGCTCTTTGTTTTTGTCCACCAGATACTTCATAGGGGAATTTATTTAATATATCCTTTATGCCTAACTTTTCAGCAATTGGAGTTAATCTTTTCTCCATCTCATCATAGGACTTTCTTGATAAAACAAGTGGCAGAAATATATTATCCTTTAAAGAAAAGGTATCAAGTAAGTTAAAGTCTTGAAATACGAACCCTAAATTTTCCCTACGAAATGCAACTATTTCACTTTCTTTAATAGAAACTACGTTTTTACCTTGAAGTAAAATCTCTCCGCTGGTAGGTTTATCTAATGATGCAAGTATATTAAGTAAAGTGGTTTTTCCAGAGCCAGATTCCCCCATTATAGCAACATATTCACCTTCTTCTACAGAAAATGTTACATTGCTAAGAGCCTGAACTTGGTTACCTCCAAATCTAGTTGTGTATATCTTTTTTAAATTATTTACCTCTAATAATTTCATACATTTTCCTCCAATTAATTAATTTGATTATACATTAATTGTAATAAAAAAAGAAATGCCCAGCCATAACTTAGGCTTACATTTCCCTTTTTAACCTTACATTTATGTAAGGTACTTATTTATTCTTTTCTTATTAATCATCTCTTTTAATTCATCTTTGGAGACTTTTTCATCATAATAGTCTAACTTCATATCTACCAGTTCAAGAAGTTCAGTATATTTTTTTATCTCTTCTTTTATTATTTCTTTTTGTTCAAGCATAATCTTACGTTTTTCTTCTAATGTTTCCCTTCCATTAATACAAAGCTCAACGTAATTTTTTATATATGAGATAGACATTCCTGTAGCTCTCATACAGCAAACAATTTGAAGCCATCCTAAATCAGTATCTGTATATACCCTTCTTCCATTATTATTACGTTGTACAGATGGTATTAGCCCCTCCCGTTCGTAGTATCTTAATGTGTAAGGTGATAAATTAAATTTTTCTGCTACTTCTTTTATGGAGAAATTCATAGTTGGCCCCCTCTAAATAACAATCTACAATCTTATCTAATACTATAATTTCTATATATAAAGATTACAATACTTATTAATCAATATTTATGAAATTTCCTATTGACTTACACTGCACTCTAAGAAATATACTGAATGTAAAGCTAGCTATTTAAAAATTAGGATACGCATAGAAAAGGAGAATTATATGAAAAATACTATTCAATCACCAATAAATTCAGGATATGGATTTTCTACAACTGCAAAAGAAGTTATGGGAGATATAAATTTACAAGGAAGGATAGCAATTGTTACTGGAGGTTATTCAGGAATTGGATTGGAAACTGCTAAAGTTTTAGCTGAAGCTGGAGCCACAGTTATAGTACCAGCAAGAAATATTGAAAAAGCACAGAAGGCTGTAAATGGAATCCAAAATATAGAGTTAGAACCTTTAGACCTTATGAATCCTGATTCTATAGATAGCTTTGCAGAGAAATTTATAGCTTCTGGAAGGGCTCTTCACCTCTTAATAAATAGTGCAGGAATCATGGCTCCACCTCTAATGAGAGATACCAGAGGGTATGAATCTCAATTTGCAACAAACCACCTAGGACACTTTCAATTAACATCAAGACTTTGGCCTGCTTTAAAAAGGGCTGGCAACGCTAGGGTTATTGCAGTTTCCTCAAGAGCTCAACGTCTTGGAGGAGTTAATTTTGAAGACCCTAATTTTGAAAAAACAGAATATGATAAATGGAAAGCCTATGCCCAATCAAAATCTGCCAATGTACTTTTTGCAGTTGAGCTTGATAGATTAGGTAGAGAATATGGAGTAAGATCATTTGCAGTACACCCAGGGTTAATTCCAACTACAGATCTCGGTAGATTTTCCCTTGATGGAAAACTTACTACACAAGAGCTTAAGAATAATGATAAAAAAACTGCCAATAAAGAACATACAAATGAATTCAAAACCATTGAACAAGGTGCTGCCACATCGGTATGGTGTGCAACTAGCCCATCACTAAATGAAATGGGTGGTGTTTATTGCGAAGATTGCGACATTTCTGAAGCTGTTCCAGCTGATAGCTTAAATGGAAATGGAGTGCGCCCTTGGGCCATAGATGCAGAATTAGCTAAAAGATTGTGGCAACTTAGCGAAGAGCTTACTGAAGTTAAGTTTAATATTTACACCCCTGCTCTGTAGAAGTTCGAAGAACTTCATCAAATTCCTTTTAACCCCTGCTCTGTAGGAACCTCAAAGATGTTCCATGATATTCTTATGTTTTTTTATAATCTAAAGAAGTTTAAAAAAGATAAAAACCCTTGATTTTTCAAGAGTTTTTATCGTTCTGAAATTCTATTATATATTTGTGCTTAATTACCTAACATCTACATTCCTCTTAAATGAATAATAAGTAGCTACAAAATAGCACACATAAATAACTATAATTAGAAACAAGGAGATACTTATATTGAACATAAAAGCTTTTCCGCCAATATATATATCTATTATGGTTTTGCTTGCAGTCTGAAAAGCATTAAAGAATATATAGAAACCGAAAACTGCTACAATTATTGGTAGTGTAAAGTATAGTGATATTTGTTTTAAAATTAATCTTCCTATCTCTTTATTATCTATCCCAAGCTTCCTTAAAGTATTAAATCTCCCTTTATGCTCTATTGAGTCAGAAAGTTGCTGCAAGGCAAGTACTGTTAAGCTTATCATAAGTAAAACAGCCCCGCCGTATATTCCAAGTATTCTCATGCCAAGTGTAACATTTAATATTTCATTAGTCTCTGCTGCTTTTAATCTGATAGTCAAAGGATTGTTCTTGTTTTTATTACTTAACATATTACTGTGATTTTCCATAAACCACTTTGGTATAATATCTCTTTCAATCTTAACTAATGCATCATTACTGACCTTACTAGTACTTTTAGCGTAAAAGTCCTTAGCTGCTAAGGTTAGACTTTTGCATAGCTCATCAGGCAACACAACAAGTCCACCTTCACGTGAATTATAAATATATTCACCTATAGAATCCTTGTAGTATGGGTTTGAACTGAGCTTAAACTCTTTATCATTTATTTTTAGGGTTGAATTTTCACTAATATAATCATTAAGAAGAGAATCATCTACAAGTTTCAGCCACTGAGTTGTAAACTCATTATCCCCAAGCTGTACTTCACTAAACCCTAGCATCTTTCTTAAGTGATTATAATCACCTAAGCTTATAGCAAAGAGAGGCATGTTTTTTACATCTGTATCGTATAGCTTTTTATCATAAATGTAATATTGCTCCACTTCACAATAATCCTTTATATCAAAGTTTTCATTCTCTAATTTTTTCACTAATCCACTATAATCAATTTTAGATATATCCTCTTCACTACTCATAATATTTAGCTTATTTGCTACTATTGTATCAAAAGGAATTCTATTATCTAAATATCCTAAACTCCACTGTGACAATAAAAGTGTCAAAGTAAAACATAAGGCAGCACCTAAAAAAGTTAGTGAAATTGTAGCCATTAACATAGGTGCAGTCTTAATTTTTGAAACTACTGCTCCTATTAAAAACAGATTTGTATACTCATACTTAAACTTTATCCATCTTTCTTTAATTAGAATTAGTACATATGATAATGAGTAGAAAAGTGTATATGTTCCTATGATAAAACTAATTATTGCAATCCCAAAATATGTTATTTCATTGCCTTGTTTTAAATCAGGATTTCCAACCACTAGAAGAATTTTGTGGACAGAAAATCCGCAAAGTATATAAAATAAAATAGCTGCAATAAATACGCTTATATATATACTCTTACCTCTCTTAAACTGGAATTCAGTCTTTTTTTCATCATTAAGCATATTAATTAGTTTAGATTTACTTAAGGTTCTTACGTTTATTAGCCCAATTATACAAAACATTAAGGAGAAAAACAGTAAAGTTATTGCTATAGTGTCTAGATAAAGCTTAAAGGAAAATATAATTTCTTGATTTGCAGTCATAAGAATTAAAGCAGTAACAAGCTGTGAAAACAAAGTTCCAAGAAATATTCCAAAAGCTATTGAAATCATACCCATAACCAAGGTTTCAATAAAAAACATAAAGGCTACATTTCTCTGTGGAATTCCTAGTAATATATAGGTTGCAAATTCTCTTTTCCTTCTCTTTATCATGTATTTATTTACATAAGCTATAAGCACAATAAGTAACCCTGTTATGATATATGTGGCGTATTTCAACATGATTTTAAGGTACTCAAAATTATAGGTATCCTCTGTTATCAATTCATAATGTGAGCTTGATAATGACAGGAAGGCATAAAACATGCTTACACAGATAATTAATGTAACAAAATAAATTACATAATCCCTAATTGACTTTCTTGCATTACTTAAAGCCAGTTTAGCGTACATCTCTCACATCACCCCCAAGCAAGGCTACCACATCCAATATCTGATTAAAAAATTGCTTTCTGGTGTTTTGTCCCTTTATAAGTTCAGTAAATATCTTGCCATCTTTAATAAATAAAATCCTGTCACAATAGCTTGCTGTAAAAGAATCATGAGTTACCATTAAAATAGTTGCTCCTAGCTCTTTATTTAGATGAGATATCATCTCTATAAGCATTTGAGCTGACCTTGAATCCAGGGAACCAGTTGGTTCATCTGCCAAAATAAGCTTTGGATTTGTAATTAAAGCTCTGGCACAGGCACATCTCTGCTTCTGTCCTCCTGAAACTTCATAGGGATATTTCTGAAGTATATCCTCTATCCCTAGCTCTGTAGCTATAGCAATTACCTTACTATCTATATCATTCTTTTTTTGCCTGTTAATAGTTAAAGCTAAAGCTATGTTTTCATGAATTGTCAAAGTATCTAATAGGTTAAAATCCTGAAAGATAAAACCTAGGTTTTCCCTTCTAAACTTTGCAATATCTTTTTGATTAATTTCTGTTAAATCCTCACCATCTATATAGATATGTCCAACACTTACTTCATCAATTGTAGATATAATATTTAGTAATGTTGTTTTACCAGAGCCAGAGGGTCCCATAACCCCTACAAATTCTCCCCTGAATACCTGAAAACTAATGTCATCTATTGCCTTTACTACATTCCCTTTATTTCCATAGTACTTTTCTACATTTTTTATATCTAATATTTTATCCAATTCACTCACCTCACTTACATTGTACCTAATTTCTTCCTTGCTTGATTCGATTGAAACTTACTTTAAAGTTACAACTTTGTCACTTTACAGAACTTAAATATAAATTTTCTTAAAGAATCTTAACTGAAAAAAAGAGCCTATATGGCTCCATCTTTACAAAAGTTACCTTTAGGAAAAGAAATAATTACTTTTGTATATAAGTTTTCCTTTGAATCTGCTGTTATTAATAGCCCTAACTTATCACAAAGCTTTTTACATAGATACAAACCTATCCCTGTAGATTTATGATTTTGTCGTCCTTTGGTTCCTGTAAAACCCTTATGAAATATACGGTTAATTTCATTATCAGGTATTCCTATTCCGTTATCTTCAATAATAAGTTGAACACCACTTTTAATCTTTTTTGTGTAAATCTTAACCACAGGAAAATTGCTACTTCTATACTTTACTGCATTCACTACTATTTGATTTATTATAAACTCCAACCATTTGCTATCACAGTATACACTTTTATTAAGGTCAGTTAATTCTACATCTATATTATTAAGAATAAACATCTGCTTATTTCGTATAAGCACCTTACTTACACACTGTTCCAGTGAAATTTCTTTTATAAGATAATCCTTATGGGCTTCCTCACTTCTAGCATAAAATAAAGCCTGCTCTACATACCTATCTATATTTTCAAGTTCCTCTAATATTGCTCTAGAAGTACAAGTTCTATTGTTTTCTTCTATGAGTTTAATAGCTGCTATAGGGGTCTTTACTTCATGTATCCATTGTTCTATATATTCCTTATATTCCTTACGCTGAGTGTTAATTTTATTTACTTCTTCAAGCATAGACTTACCTGCTTTCTTAATTAAATCATAATAAGGAGCCGCATCTATAAATGGAGGTTTATCAATTATTTCTCCCATAAGATATTTCTTGTCCAGTTTTTCTGCTGTTTTTAAAAGATCATGGTAATAGACCTTTCTCTTTCTATATTCATAAATGAAAAAGGCTGTATACACTAAAATCCAAGCTACTGCAATAGTAATTATAGTATCTAATGTATTTCCAACACTAAAAAGAAAGGTACTTAAGGTGATTAATGCTATAAAATTCAACAAAACTACTTTTATTTTTTTTCTCAAATAATCTCCTAAATTCATATTATGTATCCTTGTCCTCTTTTAGTTTTTATAAAATCGCTGACTCCAATATCCTCAAACTTATTTCTAAGTCTTGTTATATTTACTGTAAGGGTATTATCATTTACAAACATTGCACTATCCCACAAATATTCCATAATATCAACCCTAGACACTATTCTTCCTTTATTAATCAATAAGTAATGAAGTATTTTAAGTTCATTTTTAGTAAGCTCTATCTCGCTATCCTTATATTCAACTTTGCTGGACAGTATGTTCAACTTAACACCGTTATATTCTATAAAATCTCCTGAATTTTCATTAGGATATGCCCTCTTTAAAAGCGAATTTATTCTAGCAAGAAGAATTTGAGCATTATATGGTTTAGTAATAAAGTCATCTCCTCCTAAAGTTATGCTCATAAGCTCATCAACATTGGTATCTCTGCTTGTGATAAATATGATAGGTACAGTTGAAGAACTACGTATCTCTGTACATATTTTAAAACCATCATCATAGGGTAAATTAATATCTAAAAGGATTAAGTGAGGATTATTTTCCTTTACAAGCTTAGGTATTTTATTAAATTCCATAGTTTTAATAACACGATACCCATTTCTAATTAATAGGCTTCCTATCTCATTCTGAAGTTGCTCATTATCTTCAACAATCATAATATTAAACATATATCATCCTTAGAGAGAGAATGCGTAACTCTCACTAAAATCCTCCTTTTTTTAATAACGTAGACTTTTTTAAGTTTAAATAATAAAGGTATTTATTACTTATAATAAGTTATTCTCGCGCTTTTCATCCTGAACCATTCTTCTTTCTTCACTAATAATTTCAAAAGCATTATCAGATCCATACTTTTCTACTTTCCAACGAATATGGTCAAGATTTTTATTTAGATTTTTTATTTGATTTATAATTACTTCTTCATGTTCCAAAAGTAATTTTTTTCTCAAATCTATAGTCTCAGCACCTTCCATACATAAGTCAATATACTTCTTAATATCTTTAATTTGCATTCCAGTATCTTTTAGACAACAAATCGTCCTAAAGAGACCAACATCTGATTCAGTAAACACTCTGTTTCCTGCTTTATTTCTTAAAACAAATGGCAGTAGTCCCTCTTTATCATAAAATCTAATTGTATATATGGAAATATTGAACATTTCAGCTATATCTTTTATAGAATAAGTCAATTTTAAATCTCCTTTAAATTTTATTTTAAAAAACCCTTGACCTCGATATAACTCTAGGTATTAAGATGAGTATAAATCTTAAGATGTTAATTTTCAAGTTAATAATATTTATTTTGTGGAGGTATAAAATATGACGAAAACAGTTTTAGTAACAGGTGGCACAGGCTTTGTTGGTACACATATAATTTTTCAATTATTACAGAGGGGGTATAATGTAAAAACAACTATCCGATCCTTAAGCAGTAAAAGTAAAGTAATTGATACACTAAAGTTTAACGGACTTACTACCTTTGATAATCTTACATTTGTTGAAGCAGATTTATCAAAGGATGATAATTGGGATGTAGCTATGGAAGGATGTAACTATGTATTAAGCGTGGCATCACCTGTGTTTTTTAACATTCCCAAGGATGAAAATGAAGTGATACGCCCTGCTGTTGAAGGTATAATTCGCGTGCTAAAAGCTGCTCGAAATGCAGGAGTGAAACGCGTTGTCATGACTTCTAATTTCGGTGCAGTTGGATTTAGCAATAAGAATTCAAATATTACTACAACAGAGGAAGATTGGACAAACCCAAATGAAAAAGGTTTATCAGCTTATGAAAAATCAAAATTATTAGCAGAACGTGCTGCTTGGGATTTTATCAAAAAAGATGGTGGTAGCTTGGAATTTACCACAATCAACCCAGTTGCTATTCTTGGCCCCTCATTAAGTGATCATATATCAGGTAGTTTTGGACTTATAGAGCATCTATTAAATGGATCCATGAAAGCAATTCCTAATATTCCTTTAAATATTGTTGATGTTCGAGATGTAGCTGATTTACACATTCGTGCAATGACAAACCAAAAAGCAAATGGAGAGCGTTTTATAGCATCAGCAGATGGTCAAATATCTATGCCTGAAATTGCTGCATTGATAAAAAATAAAAAACCAGATATTGCGAAAAACATTTCTACAAAAACAGTCCCTAATTGGATTATTTATTTAGCTGCTCTATTTAATAAGCAAGCAAAAGAGGCTGCACTATTATTAAGGATGAGTCGTAATGTGAGTAATACAAAGGCTAAGAAAACTTTGGACTGGAAGCCCCTTTCAACCAATGAAGAGATTATTCTTGCTTCATTAGATAGCATGGTTAAATATAAACTTATAAAATAATGATTTATTTTTAAGGGGACTCTCTAAAAGTTCCCTTAATGCACATTATATGAAAACTAGTACTAAGAATATGTGTTATTGAAGTGCCTATTTAAAAGGACTTATAGGTATTTCTTCATCTCAGATAATTGTTTCATAATATCCTATATCCCATACGCTTCCTATCCCAGCAACTTTTAAAGCTAAATGTATATATAAAATAAATATATATGCTCATATAAAATATAAATACTTTAATCAACATTTTTCATTCTTTCAAATTCAAATTTGTATTTATATTTTATTCTTTTATTTGAATCCACTTAGAATTAGTAATTGTCGTAGGATAAGTTTCTTGTACATACCTATCATATATAATAGTGACTATATTATCCGCTATAATGCTATCCTGAGATATCTCTTCACCCGACTTATTAAAAATTTTAATATCCTTGCAGCTAATAATACAATTATCTCCTATTAGTGAAATTGATGAATTATCAATTCCACTAACAACTAATTGCTTATTATATAAATTATTTTCAATTACCTTAGCATCTACAGTTGTTTCAACACCATCAGATTTATTTAAATTGCATCCATTCAATAGAAATAAAATTATTGGTATACTTAAAGTCCTACTAACAATTTTAAATATTTTATTCTGCATATACTCACCTCATTTATTTGATTATACAATATATAAATAAAAATATTTTACACAATTTTATCTTTCCATTTTTATATATTTAGATAGTGTTTTTGCGTCTATTGAAACTCCATTCCATGTGTCTGTAAGCCCAATATCCTTTGGTGAATGTTTTTGATAATTTCCATTAATACCGTTAATAGAAACATTCATCTCATTATCAATATCAACAATAACGTGTAGTGCTTCTTTATATAAAATTAAATCTTTTAAATATGGATATTTTTTATGCACTTCATGTGAATAGTTGAATACTTCTTTAGTTCCATGCCAAATATAAGAGGTTGAATTTACAGTATAATAATGTATATTATTAATTGTTTTACAATCACTGCCATGGTCATGTCCATTAACGCAAAACAATATTTTTCTTCCCTTTAAATTTCTTCCCTCTAAAATGGCTCTTATTTCTTTTCTATTACTTATACCACGTTTTTGAAAATCATTTGACAAACTTTGATGTGAGATTAGTATATAATACTTATCATTATCATCTAACTCTTTCTTAAGCCAGTCTATTTGTTCATTTGGTATATAAGGATACTCATCATTAGATTTATCATAATTTCTTTTACAGTATGGTGTAACATTAGTCTTTTTGTTAATAAAATTTGCATCTAAAATAATAAATTTAATGTTCTCTATAATAAAGGAGTAATAACTTCTTTCCATATTAAAAAAATCAAGAACTTCATCAATAGTATAACTATCAGTATTATGATTAGCTATAGTAAAATAACACGGTAATTCTGAACTATTAATATTCTCTAGTATTCTTTTATTTTCATTTAATGGATAACATAAATCACCCAAATCTATCATAAAATCAACTTTGGCTTTTTTTGCAGAAGTAATTATTTCTTCAATTCTCCTATCTCCATCTGGTATAGCATCATAATGCAAATCTGAAAATATAGCAAATTTCAAATTAACACCTCACAAATCTATTTCTTATTTTAAATATTTATTTCTAAATATGCTACTAATTTAGAGAAATCATACAATGAATTATAGTTTTTCTAATCAACTCTCAATAGCAATATATACATCCATATAACAAACACCATCTTTATCATATATCTTTTCAAAGCAAGATAGAATATCTTTAGTTTTCTTATACTTATAACAATTTACTTCCATGTATATCATAAGTGTCTTATATGCATTAGGAATAAGAGTAAATGCTTCTATAAAGGGATCTTTGATTGTAATAATTGCGTATTCTTGTTTTATTTGAGTAATAATTTCTAAGTCATTACTTTCAACTTCAAAATTAGAAGGTAAAATACAAGCAGCAGCATATCCATGCATATGATAAACATTTATTTGCTCCTGTGATACGTGTGGAAAATCCCACCCTATAATTTGTGGGTTAATAATTCCATTACTATTAGCCCATTCTGTTATAAATTTCATGGCATTTTCTTCTGGTTCTCTACTTATAATTTCATATTTAACAAAAGAAAATGAATCAACTTCTTTTACTCTGATATTCGAATAGGCTTCATTTATCATGCTTATATCTTCTCTAACCAGCTTATCCATTGAGCATGAAAAAAGATTACAGAGGGATATCACTTTATCTATCTCGGGATAGGTAGAATCAAGTTCCCACTTTGAAACAGTTTGACGAGAAACCCCCATTTTTTCTGCCAACTCTTCTTGAGTCATTCCTTTGTGCATTTTTCTTAAAAATTGAATGTTTTGTCCAAAACTCATATTTTAATATCTCCTTTACATTATAATAAACTTATTATAATTGGATTTACCATTATCTTACACCAACCTTTAACTTCTTTTTTATTATTCTTTGCAACCTTAAGTTGCAACCTCTAAAGTATAATATTAATTTAAAATATGGTATATTAGGAATCTACTATCGCTCTTAACAATATAACCAACTGATATAATTCATTATTTATTTAATTTTATCAATAGTGCGTCATTTGCTCTCGATCTAATATCTGCCACAAATGTTCAGCCATATATTCAGCTGGATAAGGCATTGAATTTGTAATCCACCACTCCACTACACCAACAGCAGCTGAAGCAACATATTGCACCATTATTTGTTTATTTATATCTTGGTTAATTCCAGTCATATCAATATTCTCTTCCATATTCTTAAGAGTCATTTTTAGAATACGCTCTCTAAATGCAGGCATAGCTTTGTTATTCAGCATGTTGGAATAAAAAAAGGCATGCTGCTCAAGATATTGAAATGTATTAAGCAGCGAAGCTTTGGAATCAAAATTACTGGTTTCTCCATGTATAAGGCAACTTTCAAATAATTCATTCAAATGAGTCTCTATACATTGATCCAGCAGATCAAACTTATCCACATAATGTAAATATATGGTGCCACGATTTACATTTGCCTCTTCTGCAATTTCATTAATGGTTATCTTTTCAAAATCTTTTTCCGACATTATTTTAATAAAAGCTCCCATAATGGCTTGTTTTGATTTTTCAATACGTCTATCCATAAAAATATCTCCTTAATAATTGTGTTATGTTGAACATTCAGATGCATTTTGTTGATTAATAAACAAATTCGATTTTTTTAACTATTGAATCGAATTAACTTAATTGATAGATTTAGTATATTGAACAAGTGTTGAAAAATCAACATGAATTCAAATAAAGAAGGGTGGAAATTAATTTGAAAATATTTTATTTTACTGCAACAGGAAATAGTTTATATGTGGCAAAAAAAATTGGTGGGGAACTATATTCAATACCTAAAATGATAAAAGAAGGAAAATACGATTTTGAGGATGAAGCTATAGGATTTGTATTTCCTTGTCATGCATTCGGAATGGCAAAAATAGTTAGTGATTTTATGAAAAAAGCCAATTTTAAAGCTACCTACTTTTTCTCTATTATGACATACGGTGCTAGTCCATTTTCTGGACTAAGGAATATGGAACTAGTGGGCAGGGAATCTGGAATCAAGTTCAACTATACAAATGAAATACTGATGGTTGACAATTTCCTTCCAACCTTTAAGATGGAAGATGAAGTAAAAAATAAGAATCCAAAGGAAATAGAAGAAAAACTTAATGAAATAATAGACGATATTACAAATAGACGAAATTCTCTTGTTAAAAAAGGATTTGCATCCAATGTTTTATCTAAGTATGGTCGTCGTTTAGCAGATAAACTTAGCCATAATTACGCAATTAAGAATTTTAAAGTTATGGATAATTGTACTAGCTGTAAAGTATGCGAAAAAGTCTGCCCTGCAAATAATATTAAAGTTGAAAAGAAACCAGAGTTTTTACATAAATGTGAAGGATGTCTTGCTTGTATACATCATTGTCCACAAAATGCAATACACTTAAAAAGTGAGAAAAGCAAAGCTAGATTCATAAATCAAAATATAAAGCTTAAAGAAATAATTGATTCTAATAATCAGGCTTAGTAAAAAGCATAATTGATAAAACTTGAAATGTAAAAAAGGACTAGAAGGATGTG
The DNA here is from genome assembly GCF_900130055.1 of Clostridium intestinale DSM 6191. GTDB lineage: Bacteria > Bacillota > Clostridia > Clostridiales > Clostridiaceae > Clostridium_T > Clostridium_T intestinale. The sequence continues at coordinate 513,652 of NZ_FQXU01000003.1, forward strand.
ATAAAGATGTGGCTTATAATTATTTTGTCATTGTTAATATTAATTTTAATCGTCGGATTATTATTTATGAAAATTTCACCACAGTTTGGATCTAAAGCAACAGGAGATTCCTTTGATAGAATTAAGAGTTCTAAAAATTTTAAAAATGGTAAGTTTATAAACCTTGAGGATACTTCTATGATGACAAAATTTGATTTTGATACTATGGTGAAATATTTTTCAAATAGTCAAGATAAAGTGCCAAAATTTTCTCTTCCAATTGAAAAAATCAATGTTAATTCATTTGAGCGTAATAATGGAAAAGACATAAAATTAACTTGGTTTGGACATTCAACTTTGCTTTTAGAAGTGAATAATAAAAAAATATTATTAGATCCCATGCTTTCTGAAGTACCTGCACCACTTCCAATGTTGGCATCTAAAAGATTTAGTAAAAGTATTCCATTAGAAATAGTTGATTTTCCAGCACTAGATGCCGTCTTAATATCACATGACCATTATGATCATTTAGATTATTTAACTATAATTAAGCTAAAAGACAAGGTGAAAAAATTTTACGTACCACTTGGTATTGGAGAACATTTAAAATTATGGGGAATAGACAAATCAAAAATTATAGAATTAGATTGGTGGCAGGAATCAAAGCTTGATGAAATGACTTTTATTTCTACCCCTTCCCGTCACTTTTCTGGTAGAGGATTATTCAACATGAATAGCACCCTATGGTGTTCTTGGGTTATAAAGAGTAACAATCACAGCATCTTTTTCAGCGGAGATAGTGGATATAACAAAGATTTTAAAGAAATTGGAGATAAATATGGCCCCTTTGATTTAACGATGCTTGAATGCGGTCAATATAATGAGGGCTGGTCAGATATTCATATGATGCCTGAAGAAACTGTTAAGGCTAACATGGATTTGAAAGGAAAAACATTAATGCCCATACATTGGGGAGCTTTTAAATTATCCGTCCACTCTTGGTATGAACCTATTGAAAGATTATTAAAAGAAGCAAACATATTTAATGTTAACGTAATTACTCCAAAAATTGGTGAAACTGTAGTTGTCGCAAAACCAAAAGAATTTGAGAAATGGTGGAGGCAGTATATTTAACAATCTAAATTATAGATCTTCTAGAAGAAAGCTTTGGTAAAAATCTAATTAACTTACTTAGAAAATTTTCTATTCATCCAGATTTCAAAAAACATTATTTGTAATAAGAAATAGTAGATCCAAGAAAAGTTGGACTCTACTATTTTTTATTCTATTAAATCCCTTAAGTCACATCCCTCTAAGCATAAACTTCCATTAAAGCTCGAATTTCTAAAATTATATCAGTAATACTCCTGATATCTTCTTCTGGAATACTAGAAATACATAATCTTAAATAATTAAAATCTCTTTTTTCCCATTCTTCTTTCAAAAAGTACTCTTCCATTGAACTTATTAATATTCCTCGGTTTTTAAGATTATTTTTAAGCAAATTTATATCTATATATTTAGGTAACTTAGCCCAAATAAATATTCCGTTCTCTGGAACATGCCAAAGGAGGTTATTAGGGCTCAGAGTATCTATAATCTCCTTTGCTCTTCTTAGTTTCGCTTCATAGGATTTTTTAACTTTTTTAACGTGTTTTTCGTACATACCTGATTTTATAAAAATATCTAAAGCTGCTTGGGTAAGTTTTGAGGTGTTAAGGTCACTTATATATTTAAGATTTACTACAGATTCGGCTAATTTTTGAGGCAGTACAGCTACCCCTAATCTTAATCCAGGCATGAAGGTTTTAGAAAAACTCTTTATATAAACCGTACTTTTAGTTATATCATAATAATGAATAGGCATAGAACCCTTCTTATATCCTAAATCAGCTAAATAGTCATCCTCTATCACAATGATATTATACTTATTACAAAGTTCAGCAATTTTTTTCTTGTTATTTTCAGTGAGACTATACCCTGTTGGATTATGATGTCTTGGTATCACATAAAATGCAGCAATATCACCTTTCTTAAATAACATCTCAATCTTCTTAAAATCAAATCCATCTTCTTTTCTTTCAATTCCCACAACATCTACTTCTAAATAACTAGCTAAGTTTAATGCAATGCTATATGTAGGAACTTCTACAAGTAACTTTCCTTTATTATTTTTAAAAATAGACTGAAATACCAAACTTATAGCCTGCTGTGCTCCATGAGTCACAATAATCCTGTCTGAAGTTGTATATACCCCCTTGCTTTCAAATTCATTCTTAAGTGATTCTCTAAAAGACAGCAATCCAATAGTTGATTCGTAATCAAGTAAGGTACTTTTATACTCTTCTATTGCATTATTAATTGAGTGAGCAAATTCTCTATATGGAATCAGTTTGCTATCTGGTTTCACCGTAGCAAAATCTATTTTTGTATTTTGCCTAGAAGAATTATTTTCAGAATCTACAAGATAAAATCCACCTCGTGGAATGCTATATACCTTATGCTCTCTTTCAAGTTCATTGTATGCTTTATTTACAGTGATTTTATTTAATGAAAGCTTTGAAGCAACTTCCCTACAACTTGGAAGACGCATGTTTTTCTTTATTTTGCCTTCTTTAATTTCTTTAAATATAAATTCTTTAACTATATCTGTTTTACTTATGTTATTCATAATTCCTCACCTCAGTTCTGTAGTAGTACAGATTTTATTTTCCATAATTGAACTACCATATTTTATATTATATACTCAACCTATACCAATTAAAATAGTAAGGAATAAAAGAGGTGTTAGTATGAAAAATCAAATGATATTAGTACAAGTAGCCCAATATGAAGATATAATAAAAAAGTTAAAGGAGATTCCTTTTAATACAATGTTTGCATGTGCTGTACTAGAATCCAAAACTCCTGGAAGTGTTTTTGTTGATAATATTTACGAACCTAAAACTTTTTATATTGCTAATTTTTATGGAATGTCTCTCTTATTTGGAGAAACTGAAAATGAAGCTTTTAACCAAAGTCTCTCTGATTATATGTTAAATGTAGTTCCTCATAGAATAAAACCAGAATGGCTTCAAGTGTATCCTGATAAGTGGAATGATAAATTAAAACAAATATTAAATAATAGAATAATAGATTATTCAGCATTAAAAGAGCCCTACACTAAGAAAGATCTTGATATATTCATTGAAAAAAATAGAAAAAACCACTTGATTAAATGGACAAGAATAAACCTTAAATATAAAGAATTTAATGTAAATTCAGAACCTCCAGCTAAGTATAGTCTTAAGCAAATAGACTCAGATATTTATGATAATATTGAAGGCGTCGTTATACCCAAATATCTTTGGAATTCTAAAGAGCAATTTCTATCCGATGGCATTGGATACGCCTTAATGAAAGGTGATGATATAGTATCTATAGCCTTTTCTTCCTGTATAATTGGAAATTATTTAGAAATAGGTGTAGAAACCTCAAAAAGCTATAGAGGTATGGGGTTAGGAAAATATGCATGCATTGGGATGTTGAACTTCTGCAAAAATAATAACTATGTGCCTGTTTGGGCTTGTCATAAAGAAAATGTGGGGTCATATAAATTAGCAAAAAGTATAGGTTTTGAGGAATGTGCTGCAATTCCATATTATGAACTTGTATCTAGTAACTAGTATTTAATTTTAAAAGATAGTATTATTTTTAGAAATATAAAAAGAGGCTATCATCACTTTAAATAGCATTGTAAGTTAATAAAAATTAATGTTATACTAAATTTATAACTTTAATTTACATTGCTGTCAAAAGAGGTGAATTTTATGAAATTTACTATTGATTTCACTCCGTGCAAAGTCATTAAAAATAGAGATTGCATGGAGTAATAATCTATTAAACTTTGACTTTGCATCTTAATTACTAACTATAATTAAGGAGTGGAGTTAAAATGAAAAACTTAAAATTTAATAATGAGTTAAAAAATTTTTATATATTACAATTAGGACAATTTATTTCGCAATTTGGAAATAAAATGACTAGCTTTGCATTAGTTATGTGGACATACGAAAATAGTGGTTCTGTTATATCCTCGTCAGCTTTAACCGTTTGTACATTACTTCCGTCTATATCACTTAGTTTTTTTGCAGGTAGTTTTATTGATGGTTGGAATAAGAAAAAGGTAATGCTCATATCTAATGTGATTGCAACTATTTTTTCTTTGATAACATTAGCATTAATATCTTTCAATCAATTAAATATTAGTTACTTATACTTAATTAACTTTACCTTAGGCGTGGTTGATGCCTTTCAAGAACCAACCTCAAATGTGGTGATATCGATAATAGTCCCAAAGAAACATTACACAAAGATAAGTGGTATTCGTTCTTTTACAACGGCCTTTAGCACTACATTTGTACCTATTATTTCAACAGGACTTTATGCTTTGGTAGGGCTAAAAGTAATTATTATTTTTGATTTGTTCAGCTTTGTATTTGCATTTATATCTTTGTTATTTTTTGTGAGTATTCCAAATAATATTATGAAAAATCAAGATAAAAAGGAAAGTTTTTTTGCTAACTGCAAACAAGGAATCGATTATATTATAGGTAGAAAAGATATTTTCCATCTTATAATTTTTATGGCTTTTGTAAACTTTATTGCATCTATATATAACAGTAACTTAGCACCTATGATTTTATCTAGGAATGGAAATAACAAATTAGAACTTGGTATGGTTAGCAGTATGATAGGTATAGCTGGAATTATTGGAAGTATCATTGTAACATTAATGAAACAGCCAAAGAAAAAAATTCCTGCCATTATCAATACAATGATATTTTCCTTCTTAATTTGTAACAGTATGCTAGGAATTGGTCGTAACTATCAGATATGGATGATTGCTGTTTTTCTGGGTAATTGTTTAATTCCATTTTTAATAGCTAACGTGGAATATATTATGAGAACAGAAATACCAATAGAAATGCAAGGAAGAGTTTTTTCAGCGAGAAATACCTTACAATACTTCTCTATACCAGTTGGCTACATCCTTGGTGGTGTTTTAACTGATAAACTATTAGTGCCATTTATGAACAAGCCTTCAACTCCACAATTATTTTTTTCTTATATTGTTGGTAATGGTAACGGAGCAGGTAATGGTTTAATTTATATTATTATAGCTCTCCTAGGCTTTTTAGGATGTTGTTTCTTTAAATTTGATAAACATTTAAAATCTTTAGATAATTAAATGAAAAAAATAGCCTTAGACAAATCATTTTAATGTCTAAGGCTATAATTTTTGAAAGTCCGATTCTATTATAACTATATTGTTTGTTTAGCAGATACAACAGTTATCTCTAATACCCTGCTTATGAAAGAAAATTTTTCTTTCATCATATCAAAATCTGAACCTTCTTCAAGGTATTTAGCAGTTCCTTCTATTAAGAATCCTGCTCCCATATGGGTATGTCCCATTACTTCTTTACTTCCTAAAGTTACCTTAACCTTATTATTTTGTTCTATGTTTTTTTGAGTTTTTCTCATTCCACCTGCTGGTATTAATAGTCTTCCATCTTCAGTGGCAACAAGATATGAATTCCAAGTATTAACTACATGCGCTTCGTTGTTACTACAAGATACTATAGCTACTACCCCTTCATGTGATATAACCTCAAGTAATTTTTCATTTAACATTTAAATTCCTCCTATGCGATTCTGCAAATTTAACTACATTAAAATTTTTAAAAGCCTTAATTTGTGCACATTGACTTTCCTATGAGATAATTATACAATCAAAGTGTAATCATCAAAAGTGCCAATTCTTTTTATTTTATTGGATACAGTTTGTACGGAGGGTGTTTTAAAGTATGATTGTTTTAAATAGTAATTCATCAGTCCCATTATACTTGCAAATATATGAACAAATAAAAAAAAGTATAGTTTCAGGAGAACTTTCGGAGGGCAGTAAACTATATTCAACACGAAGCCTTGCTACATCATTAAATGTCAGTAGAAATACAGTTGAAAGTGCTTATCAACAGCTTTGTTCAGAAGGATATATTAAAAGTAAAGCAGGTAGCGGATATATAGTTGAAAAACTAGATAGTATGTTAATTGCTAAGTTAAAGAGAGAGCCTTCTATAAATATTGAAGAATCTAAAATTAAATTATCTGATGTTAATTATGATAATAATTATAAATATAATTTCAAATATGGAGATCTGAGTGCTTCTGATTTCCCTTTAAATCTATGGAAAAGATTATCAAATAAATGTTTAGTATCTATTGATGCCGAGATGATGACATCCTACACAAACAATAAAGGTGAAGAAGGATTGCGAATAGAAATAATAGATTATTTACATAAATCTAGAGGTGTCTCCTGCACACCAGAACAAATTATTATTACTTCTGGCTTCGAGCAATGTTTAAGTTTATTATGCCAAATGTTTAGAAATACTTCTTCTAAAATAGCTGTAGAGGATCCAGGCTACAGAGGTGTGAAAGAGATTTTATATAACCACGGCTTTGATGTCCTTCCAATTAGCTTAGAAAAGGACGGAATAAATCTTAAAGAACTGGAAAGCTGTTCTGCAAAGGTTGTTTATGTAACGCCATCTCATCAATTCCCCACTGGCTCAGTGATGCCTATTCAAAAAAGATTACAACTATTAGATTGGGCAAGAAGAGTAAATGGAATTATTATTGAAGATGATTATGACAGTGAATTTCGTTATAACTCTAGGCCTATACCTTCAATACAAGGTGTTGATTCAAAAGACTATGTTGTATATATTGGAACTTTTTCAAAGTCTTTGTCTCCAAGCTTACGACTAAATTACATGATATTACCTCAATCATTACTAGAAAGATATGATACATTATTTAGTACATACCAAACTTCTGTTCCAATAGTTGAGCAAAAAATAATTCAACAGTTTATGCATTTAGGACATTGGGAAAGTCATCTGCGAAAAATATCTCTTAAAAATAAAAGAAGACATGATATATTAATACATTCTATCAATGAATTTATGGGAGATAATGTTATTATTCATGGTAAAAATGCAGGCTTACATGTCTTACTAGAAGTAAATAATGGATTATCTGAAGAAGAACTAATAGAAAAAGCTAAAGAATATGGTGTTTTAGTTTATCCAGTGTCCATATTTTGGTTACAAAAAGATAAATACACTAATAATATGGTTTTTATTTGTTTCGGTAGGATGACTGAAAGTGAGATTACTGAAGGTATTCAGCTCCTTAGTAAAGCATGGTTTAGTAAGAATAAAACTTCTTAAGAAGTAATCTTTAAAAGAATAAAAGAAGTTAGCTTCTTTTATTCTTTTATTCTAAAAAATATAAGAATGGACCTAAGTCCATAGTTGTATGGACTGTCTAATATAAATAATCAGCATAGTTACTTAAAATACTTTTGTAAATTTAAAAGTTTATCCTTAACTAACCCAATATTCAGGGTATAGGGTTTACCTTTCCTATAAAAAAACTAGTTTAATCTATAGAAACTACTTTGAATCCTTGTCTGTTTGCTTCTTCAGTAAAATTATCTCCGTCAATATGAATACAATAAACTTGGCTTCTATATTTTTCAGGTGCTAATTCACATAACTTTCTTAAAGATGTGTGTACATTATCTATTGCATCATCAAGACATGTATCATGATATATTAAATTGCCATTCTTTAAAAAGGTGATTACATCAATATTCGTTTCAGAAGTATCTCCACTATAAAAAATACTGTTTGACTTATCAAAATCTAGAATATATGAATAAGCATTAACTGATTTTACATGCTTAGTTAATTTTGAGTTTATTTCTAAATTCAATGATTCAATTCTAATTCCATCAGGATTATAAACTGAAAAACTCTCATTTTCTTTTAATCCAAGTAACTCTAAAAATACTGTTATCTTAACTTTTTCTTTAAAGTATACTTTTGATATTATCTTATACTTCCAATAACAAAATCCAATAAACCCAGCTAAGGAGCCTACATGATCTGAATGCATATGCGTAATTAATATGTGAACCTCCTTAACCCCATCCATTAAATCCTTTTCTAAAATTTTCTTGAATACAGTTTCTCCACAATCAATTAATAACAAGGTTTTATTTTCTTTAATATATGCCGATGTATTAGCTTCAGTAAAATGATATCCAGAACCTCTTCCTAAAAATTTTAATTTATTCATATAATACTCCTTATATAATTATAAAGTTTTCATATGGCATTTCTCAAAATATTAATAATCTTATCCCTTATACATTCAGGAGATTTTACCACAACATAAGGACCTAAGGATAATATTCTTCTTATAACATCATCTTCATTAAATATATAATAATAAATTTTCACCTCATATCTATTGTCACCTAAGTTTCTTGTACTTCTTTCATAAGATGAAAGTCCCATAAAACATCGTTCCATAGCCCCTCTCTCATCAACAAGTTCCATAACTATTGGCTCTTTAGAATATTTTTCATCTTTTAGTCGTTTAAGCATTTCATCTCTATTTTTATTAACTTTAACAGTAGGTTCTAATTTTAAAGTTTTAATATTTTTTAATAAAAGCATAATAGGTCTATCTTCATCGATTGAGTACATTGATAATCTTAACAACTCGTCTCTTAATGAATAGTCTATTCTAATAGGTAAGGCTAGCCTGTCCTTATACACATTGCCATTCTTATCTGTACTTGTATATCTTATAGGACAATTTTTTATTATTCCTTCAATTGCTGTAAAAAAAGTCTCTCTTATACTCGTAATATCACTTGTTTCTTCTTTTAAAAATCTATTAGTTTTTTCTATTACTTCATTTTTGATAGAATGTACATTTACTAACTCTTTTTCTAGCTTTAATACTAGATCTTCACCCAAAAGGTCTCTTGCCATATTATCCTTTAACATGCCCTTAAGCCATTGCTTCTCAATTTTAGAGAATCTAATAGCTAAAGGGATATCCTTATCGTTTTCTAATATTGGATAATACTTTCCATCTACTTCCTTAAGTAGATTAAGATTATCTTCAACTTTATACTTATTTAAAATTAATCCTTCAAAAGTTAAAAAATCCTTTCCTATTACTTTTTCATCGTAGGTTTCTTTATCTATTATTTTTAGTATTTCCTCTTGAGATAATCCATCTTTTGATAAATTCAATAACTTAAAAACTAAATTAAAATATCTATTTTTATACTCATGAAATAACTCCATAGTTTTTAAGCATCTCCTTCCAATCATTATCTATCTTTCTTCTTATATAGCTTGGTTCTATAATCTCTATTTTACCACCATATCCTCTTATCCAAGGTATCATTTCATAGCAATCATTAACTACTTTTGTAAATAGGAACTTATCTTCACCATCTTGTTCAACAGTATAGGTTTTAAGCTCTCCTTTTATTCTTTCTACAATATACATTTCACTTTTGTTGTTAATAGTTATTTTAAACTTTAAGATTTGAGGTGTACTTTCTCCATTTAAATGAACTGATGACCAGCTATTTCCCATGGAAAAATTATATTTTTCTGATAATCCGTCCTCATGATAATAATCGTTTAAAATCTTAACTTTATGGATCCTATCAAGCCTAGAAATAAAACACCTTTCATTTTGAAAGGCCACCAAATAAAATCTACCACAATTTATGTCATAACGAATTTTATAAGGTATGACTGTCTCTTGATTATATCGCGCTCTTCTACTCTCGTTTATCTTATAATCTAATTTTATTTTTCTATTTTCATTTATAGCTTTAATTAACTTCCATAGTATTTCTTCTTCAATAATGGGATGAAAATGAAGATTTTGATACTGAAAAATATCATCATAATCTTCAGTTATATTTCTATGAAAATTCATATATTGCCTTAAGGTATCCTCAAAATAATACCCTCCAATATTAGGGAAAAGTATGTTTTTATATAATGAAGTTAATAAATATAATCTAATTAATTCTTCATCAGTTATTTCTCTCAAGATATCATCAGTTAATCTATATGCTTTACATCTACCTTGTTTTTCAATATCAACTAAACCCATTGAATCACAAAGTTCGCTTAATTTTCTCTCTATAGTTTTACTACTTATTTTATCAAAATCTAAAAGCTCATTATCTATTAAAAATACTTCTAATTCCTTAAGATTAATTACTCTATCACATTGGTTCAACGTTAGTAGTATATAATAATAAAGTTTTAAATCAGATTTAGTAAAGCTCTTATTTAGGTAGGTGCTAACTAAAAAATTTTTAGTATTTGTGATGGAGTCATAACTTAAGCTTAATAGTTTCGTTTTTCCATCTCTATCAAATTTAATAAAATCCTTTTCTATGTATTGCTGTATTCTTCTCATTTCATAGCTCACTTTTCTAGAGCTTCCTCTTTTTTTACTCTCATAATCATCTCTTGAAAAGCAGCCATATAAAAATACATCTCTTAATATAGAACGTATAAGATCATAATGTTTTATAAAATCAGCAAACATTTAGCACCTCTCTTTTATGAATTACCCTTGAGCCTTAAAATTATATATCGGTTTAATTATACCAATAACATCCACACTTTCACTAATATTTTCAATAATTTCTTTCATAGACTTATAAGCCATAGGAGCTTCATCTATTGTTTCTTCTGTTACAGAAGTAGAATATATTCCCTCCATAGCTTTTTTATATTCTTCATAATTAATTTTTTCTTTAGCTTTTGTTCTACTCATTATTCTTCCTGCTCCATGTGGTGCAGAATAATTCCAATCTTCATTACCTTTTCCAATGCAAATAAGACTTCCATCTCGCATATTTATAGGAATAAGTAACTTTTCTCCTTCATATGCAGACACACTGCCTTTTCTAATAATGTTATCTTTAAAATTAATGTAATTATGAATAGTTGTAAATGATTCAAATTCCTTTAATCCTTTACCTAAAAGTTTATTAAGAATAATTTCGCCCATAACATTTCTATTTAGAGTAGCATATTCTTGACATATGTTCATATCGTGAAGATATTCTTCTCTATATTTTCCCATTAAAAAGCACAAATCTCTTGGATATGATGGCATTAATTCATCATATTGTTTTTTTAATTTCTTTAGTTCCTTTTCAATTTCTTTTCTTCTTCCTTGCTCTTTAAACATTCTAATAATTTCATCTCTTTTAATAAAGTAATCTTCTTTTCCTGCACATAAATCTATAGCTAAGTTCTGATAAAGATCTGCCACTTGTGTTCCTAAATTTCTACTTCCTGAATGAATTACTAAATAAAGATTTCCATCTTCCCCTTTATCAACTTCAATGAAGTGGTTTCCTCCCCCTAAAGTCCCTATACTTCTCTCAATCCTTTTTGAATTCTTTAAACTGCGAAAGCATTTTAATTCTTGTAACTTTTCAAATTTAACTGTTCTGCCTTCATGAGTGTTTTTTCCAGAAGGTATATACTTATTTATAATTTCATCTAATATTTCTAAATCTATATCTATTTTACCAAGACTAACCGTTAACATACCACAACCAATATCAACACCAACAATATTAGGGATTACTTTATCACCTAAATCTGCTGTAAATCCTATAACGCAACCAGATCCTTTATGCGTATCAGGCATTATTCTAACCTTACGTCCCTCTATGAAAGGTTGATTACAAAGCTCCCTCAATTGTTCTATTGCTTCTTTTTCTATGTTATCAGTAAATACTTTAGCATTATTATATTTTCCCTGTATGAATTTCATAATAAATTTCCTCCTTAAAATGATAATTCTCTATCTTACTTCTCAAATCTCCAACACCTTCTTCAACTGTTGAAATGAATTCTATCATTTTTTCATTCCAACCTGAAACTATATTGACCTTATTACCACAAAATTGTTGTGTTCCATATCCTTGCATATCAATTCCATGAACCCAAACATTAGGATTTATAGTTCTTTTATATTTCTCAATATAACTTTGACAAGTTTCCTTGTATCCGTAATTTATTTCATTATCTGAAAGCAGTATTATTCTATCTACATAAATCTTTTTTTGAAGCAGGTACCTTATTGGTAATGTAATATCAGTACCTCCTCCTGTAACAGGAATTGATAATGCATTTGAAATTATCCCATTATTAGTTGCCATTGGCTTTAAATTAAATACAGTATCAAAAGTACTAGTTATGGTCTCCTCACATATATAATTAGATATTGCCATCATTAGTACTGCAATGTTAGCTGAAGTAATCTCACTTTTTGCGCTTATTGGCATTGTCATAGAACCTGAAACATCCGCTGAAATAAATGTCTTTCCTTTAAGCTTTGAAATATTATTAGTTGAGTGCTTAATCGCGGTTTCTAAAGCATCATATAATTTTGAAGTTCCCAAATTCTCTTTATATAAAGTACTAAATGCTGTATAAAATCTAAAAGGCAATTGTTTGCTTTTTAATACCCTATCTTTGTCTGATAATATTTCATAAACTTTCTCTATGTTTTTTGGATTACTTTTAATTATATTTCTTAAATTTCTCAATAAAGCCATATATCCAAGGTTGTTATTTTCAATAAGCTCTTCCCAAGATTCTTTTGTATTTCCTTGTGTTGATAGTTTAGTTTGCCATGTAATAGGAGTTTTTAGAGTTCCTTCTAAAATTCTCTTAAACATATTGTTTTGCCCTTCATCCCTTGGTTTTGGATGAACCAAACAAAGGATATCCTTTGTTTTAAGCTCATTATTTCCCTTATACTTAGCTATACTATACTCATCAAAAGTCAAAAGTTTTTCTGCTATTGCTTTTTTCATTGAGTTAGGAATTGCCTTTCCAAACTCATTTAGGTAATATGCTAAAATTTCTGTCATATCATCAACTCTCTCAATTACTCTATATATTGTTTCTCTAGCATACTTTTTCCCAGAAGATGACTTTGCAAGTTCTGCGACTAAAACATGAGATATGCTTCTTAGATGCATTTCTTTTCTAGCATATATAGCTAAATTTGCAATAAAAGCCGGATTTATTATACAAACTTCTCTTATATCTTTAATGATTTGAGATGAATTATTTAAATAGAACTTGTCTTCTCCAAAAAAACCTGTTAAAACTTGAATAATTAATCTATCTATTAAACTCATTTCATAAGCAATATGTCCTTCATTATTTTTAGTTAATTTATTTAAATTTCTATTAAACTTACTCATAAATCTCACTCCTTTATTTTAATAATTCTCTAAATTTAAAATGGGAGAAAAGTGAAAAGTGTTCTGCTCATCTAAGAGCTTTAATCACTTATGAAGTAACACTTTTCTTCACTACCCACTTTTAAATACTACAGGGAGAAAAGCTATTTAAGAAATAGTGCTCTACCAACTGAGCTACCAATATATCATTGATATTATTGAACAGGAATCGAACCTGTGACACCTTAATTCAAAATCGAAGTACCTTAAATATACACTGCCCTGTATTTAACTTATAATCTAATTATAGTTATCCATACATACATTTAACAGACAAAAACTTTGCAAAAAATTGAGATAGACCTCTTAAAGTCTATCTCTTAACCCCTTTTAGTTTATTATATTTTACAAAACCTATCTCTTTATTTATTTTTATTCTTTTTCACACTGACCCTAACTCAGCTCAAAGAATAAAAGAATAAAACTTCTTAAGAAGTAATCTTTAAAAGAACCTTAGCTCTGTTGAAGCGTTCCTTAGATTCATAAAATTCCTTTGTGATCTAGCCTTTTAGTTACTTTTAAATAAGTTTTTCTTCTATAATAAATCTAGTTGGCCAGAATTCATAAAGACTAATTGATTCAATCCTTCCCCTAAAGCCTTTAAAGCTTTCGGAGACTAAAGGTAATGCTCTTTGAATAACATCAGGGCTCTCTATTAGCATAGTTGTATGGGCTGTCCAATCTAAATCATCAGCAAAGTTATTACTAAAATACTTTTGTAAATTTAAAAGTTCATGATTAACCAAAGGTGCTATAAATAAAACATCAAGCCCAAACAATCCTATATTATTTAACTTTATATCAAAGCTATGAAAGCTATTAGAAACTCGCTTAATTTTTTCTTTTAGAATTTCTTCTTCTGATATTTTAAAAGTTCCAAGTGTAATATGATTAGGAAGATTAGGCGTTTGCTTTCCTACAAAACCATTGTCTAATAATATATTTTGAATTTTCTTTAGCTTCTGTTCAGTTTCTTCATCATATTGTGCCATAACACATAAAAATTTATCTTTCATAATATAGATCCCCTAATAAAATATTTCACAAAACTTTTCACCATAAGGAACGTTATTCCTTTTAAAATCATCAACTACCTTTTGTTTATCATACCTTAACTGTTTATAAGTAATGTTAACCAGTTCATTGTCTATCTCCATAATAATGAACTTCACTATACCATCCTTGCCGCACCCAAAAGCTCCAGGATTTAATATGTTTTTTAATGACCAATTTGTAGCATACAGAGGTAGATGAGTATGTCCAATTAAAACATAATCAACATCCTCATCATAATCACCTATAAATTCTTCTAAACTTTTCTTTTTATATAAAAGTGGAAACTCAATAATACTGTTTATCCTTGAATGCAACATAAGAATCTTTTTGTTTTTAATATTAATTATTCTTTTAAAAGGTAGCTTTTTTAATTTATCCATTCTCTCTTCCCCGAGTTTATGAATAACCCAATCTTGATGCTCCACTTCCTCTTCAGGAAACTTCATTAATTCTCTATTAAATAGGACATGTTCATTATTACCCATAATGTTTATAAATCTTTTGTCATTCATAACAATATCAAAAACTTCTACCGGATTTGGTCCTATTTGAAGAAAATCCCCCACATTTAAAATCTTTGATACTTCACATTCTTTATTTATGTGATCCATAAAAACCTGCAATGCATGAATATTTGCATGAATGTCTGCAACTACTGCTATTCTCTCCATTTATGTTCTCCCCTTTTAAACTTGTAATTTACATACCTAATTCTTCAAATTCACCATTAGGAATACTTATGTTAAATTCAAGACTTGTATTCTCGTCAGCGACTATTTTGATTTTATTAAGTCCTTTCTTAATTTGCATAGGATTTGTTGCATAATCAACTACTTCTGAGTCTTTAGTAGTTTCTATAATAGTCGTAACTGAACTATCAGGATAGATTAAAACTAATTTTGATTTTCCACTGGATACATTTAATAGATATGTTATATCTAACACTGTATCTTTATCAGCCTCATAAGTCCAAATTGTATCCATTCCTTCTATTTTTTCTATTACTCCCTTAAATTTTTGACCATCAATACTTTGCTCCTTAACATCAAGATTAAAACTATTTGTATCACTTGATATTTTTTCATTATCGTTATAAATGGAAGTCATATAATTTTTAGAACATCCAATTAATAACATGGATATCAGTATAAAAATTATCACATATTTATTTTTATTCACCCTTATTCCTCACTTTCAAATTTGCTATTTATCTATTACTCAAATTTTCTCTTGCTCCCATTATAACATATTTTGTAAATTCATTATAATTTGTTTAGGCTTTTCCTACATTGATTATTCTTAGATATAAATAAAACCCTTAACAATCCTGATTGGAAAGTCAAGGGTTAAATTTTCTATGTTTTGTTTTCTATCAGCAACTTCAAGTGAGTTTGCAGGATTATCTTCTTCTAAAATGTCCTTTGAGATTGTAGCAACAAAACCAACACAGTTGTTTTAATTACTTAACTAAATTATTATACCTTCAAAATGATCCATTTCATGTTGAATTATTTGTGCTACAAATCCATTAAACACTTGCTTTTGCTTCTTAAAACTTCTATCAAGATATTCCACCTCTATAGTCTCATACCTCTTTGTTTTTCTAAAGCCAATTAAAGATAAGCAACTCTCTTCTGTTTCATAAGGATTTTCTTTCTTTAATATAACTGGATTTATCATAGGCACAATAAGTTTTCCTGCAGTAAATACCAATATACGCTTTTTCACTCCAATCATATTGCCAGCCAATCCAACACAATTCTCTAAATTTGCTCTTAACGTATCTATTAAATCATCAATTACTGCTATATCATTTTTAGTTGCCTCTTCTGATTTTTGTCCTAGAAACAAAACATCTTTTACTATTGGTTTTATCATAAATTTATACCTCTTTTTAGTTATATTTTTTCTGCTATACTTGATATTAACTCTAGTTACATCTCTTCATAAAATCACTTTTGCTTAGTGTTATTGGGGTTACTGGTTCATCATAAAAAGCTTCTGTTTCTCCAATGATTTTACATCCATATTTCATTAACATATTTACAGTTGCATCTCTTGCTTCAATATAAATTTCTTCTGTATAAGAATTAAAAATTTCTTTTAATGAAAACATCGCTAGCTTCTGGCCGATGCCTATACCTCTTAATCTTTTATCAACAGTAAATCTTCCCCAATGCCATTTATCTTTTTCTTTCCAGGCTGCTGTTACTCCAATAATATCTTCTCCTACTCTTGCACACCACCAAACTGGTTTTAAGTTATCATTAACTGGAACCAATTCTGCTGGAATGCTTTGCTCATTAGTAAATACATCTGTTGCTAATTTAATTGCCTCTGCCTTATAATTTTCTGAGATTCTTTCTATTAATATTCTAGCATCATTCTTTTTAAGATTATTTTTTAATGCAAGAATGCGAAATGTTCTAAAGGCTCTTATAATATCTTCTGTATCCTCACTATCTCCTAAATTTAGAATTTCATTAATAAATTTATTTGCTTTATAATCTCCATCATTTATAGCTGCCATCCCTAATGGAAGAATACAAATATCTTTCATTCTTTTATCAGTTTCGGACTTTTTCAGTTCTAAATAATTTTTAGTTTCTAAATTATTAATTATTCTACTTAGTGAAGCCTTATCAATACCCAAATTTATTAATAATTCATTAAAAGGAGTTTTTCCATTTAGTTTTAGGTAGTTTAATATGTGAGCTTGAGCAAGTGTCATGTCAGAATTTAAGCAATTGCGATTAAGTAAACCTAATTCTCTCACTATTAATCTTACCTCTTTTCTAATTATTTCTTCCTTATTCATACCTTCCTCCAAATTAGTTGATATTATCAATAATTATACTTTTTTTTTATATTTGTAGCAAGTAATGAGATATTAATTAGTTTTGTATTCTTCTTAAAACAAAAAAAGAAGGAGAACCTCCTCCATTGTTTTTATTATTATCCTTTATTCATACTTATATTGTAACACCCTTTTGACTTAAAAATTTTAATAAATCATTCTTCAGCTTCACAACTTCGTTGGTTGCATTACTTGCATAATCTGGTAGCATCATATCCTTCACAAATTTAGCTCTTAGCCATATATTAAAGAAAAAATCCAGAACAAAATTAGGACATTTAAGCATAATTTTAAATACAGGTGGATTAATATCAACTCCAGCTTTTTGTATTGCCCTTAAATACGTTTTTAAAGTGGTTGTTATTTTGTGTGCTTTTTTTTCATCACTTATATTATTTTCAAAATATAAACCGCCCAAAAGTGCAATATCCGATATTGAGTGTGTTATTAGATAGGCTTCCATATCCTTATTAATTGTGCAGGGAAGTTTTGCTGTTTTAAAAATTTTTGATAGGTTTTCTATACGTTCTGTCTCTAAGCCACTAATTTCTCCAACCATAGTAGCTATTAGAAACTTTGGCGCAAATCGAGCATACAGTATTCCATCTTTAATCTGCCCGCCAAAACCAGGAAAAGCTGGTAAAATCCTATCTCCAACAATATTTTGCCAGGTCGAAAACCCCATCGAAGAATTTGTCATCATAACTATATTTTTGCTTTGATTGTCTTTTAGTGCCAATAAAGCTGATTCGGATTGATCGTAATGAACTGTAACGAAAATAAAATCATATACATCATCATTCTCAAGCTTATCAATGACATTTACTTTTATAGATTTAACCTCACCTTTTTCACTATATTGTAGACCATTTTCTTTCAATAATTTAAATCTATTAGAACGTGCAAAAATTGTAACATCAAGCCCTGCTTCAATGAATTTCATTGCGTATATGCTTCCTATAACACCTGCACCAAAAATTAAAATTTTATCTTGTTTTACTAACATAAAAACCACTCCTACTTATTCATAATATTCTCTATTGACTATCAGACAACGCGTTGTATAATAGGATTGTAAATCTTTATTATGGCTTTATCAACCATCAGATTTTTATTATTTGTTGGATGATTTTTTGCTAAAGGAGGCTAAAATGAAAAAGCAACCCGAAATTACAGAAAAAACAAGACAAATCTTTATAGATGTTTTTTGTGAGTTATATAGTCAAAAGCCTATCGAAAAAATATCTATTAAGGATATTACTAGCAAGGCAGGATATAACCGCAGCACATTTTATCAATACTTCTCTGATATTTACGAACTATTAGACTTTGTTGAAGATGATTTATTGAGCTACATAAAAGCGGAATTGATGAATAATGAACCATCTACAGATCCTATACAAGATGCACTTCATTGTTTAGAAAAAAGTGATCACATCTCAACTCTTAAGGCTCTTTTGGGTGATTATGGGAGTGTTCATTTTTTAGCACGCTTGAAAAAAGAAATTCCATTTGATAGATTAGCCTCGAACTTACCAGAATATAATTTTTTAAGCCCCTACTTGATTGAGTTTTACATATCAACATCACTTTCCTTATTTCGCCTTTGGCTCCAACAAGGAAAGGATCTACCTGAAGAAGATTTGATAAAGTTAGTAGATAACCTATATAAAAATGGGATAACGCCATATTCTAAAAAATGATGGAGATGTTCCTTTAAAGTTTTTCTATAATTTAAAATTTCTAGCTTGTTTTATAAAAATAAGTAAAAATTTTCACTTCATTCTCTACGGATTAAATGTTCATTAATGCACATAATAAATTTAAACTTAAGGAGGTAATCTTTATGAAAGATGAAAATGAAAAATCTGTAGGTGTATTATCACATATAGTAAAAACTGATGTGTCTGACTCTAGAAGTGAAAAGATGATATCTGCTCTTAATAAAGATTTAGATTATATAAAAATTGATGATAAATTTTCAAATGAAGAAATATTATCTTATACCAATCCAAAAGTGGAGACAAATAAGCTTAATAAGCTGTCGGATTCAGTTAATGTTTTAAATAATAACTAAGTTTGAAGGTTTCTGCAACTCCTAAAAATGAAAAAGAAAAATAATAATATATAATTATTTAATTCTCAAATGATTATTTAAGAATACAAGATAACAATGTGATTAAACTTTTTTAAAACCATTGCAAATACTTCAAAACCCAACAATAAACTGTTTAATGTTGGGTTTCAGAGAACTAATATAAAAACTGCTTATTCTTTAGTGATTTATTTTGCTGTTTTATTGATAAAATCAATTTCATACTGACATTCACCATATTTATTTTCGTTGTCTATAATAGTACCCTCAGTTAAAGTAATACGCAGAACTATTGAGCTAGGATTGTCTTCATCACCAACTTCATCGAACCAATCGAAAACTTTTTTAAATTTAGCTCTGATTTTTGCATTCCTCTCTTCCTTTACCCAACCGAGATTTTCAGCTACCCCATGGAAAGCGTACCAATCGAACCCACATACAGAAACCTCATTGTTCTTCTCAATTTGTAGCATTTTATTCTTTTTTGCATCAGTAGAAACATAAAATACCCCGTCTTCATAATAAGCACATACCATGCGGACAGCAGGACGAGGATTACCAATAGCATTTGAGGATAGTGATATTGTGGCAAGGGCTATAACTACCTCTTTGTCATTTCCGCAACGTTCATCCATAAGTTTCAGTGCATTTTCATATTTACTCATTTTAATTCTCCTCTACTCAATTATTGTATTTATAGATGAAAGATCTATCTCCACAGTAGTTCCCTCATTTACATTAGATTTAATGGTTATTTTATGAGACAGTTTATCTAAAATCTTTTTACAAAGATAGAGACCTATTCCAGTTGCCTTTTTATCCATACGTCCGTTGTATCCAGTAAATCCTTTTTCAAATACTCTAGGTAAATCTTCTTCAGCTATCCCTATTCCTGTATCCTCAATTACAAGAACTTTTTCTTTGGTTTTATGCATGCGAATTGATATTTTGCCGCTTCTTGTATATTTTAAAGAGTTAGAAAGTATCTGTTCAATTACAAATGAAAGCCACTTTTCATCGGTAAGTACTGTACAATCCATCTCAATTAACTCAAGTGATATGTTTTTTCTTATAAACATATGAGCATATTTTCTAATACTTTGCCTTATTATATTTAATAATTTATAATGTTGAAACACCAAATCCGAATATGATCCATCTATTTTTAAATAACTAAGCACCATTTCTACATATTGTTCAATCTTAAAGGTTTGTTCCAATAATTCTTTGTTTTCTTCTTTCTTATCACTTTGAAGAAGCAGTCTCATTGCTGCTATTGGTGTTTTTATTTGATGAGCCCAAAGTGTATAATAATCAATCATCTCACTTTGTTTAATATCTGTTTTTGAGATGAGTTCTGTACTTTGTTCATAAAGTCTTTTTAAAATATTTTGGTAATCAGCTTCTATTAAATTATCAGCTAAAGGCATATTATCGATTCCTAAATTAACATGTTTTTCTATATAAGTTAGTCCTTTATGCTTTTTATAATACCTATTAAAATCAAAACTAATAAAAAAGGCTCCTACGACAGCTGATAAAAGAAATCCATAGAAAATTGTTTCAAAGGGTAATGAATATAAATAGAAAACTACTGCAAAAATAGAAATGAAAATAAAGTTAATTATTAGTGATTTTATATGATCTTTAATATAATCTAATATAATGTTCATCCTATTCCACCATATATCCAATACCTTTTTTGGTTTTAACAAAATCTAAAATATCAGCATCTGATAGTTTTTTTCTAAGTCTAGTAACATTAACAGTTAGCGTATTATCATCTATATAACTATCACTTTCCCAAAGTCTTGTCATTATGTCCTCTCTAGAAATAGCTTTACCAACGTTTTCAAATAAAATCTGAAGTATTTTAAATTCATTTTTTGTAAGCTCAATTTTATTATTGTTATATTCAAGACTTGTACTGCTAAGATTTAAAACTACTCCCTTGTGTTCTATGATATCCATTTTTCCACCAAAGGAATAAGTCCTTCTAATAAGGGCCTGAACCTTTGCTACAAGAATATTTAAATCAAAAGGTTTTGAAATAAAGTCATCCCCTCCCATATTTACTGCCATGATAACATTCATATTATCAGACATAGAGGAAATAAAAATTATAGGTACACTTGATATTTTACGAATTTCACTACACCAATGGTAGCCATTGAAAAAAGGTAAAGAAATATCTAATAACACAAGTTGTGGATCAAACTCTATAAATTGAGCGATAACATCCTTAAAATCAACAACAACTTCTGCTTCATAACTCCATTGACTTAAGCTGTTTTTTATTGATTTTGCAATTATCGTATCATCTTCAACAATCAAAATTTTATACATACTATACTCCTGTTTAATTATAAATTATATCTAAACTCTATAATATTATACCATAACATTACATAATTTCTCTTGATTTTTGCTAAAAATAACCAAAAGTCATTACAACATTTGTTGTAATGACTTTAAGTAATTGAGATATTGAATTTATATAATAAATCCTGCAATTATAGATAAAACTACTATAATTGGTGCTGGTATTTTTTTAGATATTAATAGTCCCATGGTGATTAGTGTGACAATAATATTATCAATTACTAATCCACTTTTTTGCATTAAAATTACTGCAGCTACTGCAATTAATCCACCAGCAACAGCATTAATTCCTTTTAAGGATACTTTTATCCCTTTAATCTTTTTAAGATTCTCCCATATTGGATAAATAAAGAAGATTAAAAGAAGTCCTGGTAAAAATATTCCTATTCCTCCTGCTAAAGCTCCTAAAACTTGAGTTAATACACTTCCTCCACGTGCTGCCATACCTCCTGCATAAGCGCTAAAGCTAAACATTGGGCCAGGTAATCCTTGAACAAGACCATAACCAGTTAAAAACTCTTCGTTTGTCATATATTGATTCACTTGTACAAGGTCACTATGCATAACAGGAACCACTACCTGACCTCCCCCAAAAACTAAATAACCGTAACGATAAAAACTCTCAAACAAGTGAACTATTTTGTTATCCCATAATAATGTAAGAGCAATGCTCCCAAATGTTATAACAACAAAAGCAATTAAATAGACCCAAGGGGGATTTATTTTAACTCTATTCCAAAGGTTTTTCTCTTTAGAAGTTATAATACTAACAACTCCACCAATAATTAAAACCAGTGGAAAAACCCAAGCCTCACGAATAAAATAAGTTGTTATAGCACCAAGTAGGAATAATCCTATGGTAATCTTATCTGTTACAACTTTTAAACCAATTCTATATGCTGCTACAACAATAAAACCTACAGCCATTGGACCAATATAACGAAGTCCAGCTTCAGATATATTTCTACTATTCAAAAATTGATATATGAATGAAAGCAAGGTCATTACTATAATTACTGGTAGTGCCCAAACTAACATTGTTAAAAATGCTAAAAACGGGCCACCAACTTTATAACCTATAGATACAATGGTTTGTGTACTACTAGGGCCTGGAAGAATACTACATAAAGCAATTAACTCTACTAATTCTTCTTCCTTTAAATACTTTTTCTTTATTACCATTTGATCTGTAAACACACTGTAATGAGCTTCTGGGCCTCCATACGCACCTAATGAGCAAATAAATACGTCTTTTAAGAAACTTCTCCATCCCACATTTTTTTTATATTCAATATTTTTATTAACACTCATAATATTCTTCTCCTTTCAACTTGAATTTAAAATAACTCAGTGATATAATGATATCAAAATCTGATATCGGTATTCGATATCTAAATTATACATAGGAGTGATATATAATGCAAGAACAAATTTTAAGAAAATTTTTCTTAGGTTTTATTCAAATCCATATTCTTCATCATGCAAAAAAAGAACCCTTTTATGGCTCTTGGATGATAGAAGAACTTAGCGAACATGGTTATGATATGAGTCCTGGGACTCTATACCCTCTACTTCATGGGATGGAGTCAAAAGGATTATTAGAAAAAGAAGAAAAATTGGTAGACGGAAAAATAAGAAAGTATTATAAAAGCACGAAATTAGGTGATGAAATATTACAAGAGGCACGTAAGAAGGCCTATGAGTTATTTAAAGAAATAAAAGAGTAATCATAAATATAATAATTCCCCATTGATAACTTATATGATTACCAATAGGGAATTTTATTATAGTTAAAATTATATATTCATTATTTTAATTACTTCCACACTTCTTTAGCTATTTCTTGTATTAATTTAAGTTTTGCCCATTGTTCTTCTTCTGTTATCTTATTTCCTTCCTCAGTAGAGGCAAAACCACACTGTGGGCTTAGGCATAAACGCTCTAATGGAACATATTTTGAGGCTTCCTTAATACGGTTTATTATAGTTTCTTTATCCTCAAGCACTGGAGACTTTGTTGTTATAAGACCTAATACTACTTTTTTATCTTCAGCTAGATATTTAAGCGGTTCAAAGTTACCAGAACGTTCATCATCAAACTCTAAATAAAAAGCATCAACATTTTCATTTTGGAAAAGATCTTCAGCTACAGGCTCATAACCACCTTGACAAGCCCAAGTGGAATGGAAGTTACCACGGCATATATGAGTTGTAATTACTAAGTCTTCAGGCTTATCTTCAATTGCAAGATTATTAACCTTCAGTAATTTATCAATAACCTTTTTTAGTCCAGCTTCATCAGTTCCAAGTATTAGACAAGCATTAGGATCTACGCAAACTCCCCAAGTACAATCATCAAATTGTATATTTCTACAACCTGCTTCATAGAGCTCTTTAATTACTTTCTTGTATCCTTCAGCAATATCTTGAATTAAATCTTCTTCATTTTCATAAATAGCTTTAGTACTTTCTTGATTTCCTGCTGTTATCATTTGAAATAAAAATTGTGCAGGTGCTGGTATTGTCTGACGTGCAACTCTACCCTCATCTTCATATTGTTTTACAAATTTAAAATGTTCAACAAATGGATGATTTTCAACAGATAATTTCGAAGTAAGGAATGTGTCATCAATCAATGCTGGCTCACCATGGAATGGTATTCCTGTTTTGGTTTTTGCATGTCCAACTCCATTAAATGCCCACATAAAATCAAGATGCCATGAACTTCTTCTAAATTCTCCATCTGTTATAACTTGAAGCCCTACTGCTTTTTGCTTTTCTATCAAATCCATAATAGCTTTATCTTCAACGCTTTTTAATTCTTCTCCATTTATTTTCCCTTCAGCAAACTCACTTCTTGCTTGTTTCAACTCCTCTGGTCTTAAAAAACTTCCCACAATATCATATTTAAAAGGTGCATTATTACTCATTTTACCCTCTCCTAACTTATTTAAATTAAATTGTTTTTTCTCTTTAAAATAAGTATAAGTTATATTTATGATATTTAAAAATACTAAAAAATGTGTGTTTGATATAGCTTTAAACTATATCAAACACACATTACTATTCTATTAAACATATTCAGATACGTGTCTTTTTAAAGACTCCATATATGCTTTCCCATACCTACTAAGAGACATATTTTTTTGAGTAATTGTCCCTATACTCATATATTCATCAACCATAAGAGGTTTAGCTATAATATTTTCACCATTTAGTTCCTTACTTATTACGCCACTACTTACTGTATATCCATTTAACCCAATAGCTAGATTAAATAAGGTAGCTCTATCTCTTACCTTAATATTTCTATTCCGATCAAGGGTACTTAGGATTTCCTCTGAAAAATAAAAAGAATTATAATCCCCCTGTTCAAAAGAAAGATAAGGATAGTCATCTAATTCTTCTAAAGTAAGAACCTCTCTATCTGAAAGCGGGTGTTTTGAGCTAATAAACACATGTGGTTTTGCTATAAAAAGTTCTTGAAACTCCAGTGAGTTTTGCTTAATTAGTTTCATAATAACCTCTTGATTTTTAGAAGAAGTATATAAAATTCCTATTTCACTTTTTAATCTGCTTACATCCTCAATAATCTCATAAGTTTGAGTTTCTCTAAGGGTAAAATCATATTGATTTCCTCCAAATTCTCGAATAACATCAACAAAGGCATTCACAGCAAAAGAGTAATGCTGAGTAGATACTGAGAATCTAGGACTTTGCTTTTTAAGGTTCAAAAATCTTTCTTCGAGTAGGCTAGCTTGCTCAATAACTTGTCTTGCATAAGCCAGAAATTCATCCCCAGCATTTGATACTACAATTCCTTTATTAGTTCTATTAAATATAGTAATCTGCATCTCATTTTCAAGTTCTTTAATAGCCTTTGTAAGGCTAGGTTGAGAGATAAACAACTCCTTAGCAGCTTCACTAATGGTTCCTTTATCCGCAACCGTTACAACATATTTTAACTGCTGTAATGTCATATTTTTCTCTCCCTATTCTTTTCTAAGCACGTCTACTGTATGAGCACTTGCCCCTAGTAAATCAGCTCTTTCGCAAGTTGAAAAATGATAATCCATAAAAAGTTTAAAGGTTTCATCATCCATTGCATTTATAGTAGACCTCATATAGTTAGCTGGTCCATCAGCTGCTACTAATTTCACTCTTTGAATACCAACAGCTTCATTAATCTTATTAATATCCTCAATTCTTACATATTCATATAAGTCTTCTGGTTTAGCCACAACATGAAAATCATCAGTCAGCTTTCCATTTTTAATGCTTTCACGAATATTATTTTCCTTAAAGCCATATGTAATTACACTATATTCGTTCATAATGTATGCAACTAAAATAATTCCTCCAGATTTAGTTACTCTTTTTGCCTCTTCTAGAGCTTTTACTTTATCTTCATGAGTGTATAAATGATACATTGGCCCAAATACCAAAGTCACATCAAAAGTATTTTCTGAAAACCTTGATAGATTTAATGCTGTTCCTTGATAAGCCTTTACGTTACTTCCTTTTGACTTTAAAACACCAAGATTGTGTTTAACAAGTTCTACTGCTGTAACATCGTAACCTTCATTTGCTAAAGCCACTGAGTATCTGCCTGTCCCTGCACCAACATCTAAAATCTTTGCTTTTTTATTATTCCCTAGATATTCATGTATATATTTCATAGAGGTTAAAAACTCTACTTGTGCATATTTTCTAGTTAACCTCTTATCTTCACAAAACTTATTATAATGTTTCTCTAATTCAATTGTCATATTTATGTACCTCATTAATTATTATATTATAAGAAAGATTATACTATATTCTTAAAGTTTTCTATAGACAATTTCCTCAATTATCTTTGCCATTTCTTCTGGTGACTCTCTATGTTTCTTTTCTAACCATCGTGTTGTTATACTCCAAAACCCACCAATATTAAAAAAGTGAGCATAGTAATAACTATCTTGATTCTCTTTTGTAAACGCTACTTCATCAGGATTAATATGTTATACCATTACTGCTACTTTTACCATGAATTCAGGTAATCTATCCCCAATAAAATATAGCATATTTGACTTCTAAAGTAATGATAAAAAGTTCTACGCCTTTTGGCACACTTTTTAAGTATTGTGCCCATTTTTATCTAAATATTGTAAAATATCTTTGTGAGTATTATACTGCATTTATAGAGCTTGGCACAAGTGTGCACATAGGATATTTAATATATTGGGAGGTTATATTGTGATAGATATAAAGAATGAATTTGAAAAATATAATAGTATAATGCCAATTCAAAATGCAAATATAAACGGAAGTGATTTTTCATATCGTTATTATAAAAATTTACATCCTGAAAATGATGTTACATTAGTTTTTTTGGCTGGTGGTACGGGGCTTGCTGATGCAGTTTTTCTACTTTGTAGTTCATTTATTAGTAAATATAGCTTACTTACATTTAATTATCCACTAGATTTTAATACAAATGCTAAACTTGCAGATGCATTAGCTGAATTACTTTGTCAACTAGACGCTCATAATGTGTATTTGGTAGGTCAGTCCTATGGGGGCTTGTTTGCTCAAGTTATGGCAAAACGTCACCCAAGATTATTAAAAGGTTTAATATTATCAGGTACTTGTTCAATGTATAATGATTTGACGTACAGTGGAATTACTAATATAGTGAAATTTATAAATCCCAAAAAACTAAAAAAGAATCTTATGATAGATAAATTTATCCCTACAAAATTGTTAATTCCATTCCTAAAACTTGCATTTAAAAAGGTTTCCCCCAATAAAGAATTTGAACATAAGTTAGCTAGTATAGCTGATATATTAAAAGGATCTATAACAAAAAAATATTGGTATCACATGGATTTACTAATAGGTGACTTAATGAATGAGTATGGAACTCATAAGCCAGAGGATTTTGAATCTTTCTACGATGAAGTGATGATTATTTTCTCTGAAGAAGATATTATCTTTAGTGATGAGCTGAAGGATGCTTTAATTAGATTAATGCCACACCCCACTGTCATAAGTAACATGGAGGGTGGGCATCTTGCCTTACTTATAAACCCTGAGGAATATACAAATAAGATAACTTCATTTATTTATGAACGAAATTGATAATAAAATTTACTTATATATCAAATTGAAGTAAGCATGAATTTAAGCTACTTTCCTAACTACAGCTTGAGGCTTAAATATAGTTCTAAAAACCAAACGCACTAATGGTCCTACATAGAAAATCTGTAAAAATAGCGCCATAGGGAAGTTTTTAACTATTGCAGTCAACCATAATAATGGAATATCTATTGTTAATCCATTATGGAGAATAGTAGCTGCTAAACTCATTAAAGGAGCCATTATGCAAACTGTAAATGATGATATAGCGAGTATTATAAATATTGGTTTATCTGTTGGTGATACAATTCTAAATGCAAGTTTTTTGGCTAATTTTCCTACTATTAATTTTTCTGCTATAAAAGCTATTAAATATATTGGCCACATAGCTAGAATAGCTTGTACAAATGTTTCATATTGTAATCCACCTGTTGCAATAGCAATATTATAAACAGTCATAATATATACCATTGGAAATACCATAATTAGTGTAAAGATTATTTCTTCGAATTTTGTTTTTGGCATGTTAACCCTCCTAAATAATAAAATAAAAAACATGTGGTGCTTGTGCGTAAATCAGATTTACGTGCAAAGCACCACATGTTTCGTTGATTATTATATCAATGCAAATTTAAAAAAGTCAAGAAAATTAATTTTAAATTGCTTTAAATTTCTTTAAGGCTTTAGCTATTCCATCATTATTTACTGCATCAGTAACATAATAAGCGATTGACTTTATCTCATCTGTCCCATTTCCCATTGCTATTCCATGTTTTACAAGCTTAATCATTTCAATATCGTTTTGAGCATCTCCAAAGGCAAATGTATCTTCTTTTGAAATTCCTAATTTGTTAAATAAGAACTCCACTGCTGTACCTTTTGATAATCCAGGAAGATGGATGTCCATTCTGATATTGGCTTCAACATAAGGATGTACACTCCAGTTTTTTGGTAGTTCTTCTTTAAAAGAAAGCATGTCTTCCTCTGTTTCAAATAGTACTGTAGACATGTTAGCATGTACATCTTCAATCTCCCATGATAAAAATGCATCTTTAGGTTTATCTTTTGTACCTAAAAATAATTCTCTATGTTTTATATTCAGAGGATTATCTAAATCATTACTCCATGTACCATCAATTCCACTAAATATATATTCAGCATTATATTTTTTAGACAGGTTTATAATGTATTTTATATCTTCTACTGAAAGACAGTTATCATACAATACTTCATCTTTAAAGACTATATAATTTCCATTACAAAATATATATCCATCAAAATCTAAATTAGAAATACTTGTAGGTGCTTTTGATCTTGCAGTTGCTACAACAGTATAATTTCCTTTAGATCTAAACTCATTTAATGCTTTAACAGTACTTTCAGCAGGTTCCACCATTCCAGAAGGCACATCCACCATAGTTCCATCAATATCTAAAAACGTTATCTTATTTGCCATTTCGCCACTCCCCTACATTATTAATATATATTAATTCTACCATAAGAAAGTGAATATTTAATTTCTTTATTTGAAACAAGTACCTTCTATTCAACTAATAGTTAACTATACTATTTCTCTCTTAAAATAAAACCATTTGCCATCTACACCTGACAATTCCCAACCTTCTTTACCAAGTACATTTAGCTTTTCACTAATTTCCTTATTATATTTTTTCTTATCTGTTTTAAGTATACTACTTAACTCAATCTGAATCTGTTCAACTCTGTACTCATATTGTTTCATATAATCCCCTCCAAAATATGGTTTAATTCTCAATAATTTAATTTTACAGCTAAGCTTCGTTGAAATGCAAGTATCTATAAAATAAGCAGCCAATAACTTTTCTGTATGATTAGTTATTGACTGCTTAAAACTTTAAATTATTAATTCTTTTTTAACAAGCAATTATCTCTTTAATATTAAATTCCCTTCCGCTCAATATATCAAAATCATCATTTCCACACTTCGGGCATTTATGATTATTCTCTAAGAGATTAAAAACTTTGTTGCACTCTTTACAGATAGCATTACAGGGTAATACCTCTATTTCAAGCTTTGCATTTTCTAGTATTGTTCCTTCTGATGCCATAGGATAACAGGCCTTAATATATCTTGGAACCATAGATGAAATCTCACCTATCTGAAGTACTAGGGTTTCTATTTTTGTTATTGAATTTTGTTTTGCAAACTTTTCTACAGTTTTAACTACTTCAATCATAACTCCAACTTCATGCAATTAAACTCACCTCGTTCTACTTTGAGAAAACTGAACCGATAGATTTTTTAACTTTTTTTACTGCAATTCTTCCTTGACGTTTAATAACATGTTTAATGACAGTAGATTTCATATCCTTAAACTCAACTCCAGCACTATCATATTTTCTAACAAGACTAATTGCATCAAATTTACATTTAGTTGTGCATATTCCGCAGCCTACACATTGATATTGATCAACAACAGTTGCACCACAGCCTAAGCAACGTTCAGTTTCTCTTTTAACCTGATCTTCTGTAAATGTAACACGTAAATCTTTAAAGGTTTCTTTTGATTTGCTGCCCTCTACATGAAGAGTTCTTTGTCTTGGTAGACGATCATATCCATCTTTATCTAGGTTTTCTTTATCAAAAGCATGATATTCTCTTTCTCTACCTATAATTAAATTATCTCCATGAAGATAACGATGAATAGAGGTTGCTCCTTGCTTGCCTAAGGCTATAGCATCAATTGCAAATTTAGGTCCTGTTACAGCATCTCCCCCTCCAAAAACATCTTCTTCTCCTGTTTGATAACTTAGTGACTGAACTTTTAGAGTTTTATTAGGATTTAACTCAAGCTTTGAATCCTTTAATAAATCTCCCCATTCTATACCTTGTCCAACAGAAATTAGAACATTATTTGTTCTAACTAACTTAGTCTGATTTTCATCAAACTTAGGGTTAAACCTATTATTTTCGTCAAATACAGAAATACATTTTTTAAATTCAACTCCAACTACTTGACCATTTTCTTGAATAATTGCTTTAGGCCCCCAGGAATTATTTATTGAAATGTCTTCTGATAAAGCTTCTTCTATTTCTTCCTCAAGTGCTGGCATTTCTTCTCTACTTTCTAAACAATACATGCTTATATTAGAAGCGCCAATTCTTTCAGCTGTTCTAGCAACATCTATAGCAACATTTCCGCCGCCAATTACAACTGCATCACCTTCTAATTTTACTTCTTCACCTAGATTTACTTTTCTTAAAAATTCTACGCCTGTTATTACTCCTTCAGCATCTTCACCTTCAAGACCTAATTTCCTTCCACCTTGAGCACCAATAGCTAGATAAAAAGCCTTATAACCAAGATTTCTTAGTTCATTAAGAGTAATATCTTTGCCTACTTCTACTCCAGTTTTAAATTCTACTCCTAACTCCTTTAAAACTTCTATTTCAGAATTAACTATTTCTTTACCTAATCTAAATGATGGAATTCCAAGAGTAAGCATGCCTCCAAGTTTATTTTGCTTCTCAAATACTGTTACCTTATAACCTTCAGCTCCCAAGAAATAAGCACAAGATAGTCCAGCTGGACCACCACCTATTATAGCTATCTTTTCTTCTCTTTTTGCTTTTTTATCTGGTACAAAACGATGTTCTGCTTTTAAGTCTTGATCAGCTATGAATTTTTTAATTTCATCAATGGCAAGTGGTTCATCTACACCTGATCTAGTACAAGCACTTTCGCATTTTCTTGGACAAATACGTCCACAAACTGCTGGAAAAGGATTTTCCTTTTTTATAAGTTCTAAAGCTTCTTTATATTTTCCGTAAGATGCCATCTTAACATACCCTTGAACTGCTATATGTGCTGGACATTCTGATTTACATGGGCTTGTTCCGCTTTCTTCAACAACCTTTCTAGTTCTATAATTAAAGTCCCATCTATCCTTTCCCCACTGGGTATCATAAGGGGTTTCTTTTTCAACTGGAGCTTTAATAGGTTCCTTAGTGCAAAGACTTAACCCTAAGGTTAATGCATTTGATGGACAATTCTCAACGCATTCACCACAAGCAACACATTTATCTATATCCACCTGAGAAACGTAATTTGAACGAGACCAATCAGGGTTTCTATAAAGATTTGCATTTCTTAACCCAAAACATGAACAACCACAACAATTGCAAATAGCTAAAGCATTTCCAGGACCTGATAGATTAGGAATTTGATGCATCAATCCTTCTTTTTCAGCTTTTAAACAAATCTCTCTAGCTTCTTCTTTCGTAACTTCTCTACCTTTTCCTGTACGGATATAATATTCAGCTGCTGAACCTAAACGTATGCAAATGTCTTCAACAGTATGTCCACACCCTTCGCCAATAACCCTCATAGAAGCACGGCAAGCACAATCTGTAACTGCAAATAGCTCATGTTTTTCAATGAGTGTTTCTATTTCTTCATAGGAAGCTTTTCTTGTATCTCCATCTATAGCACTTTGGATAGGTATAACCCTCATTACACCTAAACCTACTGGAATATTTCCTGCCATTAAAGCACCTAATTTTCTTGTATATTCTTCAAAACATTCAGCAATTACTGGATACTTTTCTACGTTTTCCTTATTATCAACCATATACTCCATAACACCTGGAACAAAAAGTTCAAGACAGTACACGTCTACACCATCTTCTTTTTCAACCTTAATAGATCCATCTACAGCCATCTTGTATAAAATCTTCTCAACTTCATCCTCTGGTCTACCACAAAGCTTAGATACTTCCTTGACTGTTTTAGGCTTACGAATTTCTAAATAAAGTGCTATTTCAGCTTCCTCATCTGAAGTTACAGGTTCTAATATTCTATACTCAGGATCTGTTGGTTTTACTTTTACTAACCCACCAGTAATACCAGCAGCAATTTTATTAGATAATTCAAGTACCTTTTTCTTTACCATATTAATACCCTCCCAAAATAACTGCTAATTCTCATTCCACATTTTCACTTCATTACGTATCCACTCTATCCACTCATCCATTCCTTCGCCTTTTTTAGCTGAGATTGGAATAACCTTAATATTAGGATTTAATTTTTTTACACGTTCTTTTACAGCTTCTAAATCAAAATCAAAATAGTCTAAAGCATCAATCTTATTTACTAAAACAACATCAACAATAGAAAACATTAAAGGATATTTTAAAGGCTTGTCATCTCCTTCTGGTACACTTAAAATCATTGCATTTTTAGAAGCTCCCGTATCAAATTCTGCTGGACACACTAGATTTCCGACATTCTCTAAAATTGCAAAATCAATTCCCTCTGTTCCAAGACCTAATAACCCTTGTTTTGTCATATCAGCATCAAGATGGCACATTCCACCTGTGTGTAATTGAATTACCTTAACTCCTGTTTTTGAAACTGTGTTAGCATCAACATCTGAATCAATGTCGGCCTCTAAAACTCCTATACTCATTTCATTCTTTAAGGCTTCAATGGTTCTTAAAACTGTAGTTGTTTTACCTGAACCTGGTGAGGACATAAGATTTAATAAGAAGGTTTTATCTTTCTTTAAATCTTCTCTAAGTAAATCAGCTTGTCTATCATTATCTTCAAAAACACTTTGTTTAATTTCAAGAATTTTAT
This sequence comes from Clostridium intestinale DSM 6191, assembly GCF_900130055.1. GTDB lineage: Bacteria > Bacillota > Clostridia > Clostridiales > Clostridiaceae > Clostridium_T > Clostridium_T intestinale. The sequence continues at coordinate 546,977 of NZ_FQXU01000003.1, forward strand.
ATTCGTCCATAAATATTTACTCCTCTACTAGTTATTAAGCTCTCATGTTATTTAATTTATTAACCACAACCTTATATTCCCCAAGTTGCTTAATTTCTTTGTATTCGCTAAGGTCTGTATATAGCTCTCCAAGATAAGGATTTCTTTTTGTTCTAACAACCTTATAAATCATATAAATAAATACCAATACATTTGCAGCTAAGGATGCCAAACTAAATGCGATTAGTGGCAATTGATTATAAGATGAAGCAACTGCAAAGGCTCCCTTATCTATAAAAGCTGGGAAGGTTTGGGCAAACATACACCATATTGCTAAGGTTTGGGCACGATGTTGAAGCCATGCACCTTTTCCTGATGTAAAAGCACAAAGAGTTGGTGCTAAAAGTAAAGCAAAACCACAATACCATGAATGTCCTGGAAGACAGTTATAGGTATATGCAAAATTCCATAGATCATAGGCAACTATCCAAAACCAAAGCATATCTGGCCAAAGCATATCTCTACTATTGTCATTTTTAGTTTTCTTTCTTATGGTAATTCCAATCCAACCAGTTATGGTTATAATATTCAAAATACCACCTATAGCATTCATGAAATTCCATGGTCCACCAAGTACATACATGCCATCTGCAATACCACCACCAGCATATTGAAAACCTACTTGAAAATCACGGGCAACAGCTTCCATTATGTTTATAGCAAGAATAAGTGGTGGGAAACATAAAGCCCATTTTTTATCTGCAAGTCTCCACTCCTTACCTGTAAACCTATTTTTAAACTTAAGATGTCTTATACACCAAAAACCAATACATCCAGCTGTAGCAGAATAAACTTTTGCAAGATGGAACCAGTCAGTATATGTAGTCTCACTAAATACTGTAAACCATAAAACCGAAAGGATTACTGGTAATACAACAAAGCAAAATAATCCCACGTACTTATTTTTTCTAGCAACTTCGTTAAATACAAAAAGGGCTATAAATATTAATATCCATACTCCCCATACACTTAAAAAAGTAGCTCCTTCAGAGTAATTAAAAACAAACATAATCTCTCCCCCTAATAATTTGTAAAATCATCCCTTAGTATTAATTTTACATTTATAGCAATTAATTTTTCAATAGACAAAAAAAAGAAAGTGTCTACTTTAAACACTTTCCTAATATATGAAACTATTAATTATTTTAATCCTTCTTTTATAAAGATATCTATAGAACGGGGAATACTTCCTGTTATCATTATAAGAAGTTTTTTAAGAACAATCTCTGGTTCTTCCACCATACCTTCACTAACCCAATCGCTTATAATCCCATTAAACACATGTCTATAAAAATTAACTATAAAATTTTTATCATTTTCATTTAAACTAACACCCATCTCAATTGAACACTCATTAACAACACTGCTAAGTAGATTTCTAGAAAGCTCAGATATATAAATATTAGCCTCTGACCAATAGGTAGAATTATAAACATGCAAAATCATTTTAGAATTTTTCTTAAAATAATGCATGGTAGCTAAAAAACCCCCACCCCATGTTTCAAAGGTCCTATTTTGGGCTATTTCTTGTGATAATTCATCATAAAATATACATTTAAAAATATCCATGATATCACTAAAGTAATTATAAAAGCTCTGTCTATTTACATCACAATGCTCGCAGATACCAGTAACCGTAATTTTATCTAATGATTTTTTATTCAATAATTCTTTAAAAGAGTTAATTATAGCTGTTTTGGCGTTTTGTTTCATAATCTTCTCCATAAAAATAACATATAAGATTTTATAATAAAGAATACTCACTATAGAAAATTATACCAATAAATTAGATTAATTGAAACTTAAACTTATAACAACCTTATTTTATTATAGGTACAGCAATTGTTACTTCTGAACCGTCTATAACTCCTCCCGTTCTGCTATCGTAGGTTTTAATTGTTATGCTTTTATGACCTTTATATTCGCTAGAAGTAAGTTCTTTAATAATGTCAGTAACTTTATTATTATAATCAAATCCCTTAGAAGTTGATGGTAGGGTTAATTGTCTACCTGTTTCATCAAATAATGCAAAATAGTAGGGATCTCTATCTTTGAAGTCCCAGCCACCTCTATTTTGAGAGAAGAAGACAGCACCAAAAGGTGTAAAAGAAATGGAATCGTAATAAATTGACCCTTCATTTGTATTAATTTGTTTATCCAATTTAACATCAATATTTTGAGAAGCTAACTCACCTTTATCTAGTTGATATTTAACTGATTTTTTTATCTTTCCTTCATCTGAAAGGCTAAAAGTAACTCCTATCTTATCAGGAAGATTTAATGGCTTAACTATATAATAGTTTATATAAGATATTTCAGTATCACTTTTTACTCTGTTAAAGCAACTACCACTATATCCACTATCTTTAGGTAAATATTCTTTATCTATTAAAACCGAAAGATTTAGCTTTTCTTCTTCCATTTCTTCAAATGGTTTTCCATCTTTTCTGGTAATTGAATACGAGTATATAATAAAGTTATTATCGAATATTACGTCATGAATATCGACTATATAACTTTTATATGAAATTGATGTATCAACATTTTTTGAATATTTAACATACTCTTCTGGGGCATAAAAATAATCTTTTATGTTACTTATTATTGGGAGGCTGTCTGCAAATGCCATGGTATAGCTAGACAGAATGGCAACCAATGCTATTGATGCAGCTATCTTAAGTAACTTAGTATGTTTTTTCTTCTTAGGTAGATTATTTAAGGTTTTTTCAAATATGTTGTGAAATTCCTCATCTATCTTTTCATTTTTTGATAACTCTATTAATTCTAGAAGATTATCCTTTTCCATTAGCCTTATCCTCCTCCATATATATAATTTTGTGTAATATTTCTTTACCTCTAAATAATCTCGATTTAACTGTACCTTCTGGAATATCCAAAATTTCAGAGATTTCTTTATAACTAAGATCATTAAAATAAAATAATATTATTACTGATTTAAAGTCATCAGGCAAATCAGAAACTAAGCTCATTAACTCAATCTTTTCTAACTCCTTATCAATTATAGGAATTTCAATACTATTTTCTAAATATATAATCTTGTTTTGTTTAGAAAGTTCACTTTTGCTTTTATTCACTACTATTTTTAATAGCCAGCTTTTAAATGAACTTGGATTTTTTAGCGTGGATATCTTCTCATAAACAGTTAAAATCGTATCTTGGACTACATCATATGTAGCTTCATTATTTCCTAACATATATCTTGTTAGGCTGTACATATCTCTTTCATAAATTTTCATCAATTCAACAAAGGCATCTTTATTTCCTTTGGTTGCTTTCTTAACTAGTTTTTCTATATTCAATAAATTCCCTCCTTTCCAATCTCATCAATAAGACATACGTGAAAGGGTAATTGTTCCCTACATAAAAAATATTTTATTAAATTTATAACTGCATAAAAAATATCCTTAGCAGAACTAAGGATATTTGAATAATATTTATTCTATAAACTGCTTAAAAATACTAAACTACACCAAAGATACATAAGAGATAGGTAGCAGATAAATGTATTCAATGCTGTTTTTTCATTTTTATCAGCAACCTTTTTTATTATGGAAACCATATTTACAACAAAAATGCTTGCGAATATGAGACCAATTAATATAGCTATAATAACCATAGATAACCCTCTTTAAAAATCTATTCTAGTTTCTTCTCTGTAAGTATTTCAAACAGTTTATTAGATTTTTCTTCATTTAACTGAATATATTTGCCATCAAATATAAGTGCAACTTTATTTCTATCTGGACTTATCCATAAAGAAATATTTTCGTGGTAAGATTTATCTTCATCATTGTTCATAAAATAAAATTGATAATCAGGCGGATAGGGCATATCAACCTTAACACTTGACCAATAAATTTTATTAAGAATATTTTTTACTGATTTTATGCTGTTAGGATCATTGATTTTACAGTAATATTCATATGCGCCAACTTTATCAGTTTGCTTCTCAACAATAATTATATTTCCTTCAAACTTTCTGCTAAAGAAATAAATTAGAACAATAACTAAAAATATTGTCAGTAAAAATATATAAACAACTTTCCTTCTCAAATCTATTTTCCTTTCACAAGTAAAAATAATCTATTTGCATGTAATTATACCATATTCTTCATAATAAATGTATTCAATTATAACTCCCTAAATTCTCCTCCTTCTTTTATATAGTAATAGTAATGATTTAGAGCCATATCTATTATTTTATTTAATGGGATATTAATATCTGGATGTAGTAGTTTTAATTCTCCCATTCTTCTAATTGTTATATTTCTTAGTAAATAACTTCTTTTACTTTGTCCTTCTTCTTCACTCATAACTCTCGTCAATCTATCAATATTGTTTGATGAACTCTTGGCTTTATTTTCATCATTAATTTTTATTTTCTCAACATTTTCTTCTTCATTCTGTAGCTCTCCATTATCTATTATTACTTTAGTATTTTTATTAATGGTACTATGAAGAATTTCTCTTTCCACATAATCATATGGTTGTATTATAGCCCAATCTTCTATTATGTCCTCTTCGGAAGAATCCTCATCTGTGAACTCTGGATTTTCTCTTTTATCTGTCATATTAATAACCTCGCTATTTATTTTCTTTACTACAATTATATTCTTAAGGCGGAACTTTGGTTCTAAAGTTCTTATATTCTTTTATTCTAAAGTTACTATAATCTTTGGTTCTAAAATTCTTATGTTCTTCGCTTCTAAACTTCTTTTATTCTTTTACAGAAAAGTTCCATATAGAAAAAGGACCGTCTCTGAATTAAATCCTAATGCGCCACCAGCTTATCTTCTTGTTTTGCAAAAAAAACATTAAAGAAAAGGACTAACCTATTAGTAGTGCGGCAGTCCCTTGGAATATTTTATTGTTAAACTAATCCTCTTATCCAATTCTTCATTTCCTCTGGTGTATTAAAATTATTTTTAACTTCGTATATCTTCCCATTATTCAAGAAGAGAATTGTATCTGATATGTCTTTAGCTATATCTATTAAATGCGTTGATATTACAACTGTTGTTCCTTTATTTACGTATCTTCTAATTGTATCTATTATAACTTCAGCAGATATAAAATCTATTGCACCAAAAGGCTCGTCCATTAGGATATATTTATAATTTAATAAAAAACCAATTATTAAAACTAACTTTTGCTTAGTTCCTAAAGAGTATATTCCTATTGGATTATCTATATATTCTTTCATTCTAAGCTCGTCTACTAATCTATTATATTCAGTTAAGTCTATTGTTACTTTTTTAAGTTTTAGTATTAAATCTAAAAACTCACTTCCAGTTAAGTTTTTATAAAAAGACATTTCATCATGAATATATAAGATCTCTTCATTTACCAATTTTTTATCTAGATTAATATTAGAGTCTAGAAATCCTGTTATGCAGTTAAATAAGGTGGTTTTTCCAGAACCATTTACTCCTAAAAGACAGTATATCTTACCTGTTTCAATTTTAAATGAGGCTCCATCTAATATCTTTTTCTCATCATCATAAGAAAAGTTCAAATCATTAATTTTTAACATGTTAGTTTTCTCTCTTTCTTAAATTAAACTTCTTAATGTACAAATTAAACATATAAATAATTATCAAAAGTACGTTTGTACCAATTAACATTAATGCGCTATTGATTATAGGAAGCTCATATCCTCTCATTAATAGCTGCGTAAATAAATTGATTGCAGCTAATATTAGAAGTGTGTTTATCCACCCAAATATTCTTTTGTTATTTACCTCACCATTAATCTTATTTACTAAATTTAAACTTAGGAGTCGTTCTAATATTATAAAAGTAAAAAGTGAAGAAATCAGTCCAAGCCATCCCCATATATTATATCTAATTAAAAGTGCAACAACATAAATAATACCCATTGGGTAAAATAGAATTAAACCTGCAAAGTTTCGTCTAACTTTTATTAAATCTTCTCTATTGAAGTTTATATTGTATTTTCCAAGTAGATCAGTATCTTCACTAACACAAAGAATGTTTCTCATGGAAAAACGTCCACTAGTCCAATATATAATTCCCATGTATATAAAGATAATAAAGCTCATACTCATAGAAATTTCAATACTGCTTTTTACTCCACTTATATCAATATCATGATATATTGCTATAACACAAATAATATAAATAATCTGAGTAATAAGTATTCCAAATACTGCCCCCCTATTGTCTCTAGAAAGTTCCTTTATATCCTTTTGAAGAACTAGCTTATCCATAGGAGTAATATTTCTAAATAATTTTTCTGTTACCTTTAATAGAAGCTTTTCAATATGCTGATTCCTTTTTCTAAAAGGTTTTTCACTCCTATTTTTCACTATTTTTCTTATGTTAAGATTTAAATGATTTTCTGAAAAATAAAAAAGAACTAAAGCTAATATAAATATGAGAATAAGCGTTATAATATGAAAAACATTTATATTGATATTTGTAATAGGAACTTCCTTTTTTAAATCTGGAGAAATTTCATTTAAGTATAAAAAAGCTCCGTAGTTAGGTACAATAAATGTGAATGTTCCCCAAAAACCTAATATAAATTTTAGTACCTTTTCCATCTTCCTATTTATAGTATTTAAGAAGTATCTTGTATAAATCGCAATTAAATAGTTAAAAATAAACCAACTAGCTATAAATAAAATAGAAGATAAGATAAACAAAGGATTTGATATATTTAGTACAGGTCTTAAACTTAGCAAAATAGCTGAAACTAAAGGTAAAGTCCATTTTACTAATACCATAAATACTCTTACCTTTATATATGGTTGTAATTTATCAGGAAGAAATTTTATAATTACATCTTTCTCCAAGTTTTTGAAAAAAGAGAGGTAGATAATAAAGTGAGTTAAGGTTGAAATCATATTTGCTACTATTATTAGATTTATGATTATGGTTTTAGCACTTATTGTACCTCTATGTCCACTTAAACCTAATAAAATTATTCCTAAGGTTGGCGCAATATAAATAAGAGCAAGCTTAACGTAACTTTTGAATATATTGTTTGTTTTCTTTTGAATATTAGCAAGTTCCAGTGTCAGCCATAGTTTAAACATAGGTTATTCCTTTCTGGTTTCAACAATTTAAATATTATAAATTTAACAAGAATGACTTTAATGAGGCTTGGGAAGAAGCCTCTACAGTATTAATGTGTTTAACTTTTCCCACTCTGATTTTAGCATTGCATATTCATAGGTATCCATCCATAATGGCTCTCCATTATTATCTGTTTTAAAATAAACATTTTGTAATAGCAACCCTTCTCTTCTCAAACCTAAACGTTCAAGTAGCTTCCAAGAATTATTATTTTTAGGACTACACTTTGCAATAACACGCCTAACATTTAGGTTTGTAAATGCATAATTAATTAATGCTCTAGCACTTTCTGTAGCATATCCCTGCCCTTGATATTTTCTATTAAATACATAACCAAGCTCCCAGGTATCAAAGTCTCCTTTTGAGAAGTACAAGTTTCCTATTAATTTTTTATTTTCTCTTAAACAAACTCCATAAAAACTCTTATCACTGGATCTTCGTACAGCCTCTTCTTTAGCCTTTTTTTCATTAAATACATGATATGGTTCAAACTTAACCACTTCTTCATCTGATAGGTATTCATAAAGGTCTTGCCAATCATCTTTTTCAAATCTTCTTATAACCAGTCTTTCTGTAATTATATTTTCCATCTCAATCTCCTTAATTTTATTATAGAAGAAAATTCTCCCTGTATTCTGTGATTTAAATTTTCTAGGAATATATATAGATATATATTTTTCTATATATCTATATAACTATATATAGTATTTATGCGGCACTCAGGGGATTTTTAATTTAAAATAGGTTACTTAATACTCAATAAATAATTAAAGATTCTTAAAAGAGTCTGTAACAAAACAATTATCATAATTTTGCTACAAACTCTTAATTAAAAATATTAAGATAACCAAACCTCTCTAGTAGAATTTTCTTTCCACGTTCCAAAGCTTTTATGAAATTTCACTTTAATTCCACCTCCACTTAAATAAGTTTCTTTACTACTATCTGATATTGCCCAAGTATTCTCTATTACTATTGAAGCATTTTGATTATCTATGCTAATGTCCTTAAAAGTTAAATAAAGAAAATCTCCCTCTTTATTAGCTTTCTCTTTTATTTCATAAGGTGTCATAACTATTAATTTTTGCTTTAAAACTTCACTCAGGGTTTTATTATCTAAGTTCTCTGAGGATACAATGATATTCTCATAATTTTTTACAATATTATAATCTGGAAGCTCACCATTTTCTAAAGCTATTTTAATGGTCTTGCCTATTAATTCTTCTTTTGAATTAGTATCCCTTTTGTAAAAAAAGATAAATGTTAGGGTCACCAGTATAATAACTATAGTTATTAATACTCCCCTTTTTCTATTCCCCAAAATAAATACCCCCTATATACTTAAGTTATAAAATGTATTCAAGTTGACAATCACAAGGCTCTTTCTCAACGTGCTTTTTATCATATTCTACTGCTTCAACACATCCTAAGGATTTATAAAAAGCTTGTGATTCAACTGATGAGTGGGCAGAAATATATAGTTTTTTAGCACCACGAGCTTTTGCCCATTTAGACGCAAGTTTAAAAAGTTCTCTTCCTATTCCATAACCCCTCATGTCTTCAGAAACATGGATACTTGAAAGATTTATATAATCTCTATTTTTGCCTAAAAAATCACCATCAACTGATGTAAATCCTTTTAAAATCCCATCTGAAAAAGCACCATATACCACGCCGTCCGTGTTTATAACACCTTTAAGACATTCAGAGAGGAAAGCATAGTCTTCTTTTCCCCATTCCTCAACAAAACGAACTTCCTTAATCACCCATTCTCCATCTATTTTTCTCCAACAATGAGTGACATTTTGATGACGCTTAAAATTATCAAAAAGCTCTATATTAATTTCTTCTATTTGTATCTCTCTATAATTTATCTTATTTTTTAAATTTTCCATATCCTTTACCTCCCTAAAAAGCATTATTTTATTGTATTCCGCATCCTTTGGTATTTAACATACCCAGGTTAATCCTTAGAATATTTAGTAGTTTTTTCACTGTTAAAATATTCTATGGGTACCTCAACAAATGAAACCAGTTTTTTTGATTTAACAAATGCAATCATATTTATTGAATCAAGATTTTCGATATTAAATCTTGAGTTATAACTCTTTACTCCATCACCTTTAAATATATTATTGGGATTTGAATACGGAATAAATATATACATTGTGTCCCATTCAAAATCAGTAACCTCTGAAAAATCTACATGTTCTGATTGTTTTATGGTGTCTACTATTTTATGTCTTAGGGCTTTATCTTCACTTATTTTCCTAGACTTTCTAAAATAAATAAACATAGACAGTAGTATAATTATAAAAACTAAACCCACAACAAGATATTTTTTCTTCATAAGTCCTCCTGTTATCTTTATTATGGTAATAATATCACATAATCACAATTAGTTTATTACTCTTTTATTACATTTAATTCACTTACTTGTTTCTCACTAAAAAGCACAGTAACAGCATAAACACGATCATATCCAAGTTCTTTATATTTTTCTGGTGTATAAAAGTAGTCTACTGTATGCGCAGTCATGGTATTACCAGAAGTTACCCCTTGAACAACTAAAGGAATTTCTTTATCGTAGGTAATCTCAGCTTTATTATCTAGAAATGAGCTGAGTTGTCCCATAGTTGAAGGCTCTTGTGGTTTCTCAGTTGAAAATTTAGTTGAAGCACTTGAATTTTCACTTAAAAAAGCAATTTTATATCCGTAAAAATAATTATTAAAATTGAGACTTAATCTTCCCTTGATATCTTTAAATTCCTGACTTGTTCTCCCAATGTTAGAATCCCATTTGTTGTCTTTTAATTCATATATGCTTATCTGAATAGATTGTACTTTATCATCTAAATTAAAATCATACATCATTTGATTTTCATAATCTCCAACCAATTTAACAATATCATCTTCTGATTTTGTTAATTCTGCTTTTTGTATATATTTCTCTTTAACCTCAACTGGATTTTTAGCTTTACACGAAGTAAATATAAGCAAAGAAACAGCAAGCATAAAAACAGATAAAACCCTTTTCACAAAATTCCCCCTTTTACAGTTATACCAATCTATCCCATATACTATCCATTATACATAAAAGCCAATTTATATTAAACATCAAAATTTAAATATCGCTTTAAATTACTTATTCATAATAAAAAATGTAGTAGATCTATATAAAAAATCTACTACACCTCATAATAAAGTTACTCTAAGTTTTATTAAAATTTAGATGCCCTTTTCTTTTTCACTTGCCTTTTTTAATTGATAAAGGAACTGCAAAACAGGATCATTTTTTATCTCGTCTTCTTCTTGAATTGCAGAAATCTTATCATTTAAAGATTTAAAGTCAACATATTGAGATAACTCTTCTACGGCTATTTTTAATACATCTTCATAGGTCAATCCTTGATGTTCTCTCTTAATTTCAAACTTCGGGAAATTTAAATCTGGAAAAAGATCTCTTAATGTTAATTTGTCCATATCTTGCACCACCTTTCAACAAATATCTATAGTTAATTATCGATATATTTGAAGATTTTTTAATATATAAAGGGCTAATTAATAATTTAACTAATGGTTTTAGTTTCTGGAAATACGTCCAATAGTTTCACTTGTTGGGGGTTAATCTTATCTGATAAGTAAATTATTATATTTTAATGCTTCAATAGCTTAAATTTGTTTCTATAAAAGTCAATCAAGCCGTCCCGTTTCATCCATGCAAGCTCTCTGGATAAAGCACTTCTATCTACATCTAAATACTCGGCCATCGCTTCTCTATCAAAAGGAATAGTAAATGTTTCTGTCCCAGTTTCACTCATAATTCTTGTTAAATAAGTTAAGACCTTATCCCTAATAGTAGGCATAATAAGGCAATCATTTCGGTCATGCAGTTCTAACGCTCGTTCTGCAATACTATCAAAAAGATTGCCAAGTAATTGTTCATGTGCCATACATAACTTTGTACAACAGCTCAATATGCTTTTGATAGGAATAAACAGAACCTCAAGTGGTTCTATTGCCTGTACTGACATGGGGCATCTTCTTCCACGGCTAGCCGCTGTTAAAACTGCTGTATATCCACCAGGATAATGGAGGGATACAATAATTTGTTTTCCCGTGATGCTCAATTTCGTACTTTGAGCTCTACCCTGCAATATGATGCCGACATTATCAACTAAATCGCCCTCACGGACAACCAGCTCATCTTTTGCATATTCTTTCCTTGTGGCTGACAGACATTTAAGCATTTGAGTAATATCATTTGGGGAAATACCTGAAAACAAACGTGATTGACATAGGGAATCTAAGTTGTTCATGAGAGGCTCCTCGTTGCACGTGCAACATACTTTTTCTTTTTACTATACTATATTAATCATAAACACACAAGAAGTTAGTCACCTTTCTAAAGTCAGAATGGAGGAAAACAATGCAAGGGAAAGAACATTCAATAAAAGCGAGAAATCGACTTTTAGCATCAAAGGTTATTAAAAATCTGCAAAGCAGAAAGTTTGAGGCTTATTACTGTGATAACGCCATAGAAGCTGTAGAAAAAGCACTATCATTTATTCCGGAACATTCCTCGGTATCATGGGGTGGATCAGTCACGCTTGAGGAAATCGGGCTTCTTAATCAAGTACGTCAAGGAAGCTATATAATCATTGATCGTGATAAAGCTCAAACAATGGAGGAGCGTTATGACCTCATGCGCCAATCTCTTTTGTGCGACACCTATTTAACGAGCTTTAATGCAGTTAGCGAAGATGGCATATTAGTCAATATAGATAGTGTTGGCAATCGAACAGCGGCGATTACCTTTGGACCGAAAAGTGTTATTGCTATCGTTGGGATGAATAAGGTTTGCAAGACCGCTGAAGATGCAGTTATAAGAGCCAGAACATATGCGGCCCCTATTAATGTGTACCGATGTTCGTGTTCGTCCAGCCCATTTTTACATTCACCGCAAAAAACGCCCTGCCTAATCAATGGTGCTTGCGGAGATTGTAAAACAGATGACTGTATCTGTTCTTATATTGTCCAAACAAGAATGTGTAGAACAGCGGGGAGAATAAAGGTTATCCTTGTTGGTGAATCTTTGGGATTTTGAATAAAGATTATAGTTTAATATCAGCTTTAGGATGGGAGTACCTCATGTATCCATGGCCGCTATTTCATATTTGGGATGAACAGTTGTTTTATTGCAACGGTTTAGCTTAGCTGCCCCTCCCTCCTACTCCATTTTCATTCACTAGTTACTTAAAAATCGAAATGGAGAAATGTCATATGGCTAAAATAAATCCGCGAGATTTTTACTTGTTTTATCATTCAGACTTTTTTATTGAAATACCAGATGAAGTCCTTTCAATGATTTATTAGTCTAAAGCTATCTTTATAGTTTGGGATAAAACTTTGTTTTATCTATTTTTATATTAAAACTATTATAATGTAACGGCTCTATTTACTTTACTTCTTTTACACACCAAGTGTCTTTATTTTTGCCAATTATAAGCGTATTTTCAGTGGTTTCGATTGGTGAAAAAGAAGTTTGCCAATAAAATTTTATTTTAGCCTCATACATATCTTCATTTATTTTCTTATAAGATATTAATTCATATTTATTAAGCCATGGGCTTGAACCCCCAATTACCCAATAGCCCTCTTCTGGCTCACCTAATTTTTCAATTAATTCTTTTTTTAATTCCTTACAAGCAACTGCATAATGGTAAACCCCATTTCTTGTACTTTCTCCCTTGGTCCAGATATCAATAACTTGCTCTGGAGATGTTGCTCCTAATTCATCTAACGCTTGCTTAAAGAAATAAACTTGAGCTTTGCTTTGCTGATGACTTATAGGAATATAGTCTCCCTTCTCTTTTTCACTTAGATTAGCCATTATGCTTTTAATATCTGTACCCTCTGTCTTTATGACATTTAAAGTTAAAAAGATAAAAATAATCATAATGAATCTTAATATTTTTTTCATAAAACCACCTCTATAACACTTTTATTTAATTTTTAGTTTTTGTAATATAAGCGGTTTTATAAGTGGTAATACTTTACCTACTATAGACATAATAAATACAAGGATTTAAACCTAAGTTCAAATCCTTGTAAAAGATATTTTTATCATGCATGAGATAACACCGGGAACATAAGCTTATTTGATGAAAATAAGTTTTCTTTTCCCTTAAGTATAAATAAGGTTGTATCTTCCTCATGAAGTTTATTTATCTTAAACTCTTTAACTTCTTTTGGGGTAAATCCTAAGAATGCTGTTTTAGTGTTTTCCTCAGCTATAATAGATAAAATCTCATTTAGAGAACAGTTGCCTTTACAGAAAATATCGTAACATATTAAATTTTCATCTTCATATTCAGCTACTACAATAGCTTCATGCTCTTTTATATAATAAATGCTTTCTTTCATAAATTGAGAGCAATAGAACATAAGTAGTCCCTCATTTTCCTCCATAGGTAATGCGGAAAAAGGATTTGAATTTTTATATAGATCTAACAGAAATTGTTTGTCAGCATCTTTATCCATATTAAGTTTTCTAACTAGTCCACTTTGTTTATTAATGTTTTTGGAATATTGATATTCTTCAACTTTCTCAAAACCAAACTTAGGATAATAATCTAATACTCCATCATTAGCAAATAAGTATATAGCATGACATTTATCCCTCCACTCTTCTAATACTTTTTTAATTAAAAAGCTGCTTAAACCTTTATTTCTAAATTCTTTATCAGTCATAACAGTTCCTAATTGTATATATATTCTTTTTTCATCATTCCATCTTGTTTTAATTATATTTACTGAAACATTGGCTACTACTTTATCATCTTTTAAAAGACAATAAGGTATATAGTCCTCTCCCCAATAGCCATTTTGGTGCCAAGTCTCAAAACTAAGCCCAAAGGTGTTTTGGGCTAGTATATTAAAGCTATTTCTTATTTTATCCTTCTCTTTTATGTTAGTAATAAATATATATTCATTGTCATTAATATTACATTTCACTATTTTGTTCCTCACTTTCAACTTATATGGATATTTTAAACTATTTTTATAAAAAATCATTCTACTTTTTAATTAATATTTTGATTCCTAAAAATACTAACACCACCCCAACAATAAGGTTTAATATACGTATAAGGGTAATTGGAAAAAAAACTTTAACGACACTTCCTAGTATTGAAACCATTGTTAAAAAGAAAAGAGTAGACAATATAGCTCCTAAGGCAAAAAGGTAAAGTTCATGCCTTGTGGTCTTTTCTTCTAGCAACTTAGTTGAAAATATGCCTGCCCAAAATATTATTGTAAGAGGATTAGAGGCTGTAATAATAAGTGCATTTATAAATACGTTGCTTGAATTTATTGAACTTCCGAGAGTTAATACAGGCAATAAATTAACATTAAATTGATTCAGAATTGTACTTGCTCCAAATAGGAATAAAATTATAGCACCAGATACTTTTAAGAATGCTTGTACCCTTTTGCGACTAACTATAGATACTAATCCCTTAATAGCAAGTAAAATAAAAATTCCATCTATTAGAGTAACACCTATTACACCTAATTCTCCACTGTAAAATCCATATGTTGATGAGGTTTTTAATATAAACATACTTACAGGCCCAATTGCAAATTGTAACAACATTCCAAATCTAAAACCTTTGAAAAAAATTGCTATTGATTTCATACATTGATCTCTTCTTTTAAAGAAGATAAGGTAATTATTGTATTTGATTTACATACGCCTTTCATTTTCTTTAATACATTTGATATAAAATACTCTAAGGATTTAGTGTCTTCTACAAGAACTTTTAATAAGTAGTCATATTCTCCAGCAACATGGTGGCATTCTAATACGGATTTGTAGTTAATAATGTTTTTTCTGAATCCCTCTATATTTCCTGTTTCATTAATATTAACAAAAATAAAAGCTAGAAGCTTAAAATCAGTTTTATCTCTATTAATTTTTACAGTATATTTTTCAATTATAGCTGCTTCTTCCATCTTTCTTATTCTTTCTGATACAGCGGGAATAGAAAGATTTACTTTCTTGCTTATTTCTGAAGTAGTTGCTCTGCTATTTTCTTTTAATGAATCAATAATCTTTAAATCAATTGTATCCATAATAAGTTCTCCTTATTTTCTTAAATTAATAGTATTATACAAATAACTTTAAATATAGTATATATTATTTGAAAACTACTTAATAATTAATGTTTTATGGTATTTTTATTAATATTTTTAATATAGCAGATAAAAACTTAATAACTTACCTTAATTTTTTAAGTTTAAAAAATCTGTTTTATATGTAGAGGAAAAACACTATAATCATTGAGTTATTTCGTTTACATTGGTATTATTTACTTATATACTATTTTACTAAAAATGGAGGGTTTAAAATGTTAAAAATTCTTTTGTGCTGTGGTGGTGGCTTCTCTTCAAGCGCTTTGGTAAGCAGGCTTAAAAAAGAGATAATAGAAAATAATATGGATAATGAATATAGTATTGAATATTCCCCATTTTTATTGGCTAAGGATAAGACTTCTGAGTTTGATGTTATCGTATGTTGTCCTCATTTAATAATGAGCGTTAACAATCTTATAAAGGACTATAATCCAGATATTCCTATATATATTATGCCGCCTAGAATGTATGGACTTATTAAGGCTAAAGAAGTGGTACAAGATGCTAAGGATGTTGTGGATATTTACAACAAAACTAAGATTAATCCTGTGCATTTTCCAGGAGAAGATAAACCTTTAAAAATCACAAGATCTATTTCCTATAGAAATGCTAATCCTAGTTACACTGGATAGTATTCTTAAAATCTATAAAGATAAGCCTCATAGATTATTAAAAATTTATAATAATCTATGAGGCTTATCTACTTTTAAGCTAATATAAGACACCAAATAGGTATTGATATCAAGGTCATAATGGTTGAAAATACTACTAATTTTGTAGCAAATAT
The DNA here is from genome assembly GCF_900130055.1 of Clostridium intestinale DSM 6191. Classification (GTDB taxonomy): domain Bacteria; phylum Bacillota; class Clostridia; order Clostridiales; family Clostridiaceae; genus Clostridium_T; species Clostridium_T intestinale. The sequence continues at coordinate 563,121 of NZ_FQXU01000003.1, forward strand.
ATAATCTCCATCATATTTAGCTGCCATAATCGCTGTAGTACTTCCAGCTGGCATTCCAGATAAAAGTACGGATACTCCTGTAATTATAGGATCAACTCCTGCTAGTCTACATCCTAGATAGACAAGTCCTGGTATTACTATAATACGTATAACTGTAAAATATAAAATATCCTTATTTATCATTGTCTTTAAATCTTTAACTTCTGCTATCATGGAGCCTATTAAAAGCATTGTTAAAGGTGTGGTGCATCTTCCTATGGAGACTATGGTATTATAAACAAAGGTTGGTGGTTTTAAGCCAGTAATCATAAGGGCTATCCCTATATACACTGCTATCATACAAGGATGAAAAACTACCTTTTTAAATGCAGCTTTTTTGTCAGTTTCATCAGTAAACTGTGCTAATCCAGCAGACCACATTACAATTCTTGTAGGAATACAGAAGATTGATGAATACATTAAACCAGTTGCTCCAAAGGTACTTTCTGCAATGGGATTTCCTAAAAACGCAGAATTGGATACTAATGTTCCATATTTTAAGACCTTTCTCTGTCTTATTTCAAACCTACCAAATGCGAATCTACAGATTAAATAGCATAAAACTTGAGCTATTATGCCAACCGCCATGATAGTTCCAAAAATCTTAAGTATCCCCATATTAAAATCAATATTAAAAGAAGTAATAATACTGCATGGTAAAATCAAGTTTAAAACAAGTTCTGTTAAAACCCCTTTTGAATTTTCCGTTAGAACTCCTTTTTTCCGTAATATTATTCCTATAATAACCATTAGAAACATAGTTCCTTGAGTTGTCCACATAACGCTGAAATCCATTTAGCTACTCCCTTTCCTATTAAGTCTAATCTGCTTCAATTAATGGTTATTATATCATATTTTTTAGTTAAAATTTTGATTTTTCATAATTATATGGGATACTTGAGCCCACAACTACGTCTTCTATTTTCTCAATTATAAGCCAATCATCCATATTACCTTGATAATCAAATTCTAGTGGTTCTATTTCCTTTACACCACAAAATTCAACTAAACACATACATTTTTTGTGCCAGCGGTCTTTCTGCTTTTTAGATAAGTTTAGCTTAGGTTGATTTTTATCTAAAGTCTCATTTATTTCATCTTCTGAAAGTTTAACATAATTTTGAACAGATTTAACCATAGCTTCAGCAGTTATTTTCCCTGTCCCTTTTTTCATAAGGTAAAGCTTCTCTCCCTCAAATACTCTACTATGAGGTATTTTTCTGCCTGCGGCTGCTCTTATTATCATGGTTTTGGAACCCTCTAAGATTTTTTCAAGTACTTTTTCCTTATCATCACAATATACTAAATGTACCATACTAAACCACCTTCTTTTCTACTGGAATCCAAACTTCATACTTAGCCTTATTAGGATCTGGAGAAATATACACCTCAATATCTGGTGCATCTGCATATTCATATCCTGAGGTTGGTAGCCATTCTGTTACAATCCTTTTCTCTAATTCCTGAATAGACTTGTTAGTTCCTTCTCCAGAAAAAATAGCCCAAGTTGAAGCAGGAACGACATATTCCTCAAATGAACTATCAATTTCCTTTTCACTTGTAACTGCTATAAAGTATTTCCAATCTTCTTTTTCATTACAGCAACTTACTCCTAATAGTCCCATTGGATATCCTTCCATCATAGCTGCAAGTTTTGGTATAGTTCCATCTATTGATAGTTTTCCCCACATCTTAGGTACAGTTTCAAAATTCTTTTCAATTTCTTTCTCTAAAGGTTCTGAAACTCCTATTATTCTAAAAGCTTCTCTTTTCTCAATCCTATAATCCATACTTGTATCTCCTTTTATTGTTATCATAAAGCTAACAGGTGGAAAAGCTTTTAATAAAACCCCTTCAGATTTTGCTTGAGATGGGGCTATTCCATGAACGTTTTTAAATGCCCTGTTAAAGGCTGTAGGAGAATCATATCCATATTTAACTGCTACATCTATAACCTTTTCATCACCATTTTGTAAATCTACAGCAGCTAAAGACATTCTTCTACGTCTTATATATTCTGATAGTGGTATGTTGGCCATATAAGCAAACATTCTTTGAAAATGATATGTAGAGCAACATGCTATTTTAGAAACTTCCTCATAATCAATCCTATCTCTCATATGCTCTTCCATATAATTAATGGCACTATTTAATCGTTCAATCCATTCCATACTGTTACCTCCTAACAATAAAATACAATATATTCCTTTTAAATACCTCTCTTTTTGTGCACAATAAAGAGAGGTTTATTTAATTATACATTATATTCCATAAAACTTCCATGTAACAATATCTATAAGCTAAAATTCTATCTTTCTAGGTTCTCTTCCTGAAAAATCTGAAATCACAGCACTTCCATGCTCAAGATAAAACACCTTAAAAATAGGATTATCTGCTGATTTATATCCCTTCTTTACAGGCTCATGTACATTTATAACTTTTTCTTTTATATTTATATCTTCACAAAACTTAATTTCTCCACTTATTCTTAAAACCACCATATCTCTTGTTGTAACTGAATACTCAATATATGGGTGATTTTTTAATTGTCTATAAACATCTTTTAAGCTATTTGTACAAAAATACAACTTACCTTCATCTTCAAGCATAAAACCAAAAGGTCTAACCCTAGGTTTTCCATCATCTACAGTTCCAAGATATCCATTTACATTTTCCTTTAAAATTCTTAATACTTCTTCCATTTTCCTACCTCGTTGATTTAAATATTTTTTATAAGTATAATGTTAAGGTGCTTTAAAAAATATTACAAGTACGCACATTGATATTACATAGTCATGTCAATCTGACTATTGAGAAAGGAAGTTATTTATATGGATGATTATTCACACGTTTGCCCTGTTACTGTAACCCAAAATGTCCTTATGGGTAAATGGAAACTTTCGATTTTATGGGTTCTTCATAATAAGATTAGAAGATTTGGTGAACTACAAAAACTTTTGCCTCAAATTTCACGTGGTGTTCTTACTCAACAATTAAGAGAGCTTGAGCATGATGGTCTTATAAATAGAAAGGTTTATGGTGAAGTACCTCCAAGGGTTGAGTATTCTTTAACTGAAATAGGAATAAGTTTCATTCCAGTAATGTCTCAAATCATGGAATGGGGTGTTGGATATATAAACAAAACTTCTAGCTGTAATGTAGATGTCTGCATTAAAAATGATTTTCCTTGCAATAAATGCCATGAGATGCTAAAGCCTGATTAAATCTTTTTTCCAACGGCAGCAAGATATATTACAAACTCTTCCTCTCCATCTAATTCTAAAAGTTGATCCATCATTTTTTGATCATATATACCTATAGCGCATGCTCCTGCATTAATAGATTCACTAGCTAAATAAAGATTTTGGCATACGTGTCCAATATCTATAAGAATTTTTTTATGTGCTGTAATGTCAAACTTCCATTCAGAACGATATGGGATAGTACTCCATGCAAAAAGAACAGCAGCTTTTTTAGCGAAATTAGGTACAAAGGGCTGCTCTAATGTTATTTCATCAACCGTCTCTTCTATATTATTTAACTCAAACATAAATAAAAGTTTATGCTGATCTGGAAGATATCTATATACTCCATTTTGTATTCCTTCAACTCTCATTATAAATAAATATGTTTCAAATGAATGTGTTGCGCCACTTGCAGGCACTGTTCTTAAAGTAATTCCTGATTTATTAGTGTCAGTAATTCCTTGAGTTGCCCATAATAAATAGGATAATTCCTCGAGAGTTAATGATTCCTCACTATAAAACCTTGTGCTTCTTCTTTCTTTTATACATTTATAAATTTTTTCGTTTTTAATAGTGTTTTCACTTACCCTTGGGAGATTAATTATGTTAGAAGATGAATTATAGGGTTTTACAATAGGTGGTTGAGGTATTCCTTTCATTTTATCAGTTTTTATCTTCTTAAATTCACCAAAATTAGACTTTAAAAAACTTCTTTGCTCTTCATATCTTTTCATGAAAATTCCTCCATTATTATCTTTACTTTATATAATAGCTGATTTAACAAATATTTCAGTAACATACGTTACTATAATCAACTCATTCTTAAGATTTCTAATATTTTACGTATCTTAGTAGCAAAAAAGTGCAACTTAGTTTTATGAGTATTTACTAATGAGTTATTAAATTATATAGTAAGTTTATAGGAGGTGCAAAATGAAAGTACTTATTGAAGAGTCTCCTGATAATGAAGATACGGAGTTAATAATTAAATGCAAGTCAATAAATGATGAGGTTAAAAGACTAATAGAATTAATAAAACTTTCTGATGAAAAAATCATAGGGTTTTTAAATGGAGAATCCTATGTTGTTGATCCTATTAAAATTCTTTATTTTGAAAGTGTAGATAAAAAAACTTTTATGTATACAGAAGATAAGGTTTATGAAATCTCCTTAAGGTTATATGAACTTGAGAAAAAAATGAGTAAATATGATTTTTTTAGATCTAGTAAATCAACCATAATAAATATTTCTAGAATAAAAAAACTATCTCATAAATTTAATGGCAAACTTGAAGCTACTTTAGATAATGATGAGAAATTATTGATTTCAAGGCAATATGTATCAGTTATTAAAGAAATATTATGCTTCTAAAGGAGGGTTTTATATGGAAAAAGGATTTAAAATAATAGTACAATTTAAACTTGTATGGGGTTTAGTATTTACTGCTACTACTTTACTTTATTCTATTGTAAGCTTAATTTTAGGAGAAACAACTATTGAAATAAGTTTAATATGGAAGTTTGTAGCTATGACCTTATTATTAACCTTGATACATTTTTTAGTTTATGGAGAATATATCTTTAAATCTCTATCTTCACAAAAAAAAGTAATAATTCATTTTATACTTTGCTATATAGTGTTGTTTGTTTTTTCTTATATTTTTAATTGGATTCAAGCTATGAACATACAATCATTTGGAATATTTACAATCAGTTATTCATTATTGTATTTAAGCATCTCATCTTCTTTATTTTTTTATTACAAAATTACAGGTGAAAGACTTAACAACAGACTTAAGGAATATAAAGAACGTAAAGGGAGGATAGATTAATGAAAATAATAGATATTAAAAATCTAACTAAAAGCTATGGTAAAAACAGAGGGGTAGAAGATATAAACCTAACTGTTAATGAGAAAGAAATATTTGGTTTTATAGGTCCAAATGGAGCTGGTAAATCTACAACTATTAAAGTCCTTCTAAACTTTATTTTTCCAACACATGGGGAAGCTAAGATTTTTGATCTTGATTGTGTAAAAGATTCTGTGAAAATTAAAGAAAATATAGGATATGTACCTAGTGAGGTTAGATATTATGGAAATATGAAGGTTAGAGACATCATTTCCTATGGTGAATCCTTTCATAATAATGTGGATAAGGAATATGTTCAACAAATGTGCAAGGATTTTAATGTAGAACTTGATAAAAATATATCTGAACTATCTTTAGGAAATAAAAAGAAAGTTGCAATTATACAAGCTATTTTAAATAAACCAAAACTTTTAATCCTTGATGAACCAACTAATGGGCTTGATCCATTAATTCAACAAAAACTATTTGAAACTCTCACTAAATTAAAAAATGAAGGATCAACAATATTTTTCTCAAGCCATAATTTAAGCGAAGTTGAAGAGTTTTGTGATAAAGTTGCTATTATTAAAGAAGGAAAAATCATAGATATTAAGGATATTAGGGAATATTCTAGGAAAAAGATAAAGAAAATAACTATCAAAACTAGCGAGGTCATTGAAGAAGAGTTAATAACTTTAGGAATAGAAAACCTAGAAAAAAATAACGAAGTTTTAAACTTTTATTATTCAGGTCCTATAAACCCTCTTTTAAACCTTTTAAGTAAATATAAAATTGAAGATTTAACTATTGAGGAAAAGAATTTATCTGAAACCTTTATGAGCTATTATTATAAGGAGGACAAATAAATGAATGTTTTTAAAGTTGAAGTAAAAAGAGGATTTAAATCACTAATTATATGGAGCGTAGTTTGTATTCTACTAATTGTTCTATTTATGTCCATGTTCCCTTCTATGAAAGACAGCGGTATGCAAGAGTTAGTAAATACAAAAATGGATGCTCTTCCTGAAGCTATTTTGGATGCTTTTAATCTAAAAGATGCTCCTGATTTCTCTAAGTTAAATGAATATTTTGCTTACGTTTTTCAATATATTGCAATGGCAGGAGCTATATATGGGGGTATTTTAGGTGCTAAATCACTAATTGAGGAAGAAAGTGAAGGTACTATAGAATTTTTATATGCAAAACCTATTAGTAGAACTAAGATAGTAACCTCAAAAATTCTATCATCTGTAGTATTATTTTATCTTTTCATTATGCTTATGGCAATTGGGTCAATAATAGTGGCTTTAGTAGTTAAACCTGCTGATATAGAGTTTATTAATGTGGTAATGGATATGAAAAAACTTTATTTAGGACTGTTTTTCGTAGGAATGGTATTTATGTCTATAGGCTTTAGTATATCAGTTTTAATACCTCATTTAAGGCTAGCTACACCAATATCTATTGGTACATTTTTTATAACTTATCTTTTGGGAATTTTCTCTCAAATGATTGATTCTTTAAAGTTTTTAAAATACTTTTCACCGTTTAATTATGCAATACCTTCTGAAATTATTAAAAATGGTTTTGATACTACTAATATACTACTTGGGTTAATAATAAGCATTATATGTATTACCCTTACCTATGTAATTTATAGGAAAAAAGACTTTAAAATCTAAAATATAAGCTCATAATAGAAAAACTAAATTCTATTATGAGCTTTATCTTATTTATCTTTATACTCAACTGAACCATCTGGATATTTTGCAAATCTTCCCTGCTCTCTTGGATGTACAAAGTCATCTCTTCCCCATGGCCAGCCTCCAAAACCAGTAGTTCTGTAATCAGAAAAAGCTTCAACAATCTCTTCTTGAGAATTCATAACAAATGGTCCATAACTTACTACAGGTTCTCCTATAGGTTCTCCTTCTAGAAGAAGCAAATAGCTTTCTTTATCTCCATTTTTTATTTCTATTACCTCATCTCCAGCAAGCTCTACTCCTCTTTTTACTTTTATAGTTGTTCCATCAATTGTTATGCTATCTCCAGAATAGAAATAAACTGCTCTATTTAATGTAGATGAAACTTCTTCTAAAACAAAAACTGCTTCTGGTTCCATTTTAATAACTGCTATTCTAACGTTATTTTTTTCATCACCAGCCCAAGAATTTGGAGATGGATCTAAGCTTTTAGTTTCTTTATAAGAACCTGCTACAAGCTTAACAGTGCTTATTTTCCCATCAGTATCTTTATTCTCTATAACAGGAACATCTTCCCTCCATAACATCTTATAATGAGGATCAACAAACTTATCTTTTTTAGGTAAGTTTAGCCATATTTGAAATAACTCCAATGGATTATCCTTATCTCTATTAACTAAAGGGAACATCTCAGTATGGTTGCAGCCTTTACCAGCTGTTAACCACTGTACATCTCCTGCTCCATATCGTCCTGTAGCTCCAGCAGAATCAGCATGATCTACGATTCCTTCCTTTACTATGGTTACTGTTTCAAAACCTCTATGTGGATGTTGTGGAAATCCTGGAATCACATCTCCATGATACATACTCCATCCATCTTTCCCTTGAAAATCACTTCCAATATCTCTACCAGCTAAAGAAGCATTTGGTCCCATCTCGTCATTTCCCTTCGGAAAAGCATCATTATGATATGCACAGAATAAAAATGGATCTTTAGTTTGCCATTGTGTACCTAATTTATTTATTTTAATAATTTTATTTTTCATAATTACCTCCTAATTTTAAATCATTTTATAATTAAAGTTTGTGAGAATTCAAAAGATTTCATATAATATATTTTTTCATGTTACTTACTTTTAGTAACAATATAATTAAACCATATTTCTTTGATTTAGTCAATAATTATTATTAATTATAAAACTTGAACCTAATATTAATATTAGTGTAAAATAAAGGTAGAAATAAAAAGTTTATGGAGGAAAATAAATGGATGAAATAAATTCTAAAGAAAATATAACCTGCCCTTCATGTGGAAGTTCATTTGTTAAAATAATTATAGAAAAGAAAAATGAAGACTTTGATATTCCAAGTGGTGTTATAGGATATATTTGTATGGGCCCTATAGGTTTATTATGTGGGTTGTGTTGTGCAGATGGCGAAAAAGATAAAACAACGTGTATATGCAATAATTGCGGAACGAGGTTTAATGGGTAGTGAAAGATAAAATCTGGCTCTTTTTTATGAAGTTTTTCTCTAATACTTGTCATCAAAAGGCAGATAGAAGTTTTTTTATTAATAAATATCAATTCCCTTTATGCGCAAGATGTACAGGCTTATTTTTAGGTTACATCTTAGGAATTCTTTTCTTATTCTTTTTCTCGCCCCTTCCAACTTTAATATGCTTATCATTTCTAGCAATCATGTTTATCGATTGGTTCCTTCAACATAAAAAGATTAAAGAATCTACTAATTATAGAAGACTTATAACAGGTTTTTTATGTGGCTTAGGAATAATAAGTATCCTATCAAACACCTACCTATTACTAAAAAATATTTTTTAACATTATTAAAAGTACCCTGTAATTTAGTACACCATTTTTCAGTGTCTATTTTACAGGGTATAGTTTATTTTTTTCTAAACTTCATTATTTAGTATTCTATTTTTTAAATCATCTACTTTTTCTTTAATAGTTTCTGCTGTTTTTATAAACTCTTCCTCATCTTTTCCTGTTGGGTCATCTAATCCCCAATCTTCTGTATGTCTAGCTGGTAAGAAGGGACAAACTACATTACAGCCCATTTTTACTACAATATCAACTTCTGGTATATCTGTTAGCAGCTTAGACTTATGTGATTCATTCATATCCACACCATGTAGGCTTTTTATAATTCTAACTGCATCTTGATTAATTTGATCTTTAAGTTCAGTACCAGCTGAATATGCCTCAAAAACATCTGAAGCGTACAATTTACTAATGGCTTCTGCCATTTGTGATCTACAGGAATTGTGAACACATATAAATGCAACCTTTGGTTTTGTCATAATAATTACCTCTTTCTTTATTTATTTTCAAATGATTTTCTAGTACTATTAGCTATCTTAACTAATGTTAACATTATAGGAACCTCTGTTAATACACCAACTACTGTAGCTAAAGCTGCTCCAGATTTTAATCCAAATAAAGATATTGCAACGGCAACAGCTAGTTCAAAGAAGTTGCTTGCTCCTATCATTCCAGCTGGAGCTGCTATACTGTGAGGTAATTTCCAAAGCTTTGCCCAGCCATAGGCTATTCCAAATATTAAAAAAGTTTGAATTGTTAATGGAACAGCTATTAATAGAATGTGTAATGGATTATTTAAAATGATATCCCCTTGGAAGGAAAATATTATAACTAGTGTTAACAACAAACCTATAATTGTAATATTATTAAACTTTTTTATAAATACATTATTAAAGTAATCAAGACCGTTTTTCTTTATAACAGATGTTCTTGTTATATATCCTGCTGCTAAAGGAATAACCACAAATAGTACAGTTGATAATAGTAAAGTACCATATGGTACGGCTACATCACTTACACCTAATAAAAATGCTACTATCGGTGCAAAAGCTACCAAGATTATTAAGTCATTAACTGCTACTTGAACTAATGTATATCCAGAATCTCCTTTAGTAAGATAACTCCAAACAAACACCATTGCAGTACAAGGAGCTGCACCTAATAAAACTGCTCCTGCTATATATTCTGTTGCTAAGTCAGCTGGTATAAATGCTTTAAAAACTACTTTTAAGAAAAATGCTGCTATCAAATACATAGTAAATGGTTTTATCAGCCAATTAGTTACGCAAGTTACTATTAGTCCTTTTGGTTTTTTAGTGGCATTTACTATGCTTGAAAAGTCAATCTTTAACATCATTGGATATATCATAATCCATATGAGTATGGCAGTTGGAATTGACACGTTATAATATTCAAATTTGTTAAGTGTATTTGGAATTGCAGGTAAAAACTGACCTATTAATATTCCTACAACTATACATAATGCAACCCAGATAGTAAGATATCTTTCAAAGACACCTAACCCTTTATTTTCTTTTTCCTTTGACAATTATTTATCCTCCTAAAACTATTGCTATGATTATTTTTTTACTGTTTTTGAGTAATTTTTGTTTCCACCTGACAGATTATAAACATCCTTAAATCCCATATTTAATAATATATTTTGAGTAGCATTCCCTGTAACTCCTTTATTACAGTAAGTTACTGTAAGCTTATCTTTATCTAGAGAATTTGCTTTTTCTCTTAAATCCTTGTGAGGTATATTTATAGCTTCATCTACATGTGATACCTCATATTGTTTTGGTTCTCTTGTGTCTATTATAATTATATCTTCTTTATTATCTATTTTTTCTTGTAATTTATCTGGTGTAATTAACTTTCTATTAGTATTGATATCATTAGTTAATACCATTCCAGTGTACATAACTGGATCCTTTGTTGTTGAAAATGGCGGAGCATAGGCTAAATCTAAATGGAATAAATCACTAACCTTAGCTCCAAAAGTAATGGCAGTAACAAAAACGTCTATTCTTTTATCTACTCCTGCTTTTCCTACTATTTGTACTCCTAATAACTTTTCAGTTTTTTTATCAGCTACGGCTTTTATAAGCATTTCTTCACCATGATAATAGGGAGGTTTATCTGGCTTAATGTTATGGGATACACTAATATCGTAGCCTTCATTTATTGCCTCTATTTCAGTTAGCCCTGTTTGAGCTACTGCCATGTCAAATATTTTAAATATACCTGTTCCTAATATACCTCTAAATTCTAAATCTCCACCTGTTATTTGATCGCCTGTTATTCTACCCATCTTGTTTGCGGTAGATCCAAGTGGTCTGTAGAAATTTTTTCCTGTAACTATTGAATAGCTTTCAGCACAATCACCACATGCATATATATCTTTAATGTTTGTTTGCTTCTTAGTATTTACTTTAATTGCTCCAGTTTCGCCTATTTCCACACCACAATTTTTAGCTAATTCAACATTTGGTCTAACACCAGTAGCTACTATTACCATATCAGTTTCTATATCTTTTCCACTCTTTAAAAAAGCCTTTGTACCAACTGAATCACCTTCAAATTTTACAACTCCATCATTTAGGATTACATCTACTTCATGTTTTATTAATGTATCTTTTAAATATAGAGATACATCCTTATCAAGAGGCTTCATTAAATGATCTTCCATCTCAACTACTGTAACATCTATTCCAATGTTTTTTAGATTCTCAGCCATCTCAAGACCTATAAATCCTGAACCAACAACTAGTGCTTTTTGGGGTTTACTTTTTTCAATATAGTTTTTTATTTTATCTGCACTTATAACATCCCTAAGTACAAAAACATTATCTTTATCTATCCCTTCAATTCTAGGGAATATAGGTGTAGCTCCAGTTGAAATGACTAATTTATCATATTTTTCTATAAAAACTTTACCATTAGTCAAATCTTCAACCATTAACTCTTTTGCTTTCGTATCGATACTTAAAACCTTATGCCTTATTAGAATATCAACGTTATATTTACTTTTAAAGAATTTAACATCTCTAGGAACCAATTGTTCCCTATTTTGAACTTCATTTCCTATATAATAAGGAAGTCCACAAGATGAATAAGATATCTCTTCACCCATCTCAAATATTTTTATTTCTGCATTTTCATCATTTCTTCTTGCTTTTGCTGCTGCAGAAGTTCCTGCTGCTACTGCTCCTATTATTGCTATTTTCATAAACTATCCCCTCTCAGGTAAAATATAGTTTTAACTATTGATAATCATTGCTTTTCAACTTGAATGAAGCTTTCTTAAAGATTATATTGTCACTATTAAGTTCTGATGGATTTCCTAAAGATTGCGCTTGTTTTTGAATTATTCCTACAAGTTCCCATCCATCTTTACCAAACTTATTTAACTTTTCTTCTATAGTTAAACTATTATCTAAACTTAAAAAATTATCTACTGTTAGTACCTTATATCTAAATTCAGAATTCAAAATCCAATACCCCCTAATAATATAATTTTTAATTTAATAAATCTAAAAGATTAGCTCCTTTTATTTCTTGTGGTTTCCACTCAACTATAGCAAAATTTCCCTCAGCTATTTCATTAACTTTATTAATCCAAGGAATCTCATTATTAGCTTTTGCCTTTAAAATCTCATTAGTAGTATTTGTTGCATATAAGCTTGAATTTATAATCCACCACTTGCTATTTATTCCAGCACGTTTTAAATCATCTTCCAGTCTTTTTGCTTCATAAACAGGGGTTGTTTCAGCCAAAGTTACTATGACTACTTCTGTTTCAGTTTCAGTTCTTAATCTAGGTAAAAGTTTTTTTACTGATTCAGGAATATCTCCCTGAGATCTTTCTATCTCCCTATGATAGCTCTGTGTAGAATCTAATAATAAAAGAGTATGACCCGTTGGTGCTGTATCTATAACAACTATTTCATTTTCAGATTTCTCAACTATTTCTGCAAAAGCTCTAAATACTGCTATCTCTTGAGTACATGGAGATCTTAAATCTTCTTCTACATATTCTAAGTCTTCTTCACTCATGGTTTCTCTAGCTTTACTTAGAACTTCTTGTGTATATTTTTCTAATTCCTTTTTCTCATCTATATTACTTAAGGCAATTCCATACCCCTCATCTAAAACAAATTTAAGATGGTGAGCTGGATCTGTAGTAGTTAAGTGTACTTTTTTACCTTTATTAGCTAAACCTAATGCTATAGCTGCAGCCATTGTTGTTTTTCCTACTCCACCTTTTCCCATAGTAAATATAACTTTCTTGTTAGATTTATATAAATCTTCTATTACCTCATTTAACTTAGGTATTTCATTAGCATCTAACTTTTCATGATTATATTTTATATTATCTTCTTTTAGAAATGCTCTTAAATTCTCAATACCTGTTATATTGTATGGTCTTAAAGGAATCTCAAAGGTTTCTAAATTCTTTAAGTGTTCTGGTATATCATCTAAAGCAATTTTTTGTTTATTAAATATATTTTTTGATAATTCATCATCAGGATTTTTAAGAACTCCGTTTATAACAAGGATTTGATTGTTTACACCAATATCCTGAAGTTCTTTTGATGCTCTTTCAGCTTCTTTAAGTGGTGAATTCTCTGGTCTAGATACTAAGATAAGGGTAGTTAAATCCCCATTTGAGAGAGTTTTAACTGCATTTTTATAAATCTCTTTTCTATCTTCAAGACCTGCTAGCTGACCTAGACATGATGCACCGTGTTTGCTTTCACTTATAAAGTTACTCCAAGCTGATGGAAGTTGTAACATTCTAAGAGTATGGCCTGTAGGCGCTGTATCAAATATTACATGATCAAACTCATTTTTCACCTTATCATCTGTTATAAAGTTTGAGAATTCATTAAAAGCTGCTATTTCAACTGTACAGGAACCTGATAATTGCTCTTCCATATTTTTAATAACTACATCTGGAAGCTTTCCTCTATATGGTCCTACAACACTTTCTTTATATTCTTTTGCAGCTTCTTCTGGATCAAAATTTGCTACAACAAGGTTTGGAACTTCATCTATTTCTACCCCTTTATTGTTTAAATTAGTATTAAATACATCCTGTAAATTTGATGCTGGGTCTGTACTTACTAGCATGATTTTTTTTCCTTGATCAGCTAGTGTCATAGCAGTAGCGCAGGCTGTTGAAGTTTTTCCAACTCCACCTTTACCTGTAAAAAACAAATATTTAGTTAATTTAATATCATTTAAATTGAATTTATTCAAAATAAAAATCCCCTTTCTATTTTAGCAACAACCATCCTTACAACCACAACTTTTAGGTTTAAGCTTCATCTCTGCTTTTTTAATAGAAACCTTAAGATACTCTTCTGGTACCTCTAAATGCTTACAAAATTCTTCATTTGAAAGATAACCTTTAGTTTTAACAACTTCACCATCTACTAAAGTTACAGGAAGAGTATCTACCCCATCAGTATTTAAAATATCATTAATAACTTTATTATCTACAAAAGCTTGTGGGTTACTAGATAAATTATGTCTTTCAACAACCACACCGTTATTTTTTAAATTATTTAATACTGTTGAAACTCTTAATAATTCTGGGTCAACTCCTGGTCCACATACTCCAGTTGAACAACACATAGCAGGATCAAAAATAATCATTTTTTTCATAATTAACAACTCCTTAAATTTATTATTTACAATTTTTGTTTTCATTTTCTAGGTCTTTACATATGCAATCATCAGTATCGGTAATAATACCCATTAAATATAAGACTAGTTTGTTAGCACTTGAAACATCTAAAGAATAGTGATTCCATAGGCCTTCTTTTCTAGATTTAACAAGCTTACAGTCTATTAATACTTTCATGTGATGAGATAAAGTTGGCTGAGTAAATTCAAAATTCTCCAATATATCACAGGCACATTTTTCTCCACATGAAAGAATATCTATAATTTTTAATCTGTTTGGATCTGATAATGCTTTAAATATTTTTGCATTAACTTCATAATCTAAATTCATAAAACCACTCCTTATATAGATGAATATCTATATATTAAATATAGATGATTATCTATGTAGTGTCAACTATTGTTAAATATTTTTAATATTTATAATATCATTATATTTACTTTCATCTATATACTTATATTATATTCTACTTTGAGCATCTTGATACTATTGGTTTTAGTATTTCCAAACTCAATATTTAATAATAAAAACTAGAGGTGTAAGTTTAACCTATTATAAAATTAGAGAACATATATAAATAAAAATATATGTTCTCTAATCACAATAATTTAATATAGAAACTTTAATCATATCATACCAGTAATATTACTTCTTCTTTCAAGTAATACAACATCGTGCCATGTTCCGTTAGGCATTTTAGCTATTCTTTCTCTTAAACCTATTTCTCTAAATCCGCATTTTTTATGCATTTCTATACTTCCGTAATTCTCTTTTATAATTGAACAATATAATGTCCAAATTCCACTTTCTTCGCTTTGTTCGATTAATTTTTTTAGAAGACTTGTTCCTATACCATTTCCTCTATAATTTTCTCTAATATATACACTTACCTCAACTACTCCCTCATAACAACATCTACTAGAAGTTGGAGCTATAGCCACCCAGCCTAATACCTCATCACTAGAACGTGCTACTAATCTACCTATTTTAAGATGTCCTTTATCCCACGTTTCCCAAGTAGGGACTTCATTTTGAAATGTTGCTATCCCTGTGTTAATTCCCTCTAAGTAAATATTTTTTACTTTCTCCCAATCTTCTGACCTCATGTTTTCAACTTCGTAGTCCATCCCATTTACTCCTTATAAAATTCCTATTGTATTCATATTTTTTGTTGTTATTTTTCACCACAAGCAATAAAAATACTTATATTAGCTTTTTCGCATCCACAAGTTGATTCAGCACAACACTTCCCATCAATACTATTAACCATGATATTTTTTAAACCTGCTGATAATAACCAATTTTCCATATCACTTCGCTTAAAACCCATCCATCTATCATGATGCTCAGTTTTTAAAAATTCAAAATCATGCTCATCAAGATCGGTAATAACTAACTTACCACCTGGTTTAAGTATTCTAACCATTTCTTTGATTGCCAATAATGGTTTTTCTACATGATGAAGATACATATTTGCCATAGAATAGTCAACTGTATCATCTTTAATTGGTAAATTTTCTGCTTCTCCTTGAAGATACTCTATTTCATTAAAAGAATTAAATTTTAACTTCATTTCATCAAGCATTTCCTCTGATCTATCTACTGCTATTACATTTAGTCCCTTTTTTATTAATCCTTCTGTTATAAAACCAGTACCTGCACCAATATCAGCTGCCAGTTGTCCTGCTTTTACACCTGCTGCTGCATACGCCTTATCTCTAACTTCTTCTGTAAAAAAATCTTTTCTAAGCGTATCCCACTGATTAGCTACATTTTGAAAGTATGCTTTACTATCCATCCACTAACCTCCTAATTATTAAATTGACTTTTATCTATAGCTTTTATAAGTATATCTAAACTCTCTAACACCTGTTGTTTTTTCTCATCTGGAATTTCATCATATATCTTTTTAAAATATTGGTTCATATCTTTCTCTATTCCCTCAAAAATTTTAAATCCTTTATCTGTGAGCGATATTGTTACATATCTTCTATCTTCTGGATCAATATCTCTTTTAACTAACTCTCTTGAAACAAGGCTATTTACAGTCCTACTCATTGTACTATTTTCTAAATTTAGTAATTCAGCTAATTGATTTAAGGAGATATTTTTCACTCGTCCTATTTCTACTAATGCGTGACATTGGGACATTGTAATCTCGCAACATGAATAGCCACATTCCTCTAAAACTCCAAGCTTTCTTTCCATTATTCTTATGTATTCTCTTAATTGTTTTTCATTAATCATAACTAATTACCTCCTGCAATTATTGTACTATGTAATAGTTGTATATTGCAACTATTTTTTAAAAAAATTAGTCAATTAGATTTATTCTTTCTATTATTTAAAGACTGCCATAAGTACGATATTTAAATACTTATAGCAGTCTTTATTCAGAATTTATTAAATTTGATTGCTTATGTGTGATTATTTTTTAATTAATTACGATAGTTTACATCATACTCATCTAGAGCTGCATTTCTTCACTTACCCAAGCCTCTTATAATAATTTCCAACTAACTTTATCATTTTTAATACCAAAAGTTCAAATCCATAAGCTACAAATATAAAAAAAAGCTCTAAAGGAGTAAAAAGTATAAATGCAACTACATTATCAAATTTATCAAATGTATAATAGTATTTATTGTTAAGATCCATGACTATGTAGTTTACTACACCTAAGATTAAAGCGGAGGAAATAAAGTATGGTATCACCTTTTCCTTATGTTTGTATGTTAATAGAATAATCATAGAAGCTAGAGTTATGGTAATTATGTAGCTATTATAATAAATATATATTTTAGTTATAATTTCTACATTATTAAACCTTCCAATAGTCCCCCATAAATTAAGTGTTAAAGCTAAAACAAATCCAATAACTGTAAATATAAGTATTTTCTTCATAAAGTCCCCCATTTGTATATTTAATTTTAATATAGTAAATTATAACAAATAGATGATATATTTACAATTATGTGTATTAGATTCACTACATCTATAATTTTATAAAATAAAAAATCTTTATTTCTCAAGATTTTAATATATTGATTAAACTTATTACAATATCTAAATTTCTAAAAGTATTTTACAAATTCAGTAGTAGGTTTTCTATAGCCTCTAATTTTATTACTACTCTTGTCCATTTTACCAATAGTTATCATCAGTGCAGGTACTTCATTTTCAGGAATATTTAGTAGTTTACTTATCTTCTCTTTTTCAAAATATATCATTGGACATGTATCCCATTCTTTATTTTTTGCTAAAAGCATAAAAAGCATAGATGATAAGGATGCATTTCTTATTGCCTCATCATGTTTAAATTCTTCTCCCCACCCCGTATAAAGGTTATGAATACTATCAATCATAATTTGGTACTCAGTTTTATCAATCATTCCAAGTAACATTGACCCCTCATAAATTTTATCAGCGGACAAATATGCATTTTTATCTCCAGTAACAATTATTACTGCCGATGCAGTTTTAATTTTGTACTGTTTAAATGATGCCTCATAAACTTTGTTTTTTAGCTCCTCATCTTCTACTATGTAATATTTTGCGTGCTGTAAATTAAAAGCTGATGGAGCTAAAGAAAGTTCCCTAAATATTTCATTAAAATCTTCTCTAGGAATTTTTATATCCTTAATAAATTTATTTGCAGATCTTCTTTCCCTTACAATTTCTAAAAATTCACTCATAAAAATACTCTCCTTGCAATAAATATTCTATTCTCTCTGCTATTTTATATAGTCATTATTCGTTAATGATTATTATACTATATCTACTCTAGAAAAGTAAGTGAATTCTCTTTATTTATATGTTCTTAGTAGCTTCAATATATTTAGCAGTTAATGATGCCTTACATTTAAGAAGCTCTTTTGGTGTTCCTTCAAATATTATTTCTCCACCTCTAGTTCCACCATCTGGTCCCATATCAATTATCCAATCTGCCCTTTTAATTATATCTACATTGTGTTCAATAATTATAACTGTATTTCCTCTATCTACAATTCCTTCAACTATATTTATAAACTTTTCTATATCTGCCATATGAAGTCCTGTTGTAGGTTCATCTAAAATATAGATTGAACTTTTAGTATGTAGTTCACTTGCAAGTTTTAATCTCTGACACTCTCCACCAGATAATGTGTCTAGGGTTTGCCCCAAGCTTAAGTAACCTATACCCATTTCTTCTAAAGCTTCTAGTTTTGACTTTATTGTTTTAATGTTAAAAAATTCAATAGCTTCTGTAACAGACATATCTAGAACTTCTATTATGTTTTTACCTTGATATTTATAGTCTAAAACTTCACTTTTAAATTTTTTGCCTTCACAAACATCACAAGTGCTTTTTATATTTTCCATAAATGCAAGATTTGTTTCTATTAGTCCACTTCCATTACAATTTTCACATGCTCCTTCTGAGTTTGAACTAAATAATGATATACTAACATTATTAGCTTGAGAAAAAGCTTTTCTTATATTATCCATGATTCCACTATAGGTTGCTAAACTTGATCGTGAATTAGCTGATACTGCACTTTGATCTATAAGTACAGCATCTTTATTTTGTTTTAAGAATTCATCTTTTATTAAGGTACTTTTACCGGAGCCAGCAACTCCAGTTACAACAGTTAATATCCCTTTAGGTATGGTAACCGATATATTTTTTAAGTTATTTTTATTACAATTAACTGCCTCTAGATACCCTTTATGCTCTCTGACCTTTTCTTTAATAGATAGTGACTTCTTTAAGGCTTCGCCAGTTAAAGAACCAGATTTAAGTAAATCTTCATAACTTCCTTGATATACAATTTTTCCACCATCTCTTCCTGCTCTTGGTCCTATGTCTACTATATGATCTGCAATCTTAATTACATCTGGATCATGCTCAACAACCAGCACCGTATTACCTTTATCTCTAAGTTTAATTAAAAGATTATTTAATTTATTTACATCTCTTGGATGAAGTCCTATACTTGGTTCATCAAATATATACATCAAATCTATAAGATTGCTGTTTAAATACTTTACCATTTTTATACGCTGAGATTCACCACCAGATAATGATGAGGTTTCTCTATCTAAAGTTAAGTATCCAAGGCCTATGTCTATAATATTATTAAGTTTCTCTATTATACTTTTTACAAAGGGTTCTGCCTCTGGATTTTCTATTTCCCCAATGACTTTAATTAATTCGTCAATTTGCATTTTAGTTAAATCTGAAATATTATAACCATTAATTAAACATTTATATACTCTTTCATGAAGCCTTCTTCCATTACATTTAGGACATGTATCTTCAATAAGAAGTTTATTAAGTTTTTTCTTTGATGCTTCTGAGGTTTCTCCTTGTTTGCCTAAATACAATCTATTAAATTTAATTAATAACCCCTCAAAGGTTATGTTCATTTTACCTGTTTCATCAAGTTTTATTTTATGAGCAGGAGAATTTAAGAATTTCTCCATTTCTTCCTTTGAGTAATCTACTATTTTCTTATTAGGATCAAAATATCCTGAATCAACAAACAGTTTCCAGTGCCAAGAATCTACCCCAAACCCAGTAAGTAAAATAGCTCCTTCATTTAAAGACTTATTTATATCAAGTATTTCAGCCATGTTAGGAATTAGTTTTTTACCAAGACCTTGACATTCTGGACACATACCATGTATATCATTAAAGGAAAACATATTTGCTTTACCTATATAGGTACTTCCAAATCTTGAGTATAAGGCTCTTAAGAAAGAATTTATATCTGTAATAGTACCTAAAGTTGATCTTGAATTACCTCCAAGTCTGCTTTGATCTATTACTATTGGGGTAGATAAGTTTTCTATTTTATCAGCTTTAACCTCACCATACTTTGGTAAAAAGTTTCTTATGAATGCACTAAAGGTTTCATTTAACTGTCTTTGAGCTTCCTTTGCTACTGTCTCAAAAACAATAGATGATTTACCAGAGCCAGACACCCCTGTAAATATTGCTATTTTTCTTTTGGGTATTTCTAGTGAAACATTTTTTAAATTATTTTCCCTTAAGCCCTTTAAAACAATAAACTCTTTATCCATACTTATTCAATCCTCCTTAATTTTATTTAGGTGACATATCAAATTTTCCATATCCTTTTGTCTATCTCCTATAGGTGATAATAATTCATTTTCTCTATGTAGAAATTCAAAGTTATTAGCTTCTATTTTTCTAATCATTTTCCCAATACATTGAGTACTGTAGTTTTCTTTTCTTATAAGTTTTATGGTCTTCAATAGAATAATTTCATGTTCTGAATAAATTCGGTAATTATTTTTATTATTTCTTGGTACCTCTAATAGTCCATTTCTCTCCCAATTAATAATCACATCCATAGATACACCGATTTCTTTTGATACTTCACTTCTTATTAAGGAAATCTTCTTATTTTCATCAATATGAAATTTTATTAACTCTTTTATTTCTTTAATAAGTATAAATTCATTAGCTTTTTCAACTTGTATTTGTAATAAGAATTTCTTACTTAAATCCAAAGCTATATCTAATTCATTCTTTGCAATGGTTTTTAAAATTTCTCTTACTTTAAATATCATATAAACTTTTACTATATCATTTTTTAAAACTAATCTTGCAAGCTTAATTTGCTCAATATGTTTATCTGTATAAATTCTATAACCATTTTCACTTCTTTCAACATTGCTTATATATCCTGATTTTTCATAAGCTAAAATAGTATTGTTGTGTACACCTATGATCTTAGCCACATCTGATGTTCTATAGACCTTCAACTAATTACCTCCCTTCTCCAAATATACAGGTCAGATTATATCATAATACATAAACTCTGGTGCGATATTGGAGGGTTTGTGTATTTTCATTTTAATAGAATAAATGCCAGACTTAAAAGCCTGGCATTATTATAAGTTAAAATCTAAAATCATTTATATTGTTAATTACTTTATCTATATTACATTCAAAAATTTCTTTTTGCTCATCTGTAAAATCCTTTAATAATAGACTACGAAATTCTTCCTCTAATTCTAAAATTCTTTTTCTTATTGGCATGGCATCCTCAGTTAATCTTATATGAACGCTTCTTTTATCTGAATGACATTCACATTTTTGAATTAATCCTTGACCTTCATACTTATTTATTATATCTGATAATGAAGACTTTGATATCTGCCATAAACTTGCAACTTCATTAAAAAGTAATGTAGATCCATCCTCTGGTAAAATATGAAATAGAGTTATGTGGTTTTGTAATATAGGCATTCCTTCTGCCTTAAGTCTTTTCATCATGAATTTATCAAAAACTTCACTGACTATTTTTATCTTGCCCATAACACATTTTTTATCCATTATTACCACCTCATTCGTTCGAATACGAATTGATTGTAATCTTTTTCTTTTCAGTTGTCAAGGTCTTGCTATCTCTTTGAGTATTTTAAGATAGTAATCCCATCTTCTATTAAATATTCATCAAGATGTAGTTTTATTGTAGGATTATTTTGTAGAAATAGTGGTCTTCCTTTTCCAAGTATAATTGGAATTATACCTATGATATACTCATCGATAATATCAGCTTTAATAAAATGATCTACCAGAACTCCTCCACCAAAAAGGTAAATATCCTTTCCCTCTTTCTTTTTTTCCTCTAGAATTACCTTGCATATATCTCCATTAATAAAATGTATATTTTCTTTATCTTGAAGTTTTTGAGATGTAGCAATAAACACCTTTTTGTTTTTATATTCAAGATGCATGTTTTGATCATAGCAATTTTTTCCCATAACTACAGTATCAACACCTTTAAGAAACTTATTAAAATCATGTTTTCCTGTATTTAATTTATGATCTCCATCTCCAACAATCCACTCATAGGTACCATCTTCTGAAGCTATAAATCCATCTAAACTAATGGCTAGATTTAAAATTATTTTTCTTTCCATTTAAAAATCCTCCTTCACATGTTATAAATATTCTTTTCTATATGCTTTATAATTATGTTGATTTAATACATAATTAATTATAAGATATAAAAACTGACAACCTATGTCATATAAATGGAGGAAATAATGAGAGCAGACAGATTAATTTCTATACTTATGTTATTACAAATATACAAAAAGTTAACAGCTCAAGAATTGTCTAAAAAACTTGAGGTTTCTGTAAGAACCATTTATAGAGATATTGATTCATTAAGTGGTATAGGAATACCTATTGTAACTGAAAAAGGTATAAATGGAGGCATAACACTTTTAGGCAATTATAAGACTACCCTTACAGGAATAAATAAAAATGAGCTTCTCTCTTTATTTATTCCTACTGGAGATAAGATATTTGAAGATCTAGGAATAGAAAATCTTAAAAATACTACTATATTGAAGATTTTAGGAGACTCCTCACTTGATAATTATAAGGAATTTGAAAATTTTCAGAACTATATTTATATTGATATGAATACCTGGAATAATTCAAAAACTAGTACAAATAAAGATGTACTTTCTACATTACAAAAAGCTACATGGAGCTCAAAATCATTAAAGATATGCTACAAAAAGATAGATGGAAAAAAACAAATAACTATCAATCCTTTAGGCTTAGTTTGCAAAAGGAGTATCTGGTATCTAGTTGCTATAGATTGCGATACTATTAAAACCTACAAGATATCTTCCATTGAATCAGCTACTTTGACTAGTGACAAATTTACTAGACCTTCAGAATTTAACCTGAAAAACTATTGGGAAAAATCCGTAAGTAAATTTAAAACTTTAATACCTAAATACAATTTCATCTTTAAAATTAATCCTAATATACTTGAAAGCATTAAAAAAAGGCCTTTTATAACAATAAGAGAAATTACTCATAGGGATGACGAGCTCCATCTTTATATAAGTTTTGATTCATTATGGCAAGGAATAGAATTTGCCTTTAGTTATGGTAAAGATATAAAAATTTTAGAACCATTTGAAGCTATCACTGAAATTAAAAAGAAATCATTAGAGATAATTGATTTATATTAAAGATAGTATAAAACTCCTAAGATTTATACTCTAGGTAAATCTTAGGAGTTAAAACAATCCAATTTTATATCTGCCAATAAACATCAAACAGCTTCCAGTCTGAATCTTCTTTTTCTCTTGTAACCACATAGTACCTAGTCCAACTTCCATTTCCCCATTGAGCCACAGCAGCATGTTTTGGATAATAAACTATATTATAATTTACTTCAATAACTTTATGTTCATAAGGATTGTATTCTCTTAATCTTTCTATAAAACTATAATACTTATCCATTTGCTCTAAATCAGTATAATCTTTTTCATTTATTTCTTTTAAACTATTAATAGTTATTTTTCTAGGATTAGCTTTCTCTGCCTTTCTTGATTTATGAATTTCAACAATATTTTCATTATCTACATAAATATCTTTAAGTTTTTCAAATTCATCTGTAATATCAAATCTAAATGAGTCTAAAACAATTTTCTCCTCTAAAGAGCTTGCTTTTATTTTTGACTTAAAATATCTCAATTTGTTATAAACAACTATTTCATACCTTCCTACAAAGAAATAATAACCACTCACAAGAAGCAACATAATTATTAAAACTTTTTTCTTATTACCATTCAATTATTTATCCCCCTTTAAATCAAAGCTGCCTTTATTATTAGTAATTTTATTATATATGAAAACCTTAACTTTTATAGTAATATTGGTATTTCTTAATCTTTTTTTAAGAATAATTTGGAATATTTTCTTTGATTATCTAGTAACCATATCGTAAAATTACACTATATTTTAAAAGATTATATTTTTAGTGTAACTTTTGACTTTTCTAATTGTTATATAGATGAAAGGGGTGAGAAAGTGCCTGAACTGGAAGAGCTCTACAGTGAAATAAAAGATAAATTATTCAGCTATATTATGAAGCTATCTGGAGATAAGCATGTTGCTGAGGAAATTGTTCAAGAAACCTTTTGTCGGGCACTAGAGCAAATCCTCATAAGTAAAAAGGAACTGAATATAGCTTGGTTTTATACTGTTTCAAAACATCTATACTTTGATTATGTGAAAAAGCAAAACAAATACAAATTTACAGAAGAAATTGAAAAAGAAGATGTTTCATATGAAGCAATTCCTTATAGTGATCTTTTAAAAAATGAAGATTCAGATGAAGTAAGAAAGGTTCTTAACATGCTTAAAGCTAACTATCGAGAAATTTTAATTTTAAGAGAATTTAAGGAGTTATCCTATGAAGCAATATCAAAATTAACTGGAATGAGTCTAGTGCAAGTAAAAGTCACTCTTTACAGAGCTAGAAATAAATTTAAAAAGCTGTATGAGGGTAATCATAAAAACTTTAGAAATGGAGGTACTCTATGAATTGCAATGATGTTAAAGCAAACATTAAAAGATATTTAAATGATGAATGTAACTCGGAAGAAAAATATGAAATATCCACTCATATAAGTAATTGTCCTAATTGCATGAAATTATTAGATGAGTTAGAATCGCAAATATTTCAAAATAAAGACTACTCTAATTCCATAAATACAAAAAAAGTTTTAAATAAGGCAAGAAAAACTTTGATCTTCAAGGTTATCTCTACAACAATAATATCAATACTAATATTTATAAGTATGTTTTTTGTTGTAGTCCCAGGTGTATTTAAGTTTATTTATTATCCTAAAATTTCTGATATTACAAGAACACTTTCGGATATTACTCAATTTACTTCTCCTAATACAGTAGTTGGTTTTGGAAATAAGCACGCTGGGTTTGGAAAATATAGTTTTGATATAGAGACTTACACAAAAGAAATCATAGGTGCAAAAAATAAAAGCTCTACTACTATTTCTAGAAATTTTAATATGATTTCTGGAACTTATGAAAGTCCAGTAACTCCTTTTGTTCAATTCATTCATCCAAATATTCAACTTTCTGATACTTTATCACAAAGTCTTTCTCCAACAAAAGCTTTAAATACACTTAAAAAGAACAGTGATACAACTGTAGCTCTAGTTGATATTTCTCTAAATTCAGTAACAAATTTAGAAAATCTACTAGAATCTTTAAAAGACTTAGATTTAAAAATTGTATGGATGGCAGTAGAATGTGGAAATGAGGAATTTAAGGTTTCAAATATGAGTAGTGGACAAAATCAATATGTCCAGTGGGGAATCCCAGGAAGTTTATTTACCACTGAAACTTTATTTTCAGAGGAATTAAATTATAAAAACCCAGAATACGAAAAAAGAGTTTTAGAAGAATTAAAATGGCTAGATGAAAATAAAAAATATATATCAGCAAATAAAAGTTTAATGAAATATCAAAACTTCGATAATAGGGTCTTAGTTAATGCCAAGTATATTCTTGATAATGGCATTAAGATATATGGAATCCGAGTTACAGGCCCTTCATCAGAACTTATTAAAATCAATGATAAATTAGATGTAAGAACTGAGGAAGTTATTGATATGGATTTTTACAATTGGAATTAGTATTAATTTTGTTATATAACTAAGCTGCTACAAAACTAAAATATTTAGTTTTGTAGCAGCTTATTTTTAAAAGTTACTATTTCTATCTTTTTGCTCCTGCCCAGTTATTACTCTTTCATAAGATTTAAATAATCGGCTTCTTTCTTTTAAGTTATCCTTATCTCCAAATATACCAAAGAAAAACAATTTACTTACTCCTAAAATATATTCGATACTTGCATCTCCAGTTCCTGGATTAGATAAAGCAGCCCACATGGATATAAATGAAATTAATGCATTAGTAGGTATAACAGAGTCTATTATTCCTTCTTTTTTCCCTTGTTCTATGTACTTTATTAAAAACAGCATGGATTCATTTACTAATTCATTATAAATTTGCTGCATTAAAGGATCTTCCCATACTTCTTTACTTAATATATCAGATTCCATCATAGTTGGAGCATTTTCTGCTGATAGAGAAAATATTTCTTCTGATTTCTCTATGAAGGTTTTATTTGATTCTATTATATTTATAAAAGAACTAATATATTGGTCGAAATATATCTTTAAGGCTTCCCTAGCTAAATTATCTTTGGTTTGAAAATAATTAAAAATTGTAACCTTGGAAACTTTTGCTGTTTTAGCTATATCTGAAACACTTGTATTTGATATTCCGCTTCTTAAAAACATATCTAAAGCTGTATTTAAAATTAATTTCTTTTTTTCCTCAGTTCTTCTTTCGTATCCATTCATCATATCACCACCTATATTTATACGTATGTTTATTTAATTATACCACAATATATTTTGAACTTTAATATTAAATTAAGTTCAAAATATATTGACTTACTATAAAATCGGGAGTATTATGAACTCATAAGGCGCTTTAGTTCAAATTGTATAGTAAAGGGGGAAAATATAACTATGAATGTTATTGAAATAAAACATTTAACTAAAGATTATGGAAGTGAAAAAGGTGTTTTTAATCTAGATCTTTCAGTAAAAAAAGGGGAGGTATTCGGATTTTTAGGTCCAAACGGAGCTGGAAAGACAACTACTATACGACATCTTATGGGGTTTATTCATCCAGACAAAGGAAGCTGTTCTATCAATGGTTTGAGCTGTAGCAAGGATAGTCATATAATTCAAAAAAATCTTGGATATCTACCTGGAGAAATAGCTTTCATGGATGATATGACTGGAATTAACTTCATTAAATTTATTTCAGAAATGAAAGGTGTTAAGGATTTTAGCCGTGCTCAAGAGCTAATCAATATGTTTAGTTTAGACCCTTCTGGAAAAATAAAAAAAATGTCCAAAGGTATGAAACAAAAAATTGGTATAGTTTGTGCATTTATGAATGATCCAGATATTATTATTCTTGATGAACCAACTTCAGGTCTTGACCCACTTATGCAAAACAAGTTCTTAGAGCTTATTTTATCAGAAAAGGAAAAAGGTAAAACAATTTTTATGTCATCTCATATTTTTGATGAAATTGAACGTACCTGTGACCGTACAGCGATTATTAAAAATGGTAAATTAGTAGCTATCGAAGATATGAAAACTCTCTCTAGCTCAAAACATAAATCCTATATTATAACCTTCTTAAATGAAGAAATGGCAAAAAACTTTATTAATGATGGGTTTAATGTAAAAGAAATAGTTAAAAATCAAGTTACAGTATCTATAAAAGGTAAGGTCATGCCCCTTATACATGCTCTAGGGAAATATGAAGTAAAAAGTTTAGATATTAAAACCCAAAGCCTTGAGGAATTATTTATGCACTACTATGGAGATATACAATCATCACACTTTTATGGAGATATACAATCATCACACTATTATGGAGGTGAAAAAAATGATTAGTTTGCCATTATTTAAACGTGAAATGAAGGCTAATTCAAAACTTCTTATGATTTTTATTTATATTTTAACATTATATATTTTAAGCATGATTTATCTTTATGATCCTGAAAAAAATAATATAATGGAACAGATGGTACAAGCTATGCCTGAGGTAATGAAAGCATTTGGTATGGTTTCAAGCGGTGGTTCACTTATTAGCTTTTTATCTTCTTATTTATATGGATTTATAATTTTGATGTTTCCTATTATATTTATTATAATCCTTGCAAATAAACTTGTGGCTGGCTATATGGATCGCGGATCAATGGCGTATCTTCTTGCAACTCCTAATAAAAGAATAAAAATTATTTTTACTCAAGCTTTATGTTTATGGGTTAATATGGCTATTCTTATAGCTTATGCTACTGTTGCAATTATAGTTATTTCCGCATTTTTTCATCCTGGAGCTCTTGATGTTAAGAAATTAATTGAGATTAACTTTTCAGTATTTATGCTTCACCTAGCTGTAAGTGGGATATGCTTTTTTGCTTCAAGTATTAGTAATGATACTAAACTTTCTTTCACAATTGGAGCAGGTATACCCGTTATATTTTATCTGATTCAGATGATAGCTAATATGGGTGGAAAACTTGAAAATCTGAAGTACTTTACCCTATACACTCTATTTAATCCTAACGATATTATTACAGGAAAAAACATCTTACTTCCTGTAATTGTACTTACAACAATCTCAATTATACTTTATAGCATTAGTATATTTATTTTTTCAAAGAGAGATTTACCTGTATAAGAAAAAGTCAGGCCTTATTGCCTGACTTTAAATATATACTAAATATCGAAGGCAGAAACATTTTTCTCTAATACCTTTGATATATTAACCAATTTTTTAGAAGTTATGGACATCTCATTTGTAATTGCTGCCTGCTCTTCTGTTGAAGCAGTTACTTCCTCAGATAAAGCTGTAATTGTTTGAGACTCAGAGGTTATTGATTCTACGGTTTTTAATATTCCATTACTTGTACCTACAGTTCCCTTTAAAACACTATGTACTTCATTAATTTCCTTAGGTATATCATTTACTCTTATAATTACCTGTTTGAATGCATCAATTGCTGTTTCTATATCTTGCCTACTTTCAGCAACTATATTTGTTACATGCTCTGTAGTATCATAAACATCATGGGTTTCTTTTGTAACAGTATTTACAAGATTAGCTATTCCCTTTGATGACATTAACACCTCTTCAGCAAGCTTTCTTATTTCATTTGCAACTACTGAGAATCCTTTTCCAGATTCACCAGCTCTTGCTGCTTCAATTGAAGCATTTAAAGCTAATAGATTTGTCTGGGATGCAACCCCATTTATTACATCAACAATTGAATTTATTTGAGATATTGTTTCATCTAGATTTTCAACTTTTGTTTTTGCAAGAGTAA
Organism: Clostridium intestinale DSM 6191; assembly: GCF_900130055.1. Taxonomy (GTDB): domain Bacteria; phylum Bacillota; class Clostridia; order Clostridiales; family Clostridiaceae; genus Clostridium_T; species Clostridium_T intestinale. The sequence continues at coordinate 592,270 of NZ_FQXU01000003.1, forward strand.
ATGAATTAAGCATTTCATCTACACTAGCGGAGAGATTATTAATTTTCTCTGCACCTGCATTTGCATCTTTTCTTATGTATTCTCCATCTTTAGACAATATATTTAATTTATCATTTACTCCATTTAAGTCACTTGAAAAATTCTTAAGTAAGTTTACTGCCTCTTCAAGGGATTCTGTTTGTTTCATTCCACCTTGTGATACATTATTAACTGCTGATGCAATCTCTTCACTTGATAATGCTATTTGATTTCCTCCGCTAGATATGTTATTTGATATGTTACTTAAACTTTCAGATATGACTTTAATTTTTCTAACAAGTTCTCTCATACTTTTTCTAGTTTTTGTACTAGCATTAGCAAGTTTCCCTATTTCGTCATTACTATTAATAGTATATTCTACTGTGAAATCTCCCTCTCCTGCTTTTTCTATAGCATCTTTAATTATCTCTATAGGTTTTGCTAACCTTTTTCCAATTTGCAATGCAACTATAAAAGTTAGGGCTAATATTACAAACCCAAATATAATACTGTTAATAAGGCTTTTATGTATTTGTTCATTCATATGTTTTACGGATATACTATCAGTAGCATCTATTACTTCCTGCATACTTTTAATATCAATATTATCTAGACTTTCTATATTGGCTTTTATATTATTAACTAATGTTATTCCATCAGCTTTCATTTGATTTTCTATACCTTTTCTCATTTCAAAAGTAAAAAAGATCGTACAAATAACTAATATTATTGCTGCTATTAAAGTAAAATTAAAAATTAATCTTTTTCTAATTGAATTAAAAACTAGCCTATTTTTTATTTTAGTAAACATAGTTTCCTCCCTAACCTAACCAAAATCACTAAAAATGTACTCGAACGTATTGATTTACTTTAAGCTGCATTTCCTTAACTTACGAAATACATCTTAAAATAATATTAAACCCCTATTACAGACTTAACTCCTGGCACCTCTTGTCTTAATCTATCTTCTATAACCATTTTTATAGTCATCATAGCTCCAGGACAATTCCCACAAGCGCCTTGCATTTTAACACTTACAACTCCATCATTGCTAACACCAACAAATTCAACATCCCCACCATCATTTTGTAATATTGGTCTAATTTTATCTAATGATTTAATTATTAATTCTTTCATAAAAATACCTTCCTCCAACAATTATTCGTACGTGTACGTATAATATCATTAAAAAAATACACCTATAGCATTTTTTTGATATTATTTAATGCACTATTAATATTATCTTCAAACACAACTTTTTCTTCTTGAGTAAAATCTTCTAATAACACATTTCGAAATTCTTCCTCTAGCTCTAAAATTCTTGTTTTTATGGGCATAGCATCCTCTGTTAAACTTATATGAATACTTCTTCTATCTTCATGGCATTCACATTTATTAATTAATCCTTGATTTTCATATTTATTAATAATATCTGATAACGACGATTTAGATATCTTCCACATGCTTACTACTTCATTAAATAGTAGTTTAGAACCATCTTCGGGTAGAATATGAAATAATGTTATGTGATTTTGCAGTATAGGTAAGCCCTCAGCTTTTATTTTTTTAATCATAAATTTATCAAAAGTTTCACTAATCATATTAATCTTTCCCATAATGCATTTCTTATCCATTCTCAACACCTCATTCGTTCGAGTACGAATTAATTATAGGATTTATATCCTTTCTTGTCAACATATTATTTTATTCAATATTTGACGCTTCCTAAATTCATAAAAGGAAACTCAAAATAAGTTTCCTTTATTAGAAATATAATCTTTTTAGTTTTTACATTTATCTGCATATACTTTAAAGGCTTCACCTATAAATCTTGATCTTCCTTCTCCATATTTATCATCAGTAACTTTTATCCATATATCATTATTTAAATAAAGATCAGACATATATGCCCAATGATTTTCGCCTTGATCTATTTTGTATATTTTATTACTTTTATCTGTTTCATAAGCTATTTCTTCAATAATTTTTTGGATTTCGGAAGATGATGGATCTTTAGTTAAATCCAAAACTAAATTATCATATAAGGTTTCTATTTTAGGTTTTTTACCACCTAAATTTATTTCTAGTACTTGACCTATGAATTTTGATGCCCCAATACCATATTTATTATCAACATCTTTTATCCATTCTTCATTAATTAGAAATAGCTTAATCATATAGAACCAATGCTCATCTCCAATTTCATCTTCAAAAATTTTATAATCCTTTTTTACAGTTTTGGTTATTGCATCGGCAATTACTTGGATTTCTTTTGATGAAGTATCTTTTCTTAAATCTTCTGAAAGTTTTTCAAACAATCTTGCTAGTTCTAGATTTGTATCATCTAGGAGTTCTTTTTTAAATGCAGCATATTGCTCAGATAAAATTAAAAGATCACTATTAAGATTTTGCTTTACTGCTTTAGCATACTTTTCTATACTTCCATACTCTTTTATAGCCATATCAGCTATTTCATCTTCTTTTGATCTTATTTTTTCAATCATTTCATCATATTTATCCATGCTACCGTATACCTTAATTATCTTATCTTCATCCTTTTTAAATTCCTCAAGAACATTAAAGTATTCGCTCATATCAAATTCTTTAAAACTCATTTCACGCTCTCCTTTTATGGTTCTATTTATTAGTTTTATCAAATCATTTAATCTATTCCTCTTTAAAATAAGAAGCTTTTTTTGATTTTCTAAAACCTTAGATCTGTCAAACCTTGGATTATCTATGAGTTTTTTAACTTCTTTAAGGGGTATATCGAGTTCTTTAAAGAATAAAATTTGTTGAAGAGTTTCTAATGCCTCATCATCATAAAGTCTGTATTTAGCTTCTGTAGTTAAAGTTGGCTTTAACAAACCTATCTCATCATAATAATGAAGCATCCTAACACTTATGCCTGTTAAATCCGAAACTTGTTTTACTGTTCTCATAAATATTCCTCCAAGTTTGATTATAGAGCTTCAATATTCTCTAAACTTTGCCGGCAACGAGTTTTCAATTTCTAAGCTCTAAGTATAGATTACACTATGACATCATGTTAGGGTCAATAGTTTTTTCAAAAAAAAAGCAACTGATATAACCTCAGTTGCCTTTTCAAAAATTCTATTTAATATTATCTTCTTTTTAAACTTTCTCCGTTTGTTGCTATAACTTCTTTATACCAGTTAAAGCTCTTCTTTTTGTATCTATCTAAAGTTCCACTTCCATCATCATGTCTATCAACATAGATAAATCCATATCTCTTTTTAAGCTCTGCTGTTGATGCACTTACAAGGTCAATGCAACCCCAAGTAGTATATCCCATAAGTTCAACTCCATCTTCGATAGCTTCTCCTACTTGAACTAAATGATCATTTAAATAATTAATTCTGTAGTCATCATTTACAGTTTTATTTCCATTCTCATCTGTAATTAGTTCATCTACTGCTCCAAGTCCATTTTCTACAATAAAAAGTGGCTTTTCATATCTATCATAAAGTACATTAAGTATATATCTTAAGCCTTCCGGATCTATTTGCCATCCCCAGTCACTAGCTTTTAGGTATGGATTTGGAACTCCACCGATAATGTTTCCTTTTCCAGCCTTTTTACTCTCATCTGCTGTTGCACAGGCACTCATATAATAACTGAAGGATATAAAGTCAACTGTATTTTTTAGTATCCCCTCATCACCTGGTTCCATATCAATAACAATATTATTTTCTTTAAAATATCTATTCATGTATCTAGGATATTTACCTCTAGCATGAATATCTGCAAAGAAAAGATTTGATCTATCTGCTTCCAAAGCCTTTAATACATCAGCTGGATTAGGTGTTAATGGATAATTAGGTACTCCTAATATCATACAACCTACCTTTAAACTTGGATCTATTTCATGAGCTATTTTTACTGCTGAAGCACTAGCAACTAATTCATGATGCATTGCTTGATATAAATCTTTTTTGCTTAACTTGTCTTTTGGGGTTAAAATTCCAGCACTCATATATGGTGCATGTAGAGCAGAATTTATTTCATTAAATGTAAGCCAGTATTTAACCTTACCTTTGTATCTATTAAATAGTACTGTTACATACTTTTCAAAAAATCCAATTACTCTTCTATCTTTCCATCCATCATAATTTTTAGCTAGAGCTAATGGCGTTTCATAATGTGATATAGTAACAAGTGGTTCTATACCATATTTTAAACACTCATCAAAAACTTTATCATAAAATTCTAAACCTTTTTCGTTTGGTTCTTTGTCATCTCCATTTGGAAATATTCTAGACCATGCTATAGATAATCTAAAAACTTTAAATCCCATTTCAGCAAATAACTTTATATCTTCTTCATATCTATGGTAAAAATCTATTCCTATTAATTTCATATTGTCTTCTGTTGGTTCATCAGTTATGCCACCCATAATTCCCTTAGGGTAAACATCTTGAATTGATAACCCTTTACCATCTTCATTATATGCTCCTTCAAATTGGTTTGCTGCTGTAGCGCCACCCCATAAGAAATCCTTTGGAAACTTAATTGTCATATTCATTTCTCCCATCTAAACTGTAATTATTTTTCAACAAATTAGTTCACTTGTTTACAATTATAATTATACAGTCTTTAATGAGGATATTTTTTCATATTTTGAAATTTGTGTTTTAGGCTAATATGTTTTTTATATCTTCAACTATTAGATCGTAAGTTAGATGATAGCGATTGAAAAGTTCCTTTACATCAACCTTATCTGTAAACTCTTTTGTTGCACCAAAGTTTAGGACTTTCATATCTTTAGCACCATAAAATCTTGTTATCTTTTCTCCAAATCCACCATCAAGTATTCCATCTTCTAAAGTTATAACAACTTCGTGATTAGCCATAAGTTCAGTTAACATTTCTTTGTCTATTCCAGTTATAAATCTTGGATTAATAAGTGTTGCATCTATATTCATAGAGTTCTTTAATTTTGCTTTTACCTTTTCTCCAAGCTCAAAGAATGCTCCAAGTGCTATTATTGCAACTTTGCTTCCCTCATTTACTTTCTTATAAGTGTTTAATGTAGAAAAATCAGCTAAAACTTTTTCTCCTGTTGATATAACCCCTTTTCCTGGCACTTTTATTACAACTGGATGTTCATTTTGTTCTAAGCCCCATTCGATCATGCTTATATATTCTTCTTTTGTTGTTGGAGCAAGGTAAACTATATTAGGAATATTTGATATTAAAGGTATATCAAATATACTTAGATGAGTTACATCTGAGCCACTGATTCCACCACCTTGGACAAGTATTAATGCTGGATTATTATTAATAGCTAAGTCTTGTGATAATTGATCATAGGTTCTTTGTACAAATGAACTCATAACTGATACAACAGGTTTGCCTCCTTGAGATGCTATACCTGAAGCTAAAGCAATTGCATGTTCCTCTGCTATTCCAACATCTACAAATTGATTTTTAAATTCATATCTAAATTTATTAAATCCACCCATAGGTGTTCCAGGAGATATTCCAAAAATACGACTATCTTCTCTTGCTTTCTCAATTAGGAAGTTGTCTGTAATATCTCCATAATTTTCTCCTGAACCTGTAAATAGCGGCTTTTTAGTTTCTAAATCAAAAGGTGCAGCCCAGTGAAATGCTTCTTTGTTAATTTCAGCATCTTTATATCCCTTACCTTTTATAGTATTCATATGAACAACTACTGGATGATCTATATCTTTAACCTTTGAAAAAACCTCAATTAAAGATTCTATATCATGACCATTTTTAACAAAGTGGTATTCAAAACCTAATGCTTTAAAGAAATTATCCTCAGCTTTTCCTTCAGTTTCGCGAAGTTTAGCTAGATTTTTATATAGTCCACCATGATTGGTTGCTATAGACATATCATTATCATTTACTAATATAATTATATTTTTTCCTGAAGCACTTGCATTATTAAGACCTTCATAAGCTTCTCCCCCACTTAAGGAACCATCACCTATAACTGCTATAATATTTTCCTTATCACCCTTTATATCACGTGCTTTAGCAAGTCCACAAGCTAAACTTACTGAAGTAGATGTATGCCCAACTATAAAAAAGTCATGTTCACTTTCTACGTGTGAAGTGTATCCTGTTATAGAATCAAATTTATCCTTTTCTATAAATCCATGTTTTCTTCCAGTTAATATCTTGTGAGGATATGACTGATGCGAAACGTCATAAACTATCTTATCTACTGGTGAATTAAAAACATAATGTAATGCTATTGTTGCTTCAACCATTCCTAAATTAGGTCCAAAATGCCCACCAGTTTGACTAACTTTATTTATTACAGCATTTCTTACTTCCTCTGCCAATGTGTATAACTGCTCTTTATTTAATTCCTTTAAATCCTTTGGGGAATTTATGTTGTTCAAAATATTTAAGTTCATATTTTCTCTCCTAACTTTGATTTACTTTTATATTAGGTAATTATACTCCTTGAAGTTAACTCTAAGTCAATAGTTTTTTCAGACTAAGTTCCTAAAATCAAAAACTATTATGACTTATATATCTTCATTTAAAAATTTTCTTATTTCATCTCCTTGATTAATTAAAGAATGACCTTCATTAGGAAAGAAATTTACCTTAGCATGTCCTAACAATGATTTTAAACGTTTTGATGTCTTTTCTGAATGTAGCATAATATCTTTCCCACCTACAAATACTGCAACAGGCATTGTTAGTTTTAATATTTCTTCATCTCTAAATAGAGGAATAGTCTCCTTTCTAAAGTTAAAGTGTTTCGCAATTAATTTTTGATAATTTAACATTACCTGCGGTATAAGTTTGTCCCCATTAATTCTATAGTACAATTTATCTATTCCTTTTTCTCCTAATAACATATAGAATAAAGATTTAAAAATGAATGACTTTTTTTGAGGACCTATTCCTGCTGGACAAAGCAAAGCAAGTTTATTTGCCTTTTGTGGATATTTAATGGAAAATTTCACCCCTAACCATGCCCCTAATGAAATTCCAACAATACTTGACTTTTCTATGGATAGAGCTTCAAAAACATCCTTAAGCCAATTTGATAAATCATCTCCTACAAACGACAATTGAGTTTCAATACTTTTTCCTGGCTCTCCAGGCATATCTATTGCATATACTCTATAATTCTCTGAATACTTCTCCATCTCTTTGATCCACATAACAGAATTCATACCGCTTCCATGAAGTAATACAAGTGGTGGTAAGTCTTTTTCTCCATTAGCTATAATAAAAGTCTTTCCATAAGTTGTTTCAATATAAAATTCTTCATGACTAACCCCAGATTCATTAATTATTGATTCATAATATTTCAAAACTTCATTTTTACCTTCTTTAGATTTAAATGCAGCTTGCATCTTAACATTTTTATCTTTCATAAATACACATCCTTATTATTCATTTTCTACACCTATTATATTGTACTTTGTTTAAATTGTAAATATTTTTATTGCTATTTATTAAACTTTATTGCTATTTATTTCTTCTCATTGATTAATTAAGTTAAAAATAAAAAAGTATGTACTGACATTTCACATCAATACATACTTAAAATTTATATTTACTTAAATTCTTTATTATCTAAAATAATAACATCTGATTTACATTCTTTAGCTACCTTAACTGTGTGATTTACAAGTTGTATTATATTCTTATATGATTGCTTTGCTCCCTTTACAAGCAATGGTACTCCTACAGAATCAATTTTTAATAATCTTGAAAACAATCCACCAAAAGTCATTGCTAATGGAACAGTTGACGATGTATTTGAAAATATGATCTTCTCATTCAATACTTTTTGCATATGAAGCATAGAAGTTAAATTATACAACCCTGGAATCAAAATGTTTGAATTTCCTCTACCAACAGTATAAACTTTGTTTCCATCTTGATCAATTCCATATTCCGTATTTTTTGCTTAATTTTACTATTGTAGTGGTGCATTATATCTTAATATTAAACATACATTAGGGAATTATTTTTTAGTTCAACATTACTATAGATATATTTTTAATAAAACTTTCTATCTGTACATACTTAAAAATTTTTCTTCGTCGATTATCTTAATCCTCTGCCCAAATTTATTTAAATCAGTGGCTCTTCTAAGTTTCGTACTCATTTCGTCTCTAGTTAAAGATTCTATATCCTTCATATTTGTAACTAAGATAGTTGTACTTTTAGTTATAGAACTACATGAACTTCCCCCTAGATTTTTAACTATTTTCATAGCTTCATCTCTTGACATAGAATTTAATTTGCCAGTAAAAACTACAACTTCATTTTTAAAAGCATCTTTATTTAAGTTCTTTAGTGCACTTTCATTTTTGTTATTAGAAATTCTATTAGATATCTTTATAACCTTCCCTTTAGTAGATGATGGCGTATATTCATTTCTATCTACAGTTCCTATTGTTACTCCTAGCAATCTCGATATTTCATCAATGTCTCTGCAATCCAATTCATCTGATATATTATTAAGTATATTACTACAAGCTAAAGCGTCATATAAAGCATCATGGTGCTTAAATTTATATCCTAAAAAATCATTTACTGTATTTAATTTTGAGTTTTCAATTCCTTTATAAAAGTTTTTTGCAAGTTTCATTGTGCAGATGTATTTAAAACTTGGAAGTTCTATATCATAAAGCTCGGCACTATTTCTAAGAACTGATATGTCAAAAGAAGCATTATGTGCAATCACTAAACTATTGCTAAAATGATGTCCAATCTTATCCCATATTATATCAAACTCAGGTTCATTCATAACCATTGAAGGTCTTATCCCATGAATTCCAATATTTATAGGCATAAATCTCATTTCTTTTGGTTTTATTAAATGATGAATCTTCTCCACTATTTCACCATTTTTTACAACAACCACTCCTATTGAACAGGGACTATTTCTTTTTTCATTCGCAGTTTCAAAATCTATTGATATATAATTCATTTATTTTCTCCATTTTTTTATATTATATCTTATTTTAAAATAATAACGCCCTGCTCTCCTCCAAATAATTATAGCTTTTTATCTATTAAACCTTTGTTTTTAAAATAATATTTATAGTTCTTTATTATTGGAATTACTTTTGTCATTGCTAACATATACCAAGCAAACATAAATATCATATTTTTGATATCATATGCTACAAAAAATCTCGGCATATAATTAGCTGTAGTAATAATAAGCAATAAAATACATGCAACTAACATTGGTTTTGATGCTTTTATAAATTCTTTATTACGTCTTTCAATTTCTTCAATATTATTGAATGCATTTGGTCTTTCTTCCTCATATTCTATTTTCCATAAAAAAATATCTTTATTTCTATAAACTAACTCCCAGCCAAAGTCAGAATAAACTTTCTCATAATATTTACTAGGACGATCAACATAATCTTCACAATAATCTAAACAATATCTAACCTTTTTAGAAATATCTTTTGTAAATATGTGAGTTTTATTTTTTATTTCTGATAGCTTCCAGCCTTTCAATTGAAGGTCTTCTAACCATAGTTCATACTCAACAAAATTTAATATATTTATTTTTCTTTTCTTGAATAATTTATCCATCATTTACTCCTTTCTAATAAAAGTATTCCATTGCAATTTAATTCATTGAGTCTCTTTACTTCCATCTCCAATATTTCTCTTCCTAAATCAGTTGTTTTGTAAATCTTTCTTCTATCTTCAACTTTTACTGCTTTAATTAGGCCATCTATTTCTAGCCTTGAGATGCTTTTGTAAATCGTTCCTGCACCCAAAGTTAATCTTTTGTTTGTTATTTCCTCAACATGTTGCATTATTCCATATCCATGTTTCTCTTCAACTAATGAAAGAAGAATATAATACATTGTTTCGGTCATTGGAATATATATTTTAATTGCATTTTGTAAAGATATCATAATCACCTCTATACTCTTGTTTAAATAACAGTATTTAACAATATTATTATATTCCATTGGAATACATTCCGTCAACAACTATCTCCTAAAATTAGTTAATAAAAGTCCACAAAAAAATAGGAGACGTTAATCTGCCTCCTATTGCAATCACTATTTTTTTATAATTCCTCTCCATTTGATTCAATACATTTTTTATACCAGAAGAAAGAATCTTTTCTACTTCTATTGTAAGTTCCATTTCCTTTATCATCACGATCAACATAAATCATACCATAACGCTTCTTCATTTCACCAGTACCAGCACTTACTAAGTCAATACATCCCCATGGAGTGTAACCCATTAAGTCTACACCATCAAGTTCTATAGCTTCTTTCATTGCTTTTACATGTTCACGAAGATAATCTATTCTATAGTCATCATGGATACTTCCATCTTCTTCCACCTTATCTACAGCACCTAATCCATTTTCAACTATCCACAATGGCAAATGATAACGCTCATATAAAGTATTTAAAGCTATTCTTAACCCTGTTGGATCAATAGACCAACCCCAGTCACTTGATTTTAAATATGGATTTTTTGCTCCCATTGAGAAGTTTCCACCTTCAGATTCTGCATCTTTTTTAGACGTACTAACATGAGATGAATAACATGAGAAACCTATAAATGAAACTGTTCCTTCTTTTAGTTCATCTAAATCTCCAGGTTCCATTTCAACTTTTACACCAAGTCTTTCATATTCTTTAAGTTTATATTCTGGATAATATCCTCTAGCTTGCACATCTGTATAGAAATGTGTTTTTTGTATATTTTTCATTGCTTCTAATTGATCTAATGGATTGCAAGTTTCAGCATAATTAGAACCATATGCAATCATAAGTCCAACCATCATGTTTGGATCAATTTCTTTAGCAGCTTTAACTACTCTAGCACTTGCTAAAAATTGATGATGAACAGCCTGAGCTTTACTTTGTTCATCAAACTTCATAACTCCACCAGCCATAAACGGCATCATTCCCATTATGTTAATTTCATTAAAAGTCATCCAGTACTTAACTTTTCCTTTATATCTTGTGAAAACAGTTCTACATAGAGTTTCATAAAAATCAACTACTCTACGGTCAAGCCATCCACCATATTTTATTGAAAGATTTAATGGTGTTTCATAATGTGAAATAGTCACTAGTGGCTCTATTCCATATTTTTTACATTCGTCAAAAACATTTTCATAGAATTTTAGCCCCTCTTCATTAGGCTCAGCATCATCACCATTTGGGTAAATACGTGCCCAATTTAATGATAGTCTAAAACATTTAAAACCCATTTCCGCAAATAAAGCTATGTCCTCTTTATAATGATGATAAAAGTCAGTAGCCTCATGACTTGGATAATAATATTCATCAAGAATTGTAGGTTCTACCCCTTCAGGAAATACCATTGGCTTTAAAAAACTCATCTCTAAATATCCAGTTTCACCTGTCTTTGGATTACGCCATGTTATTTTTCTTGGTACAGTGTGACTGCCTTCAGTCAACACATCACTTGTATTTAAACCCTTTCCACCTTCTTTATATCCACCTTCATATTGGTTTGCAGCTGTAGCTCCACCCCATAAAAAATTCTTTGGAAAACTCATAATACACCATCCTTTAACAGTTTTATTTGTCTTATTGAGTATTATAAACCTTTACAAATGACTATAGTTTTCTAAATATGAAAATTTCATTCGTAAAGTATATACTTATATCTGTAATTATTAAAAAGAGGCCCCTCTTATATAATAAGAGATTCCTCTTTTATATATCTATGCAACTTTTGTTTTATCATCTTCTACATCTAAAAGGCTTCTTGATGATGTACTTATGGCAATTGCTCCTAGTGGGGCTGTAATTACTATTGATAGTACCGCTATTGCTAAAATTACATCGCCTGATTGAACTCCCATGGATAATGGTATTGCCCCCATTGCTGCTTGAACTGTTGCCTTTGGAATATAAGAAATTACACAAAATATTCTTTCTTTCCAATTAAAATCAGTTCCTAAGACCGAAATTATTACCCCAATGCTTCTTCCTATTAACCCAATAAATATTACTACTATCCCCATAGCTCCTGCATTAACTGCTACGTTTATATTAACTTGGGCCCCCACTAATACAAAAAGAAGTATTTCGGCAAATACCCAAACCTTATTTAATTTTGCTGATAATCTTTTACCTACCTTCGGCATTTTCTCTAGAATTATGAATCCGATAGTCATAACGCCTAAAAGTCCTGCTATCTCGACCTTATTTTTAAGTAAATTTTCTAAGGCGGTGAGCATTATAGCTGTCCCAACTATAAGTAACACCTTTTTTGTATCTCTGATATGATATTTTTTAAATGCCCATACCATTATAAATCCAATAATAGCTCCAGCAGCAATTCCTAAAACTATCGAAACCGGAATTCCTAATAACTTTACGCCTATATTTACATGGCTTCCGCTATATAAACCTAAAAATGTTGTAAATATGGTTATAGCAAACACATCGTCAATTGATGCACCTGCTAATATTAATGTTGGAATCCCTTTTTTTGTTCCAATTTTATTGTCTATAAAATTAAGCATCTGTGGAACTACTACAGCTGGTGATACTGCAGCAATAATAAACCCTAATAAACCTCCTTGAATAAATGAAAATCCTAAAAACTTAGTTGATGCAAAAGCTATAAAAAACCCTTCAATAAGTCCAGGTATACAACTCATTTTTATAGCCGTTTTTCCAACCTTTTTTAAATCTTCTACGCTTACACCAAATCCTGCTCTAAGAAGTATGATTATTAGTGCAATTTTACGAAAATCTGCTGATGCATTTAGAATATCTGGTTGCAGTAAATCAAATCCGTAAGGACCTAAAATTACTCCTAAGATGAGCATTCCTAATAATCCAGGCATCTTTAATTTCGTAAAAAGAGTATTTGCTAGTATCCCTAGTAAAATTATAATTGCTAAACTTGTTGCCATTTTTTCTCCTCCAATTTTTTAGTAAAATATAAAAAACTCCTACAGGTACACTTATACAAGGACCTGCAGGAGTCATTAGCTAAATTGCGATTAAGGTGAACTCCATCACCTATGAATTACTCTGATTTTATCATAAATTAATTTCCTTTACAAGTCTAAAAGGTAGTTAATGATGAGCCTAAATTTATAAATTCATTTGATATACGTATTAGTAAAAAATTTTCGGATTTAATTATGTCGAATTTTTCCGCTTTCTTACTAACCTTCCCTCTTGAGCACATATGATTTTGTTTGAAGGAAGTGTTGATTTTTCATTCTAAAGCTAAGGACATGCCTTCATTTGTTTGAACTTTACCCAAAAACTACTCTAAGAACCTTTTCTTCATCTCTCCTCTTGTCCCTGTGAATATTCCCTGTATACTTCACTCCTCTAAAATCTTCTACCCTTAACTGTTTTTCTCCTAAAACAAATCTCTTAAACAAACTAAAGGCTAAGTTATCTTCAATCATGAAAACCACAAACCAATTTATATAAAAACTTAAATATTTACTAGCAACATTATGAAAATTCTTAAGAAACAGCTTGAAAGCTCTACCTCTTTCATTTACTAAACGATTGGTAGCAACTGAATTCACCTTAAGTATATTTTTAAATCTATCAACGTTTCTTTCAGCTAAACTTATCTTTAAATTATTTTCTATAAAGAAAAAATAATAAGTAAAATTTCTAGGTGGTGCTAAGGAATTATATTCATCACTTAATATAGGTATTATGTGTTTTTTTAATATCTCCTTATTTATACTTTCCTTAGTTATTGGCTTCATATATTTCTTGTCAGATGTGTCTTTACAATTTAAAATTGTAATTTTACTTCTTTTACTTTTTATTAAACCACGACTACCTTTGAAACTCTCCTCTAATTTTATCTCTCCTATTTCTATATCACCAGCAAGCTTATCTTTCATTATTTGAGTTCCTATCACACTTAATATTTTGTGCCTCCATTGAAAGCTAGTTGAAAGGTTGATGTCTAAAATTTTAGCAATTTCTCTTAATGTTGCTCCAGATTTTATGCAAATCATATACTTTAGCCACATATCAATTGGCTTTTTAGTATAACTTATGGGAAGGCCCGTAACATCAGAAAATGTTCTTTTACAATCTTTGCATATATATCTTTGAATACCATTTTTAGCTCGTCCGTTTTTATTTATATGATTACTGCAGCAATACCTACATTCTTTCTTTGGACTAAAACTAATATTCTTTTTAGAAGCCTTTAATCTTTCATTATTGATTTCATCTTGAGCGGAATTATAGTTAAAAATCTCTCTCATTTTGTCTATGAGCTTTAGTAGTTCCTGATTCATATTTTTCATCTCCAACATTAAGTTTTATCTTAATTATTTACTTTATTTCAAATTTTTAACCATGTGTTTTATTTCATCAACATTTCTTTAGAACAAAACCATATGTGGTAAGAAACTTCTTTGGATACCTTTTCGACAAAAATAACTGCTTATATTGAAAATGATAGGAACGTATTGTATCTTTGAACATATTAAATAAAAGTATATTGTACTTTTTAGGCGAGCTTCATGAAATTATTGATTTAAATGCTAAGAGCTTCGTTATAAAAATAACTCATAACAAACTGCTATCAAAAGTGATAAAGTTTATTATGAGTTATCATTTTTTAATTAGAGACTTTTTCCAAAAGATTAAATAGTTTTTATAAACATTACCCTTTTGTAAATTATAATTTTATTATTTTAGTTGCTACATTTTTACAAAAAGCAATATCGTGTTCCACAAAAAGAATTGTTGGCTTATATTCAAGTAATAATTCTTCAATCTGCATACGCGAAATTACATCTATAAAGTTTAGAGGTTCATCCCAAATATATAAATGTGCTTTTTCACATAAACTTCTTGCAATCAATACCTTTTTCTTTTGCCCACCACTAAAATCTTCTATTTTCTTTTCAAACTGCTCTCTTGAAAAATCAAATTTTCTAAGAATAGATTTGAATAAACTCTCATCAATGCTATTTTCGTAGGCATACTCAGACAAATTTCCAACTAAAGTTGATGTATCTTGCGATACATATGAAATGACTAATTGATTGTTTTTTCGTATTACCCCAGTATGAGAAATATTTTCGCCATTAATTAATTTTAATATACTGGATTTCCCACTACCATTTTTACCTTGAATAGCTGCTCTTTCACCTTGTTCTATACTAAAGCTTATTCCTTCACAAACACTTTTATCATTATATTTAATTGAAACGTCTATAAGTTCAACTACTTTATTATCATGAAAGCTAAGTTGCGATATTTTCAAACTTTCATTAGATTCAATATTTTTAAGTAGTTTTGACTTTTCTTCTATCATATTTTGTTGTCTAGATTCTATATTTTTAGCACGTTTCATCATCTTGGCTGCCTTGTGCCCAATATATCCTCTATCTACTTTACTTCCAGAATTAGTGCTTCCAAACTTACTGCTTTCAACATTATCTGACCATGATGATGTACGTTTTGCTGCTTTTGAAAGTCTGCTTATATCCTTCTTTAGCTTTTCATTTTCTGCTAACTCAAATCCATCTTGTAGCTTTTTATTTTCCCACCAGGAAGTAAAATTTCCTTTTTGAATTTCAATATTAGTTTTATTAATAGCCAAAATATGATCAACACAATTATCTAAAAAAGCTCTATCGTGTGAAATCAAAATGAAACCTTTTTTTCTATTTAGATATTTACTTAGCTTTTTTCTAGCTTCTGAATCTAAATGATTTGTTGGTTCATCAATAAGTAGAAATGAATTTTCTTTCAAAAACATCCCAGCAAGTAATACTTTTGTTTGTTCACCATTTGATAGTGTGAAAAACGGTCTATATAAATCGTCAAAGTCCACTTCTAATAGCGATAGTTCTTTTTCTATTTCCCAATCCATTGAATTTGGGCTGATTTCTTTTATAACATCTATAGTAAAATTTTCTTTTTCCTTAACTTCATATGGAAAATACTCGAAATTAACGCTAGAAGAAATACTTCCTCTATACTCATATTTTCCGAGTAAAAGATTCATAAAGGTTGTTTTTCCACGGCCATTCCTGCCTGTAAAACCTAACTTCCAATCTGTATCAATTTGAAAATTAACATTTTCAAAAATATTATCGTAACTTCCCTCATAGCTAAAGGTAAGATTTGTAACATTTATTAAAGACATACTTCGTCCTCCTTTGTAATTAAATAGTGCAAATAACAAAGTCAGAACTTATGCCGACCTCGTTATTGCTCCATATAAACTTGATATTTCCTATCTGACTTTATATGGAGAATATCATGTGTTACAATAGTATCTTTCATATTTAAATCACCTCCTAATCTGCAAAATAAATAAGAGCTGCAAGAAATATTATTCTTACAGCTCATAAATACACTCAATTAAACTACTCTATGGTAGCATAAAATAACAGTATATATCTAAGAGAAAAAATAATAACTTTCTTGCAAATAAGTACAACAAAAACAAACAGACTTCTCTGTTAAATTTCTTATTTTAACGTACTTTAAAAATTAGCAAGAAAAATTAATCATTTTTTCACCTCAACTTTCATTTTTTTATATTATAGCATCAATAGTTTTAGAAAATCAACATAATTATTTTAAGGTTTTAAATTCATATCCTTTGTTCTTTAGGTCAGTAATTATATCTTGAAGTGCTTCTGCTGTACTTTCTTTACTATATGTATCATGCATTAGTAGAACAAGTTTTTCTTGTCCAACAAAAGTTTCACGATACCTATTTAAAAGCTGTTCTTTTGTTTTTCGGCTACCTTCAGCATCTCCTATTAATGCATTCCAATCTATGTACTTATATTTTTTTTCCTCAAGTTTATTATCAATCTCTTCTCTTCCGCCCCAAGAAGCATGTCCACCTGGAAATCTCACTACTCTAGTATTAAACTTATCTCCTAATACCTTCTTTATTGCATCATTCGTTTGCTCTAACTCTCCCATAAATGTATTAGCATCTATTTTCCCTTGGGGATAAAGTTTAGAATAGTTATGTGTATATGTGTGATTTGCTATAGCATGTCCTTGTTTATATATATCTAAAAGTATATTTTTTGTTTCAGGATTTTCTTCTAATTTATCACCTACAATAAAAAAGGTAGCTTTTATATTATTATCCTTTAGAATCTTTAAAATCTTTGGAGTAACAGTAGTTGATGGACCATCATCAAATGTCAAATATGCAATCTTTTTTCCATCTTGAATTTTTATGTTTTTAACTAAAAAATCTTGAATTTGCCCTGCATCAAAACTATTTTCATCCATATTTATATTATTTTTATTCTCAGAATCATCATCCTTATTATCCTCATCATTCTCTTTTTGCTCTGAATTATCACTACTGTTATCTGTTTCATTGTCTATAGATGCTTGTAGTATTTCATTTTTTTGTGTAGTTTTTTCTTCAGAGTATTTGTAGGTTATAAATGCTCCCAATATAATAATCAAACTACAAATAAATATCCCTATTTTCTTTCTTCGTTTATTAATATTATTTTTCCTCAAGTTAAACCTCCTTCTAACAAATACAATCTCTTCATATAAATTGTATGATGTTGTTGTATCATTAAATGTGTAACTTGTATCGAAGTTGTAAATTTTTTTACTTATATTTTAGCTATGCTATCCCTTACTAGAGCAACCATATCATCTTCAGCACCTAAACTAAAATTAAAAAATATACCTTGTCCCCCACCAGCACCTATTGCTGATACAAAAATATCGCTATCATGACCAACTACAGTTAAGCTTAAGCTTGCCCTATTTCCATTTCTCATAAAGTACTTATCATATACTCTAACTGCTACTTTCATACCGCTATAACTATAATTACTTTCATCTACTAGATTCATACTTATTCCACTACTACCTATGTCTTTCTCTAAATGTCTTACTATATCATTAAAATCGCCTTTTACTGCCTTCTCATATTTTGCCAAAACCCATCCTCCTTAATTGAACTTAATTCTCTATTTAATTATACAATATATTCTCAAAATTATGTTACTCCTGGTAAATTATTATTTAACTTTCATATATTATTTATCCAAATCTCTAGCATTATAGTATCACTATAAAAGTTGGTACATATAATTAAACTATAGAACTAATATGGAGATAGTTATGAAAAATTTATTAAGAAGAATTAGGAGAAAGCTTAGAAACAAGTTTAGTCGTAGTGACGTGATTAAAACTCCTAAAATTGTTGAGGTAAATTATACTTGGGCAACCCCTTTAAGTTACAATTTTAATCCTAACATGATAGTGTATCATCATACAGTGGATAACAATATGACACCTCAAAAAATAGATGAAATTCATAAACAAAGAGGCTGGAGTGGTATAGGTTATCACTTTTATATAAGAAAAGATGGTACTATATATAGAGGTAGACCTGAAAATGCAGTAGGTTCTCATGCCCCTGGAGTAAATGCTAGAGCTTTTGGGATTGCATCTGAAGGTAATTTTAATGAAGAGTATGTAACTCCTCAGCAAATGACTAGTCTTATAGCATTGTCAAGATACTTAATGAACAAATACAATATTACGGATTTAAAGAGGCATAAAGATGTACGACAAACAGAATGCCCTGGTAATAACTTCCCATTTGAAGAAATCAAAGCAAAACTAAATGTAAAATAAAAAGATAAGACGCACCGTTTAATTTGGTACGTCTTATTGTTATCTTTAAGATTATTTTATTGATTGCGGATAGTTAAATATATTTAGAGGATTATATTTTTCATTTATAAAATTCAATCTACAAGTATTTCCACCATAGTATTCTTTTTCGTAATTCTTAAGCGGACTATATTGAAAATTAATGAAAGATCCTTCTGTTATAGTTTTTAAATAGTTTAGCCTGTTTGCTACCCATCTTTTATTTACTTCTGCATATATAGAATCTTCCCAGACTGACTGTATTCCAATTATAAGATTTGAATCCCTGTAATAAAATGCTGTTTCATCTTTACCTTTATCTTTAACTGCTCCACCTAAGCCATAAAATGTTACTGCTGCATACACTGAGCCTTTAGGCTTTTCTTGAATTAGCGATGATAATTTTAGAAGTTGATCTTTTGAATATACTCTATCTTGAAATCTACCTGCTGATTTAAATTTTTCACTATCTGGATATCCAGCTTCAACTTCTTTTATAGCATTTAAAAAAGTTGTATATTGAAAATTAGGCTGAGCCTTTGGCAATTCTAGTAGTGGTTTTAAAATTTCCTTAAGCTCATCAATCTCTCCATAAAATAAACCTATAAAATAAGCTGCCACTCCTTCTTCTTCTGAATTATAGAAACTGGCTCTCATATTTACCCTTCTATCTAGGTTTTCATATAAATCTTGCATCGTCTCCATAATTTTTGCTTGTTCAAAGGAAGTTGTGCTTGGATAATATATGGTAAATAGAGTTACCATATTAAATTTAGGTGGCAAATTAAAAGTTAAGGAAGTTACTATACCCAAATTTCCTCCCCCAGCTCCCCTTAATGCCCAAAATAAGTCTTTATTACATTCTCTATTTGCAGTGAGTATTTTGCCTCTATAATCTACCATCTTAAACTCAACTACACTATCTATTCCTAGTCCAAATAATCTAGACGAAAGTCCCCAACCTCCACCTAAAGTATATGCAGCTACCCCAACAGTTGGGCAAGTACCGCCTGGGAATGGATATCCTCTTTTACCTACATAGTCATATAACTCACTATTTAAAACTCCGGGTTCAATTGTAACTATATTTTTAACTTCATCTATTTTTATCTTTTTCATTGTACTTACATCAATTACTATAAGTTTATTGCCAACAGAATATCCTTCATAATTGTGTCCACCAGAGCGTATTCTAAAATCATAGTTTTTTATAATGCAAAATTCAAGAGCACTTTTAACATCTTCTTTGCTTGTACAATACAATATAGCTATTGGGTATTTTTGTATGGCTCTATTCCATACTTGTCTATCTTCTTCATATTCTTTGTCATTAGGTGTTACTATTTCCCCATCAAATGACAAGTCTCTTGTTAATTTCATACTAATCATCCTTTGCTATATAGTTTCGACTATATTTTTCTACTACCAATATATGCATAGGACTCCGTAGAACACACACTATATTTTATATTTACTGCATTAAAATCTACATAATGCTCTTATTACTTTGTTACTTAAATCGCTATCAACTTTTATAACATCGATGTATTTTTCAAGATGAACCTTTAATTCATCATTATTCATAAAATGATGCACATGATTTGAATCATTATAGGCATAACCTAATGGCACTGAAATAAGTATATATCCTCCTGGTTTTATCCATTTTCTTAATCCCTCAAATATTGGACCTGGATATAAAATATGTTCAAACACATTGATTGACCAAGCAGAATCATACAAATCTTTTGGCACATCTTTAGTTATATCATTTAGAGTGAAACATAGTCTTTTTTTTACTTCATCAACTTCTTTATGTTTATAATAATTTGCTATATTAATTCCAATCTCACTTAAATCAATTCCATGAATAAACATACCTTTTCTAGCTAAATATATATCTAGGTTTCCAGAACCACATCCAAAATCTAATATTTTACCACTTATCTCTGGATATTTATCAAAACAAGAAAGTTCAAAATGATTTTCCCAAAAGGACATTTTTAAAGCTTCAGGATTATACTTTAATCTATCTATAAAACCCCTATCATTTATGTTGTTTTTACTCGCTCCTGCTTCAATAATTCTACGTACTTCTTTAAACTCTTTATTCGTACAATTTTCATTAATTATCGAATAATTTTCATCATTAATATAATTATAAATTTTGTTACAAATATCAATCCAATTAAAATTACTATAAGCAAATTTTTGAATTTCTTCACAGTTATTCTTTAAACGTTCTTCATCCTGAGCATATTTAACTATTAACTTTGATAATTCCTCTATTTGATCAACTCCAAATATATCACCATATTTCCTATTATCTGTAACATCTAAAGCAGGAAGAACATTAGATGACAATAAAAAACATCCATTTTTAGCTGCTTCAACATATACTATCCCAAAGCTTTCACTTCGTGAAGTTAAACAGAATATTTTAGCCTTTCTATACTCTTCTTCAAGTTCTTTTTTACTAACTATTTCTCCAGTGAATATGATCCTGTCTTTTAAAGTCGGATTATCTAGAAAAAATTGATCTATATATGGATTAAATGTATTAAGTACAGGTCCAATAATTTTAAGTTTCCAATTCTTAATTTTATCTTCAGCTAACTTAAAAGCTTCCATTAAAATTTCATTAGCTTTTAAATATAATCCGATTCTTCCAACAGTAATAATAAAATTTTCTTTTTCTTCATAGTTAACTTTTTTAGTTTCAAAAAAGTCATAAAACCCATTAGGAATATATTCAACCTTAACTTCCAAATCTCTTTTTAAAAAATCATAGAGATATTTTGTTTCAACTGTAATTAATGAGCATTTTTTCAGAATATCAATTTTACTATCAGAGAATTCTTCATAAGTAATATACATATTAGCATCTAACTTCAGATAAACCTTTCCTTGTGGATTCAACTTTTTAAATAACTTTATCCAATTTAAGCTTCTAGCGTTTAAATGAAATAAATGTAAAACATCAATTTTCTCAGCATTATCTATTAAATAATACATACCATCTACTTCTGGGTCACCTTTTACTTTTTCAAGAAATTCTATATTAAATCCTAATAACTCTTTTTCAAGATATGGATAACTACCATTATTATAGGCTACTATTTTGGAATCATAATTATAGTGTTTTCCCATTACATATGCTATCATCCCTACATCTTTAGTTAAGTGCGAATTATCTGTTTCTGGGAATAAAGTTACAAAAGTTTCTTTTTTAGTGGCTTTATTTAATACTTCACTCATTTACTATCACCTTTTTATACTATTTTAGTTATTACTATTCTAAAAAATTAATCTTTAGAATAACATTGTAGTTAAAATGTTAAAGACACTTTAAAGATAATTGACCATTGAATTTATGTTGAGTTTTTGGTAATATATTTCAATACACCTATACTTTTTCTGGAGGATAAAAATATGAAAAGCAAAGGTTTACTAAAGAAAGTTTTAGCTATTTCATGTGCAAGCTTAATTCTTATTTTAAGTGGTTGTACAAAAACACCAAGTGATAACGCTACATCTTCAAAGGCAATGGCTGATTATAAAAGTAAATATGAAGGTAAAAAACCAATTGTAACTATTGAGATGGAAGATGGGTCAAAAATAACAGCTGAGCTATATCCTAATATAGCACCTCAAACCGTTGATAATTTTGTAGATTTAATTCAGAGTGGTTTTTATGATGGTTTAATATTTCATAGAGTAATTCCTGGATTTATGATTCAAGGGGGAGATCCTAAAGGTAATGGAACTGGCGGTTCTGAAAAAACTATTCCTGGAGAATTTAGCTATAATGGATTTGAAAATAAATTAAAGCATACTAGAGGTGTTCTCTCTATGGCAAGATCTCAAGCAGTTGATTCAGCAAGCTCTCAATTCTTTATTATGGTTAAAGATACTGACAGTCTTGATGGAAAATATGCTTCTTTTGGTAAAGTAACTGATGGTATGGATGCCGTAGACAAAATAGTTAGTGAAAAGAGAGATTCTAACGACAAACCACTAACAGATCAAAAAATGAAAAAAGTTACTGTAGATATAAAATAACTTTAAATAGACAAAAGGCTTTGATAAAATCAATTATCAAAGCCTTTGTTTACTTATATAAATAGATTGATATTCGATTCTGAAGCTTCTCCTAGGTAATAACCTACTCCTCCAAAATTAACTCCATCTATTAGTTCTTTATCTTTTATTCCCATTATGTCCATAGACATTGTACATGCAACTATATTCACTCCATTATCCATAGCAGCTTTCATAAGTTCTTCTAGTGACTGTACATTTTTCTTTTGCATTATTCCTCTAATCATCTTAGCCCCAATGCCGCCCATATTCATTTTCGATAAGGTAAGCTTTTCAGAACCTCTTGGCATCATGAAACCAAATGCTTTTTCGATTATATTCTTTTTGACTTGTATATTTTCATTTTTTCTTAAAATATTTAAGCCCCAGAAGGTGAAAAACATTGTTACCTTTTTGCCCATAGCTGCTGCACCATTAGCTATAATAAATGATGCTATCGCCTTATCTAAATCACCTGAAAAAACTACCATTGTCTGAGAGTTATCAAGTTTAACTGAACTCTCCAATATATCAACATTTTCTACATTACTTTTAGACTTTTTTTTTATTTCAGCGTAGATTATTCCACAGCTTTTATCTAAAGACATTAATTCATTTCCTGTATTTTTACACCAAGATTTAATATCTTCATAAAATCCTGGATCTGAAGCCTTTACCTTTAATACATCTCCAATATTTAAGGTGTCTATTTTAGCTTTAACTTGCATTAATGGTCCTGGACAACATAATCCGCATGCATCTAACTCTATTGAGTTTATATCCACAGCTACTTCTTCTTTTTGAATATCTGTATTTAAATTACTTTGTTTACTGATTTTTTTTGCAATATATTTTGATTGGATATATGTCTTATATCCACCAGATAAATTTTTAACCTTAAATCCGTTTTGAGTTAAAATTCTAGATGCAATATGCCCTCTTAGTCCTACAGCGCAATATACAATTATTTCTTTATCTTTAGGTAATTCATTCATTCTACTTCTAAGAGAATTTAAAGGAATATTTATAGATCCTTCTATAGAACCACTTTCAACTTCAATAGTTTCTCTAATATCTAATAATGTGCTGCTTTCACTATTATATTCATTTAATTCATTCACCGAGATTATATCTGTAGTTCCATTTAAATAATTTTCAGCTACAAATCCTACCATATTTTGTGGAGATTTTGCCGATAAAAATGGTGGTGCATATGCTAGTTCTAATTCTACTAAATCCTCAACGGTTCCATTAAGCTTAATAACTGAGGCTATTACATCTATAAATTTATCAACACCTTCGTATCCAAAAGCTTGAGCACCTAAAACCTTACCATCTTTATTAAAAATTAATTTTATTGATATTTGTTTTGCTCCAGGATAATAACTTGCATGAGACATAGGATGTATATATGCTGTTTTATAGTCAACTCCTAGTCTTTTTAATGTTCTTTCATTATTTCCTGTTGAAGCTCCTACTAAATCAAATATTTTTAATATAGATGTTCCTTGTGTTCCTTTATAAGCTACCTTTCTTCCAGCTATATTGTCAGCTGCAATTCTGCCTTGTCTATTAGCTGGTCCTGCTAGAGGAATAGCGACATCTTCTCCTGACACATAATCCTTAACTAATATTGCATCCCCAACAGCATAAACATCAGATGCAGATGTTCTCATATACTCATCCACTATAATATGACCTCTTGCACCTAATTCAATGTTAGTATTCCTAATAAATGAAGTATCAGGAGCCACACCTATAGCCAAAATTACTATGTCAGATTCAACAAAACTTCCATCTTTTAAATGAACTTCTATTAAATCATTATTATCTTTAAAACTATCAACTCCATTATTTAAAATCAATGATACATCTCTATCATTTAACTCTTTTTCTGCAATAGTTACCATTTCAGAATCAAAAGGTGCTAATATATGTGGAGCAGCTTCTATTAAAGTGACATCTAATCCTCTTTCTTTAAGATTTTCAGCCATCTCAATTCCTATAAAACCTCCACCTATTATAACAGCACTTTTTATACCTTTTTCATCAACAACTTTTTTAATTTTATCTGTATCTGGTACGTTTCTTAAAGTGTATATCTTAGGGCTATCTATTCCTTTAATAGGTGGTTTAATTGGTTTTGCTCCAGGTGATAATATTAAATAGTCATAGCTTTCCTCATATTCTCCTTTTTCTAAGGAGTTAACTTTAACAACCTTTCTATCTGTATCTATTGACACAACATCAGAATTTACTCTTACATCAACATTAAACCTATCATTTATACTTTTAGGTGTTTGAACCAAAAGTTTTTCTCTTTCCTTTATTTCTCCTCCAATATAGTACGGAAGTCCGCAATTAGCAAAACTTACGTATTCTCCTCTTTCAAACATTATTATCTCTAAATTTTCATCTAATCTTCTTAATCTAGTAGCAGCTGAAGCTCCGCCTGCTACACCACCAACAATTATTACTTTTTTCATACAGAACTCCTCCTATATTTATAATGTTTTTATATAAAACATCTTAAATTCTTAAATATCTTACTTTTATATTAAAGCCTATAGGTAAATATAGTCTGTGACTTAATCACACTTAAAACTAAAAAAGACCCATCTCTTTAAGATAAGTCCTTTTACATTAATATACTATTATAATGTTGTAGGAAGATTGTATTTAACCATTTCCATGCAATCTATATTATTTTCCAATGTATCTGTAACTATTTTAATTGGAGTACTAAAAATGGTCATATAATCAAACTCATTAAATTCTTTACGTATTTCAAATGCTAATTTTTCTTCTGTTATTAGAAACTGAGCATCAACCCCATTTTTGTTTCCACGTGCATCTAACCTTATCCATTTATTTAAACTTGAAATAAAAACCGCATTTAATCCATGAATACAATAACCTGTTTCTGGAGTATCCCCAAGCGTTAGTCTTTGATAACAAAAACCTACAGGAATGTTTTCATTTCTTAGTAGTGCAGCTAGTAACATTGATTTTGCATAACAAATACCCTCTTTATATATAAGAACTTCTGAAGCGACTCTTGTAACTCTTGTGCTTTTAATATCCCAAGAATGAGAAATCTCATCCCTAACGTACTCAAAGGCAGTCCTTATTTTCTGAATATCATCTGAACTTTCTTTAAATAGCTCTTTTGCTTTATTTTTAATAACTTCATTATCAAAGTCAACGTATTTATTAACCTTTAAATAATCTAATAAATTTTCACTATCTAATATAAACAAATTGTTCCTCCATGTTAAATCTATTTTTAAATAACTATATTATAATGAATTTCACTTAATATATATATATGTTAATAACACTATTATTTAAAAAACCCTTTCTTATTGATTTATTTAAATTTTATTTATATTAGTTTTTAGAATTATTGCTAAATTTTGAGTTTAAGTTTTTATTTTTAATCATCATTTACGAGTATTTCTTATGCACTTTATTTTTCTAAATCAGGATATTTTAAACCAAATATAAATACCTCAATTTATGTATACACCATTTGGCACTTAATGTTATAATTATCATATTATTTACAATTAATTTTTACTTATGAGAGGACTGTATAAAAATATGCTTATTGAAAGAAACGCTAAAATTGATATTAATGAATTAAATGACTTATTGAAAACTATTGGTTGGGGAATAAGTTTACCTAAAAAGCTAGAAGATTCTCTAAACTTATCTTGGGGTTGGATCACTGTTCGAGATGATTTAAATAATCTTATTGGATTTGTTCAAGTGCTTTCTGATGGTATAAAACATGCTTATATTTTAAGGTTGCTTGTACATAAAGATTATCAAGGTAAAGGAATTGGTACAAGCTTAATGAAAAACTTGATGGAACTTCTTGATGAAAATAACTTAAGTCCTGTTTTGTTAACAAAACCTTCTGAGGAATCTTTTTACTCTAAATTTGGATTATCCAGAAGCAATAATGGATTTATCTCACTTTTTAAGTGGTAATTTTAATTTTTAGCATACAGAAAAGAGGAATCATCTTCCTCTTTTAAATCTACTTTTATAAAGTTTTACTTCACATGGTTTTCTTTAAATTCCTCAAAGAAAATCTCTATTTTAGTTCCTTTTCCAATTTCACTTAGAACTTTTATATCACCCTTATGCCAGTTTATTATTTCTTTAGATATGGCCATGCCTAATCCAGATCCTTTTGATTTGGAACTTGAATTAACTCCTCTATAATATCTGTTAAATATATTTTTTAAATCCGCTTCTCCTATTCCCTGTCCATTGTCTTCTATAATTATGTTTATAAAGCTATCTTTTTTAAACACTGATACATCAATAACCGTATCCTCTGTATTGTGATCCATTGCATTAACTAACAGGTTGGTTATAGCCCTTTTTATATATTTTTTATCACAGTTTATTATTATATTTTCATCATCATAATTAAAGTTCACTTCTCGTTCACTATAATTACTGTTATTAAGTAAGTCTATTATACATTCCTGGAGTATTGTCACTAAATTCTCATAACTTAAACTTATAGGAATTACCTTGTTTTTAAGTTTATATATTAAAGATAAATCATTAACTAACTCCTGAATATGATTTGTATTAGCTAGAATTATATGTGAATATCTTTTTGCATCATCAAGATTTATATCGTATTCTTCTCCCTGTAGAAGTTCTGCATATCCCTTGATGGAACTTAATGGAGTTTTTAAATCATGGCTTATATTTGCAATCCACTCTTCTTTTGCCTCATCAACTTCCTTTCTATGCATTTCATTTTCCTTTAAGATAACTGATAAATTGTTTATATTTTTACTTACTTCTTCGTAAATTCCCTTTTTACTTTTCTTAGGCTTATATATACCATCTTTTAAATCTTCTATATCCTTAATTACTGATACCATTGGTTTCACTAGATTTCTACTAAAAATATATGCTACAATTCCAACCAAAACAAAACCAAAAACTATCATACTCAAATGATATCTAAAACTTTCTTCTGTGAAAGTTAAAGAATACTTAAAAACCTTATTTATTGGAAAACCTACTAATAAAGTGTATTTCTCATTCCCTTTTATCAATTCTTTTGTAGAAACGGTAGTTGGAGCTATACTTTCCCAAGGATTTTGTATGAAATTAATTAATTCTGAAGTCGCATAACTAGTAGGAATATTATCAGGCTTATTTTCTTTAAAAACCTCATTATTACCCTTATCTAGAACTTGAATCCAAACATTGTTTTCTTTTAGTCTTTTTATATATTCATCATTTAAACTAAACTCATTTCTATCCTCTAGCTCTTCTATAAAAGGCTCTATAAAATCTGAAGTTGAAAATGATACACTATATATCTTCTCTCCAAAACTTATATCAGTTTTGTATATCAATAAATTTAAAAGTCCATAAATAAGAAAGGTTATTTGAAAAACTAAAATCATAGATATCAATATTTTTGCTGTTAATTTTATTTTCATATCAGTTCACCAACTTATAACCAATTCCTTTTAATGTTTTTATGTGCTTGGGGTTACTTGGATCTTTCTCAAGTTTTTCTCTTAAGTGTCTTATATGAACCATAATGGTATTATCATAACCATCATACTCATAACCCCAAACTTCCTCACATAATGAGGCTTTACTAAAAACCTTGTTCATATTTTTAGCTAAAAATAATAATAATAAATACTCTTTTGCTGTTAAACTTATATTCTCATCTCCATTTTTAACTTCGCCTGTTTCTTCATTTATAATAATTGAGCCAAATGTATATATTCTGCTTTTTATTTCCTTACCCATATTGTCTCTTTTAAGCTGAGATTTAACTCTCAAAACCACTTCCTTAATATTAAATGGTTTAGTTACGTAATCATCTCCCCCTGCTTCAAGACCCTTTATCTTCTCTTCATCTTCCCCTTTTGCAGTTAAGAAAATTATTGGACAGTTTGAGAAAGTTCTAATTTTGTCACAAACCATATATCCATCTATGTCTGGTAGGTTTACATCTAAAATTATTATGTCAGGATTTTTTTCATTACACATTAATATTGCATCAATTCCATTTTCAGCTTCGTATATATATCTAAAGCCTTCCTTTATAAAAACTTCCTTTAGTAAGTGTAATAGCTCTCTTTCATCATCAACAAGCATTATCTTCTTGTTTAATAGTTCATCATTAATCACGATAATACCCTCCTTATCACAAGTATAATTTTACCATAGTTCACCCTTACATTATATCCGATTCCTTAAAGCTTATATAATCTAGTGCAAATAATAAAAAAGCTAAAACTAAGGAGGCACCTATAGCTATATACTTCTCATAGGAACTTATTGCCCCATTTGTAATTGATAATGCGTATGTCCAAGGAGCATAAATCCAAAATCTACTTTGAGCTATAAAAATATTTGTAATCATCATAACAACTCCAGCAGAAATAACTGGTATTATGCTCATAAAATTTCTTCCTATTATAAATAAAAGAATTATTACTGGAAGTGAAGTTATAAATATTTCAATTCCAACAACTAATATACTTAAGTCTATTTTTTTACTTATAAAAAACCCTCCTAAAATTACTGCTAGAAGATAAGAAACTATTGAAGCAGCTAAAGTTAATAGCATAATCTTATATTTTGTGAAGTAAATACTACTTTTCTTAATAGGCATAAGCATTAATTGTTTCCAGCCATTATTATCATTTTCAACCTTTGTTATTATGCATGCAGCAAATGTATTTAGTAAAGGTAGTACTAAGGCTATAAAGGTAATTGAAGAAAACATAATTATAGCTTCATTAATTTCTAACCCATTTACAGCTAGCCCTTGTGCCTTTTTTATAAATATTAAAACTATAGCTATTGGAACAGCCAAGGCTGTAAACAATAAAGAGCTTTTCTTAATTTTTAAAAATTCTACTTTTAATAATTCCATTTCTTAATCCTCCTAATATATTTCTTTATTTTCAAAATATTTTCTAACTAAAGATGAGCCTACTATAAGAATGGCTGCTGAAATTATTAAAACGATAGTTATCTCATTTCGCCCTTGAGTTATAGAAAATAAAGAAAAACCATAGGGATTTATATTTCTGATGAAAGTTTCACTATGATATATATTGGAAGAAAGCGCACTAAGTACTGCTGCCACTCCAATGGATATCAGTAAGTTTTTATTTTTTAGGTTTATAAATAAATGTATAGTCATTATTCCTAAAGTTGATATTAATTGAATACAAAACATTATTATAAAAAATCTCCAAGGAATAGGTTCTTTGAATTTAAATATTAGTCCAACTATTATCAAGGAAAATACATTTAGTAAAAGCATCATTATTGAATAAAATACGGCCACAATAACTTTTGCATTTAAAATACTGTTTCTTTTTATAGGTTTAGTTAATAAAAATGTCCATGCGTTACTCTTATATTCACTTTCAAATAAAGTAACTAAGATAAGTGAAGCAAATAGGGGCATATTATCATTAAAATATAGTATTCTCTGCTCTTTTATTAAAACTTGCCAAGAGGTTAATCCTTTTAAGGTAGCTTGTGGTAAAAGCCAACTTTCATACCTTATTAAAAAATCAAACACCAAGAGAGCTGAAACTCCTATTGGTATTGCAAGTATAAATAAAATAACTAAATTTCTTTTTTCTTTTATAAACTCGTTTTTTATTAAGTCCATTAGCATACCTTCTCCTCCTTAGTAAGTCCTAAGAAAATTTCCTCTAATGAAGTTTTTTCTTCAGCTAAATAGTTTAATGAATATCCCCCCATAACTATTTCTCTACAAATTTTTGAAGGAGATAAATTATTTCCTTTAACTTTTAGTTTTAAATTTTCCTCTTCTACCCTATATCCTCTAGCTAATAAAAGCTTCATAGTTAAAGCCTTGTCTTCCTTCTTTTCTAGTCCTATTATTACTTCATTAGTAGCGTTTTTCTTTAAATCCTCTAGAGAGCCTTGATATAGTAGTTTTCCTTTATTTATTACTCCAACCTCAGTTGCTACTAACTCAATCTCATTTAATATATGACTTGAAATAATTATGGTAATTTTCTTTTCTTTAGCTAAGTATCTTATTAGATTTCTAATTTCTATTATTCCAGCAGGATCTAAACCATTAGTCGGTTCATCTAAAATTAAAAGTTTTGGGTTTCCCATAAGAGCCTGCGCTATCCCAAGTCTCTGCTTCATTCCTAAAGAAAACTCATTAACTTTTTTATTTCTCTCTTCCCACAGATTTACAAGCTTAAGTTTCTCTTCAATCTCTTCCTTATTAAGCTTTAACATTCTTTTTAATATATCAAGATTCTCATAGGCAGTTAAATGTCCATAATAGGATGGGCTTTCAACTAAAGCTCCTATGTTTTTTAAAATCTCTTCTCTATTTTCTTTAATTGATTTTCCAAAAATATATACCTCACCACTATTAGCTCTTATAAGTCCTAATAACATCTTTATAGTTGTTGACTTTCCAGCTCCATTAGGACCTAAAAATCCATATATCTCTCCCTCTTTTATCTTTAGATTAACACTATCAACACTTTTAACTTTATTAAACACCTTAACTAGATTTTTTGTTTCAACGATATATCTACTCATTTTACTCACCTCTTAAGCTTATTTCACTATAATCTTATAATGTTCTCTTTAATATTGATTTTAGGTGAGCTTAATTCTATCTTAATTTTCATAAAAAAATACCAAGCTTATAAAAAAGTTTAACTCATCTATAAGCTTGGTATAATTTTTGCTTTAAATATTATAATTTTAATGTATTAATCTTTATTCTATAAATTTAATTGATTTAAAGTATCTTCGAAGTTTTTTATAATATCTAATTTATCAACATAAATTCCTATATCAGAGTACTGAGATAGATTATTTCCGTTTAAGTACACTTTAGGCAAGTATTCATTACTATCACTTACTTCATTTATAAGAGTACGTAATTCATCATTTGTGTACTCCTTATCTTGAATAAATTTTTGTTTAAAGATTTTTTTATCTTTAATAGAAGTTAAAATCAACATTCTACAAGTTCTTGAAATACATACATAATCTTTTTCCTCAAAGGTTGTTACAAAAGCAAATTCTGATCCGAAAACAACTTCTTTCCCTTTAAGTAACTTTTTAGCAAATTCATCAAAAGCTCTTTTCTCAATATCAGTTACATTTGTTACATCATCAGGCACAAGCAAATAAACTTTTTTAGCAAATATTCCTTGCATTAAACTATTAATATCTTCGTTATCCTTTATAAACGTTCTCATGTCCTTTATAACATCTTCGTTATTAAAAATGTTAAAATATAATGGTACATTAGGATAACTTACAACATCATTAATTGTATACTCCACAACATTGCTACTTTTATTGGATTTAATATAGATTTTTTCATCATTAAATAACATATAACACTTTTCCATAATTCCACTCCAATCTAATTGCTTTCATAATTATTATACTTTCTTATTTTAAAATTCTTTTCTTAATATATTTTACCTTAAGTTTTAAATTTTTTATATAAAAAAGTCGTCAAGGCGATTATGAGCCGTCTACTTTTTTTTGCTCATCTGCCTTTCCAAACGCATGTGAGGAAAAAATGGCAGGAGCTCAATTTTATTATTTTTTATTCTTTAGGAGTTTCACGTAGACTTCTTATATTAATATCTAATTTAAGTTATCTACAAATTTGAAAAAGTATAATTGGTCTAAAGAATAAAAAATGTTGACCTTGGTCCACTTCTTAAGAAGTAAACTTCTTAAAAACAAAAGAATAAAACTTCTTAAAAATAAAGCTTCTTAAGAATATAAGAATAAATCTTCTTAAGAATATATAGTGTTTATGCGGGTTTCATCTACTTTTCACTTAAAATAAAAAGACCATCTTATTAAGTAAGACAGTCTTTCTAAAAATTTTTAAATTTTAATTACTTTTTAAAGGCTTAATAACTGAAAATGAACCCTTCATATACAATTTATTAATAACATATATAAAAATTAATACCCCTGAAATTACAAAAAGATAATTAGATATTTGACCTAATCTATTTGGTATTCTATTAACCCTCTCATTCCAAGCTTTCTGTTGCACATCATAATCATAATTTTGTTGTTTATCAGTTCTCTTGTAGAAAATGTCCCATGTATGAGTACCTTCATCACTATAAACTCCACTTGCTCCGCCATTTCCATTTGGAATCATTTCATCAGTTACATCTTTTTTGTATTCATATACTATATTATAACTATCACCTTTAGAAATTTTAATGTCATATATTCCATTATCATTTTTTATATTAAATTCATCAAGTAGATTAGTTATTTCATTATTCAACTCAGAATTTATTTCATTCTTATCTTTGATTTTATCTTTTATAACTTCAAAAACATACGCCTTTGTGTTTTTATCTGATAAATATGGATTGGAATCATTCCTATGGCTGAAGTCATCTGCAACATAAATAGTGAAAAATACACTTGCTATCATAAAGAAAGCTATTGCAGATATTTTTAATATCTTTGAAAACTTATCCTGCTTTTTTAAGATTAATTTCAATTCATTTATAACTATTTTTTCATTTCCAAAGTTTGATAAAGCTTTATTAATACTTTCCTCTTCAGATAATCCTGATTTCTTTAAGTCTTCCACCTCATCCATTAAATGTGTTATTGTTTCCTCTTTTATAATCTTCGTTTCTTCATCTTTTTCATCAAAGCTTCTGTATATATTCTCAACATACTCTTCAATCTTCTTCATTCTATTTCCCCCCCCATAAAATTGTCTATTATTCTTTTTAAAGCATTCCATTGGCTAGAAATTGTTATAAAATAATCTTTACCCTCTTCAGTAATAGAATAATACCTTCTTCTCCCACCATTGGTTCCTTCTGTATCATTCCAATACCCTTTAATATATCCTTTTTTCTCTAATCTTTTTAACGATACATATAAGGTGGCTTCCTTCATTTCAAACTCTTCATTTGATGTTTCTTTAATTTTTCTTGCTATTAAATACCCATACATATCCTCATTATAAAGTACAGATAAAACCATTGAATCAATATACCCTTTTAAAATCTCCTTATCAAATTCCACTTCATATCCCCTTTCTATAATAAACTACTTAATAATATTAAGTACTCTTATAGTATAATTCATATTACTTAATAATATCAAGTACTTGTATCCAAATAATTCATTTATTTTACTTTATTTAGATAAATAGACTAAAAAAGTGAGCCATATAACTATAGCTCATCTTAATTATTCTTTCTTCATTTCCTGCTCTATTAACCTCTTATTTACTTTATCTACAAATAAGTTATAAATAGTTGCAGCTACTGGTACACTTAAAAGCATTCCAACTATTCCCCCAAGTCCTGCGCCTAAAGTTATTGCAGCAAAAACCCAAATACCCGGTAATCCTATACTTGATCCTACAACTTTAGGATAAATTAAAGTATTCTCTAATTGCTGAAGTATAGTTATATAAAGCAAAAATAATACGGCTTTAAGTGGACTTACTGTAAGAATTATAAATGCACCTAATGCTGCACCTAAATATGCGCCTACTATTGGTATTAAAGCTGTAACGCTTATAAATACTCCAACTGTAACAGCATAAGGGAAGCTAAAGACAAACATTCCTGCCGTACATAATCCACCTATAATAACAGCTTCTACACATTGCCCTACAATAAAATTTGAAAAAGACTCATTTATAACATGAAATACATAGTTAATTTTCTCTATACTTTTATTTTTTAAGAATGCTTTCATTACTTTTTTTATCTGATAGGATAGTTTTTCCTTGTTTGCAAGTGCATAGATTGCAAATACAAGCGAAATTATAAAATTTATTAGGCTATTTGCCATTGTTGATGCAAATAAAATAATTGAGTTAAGAACTCCTGTAAGCAAACTTGATGCGAAAGTCATAACACTCCTTGATATCTCATTTATATCTATTTGCAAGGTTACTAATGTATTTTCAACAACTTCATATTTGTCACTATTAGTATCTATAAATTTAATAATGTCCTCTACAAATTTTGGTATAGCTGCTATTATAACAGAAATAGCATTTACTAATTCAGGGATTACTATTAAAGCAACTATTACTACTATAAATATAATCAGAAGTATAGCTAAAAATATACAGACTGCTCTCCTAGATTTATTTATGATTTCATTCTTTGATTTAGGAAAATATATTTTTTCAAGCTTTTTCATCAATATGTTTAGAACATATGCCATTGCTAATCCTGAAATTAGAGGTACTGCTGCCCCACTTATATTTCCTATCGTTGAAAAAATGTTTTCTGAATATTTCACTACTAGGACTACAAATAAAGCTAAAAATAAATACTTAGCAATATCCATGATATTTCTTTTATTAAAATTCATCTACTTTCTCCTCCAATTTTAAATCTGACTAGGAAGCCTAACAATAAACTCTGTTCCTTTTTCTGGCTTACTCTTTACTGATATTTTCCCTTGGCATAGATCAACTATTCTTTTAACTAAGGATAATCCAAGTCCATTTCCCTCAGATACATGGGCTAAATCTCCCTGATAAAATTTTTCAAATATATGCTCTCTAGTATCATCATTCATGCCTATGCCATTATCTGATATTTTAACTTTAATATCATTTCCTTCATAATAACTTTTAACTAATATCTCTCCATTTTTATGACTAAATTTTATGGCATTACTTAATAAATTAAGCCATACATGAGATAACATTTCTTCATTACTATAGAATTCTATAGGTTCTAACTCTATATTAAATTCTATCTCTTTTTTCTCCCACTGCATCTGGAGAAGAAGTATACAATTTCTAATCTGTTCGTCCAAGGAAAAACAGTTTTTATCTGTAATGATAGCTTGATTCTCAAGTTTTGTTAATAATAAAATATTTGAAGACATATTGGCAAGTCTTTCTGATTCTCTAATAATTATATCTGTGTATTCAAGCCTCTGATTTTCTGTTAAGGAGGCTTTATGAAGTTGTCTTGCAAACCCTCTTATGGATACTATAGGGGTTCTAAATTCATGCGAAAAGTTATTAATAAAGTCCTTACGAAACATTTCTATACTATTAAGCTCATTTGTCATACTATTAAAACTATCAATAAGCTCTCCAAGTTCGTGTTTTCTCTTTAGCTCCTTCACCTTTACATTAAAATTTCCTTTTGTAACCTCTCTAGTTGCTGATATTACCTCATTTAGTGGCTTTAAAAAATATTTTGCCACTGGAAATGTAAGTATTGTTCCTATTATAGTGCTGACTATAAGACCCACTATTAATAAATATATTGGACCTGCTCCATTTGGAGGCATAAGGTTTGACTTATCTAGAATAATAATTAAAATTCCAGATAATAAAGCAGAAGAAATCATTATAATAAATACTATTACAACTAGAGCCGCATTCATACTTTTTAATCTTTTCATTCTGCTTTCACCGCCTTATATCCAAGTCCACGCACGGTAATGATCTGAAAATCCTCATTATCTTTAAACTTTTCTCTCAATCTATTAATATGTACATCAACTGTTCTCCCATCAGTATCGCTATCCATACCCCAAATCTCATCCATAAGCTGTCTCCTTGTAAAAATCTTATTTGGATAAGATAATAATTTGAATAATAACATAAATTCCTTTTGAGGTAATAACTCTATTTTACCTTTTTGTTTAACTGTAAGTTCATCATAATTAAGCTCAGTTTCTCCAAAAACAAGTTTATGCTCACTAGCTATTTTAGAACGCCTAAGTAATGCCGCTATACGTAAAATCATCTCTTCTTCATCCACTGGTTTTACCATATAATCATCTGTTCCAAATATAAAACCTTGTTTTTTATCTGAAGGACTTTCCTTTGCAGTCACCATTAAAATGGGTAAATTAAACCTAGCTTCTCTAAGCTCCTTTGTAAGTTCATATCCGTTCATATTCGGCATCATAATATCTAATACTATTAAATCTATATGTTGTTTATCTAAAATATCTAAAGCTTCTAAACCATCCCTTGCCAAAATAGGTTTATATCCATTTTCTAAAAGCACAGCTTCCATTAGTTTTCTTGTATTATCATTATCTTCAACAACCATTATGTTAAACATATTTAAAACCACCTTACTTACTTTTGTTTCATTATAACATGTATATATTTTTTAAATTAGATACTATTATATCTTACCTATTTTTTATTAACTAAATGTAAACTACTTTTTAATTAAATTTAATCATATTTTTCAGTTTACATTGAGTTAATATTTCTATTTTATACTTCACCTACAGCAATAAAGTGAAACTTTTCAGGTGGAGTTTTTATACTCCAGCTGAATTTAGTTGAACTAATCCAGGAGCGTGCATCCGTTATCGCCCACTTGAAGAAGTGGGAGTATTATGGATGCTAGCTATCGGATAAAAATAGTAAGGAGACGATGTAATGCTTCAATTAAAAAATATTAAAAAAAGCTATACTACTGGAGATTTTACTCAAGTTGCATTAAATAATGTAAGCGTAAATTTTAGAAAAAACGAATTTGTGGCAATCTTAGGGCAAAGTGGTTCTGGAAAAACCACCTGCCTAAACATAATAGGAGGCCTTGATAAGTATGATAGTGGCGATTTAATTATTAACGGTAAATCAACTAAGGAATTTAAAGATTCTGACTGGGATGCTTACCGTAATAATAGTGTTGGGTTTATATTTCAAAGTTATAATCTTATTACTCATTTAAGTATTATAGATAATGTTGAGATGGGAATGACTTTAAGCGGTGTTTCATCAGCTGAAAAGCATAAAAAGGCTTTAGAGGCTTTAGAAAAGGTTGGACTAAAAGATCATGTCCACAAAAAACCAAATCAACTTTCTGGTGGGCAAATGCAAAGAGTTGCAATAGCTCGTGCTCTTGCAAATGACCCAGATATAATCTTAGCTGATGAACCTACAGGAGCACTAGATACATCAACTAGCGAACAGATTATGGATTTAATTAAAGAAATAGCTGATGATAAGTTAGTTATTATGGTTACCCATAATCCAGAACTTGCAGAACAATATGCTGATCGTATTGTAAAGTTTAAAGATGGTCAGATCGTAGATGATTCTAATCCTTATGAAAATGTTAAAGAAGAAAAAGGATATTCTTTAAAGAAAACAAGCATGAGCTTTGCAACTGCATTAAAATTATCTGCAAAAAATATTTCAACTAAAAAATGGAGAACTGCACTTACTGCTTTTGCATCAAGTATTGGTATTATTGGAATAGCTATGATTCTTAGCCTTTCGTCAGGTTTTCAAATTCAAATAGATAAATTCCAAGAGGATGCTCTTTCAGAATTCCCTATTATAGTTTCGCAAACCGCTATGAACACAGACGAAGAAAGTTTAGAAAAAATGCGTGGTGAAATGAATAAAAAAGATTCCTCTATCTCAATAGAAGATTCTAAAGAAGTTAAGCTTTATGATCCAAAAGAAGGGGCTTTAACTCATACAAACATTATAACAGATGATTATGTTGACTACGTTAAAGCTATAGATCCAAAGATT
Source organism: Clostridium intestinale DSM 6191 (assembly GCF_900130055.1). GTDB lineage: Bacteria > Bacillota > Clostridia > Clostridiales > Clostridiaceae > Clostridium_T > Clostridium_T intestinale. The sequence goes on from NZ_FQXU01000003.1 coordinate 630,619, forward strand.
TTAAACAGTATAGGTTATACTCGTATGACTGGTATGAACATACTTAGAGAAAAATCTGGAATAACTTCACCTGTATCATTAGCTATAGGTATTAATAATTCTGATAATCAGGGAATGGCTTCTGGCATGAGAGGTGGAGTTGGCTTATCCTCATATCCTGAGCCTTTAGATAACTCTTCGATTTCTTATTTAGAAAAAAACTATGACCTTCTATCTGGTGAATATCCACAAGATGAAACAGGATTAGTGTTAGTTATAGATAATCAAAATCGTATTGATCAAGCAGTATTAAAAAATCTTGGTTTTGATACAGATGATGTTGATAGTATAGATTTTAATGAAATAGTAGGTACAGAATTTAAATTAATCACAAACGATGATTTTTACTCAAAAACTCAGATGGGTAACTTCCTTCCTGGTACAAATTATGATGAAATGTATAACTCTAAAAACAGTATTACTTTAAAGATATCTGGAATTGTGAGATTAAAAGAAGATGTTTCTTTTGGAATTGTAGGTAATGGAATAGCTTATAGTGATAAATTAGTTCAAAAGGTTATAGATTCCTCTATAGATTCAGAAATTGTAAAAGCTCAACGTGATGTTGACTACAATGTTATGACTATGGAAAAGTTCGATGAAACAGGAAAAACCACCTTCTTATCATACTTAGGTGGAGAGTCAGTGCCTTATATGGTCTATTTATATCCAACTGATTTTGAATCAAAAGATGCTGTACTAGAGTATCTTGATGAATATAATCAAGGAAAATCTACAAAAGATACAATTATATATACTGACCTCGCAAGCTCTATGACAGAAATGACTGGTGGTATTATGAATGCTATAACCTTAGTTCTTATCGCATTTGCTGGAATTTCTCTTGTGGTTTCATTAATCATGATAGGAATTATAACTTATATATCAGTTCTTGAAAGAACAAAAGAAATAGGAGTGCTCCGTGCCCTTGGTGCAAGAAAAAAAGATATTACACGTGTATTTAATGCTGAAACATTTATAATAGGTGCTACATCTGGTATTTTAGGAATAACAATTGCTTATCTTCTTACTATCCCAGTTAATTCAGTAATTGAGAACATGACAGAATTACAAAATGTTGCACAACTAAATCCACTACACGCTTTAACCTTATTAACCATAAGCGTAATACTTACACTACTTGGTGGACTTCTACCTGCAAGAATGGCTGCTAAAAAAGATCCTGTTGAAGCTTTAAGAACAGAATAAAATTTAAAATAAAATGTATCTATTATGAGATATCTATCATAGTATATATTGTTAGATGATTTTATATCTATAATACATTTATAATAAGATCTCTAAGTTTTAATCATTGTTTTACTCTTTAATAAAGCCCCAGAAATGGGGCTTTTATTTTAAGTTAAATATGGATTTTCTTGATTCACATCAATACCATGATTTTTTAAATTAGTATCAATCTTTCTATTCATTGTTACACTCATAATTTTATATACTAAACTAGGCATTTTAAACTGAGCTTCTTTATAAACCTCTGAAGGTGATATTTCATCTCTTGAAATATGTTCAAAAAATATATTTAACTGTCTTATAACCTTTTTTGAATTTGGTAATTTATTTAATGGCTCACCATTAACCAATGCACCCATACCCATTACAAACCCACCTTTAAAACTTAACCCACATTTTTTTCCGAATATCTCTAACATTTTTAATCCACTTTCATGAGTATGAGAGTAGGGCATTCCACCCTGAATAATTCCATAAACACTTTGTCCATGTAAAATTTCTTTATTTCTAGATACCTTTTCTAAAAAATCAATCATATCTGCTGGGTAAGTATTTATATAACATGGTCCGCTTATTATTATAGTATCTGCTTTATTAATAGCTTCATATAGTTTATCAATATTATTTAAGCTTGAGTATAGGTGAAGAAGCTGACATTCATAACTTTTATTCAATAAATGTTCTGAGCACATTTTTCCTAAAAGAAAACTTGTACCAGTTTTTCTTGGGCTACCATTTATTAAAAGTATTTTTTTCATGCACTTAAAACCTCCTCAATGATTTTACTCCTCATTTCAGAGGTAAGTTCAGAGTCAACTATATATGAATTTCCTACTCCTCTTGTTATAATTAAGTTTTCATTAACTAAACTTTTAAAGGCTTTTATTTCTTCTTCAATACAATTTTCATTTATCCCTATAGCAAAAAACTTAAATTTCCCTCCCGGTTTGCCCCCTTTTACTATTTCTCCGTTTTTCACATAATAATGTTCATCCATTATTAATCCGAATTTATCAAATACTCTCTTTATTTTAAAGGAGTAACTGCCAAATGTAATAGGTGTAACAAAAATCAGAACGTCCGCCTTTATACACTTAGGATAAATCCAGTCTCCATCATCTCTCACTACACATTTTCTATAGGTTTTATAAGTGCATCCTCCACAGCTAACACAAGGTTTTATCTCTACTCCTTCTAGCGAAACATAATCAACTTTAGTTCCCCTATTCAAAAATTCTTCATAAAGCTTTTCACCTATGTTGTTTTGCCCTTCATCCGCTATTATAGTAACCATAATATCCCCCTCTTTTTCACCTTATACCCCTATCTCTTTGGAAATTCTTATAGAGAAGTCCTCAGCTTCTTTGATGTCTTGTCTATTTGGATGTCCAAGCTTCATTATTAAAAAGCTTCCTTGAGAAAGTAGCTCATCGACAACTTGAATATTCTTTCCCTCTAAAATCTTTAGTAGGTTGCCTTGCCCTTTTTTCATAGAGGTTGAAGATATTATTAATGCAACCTTTTTTACTTTTTTATTATCCAGACTTTCTGCAAATTTCAAAACCTCTGGAAGACTTTCTCCCCCATAAATACCTGATACAATAAATAGTAAATCCGTATCTTCTAGGCTGGAGTTATCTTTAATATTCTTAGGTTCTATGTTTAAAGTTTTTCCTATAGCCTTAGCTATCTTTTTACAATGACCTGTTTTGCTTGCATACACAATATCTATTTTATTTATCATAGAGAATCCCCCTTAAAATAATATCAAATTGAACTTTAAATAACTCTTCAGCCTCTTCACTTGTCAGATCCCTATTCCTAGAAATCATTAAATTAAATCCTAAAAATGAACTCCAAATAGCAAAAGCAGCCTTATCCGTATCCATTTCCCTAATCAATCCTAGGTGAATGTCATTCTTAAGATTTTGACTTATCTTAGATAACCACCTTGGTTTATCAGGTTGTCTTCTACTATACTTATGAAGAACTATAAGATTATATTTCTCTGGTTCTTCAATAGCTAATCTCATTATTCTTCTAAATATCCTCTCCATATTCCAAACCACGTTTTTATTTTCATCTAATAATCCTGCTATTTCAGCACTTAACCATTTAGTTTCAGTTTCTTCAATGGCATCTATAATTTCTTGTTTATCTTTAAAATGATGATACACAATTCCTGTGGAATACTTCATCTTCTTAATTATTTTTCTTATTGAAACCTCTTCAAATCCTTCTTCTATTCCTATTTCTAATGCTGTATCTAAAATAGTCTTCCGAACTATCTCACTTCTCATTTTTTGATCTTCTCTTGCCATAAAGCATCCTCCATTTAAATAACGACGTTTATTTTCATAACACTGTTATTTAAATTGTAATCTAATCCTGTTCTAATTGCAACTTATTTCCTCATTTGTAATTTTTGACGCAATAAAAAAAGAAGGGATTTCTTCACCTCTTCTCTTTCAACTATATTCAAGCCTTTGATTTTCTGTCTTATAACATACTCAATTATATATGTCAGAAAACTCGATATTAATTTTTTCTATACGACTATCATCTAAATTAATAATATTTTCATGTATATCTTCTTCAAAACATAATTCATCAGGAAGAGAAATAATAAATTCACTACCTTTACTAATAACACTATTTAAAGATATACTTCCCTTATGAATTTCTACTAAGGATTTCACTAGAGACAACCCAATCCCACTTCCTTCGCAGCTTTTAGTAGTGGATTTATCTACTTGTATAAATCTATCGAATATTATTTCCTTCATATTATCTGGTATTCCTATACCACTATCTTTTACAGAAATACACACCTTATACTCTTCAAGATAGATAGAAACTAAGATACTTCCACCTCTTTTCGTAAATTTTACAGAATTAGATAATAGATTTAACATTATACGTTCTATTAAATCAGGATCACAAGCTATTACTTTTTCTTCAATAGAAGTGTCAAATATGACTGTAAGCCCCTTATGTTCTATAAATTCTGCAACAGATATGGTGATATCCTCAACTACTTTAACAATATTTAAGTTTCTAAATTTTACATCAAAACTCAAAGCATCTATTTTGGTTATATCTATTAAATTGCTTATAATTCGTATAAGTCTAAATGAGTTTTGCTTAACCATTTTCAAATATTTACTCATGTCATAGTTTTGACTTTTCCTTAAATTAAGCTCCATTACTTGTTCAGCACTATAAATGACATTAATAGGTGTTCTTAATTCATGAGATATATTAGCAAAAAAATCACTTCTTAACTTTTCATAATGTATTAAAATTTCATTTTTTTCTTCTATGTCCCGTTTACTTTTTAATAAATCTTTTTGACTTATAAAATCCTTAGAAAATCTTATGTAATTAACTTTCGAAACAATAAATGCAAAAAAAGTTACAATTACAGAATTAACTATATTTCCATATAATAGGTTTGGATTGTTTTCTATTATTATAAAGAGACCTGAAATAAAAAGTGAAGTTGAAACAAAATATAAAATAACTCCTTCTATTGGTGAACTATATAAACAAGATGCTACTGACAATACACAAATTATATATGCAGATATCTGTCCATTAATATATAAGTCATTTAGAGCCATAAAAAGGCACCAATATATTATTATGTTTGCAAAAAAGTTATATAATATTTTTTCATCTATAAACTTTTTATATATTCTATTTAAGAATAAAATTACATACCATAAAATTATTAAATGTAATACTATAAGGTGAGAATAATATAAATTTATATATTCAGGTGTAAAAGCTCTCATAGGCTCATACACCACTCGATCTGTTATAATTAAAATAATATTAAGTAATAATAGTATTACCCCGATTTTCTCACACCTTTTAATATTAATTGATGTCCTAAGTTCTTCGAATTCTGTTTTGTATTTTTTAATATCCTGAATTGCGTCTTTTTCCCACATACATTTTAAAAACTCCACTCTTACACCTCTTTATCAATAAATATATACCTTTATGTAATAAAATGTATTTTTTTCTATAAAATTAAATATTCTACAATTCTATCTATTTACCTTCTTTTATTTAAGTTTTTCGCACGACAAATACAAACATATATTGACTATTTTTATAAAAAAGACAACTGATTTAAAATCAGTTGCCCATTATATACTTAGTCATAAATATCTGAAAACTCAATATTTATCCTTTCAATTCTGTTATCATCTAAATTAGTTATATTCCTTTTCTCTCCACTATCTTTATTTAAAATATCAGGTATACAAATTACGAATTCACTCCCCTTATTTTCCTGACTGTTAAGATATATCTTTCCGCAATGCATTTCTACTAAAGATTTCACTAAAGATAATCCTATTCCGCTCCCCTCTGTATTTTTAGTTATAACATCATCTACTTGAATAAATCTATCAAATATCAATTCTTGCATATCATCTGGTATACCTATTCCGTTATCCTTTACAGAAATACATACATAATTGTCCTCTAAATGTATATTTACTAAAATACTCCCACCTTTTTGTGTGAATTTAACTGAATTTGATAAAAGGTTTAACATTATTCTTTCAATTAAATAAGGATCACAGCATATTACCTTCTCTTCAACTTCAGTGTCAAATGTAAGTGTAAGCCCCTTACTTTCAACAAACTCAACTACAGACATTGCTATATCCTCAACTACTTTTATTATGTTTAAATTAACAAAAGTCGCCTCAAAACTTAAGGCATCTATTTTAGTAATATCAATAAGATTTCCTATAAGTCTAATTAACCTGTATGAATTTTGTTTAGTTATTTTTAAATAGCTTTCCATTTTTCTCTTATTTAGATTTTCTTGATTAACCATAATCTCTATCATTTGTTGAGCACTGTAAATCACATTTAAAGGAGTTCTAAGCTCATGAGATATATTTGCAAAGAAATTTGTCCTTAACCTCTCATATTCTTTTAACTTTTGATTAACAGCTTCTACTTCCATTTTACTTTTTAATAAACTTTTATTATTTAAAAAATCTCTTAAAAATCCTCTATATATAATATTAGAAACTATGAATCCAAATATCACCACAACAATAGAATTATAAATGTTGTAATATAATAAACTCTTACTAAAAACTATAAAATGCATGCCTAGCATTAGAAAAACTATAGATATTCCATACAATATAAATGATTCTAAAGGATCCATATATAACACACCTGATATTATTAATACCCAAATAAAATACACAGATATTTGCCCAGATATTTTTAAATCATTTAATGATATGAGGATACATGATCCCATAGATATAGTTAATAACATTTCATAAATAAGCTTTCTATTAATATTTTTTTTATATTTTTTAGAAATATAATATAAAATGTACCAAAATAGAAGTAGACCTATTGTTAGAATATGAATATAAAAAAGATATAAATATCCTATATTCTCTGTCCTCATACTTCTATAGCTTGTTAAATCTACACCAATCATCATTAAATTAACTATAAACAATACTATACCTAGTTTTGTAGTTCTTTTGATATTCGTTTCAGTCTTAAATTTTTCAAATTCTTCTTTATGTTTTTCTTTTAAGTTTTCTATATCATCAAAATCATTTTTTTTATTAAAATTCCAAAACATGTGCACCTCTATTAATATAATTTTTAGTTTGATTAATTCTGCTTTATAAAATACATTATTCTACAAATTTGTGTAATTTCCTCTAAATTTTAATCGACATTCATATTAATTATTATTTTAAGAATTTTTTATTAAAATTTGCAAACTCAAAATATATTGGAAATAAATAACTTCTAATAGAATATTTTAATTATTATATAAACTTAAAAAAGGTGATGAATATGTACCTATCAATCCCAAAGGTTTTTCTTGTGCCTGTCAGTTACTCTGAAAATATTCTGTTTAAAGAAGAGTTACATGCACATAATTCTATAGTTAGAGAAAATATTGTATTAGGGGTGTCCTTACCTAATCAAAGAATTCCAAGATGGATTAGAGATAAGGAAGCTTTTAAATATTATGCAGATCAAAAAGGTGTAACCTTAAAATTAGAAGACGCTGACTATGATTCTTTGCTTCAAGCAAAACAAGTTGAAGATTTAATTTCACAAAACGTTGATGTATTAATTATTGCTCCTCTAGACTCTTCAGCTTTCACTTCTTTAGTTGATAAAGCTAAAAAAGCTGGAATAAAGGTCATATCTTATGATGGTCTTCTACAAAATAGTAACTCTGACCTATATATGTCATTTAATGGTACACAAGTTGGTGAACTTCAAGGAAAATACCTTGTTCAGAATGTTCCAAAAGGCAATTATATTATTTTATCTGGCGACCCTAATGATGATACTTCTAAATTATATAAAGATGGCTCCATGTTATATATAATGCCTCTAGTTTCTACTGGATCTATAAAAATAGTTTCAAATGTATCAATACCCAATTGGGACCCTGTAGAAAGCTATAATGTAGTGAAAACAATTTTAAGTAAAAATAATAATATTAATGCTATATTATCCCCTACTGATGCTATATCAGGTGGAGCTATCAAAGCTTTAGAAGAAGCAGGACTAGCTGGAAAAGTTTCAATAACAGGTCAAGATGCATCTCTAGCTGCTATTAGAAGAATACTTGCTGGAACCCAATCAATGACTGTACTTAAAGATAGTAGAGAACTTGCCAAAGCTGCAGTTAACGCCTCCATAAAACTAGTAAATGGTGAATCTTTAGATACTAATGCAATTATTAATAATGGTTTTAAGGATGTTCCCGCAATTATTTTACCTCCAACTTTAGTAACTAGATACAATGTTCCTGAAACTATAATTAATACTGGATATTTAACTCCTAGTGCTATTTATGGTTAGTTAAATATAGTTTTTGTTCCTCTTTTTACTATAAAAATAAATTTATTATTATAATTTTAAAATTTAACAGTAATATCTTATAAAATAATATATAATTAACTCATAGGGAAATTATGTAAAACGGTTAGGGGGTATTACTATTAGATTTGAAAAATCAACTTATAAAAAAATATATTTAGGATTATTTATCTTTTTGATAGTTTCTATAACAATAATTAAAATCTATGATAATAAATATCCATATAGAGAAGTAAATCTCTTACTAAATTCTAAATTAAATACAGCTGAAAAAACTATAGTAATTGATCCTGGTCATGGCGGATATGATGTTGGTGCCGTAGGTTCTTTAGGAAATCAAGAAAAAAAACTCACCTTAGAAATATCCTTAAAGCTTGGCTCAATTCTACAGGAAAAAGGCTATAACGTTGTTTATACTAGAGAAAATGATGAAGTTTCATGGCCTTCTGAGCCTAAAGAAGATTTAGCAGCGCGTGCTGCTATTTCAAATTACGAAAAGGCCACTATATTTTTAAGCATTCATCTAAACAAATTTAACGAAAAGTCTGTAACCGGAACAGAGACTTACTATAATGAAGCCAGTTCTCAAGGTAAGGTTTTAGCAGATTTAATCCAAAAACAAATTATAGAAGATTTAAAAACTACAGATAGAGGGATAAAGAAAGGAAATTTTTTAGTGTTAGAAAAAGTAAAAGCTCCTGCTATATTAGTTGAGCTTGGATATATTAGTAATGAATCTGATGAAAAAAACTTAAGTAATTCAGATTACCAAAATAAAATTTCTTTATCAATGACAAAAGCTATAGACAATTATTTTAAGATTAATCCTCAAAATTAAATTGGTCTAGAAAACTACAAGGTTTTCTAGACCAATTTTACTTATCTTTTTCTTAAATCAAATCTTTCAATTGGTTCCGGTCCTCTAAGAACTTTTCTCTTAATATGAAGATCTCCCTCTGAATCAGTTCTAATTCTCCATTCTATAAGCATTATCTCCCCGTTTTCTATCTCAATTCCCTGTATTCCACTTGCTCTAACACATGAACCATCGTTAAAGTATGGTAATTCTTTTGCTTTTGGAAAATGAGGTCTATGAGTATGTCCACAGATAATCATAGTTTTATGTCTTTTAATCCAATGACTATAGATCCTCTCAATTTTATGGATTTTTTCTGCATTTCTTACAGGGCTTGCAGGATTTATAAAACCAATTGAATGAAGAAACTTCCAGAAATATCTTACAGAAAGCATATTAAAATACCAAAAAGAATCATTTAATACATCTCCCTGGTGCCCATGAACTGTTAATATCTCTTGACCTGTATCCCTATGCCTAAATACTACCCCTTCATATATGGTTATACCTGGAAACAACTCTATTTCTTCCTCATTATAATCATCATAAAACTTGTAGTAATTTTTTTCTACGAAATCCGGATATTTTAGTTGTATATTATGATTTCCATATAATATAATCAATCTATCTTCATCAAAAAACTTTTTTAATTGAGTATATACTTCATCGTGTGCTAGCCTTATATGCTTAAAGTTTGAGTGCTCCCAAAGCTCATCTCCATCTCCAACCTCTACATAAGTATATCCGTTATTATAATAATATTCTAATGCGAATAAAAATATATTTTGATTTTTTGAAAATTCATCGTATGGTGTATTTTCACCTCTATGGCAGTCGCTAAAAAATATATACTTAGAATTATCATCAAATTCTTCAATTCTAGCATTATTATAAGCTTCATTTAATCTCTTAAAAGCTAATTTTTTCCCTGATATCATGGCACTCCTCTTCTTGGTAAATAGAATCAATTATATTATTTACCAAAATACTGTCATTATACATATACTAGATCTCATGAAATATTGGTTTCATTTTATCAAAAGTACAAAAGCTATTAAATCCTAATTTCTTAAGTTCTTCTTTTACATAGGAAATCTTAGCACCTAAATGTTCCTCTTTGTGTGCATCTGAGCCTATGGTAATAATGGTTCCCCCAAGTTCTTTATATAACCTTAATATGTCTCTAGATGGTGTTAAATCATTAAGTGCATATCTAAAACTTGAAGTGTTTACTTCAATACCTTTTCCATTTTTAATAGCAAGAGATAATATTTCTTTTATAATATGCTTAACTTTTTCAAAAGGATACTCTCCTTCATTATCATATCTCTTTATCATATCAAGGTGCCCTAATACACTGTAGTCATCATAGTTTTTCATTACATTTAATATTTCTTTATAGTAAGCTTCATTATATTCCTTTTGAGTTTTGTCTTTTTGAAAATCTTGTGTCCAAAACTCTTTATTCTCTACTTGATGACAAGAAAGTATTACAAAGTCAAAGTCATACTTATCAAAATCTTTTTTAAATTGCTCTATAGTATGAGTTTGTACTCCAAACTCTATTCCAAGTTTTATTGATATTTTTTGAGAATATAATTCTCTACATCTTTTAACTTCCTTTATATAAGCTTCATAGTCACAATTTAAATCTGTTTTTACTCCATGGTCCACATGTTCAGTAAAACAAATTTCATTAAGTCCTATGGAAATGGCTTTTTTTACAGCCTCCTCCATTTCATAGGTGGAATCATCACTAAAATTTGTATGCATATGATAATCAGCTAACATTCTTTCCCTCTCCTCTATATCATTATTTATTAATTTTATTAGACAATTTTTTATAGGTATCAAGTTTATAGGCTACATTTTTATCGTAATCAAGTTTAAAATAACAAGCATATAAACAATCTAAAATATATAATAAAGATAACCTAGTTGAAAACGATGAAATTTTATTAAAATGGTTTTCATTTGAACTTAGATACAAATGATAATCAGCATATTTACTTAATGGATTTTCATTTGTAGAAGAAATTAAAATAATTGAGGTTTTGTTATTTTTTAAGATATTTGCAATATCTTCTATTATAATTCCCCTTCCTTCAAAAGAAACTATTATAGCAACATGGCTTTCATCACTTGTGGAAGCCGTTAAAAGTTGATTATATTCTTCTATTGGAACATTAACGAAAGTTCCAATCTCTTGCATCTGAAACTTAAAGTTTTCTCCAAAATAAATATTTCCAGCTGAAGTATATAAATCGATGTGTTTTGTCTTTTTTAGAATATTTGATATTAATCTTAATTGTTCTAAATCTATTAAATTAAATGAGGAAATCAAGGTCTGTTCATATAATTCCTTCAAATTCAAAATAATTTGATTTTGTGTTTCATTTTGTTTAACTGGATAATTATAATCTAATAAATTCTTTTCTTTCAAATACTCATTTATAGAAGTAGATACCTGAACCTTAAGTTCTGATAGACCTGTTAAATCAAGTTTTTGACAAAGCCTATAAATAGTTGAGGTTGAAATGAAGCAAACTTCACTTATTTCAAGTGCACTCATTTTTATAAAATCTTCTGCGTTTTCTTGCATAAATTTTACTAATATTTTTTCATTTTCAGTTAAGTTTGTTACTTTATCTAACTTAATAAAAATGTTCATGAAAATCACCTCATGAACATTATACATTATTTTCTTTAATTTTTCTCTTGAAGTATAGTCTAAATGGCTGGATTTAAATCTAAATCCTCAAAATATTTACTTAAAGCGTAGGCAATCCCATCTTCTTCGTTAGATAAGGTTACTTCATCAGCTACTTGCTTTAAATCCTCTACTCCATTAGCCATAGCTATTCCAATACCAGCATATTTGATCATTGAAGCATCATTATGTCCATCACCAAAAGCCATCATTTCTTCCTTTTTGTATCCCATAGGGATTAAGATAGCATCTAAAGCTTTTGCCTTATCAATTCCTTTAGCAGTAAATTCAAAATAGAAAGGTCCTGTAAACATACAATTTAAATTATCTTTAAATGGTTCCATCATATCCTCATAATTTTCTTTTAAATATTCTGGATCTCCTGCTGTTAATATCTTATTAAGTGGATAGTCAGCAAAAGCTGATAAGTCATCCTTTTCACATAACTTAAACTTACCACCACGAGATTCATATTGAATTACATTAAAAGGCTTATTTTTATATTGTACATAACAGTCATAAACATCATTAACAAATAAATAATCATCTTTATCAATCATAGGTTTAACATCAAATTTCTTCATATGCTCAAGAACAGCTTGCCCTTCTTTTACAGACATAGTCTCATTAAATAACAATTTATTAGTTTGGCACTCAATAACCTTAGCTCCATTAAAAGAAACTAAAAGTCCATGATGTTTATCCATCTTCAATTCTTTTGCATAATCTATTAATCCAGAAGTAGGTCTCCCTGATGCTAAAACTAAAATAACCCCTTCTTCTTGAGCCCTTATTAAAGCATTTTTAGTTTTTTCAGTAATTTTCTTTTCACTATTAGTTAAAGTTCCATCAACATCCATAATAATTACTTTTATATCACTCACAACTTTTTCCCCCTAGTTTTTTCTTTGATTATACTAACTCTTTATATTCAAATAAATAGATTGAAGAGAAAATGAAAAGTATCTATCAAAAATAGGTAACTTATTAATTGAAAAATGAAATAAACTTATCAACCTATGAAAAAATCACAGTCCAAAGGCTGTGATTTCATGCATTACTAATTTAATTTTTTAACTTTTATTTTCCACCTTCTACTAAATAGTTTCTAAAATGATTTATTTCTATAATCTACTATCTTAATTGATTGATCATTATTATATAGCTCATACCTTATAGGATCAAAATACCACATTGTTTTAAAAATTTCTCCCCGCATTTTTTCATTTGCATTTTTAAGAACAATTTTTTCATTTATATATGTTTTACCTTTATGTCCGTAAGTATTATAACTACCCTCTAAATCATAAGCCTCTTCTCCTAAAATATCAGTTAAAGATGTAGGTAAATACACTTTTACTTTAAAGTCCTTATTACTTGAACCATAATCAATTATCTCCATATTTACATTTATAGAGAAATCATTATTATTACTACCTAAATTAACTTTAGAATCAGTAATATCTAATGAATTTAATCCATCTTTAATAATAAAGTGATAGCTTGACCTTACGAACCCTAAAGACCACTTCATTATCGGTATTATTACAAATACAGTTATAATAAAAATAAAAAATTTACTTTTCTTTTCATTTCTTTTTAATTTAAAAAGACCCTTTATTCCTATAATAAATAGTACTAGTGGAATTAATCCTGCAAGATATATTGTTGTATAGTTAATTCTTATTGGTCTTATAATATATTCTATTATTGAGTATGAACTATGTGGAAGCCTATAACATATCAAAACTGATATAAAAATCATACCTAAGTACTTAAATAACTTTTTATTATCTGTATCCATTAAAAATTATTCACCTCTTTAAATTTTAAACTCAGGTCCAGTTTTTGCATCTTTCATAGCTGATTTTATAAAAGAAATAGATTCTTCTAGCTTTTTTGTTTCCCATTCATTTAATTTCACAGGCAGTTGTTTTATAACTCCTTCTCGTCCAATAACACATGGCATACTTAATGCTACATCTCCGTCATGACTATATTGACCTCTTAAGGTAGTAGATGTTGGATAAACACTTTTTTCGTCTAATAGAACAGCCTTTGCCATAGTAACAGCAGATTGAGCAACACCAGCATTGGTCCATCCCTTACCATTAAACACTTCATATGCTGAAGTAATTATTGCAGATTTCACTACTTCGGGATCATTTATATCATAAGAACCCTCAAAGTATTCATTTAACTCTGAAAATGGTATACCAGAGATGTTAACATGGCTTAAAACAGGGAATGCAGTACTACCATGTTCTCCCATCATATATCCTGTCACTGATTTTGGATCAATTTTATAGGTATCAGCAATAAATTTTCTTAAACGTGCTGAATCTAACATAGTCCCAGTTCCAAACACACGTCCTTTAGGATAATTAAATTCATTTTCAGCTATATAAACCATTGTATCTAATGGGTTAGTTATTAAAATTATTATTGCATCCCTCGTATACTTTGTTATTCCACTCATTACGTCACGAATAACTCCACAGTTTATTTTTGTTAATAACGTACGATCAGGTTCTCCTTTTGGGTCATTAGGATCAGGTATCATACTTGGACCTGCAGCTATAATAATAACATCTGCATCCTCACATTGTTCATAACCCCCACTTTTAACTTCAACATTATTCATATAAGTTAATGCTGTAGCTTGAGCCTGATCAAGAGCTTCTCCATAAGCAACATTTTCTAAAATATCAATTACACCAATTTCTGCAAATAAACCAAGCTTCATAGCATCAGCTAAAACATAAGACCCAACATGCCCTACTCCTATAACTACCAATTTATTTTTATGCATACTATCATCTCCTAGTGGTTTGTCTTTTATATTAATAGTTATATGTTAGCACAATTGTTAATTAATTGCACAATTTTCTTCTTGCCCTGTTGTCAATTACTCAGATAACATAAAAAATCAGCCTATCAAAAGCTGATTTTTATGTGCATTAATCTAATTCTTCTCCATTACTAGCTATAACTTTCTTATACCAATAGAAGCTCTTCTTTTTACTTCTAGCTAGGGTTCCTTTTCCTTCGTTGTCTTTATCAACATATATAAAACCATAACGTTTTTTCATTTCACCAGTTGAAGCACTTACAAGGTCTATGCATCCCCAAGGCGTATATCCCATTAGTTCTACTCCATCTTCATTAATTGCTGCTTTCATAGCCTTTATATGTTCTCTTAAATATTCTATACGATAATCATCTTCTACATAACCATCTTTATCTGGAGTATCTACAGCTCCAAGTCCATTTTCAACTATAAATAAAGGTTTTTGATAACGATCATATAATGCATTTAATGTTATTCTAAGTCCTAATGGATCTATTTGCCATCCCCATTCACTAGCCTTTAAATAAGGATTTCTCAAAGTTGGAAATACATTTCCTGATGTTTTGGTATTTACATTTGGATCTGCACTAGTTAACCTTGAAGCATAATAACTAAACGATATAAAGTCTACTGTGTTATTTCTTAAAATCTCTTCATCTCCAGCTTCCATGTTTAAATTTATATTGTTTCTTGCAAACATTTTCTTTGCATAATTAGGATACTCTCCACGTGATTGTACATCAATAAAGAAATAATTTTCTCTATCTCTTGTGATAGACTTCCAAACATCCTCTGGTGCACATGTATTTGCATAAGTACTTGCTCCTGCAAGCATACAACCAATCTTGAAGTTTGGATTTATTTTTCTTGCTATTTCTGTAGCTTTTGCACTTGCAATTAACTGATGATGGGCTGCTTGATATTTTATTTCTTCTTCATTTTCTCCCTCATCAAAAGTTAATCCAGCTCCTATAAAAGGCAAATGCAATAACATGTTTATTTCATTGAAAGTAAGCCAGTATTTAACCTTATCTTTGTATCTATTAAAAAGAGTAGTGCATAGTCTTTCATAATGATCTACCATCTTACGGCTTCTCCATGAGCCTATTGTTTCTACAAGGTGCATTGGTACATCAAAATGAGTTATAGTTACTAGTGGCTCAATCCCATATTTAAGACATTCATCAAATAATGATTCATAAAACATTAACCCTTCTTCATTTACAAGTGCATCATCTCCATTTGGAAATATACGTGCCCAAGAAATTGATAAACGAAAGGTTTTAAATCCCATTTCTCCAAATAATTTTATATCATCTTTATATCTATGATAAAAATCAATAGCTTCATGACTTGGATAATAATGCTCTTCATCGCAAGTCATCATTTTTAGTTTTCCTTTCATTACTGGAAACCTATCTTCTCCTGATGGAATAACATCTACTGTTGATAAACCTTTATTTCCATCTTTATATCCTCCTTCACATTGATTTGCAGCTGTTGCTCCACCCCATAAAAAGTTTTCTGGAAATTTATTAGAATACATACCTATCTCCTTTATTAAAGAGAGTATCTCTGCATTAAGCTAAAGATACTCCCTTCTGTTTTAATTAAACATATTAACTAAATAATACTTATAATAGTATCTCCAAGTTTTGCTGTATCTAAATTCATTGGTAAAACCTCTAAATAATCCATAGTATTTGTTACTATAACTGGAGTAACTAATTCATAACCTTCTTTTTCTATAGCTTCCATATCAAATTCTACTAAAGTATCTCCAACTTTAACCTCATCACCATCTTTAATGTATGAAGTAAAATGCTTACCTTCCAATTGAACAGTATCCATACCTACATGAATTAAAATCTCAACTCCATCATTTGATTTTAAACCTATAGCATGTTTAGTCTTGAATATTGTCTGAACAACTCCATTTATTGGTGATACTACTTTTCCTTCAGTAGGTCTAATTGCGATTCCTTTTCCCATCATTTCTGAAGCGAAGGTTTCATCTTTAACTTCATTTAATGAAATAACTTCTCCGCTTATAGGGCTAGCTATAGTGATTTTATTAACTAAATTCTTTTTTTCAACTCCATTAACAACTTCTTCACTTTCAACTTTATCTCTATATAATATTAAACAAGCAATAAATGATACAATTACACTTATTACAGCTCCTATGCAGGCATATACAAAGTTACTCATGGAATCTCCACCAATATAACTTGGAAGTGTTAAAAATCCTGGAGAACCACCTGTATAGTTTGATACTCTAAATAGTCCTAAAAATAATCCTCCCACTGCTCCACCTATCATAGCTGAATATAATGGAGTTTTAAATTTTAAGTTTACACCATAAAGTGCTGGCTCAGTTATACCACAAACTGCTGTAATACCTGCTGATGATGCTAATTGTTTTATCTCTTTATTTTTGCTTTTCACTGCTACTGCTAAAGCAGCACCACCTTGAGAAACGTTAGATGCTAACATTCCTGGATATATTATAGTATCATATCCCATAGTCATACGATTGTTTATACCGATTGGAACTAGTCCATAATGTGTACCTGTCATAACTAATAGTGGAGTTAAACCTCCAACTAAAGTTGGTACTAACCAACCAGCATAAGACTCTAAAGTTTTAATACCTAATCCTATTTTATCACTTACTATATATCCTATAGGTCCTATTACAACTAATAAAGCTACTCCTGTAACCATAGCTGTAATCAATGGTTTTGTGAAAAACTTAATTGCACTTGGTGATACTCTATCTGCTATTGGTTCAACATAAGACATAAACCAAACACCTAATATTATAGGTAAAACACTTGAGCTATAAGATGCTAAAGATATCGGTAAACCAAATAAATATATTCCTGTTCCCGCTTCTTTAGCTGCACCTACCATTGATACAAATGTTGGATGAACTAACATTCCACCAAGCATCATAGCTAAATATTGATTTGTCTTAAACTTTTTAGCAGCAGAATTTGCAAGAAGTATTGGTAAGAAATAAAAAGCTGCATCAGCCATAAAGTTTATAATCTGATAACTTTGTGATTTAGTTGTTATTAATTTAAAAGCAACTAATAATGAAAGCACGGCTTTCATCATACCTGCAGCGGTTATTGCTGGTAATATAGGAGTGAATATTCCTGTTATTGTATCTATAACTTTTGCAGAAACTTTACGGTTATCATCCTCTTCAGAATCCTTTCCGTCTGCAACTTCTATATTTGATATTTTAACTATTTGCTTATAAACATTATTAACCTCGTTACCTATTATAACTTGGTATTGTCCACCTTTATCAACAACACCCATAACACCAGTTGTGTTTTTTAATCCATCTGTGTTTGCCTTTGATTTGTCTTTTAGATTAAATCTTAATCTTGTTGCACAATGTGTTAAATTTGATACATTGCCTTCTCCGCCTACTTTTTCTAATATTGATTTAGCTAAATTTTCATAATTCATAGCTTAATTCCTCACTTTCAAAATTTAATATAGTTAAGTTTTGAAGAATTAAGGTTTTGCCTGATCGAATCAGTTACAATCCTATGAAACTTCCGGTTAAAAATTAATTTTACTATTACACCCTCCTTTAATTTGTATAAATATGTATAATAAAAACCTAAAGAAAATAACTTCTTTAAAGCTTTATTGACTTTCTTTTACTACTCTTGCCGTATGTACTATAAGATATAACTTCTCTTCTTTTGTAAGCTGGCTATTAAATTTTTGTTTTATAAATCCTTCTATTTTCTTTGTACACTCATAAGACTTTGGATATTTTAATCTAATAATTTCAAATAATTCATTATCATCATCTTCATAGTATTTACCATTAACCATTCTTTGTGCAAAAAATTTTAAATGAGTAATAAATCTATAATAATTAATAGACTCCTCATCAAAGTCAATATTAAAATGATATTTTACAATTTTTAACACTTCGTTTATTAAGTTTATAATATCTACTATTTGTGGCATGTCTTGATTTAACTCACCATTTAAAATATGCATAGCTATAGAAGCAGCTTCATCTTCTGGTAAGCTTATATCTGTTTTGTCTTTTATTATTTTTAATGCCTTAATTCCAATATCAAACTCCGGTTTATGAAGTCTCTTTATATCCCAAAGCATAACATTTTTCATCTCTAAATTATTATTATATCTGTTTATAGAAAAGCTTATATGATCAGTTAGTGTTAAATATATATTTTCATTTAGTTTCGTATTTAACATTTCTTCAGCATATTTTATAACCTCTTCAGAAATCTCTAAATATTCTGCTGGAATGTCATTAACTAAAGTAATTAATTTATCATTGATGCTTTTGTTTTTTAAAACAAATATCTTGTCTATTTTCTCTTCATCAATCTCATCACCTTTCTTTTTTTGAAAGGCTATCCCTCTTCCCATAACCACAGACTCTTGATTATCTTCATTTTTAATTGTAACAACATTATTATTTAACACTTTGCTTATTAGCACATCCCTAATCTCCTTTACATCAAATTTCCATTAGAAACATTTATCCACTTAATCGTAGTTTTTAAATTATAGAAAGATTTTATTCTGTTTTTAAATAAAAATAAACCCAAATCAACATCAAACAGCTATAACCATAGGCTATAACAAAAGTTTGGTATCAATTTAGGTTTTGCCTGCATTCCAGTAACAATCCTTAAATGAATTCATATTTAATATACAATTATATTAATATAATCTGTAAACATTGTCAACATTTTATTTAAAAAGAACTATTCTCAGTATTAAAGACTGAGAGATAGTTCATAATTAACGTATTCTAAAATGAAAATTTATCTCCATTTTCAAATTTATTTATTGCCTTTTCACCTGATTCTGTAAGTTTCTTAAACTTGTCTATAGTTTCTCTCATCTTAGGCAATGCTTCAAGCTTAAACTTACTTACATCATCTATAGCTGTTAAACAATTATCGAATGATTTTTGCAGATCTTCTACAGATATATTTGAGTTAACAGCCTGTTTGTGAATATCTACCCCTTGTGATTTAATCATTTCAGAAATACCAACAAGCATAGCTCCTGTTGTTTGGTTTACTGCCTCTATGGTTTTAATAACTATCTTTTGATTATACAAACCACTTGCAAGCATAGCTCCTATACTAAGGGCTGACATAGAAACTAGTTTTGCTCTATCTACCCCTATCATTAATTCTTTGTTGTTTCTTTTAAATAATTCAATCGATAATATACCTTGTTGGTTTACTGTTAAAACTTCCTGCATAGTTATTAATCCTTGTTTTAGTGGAAATTGAATTTCTTCCATTACAAATTTTATCTTTTCAGGATCAACTCCATTACTACTTGCATCTTGTATTTTCTTTTCAAGACAAACATCCATTGCTGTTAATAACTCTATCTCTGATTTTAGTTTTTTAGTAAGTTTTCTCATTTCTATTTCTTCGTTAGTCATTGTTATAATATCATTCTCTAAAGTTTTTTTACCTTTATCTAAAGCTTTAGATATATTCACTAAAACATCACTAGCTTTTTCATATTTTGCAAAATAGTCTTTTATAGGATTAAATAGTTTTGATAATAAACCAGTTTTATTAAAGTCTATTAAAGATGGATTTAAAGCCTTCATTTCTTTGTTTAAATCTAACAGACTTTTAGATATAACATTATCTTTGTCCTCTAGTGTAGCTAACTTCCCAACAGATATACTTAACATAGAGTTTCTTTTAGCTGAAGCTTCCATAGTATCTCTACCAAACTCTATTATTGGATTTATGAAACTCTTTCTAGAATCCATAGATAAAATATCAACATCAAAAATACTATTTATATTTGCCTCTGCTCTTTTTTCAAGTTCTGTTTTTACTTCCTCAGAAACTTCTAATTGCTTATCAATCTCTTGTTCCAAAACCTTTATATCTGGAGCTTTTGGAACTCTATCTAAATCTATTGTGGCATCCATTGTAAAACCCATAATAACCTCCTACATTTGTGCGTTAAATAAATTGCTTAACTTATAGATAACATCTTCTGAGTCAGCATTTATACTAGCAGCTTCATTTATACTAGATAATACGTTTAGAGCATCAATGTCAGCATTATAACCAATTGTGTAAATAGGTATTTTAAATGCTTCTATAACAGGTGTTATCTTATCTAAATTAAGGCCTCTATTTTGTTCTCCATCACTTAATACAAAAAGCATTAACTTTGCATTAGGATTTTGCTCCTTAGCTTCTAATAACATCTTTGTAGCAACTAATACACCATCATTAGTTGCAGTTCCCCCTACTGCATTTATATCCTCAACAGCTCCTGTAAATAAGGATCTTTGGTTTAAATCAAACTTACCTATAGGTAAATTAATCTCAACATCATCTGAATAACTCACTAATCCTACAGATGAATTATTACTTATATATTGCGAACCCTTTATTAATGACTCTTTTAATTTAGTCATAGGTTCGCCTTCCATACTTCCTGACTTATCAGCTACAAATACTGCAACTATATCTTGTCCTGAATTTTTCTTATCTTTCCATATTTTCTGCGCTCTTATTATAGTGTCACCAGCTGGCATACTAACTTCTGACTTATAATTATCTAACTCATTAAAGCCATAGTCTTTTGCTAATTTCTGACTATCACCACTTTTACATAGTTTTACAAACTCATTTAAAATAGATTTTTTCTCATCAGTTAAATTTCCTATGCCATATAAAGGATTATCATGTCTTAATCCAAATGGAGTAAATGCATAGCTGCTAAATAATTCTGGAGAGTTTTTGTAAGTTTGATATTCCATTATAAAACCATCCAAAACCCCAGATGCTGCTGACTCCCTCATTTGTAAAGTTGTATAAGCAACAAAAGGTATGTTAGCTTGGAACTTTTCAAATTCTGATACAGCTGAATCACTCAATAAGTTAGTATCAAAGCTATTTAGTGTTGATACTAGAAAATTTAAACCTGTAGCACTTTGAAATGGATTTGTATAACCCATTGTTAATTCACCATTTGCAACAGCCTCAGTTATTACCTTTAGATTAACAGATCCATATTTTTTAATTAGTTCATCTTTTTTACTTGATGATAGAAGAACTCCTGGAACATTCCCTAATAATCTTTCCTCTACAGTATCTACTTTAATGCCTTTAGCTTGAAGCATTTTTCCCCATAAATCATTTGAAGGAGTATAAGCATCAGGAACATATTTTCCTGAAGATATATAATCCATACCTTCACCAGATGAAATTGCCCTAATTTTTACAGATACCTTTTTCCCATTAACAACCACACTTGAAGAGTTAAATTTGTTAGCTATATCTAATAGCCAAGCATCATTTCCGCTACCAGCTTTTTCAGATGAGGAAAATATCTCAACAAAAGTATCAGTTGTATTTTCAACCTTCACTGGATACTTATCTATACTTGGAAGTGTGTCACTTAAATTATTACTTTCTAAAACTACAGAAGCTTTTCTTGCTCCAACTTCTTTATAACTAACCTTTTTTAACAACTTGTTCATTGTTTTACTTGCATCTTCTTCAGATACCTGTGTATCAGATTTACCCAAATTTTTAGTTAAAGATACTCCACCATATACCACAGCGAAAACGATTCCCGCTATAATGATAAATGTTAATACGTTCTTTAAAATTTTCATTATTATCCCCCTTACTTATAATGCTTTATATTATTTATTAATTCATCCAAATGCTTGATCTCTAACATATTATCTAAATCGCCTTCTGCATTATCTAACTTACATAATTCAAACATACACTTGTCCAATCTCAATAATATCTTGTCTCCTTGTTCAATTGAAGTTTCTATATCTGATAAGTATTTTTGATACATCTCTAATCTTTCATCTATAACCAAATCATCTCTATTTTTATCTTCTCTTTTTAATGTATTATAAGAATCCTCATTAAAATTCTCTATCTTAGTAGCTGTTCTTTTCATCATATCAAAATAAACAGACTCCATAGCTTGTATAGTTTGATAAAACTTTGAATAACTTAAACTATTTTTATCAAATCGCTTTTCTAAATCCTCTAATATATCGTCTTTTAACACTGTATAGGAATCTATTTGATTAATAAGAGTTTTTATAGTTTTTCCAAAAGATTTTTTGTATGTATTATTATTTAATATCTTAACAACATCCCTCATAGTCTCAGCTTTTAATTCAACAGATGAATCTTTTTTGGCAAATAGCAAACTATAATTAAGATATATAAATACAAATATAATCATCAACAATAAGGTTATTATAAGTGATTGTGATATCAACCCAGTTGCTTTACCAAATAAATTTAAAAGCCCTGGAGAAAACAATACTATAGCCGTCAAAGCTACTACTAAATTATATACTACTAACTTTGTAATTGTGTTTTTACTCAAATTCTCCCCCCCAAATTAAAAATATTTTTAATTTCTCCTATGTACTCCTTAATTAGAAATCATATAATTGATACTTTATAGCAGAATTAAATGTAAGTGTTAGTAAATATAGTTTATTATATAATTCATAGTTCTTTCAATACTGAAACATGAAAAAAGACTAAATATTTCTATAAATATCTAAATAATTCCTTATTTTAGTGGTAAAAATATAAAAATACACAAGCAACTGAATCATAATGACTCAAGAACTTGTGTATCTTATTTTTTTACTATCCCATCTCCTGCATTCCCTTTTTCTTATTTTCAACAAAATATATTTTCATAAGCTTTGGGCACATTCTTTTACTATTTACAATTTTTATCTCTTTGCCTAGAGCAATCATTTTTCTTTTAAATTTTTCTAGAGCTGTTTCATCTGTTTCCCCATCTAATAATTGTAAAAATTCAACTTCACTTTTCATTAACTCACCACCTTATTTATCCTACCTTTTAAAGTATCCCTTAACTTTACCTTATTTAACTTCTGATAATTAGAAGTATTCATTTTTTTAAATCCGATAGATTTATATTATTCTTTTGTCTTCTATTTCGTTACAACTTTTCACTTTAATAATTATTATTTTAAATTCTCAAAATAATGTGTAGGATTTTTATTATTTTTGTGTTTATTAATACTTAAGAAAAAATATTAAAATATAAAGGAGTCTAACTTATGGACAATTATTAAAACCCCATGACATTTTTCTGTCATGGGGTTTTAATAATTCTATCTGATGATATAGCCTTAATTTTCTTATAATTATCGTAATGTTATAAAATTTCTAGTTTTGTTATTTTCTCATTTACTACTGTAAAATGGAAGTCCAAAAGAAAAGGATCTGGTAATCCTGTTTTATCAAAATCACCATCAACTTTAGCTGTAACAATAGTTTGAGTGTTTACCACTCTAGTGTTTACTACTTCTAGTTTCAACTTATAAGCAAAATGGTGATCTTCACTCCACTTTTTAATTTGCGTTAAACCCTTATATTCCTTCCCCTCATCAATTAGAATAGCATCCTCAGCAAAAATTGAAAGAAAAGTACTTTTTTCTGACTCGCTGGTTGAGTTAAAATATGTTTCAATAGGTCTTTTAATCATAGTTTCTCTCCTTATACATTTTATTTATTCCGTACTTATTACGGAGGATATTTTAATATTAACAAGTATAACCTGACTACTCTACGTCAACTTTTAATTTTAATAAATTAGAATAAAATGTTTATTTATTAGAAAAACATATAATATGACATATTGTAGTCATATTATATGTTTTATATTTTAAATGAGGTGATGTTGTGCAAATAAGTAGGTTATTTCAAATTATATACATTCTGCTTAAAAAGAAATCTGTGACCGCTGGAGAACTGGCTGAACATTTTGAAGTATCTGTGAGAACTATATATAGGGATATTGATGCACTGTGCCAAGGTGGTATTCCCATATATACAAGTCAAGGTAAAGGTGGGGGAATCTCTCTTATTGATGACTTTGTACTTGATAAGTCACTACTTTCAGAAAAAGAACAGGATAAAATCTTGATGGCTCTTCAAAGTCTATCAGCAGTTCAATATCCTGAACTTGATAACGTGCTATTAAAGCTTAGCGGACTTTTTAGAAAAAATAATATAAACTGGGTTGAAGTTGATTTTTCTAATTGGGGAAGCAATAAAAAACAGCAACAGATTTTTGGACTTCTTAAAGGCGCCATACTTGAACAACTAGTTGTAACTTTTTCTTATTTTAATATATACGGTGAAAAAGAATATAGAAAGGTTGAACCTTTTAAATTGATTTTTAAAGATAAGGCTTGGTACTTACAGGGATATTGTCTGCAAAAAAGTGCCTCTAGAACATTTAAAATAAGCCGCATGTCTGATATTTATATTACTGAAGAGTCATGTATACACCAAAATTCTCAGGAGCTTTTGCCTAAGTCTGCAAAGGAAGAAGCTAATGAACGGGTTAAACTAACTCTTAAAATATCAGCTGAAGGAGCTTACCGTGTATATGATGATTTTAGTGAAGAAAATATAATAAAAAATAATGACAACTCTTATACTGTAATTGTCTCCATGCCCTATGGTGAGTGGATTTATAACTATCTCTTTTCTTTTGGTACAATGCTAGAGGTTATATCTCCTCAAAGTATAAGGAATGAGATATCACTTCGTTTAGATAATATGGTGAATAAATATCATTCTAGAACCTGACGTACTGTAGTCAAGTTATATTAGCTATACTAAACAAGACAACATAAAGCAGGGAGGAATCTAAGTATGGGAAATACATTATCAACATTTGATATGAGCAAAGAATTTGAGGGTAAAAGGGTACTTGTAACAGGAGGAACCAAAGGGATTGGAAATGCTATTGTTCACCGTTTACTCAGTGCTGGAGCAAGCATAATGACTGCAGCTCGAACTGTTTCAGAAGATTTACCTGATTCTGTTGGATTTATTCAAGCTGATGTTAGTACACCAGAAGGCACAGAAAAAATAATTAAGGATACTCTTGAAAAACTTGGAGGATTAGATGTACTAATTAATAATGTAGGAGGTTCATCATCTTCAACATCTGGAGCTTTAGCCCTAAGTGACGAAGATTGGATAAGTACATTTAATGCTAATCTTTTTGCTTCTGTACGCTTGGATCGTGGATTTTTACCAACTATGATTAATCAGCATAAAGGAGTTATAGTTCACATATCCTCAATTCAGCGCAGGCTTCCAGGAAATATGACAATGGCATACTCAGCAGCAAAAGCAGCTCTTACTAATTATAGTAAAAATCTAGCCACTCAATTTGGATCTGAAGGAATACGAATCAATACAGTAGCCCCAGGTTTTACTGAAACAAAAGCTGCCGAGCGTCTTATTGAAAGAATGTCACAGAATTCTGGAAAAGATTATAACGGTGCTCGTCAAGAATTAATGGATGCCCTTGGTGGTATACCTCTTGGTCGTCCAGCAAAACCCGAGGAAGTTGCAGAACTTGTTGCTTTTCTTGCTTCAGATAGAGCTTCCTACATTACTGGATGTGAGCATACTATTGATGGTGGTATAATTCGAACCATTTAAAAACTATTTAACGATACTAAAAAATATTATGAACCCTAAACTATACGTATTTCTAAATATTACAGGAGGTAAAAAAATGATTGTAAATAATGTACTTTTGAAATTAAAAAATAATGATACTGAAAATATTAAAAAGGCACAGGAAGTTCTTTTAGGTATGAAAGGAAAAATAGAAGTTCTTTTAGATATACAAGCTGAAATGAATATTCGTCCCAGCCAAACGGCTTATGACATAATTCTGATTACTAAATTTGAATCACTGGATGATATGAATGCATAACTTATTCATCCTGCCCACCTAGAAGTTGGAAAGTTTATAGGAGATGTTTTAGACACACAAACATCAGTATGTTATGAAACTAAATAAGAACTGCTTAATGCAGTTCTTATTTAGCTTATATTATATTTTACTACAACATAGGAGCCGTTACTCATTTAAGATTAGAAATTTATCTAATTTTTAAGAACAAAATAGGAATCATACTCTGTTCCATCATGACCGATTAACTTTTCATCTGAAGCCTGAAATCCTAAGTTCTTTAGAACCATAATCCTTTCAGATGCCTTTGATATAGCTTTAGTAGCCACTTTATCACACTTAAATAAATCAAATGTTTTAGGGATTATTAAAGATAAAATATTTTCAATTTCTTGTACCTTCTCATAATCACTTCTCAGGTCTAATCTCAATAATCCACATTTAGTAAAATAATCCTTACTAGTTCTATGAAAAAGTTCTATTGTTCCAATAGCAGAGTTTTTATGCTTATCTATAATAGACCATCTAACAAAACCTTGTCTATCGTATTCAAAATGCCAATAATCAATAGCATCTTTCATACGCTTCTCTGTCGTATAATAAAAATCGTCTCCTCCACAATTATCACTATTAAATAATAAAACCGCTTTTTTATCAGAATATACTTTCAGTAAATCAATACAGTCTTCATTTTCAACAAACTTAAGCAGATATTTTTCATTTTCATATGTAGGGCATGTTTCATATACACTTAGCATTTTTTATTCTCCTCTCTAATACTTCATTATTTATAAATATAGATAACTACTATTAAGTTTCAACTAAACTCACCTACTTTTATTTTATAATAACTATTACCATAATTCTACATATTGTCTTTAATTGACTTTTAAGATCAAAATAAATTGTAAAAAAGATGTGGAATCATTTAACTCCACATCTTTTCCTCCTTTTCTTAAACATGAAATAGCTCAAATTTATTTTCTTTTGAAACTCTATAGGTCTGTGTATCAAGCACTTGTCCTATAGCGTTTCCTACATCATATAAAGCTTCATCTGTAGCATTTTCAGATATTTTTGAATATCTTTGTTTTTTATAAACGTCATTTCCTTCTTTGTCTAATCCGCTTTTATATTCTACAACTAAAGCTAATGAAGTTAAAATTACTTCTGTCATCTGACTCACCTCCTTTCACTTCGTAACAGGAACACACGTTTGCATGCTCCTTCTTTTTTGGTATAATTTTCATATAGACAAAATTTACTTAACTCTAATTCTTTGACCAGGATATATTAAATCTGGATTCTCAATATTATTTAGAGTTATTATGTCTTTTACCGTTGTGAAGTAGATCTTTGACAATGTCCATAAGTTATCGCCCTTTTTGACAACATGATATAGTCCCTCATCTTTAGGTTGTACGACAGTTTGAATGTTAAAGGCTTTTTTAATTCCTAAAAATATTGCAGTTGCCATAGCCTCAGAGTTATAAATTTGCATATCATGTTCACTGTCACAAAAGGCACATTCAACAAGAATTGCGGGCATTTTAGTATTCTTTAATACAAAGAGATCACCTCTAGGTTTTACCCCTCTATCTCTAAAGCCTAATGAAACAATCTCTGGAAGTATTACCTTTGCAATATCTATCCCCTTACTGCCTGGATAACAAAGAATCTCGGTTCCTTGAGCTCCAGGAAAAGCATTATGATGAATGGATATAAAGAAATCTGCATTATGATTATTAGCTGTAGTTACCCTTTTGTTTAAAGAATCATAAAGACTTGAAGTGATACTAGGTAAACATTTAACAACCTCAATACCTGCATTTAAGCATTTACTAATAAGACTATTACCTACCTCAAGATTTAAATTATCCTCTGACTTAATTCCAGATGCTCCTAGGTCATAACTGCAATTATGACCAATATCAATGGCTAGTTTCATTTAATCACCCCTATAAATAAATACCCCAATGCACTATATAAATACCACATTGTATTTAATTAAATTCCTATTAACTTGTGCAGGGTGTTTTCTAAAAATATTAAATTAGAGGTGATGAAAATGAACTTAATTGAAAATGAAAGATTAGCTGTACTAGCTAAGATGGGAAATGATCAGGCAAAAGAGGATTTGGCTAATAATTTTAAGCCCTTTATTCTAAATTTATGTAAAAAAACTTTTCTAAATGGATATGAATTTGAAGACGTCCAAAATGAATGTTATAAAAGCCTTTTTAAAGCACTGAATAAGTACAATCCAGAGAACAAGAGATTTGTAGCCTATGCCACTACATCAATAAAAAACGCTTTATCCAATTTAATAAGGAGTTCAACTAGACATGATAAGACCGATAGTAGATCTATCCTTACTCTTACAGATTGCTTGGAACACACCCTAGCTTATGATATAGACTTTGTAGAAGATGAATTGTTCCCTAAGATAGAAATTTTAAATCTTAAGGCTGCAATAGGAAAATTAGCTAAAGAAGAAAAAGAACTTATTGAGTTTGTTTATATAAAAAATCAACCATTAAAGGCATTTGCAAAACAAGCTGGTATACCTTACTCCACATCTATGAGGATGAGAAACAGGAGTTTAGAAAGACTAAAGGAGATAATTGGTGGGTAAAAAAAATTTGCGCAAGACAATTTGTCTTGTGCAAATTTTATATCTACCATAAATTTAATTCTTCCATTTTATATATTCTGATTTAATGAAATTAAATTCTTATTACTGGATTAATTCCTCATAAAAATAAATGCTGCTTAAAAGGATCTTCTCCCTTCAAGCAGCATCAATGATAATATTAAAACTTAAAGCTCCCAACAACTTCAGTAGTACTATCATAATAATCCTTGGCTAGCTCCTCAATTCCATCACATATACTTTTGAGATTACATAAACTACAATCTCTAATCACTCAATTATGAAGCAAAGAGCAACTTAAATTATCCTCGTAGGTAGAATTCTTAATAGCTAAAGCTAACTGCATTTTATCAAAGCTCTGGCTATTGTGGTTTGAAATTATAATTTTATCTTTTATCATGTAGACACCTCTCCTTTTTCTCTAATTAACATTAGACAAAAAAGAAATACACCTATGCCCTGTAGAAATACGCAGTATTTCATTAAATTCATTTCACCTATGCTCTGTAGAAAATTTTTTTTAAAGTTTCATTAGAGTTCTGTATTAAGTATCTTCATTGAATTCATTAACTAAATGATTTCCCCCTATCAAACCTCTACAGTATTTAGCCTCAAAGGATTTGATGAGGCCTGAGAAGAAGCCTCTACAGTATTTAGGTGCTTATCTTCTGAAGAATTTAACATTTAATCTTTTTTTAAAATATAAAAATATATATTCTGAAGAATATATATTGTTTATGCGCCTTAAAGCTATTTATAGCATGAATTTTATAAGGCCTTAAAAGAACCTTGTACAGTATTTAGGTGTATATCTTCTTTAGATATATTCTATAAAATAGGAGATGTTATTATGGTAAAAAAAACTTCTAAGAAAAATGAAAATATAATTGATTTAGGATTTGAAGATTACGTTGAAGAAAATGGATTTAGTGATGTTATCTCTGGAACACCTGTATCAAGTTTCTCTTTTACAAACACTTCTACTGAACCAGTAACCTTTAACTCAAAACCTTCTTTAGCAGCTGAAACAAATTTAGTTGATAATCGTGTAGGTAAGCCCTGTGCTAATGGAATTATCCCTCCTGTCAACAATGAATATTTTGATATTAAACGAACACTTTTAGAAAATCCACTGTTAGGAAGCTTAATGAACTTAAAGCCATGCATCCTGATATTAACGCCTATTTAAGCAGTATTTTAGATGAAGCTATAAATCATTATTATGATTTTATTACTAAAGAAAATGATTTTAATAAATTATACTCCTAAGAGGATAATTATAATGTAAAAAGGTGTATTACTTAATTGGAGGTGATTTTCTATGGAAATTAATGATCTTGTGACTCTAATAGGAAATGTGGGTTTTCCCGTTGCTATTAGTGCCTATTTATTAATTAGACTTGAGAAAAACATAGCGGGCTTAACATCATCTATAAACAAGCTAAATACAATTATTTCTACTAAGCTTGGCGTTGTTATAGATAATGGAAATGATGATAAAATTGCTTAAAAAAAATGTATAAGTAGTTATTCTGATGAGAATCGATTTATACTATGAATCACCTGTTAAGCTTAATAAGTCTTAGAAATGCATTCTACAGGACAAAGGTGATCATCTAGATGAAAGGAGGTGTGATGTATGGCTATTAGTAAGGTTTTAAGTTCTACTTCTCTTGCTATTGAAGTGGAGAATGGTGTTAATGGATCTGGTGAAGTTATTTATAGAAAGAAAAACTTCTCAGGTATTAAGATTGATGCTTTACCTGAAAATGTGTTTGATGTAGCTGAAGCCATCAAAGGTGTTTTAAGTAATCCTACTCGCGATTACTTTTTAAATGAAACATCAAAAATTGCTAATGCTTAAAGTTTAAGCAAAGATTTTATTATAGAAAGGAGATGAATCTATGGAATATTCATTATCAATGACTTTTGTTACTGAAACTGGGGACAAGGTTTCCATGACAGTATCTGGAGTTAAGAGTGACATAACTCAAGCTCAGGTATCTACCTTAATCGATACTATTATAGCTAAAGATGTTTTCTTAACTAAGAATGGATTATTAGCCTCTAAGTATTCAGCTCAATTAACTCAAAGAGAAGTTACTAAGTTTGACTTACAGTAATTTAATCTATTACTAAAGAGAGTTCAGTTTTTTAAGCTGAGCTCTCTTATTTTTAAAATACAATTTCCTGACATGAAAACATACATCTTTTCCTAATCTTCACAATAAGAATGGCAAAAACATTTTTGCTAACCCTAAAAATAAGAAAAATCCAAAAACATCAGTAGCTGTTGTTAAAAATATTGCTGATGCTAATGCAGGGTCTATACCTAATCCCTTTAATAACAAAGGGATTAGAAAACCGAAGAAACCTGCTATTACTAAGTTTCCAATCATTGCAGCGAAGATAATAATTCCAAGATACGGGTTATCATATTTCATATAAAGTATGATTCCCGTAATAACTCCTGTAGCTGCTCCATTAATTACACCAAGTCCAACTTCTTTAAATACTAATTTCCAATTCTTTTTTAAGCTAACTTCTCCAAGAGCAATACTTCTTATTACCAGTGATAATGTTTGGGTTCCTGCATTTCCTCCCATTCCCGCAACTATAGGCATAGCAGCTGCTAATGCAACAACTTGTGAAATAACATCTTCAAATAGCCCCACAGTAAATGCTGCTAAAAATGCAGTCCCAAGATTAATAAATAACCAAGGTAGTCTCTTTTTAACAGATGTTATAAGAGAACTTCCCACTCTTTCTTCCTTACTTACACCACCCATCATCAATATATCTTCTGTTTGCTCTTCTACGATAACATCAATTATATCATCTACAGTTATAATACCAAGTAAAGAATTTTTGTGATTTATTACTGGAATAGCCTTTAAATCATATTTTGAAACAAGCAAAGATACTTTCTCCTGGTCTTCTTCTGGATTAACAGAGATTATATTATCATTCATAATCTCTACTAGCTTTTTATCCTCATCAGAAATAAGTATATCCCTTAAATCCGCAGTCCCTATTAATTCCTTGTCTTTACTCAATACAAATATTGTCTCAATTACTTCTGTTTTAGGTCCAATTTCTTTAATTTTCTTTAAGGTGGACCTAGGTCAATATCTTGGACACATTTTAATTCTCAAATTGTCATTCTAAAAAGATCTTCTTTCATTTGCGGAGTTATGTAATCAATAGAACTATGGATTCTTTTACGGTTATACCATGATTCAATAAAAATAAATAAGTCTAATTTCGCACTTTCATAATCATAATATTGAACATTGTTAACTTGTTCTTTCTTTAAAATGGAATGAAAAGACTCGATACAAGCATTATCATAGGGGCATGCTTTTCTACTATTTGAGGCTTTCATTCCATATTTTTTTAGTCTATTAATAAACTCTGTACTTGTGTATTGAACTCCAAGATCAGAGTGGAAAATAAGCGATTCAGTTGGCTTCTGGATTTTATATGCATTATCTAAAGCAGCTATTACTACAGAAGAATCCATAGTCTTTGAAAATGAGTAGCCAACTATCTTTCTCGTATACAAGTCCATAATAGAAGCTAAGTAGCACCAGCCGTCCTTTAATGTATGAATATAAGTTATATCTCCTACCCATTTTTCATTTAGTTTGGTAGTTTTAAAATCCTGTTTTAGTAAATTTACTCGTTCTAACACTTTTATGCTAGACCTTACTAGTCTAAATTTTTTAACTACTATAGAACGAATATTTAACTCTTTCATCAATCTCTGAACTCGCTTGATACTTATATAAATGCCTGATTGTTCAAGAGCCTTTTGTATTTTAGGAGCACCATATCTACATTTATTTTCGTTATAAATTTTAAGTATTTTTTCTCTCAATACTATCTTTTCCGA
>NZ_FQXU01000003.1:663749-680506 GCF_900130055.1 Clostridium intestinale DSM 6191
GTTTTCCAGTTTCATAAACTTCAACAATCATTTTTTTAAAATCATCGGTATATCTTTTTGATGTTTCTCTCATGTGAACACACTCCTAGCTTAATAATTATAGTTTAATATTTTTGATTGTTTTGTGTCCACAATTTTATACTAGCACCATTAATCAACTTCTTATCTTCTAAAGAATTTAAAAATTAATATTCTTAAAAATATATATTCTTAGGAATATATAGTGTTCATGAGCCCTGCAGCCACTTTTACTAAAATACATCTCGTCCTAAAAGTTGGCTGAGGATCTCTTTCTACAGGGCATAGGCTAAAAGGAATTTAATGAGACTTGAGAAGAAGTCTCTACAGGGCATAAGTGCATAGGTTATTATTTTTTTCACCAAAAATTAACATTAACTCCCATGAAATCATATTATAAATTAGATTGATTTTACACATTGGAGGATATTAAATGAAGAAACTAAAAGCTTTTTTATCAATTGTTCTTACTTTTGTTTTAATACTTACTGTAGGCGGCTGTACTAAGAAACCTTCTGAGGGAACTAAAGATGTTACTAAGGTTAGATTAAATGAGGTTGTTAGATCAGTTTTTTATGCACCTATGTATGCTGCTATAAACAATGGCTACTTTGAGGAAGAAGGTATAGAAATAGATCTATCAACTGGACAAGGTGCAGATTCAACATGTACCAAAACACAAGAAAAAACAACTATAATTAATAGTTGTTTTTTATGTGTTTATATTATATTAAATTTGCTATTCGAATAATATTCCATAAATGGAAATTTGACAATGATTAATCTTAAAGATATACCTTATCAAGTTTTCCCTATATATTATGATTTATCATCAACTTCAGTTTGTTTTTAATTTTGCTAAAAATAGACCCAATTAAGGGGCTTTTCTTTTCTATATAATAATGTAGAAATTCAATTCTTCAGCATAGCTTTATTTGTAAAGAATAAAATTAATATAACAGACCTGTCCATTGCATTGATGTTACTACTTATATGAGTTAATGTTTAATATTCTAACAGGTAACTAAATTTCTTTCTAAAACATCATCAACAGGTTATATTCTACTCTTTCAAATCCATTTTTATACAGTTAAATATTTTTTGGTAAAAAGAGTTTTTGATAAAATTACAACATTTACTTATATTTATTGTAATCATAAAATATTGGTAATGTCTACAACTACTTTACTATACTTCATATAATATATATCTATATATTTATTCTGTACTTCTATCAGATCGTTATATCTAAATTGCGTATCAAAATATACTTTCAGTACTTTCATGTCCTTGCCATTTGTAGCTCTTATAACACAACCAATTAATTTTTTTCTGTTAAATATACTATATATTTTTTTATCTACACAAACTTTTGCATTTATGTTCTTAAGCTTATACATTAAATCATAATAATGCATCATAAATAAAATTGTGAAATAACCACCCACTATTAAAACTACTGGAGTCCCAACCCTTTCATATTGTGGATAATTTATTCCTACAATAATTTCACTAAATGAAAACAATATGAAAATAGCATAATATTTTATATACTTATATCTTCCCTTAAATACTCTATGAAAGATATTCGATAGATTCAAAAAATCACCCTCTTTAATTATTATTTGCATCCCAATATATCTCTATAGTGGCTCCCCCTCCTACTACTTTTTCTCCACTTAAATTAAACTTCACACCATATTTCCCCCTATCCCATCTAGCTAATCCAATTGATGCTTTTCCTCCTAATCCCACTGATGGATTAATTTCAGTATTTATATTTAAGTGACCATAATTATTTTCTTCTCTTATAGCTATTTCTAATGGTTTAACCTCTGCACCAACTCCAAATTCATAGAATGAATCATCTACTTTATTATACGGTCCTAGTGTATATGATCCTCCTAACTTTATTTGATATTTAAATATCTTAGGTGTAGATATACCGACTTCTCCATTGCTAAAGATAGGAACAGATTTATTATATGTTATGGAACCATAAACAATATCTATAACCTGTTTTTTTATTATATTTGTTACAGATCCCCATATTCCCTTATATGAATCATACTCTTGACTCCCTCTACCAATAGCAACCTCATTATCCCAACTGGTAGAAATCATCGGTCTAAATCCATTTTCGTCTTTCAATAAAATAGGATTATTTTTACAGTAAGCAAACATATTATGAGTTAACAAATCTCCTGTCTGTCCTATTAATCCATCAGCATTAATAAACCTTCCCCACTCAGGATTGTAATACCTACTCTGTAAATAGTACATTCCAGTTTCGTTATCATACCTATAACCTCTATATCTATATGGATTTTTAACTCCCACACTATCTTTTAAGGTTCCTTCTATCGATATTAGTTTTCCCCATGAGTCATAGTTATAAGTTACTACTTGTGCACCTGTCTTATCTATCAAAGCTATTATATCACCTTGTAGATTTCTTACATAGAAGTATTCTACTGAATTTAGATTCATGCTTACTAGGATTCCACTTCCATCATAGGTATAATAGATTTTATCTACATTACTTCCATTAGTTACTTCTTCATATACTACTTTATCACCTAGTAAAGTATATTTACTTACTACTCCATTTGCATTTTTCTCTGTTCTTATTCCACTTCCATCATATTTATAGCTTATATCCTTATTATTACCTGCTATCTTTGTTAAAGTTCTTCCTCTTTCCCATGTATAAGTATATCCATCATAGGTTAGTGGATTTCCTATGGCATCATAAGTTATATTTTTACCGTTATAGGAAGTTAGTTTGTCTTTCCAATTGGTATCTCCATAACCATAAGCGACATTATTAGTTACTGTTCCTGGTGTCCCTGTGGTGTAATCATACTCTCTTTTTGAAGTTATGTTACCACCTGTATCGTAGTTATATAAAATTGTTTTTCCAAGAACTTGATTATCTTCCCTTATAAGCTCATTAAGTTCATTGTAATAATACTTTGTAGTTTTACTATCATCAAGCTTAGTATTGACAATTTCAATATAGTCAAAGGCTTGATTATACCATTTGGATAATGGATTTTTATTTGACGTGGCTTCAATTCTAACATAATGTGTTCCATATGTTAAATCAGTCTTACTAAATACAACCTTTTGTGCTATTTCATTTTCGGAATAGGTATCTACAGTGTATACTATTCCGTCTATTGTTATTTTAGAAATTCCTCTATAAGAATTTACTGATTGTATCCATTTAAATCCTGTACCTGTAAAACTAAAATCTACATGATCTCCTATAGTTTCCGTATATTGTATCGCACCACCACTATGTAACGAAGTTGATTCCTTAAGCCAATTACCATAAAACTTAATATTAGGATTATTTTCTTCATATTTTCCTGCAGTAAGTGCTGAAGATTGACTTCCATTAAGTATTTCAATATAATCCAAAGATTGATTATATCCTTTAGATGATTGATTTTTATTTTCTGTAATCTCAATCTTAACTGAGTGTATATCTAATGATAAATCAGTCTTACTAAACACGACTCTATTTAATATTTCACTTGCAGAGTAAGTATCAAGTCTCTGTTCTACCCCGTCAATCGTTATTTTAGAAATTCCTCTATATGAATTTACTGGTTGCGCCCAATTAAATCCTGTCCCTATAAAACTAAAATCTATTGAATCTCCTATTGTCCCTGAGTAAAGTACAGTTCCTCCACTATAACCCGAATTTAAATCTTTCATCCATTTACCATTAAATTTTATATTCGGATTATCCTCTTCATACTTTCCCTTTGTAAGTGGTCTAGTATTATTATCTAAAACTTCAACATAATCAAAAGCCTGATTACACCACTTAGCTAACGGGTTTCTATCTACCGTTACTTCTATTTTTACTTCATGCATTCCAAATGGTAGATCTAATTTACTAAACACGGTCTTTTGTGATATTTCACTTGCAGAATAAGTATCTATATTCTGACTTATTCCATCTATTGTTAACTTTGCTATTCCTCTATACTGATTTACTGGTTGTACTAAGTTAAACCCTGTTCCAATAAATTTAAATTCTACCGAATCTCCTATTGTGCCTGCAGAGTAAAGTACCGTTCCTCCACTATACCCTGAGTTAGAATCCTTTAGCCAGTTTCCTGTAAATTTTATATTAGGATTATCTTCCTCATATTTTCCTGGATTTAAAGGTTCTATATTTTTACCTTGAACAATCGTTTCTATATTGCTATTTTTATCATAGGTATATTTTATTTCAGAACCATTATTGCTTATAGTTCCTACTTGAGAACTTGTTGAATTATTTATTCCCGGTAAATACTGAGCTGTAGTTTTGTAAGTAACATTATTACCTAAATTTAAAGTTTTTTCTTTATTCCTAGCTATTTCATCATAGGTGTACTGAATAAAGTTATTACCATTATTAAATATAAACTTTGTTATCTTATTATCTTTATCAAACTCAAAAGCTGTCTCTCTCTTCTGTCCATTTATAGAGCTCATTTGTTTACTTACATTATTATTAGCATCATATTCATTCTTATAGCTGTTACCTTTAGAATCAGTTAAATTAACTAATCTATCTGCAGAATCATAGTTATACTTATATGTTGTATTGTTTACCTTATCTTCTAATATAGCTAAATTCCCACTAGCATCATAACTATAGTGTTCTATTTCTGATCCATTTACCCTTTTAGCAACAACTCTGTCTAAATTGTCATAATCAGTTTGAACCTTAGCTCCATTTCCATATGTTGATTCTATAAGGTTTCCACCATTTGCTTCATATGTGTTTGTTATTAGTCTTTGACTTCCTACATTAACTCCTGTAGTTCTTCCTAAAGTATCGTATATGAAGTTATATGTAAATCCGTTATGACCTATAGTATCTATTCTATCATTTTTATAAGTGTAACTATTGGATATATCTACACCATCTACTTTTTTAGTAACACTTGATAATGCATTGTTAATATCATATTTATAATTTGTTACATTTCCTTTGGCATCAGTAGTTGATGTTAAAGTTCCTTTAGTTTCTTCATAATTATATCCTACTGTATTTCCTAGTGAATCAGTTACAGAACTTATATAATTTCCATTAGATGTATACTTAGCACTTGATTCTATGAATAAAGATACTCCAAATATTTTGCTTTTTATAGCATTTCCATAACTATCATATTCAAAATTATAAATAAGGTTTTCTGCTGTTGTAGCTTTAGTTATGTTTTTCTTTGAATCATATTCATACTTAAACTGATTTCCTTTTGGATCTGTTGTTTTTATTAAATCATTGCTTCCATTATACTCAAACTTAGTTTGTTGCTTTGATAAGTCTACAGATGAGATAATGTTTCCTTTTGAATCATATTGATATGTATCTCCAAACTCCTCTTTATATACTTGTATACCATCAAATTGAGCCTCATTTGCATTATCAGAATAGACTAGGTAGATATGTAACTCTGAATAATCATTCTTGGCTTTTGCTACTCCGTTAATAAATTGCCAATTCTTAGAATCTC
This sequence comes from Clostridium intestinale DSM 6191, assembly GCF_900130055.1. Lineage (GTDB taxonomy): Bacteria > Bacillota > Clostridia > Clostridiales > Clostridiaceae > Clostridium_T > Clostridium_T intestinale. The sequence continues at coordinate 669,293 of NZ_FQXU01000003.1, forward strand.
TATTAAAATAAAATGTCTCCCATTGCTCTCCACTTGTCGTTACTAACATTGCTTGAATCGCAAATGCTCCATGAGAAACGGCTGAACCTTTAGCCCATCCTCCAACTACAAAAGAATCTCCAGCTTTTCCATTTACCTTTATTGTTTGATTTATACGAGTATCTTTTCCTTGTCGTCCAGTCAACTTAAATACATTTGCATCTAAATATGATGGGTGATCACTATCACTATTTAATAACCTAGTATCACTCGCTTCAGTACGGACAACTCCTCCATACATCTCATCTGACCAGTAATTTGGTATTTTAGCTCCACCTGATAAGTCTCCATTTTCAACCAAGTTATACTTGTTAGCAATAGTTCCATCTTCTAATTGAAGTGCATCATAGTAAGCAACTCCTGATTCTTCCCATAATTCACATCTTAATATAACATTACTGTCTACTGAATCAGTAGGATAAGTAAAAGTAGTTTCAAGCCTTGTCCAATCATTTGTTCCAGTTAAAAATTTTGATCTTACTGAATTATACACACCATTTTTATCTTTATAATTTATGTTTATACCTGCGCCTTTTGACTTTAATTGAGATATATTAGAAGTCTTTACATAAGCAGAAAAAGTATAAGTTTTTCCTTTTTGAAGCGACAATACTTGATCTATATATCTACTTCCAGTATTATCTCCTTTGCTTAACTTTAAGCTCCTGCTTCCTATATATTTTTGTTCAGATGTAATTTCTGCACTACCAGTACCACCACCACCTGCACCAAAATTAAAGTTTCTATCTTCTTCAGCACTACCATTCATAATTAAATTGCTTACAGACTTCTGTAACTTTGACTCTAATGTCATCTTATTTATATTAGTTCCATCTCCATATTCATATGCTTGTGCATATCCTGCTGCATCTCTAATACTTATAGTTTTTCCAGAGTTATCAAACTGATAATAATTTACCCTATTTTTATTGTCAGTAAACTTTGTGCTATTATAGCTATATTCATAGGACATTGATGATCCTACTGTACCGTCTGTATTACCTTCTGTAACCTTTTTAATTCTATTAGGAGACTGAGAGTAATACTCGTAGCTCATTTTATAACCATCTATATTAGTTACAGAGGTTAAATTATTTTGTCCATTATAATCATATACAGACTGCTTTCCATCTGCATATGTAATCCACTTCATTATATCTCCAGAGTAATCAAATCTCACTTTTGTATTGTCTGGATAATATATTTCTTGAAGCTTACCATATATGCTATATTCAAGCTTAGTTACTCTTCCTGCTCCATCTACAACATATTTAAGTTTTCCATCATAATACTGAAGATCAAGTTTATTTGCATTTGAATCTGTTATCTCTTCTAAGTCTCCAATATTATTAAAAAGCAAAGCATTATTATCCTTATCCTTTATAGTGAAGCTTCCATTTGCATTCTTTACTAAAGTTAGCTCTCCACTATACTCTTCTTTCATTTCTGTTCCAGTATCTTCAAAATATCTTCTAGTTCCATCCTCATCAGTATACTGATAATACTTTTTAGAACCAATCTGTTTATAAATTACTTTTTGACTTAAATTTAATCTCCAACCTGGTCCAAAGCCTATGTCTACGCCTCTATCATTACTATTATATACGTGCTTAATTACTGTTGGAAGTCTATTTCCACTCATGGCTACATCATCATGAACATGAATTACATTACCATTATAATCATTTATATTTGTTGTTCCTGCTCTACCTACAGATTGTGAATGATATGTCCAATATGATTGTAAACCTGAATTATTAACATAACTAAAATATACACTTGGATAACCATTTGAATCAGAAGTATCTGAAGATAGATATGTTGAATGACCTGACCTCTCATCATTTTTCTTTACACATAAGCCATAATTATTACCTGTAGTGTACCACTCTTTCGCTATATCTGTTATGTCCCAATACTGCCAGTTATTGCTAGAATAATTTTGATAATCTTTTATTGTCCAGTCTATTGATGGCTGATTACTCCACCTTAATCCAACATTATTCCAATCATTTGTTACTTTATGTACATCAATCTGACCATCAGTTCCACTTTGACTCGGTATCTTCAGTAGGTATAATTTTGCATCTATTATCATATCTCCCATGCTAAGCTGAGGTAGATTCGTAAATTTAATAAAAGTTCTAGTTGCACCAATTTGAGGAGTATTTCCTACTCTTAAGAACATGTTTGTAGATTTATCTTCTGTATCATTAGCTGCTACAAATGTATCTCTTATATCTGAGGATCTTACTGAAGATTCAAAAGATGGATCTACTATAACTGGGTATTGTCTATCTTTTGAATTTATCCATTCTTTATCTAACTCCAGTGTAAGAATATATCCTTTTCCTTTTTTATCAAAAGAAAGTTTTACTCTATCCGTTTGCTCTCCTTTGGCATCAACCATAAATGGAGCTTGCATTCTCATTATTTCTTTTCCAGTATCTTTATCTGAAAGAATAATCTGATTATCTTTTAGTTCTGGTTTTAAATTCTTCATATTGAAGTTAAATGAAAACTTCTTTATATCAGTTGGTTTATTAATTATGATACTTTCTTTAATACTATCTGAAATAAGCTTGTACTCTAAATTTATATTAGGTTTAACTTCCTCAAAAACAACAGATGATGTTGTTTTTATTAAGGTAGCTTTTTTGCTATTTTCAAGCTCTGCTTTTTCTTTTTTACTTAACTTCTTTTCTTGCTCATTTGTAAGTCCTAAAAGTTTGTTTACATCTTCATCCGTAGTTTCTTTTTTATTTACCTTTACATTCTTATCGCTCTTTATATTCCAAGAAACTTCGTATTTATCTTTGTTTATAGAAACTAACTTATCTGCATTAATGTTTTGAGCTATAGATATTTTAAAGTCATTACTTTTATTTTCTAAGACTTTATTATTTTTACCTTTGTTTATTTCCTTATCATTTGCTGCTTTTTCAGTTGATTTACTATCAACTTTTACTTCTTTATTTTGAGCTGAAATCTCTTTTTCTTTCGATACACTTTCATCAGATTTCACTTGCTCTTCAGCTGATTCCTTAGCTTCTTCTACTGTCTCTATAGAATTCTTACCATCACTACCTTCTATGGTTTTGCCAGTTGCTTCACTAGTAGATACATCACTAAAAATTGTAGCTTCTTTTAGGATATCTTCTTTAGATTCAACTATCCCTTTAGTATCATCCTTTTCTACTAGGGTATTATCAATATCTTTCCATTCTGAACCTTCCTTATAATGTACTGGATTGTTGTACATCATTGCTACAAAGGTTCCATCATCCTTCATAAAGTGTTTAACATTTTCTTCTCTTTTTTCTGTTACTTCCCCTACTATAAGACCATCTGATTCAGTACCTTGTTGTACTTTTACGCTACTATCTGTATTTTTCTCTTTTGCAACTACATTATAGCTTGGTATCATAGTCGCAAGGAATGTCATTAGTATTGCTAAAGTCATCCCTTTGATATATTTTTGCATTTTTCGTCCCCCATTTTGTCACATATTTGTCACACAATTATAGTATCATTGCTACGATATCAAACCAAACATAAATAATAACAAAAATTACGACAACACTTTGAGTAATTAATTGAAATTTTAATATTAAATTAAAGTTATCTAGAAAAATACAAAGAGTTAATACTTGAACCTTTAATTTTTGCATTAAATTTTATATATAAATTCTTTTACTTATCTAATTTTCATTCCTACCTAACTAAAACAAATGCCTATTAGAAATAAAAATCTAATTAAATAATTAAAGCCACAACTGAGGAAATTAATCCTCAGTTGTGGCTTTAATCTTTTAATCTGCATATATTATAGTAGTAGAATTTTTCTCAATTAATTTTGCAGTGTTACTAGTTACCAAGAAGTCATTTTTGCTTAAAAAAATATTTTTTTGCTCCTGTATCTTAATTAATACAGGGGCTTTCTATTATATGCATAAAATATCACTTTATTTCCTTTTCCAATATTATTTTTGCATTTGTTTATAAACATGTATATGTAGAAATAAATATATTCAAGGTATCTTCATATCTAATGTTGTAGTATGTAAGAATAATATTTATATATTTTATGTTGTGGTGGAAATCCTATATCTTTACACCGTTATTTTAAATAGCTATTTTACAACCTCTCAAGCAACTCTCTTCTCTCCTGATTAAACTCTTCATCTGATACTATTCCCATATCTTTAAGCTTTTCAAGATCTTTTATTCGTTTTGGAATATTTACAATTACCTGTTCTATATTATATTTCACTAGAACTTTCGCTGTCAATCAGGAACATAACAGCTTTTCCTGCAGCTTTAACAAATTGCTTTTTATATGATAATTCAACCTCAAGAACTCTAGTGTTTGAAAATATTTCCATTATCCTTGCTGCTAATTGAGATTTAAATGCTCTATATGTAACTATTTCTTCCTTGTCTATCTGTTCAAAACCTTCTCCTAATATACTACTTGCATGAAATATTCTATTTGTAGTTATAACAAATATTCCTTGCTTTTTATTTTCTAAATTTAATTGAATAGGTACAAAATTCTCATCTCGTTTTATTTCTGATATCCCTCCGCTACCTGGATATATAAATAAAACTTTTTCATCAGGTGTTAGGTACTCCTCAGCACATTTATAATTACTCTCAAATCCAAGAGTAGGTAATTTCAAGTTTTCAATTAAATCCTCAATATCTTTTCTCATAACTCTCCCCCTTAAAATATGTATAAATAAAATATACCATATTGTGGTTAGTTTTTGTATAGAGCATGTTGGGATTGTCTATAATTCTGGTTAGGTAAGAAATATGAGTGATTGTACCTTCTTTGGAATATTATCTATTTTATTGTACTAGTTTTCTTGGCAATATTAGATATCATTATACTGATAATTGCTTTTATACAAATATTTTTAGACTTATTAGCTGGATAAAAGTATTCATAAAAAAGACTCCTATTGAGGAGTCTTTTTTATGCTTAGTTTATTATTCTTCTTGCAGCATAGAAATTCCATATACTCGAAATTTTTACAACATCACCTGTCTGAGGAGCATGAATCATTTGCCCATTTCCTATATATATGCCTACATGAGTAGTACTCGTAAACACTAAATCCCCTGGTTGTAGATTTGAATAACTTACTGATACTCCATCGTTAATTTGCGTAAATGTTGTTCTAGATATGTTTATACCTACTTGCTTGTACACATATTGTGTTAATCCTGAGCAATCAAATGTATTAGGTCCAGTCGCTCCGTAAACATATGTTTTTCCTAAGTGTCTATATGCTTCATTTACAACGTCTTGTCCTAAAGGATCTGGATTACCTTTACTAAGTGAAATTTGTATTGCTTCTATTCCTCTAGATTCTCCTGTAGTTCCTGCTATTTGTCCTCCACTCTTCCACTCTTGCCATCCCTTGTACTGAAGATAAACTCTATATCTTAAATTATATCCAACTGCGTCTTTCCCACTTGCATCTTTCGCTGCTATAGAAATGGCTTCCATTCTTAAATTCTGACCTGAAATTCCAGCAATCATACCATCTTTGACTACTGGCATCCATCCATAGTTTTCAACATGTGCTTGATATTCAAGTTTAACATTAGGATCGTTAGTATGAATAGCGATTGCTTCCATTCTCAACCCTTCTCCTGGTCTTCCAGCTACATCACCATATCCTTTTACAGGTATCCACCCTAAGTTCTGCATATGAGCTTGATATTCAATGTGTATAGTTTCCGCTGCTTGTACCACTTCTGTCTTAGCCACTATAAATGATATTAATAATGCTGGTACAAAAATAAGTAACTTTAATAATTTTTTCATAATCCATCCCCCTTTTAATTAATTGTGTTCTACTTTTTAAGTATATCATTTATTATGTAAACCTTGTAAATTTATGCATAAACGTTCAATATTTTGTAGTTATCGTTAAATAAAAAGAAAAAAAGCCACAACCACGGAAATTAATCCTCAGTTGTGGCAATAATCTTTTAATCTGCATATATTATATAGAAGGTTAACGTAAGGGATCTATCCATAACCCATCTTTTCTTTAGCATATATTGGCTCCTGTATCTTAATTGATGCAGGAGCTTTTTATATTATTTCCTAAACAATGCTTTTAAAGTATTCTTACCTACTAACGAATCATCTTCAAGTCCTCTATCCCTTTGGAATTGAACTACTGCTCTGTAGGTTTCTCCTCCAACACCATAAGCTCCATCTTCTCCATAGTTAGATAATTTATAACCTAACTGAATTAATCTCTTTTGGATAACTCTAACTAAGTCATTCCTCTGACCTTGGGCTACCAATACTCTATCAAATACCGATATAGTTAAATCTCCTAAATATCCATCAGTCGCTAAACCACCACTATATAGATTATTCAAAGCTCTCTGTAAGTCCTTAACAATATCCCCTGTTATATAGTCCATCCATGTATAATGCACCGCTGAAACTGGAACCGTAATAACTGGTGACTTTCCATTAACTGCTCTAACTTCTGACATGAATACATCTTTATTTAGGCCTGTACCTGGACAATCTGTAGAGAACGACTCTCTATGGAATCTCACATACTTACCTCTATCGTCAAAATACTTAGCTAATCTTAAAATGCTATCCTTTTGAGCACCCTCTAACGTTTCTGCACCTATGTTAAAATTACCCAACATTTCACAAGCAAAAGCACCAGTGTTCTTACCTAATATTGAAGCTGGAGTTGTACCAAAATCTCTACCAGTAACGAATAATCCATTAGGCAGTAAGGTAACATGTTGCCCTATATCTGACCATCCATTAACATTTACATGATAGTTTTTCATATTCTGTTGTTGCTCTAACCCATTGTTTCCGTTAAAGTTTGCTTTACATGGTTTATAGGTATGATGTACATGTAACTCCACATGATTATAATTGTTTAATCTTCCTAATAATTGATCTAATGTTAAAACCTCAAATCCCATTTTTATCATCCTTTCAAATTTTATTTAATAAATATAAAAGGAGCCATTGGCTCCATGTTTACTCTGATTTATTAATTTGCTTAACTAACTGATTAGTATAAACTGCTGCACCAACTACAAGTACACCTTGTACGATTGCTTGTACTGTATAACCCAACATAGATATAGATGCAATAACACCTATAGGTAATAGTAGTATTGGAATGTATTTATCAGATATCTTTTCAGTTCCTTTCAATACCATCCCTAAAACATAAAGTGCTGGTACTAAGATTAAAGCATTTTCAGTTATAAACTTTGTGAATTCCATTTTTACATCTCTCCTTTTATTTAAAAATATTTTGTTGTACTGCATAAAAAAAGAAAGCTACAAAGCTTCCTACAAGTAAACCTATAAACCATTTTAGAATTGCCGTTAAAGAACCTATTTGTTTACACAGATTCTTAATTTCTGTTTTTAGTTCCACACTATCCTTATCTAATGAGTCTAACCTTTCCCCATGTTTATTGATTCTCCTTTCATGCTCATCTAATTTTTCTGTAATTCTTTTATGTCTTTCTAGACATAGTTCTTCGTTCATGCTAAACCTCGCTTTATTTTTTTATATAAAAAGATAACTGATTTATTCAATTTTCTTAATCATTTAATAAATTTATATACTTCTTTGTTTAAATTTGGTATATTACTAATGAATATGTTAATTTTAGGGGGACAATCATGAAAATATCGCAATTAAAAAGCAAAAAACTCATTAGTATAAGTGTTTTTATTATACTAATATTGGTAATTACTCCATTGAGTGTATATAGCTATAATTCTCGCAATTATAATAAGTTTATAACACTTGGTAATACTTTACTAGATTCGGATGAATTTGATCAAGCTATTGAAAATTATAATACAGCATTAAAGTATCGTCGAAGAAATGAAAAAATTATAAACGATAAAATTAATCTAAGTAAACAGCTTAAAGAATCATATCAAAACTATACTGAAGCACTATCATTATTTAATGAAAATAGATATCTAGAAGCATCTGATATATTTAAAAAAATCCCTGAATTGGATTTAAAATATTATAATATAGCAAAAAATAAAATAGACGAATGCATAAGTTTATATATTACTGATAATCTTAACAAAGCAAAATCTGATGCCGAAACTAATAAATATGATTCTGCAATGGCTTTTCTTGATAATATATTAAAAATTGATAATACTAATAATGAAGCCTTATCATTAAAAAATACTTACGAAATAGAAATTCAAAACAGGAATAATTCTTTGCTATTAGCTTCAAATTCTAATAATACAGCAAGTAATTCTTCCAATATAAATGATGTGGTCGTAAATAATAGTCAAACTCAGCAAGTAAAATCAAATTCTAATAACACTCCCCCAGCTAATACGCAACAAAATGTCTATCCTATTATAGTAAGAAATCCAGGACCCCATGTAGATACGCTATATACTGGTAACAAACTTCCTCCAGACATTGATATTCCATATAAATCTCTGTTTCATGAAAACAATTTAGGTTATATGACCGTAACTGTTGGAAGATATCCAACTTGGATTAACGAGGTTTTTGAAAGCTGGGACTTGGAAATCTTTCTGTTTGATGGTCAACTATTCTTTAAAAGAAAAGACCATAATATGAGTCCTATATATCCATGTACTTTTTACGTAACTGTTAAAAAAAGAGATACTGAAGAAATTTTATTTCAATACATTCCAGAATAAAAATAATAAATATAATATATAAAATCAAATTTAGATATTATATATCTTTTTACATATGTAAAAAATATCTTTTCAAATTAAATAAAATAAAGTATAATTAATTAGCATTATTTAATGCCTAAAGGAAGGTACTCCGAATCCCAAATTCCACAATACCTTCCTTTTGTTATGAACAAAAATCTACAAGTATTTACTTAAATCAACGAATTCTTTTAACTTCACAATTCCGTCTATTACTTTAAACTTACCTCTGTTTTCTAACACATAATTATCTTTTTCTAGTATAATAAAGTCCCATATTATTTTATAGTCCTCTTTATTATCTCCAAAGAAACTCATATCTTGTATTCCACTTGAGAATGATGTTATCTCACCAGTTCTTTTTGAATAATATATTGTCATTGACTTTTCATGTTCCTCTAATGTAGCCATCATATCACCCCCCTTATGCTATAGCTATCCACGAAATCTCCATAGATCCTCTAAACGATGGATAAGAAGTTAAATTAGTATTGTCATTGAGTAGCCAATACCCATCTATATAACTGGTATATTTATTCAATATTGGATTGTAATTACTACTCATATACCCTAAAATTCTAAAAGTTCCTGCTTCTATATTTTTCCCACCTGCTGCAACGCTAAAAAGTTCAATACTGGCATTATTTGCAGCTTTTGCAGATTTAACTGACACAAGAACTTCAAAGTTTTTACCTTTAAACTCGTCTCCAAGTTGTATAGTAGCATCGAAATTTTCTGAAATAGTTGTAATCCCTGTTGCCATAAGGTAGTGATAATCTTTTCCTTCTGCATCTCCTGAATTCTTATGCCACTTCAAACCTGTAGTTCCTGGTGTGAATTCAGTATAACTTCCATCTAGTCCAGTAAATCTAGCATAACTTTGAGTTATTTCAAAACTAGTACTTTTAAGTTCTGAAGGATTAGCATTCCATGCAGTAGCGTTAGAGCCTTCTTCAAGCTTTACAGCTGCAAATAAATATGTTCCATTAGAACCAGTTGATCCTCTTCCAAGTTGTATGCTGACACTATTTGCCACTGCAATAAATGTTATACTATATCTATTCCAACTATTATTTTTAGTATCTGATACACTAAGATAACTCCCATTGTTATTTAATTGAATAACACCAGAACCACTTTGCGAATTTATAAGAGCTGATACTGTATATGTTTGCCCTATTCTTAATCTGGTTATTGTCTGCATAACTCCCTGGTTAACTCCATTAACCTGTACCTTTAGAACTTTAGAATATCCTGAATCAGTTGAATCAACAACTTCTACTAATTGTGGTGTTCCTACGTTACTCCAGTTATCCATCTTAAAATCAAAAGCACCATTTTTCACTAAATTATTTCCACCTATCTGTCCTATTGCAGTTTTAACACTTGCAACATTTTGAGTTATAAGTGAACCAAAATCACTAGAACTTACTTTACTGCTTATTTGATTACTAAGTATTGATATACTAGATACTGCACTATCAATTTGTGTTTGAGCTTCTTTTAATACTTCAAAATAATCTATTAGAACCGCTGGACTTGCTGCTTCGGCTCTTTTAGTACCTTTAACTATAATTTCTATAGTATGTTGTCCATAGGTTAGTCCTAGCTTTTCAAAGGCAACAAAGTTTGATACTGTAGTTGCTGAGTAAGTATCTACGTTTGTAGCAACAATAGCACCGTCTATTTTTACATCTGCATAACCTCTAAAAGTATTCTTTGATGTTATCCATCTAACTCCTACTCCATCAAAAGTTAATTTAACGGAAGTATTGGCTATGGAGTTATGAGAGTAAGTTGTATTATAGTGTGCTGGGTCATTTCCTTTACTCCATGTTCCTGTATAAATTAAACTTGCATCTCTATCATCAATTTTTGTTACTAATCCAGCAATATTATAAATATCTGTTTTTTCTACCTTTAAAACTATCTGCTCTTTCATTGTATTTATAGAGCCCTCTGCTGTCCCTATTCTTGTCTCGTGTCCACTAATAGAAGTTTGCATACTTCCAACTGTTGTGTTTACTCCACTTATAGTTTGATTTATTGCTGAATAGTTCTCACTTATTTTTGTATCTAAATCCTCTAAAGCTCGTGTCCATGTAGTCTTTTTATTTCCTTTTTCTATCATAAGTGACTTTAATGATATTGTTCCACCAGTTATATAGTCTGTTCTAAAGTTTATATACCACATTGAATTTAGAAGATGATCTGATGTAATTATCATTCTATATGATACATTTACTTCTCCACTTCCGGCATTAAAATCTACTGGTATTGCATAAGAATTAAACGCCCCATTACCCCATCCTGTTATATTTCCTTGCCCTTGTATCCTTATTCCCCTTGATGCATTATTGTAAGTCAAATTGGAGTACTTAAAGGTAAATGATACAGTTACGTTATCCCCAACGTTTAAATCTCTA
>NZ_FQXU01000006.1:0-126776 GCF_900130055.1 Clostridium intestinale DSM 6191
TCAGAACGTCGTGAGACAGTTCGGTCCCTATCCGTCGCGGGCGTAGGAAATTTGAGAGGAGCTGTCCTTAGTACGAGAGGACCGGGATGGACTGACCTCTGGTGTACCAGTTGTTCCGCCAGGAGCATAGCTGGGTAGCTAAGTCGGGAAGGGATAAACGCTGAAGGCATCTAAGCGTGAAGCCCACCTCAAGATAAGATTTCCCATAGAGTAATCTAGTAAGATCCCTTGAAGAACACAAGGTTGATAGGTGAGAGGTGTAAGTGTGGTAACATATTTAGCTGACTCATACTAATAGATCGAGGGCTTGACCAATAGTTAACTGGAATATATATTATTAAATGAACTTGTGTGCAATTTTGAAAGAACAAAATTCTTTCATAAATATTTGGTGATAATGGCATAAAGGTAACACCCCTTCCCATTCCGAACAGGATCGTTAAGCTTTATTACGCCGATGGTACTGCATGGGAGACTGTGTGGGAGAGTAGGAAGTCGCCAAATAATTTATTTACAGGAAACTATTACAATGCAAATTGTAGTAGTTTCTTTTTTTGTTTGAAATGTTTATATGTCAAAATCAGATAAAATCTTTTATTTCCCGAGAAATATTTTGATTTTTTTCTGTATAAAAAACTTTTAATAAATCAATAATTATAATATATTGACAAAATTTATTGATAACCATATAATATTTAAGTAAAGTATTTTATGGCTCGATAGCTCAGTCGGTAGAGCAGAGGACTGAAAATCCTCGTGTCGCTGGTTCGATTCCTGCTCGAGCCACCATAAGCCTAGTATTAACTAGGCTTATATTTTTCTCTTGAGTTAACGGTAAAAACTCTATCAAAACTCCGATAATTAACATTGACTAGTTAATGTTTACAAGTTGGATAAAATCACAGTGAAAGCTGTGATTTTTTGTTTCTGTTTTTTAAAATATATTAACTAGATGTAAATAAAAATTTAAGTATATTTAATATTACCTTAAGCAGAATGTAAGAAAATCTTAATATATTGAGGATATAATAATCAATAATAAGATTTTAATAAAAGGGTTGGTGAGGTTATGAAGGAGGTTTTTAACAAGATTTCTTTAACTGAAGAAGAAAATGATTATTTAGCAAAAGGAATTGCATTAGGTGCGGGTCTAGGTGTATTGATTGGTGTGGTTGTAGACAATGTTATGTTTGGATTTTCTTTAGGTGGAGTTTTAGGAGTATTAGGATCTCTGGCCTTCTCTTCATATAAAAAATATAAAAATAAGAATATAAAATCAGTAATTAAAAAACTGTAGGAATTAATATTCCTACAGTTTTTTTAAGCTTTCTATAACATCATTAATATGATCTTTTACTTTAACTTTTCTAAATTCTTTTCTTAGAATACCTTTTTCATCAATTAAAAAAGTGCTTCTTTCTATGCCAATGGTTTTTCTTCCATACATATTTTTCTCTTTTAATACATCATATAGCGCACAAACTTCTTTATCTTCATCACTTAACAATAAAAATGGTAATCCGAATTTAGCAATAAATTTATCATGAGAGGCTAAACTATCTTTACTTATACCAATTACAACAGCATTTTCGTTAGTTATAGTAGGTATACTATCTCTAAAGTCACAGGCTTGTGTAGAGCATCCTGGAGTGTTGTCTTTTGGGTAGAAATAAAGAACAACCTTTTTCCCAAGATAATCACTTAGTTTATGTGTTTCTCCATCTGATCCTTTTAATATGAAGTCAGGCGCTAGACTTCCAATTTCTATTTTTGACATAATTATTACCTCCTAATTATATAATTTTATTATATAATAATTATTATTAATCATCAAGGAAAAGGAAGTTAAACGATAATATGGAGTTCTTTAGTGTATTAATCTTCTTATATGTGTTATTATGTTAGAGTGTTAAGTTTATATATAAAGGAGATTATGTATGGAAAATAAAGTTTTGGCAGTTGTAGCTGGTAATGAAATAACTGAGATGGATTTACAGCAAGCTATTTTAAAGTATCCTCAAGATAGAAGAGGGATGTTTGCAACAGAGCAAGGTAAAAAACAATTATTAGAACAAATGATTTCGTTTGAATTAATGTTCCAATTTGGAAAAGAAGCTTCTTTAGATAAAACTAAAGAATTTGAAACAGAAGTAGAAAAGTTTAAAAAAGAACTTTTAACTCAAATGGTTATTAACAAAGTAATATCAGAAGTAACTGTTACTGATGATGAAGCTTTAAAATACTATGAAGAAAATAGAAGTATGTTTTCAGAACCAGAAAATGTGACAGCAAAACATATTTTAATAAGTTCAGAGGAAGAAGCAAATAAAATTAAAAAAGAAATAGAATCAAATAACGTAACATTTGAAGAAGCTGCTAGTCAGTATTCATCATGTCCATCTAAGGAACAAGGTGGTAATTTAGGTTCATTCTCAAGAGGAATGATGGTTCCTGAGTTTGAAGAAGCTGCTTTTGCATCAGAGATAGGCGTTGTAACTGAACCTGTTAAAACTCAATTTGGATATCACTTGATAAAGGTAGAAGCTAAAAATGCTGGTAAAGATTTAGATTTTGAAGAAGTTAAGGATGGAGTTGTAAATCAATTACTTCAAGAGACTCAACAAAAGAAATATTTTGATTTAATTGGAGAATTAAGTACAAAGTATACTATAGATAGAAAATAACAAAATCGCTCTAGATTGTTAAGATCTAGAGTTTTTTATTAAAAATATTAAAGAATTTAATCATTGGGAGATTATAACTAAATTATTTTAGTCATAATATGTTGAAATATAATATAAAAGATGTTATAGTTATAAAAGCTTTTAACTTAGTCCAGAGAGACTAGCAAGGGGGATAAACAAATGAATAATGAACAATTACAAGTATCAGTGGTAGATGTAAATGAGAGTGTGCCACTAAAGAGAGCAATTCCTTTAAGTATCCAGCATTTATTTGCAATGTTTGGATCATCAGTATTAGTACCAATTCTTTTTGGAATAGATCCAGCGACAGTATTATTTTTTAACGGTATAGGTACATTATTATATGCATTCCTTACTAAAAAGAAGATACCTGCATATTTAGGATCTAGTTTCGCATATCTTGCACCAGTTTTTCTATTGTATAGTGAAGGGTATACCTTCCAACATGCACAAGGTGGATTTGTCGTTTCAGGTTTGATTTTTGCTACAATTGCTATAATAGTTAAATTTACAGGAACAGGTTGGATAAACAAATTATTCCCACCAGCAGCTATGGGAGCTATAGTTACAATCATTGGATTAGAATTAGCACCAACAGCAGCAGATATGGCTGGATTCGCAGTAGGTGGATCTAATAATCCGGAGTTTTCTAATCCTAAATGGATATTAGTATCTATGATAACTTTAGCAGCAGTAATTTTAAGTAGTGTATTACTAAGAGGATTCTTAAAAGTTATTCCTATATTAATAGGTGTTGTGGTAGGTTATATTGCAGCATACGCTAATGGATTAGTTGATTTTACAACACTTGGACAAGCAAGTTTCTTTGTAACACCGGATATTAACATAGCTAAATTTGATTTCACAGCAATAATGACAATATTACCAGCAACTTTTGTAGTAGTAGCTGAGCATATAGGTCATTTAGCAGTAACTAGTAGTATAGTTGGAAAAGATTTATCTGAAGATCCAGGACTACATAGATCGCTTCTTGGAGATGGATTATCAACAGCTTTATCAGGATTTTTTGGTTCAGTTCCAACAACAACTTATGGTGAAAACATAGGGGTTATGGCATTAACTAAAGTTTATAGTGTATATGTTATATGTGGAGCTGGTCTTATATCTATAGTGTTAGGTTTTTCAGGAAAGCTATCAGCTTTAATTAGTAGTATACCAGTACCAGTAATAGGAGGAGTTAGTTTACTTCTATTTGGAACTATAGCTACATCTGGTTTAAGAACTTTTATAGAAAAAGGTGTGGATTTTGCTAAGTCAAGAAACTTAATTTTAACATCAGTAATTTTTGTAATAGGATTAAGTGGTATAACTGTAAAATTAGGAGCTGTAGAATTAAAAGGAATGGGACTAGCTACTATAGTTGCCATGATTTTAAGTGTAAGCTTTATGATATTTGATTCACTAGGAATAATGAATGAAAAAGAAGATTAATAATATAAAAGCAGGAGATTTTTAAAATCTCCTGCTTTTTTTATACAGCTAATTCAGTGAAATCTTCAATATACTTATCAGCACTATTAATAAGTTTTTCCCTATGCTTAGATGAATGTTCATCATATACTGCTACAACTTTCATTCCAGCAGCCTTAGCACCTTCTACAGCAGCGGGGATGTCTTCAAAAACAATACACTTATCTGGAGTCACACCTAAACGCTTTGCAGCTAAAAGATATACATCAGGAAAGTTTTTTCCTCTAGTAACCTCATTCGTAGTTGTGATGTTATCAAAAAAATCCTTAATATCATTACTTTCTAAAGCTATATCTAATAAAGGCGATGAATTTGAAGTAGCAAGAGCTAGTTTAATGCCATTAGATTTTAAATAGCTTAATAATTTTTTAGCTCCAGGTTTAAGTCTGGCTTTATTCAAATAATTATCATAGGCTAAATCATTAATTTCTTTAACTATTTCATCTGTAGATTCTTTAAGATTAAAATTCTCCTTAAAATACTGAGCGGTCTGCTTAAAACTTAAATGATTTATTTTTTCTTCTAAATCAGAAGGTCTTTTTGCTCCTTTACTTTCTAAATAAGTTATATTAATTTCATCCCAAATCCACATTGAGTCTATAAGAGTTCCATCTAAATCAAATATTGCAGCTTGTACATCTTTAAACAAATATATCTCCCCCAAATTCCTAATGTTATTTTTATAGTATATTAGAAAGTTATTAAGTTCAATATCATAATAAATTTTAATGCAGCATATCAAACTCTATATACTGCATTAATGAAACAGTTTAGCTAAATTCTCTTTCAAAGATTTTAATTTTTTCTTTACTCTTAAAATCATCTAAGGAATCTATACCAACCTTACTTAAAACTTCTTTCATAATATCGCTATGAGTAGCTACCTTAACGGCTGAATTGTAGGCAAATTCATCAACTGAGGTTTTACCATGCACTTTAGGAATTAGGGCTTTAGGGCCACCGACACATCCTCCAACACAACCCATTCCTTCTATAAAATTGGCATCTAGTTCTCCAGACTTAGCTTTTTCTAATATTTCTTTACATTCCTTTACCCCGTTAGCTTGAGCAGTTTTTAGTTTTATATGTTTTTCAGGAAAAAGTTCTTCAACTGCTTCTGATACAGCTATTGAAACTCCACCAGTTCTTGCATACAATCTTCCTCCTCTTGAAGCATATTCTATTGAAGGGATTCCTTGAAGTTCATTTGGTCTAATATCTAAAACTTCAAATATTCCTTTTAATTCTTCAAAGGTAAGCACGTAATCAATAGCATCTGAGATATCCTTATCTCTAGCCTCTGATTTTTTAGCTATACAAGGACCTATGAATACAACCTTAACATCTGGATTCAAGTCTTTTAAAACTCTTCCTGCTGCAATCATAGGAGACACAGAAGGGGAAACATCTTTAACTAAATCATGATATACTTTTTTTAACATACCAACCCACATAGGACAGCAACAAGAGGTTATCATAATGTCACCATCTTTATTAACGTGATGATTAAATTCTACAGCTTCTTTTATGGTTAACATATCAGCTGTAAAAGCAACTTCTATCATGTCTGAGAATCCCATTTTTATAAAAGCAGCTCTATATTGGTCCATTGTTACATCAGATCCCCATTGACCAGATATTGCAGGAGCAACAGCTGCTATTACTTTTTTGTTCTTTTTTAGTAAATCTATTATGGGGATAAATTCAATCCTATCTATAAATTTACCACTATCACAAGCTTCCACACATATGCCACAGTCAGTACAAAGATCGGTGTCTATATAAGTAGTTCCTTTTATTGGATCATCTAAAATAGCATCAAAGGGACAGGCGGTTTGACACTTGGTTTTCTCACCAGCTTCAGAAGTACAATCTCTAGAACAAGAGGAAACTTTTTCAATTATCTTTTCTCTAACTTTATAGTTTGTAATAGCTTTTTTTAGATTATAAATAAAGTTTTCATCAGCTTTTACTTCGACACCACATAATGAAGAGATTACAGACATGGCTTCAATCTTATCAAAGTTTGGAGAATTCATTATATTTTCTAAGGTTGAATTAAAATTTCCATCATAATAGGATTTAACTAATTCTTTAAATAAGTCTTCGTAAATTTTTTTCATAATATTCCTCCTAAGTGTAAATACTAATTTAGAAAACTTTTCTATTTGTTAGATTAACCATTATTTATAACTATTATGATTTTAGGAGAGAAAACTTATGAAAATATTGATAGGAATTTATATATTTTTAATACTTATGTTTTGGAGCCTTTGTGTAGCTGCTTCGAAAAGCGAAAAATATTATGAAAATATTATGTCTGATAAGGAAGAAGTGAAATAATTATGTAAGTTACAAAATATATATTATATGTAGTAATTTATTTAGGAAGGTGGATATGGTAGATTTAGTTATAGATCCGGGTCACGGAGGATCAGATTATGGGGCTAGAGGAGAAGGCTCTTTGGTAGAAAAATCTTTAACCTTATACATTGCAAATAAGATTAAAGAGTATTTGGATAAGAAACAGATATCTGTAATTTTGACTAGAAATGATGACAGATATGTGACTTTAGAAGAGAGAGCTAAAATTGCTAATAAAAATAAAGCTAGATGTTTTATGAGTATTCATATTAATAGCTCGGGTGTAGATAGTGCTGAGGGAACGGAAGTTTATACATTTACTAAAGGTGATGAAGGCGAGAGGTTAGCTACTAATGTGTTAGATAAGATAGTCTCTGGTGTTAGTTTAAAAAATAGAGGTGTAAAGTTTGCTAATTTTACGGTTCTAAAAGAAACTGAAATGCCAGCAATTTTGGTAGAAACTTGTTTCATTAGTAACTCAAAAGAAGAAGCATTGCTTAAAGAAGATTACTTTAGAGACAAAATAGCACTTTCTATAGCTAATGGTTTTCTTAGACATATTGGAAGAGAAGAAATTTCTATGGGAATCGATGAAGACATAGTTATTAATTCGAAAACCCCTATAATATCAACATCTACTGCAACAAAATATCAAGCATTTCAATGGGCTAGAAAAAAGGGAGCTACAGAGGAGTTTATTGCACTTGCAGAAATTTATTGGAATACATCTATTGAGTCTGGAGTAAATCCAGTAGTAGCATATGCACAAAGTGCTATAGAAACTAATTTAGGAACTTTTAATGGTGTTTTTAAGAACGAGTATAAGAATCCATGTGGATTAAGGATAAGTAATGATATAAATGATGAAAATGGGGGATATGCAACATTTAACAATTGGACAAGTGGTGTTGAGGCTCATTTGGATCATTTAGGACTTTATGCAGGAGGAGTTATTTATCCAAAAAGAATAAGTAGGGATCCTAGACATTTTCCTTATTTATTAGGTAAAGCAAAATATATAGAAGACTTATCGGGAAATTGGTCACCTTTAGACGACTATGGAATAAAGGTGTTAGAGTTAGTTAAGGAAATAGAGTCAAGCTACTCAGAAGAGGGGATAGCACCTATAAAACTTGATGATAATAATGATGGGAATAACTATAACGATGAGTTAGTAAATGATGATGATAGTGTTGAAGGACTAAAAAAGGAAGTTAGTAGTATTATTAGTGATATAGAAAAGCTTAAAAGCAGAACTGAAGAATTAAAAATATATATTAACTCAGTAGAAGGATTTTTGGCACAGGAGAAAAAACTTAAAGAGGCTTTAAATGCAACCAATATGTCATTACAGGAAAAAAATAAGAGTTATGAGCAAACTATAGAAGATATTTTAGATGTAATAAGTAAATTAAGAAGTATTGTTATATAAAAAAGAATTGCCTAAGCAATTCTTTTTTTTGGTCGGGGTGACAGGGATTGAACCTGCGACCTCATGGTCCCAAACCACGCGCGCTCCCATCTGCGCTACACCCCGTAGCACATAGATTATTATAAATAGTTTCTTTAAAGATGTCAATAATTTTAATTAAAATATTCTAAGACTGTATTTACTTTTATTTATACAGTGTATATAATACCTTTAGTTTATAAAATAAAGGGAGGTAAATTGCTATGAGAGGAACTACTGTGATCATGGTGCTAGCAAGCCTTTGGTTTCTAATATTAGGAACAAGCATTTTGTTAAGTAAAAAAGTAAGAGGTATTATAGAGAGTGCAAGTATCGCTAATGATAAAACAGCTTATGTTAGATTTAATGCGTTTTTTAATTTATGCTTAGGGGGAATAGGTGTACTATTAGGGGTTGTTGATTACTTTTTTAAAGAGTATTCATTGTACATAGTGGGAGCTTATGCTGTAATTATGATATCAGCCGGATTAATCCAAGGAAGACTAAGTGCTAAATATAAATAAATAATTAAAGACCTTGTTTATGTATTAAGAAGCAAGGTCTTTTGATTTGTAGCACTTTACGCTTGATATTTAACTAAATATTATAATATACTTATATGGAGCATAGAATTATAATAGGTAAAACAACTAATAATATTTTGTTCACAACATGTTTGTATTTACAAATACAATGGACTGTAAACATTTTATCTGACAACTTTAATGTTGGATAGGTTGTGGCAGTTTTTAATAAATTGTAAAATTTTAATTGTTGGACGAATTGGGATTGGTTGTAAATAGGAAAAGTGTTATACTTATAACAGTTTACTAATTAATTGAAGGGGGGAAGGTATTACTTATTCGCTTAGTAATGCCAAGGTGTTTATGAAGAAGAAGGCAATATCAGCTTTACTTGCAGCCTCGCTAGTATTCGGAACAGGTGTACAAGTATGGGCAGAACCTTTAACAGAGCAGCAACAGCAGGAACTTAACGAAAAGGGTGCAAAGGCGGCAGATGCAAAAAGTAAGTATTCGGAGTTAAAGAATAAAGTAGATGAATTAGATGCACAAATTCAACCAATAGCGTTAGCTATGGAGGAAAATAATACTAAGATAGCAAATACAAATAAAGAAATTGATAATACTAAAAAAGCAATTGAAAAAAGTCAAAAAGAATTAGCTGAAAAAGAAGAGGTTTTTGGAGCTAGAATGAGAGCTCTATACAAATCAGGTGGACAAGAAAGCTACATAGGACTTTTATTAAGTGCTAATAGCTTAGGAGACTTTGTTTCTAAGGCTCAGGCAGTTGGTAAGATAATGAGCTTAGATAAGCAAATCATAGATGAGCTTAATGAAAAGAAAAAAGAATATGATGAACACATTGCGACGTTGAAAACTAAGATTCAAGAACTTGAAGATTTAAATAAAGATAATAAAGTAAAATTAGAAGAACTAAATGTTAAAAAAGCAGAACAACAAGTTTATGTTGATCAAGCTAAAGCAGAATATGATAAGATAGCAGATGATTTAATTACAGTTGAAAGAAATCTATATAGGCCTTTTGCTAATATAGTAAATAATTCAAGTAGTTCAGTTGATGATCTAAATAATGCGATAACAACATTAAGATCTCTAAGAAAGAATGTTAAAAGTTCACAAGCTGATAGTGAATTATTTGACTTAATAGAAAAAGCTAAAAGTTTAGTTCAGCAAAAAACAGCACCAACTTTAAGTAGAGGTGATGGAGCGGGATCTGCATCGGATTCAGCAATTCTTTCTATAGCATATAGTAAATTAGGAATGCCATATCGTTGGGCGGCAACCGGACCTAATTCATTTGATTGTTCAGGATTTACTCAATACGTATATAGACAAGCAGGTATATCTATAGGTAGAGATACAGATGCTCAAATGGGTAATGGAACTCCAGTGAGTTATTCTAACCTTCAAGTAGGAGATTTGGTTTTTACTAGTTCTCATCATGTAGGTATATATGTAGGAGGAGGTCAAATGATTCATGCTCCTCAAACAGGAGATGTAGTTAAAGTATCAAATATTTGGTCCTTCTACACAGCTAGAAGAGTGAAATAGAATATAGTTTATTTTAGAGGGTGTTTAAAACATCCTCTTAATTTTTTTTGAAGTTTTTATAATTAATCTTTATAATGGATAAGTAATAGATATTTGGAGTGTGATGAATTTGGATATAAATAGCTTTATTAAAGATGATGAGACCCTTGATGACCTACAGCTTAATGGAATTCATCTTATTCAAAAAAAGAAAGCCTTTAGATTTGGGATAGATGCGGTACTATTAGCTAATTTTGCAGAAGTAAAAAAAAAGCATAGAGTAATTGATATTTGTACTGGAACAGGAATAGTACCATTTGTAATATATGGGAAAAAGTCTCCTGAGAGTATTCTCGGTATTGAAATACAAGAAGAATTTGTCGAAATGGCAAAAAGAAGCGTAGAAATAAATAATGCACAGGAGAAAGTAAAGTTTATTAAAGGGGATATTAAAGATATAAAACTTATGAAAACAATAGAGAAAGCTGATGTTATAACAGTAAATCCCCCATACAAACTTAATTCTTCAGGAATAATAAATAGCAGTGATAAACTTGCTGTAGCTAGACATGAAATTTTATGCTCATTAGAGGATGTAATAATAGGCGCCAGGATTTTACTAAAAGATAATGGCAAATTATATATGGTACATAGACCAGAAAGATTGGCAGATATTTTATGTTTGATGAGAAAGCATAAAATAGAACCTAAAAGAATTAGAATGATTCATCCAAATACTAAAAAACCTCCCAATATAGTGTTAATTGAGGCACAGAGGGATGGAGGGGCTTTTCTTAAGTGGGAAGCACCTTTATATGTATATAATGATTGTGGAGGCTATAGCGAGGAAATAGACCGTATATATGGAAGGGAGAAAGATAATGAGTAAATTATATATAGTACCTACGCCAATAGGTAATCTAAAGGATATAACTATAAGAGCATTAGATGTTTTGAAAGAGTGTAATGTTATTGCGGCTGAAGATACTAGACAAACAATAAAACTTCTTAACCATTTTAATATCAAAAAACAACTGATAAGTTATCATCAACATAATGAATTAACGAAATCAGAAGAGATAATAAATAGAGTAAAAGGTGGAGAAATTGTAGCTTTGGTTAGTGATGCTGGATCTCCAGGGATATCTGATCCAGGAAGTGTGATTATTAAAAGATGTATAGAAGAAGAGGTTGAATTTGAAGTATTACCAGGGGCGACTGCAATAATAACAGCGTTAGTTAATTCAGGCTTAGATACAACTAAGTTTACTTTTAGAGGTTTTGTACCTAGAGAAAATAAAGAAAGAAGAGTATTAATTAGTGAAATAAAAAACCATAAAGAAACACTAGTATTTTATGAGGCTCCTCATAGAATTAAAGATACCTTAAGCTTTCTTTATGAAGAATTAGGAGATAGAAAAGTGGCTATTTGTAGGGAATTAACTAAACTTCATGAACAAATAGTACGTGGATTAATTTCAGAGGTTATAGAGCATTTTAATACAAATAACCCAAGGGGAGAGTTTGTAGTTGTAATTGAAGGAAAAAGTCAAGAGGAAATAGACTTAGAACAAAAGGCTAAATGGGAAAATACTACAGTGGAAGAGCATATAATACTTTATGTAGATAGAGGATATAGTAAAAAAGAAGCAATTAAATTAGTGGCTAAAGAAAGAAGTATGCCTAAGTCAGAAGTATATAAATATTCAACTGATCTATAATAAAAAAAGCACTTCTTGGGGTTGAAGTGCTTTTTTAACCATATATACATATTGATTTATTTATGGATTAAAAATAATTTTAATTATTTTTTTAATTCAGCCATACAGTTCTTGCATATATTTTTTCCCTTGTAGTTAGTAACATCTCTTGCATCTCCGCAGAATATGCAAGCTGGCTCATATTTCTTTAATATGATTTGCTCACCGTCTACATATATTTCTAGAGCATCCTTTTCAGCGATATCTAATGTTCTTCTTAGCTCTATTGGAATAACTATTCTTCCTAACTCGTCAACTCTTCTTACTACACCTGTTGATTTCATATAAATTTCCTCCTCGTTTTACAACATTCGACATTTCGTATATTAATATTAGCAAAGATGTAATTTAAAGTCAATACATTTTCTCTAAATAACTGCAATATTTACAAATTTCTTACTTAAATAACATCTAAGATTAATATAATACCAAATAATTGAAATGTCAATAGTATAGTTTTCAAATAAATGGTAATAATATTATATAGATGAAATGAATAAAATAAGTATTTATAAGGGTTTTAGGGATATAATATAGTTAGATATAAGAAAAATAATAATATTTTTAGATAATTAAATTTCTGTGATAAAAAAGTAATAACTTACCATAAATAAAAATTATATGTCGAAAGTGTATATAAAATAAGGATTATATTAACAATGATTCTATATATTATATGTCAATAAAAAGTATAAGTTACAGAAATATAAATAAATAATTAGTTAGTTTGACGAATAATACTAAGATAGTTATTTTATGTAACAATTTATTATACAATTCATTACAATATATATAAATTTTTTTTATTATTATAATTAAAATATTAAAAAAATATAAAAACTCATGTTTTATAAAAAATTATTTGTTGAAGTATTTATATTGACAAAAGTATATTAGAGAAAAATGTTGATAAATAGCTAACTATTCAACAGGTGTTCCACAAGTAATAAACAGATAATCCACAGGGTAAATGTGAATTATGTGGATAAAAATGGATGTAATAAATTTATATTCACATAATTCTTGAAGTTATCCACAATATATGTTGATAACTTGTTTATAACTGTGGATTGTAACTCTAAGGGTCTTAAAATAAGGATTTATTAAAATAAAATATTATTAATAAATTGATGATAACTTGTAAAGAGTTTTGGTATACTATATAATAACAGATATAGTGGATTTAAATGTGGAGGTGCTCTTATGGATGAAAAAAAATTTGATGAAGAATACATTGCGAAGTTGGCAGAAGAGATGTCTAAAAATAATATGATATCTTATGATGATTTACCTAAATATGATTTATTTTTATCACAAGTTATAGATTACTTAAATGATAAATTTGTTGACGATAAATATACAAATAATATAGTTCAGAACTATATAAAAAGTGAAGTTATAACTAAGCCTGAAGATGGAAAAAAAAGAGGATATACTAAAGTTCATTTAGCACAATTAGTATTACTTAGTTATATGAGACCGGTACTTACTACAGAGGAAATAAAAAAGGTATTTAAACTAGCATTTAATGAAATAAATCTTAGAGCAGATGATATAATTGACTGGGAGTCTGCTTATAAAATATTTTCAGATATACAAAGTGAAAGTTTTAATGATATAAAAAACTCATCAGTATTACATGATTCAAAATTAGAAAATATAGTTAAAGATTTAAATCTGGAAGACAAAGATGAAGAAAGAATAAAGATATTTTTATTAGTATTATCTTTGATTGCGCAAGCAAGTGTTATTAAAAAATTAGTACAGAAAATAGTAAATGAATATAATGAAAAATAAATTTCAATAAATCCTCGATATTTTGAGGATTTATTTTTTTGGAATTAATGCTATTATTAGTATATCCAATTAGAAGGAAGTGATCAGTGAAACAATGAAAAGAATAGATAAAATCTATAATTTTTTAATGAATGAAACTAAAGACTTTACTGTAGAAGACTTTAAAGAAATTAAAGGGTTTTCTGCAATAGAGATAGCAGATAGATTAGATATATTAAGGAATAATGTAAGTAAAGAATTAAATGAATTATATAAATCCGATTTAGTGATTAAGATCAAAGAAAGACCTGTTAAATATTTCAGCAAAAGAAGGTTAGAGGAATTATTAAATGTAGAAATAGTTGAGAGACAAGTGGAGATACGAGAGCTTAGTGAACTATTTGGTGAAGAAAGTAAGATGACTAATTCACCTTTTGACTACCTAATAGGGGCTGAGGGGAGTTTAAAACAAGCTATAAATCAATCAAAGGCAGCCATAATGTATCCTCCAAATGGACTACATACATTAATACTAGGAGAAACAGGGGTAGGAAAAACTTTATTTGCAAATATGATGTTTAACTATGCTAAATTCTCTAAAAGATTTAAAGATAATGCACCCTTTATAGTTTTTAATTGTGCGGATTATGGAAATAATCCTCAACTACTTCTTTCTCATATATTTGGACATATTAAAGGTGCTTTTACAGGTGCAGATACAGAAAAAGAAGGAATTGTAGAAAAGGCAGATGGAGGAATATTATTTTTAGATGAGATTCATAGATTAAGTCCAGAAGGGCAAGAAATGATATTCTACTTTATGGATACTGGAACTTATAATAAATTAGGAGAAAGCGATAGAAAAAGAAGGGCAAATGTACTTATTATTGGAGCAACTACTGAAGAACCTAAGTCTTCCTTATTAGCAACTTTTTTAAGAAGAATCCCAGTAACAATTACAATACCATCACTTCAGAAAAGACCCTTGGAAGAAAGATTGGAACTTATAAAACATATGTTTTCAGCTGAAGCCAATAGAGTAAATAAAAAGGTTATAGTAGCTAGGGAAGTTATAAAAGCCTTGATTGGTAGTTCTTATACGGGGAACATAGGTAAGCTAAAGTCGAATATACAATTAATATGTGCAACTGCATTTTTAAATAGTTTAGAATCGGGAGACGCAATAGAAATTAATATTGAAAGCATACCTCCTAATATTCAAAAAGGGCTTTTTGTCATTTCTGATAATAGGAAGGATTTCGAAGAAATTTCATCTATTATAGATAACAATATGATTATTAGTCCTAAGGGTCAGATTAGTTTATTAAAAAATGATGATTATGAGCTTCCATTTAATTTATATAGAATTATAGAAGATAAATCTGAAATTCTTAAAAATGAAGGTATGAATAAAGAAGTAATTCATGATTTGGTCATGAAAGATATCGATGCACAATTAAAAACTTTCTACAAAAAAATTAGAAAAGATAATAATGTAAAAGAGAAACTTTTATCTATTGTAGATAATGATGTATTTGAATTTACACAATATATAAAAAAGTTTACTGAAGATAGGCTAAATGTAACATATGGGGAAAGATTCGTATATGCTGTAAGTTTGCATTTAAGTGTATTTTTAAAACAAAGGGCTGATGATCATCTAACAAAGGAAAAAATAGATAGAATGGGTTATTCCATAGATGAAGATGGCCAGGAGTATGTAGTTGCAGAGGATATAGCGAATAAAATAGAAAACAAATTTAGAGTTAAAGTCCCTAAAATAGAAATTATATATTTAGCCATGTTATTAAAGAATTTAGAAGAAGAAAAGGTTATTAGTGAAAAAGTAGGTATATTAGTAATTGCTCATGGTAGTAGCACTGCCTTAAGTATGGTTAATGTAGCAGTAGACTTACTTGGAAAAGAAGGACCTATTGAAGCTGTAGATATGCCACTTGATGTTAGCCCACAAAGTATATTAGAAGAGGTTACGGAAAAAGTTGTTGAAATGAACGAAGGAAAAGGTGTACTTCTAATGGTAGACATGGGTTCTCTAGTAACCTTTGGGCAGATAATACAGGAGAGGACAAATATAAAAACTAGAACTTTAGATATGGTGTCTACTCCTTTAGTTATAGAAGCTGTTAGAAAAGGACATTTATTTTCAGAAGAGTTGGATGAAATATATTTTTCATTAAGAGAATTTAATGGATATAGTAACATTATAAATACTAACGCTAATAAACAAGGTTCTTCAAAACCAAAAACAGTTATAACTGTATGTTCTTCTGGAGTTGGAACAGCAGAGAAACTTAAAGAGATAGTGAAGAATATAATTGAAGATATTTCAGTTGAAGAAATAGAGGTTATCCCTATAGGTATAAAAGGTGCAGAAGAAAATGTAAAAAATCTTGAGAGTACAAAAAATGTTATTGCTATAGTAGGGGTTAAAAACGTAGGTAAAGATATACCATTTATTTCACTTGAATCCTTTATAGGTGGAAGTGGTGCAAATGTATTAAGAGGAATAATATCTGGTGTTGAAGTTAGAGAAGAGGAAAGCAGGAGTCTTTTAATTAGAGAATTGTGTGAAGAAAATTTAGAAGAGTATTTAACATATCTTAATCCTAAAAAGATTATAGGACTTTTGATGGATTTCATTAGATTGTTAGAAGAAGGTTTAAATAAAAATTTGTCTAATGCAGAACAGCTTAGATTAATAATACATGTTGCTTGTGCTATAGAAAGAATGGTATTAAACTCAGGGCTAACTTATAGAGGAGAAAAGAATTTTACTGCAAATTGTTTAGATGCTGTTAAAAATGCAGTGAAAGTATTCGAAGATAGTCTCAGAATAATACTAACAGAAGATGAAGTGTATCATATTTGTGAAATAATTTGATACAGTATTAGAAAAAATAAGAAAAGTGTATTAGCTTATAAATAGAAGTGTATCAAAATGTATTTTTCATCATAAGAAAGTATCAAAGCAGTGATATTTCTTAGTTGAAATGGCTTACATTCATTGATACACTTTTTTTGGCATGGATATTGCTATAATAAATAACGTATACAAAATAGATTAGTATATAAAATAAGAATATAAAGTTCTAAAAGGAGGAGCGGTTATGCCAGCAGTAGTTGTTGCAACCCATGGAAGATTTTCTGAAGAGTTAGTTAAGTCCTCAGAAATGATTTTTGGAAAACAGGAAAATGTAGATTATATAACCTTTATGCCAGGAGAAGGAACTGAAGATTTAACTAGAAAGTATAGTGAAGCTATAAAAGCTTTAGATATAGAGAATGGGTTAATATTTTTAGTAGATCTTTTTGGAGGAAGCCCATTTAATGCAGCTACATCGATAGTTGTAGAAAATGAAAATATGGATATAGTTACAGGCGTAAATTTACCTATGTTACTTGAGGTATTTGGAGCGAGAACATCTAGTTCTATAAGTGAGCTTGTAAAGATAGCTGAGAATTCAGGTAAAGAGTCCATTAGACCATTTAAAGAAGGTCTTATAATAAATAAAAACATTAACGATGATGATGAGGAGGTTCTATAATTATGAAAATAGTTTTAGCTAGAATTGATGACAGATTAATACATGGTCAAGTAGCAACAGTTTGGTCGAAGGTAACTGGGTGTGAAAAAATAATAGTAGTAAGTGACGAGGTAGCAAAGGATGAGCTTAGAAGTACATTATTAGTGCAAGTAGCTCCTCCAGGAATAAAAGCACATGTTTTAAACGTTGATAAAGCTATAAGAGTATACAATAACCCTAAAAATGATTTTAAAGCTTTATTATTATTTACTAATCCTACAGATGTTTTAAGCTTAGTTGAAGCTGGAGTAGGTATTGAAAGCGTAAATATTGGAGGAATGTCATTTAAAGAAGGAAAGAAACAAATAACTGGAGCAATTTCTGTAAATGATCAAGATATTTCATCTTTCAAAGAGTTAAACAAAAAGGGAATAGAATTAGAAATAAGAGTTGTTGCATCTGACTCTAAGGTTCTATTAAAAGATAAATTACCACTATAAAATTAAACAATTAAAGAATTAAAGAAATGGGAGGAAGAAAATTATGAATGCTTTACAAATTATTCTTGTTGTAGCATGGGCATGTATTTCAGGTATTGGTTCAGTTCTAGATGAATTCCAAACACACAGACCTTTGATATCATGTACAATTATAGGACTTATATTAGGAGATATGAAAACCGGTATTATATTAGGTGGAACATTAGAATTAATGGCTTTAGGATGGATGAATATAGGAGCAGCTATGGCACCAGATGCTGCACTTGCTAGCTGTATATCCACAATTTTAGTAATAGTTTCTAAACAAAGCATTGCAGAAGGAATAGCTATTGCTATACCATTAGCTGCTGCTGGTCAAGTTTTAACAATATTTGCAAGAACTTTATCAGTTGGTTTACAACACAGAGCTGATAAATATGCTGAAGAAGCTAACTTTGCTGGAGTAGATATGTGTCATTTAGGTGGATTGGTTATCCAAGCACTTCGTGTAGCTATACCAGTATTAATAGTTGCTATGTTTGCAGGTACAGATCAAGTAACAAATATGCTAAATGCAATTCCAGATGTTGTTACAAAAGGACTTCAAGTTGCAGGTGGATTCATAGTTGTAGTTGGTTACGCTATGGTTATAAACATGATGGGTGCTAAACACTTAATGCCTATGTTCTTCTTAGGATTTGTTGTAGCTTCATTCTCAAGCTATAATCTAGTAGCTCTAGGTATATTAGGAACAATTTTAGCTTTACTATATCTACAATTATCACCAAAGTATAATGGAGCAGTGCAAGTTGCATCTGCAAGTGATGACTTTGATGATGATGTGTTAGATTAAGAAGGAGGAGGAAATAGGAATGAGTGAACAAAAAAAATTAACTAAAAAAGATTTAATTAGTGTATTCCTTCGTTCAAACTTTCATCAAGGTTCTTGGAACTTTGAAAGAATGCAAGCTATAGGATATGCATATGCAATGAATCCTGTTCTTAAGAAGTTATATACAACTAAAGAGGAACAAAAAGATGCTTTAAAGAGACACTTAGAGTTCTTTAATACTCAACCATTTGTAACATCACCTATATTAGGAGTTACTTGTGCAATGGAAGAGCAAAGAGCTAATGGTGCAGATATAGATAATGGAGCTATAAACGGAGTTAAGGTTGGTTTAATGGGACCTTTAGCAGGAGTTGGTGATCCAATATTCTGGGGTACTTTAAGACCTGTACTTGCTGCATTAGGAGCTTCAATAGCAACTGGTGGTAGCTTACTTGGACCAATATTATTCTTCGTTTTATGGAATGTAGTTCGTTTAGGATTTAGATGGATTACACAATTTTATGGATATCAAGTTGGTGCTAACATAGTTAAAGATCTAGCTGGTAATAAGCTACAAAAATTAACTGAAGGAGCTTCAATACTTGGATTATTCATAATGGGTGCTTTAGTTGCTAGATGGACATCTATAAAGGTTCCATTTGAACTTTCAAGAGTTACTAATGCTGCTGGAGAAGTAACAGTTACAACTGTTCAAAGTGTTTTAGATTCTTTATTACCAGGATTATTAGCATTAGGATTAACATTCCTTTGCATGAGATTATTAAAGAAAAAAGTAAGTCCAATATGGTTAATCTTCGGATTATTCGCAGTAGGCATAATTGGATATTGGATAGGTTTATTAGGTCTATAAGATTAAATTTTCACTACGTTTAATTTTTAGAAACCTTGGGAGATACTACAATAAGTATCTTCCAAGGTTTTTTACATTATAGTAAAATTAAAAGTCTGAGTCATTATAATTTTATAGTGGCTTTTACTTAAAAAGTTATTCTATTGCTATAGAGTCTTTTAATACTCTAATTGGTCTCATCATATCGTGGTCTTCATGCTCTAATATATGACAATGCCATACATAATCCCCAGCATGATCTTTAAAATGCATGATTAATCTTGTTATCATTCCAGGAAAAACTTTAACAGTATCCTTTAAGCCAGTTTCGAAGTCTCTAGGAGCTTCTGGTGGTCCAGTATACTTAATCTTACCTGTTTCCTGATAAAAAGAAACATCAAAAGGAATCCTATCTAATATTTTAAATTGAACTAAATGAATATGAATAGGATGAGGAAAAGTAGTTAAATTTAATATATTCCATATCTCTATACTATCATATTCAGGTTTTTCAGTTGTTGGATCACTCCACATACGATCATTTAACATAAGCATAGGCCTACCATAATGATCTGTTGAAGCACTTAATGTCAATATTCTAGAATTATCAGCTAAGTCTTCAGTTAAATGACTTTGTGGTGTTAGTTCATGAGGAATTTCAGTCTTATCTTCTCCTCTTAAAGGTAGACATACTCTAAATTGCATTATTACGCTAATGTTTGGATCTGGAGATTCGTTGTTTAGTGTAATAGTATCTCCCTTTAAGTTAGAAAAATCAACTATTATATCAGTTCTTTCAGCTGGTTCTAATTCTACTGAGTCCAGTGTAACAGGATGGTGTAGCAATCCCCCATCTGTACCAATCTGATAAAAGTTTTGTTTATTAGATAAACTTAGGGTATATCCTCTGGTATTTGAGCCATTAATAACTCTGAACCTGTACTTTCTAGGTTCAACATTGAGATAAGGCCATACTTTACCGTTTACTACAATTGTATTACCTAAAAATGCAGGAACTACTGATGGTTTTACATCCACTGGGAATGGTGGTGAATCTGGGTAAAATAAAGAACCATCCTTGTTAAAGGATTTATCTTGAATCATCAAAGGGATTTCATAGTTACCTTTAGGAATATTTAATCTCTTTTCAAGTGGGTCACGAAGAATGTAAAGTCCAGCAAGACCTGCATAAACATTTAATCTAGTTATACCCATACTATGATCGTGATACCACATTAAGGTACCAGGCTGGTGATTGGTATATCTATAAACCTTTCTCTTGAAAGTTTTCCCAGTAAAGGTGTAATCTTTTGTAAACCAAGCATCAGGATGGCCATCACTTTCCCAGTCAACATTAGCACCATGAAGATGAACTACGCTTCTTACTTCTGGAGAATCAGAAACACCATGAAGAGTGCGGTCTACAGGTAAAAAATGCTTTGAAGGAAGATTATTAATCCAGCGTACCCATATTGATTTATCTTTTACAGCTTCTATTGTAGGTCCAGGGAAAATCCCCTCATAACCCCATATATAGGTGAGAGGAAATTGTTTATGAAAAGAATGATAGCTTTCTTTCATTTCAATCTCATAATATACATTCCCATTTTCTATAAGCGGTCTCATTACAGGTGGACGAGGAAGTTTATCTGTAAACTTAGGAATAGTATCAGGATTCGATGGATCTACTATTTCATTATTAGTGCTATCAATATAAAATTCATTACTCAAAATAAGCACATCCTTTTAGATAAATTTAGTCTCTTTTGCAATATATAATATGAATTAAACGACAATGTGTGATATTATTATCATAAATTTGACAATATGACTTTTTTAGAGATAAATATGTAGAGCTAAATAATGAAAAACACATAATCTTCACATAATATATCTAAAATGATTAGAAATTTATATGTTAGAATAAAAATGTAATTTAATAAGATAAATTCTGGGGTGATAATAATGGATAAGATAATATATCTTGTTGAGGATGAAAAGAGTTTAAATATTTTATTAGAAAGATATCTACAGCTAGAAGGTTATAAAGTAACAACATTTTTGGATGGAGATAGTGCTCTGCAAAAAATAAAGGATATGCCAGATTTATGGATACTGGATATAATGCTTCCAGGAGCAGATGGGTATGAACTTATAAAAAAGATAAAAGATAATAATAAAAATACTCCGGTAATATTTATGTCAGCAAGAAATGAGGAGCTTGATAGAGTTGTTGGTCTTGAGCTAGGAAGTGATGACTATTTATCTAAACCATTTTTACCTAGGGAGTTAGTTATAAGAACTAATAAACTTATGGAGAGAATTTATGGTGATGAAAAAGAGCGAGTATTAGAATTATCAATAACCATAGGAGAATATGTTATTAGTAAAACGCAAAGAACAGTTTTCCTTGGGGAAATAGAGATTCAATTAACTAAAATGGAGTTTGAATTACTTAGTTATCTGGCTGAAAATAAAAACATCTTAATATCTAGAGACCAAATACTTAGAAATGTTTGGGGAGACGATTATTTTGGTTCAGATAGAGTTGTTGATGATACTATAAGAAGATTAAGAAAAAAAGTTGATAAGTTAAATATAGAGACTGTGTATGGCTATGGATATAAGTTGGTATATAAGTCATGAGGGAATTAAGATTTAAATCATTAACAATGAGAATATGGACTACATTTACAGCAGTAATTTTAGTTATAATATGTAGTATTTCAATAGTATATTTAGTTGCCTACAGAACCATAAATGAAGCCAATAAGATGCAAGATTTAAAGGTTTTTCATGATGCAATAATTGATAGCGAAAACTTTATTCAACCTAACAGGTTTGATGAATTAAGAAACCTAAGAGGAAGTGAACATTTTATTGCTAAGGTGAGTAGTTCTGGAGATATAAAGATACAAAGTGTAAGAAAGATTTCTGAAAAATTCTTCCCTCAAAACGAAGGAAATGTAAATGAAGGAAATAGGGGGATAGTACCCCCTGGAATAAAGGATGAGGGATTTAGAGAGTGGATGGCTACTTTTGCTAAAGGAGATATGACTGAAAGTGAATTTAAGGAGTATTTTAATAATAGAAAATATATATTTGTAATAAGTTCTATTAAAACAAATACCTCTGAAAATGAATATTTAATATCTTTTACGCCAAATAGTGAAGATAATATAATAATATACATAGTTATGTTTATAGGACTTATATTTATTGGAATAGGTTTTTTTACAGCTAAGGTAGTTGCAAATCGTATATCAAAACCACTTAAGGAATTAGAAAACCATACAGTAAGAATAGCGCAGAAAGATTGGAAAGAGCCTATAATAATTAAAAGTGAAGATGAGATTGGAAGACTGGCAAAGGCCATGAATCTGATGCAGATAGAACTAAAGAGAATAGACGAGGAAGAAAAAACTTTTCTTCAAAGTATATCTCATGACTTAAAAACACCTGTAATGGTTATTATGAGTCATGCAGAGGCTATTATAGATGGTGTTTATATAGATTCAGTAGAAAAAACAGCAGAAATAATAAAAGAAGAAGCAATTAGCTTAGAGAAAAAAATAAAGCAGTTATTATATCTTAATACATTAGATTATGTTTTAGGAAATAATATTGACAATGAAGAATTTGATTTAAAAGAAGTTCTTTTAAAGATAATAAATAGGTTTGAAGTTGTAAATAGTAACCTTGATTGGGATCTTGACCTTGATAGGATTATAATTAAAGGTAATAAAGAAAAGGTTAAAGTTGCAATTGAAAATATATTAGAAAATGGATTGAGATATGCAAAAAGCCAGATGAGAGTAAAGCTTAAAAGAGAAGCAAATTATGGAATTATAGAGCTTTATAATGATGGACAGAATATATCTGAAGATAATATTGAACATATATTTGAAACACTCTATAAAGATAAAACGGGAAATTTTGGACTAGGATTAGCCATATCCAAAAAGATAATAGATTTTTATGGTGGAAGTATAAAAGCTGTTAATAGAGAAAATGGAGTAAGTTTTATAATTAAATATCCAATTTAGTAAAAAAGGTTTAAGTAGTCAAAGATACTTAAGCCTTTTTTATTTGTACGTTTGTACAATTGTACAACTGTACAAATAGAAAAATGTATAATTTTACAATTATACAAGTGTACAGGTGTACGTCTGTACACTTGTACAATAATATTTAAATTTTTAACTTTAATAGGGCTGTGAATAAAGAAATAGAGAATATAAACAGGGACAATATATAAGTTGAGTTCTTCTAAGGTCTATCATCACACAAATTTCACATAATTATTTGATAATAGCATTACAATTAGTGGCTATAATTTGAAATATGAAATAAGTAAGGAATCACCTAAGGGGGAAAGAATAAATGAGAAAGTTAAAGCTATCAAAAAACGAAATTCTGCTTGTGCCAATCTTAATATTATCAGGATTTTTAAGTTTATTTAATTTAAGTATTGAAGGTTATGGGAATGAGTACTACGCCGCTGGTGTTAAAAGCATGACGATGAGTTTAAAGAATTTCTTCTTTGTATCATTTGATCCAGCGGGATTTGTAACTATAGATAAACCACCTTTAGGATTTATGATACAGGCATTATCAGCAAAGATATTTGGGTATAGCGGATGGAGTATAATTCTTCCTCAAGCCTTAGCAGGAGTTATCTCAGTATGGGTTATTTATAAAATAGTAAAAAGATCTTTCGGGATTCCAGCTGCTTTAATATCAGCTTTATGTCTTGCTATAACGCCAATTTTTGTAGCAGATAGTAGAAATAATACAAACGATAATCTTTTAGTATTAGTTTTGCTTTTAGCATGTTGGGTGTTATCAATAGCGGCAGAAAAAGGACATTTAAAACTATTAATTTTAAGCTTAGTTCTTGTAGGTATAGGATTTAATATAAAAATGCTTCAAGCTTACATGATTGTACCTGCTTTATATATAACATATTTGTTATCTACAGCAGTTTCATGGAAAAAGAGGATAGGACATTTAGTATTAGGAACCATAGTTCTTTTAATAACTTCTTTGAGTTGGGCCTTTATTGTAGA
Source organism: Clostridium intestinale DSM 6191 (assembly GCF_900130055.1). Lineage (GTDB taxonomy): Bacteria > Bacillota > Clostridia > Clostridiales > Clostridiaceae > Clostridium_T > Clostridium_T intestinale. The sequence goes on from NZ_FQXU01000006.1 coordinate 24,394, forward strand.
TTTAGTTCCAGAAGAGAATAGACCATTTATAGGGAGTAGTACAGATAATACGGTTATGGAATTAATAATAGGGCATAACGGATTAGAAAGACTTGGCCTTGGAAGTTCAAATAGAAGTGGACAAGGTGGATTTGGTGAAATGAATCCTCAAGATGGTATGGATAGAGGGCAAGAAGCACAAATAGGAAATTATTCATCAAATGGAGATCGTGAAAAGCCTCAATCGCCACAAGGAACCAATGGACAAATGATGCAAGGTAATCCAGAAAGAGAAGGAAATATGGGTGAAGGTAAAGCACCAGATGGTTCAAGTGGAAATATGCCTCAAAGAGAAGGTGGATCTCAAGGAGGTATGGGATTTGGTAACATGAGAGCTGGTGGTGGCCAAGCGAGTAATATGGGAGGCTCAGAGGGAGCTGGTATTACAAGATTATTTCAAAACAACAGTTTGTCAGATCAAATAATATGGTTATTTCCATTAGCATTAATAGGTTTTATAGCAGCCGCTATAAAGGAGAAATTAAACTTAAAGTTAGATAACAAAAAGAAATTAGGATTAACACTATGGTTTGTTTGGTTAGTACCTGTATTTATATATTTTAGTTTTACAACAGGGTTATTTCATCCATACTATTTAACTATGCTTGCACCCCCTATAGCAGCATTAACAGGTATAGGTGCTACATCTATGTGGGAACTTTACAAGGATAGAGGTTGGAAAGCATGGTTTTTACCAGGAGCTCTTATAATTAATGCAGGGGTTCAACTATTAATCCTCTCTTATTATAGTAGTGATAATATAAGCAAAATATTAGCTATAACAGTATTTGTTTTATCAGGTGTATCTTCGGTAGTCTTAATTGCACTAAATTTACTAAGAAATAATGATAAAAAAATAATAGACAAAATTGTAGTATCAATATCGGTAATAGGATTGTTAATAACACCATTAGTTTGGTCATCAACTACAATGTTTTATAAAATGTCAGGAACATTTCCTTCGGCAGGGTTAAGTTTGAGAACTGAGGAGATAGGAATGGGAAATACCTTAGAAGGTAATGAAGATATAACTAAGCTTGTAGATTACCTTAAATCCAATATAACCAGTGAAAAATATTTGGTTGCAGTACAATCAGCTACTGGTACAGCTTCACAAATAATCATAAATACAGGTGAATCTGTAATGACTCTAGGAGGATTTAGTGGCTCTGATCATATATTAACTTTAGATGAGTTTAAAGAATTGGTGAATAAAGGAGAAATAAGATATGTCATAACTGGTGGCCAAGGCAGAGGTGGAAATAATGAAATTATGTCTTGGGTTCAAGAAAATGGTGTATTGGTTCCAGAAAGTAAGTGGGATAACTCTAAAACTTCAACCACTGGAAATAAGACATTAAATCAGGGTTTTGGTAGAGGGAATTCTATAGAATTGTATGATTTAAAACCTGGCAAATAGAAGGTAACGCGCTTAGTAGAGGAGAAAAGAATGGATTTTTTCAAAAATGTTAAATTGACACAAAAAATTAGTTTGTTATCTATAAGTTTTTTAATATTCCTGACCATAATAGGAGTGACTTCAGTAAAACAATTGACAGTATTAAACAATAAAATTATGGAATTAAATGAACAAAGAGTTGCTCCAATTATAAAATTAGAAAATATAAAATCAGATATTGAGTATATCAGGTATGAAGGTAATTCTTTAATGGATGCAAGTGATGACGATGAGAAGAAAACTATAAAAGATGCAATAGCAACTAAGGTATCTGATATAGATGAGGCCTTACTTGAGTATAAAGATGATGAGGATTTTTCAAGTTTATTTAGTAATTATGACGCATTTATTGCAGCCAAGGACACATTTGTTGAAAATGCAGAACAACGTGGTCTTATTCAGCAAAATGGAGCACATTTAGAAGGACAAATTCCACCAGAATCTCAAGATGGAGCTGGAGGAGCACCTAATAATATGCAGGCTTTTGATGAGGCGAAGATAGCCTTAGTTGAATCTTTTGATGAAGTTATAAACAATCATGTTTTAGAAGCACAGAATACTTATCAGGATAGTAAAGCTGATTATAAAAAAACAGTAATGATATTAATATCTATAGTTGTAATATGTATAGTCATTTCTCTTTTATTATCAATTGTAATAATAAGATTAATAATTGTGCCAGTAAAAAAGGTTACTGGGAAGCTAAAAGAAGTTTCAGAAAGCAATGGGGATTTAACTCAAAGGATTAATTATGAAAGTAAAGATGAAATAGGACAATTGAGTAAAAGTTTTGATTTGTTTATGGATAAATTACAGTCAATTATTAAAGAAGTAGCTAGTTCTGCTGAGGTTATAGAGTCTTCAAGTGGACAACTAAGTAAAGCAACAGCAATAACCACAGAGTCTTTAGAAGAGATTTCTAAGACTGTAGTAGATATAAGTGGAGGAGCATCAGATGGGGCGGCATCAGCAGAAGAAACAACTGCAGGGCTTTCAGAAGCAGCAAGATTTTCAGAAGCGGCTTCCGATGCAAGTAGAAAGACTGCCTATAATAGTAAAAAAGTTAAAGAATCAGCAGAGGATGGAGCTAACAAAATAGATGAGATAGTATCTTCAATTACTAATATAGCAAGTTCATCTAAAGAGGTGTCAGTGATAATAAATGAGCTAGATTATTCCTCAAGAAAAATAGGAGATATTATAAAAATAATCACATCAATATCAGAGCAAACAAATCTATTAGCATTAAATGCAGCAATAGAGGCTGCAAGGGCTGGAGAGGCTGGCAAAGGCTTTAATGTAGTATCAGACGAAATCAGAAAATTAGCAGATGAAAGTAGTAAGGCAGCTAGAGACATATATGAATTGGTTAAGGACAATCAGTTAAAATCAGCGTCGGCAGTAACTTCAGTAAATCAGGTAGAAGAAAGAGTGGCAAAAGGTGTTGAAAAGGCATCTGAAGTAGGTGAAAGTATCCAAAATATCATTAAAAATGTTAATGAAATAGTTGTAGAAATAGAGCAAATAGACAAAGCAAATGTTCAACAAGTGGAAAGCACAAAAGAGATAGAGCAAGCAATAAATAACATAGCTTTATCCTCAAATGAAATAGCATCAGGAACTGAGAACATAAGCTCTAGTATAGAAGAACAACTTAAAACTATGAATGGAATAGAGAAAACCACAGAAGATTTATTAGAAATGTCTAGAAGGTTAAGCAAAATAACCTCTGGATTTAAGGTATAGATTAAAAAATAATAAACGGAATTATAAACAATAAATAATTTAGGAGGAATTACTGTGAAAAAGAAATTAATTAAATCATTAATAGTAGCAGCACTTGCCGTAGCAGTTATTACAGGAGGAATTTTTGGGTATAAGAAATTTTTTGGTACTAATAAAGCTGTAGCAGCAAGTAGTAGATATATAACTGCGACGGCATCTAAAATGGACTTATCAGTAAATATACAAGGAACAGGAAGTGCATTTGCAGGGACTTCTAAAGAGGTAACTCCTAGTAATGAGGGGGTTATACAAAATTTAAATGTTCAAGTAGGAGATACAGTTAATAAAGGAGATACTCTCTTTGTAGCATATAGTGAAGATATTGCAAATGCTTTAGAAACAGCTAAAAGTAATGTAACAAAACAAGAAACAGCAATAGCTAACACTAATGCTCAAAGAGCATCAAAAATATCTGAAGCACAAACTGCTGTTAAAAATGCTCAATCTCAATTAGACTCCGCGAATAAAGCGCTACAAGCTAATCCCACAGATGAATTACTAAAGGCTAAAGTTCAAACTGCACAAGATAATTTAGATAAACAAAAACAGACATTAGAAAGTGCTCAAAATAGTTCAACAGCAGACACAACACAATTAACTAATGCCCAAGAGCAGTATGAAAAAGCATTAGCTAATTATAATAAAATGACAGTTACCTCCCCAATATCTGGAGTTGTAGTTGCTAAAACTTATAACACAGGGGATGATGTACAAGCATCTAAATCAGTTTTAACAATAATAGATCCAAATTCTATAAAAGTTAAGGTAGCTGTAGATGAATTAGACATAGCTAAAGTAACTAGTGGACAAACAGCTACAGTTAAGTTTGATGCAATAAGTGATAAGAGCTTTGAGGGAACTGTTGAGGCTATAGCACAATTGGGTACAAGCAACAATAATGTAACTACCTATGATGTAACTTTAGGCATAAAGGAACCTACAGGAATTAAGGTAGGTATGAACGCTAATATTACCATAGCAATACAAAGTAAAAAGGACGCATTAGTAGTTCCAGTTGAAGCAGTAACAAAAGAAAGTGACAAGAAATATGTTACAGTTTCAAGTTCATCTGGTGAAAGTGAAGGGGCTCAGTCAAGAGGGCAAAGAGTAGAGATTACTACAGGACTAGAAAATGAGAGTTATGTAGAAATAGTTAGTGGAGTAACAGAGGGAGAAAAGTTACTTATTACTTTGCCAACAACAACTACATCAACTAACACTAATAGAAGTGAGAGAAGCAGCTTTGGAGGAGCATCAATGGGAGGCTCAATGGGAGGTTCCTTAGGAGGCGGCTCAATGAATAGTGGGCGAACTTCATCAGGGGGACAAAGACCTTAAGGAGGCGAGGTAATGAATAAATACACTAATAAATCTGAAGTAATTAATATGAATAATATAAATAAGATATATTCAATGGGAAGCAGTGAATTTAAGGCTCTTGACAATATTAACTTAAGTATTAATAAAGGTGAATATGTAGCTATAGTTGGGCCTTCTGGAGCAGGTAAGTCAACCCTTATGAATATAATAGGATGCCTAGATACACCAAGTGGTGGAGAATATATATTAGATGGATTAAATACAAAATGCAGTGATTCAAAATTAGCTGAGATAAGAAATAAAAAGATAGGCTTTATATTTCAGAATTATAACTTATTACCTAAATTAAATGTTTTGGAAAACGTAGAGTTACCTCTTTTGTACTTAGGAATGAGCAATAGCGAAATAAAACAAAGAGCATTATCAGCTTTAAAAAAAGTTGGGTTAGAAACTCATTTAAAGCATAAGCCTAATGAATTATCAGGAGGTCAAAAGCAAAGAGTAGCAATAGCCAGAGCCTTGGTAACAGAACCTCAAATCATACTTGCAGACGAACCTACAGGAGCCTTAGATAGTAAGACAGGAAGAGAAGTTCTTAATATGATGGAAGATTTAAACAAAGAAGGTAATACAATAATTATAATAACTCATGACAAAGAAATAGCAGCCGAGGCTAAAAGAATGATAACTGTAAGAGATGGAATAATCACCTCAGATACTTGGAAAGTAGGTGAGATAAGCATATGAGAATTTCAAAACTAATTAGGATTTCTTTAGCATCTGTTTGGAGTAATAAAATGCGATCTTTTCTTACTATGCTTGGTATAATAATAGGAATATCTTCAGTAAGCATCTTAGTAGGAATAGGAGAAGGAACTAAGAAACAGGTAACTGAGCAAATTGAAAGCCTTGGAACCAATCTTATAACAGTTAGTATAACTGGAAATAGAACTAAGGCAATTACCAATGAGGAGCTTGAAGAATTAAAAACTAAACCAGGGATTAAAGAGATAGCTCCCGCATTAAGTCAAGGAAATGTAAATGTGAAAGCAGGAACAATATCTAAAACTACTACACTTGAAGCTTCAACAGCTAACTATGCAGATATAAGGAAACTAGCAGTTGCAAGTGGTAGATTCATTAATGATAATGACGATGAGAATAGATATAAGGTTGCAGTAATTGGCTCAGAAACAGCTACAAACCTATTTTCAACAACAAATGTTGTAGGAAAGACAATGTATATAAGTGGTATTGAGTTTAAAATAATAGGAGTTCTTGAGTCCCAAGGAACAAGTGCTACAGGTTCAAGTGATGATAGGGTAATAATTCCATTACAAACAGCTCAAAGATTGTTACAAACTACAACCGTAAAAACATTTTATGCAGAAGCTACGGATAAAGACAGTGTAAGTGAAGCAATATCATATTTAACTTTATTTCTTAATAAAAAATATAATAATAATTCAAACAGTTATAGAATAATGGATCAGACAAGTCTTTTAGAAACTGCTAGTTCAACTACTTCTAGCTTAACTACAATGCTTGGAGGAATTGCTGCAATATCTTTAGTAGTAGGTGGAATAGGTATAATGAATATTATGCTGGTTTCTGTTATAGAAAGAACTAGAGAAATAGGCATAAGAAAAGCTATAGGAGCTAAAAGAGGAGTAATTTTAACACAATTTTTGATAGAAGCAGCTACAATAAGTACACTAGGTGGAATTTTTGGAGTTCTAATAGGATTTTTAGGTGCTTATGTGGCTCAAAACTTCTTTAATTTAAGTGTAAGTATTTCTAACAACATAGTAATAGGGGCATTTATTTTCTCCTTCTTAGTTGGAGTAGTGTTCGGTATATATCCAGCCAATAAAGCATCAAAATTAAATCCTATTGATGCACTGAGATTTGAATAAATTTTAATAAAGGAAACGTATCAAAAAGTTTTTGGTACGTTTCCTTTTTAATAGCTATTATTTAGGGTAAAATATTAAGTATCAAGTGAAACTTGATTCAGGGGAGGGTTTATCTCCAACTGAATCTTAGTTGAACTTATCTAGGGTCGTGCCACTGTTAGCTCCCGACCTAATAGAGGATGGGAGTGCTACAGTGGCTAGACATCAGATCAAATATACTTAAATGAGGATAACCATGGATATAAAAGAACTAAGAATATCTGTAAGAAATCTTATTGAATTCATTTTAAGAAGAGGAAGTATAGATAGCGGATATACAGGTAACAAGAGGGCACAAGAAGGAACTAAAGCTCATCAATATTTACAAAAAGAGAATAGCAAAACCTATGAAACCTATAAAAAAGAAGTTTATTTAAAGCATGTATTTAGTAGAGAAGATATAGTATTAACAGTAGAAGGACGAGCTGATGGGATAATAGAGTTAGATGAAAAGATAATTATAGATGAAATAAAAAGTACAACTAGAGATTTAATTGATATACAAGAGGAAGATAACTTACTACATTGGGCTCAGGTTAAATTTTATGGATATATGTATTTGATAGAAAATAGTTTAGAAAACATAGAGTTACAACTCACATACATAAACCTAGAAAGTAGTGAAGTAAAAAGCTTCCTTAAAGAGTTCAACCTTAAGGAGCTCGAGGAATTTGTAAACAGTGTAGTAGATGAATATGTAAAATGGGCAAAGTTTACTTTAGAGTGGAAAGAGATAAGGAATAATTCCATTAAAGATTTAACATTTCCCTTTCCTAAGTATAGACAAGGACAAAGAGAATTTGCGGTTGTTATCTATAATACCATAAGAAATAATGGTATGCTTTTTGCACAAGCGCCTACAGGAATAGGAAAAACCATATCAACACTTTTTCCTAGCATAAAGGCATTAGGTGAAGAGCAGGCAGATAGAATATTTTATTTAACAGCTAAGACAATTACAAGGACTGTAGCTGAAGAGTCTATAAGTATTTTAAGAAATGAGGATTTAAGAGTAAAAAGCATTACCTTAACAGCTAAAGATAAAATCTGCTTTAGTGAAGAGGGAAAATGTAATACAGAAGAATGTCCTTACGCAAAAGGGTATTATGACAAAGTTAATGAGGCTTTATTTAAAATACTTAACAATGAAGATGAATTTACAAGAGAAAAAATAGAAGAATATGCTAGGGAATATGAAATATGTCCATTTGAATTTTCTTTAGAAATATCAATTTGGTGTGATGTAATAATAGGGGATTATAATTATGCATTTGATCCTAGAGTATACTTAAAAAGATTTTTTGATGAAAGAACAGAAGATTATATATTTTTAATAGATGAAGCTCATAATCTAGTATCTAGAGGAAGAGAGATGTTTTCAGCAGCTATAAGTAAAAGAAAGATTTTGGACCTTAAAAATCTTTTAAAGGGAGAAAAAAAGCTAACAAGAAGATTAAATAAGATAAATAATTTTTTGATAGCTTTGAGAAAAGAGGGAGATGGGAAAGGCGAAAATGAGTTTATAACAGAAGAACCTAATGTGGTATACGAATATATTAGAGACTATTTAAAAGAGTGTGATGAATTTCTAATAAATAATAGGGATTTTCAATATTATCAAGAGGTTTTAGATGTTTACTTTGAGTTAAATACTTTTATAAATATGAGTGAATTATATGATGAAAATTATTTAAGCCTAGTTATTATTGATGGAAATGAACTAATCTTAAAGCTTTATTGTATTAATCCAAGAGACAATCTTATAACTGGAATGAATAGAGCTAAAAGTAAGGTTATATTTTCAGCAACATTATCACCAAGTAGCTATTTTATAGAACTTCTTGGAGGAGAGGAAAATAGCTATAAGATGAGTTTACCTTCACCTTTTCCAAAAGAAAACCTATTAACCTTAATAGCGCCTATATCTACACGGTTTAAACATAGAGGGGCAACAATAGAAAAGATACTTCTTATGATAATAGAATTTGTAAAAGGTAAAAAAGGTAACTATATGTGTTTCTTCCCGTCTTATAGATATATGAAGCAAGCAGAGGAACTTTTAACTAAGCTTAGTGATGAAATTATATATATACCTCAAAAAGAAAATATGACTGAGATGGAAAAAGAAGACTTTTTAGATAAGTTTAAAAAACCAAAGGAGAAGGTACAACTAGGCTTATGTGTTATGGGAGGAATATTCTCAGAGGGGATAGATTTAAAAGGGGATTCCTTAATAGGAGCAATAATAGTAGGGGTAGGTCTACCTCAATTATCTTTTGAGCAAAATCTAATTAAAGACTTTTTTAATGAAGTGGGAACAGGGTACGATTATGCATATGTTTATCCAGGAATCAATAAAGTGATGCAGGCTGTAGGGAGAGTTATTAGAAGAGAAGAAGATAAGGGTGCAGTTTTATTAATTGATGATAGGTTTTTAACTGAAAAGTATATTAAACTTATGCCAGAAGGTTGGAGAGATTTTAAAGTAGTCAAAGATAACAGTTCTATAAATAAACAGGTAAAAGAATTTTGGAGGAGTAATAATGAAGAATAAGATATTTTATTTTTCATCTACGGGAAATTGCTTGTATGTATCAAAGCAAATAAAAGATGAATTAGATGAATGTGAAATAATATCAATACCTAAAGCTATGAAGGAAGGAAAATTTGAGTATGAAGGAGATAGGATAGGAATTGTATTTCCACTACATTCATATGGACTGCCAATTATAGTTAGAGACTTTATAGAAAAAATAAAGATTAACAAAGATGCCTATATATTTGCAGTGGAGGTTACTGGTGGAGGTAAGTCAAATTTTCCATTAATAGAAATAGATAAACTTCTAGAGGATAAAGGTGAAATAAAAAATTCAGTTATAATAAAATATATTTCAAACTATACCAGAATGGGTAAAAATCCTACAGAAGAAAGAGCTAAAAAGGCTATAGAAGAAAACACCTCTAAGCTTCAAGAATTTATAAAAACACTAAAAGCTAAAGAAATAAAAGCCTTACCAAAAAGATATTCTTTAATTCACAAAAAGTTTTATAGTTTATGGAAAGATTCCTATAAAGAAAAAGACAAAAACTTTAATGTTGACGAAAGATGTATATCTTGTTCTATGTGTCAAAAAATATGTCCAGTAAATAATATAGAAATGGTTGAAGGATATCCTAAATGGACGGGAAAATGTATAGACTGTATGGCTTGCATAAATATATGTCCAAGTAAGGCTATAAACCTTGGAAAAAGCACACAAAATAAAAATAGATACAGAAATCCATATATTAAAGCCAATGAATTAATATAATTACAATAAATATTATATTTTAGAAATTATTAATTTAAGTGGGTATGATTTCATCTGTATAGAACGTAAAAAATGTAATAAAACTAAATGCTTAATGGACACAATATGTTTGTAAACATTAAGGAGGGATATATTATGAATTACAGAAGAAATCATAAAATAAAAGAAGGATTAATTCCTACAGCATTAGGTACCGCAGTAACTGCAGGAGCAATAGCAGCTCGTTGTATGGATGCAAGACATCACAGCATGGGTAAAAGAGATATAGTGCCAATGTTAGAAACAGCTGTATTAGGCTTTGGATTAGCTCATGTAGTACTGGGAGCTATTGATTTATTTCAAGATTAATAGATGTATTATAAACCATACAGAGAAATGTATGGTTTTTTTTATTTTTAAACCCATAAAATTGTATATTAAAAGTATAAATGGTATTTAAAAGCAAAAGAAAAACCTCTACAAACCCAGCTATAATGGGACTTTAAATTAGATTATAATTTTAACAATAATAATTATTAATAAATAATTTTATGAAGAATTAAGTAGAGTAATAAGAAAGTTAGTGATATAATTAAGTATAAAAAAATTCATAAAAATAGGGGTGGAAAAATGAAAGGAACTGTTGTAAGTACCTGGATGAAAACATGTAGTAATATGTATAGTAAAGAATGCGTTGAAGATGCTTTAGCCTCTGCTGGACTTGACAGACATAAGATTTTTTCTCCGTTAGAAGATGTAGATGATGCAATAATTAATAAATTAATATCTAATATAGCTCAGGCTAATAAGGTATCTATTTCTGAACTATGGAGAAAAATAGGTGTTGATAATATAAAGGCATTTTTTAAGGATTATCCAGCATTTTTTAAACATGAAAATCTATATACGTTTTTAAAATCAATGTATGATGTTCACGTTATTGTAGTTAAAAGAATACCAGGAGCAAAACCGCCACTATTAAACTTGGAACCAATATCTAAAAGAGAAGCTATATTTGAGTATTCTTCTAAAAGAGGTATGTTTGATTACTTTCAAGGATTAATAGAGGGAGCGAGTAAGCACTTTAATGAAAAATTAAGTACTGAAGAAATATCTAGAACCCCTGATAATCTTAAATTAAAATTAACTTTTGAAAATGATATATATGTTAAGAAAAGTTATAAAATAAATAAGATATTATCTTTTGGTTTCCTAAAGGATGTAGGAGCAAAGGTAACAATTTTATCAACACTTATAATTGCTATATTAAATTTATTAGTTTATTTTACAGCTAAAGATTTACTTATATACACTTCAATTGCAAGTGGTTTAATTGGTTCATTTGTAGCCAACTATATATTACATAGACCTATGAAGGTCATAATCAATGATTTAGAAAGACTTAAGCAACATAATTATGTGGATGATTTATATCTTGAAACTAATGATTCCTATGAAAAATTCTATGATTTAATAAAAGATTATAAGAAAGTAATTACAGAAGATTTTGTTGGATTTAAAGGAGTTACAGATGAGATTAACACCTTTAGTGCCGAGGTAAGTAATATAGCTAACAAGATGAACTCTACTTCAGAAGAAATTGGTGGAGTAGTAGAACAAGTTGCTAATGCTGCAATACTTCAAACCTCTGAAATAGAAGGATCAGTAGCTATGCTAAAAGATAGTGTTCAATCTATAGTATATGTAACTAAAAAGGAACATGAAAATAAAGGTGAATTAGAAAATGCTGTAGCTAAAATTACTAATAGTTATAAAAACACTAAAGCTACATCAGACAAGCTTAATGATGTATTAGTAGAATTCGGCAATGTTAAAACTAATAGCTTAGAATTACAAGAAAAGGCTAAAGGAATAACACAAATCGTATCATTAGTATCTTCAATAGCAGAACAAACAAATTTACTTGCTTTAAATGCATCTATAGAAGCAGCTAGAGCTGGTGAAGCTGGAAGAGGATTTGCGGTTGTAGCTGAAGAAGTTAGAAAACTTGCAGAACAATCACAACAAGCTGTTAATGATATAACTGGAAGTTTAAATCAAATAATTGGTGAAATAGATAATGTAGTAACAGACATAGGAACTCAATTTGATGTTTTAAAAGAAGAAAACAGCAAATTAAATGTAGCTGTTAGCTATAGTGATAGTGCTAATACAACTATAAACCTAGTAGCAAATAAGATGATTGAAACTTCAGACCTACTTGAAAAAGAGACAGGCTCTATGTCTGAAGTATATAGTAAGATTGAATCTCTAGTATCTATAGCAGAAGAAAATACTGCAGCATCAGAAGAAGTAAGTTCTAGTGTATTAATGTATACAGAAGATATTAGAAATCTTACTAAGAGTATACAAGAGTTTAAGCAGTTAGCAGAACAATTTAATGACGATATGGATAAATATAAGATATAACCTTAAAAGTAGTTCTCAATTTATTTTGAGAACTACTTTTTTACTCCATAACCTCCATATAAAGAAGCCACATCCCTAATGGTTATAAAAGCATCTGGATAACTATTTTTAACATAATCTATAACTTCATTTTTTATTTTTCTTTTTAGATGAATCATGAGTATACGCTTTTCATTCACTCTTCCATAGGCCTTTATTTCAGTAACCCCAATTTTTTTATCTCTTAAATATTGAGCAAGCTTATTGCCATCTTCCTTATTTAAAATAATCTCTAAAGTTACTAACCCATAATTTAATCTTTCCTCTAAAGATAAGCCTACAAAATGTCCTAAGGCGTAACCTAAAGCATAGGCTATCATTCTATTTGGATAACTAGTTATATCAACAATTATTCTGCTTACAACCACTAACCAAAGCATAATTTCAAAAAAAGCAATAATTGAAGCAATAGTTTTTTCTTTTTTTGTTATAAATATAGTTTTAACTGTGGTTAAGGACACTTCTATAATTTTGGCTAAAAAGATAATTAATGTACTTAATATCATTTTCTACACCTCCTATATAAAGTTTTCTCTAATAATACTAAATTTATAGTTATATATCAATAAAAGAAGGTGAAGAAATAAATTATTTTCTCCACCTTCTTTTGGTTAAATATTAAATCCAAGGTAATAAAATGTAAACTGATTTATTTAAAACTATACTGCATTGTGAACGAAGGATGCTATTCTATCAACTGGTATATCACTAACTGCACCAGTATTAAAAGGTCTTCTATTACCATTATGGTTGCAACATTGATTGCTATTTCCTGAATTTATTTGATAATACTCATCACAAGCGCTACCTAAAGGGCATGCTGGGGGAGCCCCTGTTTCATTTAATAGCCTTATGAAAGTTGGGTTTACTGCTAAAAGTACTCCTGTAAACCCTTGACCAGATAAACCTCCACTTGTTGTGAATACTGTAACTGTTTCACCTATATATCTAGCCATATGAGCTACAAAATTACAATCTGAACCGTTAGCCATTTTGAATTTCCTCCTCTGTAATAAATTTATCATTAAGCTTAATGATATGAGACAAAGTATCTTGATATATATTATGAGCGAAAGATTTATGTTGTTACAAAAAAATACAAAATATTTATAGAAAATACATTTATATACAATTAGGAATGGCGAAATATATTTGTATAATATACTCTCCTCTTGGCAAACTAATTTTTAGAAAATCCAATAGAAAGGATGTTAATTATGAATAATACAAATGGAATATCAGTTTATAGTGAAATCGGAAAACTAAAAACTGTTTTACTACATTGTCCAGGATCGGAGTTAGAGAATATAGGACCTGCACACCTGCAACAGCTTCTCTTTAACGAGATTTTATATATAAACCAAGCTCAAAAAGAGCATAATCAATTCTCAGACATTCTAAAAAAAGAAGGGGTCGAAGTTCTTTATATAACAGAACTTATGGCTGAGGTCTTAAAAGATAATAAGATAAAAAAAGAATTTTTGGATGACTTTTTGAAAGAAGGAAATGCAGATGTAACTGGCTTAAAAGAAAACATCCTTGAATATTTAAATCAGTTTTCACCAGAGGAATTAATAAAGAAATGTATTGGAGGAATAAAAAGAGGAGATATACAAGATAAAAGAGCAAATAATCTCGAAAATATGGTGAAAAATGCTCATCCTTTTTACATAGACCCTATTCCTAATTTATATTATCAAAGAGATATATTTGCCTCTGTAGGAAAAGGAATTTCCTTAAGTGTAATGGCAAATAAAGTGAGAGATAGGGAGGTTTTACTACCTGAATACATATTTAAATATCATCCAAGATTTAAAGGTACAGAGATGTGGTACCATAGGCAAAAAGCACACACCATAGAAGGTGGAGATATATTAATCTTATCTGATAAAGTAGTTGCAATAGGGATAAGTCAAAGAACCCATCCAATAGCTATAGAAAAGTTAGCAGAGAAACTACTGTCATCATCAGAATCTTTTGAAGTGATTTTAGCCTTTGATATACCTAAAGAAGATGCCTATATACATTTAGATAGAGTATTTACAATGGTTGATTATGATAAGTTCACTATATATCCACAAATACAGGAACCACTAGATGTTTATAGTATAACTATGGATAAAAATAATAAAATAAAAATCATATATGAACATGATGATTTAGCAAAAATATTAGCAAAACATCTTAATTTAGGTACAGTTAATTTAATAAAATGTGGAGATGGAGATCCGATAGCTGCTAACAGAGAGCAATGGAGTGATGGAAGCAATACTTTAGCTGTAGCTCCAGGAAAAGTTATATGTTATGACAGAAATTATATAACTAATAATGCTTTAAGAAAAAATGGCGTGGAGGTTTTAGAAATAGAATCTTACGAGCTGTCTAGAGGCGGTGGAGGCCCTAGGTGTATGAGCATGCCTATAGTTAGAGATAAATCATAAAAGTGACAACTAAAATTACATAAGTTTTCACTTTATTTCAAAAATACTAATTTAGAGAGAAAATATTATTAAAATATTATCTTTAAGCGATTATTATTAGAATTAATATATAAAAACAAATAAAGTGAAAACTTGAGTATGGTACTGTATGAAGTAGTATTTAAGAAATAAATTAATGAGAAGGCTTCTCTAATGAAAAAACAATTATGAATTTTTTGTTACAATATAAATATATGCGAAAGTAATTAAGAGAGGACGTGAGTATTATTTGAGGGAGCTTTTAAGTAAATTCAAAGAAGTTACAGTATCAGTATTGCCTATAACTATAATTGTGTTAATACTTAATTTTACCATTACTCCTATAGAGTCAGATCTAATATGGAGATTTCTAATTGGGGCTGTATTTATAATAGTTGGATTAGGAATATTTTTATTTGGTGCTGATTTAGGAATTCAACCCATAGGAACTTTAATGGGGTCAACACTAACAAAAACTAAAAAAATACCAATAATAGTTTTATTTGGTTTTGTTCTAGGATTTTTTATAACCATAGCAGAACCAGATTTGCAAATACTAGCAAAACAAGTAAACGAAGTTACATCTGGAGCAGTATCACAAGCTGTATTATTGATAGTTGTTTCTTTAGGAGTAGCAGTACTACTTGTAATAGGTTTATTAAGAGTAGTTTTTAATATAGCCTTATCTAAAATTTTAACAATTCTTTACGGGATAATATTATTACTATCTATCTTTACTTCATCTGGTTTTTTAGGAATATCTTTTGATGCGGCAGGAGCCACAACAGGATCTATGACAGTTCCTTTCATATTAGCTTTAGGTTTAGGAATAGCATCTGTAAATGGGAAAAAAACATCAGAAGAAGATAGCTTTGGGCTAGTAGCTATAGCATCTATTGGACCTATAGCATCTGTACTCATAATGAGTATCATATCAAAAGTTGAAATTTCAGCAGAACTTTCTAATAATAATAATGAAGCTGTAAATGGAATTCTTTCTCCTTATATACATGAGATACCAAAGATACTATTAGAAGTAGCAGTAGCCTTATTACCATTAGTAGTACTATTTTTAATATTTCAAATAATATATTTTAAATTATCAAAAAAGAAATTTATGAAAATACTAAAGGGAATGGGATACACATTTATTGGATTAGTTTTGTTTTTGACTGGAGTAAATGCAGGATTTATGGAAGTTGGAAGCGAAATAGGAAGAGCAGTAGCTTTATTAGAAAATAATTGGATTCTTATACCAATAGGGTTTATACTAGGATTTACAGTTATATTTGCAGAACCAGCTGTTCACGTATTAAATGAGCAAGTTGAAGATGTTACAAGTGGTCATATAAAGAAAGAATTTATATTATATACACTATCTATAGGAGTAGCAATTGCAGTTTCATTATCTATGATAAGGATAATGGTACCTTGGATGAAATTAGCATACTATCTATTACCAGGATATATAATAGCTATAATTCTTTCATATAAGGTTCCTAAAATATTTGTAGGAATAGCATTTGATTCAGGGGGAGTAGCCTCAGGGCCTATGACTGCAACCTTCATTTTAGCCTTTGCACAAGGGGCAGCAGATGCCATAGATAGTGCAAATGTTCTTATAGATGCATTTGGTGTAATAGCAATGGTAGCATTAACACCACTTATAGCCATACAAATTTTAGGGTTGATTTATAAACGTAAGACCATGAAGGAGGGAGTTCAGTTAGATGGTAAGTAATCCAAGAAACTCTGGGTATTCAATGTTTATAGCGATAGTTAACTTTGGAGTTGGAAGTAAAATATTGAAAGAAGCAAAAAAAGAAGGAGTATCAGGCGGAACCATATTTTTAGGAAAAGGAGCAGCAAAAAATCATATGCTAGAACTATTAGGACTAGATAAGGTGAAAAAAGAAGTAGTCTTAATGGCTTCTTGTAGTGATATTGAAAATAAGGTTCATGATGTACTAACCAAAAAATTTGCTCTCCATAAACCTAATCATGGAATACTATTCTCAATTGAAGTTAACAAAGTATTTGGATCAAGGGTATGTAGTGCAAATAGTGAAAAACAAGAGGGAGGATCTATGGAAGATTTAAAGGAAAAAAATGATTATGAAGCTATTTTCACCATAGTAGATAGAGGAAATGCAGAAGATGTTGTAGAAGCCGCTACACTAGCTGGAGCACAAGGTGGAACTATAGTCAATGGAAGAGGATCTGGAGTCCACGAAAACAGCCAATTCTTTGGAATGACCATAGAACCAGAAAAAGAAATAGTCATCATACTCATCGAAAAATCAAAAACAAATGATGTTGTTACAGCAATTAGAGAAAAAGTTGATATAGATGAACCTGGCAAAGGAATAGTATTCATAATAGATGTAAACAAAACTTCAGGTTTGGTAAACGTAGATAATATATTATAAATGTTAGAATATTTTTAAAAGCACTGATTCAAAAGAGTCAGTGCTTTTTCATTTATAAAATTAGACTAATAGATTTTCCTAAAAGAACTTTCATGGGTCTATCAATAAAAAATAAGGTAATTATTTCTTTGAACAATAAAGTTAAAATAAACTATTTTTTTAGAATAAATAGTGGAAGGCTATACCATAAGAATAAATAAGAACCTAATTTATAGATTTCTATGAAAGCATTGATACAACAGCAAAGAGAAGAAATTTCATTTGTATATATTCCTTATTTAAACAAATTTGGTTGTCGGAATTTTTGTTATTATTCTTATTTTCTAGTCTTATATAGAGATGATACGATTATTATGTGATAATTATGTGAAAAAATTAAAGTATTATCAAAGCGGGGGACGAAAAATGCAAAAATATATCAAAGGGATGACTTTAGCAATACTAATGACATTTCTTGCAACTATGATACCTAGTTATAGGGTGGTTGCTGAAGAAAAAAGTACAAGTAGCATTGAGGAATCAAGTTCTGAGCAAGGTACTGAGTCAGACGGACTTATTGTAGGAGAACTTGTAGAAAAAAGAGAAGAAAATGTTAAACACTTTATGAAGGATGATGGAACCTTTGTAGCAATGATGTACAATAATCCAGTACATTATAAGGAAGGTTCAGAATGGAAAGATATTGATAATACTCTAGTAGAAAAAGAGGATGCTAAGGGGTTAGTTGAATCTAAGGATGATATTTTAAAAGAAGCTACAATTTTTAGCGATGCATCTACTAGTGAAACAACTAGCAAAACTATAGAAGGTAATGATGGTAAGAATTCTATAGAGGCAGTAGAAGAAGCTAAGGGATCAGTTGAAGAGCAAGTAAAATCTGATGAAAGTGTTTCAAAAGAAAAAGAGATTTTAGTTGAAAACAAAGAGATAAAAACTGATAGTAAATCAACTGAAAAAGTAGCTAAAGATAAGGAAATAAACAAAGGTAAAAACAATAAAGTCTTAGAGAATAAAAGTAATGACTTTAAAATATCTATAGCGCAAAACATTAATGCAGATAAGTTAGTTTCTATAAACAAAGATAAATACGAAGTTTCTTGGAACATAAAGAGTGATAAAAATGTAAAGGTAAATAAAAAAGAAACTACGGATGAAGATGTAAACAAGCTTTTAGGACCTACAAAGGAGCAAGAAAATAAGTTAAGTAAAAAAGAGAAAGCAGAGCTTGAAAATAGTAAAAAAGCAACATTAATAAAAACAACATCATCAGTAGTATTTGAAGAAGTTAAACCTAATATAAATTTAGAGTACAAGCTTATTTCAGATAGCATCAAAGAAAGCATAATAATTAATAAACCAACTGATATAAAGAAGTTTTCATTTAACTTCAATATGAAGAATTTAAAACCAGAACTAAAAGATAATCAGATTATTCTTTCAGATAAAGATACTGGAAAAGAAATAATGAGAATGCAAGCTCCATTTATGGTAGATGCCAAAGGAGAGCAAACGGATAGAGTAAAACTTTCTTTTGATAAAAAAGGAAAGGGATATGTTCTTACATTGGAGTTGGATAAAGAATGGTTAAACTCAAAAGATAGACAATACCCTGTTATAGTAGACCCATCTTTTGAATCATCTGTAAGATCCTCAGATATAAGAGATACATTTGTAGCATCTAATGATACAGAGGATAAAGCTACTAACATGTACTTAAGAGTAGGAAATACTCCTCAAATTGGAGCAACTAGAACATTTATAAAGTTTGTAAATCTACCTCAGCTTAGTATGGGAGATATGATAATAGATGCAAAGTTATCATTATTAAAAGAACCAAATCAAAGTGGTGCTGATGGACAGATTGATGTACATAAAGTAACAAATGATTGGAATAATGTTGGATTAAGATGGGCTACCCAACCAGCTATAGATTGGACTATAAAAGATTATCAAAACTATGCAAATGATAACTGGCAATATTGGGACATAACAGATATAGCAAAAGAGTGGTACACTACAGGAAATAATTATGGTTTATGTGTAAAGAAAAATGATGAAAGATCAGGGCACTCAACCTATTATTCCTCAGACACCTCTAACTCAATAGGCTACCCAAGAGTATATTTTAGCTATATAAATAACTCTGGATTACAGCCGCAATGGACATACCATTCGCAATCAGTGGGTAGAGCAGGAACTACTAACATAAATGATTATAATGGTAATGTTATTCATGTTCATGATGATGTTTCTACTAATGGTAATAGACTTCCAACAGTAATTAAGCATGTATATAATAGTAACGATAGAGGCGTAGACATAGGCTTTGGACCAGGTTGGAGATTAAATTTAAGTCAAAAAGTTAAGCGCATGCAGATAGGCACTAAATGGTATTATCAATATATTGATGAGGATGGAACTAGAAGATATTTTGAAGATACTGGAACGGAAATGAAAGAAGAATATGGTGGCGAGCTAACCTTAATAAAAAATTCAGATGGAAATTTTACTATTAAGGATAAGGATAATAATGCCTTGCTTTTTAATAATATTGGAGACTTGGAAGAAATAACAGATTCAAATGGAAACAAAATTGATCTTCAATATTATGATGGAAAACTTAAATATGTAGTAGACGGAGCGGGAAGAACAACTAGACTTGAATATAGCATTCATAATATGCTTCAAGAAATATATTATCCTGATAATACAAAAGTTCGATTTGACTATTATACAAATATAATGAAGTGGATTACTTATGCAGATGGAAAGCAGTCTGTATATGATTATGATGGACAAAATAACTTAACATCTGTAACTAATATAGATGGCTATAAAATGAACTACGAGTATTACTCTCAGTCGCCTAACAGAATTAAAAAGGTTACAGAAGGAAATACAGATGGTACAGTAGGAGCATCAATGTCCTATGAATACAGCTTTAATAGTACCAAGTTTACTGATAATAAAGGTAATGTAAATTACTATCAGTTTGATAATGCTGGTAAAACTATAAGTATTAGAGATGCAGCAGGATATGCGCAAGCCTATCAGTATGGGGATGGGACTAATGTAAATAAGATGACTTTAGAGTCAAAGCTACAGAAAACTGTAAATAATTTTATTGATAATGGAAGTGCTGAGAATACTAGTAGAAATTTTGCTTTTGCCTCAGGCGGAGGTGGAACTGGTGGTGGTGGTTTTACTTCTAGCGTAAAGTATATTGGAAATAACAGTTTAAATGTCTATAAAAATGATAATGTTGGAAGCCGATATGTAGATCAAAATGTATGGCTACAGAAAGGAAAAACTTATACTTTCTCAGCCTATGTTAAAACAGCTAATATATCTAATATTATGGGCAAGGGTGCACATTTAGTTGTTTACTATAAAGATAAAACTGGAACCTATATTCCAATACGCTCTAAGTTTCTAACTGGAAATAATGATTGGACAAGATTAGAAACTACATTTACTCTTCCATCAGATTCAACTGATAATTTTGTCATTGCAAGATGCGAGCTACAAGAAGAATCAGGCAATGCTTACTACGATGCACTTCAATTAGAAGAAGGTACTGTTGCTAATAGATATAATTTAATTGAAAATGCGGACATGTCAGGTGGAGCTAAAATACCAGATTATTGGTATGACACAATGAATGGAGGAGCAACTACTTCAGAAGCAAGTGATACTAGACTAACTATTGATGACAGTAACCATCCGCCATACCTTGATGGACACGTGTTTAAATTAACTGGACGTCAAGGTAAAGATACGCGTATACATCAAGAGATAAAAATTAGTGGAAAAGCTGGAGATACATTTGTAGTAAGTGGTTGGGCTAAAGGAGCAGCCGTTCCACATGGTACTTTTGCTATTCAGCCAGCATTTATAATTCCAGGTGGAGCTCAATGGGAAACTATAAGCTTTAATAGAGACTCTAAAAATTGGCAATATGCTAATGGCGTAATAAAAGCTAAGAGCGATTTTAGTGAAATTCATCTTTATTTAACTTATTCTAATAATGCCAATGAGGTTATGTTTGATGGAATACAAGTATATAAAGAAGAGTTTGGAGAGACCTATCAATATGACTCTAAAGGGAATTTAGTATCAGCAGTTGACTTAAACAAACAAAATAGTAAATTTGAATACAATGGTAATAATAACTTAATTCAAGCAACAGATCCAAAAGGTAATAAATTTACTTATCAATATGATGGGAAAAATAACATTATAGAGGCTAAGACTTCTACAAATACTGTATATTCATTCCAATATGATAAGTATGGTAATCCAATAACATCAAGAGTAGGAGATAAGCTTACATTTATTCAAAGTAGTGCTACTTATACAGATGACGGAAACTTTATTAGTGAATTAAAAGATGCAGAAGGTAATACCACTAAGTATAATTATGATAAAACTAAAGGTACTTTAACTAATTCTACCGATGCTAATGGAAAGGTTACATCATATAGCTATGATATTTTTAACAGATTATTAGATGTTTCTAAGACGGCTGATGGAGTAGTTCATAAAAATAGTTATACCTATGAAAATGATAGGCTTAAAAGTATTACTCATAATAATGATCAGGTAAAATATAATTTTACTTATGATTCTTTAGGAAATACTGATAAAGTATCTGTTGGAAGTCAAACTCTTATAGATAATGATTATGATAATTCTACAGGAAATTTAACTAAATCAACTTATGGTAATGGAAACATAATAAGTTCGGATTACGATAACATTGGAAGAGCAACAAATAAAAAGTCTAATGGGACACCATACGCTGAATATAGTTATGACAACAGTGGAAATTTAGCACTTTTAAATGACATAACTAATAATGTTAAATATAGATATGTATATGATGGTGCTGATAGACTGACTAAGACTACAGATAGTAACAATAATGAATTAAGTTATGAGTATGATGCAAATAATAATACTAACAAAGTTATTGAAAAAATATCAGGTAGAAGTTATGCAACTAGTTATAAACATGACTCAGATAATAGACCTACAGAGGTACTATTTAATAGTTTAAAAACAGTTAATAAATATGACAGCTTAGGACGTATAGATTATAAAGAGTTTGGTACTGTAGCAGCCGATGGAACATTCTCATCAAAATACAAAACTGATATTGATTATAAAAATATAGCTAATCAAGATAATGTATCAGTTGCCTATCAAGGACATATAGAAAACTCAGGCTGGATAGCCGCTGTAAAAGAAGGAGAGACCTGCGGAACAACAGGACAGAATCTTAGATTAGAAGGTATAAAAATAAACCTAGTTAACAAACCAGCAGGAGCATCTATAAAATATCAAGCTCACATAGAGAATTCTGGATGGTTAGGTTGGGTAAATGAAGGACAACTAGGTGGAACTGAAAGCAAAGGACTAAGGTTAGAAGGTATAAAGATACAGCTAGTTAATATGCCAGGATACAAGGTTCAGTATAGAGCTCATGTAACAAATGTAGGATGGCAAAATTGGGTTTCGGATGGAGAACTTGCGGGAACAGAAAGTCAAGGCATCAGAATGGAAGCCTTACAAATAAGAATTGTTAACATGAATCAAGTATCTACTACAACTAACAAAATTGCCTCAATAGATAATGGCGGAAATAAAATAGAATACACATACGATAAAAGTGGTAATATTGCAACGGTAAAGCAAGCTAGTAAAACAACATCATATCAGTATAATGAACTTAATGAGCTTATAAGAGAAGACAATCAGGCATTAGGAAAAACAATAATATACAACTATGATGCAGGTGGAAACATAACCTCAAAAAGAGAATATGATTACACAACTGGAACTCCAGGAACTGTAACTAATACAGTAGCTTATGCTTATGGAGATGCTAATTGGAAAGATAAATTAACATCTTATAATGGAAGTAATATAACTTATGATTCTATTGGAAACCCATCAACCTATAGTGGATATACTTATACCTGGGAAAGAGGAAGACAGTTAAAAGGGATAAGTGGAAACAGTAAGAATATCTCTTATAAATATAATGATTCTGGAATAAGAACAGAAAAAACTGTAAATGGTGTACTAACAAAATATCACTTAGTAGGGGATAAAGTAACCTATGAAGAAAGTGGAAATGATAAAATATATTATACTTATGACACTTCAGGCAATCTTGTATCAATGAACTTGGGTGGAGGAAATAGCAGTGAACTGTATGAAGAGGTAGGTAGTCATACACCTGTTCAGCTATCAGGTACAAACAGTGCAGCGGAGAAATTTAAAGCGACTGATTTATTTGATAAAATAAGTGTAAACTGCCCAAGTTGGAGTAACAATATAGGTAATCTAACATTAAGTTTATACAAATGGAATACGGACTATAATACTACTATTTCAGCAAGTCCAGTTGTGAAGAAGGAATTTGTCAATTTTACTGATAACCAATGGCTAGAAATAAGCTTTGCAGCCCAGACTTCAGGAGAATATTTATGGGTACTAAATAATCCTACTGAGACAGTTGGAGTTTATAAATATGAAAATAGTACTAATAGCAATACAGCATACCTTAATGGGGCAGTAACTTCTGGAGATTATATCAGTAAAATAAGCTACAAAACAGATGAATATTACTATATTAGAAATCTACAAGGTGATATAATAGGCTTAATAGATAAGACAGGTGCGCAAGTAGTAACTTATAACTATGACTCATGGGGAAAACTAGTATCTATAGAAGGAAGTTTAAAGGATAGTATAGGAGTTAAAAATCCATATAGATATAGAGGTTATAGGTATGATAACGAAACTGGACTATATTATTTACAGAGTAGGTATTACAATCCTGAGTGGGGAAGATTTATTAATGCTGATTCACTAGGTGGACAAATAGGTACTATATTGTCTCATAATGTATTTGCATACTGTATGAATAATCCAGTAAATATGGAAGATCCAAATGGAAATATAGCGTGGTGGATTATAGGAGCTGGAGTTGGTGCTGTAGTAGGTGGGATAGCAGGTGCTATATATTCATATAAGTCAACAGGGTCAGTAGATTGGAGATATGTTGCTGGAGGAGCTGTTGCTGGAGCTCTAGTAGGAGCTGGGCTTGGATATGTTGCTGAGGCTGCATATGCATCAATTATAGGAGTAGGAACGGTGGTTGCAACTACTACTCAAAAAGCAGCTGAAAAGATATCTTCGAGTGGCAAAAACGTTGCAAGCAATGCAGCTAATGCAGTAAAATTGAATAAACAATTAACATACCAAGAAGCTAGTTCAGTTTTTACTAAGAGTGGATTGCATCCAGAAGTCGTTAAGAATTCACAGCCAATAATCTCAGGAATTAAGTTGGGAAATCCTAAGGTAATACAAGCACTAACTTCTGATGGTAGCTCTATAAGTAGTTGGGCAAAAATGTCCACTCAAACATTTAGAAGCCCAAGTGGTAATTTCCAAGTACACTTTTATCAAAACTTAGAAAATGGAGTAGTATCTATATTTGAGATGAAAGTAAAATTTAATAAATAGAAAGTAGAGTAAGTTATGAAAGTGAAATGTATAAGTAATAGAACAATTGAAGGTGACAGAATATATTCTAATATTACACCTAATAAGGAATATATAGTGTTAGCTATAGAATTTTATAATGTGAATATATCCCTTTTTGGTAAAACAATGGGTGATTATGCTTTTTATAGACTTGAAGATGATGAAGGTCTTATAAAGATTATTCCATCAAAGTTATTCATTATCACATCCGATAAGTTATCTAAACATTGGGTGTTACATACTGAGAGCGAAGAAGCATATTCATTGCTGCCGAAACAATGGGCTACACTTAGTTTTTGGGAAGATTTTTATGATGATGAATATGATGCTATAAAAAAATTCAAAATTATAAGAGATAAGATATATGAGGAGGAAAATATTTAATAAGAACTACAAAAGGTGGATTATTAAAGCATAGTTTGTTGGAAGAATATACACAAATTAAGTCCGACTCAACCAACCTTTCAAAAACAAATAACCCACACCATCCCCCACCTTTAGACATATTATATTACTAAGTTTCATTTTTTGTGAAAGGAGGTAATATAAATGACAGAGAGCATATTAACACGTATTTCTTTAGAAGTGGAATATAAAGCTGGCTTAGATAAAGAAGGAAAAGATGTGTTTAAGAAGCAGAGCTTTATAGGCATAAAAGAAGATGCTTCTGATGAGGCTTTATGCATAATAGGCAACTCGATAGGTGATATTTTAGATACTCAAATATATAGAGTATCTAAAGGACTAAAGTATGAACTGATTAATTTATAAAAAAATATAAATTTGCTTTAAGGTAGTAATAGTCTAGTTTTAGACGTTACTACCTTTCTTTTTAACTATATTTACCATACGGATTTCTATATTTCGACATATATATATTAATATCAAGTGAAAATTTATTCAGGTAAAAATTATTCCCAATTGAATAAATAGTGAAAAAATACCTCCCTCTAATAGAAGATTTAAAGGCTTAGTAATTATGCAAAAGATAAAAAAAATTGAGGTGATTTTATGAGTCAAGATGACTGTGACTATGAATATATAGAACAGCTTGTGTATAGAGTTCAAAATGGTGAGATTGAGGCAAAAGATCAATTAGCTAGAAGCGTTAAATACTTTATTAGAAGCATAGTTAAAAAGTATCATATCAATTCCTATAGGCGTAGAGATAAAGTCAGTGAAGGTTATGAGATTATGTTTAGATGCATCAAGGATTATGATGTAAAGAGAGGAAAGTTTTTTCCTTTTATAAGAAGATGTATAAACAATCACTTTATAAATTTATTAAAAGCCACTAAAAAAGGTGAATTTAAAGATGGAAAAAAGACTTTGATTATAGATGAAAAACTAGAGAATGTGCTATTTTATGAAATGGATTATCCAGAAGATATTTTATATGAAAAGTTTAATATAGAGGTTTTAAGAAAGGCTCTAAGATCATTAAATGAAAAGGAACTTGAGCTAATTAGGTATAGATATTATGAAAAAAAGACTCTAAAAACCTATGCTAAAGATAAATGCATTGATTATAGCACTGCCATTAGGCGTAATAAAGCTGTTCTTGAAAAGTTAAAAAAGCTTATAAATAAGGAATTAAAAAACCATAGGGACTAATTAAAAATTTGTAAAAAGAGAGGCTGAAATATTTCAGCCTCTCAAATCTTTTAAAGGAATTAGTCTAATTCATATTTAGTACTTTTCTTTTCATCCAATTTTGCAGAATATAGAGACACAAGATCTCCATTTTTAGTGGTGAAGATGTTTTGCTCTAATATGGCATTAGCTAATTTAACTACTTCTGATTTAGGAAGGTCAGGTCTAACATCAGAAACAGAGAAAGTTGCTTTATCTCCGCTTGCTGTTAAAAATATAAGGCTAAGAACATAATTCATTGGTATCCCTCCTTTTAAATTATTTTTAAGAATATACTAAGCTTCAGATAATATAGAAACTTCATTTAGCATAATGTTTCTTATAGGCGCATCAAGTAATGATGCAATAGCAGTAGCTACAATTAATATATTGTTTATAGGTGCATCCACCTTAACATTAGAAAAGCTCTTTTTCTTGAAAGTATCTGCTCCAGAATCATTTGTTCCAGATTTTAGTTCTATTACTAAAGAAGTGCTTTTAGGTTCTTTTTTAGCTTCCATTAATATAGTCACCTCCTTCCTATTAAAAATTGCCTATACTATATAAGTAAAACAATAAATAAAAAAGTGGCGTTTTTTCGTGAAAAAAGTTTGATTTAAGTTGAAAAAATCTAATATTCTCGACTTCTGCCCTGTAGAAGTTCTAAGAACTTCATAAAATCCTATTAACTAGTAGAAGAGCTGTAGAGGAGTAGAGAAGGAAAGCCGTAGGGAAGTAGAGAAGGAGAGCTGTGGAGAAGTAGAGAAGGAAAGCTGTAGGGAAGTAGAGAAGGAAAGCCGTGGAGAAGTAGAGAAGGGGAGACGTAGAGAAATAGAGAAGGAAAGCCGTGGAGAAGTAGAGAAGGAAAGCCGTGGAGAAGTAGAGAAGGAAAGTCGTAGAGAAGTAGAGAAGGAGAGCTGTGGGGAAGTAGAGAAGGAGAGCTGTGGGGAAGTAGAGAAGGAAAGATGTAGAGGAGTGGAGAAGGAGAGCCGTGGAGAAATAGAGAAGGAAAGATGTAGAGGAGTAGAGAAGGAAAGTCGTAGGGAAGAAAAGGCGTACACCGCTATTCGGTAGACGCGATTCTCAGCGTCAGTCTAATCCTTTTAACTAATGCTCTGTAGAAGCGTTCCCCAGCTTCATTAAATCCTTTCACTGCTGATCTCTAGGTTTATAAAAAGTTTTGCTCAAAACATGAATTAAGTGAGAAGCAAATGGTTGCTTAAAAGTGAATAATATGGTGTTGGATAAATGTGATATAATTTACTTATAATTGTAAGATGATGCGGAATTAAATTATATAGTTAAATAGTAATTTGTAAGGCAGGAAAAGGGTATGGAAATTTGCTGATGCAAAGCAAAGGAATTACTTTATGTCTTCAATAATTGGTCTGTATTTTATAAAGCAAATTTTGAGACAGTGAATTTGATAGATAGTTAGCTAGTGGATTAATAATTTTAAAATATGATTAACTGAACTGTACCATAAATGAGTGCAGTTTTTAGCCTTAGGTATTGATATGACTTGCCTAAGGCTATTTTTATAGGCGAAAATACCGTATCACAAGTAGAAATGTATTTACAAAATATGTTATAGTAAGAAGAGAGAATAAGGTTAAAGTGAAAGATAAACATGAATTTGACGGTTTAGCTTAGTTTGCATTGTAATAATATAAATTATTATATATGTGCGTAATAGAGTCAGAGATGATTCGGAAGAAGAGGTGTTTATATTGTTAATTCTTATTCCAATAGAAAGGTTACATATAGAGCATTCTGTCGTACTAAAAAATATTACTATAAGTTCAAATATTGCCATAAATGAAAGCGGCAATATATTCATAAATAGTAAGGAGTATTCAATAAGCTTGGTGAATAAATCAAATGTTTTAGATTTATTCAATGAATGCTTTGCAATATACCATATTGATGAGTTAGATACTTGTGAAGATGCAATAAAACTAGTAGATTACTTAATAAAACCCGTAGATTACGCCCTGGATAGTTTGAGAATATCTTTGAATACTTTTGCCTTTCATGAACAAGTAATAGGAACCCCTGGATTTTATGAAGGAAATAAAGTAGCAGTAGTATTAGGTGACAATTTTGAATCCTATAAAATTATTAAAGGAAAAGAACTTTATTATGAATTATCAGAAGGAATCGGATGTGATGCTACTGGATTCTATACGGATGAAAATGATATTTTATTACATTTTAGAGAAGATGAGGTTTATACCAAGTATAGAAATATTTTGCATAGACTTTTTAAGGCAATACAGATTTATGATGTAAACACTTGCTTTGCATATTTGTTTTCAACAATTGAAGGGCTAGACTGTAGCACCTCATATAATTTCCAAACTAAAAAGATACGAATTCTCTCTTTCATTGTCAAAAATCAAAATGAATTTGATATTCTTTCGCAACAATTTTATTTTTACTCCAAAACAGTTCGCACTGAGATAATCCATGCAGGGAAATCATTATATGATATCCTTCCTTGGAAAAAAATATATAATTTACTGGATAATTTGTACCTGCTTGTTGTTAAATTTTGTATGGCTTCAATTAAATCTGGTGCAACGACTTTTTCTGAACTAGACGAAAAAATATGCGAAAAGTGTAATGAATTTTTATACTCTTCTCCTAATAGTGATATCGCTATCAGTGAAATGCCAGTTACTGTTTTCGGAAAATGTGACTATTTTGCTGAAGTGAATAATTTAAATATAGACACTTGTTTAAAAATTGGTGAAACATTATTTTTGCCGGCTAATAGTAAAGATAAAGTTAAAGAGTTTTATGAAGTGTATGAGCATGGCTTAGAACTTTGCCTGGAATATGGTTTAGATGAAAAAGTACTTAAAGTAGATAGCTATTTCCCAAACTATCATTTGTTTTCAAAATTTAATATAGAGGAGAAGTCATTTACTGTATGGGATGTAGATGTAATATTGACAACATTATTACGAAAAATTAGCATTGATGCTCCTTTCGCAATAATTGAAAATCAATCTTATTGGAAGAGCCCAACTAATGGATTTAGCTCTTCATTTTACAGTGAATTTTCCGATATTATTTGCAATACTATACAGAAAGCATTGAATTATTTAATTTTATCAAGTGAAATAAAAAAAGATACTATATTGCCGTCTAAGGTTGGAATCAATGATACTAAAATCCGAGCTGCATATATCAATCCTCCAGGCAGTAGCCAAATATATTTTCTTCCCGGACGTGTTTATGGAGAATATATCGAGCCTAATACCCCATTTATTCCATCATTAACTGATTGTTCTGAAACACTCTATAATTGTTTTTTTGGTTCACGTTCTGATGAAGTATATTCTACAAACCGTGATGCTTTAAATAGAATAGCAGAAAGTATTTACTTTCAGGATACTAATCAAACAATTCTTACTATATTTGATGCTATGGATATGCTTTACCCAACCACATATGATGGAAATAAGTTAATCAAACGTATTGCTACATTTTGTTGCAATACACAAACAGAAAAAACTATGCTAGTAAAGTATTTAGAGGATTTGAGGAAAAATATAAGAAATCCACTTTTACATAGTGGTAAATCGATCATTGATTTGCAATTAAATGAAGATGGTGCTTATACAATCATAAATGAAATCAAAAATATTGTTATAAAATATTGTGAAAATACTTATATGCTAGATATACATACTTTTGAAGGTCTGCGTGAAGAAGAGAAACGTAAAAATAATTTTTTGCAAATGCACTTGAACTAACTTCACATTATGTTTATAATACCAAACTCACAAATTCCAATTAGTTAGGAAGAAGAGAATTATCTTTTTATCACAAGTAGTTTACTTGTGAATGATTAGGACGAGGAGGAATAAAAGTTGATTACATCTTTAAATATTAATCAGAAGATTTGCGATGATACAATTAAATTTATAAATAAATATTTACAGGGTGAAGATGATATTGTTTTTTTACATGAAGTTACAAATTCAGGAATCGAAGAATTAAAGAATGAAGAACTAACGTATTTAGCACCTTATTATCCAGATACTGCACGTTTTAAAACAATAGCTATTGTAAAAAACGAAAAGAATATTGAGAATATAGAATTGCAACCTTTTATATTATCACAAAAGAATAGGACAGTTTTTTTGCTACAATCTAGAACTAAAAAAAATCCGATTGTTACAGATTTAATAATAGGAATACATGCTCCTGCAGGCAATAAAGCATACGAAGATTCATCTGTTATTCATTTTTGGGAATCTTTAATTGATATGATTAAAAATATTGTATCCTATAAGTGTTTAAATTTTTATGGGATTAATAGAAAAATACAGGATATAGTTATTGTTGGAGATCTAAATGTATATGTTCCTGGCACTGAGAAAAAAAGATTATTTAATAGATTGTTATCTGTAGGTATGGTAGATTTATGGATTGAAAATAATAAGCTCAATAATCATCATACGTACAAAAAAGGAGAAGAAGGTTCGAGAATTGATTATGCGTTGATATCTGATGATTCATGGAATTCGTACAACATAAAGATTGTGGATGATACTAGAGGAAAAGATGGGTTTACAGACCATTCAGCTATTATAATTAACCGAAAATAATGGTGGATAGAATGATTTGTTTGTATAGTTAATAGTTTTATAAAACTATTAGATTGAAAAATTGAATTCTTTTCATCCAAGTAATGATACAAATTGTAGTTTGTATGATAGATAAAAACCTCACTTACAACGGATACGGTGAGCCGTACCATAAGTAATTGAGCTTTTAGTCCTAACCATTGAAGTTATAGGTTAGGGCTATTTTTGTATGTAAAAACACCATATCAATGAGTAGTCAGTATTTTTTACTTAGCACTTCAAAAAAATTGCTTCAACTTTTTTTGAAATCTACAGTAGAAGTGTTCCTAAGCTTCAATCTAATCCTTTTAACCTATATCCAGTAGAAGTGCAAAGAACTTCAATATAATCCTACTAAATTTTAAGCTGTATAGTGGAATAGCCATAAAGTCGACAAACCATAAAGTGGAATAACCGTATAGTGGAATAGCCATAAAGTCGACAAACCATAAAGTGGAATAACTGTATAGTGGAATAACCATAAAGTTGACAAACCATAAAGTAGAATAGCTGTATAGTGGAATAACCATAAAGTGGAATAGCTGTATAGTAGAATAACCATATAGTTATATTAGATAGTGGAGGCATATAATATAGAATAAATAAATAATATAGGGGGAAGTATTGGTGGAAGAAGATTTAAACAAGGATAAAAAGGGATTAGCAGATGGATTGGAAGGTAATAATGATAAAATAACGGTTGGGGGTACTTGGGATGATGGGGAGAAAAGCTATGGGAGAACGGTTAAAAATTTTCAAATTGATCCTGGGGAAGTTGTTAGTCGTGAACATGATGGTGAAGATAAAAAAGGAGTATTTCTTCAATTCAATAGAAAGTTGAGTATGATAGACTATGATATTAAAGATGATGAGGCTGTATTAAAAAAGACTTTTAGTCTAAAGGAGTCAATTGTTGTAATGATTAATCAATTGAAGCTTGTTCATCCAAATGCCAATGCAAGATTTAATTCGATAGTTGAAAAAGCAATAAAACACTACTATAAATACATTATGGAAGAAGGCGGAAGCCAAGAGGATTAGTTCAAGGCTTTATTTAATATGATTTTAAAAAGTAAAAGATATTCCTGCTATTTCACTATAATTTAAAAGTATAAAAGAAAAATAAATTCTTACTAAATAGAAGTGGTATAATAAAAAGTAAATATAGTAACACAGTTGGAGGTAACAATGGATAAAACGATTGATAGAGAGTATATGCTAAAGACTGCAAAAACTTTGTTGGAGTTTAACAGTCCTAGTGGATTTTGTTTTGATATTATGAAGGTAATAGAGGAATGGGCAGCGGGATTTGGATATGATTTTGAGACAACTAATAAAGGTTGTGGAATTATCACTGTACCAGGTAAGGAAGAAGGTAAGGTAATTGGATTATCGGCTCACGTTGATACTTTAGGAGCTATGGTAAGATCAATAACTAGCAGTGGAACTTTAAAGTTTACTTTGGTAGGTTCTCCTACAGTTCCAACTTTAGATAGTGAATATTGTAGTATAAGAACTAGAGATGGCAAGATATATACTGGAACTTTTTTAAGTGATAGTCCAGCAGCTCATGTTTTTGTAGATAGTAAAACTAAACCTAGAGATCCTGAGCATATGCATATAAGAATAGATGAAAGAGTAACTAATAAAGAAGAAACTCAAAAACTGGGTATATGTCCAGGGGATTTTGTGTTTATTGATCCTAAGACAACAATAACAGAAAGTGGCTTTATTAAGTCTAGATTTATAGATGATAAGGGAAGTGTAGCTTGTCTCATGACCTTGCTTGAAATGATGAGCAGGGAAAAAATTGTTCCTAAATACACTACTAAAATATTTATTTCTACTTATGAAGAGGTTGGGCATGGTTCATCATATATTCCAAGTGATATAACTGAAATGATAGCTGTAGATATGGGATGTATAGGTGATGACCTTAGCTGTACAGAATATGATGTTTCTATTTGTGCAAAAGATTCAGGTGGACCTTATGATTATAATATGGTAACTAACTTAGTGAATTTAGCTAAAGGTAATAACTTAAAGTATGTAGTTGATATTTATCCTATGTATGGATCAGATGTTGGAGCAGCTCTTCATGGAGGAAACAATATAAGAGGGGCTTTAATTGGACCTGGAGTTCATGCATCTCATGGAATGGAGAGAACTCACAGCGAAGCTTTAGAAAATACTATTAAACTTTTATATCTATATTTAACTAAATAGAAAATAAAATAGTCCATAAAGATTTAGGTCTTTATGGACTATTATTTATAAAATATTTATTTATTCATTCCCATAAAAACTTTTTCTGGAGTTATAGGAAGGTGTCTTACATTTACTCCAACAGCGTTATAAACTGCTGCTGCAATGGCTGGCGCAGGTGTGTTTATTACTATTTCACCTATGGATTTTGCACCAAAAGGTCCAGTTGGCTCATAGCTTTCTTCAAAATCAACTATTATATTACCGATATCTTTTCTTGTTGGAATTTTGTATTGCATAAAGCTGTTGCTTTGAAGTCTTCCATTAGGATCATATTTAACATCTTCATATAAGGCTAGGCCTATTCCTTGAACTATTCCGCCTTCAGCTTGGATTTTTGCAAGTTTTGGATTTATTATAGTTCCGCAGTCAACTACTCCAACATAGTTTAATAAATCAACTTTTCCTGTTTCTTTATCTACTTCAACTTCTGCAAAACCAGCCATAAATGGTGGTGGAGTAACGTCACTTCCGTGATTTCCAAAACCAATTAGGTGTTTACCCTTAGGACCAACGGTTAATTTTTCAGCTAAATCCTTAAGTGATATTAGCTTATCATGAGTTTTAGATTTAACTACATCTTCTGATAATTCTAATTCATCTTTAGGAATATCTAATGCTTTTGAAGCTTCTTCTAGAATTTTGGTTTTTAAATCTTCAGAGGCCTTAACCACTGCCATACCTGTAACATAGGTTCCACTTGAAGCATAAGAACCTGGATCATAAGGGGTTATATCTGTATCTGCCGCAATAACTGTTATGTTTTCCATGGAGGTATCAAGTACCTCAGCTGCCATTTGTGTAAGGATTGTATCGCAGCCCATTCCTACATCAGTAGCACTTATTAAAAGGGTAAAGTCGCCTTCTTCATTTAATTTAACTTCAACAGAAGAAGTGTCTATATGAGCTATTCCTGAACCTTGCATAGTTATAGCCATGCCAACTGATCTTATCTTATTAGGAGAAACTTCTCTAGATGGATATTTTTCATCCCAATTAATAAGAGTTTTACCTTTTTCAATACAATCTTCTAAGGATATACTTTGAATTGGCTTTCCATAGGCTTTTGTAGTTTCTCCATACTTTACTAGGTTTTTTAACCTAAGTTCAATAGGATCTATATTTAATTTTGCTGAGAGCTCATTCATAGCAGATTCAACTGCAAAGGTTCCTTGAGTAGCACCGTAACCTCTAAAGGCAGCTCCTATAACTTTATTAGTATAGACTGCTTGGCCAAAGAATCTTGATGCTTTTACCTTGTTATATAAAGGAAGAGTTTTTTCAGCCACTAAACCTAAGGTTGTAAAACCATGTTCTCCATAAGCTCCTTGGTCAGATAAAGCATTTATATCTATGGCATTTATGGTTCCATCTTTTTCGGAACCTATAGTAACTTTGATTCTCATAGCATGTCTAGTATTAGTTGCTTCAAAATTTTCTTTTCTTTCATATATTATTTTAGATGGCTTTCCTGTTTTTAAGGTAACTAAAGCAGTATATATTTCAACTACAGAGGTTTGTTTACCACCAAAACCTCCACCTACCCTAGGTTTAATTATTCTAATTTTACTAGGGGATATCTCTAATGCTCTAGCTAATTGTCTTTTTATGTGGAAAGGAACCTGAGTTGAAGATGTTACTACTAATCTTCCCATATGGTCAAGGTAACTAAAACTTCTGAAGGTTTCCATCATTGCATGAGCTTGTGCTTGAGGATAGTATGTGCTTTCAACTACTACAGGGGAATTATTTATAACCTCATCTACATTTTCCCCAAAGGAATCGTTTCTGGTACATACTATATTTCTATCCTTCTCCATTCCTGTTGGAAAGTTTAGATGAATATCTTCTTCTGGGTGAATTATTGAAGGATGGTCTATAGCTTTTTCAAAATCCAAAACAGGCTCCAATACTTCATATTCAACCTTAATCATATTCATGGCCTTTATAGCAGTTTTTCCATCTACAGCAGCTATGATAGCCACTTCATCTCCAACATAACGAACTAGTTCATCTAGGATTAAGTTATCATAAGGGGATGGTTCAGGGAAGGATTGTCCTGCTAAAGTAAAGCGGGTTTTAGGTACATCTTTATGAGTAAATATACATTCTACTCCTTCAAGTTTTTCAGCTCTTGAAACATCTATGGATTTTATCCTAGCAAAAGCATGAGGACTTCTTAATATTTTAATAACTAAGGCGTTTTGTAGTGCTAAATCCTCAGTATATACTGGTTTTCCTGTAACTAAAGCTAAACTATCTATTTTATTAAAGCTTTTTCCTACTGACTTCATATTACATTACCTCCAAGTATTTTTTTACTGCTCTAAGTTGTCCCATGTAGCCTGTACATCTACATAGGTTTCCAGTCAGATAATGAATTATCTCATCTTCAGTAGGGTTTTTTAGCTCATTTTTCATAGCGATTACTGTCATTATAAAACCAGGACTACAGAATCCACATTGTTCTGCACCTTCATTTGAAAGAATTTGTCCAAACTTTTTCGCTTCCTCTTGAACTCCTTCTATAGTAACAATTTTTTTATCACAAGCTTTTAATGTAAGTAAGGTACAAGATAATAAAGGAGAACCATCTATCCAAACTGTACATAAACCACAGCAGCTTGTATCACAACCTTTTTTAGCTCCAAGATAACCATTTGCTCTAAGAGTATCTATAAGCATATCATCTGGTTCAACTTGTAATTTATGATTTTTGCCATTTATATTTAAGTTTACTAACATTTTATTACCTCCATAATAGCTCTTTTTACCAATACTTTGCTTATAGCTTGTCTGTATTCATAAGTTGCTCTCATATTGGTTCCAAATATAAGTTCAGAGCTCATTATATCTAGAGCTTTATTTAAAGAAGCTTCGCTAAAGCCTTCCTTTGATAAAAACTTTGACGCATCTATAGAGATTTTTGCAGTGGCAGGTCTAGCCCCTACAACTATTTTGAAATCATCATTAAGCTTTGATACAGTTACATTTAATATAGGATAATCACTTTTTGAATTTCTTAAAGATTTATAACTAGCTTTTCTTTCATTTTTCTTTATATAAATTTTAGTTAATATGTCTTTTTCATAGGGTTTGATTAAAAAATCTTGAAGGCTTAGTCTCCCACCTTTATATAGCTCTACTTCTGTATCAAGGGCTAATAAGGCAGTTATAAAATCAGAAAAACCGTATTTTGAATATACTGAAGCCCCTACAGTTACCATATTTCTAAATTGAACCCCAATAATATCTTTAACTGCTTCTTTTAATACTCCATTAAAGTAGCTGTTTAATGCTTCACTTGTTTCTATATCTCTAAATGTAGTTGAAGCACCTATTTCTATATAATTATCAGTTTCATTTATGTAATTAAGGTTAAGCTTTGAAAGGTCTATTCCTGTACCTATCCTTTTTGACCCCATTTTTAAAAAGGCACATCCTCCTAGAATGGTATTAGTCTTTCTAGCCACTAATTTATTGTAGGCATCTTCTAAGGTTTCAGGTTGAAAGAATTCTAACAAAGTAAACATATATTATACTCCTCCTAAAAAACTTTATATTAACACGAATGTTTTCAAACTATTTTATTATATCATATTCTATATAGGCGTACATATATTAATTTTTAATTGGGTATGTTCAGATTTATTATCCTGTTGTATAATAAAAAAGGTCTTGTTATCACTTTGATAAAAATATATTGAGGTTTTAGAAGGAAAAGAGTTGGGATTATAATTATCAATAAATACAATCTTTTATATCAAAATGATAAATAATTATCATTTTGATATAAAAGATTAATAAAAAAATTATTAGAAAAATAAATAATTAGAGAAATGGAATACTTTTAATGGTAAAAATGCATAAATATAAGTAATAAGTACCCTGTGTTAAACCATATTAATTCATATATTCCTTAAATTACATATTAGAAAAGTTGGCACGGGAATTGCTCTATATATTTATGCAGTTTAGTTAGAATCTTTATTTGATAAATGACTATTATTTTATGCCATTAAAAATTAATAACGAATATTATTATAAGCAAGTTCAATGAGGAACTTTAGAGCTTAGAAATTGATTTTTTATTGTATTTCTAAAACTCAAAGTCTCTTTTGAACTTGCTTTTTTATTTTTAATAATAATATTGTCATTTAGAAAGATAGGGAGGTAAAGGTAGCAATTGTTAATCAAAATTTTAAGTATTTAATTAAGGGGGAAAAAACATGAAAAAATTTCTTAAAATCTTTGCAACAGGTTTAGTTGCAGCATCATTAGCATTAACTGGTTGTAGCACATCGGGGGATTCAGGAAAGAAAACTGAAGAAACTAAAAAGGATATAAAAGTTGGATTCTTATTATCAGGTCCAATTACAGATGGGGGATATAACTTCAATCACAACAAAGGTAGACTTTATCTTGAGGAGCAAACTGGAGTTGAAACAATTTATAAAGAATCTGTTAAAGAAGATTCAGCTGAAGTTCAAAAAGTAGTAGAAGATATGATTAGCCAAGGTGCTAACGTAATAGTTGGAGCAAGTTTTGGATTTATGGATGGTATGGTTGCATCTGCAAAAGCTCATCCAGATGTAAAGTTCTTACATGGTGGTGGACATCAAACAGCAGATAATTTATCTAACTACTTTGGTAGAGAGTATGAGGCTAGATACTTATCAGGTATAGCTGCTGGTATGAAATCTAAAACTAAAAAGCTTGGTTTTGTAGGAGCATTCCCAATACCAGAAGTTATAAGAGGTATTAATGCATTTACTTTAGGAGCACAATCAGTAGATCCTAGCATAACTGTACAAGTTGTTTGGACAAATACTTGGTATGATCCAGCTAAAGAAAAAGAAGCTGCAAAAGCTCTTATTGCAAACGGTGCTGATGTTATAGGACAACATCAAAATACAGCAGGTGCACAGCAAGCAGCAGAAGAAGCTGGTGTATTCTCAGTAGGTTATAACATAGACATGAGCGAAGCTGCTCCAAAAGCTAACTTAACTTCAGACATATTTAACTGGGGAGTTTATTACACAGCTCAAATAAAAGCAATTCAAGATGGTACATGGAAATCTGGAAGCTACTGGGGTGGAATTAAAGATGGTCTAGTTGATATAGCACCACTTACAAGTAATGTAGCAGAAGGAACTAAGGAGAAGATAGAAAAAGCTAAAGCAGCAGTAGTTTCAGGAGAAAACAAAATATTTGTTGGACCTCTAAAAGATCAAACTGGAGCAGAAAAAGTTGCAGCTGGAAAAACTATGACTGATGATGAAATCTTCTCTATGAACTGGTTTGTAAAAGGTGTAGATGGAACTATTCAAAAATAATTAATATGGAGTGATACTTTATGAATTCAGAGTTAATTGCTGTAAAAAGAATAACCAAGACATTTGGAAAAGTTGTAGCAAATAACAATGTTGATTTCAGCGTAAATGCCGGTGAAATACATGCACTTTTGGGTGAAAATGGGGCAGGTAAAAGTACACTTATGAATATGCTATCTGGGGTTTATACTCCAGATAGTGGTTCAATATTCATACATGGAAAAGAAGTTACTTTTACATCACCTAAAGATGCTATAAAAGCAGGAGTTGGAATGATATATCAACATTTTAAGTTAGTAGAATCAATGACTGCTATACAAAATGTATTGTTAGGACAAGAGAATAAATTATTTGTTAGTCAAAAGAAGCTTTTAGATAAAATTAATGATATATGTAATAGGTTTGAGTTAGATATAGATGTTAATAAATATGTTCAGGACATGTCTGTTGGGGAAAGACAAAATCTTGAGATATTAAAGGTATTATATAGAGGTGCAGATATTCTTATATTAGATGAACCAACATCGGTTTTTACACCACAAGAAACTAAAAAGTTATTTAACATTATGAATAAAATGAAAAAAGAGGGTTGCGCTGTTATATTTATAACACATAAATTAGATGAAGTTATGGAGGTTTCAGATAGAATCACTATATTAAGAAAAGGTGAGACAATCTGTACTGTTGATAAGTTGAATACAAATCCTAAAAATCTTACTGAACTTATGGTGGGAAAAGAAGTGGATTTATTTATAGATAGGGTAGAATGTGAAGCTGGAGAAGTAGTTTTAAAGGTTTCAGATTTAAGTGTTTCAGGTAGCGACAAGATAAAGCTACTAAAGGATGTAAGTTTTGAGATAAAAGCTGGAGAAGTATTAGGTATAGCGGGTATAGCAGGTTGTGGTCAAAAGGAGCTTTGTGAAGCTATAACGGGAATATGTAAAATTGATAATGGCGAAATAAACTTTAAGGGAGAAAACTTAGCTGGAAAAACCTCTAAAGAATTTATGGAAAGAGGAATAGCTATGAGTTTTATTCCAGAGGATAGACTAGGAATGGGTTTAGTTGGAGCTATGGGAATAGTAGATAATCTATTATTAAAAGATTATAGAAAACAAAAGGGTATGTTTGTTAATAGAAAAAGTTTAGTAGATAAGGCTAAGGATATAGTAGAAAAGCTAGAGGTTAAAACACCAGGAATATATTATCCTATAAGATATCTATCAGGTGGAAACATTCAGAAGGTTTTACTTGGAAGAGAATTAAGCTTAAATCCTAAACTTATAGTTATGGCTTATCCAGTGAGAGGTTTAGATATAAATACTTGTTACACCATTTACAACTTAATAAATGAGGAAAAGAAAAAAGGCACCTCAATTTTATTTGTTGGAGAAGATTTAGATGTACTTATTAAACTTTGTGATAGGATTATGGTTTTAAATAGTGGAAATGTAACTGGAGTAATTGAGGCAGAAAAAGCTACTAAAGAAGAAATTGGTCTTATGATGGTATCAAGCGGAAATAAGGATGGTGATAAATATGCTAGTGAGGCTAGTTAAGAGAACAGAAGTAGATAATAAAAAAAGTATGCAGATAAGAGTACTAGCAGTAGTTTTGGCTTTAGTTATAGTAAGCTTATTACTTCTTTTTCTTAAATTAAATCCATTAAGTGTATATGGCACAATGCTAAAAGGCGCTTTTGGTTCTGCATATGGAATAAGACAAACAATAATTCAAGCTATCCCTCTTTTGATTGCTGGCTTAGGAGTATCTATAGCCTTCAAAATGAAGTTTTGGAACATAGGGGGAGAAGGACAGATAATGATGGGAGCTTTTGGAGCTGCGCTATTAGCTTTAAATTTTCAAAGCTTACCTAAGCCATTATTATTGCTACTAATGCTTGTAGTAGGTGCTGTTTTAGGTGGAATATGTGTGTTAATTCCAACATATTTTAGAGTAAAATATAGAACTAATGAAACTATTACAACCTTGATGATGAACTATATTGTTCTAAAATTTATAACCTATTTACAGTATGGTCCATGGAGAGATAAAAATTCTTTAGGTTTTCCTAAGATTCCAAATTTCTCTGATAATGCTATTATGCCTAAACTTTTTGGGGTTCATATAGGATGGATTATAGCTATAATTTTAGCAGTTTTAGTATATATTTATATGAACTACACTAAAAAAGGATATGAGATTTCAGTAATCGGAGAAAGTGAAAATACGGCTAAATATGCAGGGATGGATATAAAGAAAACAATTCTTGGAGCGCTTTTCTTAAGTGGGGCAATATGTGGAATTGCAGGAGTTATACAAGCTTCAGCAGTAAGTCAGACCTTATCTGTAGAGGTATCAGGTGGAGTAGGTAATACAGCAGTTATAATAGCTTGGCTTGGAAATTTAAGCTCCATAGGAATAAGTATAGTAGCTGTACTATTTGCAGCTTTAGTGTCTGGTGCAAGACTCATACAAACAGCTTATGGAATTCCTGAATCAGCAGCTTCATTATTGCAAGCAATTATACTTTTCTGTGTACTTGGAAGTGAGTTTTTTGTAAGATTCAAGCTTATATTTAATGGAGTATCTAAAAAAAGAGAAAAAGTTCAGGAGGTGGCATAAATGGATTGGATTACGAATTTTTTAGCAGCAGCAGTTATTGCAGGAACACCGCTTCTTTTTGGGACTTTAGGAGAAATAATAATAGAAAAAGTAGGAAATCTTAACCTTGGAGTTGAGGGGTTAATGCTTTTGGGTTCAGTTATGGGCTTTATGGTAGGCTTAAGTACTGGGAATCCATTTATTGCTTTAATAGCAGCTATGATTGCAGGAGCATTAGGAGCATTAGTATATGCTTTTTTAACTGTTACCCTTAGAGCAAATCAAACTGTTTCAGGTTTAGCTTTAACCATATTTGGAACAGGATTATCAAGTTTACTTGGAACTAAACTTGTAGGGCAGGTAACTCCAGATAGTATAAAAGCATTCTTTAAACCTGTTGCGATTCCTTTATTATCAAAGATACCAGTTTTAGGTACAGCTTTATTTAACCAAGATCCCTTTATTTATTTAGGATATATATGTGCAATAGTTTTAGGATTATATTTATATAAAACTTCTAAAGGGTTAAATGTTATAGCTGTAGGAGAAAATCCAGCAGCTGCAGATGCAGCAAGTATAAATATTAATTTATATAAATATGTGCATATTCTTTTAGGTGGAGCTTTGTGTGGAC
The DNA here is from genome assembly GCF_900130055.1 of Clostridium intestinale DSM 6191. GTDB lineage: Bacteria > Bacillota > Clostridia > Clostridiales > Clostridiaceae > Clostridium_T > Clostridium_T intestinale. Next base: position 66,264 of record NZ_FQXU01000006.1, read on the forward strand.
TTGGAGGAGCATATCTTTCTCTTGTATATGTACCTGCATGGCAAGAAAATGTTACAGCTGGTCGTGGGTGGATAGCTGTAGCTTTAGTTATATTTGTAGGATGGAATCCATTTAAGGCTTTAATAGGAGCTTATTTCTTTGGAGGGTTAGATATATTAGGATTTAGAATAAGCAGTCCATTTATTAATCAATATTTGATTGCGGCTATTCCATATATAGCAACCTTCGTAGTTCTTGTAGTGGTTTCTATGAGAAATTCAAGAAAAAATTCTCCTCCTAAATCTTTAGGACAATCATATTTTAGAGAAGAAAGATAAAAGATCTTAGAAAAATAAATTAGTTTAGAGGTTGCTGCAAACAAACTTGCAGTAACCTTATTTTTAAATCAATAAGTTAGAGTTGATTATGAAAAATAGGGGGTGATTATATGCTTATTGATGAAATAAGTAAACCTGTTAAGAGAATAGATGTTGAGGATAAGATTAAAGGAAAAACGGAATATTTAGCAGATATGCACTTTGAAGATGCTTTGTATGCCAAAACATTAAGATCCACAAAAGCAAGGGCAGAAATATTATCAATAGATATTCCGAGGCTTCCAGAAGGATATTATATAGTAGATAAAAATGATGTACCTGCTAGAAATGGAGTTAAAATTATAAATTATGAGATGCCATTTTTTGCTGAGGATACAGTAAACTACATTGGGGAACCGCTTTTACTTTTGGTAGGACCTGATAAAGAGACGGTTGAAGAATTAATAACAGAGATAAAAGTTAATTATAAAGAGTTAAAAGGAGTTTTCTCCATAGATGAATCTGAATCACTAACTGAAGTTATATATGGAAAAGATAATTGTTTTATAGAATATAATTATGGAAAAGGTGACCTAGATAAAACTGAAAAAGAAGCCGCCTATGTATTTGAAAAAGAATATACAACTGGATATCAAGAGCACATATATTTAGAAACTCAAGGTATGGTTGGAACTTATGAAAATGGAAGAGTTAAAGTTATAGGCTCTATGCAGTGTCCTTATTATGTTAAAGATGCAGTAGTAGATGCTTTAGGGTTTGATTATGATGATGTTCAAATAGTTCAAAGTAATACTGGTGGAGGTTTTGGGGGAAAGGAAGAATATCCTTCCTTAATAGGTGGGCAAGTTGCTATTGCTGCATTAAAGATTAAAAAGCCAGTTAAGCTTATATTTGATAGGGATGAAGATATTCAATGTACAACCAAAAGACATCCTTCACAAATTATTTTAAAAACTTTTTTAGATAAAAATCATAAGATAATAGGTGTAGATGCAGATGTTAAATTAGATGGTGGCGCTTACATGGGGATATCTAATATAGTTTTACAAAGAAGTATATTTGCAGCCATAGGGGTATATGATGTTGAAAATATAAAGGTTAGGGGAAGAGCTTTTGCTACAAATAATATTGTAACAGGAGCCTACAGAGGTTTTGGAGCACCGCAATCTTTTTTTGCTACAGAAATGCATATGGAATTTATGGCAAAGGAATTAGGAGTAAATTCTTTGGACTTTAAGAAAAAGAATTTATTGAAAAAAGGAAATCTATCTTCAACTGGTGGGGTATTTAGAGAGGATATTGTATTACCAAAAATAATTGAAACTATAGAAGAAATGTCTTCATATAGTGAGAAATATGAACAGTATAAAAAGAGTGATAAATATAAGGGAGTAGGAATGTCTCTATTTTTCCATGGTGGAGGATTCACTGGAAATGGTGAAAGGGATATTATAAAGGCAAAGGTTAAGCTTAAAAAATATAAAGATGATAAAGTAGAAATTCTTATATCTAACGTTGAAATGGGACAGGGAGTAACGACTGGACTTAGGAAGATAGTTGCCCATGCTTTAGAGATACCTTTAGAAGATATAATATATGCAAATCCAGATACTGATAGGGTTCCAAACTCAGGACCTACAGTTGCTTCAAGAACTACAATGATTATAGGAAAACTTCTTCAAAATGCGGCTATAAAAATGAAGGAAGAGTGGAAATCTGGAGAAGAGATAGAGATTCTAGAAAAATATAAACACCCAGAAGGGTTTAATTGGGATGCAGAAGCTTTAGTTGGAGATGCGTATAATACTTATTCATGGGGAGCCAACGTAGTAGAGGTTGAAGTTAATCCTATAACTTATGAAGTAGATATAAAGGGTGTTTGGGCTGTTTTTGATATAGGTAAGGCTATTGATGCAAAGATAATAGAAGGTCAGATAGAAGGTGGAGTTGCTCAAGGTTTAGGTTATGCAGGTATGGAGGTTATGAATTCTAAAGAAGGAAGACTAATTCAAAGAACTAACACTGATTACGTAATACCTACAGCTAAGGATTTACCTAAGATTCATAATAAGTTAGTTAACACACCTTATGATTACGGTCCTTTTGGAGCTAAAAGTGCAGGGGAACTTACTTTAATAGGAGCAGCATCTGCTTATGCAATTGCTGTGCAAAATGCAATAGGAAAAACAGTGAGCCAGATTCCTGTAACCCCTGAGTTAATAATGGAGGTAATAAAAAATGACAAAAATTAAATTCAATCTAAATAATAAAGAGGTTAGTATTGAAAGCAATCCATTAAGACGACTTTTAGATGTTCTGAGAGAGGATTTTAAATTGATAGCGCCAAAAGAAGGTTGTGGACAAGGCGAATGTGGAGCTTGTTCTGTAATTATAGATGGAAATCTTATTAATTCTTGTTGTGTACCTTTAGGTAATGTAAATGGAGCTAAAGTTATTACAATAGAAGGCCTGGTAGATACTAAAGAATTTAATATACTCAAGGAAGCATATGAGGATGCAGGAGCTGTTCAATGTGGTTTTTGTACTCCAGGAATGATAATGGCATCCTATGCACTACTAACTAAAAATAGTACACCAAATGAGGATGAAATCAGAGAAGGAATATCAGGGAATCTTTGTAGATGTACAGGATATGATAAAATAATCGAAGCTATTAAGTTAGCTTCAAAAAGAGGTGATACTGTATGGTAATAAGTAAAGAGGAGAACTCTAATATAATATTGTATTTACCAGAAAGTTTAAAAGAGGCTTTGGAGGTAAGAAGTAAAGAAGAGACTATAATATTATCTGGTGGAACAGATCTTATGGTAAGAAGGAAAAGACCCTCAGGACTTATACCTAGGTTTGATAAAAATACTGTCTTTGTTGCAAACCTAGCAGAATTAAAAAAGATATACACCTTGAGAGATTATCTTCATATAGGAGCTGCATGTACATTTTCTGAAATTAGTAACTATGAGTTAATTCCTGATTATTTTAAAATTGTAATTAAGGATATAGCTTCACCTGCTATAAGGAATGTAGCAACTATAGGAGGGAATATCTGTAATGCTTCGCCAGCTGCTGATATACTTCCATTGCTTTACGCTTTAGAAGCTGAACTAGTAGTAGGAAGCCTAAAGGGTGATAGGATAATATTTATAGAAGATTTTATTGTTGCCCCAGGAAGAAATGTATTGGGTAGTGATGAAATTTTAAAAGAAATAAGGATTCCTATAGTTAACTTTAATGAATATTATTATAAGAAGGTTGGAACTAGAAAAGCTACAGCAATATCTAAACTATCTTTTATAGGATTTATAAATATTGAGGAAGATGTAATTAAGGACATAAGAATAGCATTTGGAGCAGTAGCACCTACAATAGTTAAATCTAAAAAGATGGAGAATGAATTAATAGGAAAAAATATAAACAATTTAGATGAAATAAGCGAAGAATTAATTGAGGACTATTCAGATTTAATAAATCCTATAGACGATCAAAGATCAAATAAAAACTATAGAAAGCAGGTAGCTGTAAATTTATTAAAGGATTTTCTAAAATTAAAATAGATTCTTCCTATATAGAGTGGATAATGAGTAATAAATTATATAAATATGATAAAGCCCTTTTAAATTTTAAATTTATAATATAAAGACGTCATTGTATAATTAAATTACAGTGACGTTTTTGTGCAATAATGATTAAGGAGTGTTGATATATGGATATTAAAAAGGATTTGCCAGAAATTTTTGAAGATTTTTCTGAAGCAAGAAAAAATGGGTTCATAATAGCAAAAGAACTTAAGGAGAAGAACATTCCTTTAATAGGAACATTTTGTACATATATGCCCCAGGAAATAGCTATGGCGGCTGGAGCAGCAGTAGTTTCTCTTTGTTCAACCTCAGATGAAACTATAGGAGATGCAGAAATGGATCTTCCTAGAAATCTTTGTCCACTAATAAAAAGTAGCTATGGTTTTGGGAAAACAGATAAGTGTCCTTATTTTTACTTCTCTGATTTAATTGTAGGAGAGACAACCTGTGATGGAAAGAAAAAGATGTATGAATATTTAGGGGAATTTAAAGCTGTTCATGTCATGCAGTTACCTAATACACAAGTTGGGGAAAAGAGCTATGAATTATGGAAAAGTGAGATAATAAAGCTAAAAGATTTATTAGAAGATAAATTAGAACTTAGAATTACAGAAGATAAGATTAAAGAAGCTATAAACTTAAAAAATAGAGAAAGAGTAGCATTAAAAGAGTTTTACGAGATAGGTAAGTTAACTCCACCAGCTATTTCTGGAACAGATATACTAAAGGTTATATATGGAGCGACTTTTAAGTTTGATAAAGAACAATCTATAGAAGAACTTTCTAGTTTAACTGAGAGAGTAAAAAAAGAATATGCACAAGGCGTGAGGTTAGATAGTAGACCAAGAATATTAATAACAGGATGTCCTATAGGGGGAGCTGCTGAAAAGGTAGTAAAAGCTATAGAAGATAATGGTGGTTATGTAGTTGCTTTTGAAAACTGCACAGTTGCTAAAGCAAATGAGCTTTTAGTAGATGAGGATAAGGATGTATTTGATGCATTAGCAGAAAAATATCTTGCAATAGGCTGCTCTTGCATGAGTCCTAATGAAAATAGAAAAACTTTATTAGGAAAGATGATTGAAGAGTATAAGGTGGATGGGGTAGTAGATGTAATACTTCAGGCTTGCCATACTTATGCAGTAGAAACTCTTTCAATAAAAAGATTTACAAATAACAATTATAAAGTTCCATATATGGCAGTAGAGACAGATTATTCACAGTCAGATATAGGACAGTTAAATACAAGAATGGCAGCATTTATAGAAATGTTATAGGTGAAAATATGTATTCAATAGGAATAGATTCAGGTTCTACCTCAACTAAAGGAATATTATATAATGGGAATATAGTTAAAAAGATAATAACTAAAACAACTTCAAGACCTAGAGAGAGTATGATGAAGATATATTCAGATTTATCTTATGGACTTGAAGATAAACCTTATGTAGTGCTTACTGGTTATGGGAGAGAACTTGCGGATTTTGGAGATAAGAAGGTTACCGAAATTACCTGTCATGGAAAAGGTGCTAAATACCTTTGTGAAAATACAAGAACTGTAATAGACATTGGTGGTCAAGATAGCAAGGTTATAAAACTAGATAGAGATGGTAATCTTACAGATTTTTTGATGAATGATAAATGTGCAGCTGGGACTGGAAGATTTTTAGAGGTTATGGTAAAGACCTTAGATGAAGAATTGCCATCAATAGACTCTCTTACAAAAGGGGTTAAGCCATATCCAATATCTAGTATGTGTACCGTATTTGCAGAATCAGAAGTTATTAGCCTAATTGCTAAAGAGGTTCCAAGAGAAGAAATACTATCAGGAATTTTATCTTCCATAGCAAAAAGAACAGCTACCTTCGCATCTAAATTAAATATTGAAGAAGGTGTGTTTTTCTCTGGGGGAGTTAGTAGAAGCGAGGAATTTAAGAGAAGATTAGAAGGATTTATAAATAAAGAAATAAAGGTATCTCCTTTATCACAATATGCTGGTGCAATAGGAGCAGCGATAATTGGATATGAGAAGCAATTTAAATTGAGGAAGTGAATTAGTATGAGCCAAAATAACGTGAAATTTACCTGTGGCGGTGGATGTACAGCTAAGTTAGGTCCAGGTATGCTTAAAAGTGTATTAGATAAAATTCCTAATAAGTTTGATGAGAATTTATTAATAGGCTTTGATAGCTCAGACGATGGAGCTGTATATAAATTGACAGATGACATAGCTATTATTCAGACCTTGGACTTTTTTACTCCAATAGTTGAAGATCCATATACCTTTGGCAAAATAGCTGCAGCTAATGCTTTAAGTGATGTATATGCCATGGGTGGAGAGGTAAAGGTAGCTCTTAATATTGTAGGATTTCCAGAAAAGATGGAGGCAGAAATCTTGGGAGAAATACTTAGAGGAGGAGCTGAAAAAGTTCATGAAGCAGGAGGAGTTGTATCGGGAGGGCATTCTATAAATGATCCAGAACCTAAATATGGCTTATCTGTAACTGGTGTGGTTCATCCTTCAAAGATTCTTCCTAATAATAATTGCAAGATAGGAGATAAGCTTATACTTACAAAACCACTAGGAGTAGGAATAATAACAACGGCTCATAGGGTAGGAGAAGCTAGTGAAGAAGCTTATAATAAGGCTATAAAGTCTATGGAAACTTTAAATAAATATGCGGCTGATAAGATGAAAAAATACAAAGTTAACGCATGTACTGATGTAACTGGTTTTGGATTTTTAGGACATCTAAATGAAATGATTAAAGATGAATATTCAATAAAGATAAATGGAAACACCATTCCTTATATAAAAGAAGCTTATGATTATGCTAAAGAGTTTTTAATAACAGCAGGTGGACAAAGAAATAGGAGACATTTAAAGGATAAAGTATTGTTTAAAGACATTGAGTTTCCATTAGAGGAAATTCTATTTGATCCACAAACTTCTGGAGGACTTTTGATAAGTTTATCTTCGGATGAAGCAGATGATTTATTAAAGGAATTACAAGAACTTGATTTAAAATCAGAAATTGTAGGAGAAGTTATTGAAAAACAAGATTTTAATATAATAATAGAGAAATATTAAAGGAGAGAGAGAAATATGATAAAAGTTGATGCTAGAGGGGAACTTTGCCCTATACCAGTAATAAAGGCTAAAAAAGCTTTAAAAGAAATTGAGAAAGATGGAGTTATTCAAGTAGTTGTAGATAACGAAATAGCGAAAGAAAATTTAGAGAAAATGGCTAAAGAGATGGGATATAAGTATGAGGGTGAAAAATTAGGTGAAGATCACTATGAGGTTAAGATAATAAAGGGAGAAGGAGAAGAAGAAGTTAAAGAAGTTCTTATAACTAAGGAAACTATACGTTCAACAGCTGTAGTTATTTCTTCTGACAAGATGGGAGAAGGAAATGAAGAATTAGGAACTATTTTAATGAAAGCTTTTATTTATACCGTAACAGAAACAGAGACTCTTCCAACCTGCATTCTATTCTATAATGGAGGAGCTAAACTTACAACTAAGACCTCAGCTGTATTAGAAGATTTGAAAAAGCTTGAAGAACAAGGGGTAGAAATATTAACCTGTGGAACATGTCTAAATTATTATGGATTAACTGAAGAATTAGCTGTTGGATCTGTAACTAACATGTACAGTATTGTAGAAAAAATGAATTCTTCAGATAAAATCATTAAACCATAAGAGGAATTAGAATGGATGTGGAGATATTTAGTTTAATAACCTTTGATTCTACTCACAGTGCTATTAGAGCTGAAAAAGAGCTTATGAATAATATAAATGTAAGAATAATACCTGTTCCAAGAGAGATAACTTCAGGTTGTGGCCTTTCACTTAAGCTGGATAACAATAATATAGATAAGGCTAGAGAGATTCTTATTAGCAAAAACATAAAAACTTCTGGTTATTATTTGATTAAGAAAATAGGATTAAATAAGGAAGTAACTCGCTATGAAACTTAAGGAAGTTTTAGATGTAAAGTTAGGGGATGTTATAACTATTGTTGGGGCAGGAGGGAAAACTACCTTAATGTTTACCTTAGGAGAAGAGTTAAGAGGAGAGGGGAAAGTTTTAATAACCACTACAACAAAAATATATATGCCTGAAACTAAGCAGTTTGATTTTCTAGAAATTGATTCCCATAAGTTTAATGAATATGTTATTGATAAGGGTATTTATATTTATGGAGAAAGTGTAGATTCTGAGAATAAGATAAAGGGGTTAAATTTAAAACTTTTAGAAAAACAGCTTCATAAATTTGACTATGTATTAGTAGAAGGGGATGGCTCCAAAAAGAAACCTATTAAAGGGTGGAGAGAAGATGAGCCAGTTGTAAGTAGTAATACTACTAAAACTGTAGGTGTTTTAAGTATAGAGGTTGTTGGAAAAGAAATTAATGAAGAAAATATTCATAGAGTAGACAGGTTTTTAGATATAACTAATTCAAAATTGGATGATGTTGTAGATTTAGAGATGATTACTTCTCTAGTTTTCCATGAAAAAGGATTATTTAAAGATGCAAAAGGTGAAAAAATACTTTTTATAAATAAGGTTGAAAGTCATAAAGACAAGATGCTGGCGGAATGTCTAAAAGAAAAGATAAAGAAAATAAATAATGGATATATAAATAAAATTATTTGTGGAAGCTTAAGAGGGGAAGTTTATGATTAATTGTATAGTTATGGCATCTGGATACGGAAGTAGAATAGGCACAAATAAACTTCTTTTAGAGTATAGAGATAAAAAGCTTATTGAGCATATTATGGATAAGATTTTACAGATTAATTTTTATTCAAGGCTTGTAGTAGCAAAGGATAAGGAAGTTTTAGATATTGCATGTAAAAAAGGATTTAAAGTAGCGGAAAATAAAAATTCTATTCTTGGGCAAAGTGAATCCATAAAACTAGGAATAGAGAGTTCTCCAGTTGCAGAAGGATACATGTTTTTTACAGGAGATCAACCTTTATTAAGTAAGCTAACAATAGAGAAGATGATAGATGCTTTTAAAAATAATCCTCAGAATATAGTAATTCCTAGATATAAAGAGAGAAATGGTAGTCCAGTTATATTCTCTTCAATATTCATAGATGAACTTAAAGCTTTAGAAGGAGATAAGGGTGGAAGAGAAGTTATTAAAAGAAATAAAGACAGTTTAGTATTTATTGATGTTGACAATGAATATGAGCTGATGGATATAGATACTTGGGAAGATTATGAAAAATTACAGTTACAAAGGAAGGATAATCTATAATGAAAGAAATGGTTATAGTTAGAGGGGGAGGAGATATAGCCTCTGGTGTAATTCAAAAGTTATATAGATGTGGATTTAAGGTTTTAGTATTGGAAATAGAAAACCCTACCTGCATTAGAAGAGAGGTAAGTTTTAGCGAGGCTTTATTTGAAGATGAAATAGAAGTTGAGGGAATAAAATCTGTTAGGGTAAGAAATTTAGAAGAAATAGAAGATGCTTGGAAAAATAATAAGGTACCTGTGATTGTAGATCCAAAAGGAAGTTATATAAACTTATTAAAACCTAAGGCAGTAGTAGATGGAATATTAGCGAAAAAGAATTTAGGAACCTACATTAATATGGCACCTATAACCATAGCTTTAGGCCCAGGTTTTGAAGCAGGAAAAGATGTTGATGTAGTAGTAGAAACAAATAGAGGACATAATTTAGGAAGACTTATATTTAAGGGAGAAGCACAAGCAGATACTGGTGCACCAGGTAATATAGGAGGATACACTAAAGAAAGAGTTATATATAGTCCTTGTGATGGGGTTATAAATAATATAAGAGAAATTGGGGATATAGTAAAAAAAGAAGAACCTTTAGCATATGTAGGAGATTATATAGTTAGAGCTACTATAGATGGAGTTTTAAGAGGGATAATAAGAAATAGTAGCAAGGTATATGAAGGACTTAAAATTGCCGATATTGACCCAAGGCTTGAAGAGAGAAAAAACTGCTTCACTATTTCTGATAAGGCTAGAACTATAGGTGGAGGGGTATTAGAAGCTCTGATATACTTAATCAGACAATAATTGTTGATTTACAAATATATACCCAGTTGTTATAATAAATTATATAAAAATATAACATTTAATTAATAAAATATCATATAAACTGCTATAAACTTTCTAAAGTATTAAAATTGATAAGGAGGGGACTATGAGCAAGATTATTTTTGAAAAAGTTCTTGAAGCCTTAAATAAAGATGAAGAAGTAGCTTTAGTTATGCTTACAAACAGCATAGGTTCAGTACCAGGTGCAGAAGAGTCTATGATGGCTATATATAAAGATGGAAAAACTATTGGCACTGTGGGTGGTGGGAAGATAGAGTTTGACTTAATAAAAAGAAGTCTTAAAGCATTAGAAACAGGAGAGAGTTTTACATTTAAATACACCTTAAACGAAACTGGTGAGTTGAAAATGACTTGCGGTGGAGTATCAGAAGGTTTTGTTAGGATAGTAAAACCTAATGAAAAGTTAGTTATTTTTGGAGCAGGGCATGTATCTCAAAAGATAGCTTCTATAGCAAGTAGTTTAAGTTTTGATGTTTATATAGTAGATGATAGAGAAGAGTTTAAAAATGTTGATACTTTTAAGGATGTAAAGAAATTTTTATGCTGTACCCCTAGTGAAGCCTTAAGTGAGATTAATTTAAATAATAGAAGCTATGTAATATTGGTTACTAGAGGGCATGTTACTGATTATGAAGCGCTTAAAGAAGTTATAAATAGAGATGTTGCATATATAGGCATGATGGGAAGTAAAAAGAAGGTTAAGGAAATAAAAGAGAAATTAAATAATGAAGATATAGATAAAGAGAAAATAAAAAAACTTTATGCTCCTATAGGGCTTGATATATGTAATGGTACTCCAGAAGAAATAGCCATATCTATTATAAGTGAGATACTGGTGATTAAAAACAAAGGTACCTTGAAACATTTAAGTGAACGGGAGGAATAGGTTTGTATTCAGTAGGAATAATAACAGCTAGTGATAAAGGTTCTAAAGGTGAACGAGTAGATAAAAGTGGAGATGTAATTAGAAAAATAGTAGAAGCAAATGGATATGAAGTCAATAGATATGTAGTAGTTCCAGATGAAAGAGAAGTTCTAAAAAAAGAGCTTACATATATGAGTGATGAACTGAAGTTAAACTTGATAGTTACAACTGGGGGGACTGGTTTTAGCAAAAGGGATGTAACACCAGAAGCTACTAAAGAAATAATTGAGAGAGAAGTACCAGGAATATCAGAGGCAATAAGAGCTTACAGCTTAACTATAACTAAGAGGGCTATGTTATCTAGAGGAGTATCCGGCATAAGGGGGAACACCCTAATAGTTAATCTACCTGGAAGTCCTAAAGCTGTAAGAGAATCTCTAGAATATATAATAACTGAGTTAGAGCATGGAATAAAGATATTAATTGGTGAAGACTCTGAGTGTGCAAGATAAAGGGGTGAAATGATGAAAAAGATAAAAACTGAAGATGCAGTGGGAATGATTTTATTTCATGATATTACTAAAATAGTTCCAGGAGGATTTAAAGGTAGAGCTTTTAAAAAGGGACATTTAATAAAAAAAGAGGATGTACACGAACTACTTTCATTAGGAAAAGACCATATTTATGTGTGGGAAGATATTGAAGGATTTTTACATGAAAATGATGCTGCTATAAGGCTTAAGAATTTAGCTTGTGGTGAAGGTCTTGTATTTGGAGAGATAAAAGAAGGAAAGATAGATTTTATAGCAGAACATGATGGACTTCTTAAAATAGATTCAGAAGAACTATTAAATTTAAATATGATAGATGAAATAATGATGGCTACTCTTCACGATAATATGTATGTAAAAAAGGGAGAAAAGGTTGGTGGAACCAGAGTAATTCCTTTAGTTATAGATGAAAAAAAGATAATAGAAGCTGAAGATACAATAAAAAATAAAATAGTAAGAGTAGTTAAAGTTAATCCAAAGAAAGTAGGTATAGTAACCACAGGAAATGAAGTTTTTTATGGAAGAATAAAAGATGCCTTTGGGCCTGTTATAAGAGAAAAGGCTGCTGAATATAGCTGTGAAGTATTGGGGCAAAAAATACTACCAGATGATTTAGATAAAATTAAGTCAGCTATTATGGAGTTTATAAATGAAGGAGCCGAGCTCATAATGTGTACAGGAGGCATGTCTGTAGATCCTGACGATTTAACCCCTTCAGCTATAAAGGCAACAGGTGCAGAGATTATAACCTATGGTTCTCCAGTTTTACCAGGAGCAATGTTTTTACTTGCTTATAATGGAGATATTCCTATAATGGGACTTCCAGGATGTGTTATGCACTCTAAAAGAACAGTTTTAGATCTAGTTTTGCCTAGAGTTTTATCAGGTGAAAGAATAACTAAAAGAGATATTGCTATTTATGGACAAGGTGGCTTATGTTTAAACTGTGAAGTATGTACCTTCCCTCATTGTAGTTTCGGAAAGTACTAAAAGGAGGTGTGAAATGGAAAAATTAACTCACTTTGATGAGCATGGTAAAGCTAAAATGGTTGATGTAACAGAAAAAGATATAACCGAAAGAATAGCTAGAGCCTTTGGAAAAATACAAGTAAGTCCTGAAACTTTAAAGATAATAGAAGAAGGTAAAATGGGTAAGGGAGATGTACTAGGAGTAGCTAGAATAGCAGGTATTATGGGGAGTAAAAAAACCTCGGATCTAATTCCTATGTGTCATCCTCTACTAATAAATGGTTGTAAGATTGAATTTAATATAAATAGAGAAAATAATGAAATTGAAATATATTCAGAAGTAAAAGTAAGTGGGAAAACAGGAGTAGAAATGGAAGCTTTAACAGCAGTATCCATAACTGCTCTTACTATATATGACATGTGTAAAGCCGTAGATAAAGGAATGATTATTAAAGATATTCACCTTATAGAAAAAATAGGTGGAAAGAGCGGGCACTTTCTTTACGACAATAATACTAAGATTAAATAAGTTTGGGGGGCTAGGGTTATGAAAGAATCATTATTAAAGCCTATTCAGAGTACTGTCTTAAAATATGCAGAAGTTATAGCAAACGTAATAAAAGTAGATGTGGAAATTGTAGATAGCAACTTAAATACTATAGCAGGGACTGGAATATTTACTAGCAATATAAATGGAGATAACAAAGGTGTAGTTTATAAACATGTTTTAGCTACAGGGAAACATCAAATTATAGAGAATCCTAGAGAAGCTGAAATATGTAGACTTTGCAATCAGAAAAATGAATGTTTAGAAATGATGGAGATATCAACGCCTATAATATTTCAAAAAGAAATAATAGGGGTAATAGGTCTAGTTTGTACTACTATTGAACAAAAAAATTATCTGTCTGATAATTTAGATTCCCATTTAGAGTTTTTGTATAAAATAAGTGAACTTATAAGTGCAAAGATATATGAATTTAAGGGGAATGAAAGAAATGTATCTTATATAAATTTACTTAAGCAGGTTGTGAATAGTGTAGATAACGGAGTTATAATTATAAATTCTGAAAGTAAAATAGTTGAGATGAATAGTAAAGCTATGAAAAAGTTAGAATTAACTCCCAGTGATATTAATGGAAATATACAGCTTAAACTTTTAGAAGGAAATATATTAGAAGAAGAATTCTATAAAGTAAGGATAAACGGCAAAAAATATAACCTTGTAGGAAGTCTAATACCGCTAGAAGATACCTTAGAGGGCTATAATAAAATGCTTATTTTTAATATGCTGAAGGATGTAAACACAAAAGCGTATAAAATAACCAGTGATAATAAAATAGTAGGTTTAGAGGCTATAATTGGAGAAGGAAAAACCATGCAAGGAATAAAAGATAAAATAAGAAAAATAGCTAACACTAAATCAACTGTATTTGTTACTGGAGAAAGTGGAACTGGAAAGGAACTTATAGCTAGGGCAATTCATGCTGAAAGTGATAGAAGAAATAACCCTTTTATAGGAATAAACTGTGCAGCTATACCAGATACCTTACTAGAGAGTGAACTATTTGGATATGTTAAAGGGGCGTTTAGTGGTGCAAATCCTAATGGAAGAATAGGTAAGTTTGAGCTTGCAAATAAGGGGGTAATATTTTTAGATGAGGTTGGAGACATGCCTCTATATCTTCAGGCTAAATTATTAAGGGTTCTTCAAGAGAGAACTTTAGTAAGAATAGGTTCTAATGAATTAGTAAACTTGGATATTAGAGTAGTTGCGGCTACTAATAAAGATCTAAGGCAAATGATTAAGGAGAATAAATTTAGAGAAGATTTATATTATAGATTAAATGTTATACCTATAGAAATACCAGCGCTTAGGGAAAGAAGAGAAGATTTTAAACTTATATTAAACACTTTAATTGATAAATATAATAAAATTTTTGATAAGTATGTTCATACTGTTAATAAAGATGCTTATGAAAGTTTATTAAATTACAGTTGGCCAGGAAATATTCGTGAGCTTGAAAATGTAGTAGAACTTTTAATTAATCTATCTGATAGTAGAGGGATAATAGAAAAAGAAATGCTTCCACATACTATATTAGGTAATAACAAAGTTGAGACGTTTCATGAAGAGGAAGAAATAAGATTTCTTAAGGATATAGAAAGAGAATATATACTTAAAGCTTTAGATAAATATGGCTATGATACCAATGGGAAAAAGATGGTTGCAGAAAAGTTGGGAATAGGAATAGCTACTATATATAGAAAAATAGGCTCTTTTAAAGAATAGTTATCAATATGAGAGTTTTTATCATTTTGATAATTAGTTACTATAGTAAAATTTCTAAATCTAAAAAGTTAAAAGGAATTTAAGCGGTTTTTAGTTTCATAAAAATATTTTTAATAAAATAAATAATCTAAGTCGTAAAAATACACCTATATTTTTAATATATCAGTAATTTTGACACATTTGGCAAAGAATTTGCTAGAAAGGTAAAGTAAGAAATGTTTATAAAGAAAAACTTAATAGAGAAATAGAAACAAGTTCAATGACGAGCTTTCAAAATTTTAAGAAAAATAGACTTATTTTTCTTTTATTTGATATGAGAGTACTGAACTTGTTTTTTTATTTTCCTTTTAAGTCTAAAGTAAAAATATAGGGGGCTAATTATGATTAGATTTATATTAAACGGAAGAGAAGTTTCTGCAGATGGAGAGTTGAAGTTAATTGATTATTTAAGAGATGAGGCAAGATTAACTTCAGTGAAAAATGGGTGTGCAAAAGGGACTTGCGGAGCATGCACTGTAGTTATTGAAGGAAAAAATATAAGAGCTTGTATCAAAAAGATAAAGGATATAGAGGGAAAAGAAGTAGTTACAGTTGAAGGTTTAACAGAACTTGAAAAAGAAGTTTATACAGATTCATTTTCAAATGCTGGTGCTGTTCAGTGTGGATTTTGTATTCCAGGAATGATAATGAGTGCTAAAGCATTAATAGACAGCAATCCTAATCCTACAGAAGAAGATGTGAAAAAGGCAATAAAGAGTAATTTATGTAGATGCACTGGGTATGTAAAAATAGAAAAAGCAATTTTAATGGCAGCTGAGGCTTTTAGAAAACATAATAAAATTCATTTAGAGCAAGAGGCTAAAGTAGGAAGACGAATGGTCAGAATTGATGCCAAAGAAAAGATTTTAGGCACAGCAAAATATCCAGATGATTATTACATAGAAGGAATGTTATATGGAAAAGCTCTTCGCTCAATATATCCAAGAGCAAGGGTTTTAAGTATAGATACAGATGAAGCTAAAAAGCTTCAAGGTGTACATGCGGTTCTTACTGCCAAAGATATTCCAGCTAATAATTATCAAGGATATATATTCAAAGATTGGCCTACTATGGTAGCTATAGGAGAAGAGACTAGATATTTAGGGGATGCTATAGCTATAGTAGCAGCTGAAACAAAGGACATATTAGAAAAAGCGCTTTCATTAATAAAGGTTGAATATGAAGAATTACCAGCAATAACTAATGTTCATGATGCCTTAAAAGATGATGCCTACAAGATACATGAAAAAGGGAATATTTTAAGTAACACTTATGTAAAAAGAGGAAATCCAGATAAGGCAATTGAGGAATCAAAATATGTTGTAACAAAAAAATATAAGACTATGCCTATAGATCATGCCTTCTTAGAACCAGAAGCAACCATAGCTTTTTATGAAGGAGATGTATTGACTTTATATGTTTCTTCACAACATATTCATTCAGATCATGAAGGTATATGTCATGTATTAGGACTTCCAGAAGATAAGGTACATGTTATATCAGCATATGTTGGAGGGGGATTTGGAGGAAAAGAAGATTTGACAGTGCAACACCATGCAGCTCTTCTTACTTACTATACTAAAAAGCCAGTTAAAATAACCTTTAGTAGAGAGGAAAGTTTACTTGTACATCCAAAGAGACATGGAATGGAAGTTGAAGTAACTACAGCTTGTGATGAGGACGGAAATTTGACAGCTTTAAAGGCTAAGGTTTTAGCTGATACAGGAGCTTATGCGTCTCTTGGTTCCGTGGTACTAGAGAGAGCGTGCACTCATTTATGTGGACCATATAGAATACCTAATATTGAACTTAACGGATATGCAATATATACAAATAATCCGCCAGGAGGGGCATTTAGAGGATTTGGAGTTCCTCAAACAACCTTTGGAAGTGAAACCAATATAAATATTCTTGCAGAGCAAGTAGGTTTAGACAAATGGGAGTTTAGATACAAAAATGCTGTAAAACCAGGAGATACTCTTCCAACTGGGCAATTGTGCGATGAGAGTACAGCGATAATAGAAACTTTAGAAGCAATAAAAGATGAATATTACAGTGGAAAACATAAATACATAGGTATTGCTTGTGCTATGAAAAACACTGGTTGCGGAGTTGGAGTAATAGATACTGGGAGATGTAATATAGAAGTTAAAAATGGAAAGATAATTATAAAAACCTCTGCTCAATGTATAGGACAAGGGCTGGCAACAGTCATGACACAAATTTGTGGAGAAACTACAGGAATATCTTTAGAATTAATTGAATATCATTCACCAGATACTATGGTTACTCCAGATTCAGGTCCTACTACAGCATCAAGACAAACATTAATTACAGGAGAAGCAACTAGAAGAGTTTCTTTAAAATTAAAGGAAGCTCTAAAAACAAAAACATTAGAAGAGCTTGAAGGAGAAGTATTTAAGTCAGATTTTACTGCAATTACAGATAAGTTAGCTTCAGATAAGGAAAATCCAAAACAACATATAGCTTATGGATATGCAACCCAAATGGTAATTTTAGATGAAAAGGGGAAGGTTGAAAAAGTATTTGTAGCCCAAGATGTTGGAAGAGCAATAAATCCTACAAATGTGGAAGGACAGATAGAAGGTGGAGTTGTTATGGGACTTGGATTTGCTCTTACAGAGAAATTTGAGACAGAAGATGGATATGTGAAATCAAAGTTTGGAACAATAGGTTTATGGAGATCTACAGATGTTCCTAAGATAGAATATAAACTTATAGAAAAGAAACTAGGAGACTTAGCATATGGTGCTAAAGGGGTTGGGGAACTGGTTTTAATACCAACTTTAGCGGCAACTTCAGAAGCCTATAGAACCTTTGATGGAGAAAGAAGATATACTCTTCCGCTAGATAATACTCCATATAAAAAGAAGTAAAAATGAAAGGGGTAAGAAATGAAAACTTCTGTTATTATTTTAGCTGCTGGTCAAGGTAAAAGGATGGGAACTGTAAAACAGCTACTTCCTTGGGGCGATACAACAGTATTAGGACAATCTATTACTTGCTATAATGATATTAATATTGATAAACTTATTATAGTTGTTGGATATAAAGCAGATTTAATAAAAGAAATTTTTTCACAGTATAAGATAACTTGGGCATATAATGAAGATTTTGCTGGAGATATGGCAAGTTCTTTCAAGAAAGGCTTTGAAAAAATAGATAATGATACAGAAGTTTTATATCTTGCTTTAGGAGATACCCCAGCAATTAAGGCTGAAACATTACAACTTATGGAATCAGTTTATGATAAAAACAAACATAAGATCATAATACCAATGGTTAATGGTAGAAAAGGACATCCGGTATTGTTTTCTAAAGATATATTTAAAGATTTAGAAATGGTAGGGAGAAATTACAATTTAAAGGATGTAATTAAAAATCACGATGATGAGGTTTATTATTTACAGGTAGAAGATGAAAATATTATTTATGACATAGATACTATAGAAGAATATGAAACCTTATTAAGAAAGAATAATCTATAAAGGTGGCATTGATAAAATTGATAGATAAACAAGGAAGAAATATAGAATATTTAAGAATTTCATTAACTGATGTATGTAATTTAAGATGTGTTTACTGTATGCCAAAAGATAAAATTACTTTTATGGATAAAGAAAAAATCTTACAGGATGATGAAGTTATAAAGCTAGTCAAATTAATGGCTAAATGTGGCATAAAAAAAGTGAGATTAACAGGTGGAGAACCACTTACTAGAAAGAACATACTTAAAATAATAGAAGATATACACAGAGTACCTGGCATAGAAGAAATATATATAACAACCAATGCACTTTTATTAGAAGGAAAAGAACGAGAGTTTAAAGAAGCAGGTTTAAAAGGAGTAAATATAAGTTTAGATACTTTAAAGGAAGCGACCTACAGAGACATTACTAGAGGTGGAGATTTAAAAGTTGTATTAAGAGTTATAGATAATTTATTAGACTTAGGTATTAAAGTTAAGGTTAATTCAGTAATAATTGGAGGAGTTAATGAAGATGAAATATTAAATTTAGCAGCTCTTACAATAAATAAAAAAATGGATGTAAGATTTATAGAGCTTATGCCTATAGGAGCAGCTAAAGATTTAACCCCTATAACCAATAATAAAGTTAAAGAGATTATAAAGCAGGGGCACGTACTTGAAGATGAAAAGATAATAGGAATAAGTGGACCGGCAAAGTATATGAAACTAAAGAATGCCTTAGGTAAGGTTGGGTTTATAAGTGCTATAAGCGATAATTTTTGTGAAGCTTGCAATAGGATAAGAGTAACTTCAGAAGGATTTTTAAAACAATGTCTACATTGGAATTATGGTATAGATTTAAAGACTTTAATCAGAAGTGGAATGAATGACGAAGAGTTATTGGAGATAATAAGAGACAAAATATATAATAAACCTATTAAACATAGCTTTGGAAAAGATGAAAAGGATAAGGACAATAGATTTATGAATGAGATAGGAGGATAACCATGGGTAGAATAGTAGCGATATGTACAAGTGTGAAAAAGGGGACCAAAAAAGAAGAAGTTAAAGAGATAGAATTAGTTGAAGACTTTGGATTAAAAGGAGATGCTCATGGTGGAAAGTGGCATAGGCAGGTAAGTTTATTGGCCAAGGAAGAAATTGATTCCTTTAATAAAAAAGGTGGTAAAGTAGTTTATGGAGACTTTGGTGAGAATTTAGTTACCGAAGGAATAGATTTAGCAAGTTTATCAGTAGGAGATAAAGTCATAATTGGAGATGCTTTAATAGAAATAACTCAATTAGGCAAAAAATGTCATGATAAATGTGAGATTTTTTATTCAGTAGGGGAGTGTATAATGCCTACCAAAGGGATTTTTGGCAAGGTATTAAAAGGTGGAGATATATCTTTAGGAGAAAAAATAGAATTATATTAGGATTTTAATATAATAAGATAAAGATGTATTATCAAAATGATAATAAAATATCATTTTGAGAGTAGAAGATTTATTTACTGAAAGTTTTAGCGGATTCAAGATTTTCCACAAGTATTTAATAAGTTGTTTGTTTTCAAGGCCTTAATGATTAATAGTAATAATTAATAGTGAATTGGCACAGTATTTGCTTATATAAATCATATGAGTATTTGAAAATGAAATTTAAAATTTAGATTAAAAACAAGTTCAATGAGGAGCTTTTAATTTCTAAATATATTTCTTTGGAATATATTTTTAATTAGGGATCACATTGGGCTTTTTTTAATTTAGTACTATTAAGGAGCGGAAACAAATGGACAACATTATAAAATGGAAATTTAATGAACTAAAAAATTGTGGTAAGGCTTCCACAGACTTTTTATCTAAAAAAGAAGTTTCTAAAGCTAAAAGCTTTCATGGTAGTTTTCCTCAATATGAGAGGACTCCTGTAGCATCTTTAGATAATTTAGCTAAAGAAATTGGTCTTGGAGGAATATATCTAAAAGATGAATCGTATAGATTCGGATTAAATGCGTTTAAAGTATTAGGTGGTTCTTTTGCTATGGCAAAATATATAGCTAAAAAGCTAGAAACAGATATATCGGAACTTGATTATGAAAAAATTATATCTGATGAAGTTAGAGATAAGCTTGGTGAAGTAACTTTTGTAACAGCTACAGATGGAAATCATGGAAGAGGTGTAGCTTGGACAGCAAATAAGCTTAAACAAAAATCTGTAATTTATATGCCTATAGGATCATCTTTAACAAGATTGGCACATATACAAGCTGAAGGTGCAGAAGCCTCCATTACTGATATGAATTATGATGATGCAGTAAGGTTTGCAGCAAAGTATGCTGAAGAGAACAATGGTCTTATGGTACAAGATACAGCTTGGGAAGGTTATGAAGAAATTCCAACATGGATAATGCAAGGTTATGGAACTATGGCACTAGAAGCTTCAGAGCAGCTAAAAGAGATTAAGATAGAAAAACCAACACATGTTTTTGTTCAAGCAGGAGTAGGCTCATTAGCAGGAGCAGTTCAAGGTTTTTTTGCTTCTGAGTTTGGAGAAGATTGCCCAACAACTGTTATAGTTGAATCAAATTTAGCGGATTGTTTTTATAAGTCGGCAGTAGCTGGAGATGGAAAAGCTTATGCTGTGGGAGGAGATATGCAGACTATAATGGCAGGACTTGCTTGCGGAGAAGCAAATACTATTGGATGGGAAGTTCTTAAAAGTTATAGCTCAGCATTTGTATCTTGCCCAGACTGGGTATCAGCAAATGGAATGAGGATATTAGGAAATCCATTAAAAGATGATAGAAAAGTGATTTCAGGAGAGTCTGGAGCAGTTACTACAGGACTATTATATGAAATAATGACTAATCTAGATTATAAGGAACTAAAAGAAGATTTAAAACTAGATGAGACTTCTAAGGTTTTACTATTTAGTACTGAAGGTGATACAGACCCAGCTATGTACAGAAAGATAGTATGGAAAGGTCTAAATAGTAAAGAAGAATTATAAAATAATTGAGGTGAAAGTATGTTATCAGAAGCAAGAAAAAATAAACTTACAGAAGTGTGTCAAGAACTAATAAGAAACAAAAGCTACTCTGGAGAAGAAAAAAATGTAGCAGAAGCTATTAAGACGGTTTTTGAAGAGTTAGGCTACGATGATTTTTTTATAGATGAATATGGAAATATAATTGGACATATAAAGGGAAGCGAAGAAGGAAAAATAATTTTATTTGACGGGCACATAGATACAGTGCCAGTACCAGATGAATCTAAGTGGACTCACAATCCTTATGGTGGAGAAATTGTAGATGGAAAGATATATGGTCGTGGAACTTCTGATATGAAGGGACAACTAAGTGCCATGATAGTTGCAGCGGCCTGCTTTGCTGAAGATATTAAAAAAGACTTTAAGGGAGATATATATGTAGCTGGGGTTGTACATGAGGAGATATTTGAAGGAATAGCTTCAAGAAAAATAAGTGAAGCTGTAAATCCTGATTATGTGGTAATAGGTGAATCTTCAGAGTTAAATCTTAAAATAGGACAAAGAGGACGTGCGGAGATAGTTATAGAAACCTTTGGAAAACCAGCTCATTCAGCTAATCCTGAAAAAGGTATAAATGCAGTATATAAAATGAGTAAAATTATAGAGAAAATTCAAGAACTTGAAACACCAATGCATCCAGTTCTAGGTAAAGGGATATTGGTGTTAACAGATATAAAATCTTCACCGTATCCAGGTGCATCAGTAGTTCCTGATTATTGCAAGGCAACCTTTGATAGAAGACTTTTAGTTGGAGAAACAAAGGAAAGTGTATTAGCACCCATAAAGGCTTTTGTAGAAGAATTAATGAAGGAAGATTCAGAACTTAAAGCTGAGGTTTCTTATGCTAAAGCTACTGAAAATTGTTATACAGGAAGTACTATTTCAGGGGAAAGATTTTTCCCAGGCTGGCTTTATGAAGAAAAGGATGAGTTTGTTCAAATAGCTTATGAAGGATTAAAAAGTGCAGGGTTAGATCCAGAAATAACTCAATACTCTTTCTGTACAAACGGAAGTCATTATGCAGGAGAAAAAGGAATAAGAACTATAGGATTTGGTCCATCGAAAGAAAACTTGGCTCATACTATAGATGAATATATAGAATTAGAACAATTATTTATTGGAGCTGAAGGATACTACGGAATATTGAATTCTCTATATAAAAAATAAGGGGTGTTAAAAATGAGAGTGTTAATTAAAGGGGGAACTATCGTTGATGGAACCTTGCAAAAAGGATATTTAGGAAACTTACTTATAGAGAATGACAAAATATTAGAGATAAGCAAAGAAGAAATAAAAGCAGAAGTAGATAAGATAATTGATGCAGCTGGAAGAGCAGTTTGTCCTGGATTTATAGACACTCATAGTCACTCAGATTTAAAAATATTAGATAATCCCTTTAATGAAATTAAGATAAGACAAGGAATAACTACAGAAGTATTAGGGCAGGATGGAATATCTATGGCTCCACTTCCTAAAGAATATATAAGCACTTGGAGAAAGAACTTAGCAGGACTTGATGGGGAAAGCGATAATATAGATTGGGAATATGAAACTACAGATAATTATCTTAAGCTTATGGAGAAAAACGGAGTAGGATTAAATGAACTTTATCTAGTGCCTCATGGAAATGTAAGAATGGAAGCCATGGGTTTAGAGGACAGATATTCAACAACAGAAGAAATAGAGAAAATGTGTGAAATAGTAAGAAGAGAAATGGAGGCAGGGGCGTATGGATTATCAACAGGGTTAATCTATATTCCTTGTGCATATTCCGAGACAAAAGAAATTATAGAAATGTGTAAGGTAGTCGCAGAATATGATGGGGTATTTGTAGTTCACCAAAGAAGCGAAGCTGATACTATTCTTAAATCCATGGAGGAAGTTATAAACATAGGAAGAGAATCTGGTGTTAAAGTTCACTTTTCACATTTTAAAGTATGCGGAAAAAATAACTGGCAGTATATTGATGGAGTTATTGAGCTTTTAGAGAAGGCACAAAAGGAAGGAATAAAAGTTTCTTTCGACCAATATCCATATACGGCAGGAAGTACAATGCTTGGAGTAGTTTTACCTCCTTGGGCACATTCAGGTGGTACAGATAAGCTTTTAGAGAGGTTAAAAGATAAGGAATTAAGAAAGAAAATGATCTATGATATAGAGCATGGCATAGATGGATGGGATAATTTCATAGACTTTGCAGGTCTTGATCAGATATTTGTAACCAGCGTCAGAACTAAAGAAAATGAACATCTAATAGGTAAAAATCTACTAGAGATAGGTGAGCTTAAAGGAAAAGATCCTTATAATGCAACTTTTGATTTATTGTACGAAGAAGAGAATGCAGTAGGAATGGTAGATTTCTATGGATTAGAGGAACATGTAATTAAATTCATGAAGAGAAAAGAGCAAAATGTTTGTACAGATGGGCTTCTTTCAGGAAAACCACATCCTAGAGCTTATGGTTCTTTCCCAAAGGTTATAAATAGATATGTTAAGGAATTAAATATTCTTTCTATAGAAGAAGCTGTATATAAAATGACCTACAAAGCTGCAGAAGCTTTTAATATTAAAAGTAGAGGAAGCTTAGAAGTTGGAAAATACGCTGATATAGTAATAGTAAATATGGATACGGTCAAGGATAAAGGAACATTTGTAGATCCTACACAATATCCAGAGGGAATTGATTATGTAATCATAAATGGTAATGTTGTTGTGGAAGAAGGACAATATAACAAGATTATTGCGGGGAAGGTAATAAGAAGAGATTAAGAAAGTAAGGGGGCTAATCCTTTGATTATAGGAAATGGAAGAGTAATAACTAGGGATGATGAAAATCCATATATAGAAAATGGAGCAGTAGTTATAAGAGATAACACCATAATAGCTGTGGGAGACTATTCAGTACTTAAAGAAAAGTATAAAGAGGAAGAGTTTATAGATGCAAAAGGCAAGGTGATTATGCCAGGCCTTATTAATACACATATGCATATTTATAGTGCTTTTGCTAGAGGAATGGCAGGAAAAGGACCAGCACCTAAAAACTTCACTGATATTTTAGAGAATTTATGGTGGAGACTTGATAAAGGCTTAACTCTAGAAGATACAAAATATAGTGCTTATACTACTTATTTAGATTGTATAAAAAATGGAGTAACTACTGTTTTTGATCATCATGCAAGCCCTTATAGTGTTGAAGGAAGTTTATTTACAATAGGAGATGCAGCAAAAGAACTTGGAGTTAGAACTTGTCTTTGTTATGAAACTTCAGATAGAGATGGGGAAGAGATTCTTAAAGCTGGAATAAAGGAGAATATAAACTTTATAAAAAAATACAATAATGTCAATGAGGACATGTTAAAAGGAATGTTTGGAATGCATGCCGCATTTACTCTTTCAGACAAAAGTTTAGATATGTGTAGAGAAGCTATGGAAGGAGTAGATGCAGGTTATCACATACATACCTCAGAAGGAATAGATGATTTATACGATTCCTTAAGAAATCATGGAAAAAGAGTTGTAGAAAGACTTATGGATTTTGATATTCTTTCAGATAAAACCATAGCTGTTCATTGTGTTCATGTTAATAGTAGAGAAATGGAGCTTTTAAAGCAAACAAATACAAATGTAGTTCATAATCCAGAATCAAATATGGGGAATGCAGTAGGATGTTCACCAGTTTTAGAATTTATAGAAAGAGGGATCAATGTGGGTCTTGGAACTGATGGATATACTAGCGACATGATGGAATCTATAAAGGTAGGAAATATAATTCATAAACATAATTTATGTGATCCTAATGTTGGCTTTAATGAAGTATCCTCTATGGCATTTGATAATAATAGAAAAATAAGCTCTAAGTATTTCAACAAAGAAGTTGGAGCTTTAAAAGAAGGAGCTTATGGGGATGTAATTATTGTAGATTATAATCCTCTTACTCCTTTAAATGAAAACAATATAAATGGACACATTATATTTGGAATGTCAGGAAGATGTGTTACAGACACAATAATAAATGGAAAAGTAGTAATGAGAAACAGAGTGATAAATAAAGTAGATGAAGAAAAGATATTCTCAAAATCTAGAGAGCTAGCTCAAAAGTTATGGGAAAGAATCTAAAATAAATTAATTAAGGGGAGTTAATTATGGCAAATTTAAATATAGATATTTTAGGTATGAAGTTTAATAATCCAGTTTTTACAGCAGCTGGCCCAGGTGCTAAAGATGGAGATATGTGTGTAGCAGCAGTAAAAGGAGGAGCTGGTGGATTAGTTACTAAAACTATATCAGTAGATGCGGCAGATGTTCCAAGACCTTGTATGGGAGCAACTAATAGCGGATTTTTAAATACTGAGCTTTGGTCAGAATTGCCTAAAGAACAATGGATAGAAAAAGAGTACTTAAAGGCTAAAGAAGCTGGAGTTCCTATGATAGTAAGTATGGGATACACAAAGGAGCAGATTGAGATAGTTGCTCCATTAGTTAAACCTTATGCAGATGCTGTTGAGCTTTCAACACATTATGTTGGAACAGATGTAACACCTATAGTAAATGCACTAAAGGCAGCAAAAGCAGCATTAGATGTTCCGGTATTTATGAAAATGAGTCCACATACTGACATTAAGGTAATAGCAAAAGCAGTAGAAGATGCAGGTGCAGATGGACTTGTTATGATTAATTCCTTTGGTCCATGTATGTCTATAGATATAAATACAGGACTACCTATAATGGGAAGTAAAAATGGTTATGGCTGGTTATCAGGAACCGCTATAAGACCACTTGCTATTAGATGTATATTTGAAGCTTCTCAGGTTGTAAAAATTCCTATAATAGGAGTTGGCGGAGTATCAAATGGAAGAGATGCTGCTGAAATGTTAATGGCTGGAGCTTCAGCTGTTCAGGTATGCACGGAAGCTATATTAAAAGGTCCAAGCATTTATGGAAAAATTGCTAAAGAACTTAATGATTTCTTAGATTCAAAAGGCTATAAAGATGTAAATGAAATAGTTGGACTAGCTTCCAAGGAGATAAATGAAAGAAACTTTAGAACTCACACAGTTCCTCCAGTAGTAAATCATGATAAGTGTATAACCTGTGGGATATGTAAGAGAAGCTGTGTATATGATGCTATAGAAATTGATGGAAAGCTTACTATAGATGATGAAAAATGCTTTGGTTGTGGACTTTGTGTAACTAGATGTCCTAAAGAAGCATTATCAATTTCCTACGTTTAATTAGTTGAGAAAGGGGTATGGTTATGGGGACAGTATTAATTAATGGTAGAGTTGTTACTCCAGAGGAAACCATTGAATGTGATATAAGAATAGAGAATGAAGTAATTGAAAGCATGGGTAAGAATTTAATAAAGGAAAACGACAAGGTTATAGATGTAAAAGGTGCTTATATTCTTCCTGGAGCAATTGATACTCACACACATTTTGATTTGGATACAGGAACTACCTTTACAGCTGATAATTTTGAAACGGGAACTAAAGCTGCTATAGTTGGGGGAACCACAACCATACTAGATTTTGCAACGCAAAATAAAGGGGAATCTCTAGAAGATGCTCTAAGTAATTGGCATAAAAAAGCTCAGTATAAGGCATACTGCGACTATGGTTTTCACATGGCAATAACTGATTGGAACGAAAAAGTTTCTAAAGATATGCAACTTATGATAGATGAAGGTGTAACCTCTTTTAAAATGTATATGGCCTATAAAAATTTAATGGTTAAAGATAGAGAAATATATGAGGCCTTAGTTAGAAGTAAAGAAATAGGTGGACTTATAGGCTTTCATTGTGAAAATGGAGATATTATAGATGCTTTAGTTTATAATGCTAGAAAAAATCATAAAACTAAACCTTATTACCATTTTAAAACTAGACCAGCGTGCTTAGAAAGTGAGGCTATTAATAGACTTGCTTCAATAGGAGAAGTAGCAAAAGCTCCAGTTTGGGTGGTTCACTTAAGTACTGAAATGGGACTTAAGGAGGTCAAGAAGGCAAGAGCAAAAGGTGTAGAGGTAGTACTTGAAAGTTGTCCTCAATACCTCCTTTTAGATAACAGCTATTATGGAAAAGAAACAGATGAAAGCTTTGAAGCTGCAAAATATGTTATGTCTCCACCTCTTAGAGGAAAAAATGATAATGAAGCTCTTTGGGAAGGAATTAGAAATGGAGATATAGATTTTCTAGGAACAGATCATTGCTCCTTTAACTATAAAGGGCAAAAAGATCTAGGAATAGATGATTTTAGTAAAATCCCAAATGGGGGGCCAGGAGTAGAACATAGAGTTTATCTAATGTATACCTATGGCGTTTGTGAAGGAAAGATATCTATAAATGATATGTGTAGATTAGTATCAACTAATGCTGCGAAAAACTTTGGGTTATATCCTAAAAAGGGAATAATACAAGTTGGAAGTGATGCAGATTTAGTTATTCTTAATCCTAACAGTGAAACTGTAATAACAAAAGATAAACAAACCCAAAATGTCGACTATACTCCTTATGAGGGCTTTAAAAGAAAAGGTTCAATTGAGCATGTGTTTTTAAGAGGAAATGAAGTTGTAAAAGACGAAAACTTTATAGATAATTCACCAATAGGTATATATCAGAGGAGAAATATTAGGCAATTTAATTAAGGAGGCTAAGAGATGTATACATTTATTCTTAATAATAGGGAAGTTGAGGCTAAAGAAGATATAAATCTCTTAGAATTTTTAAGAGAACAGGAAGATTTAACCTCAGTAAAAAATGGCTGCTCAGAAGGTGCTTGTGGTGCATGTATGGTTCTTTTAGATGGAAAAGCCATGAGAGCATGTATATTAAAAACCTCAAAAATACAAGGTAAACATGTAATTACAGTTGAAGGTTTATCAGAGAGAGAAAAAGAAGTTTTTGCGTATTCCTTTGGAGAAGCAGGGGCAGTTCAATGTGGATTCTGTATTCCTGGAATGGTTATAAGTGCAAAGGCTTTAATAGATACAAACAATAATCCCACTAGTGAGGACATTAAGAAGGCGTTAAGAGGGAATATATGTAGATGTACAGGATATATCAAAATAGAGCAAGCAGTTAACATGGCTGCAAAAATCATAAGAGAAGGAACAGAAGTTCCAGAAACACACTTTAAGGGTGTTATGGGAGAAAACGTTCATAGGGTTGATGCTTTAGCTAAAACCTTAGGAACAGGTAAATATGTAGATGATATGAAAATTAATGGGATGCTTTATGGATCAGCTTTAAGAACAAAATATCCTAGAGCATTAGTTAAAAACATAAATATAGAAGAAGCTAAAAAAATTCCAGGTGTAGTGGCTATATTAACATATAAGGATATCCCGGGAAATAGATATTTAGGTCATTTAGTTAAGGATTGGCCAGCACTTATAGCTGAAGGAGAGGAAACTAGGTATATAGGTGATTCTATAGCATTAGTTGCTGCTGAAAATAAGAAAGCACTTAAAGAAGGCTTAGAAGCAATAGTAGTAGAATATGAAGAAAGAATTCCTTTAAGTTCACCAGAAATGGCTTTAGAAATAAATGCACCCAAAATTCACGAAAAAGGAAATATACTTTTTAAACAGGTTTTAAATAGGGGAAATGCTGAAGAAGCCATAAAAAATTCTAAGTATGTTGTCACAAATAAATATTCTGTTCCCTTTACTGAACATGCCTTTATGGAGCCAGAATGTGCTATAGGTATGCCATATGGGTTTGGAGTTAAGGTTTATACTGGAGGGCAAAACGTATTTGATGATCAACATGAAATAATGTCTCTTTTAGGACTTCCAGAAGAAGAGGTAAGAATAGTTAGTAAATATGTTGGGGGAGGTTTTGGTGGTAAAGAAGATATGAGTGTTCAACACCATGCAGCACTCTTAGCCTATATAACTAAAAAGCCAGTAAAAGTAATATTAAGCAGAAAAGAAAGCATAATGATTCATCCTAAAAGGCATGCTATGGAGATGGAGTTCACAACAGCTTGTGATGAAAATGGCATATTAACTGCTATGAAAGCGGTTGTTATATCTGATACAGGTGCTTATGCGTCACTTGGAGGACCAGTGCTTCAAAGAGCTTGCACTCATGCAGCTGGTCCATATAATTATCAAAATGTTGATATAGTTGGAACAGCTGTGTATACTAACAACCCACCAGGAGGAGCTTTTAGAGGCTTTGGAGTTACTCAGACAGCTTTCGCAACAGAATGTAATTTAAATCAACTAGCAGAAATGGTTGGTATATCACCCTGGGAGATAAGGTATAAAAATGCTATAGAGCCAGGTCAAGTTCTACCAAATGGACAAATAGCAGATGAAGGAACAGCACTAAAAGAAACTCTAGAAGAAGTAAAGCAAGCTTATGAAAGTAGTCCATATGCAGGAATAGCTTGTGCCCTTAAAAATAGTGGGGTAGGAGTTGGAGTGCCAGACGTCGGAAGAAGCAGGTTGACTATTATAGCTGGAAAAGTTCATGTAAGATGTGGAGCAGCTTGTATAGGTCAGGGAATTGGAACAGTTAATGCTCAAATAGTATGTGAAACCACTGGAATAACCTATGACAAAATAGTTGTAGAAGATCCAGACACTCATGTTACACCAAATTCAGGAACTACTACAGCATCAAGGCAGACTGTATTTGCAGGAGAAGCTACAAAGCAGGCAGCTATTAAACTAAAAAAGGACTTAGAAAATAAAACACTAGAAGAACTTGAAGGCAATGATTATTATGGAGAATACAAAGGAGTTACTGATCCTATAGGTTCGGATAAAGAAAATCCAGTAAGTCATGTAGCTTATGGATATGCAACACAAGTTGCCATAATAGATGAAAATGGAATTCTTAAAAAAGTAGTAGCTGCTCATGATGTAGGAAGAGCAGTAAATCCTAAAAATGTAGAAGGACAGATAGAAGGTGGAGTAGTTATGGGACTTGGTTATGCTTTAACTGAGGATTATCCCTTAAAGGATTCCATCCCAACCGCAAAATATGGAACATTAGGACTTTTTAGAGCTAATCAAGTTCCAGATATAGAATCTATAATAATTGAAAAAAATACTGATGAGGTTGCCTATGGAGCAAAAGGTATAGGTGAGATAGTTGTTATTCCTACAGCACCAGCAGTTCAAGGGGCCTACTATAAATTAGATGGAAAGTTTAGAACAAAGCTTCCACTTAGTGAAACCCCATATAGAAAAAAATAAAAACTCATGTTTTTACATCATTATTGAGATAAATATTGTTTAGACAAGTATCATAATGAGTTAAATTATAGAATAGATTAGTATAGACTGGTAAAACATTCTAATTAAAACAGGGGGTTTTTTATGAAAGTCTATATAGTACTAAGCATGGATACAAATGATGTAATTTCTGTAGATAAGGTTTTTAGGGATAAGGAAATAGCAGAGAAGTATGCAGATATTCAAAATTCAAGAAACAGGGCGTTAGATTATTTTATAAGAGAAAGAGCTTTAATGGAAAACATAGATGAGCCTGTTAGTGTGTAGATAAAAAAGAGGTGTAAAAATCAAACTTAAATGATTTTTACACTTTTTTATGTTTATGAATAGAAATTATTACCGATAACCTTATTAAGAGAATAATTAATTAAAAAATACAGGAGGTAGATATGAAGATTTCAAGTTCATCTAATCTTAATTTATATGAAATAATTAAGGATAATAATAAGGTTGAATTAGTTTCTAATAAAAAGTTAGAATTGTCCCATACTAATGATAGAATTGAGATAAGTGATGAGGGAAGACAGCGTTTAGCTTCAGAAGTTGTAAACCATGCAGCTAAATATTTTGGAACTACTCAAATTAATGAATCGTTAAATAATATACTTGAGGATAAGTCTCCAGAAGTTAAGGAGGCGGTTTATAACATAATTCAATCTAATTTTATTAATAAAGGAAATGTCCCTAATGATAAGGAAAGGGCGGCTTTATTAGAAATGGGATTATCACAGGCTGAATTTATTGCTAATAATTATATGAATGAGAATGAAGCTAAAGATTTTATGAGTACAATCAAACAGATTGCGGCAATTTCTAAAACGGGAGAAGTGGATGTTAAAACAGGAATAGTAAGTTATTATACTCCACCTGAAAGACCTGTTGGTGCCCCTAAGGATTATATAAATCCAGAAGAACTCATGAAAAGGTTTGAACCAGAAACATATAAAAAATTTGCAGATGCTGTTATTAATAAGGGCGATTGGGCTAGTATTCTTATAAATTTTGCAAAAAGAGCATCAACTAATTTGGATTGGTCTAAAAAGTTTAGGGAAGAAAGTAATAAAAAGATGGAAGCTCTTGAGAATAGTATTACTCAAAATAGATTTGAATCTGTATCTAAAAACAGTTTAGAAGATTTTTCAAAAGGAATGAAGTTATCAATATTAAATGCTGGTTTTACAAGTACAGAGTTCATGTCAAAAAATATGGATGTTTTTATTAGAATAATTAAAGGTAATAAATAGTTTAAAGAGAGATTCTCAGGTTTTGAGAATCTCTCTTCTATTAACGAAGAGAAAATAAGTTTAATCAATAGCTAAATGAATTTACGAGAAAATCATTTCTTTAGTTTTGCTTGAATCAACCATATATTCGTAGGCTGCTATATGGTTGTAATATAATTGTCCAAGCTTTTGACCTGTAGGAAGGTTCCAATCTTTTTGAAGCTCAGATGAAATAGCAAACCAGTTTGTAGTTTTTACTCCAGCTTGAGCCAGTCTACTTATAGCTGATTGCTCAACTAAAGGACACCAGGTTCCAGATGAATCAATAGCAGCATAAACATCATAACCATCTCTTACGGCGGAGATAGCTGGGAATGTTAAACATACGTCTGTAACTATTCCAGCCATTATTAATTTACTTCTTCCGGTAGCTTTAACTTTTCTTAAAAAGTTTTGATCTTCCCAAGCATTTATTATTGTTCTATCTATTACCTGCACATCAGGAAACATTTCAGTAATTTCTTTTAAGAATTCACCATTTGGGCCACTGCTTTTACTTGAAGTTAATATAACTGGAATATTAAATAGTTTTGCAGTTTCAGCTAAGGAGATAATATTATTTTTCAAAATATTTGTAGGTAAAGTTTTCACTGTAGAAAGTAACCCAACCTGATGGTCAATTAAAATTAAAGCAGAATTTTCTGGAGTCAAAGTTTCATAAAATCTAGTATTATCTTGCATAATTAGAACCTCCTAAAAATATATTTTTGATTTAAACTACATTAATTAATATTCCCTTAGACGATTTTCATATGTTTTATAATTAATGACATTAAAGCTTGAACTTATAATGTTTTAACGATAATTACTAAAAATTAAGCGTTTATTTTAAAAACCCCATATTCACATTAATTTCATGGTAATATAAAGGTAGGAATAATTAAGTAAAATGGTACATATAGCTTTTTATTAGCGACTTAGAAAACTAAAGGGGAATTTATGAAAAAATTTAATATTAATTTTAATGTTGATAGGCTTAATATTAGATTTTTATGCAGTATTTAATCTATTTAGATTTAAGATAGGTTTTAATATTATTGGGAATAGGAGATATGTCAGTAGGACTAGTAGAGTGAAACTAAATAAGTATCTTGTAATCGGCGGAGTAGGAATTACTATAACTGCCATTGCATCGATTTTAAAGATATTTCTATGGTAAAAGGGGGAGAATATGAAAAAGAAGTTTTCAAGATTATTTATAATTAATATTTTGTTTTATTTAAATAATTTTCTTTACTTAATATTTGGATTAAAGATAGAGAGTAATTCTTTACAACAGGCTTGGTCAATAACACCTCTTATCTTTATTGCAATAGTATATGATTTTATGGATTATTTATGGAAAAATAACTTAAGTATTAAAAATAAATCCATAGTAGATTTTATTATAAGGATTTTAGCTTTTTTAGCAGTATTATATAGTGATGAAAATAAAATGATATTTTTTATTTTACTTATGATATTAATGACTATAACAAATATACTGATAGAATTTGATATAAAAAAAGATATAAACAATAATAATTATTATAAGGATATAAAAGAATTTGATTTATATGAAAATGAAAAGTTGGATAACTTGATAAAAAGATATTATTATTATAAAAATGTAGATTTAGATAAGTGTAATCTAGATAATAGATATGAAGTAGATAAAATGTTTAAGCTTGAAAAGAATGAGACTTATTCAAAATGGATTTCCTTTTGCTTAATGTACATTAACCTTGCTACTTCAGATCTTTTTAAAGGTAAAATAAAATTTTTTATAGGTGTAGTACTTTTAATATCATTTTTTGTATATATTCGTACATCTCAAGAAAAATTCAGCTACTTTTATAAAGATGATAAGATATTAAAAATAAAGAATATAAGGAATAATGTTTTTTTATTTATAGGAATGTCTACGTTATATATTATGAAGGTATTTATTATAGGAAATACTTTGTTTGAGTTAAGTTTTAAGTCTGAGATGTGGATCTTGGTTATAGCTGTGCTTTTGTTTAGTTTTTCCCTAAATGAAAGTCAACAAATACTAAATAAATTCACTGATAAAGGATAGTAAATGAGCTATCGCAAATATGCGGTAGCTCATTTATTTTAGATATATTACAAAATAAATGTTAAAAAAATAACTACGAATATAACGTTATAAGTTTGTAAATTATGATTATAAAAGAAAAAGCCTTGATATCTCCGTAATACTCTTGAATTCATAGATTTGTATAAATAAAAAATTGAATATTTAGAAAAATATTAGCAATTTAATGTTAAAAAATTAACATTATTTCTGAAAAAAGTGATATAATTAAATAGTAATAATATAGAAGAATTTTATATAGGACAAGGAGGTTCTTTTATGGAATGGAAAAAAAATTTCGAAAGTAAGATAGTTACTGCAGATGAAGCTTCTAGAAAAATAAAATCAGGGGATAGAGTTGTTTTAGGCAATGCTTGTGCAGCTCCCAAAGATGTTGTTAAGGCCATGGTTTTAAACAAGGAAAATTATAGAAATGTTGAAATCATGAATATGCTTTTGCTAGAAGAATGTGAATATGTAAAACCTGAAATGGAGCCATATTTCCGTCACAATTCTTTGTTTGTTGGAGGTGGAGTTAGAGAGGCTGTTATGTCTGGAAGGGCAGATTATACGCCATGTTTTTTTTCTGAAATGCCTAAATTATTTAGAAGTATAAGGGTAGATGTAGCTATAATTAATGTTAGTGCACCTGATGAACATGGATATTGTAGTTTTGGGGTATCTGTTGACTATATTAAGGCAGCAGCAGAAGAAGCAAAAATTGTTATAGCAGAAGTAAACGATAAGATGCCAAGAACTATCGGAGATTCTTTTATACATGTTTCAAAGATAGATTATATAGTAAAGACATCAAATGATATAGTTGAACTTACACCTCCAAAGATTGGGGAGCTCGAAAGAGCTATTGGTGAAAACTGCGCAAAGTTAGTAGACGATGAATCAACTCTTCAATTAGGAATAGGGGCTATACCAGATGCTGTTTTATTATTCCTTAAAGATAAAAAGAATTTAGGGCTTCATTCGGAAATGATTTCTGATGGAGTTGTTGAGTTAATTGAATCAGGTGTTATTACAAATGAGGCTAAAACTTTGCATAGAGGTAGATCTGTAATTACATTTCTTATGGGAACAAAAAAGCTTTATGATTATGTAGATAATAATCCTAATATCATAGTATATCCAGTTGACTATGTTAATGATCCACGTGTTATAGCTCAAAATGATAAGATGGTTTCTATTAATTCTTGTATCCAAGTGGATCTTATGGGACAAGTGGCTGCAGATACAATAGGATTAACTCAGTTTAGTGGAGTTGGTGGACAAGTTGATTTTATAAGAGGAGCTGCAATGAGTAAAGGCGGTAAATCTATAATAGCAATGCCTTCAACAGCTGGACATGGAAAATTTTCAAGGATAGTCCCTATGTTAGATGAAGGAGCCGCGGTAACCACATCTAGAAATGATATACATTACGTTGTTACTGAATTCGGGATTGCAGAATTAAAAGGAAAAACCTTAAGGGATAGAGCAAGAAATTTAATAAATGTTGCACACCCTAATTTTAAAGAAGAATTGATAAGTGAATGGGAAAGAAGATTTAAAATGAAGTTTTAGAAATATGCATATAGACATCCTATAGAAATGTGGGATGTCTATATTTTATTATAGGATATTGAATTTATACTAAATGACTATCATTAATAGAATATGTAATTAAGATTTTTCCTCAAGAATACAGATTATTTTCCTTAAGGCTAATACTATTGAGCCTAAAGAAAAGAGTAATGCAAACAAAAAAATTCCATTTGAACCATAAGAAAATGAAAGTAAAGATGAGAGAAATATAAGTACAGCTGCATAAAATAAGAAAGTTTTCATAGAACTCCTCCTAAAAAATAAAAAATAAATTAATAAAGATATCATACCATATTTTTACTTGTTATAAATATGATGCATTTAATTGGTACATAAAATAAAGTTTTAAATATACTTGAACTATTATTATATTTGTTATATATTATATATAACAAATATAATAATAAAGGAGGAGATAAAATGCTCATAAGAATTGATTTTCAAAGTGATGTTCCTATATATCTTCAGCTTAAAAACCAAATAGTCCATGGAATAGCAAATTCAGAACTTCAGCCTGAGGAGAGTTTACCTTCTGTTAGACAAATGGCTGAAGACATTGGTATAAATCTTCACACTGTAAATAAGGGATATAACCTATTAAAGGATGAAGGGTTTGTTACTATTGATAGACGTAAAGGTGCAGTAGTAAATGAAATACCTATTAAGCCAAGCGAAAAGGTTAAGGAAACTTTAAAAGATGAATTGAAAAATATAATTGCTCAAGCGCATTGTTTTGGAATGGATAAAGAAGAGTTTATAAATGAGTGTTTAAGTATGTATGACGAATATAATAAATAAACCTCAAGGAGGGGTGTTTTATGAATAACGAATTAATTAGTAATGTGATGTCAATTTTCATTTTTGCTTTGTTATATTTGACTTTTTTAGTTACACCTAAGATAACTAGAAAGGATTTAATATTTGGTGTTTCAATACCATTAGATAGGACTAAAGATGAAGAAATTAAAAAAATATCTAGAAGTTATTATATTGAAGTAACAGGGATAACTTTAATTATTGCTATAATATATTTTATAATATTAAACAATGTGTTTAACCACCCTTTAACTTTAGTATTATTTACTATTGTTATTATTGGAGCATATTTTGTAATCTATTTAAGAGCTAATAAAAAGATGAAGATATATAAAAGTAAAAATAATTTTATGGGTAATAAAAAACAGGTGGTTTATGTTGATACCAATATGTCTAAAACCTTAAGAAAAGATGCCGTGGTACATCCTGTTTGGTTTATTATACCTGGAGCTATAGCTTTAACTAATTTAATTTTACCGCTTATGAATTATGATAATCTTCCAGAGAAGATAGCTGTGCATTGGAATATACAAGGTGTTGCAGATAATTTTGTATCTAAATCTGTAGGTTCAGTTATAAGTACTGGATTAATGCCTTTAATATTAGTTGGGATTTTAGCTTTTACAAATTACTCTATTGCTATAAGTAAAAATAAAATTGATGCAAGTAATCCTGTTAAAGCTTCACAAAAATTATTTAAGTTTAAGAAAATTAATTCCATAATGATATACTGTTTAACTATTGGATTAACTCTTTTATTAACAACATTTAATTTAAAATCTTATAATATTATTTCTTTTGATTTAGCTAAATTTACTCCAGTTTTAATTATCTTTTTCCTAGCAGTAGTTATAGGACCTATCATTATAAGTATTAAAATAGGTCAAGGTGGAAGCAATATAAAGGATAAGGATGAATCAGATATAAATTCTGATGTTATAAATGTTGATGACGATGAGTTTTGGATACTTGGATCTTTTTACTATAATCCTAATGATCCATCAATATTTGTAGAAAAGCGTTTTGGAACTGGATGGACAATGAATTTTGGAAATAAAATATCTATTATTATATCGATAATATTCATAATATTTGTAGCTATAATGATACTAATGCCAGTTATATTTTCATAAAGTAGGGGTGTGTTGATATGGTAAGTAATAATGTAATAATTTCAATGATTATAGTAATGGTTATTTGTGTATTATTTCCTATAGGAATATTTATATATTTCAAAATTAAAGAAGGGATATCTATAAAGACAACCTTAGGTGGAATAATAGGCTTTGTATTATTTGCATTAATATTAGAGCAAATACTTCATAAAATTGTTATGTACTCTAATATAATTCCAACAAATACTTTTGCTTTTGGAATATATGGGGCGCTGGCTGCTGGAGTATTTGAAGAAACAGGAAGATTTTTGGTTTTCAAAACTTTTTTAAAGAATAAAAGAGAATGGAAAGACGGACTAGGATATGCTATAGGTCATGGAGGAATAGAAGCTATACTAGTTGGAGGATTGAGTTTTCTGAACTCTTTAATAATAACTTTTGCATTAAACTCAGGCACTTTAGATACGATGCTAAAGGGACAAAGTGAATCTATGGTTGAAGGTATTAAATCTTCTGTAATGAATGCAACTCCTTTAATGATTGGGGTTGGTGGTATTGAGAGAATATTTGCATTTATGGTTCAAGTTGGACTTACTTTTGTAGTGTTTTATGGAATTAAAAAGAGAAAAAATATTTATCTTTTATATGCAATATTGCTCCATGCATTAGTAGATTTTATTCCTGCTTTATATCAAACCAAGATAATAAGTAATGTTTTTATAGTAGAGGCAGTTGTAGGTATATTTGCAATTATAGCAGTAGTTTTTACTATAAGAAGTAGAAAAATATTTGAGAATATTGAATAAGAAATAAAACTCTGAGAATAATTTTTTGTCCTCAGAGTTTTTTCTATTTACAATAAAATATTTTAGGAATATATTGTATTTACAGTTAATTTCCCTAATATGTTTCCAGTTGAAAATGATGAAGAAGAGGTAGAGAAAATGACCCGTATATTACTTGATGGAATAAGAAAATAATTATAAATATAGGAGGCAAATTACCATGCACAGTAATTCTGTTATTTCTGTACAAAATATTACACAGAAATTTGGTTCCAATAAAGTACTTGATAATGTAAGTATTGAGGTAAAAAAAGGTGAGGTATTAGGTATCTTAGGACCTTCTGGTTCTGGAAAAACAACTTTAGTTAAGTCTATAGTTGGAATGCAGACACCTAATTTAGGAAGCATTGAAGTATTAAATACTAAAATTCCATCATTAAAAGTAACATCTAAGGTTGGTTATATGGCTCAATCTGATGCCTTATATGAGGACTTAAATGCAATGGATAATCTTTTGTTTTTTGCTGAACTTTATGGATTAAAAGGAAAGATAGCAAAAGAGAGGGCTAGAGAGGTTTTAAAACTTACACATCTTTTAGAAGATGAAAAAAAGGCTGTGAGAAACTTCTCTGGCGGAATGAAAAGAAGACTATCTCTTGCAATAGCTTTAATACACACCCCTGAGATTCTAATATTAGATGAACCAACAGTTGGAATAGATCCAGTGCTTAGACAGGAGTTCTGGGGCAAGTTTAATGAACTTAAAGATAGTGGTTGTACTATAATAATTACCACTCATGTTATGGATGAAGCTGAGAAATGCGATAGATTAGCCCTTATAAGAGATGGAAAGATAACAGCATTATCTTCTCCAGAGGACTTAAAAAAACAAGCTAAGACTGAAACTATAGAAGGTGCTTTTTTATATTTTGGAAGCTTAAAGGGGGAGAAATAATATGAGAAGTATTACTGTGGCTAAAAGAGTTATGAAGCAGATAATAGGAGATAAACGAACCATAGGAATGATGTTATTAGCACCTATATTTGTTATTTATCTTTTTAGTATAATATTGACTTCTGCTCCAGAGAAGGCAAAGGTTGATGTAATATCAGCACCAGAAGAGTTTATAGTTTTCCTTAAAGATGAGGCAGATGTCACAAATGTATCTAATGAAAATGAAGCTATAAATAATCTTAAAGAAAAGAAATCGGATGGATTTATAGATTTTAGTGGAGACAAAGCAGAAATAACTATTGATGGTTCAGATCCTAATACAGCAAAACTTACAATAAATTCTGTAAGTAAGGCAGTGTCATCTTATTCAGAAGATAAATTATCTGTATTTATAAAAGATATCAGTAAAGCCTTAAAGGGAAATACAGTGAAAGTAGATATGCCTAATAAACCAGAGATCAATTATCTTTATGGCTCAGAAGATATGGATTTGTTTGATGTTTTAGCACCAACCATGATGGGATTTTTTATATTCTTTTTTGTATTTTTAATAGCAGGAGTATCGTTTTTGAGAGAGAGAATAAGCGGAACCTTGGATAGAATATTAGCTACTCCCTTAAAAAGAAGTGAAATAGTACTTGGATATTTTATAGGCTTTGGTGTATTTGTAGTTATTCAGACTGTAATTATACAACTGTTTATGTTTTATGGATTAGATATAAATTTAAAAGGAAATTTTTTAAGTGTATTATTAATAAATATAATACTTGCAGCGGGCTCTCTGTCCTTAGGTACATTTTTATCTTCATTTGCAAGAAATGAACTTCAGTTGTTTCAATTTATACCAGTGATAATAATTCCTCAGATTTTATTTAGCGGAATATTTAATTTAACAGAAGCTCCAACATGGGTACATGTTTTATCTAAAGTATTTCCACTTACCTATGGAGCTGAAGCTTTAAAAAACGTTGCTATAAAGGGATACACTTTAGGAGAAGTTTCTTTTGATGTTTTTATGCTTGCAGGATATGCAATATTATTTATAATGCTTAATATATTAGCTTTAAAGAAATATAGAAGGATTTAGAAGTGAAAAAGTAGTTTTTAATATAATAAAAACTACTTTTTGCACATTATACTATGCTAAACTAAATACATAGATAAGCATAGTATATAGTAAAGCTAAGCATATAGTAAAACTAATCATTTAGTTAAATATAGTACATAGTAAAACTATGTACTTAGGTAAACACAGTATTTGGTAAAATTTAAAAGCAAAAGGATTTAAAGAGGATTAAAAATAAGCATCTGAAGAGCTATAGTGTAGACAATTCTTTTATAGCTTTAATCCCAATCTCAATTTCATCATTGGTATTAAAGTAAGAAAAGCTAAACCTTACTGCTCCTTGTTCTTTAGTTCTTAAAGCTTCATGCATAAGTGGAGCACAGTGAGCTCCAGCTCTTGTTGCTATTTCATAGTTATTCCAAAGTTCATCACATACAAGGTTTGAATCATAATCGCCAAGATTTAAAGTAACTATAGGAGCTCTTAAAAAAATGGAGAAGTCTCCATAGATATGTATGTTTTGAGTATCTTTAATTCCATTATAAAACTTCCACATATGAGAGAGTTCCTTTTCTCTTATTTTATCTATTCCTATTTCCTCTATAAATTCAAGTCCTGCTAAAAGTCCTGCTATACTGTGGCTATTAACTGTTCCTGCTTCTAAAGCATCGGGCATTTCTAGGGGATGGGACTTTGAATAAGAGTGACTTCCGCTGCCACCTGTTTTTAATGGACGTATTGGAAGATTAGCTTTTATACATACTCCGCCTGTACCTTGAGGTCCCATTAAAGATTTATGACCAGTAAAGCAAACTATATCTATGTTGAATTTGTGCATATCTATAGGGAAAACTCCAGCAGTTTGAGAAGCATCTAATATAAATAGTAGATTGTTTTTTTTGCAGATTTCTCCTATAAGGTTTATATCTATAAGATTTCCTGTAAGATTTGAACCATGGGTGCAGACTATGGCTTTAGTGGTTGATTTAATTTCTTTTTCTATTTGAGAGTAATTTAAAATTCCATTTATATCAGAAGGGATTATAGATAAATCAATTCCTTTTTCTCTTAAGGCATAAAGTGGTCTTAAAACAGAATTGTGTTCAAGTTCTGTAGTTATTACATGATCACCTATGCTCAGACAACCATTTAAAGATATATTTAAAGCTTCTGTAGAATTTGAAGTGAAGGCAACATTTAGAGGATTACCAACGTTAAATAATTCTGAAACTTTTTCTCTGGTTTTATATACAAGTCTAGAAGCATCAAGAGCTAAAGAGTAAGAACCTCTAGAAGGATTTCCTAAAGTATTTATAGCATTTGCAACAGCTAGAGCTACAGTATCTGGTTTAGGGAAGCTTGTAGCTGCATTATCAAAATAAATCATTATATTTGCACCTCTTTTTCAGTTGAAAGTTGAAAGTGGAGAATTGAGAATTATTGCGTTTTTTTGACTAGATAGTTCCATTAACCATCAACTCTCAATTATCAACTACATAATATTATAGCAAATGTATCTCTTAATTCACCAACTTTTCTTTCCAACATAGACTTATGGATTTAAACAAAGCTAAATCTTTCTAAACTAAAAATTATGGTATAATTAATCTAGTAATTTAAAACTAAAAGTGAGGTGTATTTATAGTTGATTAAAAAAAGATTTAATAGTACAGGAGTTTGTGTTCCAAGAAAACACTACATGGTTGATATAAGTAAAAAGCTTATTCAGATTAAAGAACTTATAGATAATGAATTTTATTTTACTATAAATAGACCTAGACAATACGGAAAAACTACTACATTAAGCAGATTAAAAAATTTATTGACTGAAGAATATTTAGTTATAAATATTAGTTTTGAAGGGGGACTCCATAAAGCCTTTGAGGATGAAGAGACCTTTTCAAATAAATTCTTAAAATTGATATATCAATCTATAAAAGTTGAAATAGAAAAAAATAATCAATTAATAGAATTATTTAATACCAAGGTTCAAGATCTAGATGAATTATCAGATTCTATAACTAAATTTATAGAACTATCAGAGAAAGAAGTAATTTTATTAATTGATGAGGTTGATCAAAGTTCAAATAATCAGTTGTTCTTAAGTTTTATAGGAATGTTAAGAAAAAAATATTTAGCAAGAGAAGTAGGAGAAGATTATACTTTTAAATCTGTTATATTAGTTGGGATGTATGATATTAAAAGTTTGAAATTAAAGTTAAGAGTAGAGGAAGAGGCTAAATATAACTCACCTTGGAATATAGCTGTAGATTTTGATGTAGATATGAGTTTTTCCCCAGAAGAAATATCAACTATGCTTAATGAGTATAGGGAAGCTAATAATATCTATGATATGGATATTAAGGCTTTAAGTGATGAAATTTACTTCTTCACAGGAGGCTACCCCTATTTAGTAAGTAAGATTTGTCAGATTATTGATGAAAAAATATTATTTGAAGAGAAGCTTCCTTGGAGTAGAGAAGAAATTCGAAAAGCAATTAAAATGATTAATGAAGAAGTAAATACTTTGTTTGAGAGCATAATCAAAAACTTAGAAAACAATAAAGAATTATATAAATTAGTAAGTAGAATTTTAGTTGATGGAGAGCATATAATATTTAATCCGTTGGACCCAACCATAGCATTAGGGTTAACCTATGGAATATTTAAGAAAGGTGAAAATGGGGTAGAAATAAGTAATAAAATATTTGAAGAAATAATTTATAACTATATGATATCAAAAGTACGAACTTCAGCTAATAATATGAGTTTGTACAACATTAAATCCAGCTTCACAAATAATGATGGAGGATTAAATATAGAAAAGATTCTTCAGAGGTTCCAGCAATTTATGAAAGAGCAATATTCTGCTAAAGATAAAGAATTTATAGAACATCATGGGAGGATTATATTCTTAGCGTTCATAAAACCTATAATCAACGGAACAGGATTCGATTTTAAAGAGGTTCAAATATCAGAAGAAAAAAGATTAGATTTAGTGATAACCTACAATAATTTCAAATATATAATTGAAATGAAAATATGGAGGGGAGCGGAGTATCATAAACAAGGGTTAAAACAAATTTGTGATTACTTAGACATACATGGATTAGATAAGGGATATCTTCTTATATTTAATTTCAATAAAAGTAAAGAGTATAAAACAAGCACTCTTACTATAGATAAAAAGGAAATTTTTGAGGTTTATGTCTAAAATATTTATAATTTACTAGTAGGTGATTAAGATGAATGAAGAAATTTTTAATTTAATTGCATTTAACTCAACAAGTAATGCTATAAGAGCAGAGAAGGAATTAAAACTAAATGATATAGAGGTTAAAGTTTTACCTGTACCTAGAGATATAACAGCAAGTTGT
Organism: Clostridium intestinale DSM 6191; assembly: GCF_900130055.1. Taxonomy (GTDB): domain Bacteria; phylum Bacillota; class Clostridia; order Clostridiales; family Clostridiaceae; genus Clostridium_T; species Clostridium_T intestinale. Next base: position 109,855 of record NZ_FQXU01000006.1, read on the forward strand.
GGGTTATCTATAAGAATAAAAACTGAGGATTTAGAGAAAGCCATGTCTACGCTAAAAGAAGAAAATATTGATGTAGCTGGATATTACAATGTTAGTAAGATTGGATTAAATAGAAACATAGAAAAAATAGAGCTTTAAGGAAAATCACTATAAGGTAGATAGAAATTATTCTACAGTATAGTGATTTTTTTGTTATATAGGTTCATATAATTTTTATTTCTTGGGGCATAATAATTTTATTAATCAGAAAAGTGAGGAGAGGATTACATGCTCTATGGATATATAACTATATTAGCAGTAATTGGAGTAGCTATACTTTATATGTTATTAAGAGGCAGAGGAGAAGAAGACCATAATTTAATGGAGGATGTTCCTAGTATAAGTATAAATAAAGAAAGTTTAGAAAAGCATGCTTTTCAGATATCACAATATTTTTCTACCATTACGAGGAAGTCCAATTGTAGAAGAAAATTAATTAAAAGCTTAGACAATAGTTATGGTCAGATAATTAAGACTTATGAATATTTAGATAAGCAGGTTAAACAAAGAAAAGAAATTCTGCCAGCAGCTGAATGGATGATAGATAATTTATATTTAATTGAAAGAGAATATAAGGACATAAAACATAATATGCCAATGTCATATTATAAGGGGCTTCCGGTAATTAAAAAAGGGATAATGAAGGGATATGCTAGGTGTTATCACATAGCAGTAGAACTTATTTCTCATACAGATGGAGCCGTAGATGAAGAGATTATAGAAACCTTTATAAAGGCATATCAAAAAAATTCTGTTCTTACTACAGGAGAGCTTTGGGCTTTACCTATTATGATAAGGATAGCTTTAATTCAAAATATAAGTAAGATAGCAGAAAAAATAATTTATGCACAACAAGAAAAGCAAAAGGCAGAAACTTTAGCTGAGAAAATTATAGAGGCATATAATAATGAAAGACTTGAGGATGAACTTAGAAGGATATCCTTAGAGGAAAATATAGAGTATAGTTCACATTTTGTGGAAAGATTACTTAAGGTTGTTAGAGATAATGGTGTAGATAGAGCACCATTTTATAAATGGATAGATGATAGGTTAATTTTGCAGCAAACTACTGCTGACAAGATGATAATTGTTGAGCATCAAAAGCAAGGAAGTTATCAGATATCAATGGGGAATTCAGTTACTAGTATAAGAGCAGTAGCTGCAATAAATTGGAGAGACATATTCGAAGAAATAAGTATGGTGGAGAAAATATTGCAAAATGATCCAGCTAATATTTATTGTAATATGGATTTTGAATCTAGAGACCACTATAGACATAAGATAGAAAAATTATCAAAAACCATAGATGTAGATGAGGTTGTTATAGCACAAAAAGCTATTGAGTGTGCAAAAAATGCTGATAGTGATGAAGCTTATATAAGACATATAGGTTATTACCTTATAGATGATGGTATAAGTAAATTGAAAAAAGTAGTTGGTGGAAAAAGAAGTATAAAGGATGGTTTTGAAGGTTTTATATTTAATCATAAAACTGCCCTCTACTTATGTACGATAACTGTTGTCACTATTTTATTAAGCTTTATATCTATAGGAATGGTAAAGAATTCTCTAAATCCTATTACTTATGTAGTAGCTTTTTTAGTACTTCTTATACCTTGCAGTGAGATAGTTATTTCTATATTACATTGGAGTATAAATAAATTATTAGATCCTAAATTTATTCCTAAAATGGAGCTATCAAAGGAATTACCAGAGGATTGCACATCCATGGTTGTAATTCCAACTCTATTAAGTAATAAAGATAGAGTTTTGGATTTGATAGGAGATTTGGAGGTATATTATCTTGCAAATCAACATAAAAACCTATACTTTGGGCTTTTAGGAGATTTTAAGGACGGTAAAAATAAAGAAGAAAAAGAAGATAAACACATATTAGAAGTAGCTTTAAATGAAGTGAAAAGATTAAATGATAAATACTCAAATAATGGCGAAGATATATTTTATTTCTTTAACAGATATAGACAATATAACGACAAGGAAAATATATGGATTGGATGGGAAAGAAAACGTGGTAAGCTTATGGAGTTTAATGCTCTACTAAGAGGAGCAAAAAACACAAGTTATGATACTATAAGCGGAGATATTACAAAACTTCAAAAAGTTAAGTATGTAATAACTTTAGACGCAGATACTCAATTACCTAGAGAAACTGCAAAAAAACTTATAGGGGCTATGTGCCATGTACTTAATAAACCTCATGTTGATGAAAAAGATAAAAGGGTTAAAAGAGGATATGGCTTAATGCAGCCTAGAGTAAGCGTTGGTACTATTGCAGCAAATAAAACTGTTTTTTCAAAGATTTTCTCAGGGGAAACAGGAATAGATAAATATACTACAGCTATATCAGATGTATATAATGATTTTTTTGGCGAGGGCATTTTTACAGGGAAAGGAATTTATGATGTAGATATTTTTAACTATATGCTTAAAGATGAAATTCCAGAAAACACAGTGCTTAGTCATGATTTATTAGAAGGTTCTTATGTAAGGACAGCATTAGTTACAGATATAGAGCTTATAGATGGATACCCGGCTTATTATAATTCGAGTTCTATGAGACTTCATAGATGGGTAAGAGGAGATTGGCAGATTATTAAATGGATTACTAAAAAGTCTCCTTTAAACACTGTTTCTAGGTGGAAGATATTTGATAACTTAAGGAGAAGTATTTTAGCACCATCGATTATTTTATTGACACTATTATCTTTTGTTATATTTCCTCATAGTGAAGAATGGATTGTAATAGCTTTATTAGCTATTTTATGTCCTATTCTTTTTGATGTGTCAGAGGCAGTAGTTTCACCTATTAAGGGAATAAGTTTATCAGGAAAAATAGGAAATGGGAAAACAGCATTAGAACAAACTTTATTAATTTTTTGCTTTTTACCTTATCAAGCTTATTTAATGATGAATGCCATAATAAAAACTTTATATAGAGTTTTTATTAGCAAAAAAAATCTTCTTGAATGGCAAACAGCAGCAGATGTGGAGTCAAAGCTTAAGAGGGGAATGAAGGATTTTATTTCATTTATGTGGCAAGGTTCCGCTATAGCCCTATTAATTTTAGCGGTTTCTTTCTTAAATTCCACAGAAGCGGGGTTATTAATACTTCCTTCATGTATTTTATGGTTTTTAAGTCCAGTAGTCGCTTATTATATTAGTAGTGATATACCGTTAACTCGTCTAGATATAAATAAGGAAGATACTCATTTATTAAGAATTTTAAGCAGAAAGACATGGGCATATTTTGAGGATTTTGTTAATAAGGAAAACAACTGGTTAGCACCTGATAATTATCAGGCTGATCCTCCAAATGGAGTAGCCACAAGAACTTCACCTACTAACATGGGAATGGGTATCACATCTAATTTAGCGGCCTATGACTTAGGATATATAGGGGTAGTAGAAACTGTAGATAGATTAGAAAAAATACTAACCAGCATGGATGGGCTTATAAAATATAAAGGACACTTTTATAATTGGTATGACACTGTAAGTAAAGAACCTTTATATCCAAGGTATGTTTCTACAGTTGATAGTGGAAATCTAGTAGGATATTTATGGGTGGCTGAGGAAGCCCTTGAAGAATATAAAAATGATATTATAGTTAATAAAAAGAAGATAGATGGATTATGCGATGTTTTAGAGTTATGCAACGAAGAAATAGAGTTAACCTCAGGAATAAAAGAAATCTACTCACCTATAATAAGTGATATTAGAGAAGTAGATTTAGATATTATAAGTTGGAGAAATCTTTTAACTAATATAAGAAATAAAGCCTTAGAAGTTGATAAGATTGATGGCTGTAGAAACTTGTATTGGAACAATAAGTTAAAAAGTTCTGTAAATAAGTATTTAGGAGAAATACAAAGGATATTCCCTTGGGTAGATATATTTATACAAAACATATCTTCAATAGATATGAAAGAAGAGGAGCTTAAAAAGATTCCTTCTAATACTAAGTTATCAGAATTAAATAATAAAATAGATGAAGTTATTTCAGGTACCCATATAAATGAAGTTTGGTGGGAAGAGTTTAAACTTCTTTTTAATAACGGAAAAGAAGAAGTAAATAAAATAATCAATAAAATCAATAGAGTAAAAGATAATTTATGCAGTATGGCAGAGAATACTGATTTCTCAATTTTATATAATAAAAGCAGAAATCTCTTTGCTATAGGATATGACATAGAGAGAGATGAGCTTGGAAATTCTTATTATGACTTACTTGCATCAGAATCAAGGCAAGCAAGTTTTATAGCAGTAGCCAAAGGTGATGTGGAGCAAAGACACTGGTTTAGTTTAGGAAGAGCAATGACTCTTATGGATAGTGGAAAAGGTCTTGTTTCTTGGTCTGGAACTATGTTTGAATACTACATGCCCCTACTTATTATGAGAAACTATCCAGATACTCTGTTAAATGAGACTTATAGAGAAGTAATAGGTGTTCAGCAGCGTTACGGAAGGAAAAGAGGGGTGCCTTGGGGAATATCAGAGTCAGCATTTTATACATTTGATATCTCAAAAAATTATCAATATAAAGCTTTTGGAGTTCCAAGTATAGGCCTAAAAAGAGGGTTAGCAAACGAGTTAGTAGTATCTCCATATTCCACAGTAATGGGACTTCAAATAGATTTTAAAGGTTCTTTAGAGAATATAAAAAATCTAAAAAATGAAGGACTAGATGGGAAATATGGTTTATATGAAGCTATTGATTATACAAAGGATAGATTATCTAAAGATGTAAATAAGGCCATAGTTAAATGCTTTATGGTTCATCATCAAGGCATGAGCTTAATGGCTTTAACCAATGTATTAAATCATAATATTTTTCAAGATAGATTCCACAGAATACCAAGGGTTAAGGCTACTGAACTATTGCTACAAGAGAAGGTATCTAAGAGAGTTGTATATGATAGACCACAAAAATTTGAACCTATAGAATTAAACTTAGAAAAACAAGATATTGTAGTAAGAACCTTTAATACTGCTAAGAGTAAGTATCCAGAGGGTCATCTTTTATCAAATGGTAATTATTCAACCATGATAACTAATAGTGGAAGTGGATACGGCAAGCTAAAAGATATGACTGTTTACAGATGGAGAGAAGATCTTACTTTAGATAATACAGGAATGTTCTTTTATATAAAGAATTTAAACTCTAATGAGTATTGGAGCGCAGCTTATTCACCATGTGGGAATGAAGGAGAAGAGTATGAGGTTATATTCTCTCTGGATAAAGCTGAGTTTAGGAGAAAAGATGGAAATCTTACAACTTATTATGAAATAACTGTGTCTCAAGAGGACAATGCAGAAGTAAGAAGAATATCCATAACTAATCATAGTGAACATAGCAGAACTGTGGAGGTAACTAGTTATGCTGAAGCTACGCTTGCACCTTATAATGCAGATATAGTTCATCCAACATTTAGTAACTTATTTATAAGAACTGAATATGTTGAAAGTCCTTCTTGTGTAATAGCTAATAGAAGACCAAGAGCTAAAGGACAAAAGAAGCCTCATGTTATGCAGACTATAGCAGTTCAAGGAGAAGCTATAGGAACCATACAATATGAAACTAGCAGAGCTAATTTTTTAGGTAGAGGAAGAGCCGTATCAAGTCCTATAGTTATGGATGATGAAACACCACTTAAAAATACAGTAGGTGCAGTACTGGATCCTATAATAAGCATGAGAAGAAGATTAAAAATAAGACCAGGTGAAACAGTAAAAATAGCTTATACAACAGCAGTTGGTGATTCTAGAGAAGAAGTTATAGAATTAGCAAAAAAGTATTGTGAAATGAGGAATGTTGAAAAGGTATTTGAATCTTCTTGGACTCAGACACAAATGGAAATGAAATATTTAGGAATAAAGTCTACACAAGCAAATATATATCAGCTTATGGCTTCAAAGATATTATTCTTAAATAACTCTCTACGAGAAAGAGAAGATTATATTAAAAAGATTAAGAAAGCTCAATCATCCTTATGGCCTTATGGTATATCGGGAGACGTACCTATACTTCTAATCATAATAAGAGATGAGAAGGATTTGTATTTAATAAAGCAAGGACTTCAAGCTCATGAATATTGGGATAGAAAAGGACTTAAAGTAGATTTTGTAGTATTGAATCTACAAAACACTCTATATATTCAACCCCTACAAGAAGCTATAAAGGATATTGTTAATTCAAGCTATGCAAGGGATAGACAAAATATTCAAGGAGGAGTGTTCCTACATAGCAAAGGAAGTATGGCTCAGGATGATATAGAATTTTTAATATCAATAGCAAGATTTGTTATAGATGGAGATAAGGGAAGTTTAATAGAACAAATAGAACTAGTAAGTGAAGAGGAAGAAAATATAGAATATTTATCTGTAAAAGAAAAAGACTATGGAAATATTCCCTATTCATACCCAAGCAAAAATCTAGATTACTATAATGGAGTAGGTGGGTTCGACACAGAAAATGACGAGTATGTAATAATACTTAAAGACAATAAAACTACTCCGGCACCTTGGATTAATGTAGTGTCTAATGGAGACTTTGGGTTCCATATATCAGAAAGTGGAAGCAGCTACACCTGGTATAAAAATAGTAGAGAAAATAAGATAAGTACTTGGTCAAACGATCCTATAACAGATCCATTAACAGAAGGATTATATATAAGAGATGAGATTACAGGAAAGGTATGGGGAATATCCGCAAGACCACTTAGAGATAAGGGCGAATATATAGCTGAACATGGTTTTGGATACTCTAGGTTTAAACATTTCTCACAAGGAATATTAGGAGAAATGACTACTTTCTGCCCTATGGATGAAAGTGTAAGAGTGGAGATAGTAAAGTTAAAAAATCATACTAATGAAGAGAGAAAATTATCATTAACCTATTATTCAGAACTATCATTAGGAGTAGTGCCTCAGCAGACTGTTCAATATATATCAACATATTTAGAGGAAGACTTTATATATGGCCAAAACCCTTATAGTGAGCACTTTGGAAAAGCATTTGCATATCTTACTATATTAGGTGGAGAAGATAGAAGCTTTACTGGAAATAGAAGCGAATTTTTAGGAAGAGGAGGAAACGTTGAGGAACCTGAAGCGCTAAAGAAAGTTAGGTTATCAAATGTTACTGGAGCTGGATACGACCCTTGTTTAGCATGTAATACTAAGATTTCATTAAAACCAGATGAAGAAATTGAATTAGTAGTATTATTTGGTCAAAAAGAAGGAATAGAAAATATAAAAGCTGTAATTAATAGATTTAAAGATATTAGTTATGCTGATAACTTGTTAGTAGAGGTTAAGAATTTCTGGAGGGATTTACTTCATAGAGTTCAAGTTAAAACGCCAGATAAAACCATGGATATTATGCTTAACGGATGGCTTATGTACCAAACTCTCGCTTGTAGGTATTGGGCTAGAACTGCATTTTATCAATCTGGTGGAGCTATGGGATTTAGAGATCAACTTCAAGATGTTATGTCCATAGGATTTTTAGATTCAAGCTTTACTAAGGAACAAATAATACGAAGTGCAACAAGGCAATTTGTAGAAGGTGATGTTCAGCATTGGTGGCATCCAGTTGTCAATAGTGGTATAAGAACAAGATTTTCTGATGACTTGTTATGGCTTCCTTATGTAACTATAGATTACATAAAAAACACTGGAGATTACAGTATATTAGATGAAGAAGCAGTATATCTTGAAGATGAACCATTAAGAGAAGGAGAAGATGAAAGATATAAGGTCACTCCAGAATCAGATAAAAAAGGAAGCATATATGAACATTGTATAAGAGCTATAGAAATTTCTTTAAGATTTGGGGAACACAATATTCCACTTATGGGAAGTGGAGACTGGAATGATGGTATGAGTACTGTAGGAAACGAAGGAAAAGGAGAAAGCGTATGGCTTGGATGGTTCCTATACAGCATACTAGATAACTTTAAAGAAATTTGTAAACATAGAAATGATGAAGAAAAATTCACCCGTTATGAGGAAATGAGAGACTTTATAGGAGAAAATCTAGAGAAAAATGCTTGGGATGGAGGCTGGTATAGAAGGGCCTACTTTGACGATGGAACGCCTCTTGGTTCTATAGAAAATGATGAATGTCAAATAGATTCTTTATCTCAATCTTGGGCAGTTATATCTGGAGCAGGAAGAAAAGAGCGTGTAGAAGAAGCAATGCGTGCCTTAGAAAAGTACTTAATCAAAGAAGATAAAGGAATAGTGCTTCTACTTACACCACCTTTTAATAATTCTAAGTTAGAACCTGGATACATAAAAGGTTATATTGCTGGAGTTAGAGAAAATGGAGGGCAATATACCCATGCAGCTACTTGGGTAATATTAGCTATGGCGAAGTTAGGTTATGGATATAAGGCATGGAAAACCTTCCATATGATAAATCCTATAAACCATTCAAAATCTCATCTAGAATGTGAAAGATACAAAGTAGAACCTTACGTAATGACCGCAGATGTATATGGTGCAGAAGGTCATGAAGGAAGAGGAGGCTGGAGCTGGTATACTGGAACTTCTGGATGGATGTTTAGAGTAGGTATTGAAGGAATCCTTGGGCTTAAGCTAAAAGGAGATAAGGGATTTACTATAGAACCAGCTGTTCCAGATGAATGGAATGAATATGAGATTAACTACAGAAAAGACAAATGCGCCTATAACATTAAAGTTGTTAGAGGGGAAAAGAAAGAAATTTATCTTGATGGTAAACTATTAGAGGATAATCTAGTTCCATATTTGGAGGATGGAGAACACTTAGTTAAAGTAATTATATAATGAGAAGAGATCATTGTGATAAATTATTGCAATGGTCTCTTTTTGTATACACACATCTATACTGTAGGAGCGGTTCTTAGCTCCATTAAATGCCTTTACTACAGAGTCATCTTTAATCAATTTAAATTTTTCAAAAATGAATGAATTTTCTTTTTTCACTGATAATATTTTATTTCCATATAAGGTTAAATTTAAATAGTAAATATTCATGTATAACATCTCTTATTTAATACGTAATACTAAACTTTTTAATACAATTATAACAAATACTTTGCATAACTAACTTCCGTTTAACTTAGAAAACGGAAGTTACTTTTTCAATTTACGAAAAATAAATTTTAATGACATAATATTGGTGTTTTATGTAAAAAAAATATATTTTTATACATTTACTGTGTTATTATGGATAAGTAATCTATTAAAAAGGGGGGAGAAAAATGAATAAAATTGTAGGGCTAATTGGCTGTTCATTACAAGCAGCTGGTGTTATCCTAAGTGTTCTTGACGTTGCTACTTGGATATCTGTATTAGTATCCCTAACTGGTATTGGAGCTGCAGCAGGTGCGGTTGTTATATCATATAGGGCTGCTATTATGGCTGTGGCCAAAGCAGCTGGAAAAGAAGCTGCTAAAGCAATGTAAGTAACATAAAAACAGATATGATAATATGATATTTTAATATACCATATTATCATATTATTATGTGAATTCGAGTATATTACCACAAATATGAGGTGGTTTTAATTTATAATATAAAGATAAAACTTGTTAAAAACAAATAGCAACTATACACTACTTGGATTATAGTTTTGTTTCATATTATTAAGAAACAGTAGAAGGATAATGTATAATTTGTAATAAACTAGACTACTAATTATATAAATATTAGGTTAACAAGAGGAATTTAGATTATGAAAAAGATAGTGCTAAAAAACGAAAAACTCGTATATTATGTGGGGATTATATTGCTAATATGTTTGTGTATAATTTTCTCACTACATGACTTTGAAAATATACTAAATGATAATATGGATTTATTACAAACAAATACAACTATACTAAACTCTAATATGAGTTTTATAAAAATTATTACGGTTATCTCACAAATATTAGCTGGATTTTTTTCAGTGTTTATTGATGCAATAATTGCGTACTTTGTTACATTATTAGTCTATAAAAAGAAAATAAGAATTAAAGTATTTAAATTACCAATGGTATATGGAACAATTGTTGCAATGATTGTAAATAGAATAACGATGTTTTCTGTTAGTAATTTCCAATTAAGTACGTTAAAAAGAGTGAATCTTCTTCCATTTGGGTTAGTAGCAAAGGGAATAATAATATACGTATTACTAATAAATATAATAGAGGAAAAAATCAGCAAAAGAAAAGTTATTTTAATAGTTTTTATATTTTCGCTTATTTCATATTTGTTTACATTGGTAAACGTGTTTAGCATTAATTAAGTTAAAGGAGACCGTAGATTATGATGAGAAAAGAGCAAAAAAAGATATTTATAGGAATTGCAATTATAGCAACTATATCAATTTTAATTGGTATAGGAAATATAGTGTATTCTCTATTTTTGAAATAATGAATAAGGATTTAAATATGAGAAGTCTAAAAATATATAGAGTATTATTAAGAAAAGCTCAAAAAAGAGAGACGGAGCAGAATATTAGAATATCTATGAGATTTTTTATTAATTTATTCCATGAAGAAGATAAAGAATCGATAATAAAAACATTATATTATGCATGGTGTTTTTCAAATGCATTAGGTAAGTTATTTTTATTTGGATTATTTTTTATTATTAATTCTAAACTGGGAACGGGGATAATAACAGTAATTATTTCTACAGCCGTGTGTCAATTAATTATTATGATAAATTATAAAAAAGCTAACTTAAACTATAAAAAGACGGAACTAGAGTTTTTTTGTAGCACTTTAAAAATAAGTAACTCAAAAAAAATTGTTACTATTCTATTAGAATATTTTGAAAGTGATTTTTTGTTATATATTATAATTTACTATACTTCTACATTAATTTATCAAGTTTATCAAAGTGAAAATATTTTACTTGCGTTTATCAATTGTACAATGTTATTAGTAATATTAAGTGGTATTAACTTGTATTTTATTTGTAGCAAAATATTAAAATGTAAATTAATAAATTTGCTTCAAGTGAGCAAGATATTTTTTGAAAATATTGCTATTAAAAATGAAGAAAGTATTAAGTTACAACAGAAAAATCAATCTTCGATAAGATTGGTTATTGAAAATCAGTTTCAATATTATAATTTAAATAGAAGTAATAAAATATTTGTAACATTTATTGCAGGTTCATTAATAATATTATCTTTTTTACGTTATTTTTTAAATATTAATCAGAACTACATAAATATTGTTTTATTTTCGTTTTATCCAACTCTACTCAATATGGTATTTATAAAGATTTTATCAGAGTCTTTATTAACAGATGATATAACAACTGCAAATTTCTATTTTATAAAAAGATATACTGCTAAAAGATATTTTATGAATAGTACATTTATAAATTTAATTCAGTATACAAAACTAATCCCTATTACGTGGTCTATTATAAATATTATAACTAACAGATTTTCTTGGACTAGTATTGTATTTGCTAGTTTAAGCATATTCCAATGGGTTGGAGTTTGTTTAATTGAAACCAAGAGGTGCTATAATTATGAAAAGTATGATTTTGATGATATTAAACTAAATATACAATCATTAATGATGACAAATTTGTTTGAAGATTATTGTATACTAGGGTTGCCAGTAATAGGATGTAGCTTTTCTATATTAACTCTATATAAAACAAATAGTATAAATGAATTTACTTTGTATATGAGTATTTATACAATTATTATTTTATTATATTCAGTATTTAAATACTTTAGAGAAATGGAGTGTAGAGGTGTACGTTATAAGTAATATTACAAAAAAATATGATGATAAGACAGTATTTGAAAATATTTCATTTAATTTACCAGAAAAATCAGTTATATCCTTAATTGGAAATAATGGTGTTGGTAAGACTACATTATTAAATATACTAAGTGGCATTATTAGATTTAAAGGCAATGTAGAATACAATGGGATTACATTAAAAGATAACTATATAGAATATATGAAAAATGTGGTTTTAATTTCAAACAATAGCTTTTTATACGAATATCTTACATTAGATGAACATGTTAAGCTAGCATTTTCTTTATCTGAAAATCTGAATAGAGAAGAATTTGACATGATGTTAAATAAACTAATTCAAGTACTTAATGTTGAGGAATACAAGAATATAATTGTTAAAAATTTATCTTTGGGAACAAGACAAAAGGTATTAATAATAATTAGTATGTTAGCAATGCCAAAAGTTATCTTATTTGATGAACCATTTGTTAATTTAGATCAGTCATCTGTTGATAAACTATTGACTTTTTTAAATGATTATAATAATAAAAATAACTCTATCATAATATTTTCAACCCATTCTAAAGATAGAAGATTATTAGAATTTACAACTCATATATTAGAAATAATCGATAGTAAGACAGTAATTCTAAAGGGAGTAAATAGATAGTATGAAAAAGAATGGAAAGAAATTTATAAGTGTTTTTATATGTTTATTGTTATTTTCATTTGTCTGCTTTGCAATTGGCTATTCTATGAATATAGATATTAATAGCAACCCTAATTTATCACTAGGATTTTGGGACGTATTGTCTAATAACCTAAAGGTTAACATAATGGCTATTTTATATGCTATTTTATCAGTTGGGATATACTCACTAATTTATTTAGCAAAAGAAATGTTCTTTTTAGGAGTCATTATTAAATCATTAAAAAACACGCATTCACTATTTTATGCAATTTCATTTATTGGTTGCCACGGAATTATTGAAATCCCTTCAATGGTTTTATCTGGAACTATAGGTATATATGTGTGGATCAATATTATTGCATATTTAAAAAAGAAAGAATTTGACTTTAAGTTTACTATAACAATGTTTGTGGTATTACTTTCTATGATACTTATTGCTGCGATGGTGGAGACTACTATAACTCCGTGGTTTTTGAAAAAATATGTGATTTAGGGGGATGAGAGGTGTGAAGTGGATTGGATGTTGATTTGATAAACGTAGATAAGATAATAAAAAATCATAAAATTATTAACAATATTAGTTTGAGTATAAAGTCAGGAGAGGTAGTAGGTTTAATTGGACCAAATGGAGCAGGTAAAACTACGCTCATGAAGATGATCTGTGGATTAAGTAGCATAAGTAATGGAAAGATATTGTTTAACGGTGAAAGATTAAATAAGTATCACAATAAGGATAAATTCCCCGTAGGAGCATTAATTGAAAATCCTGCAGCATATTCAAATTTATCAGGCATTAAAAATGTGGAAATTTCAGCTAGAGCAAAAGGAATTAAAAAAGAAGAATTGAAGGATATATTTGATAGCTTAATATATGAGTCAGGTCTTGGTTCAAATATTTATAAAAAAGTCAAAACATATTCATTGGGAATGAAACAACGACTAGGCATAGCAATGAGTATGATTGGAAACCCACAAATTTTATTATTGGACGAACCTATAAATGGACTAGATCCAGATGGAATTCAATATATAAGAGAGCTAATACCCAGACTATCAAATGATAACATAACAGTTATTGTTTCAAGTCATATATTAAGTGAACTAAATATAGTTTGTAGTAAATTTTTCTTTGTCAAAAAAGGTGAAATTATTGGAAGTATGTTAAAGGAAGAATTAAGTCAGTTAAATGTTGATAAAGTTTATAAAAAGATGATGAGTAATGAGGTGGAAAATGGGAAGTTTGTATGATCTCATTATTTGCGAAATAAAGAAATGTGTAACAATTAGAAATGTAGGAGCAATTATTTTTTTAATTTCTTGTGTTATGGTCATCTATTCTTTCGCATTTGATAGAATACCAATAAGTACATGGAAAGAATCTTCTATGGAATTAAGAAAATACCAAGTTGAAACTATAGATAAAATGAATAAATTGAAAACCTTGTCTACTGATGAGGAAGCCTCATTAGAATATAAGCAGGTAACAGAGATTTGTAATAATATAGTTAAAAAAATTGATTATTGTCTTGAAAATGATATTCCATATAACCCTTCGAATGTGTGGTTTTTTCTTTCGAGGATAGATAAGTTAGGAATGGGAATAGTTATTTTAGCAGTAGTACTTTCGGCAAGAGTATTAGGAATTGAAAATGAGAATTTTACATGGAAAAACATGTTTATAAGTGGTAATAGTAGGACTAAATTAATATTTGCAAAAGTTATTTTTTCGTTGTTAATATCTATAGGAATCTTTTTGGCATGTGCTTTCATTGCTTTTTTAGTAGGATTTTTTAGATTTGGATTTAATGGGAATGATATTTTAATAATTAATATTATTAATGATAAAATTGCAAGCGAAAATATGATTATTAATTTTATTTATTTTAATTTTATCTCAATAATTAAGTCAATTTTTTATATTTCTTTGTTAATGTGTATAGGTGCAATTTTAGATAAGGACAGAATTTCTACTGTAGCAATAGTATGTCTAGTAATAGGGAATAATGGGATAAAGGATAGTGTAGCACAGTATAGATTATCAGAATTACTTCCTTTTAAATATTTAGCATATACAATAAATGATATGAAAGTAGTAAATAATATCGTTCAATTTTTTACGGTTTTAATATTGTTTTCAATCTTGTTTTATCTTATTTCAATATATATTTATAAAACTAAGGATTATTAAATAAATGTAAAAATTTAAGTGAATAGATAACAAGTCCTATAATTACAGAAGATTATTAATATAATACTGTATTGCTGGAGTTAGAGAAAATGGAGGGCAATATACCCATGCAGCTACTTGGGTAATATTAGCTATGGCGAAGTTAGGTTATGGATATAAGGCATGGAAAACCTTCCATATGATAAATCCTATAAACCATTCAAAATCTCATCTAGAATGTGAAAGATACAAAGTAGAACCTTACGTAATGACCGCAGATGTATATGGTGCAGAAGGTCATGAAGGAAGAGGAGGCTGGAGCTGGTATACTGGAACTTCTGGATGGATGTTTAGAGTAGGTATTGAAGGAATCCTTGGGCTTAAGCTAAAAGGAGATAAGGGATTCACTATAGAACCAGCTGTTCCAGATGAATGGAATGAATATGAGATTAACTACAGAAAAGATAAATGCTCCTATAACATTAAGTTTGTTAGAGGGGAAAAGAAAGAAATTTATCTTGATGGTAAACTATTAGAGGATAATCTAGTTCCATATTTAGAAGATGGAGAACACTTGGTTAAAGTGGTTATCTGATTAAAAGAGACTATTGTAATTAGTTATTACAATGGTCTCTTTTTGTATGCACATCTATCCTGTAGACGCGTTCCCCAGCGTCATTAGATTCCTTATATCAACTTAATTAAATTCCTTATCTTTTTCAGCGTCAGGCTAATCCTTTTACTTATTAAGAACAAAGTAGGCGTTTTTTAAAAAAGCCTTGCTAATAAATTAAGGCAAAGTCAAAATCCATATTGAACAATAGAAGAATAGAAAAATATTTTTATAAAAGATGAATAATGAGTAGGAAGAAAAGCAGACTACCGAGTGTCAAAGTGTCAAAGTGTCAAAGTGTCAAAGTGTCAAAGTGTCAAAGTGTCAAAGTGTCAAAGTGTCAAAGTGGCGTTATGTCGTACTTAGAAGGAATCTAATGAAGCTCTTGAAAAGAAGAGTTTTTACAGAATATAAGTTGACAGATTTACCTATATATAGCCGTATATATATATGAAGGGGGTAGAGGAAAATGAGAAAATTAAGATCAGTATTTATTACATTACTTTCAGTCATAATTTTAACAGCTTCACTAGTTGGTTGTGAAAGTAAAAAGAATGATGTTCCAACAGTTCAAGGGTTATTTTATAAAGTAGAAAAGGATGGGAACTATTTATATCTTGGAGGTTCTGTTCACGTAGGAAAAGAAGTTAAATTTATAGATTCAGTAGAAAAAGCTTATAAGGAATCAGATGGATTAGGAGTTGAAATAAACATACAAGATAAGAAATTAAGTGAAGCACTTAATAAAGAAATGATGTATCCAGAGGGAGATAATTTATTAAATCATATTACTCCAGAAACTAAAGATAAAATAGAAAAGATAGTTTCGGAATTAGGATTAAAACTAGACTATAAACAATATAAATTATGGGCTCTTCAATCCGTAATAACTAATGCAATAGCAAATAAAGCAGAACTCAGTGCTTATAATGGAATAGACTATAAATTTATAACTAAGGCTACTGTAGATAAGAAGCCTGTTATATCTTTAGAAAATGTAGATATTCAACTTAAGGCAATAAATGCTGGGGGAGATGAGTTGCAAAGTGAAGTTATTAATAATTTACCGGAAATAGAAGAGCAACAAAAAGCATTAGGAAAAATGTATGAGGCGGTGATTAATGGAGATATACCTCAGATAGAGAAATATACTTCTACAATTAATTCTGGCAGCGAACTATCTAGGGAATCTTATAATTATATGGCGGTTGAAAGAAATAAGAATATGATCTCTAAGATAGAAGGATTTATATCAGAAAACAAAAAATACTTTATAGTAGTTGGAGCTGGTCACTTAGTTGGAGAAGATGGAATTATTAGAGCCTTAGAAGATAAAGGTTACTCAATTACTAGACTAGAATAATAAATAAAGGAGTTTCTATTAGGAATGAACTGATAGAGGCTCCTTTTAATTAAATAATAGTTTATTTGTTCTAATAAGCTAACTACTTTGTACTAACAAAATATTCTTATAGGTAACAAAACAAAATACGTTAGCATAAACCCCTATAAAAATACAGCGGCTCGGTAGGAGCCGTCTGTATTTTTATAGAGAAAGCAAGAAAAGAAGAAAGCAAGAAAAGAAGAAAGCAAGAAAAGAAGAAAGCAAGAAAAGAAGAAAGCAAGAAAAGAAGAAAGCAAGAAAAG
>NZ_FQXU01000006.1:126786-298409 GCF_900130055.1 Clostridium intestinale DSM 6191
AGAAAGCAAGAAAAGAAGAAAGCAAGAAAAGAAGAAAGCAAGAAAAGAAGAAAGCAAGAAAAGAAGAAAGCAAGAAAAGAAGAAAGCAAGAAAAGGAATCTAGTGGAGCTTGGGAAGAAGCTCCTACAGGGCAGAAGTGCAAGAAAAGAAGAATTGAAGAAATCTAATCAGTGAATAAATACATAAACTTATGAAGAAAATAATTAGAGATAAAACATAGGAGGAAGATAGAGATGAAAAAAATATTTACTTTGATACTTACGTCAATGCTTTTAGTTGGATGTACAGCAAAAGATTCTGGTGCAGCTAAGAATGGCGAAAATGCTACACTTTTAGATAAGGTTAAAAAGGCGGGAGTTATAAAAATAGGAACTGAAGGTACTTATGCACCTTTTACATACTATGATAGTACTGGGACTTTAACTGGTTTTGATATAGACATAGCAAATGAAATAGCCAATAGGCTTGGTGTTAAAGCAGAGTATGTTGAAACAAAATGGGATGGAATGTTTGCAGGGTTAGATGCAGAAAGATTTGATGCTATAGCTAATCAAGTTGGAATAAAAGCAGAGAGAGAAGAAAAATATGACTTTTCAGATCCATATATAGTTTCAAAAGCAGTTCTTATAGTTAATAAAGACAATACAGATATTAAAGCCTTTGATAATTTAAAAGGAAAAAAGTCAGCTCAAAGTTTAACTAGTAATTTAGCAGATATAGCTAGGAAATATGGTGCTGAAATAGTTCAATCAGATGGATTTAATCAATCTATAGATTTATTAACTTCAAAAAGGGTTGATGCTACAGTTAATGACAGTTTATCATTTTATGATTTAACTAAACAAAAACCTGATTTAGGGGTAAAAATTGTGGCTGAATACGAAAATGCGGATAAGTGTGGAATAATGTTTAGAAAAAATAATAAGGAATTAGTTGATGCTGTTAATAAAGCATTAGCAGATATGAAAAGTGATGGAACATATTTAAAAATTTCAGAAAAATGGTTTGGTACAGATGTATCTAAATAGAAGGATAAGCTTATGAATTTTGATGAAAGAATAGTAAGGATAGTTAAAGATTCTTTTTTTCCATTACTTGAGGCTGGGATTAAGTTTACAATACCTGTAGCTGTAATATCATTTGCACTAGGATTGATATTAGCTTTGTTTATAGCTTTAATGAGAATATCAGGAGCTTGGCTATTAGAGGGAATAGCAAAATTTTATGTTTGGATAATAAGAGGAACCCCTTTATTAGTACAGTTATTTATAATTTTTTATGGATTACCTAAAATTGGAGTTATATTAGCACCACTTCCATCAGCTATTATTGGATTTACTATGAATATGGGAGCATATAATTCTGAGGTAATAAGAGCGGCAATAATATCTATAGCTAAAGGACAATGGGAAGCTGCCTATTCTATAGGAATGACTAAAAGGCAGGCTTTAGATAGAATAATTTTACCTCAAGCTACAAGGGTATCAATACCTCCGTTATTTAATTCTTTTATAAGTTTGGTTAAGGATACCTCTCTTGCAGCATCTATAACTTTGACAGAAATGTTTCAAGTAGCACAGAGAATAACAGCAGGCACTTATGAACCTCTTGTATTGTATTGCGAAGCTGCATTTATTTATCTGATGTTTTGTACAGTATTAACCTTTATTCAAGGATTGATAGAACTCAGATTAGATAAGTATGTAGCTAAATAATTGGAGGAATTATATGATTAAAATAAAAGGCTTAATAAAGAGGTTTGGGGATAGTTTAATATTAAAAAATGTAAGTTTAGATATTAATAAAGGTGAAACTGTTGTTATAATCGGTCCATCTGGATCTGGAAAAACAACTTTTTTAAGATGTATTAATTTACTTGAGATACCCAATGACGGAGAAATAAATTTAGGAGAAAACAAAATTATTTTCCACGACCCAAATAAGGTCAGTCAAAAAGAAATATTAGAACTTAGAAAACATACAGGCATGGTGTTTCAAAGTTTTAATCTTTTCCCACATAAAACTGTAGAAGAGAATATTATAGAAGGACAGATTACTGTTCTTAAGAGAGGTAAGGGAGAAGCTATAAGTAAGTCAGATGAGTTACTTAGTAAAGTTGGGTTAAGTGATAAAAAAAGCAGCTACCCTCATGAATTATCAGGAGGGCAACAACAAAGAGTGGCAATAGCTAGAGCCATGGCCATGGATCCAGCGGTAATCTTATTTGATGAACCTACATCGGCGTTAGATCCAGAGCTGGAGGTTGAAGTTTTAAATGTAATGAAGGAGCTTGCAAAGGAAGGAATGACAATGATTGTAGTAACTCATAAAATGAGCTTTGCAAGAGATGTGGCTAATAAAGTTGTCTTTATGGATAATGGAATTATAGTTGAAGAAGGTACACCAAATTATATATTTAGAGAGTCAAAAAACGAACGATTAAGACAGTTCTTGAACATAATAAATGATTAGTATAATTGATATATTAATTAAAATATGCTTGAATATATAATGAATTAATAAGTGGCGAGAAAAATATTTTATGATTTATTAAAAATATATTGGCAATATTAATACTCATATGCTATACTAATAGTATTAACAAAGGCGTTTTCAGTAACATGAAAGCGCCTTGTTTTTTATTATTTAATAGATATATAGACAATGAAGTCAATTTCTTTATTTCAAGAAATTGGCTTTTTCTGTTTAATTAAGATAAGGTGGTGCAAGATGAAAAAAGTAATTATTAAACTGGAACATGTTGATAAATGTTTTGAAAAAAATCATATAGTTAAGGATTTATGTCTGGAAATTTATGAAGGTGAATTTTTAACAATGCTTGGACCCTCAGGATGTGGAAAAACTACTACCTTAAGAATGTTAGCAGGTTTTGAGGATTCAACTAATGGAATTATAAGTGTTGAGGGAGAGGATGTTCGTAATAAGGCTCCTTATGAAAGAAATTTAAACACAGTTTTTCAAAACTATGCACTTTTTCCTCATATGAATATTTATGATAATGTTGCCTTTGGGCTAAGTATGAAGAAGGTAAACAAGTCAGAAATTAAAGAAAGAGTTAAGGAAATGTTAGAGTTAGTTCAGCTTAAAGGGTTTGAGAAAAGAAAGCCAGATCAACTTTCAGGAGGTCAAAAGCAAAGAGTAGCAATAGCTAGAGCTCTTATAAACAAACCTAAGGTGCTGCTACTTGATGAACCTTTAGGAGCTTTGGATTTAAAGCTTAGAAAACAGATGCAGATGGAGCTTAAAAGATTACAGAAAAAACTTGGAATTACATTTATATATGTTACCCATGATCAAGAAGAAGCTCTTACTATGAGTGATAGAATAGCCATTATGAATGGTGGAATATTAGAGCAAGTTGGAACTCCAGATGAGATATATGAAAGACCAGTATCAAAATTTGTTGCTGATTTTATAGGGGAATCAAATATATTCTCTGGAACTATTAGAGCAAATAATGGAGACTATTTAAAAATAGATGTTGATGAAGGACAAGTGGTTTCTTATGCTAAAGGATTTATGGAGAATGAGCAAGTATATGTATCAGTAAGACCTGAAAAAATCAATATGTCCATGCAATCCATAGAGGGGTTCTCTATAGTAGGTATAGTTAAAGAGCATGTATATGTTGGATCTATGATTAAGAGTATTGTTGTTTTATCTTCGGGAGAAGAGATAAAAATAAATAGGTTAACAGGAGAGGATTTAATTCCAATAGGCAAAAAGGTATATGTACATTGGAATGTTAAAGATGCTGTAGTTATGCACTCAAAAGACAATGAAGTAAATTTTATAGAGGAAGAGAGAGGGTTAGATTTTATAGAAAATAAAAGGACCATAAGTGTATAGGGGGTATAGAATGGAGACAGTTAATAAAAAGATAGTTAATAATTTTAATAAAGTAATAATACCAATAATTACTATGGTGGGACCAGTTACTTTTTGGCTTTTACTATTTGTATTAATACCGCTTATATATGTTCTTGGAATTAGCTTTATGGAAAAGGGGGTATATGGTGGCGTTGAAGCTTCCTTTACCTTAGCTAATTACAAAGCACTATTTGATCCTTTATACCTGAATATATTTTTAAGATCCTTAATTATAGCAGCAGCTACTACCTTTTTATGTTTAATAATAGGGTATCCTTTTGCATATTTCATATCAAAAAGATCACCAATGACAAGGGTAATATTATTAATGTTAGTTATAGTACCCTTTTGGACTAATTCACTAATTCGTACTTATGGGTGGATTATTATTCTTAGAACTGAGGGGTTATTAAATCAAGTACTCATGACATTTCATATTATTAATGAGCCTTTAAAGATAATGTATACAAATATTGCTGTAATGATTGGCATGGTATATACTCTATTTCCATTTATGGTATTGCCCTTATATTCTTCTATTGAAAAGTTAGATAAATCTCTACTTGAAGCAGCAAATGACTTAGGGGCTAAACCTAGGAAATCATTTTTAAAGGTGACGCTTCCATTAACTAAATCAGGGATTTTTGCAGGTTCTATATTAGTATTTATACCAACTTTAGGATATTTCTTTATTCCAGATTTATTAGGTGGAAGCAAAATAATGCTTATAGGGAATTTAATAAAAAATCAATTCTTAACAGCTAGGAATTGGCCTCTAGGAGCAGCTTTATCCATGGTATTAATAATATTAACAATAGTTATTGTTGGAATATACTCAAAAACTGGAGGAGATATGGAGGACATAGGAAGGGGATTTTAGTATGAATAGAAGTAAAAAGTTGTTTAATATATCAACGTTAGTATATGTATGTCTTGTTTATTTATTTTTATATCTGCCTATTTTTGTGTTGATATTATTTTCTTTTAATAGTTCAAAACTAAACATTAATTTTGAGGGATTTACTTTAAAGTGGTACGAGGAATTATTTTCCAATGGTCCACTTCTTGAGGCTTTAAAGAATACAATGATAGTTGCTTTTTTTAGCACTTTAGTTTCTGGAATAATAGGAACGATAGCGGCTGTGGGAATGTACAGGTACAGCTTTAAGGGGAAAAGTGTAATAGATAGTTTATTATATGTACCAGTAGTTATTCCTGAAATAGTTTTGGGAATTTCGTTACTTTCATTTTTTTCACTTATAAAAATAGATTTAGGTTTATTTTCTTTAGTGCTTGCCCATGCAACCTTTAGCATACCTTTTGTGGTTATAACTGTAAGATCAAGGCTGAGTGGGTTTGATAAATCCATAGAAGAAGCGGCTATGGACTTAGGTGCTAGCAGATTAAAAACTTTTTTAAAGGTAACTTTACCCGTTATATGGCCAGGAGTAATGTCAGGGGTACTACTAGCATTTACTTTATCTTTAGATGATGTAATAATAAGCTTTTTTACTACAGGTCCACAAAGCAATACCTTACCTTTAAAGATTTTTTCAATGGTTAAAACGGGGGTTACTCCAGATGTAAATGCACTTTCAACTTTGATGCTGGTAGCAACCTTTATGGTAGTTGGAGCGGCTCAATATATACAAATAAGGAAAGAAAAAAGTTTAAATTACAATAATGATTAAGAGGGGTGTAGAAATGAAATTTAAAAAGGTTTTAGGGATTTTATTAACAACTACTATTTTAGTTGGGGGGCTATACGGTTGTGGAAAGAAGTCTTCTGAAAGTAAGGGTGAGTTAAATGTTTTTAACTGGACAGAGTACTTACCGCAATCTGTTATTGATAAATTTCAAGAAGAGTATGGAATAAAGGTTAATTATAGTAACTACTCTTCAAATGAGGAATTATTAGCAAAAGTTCAAACAGCAAATGAAGGAACTTACGACATTGTGGTACCTAGTGACTATATGGTAGATATAATGATTAATAAAGGATTACTTGAAAAGATAGATACTGATAAGATTACAAACTTTAAAAATTTAGATGAGGCGTATTTAAATCAATATTTTGATAAAGGAAATGAATATTCTGTTCCTTATTTAGCAGGTGCGGCAGTTATTGCTGTAAATAAAGATAAGGTTAAGGATAATATAACATCATTTAAAGATCTTTTGAATTCTAAATATAAAGATTCTATAGTGGCTTTAGATGACCAAAGAGCTCTTATAGGTATTGCACTTAGAGCATTAGGATACTCAATGAATGAAGTTGATGATAAAAAACTTCAAGAAGCTAAAGAATATTTAACAAAGTTAAAACCTAATATAAGGAGTTTCGATAGTGATAGTCCTAAAACTTCAATGATAAGTGGAGAAACTTCTATAGGCTTTATGTGGAATGCTGAAGCTGCACTTGCTTACCAAGAAAATGAAAATATACAACCAGTTTTTCCAGAGGAAGGGACTTATTTATTCTTAGACAATATGGCTATTCCTAAAGGTGCAAAAAATAAAGAGGCAGCTGAGAAGTTTATAGACTTTATCCTTAGACCAGAGATAACAGAAATGATAGCAGAAGAATATCCTTATAAAATTGTAAATAAGGCAGCTTATGATTTATTACCAGATGAGTATAAAAATAATAAGGCTTCAAATTTGCCTACAGAAGTATTCACAAAAGGAGAATATGTTAAGGATGTTGGAGAAGCTACATCAAAGTTTGATGATCTTTGGAATTCATTTAAACAATAGTTATAAAGGAGGAAAGAGCTATGGATGTTAAAAAGATGTATATAGATGGTGAATGGGTAACTTCATCCTCAGAAGAAATAAGAGAAATTATAAATCCAGCTACGGGTAAGGTTATAGAGACGGTTGCAGAAGGAACGGCTGAAGATGTTAAAAAAGCAGTAGCAGCTGCCAAAAGAGCTTTTTATGAAGATGGCTGGATGGAAACTACAGCTATAGAGAGAGCAAGTTATCTATATAAAATTGCAGATAAATTAGAAAGTATGGAAAAAGAATTTTCTGAGATAGATACTTTAGATAATGGAAAACCACTTAGAGAAACAGCGGGGGATGTACAAGATGGAGTTGCATGCTTAAGATATTATGCAGGTCTTGTTAATAAGCCAAGTGGACAAATTTATGAAGTTCCTGACCCTAATATGCAGTCAATGGTAGTTAGAGAACCTATAGGAGTATGTGGTCAGATAATTCCATGGAACTATCCACTTTTAATGGCTTTATGGAAGATTGCTCCTGCATTAGCGGCAGGAAATACAATTGTATTTAAGCCATCAGAAGTTACTCCACTTAGTGCTATTAAATTATTCGAAGTAATTGAATCTGTAGGTATTCCAAAAGGTGTTGCTAATCTGGTTATGGGAGCAGGCGCTGTAGTTGGACATGAAATTGCAGCTAATATGGATATAGATAAGGTTGCTTTTACTGGTGGTACTAAAACAGGACGAAGTATAATGCAGGCAGCTACAGGAAATATAAAAAATATTTCATTAGAGCTTGGAGGTAAATCTCCAAACATTGTATTTGCGGATGCAGATTTTGAGACAGCTGTTGATTATGCATTGTTTGGTATATTTTGCAATCAAGGACAAGTTTGTTCAGCAGGTTCAAGATTAATTCTTGAAGATAAAATATATAATAAGTTCATAGAAAGACTTGTAGAGAGAGCTAAAAAAATCAAGGTTGGATTAGGATTTGATCCAGAAACTGAAATGGGACCTCTTGTAAGTAAAATACAAATGGATAAGGTTCTAAATTATATTGAAATAGGTAAAAAGGAGGGTGCAAAATTAGTTTGCGGTGGAAATAAGATTAACACTGAAGAATTGAAGGATGGATTTTTCGTTGAACCTACTATATTTATAGATACAACTCCAGATATGACAATAGTTAAAGAAGAGATTTTTGGACCGGTTCTTGTGGTACAGAAATTTACAGGAGAAGAAGAAGCGATAAAACTAGCAAATGATACAGTTTATGGACTTGCTGGTGCAGTATTTACTCAAGATGGAGCTAAAGCTATGAGAGTTATAAAAAAATTAAGAGCCGGAATTACTTGGGTGAATTCATATCATCCAACATTTAATGAAGCACCTTGGGGTGGATATAAACAAAGTGGAATAGGAAGAGAACTTGGAACTTTTGGTTTAGAGGAGTATACAGAAGTGAAGCAAATTAATATTAATTTAAAACCTGAACCATTATATTGGTTTAAAGAATAATGAAAAGGAGTAGATATTTATGGAAAAGAAATTTGTGCTTGAGGATTTAGAAAGAATCCTAAGCTATGTAACTGGTGATGAACTGACGGCATACGATAAGAAGAAAATAGTAAAGGAAGCAGTTGATAATTATAATAATTATGTGAATCC
The DNA here is from genome assembly GCF_900130055.1 of Clostridium intestinale DSM 6191. Lineage (GTDB taxonomy): Bacteria > Bacillota > Clostridia > Clostridiales > Clostridiaceae > Clostridium_T > Clostridium_T intestinale. The sequence goes on from NZ_FQXU01000006.1 coordinate 135,081, forward strand.
TGGCTGGTTAAAGTATAGAAAATCAGTTTCTACAAATGCAGCTTTTGTTGAATGGACTGACAATGATTCATATTTTTATGATGTAAATGGAGAAGAGTTCATAGATTGTTTAGGTGGTTTTGGGATTTTTATGTGTGGTCATAGAAATGAAGAGATATTAGAGGTTGTTGAAGCTCAACTTAAGAAGCAAGCCCTTCATAGTCAAGAGCTTTTAGATCCATTAAGAGGGTACCTTGCTAAAGTTATGGCTGAGATTACTCCAGGAGATTTAAACTATTGTTTCTTTACAAATGGAGGAGCTGAAGCTGTAGAAATGGCTATAAAACTTGCAAGAATAGCTACTGGAGGTAGCTGGTATATTTCTGCCGTAAACGGATTTCATGGTAAGTCTATGGGAGCTATTTCTCTAGGAGGAAAGGATACCTATAGAACTCCATATCTTCCTATGATACAACAAGTACAGCATGTTGAATATGGAAATGCAGAGGATATAAGAAAAGCCATAAGAAATTTAACACATGTAGGTGAAAAAGTTGCAGCAGTTGTACTTGAGCCTATACAAGGGGAGGGAGGTATTATTATTCCACCAAAGGGATATCTAAAAGAGGTAAGAAAAATATGTGATGAGTATGATGTGTGTCTAATTTTAGATGAAATTCAAACTGGTATGGGAAGAACTGGCACCATGTTTCGTTGTGAAGCAGAGGGGGTTGTTCCAGATATTTTAACTTACGGTAAAGCTTTTGGTGGGGGAATTATGCCTATAACAGGAATTATTGCAAGACCACATTTATGGGTGAAGGAGCTTCAAGATAATCCTTGGATTTTAGGATCACCAACTTTTGGAGGTAATCCACTTGCTTGTTCTGCCGCATTAGCTACTATAAAATATATGTTAAAACATGATATTCCGAAACAAGCTCATGAAAAAGGGGAATATTTGCTTAAGGGATTAAACAAGCTAAAAAGTAAATATCCTGAACTAATTCAAGAAGTTAGAGGGGTTGGATTAATGATAGGAGTAGAGTTTAATAGAACTGAAATGGGTTTTTCAGTTGCAAAAGGACTTTTTTCAAGAAAAGTAATGACAGCTGGAACTCTAGTAAATTCTAAAACTATAAGATTTGAACCTGCAGCTACAACTTCATATGAAGATTTTGATAAGGTATTAAAAAGATTAGATGAGGCATTAGCTGATACAAAAAAACTTTTTAATCATAGTGATTCTAAAATAGGTTAATAAATTTTAAAGTGACAGTTGGCAATAAGAGATTAATTCTCTGAATTTTGTCTACTGTCACTTTTATTATAATTGATTTACAAATTCTTTATGAAGATGTTTTTCTAAGTTAAATCCTAAATCTCTTAATACTGAATCTAAAGCTTTAAGTGTTAAATAAAGTTTATCTTCATAACAGTTTTCACCCATATGTCCTATACGAAACACCTTATCTTGTAAAAAATCAAACCCACCAGCTATCATTATATTGTGTTCTTTAAGCATCTTATTAAATATGTCATTGTAGTTAAGATTATCAGGAACTAATATAGTAGAAACTGTATTTGAGGGATGTGTTTCTGGTAATAGCTCTAGCCCAGAATCTTTTAGAGTATTTCTAAGAGCAGTGGCATATTTTGAATGTTTAGAAATTACCCCTTCTTTATCTTCCAATATATTATCTAAAGCAATATCAAATGCATATAGATCACTTATAGGCTGAGTGTAAGGAAACCATTTATCCTCATACCAAGTATTCCAAACAGAAAGATTAGTATAAAATCCTCTTATAGGTTGAGTTCTATTATTTATAGCATCTAGAGCTTTAGAGCTTAAACTCAAAAATGTTAGTCCAACTGGAGCAGAAAGACACTTTTGAGATCCACCTACTATAATATCTATATTCCAGTCATCTACATAAACTTCTTCCCCACCTATACTAGATACGGCATCAACTACGGAAATTATATTATAACTATTAAGAAGCTTACATATGTCTTTTATTGGGTTAGTTATACCAGATGGTGTTTCACAATGAACTAATGTTGCTATTTTATAATCATGATTTTCTTTAAGAAAGTTTTCTAATTGATTTATATCAATTCCTTTTCTTTTATTACCATGAAAATAGTCAACTCTGCCGCCATACATTTTAGAAAAATCTCCAAAGCCTTCTCCATATATACCATTTTCAATACATAAAACCTTATCTCCATCTTCTATTAAGGAAGCACAAGCAGCCTCTAAACCTAATATTCCTTCTCCAGCTAAAAGTAGAGTTTTATTCTTTGTATTTAATAGAAGTTGTAATTTTGAACATATATTTTTATAGAAGTCGAAAAACTCCAAATCTAAGTCAGGATTAGTTATTTCTTTTGCTAAGGCAAGTCGTACATTTTCTTTAATATAAGTAGGTCCAGGTGTCATTAATAAAGTATTCATAATAATAACCTCCTTTATAGGTTAGTTAGAATATTTCTACGAGAAAAAGCTCCTTGTAGATAGTAAGCCAAAGGAAGTCCTATTACGGCACCAACAACACATTGCATAAAATTACCCCATATAGATTGAATAGGTGCTATAAAATTGCCTAACATCGCAGCTTCTGTAAGATAGTAACCACCAACCATAATTATAGTTGCAATTATTATTCCTAAAGAATTGAATATTATTACTTTTGATTTAGATGAACCAGCCTTATGAGAAAGATATCCCATAATATATCCCATAGTGAATCTTATTATAAATGTAAATGGTGCCCATATAAAATATGAACTTGTTACATCAAATAAAGCCATGCCAAACGCCCCCGATATGGCACCAGCTTTTTTGCCAAAAACTATAGCAATAGTAAAAGCCATTACATTACCTAGATGAAATAGTCCTCCAGAAGTAGGACCAGGTATGTTTATAAATCTAGTAGCTACGTAAACTAAAGCTATAAACAGACCGTATAAAGCAAGGTTTTTTATTTTTGATTGATTTGTAGTAGTATTATTCATTAACACTAAGCCCCCTTGGTAATTTTTATTGAATATATCTTAACGCAAATATAATAAAATTTAAAATGTATGCATACAATTATAAATACTTTTAGTATCACTAAACTTGTAAGTTTAATAATATATAATATATCAATAAAAATGGGAGAAAATTTATGAGTTATACTACAGATAGACAACCTCAGGGGAGAGCTAGGTCTACTGCTAATCTACTTAGAGAAGGCATGATATCAGAGTTAGTTGCTATAGATGACTATAGTTATTTCATTAGTTATACTGATAATAGAGAAGTAAAGGAAATATTTCATCATATAATGGAAGAAGAAAAAAGACATTATGGAATGTTCCTAGATGCCTTAAGAAAAGTAGATGATGAAGAAAGTGCTATGCAGGAGAAAGTAAAAAATGAAGTTAAGCTATCCAATAGAGGAAGAGAAAAGTTAGGGATAAAAAATAGACCAGCAAAAGACGATTTACTTAAGTTTATAAGAGATGCTATCAAAGGAGAGCTAGAGGCAATAATACTTTATGATCACATGGTTAATGAAATTTGTGATGAGTATGTAAATAAGATTATAAATAGTATAACTAAAGAAGAAAAAGAACACGTTGAAGAACTTACTAAAGTTTTAGTACTTTTAGATAAGGATACTTATGGTCCTATAGAATGGGATATATAAAAGGTTAGAAGGATGTAGCACTGATTTTTAGATTAGTGCTACATTTTATTTAAAGTACAAATATCTAATATACTTTTTGATATTGGTAAAAAATAGTTGACCACTGACAACTTATAAAATATAATTAAGTTGTGATTAAAATGAAAGGAGAACTGTTGATGATAAAAGTTTGTTTATTAGGGTTAGGTAGAACAGGAAAAGAAATAGCTAAAGTTTTATTGGAAGAAGAGGATATAGACCTAACTTTTGTGGTATGTAGTAAAGATAGTGAAAAGGCTAATAGGGATTTAGGAGAAGTATTAAATATAAGTAATACTGGGGTAAATATAATAGAGCCCGATGAACTTGAAGGTCATATTTTAAAATATAAACCTCAGGTAGCAATAGATTTCTCTAAAAGTGAAGCTGCGATAGAAAATGCAAAAATATTGTCTAAGATGAAAGTTAAAATAATTATTGGAACTACAGGTTTTAATGAATTGCAACACAAAAAGTTAGTTAATTTAGCTAGAGAAAATAAAACAGCCATAGTTCATGCGCCAAACATAACAGTAGGAGTAAACGTATTAATGACGCTTACTAATATAGCAGCAGGTATTCTCCAAGACTATGATTCTACTATTATAGAATCTCATTTTAAAGAAAAGAAAGAAGCTCCTACAAGTACAGCTAAAAAGATTGCAAATGAAATAGTTAAAGGACATGGTTATGAAGAAAATATTAATAATATTGATATTAATTCCATTCCTATATTATCAGTAAGAGCTGGTGGGATAGTGGGCAAACATAAAGTAATAATGGCTGGAGAACATGATAAGATAGAGATAACACATGAGTCTTTTTCCAGAAAGGCTTTTGCTTTAGGGGCATTAAGAGCAGTAAGATTTATCGTTGATAAGACTGGCTATTATGAGATGGATGATGTTCTTAATCTAAAAGAAATAATGAATAAGTTCTCAGAAAGAAGTATATTAGTAAATCAAATGGAAAATTAATAAATATAATTTAAATAAAGAAGGTGTTGAAAAATGATTTCTAAAATTATTTTTCAACACCTTTTCTATGATTTTAGCTAAAAAATTCTAAAACGTAAGAGCATTCAAAAGTATTTCCTATTTCTATTTTTTCTACGCCTTCTCTGTCTTTAAATTCTCCAGTAAAACCTTCGTAATCAGCATGACCATACCAAGGTTCAATACATACAAAAGGTGCACCTGTAGGTTTAGACCACAATCCTAGGTAAGGGAATCCACTAAAATCCATAGACATATATTTATTATGGTTTTTAGACTTTAAATAAATTTTGGTGGATTTTAAATTATTAAATACTAAAGCGTCATTTTTAAAAACTTCTTTTGATAAAAGAAGTTTATTCTCATTATCTAGATAAGGAATATTTTTATTTGTATAAAGTCCTGTAATTGGAGAAAGTTCCATTATAGAAGCAGTTTCCTTTTCAGAGAACTCAAAATAATAGTCATCTATAGTTTCACCTTCTTCTATTGAACAAAGGAAAGCAGGGTGAGCACCTACTGAAAAATGGATATCTTTATCATCTAAATTATCTACAGTGTAACTTACCTTTATAGAATTATTTATAAGGGTATATTTTACTTTAAGTGAAAACTTATAAGGATATATTTCTAAAGTTTTTTCGTTATATTTTAAAAGAAATTCTAAAGAATCTTGAGATTTATATATTACTTCATAATTGCATACTCTACCAAATCCATGTTGAGGAAGCTCATAGGTATTTCCATCAACTCTATATTTATTTTCTGAAACCTTCCCCACTATTGGGAATAAAATTGGAGCATGGTATTTCCAATAATTTTCATCACCACTCCATAGAAATTCTGTTACATTATTTTTAGTTTTAATACTATGTAATTCAGCACCATAAGCATTAGCTTCAACTTTTAAAAATTCATTTTCTATCAACAAGTTCATAAATGTATTACCTCCTGCAAAATAACTAATTCACTACAATTATATCATTAATAAAAGAAATAGTAAGTTATTATAAATCTTTATGTAGGTATTTTGGTATAATAAGTAGTACGAGAGTGTAATTATAAATTATAGCAATTAAGTTAAGGAGACAATGGCATGAAAAAAGATTGTTTTATGGATAAGAATTGCCTTTGGAGTTTTATTAAAAAGTTAATAGTTAGAGTTAATGAGGATGAAATTTTTGCACTTTCTGCTCAATTAGCCTATTATTTACTACTTTCATTTTTTCCACTTCTAATGTTAATTATGATTATTGTAGGATTCAGTAATATAAGTACAACAGATACACTAAAATATTTAGAAGGATTATTACCTATAAATACCTATTTACTTATTGAATCTACTGTTGTAGAGGTTTTAGACGGACAAAAGGGCCAGTTGCTTTGGTTTTCAGTAATATTATCTGTATGGTCCTCCTCGTCAGGATTTGCAGCAGTTATAAAAGGATTAAATAAAGCTTATGGAATAAAAGAAACAAGAGGATATATAAAGGGGACTTTAATTTCTATACTTTGTACAATCGGAGTAGTATTAATTATAATTTTAACATTATTTTTAGTTGTATTTGGAGGAGTTATTAGAGAGTTTTTAATTGCCAAACTCCCTTTTGATAATATTATAACCTTCGCTTGGGATATACTGAGATTTGCAATACTTATATTTGTTATGATATTTGTATTTGCCACATTATATCATTTTGCTCCTTGTAAAAGATTAAAGTGGCATGACGCATTACCAGGAGCGGTAACTACAACACTAGGATGGATTGTTGTGTCGTCTTTATTCTCATTTTATGTAAATAATTTTTCCAATTATTCTAGGTTTTATGGAAGTTTAGGTGCTGTGATTGTATTGATGACATGGCTTTATATAACTTCTGTTATACTTCTTTTAGGTGGAGAAATTAATGCGATTTTAATGGAATAAATAGTTTTTAAATTTATAAAGATTATAAATTATATTTGAATAATATCCTGAATTATGGTTAGAATTTACAATAAAGTAATTCAGGAGGTTAAATTAATGAATAAAATAGTTTTAATGGGAAAAATAATCAAAGACCCTGAACTTAGAGTACTAGAAGAGACAGAAAAAGTATTTACTAAATTTATTATAGCTGTAGAAAGAAATTTTAAAGCATCAGATGGAACTAGAAAATCAGACTTAATCCCTGTAGTAATGTGGGGAAGAAAAGCAGAAGTAATTTGTGAGTATGGAAAAAAAGGAACTATGCTAACATTAAGTGGCCGCTTAAGAACAGGAAGTTATGAAGATAAAGAAGGAAACAAAAAATACATAGCAGAAGTTATCGCAGAAGATTTTAAGTTTTTGCAAAGAAGACAACAAGAAAAAGAAGCGGTTTTGGATGAAATCAAATAATTCCTGGGGGTTTATCCCCAGGAATTATTTGATTAAGCTATATATTAAACTAAAGCTCCTTTTTTAACTGCTTTATCCATAATAGTTTGAGCAAATCCAACACCAAACTCGAAGGCTTTTTTCAGGTCTTCAGGAGATGGTTTAAATAGTATCTTTAAGCCAGGAGTGTATATTTTCATTTTTAATTCCTTTAAACGAGTTTCCATTCTAGGAACTGCTTCACCACTCCAACCATATGAACCAAATGCTCCTGCAAATTTTCCACCGTGAATTACAGGATTAAGTTTAGCTAAAACATCTCTGATTGGTTCGAGTAATTCTCCAACTATTGTTGGTGAACCAAATAAAATACCTTCAGAATCAGAAATATCTTTTACTATATCTTTTAAATCATTATGAATAACATTATATAACTTAATATCAAATTTACCTACGGATTGAATTCCTTCAGATATTTTGTTAGCTAGCTGCTCTGTATATCCATAGGCTGATACATAAGAAATTGTAATTTTTTTTATTTCTTTAGGAGCTGGAGGAGTACTCCACTCTTTATACAAAGAAACTATCTTCCATGGATCTTCTCTTAAAACTGGACCATGACCAGGGCAGATAAGGTCTATATCCAAATCTTTAATTTTATCTATTGCACTTAAAACATAAGATTTAAAAGGTCCCATTATACAATCAAAGTAATATCTTAACGCTTCATTATATTGCTCTTGATCAGGAATTTTATCATTAAATACGTCCTCAAAACAATAGTGTGCTCCAAAAGAATCACAAGTAATAAGTGTTTTATCTTCTAGTATATAGGTATATATAGTGTCTGGCCAGTGTAAGAATGGAGCAGATATAAATTTAAGAGTTTTATTTCCTAAACTTATACTGTCGTTATCAGATACCACAATAGCATCTATATCTCTATTAGCTATTTTCTCCATAAACTTAATTGCAGGTGCAGAACCTACTACTTTTGCTTTAGGAGATAAATCTAGTAATTTTGCGACAGAACCTGCATGATCAGGTTCTGTATGATCTACAACTATATAATCTATTTTGGTAACATCAATATCTAGAGTTTTTAAGCGTGCCAAATATTGATCAAAAAATTGTTCTTTTACAGTTTCAAAAACAGCAACTTTTTCACTTCCTTTAACAACATATGAATTATAAGTTGTTCCATAAGGAGTATACATTATAATATCAAAAATTCTTAAATCTGGGTCTAAAGCTCCAACCCAATGAATATCTTTTTTTATTTCTAAAGAGCGCATATTTTACACCTTCCTTATATATTATAACATTTTATTATTATATAATAATAATTATCCATTAATCTCATTATATAATAATTGTTGATAAAAATAAATACTGTAGAATTAATTTACAAATTTATTAAATGGTAATAATTTGTTGATAAAATAGCTATTTTACAATATAATTATGAACTAACAATAAGTTATTAAGTTTTAGAATAGGAGATATTAATTAATGAGTTCATTATTTTGGGTTATATTACTCTCTGCTACACCTTTAATAGAGCAAAGAGGCGCTATTCCGCTAGCAATAATTTCAGGAATGCCTCCATTACAAGCTTTTTTGGTTGGATACATAGGAAGTCTAATACCAGCTCCTTTTATTTTGCTACTATTTAATGCTATTTATAAGTGGTTAAAAAAATATCCTAAATTTGAAAAGTTAACAAATCTTATAGATAATAAAATAAGTAAAAATAAACATAATCTTGAAAAGTATAAAGAGATTGGACTTATAGCATTTATAGCTATACCACTTCCTACTACAGGTGTGTGGACAGGAACAGCTATAGCGGCTTTTTTAGGATTGGATTTTAAAAAGTCAATGTTTTGTGCGGCAGTAGGAGCAGCAGGTTCAGCTATATTAATAACAGTTTTATGTATGATTTTCCCAGCTTTATTTTAAGGGAAATACTTTGTTAAAGAAGGTTATCAAATTTGATAGCCTTTTTTATTTGGAATAAAAGGATAAATTGGCATAAATATTGCTTGTTATATTGGTATAAAAAGTTCAGATTATAAGATAATGAACTATGCTAAATAAAAAAAACAGTATATAATAATATTTCATTAGAAATTGATTAACATAAAATTAATTATTATTATGGAAAGGTGGTGATAATAGATCAGTCGAAATATAAGCTAGATTCAGTAACGGGGTGATATAGATATGGAAAAACTAGTAGAAATTATTAAACAAGAAGATAAAAAGAATCCTTATACAGATCAAGAATTAGCTAAAATATTATCTTTACCTAGATTAAAGATTATAAGTGAAAGAAACAAACTAAATATTCCAGACTCTAGAGATAGAAGAAAAAAAATATTGTTAGAGGACTTAAAAGATATTCTAACTAAAAATCCAAACATGTCAGAGAGGAAGATAACTGATCTGATGATTGAAAGAGGATACAATATCTCTAGAAATATTGTGGCTAGAAATATGAAAGATTTATTAGAGGGTACTGAATCAAAAAATGATGATAGTAAAGATTTAAAAAAATCTTCTAATACATTTAAAGAATATATAAAAAGAGAAGAAAAAGCAGAGGAAGATGAATCAGGATTTAAAAAATTAATAGGTTATAGAGGAAGTCTTAAAAACAAGATTGATTTAGCAAAAGCAGCTATACTTTACCCCCCAAATGGATTACATACATTAATATACGGCGGAACGGGAGTCGGTAAAAGTGAATTAGCAGAATGCATGTATGAATTTGCTGTAGCTAACAATGTTAAATCCAAAGACGCTCCATTTATCATATTTAACTGTGCAGATTATGCTGAAAACCCAAATCTTCTAATATCTCAATTATTTGGTGTGGTAAAAGGTGCATATACTGGAGCCAACTCAGATAGGGAAGGATTAGTGGAAAAGGCTAATGGAGGAGTACTATTTTTAGATGAAATCCATAGACTGCCGCCAGAAGGACAAGAAATTCTATTTTATTTAATAGATAAAGGTAAGTATAGAAAACTTGGAGAGACAAATACTGAAAGAAATGTAAATGTTTTAATACTAGGAGCTACCACAGAAAATCCAGAATCTAATCTGCTATTAACCTTTAGGCGAAGAATTCCAATGTTAATAGAGTTGCCTAAGCTAACAGATAGACCGCTATCAGAAAAACTTGAGATTATAACAATGTTTTTAGTTAGAGAAGCCAATAGAGTTAATAGGAATCTTTTAGTAACTAGAGATGTGCTTATGTGCTTAATGTTATATAACTGTCAAGGGAACATCGGACAGCTTAAGAGTGATATACAAGTAATATGTGCAAAAGGATATGTTAAATACATGTCTAAAAACATCAGCGAAGTAATTATTGATATGGAAGACTTAAGTAACATTATTAAAAGTGAGTTCTTAAAAGGAAATAAAATAAACAAAACAATAATGAGCTTAGTTACTGACGATCTATATATTGATATTAAAAATATGAAAAGTCATAAAAGTGAAATTACTAAGTACGTAAATGAGAACGAGATATATCAATATATAGAGAATGAGTTCCAGAATCTTGAGAGTCAAGGGATGAAGTCAGAAGAAATTGATGAGATTCTTTTGCAAAAAGTTGAAGGTAAGTTAGGAAGGATAATTGATAATAAAAATATTACAAAGGTTCTTAATATAAATGAATTAAAGACTATAGTAAGACCTGAAGTTATAAACATAACCGAAAAAATACTAGATATTGTAAGGGATAAATATAAGTTTATAAATAACAGCTTTTTTATAGCACTTGCAATACACATTAACTTTACTATTGAGAGAGTACTTACTGGGAAGAGCATAACAAAATCAAATATAGATGTTACTAAAAAGGTGCTTCCCCAAGAGTTTCAAGTAGCAGAAAAGATTAGAAAGACTATAGAAAAAGCTACTAATCTACCAATACCAAACGATGAAGCCGGATATATAGCACTATATATTAATAAGTTTTGTTCAGACGAGTTAATACTAGAACCTAAAGTAAGAGTAATTATAATAACTCATGGTCATGTAGCAGAAGGGATGGCAGATGTAGTAAATCAACTATTAGGAGTAGATGATACCATAGGAATAGAAATCGCTCTAGATGAATCCCCAGAAAGTGCACTAGAGAGAACTATAAAGGTTGTTAAACAAATAGATGAAGGTAAAGGCTGTCTTTTACTTGTAGATATGGGGTCCCTAGGTGGATTTGCTAGTGCTATTGAAGAAAGGACTGGAATTAGAGCTAAAACAATAGGAAGAGTTGATACACTGCTAGCTTTGGAAGCAGTTAGAAAAGCTTCAATAGAAGGAGATAGTCTTGATAACATAATGGAAGAATTAAAGGAGTCAAGATTATATCAGGGTACATTTAAGTCAGAGATATCTAGTAGAGCAAATGTAGATGAAAAGAAAAAAGCTTTAGTAACAATATGCTTAACTGGAGAAGGTAATGCCCTAAGTATAAAGAAATATCTTGAAAATCACTTGAAAAGAGATAATAAAGATATAGAAATATTCCCTATGGGCTTTATAAATAAAGAAGATATAGAGGAGGAGATAGAGTTACTTTCAGAGGAATATAATGTGGTAGCAGTTTGTGGAACAATAAATCCTAAGATAAGCAATGTTCCATTTGTATCCTATGAAAGTATATTAAATGGTAAAGGAATAAGCAGAATATCTAAATTTATGGATATATACACACAAGAAGAAGTTGTAAATGAAGAAAGGTTAATAGATTTAATACAAGAAGACTTAGTATTTTTAGATATGGATGAATTATCTAAAGAGAGCATTATAGACAAGATGGCAGAAACTTTAGAAGCTAAGGGATATGTTAATAGCAAATTTATATTAAGTCTATATAAAAGAGAAGCCATGGGTAGTGGAATATTTAATAATACAATAGCAATTCCTCACGGATTGCCAGAAAACGTGATAAAACCGGCAATTGCCATAGCAAAACTAAATAATCCAGTTCAGTGGGAAGGGGAAGTTATGGTAGATTTAGTAGTGATGTTGGCATTAAAAGAAAATAATAGACAAGAAATTAAAAAATTATTTTCCATGATTAGGGAAGAGGATCTTACTGAAAAGCTGAAAACAGCTCAATCTGTAAAAGATATCAAGAAAATGTTTTCATAAAATCAAAATATTCCATAATGTTGGCATGACCCTTGCTAATATAAATAGTATCTAGCTCAGGAAGGAGAAGTGGGGATGGAGATAAATAATTATATTAAGAAAGAATTGATAAAAGTAAATCTACCTTGCAAAAATAGAAATGAATTATTTCAAATGATGCATGACGAAGCATTTAAACATGGCTATGTGGAACGCGACTTCTTAGAAGGTTTGTTGTCGAGAGAAGATGTATTCCCTACAGGAATAAAATTGGAAAACTATAGTGTAGCCATTCCTCATACAGAGGCAGAATATATAAAGGAACAGTTTATAGCTATAATAGTGCCTGAAAAACCAATAACATTTAAGTTAATGGATGACGAAACTCAAGAAGAGGAAGTTAATTTAATTTTTATGTTAGGTTTAAATAAACCTCATAGTCAATTAGAGGTTTTAAAAGAACTAATGGGTTTAATCCAAGAAGAAGAAGTTGTTAAAAAGATAATTTCATCAAAAGATGTAAACGAAATTAAGAGTATATTAGAAGCAAGTTAACATTAATCAAAAAATAAAAGAATTATTAGGAGGAGTTTATTATGGGAAAACGTATTTTAGTAGCATGTGGAGCTGGAATAGCAACATCAACAGTGGTTTGTGACAGAGTGGAAAGATTGGTTAAAGAAAATGGATTAGATGCAGAAGTAATTCAATGTAAAATTGCAGAGGTTGCATCTAAGCAAGAAGGGGCAGACTTAATAGTATCAACAACTATTTTACCAACAACTTATAATATACCAGCTTTAAAAGCAACAGCTTATATAACTGGAATTGGTACAGAAAAGTTAGATGAAAAGATACTAAGTTATCTTAAGTAAAAAGATTTATACTGTCTTTTTATTCTAAAGATAGAGAGACAGTTAAATAATATTTAATTTATATTTTGAGGAGGAATTTATAATGGACAAACTTATGGAAATCGTTCAGTACATTTTAGGTATCGGACCTACAGCAATTTTACCACTAGCAATTTTAATTATCGGTCTAATATTTGGTACAGGTTTTAAGAAAGCTTTTAACTCAGGAATAATCATAGGTATAGGTTTTGTAGGTATAAGCTTAGTTGCTAACTTACTTACAAGCACATTAGGACCAGTTGCTCAACAAATGGTTGAGAGATTTGGTTTAAACTTAACTGTAATTGACGCTGGTTGGCCAGCAGCAGCAGCAGCAGCTTGGGCATCACCAGTTGCAGCGATAATGATTCCTATATGTTTAGCTGTAAACTTAATAATGATATTCACTAAGACAACAAAAACATTAGATATAGATATATGGAATTACTGGCACTTTATAGCAGCTGGAGCAACTGGATATATAGTTACAGGCAGCTGGTGGTTTGCAATACTTTGTGCAGTTTTATACGAAATCGTTGTATTAATTGTTGCTGATAAAACAGCTCCAATGGTATCAGAATTCTATGAACTTGATGGTATATCTCTTCCTACTGGATCTACAGCAGCATTTGCTCCACTAGGATACTTAATCGGTAAAGTAGTAGATAAAATCCCAGGAATAAATAGCATAAAAGCAGATGCTGAAACTATTCAAAAGAGATTTGGTATATTCGGTCAACCTATGATGATGGGATTAATCCTTGGTTGTATACTTGGTATTTTAGCAGGTTTAGATGTTGGTTCAATATTCAAAACTGGTATATCAATGGGTGGTGTTATGCTTCTAATGCCAAGAATGGTTAAGATATTAATGGAAGGTTTAATTCCAATATCAGAAGCAGTTAAAACTATGCTTCAAAAGAAATATGCTGGTAGAGAATTATATATCGGTATAGATGCAGCTGTATCAGTTGGTCATCCATCAGTTATGGCAACAGCTTTAATATTAGTTCCAATAACAATATTCTTAGCTGTTATATTGCCAGGAAATAAAGTTTTACCTTTCGGTGACTTAGCAACAATTCCATTCTACATGGCATTTATAGTTGGATTTAGAAAAGGAAATATTGTTCACTCAGTAATTACAGGAACTATACTTATAGCAATATCATTATTCATGGCAACAAACTTTGCAGATGTTCATACAGCAATGATGGCAAATGCAGACTTCAATATGCCAAATGGAATGACTCAAATATCAAGTTTAGATATGGGTGGTAACTTATTTAACTGGTTAATATTAAAATTTGCAGAGCTTGCTAAAGCTTTTTTCTAAAGCTTTAACTATATAAATAATATTTGTTAGAAGGAGGAAATTATGAAAGCAGCAGTATTGCATTCAGTAGGAGATATAAGGTATGAAGATATAGATATCAAACCTTATGGAGATGATGAAGTTAAAATAAAGGTAATGGCGGCAGGTATATGCGGGTCAGATCCTCCAAGAGCATTAAAAAATTGGAAGTATCCTTTACCAGCTATATTAGGACATGAATTTGCAGGTTATATAGTTGAAAAAGGTAAAAATGTTAAAAACGTAGAAATAGGAGATAGAGTTGTTGCTATTCCATTTGAACCATGTTTTGAATGTGAATATTGTAAAAAAGGTCATTTCTCACTTTGCGAAAGTTATGGAATGTTAGGAGCACAATCTTATGGAGGTTTTGCAGAATTTGTAAATGTGAAAGCTCAAAATGTCCTAAAGATAGGTGACATCGACTATGAAGAAGCAGCAATGATAGAGCCATTGGCGGTAGCATTACATGGAGTTTTAAATATTAAACCTCAAGTTGGTGATACTGTAGCAGTTCTAGGAGCTGGTACTATAGGTCAATTAACAATTCAATGGCTTAAGGTAGCTGGAGTTGAGAGAGTAATAGCAGTAGACATATCTGATAAAAAAATATCTGAGGCTTTAAATCTTGGAGCAGATGTTGCAATCAATGCATTGAAGGAAAACCCAGTAGAAAGAATACTAGAATTAACTAATGGAATGGGTGTAGATATTTGTATTGAATGTGCGGGTTCAAAAATAACTCAAGAACAATGCCTTCTTGTTACTAAAAAGAAAGGTAAAATAGGATATCAAGGAATAGGTCATGCTGGTATTGAATTATCAGAGGCTGCTTTTGAAGGAATATTTAGAAAAGAGTTAAATATCCAAGGATTCTGGAATTCATATTCAGCACCTTTCCCAGGACAAGAATGGGTTAAGAGTATAGAGTATGTAAAACAAAAGAAGATAAAGTTAAAAGAGTTAATATCACATAGATTCACTCTAGAAGATACAGCTAAAGCTTTTAAAATGATAGGAGACAGAAAAGAAGAATATAACAAAATAATGATAGTACAAGACTAGAGGGGGGATTTAGAAGTGAAAGCATTGACAAAAACCGAAAAAGGATATGACAAAATGGCATTACTAGATATAGAAGAGCCAAAAGCTGAAAAAAATCTAGTAAAAATAAAGGTTGAATATAGTGGGATATGCGGATCGGATTTACACTCTTTTAAAGGTGAATATGGAAACATAAAAACACCTGTAGTACTAGGTCATGAATTTTCAGGTGTAGTAGTAGAAGTTGGTGAAAGTGTTACAAAGGTAAAGGTTGGAGACAGAGTAACTAGTGAAACTACTTTTGAAACTTGCGGTGAGTGCGATTTCTGTAAGAGTAAAGATTATAATCTATGCTCTACTAGAAAAGGTATAGGAACTCAAGCAAATGGAAGTTTTGCAGAGTATGTATTATCAAGAGAAGAAAGTGTTCATGTATTACCTGAAAATGTGAGCTTACTAGCAGCTTCATTAACAGAACCACTTGCTTGTTGTGTACATGCAGCATTAGAAAAAACTACTATAAATGCAGGCGAAGTTGCATTAGTATTTGGACCAGGTCCAATAGGATTACTTCTTAGCCAAGTAGTAAAGTCTCAAGGCGCTTATGTAATATTAGCAGGTGTTACAAAAGATAAAGAGAGAATGGAATTAGCTAAAAAGTTAGGTATAGATTTAGTTGTAGATTTACTTCAAGAAGATTTAGATGCGATAGTAATGGAAAAAACTAATGGATATGGAGCTAATAAGGTATTCGATTGTTCAGGAGTTATCCATGCAGTAAATCAAGGATTAAGACTTACAAAGAAAAAAGGTGACTTTGTTCAAGTAGGCTTATTCGCTAAAGTAAAAAATGAATTAGATCAAGAAGCTATTATTCAAAGAGAAATAAGATATATTGGATCTAGATCTCAAAAACCAAGTTCTTGGATAACATCTTTAGAATTACTAAGAGATAAGAAAGTTGATACTGAAACATTAGTAACTAAAATGGTAGACCTTGAGAACTGGAGAGACGGTATAGATGCAGCTATGCAAGGAAGCGAAATTAAGGTTGTTATAAAATCTTAATAACTAAAGACGTAATAAAAGATAAAGTTAATAAAGTAGCTTTAGAAGTAGAACTTAAGATTGAGGGGGGATATAAATGGATATAATAATTTCACCATCATTGTTATCAGCAAATGTATGTAATTACGCAGAGGATTTCGGAGTATTTAATCAAAAAGATATAAAATCAATCCATATAGACCTTATGGACGGACACTATGTTCCCAACATATCATTCGGATTGGACCAAATAGCTTCTTTAAGAAAATTAACAGATGCAGAATTTGATGTTCATCTTATGGTTACTGATCCAGATAAATTTGTTGAAACTTTGGTTGAGGCAGGTACAAACAGTATAACAATACATGCAGAAGTAGCGACTCATCTATATAAAAGTATACATTATTTAAAAAGTTTTGGAATTAAAGCAGGGGTAGCAATAAATCCAGCTACATCACTACAGTGCTTAGAATATGTTTATCCACTACTAAATAGAGTTCTAATAATGTCTGTTGAGCCTGGATTTGGAGGACAAGCATTTGTACCTTTTGCTTTAGAGAAAATAAAACAATTAAATAAGATAAAAGAGGATGGTAATTACGACTTTACTATTCAAGTAGATGGGGGAATAAACATAGATAACATAGAAGATGTTATTAAGTGTGGAGCTAGAGATATTGTTATAGGTTCATCTTTATTTAAACAAGATTTGTCAGAGAATATTGATTTGTTTAATAATAAAATAAATGAAATTATTAATACCCCTTAACCCCTCACATTTTAATAATAAAGATAAGGAGAATATTGCGAGTATTCTCCTATTCTTTTATTAATAATTAATTATACTACGTCATTTACTTTCTTACAACAGAATAAATATTGAATATATAGAGAGGATGATAAAAATGAAAATATCAATAGGTTGCGATCACGGTGGTTTTAAATTGAAGGAAAAGATTAAGGAATACCTTACATCTAAGAATATAGAGGTAGACGACTATGGTACATTTAGTTCTGAAAGCGTTAATTATCCTAATTATGCTATAAATGTATCAAAATCTGTAGTAGATAAAAAAAGTGATTTAGGAATATTATGTTGTGGTACAGGAATAGGTATGTCTATAGTGGCAAACAAAATTGATGGTATAAGAGCAGCAGTTGTTGGAGATACTTTTTCAGCTAAAGCTACTAAGGAACATAATAATACAAATATATTATGTTTAGGTGAAAGAGTTATAGGAGAAGGCCTAGCTTTAGATATAGTGGATATATGGATTAATGCTGAGTTTCAAGGTGGACGTCATCAAGATAGATTAGATTGTATTACAGCTGTAGAACAAGGTAATATATAGAAGTTTTTATAGATAAAGGGGGGATTTATTGTGATAGAAGAATTAAAGAAGTTACAGAATGGAACAGATATCAGAGGAATAGCTATAGAAACGTCAGAGCATAAAGTAAATCTAACACCTCAGGTAATAAGATTTATAGGAAATGGATTTGTAAAGTGGATAAAAGAAAATAAATGTAGCGGTAAAAGTAAGATAAAAATAGCAGTAGGTATGGATTCAAGATTGTCAGGACCAGAGCTTAGAACTTCTTTAATAGATTTACTTATAAATGTAGGGTGTGATGTGTATGACTGTAATATGAGTACAACGCCAGCTATGTTTATGACAACACTATTAGATAATTACAAATGTGATGGAGCTATAATGATAACGGCAAGTCACCTTCCTTATTACTATAATGGACTTAAGTTTTTCACTAAAGAAGGGGGTTGTGAGAAGAAAGATATAGAAGATATCTTATTCTCAACCTACAACTCCGAGATGAGCTATACAACTAAGGGAGAACTTAAAGAAGTAAACTTAATAGATGAGTATTCAAACTTGTTGGTTGATAAAATCAGGTCATCAGTAAACTCAAAGAAAAATTACAATAAACCATTAGATGGAGCAAAAATAATAGTAGATGCTGGAAATGGGGCTGGAGGTTTCTTTGCTAATAAAGTATTAATGGAGCTTGGAGCTGATACAGAAGGAAGTCAATTCTTAGACCCTGATGGAACTTTCCCCAATCATATTCCTAACCCAGAAAATAAAAAGGCCATGGAATCTATAAAAAAGGCCGTGTTAAAATGGGATGCAGATCTTGGGATAATCTTTGATACTGATGTAGATAGAGCTGCAATAGTATCTAATACAGGAGAAGAAATAAATAAGAATTCTCTTATAGGGCTAATATCTTCTATAGTGCTTGAAGAACATCCAAAATCAATAATAGTTACTGATTCAGTAACATCTACAGGATTAGCTGAGTTTATAAGTACTTTAGGTGGAGTTCATCATAGATTCAAAAGAGGATATAAAAATGTAATAAACGAATCTAAAAGACTAAATGAAGAAGGCACAGATAGTCAATTAGCTATAGAAACATCTGGCCATGCAGCTTTAAAGGAAAACTACTTTTTAGATGATGGTGCTTATCTTATAGCTAAAATATTAATAAAAATGGCTAAGCTTAAAGAAGAAGGAAAAGAGATATCAAGCCTTATTAGGGAATTAAAACATCCAAAAGAAAGTGAAGATATAAGACTTAAGATAAGAAGAGAGAATTTTAAATCATATGGGGAACAGGTAATAAGTGGAGTAAAGCAGTATGCTTATAAAGTTGAAGGTTGGAGTGTAGATCATGAAAACTTTGAAGGAATAAAGATAAACTGCAATGAAAATTCTGGAGATGGGTGGTTTCTACTTAGATTGTCCCTACATGAACCCGTACTTCCTCTTAATGTTGAATCAGATAGTATAGGAGGAGTAAATAAAATATTAGATAGATTAGCACCTTTCTTGGAAAAGTATAGTGAACTAGACTTATCTAATATATCTAAATATACTATAATTGTACAATGATTTATAAGGGGTTGAGTAATATGAAGTTAGCTGCATCTATAATGTGTGCTAATCAATTAGAGTTAGCTATAGAATTAAAGAGGCTAGAGGAAGCAAATATTGAACTTCTACATTGTGATGTTATGGATGGTGTTTTTGTTAATAACTTAGCTATGGGACCATATGTATTAGAGGCTATAAGCAAGGCTACGAGAATACCATTAGATATACATTTAGCAACGGTAGACGTACCCAAATACATAGATATGTATTCATATTTAAAACCGGAATTTATGTCATTTCATATAGAAGCAAGTAAAAATATAGATGAGGATATTGAACGTATAAGAAATAAAGGAATAAAGGTATCTTTAGCAATAAGTCCAGAAACTTCTATTGAGAGTATTAAGCCATATTTGAAAAGAATAGATATGGTTTTAATGATGACGGTAAATCCAGGGTTTGCAGGCCAAAAGTTTAATTATAGCGTATTGAATAAAATAGATGAATTAAATGAATATATGAATTCATTTGACAGAAAACCTGTTATAGAAGTAGATGGATGTATAAATAAAAACACTATTTTAGAGTTGAAAAATAGGGACATAGACACGTATGTATTAGGAACATCAGCATTGTTTAATAAAGACAAAGAGAGCTATAAAGATAAAGCAAGAATAGTAAGAGAACTAATATTTAAATAATGTTAAAGAGAATGTTATAAGTTTGAAATTTGTAACATTCTCTATTTATATGAAATATAATAATAGCAATTTTATTTTAGAGTTGATTTTATTTACGAATATTGGTATAATTCAATTAGGGTTGTTAACGTATACACAAATTTCAGCTATGGAAAAGGGAATTTTTAGAGAGATGTTTTTAAAAGAATCGGTATATCCGATTCTTTTTTCGTAATAAAATTAACTGCTTATGCATAAAATAGTACTTGAATAGTAAGAATAAGTTGGCATAAGGAGGGGATTAGCTTGGATAAAAAGATATCGTCAAAAAGTTTTTTTGAGTTTATAAATTTAGTATGTGCAAGAGAAGTAGAGTATTTCATGTTAGAGACTAACTATACTACTAAGTTTAATAATAATATAAAGCAGATTATAGAGGAGCTAAAGACCATAGGGAAAACAAGTGTAGAATTTATGGTTTTATTTAATACAAAAGGTGAGATCGCTCTAATTAATGAAGAGATAATTGGTAGTTATGTAGGAGAAAATTTAATTGAAAATTTAAAAACTACATATAAATATACTGATATAGATACTTTAATAGAGCTAAGTGAAAAGTATTCTTATGAAGAGAAGCAAACTTTTATAATTAAGTTATATGAAGATTTATGTAGAATATTGAACGAGATATATAAAGATATTAAATTTAGAAAAGAAGTCGCAGAAAGTTATAAAAACAGGTATTCACTAGCTCATGTAAGAGAAGATATGCTGCCTATGTCAATAGCATCAATACTTATTTTAGAAGATATATGTGCATATTTGTCTTTTGATGTAGAATTAACAAAAATAATACCACAAAAAACTAAATAATTCGATTTTAACCCCCATTAACAAAGGGTATTAGGAGGAAGTTGTTTACAGATTTGCTCTTTTTACAAATAAATTGTCTATAAATAATAGAAAGTTTTTTTTATTTGAACCATTGTTTGACAAAGTTTTTTTAGTAGATTATGATATGATTTTTTTAGAGTTTATTTTATGCCAAAGGGGATTTATAAGTTATTAAGGGGGAGAAAAATCAATGATTATTTTAAAGAATGAAAAAGTTGTTGAAAGTGTACAAGATAACAGTAGGTATGAGTATTCGTACAGATTAGTTAAAACCGACTATAGAAATATGGTTGCCTACGGCATAGAAGTTGAAAGGATGGACTTCAATGATGAAAATTTAATAAATATAGAGAGGGAATGTATAAATAAGATTTCTCCAGTGTATAACAAAGTAGAAAATATGGTAGATTTACTCTATAAGTATAGAGTATCACCTATACATCTAGTAGATGTTTTAGGAGAAACAATAGACGAATGTGTTATGGATTTTCCTAATTAAAGAATAATATAGAAAGGGTTTAGAGCTCTTTCTTTTTATTATGAAAAAATTATTATTTTGAAAACTTGTTAGTTGTAATTATATAATTTAAGTATAAAATTTTAGATATAAAGTGAAACTTCAGGAGGAAGCTTATGATTTATGGTATAGGAGTTGACATAATAGAAATAAATAGGGTAGAAAATGCAATAGAAAGAACTACAAGTTTTCTAGGAAAAGTTTTTAATGAATCAGAGATACTGTACGTTAAAAATAAAAAAAATAAGTATGAGAGTTTAGCAGGAAATTTCGCAGCTAAAGAAGCCTTTTCAAAAGCGTTAGGTACAGGGGTAAGAGGGTTCTCTTTAAGAGAGATAGAAATAACAAGAGACA
The DNA here is from genome assembly GCF_900130055.1 of Clostridium intestinale DSM 6191. Lineage (GTDB taxonomy): Bacteria > Bacillota > Clostridia > Clostridiales > Clostridiaceae > Clostridium_T > Clostridium_T intestinale. The sequence continues at coordinate 156,970 of NZ_FQXU01000006.1, forward strand.
CTTTAGGGAAGCCAGGTATTTTACTTCATGGAAAGGCTAAGGAATTGGTGGGAAAAGAAAATCTAAGAATTCATTTAAGTATATCTCATAATACTACAAATGCAGTTGCATATGTAGTATTAGAAAAAATATAGGAGGAGATATGATAGAAATACTAACTTCTAAGTCTTCAAGAGAAATGGATAAGATCTCAATAGACAAGTGGGGTATTCCAAGTATTTTATTGATGGAGAATGCGGTATTTTCTCTATTGAAACACTTTAAAGATTTGGATGACATACTAATTATATGTGGTCCCGGAAATAATGGGGGTGATGGACTAGCATTAACACGGCATCTACTTAACTTGAATAAGAGAGTTAGAGTATTTATAGCAGCAGATACCAGTGGTAAAACAAGTGATTTTAATACTAATTTTAGGTTGTTAGAATGTCTAAAAGTAGAAATTATCTTGCTGTCAGAGGATAAAAATTTAAGTGTTTTCAAAAAAAGCATAAATGAGTGTAAGGTTTTGGTAGATTGCATCTTTGGGACTGGTTTGAATAGAAATATTGATGGGATATATTCAAAGCTGATAAATGAAATAAATAAGTCTAAAGCTTATAAAATCTCAATAGATATTCCATCAGGACTTTGTAGTGACACAGGAGTTCCTTTAGGAGAAGCTATAATTTCTGATAAAACAATTACATTTCAATCGATTAAAAAAGGTTTTATAAATTACGAAGCATTAGATTATATCGGTGAACTAATAGTAGAGAATATAGGAATACCTAATGAAATTGAAAAAGAAGTATCCGAAAGTATTTGGATGTTAGAAGAAAAAGATGTAAAAAATCTTATACCCAAAAGAAAAAGACATTATCATAAAGGTAAGTTTGGTAGAGTGTGTGTTGTTGCAGGAAGTAATAGGTACTCAGGAGCAGCATATCTTAGTACTCAAGCTGCAGTAAAAGCAGGAGCGGGTCTGGTTTATCTGTATACAGATAAAACGTTGAAACCATCTTTGGATAGCAAATTAACGGAAGCTATGGTTGGGGACTATGAATCAGAGGAATTCAAAGAAATTATAGATAAATCTGATGTCATTGTTTTTGGCCCTGGACTTGAAAATACTGTTGAAACTCTTGATAAGTTAAAATTAATTCTTGAAACTTTTAAAGGTAACCTTTTAATAGATGCTGATGGAATTAATGTACTAGAAAATAACTTGAGTCTGTTACATAAATGTAAATGTAAGGTAGTGATGACTCCTCACCCAGGAGAAATGAGTAGAATAACTGGTAAATCCATAAGATATGTAAATGAAAATAGAATAGAATTAGTAAAAAAATTTAGCAAAGAATATAATATAGTTTTATTATTAAAGGGATTGTATACGGTAATATCTGATGGAAATGGAGTATGTGTTAATCCAACTGGAAATAGCGCCATGGCTTCAGGGGGAATGGGAGATACTTTGTCTGGTATAATTGGTGCTTTGATGGGACAAGGAGTAGATGTATTTCAAGCAACAAAATTAGGCGCATATTTGCATGGATATATAGGAGAAAAACTATCAAAAATAATGTATATAGTTAATGCCAGCAATATAGTAGAAAATTTACCTTTGTTTTTAAAAGAGTTTGTATCAAAGGATGAATAAATAAAATTATGTGATAATAGTATTAATGTAGGATTAATTAGTTTGGAGGAATTATGAAGAGAAAAATCCTGTTTTTAATACTTATATTCTTAGCAATAGGCTTATCTTTTTGCTCAATAGTGTACTTGAAGTTCTCAAGAAGTGATGAAAAAATTATAAGTGACATAAGAGAGCTTAAAAGTTATCAATGTGACGTAAGGTATGTTATTAAAAATTCAAGAGGAGAAATAAAAGAAGAAACTAATCAACTTTATAGTGACAATAAAGGTAATAGAGTGGACTTTGGAGAAGATAGAATACAGGTGTATAATAATGAAGGAAAGGTTAAAGCTTGGGATAAAATTTTAAATAAGGGCTATGAGACTACAACTCAAGATTATAGTTTTTATTCAATTAGTTTTATTAACAATCTTTCTAAGTATTTAAATGATGGAAGTACTATGGAGATGGAGTATGATAAAGAGATAAATAAGAGATATCTTAAAGTTAACGTAGTGCTTGATAATAATAATCCTAATTTAGATAGAGCCATATTATATGTAGATATATACGAAAGAGTTCCAGAAAAGCTTTTAGTGTTTAATAAAAAAGGAGAATTAGTAGTAGAAGCCTTTTATAATAATTTTATACGAGATGCTAAGGTGGATGAAACTCTATTTGATTTAGGAGAATAGAGAGAGTATTAAGAGGTGTGAATAATGGAGAATAGTATTAGACCTGTATGGGCAGAAGTTGATTTAGGACGTATAGAGCATAATGTAAAACAAATAAAAAGTCTTTGTGAAAACAAGAAAATATATGGAGTAGTTAAAGCAGATGCATATGGACATGGAGCTTTGGATATTGTTCAAGTATTGTTAAAATCTGGAGTTACTGATTTAGCTGTAGCCTTAATAACAGAGGCTTTAGAGATTATAAAATCTGGAATAAATGTACCGATATTAATTTTAGGTTTTACACCATTAACTTTTGCAGAAGATATATTAAATAATAATATAGAGCAGACCGTTTATGATCTGGAGTACGCAAAGAAACTTTCAGAAATAGCTCAAGAAAAAAATAAAACGGCTAAAATTCATATTGCAGTAGATACAGGTATGGGAAGAATAGGATTCTTGCCAAATGAAAAAGGAATGGAAGCTGTTAGACAAATAAGTAAATTACCTAATATTAATATTGAAGGAATCTTTACTCATTTTTCTACAGCGGATGAAGCTGATAAAACTTATTCATTAGAGCAACTAGCTAAGTTTAATAAGTTTGTTGATGACCTAGAGAATGAAGGAATTAAAATTAATATAAAGCATGCATCAAATAGTGCTGGAATAATGGATTTACCAGAGGCACATTTTAATGCAGTAAGACCAGGAATAATAATGTATGGATATTATCCGTCCAATGAAGTTATAAAAGAAAGACTAGATTTAAAACCAGCATTAACTCTTAAAACTAGCGTTGTTCATGTTAAAACACTTCCTAAAGATATGTATATAAGCTATGGAAGAAAGTATAAAACAGATAAGGAAAGAGTCATAGCAACATTGCCTATAGGTTATGCTGATGGTTATACAAGAGCACTTTCTAATAAAGGAAAGGTAATTGTAAATGGAAAATTAGCATCCATAGTAGGAGCTGTGTGTATGGATCAGTGTATGATTGATGTAACTGATGTAGGTACAGTAAACGTTGGGGATGAGGTAATACTTTTAGGTGAACATGGTAATACAAGATTTAATGCAGATGATTTAGCAGAACTTTTAGATACAATAAATTATGAAATTATATGTATGATTGGCAGAAGAGTGCCAAGAGTTTACATAAACAATGAGAAAATTGTCAAAATAAGAAACTATGTGTAATTAAAAACTAAAATATGGAAAATGAAGAGATAAAATCCTTTGACATATTGACATAATTTGCAATATAATTAGTACATAAACTCTTTTTCTACCTAGGAGGAATGGTTATGTCTATATCAAAGGATAATTCTATAAAACTAAATTTATTCAATAATAATGAAAAAAACAGTAAATTTAATGAAAACAACTTAATATTATATATTGAGGGTCAAGAAGTAGTTTTAAACGAATCAGAAATAATTAAAGCCTACGAAGAAATGGCACAGATTAATTTAGAATTAGCTGAAACTTGTATGGATTCTTGTATACAAGAAACTGATGAATACGAGAAGTGGTTATGCGGAGTGTGATAGACAGATGACCAATATGGTAGTAAAAAGAGGAGATGTCTTTTATGCTGACTTAAGTCCGGTAATAGGATCGGAGCAAGGAGGCATAAGGCCGGTTATTATAATCCAGAATGACATCGGAAACAGGTATAGTCCAACAGTTATTGTGGCTGCAATAACTTCTCAGATAAACAAAGCAAAACTTCCTACTCATGTAGAAATTTCGTCTGAAGAATATGGATTAAATAGAGATTCAGTAGTATTGCTTGAGCAGGTTAGAACTTTGGACAAGAGAAGGTTAAAAGAAAAAATTGGTCATATGACTGAAGGCGATATGAAAAAAGTAGATAAAGCTTTATTGATAAGCTTAGGACTTTCTTAAGAAAAGACTCAATTTAAAAGTATTATTATATTAATAGGTTATTTGAAATTGATTAATTTTAAATAACCTATTTTTATTTTAAATTAAATAGTATAGCATAATAAAAATAAACAGTAAAAAATATAGCTTATATAAGTCAATTATATATACAAAATGTTATATTATATGTTATAATTGCAACTGGAAAATAATCGTAGAAAAATAAATTTTTAAGCAGGGGGACAAGTATGAGTAATAAAATTGCTGAACTAAAAGAAATAGCTAAAGTAATAAGGAAGGATATAGTATCCATGCTTACTGAATCAGGGTCAGGGCATCCAGGTGGATCTTTATCAGCAACTGATATACTAACAACACTATATTTTAATGAGATGAAAATAGATCCTAAAGATCCTCAAAATCCAAATAGAGATAGATTTGTATTATCAAAAGGCCATGCTGCTCCAGTTTTATATGCAACTTTGGCAAGAAAAGGGTATTTTGATGTAGAAGAATTAAAAACTTTAAGAAAACTTGGATCAAATCTTCAAGGACATCCTAATATGAACGACTTATCAGGTGTAGATATGTCAACAGGTTCATTAGGGCAGGGGATATCTGCTGCTGTAGGAATGGCTTTGGCAGGAAAATTAGACAATAAAGACTATAGAGTTTTCGCCCTTCTTGGAGATGGAGAATTAGAAGAAGGACAGGTATGGGAAGCTTCTATGAGTGCTGCACATTATAAATTAGATAATTTAACTATATTTGTCGATTTTAATGGACTTCAAATAGATGGGGATATACATGAAGTAATGAATCCATCTCCAATTGATAAGAAATTTGAAGCTTTTGGATGGAAAACAATCATAATAGATGGGCATAATTATGAAGATATACTGAATGCTATAGAAGAAGCCAAGGCTACGAAAGATAAGCCAACTGCTATCATAGCTAAAACAATAAAAGGTAAAGGGGTATCTTTTATGGAAAATGAAGCAGCTTGGCATGGAACAGCACCTAATAAAGAGCAATGCGAACAAGCGTTAAGAGAAATAGGAGGAGAAAACTAATGGGTAAAAAGATAGCTACAAGAGAAGCATATGGAAAGGCTTTGGCAGAAATAGGACAAGTTAATAAGAACATAGTAGTATTAGATGCAGATTTATCTAAGTCAACAAAAACAGCAGATTTTAAAAATGTTTGTGAAGATAGATTTATAAACATGGGAATAGCTGAAGGAAATATGATGTCTGTAGCAGCTGGACTTTCTACATGTGGGAAAATACCGTTTGTAAGTACCTTTGCTATGTTTGCAGCTGGAAGAGCCTTTGAACAAATCAGAAATTCAATATGTTATCCTAAATTAAATGTTAAGATATGTGCTACACATGCCGGATTAACAGTTGGAGAAGATGGGGCTTCTCATCAAGCAATAGAAGATTTGTCACTTATGAGAAGTATACCAAATATGACAGTAATTTCGCCAAGTGATTCCGTAGAAACAGAAGCAGCGATAAAAGCTGTAGCAGAATATAATGGACCTTGTTACGTAAGACTAGGTAGAGCGGCAGTTAATGTAATAAACGATAACCCTGAATACTCTTTTGTTATAGGAAAAGGTGTAACTTTAAAAGAAGGTAATGACGTAACTATAATAGCTAACGGAATAATGGTAGATGTTGCTTTGGAAGCGGTAGGTATATTAGAAAGTGAAGGAATTAATGCTAGAGTTATTAATATACATACATTAAAGCCTATAGATAGTGAACTCCTAGCAAAGGCAGCTAAAGAAACAGGTGCATTAGTTACAGTTGAAGAACATAATGTTATAGGTGGACTTGGATCAGCAGTTTCAGAAGTTTTAGCAGAAACATATCCAGTTCCAATAGTTAAAGTTGGTGTTAAAGATACTTTTGGAGAGAGTGGAAAACCAGAAGAACTTCTTAAAGTTTACGGATTAACTTCAGAGGAAATAGTTAAGGCTGTTAAAAAGTCTATTTCTTTAAAAAGATAATTTAAAAACAGAAAAAACAGTGTGGCAAGAATAATTTGCTATACTGTTTTTAATTTTTGAGCTAAAATATTAAAGGTGATATTAAAACTTAATAATTTCCAATACAAAAAATAGAATGATAAAAAAAGGATAAAATAATTGTTAATATGAAAAACTATTTTATGAGGAGGGTAGCTATGAAAAAAACTGTTTTTAGAGATTATTTTTTTATAACATTAGGAATAATTTTGGTGGTATTTTCACTAGAGTATTTTTTTATACCTAATAAAATAGCAGCTGGAGGGGTTACTGGTATTGCTATAGTACTAACAAGCTATTTACCATGGATTAATACTGGGGCATTCGTGTTTATATTGAACTTAATATTATTTGCATTAGCATTTTTACTTATTGGGGGAAGCTTTGGAGCGAAAACTATATACGCAAGTTTTGGTTTATCGTTTGTAATGTGGTCTGTTGAAAAGTTTTTAAATCCTGTAGCTGTAACTGAAGAATTAATGTTAGCGGCAGTTTTTGGGACGTTAATTAGCTCTCTCGGTATGGCACTTATATTTAATGTAAATGCATCAACAGGAGGAACTGATATATTAGCAAAGATTCTAAATAAGTATATAATGCTGGATATTGGTAAGTCTCTGTTGGCAGTGGATTTTTTAGTAACCTTAGCCGGAGCTATTACATTTGGAATTGATGTTGGATTATATGCACTTTTTAGTGTTATATTGAATGGATTAACTATAGATAAGGTAATAGAAGGATTCAAAGTTAGAAAAGAAATTAAGATAATTAGTGATAAGAATATGGAAATAAGTGAATTTATATTAAATGATTTAGATAGAGGGTGTACATTTCTTACTGCAAAGGGTGGATTTAATAAAAATAATATCAGTATTTTATATACAGTATTAGGGAGAACAGAATTTATTAAACTTAAGAATTATATAAGAGAAATAGACCCTAGAGCATTTATTACAGTAGGAGAGGCACATGAAGTATTAGGTGAAGGGTTTGGAGAGTTAGAGTAATAGGGGGACAAAAGATGAAAAAATATATAAAGGAATACTTCTTAATAACACTGGGAGTATTATTATTAGCTGTTGCGTTGGAGTATTTCTTTTATCCGAATGAAATTGCAGCAGGTGGAATATCAGGATTAGCACTAGTAGTTAACAGGATTTTTGGTATTTCTACAGGGATTATAATGATTGGAGCAAATATTATTTTATTCTCTTTAGCATTTTTATTAATAGGAGGAAGCTTTGGCACCAAGAGTTTGTATGCAGCATTTGGGCTTTCGGCATCACTTTGGGTAGTTGAAAAGTTCTTGAATCCTGTAGCAATTACAGAAAATTTAGTGCTTGCTACTGTGATAGGAAGTGTAATAAGTTCAATAGGGATTGCTATAGTGTTTTCTCAAAACTCTTCTACAGGTGGAACCGCTATTATAGCTAAAATATTAAATAAATACATCCATTTAGATATAGGTAAGTGTCTTCTAATTTCAGATTTTATAGTAACGTTACTTGCAATATATATATTTGGGATAGACCTAGGTATGTTTGGTTTAATAAGTGTATTTATGGTAGGGAATTTAGTGGACAAATTTATAGAAGGATTTAATATATGTAAACAGGTAATGATAATAACCTCAAAAGGTGAAGAAATTGTTAATTATATTATTAACGAAGTAGATAGAGGTTGCACGGTAATTAATGGTACTGGAGGCTATTCTAAGGAAGAAACCAAAATAATATATACAGTTTTAAATAGAAGAGATTTCATCAAACTAAAAGGTAAAATTAAAGAAATTGATAGAAGAGCATTTATTACAGTTAATGACGTAAGAGAGGTTTTAGGCGAGGGGTTTAATATACTACCTGAGTAGCTAATTTTTATAAAAAGAAGAATTTATGATTTGTATCTAAGTTCTTCTTTTTTTCTTTAAAATATTAAATATATTGATATAATTCTACAGAAAAATAGAAATTATTAAAAAACTTTTAAAAATTGGATTTCATAATAAATTTTTTGTATGCTATAATAAAACTATATATGACAAAACTGGCTAACTATTTTGATGAAAAAATTGAGAGGTGTTTATATGATAGAATTTAAGAATGTAAGTAAGCTTTATAATAACAACGTAAAAGCTCTGGTAGATGTTAATATAAAAATAGAAAATGGAGAATTCGTTTTCCTAGTTGGTCCTTCAGGTGCAGGTAAATCAACCTTTATAAAAATGCTTATAAAAGAAGTAGATCCTACTAATGGTAAAATAATAGTTAATGGAACTGATTTATCAGCAGTTAAAAGAGCTCAGGTACCATATTATAGAAGGAAAATTGGAATGGTTTTTCAAGACTTTAGACTTATTCCTACTCTAAATGTGTATGAAAATGTTGCATTTGCAATGAGAGTAGTTGAAGCTTCTCAAAGAGAAATAAGAAGAAGAGTGCCTATGGTATTATCTTTAGTTGGATTATCGCACAAATACAAAATGTTCCCAAATGAACTTTCTGGTGGAGAACAACAGAGGGTTTCTTTGGCAAGGGCAATAGTAAATAATCCATCGGTATTAATTGCAGATGAGCCTACAGGGAACTTAGATCCAGAAACTTCTACAGAAATAATGAGCTTATTAGATGATATAAATAGAGCAGGTACTACTATATTAATGGCTACACATGCTAAAGACATAGTTGATACTATGAAAAAGAGAGTTATAGCTATAGAAAAAGGTACAATAGCAAGAGACATCATGAAAGGTAGGTATGAAGATGAAATTAAGTAGTATAAAATATTTTATAGTAGATGCATTTAAAAGTATAAAAAGAAATTTAACTATTAGTATTGCATCAATGGCTACAGTTTTAGTTACATTACTTATATTTGGAGTTTTCTTGTTAACAGCATTAAACATAGGTAAAGGTGTAGCAGATATAGAATCTAAAGTTGAGATAATGGTAGTACTTAAAGACGATATTACAATGATGGATCAACGTGAAATTGAAATACAGTTAAAAAAAGAAACTGGAGTTAAAGATGTTGTATATGAATCTAAAGCAGAAGCTTTAGAAAAATTTAAAGGTCAATTAAATGAATATAAAGATTTACTTAATGGATATGATGATAAAAACAATCCACTTACCAATTCATTTTTAGTAAAACTAGAGAAACCAGAATATGCTGAAGTAGTGGCTGATTCCGTATCTGATATGACTGGCGTAGAAAGCGTAGAAAATGATCAAGAATTGATTAATAAAATTGCTTCTTTTACAAAAGCTATAAGATGGGTAGGCGTAGTACTATTTATAATATTAGTAGGAGTATCGCTATTCTTAATTATAAATACAATAAAGCTAACAGTTTTCTCAAGAAGAAGAGAAGTTGGAATAATGAAGTTTGTTGGAGCTACAGATTGGTTTATTAGATGGCCATTTATAATAGAAGGTGTAATTATAGGTTTATTAGGTGCTGTATTATCTAATATTGTTCTATATTCATCTTATAGTGTATTATTCTCTGTAATATCTAAACAACTTATTACTATGACATTGGTATCTCCTAGTTATGTATTAACAGTGATGCTTGGAGAGTTTATAATAGGTGGAATATTAATTGGTGCATTTGGAAGTTTCATAGCTCTTAGAAAATTCTTAATAGTTTAACAAATATGGTATAATATTCTCTACATATGTTAATATATTTAAAGCAAGGATGTATGAAAGGAAGACAAAATATGAATAATAAATTTGTTGAAGTAAAAAGAAAATCAAAATTTCCTAAGATTTTGATAGCAGTAATAATTGCCTTGCTATTTCTAGGGAGTAATATTTTCTTCTTTTTCTTAGGGAATAGGCTAACATTAAATGGACTAGTAATTCCTTGGGGAAGAGGGGAAATAAGTGAATCACTTAAAGGAATAGACAATGTAGAGAAATTTAAAAAACTATTTTCAATTAGAGATGAGCTTTATTTAAAATATGATGGTGAAATCGATGAGGATAAATTAGTAGATGGAGCTATTAAAGGAATGACTGAATCATTAGGAGATCCTTACACAGTATATATGACAAAAGAAGAGGCTGAAAGTTTTAATAGTAAAATGCAAGGAAACTTCTCAGGAGTAGGGATACAACTTGACATAAAGGATGAGAATATAGTAGTTGTAACACCTATTGAAGGTTCTCCAGCAGAAAAAGCAGGTATCTTAAAAGGTGATGTTATATTAAAGGTTGACGGAAAAGACGTTTCATCTAAAGAGTATGACAAAGCTGTGGCTATGATCAGAGGGGAAAAAGGAACAGACGTTACCCTAACATTATATAGAGAAGATAAAGGCAATTTTGATATTAAACTAAAAAGAGATACTATAACAGTAAAATCTGTTGAAGGTGAGATGTTATCAAACGGAGTTGGATATGTTACAATAAGTTCTTTTGATGAACATACAGATAAAGAATTTTTAGATACCTTAAACAATTTAAAGGGTAAAGGAATGAAAGGTATAATATTAGACCTTAGAGGAAATCCAGGTGGATATATGCATACCGCAGTATCTGTAGCATCTCAATTTATTCAAAAAGATAAAGTAATAGTAGCAACAAAAGATAAGTATAATCAAGAAGAACATGCTTTATCACAAGGTGGTAGCTTCATTGGAACGCCTCTAGTGGTACTTATAGATAATGGAACAGCATCAGCTTCAGAAATTGTATCCGGAGCTTTTAAAGATTATAAAGTAGCGGATTTAGTTGGAACTAAAACTTTCGGAAAAGGTGTAGTTCAAAGACCTCTAGAATTAGACGATGGGACTTTATTAAAGGTAACAATTTCTAAGTGGTATACTCCTAATGGAAACAATATTCATAAAAGTGGAATTGAAGCTGATTATGAAGTGGAGTATCCAAAAGAATTGGCAACTGCAAAATATAATAGAAGTAAAGATCCTCAATTTGCTAAAGCTTTAGAGTTGATAACAGAAAAATTAAAATAGGAGGATTTAAGACTATGGATCTAACCTTATATACATTAAGATCTGTAGCATCTGCGATAATAGGACCATCGATAATAGTTGTTATATTATTAGGGGTAATGTTCTATTTTAAAAATAAGAAGATATCATTTATGCAAAAAATGATAGTAGGGGAGAGTATTAACTCTCCCCTAGAACTTACTTTGTCACAAATAGTTTTAGGTATTTTTGCAGGTGCAATTGGAAGCTTATTATTAACTTACTTTGGTATAATGTTTAATGAAAATTCAAGGATAGAGTGGTTGTTTTTAGTATCAATGTTATTGATGTTATATAAACCTAGATTCGTATGTTTTTCATATAGTGGGGCTATAATAGGAGCCTTAACATTAATTTTAACGTTTATATATGGAGATCAATCTCCAATAAAACTAGATATAGTACATTTAGTAATGTTTGTAGGAATTATTCATATAGTAGAAGGGTTTTTAGTTATTATTGATGGAAGCAGAGGAGCTATACCTGTATTTACTAATAAGAATGGTAAGATATTAGGTGGGTTTGCACTTAATAGATACTGGTCTTTGCCTATAGCTGTGTTAATAATAATGAATTCATCAGGAAGTTATATAGGAACACAAAGTGTAGGAACCCCTGATTGGTGGCCAATACTTAATCACAGCTATACACTAGATATTTTAAAGACAGCAATAATAGGATTATTTCCCTATTATGGAGTTGTAGGATATTCATCTATTACTTTTTCCAGTACTAAAAGAGAAAAGACATTACTGTCTGGTTCATTAATTTCTCTTTATGGAATTTTATTATGTGGTGTTGCATTGATAGCAGGCCTTGGGATTGCAGGAAGTATAATTGCTTTGATATTTATGCCTCTAGCCCATGAAGCAATGCTTAGGTTATCTAGCTACATAGAAGAAAAAAAGTCGCCGATATATACCAGCGATGAAGAAGGAATATGTGTGCTTGAAGTAGCACCAAGATCACCTGCATTTGATGTTGGTATCAAAAGTGGTGATAAGATACTTGGTATAAATGAAGAAATAATTAGCAATGAAGCTGAAATATATAAGATTGTTAAAGAAAGCTTCAATGATGTAAAATTAAAAGTGAAAAATATAAATGGGATAATATGTGACTATACATTAAAACCAGATATAAATAGAAGAATAGGGGTAGTATTAGTTCCTAAAATGGTTAAGCAAGAAGATGCTATGCCTTTAGATAATGATTTTAGAAGTGTTTTAGAGAAGGTTAGAAATAGGAAAAACAATAAAGAATAAAGACTAATAAGTAATGTAAGCTAATCTGAAAATAAGTATTTATTTATGGGTTTAGCTTACATTTTTAATTAATGAGTAAATATTGACTAAGAGAGAATATAAATATAGAATATATTTAGGAACTTATGTTCGATGAGTGATTTAAGTTAGTTTTATTAAGGAGTAGGAGGGAAATATGGGTAACTTTAAAATAGAATCAAAATTTAAACCTACAGGCGACCAGCCTCAAGCTATAGCAAGTATTGTAAATTCCTTGAGAAATGGTGAAAGAGGGCAGACCTTATTAGGTGTAACTGGTTCTGGTAAAACTTTTACTATGGCAAATATAATTGAAGAAGTTCAGAAACCTACATTAATACTTGCACATAATAAAACACTTGCAGCTCAATTATGTGCTGAATTTAAAGAGTTTTTTCCAAACAATATTGTTGAATACTTTGTGTCATATTACGACTATTATCAGCCAGAAGCTTATGTAGCTCATACAGATACTTTTATAGAAAAAGATGCGTCAATTAATGACGAAATAGATAAGTTACGTCACTCAGCTACGTCAGCATTACTAGAGCGAAGAGATGTAATAATTGTTGCTTCCGTATCTTGTATATATGGATTAGGTAACCCAGAAGAATATAAGAAACTTACTATATCTTTAAGAGTTGGTATGGAAAAAGATAGAGATGAAATAATGAGAAGACTTATAGAAATTCAATATGAAAGAAATGATATAGACTTCGCTAGAGGTACATTCAGAGTTAGAGGAGATTCTTTAGACATAATACCAGCATCATCATCTAACAAAGGAATAAGAGTAGAATTTTTTGGAGATGAAATTGAAAAGATAAGAGAATTTGATGTTTTGACCGGTAAGATAATTGGAGATAGAAAACATGTATCTATAACACCTGCATCCCACTTTGCTGCATCTAATGAAACTGTAGAAAAAGCTTTAACAACCATAGAAGTTGAATTAGAGGATAGACTTAAGGAACTAAATGCAGAAGGAAAACTTTTAGAAGCTCAAAGATTAAAACAAAGAACAAATTTTGATATAGAAATGATTAGAGAGATGGGATATTGTACAGGAATAGAAAATTACTCTAGAATTCTAGATGGAAGGGCTCCAGGAACCTCACCTCAAACTTTAATTGACTATTTTCCAGAGGATTTTCTGCTTTTTATAGATGAATCTCATGTAACTTTGCCGCAAGTTAGAGCGATGTATGCAGGAGATAGAAGTAGAAAAGAATCTTTGGTAGAGTATGGATTCAGACTTCCTTGTGCATATGACAATAGACCACTGAAATTCCAAGAGTTTGAGAAAAAAATAAATCAGGTTGTTTTTGTATCTGCAACACCAGCTGTATATGAGATAGATAATTCTACTAATATAGCACAACAGGTTATTAGACCAACAGGACTTCTAGACCCTGTGATTGAAGTTAGACCTGTAGAAGGACAGATAGATGATTTATACAGTCAAATAAAAAATACTGTAGATAAAGGCTTTAGAGTGTTAGTAACCACATTAACTAAGAGAATGGCTGAAGATTTAACTAAGTATCTTAAAGATCTAGGAGTAAAAACAACATATATGCATTCTGATATAGAGACAATTGAAAGAATGAAAATAATAAGAGATCTTAGATTGGGTGAGGAAGATGTTCTTGTAGGAATAAATCTATTGAGAGAAGGATTAGACATACCAGAGGTAGCTTTGGTGGCTATATTGGATGCCGATAAGGAAGGATTCCTTCGTTCTGAAACTTCGCTAATTCAGACTATTGGTAGGGCAGCTAGAAATGCTGAATCAAAGGTTATTATGTATGCAGATAAAATAACTAACGCTATGGATAAAGCTATAAAGGAAACTAATAGAAGAAGAGATATTCAAATTAAATATAATGAGGAACATGGAATAACTCCAACCACAATAATTAAAGATGTAAGAGAGGTTATTGAAGCTACAAAGGTTGCTGAGGATCAAGAAGTATACGGATTATCTGAGTTAGTTACTGAAAGCATAGAAAACAAGGCAGAACTAATAAAGAAATATGAAGAAGAAATGATGGATGCAGCTAAAAATCTACAATTTGAAAGAGCAGCAGAATTAAGAGATAAGATAAAGAAGCTTAAAGACAAGAAATAGGGTTATTGCACTATGTTTAATAGTGCAATAACCCTATTTAAATTTGATAGAAAAAAATACTTATTAAATTATATTAATAAATGAAATAATATAACAATAAGTGAGATTTATGATAAAATTATTAATTAGATATCAATAAAAATTTGGAGGGTTATATGGGATTTCATGTTAGAATGAAACAATACTCAGAGGACTTCACACAATCTGAACAAAAGATAAGTGAGTATATATTGAAAAATCAAGAAGAGGTAGTTAATCTTTCGGCACAAGAGTTAGGAGAAAAAACAGGAACTTCTCCAGCCTCAATTGTAAGATTTTCTAGGAAATTAGGATTTTCTGGATTTGGTGAATTGAAAATTGAGATAGCTAAAACTACAAATTCCGAAGAGGAAGAGTTAGATACCATTATTTCACCTAAAGATTCCGTATCAGATATAGCAGAAAAGGTAGTGAATAGGGCGGTTACTTCTTTAAAAGAGACATATAGTTTGATAAATACTACGAATTTAGAGGAGGCTATAAATTTAATGAGAGAGGCTAATACCATATATCTATTTGGTATAGGGGCTTCATCTTTAGTAGCTATGGATTTAATGTATAAGCTAGTTAGGATAAATAAAAGGGTTATATTTAATATAGATAGTCATTTACAGCTAGCAGCGGCAGTACATATCACAAATAAAGATGTGGCTATAGGAATATCCTATAGTGGTAAAACAAGAGAGGTAAATGAAGGGGTAATAAGAGCTAAAGAAAAAGGAGCAAAAGTAATAAGTATAACTAATTGTAATAAGAATCCTCTTTCTAGCATAAGTGATATATCTTTAAACATACCTAATGAGGAAAGACAACTAAGATTTGGAGCTATATCATCTAGAATGGATCAACTGGCACTTATAGATATACTATTTCTAGGTGTAGCTATTGGGAATTTTGATAAAATTGAAGATATGCTAATGGAAACAAAGGAAATAGTCAAAAAATTGAAATAGATGAAAAACATTTTCTATATTTTAGAAAATGTTTTTTTATTTCCACAAAAATAGGAATAAAATAAAATTTTATTTCATAAAATTAAAATAAATATTGAAATATTATTTCAAAAGTGTATAATGATAATTGAAGGTGAAAACATTTACGTGAGGTGATATTTTGAATGGAATTAATTTAAATAAACTAGTAACAGAAAGTAGAAATAAAAACACTAAAAATATAGACAAGCTGACTACTATAGAAATGCTTAAACTCATAAATAATGAGGATAAAAGTGTACCATTAGCAGTTGAGAAAGAGATATATAACATAGCTAAATCTATAGATATCATAGCAGAAGCTGTTCAAAATGGAGGAAGATTAATTTATTGTGGAGCAGGAACATCAGGAAGACTAGGTGTGTTAGACGCATCTGAGTGTCCTCCTACTTATGGCGTTGATTCTAGCTTGGTACATGCCTTTATTGCTGGAGGAAAAGAAGCAATGTTCAATGCTATAGAAGGTGCAGAAGACTCAAAAGAACTTTGTGCCGAGGATTTGAAAAGTATAAATTTTTCTAATAAGGATGTTCTAGTAGGAATTGCTGCATCCGGAAGAACGCCTTATGTAATTGGAGGCTTAGAATATGCTAAAAGTATACAAGCTAAAACTGTTTCTTTAACTTGTAATCCTGATTCAGAGATTAGTGGTATAGCAGATATTCCAATAAGTCCTGTAGTAGGGCCAGAAGTAGTAACTGGATCAACTAGAATGAAAGCAGGTACAGCACAAAAGTTAGTTTTAAACATGATATCAACTGGAGTAATGATCAAAATAGGCAAGGTATTTGGTAATCTAATGGTAGATGTAAAGGCAAGTAATGAAAAACTTATAGAAAGAGCAAAGAGAATAGTAGTAGAAGCTACTGGGGTAAGTAAAGAGGAGGCCTCAAGAGTATTAGAAAAAACTAAATATAATGTAAAATTATCTATATTCATGATTGTTTCTAATTTAGAAATGGAAAATGCTGAAACAATTTTAAATAAAAATTATGGATACATAGCCAAGGCTATTGAATCAATAAAAAAATAGATTTAGGAGGGATTTACATGAAAGTATTAATGGTATGTTCAGGGGGAATGTCATCTGCAATAGTTGTAAAAGCTGTAAAGGGAGAGGCTGATAGACAAAATTTTGAGTTAGATATTAAGGCTGTTGGAACATCCGAATTTGAGGATGAGTTAGCTACTGGAGAGTATGATTTAGCTATAGTAGCGCCTCAAGTTAAGCATAGATTTGAAACTTTTAAGAATCAAGCAACACAATATAATGTACCAATAGAGCTTATAATACCTATGGGATATACACCTTTAGGAGCTCCAAAGACTTTAGAACAAATTAAAAAACATAAAAAATAATATATGAAGGAGAGATGAAGAATGCAGAATTTTTTAACATGGATTGAAGAAAAGTTTATGCCACCGATGGCTAGGCTTGCTGAACAAAGGTACTTAAAGGCAATAAGAGACGGAATTATTTCAACTTTATCACTTATCATAGTAGGGTGCTTTTTCATTATCGTGGCTCAACCGCCTATAGATTCATTAAAGACTTTAGTAGCACCACATGTAGCAAATATAATGATTCCATATAGGATAACAATGGGGCTAATGTCTATCTATGCTGTATATGGTATGGGGTATAGTTTAGCAAAATCATATAAACTAGATGGAATGAGTGGAGGAGTACTATCATTAGCAGGCTTTTTAATGATGACAATTCCACTAAACATCGATGGAGTAGTAAATAATGCTATTAAAGCAGGAGTTGAAGGTGCAGATAAAATAACTGCTCCGGGATGGATATTGCCTATGGGAAATTTAGGGGCAGCAGGAATGTTCACAGGAATAATTATGATGATATTCGGAGTTGAAACATTAAGAATATTAAAGAAACATAAGATAACTATAAAAATGCCTGATCAAGTTCCTGAATCTGTTGCAAGAAGTTTTGAAGCTCTGATTCCAGCAGCTGTTGTTATAATAGCATCTTGGGTAGTAAGAGTAGTATTAAGGTTTGATTTAAACCAAGCAATTATAAATGTTTTTAAGCCAATAAATAATATAGTTGGAAATAGTTTAATTGGAGTAGTACTACCTGTTATATTAATAACTCTATTATGGTCAGCAGGTGTTCATGGAGTATCTATAATAGGATCTATATTGAGACCTATGTGGCTAATAATGTTAGAACAAAATGCCTTAGACTTATCTAATGGAATTGCATCAAATAAACTATCATATGTTGCACCTGAGCAATTTTATCAATGGTTTGTTTGGATAGGAGGATCCGGAGCCACATTATCATTGTGCTTACTTCTAATATTCTCCAAATCGACTTATCTAAGGTCTGTAGGAAGATTTTCATTAATTCCAGGACTATTTAATATTAATGAGCCTTTGATATTTGGTGTACCATTAGTTTTAAATCCAATATTAGCTATACCATTTATATTAGCACCAACTGTAATGACAATATTAAGTTATATAGCAGTTAAATCGGGAATGATATCAGGATTTGTAGTTAATGCTCCATGGACTCTACCAGCACCTATAGGAGCATATCTAGCTACTGGTGGTGACTGGAAAGCACCTGTTCTAGTAATAATAAATATATTAATAGGTGTTGCTATATACTATCCATTCTTTAAATCATATGAAGCAAAACTTATTAAAGAAGAAAATGCTCAAGTTGACGGAGCTGTTCAAGTATAGTTAAATTATAAAATAATCATGGAGCTGTCGCATTAGCAGATAAATTTTATTAGCGACTGCTCCCTTTTTAGATTATATTTTGATATGTAGTTTCTTTAGGGAACTTAAAGCCAAAGATATGAAAGTGCTTATAATCCGCATGAGTACTATATATAGTTATATATATATATAGTTATATAGATGATGCTATATTTTTCTATAAAAAAATAATAACATTAGGAGGAAAAATAATGGAAGAAAAAATTTTTGAAATAATATTACACTGTGGTGACGCAAGAGGACATGCTTTTGATGCTTTAAAATTTGCAAGAGAAGGAGGGTTTGATGAGGCAGCGGATTCAATTAAAAAAAGTGAAGAAGAACTAAGGTTATCTCATAAGACTCAAACAGAGCTTATACAGTCAGAAATAAATGGAGAAAAAGTTGAAATGAGCTTGTTAATGGTTCATGCACAAGATCAGCTTATGACAGCAATCTCAGAACAAAATTTGATAGTTCAAATGATAGAAATGTGTAAAGAAATAAAAGAATTAAAAAAATAAAAAATGGAGGTGTTTTTTATGATAAACACTCTTTTAAATATATTACTATTAATAGCTTTTGTAGCTATAACTGCAAAACTCACAAAATACATGATTGAAGTGAAAAAATGGAATTTGATGAAATATAGATGGTATATTGCTTTTATAGCTCCTTTTATAATAATAATTCCTACAGTGGCATTTGAAAATTTACCTAAATTTGTATTACAAATATCGGGATTTGTATTTGGCATGAGTTGTATAATATTCTTTGAGACAACAAGATTGATGATTGAGAAGAAGGAATTAAAAGGAGTAATCTATAATAATACTATTCCTAAATATAAAAAGAAAAAATAGTGAAGAAGGTTATGTCATGAAAAAAGAAAGCTATGTAGTGGGACTGATGTCAGGAACTTCTTTAGATGGTATTGATTCGGCATTAATAAATATAGTAGAAATGGATGGCAAAATAGAAGTAAAGCTAATAGATTTTATAAATGAGCCATTGGAAGAAGAACTAAAAGAAAAAATAAAAAGAGCCTTAAGTAAAGAAAGTTCTAATGTAGAACTCATATGCAGTTTAAATTTTGAATTAGGATATGCATTTAGTAATGCTGTAAAAAATTTGTGCAAAAAAGCAAATTTTGATATTGATAAACTGGATATTATAGGATCACACGGTCAGACTATTTTTCATATTCCAAAAGCTTATGGAGAACATATAAAATCAACACTACAAATAGGAGAACCAGCAATTATAGCATATGAAACAGAAACCACAGTTATCTCTAATTTTAGAACTATGGATATGGCGGCTGGTGGTCAAGGAGCTCCTTTAGTTCCATATACGGAATATCTGCTTTATAGAGGAGATAAAAATAGAATCTTACAAAATATTGGAGGTATAGGGAATGCTACTGTATTACCGAGATATTGCAAATTAGAAGATGTCTATGCTTTTGATACTGGACCAGGAAATATGATAATTGATGAAGTTACTAAAAATTTAAAAGGAATATCATATGATAAAGATGGTTATTTTGCAAGCATTGGAAGTATAAAGCAAGACCTACTTAATGAACTAATGAGTATAGAATATATATCTATGAAACCACCTAAAACTACTGGAAGAGAATTATTTGGAAAACAATTAGTAGATTGTATTTTAAATAAATATGGGGATTTAAAGGCTGAAGATATAATAGCAACTATGACCATGTTTACCGCTAAATCTATAGCTTATAATTATAAAAAATTTATTTTTCCAAAACTAAAAATAGACGAAGTAATTTTAGGTGGAGGGGGAAGTTATAATAAAACCCTGATCAAAATGCTTAAAGAAGAACTTAAGGATGTTAAAGTATTAATACAAGAAGATTTAGGATTATCATCAGATGCAAAAGAAGCAGTGGCATTTGCCTTATTAGCTTATGAAACTGTTAATAGAAGGGCCGGAAATGTTTTGGGAGCTACAGGGGCAAGCAAAAGAGTTATACTAGGAAATATAACATTACCGCCTATATAAAAATAAAAGGAGATAGAGATATGAGAAAATTAGGAATTTCAATTTATCCTACACATGCAACATTAGAAGAAAATTTAGCTTATATAGATTTAGCTGCGAAATACAAGTTTAAGAGAGTTTTTACTTGTCTTTTATCCGTTGAGGGAGATAAAGAAAAGATTGTTGAAGAATTTAAAAAAACAATTGAGCATGCAAACAAATACAATATGGAGGTAATGGCTGACGTTTCCCCTAGAGTCTTTGGAGACTTAAATATAAGTTATGAAGACCTAAGCTTTTTTAAGGAAATAGGAGCCTATGGAGTAAGGTTAGACATGGGTTTTACAGGGAACGAGGAATCCTTAATGACTTATAATCCCCAAGGATTAAAGATAGAATTAAATATGAGCTCAGGAACAAAGTATATAGATAATATTCAATCTTATAAACCTAATATGAATAACATAATGGCTTGTCATAATTTTTATCCACATAGATATACAGGATTAAGTTATGATCATTTTATAAAGTGCTCAAAACAGTATAAAGAATTAGGAATAACTACAGCAGCATTTGTAAACTCCACTGAGGCTACATTTGGTCCTTGGCCAGTAAATGAAGGGTTATGTACTTTAGAAATTCATAGAGAAATGGGTATAGTAGCACAAGCTAAACATTTATGGGCTACTGGATTGATTGATGATATAATAATAGCTAACTGCTTTGCATCAGAAGAGGAATTGAGGCAATTAAGCGAGATAGATCCATATTGTTTATCATTTAATGTTGAAATAAATAAAGATGTACCTAGTGTTGAAAGAAAAATTCTTTTAGAAGAATTGCATTTTAACAGAGGAGATGTTTCGGATTATGTTATTAGGAGTACACAAAGCAGAGTTAAGTTTAAGGGACATGAATTTATTCCATTTAACACAATAGATATGAAAAAAGGAGATCTAGTTATAGAGACTTGTCTTTATGGACATTATGCAGGGGAACTGCATTTAGTAAAAAAAGAAATGAAAAACTCAGGAAAATCTAATGTTGTGGGGAGAATAGTTCCAGAAGAACAGTTTTTATTAGATTTTATTGAACCATGGCAAAAATTTAGATTAAAAGAGGTTAAGTAGAAACTGTTGCATTGCAGCAGTTTTTTTTGTGGAAAAGTTATAACTTTATACAGTTAAACAATTAAAACTTTATAAAAAGTTATAAAGTTTTAATTGTTTAAAGTTCTAATAACCTAGAGATTCATTAATTACTATAACTTTTATTCTATTTTTTATAAATTGACCTGTTATTAGGACAAAATCATTACATATGCGTTCTTTATGGTTACAGTCTATACATCTATTTAATTTAGTACAGGGAGTAGATTTCCCTAAACGTTTTGCATCTAAGGGGGCAGCTATTTGGCGAGTTCTTTTGATTGCACTATCTAGATTTTCAACTATTTTGTTAATACCAACCACAATAATTACTTGCTTAGGACCGTAGAGCATAGGGGCAACACGGCTTCCATTACCATCTATGTTGAAAATTTTTCCGTCTAGAGTAATGGCACTTGTACCAGTAATAAATGTATCAACATTAAAATTCTTTATATATAAATCACGTTTTTCTTCTTTCGATAAAGATGGATTAAATTTATCTAAAAATCTATAATTGCCATTTCTTAAAAACTTAAAAATACCTGTATCTTCTAAAGTTATAGAATCACCTGAACCTACTGAAGACCCTTTGATTATTAATTCAGATATTAAATTTAATAGCTCTTCATTGTTGTTTACAAAGTAGCCAGCCATATTATTTTTTTCAAGACTATTTATTAATTTAGTAATACTTTGATTCATTTACTCACCTCTAAGACTTTTGAGAAATAGTATATCAAATAAATAAGAGAGCAGCAATATATAGAAATATATAAATATTTCTATATAATAGATTGTTGACTAATGCACTTGAAAGATTTAAAATATAAACTATACGAACAGATGTTCAACAATATATATAACAAATTTGAATTTACTCAGAATTTTAGGCAAAAATATTAGATAGGAATCTATAGAAGTATATTGATCAACAGGAGGATTAAATGAAGGATAAGATAATTATTAAAGGTGCAAAAGTTCACAATTTAAAGAACGTAAGTTTAGAAATTCCAAGGGATAAACTAGTGGTATTTACTGGATTATCAGGCTCTGGGAAGTCTTCTTTAGCATTTGATACTCTTTATGCAGAAGGACAAAGAAGATATGTTGAATCCCTATCAGCTTACGCTAGACAATTCTTAGGACAAATGAATAAACCAGATGTTGAATACATAGAGGGACTTTCTCCTGCTATATCAATTGACCAAAAGACTACATCAAAAAACCCACGTTCTACAGTTGGTACAGTTACAGAAATTTATGATTATTTAAGACTGTTATATGCTAGAATAGGAACTCCACATTGCCCTAAGTGTGGAAAAGAGATAACCCAGCAAACAGTGGATCAGATTGTAGATCATGTTATGGCAATGGGGGAAAAAACAAAGATACAAGTATTATCTCCTCTTGTTAGAGGCAGAAAAGGGACTCATGAAAAGATTTTAGATAGCATAAGAAAAAATGGCTTTGTGAGAGCAAGAATAGACGGAGAAATATACGAAATTACTGAAGAGGAAGTAAAGCTAGAAAAGAATAACAAACACAACATAGAAGCTGTTGTAGATAGATTAGTTATAAAGTCAGATATAGAGAGAAGGTTAACTGATTCTCTAGAGATGGCATTAAAACTTAGCGGCGGCTTAGTAATAATCAATAAAGTTGGAGAAGAAGATGTATTGTTCTCAGAAAATTTTGCTTGTGCTGATTGTGGAATAAGTATAGATGAATTAGCACCTAGATTATTTTCTTTTAACTCTCCTTTTGGAAAATGTGACCACTGTGATGGTTTAGGAACTTTAATGGAAATAGATGAAGATTTAGTGATACCTAATAAGGAATTATCTATAATGGAGGGAGCTATTGCCTCTTGGGGAGATGGAAGACTTAAGGAAGATGCATGGACTTTTGCAGTATTAAATTCTTTAAGCAAAAAATATGGTTTCGATTTGAATACTCCTATAAAAGATCTTCCAAGAAACATAGTAGAGCTATTATTATATGGAACTAAGGGTGAGAGAGTTTCAGTAGATTATACAAAGGAAGGGATTAAAGGAACCTACAATCATGCGTTTGAGGGAGAAATTAATAATCTTAAAAGAAGATATAGAGATACTAACTCTGATCTTATTAAAGGTGAAGTAGAAAAGTTTATGAGCAATAATCATTGTCCTAAGTGTAAAGGACATAGGCTTAAGCCAGAAGCTTTAGCTGTAACTGTAGGAGAGAAAAATATAAGCGAATTCACAAGATTATCCGTAAATGATGAACTCAGTTATATAAATTCCTTGGAGTTATCAGAAAAAAATAAGGTAATAAGTGAACAAATTCTAAAAGAAATAAAAAGCAGACTAAGTTTCTTAAAGGATGTAGGATTAGATTATTTAGACTTAGCAAGAAACTCAGGAACTCTATCAGGAGGAGAAGCACAAAGAATAAGATTAGCAACTCAAATAGGATCATCTTTAATGGGAGTTTTATATATACTAGATGAACCTAGTATAGGACTTCATCAAAGAGATAATGACAGGCTGATTAAGACCTTAAAACACCTAAGAGATGTTGGAAATACGGTTATTGTAGTTGAACATGATGATGATACAATAAAAGAAGCTGATTTTGTTGTAGATATAGGACCAGGAGCTGGAGAACATGGTGGAAATATAGTAGCTGCTGGAACTTTAGATGTTATTAAGAATTGTAAAGAGTCTATAACAGGCCAATATTTAAGAAAAGAAAAAGTAGTAGAATTACCTAGTGAGAGAAGAACAGGAAATGGTAACTTCTTATCTATAAAAGGAGCAAAGGAAAACAATCTTAAAAATGTTAATGTTAAAATTCCATTAGGATTACTAACAATGGTTACAGGTGTATCTGGCTCCGGGAAAAGTACCCTAGTTAATGAAATTTTATATAAAGGATTATATAAAATTATAAATAGAGCTAATATCGTTCCAGGTAAACATAAAGAAATAACGGGATATGAGGCTATAGATAAGATAATAGATATAGATCAAAGCCCAATAGGAAGAACACCACGTTCTAATCCAGCCACATATACTGGAGTTTTTGATATAATCCGTGAACTTTTCTCTCAAACTACTGAGGCAAAAATGAAGGGGTATAAACCAGGCAGATTTTCTTTTAATGTAAAGGGTGGAAGATGTGAGGCTTGCTCTGGAGACGGAATTATAAAAATAGAAATGCAATTTTTATCAGATGTTTATGTACCTTGCGAGGTTTGTAAAGGAAAAAGATATAATAGAGAGACTTTAGATGTAAAATATAAAGGTAAAAATATAGATGACATATTAAATATGACAGTGGAAGAAGGATTAAAATTCTTCGAGAATCTACCAAGAATTAAGAATAAACTTGAAACCTTGTATGATGTAGGTCTAGGATACATAAGATTAGGTCAACCATCAACACAACTTTCTGGTGGAGAAGCTCAAAGAATAAAATTAGCCTATGAACTTTCAAAAAGAAGTACAGGGAAAACCTTATATATTCTTGATGAACCAACAACAGGTTTACATATAGATGATGTTAATAGATTAACTCAGATAATTAGAAGACTTGTTGAAGCCGGAAATTCTGTAGTAGTAATTGAACATAATTTAGATATGATTAAATGTGCGGATTATATTATAGATTTAGGTCCAGAAGGTGGAGATGGAGGTGGCACTATAGTAGCTACAGGAACTCCAGAAGAAATTATTAAGGTTGAAAGTTCATTCACTGGTAAATATCTTAAAAAATATTTAGAATAAGATCAGGTGTAAGTTGATTGAGTTGGGGTATCCATAAAGTGTCATAAATTGACTAGTGGGTACCCTAAAATAATATATAATTTTATAGGAATTTCTTAAGATTACCTGAAAAATGCAATATTTGTAGTTTTTTTGTTGTATAATCATTAATGTACTAGTGAGACAATATAAATAAGAGTATGAAATAATAATTGAGGTGAGTACATGAGTTTTCAGAAATTGATAGGAGTGGTCTTTGCAATTTTATTTATTGTGGTATTATACATAATTATTTACTACGCGCTTAAAATTATGTACAAAGATGTAAAAGGCGGAAATAGAACAAAGGGTTCATCTAATAAAGAAAAATTAGCCTATGGGTTAGAAGTTGTTAATGAAGGACAAAACTCTAATCTAAAGAAAGGCTCTCTTATACATGTTAGAAACACTGTAACAATAGGAAGAAAAGATGATAATTCTATTATTTTATCTGATACCTTTGTTTCAGGTAACCATGCTAAGTTATATGTGAGAAATAATGAGTTTTATTTAGAGGATTTAGATAGTACTAACGGAACTTATATTAATAATCAAAAACTACAAGGAAGAATGAAGTTAAAAATGAATGATGAAATAAAAATAGGTACAGTAGTATTTAAAGTGATGTAACTGGGGTGAAAAAATGAAGACTTTAAAGGATGAAAGAAAACTTTTAGCAGTAGTATACTTTTTAACCATAGCACTTTTCGTTAATCTAGCAGTCCTTAAAGATCCTATAGATATAGGAGCTTTAATTATGGGAGGAGTATTAATTATACTTATAGGGTTTTCTCACTTTGTTATAAGAAAATACTATCCAGATGGAGATAAGTTTATACTTATATTTGCAGCTGTTTTAGCAGTAATAGGGATAGCAGTTTTATATAGATTAGATGAAAAAGTTGCTATAAAGCAAATTATATGGTTTATAGCAGGAATAACAGCTTATATTCTTATAATAGTATTACTTCCAGACCTAAAAACTTTTAATAGATATAGATACTATTTTTTAGCGGCTACGGCTCTGTTTATGCCTATGGCCTTACTTATCGGTAAAGAACAATATGGAGCAAAAAACTGGGTGCTATTTGGAGGTTTTGGATTTCAACCATCAGAATTCGGAAAGATATTTTTAGTTCTCTACCTGGCTTCGGCTTTAAGAAATTATGAAGACAAGAAGAATTTAATGGGAGACTTTAAACAACTTGTGGAGCCAGCAGCAGTAGTTATGGCATCCATAGGATGTATGGTTTTACAGAGAGATTTAGGTTCTGCCTTAATTTTCTTTGGAATTTCAGTAACTATATTATATATAGCTACAGCTAAAGGGAAATACGTATTTATGAGTTTAGGGCTATTTTCTGTAGGATCAGTAGTAGCCTATGGATTATTTTCTCATGTAAGAAATAGAGTTCTTATATGGAAGGATTTATGGGCATATGCAAATAACGAAAGTTATCAAATAGTTCAAGGGCTTTATTCTATATCATCAGGTGGTATGGTAGGAACAGGACTAGGGCAAGGGTATCCAGGATTCATTCCAGTAAATACAACGGATTTTATATTTGCAGTTATTTGCGAAGAAATGGGAATGGTATTTGGGATAGGTATATTAATGCTTTACTTCCTTTTATTTTATAGAGGTATGAGAAGTGCACTTAAGGTCGAAGATAGATTTTCTCAACTGATTTCAGTTGGATTTTCAGCAATGATTGCAGCTCAGGTTTTAGTAATTATAGGTGGAGTATTTGCTGTTATTCCATTGACTGGTATAACGCTTCCTCTTATAAGTTATGGTGGAACTTCTATGCTAACAATGTTTTTTGCACTTGGAATTATGCAAAAGATATCAGAGGAGGGTTAAAGTATGAAAGATATTCAAAGTAGTATAAAAAAAGTAATGATAGTTTTTTCTTTTTTACTTTTAGCTTTAATTACTTATATAGCTTATTTTCAGGCTTTTAAAGCTCCTGATATAGCAGAAAAAACAGGTAATCAGAGATTGTGGGCGGAAAGAAATAAGGTTTTAAGAGGAACTATATATGATAGAAATATGGTGGCTCTAACGGAGAGTAAAAGAAAAGATGCATTAACTCAAGAAAGAAAATATACTCAAGGATCATTATATTCACATATTTTAGGATATGCAAATGAAAAGTATGGACTAACAGGATTAGAAAATACTTATGACAAGGAATTAAGAAATTATAATAAAATATCTTATTCGGTTAATAGTTTATTAGATACTTTAAAAATTAAAGAAGCTTTTAAAAATAGAATAGATGAAGATGAGGATATAGTCGGGAATTCTTTAGTTACCTCATTAGATACTAATGTACAAAAATCTGCTTATCAAGCATTAGAAAATAAAAAAGGAGCAGTAGTGGTGTTAAATCCTAAAACTGGAGAAATTATAGCCTCGGTTTCTAGTCCTACGTATGATCCTAATAATTTAGACGATGTTATGAAAGCAGCTAATTCAGGAGCGCAATCAAATTTTCCACTTATTAATAGAAGTACAGCTGGTATGTATGCTCCAGGATCAACCTTTAAGATTGTAACTTTAACATCTTCATTAGAAAATTTACCTGGAGTTACGAATAGAACCTTTAATGATAACGGAAAGATAGTATTTAATTCTAAGCAATCCTTGAGTAACTATGCTGGAGCTTCATATGGTTCTATAGGATTAAAGGATGCATTAAGGGTTTCATCAAATGTGGTTTTTGGTACACTAGCTATGGATTTAGGAAATAGTAAGCTTAAGACTACAGCAGAGAATTATTATTTTAATAAAAACATCCCTGCTAATGGAGTAGTTATAGAAACTTCTCAATTCCCTACCATAGATGATTCAGAAAAAGGAAGCATAGCTCAAACAGGAATAGGTCAAAGTTCTATTTTAGCTACACCTATGCAGATGGCATTAATAGCTTCTGCCGTAGCTAACGATGGAGTAATGGTTGAGCCTAAACTTGTAAATACAGTAGTTGATAAAAATGGGAAGACCGTCAAGAATATAGATACAAAAAATATAGGAAGAAGCCTTTCAAGTGAAAATGCTGCAATAATTAAAGATTACATGAGAAATGTAGTAAGTAGTAGAGAGAACAGTCAATGGACCTATTTTAAAGGACTTAATGTGGCTGGTAAAACTGGTACAGCCGATTATAAGCTTCCAGATGGGAAAGATGCAGTTCCAAATGCTTGGTTTATTGGATTTGCTCCAGCAGATAATCCTCAATATGCAATTGCGGTGTTAATCGAAAATGGAGGAGTCGGCGGTGTAGCAGCGGCAGAAACTGCAGGAAAGGTATTAAAAACAGCCATGGGCAAATAGGAAGAGGTGGTTTTTATATTTGATTTTGAATATCATTTGAAGAACCTTCCTGAGAAACCTGGAGTTTATATAATGAAAAACTCTTTAGGTGAGATTATATATGTTGGGAAGGCAAAGGTTTTAAAAAATAGAGTAAGACAGTATTTTCAAAGTTCTAAAAATCATTCAGAAAAAGTTAAAAAGATGGTGGCTAATATTTCTGAGTTTGAATATATAGTTACAGATTCAGAAATGGAGGCTCTTTTATTAGAATGTAATCTAATTAAAAAACATAGCCCTAAGTATAATATTGCACTTAAAGATGATAAGTTTTACCCGTTTATTAAGATAACGATGAATGAAGATTTTCCAAGAGTATTCGTTACTAGGAATTATGCTAAAGACGGTAATAAGTATTTTGGACCTTATGTAAATGGCACAGCTGTCTATGAGACTATAACTTTAATAAAGAAGATATTCCCACTAAGAACTTGTAAGAGATCAATTATAGAAGGTGGGGAAAAAACAAGACCTTGTTTAAATTACCATATTAATTTATGCAAGGCTCCTTGCGCTGCACTTATATCGAAAGCTGAGTATAGAAAGATGATAGATCAGATTATAGATATATTAAACGGCAAAGATAATTATATAGTTAAGGAACTTAAAGAAAAAATGCTAAAGGCTTCAAATGAATTAGAATTCGAGGAAGCTGGAGGTTATAGAGATAAGATATTAGCGATAGAAAATATAATAGAGAAACAAAAGATGTTTACAGTTAAAGAAGGAGAAGAAGATTATATAAATCTTTATTGTGATGAAAAAGATTGTTGTGTACAAATATTCTTTTCAAGAGATGGAAAAATCAGTGGAAGAGAGCATTTTGTATTTGAAGATAAAGCGGGATATAATAAAAGAGAAATTTTAAGAGAATTTATTACTAGTTTTTATGGTGGAACAGCGCAAATACCTAAGAATGTTTATGTACCAGATGTAGATGATTTAGAGTTATTAGAAGAGTTTCTAACTATAAAAAGAGGGTCAAAGGTTTGGATAAAGATACCTAAAAAAGGAGAGAAAATAAATCTTCTTGATATGGTAGAAGAAAATGCAAAGGTAACTTTAGATAAATTTAAAGATAAGATATTAAGCGATAAAGAAATAAATAGGGTAGCTTTAGAGGAGCTTAGAGAAATTTTAGAGTTAGATGAGTTGCCTATGAGAATAGAGGCTTATGATATATCAAATATTCAAGGAGTGGATTCTGTAGGAACTATGGTAGTATTTGAAGAAGGTAAACCTAAAAATAGCGATTATAGAAGGTTTAGAATAAAAACAGTTCAAGGTCCTAATGATTATGAAAGTATGAGAGAGGTATTAACAAGAAGATTTGCTCATGGATTAGAAGAAGTTAAGCAAATTCAAGAGAGAAAATTAACTCTTGGAGGTGGTAAATTCTCTGTATTTCCAGATGTAATCTTAATGGATGGAGGAAAAGGCCAAGTTAATATAGCACTTGAAGTTTTACAGAGTTTTGGCGTAGATATACCTGTTTGTGGAATGGTTAAAGATGACAAACATAGTACAAGAGGGCTTATTTATAATAATCAAGAGATATTATTGTCAAGGAGAAGCAATTTATTTCATATGCTTACAAGGATACAAGATGAGGTTCATAGATTTGCTATAACCTATCATAGAAGTTTAAGAGATAAGAGAACTCTTCATTCTATATTAGAAGATATCCCCTATGTAGGAGAAAAGCGGAGAAGAAACCTACTTCTAAAATTCGGAAGTGTAGATAATATCAAAAAAGCCACTGTGGAAGAATTATTAGAAACACCTGGAATAGATAAAAAAGCTGCAGATAGTATAAAAAAGTACTTTAGTGGCAATTAAATAAATAGGGAAAGAAAGAGGGGCTTTAGCTATGAAATATGTAGTAGATACGCACACACATACTATTGATTCAGGGCACGCTTATAGTACATGGTTAGAAAATATTAAGTGGGCATCTGAAAACGGAGTTAAGGTTTTAGCAACAACAGAACACGGACCAGCTATGCCTGGAGGACCACATATATTCTTTTTTAATAATCTTAAGGTTTTACCAAGAGAAATGTATGATGTAATTCACTTAAGAGGATGCGAAGCTAATATTGTAGACTTTGAAGGGAATATAGATATACCAATGGAAACACAAAATAAACTTGATTTAATAATTGCATCTTTACATGATGTTGTTATAGAATCTGGAACTGAAGAGCAGAATACGAATGCACTTTTAAATGTAATGGAAAACCCAAAGGTTGATATATTAGGTCATATAGGAAATCCCCAATTCCCAATATGTATAGAGAAAGTTATAAAAAAAGCAAAAGAAAAGAATAAAATAATAGAAGTAAATAATAGTTCATTTAGATCAAGGCCAGGAAGTGAAAAGAATTGTAAAAAAGTAATTGAGTTATGTAAAAAATATGAGGTTAATATAATAGTCAGTTCAGATGCCCATGTATGTACTCAAATAGGTAAATTTGATGTAGCCCATGAACTTTTACAAGAAATTTCTTTTCCAGAAGAGTTAATAATGAACACAAATAAAGATAAGATAATAAACTATTTAGTGAAGAAAAATAAGCTTAAAGACATATAGCTTGTTAAATTTAGGATTATTTATTATACTTATATATTAGAGTACTATTAATCAGAAGGGGTTTCAATATGAATCAGTACGGTTTTTTATTAAATAAGCTAGAGAAAATACTTGATAAAAATGACATAAAGATAAATGAGCCAATGAGTGAACATATATATTTTAAAGTTGGTGGACCAGTAGATTACTTGCTTAATCCAAAAAAGAAAGAGCAGGTTGTGGAAATTATAAATATTTGCAAAAATGAAAATATTCCATACTATATAATTGGTAATGGATCAAATCTTTTAGTTAAAGATGGTGGAATAAGAGGCGTTGTAATAAAACTTTGCGAGTTAGATAATATAGAAGTGAAAGAGAATACTATAATATCAGAATGCGGAGCTTTATTATCTAAGGTTTCAGAAGCTGCACTAGATAATTCTTTGACAGGATTTGAATTTGCTTGTGGTATCCCAGGAAGTATTGGCGGAGCTGTATATATGAACGCAGGAGCCTACGATGGAGAAATATCTCATGTTATAAAATGGGCCGAAATAATTGACGGAGATGGAAAACTAGTAAAGTTGTCAACGGATGAACTGAAATTAGGATATAGAACTTCGTATATTATGGAGAATGGTTTTGTTGTTATAAGCGCTTGTTTTGAATTAAGGTTTGGAGATAAAGAGTTAATTAAAAATAGAGTAGATGAATTAACTAGAAGAAGAGAAGAAAGACAACCGCTTGAGTATCCTTCAGCGGGAAGTACATTTAAAAGACCACCTGGATACTTTGCGGGTAAGCTTATACAAGATGCTGGTCTTAAAGGTTTCTCTTTAGGGGGAGCCGCTGTATCTGAAAAACATTCAGGTTTTGTAATTAACAAAGGAGACGCAACTGCTAAAGATATCTTAGATTTAATAGCTCATATTCAAGCAACAATAAAAGAAAAATTTGGGGTGGAGCTTAATACTGAAGTCAGGATAATTGGAGAAGAAAAAGATAATTAGATAAATAAGAACTCAGCTTTTAGGGCTGAGTTTTTTACTTAGTGGTATTTAAAATAATATTCATCATAATGGAGGGAGTAAGCACATAAATATTAATACAAAAATTAAGTATTTATGATATAATTTATTATAGATTTTTAGTAGAAAGGACGGTGAAATCCTGATTTTGCTTAAGGCAATATTGTCAGGGGAACTTATGAGATTTGTAATTGTTACTGGATTGTCAGGAGCGGGAAAAACGGAAGCCACAAGAAGCCTTGAGGATTTAGGATATTTTTGTGTTGATAACTTACCACCTAAATTAATACCTAAATTTGCAGAAGCGTGTATTCAAAGTGAAGGAAAGATAGATAAGGTTGCACTTGTTATAGATATTAGAGGGGGAGTTTTTTTTGATGACCTCTTTGAAAGCTTAATATATTTAAAAGATGGTGAATTTAAGTATGAGATATTATTTTTAGAAGCATCAGATGATATATTAGTAAAAAGATTTAAGGAATCAAGGAGAAGTCATCCATTAGCTCCAGATGGAAGAGTTATAACAGGAATAGAAAGTGAAAGAAAGAAATTAAGGGAAGTTAAGGATAGAGCAGATATAATTATAGACACATCAAAATATGCAATAAAAGATCTTAGGGAGAAAATAAATGAGAATTATGGAGATGGAAAGGTTATAGAAAAGCAATTATCTGTAACTGTATTATCCTTTGGTTTTAAATATGGAATACCTGTAGATGCTGATTTGGTATTTGATGTTAGATTTATTCCAAATCCTTTTTATATACCAGAACTCAAACCTTTTTCTGGAAATGAAAAACCTGTTAAAGACTATGTATTATCTCAAGAAGAGACTATAGGATTTGTTGAAAGGCTTGAAGATATGCTTAAATTCCTTATACCAAACTATACTAAAGAAGGAAAGAGACAATTGATTATTGCAATAGGTTGCACTGGAGGAAGACATAGATCTGTTGCAATTGCTAATGATATTTATGAAAGGTTAAGCAATGATTATACGGTTGGAATTGAGCATAGGGATGTGAATGAAGATACCTATAAGGGAGCTAGAAAGTTATGAGGTTCCTAGACTGGTTAAGACCTGGAATAAGGGTTAAAAGATGGATCTTATTTGGATTATTAGGAGTGCTTTTAGTAGCTTACGGTTTTACGGAACTTGCTTTACACAGTATGTATAGCATCATGTATAAAGTATTTTATGTATTTTTAATAATAACAGGGATTTTTGTTTTATACGTTTCAGTAACTGAAGTGATGAGGGGAATAATAGCACTTATAAATAAAGGATATATAAAGGTATCCTTAGATTCAGATAAAATGCAAAATCTTATATATGAAAAAAGATTATTAGTAAAAGGACCTAAAATAGTAGTAATTGGTGGGGGGACAGGTCTTTCCACAATGCTAAGAGGATTAAAGTATTATACTTCTAATATAACTGCTATAGTTACAGTTGCAGATGATGGTGGAGGATCTGGGGATTTAAGAGAAGATTTAGGTATTCTTCCTCCAGGAGATATAAGAAACTGTATATTAGCTTTGGCTGATACAGAGCCCTTGATGGAAGAACTACTTCAATATAGATTTAAAGATGGAAGGCTTAAGAATCAAAGCTTCGGTAATTTATTTTTAGCTGCAATGGATGGAATTTCAGATAATTTTGAGGATGCTGTTCAGAAGATGAGTTCGGTATTAGCAGTAACAGGGAAAGTTATACCTGTTACTTTGGAAAACATGAGATTGAAAGCATTTTATGAAAATGGTAATACAGTAGAGGGTGAATCTCAAATACCAGAAGAAGCTATTGCCCAAAAAACTAAAATTTCGAAGTTAATGATTATACCTGAAAATGCGGAGCCATTAAGGGAGGCATTAACAGCTATACGAGAAGCCGATGTAATAATTATGGGACCAGGAAGTTTATATACTTCTGTTTTGCCAAATTTATTAGTAAAAAAAATATCGACAACCATTAAGAG
Source organism: Clostridium intestinale DSM 6191 (assembly GCF_900130055.1). Classification (GTDB taxonomy): domain Bacteria; phylum Bacillota; class Clostridia; order Clostridiales; family Clostridiaceae; genus Clostridium_T; species Clostridium_T intestinale. The sequence goes on from NZ_FQXU01000006.1 coordinate 191,283, forward strand.
AAGTAGTGGTTTAAAAATGTATGTTTCTAATATAATGACTCAGCCAGGAGAAACAGATAATTTTAAAGTTTCAGATCATTTAAGAGTTTTGTATAAACATTGTGGGAAAGATATAGTCGATTATGTTATAGCAAATGTTCAAGAATTACCTAAAAATCTTATTGAAAAATATAGGGAAGAAGGTTCTCAAGAAGTAATAATTGATAAAGAGATTATAAATAAGATGGGAATAGAGATTATAGAAGCCAATTTAGTTAAATATAAAGATGGCTTCATTAGACATAATTCAGAGGAACTCGCAAAAGTAATAATGACTACAGTTATGGAGAAAGCTCTTCTTTATGATAAGAAGAAGATAATAGAGTATATGTATCTATCCCAAAGGTTAAAAGAAAGTAAATAATTATATATTAAAGGAAGTATAAAGGGAAGGGAGATCCTATGTCATCATTTTCATCTAAGGTTAAAGGAGAAATATGCAGATATACAGATATAACTAGGGAAGAGGCTTTAGCTGAATTATCAGCTATAATGAAGGTAAGTGGAACTTTAGCCTTTAGTGGTAGGCAGATTAGTTTTAAGATAACAACAGAAAACCCAGGTTCAGCAAGATTAATATTTACTCTTCTTAAAGAACACTTTAGTATTCACTCTAAACTTATGGTTAAAAAGAGTAGTTCTTTAAAAAAGAACAATATTTATATGGTTCTAGTTACAGAAGAAATGGGAGTAAAAGAACTACTTTATGAAACTGGTATATTTAAAGAAGTTGAAGGCATAATGTCTTTAAGCTATGGTATAGAAGAACAAATGGTTTCTAGTGATGAAAACGCTAGAGCATATATTAGAGGTGCATTACTTGGAGGAGGAAGTATATCTAATCCAGAAAAAGCATATCATCTAGAATTTGTGACTCATAGTGAAGAATATGCTAAAGATTTAAGTAAACTTGTTAATAGGTTTGGATTGAATTCTAAAATTATTCAGAGAAAAAACAGTTATATAGTTTATATTAAAGAAGGCGAACAGATAGTTGATCTTTTAAATATAGTAGGAGCTCATACTTGCCTATTAGAGCTAGAGAATATAAGGATAATGAAGGAAATGAGGAACAATGTAAATAGACTTGTAAATTGTGAGACTGCAAACTTAAGTAAAACTGTTAATGCTGCAGTAAGACAAGTTGAAAGTATAAGACTCATTCAAAAGGAAATAGGTCTTCAAAGATTACCTAAAAATTTAAGAGATATAGCAGAGCTTAGATTAAATTATCCGGATGAATCTTTAAAAGAGTTAGGAGAAATGCTAGATCCACCAGTAGGGAAATCAGGTGTAAATCACAGATTAAGAAAAATAGAAAAAATAGCAGAAGAGCTACGAGGGAAATAAGATAGTTAAACTTAGATTAAGTTATTGTTATGAATGTTAAAGATTCAGTTAAAGGTGTATTAATAATAATACACCTTTAATTATTTTATGTAAAATTGGTATTAAGATGGTTGTTTGGAGGAATAAAAACAATGATAAAGAAAAGTATTAGAAATCAGCTATTAATACCAATTGTATCTATGATAATTCTTTTAGTTTCAGTTTTATCTTATGTAGCTATAAGTGAATCTAAAAAACACATAACCAATAATTCAGAGAGATTTCTAATGGAATTAACAAATGAAAAAATAAATAATATCAATAATATTTTTAATGATAATTTAACAAGTATGTGGGGAATTGTTAATTCTCAAATCTTGAAGGATGGAAAAACTCCCTGGGAAACCTTAAAAAATTTACTTGATTCTCAAAAAAAATCAAGGGATCATATATCTATAGGAATTATAGATGAAAATGGGAGCATAAAATATAGTGATGACACAACTGGAATGCTTGAAGATAAAGAGTTATTAACTAGAGTGCTTAATGGAGAAGGGTTAGTAAAAAAAGTTGGGATTGATGGAGAGAATAATCCTATATTTTCTTATTTAGTTCCGATAGTAGTAGATGGTAGGATATCTAAAATACTAGTTGTAAATAGAATTGAGCCAGAGCTTAGCAGAATAGTTAAAGAGGAAGTCTCAGGATATGGGGCAGGGATTATACTAAATGAACAAGGAATTATACAGATACATACTAACAAAGAGTTTATAGGTAAAAAGTTAAGTGAGCTCGATGCTAATGTTGGATTAGCAGATATAGAACAAAAAATGATAAAAGGTGAGGTATCTTCAGGAGAATACAAACTCAACAATAAAGATAATATAATAACATATGGGAAAATAAAAGTAATTGGGTGGTCATTTGGTCAATACCTAGATAAACAGGGAATACAGCAGGAGGTTGATGAGTTGTCAAAGTATTTCTCTGCTTTAGGAGGCATAGTTGCGATTATTGGCGTATTGACAACATTAATAATAATAAACCTAATAACACGAAATTTAAAGAAAATAGACAATCATATGACTATACTTTCAACTGGGGACTTAACAAAAGGTGTAGAAGAGAATTTAAAGAAGAAAAAAGATGAGGTTGGAGACATAGCAAATGCTATTAATAAAACCCAGCAATATATTTCTGAAATAATTTCCTTAATAAAAATAAATTCAGATAGTATTGATATGAAGTCCGAAAATCTATCAAATATTTCAAGTAAGTTTGTGTATTCAACTGAAAACATAGCCCATGCAATAGAAGAAGTTGCAAGTGGAAGTGATACTCAAGCACAGGAATTAACCGATACAGTAGAAATAGTGAATAAGTTTGGACGAGAACTTGATAAAATAGTAGTACAATTTGAGGAGATAAATACTAGAGCGGTAGATATTGATGAAAAAGCTAAAAAGTCTAATAACTCTATGGAAATGGTTGTCCAAGGATTGTTAGAGCTTATAGTGACATTTAGTGAATTTAAAGAAAAAATAAATTTAATGGACAAAAATATTAAAAAAGTTAATGAGTTTACTTCAGTAATCAAATCCATATCAGAACAAACCAATCTTTTAGCTTTAAATGCTGCAATAGAGGCGGCGGCTGCTGGTGATGCAGGAAAAGGGTTTGGTGTAGTAGCTGATGAAGTTAGAACTCTAGCAGAAAAAAGTAAAATAGCTTCAAATAAAATCTTTGAAATAGCATCTGATTTATTGAAAGATACACGAAATATTTCCTCGACTAGTGAAAAGATGAATAACGAGATAGTGAAACAAAGAGAGACAATAGATACATCGATGACTTCTTTTAAAGAGATATCATCATCTATTGAAGAAATAACTCCTAGGATAAATAATGTAAGTAGGTACGTTGAAAGGTTGTCGTCTAATAAGGATGATATCGTCATAAAAAGTGAAAATGTGGCATCAATTTCCCAGGAAATATCTTCATTAGCACAAGAAATATCGGCTTCGATGGAGGAAATGAAAGAATCATCACTTGATGTTTCTGTAACATCTAAAGACTTAAAGGATATGACTGCAGTAATGAAAGAGAACGTAGAGATATTTAAAATAGAATAAGGTGTTTTTTGAAATAAGATCGCTTCAATATTGTGTAGTGGTCTTATTTTATTTATAACTTTGATGATTTACCTATTTTATTTAGGGCTATTTTTGTCTAAAATAGAAGATAGGGAAGGAAGTGATGGAGTGAGTGAAAAGAAGTTTTGTCATCTACATTTACATACAGAATACTCTTTGTTAGATGGTTCAGGTAAAATATCTAAAATAATAAAAAAAGCAAAAGAATTAGGGATGGAATCAATAGCAATAACTGATCATGGTGTAATGTATGGATGTGTCGATTTTTATAAAGAGGCGAAGAAAGCGGGTATAAAAGCTATATTAGGCTGTGAAGTTTATGTGGTGCCTAAATCTATGTACATAAAAAATAATGATAGTGAAAATGAAACCCATCATTTAGTTCTTTTGGCTAAAAATCAGCAAGGTTATGAAAATTTGATGAAGATTGTATCAAAGGGCTCAACGGATGGTTTTTACTATAAGCCAAGAATAGATCATGAATATTTGAGAAAACATAGCGAAGGTATAATAGGATTGAGTGCTTGTCTAGGAGGAGAAGTAAACTCAGCATTAAATAATGGTAATTATAATAAGGCAAAGAATATTGCCTTAGAATATAAGGATATATTTAAAGAAGGATTTTATCTAGAACTCCAATATCATGGATTAGAAGAGCAAAGAAAGGTTAATGCAGGTCTTATAGAAATTTCTAAAGAAACTGGAATACCTTTAGTTGCTACTAATGATACTCACTATATTGAGAAGAAGGACTATAAATCTCATGATATATTATTGTGTATTCAAACAGGAAAAACAGTAGAAGATGAAAAGAGGATGAGATATCCTTCTGATGAGTTTTATCTAAAGTCTCCAGAAGAGATGTGGGAATTATTTTCTTATGTTCCCGAGGCACTTGAGAATACAATTAAAATTGCTGAACAATGTAATTTTGATTATGAGTTTCATAAATCAAAGTTACCTAAGTTTCCACTACCAGAAGGTCAAGATCCTTATGAGTACTTAAGAGATGTATGTTTTATGGGATTATTAGAAAAGTATAATATAACCAATGAAAAATACTCTTATGAAAATATAGAGAAATATAAAATTATTAGTACTGAAGTAAAAGAACTTGTGGATAGATTAGAGTATGAACTTGGAGTAATAAACCAGATGGGTTATGTAGATTACTTCTTAATAGTTTGGGACTTTATAAGATTTTCAAATGAAAATAACATCCCAACAGGTCCTGGAAGAGGGTCTGCAGCAGGATCAATTGTAGCTTATACGTTAGGTATAACAAAAATAGACCCAATAAAATATAATCTTTTATTTGAACGTTTCTTAAATCCTGAAAGAGTAAGTATGCCTGATATAGATTCAGACTTTTGTTATGAAAGGCGACAAGAAGTTATTGACTATGTTGTAGATAAATATGGTGAAAGCAATGTTTCGCAGATAATAACCTTTGGAACAATGGCTCCAAGAGCCTGTATAAGGGACGTTGGAAGAGCTATGAATTATACTTATGCAGAGGTTGATAAAATAGCTAAAATGATTCCTACCATGTTAGGAATCACTATAGAAAAAGCATTGAATCTAAATCCAGAGCTAAAAAAACTATATGATGATGAAGATAGAGTAAGAAACTTAATAGATGTAAGTAGAGATTTAGAGGGATTGCCAAGGCATTCATCAACCCATGCGGCTGGTGTTGTAATTGCTTCAAGACCACTGGTAGAGTATGTTCCAGTACAGAAAAATGAAGATAATATTGTAACTCAATTTGATATGAATACCTTGGAGGAACTTGGTTTATTAAAAATGGATTTCTTAGGACTTAGAACATTAACAGTAATGAAGGATGCTGTTGATATGATAAGACAAAATAGAGGTATAGAGATCGATTTAGATGATATTAATACTAATGATAAAGAAGTCTATAAGATGTTAGGAGAGGGAAAAACTGTAGGTGTATTCCAATTGGAGTCAGCTGGAATGACTAGCTTCATGAAGGATTTAAAGCCGGATTCTTTAGAGGATATAATTGCGGGTATATCATTATATAGACCAGGCCCTATGGCAGAAATACCTAGATATATAGAAAGTAAAAAAAATCCAGATAAGGTTACATATATAACACCTGAATTAGAAAATATATTGGATGTTACTTATGGTGTTATGGTATATCAAGAACAGGTAATGCAGATAGTTAGAGACCTTGCAGGTTATTCTTTAGGGCGTTCAGATATGGTTAGAAGAGCTATGTCAAAGAAAAAGCACGAGGTAATGGAGCAGGAAAGACGAAACTTCATCTATGGAATAGTAGATGAAGAAGGAAATATCGAAGTTCCAGGTTGTGTAGGTAATGGTATTTCAGAAGAGGCTGGAAATAAAATATTTGATCAAATGATTGACTTTGCAAGTTACGCTTTTAATAAATCCCATGCAGCTGCTTATGCAATAGTAGGTTATCAAACTGCATTTTTAATGAGGTATTATCCTGTAGAATTTATAGCTGCAATGCTTAATTCAGTAATGGGAAATAATGATAAAGTAGCAGCCTATATAAACTCGGCAGAAAAATTAGGCATTAAACTTCTGTTACCTGATATCAATGAAAGTTATTCTAAGTTTACAGTTAAAGAAGATACTATAAGATTCGGATTAGCTGCAATAAAAAATGTAGGTTATAACGTTGTAGAATCAATAGTAAAAGCAAGAAATGAGAAGGGGAAATTCACATCCCTACAAGATTTTTGTAATAAGATGGATTTTTCATCTATAAATAAGAGGGCAGTTGAAAGCTTAATAAAATCAGGAGCTTTTGATAGTTTTAATGTATATAGATCAAGACTTTTAGCAGTTCATGAAAAAGTTATGGATTCAGTTGCTGGAGATAAGAGAAGGAATATAGATGGACAAATGAATTTATTTATTGATCTTAATGAAAAGGTATCTATACCAGAGGTTACATATCCGCAGATAAATGAATTTAAGAAAAATTATATTTTAACAATGGAAAAAGAGATGACTGGTTTATATTTAAGTGGGCATCCTTTAGATGATTATAAAGAAAGTATTAAATTACAAACTAGCACCACTATAGATAAAATAATGGCTACAAAGGAAGTTTTGGAAGAAGATATACATGACGTACTTACAGTTGGTATGAGTGGATATAAGGAAGATTCTATAGAAGATGGAACTAGAGTTGTAGTTGCAGGAATAATAAGTTATGTAAGTAGAAAAGTAACTAGGAACAATACTATGATGGCATTTGTTAAGATAGAGGATTTAACAGCATCTATGGAGGTTGTAGTATTCCCTAAAACTTTGGAGAAAGTAAATTCACTTATTAATATGGATAGCTTGGTTGTAGTAAGAGGAAGAGTAAGTATAAACGAAGAAGAATTACCTAAAATTCTGTGTGAAGATATAACTCCGTTAGAAAAAATAAACACAGAAAAAGTTTATATTCGCGTAGAGAATACTAGCAAGGCAAAAGAGATTAATAAGCTTCTTAAAGTTCTTTTGACCGAATACAAAGGTGATACACCAGTTAATATTTTTACTGAAAAAGAAAAACAAAACTTTAGATTATCTAGAGATTGTTGGGTAGATTTAGACAAGGGAGCTTTAGATTATCTAAGAAAGAAATTTGGAAATGATAATGTAAAATTAGTTGATTAAAAATGAGGGCTCTCAATTTTTTTGGGAGCTCCTTTTTTCATTATTTGTATTTGAAATAATTAAAGGTTTTTGATATAGTATATATGATGTAGATTTATAGAAAAAAATGTTGAAAGTTTTTAAATAGTTTATTAAATATTTAAATCTTATAAAAGCTTTGACAAAAAGTTAATAAATAATAATTAATAAGAGAAATGGGTATAATATAGTTAAATGAAATAGATTACATTATTTTTTGTAATAAAACCTAGTAAAAAGCTTGAAAATACCCGAAACTTTAAGTAAAATTAATTTGTCTTAATATATTTATAATTTTGAGAAAACTTCGAATAATAAGTAGTATTAAGTATGAAAATAGGATTAATACGTTTTTTTTAAAAGTGGTGGGTAAATTTTAGCATATGTGGGACTAGCTGTGTCCCTATAGTGTAGAGGAGGCATAATTAATGAAAAAAATAGCTATTTTAACAAGTGGTGGAGATGCACCAGGAATGAATGCTGCAATAAGAGCAGTTGTAAGAACCGCATTACATAATGGATTGGAAGTAATGGGTGTTGAAAGAGGATATGCTGGTTTAATTAGTGGAGAACTTCACCCAATGGACAGACGTTCAGTATCAGATATTATACAAAGAGGTGGAACAGTTTTAAGGACTGCAAGATGTAATGAATTTAAAACAGAAGAAGGCAGAGAAAAAGGCGCAAAAATACTTAAAGCTTATGGAGTAGACGCATTAGTTGTAATAGGTGGAGATGGATCTTTCACAGGAGCTAAACTTCTTTCTAAACTTGGAGTTAAAACTGTTGGACTTCCAGGAACTATAGATAATGACTTAGCTTATACTGACTACACAATAGGATTTGACACAGCTTTAAATACAGTGCTTGACGCTATAAATAAATTAAGAGACACTTCAACTTCTCATGAGAGAGTTTCTGTAGTAGAAATAATGGGAAGAAACTGTGGAGATTTAGCTTTATATGCAGGTCTTGCAGGTGGTGCAGAATCAATAGTAGTGCCAGAAAAAGGTTTTGACAAAGATGAATTATGCAAAACTATATTAGAAGGAAAAGTTAAAGGAAAAATGCACAATTTAATTTTAGTTGCTGAAGGAGTAGGTGGAGCTGAAGAATTAGCTTCATACATCGAAGAAGTAACTGGAATTGAAACAAGAGCTACTATTCTTGGACATATTCAAAGAGGTGGAAGTCCATCAGCTTCCGATAGAGTGCTTGCATCAAAATTAGGTCATAGAGCAGTGGAAGTTTTATTAGAAGGAAAAACTGCTAGAGTAATAGGAATAAGAAATAATCAAGTAATTGATGTGGATATAGATGAAGCGTTAGCTATAGAAAGAAAATTTGATGAAAAATTATATGATATAGCTACTGAAATATCATCATAAAATTAATTTAAAAGCAATAGCTTTTTAAATATATTTATTTTTAATTTATTTTATTTACGCATTTTGGAATTAAAAAATAAGGAGTGTTATCTATGAGAAAAACAAAAATAATATGTACAATTGGACCGGCTAGTGATAGCGATGAAATTTTATCAAAAATTATAGAAGCAGGAATGAATGCATCTAGACACAACTTTTCACATGGTGATCATGCAGAGCATGCAACAAGAATAAACAAAGTAAAAGAATTAGCTAAAAAATATAATAGAGAAATAGCAGTTCTTTTAGATACAAAAGGACCAGAAATAAGAACCGGAAAATTTGAACCAAGTAAGGTTGAATTAACTGTTGGAACAGATTTCACAATATATCCAGGTGGAGATGTTGTTGGAGATACTACAAAATGTTCTGTAACTTATACAGGTTTAGCTAAAGATGTTAAAGCTGGCGATACTATATTAATAGATGATGGTTTAGTTGGATTAGAAGTTAAATCAGTTGAAGAAGGTAAAGTAAACTGTGTTGTTAAAAATACAGGAATGGTTGGAACTCATAAAGGTGTTAATGTACCAGGAGTAGCAATTAAATTACCAGCTATGACTGAAAAAGATGAATCCGATCTTAAATTTGGTTGTGAAATAGGTGTTAACATGGTAGCTGCTTCATTTATAAGAAAAGCAGAAGATGTTATAGCTATTAGAAAAATATTAGAAGAAAATGGCGGAAGTCATATAGATATATATTCTAAGATAGAAAACCAAGAAGGTGTTGACAATATAGATGAAATCATAGCTGTTTCTGATGGAATAATGGTAGCTAGAGGGGATCTAGGAGTAGAAATTCCAATAGAAAAAGTTCCAGCTGTGCAAAAAATGATTATAGATAAATGTAATGCTGCTTGTAAACCAGTTATTACTGCTACTCAAATGTTAGATTCTATGATAAGAAACCCAAGACCAACTAGAGCAGAGGTTTCAGACGTAGCTAATGCTATATTAGATGGTACAGATGCTATAATGCTTTCAGGTGAATCTGCAAATGGAAGCTGGCCAGTAGAATCAGTTGAAACTATGGCTAAAATAGCTAAAGAAACTGAAAATCAATTAAGTTATGAATTAGCAGTATCTAGCGCTAAAAGACATATACCAGCAATTGGTGGAGTTATTTCAAGAGCTGCATGTAATGCTGCATATGAATTAAAAGCGAGTTCAATAATATCATCAACTCAATCAGGGGCAACTGCAAAGAGAATATCTCAATGTAGACCAGATTGTGCAATTATTGCAGTAACTCCAGACGAGAAAGTTGCAAAGAAATTAGCTTTAAGTTGGGGAGTATATCCAATAGTAGCTGAAAGAGTTAATTCAACAGATGAAATGATGGAAAAAACTGTTGATATAGCTAAAACAACTAAATATGTTAAGTCAGGTGATACAGTAGTAATAGTTGCTGGAGTTCCCGTTGAAAAAGTTGGAGCTACTAACATGATGAAAATAAGCATAGTAGAATAATACATAAAACTGTCTAAGATGATAAGTATCTTTAGACAGTTTTATTTTTTTTATGAATAAGTTAAGAATTTGTTTAGATTTACTTAAGGTGCTTTTAATCTTATGGGTTTATAATAAAATTAATATAAGAAATAACTTAGGGGGTATTTTTATTATGAATCTTGTAAAAAAGGTATTGATAGTAACTGCATCAACAGGACAAGGTCATAATTCAGTAGCAGATTCATTAAAAAAAGAGCTTGAAAAACAAAGCTACGAAGTTAAATGTATAGAACCTATAAAAGAGACTGGAGAAGTTTTAGATAAATTGGTATCAGGAGGATACGAAATTCTTGCAACTAAAGTACCTAGTTTATTTGGAATGTTATATAAAGCAAGCAATCACAAATTAACCAGTAATAGTATAGGTGGAATATTAGGGAAATCTATAAAGGATAGTACTTATGAAATTATAAAAGAATATAAACCTAATATAATAATATCTACTCATCCATTATTGGTTAAAGTTATAGCAAATCTAAAAAAAGAAAATAAAATTAATATTCCATTTATATCTATAGTTACCGATTATAAAGCTCATAGTACTTATGTGGACAAAAGTGTGGATGCCTATATAGTAGGAAGTGAATACACGAAAGAAAGTCTTATAGAAAAGGGAATAGATAAAGGAAGAATATATAGCTATGGAATTCCTGTAAAGAGAGATTTTATGAATTTCACTAATAGTATAAGTAGAGAAAAAGAATTTACTATATTACTAATGGGTGGGAGTATGGGACTAAAATCTATGAAAAAAGCTTTATTTGAGCTAATGAATTTAGATATTCCTTTAAAAATAATAACTGTATGTGGAAATAATGAAATTTTAAAAAGAGAACTTGAAGAGAACTATAAAACAGTACCAATAAGTAAAGAGTTAATAATTTTAGGGTTTACAACAAATGTATCTCAGTTAATGGATAGAGCAAGTTTGATTATAACAAAACCAGGTGGTTTAACTGTAACTGAGGCATTAGTTAAGAGGCTTCCAATTATAATACCTTATTACATACCAGGACAAGAAGAAGAGAATGTTAGATTTTTAGTTAATGAAAAGGCTGCTATATATGCAGAAGGAGATAATTTAAATAATATAATTAAAAGATTATTTAATGATCCTAAAGAACTAAAAAATATGGTAAATAATATAGATAAAATAGTTAAGGAGATTTCACTAGATAATACACTTAATTTAGTTACATCAATAATTGCAAGCTAGTTTCTTAAAAAAGGACTTTGCATTAGCATTTAAGAATTGCTGATGCGAAGTCCACTTTTTTAATTTATTATTTTACCAGTTTCAGTTATATCATATCCACCAAGACCTTGAAGCTCTAATTTAAACTCATCAGAATTTAAAATCTCCATTAAGATATCAAAATAAGGCATAGTAGAATTTTGTTTTTTTATAACTATTTCATAGCGTTCTTTTTTCATTGGTATAAATTCTATACCTTGAACTTGCAGGCTTGTTTTTTCAGTGCCTATTCCTAAGTCTGCATCACCACGAGAAATAGCGCTTGCAACGGCTAGATGAGATGTACATTCTTTAGCATATCCATTTATTTTTTCAGGATCAATATTATGTAAGCGTAGATGCTCATCTAATAATATCCTTGCACCGCTGCCTTTTTCTCTATTAACTATGGAGATGTTCTTTTTATCTAAATCTAACCAGGATTTAATATTTTTAGGATTTCCTTTATTAACATAGAATCCTATATTTCTGCAAGCTAAATGTACAGTTATGGTTGGTATTCCAGGAACTAATCTTTTTATATAAGGAATATTATAGCTATCAGTATCTCCATCCCAAAGATGAGTTGTTGCTATATGAACCTTATCTTGGTATAAGGAATACAAAGCATTGTATGATCCCATATAAGATCTAAGTATTTGAATGCCCTTGGGATGGTATTCAATATGTCTACACAAAATATCTAAAGCTACATCTTGACCACATAAAATAACTCCTGTATTTGGAATGGGAGGATTTATTTTAGCATTTTCAATATTTACACTACTTATTTCACTAAATATTGATTTTTTATTGTCTCTGGAATTGTTTTTATATTCTTCCACATCTATAAAATCTACTCTGAATTTTCTTCCAACTCGATAAGCTTTAAGTTCACCTCTTTTTATTAGTTCATACACAGTATTTTTTGCTATCTTTAAAATATCTGCTACCTCTTGAGGTGTTAAGGATTTATCTTGAGTCATAATTAAATCTCCTTTCGAATAAGGAATATAAGTAAATTATAGCATAGAAGAAATATTAATCAATTTTACGAATGAAATATAAAAAAAATAAAAAAAGTTTTATAATATCAAAAACATTTACATTGGCAGTATCATTATAATTCGTGAAATGATAATAGGTTTCAATTAGAATAATAGTAAAAAACTTCATTTTTCCTATTGTAAAGCAAAAAAATATATGATAATATTAAGAACATAAATTACAAGTAAACAAACTAATAAAAAATTATGTGTATAGTTGATAAAATTTCATTTAAATATGATATTTTTATGAAATTTAAATTATGTTTTATATTGGACAAAGAAGTCTGTTAACTAAGCGGGCAAAGAAGTCTAGAAATTTAGGTTATTTATGAATTATCTAAATTATGGACTTCTTTTTTTATTATCTAAAATTAAGTATAAATCTTATCTAAAACTCAGTTTTAGATAAGTTTATAATAAATATTCAGTTTGAAGGAGGAGTATAAAAATGAGACAAGTAGCTATTTATGGAAAAGGTGGAATAGGTAAATCTACAACAACACAAAACTTAACATCAGGGCTTGCTACAATGGACAAGAAGATAATGGTAGTAGGATGTGATCCTAAGGCTGACTCAACAAGATTATTACTAGGAGGATTAGCACAAAAAAGTGTTCTTGATACATTAAGAGAAGAAGGAGATGACGTAGATTTAGATTCAATCTTAAAGCCAGGATTTAGAGGTATAAAATGTGTTGAATCAGGCGGTCCAGAACCAGGAGTTGGATGTGCAGGAAGAGGTATAATAACTTCAATTAATATGCTAGAGCAATTAGGTGCTTACGAATCAGATTTAGATTATGTTTTCTATGATGTATTAGGTGACGTTGTATGTGGTGGATTTGCAATGCCAATACGTGAAGGAAAAGCACAAGAAATATATATAGTAGCATCAGGAGAAATGATGGCATTATATGCAGCTAACAATATAGCAAAAGGTATCCAAAAATATGCAAACACTGGTGGAGTTAGATTAGGTGGAATCATCTGTAACTCAAGAAAAGTTGCAAATGAATATGAATTATTAGATAACTTTGCTAAAGAATTAGGAAGTCAATTAATTCACTTTGTACCTAGAAGTCCAATGGTAACAAAAGCTGAAATAAACAAACAAACAGTAATAGAATTTGATTCAACTTGTGAACAAGCAGATGAATATAGAACATTAGCAAGTAAAGTTGATAATAACGATATGTTTGTAATTCCAAAACCAATGAGCCAAGATAGATTAGAAGAAATATTAATGCAATATGGATTAATGGATCTATAAGAAAATAATAAAGAACATATGTGAATAAGAGGAGAGAATTGTTATGTTAATGGTTCGTGCTATTATAAGACCTGAAAAAGTAGGAACAGTACTATCAGAACTTTTATCAGCTGGATTTCCAGAAGTGACTAAAATGGATGTATTTGGACGTGGAAAGCAAAAAGGAATTAAAGTTGGAGATATATATTATGATGAATTACCAAAAGAAATGATCCTAGTAGTAGTAAAAAATGAAGAAGATAAAGATGATGTTATAAGAATAATAATGAGAACTGCAAGAACAGGAATAAAAGGAGCTTTTGGTGATGGGAAAATATTTGTGTCTCCAGTAGAAACGGCGTATACCATAAGTAGTGGAAAAGAAGTCTTATAAAAGTTGAGGTGCTATAAATGAAAGAAATAATAGGAATTATTCGTTCGAATAAAGTAAATATAACAAAAGAATCTCTCGCAGAGGCTGGATTCCCCTCATTTACTTGTAGAAAAGTTTTAGGGAGAGGGAAAAAATCATTAAATATGGCTTTAATTGAAGATTTAGTTCTTGATGAAAACATACCTGCCTCACCTGTAGCTGAAAATATATCAGAGCTTGGAAGACTTATACCTAAAAGATTATTCACATTAGTAGTTAAAGATGAAGATGTAAAAAAAATTATAGATATAATTATAAAGGTTAACTCCACAGGAAATCCGGGAGATGGAAAAATATTTGTTTTACCAGTTAATGAAGTATATAGAGTAAGAGACAATAAGTCTGGAGAAATAGTTATATAAAAGTAAATTTGGAGGTGAATTTAATGAGTACTATAGATAAAGTTTTGGATGGTTATAGTGCCAAAGTATTTAAAAATAGAAAAGCTCATATAGGAGAAATATCTGAAGAAGCACCAGAGTTAACTTCGAATGTAAGAACAATACCAGGAATAATGACAAACAGAGGATGTTGTTATGCAGGTTGTAAAGGGGTTGTACTTGGACCTTTAAAAGATGTTGCAGTAATTACACATGGTCCAATAGGTTGTGGTTTCTATACATGGGGAACAAGAAGGCATAAAGGAAAAAGTGATGAAAACACACAAAACTTTTTAGAATATTGTTTCTCTACAGATATGCAAGAAGGCGATATAGTATTTGGAGGAGAAAAGAAACTTAAACAAGCTATCAAAGAAGTAGTTGAGTTATTTAGCCCAAAATCAATAATGATTTGTTCTACTTGTCCAGTTGGATTAATTGGAGATGATATTCATGCAGTAGCAAAAGAGGCTGAAGCATTATATGGAATTAAAGTTCTAGCATTTTCTTGTGAAGGATATAAAGGGGTATCTCAATCAGCAGGTCACCACATAGCTAACAATGGTCTTATGAAAAATGTTATAGGAACAGGAAGTTATGTACCTAAAAAATTCTCCATAAACTTATTAGGTGAATATAATATCGGTGGAGATGGTTGGGAAATCAGCAGAGTATTAAAGAAAATCGGTTATGATATTGTATCAGTAATGACTGGTGATGGAAGTTACGAAGAACTTAAAAGTGCACACACAGCAGATTTAAATATAATCCAATGTCATAGATCAATAAATTATATTGGTGAAATGATGAAAACTAAATATGGTACTGACTGGCTAAAAGTTAATTTTGTAGGTGTTGATGGTACTATAGAATCATTAAGATCAATTGCTAAGTATTTTGGAGATGAAGATCTTATAGAAAGAACAGAAGAAATAATTGCAGAAGAACTTCAAGATATCGAAGAATACATGGAATTATACAAAAATAAATTAACTGGAAAAACAGCAGCATTATTTGTTGGAGGATCTAGATCTCACCATTATCAAAACCTATTAGAAAGTTTAGGTATGAAGACTTTATTGGCAGGTTATGAATTTGCTCATAGAGATGACTACGAAGGAAGCGAAGTAGTACCATTTATGAAAGTTGATGCAGATTCTAAAAATATAGAAGAATTAAAATTAGAAAAAGATCCAGAAAAATTCAGATTAGTTATTCCAGAAGAAAGATATGCTCAATTAAAAGATGAAATAGCATTAAACTACTACGGTGGTATGGAAAAAAGCATGGATAAGGGAGCAATAGTTGTTGATGATTTAAATCATTATGAAACAGAAGAGTTCTTAAAGTTATTAAAGCCAGACATATTCTTCTCAGGAATAAAGGATAAATTTGTAGCTCAAAAAGGTGGAGTTTTATCAAGACAATTACACTCATATGACTATAGTGGACCATATGCAGGATTTAAAGGAGCTGTAAACTTTGCAAGGGACGTTACTATGGGAATATATACTCCAGCTTGGAACTATACAGTAGCTCCTTGGAAAAAGGAACCTATATTAGAAGGAACATTAGGAGGTGTGGTATAATGTTAGATTTAACACCAAAAGAAGTAAAAGAGAGAAAAGCCCTAAAAATAAATCCAGCTAAAACTTGTCAGCCAGTTGGCGCAATGTACGCAGCATTAGGTGTTCATAAATGCATGCCACACAGCCATGGATCTCAAGGATGTTGTTCATTCCATAGAATGTACTTAACAAGACATTTTAAGGAACCAGCTATAGCTTCAACATCATCATTTACTGAAGGATCATCAGTATTTGGTGGAGGAAGCAATCTTAGAACTGCTGCTAAAAATTTATTTGAAATATATGATCCAGAAATAATTGCAGTTCATACTACTTGTTTATCAGAGACAATAGGTGATGACTTAAACTCAATTATAACTTCAATTAATATTCCAGAAGGAAAATACATGGTTCATACCAATACACCAAGTTATGTAGGATCACATGTAACAGGATTTTCTAATATGGTTTCAGGATTTATCAAATATCTTGCAACCTCAACTGGAACTTCCAATGGAAAATTAAATGTAATTCCTGGTTTCACAAATCCAGGAGATATGAGAGAAATGAAACGTCTTATGAAAGACTTTGGAATAGACTTCACAATGCTTCCAGATACAAGCGGAGTTTTAGATGCTCCTATGACTGGAACATATGAAATGTATCCTAAAGGCGGTACTAAGATAGAAGATATAAAGGCAATGGGAGACAGTGAATTAACACTTGCTCTAGGAAGTTTTGCTTCTGAGTTAGGAGCTACAGATTTAGAGAAGAAATGTAATGTACCATATAAAACATTACTTTTACCAATAGGAATTGGAGCTACAGATGATTTTATAATGGAATTATCTAAGTTCTCTAAAGGAGAAGTTTCAGAAGATTTAGAAGATGAAAGAGGACAACTAGTTGATACAGTAGTTGATTCACATCAATATGTATATGGTAAAAAAGTTGCTATATATGGAGATCCTGATACTGTACTTGGACTAACTAAGTTTGTATTAGAATTAGGAATGATTCCTAAATACGTTATAACAGGTACTCCAGGAATAGCTTTTGAAAAGTCTGCTAAAGCTCTATTTGAAGAGTTTGGAGTAGAAGGATGTGTAGCAAAAGCTGCTAGCGATCTTTTTGAATTACATCAATGGATTAAAAATGAAGGTGTAGATTTATTAATAGGTGGAACTCATGGAAAATACATAGCAAGAGCTGAGGATATTCCATTCGTAAGAGCAGGGTTCCCAATTATTGATAGATATGTTCATTCATATATGCCAATAGTAGGATATAGAGGAGCTATGAGAGTTCTAGAATTAATTCTTACTGCATTAATGGATAGAATAGATAGAGATTGTGAAGATGAAGATTTTGAAATGGTAATGTAATTTATTTTTTAAAAAGGATTTTCAAGGGAGGAAATCTTCCCTTGGAAGTCCTTTTTTACTTTATAAGGAAGGTGATTTATTATGGAAGCAAAACCAGTAGCAGAAATTTTAGATGAAAGAAAAGATTTTATTTTTTGTAAAGAAGGCGATCATGGTAACTCTATGAAGTGTGATAGTGAAAGTGTGTCTGGATCTGTTAGCCAAAGATCATGTGTATATTGTGGTGCTAGAGTTGTACTTAATCCCATAACGGATGCTTTCCATATAGTTCACGGACCTATAGGATGTGCTAGTTATACATGGGATATAAGAGGAAGTTTATCTAGTGGAGAAGAACTATATCGTAATAGTTTTTCAACAGACTTAAAAGAAAAGGATGTAATCTTTGGAGGAGAGAAAAAATTAGCTGGTGCAATAGAAGGAATCATGAAAAATCATTCACCTAAAACAATATTTGTTTATGCAACTTGTATAGTTGGAGTTATAGGAGATGATGTTGAAGCAGTATGTAAACAAGCTGAACAGAAATATGGAATTCCAGTTATACCAGTAATGTCTCCAGGATTTGCAGGACATAAATCCATGGGATATAAGACAGCATGCAATGCTCTTATGAATTTAATAGGAAGAACTAAGTCCCCTAAGATTAAAGGAGTAAATATATTAGGAGACTTTAATTTATCAGGTGAAATGTGGATAATTAAAAACTATCTTAATAATTTGGGGATAAATGTTGTTTCACAAATAACAGGTGATGCAAAGTGTGAGGAGCTTCAAAAAGCAGATGGCGCTAGTTTAAATATAGTTCAATGTGCAGGTTCCATGACATATCTTGCAAAAAGAATGGAAAAAGAAATGGGAGTACCATTTATAAAGGTAAGTTTCATGGGAATAGAAGATACAATGATTTCTCTTATAAATGTAGCTAATGCTTTGGGAGATAAAGAAATAATAAAAAGAACGCTAGCATTTGTAGAAAAAGAGAGAGCTAATTTAGGAAATGTACTAGAGAAGTATAGAAAAAACCTTGAGGGGAAAAAAGCAGCAATATATGTTGGTGGGGGATTTAAAGCAATATCATTAATAAAGCAGTTTGAAGAATTGGGTATGGAAACTGTAGTGGTTGGAACGCAAACTGGGAAAAAAGATGATTATGAAGTTATAGGTAACTTGGCAAAACCAGGAACAGTTATATTAGATGATGCAAACCCTTATGAACTTGAAAAGTTTATGAATGAAAAGGGAGCAGATGTTTTAGTTGGTGGTGTTAAAGAAAGACCTCTAGCATATAAGCTTGGTATAGCTTTTTGTGATCATAATCATGAGAGAAAACATCCTTTAGCAGGATTTGAAGGAGCTGTTAATTTTGCTAAAGAAATAAACTTAACAATAAATAGTCCAGTTTGGAAATATACAAAAGTAGGGGTGTGATAGTATGGGAGAACAATACGTAAACTTGACAGTTAATCCTTGTAATATGTGTATGCCTATGGGAGTAGTAAGTGCTTTTTATGGAATAAAAGGAGCAATGACAATCCTACATGGGTCCCAAGGATGCAGTACATATATTAGAAGGCACATGGCAACACATTATAATGAACCTATAGATATAGCTTCATCTTCATTAACAGAGCAAGGAACAGTTTATGGTGGAGAAAAAAACTTAATGAAAGGGCTAGAGAACCTAATTAAGTTATATAATCCTGAGGTAATAGCAGTAGCCACAACTTGTTTAGCTGAAACTATAGGTGAAGATGTTTCCCGTCTATCAAAAATATTTCATGAAAAACACCCAGATGAAAAAGTGAAATTAATACCAGTTCCATCTCCAGGTTATGGTGGAAGCCAATACGAGGGATATCTAAAAGCATTAAGATGTATAGTGGAAAATACAGAAATGGAAGAAGAGAAGAATAACAAAATAAATGTAGTTACAGGATATATAAGTCCAGCGGATGTAAGGGAATTAAAAGAGATTTTGGATAGCTTTGATATTGACTATATATTACTTCCAGATATATCTGAGAATCTAGATTCCCCAAGAACTGAGAAATACAACAGGCTATCAGTAGCAGGAACAGATATAAAAGATATATCAAAAATGGGGGGAGCTAGAGCAACAATTGAAATAAGCAGCTTTGTTAAAGATGATTATTCAGCTGGAAAATATCTTGAAGATAAATTTGGCATAAAAAACTATAGATGCAATGTGCCTAGAGGGTTAAGAGATACAGATGAGTTTTTAAAACTATTAAGTGAAATAACTGATAAACCAGTACCAGAGAGATATAAAGCTCAAAGAGGAAGATATATTGATGCTATGATAGATTCTCATAAATATAATGCCGAGGCTAGGGTAGTTATATATGGAGAACCGGATTTTGTTTACTCTACAGCAAGGCTGTGTGTTGAAAATGGTGCTATGCCAGTATTACTTGCTACAGGAACCTCTTGTAAAGAAATGAAGATATTAATAGAAGATGAATTAAATGAAGTGGCTGAGAGATTGTTTATAGATGAATATAAAATACTAGATAATACGGATTTTAAAGATATAGAAAAATATGCACTTGATCTTGGAGCAAATCTTATGATTGGAAGTTCCGATGGAAGAAGAATAGAAGAGAAGCAAGGGATTCCTTTAATAAGAGCTTCTTTCCCTATACATGATAGGATAGGTGGTCAAAGAATATTGAGTATAGGATATGTTGGTTCTTTAAACCTGATTGATGAAGTAACAAATAAAATATTAGAAGTTAAAGAAGGAAAATATAGAAAAAGTATTTATACTCAATTCTATAAAGAGGAGGGAAAGAAAGTGGAAGAAGTATCAAATGTAACAATAGAACCTAAATCAATTGATGAAAAAACTAAAACTCACCCTTGTTTTAGCTGTGGATCGGCTCATAAATATGCAAGGATACATCTGCCTATAGCACCTAAGTGTAACATTAGTTGCAACTATTGTTTAAGAAAATATGATTGTCCAAACGAAAGCCGCCCAGGAGTAACAACAGAAGTATTATCAGCACAACAAGCATTTGAAAAATATAAATTTGTAAAAGAAAAAATGCCTAACTTAACTGTTGTTGGAATAGCAGGGCCAGGAGACTCCTTAGCAAACTTTGAAGAAACTAAAAAAACTCTTAAGTTAATAAAAGAATTTGATAAAGATGTTACATTCTGCTTATCAACTAATGGTTTGATGTTACCCTTTTATGCAAATGATCTAGTTGAACTAGGAGTTAGTCATGTGACTATAACTATGAATGCTGTAGATCCTAAAATAGGCGCAAAGGTATATAAATTTGTTGACTATTTTGGAACTAAGTATATTGGGGAAGAAGGCGCATCAATTCTTCTAAATAATCAGTTGCAAGGGCTTAGATTCTTAACAAGCAAAGGGATAGTCTGCAAGATTAATATCGTAATGCTTAAGGGGATCAATGATGAACATATAGAGGAAGTTGTAAAAACAGTAAAAGAATATGGAGCAACTATTACAAATATAATGCAGCTTATACCAGTTAAGGGAAGCGTATTTCAAGATATGCCTTTAGTTAGTAATAAAGAACTAATGGATTTAAGAAAGACATGTGGAGAGCATATAGAGCAAATGTATCATTGCAAACAATGTAGAGCAGATGCTATAGGAACATTGGAAAATGATGAATCTATTAAATTTAGGAATTTTTCATCAAAAGATGGAGTAAAAGAGGAAGAATCAGCATTAAGATTTGCAGTAGCATCAAAAAGTGGAATGTTAGTAGATAAGCATTTTGGGCATGTTACCGAATTTTATATATATGACTACAAAGAAGGGATTGTTTCTTTAGTTGAAAGAAGATCAGTAGAAAAATACTGCCAAGGATCAGAAGAGTGCGACGAGAGAGATGATAAAATATCAAAAATACTTAGATCAATTGAGGATTGTTCAGGAGTTTTAACATTGAGAATTGGTGATGCACCAGCCAATAGGTTAAAGGATAAGGGAATAAAGGTTTTTGTTACCTATGAAAGAATAGAAAAGGCCATAAAGGTTGCGGCTGAAGAAATTATAAAAAATAAAGAGGATAATAAACTAGTTTATATTAAGGAGGAAGAAATAATATGATAAGCCCAAAACATCATATATTTGTGTGTGCAAGTTGTAGAATCAATGGAACTCAAAAGGGGTTTTGCCATTCAAAGGATTCTGTAAATATACTTCAAAGATTTATAGAAGAAGTTGACGATAGAGATTTATCAGGAGAAGTTATGATAACTAACACAGGTTGTTTTTCAATCTGTGATAAGGGTCCTATAGTTGTGGTATATCCAGAAGGAACTTGGTATGGATCTGTAACACCTGACGATGTAGAAGAAATTATGGATAGTCACATAGAAGGTGGAGAAAAAGTAGAAAGATTACTTATATAGTATAAACTTTAAGTGCAACTAAGGGGGAATATGCATGGAAAATAAAAAAATAACGATTATAGATAAAACTTTTGTTGCACTTTATGAGATTTATGGCGACAAGCTTAAAAAATTTAAAAATGAGCTTAGAGAATTATGCAATTATCTTAAATTAATAGGAGGGGACTATATTGAGGTTACCCCAAGGATTTTAGATATTTTACTACCCTTGCCCCAAGGGGTAGAATATATATTAAATGTTGAAAATAGATTAGAAGTGAACCAGTATGACAATGTAAATTTTATAATTTTTAACCTCAATAATATCCCCTCATATATCTTAGAAAAAGTTAACTTTATGATAGAAATAAATATAAATAATGTTAAAGATATAGAAATTTTCTCTAATTTTAAATTAGGGTTAAATGCTAATAATTTTATACGAATAACTGGATTGGATGATTTAATATTATATGACTATAAAAAAGTATTTTACAATTTAAAAGAAATATGGGGAGAGAATATAAATTTAAATCCAAAAAACAATTATGGATGTTCTACTGCAATAGCTATAGAATGGATAAAAATGATGGGGAAAAGTGTGACAACAAGCTTTGGTGGTATAGGTGGATATTGTGCATTAGAGGAACTTCTAGCTTCTAAAAACTTCATACTAAATCAACAAAATGATGAAGATTTATCAGTACTTCCTAAAATGGCAAGCTTAATTGAAAAAATAACAGGGAATGCGACACCAAGTAATAAACCTATCATAGGTAAAAATATATTTGAATTTGAATCTGGAATACATGCAGATGGAATATTTAAAAATCCAGAAATATACGAACCTTTTGACCCAACCAAAGTTGGAATAAAAAGAAGGTTAGTAATAGGAAAACATTCAGGAAAAATGGCAATAAAAAAGAAGTTGAGAGAATTGGGACTTCCGATTGAAGAAGATAGATTAGGAACAATGTTAGATAAGATTAGAGAATTAAGCACAAGAAGAGGAAGAGGCTTAAATGATAAAGAGGTATCAGATATATATAATAGTATAAAATGATTTAGGAGGTATTTCATGAATAATAATATATTTATAGTAGATACAACCTTAAGAGATGGAGAGCAAAGTCCTGATATAGCATTTTCATTAAAGAAGAAAATAGCTATAGCAAAGATCATGGATAATAACAAAATATATCAAATAGAGGCAGGAATACCTGCTATGGGTGAAATAGAAAAAAGATGCATATATAAAATCATGGAGCAGAAGAAAAATTCATTGATATCTGTATGGAATAGGTTGAATAAACAAGATTTGATAGATTCTATAGATTGTAATCCAGATATTATTCATATAAGTATACCAGTATCAGATATACAGATTTACTCTAAACTTAAAAAAGATAGAAAATGGGTTGTAAATAAGATGAGAGAATGTGTTAATTTCGTTAAAGACAAGGATTATGAAGTAACAGTAGGATTTGAAGATGCATCAAGAGCAGATATAAATTTTATAATACACATGGCTAAAATATTAAAAGACTTAGGAGTAAATAGAATAAGATATGCAGACACTGTAGGAATACTTATACCATCTACTACAAGAACAGCCATTACTAATATATTAGAAAATGTACCTATAGATATAGAAATGCATGCACATAATGATTTTGGAATGGCACTTGCAAACTCAATTGAAGCAGCTAAAAGCGGAGCAAGATTTGTAGATTGCACTATGAATGGAATAGGGGAAAGAGCTGGTAACTGCAATTTACAAGAATTTATTAGAGTTTCATCTAGGCTTTTTAACATTAATGATGGAGCTTTGAAAAACTCAATATAAAAATAAAATTAGTATTTTAAGTATATATAGTGTGCTTTATAAAAAAACTAACTATTGTTCAATTTAATTGTAATATAGTTAGTTTTTTTATGGACTTATTTAATTATGTCACTTATTACAAAAGGATTTTTAGTTTTGTCACTAATACATTATGACTAGGATAGATTAAGTTTAGGTTGAATAAATAGGCAGTGAAAACTAAAATATATAGTATAAAAGGCTGGATTTACGAAGAAAACTAGATTCGTCGTATGAATTTAAGAGAGAGGTGTTTATGGAATAATGGGCATTACTTTAAGAGAGAAAGATATAATTATGTCCATAATTGAATCTGATAAAGATAATCCAATAACAATAAACGCTATAGCAGAGAAAATAGATGTAAGCTCAAGAACTGTTTTAAGAACCATACCTTATATAGAGAAATTTTTAAAAGCAAATGGATTTAATTTTGTAAGAAAACCTGGAGTTGGATTAATATTAAAGGAAACTCAAGAAGGGAAAAAAAGGCTATTAGAATTAGTAAATAATCAATTCTTAATAGAGGATTACTCGCCTAAACAAAGAGGATTATTTATATTATGTGAGTTGCTTTTATCAAAGGAGCCTATCAAGCTTTATTATTTTACTTCTGTATTAAATGTATCAGAAGGAACTTTAAGTAATGATTTAGATAAGCTAGAAGGTTGGATAAAAGAAAGAGATTTAAAATTAGTACGTAAGCCAGGACTCGGGATATATATAGAAGGAGAAGAAGACAAGACAAGGCAGGCAATAACTTCTATGGTTTATGAATTTGTAGATGAAGAACAAATTATAAACATAATAAAAGAAAAAATATCTTTAGATAAAAAAGATAAAAATAAGTTGGAATTAGATATAAAAAATAGACTGCTAAGTCTTATAGAAAAAGACACTATTAAAACTATAGAGAAATACGTTTCTCAATTAGAGGGTGAAGAAGAATTACATCTAGCAGATAGTGCATATATAGCGCTTATAGTACATTTATCTCTAGCAATACAGAGAATAAAAAATGAAGAGAAAATTGATTTTAATGAAGAAGCTCTAAATGAACTTAGAAACTTACCAGAATTTGATATAGCTAGAAAGTTATCTAAAAAGCTTTCCGAAGCTTTTAATGTTAGTATACCAGATGGAGAAATAGGTTATATAACAATGCATCTTAAAGGTGCAAAACTAGATATGGTAACTTCAAAGGAAGACTATAAAAATATTACTCAATTTCATTTATCTAAATTAGCTATGGAGATAATAAAAACAGCAGAAATTGAAACTTCCTATCCCCTAACAAAGGATAAAAAGCTAGAACAGGATTTAGTGAATCATTTAGGACCAGCTGTAAGCAGGCTAAAAATGAATTTGGTTATAAGAAATCCGCTGTTAGACAGAATAAAAGAAGACTATAAAGATATATATAATGTCAGCAAAAGATGTTGTATGGTATTAAAGAATATAGGAAAAGGAACTATACCAGAATCAGAAATTGCCTATATAGCTATGCATATAGCAGCAGCTATAGAAAGGATAAAAAATAATCTAGCAAAACCAAGAATAATAGTAGCATGTGGAAGTGGTATAGGAACATCTAGACTATTATCAGCAAAACTTTTAATACTTTTTCCTAATATTGATATAGTTGATACTGTTTCTGCATTTACTATAAATGATAAAATGTTAATGGAAAAAGATATAGATTTAATTATATCCACAATAAACTTAGATGTTAAATTTCCAAGTATTATTGTAAGTCCTATGTTAACTGATAAAGACAAAGAGAAGATAAATAAGTTTTTGAATATGCCAGTAAATAGGTATAGGATTTCTGGAAATGAAAAAGGAGCAACAGTAAATAAAGAGCAGAAGTATGAGGATATATTAACTCTGACAAGTTATGGAAACGCAATAAAATCCTTATTAGATAGCTTTGAAGTTTATGAAGATAATGAAATAACCACAAAAGAAGAATTAATAGAAAAAACATCAATATTGTTTTCAAAAGATAATAATGAAAAGGCTCTTATAAAAGAAGGATTATTATATAGAGAAAAATTAGGATCAACATTTATAGAGGAACTTGGGATAAGTTTGTTACATTGTACCTTAGATTCATTCCAAGGAGTAAAATTTGGATTAATAAGACCGAAAAAAGAAGTAGGAGATTTTCCAAATTTAAAAGTTGTTGTTGTAATAATAGTACCTAAGAAAAATAATACTATATTATTAAAAACAGTTAGTGAAATAAGTGAAGCTATCATTCAAGATGAAAATTTAGTAAAAGATTTTATTGTTAAAGATAAAGAACAGCTAATGAATTATTTAGAAAATTTATATACTAAGTTTTATTTTAAAATTGTTCAAAAAATTACAGATAAAAAAAGTTTATAATATCATTAATATAGAAATTAAAAAAAGAAAAAAGAGGTGCAAATAAATGTTCAATTTTTTTAAGAAAAATAAAAAAGAAGAAGTTGCAGTAGAAAATGAGAGTGATATATTAAGAAAAGCTAATATAAGATTAGGTTTAGAGTCAGTTGGTAAAGTTGAAGCTATAGAAATGGCAGGAAGATTATTAGTTGAATCTGGATATGTTGAAGAAGAATATATTCAAGCTATGAAAGAAAGAGAAGAAGTTGTAACAACTTATATAGGCATGGGGGTTGCTATACCTCATGGAATAGGTGAGGCTAAGAAAAATATAAAAAAATCAGGAATAGTAGTATTACAATTCCCTAATGGAATACAATTTGATGATGAAAAAGCATATTTAGTTATAGGTATAGCTGGAATAGGTGATGAACACATAAAAATACTTTCAAACATAGCAGTAGTATTAGAAGATGAAGAAATAACAAAAGAGTTATATACAACTGGAGATAAAGACAAAATATACAAACTTTTTGCTAGTGCAGTATAAAATAATAGGAGGAAGAGATATGAAGGCTATACAAATAGGAGCAGGAAATATAGGAAGAGGATTTATAGGTGAACTTTTAGCTCACTCTGGTTTTGAGGTTACTTTCGTAGATGCTAACAATACCGTTGTTGAGTTAATAAATGAACTTAAAAAGTATACGGTTCATGTATTAGATAACGAAAAAAGAGATGAAAAAGTTGAAAATGTTTCAGCTTTAAATATAAACGATGAAAAATTAATGAATGCTATACTTGAAGCAGATATAATGACTACAGCAGTAGGGGTAAATATATTAAGCAAAATAGCAGAAACTTTAGCAAAAGGAATAAAAAATAGATTAGCTAAAGGGGTAGAAAAGAACTTAAACATAATAGCTTGTGAGAATGCAGTAGGAGCATCAGAAGTTTTAAAAGAAGAAATATTTAAATATTTAACAGAAGAAGAAAAGGAAACTGTGGATAAATACGTAGGTTTCCCTAATAGCTCTGTTGATAGAATTGTTCCTCCAGTAAGTGAGAAAATGGAGAATCCACTTGATGTAGTAGTTGAAAACTACTATGAATGGAATGTAGACAGAAACGGATTTAGAGGAGAAATTCCAGAAATAAGTGGAATGAACTTAACTGGAAATCTTATAGCATATGTAGAAAGAAAGTTATTTACATTAAATACAGGGCACGCAATAACTGCCTATTTAGGTAATTTAAAAGGTTATAAAACTATAGAAGAAAGCATAAATGACAATGATATCTATGAAGTTGTATACCACGCTATGGTAGAAAGCGGAGATGGATTAGTAAAGAAATATGATTTTGACAGAGATGCTCACTTAAAGTATATAGATAAGATAATAGCTAGATTTAAAAATCCATATCTTCAAGATGATATAAAAAGAGTAGGAAGAGAACCTATCAGAAAGTTAAGTAAAGGTGATAGACTTGTTAAACCTCTATTAAACTCTATGTCATATGGTATAAGTACAGAAAATTTACTACTAGGAGTAGGTGCTGTATTATATTACAATAACCCAGAAGATCCTCAAAGCTTAAAATTACAAGAGCTAATAAAAGAAAAAGGAATCAAAGGAGCTGTTCAAGAAGTTTCTGAGATATCAGATGAAAACATACTTATAAGTATAGAAAGTAAGTATGAACAAGTTAGAGAATTATTTAAATAATGTCATGTATGTATATAAAAATAGTTAGCAATTTTATTGCTAACTATTTCCATTATAATAACATTTATTTTTGAGAAACATATAAGTTGAATGGCTGAAATCTATAGAGTAGATAGAGACTCCAAAAAAACTATATGGCTACAACTCAGTAAAATCAATGGTTTAGAAGTGTCACTATCTAGATAAAAAGATATAAAAATTTGTCACTAACCCTTGGTGACAATGTAGCAGTATCTATAGATTGAAATCATACTACCTGTAAACGTATAATGAAAGTATCAAAAGGAGGTAATAAAAAATGAGTCAAAATGGTGGATTTAAAAACAAAGTTCAAGTATTCGGTAAATTCCTTAGTGGAATGGTACTTCCAAACATCGGTGCTTTTATAGCATGGGGACTTATAACAGCTTTATTTATACCAACAGGTTGGATACCAAATGATTATTTTGCAAAATTAGTTGACCCAATGATAAAATACTTATTACCACTACTAATCGCTTATACTGGCGGTAAAACAGTAGGTGGACAAAGAGGTGGGGTTATCGGAGCTATAGCTACAATGGGAGTTATAGTTGGAGCTGATATGCCAATGTTCCTAGGCGCAATGCTAATGGGACCATTATCAGGATGGGTAATCAAAAAGTTTGACAAAGCAGTAGATGGAAAAATACCTGCTGGATTCGAAATGCTAGTAAACAATTTCTCAATCGGTATTTTAGGTATGATTTTAGCAATGCTAGCATACACAGGTATAGGTCCAGTTGTAGTAGCAATAACTACTATACTACAAGGCGGAGTTGAAGCTATGGTAAATGCAAATCTTTTACCACTAGTATCAATATTCATAGAACCAGGTAAGATATTATTCTTAAACAATGCAATTAACCACGGTATACTTAGTCCATTAGCAGTAGAACAAGTTAAAGAAGTTGGTAAATCAGTATTCTTCTTACTAGAAGCTAACCCAGGTCCAGGACTTGGAATATTACTTGCATACTTTGTATTTGGAAAAGGATCTATAAAAGATTCAACTCCAGGAGCAATAATCATACATTTCCTAGGCGGAATTCACGAAATATATTTCCCATATGTATTAATGAACCCAGCATTAGTATTAGCAGTAATAGCTGGTGGAGCTAGTGGAGTATTCACATTCTCGGTATTAGGTGCAGGACTTGTTGCAAGCCCATCACCAGGAAGTATATTAGCTATAATGGCATTAGCACCTAAAGGATCATTCTTATCAGTAATTGCAGGTGTTGCTGTTTCAACAGTAGTTTCATTCTTAGTAGCTTCAATATTTGTTAAAAATGCAAAGGTACAAGATGAAGAAGATTTAGAATCAGCTAAAGAAGCTGTACAAAGCTTAAAAGTTAAAAAGACTGGAAAAGTAAATAAAATAGTATTTGCATGTGATGCTGGAATGGGATCAAGTGCAATGGGAGCTTCAAAAATAAGAAGCAAAGTTCAAAAATTAGGTTTAGATATAGAAGTAACTCATTCATCAGTTGATGAAATACCAGGAGATGCTGATATAGTTGTAACTCAAGAAAATTTAGCAGACAGAGCAAAAAAGAGCTGCCCAAGTGCTGAATTAGTAACAATTAAAAATTTCATGTCAGATCCTAAGTTAGATGCTTTAATAGAGTCTTTAAAATAATATAAACTTAATAACTGAGCTACCTAGTAGATAGAAATTAAATTTCTCTACTGGGTAGTTTTTTTGTATTTAAATTAATCATTTAAGGTTTGTTTAAGTTATGCACAATAAAATAAACCTATGAAATGGAGGAATTAAATATGAATAGAAAATCAATATATAGTAAGTTAATAGCAGCACTTTTGTGTACAAGTTTTTTATATTCATGTACTAGAGGTGCAACAACAAATACAGACACTTCAAGTAATACGACAACAGAGCAAACAATAGCAGCAATAATAGGTGATAAGAGTATAAGCACAGTAATAAGTGAATTAGTTAGTTACGATGAGGAAGATAGTTATATAGATTGGAAAAATGAAAGTCCTAATTACATTAAATTAAATGGAGCATCAGCTACAGTAGAGGGAGATGGGGTGGAAGTTAAGGATAGCACAATAACCATAACGAAAGCAGGTATTTATGTATTAAGTGGAACCTTAACGGATGGTCAAATACTAATCGATAATGAGGATAAAGGTATAGTTAGATTAGTACTAAATGGAGTGGATATAAGCAACGGTGATAATCCTGCAATATACTCTAAAAAGGCAGGAAAAACAATAATATCCATTGAAGAAGGCACAGTAAATACATTAACGGATGGAAAAGAATATTCATTAGAAGATTCAGAGGAGGAGCCAGATGCAGCTTTATTCAGCAAAAATGATCTTACTATAAATGGGTCAGGAAAATTGATTGTAAATGGTAATTACAGTAAAGGGATAAAGACTAAAGATGATTTAAAAATAACTGGAGGAGATATAGAAGTAAAATCTGTTGATAATGGTATAGTTGGAAGAGATTTAGTTGCAGTCAATTCTGGAAACATTACTATAAATGCAGGAGGAGATGGTATTAAATCTACAAATGATGCAGATACAACGAAAGGTTTTATAGCAATTGAAGGTGGAAAATTCAACATAGAGGCAGAGCAAGATGGAATACAAGCAGAAACTTATTTGCTTATAGAAGATGGTGAATTTAATATTACTGCTGGCGGAGGAAGTGAAAATGCACCTGCCAAAACCAATAATGATATGGGAGGACCCGGAGGATTTGGAGGACAACAAGGTGGAAATACGAATACACAGCAAACATCTGAATCAAGTAGTACAGATGATATCACAAGTACCAAAGGTCTAAAAGCATCAGGAGAGATAGGAATAGCTGGAGGAACATTAAACATAAATTCTGCTGATGATTCGGTACACACAAATAATAGCATAGTAATAAATGGAGGCACCTTATCATTATCAGCTGGAGATGATGGAGTGCATGCTGATAATACTTTAGTTATTAACGATGGTAAAATAGATATATCAAAAAGTTATGAAGGGCTTGAGGGTTCAGTAATAACTATAAATGGAGGAGATATAAACATAGTTGCAAGTGATGATGGAATAAACGCAGCTGGAGGAGATGATGAATCAGCTCAAAATAATGCACCAGGACAGGAGAATAAAAATAATCAATTGGTTATAAATGGTGGTTATATTATGGTTGATGCATCTGGAGATGGATTAGACTCAAACGGATATATTTATATGACAAATGGAACTGTGATCGTTAGTGGACCTACAAACGATGGAAATGGAGCCTTGGACTATGATGGAAGCTTTGAGATGACAGGTGGATTATTAGTAGCTTATGGAAGTTCAGGAATGGCACAAGCAACATCAGACAGCTCAACACAAAACACAATTAGCATGATTTATACTAGTAAACAACAAGCTGGAACAATAGTGCATTTAGAAGATAGTGAAGGAAATGATATTATAACTATAGCACCTAATAAGGATTATCAATCTATAGTTATAAGTTCACCAGAAATACAAAAAGATAAAACTTATACATTATATTCGGGCGGATCATCAACAGGAACAGCAAAAAATGGACTTTACACTAACGGAAAATATACTAATGGAACAAAAGTAGTTGATTTTTCCATATCTAACTCAGTAACTTGGTTATCAGAATCAGGGGTAACAGAAGCTAGAACTAACCAAATGGGCCCAGGAGGAGGTCAACAAGGAGGAATGAAAGGTCAAGGTGGTAAAGGAGGAATGCAAGGAGCACCAACTGATGGGCAACAACCTCTAAGCGATGGAAATGGAACTCAAAATGGTGAGAGACCAACAGAGGGGCAAACATCAACTGATGGACAGCAAGCTCCAACAAAACAATAAATTTATTAGTAAAAAACTATAGCACATTTAGCTATAGTTTTTTATTATGTTTAATTATTTCTACTTTTTGGAAAGTTATGTATAATTAATATAAATAAATTATACATAATTAAGGAGATGATGATATGAGAAAGGTTACTATAGGTTGTATTTTTTTGTGTTTTTTATTTTTAGTAGGGTGTAGTAATAAAAATGATGAGAATACTTCGGCAATAAATACACCAGATAAAATTATAGTTTATAAAGACGGAAATCAAGAAGAGATAGAAAAAAGTAACCATAATTTTAATAAAATAGCTGAGTTAACTAATGATAGAATTGATAAGAAAAATATATCGGTAGTTAAAGATGGAGTAGATATAGATAAATTTGTTAAAGAAAGTATGAAAAATAATTTGGGAATAGAGTTTGTATATGATGAGGAGCAGAAGATGGACATAAGAAATAAGGAAGGCTTCCAACCCATTAATTATTATAGACTATACTTTAATCTAAAATCTGATAAAGCTTATGAAAGCGAATGTTTTCAATATGGAGATAAAGGTGGCTATGTTGATTCATCAAGAGGGCCATTAAAACCCTCTAAAGATATTTTAAATATTGTAGAATAGGTAATATGAAAAAGCCGTTATATTAGCAATTAAGTTATAGCTAGTATAAAGGCTTTTATTACTTATTTTTAGGTAATTCGATAGTAAAAGTAGTTTCTTTATCTACAATACTTTTTACAGATATTTTTCCGTTATGTTGTTCGACTATGGCTTTGGCTATAGATAGTCCTAGCCCATATCCGCCACTATCTCTCGCACGAGATTTATCAGTACGATAAAATCTATTAAAGATTTTGGAGATATGTTCTTCTGGAATTCCTTTTCCTGTGTTAGTTACAGATAAATTGATTTTATTATGGGCTTTATTTAGAACTAAATTTATTTTACCTTTTTTATCTGTGTATTTAATAGCGTTATCAAGAAAAATCATTATAACTTGTTTTAGCTGCTCTATATTACCGGATACTATTAAGTTAGGTTCAATATCATAATGAAGGGCGATATTATTTTCAAATACGACTCCTTCCATAGTTAAGATAATATGTTCTACGGCTTCACTTAAGTTAAAATCAGAAAAAATCATCTTTACATCTGAATAATCCACTTGAGCTAGGTATAATAAATCACTTGTAAGTTTATTCATTCTTTCAGCTTCAGATTTAATATAGTATAGCCATTTAGATTGATTATGTATTAAGTCATCTTTATTTGAAAGAAGTACGTCAACATTTGTATTTATAACGGTTAGAGGTGTTTTAAGCTCATGGGATGCATCTGCTATAAATTGTTTTTGTTTGTCAAAGGCTTCTTTTATAGGCTGAATTGATCTATTAGCAAAAAATCTGCTAATTAGAAAAATGATTATTAACATAAAGAAGGCTACAATTGTAAATGTATAAATCAAACTTCTGAGAGTATTTTTTTGAAAGGTTATGTCTAAAAAATATAAGTTATAACC
Organism: Clostridium intestinale DSM 6191; assembly: GCF_900130055.1. Lineage (GTDB taxonomy): Bacteria > Bacillota > Clostridia > Clostridiales > Clostridiaceae > Clostridium_T > Clostridium_T intestinale. Next base: position 224,492 of record NZ_FQXU01000006.1, read on the forward strand.
ACTAGAATTATGGTTTATAACAAAGGCTAAATCAGTATCATCAACTGAAATATATCCTCTATTAACCTTCTTATTTATAGCTGCCTTTTTTGCTGATTCATAAAATTCATCAGAGATACTAAAGCGTGAAAAAGTGCTTAACTTGTTCCAATTACCATCAGTAGTAACTGTGAAGGCATACCTTTCCATAGGACCTTGCCCTTTAGTAAAATCATTTTGGGGGCCATCCATCTGTTTATCATTAGGCATGTCACCATTAATTTTAGGTTTGTTACCTTTATCATCATTTCCGGAAAGCTTATCTAAATCCATATCTATCTGAGTGTAGATATTTTTGTGGGTTATTGCGTAAATAGAAGTAAAGGAAATAAGAAGCATTACAGAAATAATTACTAGGTTGAGAATTAGAAATCTATTTCTAAGCTTTTTAAACATTTATTTTTTAACCTCCAAGATATAACCAGCCCCACGTATGGTTTTAATCTCAACATCCCCATCTAAAAACAAAAGTTTTTTCCTTAAAAAAGATATATAAACTTCTACATGATTATGCTCAACCTCAGAATCAAAGCCCCATATCTTTTCTATTATTAACTCTTTAGAGGTAACAGCATTTTTGCGTATAATAAGCAGTTCTAAGAGTTCACTTTCCTTTAATATAAGCTTAATTTCTTTATCACCCATAGATAGCTTTAAGGTAGCTGGATTTAGCTCCATAGAGCCTATTTTTAGGGTGTTATCTGTTATAACTTCACTTTTCCGTCTTGAAAGAGCACGTATTCTAGCTAATAACTCTTCAGTTGCAAATGGTTTAGCGAGATAATCATCTGCACCAGTATCTAGCCCTTTAACTTTATCAGAGATATCTCCTTTTGCAGTTAAAAGTATAATTGGAGTAGCTATTTCCTCCTTTCGTAAATGCTTTAGAATTGTTAATCCATCCATTTTAGGAAGCATTATATCTAATAGTATAATATCGTAAATACCACTTAAGGCATTATCTAATCCATCTTCACCATCATGAACTACATCTACAGTATAATTATTTTTCTTTAATATTTGAGATAAAGCCTCTGATAAATGAATCTCATCTTCCACTACTAAAATCCTCATAATATTCCTCCTGTTAAAGTAGTTTTTATCCTAATTATATCATAGCTAAGCTTAAATGAAGCTTAAAGGGGGAAAGGATAGACATTAGCTTAAAAAACTCTTTAAGGTTGGTTTAAGGTTAAAAAAGTAAACTTTAAACATAGATTATTAAGTTCTTGTTAACAAAAATTAATGAAATAGTATAAGGAGTGAGTTGTATGGCTATAGAAGTGTTTAATAGATACGAGAACAAATTTCAAATGAATAAGGAATTATATATGGACTTTAAGAGGGAATTACTAAAACGTATGAAAATGGATGAATTTAATCAGAATGATGAGTTCTATAAAATATCAAATCTTTATTATGATACAAAGGACGACCTATTAATAAGAAGATCCTTATATAAACCTAAATATAAGGAAAAAGTTAGACTAAGATCTTATGGAGTACCTGAAGAAAATGACAAAGTATATTTAGAGGTTAAGAAAAAGTTTAAAGGTATAGTTAATAAAAGGAGAACAACCTTGAAGCTAGATGAAGCCTATGAATTTTTAGATACAGGTATTAAGCCAGAGTATAAGGAATATATGAACAAGCAGGTGTTAAAGGAACTATCTTATATATTGAAGATATATGATTTAGAACCAAAGGTTTATATAGCTTATGACAGGATAGCTTATTTTGAGAAAGAAAATCGTGAGTTTAGAGTAACTTTTGATACTAATATAAGAACCAGAAGATATGATTTAAAACTTGAGTATGGTGATTATGGAAATAATTTAGTGGAAGATGATTTATGGCTTATGGAAGTAAAAGCAGAAAACACTGTGCCATTATGGTTTTCAAAATTACTTTCTGAATATAAATTGTATAGCTCAAGTTTTTCAAAATACGGTAATGAATATAAAAATATGATAAAAAATAGTATGGATGCGAAAGGGGAACTTAACATATGCTTGAATCAATATTCAGCTCAACAACCACAACAACTGATTCCACAATATCTTTAGTAACTGCATTATTAATAATAGGGGCGTCATTTATCCTAGGAGGAGTAATTAGCACTACCTATATGAAAACAAGCAGTAAAAAATTATACTCACAAAACTTTGCACTAACCATGGTACTTTTGCCAGCTGTAGTTGCCATAATAATATTATTGATAGGAAGTAATGTTGCTAGAGCCTTTAGTTTAGCAGGAGCATTTTCAATAATAAGATTTAGAAGTGCCCCAGGAGACCCAAAAGATATATCATATGTGTTATTTGCTATGGCAGCAGGATTAGCTACAGGAGCGGGCTTTATAGGTTATGCAATATTATTTACAGCGATCCTTTGTGCACTTATGTTTATATTAAGTTTAATAAACTTTGGGAATAAAAATGTATCAGAAAAGTTATTAAAAATATCTATTCCGGAAGATTTAGACTACGAAGGTGCTTTTGATGATGTATTTGAGAAATTCACAACAGGATATGAGCTTAAAAAAGTTAAAACAACTAATTTAGGAAGTTTATTTGAACTGGTTTATACCGTGACAATGGATAAAACAGTAAGTCAAAAGAAATTTTTAGACGAGCTACGTTGTAGAAATGGAAACCTAAATATAGCTTTACTTATGGCTCCAGAAACAGCAGAATATTAAGAAAAATATTGAATTTATCCTATTCAGAATAAAATTAACAGAATGTTAACAATTAAACATGGCAGTTTTAGGCTATAATATCAATGTTATGGAAATGCGCGTTTTCATAGCCAAGTTAGATAAAATAAGAATCTAATGGCAACTGATTCAATTTACTTGCACCGAAAGGTGCTCTTTTTTTGTAGTTTTTTAAGAAAAATTAGTGAAAAATATCATATTTATATAAACAACTAATTAGTGTGCGAACTATATTTATGTACAAGCAATTTGTAGAAAATAATTTTTGTAAATGTTGCGAGCATTTTCCATAGCAAATACATCTAATAAGTGTAACCTTAGCTAAGGAATGATAGAAATAGGGGGAGAGAGGATGCAGGTAATACCTTTCATAAAAATTAAAGCTAAAAAAGAGTCAGTAATTACTTCGATAAAGAATGGTGATAAAGAAGCTTTTACCTTTTTAATAAAAGAGCATGAGAAAACCCTTTATAGAGTTGCTAGAGGAATACTATCTTCAAAAGAAGATGTTGAAGATGCTATTCAAAATACAATAATAAAAGCTTATGAAAATATATCCTCCCTTAAAAAAGAAGAATATTTTAAAACTTGGTTTATAAGAATTTTGATTAACGAAAGTAACTCTATAATAAGGAAAAATAGGAAGTTGATTTCAATAGAAAATATAGAAAATGAAAAAACACATTTAGATAACTATGAGAACCTAGACTTAAGCAAAGCTATAGATTCATTAAATGAGGATTTAAAAATGGTAACACTACTGTTTTATTATGAAGATATAGCACAAAAGGATATAGCTAAGATATTGAAAATTCCTGAAGGGACAGTAAGATCCAGACTTACAAGAGCGAGAAAAGAACTTTATGAGATAGTAAAGGATAGGTAAGGAGGAATTAGTGATGAATGAAAATTACATGGATGAAATCATAAAAAGAGAGCTTAAAAAAGAAACTATAAAAGTTCCAGAAGACATAAAATCAAAGATTAATGATACTTTAGTAAACCTAAATACAAGAAAAAAGAAAAAAACTAAACTGAAAATAGCCCTATCAGTAGCTGCTATATTTGTAGCATTTCTAACCCTTGGAATAACAATGCCAGCCTACGCAAAAAATATACCTATAATAGGTTCTATATTTAAACTTTTAGATAATGGGGTTTACGAAGAGTATGATAAATATTCTTCTGATATAAATGTTACTAAAGAGAGTAACGGTGTTAAAGTTACAATTTCGAGTATAGTATATGATGGAATAGATTTAAATGTTGCTTATACTGTTGAAAGAGATGAACCGATGAAATCTAATCCACATATCTTAGAAAAGGATTTTTTCATAAATGGTAATCTAACAACTTTTTCTTCGGGTGGAAGTGGAAAGTTTTTAGATGGTAATAAAACTTATATAGGAGTAGAGACTTTTAAGGTGTCTAAAGATGAAGTTCCAAAGGAAGTACAAGATAAAACGCTACTTGGAGGATATGTAGAGATACCGGATGAATTTACTTTAACTCTTAACATAAAAGAGTTTCTTGGAGAGATAAAAGGTGATTGGGGTTTTAATATTCAAGTAGCAAGTGAAAAAGTAAATGGTAAAGTAAAAGAAATAAACGTAGATAAAAACTTAAACAAGTTAGCTACAGATATGAAAGTAAATAAAGTAATTACAACACCTATAAATACGGTAATTTATACGTCCTCAAAAAATGAAGATAATGTAACTGATATAAATTATATAGTTGTAGATGATAAAGGAAGAATGCTTCAAATGAAATCAGGATCTGGTTCAGGAGATGCTGAGAATTATTACTCTTCATATAATTTTAAAGAAAAATATGAGGATAGCAAAAGCTTAACATTTATTCCATTTACTCAAACATACGAAAATAATGTTGAAACACTAAAAACAGACCTTAACATGAATGGTGAGAGTAAAATTAGCATAGAAAACTATGGTGATATGATTATTAATAAGATAGAAGAAACAGAAGAAGGAACAAAAATTTACTATAAGACTAAATATGGATTCTTGGTTAATCCAATTAATATCAAGGATAAAGAAACTGGTAAGAATTATGATAGAATTACATCCTCAAAACAAGAAGACATAGGAGAATATAGTGCTGTATTTGAAAAAATAGATAGCAGAAAAAACTACACAATAGAATGTCAAGATATATCTAAGACAATAAAAATATATGATGATTTAAAATTCACAGTAAATCTAGATTAAAAAACAATGACTCTTTAGAGGCTTAGCTTTAAGGCTTCTAAAGAGTCATTTCTGATCTGTAGGAGAGCTCCTCAGCTTCATCAAAGTCATTTTATCATAATTCATTAAAGAAGGATTAGACTGACGCTTAGAACCGCGTCCACCGAATAGAAGTGCACATTATTGCTGTAGAGGCTTCTTCTCAAGCCTCATTAAAGTCATTCTTGTTAAGATTATGTTTAATAAAGAGTTAAACATCTTGTTGCTGTAGAAGCTGTTTCTCAGGCTTCATTAGATTCATTAAATACTATGTTTAATAAAAAGTTAAAAAGTTAAATGTTTAAACATTTAAAAAGAAAAAAAGAAAAAAAGAAAAACATTTAAAAAGTTAAAAAGACTCTTTTATTCTGATGGGCTTCTCTTAAAGCTCCATCAAATTAATTTTCTCAAGAAAGATACAAAATTAGAAATTCAGAGGTTTTTATTGATGGGAAGACGTTTTTAATATATTATTAGTTTGTATACTAACCATATGGAGGATAATATGGATAATAATATAGGTACATTAATTAATAGATCATCAAAACTTTTAAAGAATAAAATAAATATATCCTTAGAAAATTTGGGATTAACAGCAGTTCAGTGGTCTGTTTTGAAGGATATTTATAATATAGAAGAATTAAAGGGAGATATAGAAGAGTTAACCCCTTTAGAAATAGGAAGAAGATTAAATTTAGATAAAGCAACTTTGTCTGGAGTTATTAATAGACTTATAAATAAGGAATGGATAGAAAAAATTAAAAATCCTAAGGATAAAAGAAGTTTTTATTTATTATTAACGCAAAAGGCTTTATATAATATGGAAGAGCTTGAGCAAATAAATAATGAGACTATAAAAAAGGCAGCAGAGGGTTTATCTAGCCAAGAAATAAAGCTACTAGAAAAGTATTTAGAAACTTTTATAAAAAACTTGGATAATGAATAAAAGCCTTTCTTTTGTAGATAATAGAGATGTAATATAAAAGAAGGAGCTGGATTTTATGAATAAACTTGGATGTAGTGCTATGGATTGTGTTAACAATATATCGGGATTATGTTCTGCAAATGTAATATTAGTAACAGGACATGATGCTTCTAGTTCTTCAGGAACTCAGTGTGGTACATTTGCTGAAAAAAGTTTTAAAAATGCTGTTACTAGTGTTGGCAATACTAATTATGTTGGTGAATTAAAACAGATGTTTTCAAATAATAGCGGAATATTAATGTCTCCAGAAGTTAAATGTGAAGCAAGAAAATGTACATATAACAAAAGAGGCGAATGTTCAGCAGATAATTTAGTTATATTTGGGCCAGAGGCTAAAAGCTCTTATGGAACAGCCTGTGAAACCTTTATAGAGGGATAAAATTTTAATATACAATAAAGATAAGGTAAAAGCATATAATGATAAAAGCTTTTACCTTTTTGATTTCATTTAATTAGTTTAACCTCTAAATTCAATGTATTCATCATCTGGACCTTTGAAAACAACTCGTTTCCATCCTTTTTCTTCAGGGGTTCTTGGGCTAGGAATATGTGGTTTAGCCACTATGGGTACACCAGCCACGACTAATTTAGAGTAGTCTTCATCAAAGCTATCACTAATAAGGCAAAAATGTGATCCTGAATTTATTTTATTGTTTGTCCAATGCTCAAGTTCTAAAATTGTGTTCCCTAATTTAAGATAGACAACTTTTTCAATCTCAGGTATGCCAGGGACATCATGTTCGAAGTATTTTTTAAAACCAAAGTTTTTTTCATAAAATTCAATAGACTTTTCTCTATCTTTAACAGAGATTGCTACATGGTCAATGTGAGTAAACATTAATTAATACCTCCTATTAATTATCTTTTGGTAGTTGGATCTTGATTTGTAATACAACCCAATTGGATGAGGATGTATTATTAAATCCATGAGTTTCACCATGCGGTGAAAAAATAATATCTTTTTCCTTTATAGAGATTGGCTCATTATTTATGGTAATGGTACCTTCTCCAGAAATTATATAAAACACCTCATCAATGTCTGAATGCTTATGATCAGGGGTGGTCTGTCCAGGGGTGTAGAGTAAAAGACCTGTATCTAGCTGACCTTCTTTAAATATTCCTTTACGTGCACTTTTATCAGCTACAAAGTCTGTAATGTTATCAATATTAATTTTTTGCATTACTATTTCTCCTTTATATGGTTATAATATCTAATATTCAGCAATCATAATGAACTGATACAAGCGCTTGAATTTATATATTAACTGCTGTAAAATCATCATAGTATAGCAACTTTCTTTTTGCAATAAGGCACTTTTTAGTTAAGTACTTACCAAATGGTATGTATTGAATAAAGATGAGGTGGGGAATAAAATGCCATGTGATAAACATTGTCCAATTGAGCATACAGTTAATTTGATTGGACATAAGTGGAAGGTTTTAATTATTAGAAACCTATTAAATAAAGGGGTTCAAAGATTTTCAGAATTAAGTAAAGGAATTAATGGAATAAGCCAGAAGATGTTAACTCAACAACTTAAACAGTTGGAGTCTGACGGGATAATAGAAAGAAAGGTTTATGCAGAGGTTCCTCCTAGAGTAGAATATTCATTGACTGAGATTGGATACTCATTAAAGCCGATTTTGGATTCTATGAATACATGGGGTGTTTCGCATATAAAGCATAATGATGAAAAGATATAAATGTAATTATAGTAAAATAAGCATTGAATTTTGAATATAATAATGAAAAGGTAAAAGCATATACTAATAAAAAGGCTTTTACCTTTTTTGTTGATTAAGCTGTGAATAAATCTGAAGTAAGTGTGGATAATAGTTGCATGAAAAAATGTTAACTGATATTCTAATATTATCGAATTTAGGAAAGCGCAAGGGTGATAGATTTGGTTGAAAAGAATAAAGAATATGTTTTAGACATAATTTCTCAAGGATATGAAGGAGAAGGAATAGCTAAGATTGGTAGCTATCCAATATTTATAGAGGGTGCATTAAAAAACGAAAAAGTTAAAGTTAAAATAGTAAAAACAAAAAAGACATATGCATATGGGAAGCTTTTAGAAATTATAGACGAATCTCCAGAAAGAGAAATTCCTGTGTGTGGGATATATGAAAAGTGTGGAGGTTGTAGGCTTCAACATGCAAGCTACAAGGCTCAGATAGATTTTAAAGAGGAAAGAGTTAAGGATTGTATAACTAAAATAGGAAAATTAGATGAAAATATAGTTCTAAAGCCTATTGGAATGGAGAATCCTTTTAGATACAGAAACAAGGTTCAATTACCTATAGGATTAGTTAATGGGGAGCTTAAGATAGGTTTTTATGCTCCTAGAAGTCATGATATTATTGATATGAAAACCTGTCATATTCAAGATGAGATTGGGGATAAGGTTGTAGAGCTAACTAAAAAGTGGATGAAGAAATACAACATAACTCCAGCTACAGTAGATGGAAGATATAATCCTAAAGGTATCATGAGACATATTATGATAAGAAAGGGATTTAAAACTGGAGAGGTAATGATAGTTCCAGTAACAAACTCCAGTGAGCTTCCATATAAAAAAGAGTTTATAGAACTCATGACAAATAATATAGAAGGAATAACTTCTATAGTTCAAAATATAAATGACAAAGAAACCAACGTAATACTTGGGATGAAGTCTAGAACTATTTGGGGAAGGGATACTATAACTGATTATATAGGAGACTTTAGGTTTAATATATCCCCATTATCATTTTTTCAAGTAAATCCAACACAAACAGAAGTGCTTTATTCTAAAGCTTTAGAATTTGCTGACCTTACAGGAGAAGAAACTGTATTTGATGCATATTGCGGTACAGGAACAATAACTCTATTTCTATCACAAAAAGCTAAGAAAGTTTATGGGGTTGAAATAGTACCACAAGCCATAGATGATGCATGGAAAAATGCAGAAGCAAATAATGTGGATAATGTAGAATTTTTTGTAGGAGAGGCAGAAGAGGTAATACCAGACCTTATAACTAAAGGAATAAAGGCAGATGTTGTGGTAGTAGATCCACCTAGAAAAGGTTGTGAAAAGGTGCTATTAGAAGCAATAGCGACTATAAACCCTAAAAGAATAGTTTACGTATCTTGTGATCCAAGTACACTAGCTAGAGATTTAAATATATTAGATGGATTGGGCTATAGAACAGTTAAAGTTCAACCTGTAGATATGTTTCCACAAACTTCGCATGTTGAGACAGTAGCATCGATTACACGAATGTAAGCCTTCATTTTAAGGGGTTTCCTTAAATACATCTATTGTTGTATGGAGAGGCCTCAGCCTCCTTGAGGAAACTCATAATGTTAATCGACGTCATTGAAGACAAATTGGATGAGTTACAGAAAATATGTTATATTTTTTGAATGGAGATTTAAAGTATGAAAAACGGAAAAGAAAAAGCTCCAAAGGGGAATGAAGTGTTAGCTGATAGTTCTGAGGGGATGAAAGATAAATTACGTATATATGTTTTTATAGGAACTATTGTATATACAACTTTAATATTGTATTTCATGTTCTTTGGGTTTAATAGAATAGGGGCTAGAAGCGAATATAATCAATATACGTTTATTATTGTCCCAGAAGGAATTTCGTTAAGGTTTCCAGAACTAACCATGTCATGGCTATACGATTTTGGAAACATGGCTGCTTTTATTCCTTTTGGAATAGTGGTTCCATTGTTGTATCGTGTATGTTTTAGAAGGTTTATAGTATTATTCATATCAGCAATTTTATTTTTAGAAGTGGTGCAATCTTTAACTTTCATGGGTACCTTTGATATTATGGACGTAATATCAAATACATTAGGAGCAATGATAGGATTTGTGGGATATAGGGTAGGATTTTCTTATAAGTTTAAATTTAAAAAACTTGTTGCGTCAGTAGCATCTATGCTTGTGCTAATTGTTGGAGTTATGGTTGTTTCTGAAACAATTGATTATTGTGTAAATGTTAATAAAAGAATAGGACCTATTGAAGCATTAAATGAAGTAAATACAAGTACACCAATAACTGAAGATTTTTCTCCTTTTACCGTGCAAGGGGAAGAAGTACAGCCAGAAATTAATTTGTTTAGCAGCGAGGATGGAATGGGTAAGGAGTATTCATTTAATTTAGGTAAGAAAAATCTATGGTTCTATGCAAAATGTGGTATTCCAGACAATGAAGTATATAAAGGTTCGGTTAAGATTGTGATCAATGGAGAAGAATGGATCCAATTTAATGATGAAGACGAAGATAAAGATATATTGAAAGTAAAGTCGTTTTTTGATGTGGAAATAGAAGATGTTAAAATTATAGTTACTGGAAACGCTAAAGTATGGGATGTTAGCATTGCAGAAATAAAACATTGGTGGGAGTAATTACTTAATAACCTTATATCAGATTTTAATAGATATATTCCCTTGATATGAGTTTTCAAAAGCAGGATAAAAGAAATTATATGTTTCCAGGAACGTAGGGTACAAAATCAACCAATGATATCCTCTCGAGTTATACAGAATACTGTGTGAAGATTGAGAGACAGACTTTGCTGATTTACGTTATTTCAAGAGACGTCCTGAATACGTTGAGGGCAATATTGCAACAGCAAAGATGTGCCTTGGGTGATATTATATAATTGCATCGGAGGATTTACTTCGGTATTTCTTACTATACAAAAACCCCCGAGAATAGATTGTTCATAGTAGTTAGATACATATCAATTGCTTGAATCTTATCCATCTCTTGAGTTGATATACATAATTGAGATACACCAATAAGAATTGCCATTACAGAAAATGCCAAAGAGTCTGCATCTACGTTTTTTGTATCGCCAATGGCGACTGCTTCTTCAGATATTTTTTTTACTTCGTTTGCAACAATCAGCATTATTTCGTTAATCATCGCCAGGGTTTCAGGACTATCTTTATATTGTTTAGAGTATTCCATCGCAGCATCAAGTAAAGGGCTCTCAAAATCTTCACCGTATAACTTAGCTATTTTAAGAAATTTGTCCCTGGGTGTCATATTTTCATCATATGCATCCTTCCATTTTGACTCTATTTCTTGTACATATTCTTTCAATACATGTAAAAAAATTTCTTCCTTATTCTTAAAGTGATGATAAATATTGCCTTTGCTCATATTTGTTGTTTTACACAGATCAACAGTCGTGGTTTTATTATAACCATTATTAATGAATAGCTCTTTCGCCGAATCTAATATTATTCGTTTCGATTCTTCAGGAGACAATCTTCGTCTAGTCATCTTTCCTCCTTGTAAATTTATACTATGACTTGTTTGTCATGTGATTTATTGAAATCATCCTTATTTCTCTTTTTGTGTTGTTGATAAAAATAGTATACAACAGTAATTCCTACAAGTACAGGTAGAACATATTCAATATTCATTGACTTTCTGTAGAATATACTCTGTATTTGATAAGCTTCCATGGTGGAATCAGAGTATGATAAGAGCATAAACATACATGCGTTAAAAGCCGAATGTATTATGGTTGATGCACCTAATCCATCAGTAAAATATCTAGCCAAAGAAAATAATACACCGCATAAGAAATAATATAGAGGCATTAATATTAGGTTTGCGGACATTTCAGCATTCAGTCCATGAACAAGAGCAAATAGTATTGAAGGAATTATGATAGCCCATAAGGTTCCTCTTTTTAATTTGATAAACATATTGTATAAATAACCTCGAAAAAGTAGTTCTTCTGATACAGCTGCCAATAGGATTAATGGGAAAAGTAGATCGTTTTTTATTATTGATATTATATTAATAGTCACAGTATAGGAATCCCTATTTATAAAAAAATCGATTAACATGAATATAACAAAGATTATTATTGTGCTGACAAAATAAATAATCAGCATTTTCAAACTAACTTTGTTTCCATTCAAGAGAAACTCTTTGATAGATGTCTTTAAAACAAATCTCAATGCAATGTAAATGCCTATAGGAAGAAAAATAAAAGATAGGTATGCAACAATCAAACTGGCATAACCTTCTCTTGTTGCTGGAAAAATCATATTTAACAACATTACAAAACCCAAGCTGCCTATCATCCATATGGCTACAGCGACAATCAATCCAATAAATGATTTAACATTTAACCCAATTTTTGCATTCAAAATCTTATTACTCATATTGATACACTCCTTTAATATTGTTATAATTAGATATTACACCATTACCGACTCTGTGGTCGTTAAAAGTATGATATCTAATATTTTCGTATTTGTCAATTATTTTTTTACTCATGAAGATCATGCTCTTGGTAAACTATTAGAATACATATAAACTAAACCAGTACTATCCACATAGTGAAAAGCACACGGGAATGGTTCCCTCAGGTTCTTACATGGATTATGTTGTTGTGGAAGAAGATACCCTTGCAATCATACCGAAAAGCCTTTCCTTCGCAGAAAAAAATATATTTGAAACAGGCCTACCAGGAGAAGTAAATAAGAAAAGAGTGATGAGTGAAATTAATTTGGTAGTAGAGATATGGTTCGATTATATCTGCCAATTTTACTATATTGGAAGAAAAAAGGGCCATCTGACAGGTGTACAGGGAATATCACATTTCCTGTTTAATAAAACATATACAGTTTCAGGTGCTCAGGATGTCTTCGTATATAAAGAGGCTCTAAATAAGGCCTAGGCCAAGGTGGAAGCTGTGTTAGGTAAAAATGTCAAAAGTACAACCGAATTTTAATAATAATGCACTAGGTATGTGATTATTGATTACAGGAAGTGTTCCCAAGAATGCAGACATAAATAATGATCACTCTAGCCATGTGGAGACAGTAGTAGTGATGTCAAGGGTAGTGTAACCCCATAATAATCCCCTGCTCTTTCAAATAATCTTCTGACTTTTAAAATAAAGTTCTGATGGATTCGATTTAAGCGTGTTAGGAGAGTAGGATTTAGGCTGAAAATATGGAAGGTTAAAGCAAGACACCCCAAGGCTTAGGCAAGATTAATGAAGGAAAACCAATTGCAAAATGGCTAAATCAAATAGGAATAAATACTTTTGGGAGAACCAGATTTTAACGATCCGATTGATCAAACGAGTTCTAAACTTAATGCAATCATTTTATGTTATGCTGAGACAGCCCCCTTTTCTAAGGAAAAATTGCCGCCAGATTCTCTATTATCAAAAGATATTACAGTGGATGAATTTATAGACTTTACTTCAAACCATAAACATGTTACAGCGAAAACACCACCGACTTTTCTATGGATTACAGCGACCGATCACTGGAATTTTCAGCACCAAAACTTACTTTTTGATCAAGCTCTAAATGAGCTAAATATACCATTTGATTTACATATATTCTCCAAAGGCCCAATGCTTCAGGCTTAGGCGAGGATGAACCCACGGTATCAATCTGGCCAAAACTTTGTGAAAATTGGCTTCAAGAATTATAATATTCCGTTTATATACCGTGTTAATTATTCTCACACACATAATAGCTTAATGTGGTTCATATTGACATGTTCCCTCGGACTAATTAGTTTGGGGGAATTTTGCTTTATGGGGTCTAACTTTTTCGCAGAATTAGGAATATTTGCGTTAAGGTTTAGGTTTTGAGTTTTTGTATAAAATAATATAGTGTAACTTTGCTAATTAATGCTATTGGAGACCTAGAAAGACGAAAACTCTAAAATCAAAGAAGAGAGAAGGAGAAGGGTTACTATGAATCGAGCTAGGTATTTACGTTTATTTGTATTTGCTCTTGCAATACTTTTTTTGCTTTTTTATCCGTTTTACGTTCGTAATTGTTTGTTAGAAGTATTACCTTATTTAGTGGAATCAAAGACTATGTCAGAAGTCGTAATGAAGAATATTGCTGTGAATAATTTGATAATATTTAATTCCTTGCTGATTGTTTTATTTCCCATATCAGTATTATATATTTTTTTGTTAGGAAGATTCAGCATCGGGGAAAGGTTACTTTTTAGAAGAAATCAGGTAAATATAAATTCTAAAAAGAATTTTCAATTGGACAAGTGGTACGATACTACACGAAGATTTCTAGGAAACGATTGGTTTGTACATATGTATAACGCCATCCAAAAAGAGAACTTTGTCCCCAAAAAATCAGGATTAACTTTTGTGAGCCCAGCGGCAAATAAAGGGATTTATGAAAAATTCCTATATGATGATCTAAAACAAAAGGGTATTTCAATAAAATTTGTAATTGCGGACATAGATGAAATTGAAAACCATGCTGTAAAAGACATTAACGATGAAAATCTGCGATTTTTCCCTGGAAAAGAGGCCTTGAAAATAGAAGAGTACCTGTTAGAAGTAGGGGAAGAAAAAGCTGATGTGATCTTCGACATAAAAGGGAGTTTGTGGTACTCGCTTAGAAGTGACATTGATCAAAAGATACTTTTCAAGAAATTCTATAGTGTGTTGAATGATGATGGGATCATAATTATAGACAATTCGAAAAGGCGTTTTAGTTCATTTTGTGTTTACTATTTATTTGGATATGTTTCATGGTACGTGGAGACTTCTACTGGCTTTCTATTAAATAAGAAAAAGAAAAAGAATAGCAAATTCAAGGCATACATAGACTCTCATTTTGAACAAAAGGAACTTAGCTTTCAAAATGAATTTGGAGATTTATTTGAAATTATTGTTTTAAAGAAAAAACAATGCGAGGAATAACAAGACACTGAATTGGCTACAAGTAAGGCAAATGGAGAAAATACTTTGTAAAAATACCATCTGTAATACATGGATGTGGTGCAGGAAGATAAACTTATAAGGAAAGAGATAATGATATACTCTTATTGAATTTTAATCTCATTATTTTTTTCCTCTCTATATTTCGTAGGAGTTAATTCCGTTACCTTTTTAAATTGACGCATAAAGTGAATATCATTATTATATCCACACATTTCTGATATCTTTTTGATTGGAATATCAGTTGTGGAGAGTAAGTATTTGGCATGCTCAATTCTGCTTAGAATTACATCTGTAATTGCACTTATTCCAAATAATTTTTTATACAAGTGCTGAAAACTAGACCTACTCATATTTAGTTCGTGGGACAGTTCAGTAATATTCCAATTAATATATGGCTGATTATATATTTTTGTCCGTATAATAGATAGTTTATTGTAATGGGTGTTTATAATTTCATTATTTGAGTTATGTATTTTGTTGCTTAGCTTTAAAAAGAATAGTTTTAGATATAATTCGATAGTATCATATTTGTAACGGTTTGATGAATAGGTTTCATAGCATAAGTTATTTATTATTATTGAAAGTTCATTTAAATTACCAATGTGTACTACTTCATCTTGAGGAATCCCAAGGTTATTAAATAAATCTTTTTCTTCTGGATCTATTTTAAAGTGAAACCAATCATTTTGAAATTGAGAACCAAATGAGCGATAGAACTGAGGGGTATCCTCTCTGTATAGTATGAAGGAATCAGGTCTTGTTATAATTTCAGAGCCATTTAATGTGAATATGGCAGGAGTTTTTAGAAGGAGCAATAGATAGTTTCCAGAACCATTGGGTCGACTTATATTGAAATCAGCATCGTGGCTATGATTATAGCCTATATTTATTATATGCATAGATATTCCATCCCTAAAAATTTGATACATTTATTGTATTTTTGTACTAACATATTGTCAATATAAAATTTGCACAATATGTTAGTAAAAGCGCATGATACTTAATTGATATTTAATATATGACAACGTATACTGATTACATAAATGAGTGGAAAAAATTAAAATTTATTAATTATTTTGAAGGGTGATGTTTATGAGAATTGAAATAACAGATAAGTTAAGTAAAGATATTAATAAAGGAATGATAGGTCTTTTCTTTGAAGACATAAATTATGGCTTAGATGGTGGGTTGTATGCAGAAATGATTGAAAATAGATCTTTTGAATTTGTGGAGTCTAGGGGATTTAAAGATAATTATGAGATAATATTTGATGGGCTTTATGGTTGGGGCGCTTATCCAAAAGATGCAAATGGTGCTGAAATAAATATACAATCAACTAAACCACAAAATAATATAAATCCACATTACTTGGAGTTTAGAGCATCTGAAAACCAGATGGGTTTTACTAATAAAGCTTATGATGGAATCTGTATGAAAAAAGATTTGACATATCATATTTCTTTTTATGCAAGAACAGAAGATTATATGGGTGGAATTGAGGTTTGCGTAGTAAAGGACGAGAAAATAAGAGCCAATGTGGTTGTGACAGAATCTGTAAGCTCTGAATGGGTTAGATATCAAGCAGATTTAATCTCTAATGAAGATATTTCATATGGGGAATTTATTGTGAAACTGAGTAAGCCAGGAAAAGTTTGCTTTGATTTTATATCAATGGTATCTTCTGATGCTGTTCTTGGTCTTTTTAGAAAAGATTTAGCTGAGATGCTAAAAGATATGAAACCAGGATTTTTAAGATTTCCAGGAGGATGTATCGTAGAAGGCAATACTCTAGATAGCCGTTATCAATGGAAAAGAAGTATAGGAAAGGTAGAAGAGAGGAAAGTAAACTGGAATCGTTGGGCTGTTCATGGAAGCACCGAAGAAAATAATTACACAAGTGAATACAGTCATTATAATCAGAGTTTGGGAATTGGATACTATGAGTATTTTCTTTTATGTGAATATCTAAAAGCTAAGCCTATCCCAGTTATAAATGTGGGGCTTGCATGCCAATTTATGTCTTCTGAAAAAGTTGAAATTGATGATCCTGAATTTAAGGAATTTGTACAGGATGCTATTGATTTAATAGAATTTGCAAACGGACCTGTAGATTCGAGATGGGGAAGGATAAGAGAACAAATGGGTCACAGTGAACCATTTGGGCTTGATATGATAGGTATCGGTAATGAGCAATGGGAAACAGAGAATATAGACTTTTTCAAAAGATATGAAATATTCGAAAGAGCAATCCATGAAAAATATCCATATATAAAACTGATTGGTTCTGCTGGCCCAGATGTAAGTTCTAAAAAATATAGTGATGCATGGAGTTATTATAAGGATAGAGTAAATGATAATCCTAGTTATGTATATGCAGTCGATGAACACTATTATGTAGAACCAAAGTGGCTTTGTGATAATGTACATTTTTATGATAAGTATCCAAGAGATATTAAAGTTTTTGCAGGTGAATATGCTGCTCATTATGGTTTTGAAATGAATAGACCTGACTTTAATGATTGGGAAGCAGCTTTGTCAGAAGCAGCATTTCTTACAGGAATAGAAAGAAATGCGGATGTTGTTGTACTTGCTTCTTATGCACCACTTTTTGCAAGGCTTGGATATATGCAATGGTCACATGACATGGTATTTTTTAATGGGGAGGATTCTTACGGAAGTCCAAGCTACTATGTTCAAAAGATGTACAGCACACTTATGGGAACAAATCTTCTAGAAATAATAAATGATGTGGAAGAGATACCATTTACTGTTTCTTATGATAAGGAAAAAAAATATATAATAGTAAAGCTTGTTAATACCTTGGAGCATGCTGTTCATGTTGAGTTAGAAACTAAATTTTCACTAGCTGAAGATGGAGAAATGTATATTATGGAAGGGCAAAAAAAAGATGTTAATTCTATATATGAACCATTTAATATAGCTCCTAAAAAATATGATATTAAAGTAAAAAACAACATGAGTTATGAAGTAAATCCAAGGTCATTTTATGTGATTAAGATGTATTGTAAGGATGTATAAAAAGCATTAAACTTAGTTAGTTAAAAAGGATTTTGAATTAAATTTCAAAGTCTTTTTTATTTATGTTCTTTAAATGTAAAATAATCTTAATAAATGTATTGGAAAATATATGTTAAAATATAAATTAATTAATTTATTAAAGGAGGAAGATATGAAAGCTTTAAAAGGGATTACTTTATTATTTTTAATAGTTATAAATATTATTTTTTCAGCTTGTAGTAATAATAATTCACCTTCAGTTCCTACAATAAAACAAGGAGAAGACAGCATTTCTAAGACATTAGAAATCTCTTTTCCCTATGTAAAACAGAAAGGGTATGCAACTAATCAATTTGCGGTTTGGATAGAAAATGAATCAGGAGAATATATAAAGACTATTTTTGTTACAAAATTTACTGCAACTAAAGGATATGAGAAAAGAAAAGATGCTATTCCGACGTGGGTAGAAAAATCTAATATAAGTGATGGAAGTACACAGGAGATTGATACTGTTACGGGGTCTACTCCTAAGAAGTCAGCTTATCTAGTATATGTTTGGGATTGTAAAGATAAAGATGGAAATGAAGTACCAAAAGGTGTATATAATTATTATGTTGAAGGCACTGTAAAGTGGGAAAGCCGTGTACTTTATAGTGGAAAGATTGAGGTTGGAGGAATTGATTCATCTTCTGAGGCGAAGGTTGAGTATTCTACAGAAGAGGCAAAAGAAAGCGATATGATAGGAGAAGTAAAAGCAGTATATAATAAATAGTATAGAATGGAGAAGTAGGCATTTTTAATCTACGTATTTTGGAACCAATGTTATACAATTCAAGATTATTATGAAAAAATAGGATTTAAACCATCGAATGCATATATTACATTTAATGGTTTTTTCTTTATGTTTATTTGGTAAATACATTATGATACAATAATTTATAAGATTCTACAATAACTAGGCAAAACTTACAGTTAGTTTGTTGATAAATTCATAGAATTTATGAGATAGATCTGTCAATAAAGGAGGATAAGTAATGAAATTTATTTCATGGAATATTGATTCATTAAATGCAGCACTAACAAGTTCTTCAGAAAGAGCTTTATTATCTAAAAATGTATTAAATTCGTTTATAGAACATAATCCAGATGTAGTTGCTTTACAGGAAACAAAGTTACCAAGTAATGGCCCTTCTAAAAAACATTTAGAAATTTTGAAGGAGATGTTTCCCGATTATAAAGTTGTTTGGAACAGTTCAGTTGAGCCAGCGCGTAAGGGTTATGCTGGGACAATGTTTTTATATAAGGAGAATTTAGAACCAGTTGTTACCTATCCAGAAATCGGTGCACCAAGTACCATGGACTATGAGGGAAGAATAATTACTCTAGAGTTTGATGACTTTTTCTTAACTCAAGTTTACACTCCTAATGCAGGGGATGGACTCAATCGTTTGGAAGAACGCCAGATTTGGGATATAAAATATGCAGAATATCTAGCAAGCCTAGATAAAGATAAATATGTTATTGCAACAGGTGATTTCAACGTAGCTCATAAGGAAATAGACTTGGCTCATCCTAATAGCAATCGTAATTCACCTGGATTTACTGATGAGGAACGTCAAGGTTTCACAAATCTTTTATTAAAAGGGTTTACAGATACTTTCCGTTATATTCACGGAGAAATAAAAGATGTTTATACTTGGTGGGCTCAGAGAGCTAAAACTAGTAAAATTAACAATTCTGGATGGAGAATTGACTATTGGATAGTTAGTAATCGTATTGCGGATAAGGTTATAAAATCTGAAATGGTTGATTCAGGTACAAGACAAGACCATGGGCCAATATTACTTGAAATTGATTTGTAGTATATAAAGAATTGTAAGCATTAACTGGATTTTTCGGGAGAGGACATTACTCCTAGAAAATCCAGTTTTCTTTTTTATTGATGAATCTTTATTAGTATCTACTATATCCTCATAGGCATTAGAGATAAACATATATTTATTTTTTTGAGTTAATAGGTAGCATAACAGTCATGGTAGTTCCTACTCCTACCTCACTTTCACATAAAATACTTCCATCTAACAATTCTATAATTCTTTTTACTATGGATAGACCTAGACCATTGCCTTGTATTTTGTGTGATTCATCACATTGATAGAATTTGTCATATATTTTAATTAAGTTTTCCTTAGATATTCCAATTCCTTCGTCTCTAATTGAAAACTGAAAAAAATTATCTACGACTTTAGTTGTAATCCATATGGTACATTTTTGTTCTGAATATTTTATAGCATTATCAATTAGATTAGTCCACAATTGAAAGAGTAAGTCATAGTCACTTACTATACTACATTGTTCAAGTTGAAGTTCATACTGAATGTCCCTATCATGCCACTTCTCTCCAAGTAAAATAATACAGCGTCTAATTTGTTCATCCACTTTAACTTTCTGCTTCAAGTCTACGATGTTCTGATGATCTAATCTAGACATATGTAGCATGTTTTCACTCATACGAGAAAGTCTTTGTGATTCTTGATAGATATATGAGAGGTACTCCTTTTGTTCTTCTTCACTAAGTCCTCCATCTAACAACATTTCAGAGAAACCTGCAATAGCTGCAACTGGGGTCTTAATTTCATGTGATACATTGCTCATAAAGTCCTTTCTCATATAGTCCATTCCATTTAATTCACGTGTCATTTTGTTAAAATTACTTGCCATTACAGAAATTTCGTCGGGATATAATTCGTTTTTCTTTCTTCTATGATTATTATTAAATGATAATTGTACTGAAAAGTCGCCATCAGCTACCTTTTGTACTCCTTCGCTAATTTCAACAATAGGGTTAATTACATAAGATGCTGAATGCCAAAGTGCTACAACACTTAATATCATGGTTATAGCACAAGCAACAAGACACATAAATAAAGCAACTTTACTGGTGATTGGACCATTATAAAATAAAGAAAAACCAATAAGCACCATGAAATATGCGATTCCGCAGGAAGCGCATAGGATTATAATGGATGCTAATGCAAGCTTAAAACGTAGAGATATTCTGTTCTTTCTAAATTTTTTAGTCATAGGTCTATAATCCTTTCCTATATTTTTGCTTTATAGCCTAGCCCACGAATTGTCACTATTTCAAAGTCAGTACAATGTTCAAATTTTCTACGAAGTTTCTTGATATGAGAGTCTATAGTACGGTCATCTACATCAGTATCCATTCCCCATATCTCATCCAATAACTCTTGTCTTGTGAATATCTTATTAGGATTACTAAGAAGCTTAAAGAGTAAGTAAAATTCCTTGGGAGGCATTTCGAAGATTTCATCATGTACCTTAACTGTTAGTGCATTATAATCAAGTAAGGTATCGCCAACTACTAACTTCTTCTCGTTTGCAATTTGAGCTCTTCTTAACAATGCCTTTACTCGGAGTACTAATTCTCTCATGCTAATTGGCTTAATCATATAATCATCCGTTCCAGCGCGAAATCCTTTTTCCATATCTTCAAATTGATTCTTAGCTGTTATCATTAGAATTGGAATGGTATATTCTGCATCACGAAGCTCTTTGGCTAATTGATATCCATTCATATTTGGCATCATTATATCACTAATAATCAAATCAATATGTTCCTTGTCCAGTAAGTCCAAAGCCTGTTTTCCATCAAATGATGTAAAAACATGATAGGACTCTTGATGTAACTTTGCACATATCATTCTGTTCAGTATCTCATCATCTTCAACAACAAGAATGGAGAACATGCTATCACCTACTTTCTTCTTAATGATTAACTGCTTTATAATCAGCTACCTTTTTTAATTGAGAGTTTTCTAATCTGTATACCACATCAACTAGGTCTAATACTCTTTCATCATGAGTTACCATGATGGCAGCCTTATTATGTTTTTTAACTTCTTTCTTAATTAACTCTACTACCTGTCTACCTCTAACTCCATCTAAGCTCGCTGTTGGTTCATCGGCTAAAATAACATCTGGATTATTCATAAATGCTCTTGCAATTGCCACTCGTTGTTTTTCACCACCAGACATCTTTGAGGGATATTTGTTTGAACATTCTGATAGTCCAAGATCATTTAACATATCATCTGCATTCATTTTAGATTTTCCATTTTTTTTATTCATATCTAGAACTAATGTAAGCTGCTCCTTTGCTGTTAGATAAGGAAATAAGTGATGACTCTGAAAAATAAATCCAATCTTTTCTCTACGAATTTTAACAAGTTTTTTGTTTTGTTTATTCAAAAGCTTTTCTCCTCCTACCACAACGCTACCATCTGTAGGTGAAAGTAACGCACCTGATATGGATAGAAATGTACTTTTACCTGAACCAGAGGGACCGATAATTGCAATAAATTGACCTGGCTTTACCTCAAGAGAAACATTTTTTAAGATGTTATTTTGTTGTTCACCATCTTGATAAGATTTTGATATATTATTTAACTGTAATGCATATTCATTTTTCATTATTCGTTTCCTCCTATTATAACAATCGGGTCAACTTTGGCAACTTTTATTATTGATACTAAACTTGTGAGTAAAGAAATCATGATAAAAACAATAGATATAATAATAACTGATGGGATTTTAAGAGCAAAGGGCATACTACTTGGGAGAATAGATGCCATACCAATTGAAAGAAGATTGCCAATAATAACTCCAAACATTGAAAGAATTAGAACCTGACTAATAATATATCTTGTAAGTTCTGACATCTTCATTCCTATGGCTTTAAGAACACCAAACTGTTTTTGTTTCTGTATAGTAATTACATAGAAAAATACACCTAGTACTGCTGCTGATATTATTACTAGTACCCAAAGAATCATCTTAATAGTTAACTGCTCAGCAGAATAGCCAGGAAGATTATTAATAACCGTTTCTTTATCGATCACTTCTAATCCGTTTATATTTATATTATCGATGTCTGAGCCTTGAACTGCTATTGCATTATACTTTTCAGTATAAGAAGAACTTACTAGTAGATTAAGGGCTGTAAATGTATCATCCTTGATAAAGCCTACTGGTGAGTGTCCATACATTTCATCATGTGTAAATCCTACTACGGTTAAAGAAAGTCCTGTTACAGAATCCTTTACCACATCTCCAAGAGTTATATTTTGATCTTTAAAGGAATCATCTAATAAAACAGGATATTCTACTGAGGAGTCTTTTAGTGATTCTCCTTGCGATATTTCTGGAGAAAGAAAACTTTCTGGATCAATAGCAAAATAAGTAATATCTAATTTCTTTTCATCTACTGATGTATTAATATTGGATCTTTTAATATTAAGATTTGTTACATTATCATTTGTTTGAGATGCTACTTCTTCTAGTACATCTGTTTTTATATCAGATATTGAAATTAAGTTTTCTGCATCTGCACTTACTACGAAATACTCTGCATCTGTCTTTTCAATGGTTGCACTAATAGCCCAACCAAGTCCATTTGCTAGTCCTGATAAAAATACAACCATAAATATCATCAGAACTAGTATGCTCTCTATCAGTGCATACTTTAATATGCCATGTTTTATTTCTTTCCATGCTAATTTCATAACTTACCTCTTTCCTTATATGATTATCATGAGTGTGATTTATATTCGTCTTATTTTTCAAACGTAATTTTTTAACAGCGTTTTTACTCAAATTGCAAAAAATATTAAGATAAATATTACAGCTGTAATGACTATCGATGTACATAATATAAAGCTGTAATGTGACCTGAATATGACCAAATTAAAAATAAGAGGAGAATAGGGAATATAAAAATGGAAGTAAATAATATTATTTGATATAATGAACATAAAAATTTAGTAGACAATACTATCTATGTAAAGGAAAGTATACAATTAAAAAGGTTACTAAAAAAACAATTGACAGCTTTGTAGGATAAGCATAATAAATTATAAAAAACGGAAAGATATTAGCATTAGTTTAAAACAATGGCTTAGGAGAGATAAAACATGAATATTATAGATTATGCAGAGTCACAAATGGAAGATTTTAAAACCACTAAGTTCAGTCTAGTAGATAGCTTGGTTTTATCTCAATTTGCATATATTCATTTTAATAAAGTTGTACCGAATATTTTAGATAGAAGTGAGCCTGTAAGAATTGGAGATTTGTTAAAAGCAGAACATATTCCTCATATGCTTAAGAATGTCAGAGATCCAAAAAGCAATAATAGACTTTTAATAGCGCTTGGAATGAGTCCAAGGTTTAGGGATATTCGTATGTGCTGCTATTCAGACAGTTTAGATATAACTTTACAAAAACAATTTGCGGCTGTAACTTACCTAATTGATGATGAGATAGCTTATGTCGCCTATAGAGGTACTGATGCTACTATTGTAGGATGGAAAGAGGACTTCAACATGGCTTTTATTTCTCCAGTTCCTGCTCAGCAAGAGGGCGTTGTCTATTTAAATGCTGTTGCCGAAAGGTTTCCACATCTATTAATGGTAGGGGGACATTCTAAGGGAGGAAATGTTGCTGTTTATTCAGCTATGGAGTGTAATCAAGATATACAAGAACGTATCGTTGGAATTTACAGTCACGATGGACCTGGCTTTAGAGAAGAAATCTTTACAAGCGAAAAATATGCACATATCAAATCAAAGATACATAAAACTTTGCCACAGTCATCTTTAGTTGGAATGCTTTTGCAGCATCAGGAAGATTATCTTGTTGTAGAAAGCAACGAGTTTTGGATTATGCAACATGACCCTTTTTCATGGGTAGTTAATGAACGTGATTTTAAATATACACAAGGACTTACTAAAGATGCAGAGTATACTAATACCGTTATTAATGATTGGCTTTCATCTTTGGATGATGAAAAGCGAGAGTTATTCATTACAACACTTTATAGTGTATTTGAATCCATTGGAGTTGTAAACCTTAGTGATTTGACAGAGGATTGGCGCAAAAAAGTAGGTATAGCCATGGGAGCTGTAAGAGGTATTGATGCAGAAACCAAGCGTTTTGTTTCTGCTACAATAAGATCTCTTTTGTCATTGTATGTAAAGAATTTACGTTTGTTTTAATCCATATTAACATTGATTCGAGCAGTTAATGATTCATTTAAGTGATCTATTGTTAATTTGTAAAGTTCATCTGGTGAAAGATTTTTGTCATTTAAGACCCATGTTTCTAAGACACTGAAAATAATATTAGATCTAATATTTAACATATAGTCATAAAATATGTTCTCTTTATATTCTATATTTGATTTCTCTAGTAAGTTCTTAGTTGTCCTTAAAATATTATCAATTATTATTTCTTTTTTATTAGTTGCTAAAAGTTGTTCTAGTATTAGAGAGTCTAAATACCAAAATCTTAAAAAAGGTTTTAGTAAAGATAATGGATGTATTTTGTTAGTATTTTTATTAGATTTATAGTTAGCATATAGATATTCACTTAATTTAATAAATTTCTGATCTAGTTCATAACGTAATATATCATCTAAAGAATCATAGTTTCTATAAAAAGTTGCACGACTAACTTGAGATCTTTCTATAACTTCAGTAATTTTAATATCTTCATACTTCTTTTCTTCTAATAGCGAACTTAGAGCATTATATATAAATTTTGAGGTTTGTATTGAACGCTTGTCATTCTTGATATGATACATTTTATCCACTCCTGTTTCATAAAAATCAACTATATTTACATGGACAAAAGTATATCATATAATTTTTTATGAAACAAATGTATCTTAAAAAAGAAGGGAGAAGTTTTAAAATGATTAAGAAGAAAACTATTATAATATTAGCTACAATAGTTACGGTTCTAATTGGAGTTGTATTATACATATTTGGAGGTAATACTGATGAACTTGCAAAACATATCCCCGCAGTGGAAAAAACTCAATTTGTTGAGCATCCAAAGGATTGGAGAAACTTAAGGTATGGAGAAATTATACCTGTTTATAGAAAAGGAGCAAAGTTATATATTGAGGTATATAATTCAATTGATTCCAATGAATTGCCACAAGAATTATGGGAAAAAATTGATGCTGAAAAGTTAGCTAAGGAATATGGTGCTATGAAGGTATTACTTAATGGACCAAGGAATTGGGTAGTTAATACAATAGATGCAAAAGGGAATACGAAAAATGGAAAAGTAGCCGATTTTGGTGGAATACAAATGACGCAAAGAGCAACTCTAGAAAAAACTATATTTGAAAAAGGTTTAGGTGAGTCATCATATACTGAGAACACAGTTAAAAGAGATACTGTGTATACTTACTTTAAGGGAAATATGGTTTATGAGTTAATATCGCCTAAGGGAGAAAGATATAGAATGCAATCATATTCTCAAAATATAAATAAAAACTTAAAAATTGATGATTTAGAAAATTTAGGTGATGTACTGGAACTACCAGAAGGATGGAAGTATGAAGCAAAAATATTAGAAGAAGAGTCTAAATTAGAAAGTAATGGTGAAGCAATAGTAATAAACGATAACTTACAAAACGCTTATCAAAAAATTACTGATTAGACATCTTAAGAGAGTTATATAGTCTAAATTAGCACTTAGAATAAATCTAAGTGCTAATTTTATGGTAGTAAATGGAGTTATTTGATACAATGGCTGTAAGAATAAATAAGGCTTTAAGAAAGTATAATAGCAGGTAATGAAGCATTTCAGTATTTATTAAAGAAAATGACTAATATATTTCATTTATCATGTGGGGAAACTATTAAAAACTTAGAAGGATGATTTTATGCTTAAAATTAAGAAGTTGTATAAAGAGAAAAATAATATTGTCTTAAAAAATATAGATGTTGATTTAAATAAAAAAAGCTCCGTAAGTATAGAGTGTAGCAACGAAATAAGTGATTTGCTTCTAGATCTGATATTAGGAAAAGAAATATTAGGAAAAGGCGAAATTTTAATAGATGGTATTAAAAATTCAGAGTATGTTAAGGGAAATATAGCAAACATAGGGATTGTACTAAGAGAAGATGCTCTTTATGAAAATATGACAATAGACGATTATATGAAGTTTTTTGCAGATATTTTTAGGAACGAAGTTGATTATAAAAAAGTATTAATGAAGTTAGCACTTTTAGACGTTTCAAATACAAAAATTAAGAAGCTAAGTTATTCCCAAAAGAATTGTTATGATAGAAATTGGTGCAACAGTAGGAATAAGTGTTAAAAATCAAATGGCTGCAGGAACAATAGGAACTCCTATATTTTCAAGATCCAGTAAAAGTGTAGAGTATGTAGCGGGGATTTTGCCAAATTATAATATGGATATAATTTTTAGAAAGATATTTAGTGGAGGTGCTATTGAGATGGTAGATGCAAAAAATAGGGCAGTAATAATATGGATAATAGCCTCTGGGATTATATTCATGCAAACATATAAAAGAATTGGATTAGATAAATAAGTATATTATAAATTTTGTATAGCTATTAATTAACAAATAAACATTAACAGTAATTAAAACTAATGATAATAATGTAGGGAAAAGTAATGAAAAAGATACTTAAAATGGCTGGTAAAGTGGTTCTATGGATTTCTGGAATTATAGTTGGATTAGTTATAATTTCAGCTTTAACGCATAATATTTTGAAACCAATAGAAAAGAACAAATATAAAATAGGTCAAACTTTAAATGTAAATGGTAGAAATATGCAAGCTTATGTAAGTGGGTCAGGAGAAAAGACAGTTGTGTTATTAAGTGGTTTAGGAACTGCTTCACCAATTACAGACTTTATGCCTTTGGCAGAAAGATTAAGTAAGGATTATAGAGTTGTAATTCTTGAATATTTTGGATATGGTTTTAGTGACACTACAAAAAAGGAACGTTCGACTGATAATATTGTGAAAGAAATAAGGTTAGCACTGAAAGAATTAGAAATTAGTGGACCATATATATTGATGCCACACTCTATATCAGGGATATATTCTATGTATTATGCAATAAATTATCCAGATGAAGTAGAGGCAATTATAGGAATTGACGAATCTGCTCCTAATCAAACTAAAATCAATAAAGATGCTGATATGTCGACATCTTTGCCATTACTTAATACCTTAGGAATAATAAGAGCGAGTACATATCTTTTGCCAAGTGTTGATGATGGTATGAACCAAAATAATTATTATTCTGATGAACAACTTAAGCTGAAGAAGATGTCAACGGCTTGGAATAGTGTAAATGTATCTGTGATAAATGAATTTAATATGGTAAACACAAATACAAAGGAACTTTATGATATAAAATATCCAAATAAGTTACCAGTCTTAGCGATTTTATCACAAGAATCAGAAGATGCTGATAATTATTGGTTACAACTACATGAAGAGTTAGTCTCTAATGCATCTATACAAAAGGTTGAAACTCTTAGTGGAGGACATTATTTGCACTGGACAAATGCTGATAAGATTGCAGAAATGACTAAAGAGTTTATTTCAACAAATTTAAAATAGCAGTATGAAAGTTTATAGAAATGATTGCATTAAATATTTTAATCTTATATAATCTTGAGTATATAATAAACTTTCTTGTGATATAAGCATATAATAGTATTGCAAGAATATCTCTTTGCACTGCATTACATTTCAATTAGAAATGAATAATCAACAGTACAAACTGAGCAGGCGATGAACCTTGATTTATATCAGGTCATGGGGCCGGGCCATTTACATGGCAGCGGATTGTAATTTATTACACATCTGTGGGACAGTAGTTATGTTCCATAGGTGT
Source organism: Clostridium intestinale DSM 6191 (assembly GCF_900130055.1). GTDB lineage: Bacteria > Bacillota > Clostridia > Clostridiales > Clostridiaceae > Clostridium_T > Clostridium_T intestinale. The sequence goes on from NZ_FQXU01000006.1 coordinate 253,001, forward strand.
GTTTTTTTCATGCCCTTGTGAACATATATAGTTGCATGAGGGGCAAAGGAGCTATCAAATAATTGCTAAAATAGCAAAGGAGAGATAACTTTTATGGAAAATTACAAAATGAATCTGAAGGGATTAAGTTCAGAGGAAGCAAGAAAACTGCAAGAATACTTTGGGAAAAATGAGCTAGTAAAAGAGAAAAAGGGAAATTTTATTAAAAAGGTGATTCATATAATTTGTGAGCCTATGTTTCTGCTTTTAATTGTTGCAGCTGTTATCTATTTTATTCTTGGCGAACCAAGAGATGGTAGCATAATGCTTATTTTTGTTATAGGTATTATCAGTATTGATGTAATTCAGGAATGGAAAACTGATAAAACACTAAATGCGTTAAAAGATTTATCAGCACCTCATATTACTGTTATACGTGATGGAAAAGAGAATAGGATTGCCAGTATAGACCTAGTTCCTGGTGATTTAATGGTTATTCATGAAGGCGTAAAGATTCCAGCAGATGGTGTAATCTTAAGTTGTAATGATCTTTGTGTTGATGAATCATCTCTAACTGGTGAGGCTGAGGGTGTATGGAAGGTAGTAAAAAATGATGTTACGGAAAAAAGTGATTATTGGAGACGAGATTATTGTTATGCAGGAACTTTGGTAACTCAAGGAACTGCAACAGTTTTAATTGATAAAATTGGGGTTTCAACTGAATATGGGAAAATAGGCGTTGATATTGCTTCTGCTCCAGACGAGGATACTCCACTTCAAAAACAAACTGGTAAGTTGGTAAAAGTATGTGCTTTAATAGCAATAGTCTTATTTTTAGCTGTTGGAACATTTACCTACTTTAATATTCCAGATCATTCTTTTAAACCAAGAATTATAGAGAGTATTTTATCAGGTATAACCCTTGCTATGGCCATGATACCTGAAGAATTTCCTGTTATAATGACTGTATTTTTATCTATGGGTGCATGGAGACTTGCAAAAAAACAGTCTCTAGTTAGAAAACTTCCATCTGTTGAAACTTTGGGAGCTATATCGGTGCTTTGTGTAGATAAAACAGGAACTATTACTATGAATAAGATGTCTGTACAGGAAACCTGGACTTTTAATTGTGATAATAATATATTAATAGAAACCATGGGACTTGGATGTGAAACAGATGCTTACGATCCTATGGAAAAGGCTATGTTAAGTTATTGTAATGAGTTTGGAATTACAAAAGAACATTTATTTAATGATGAGCTTATTACGGAGTATGCATTTACAAATGAATTGAAGATGATGGGACATGTTTGGCGTAGAGATGGTGAAATTGTAATAGCAGCCAAGGGATCACCAGAACGAATTTTAACAATTTGTAATTTAAGTGATAAGGATAGGGAATTAGTAGAACAGAAGATTTTAGAAATGTCTATGGAAGGACTACGTGTAATTGCTGTAGCTACAAGAAAGCTAGAGAGAGAAATAGATATACCTAAAAAAATCACAGAGTGCTCACTTAATTTACTAGGGCTTATTGGCCTTACTGATCCTCCACGTGAAAGTGTAAAGAAGGATATTGAAGTTTGCAAAAAAGCAGGTATTAGAGTAGTAATGATTACAGGGGATAATGGTGTTACAGCGGCTTCTATAGCAAAGAAGATAGGTATGAAAGATAGTGATAACATTATAACTGGTGATATGATTAATTCTATGAGTGATGAGGAACTTTGTGAGAAAGTGAAAAATGTTAATATTTTTTCAAGAGTTGTACCTGAACACAAAATGCGTATTGTAAAGGCATTTAAAGAAAATGGTAAAATTGTAGCTATGACAGGTGATGGCGTAAATGATGCACCAGCCCTTAAATATGCTGATATAGGAATTGCCATGGGTAAGCGAGGTAGTGAAGTTGCAAGAGAAGCTGCTGATTTAATTTTAATGGATGATAATTTTACTACTATAGTTGAGACGATAAAAGATGGAAGAAGAATTTATGATAATATAAGAAAAGCAGTAGGTTATGTTTTTACTATTCATATTCCTATAGCATTTGCATCCTTATTAGCACCAATATTAGGAATTTCACCTGCAGCTATATTGTTACTTCCTATTCATGTAGTACTTTTAGAGCTAATAATTGATCCAACCTGTTCTATAGTATTAGAAAGACAGCCTGCGGAAGAGGATATTATGGATAGAAACCCACGTAATCCGAAAGAAAAGTTGCTTAATTTAAGATTATTCACCAAAAGCATAATTCAAGGGCTTGTGATTTTTGCAGCGTCCTTTATCACTTACCTTTTTATCTTGAAGCAAAATGTAGAAAATTCATCGGTTGCTAGAGCTATGGGAATAGTTATAATAATGATTTCTAATCTATTTTTAGTACAAGTTAATAGCTCTAACGATGACTTTGTATTTCAAACAGTTAGAAGGCTTATGAAAGATAAAGTTATGTGGGCAGTGAATATTTTAACTATTTTAGTTGTTTTAGTTGTATTATATACACCAATAGCATCTTTTCTAAAGTTTGAAGCATTAACAGGAGTACAATTCCTTGCTTCTGTTATAATAGCAGCATCCGCTGTACTGTGGTATGAGATTATAAAACTTATAAAGAAGTTAAAAGCAATATGAAATTAAAGAATATATAGCAACTATAGAGCTAGTGATTAAATCACTGGCTTTTATTTACTGAAATAAATAGAATTTACTTTTAATATATTGATATTCAAAACTGCATATTACAAATAATATAGCAATATGCAGTTGTAACATTTATTAAAAATATTACCCTATAACTGAATTTTTATTATTTTGATAAAATTTATTATTTTGATAAATTTAGTGATTAGGAAATTTTAAGTAAATAAATTTAAAATTTCCACAAAAATACTATAACTAATAAACCTCCAATTTACAAATCGTTAAGAAAATTATAAAATTTATATAAAAATATTATAAAAATGAACAATAGGTTAATAGATACACTTATTGACAAGGCGAAAATTGAATATATAATAATAAATAAGACGATGGAGTTTTGCAATGACAGGCAGGTTCTATCTTTTTTTTTAAGAAGTTTTAGGGGGGATACAATGAAAAATATTAAAAAGATATTGTCTCTGGTAGCTACACTAACAATATCAGTTAGTTTAATAGCTTGTGGTGGAAAAAGTACAAGCACACCAGACGCAGCAGGATCAGGAAAAACATTAAAGGTACATCTTGATGTTGAAGTTGCATCAATGGACCCACAAATAGCAACAGATGGTACTTCTTTTGAAGTAATGGCTGCAGTTACAGAAGGATTATATTCTGTAGACGAAGCTGGATCACCTATTTTGGCAATGGCTGATAAGGTTGATAAAAGTGAAGATGGGTTAAAATATACTTTCACATTAAAGGATGCTAAATGGACTAACGGAACTGCAGTTACTGCAAAGGATTTCGTTTTTGCTTGGAAGCGTCTAGTTGATCCTAAAACAGCTAGTGAATATGCATTTATAGCTGGTATAGCAGGAATCAAAAATGCTGATGATATTTCAACAGGTAAAAAGGGGTTAGATGAATTAGGAGTAACAGCTAAGGATGATAAAACTCTAGTAGTAGAATTATCACATCCAGTTCCATTCTTCGAATCATTATTGTCATTCCCTTCATTTTTACCAGTTAATGAAGAATTCTTTAAAAAGAGCGGAGATAAATTCGCTACATCACCAGATACTATTTTAAGCAATGGTCCATACAAAATTACTGCTTATGAACCAGCTGCAACAACAATAGAATTAAAGAAAAATGAAGATTATTGGGATGCTAGCAAGGTTAAATTAGCTGGTATACAATATCAAGTAATCAAAGAAGCTCAACAAACTATGCTTGCATATCAAAATGGAGATTTAGATGTTGCAACACTTGCTGGAGAACAAGTAGAACAATTTAAAGCTGATAAAGAATTCCACAACATTATGGCAGGATACCTATGGTATATTTCTCCTAACCAAAAGGTTGCTGGATTAGAAAATGAAAATCTTCGTAAAGCTCTTGCATTATCTTATGATAAAAAAGCTGTTGTTGATAACATATTAAAAGATGGTTCTATAGTAGCAGACTTTGCAGTACCAAGCTTACTTGCAACAGGACCAGATGGAAAAGACTATCGTGAAACAGCAAGCACTTATCTAAAAACTGATAAAGCTAAAGCTGTAGAATTCTATAACAAAGCTAAACAAGAATTAGGTAAAGATAAATTTGAATATAAGATGGTAGTTGAAGATACTGAATCAGCTCAAAATGTAGCTCAATTCATTCAATCAGAAATACAAACAAATCTTCCAGGAGTTACTGTTAAGTTAGAAGTAATGCCTAAGAAGAACAGAGTTGAAAGAATGCAAGAAGGAACATTTGAACTTGGATTAACTCGTTGGGGTCCAGACTATGCAGATCCAATGACATACTTAGATATGTGGACTACAGGAAGCCCTAACAACTATGGTTTCTGGTCAAACACAGATTACGATAAAATAATAAAATCTGCTCAAGATGGAGATCTTGCTTTAGATCTTGATAAGAGATGGGAAGAATTAAAGAAAGCAGAAAAGATAGTAATGGATCAAGCAGTTATTTTCCCTGTTTACCAAAAGGGTAATGCTGTTATGATTAAAGATGGCGTATCAGGTATTGAATTCCATTCTGTTGGTATCAATAGAATCTTCAAGAATGTCGATAAGAAATAGTAAGTTATGTTCATTAATAAGATATTACAGTGGTTATTTTATAACCACTGTAATATTGCTTAAAAGAAGCTTTAGCAGACAGATTAGCTACTTAAGTATTCCGAGAAGGAGGAATTCAACGTGAAAAAATACTTGCTCAAAAGAATAGTAGTTTCATTACTCACTTTATTAGCAATTTTATTAATATTATTTTTAATGTTAGAACTTATGCCAGGTTCACCATTTAATGACGAAAAATTAACTGTAGATCAAGTGGCTTTATTAAATGCAAAATATGGATTAGATCAACCGGTATTTATAAGATTTTTTAATTATGTGAAAAATATGCTAACAGGAGACTTTGGAGTTTCCTACACAATTTCGAAAAATACACCAATATCTCAATTGCTTTCAATGCGTTTGCCTATATCTCTTAGACTTGGAGGACAGGCTGTTTTGCTTGGAGCACTAATAGGTTTGGTTTTAGGTATAATAGCTGCTTTAAAGCACAATACAATATGGGACACATTAACTACTGTAATTTCAGTTTTAGGTGTTAGTTTACCTTCTTATGTATTTGCCCTTGCTTTATCATATTCATTAGGATATAAATGGACGATATTCCCGCTGCTTTATTCAGCAGATTCACCATTTAAATCAGCGGTATTACCGACTATAGCTCTATGTATGTTTACCATAGCTACAATAGCTAGATTCACTAGAACAGAAATGCTAGAAGTGCTTGGAACTGACTATATGTTACTTGCAGAAAGTAAAGGTGTAAATGGGATAGCATTAATATTTAGACATCAGCTTAGAAATGCACTTATTCCAATAGTAACTGTACTTGCGCCTTTAGTTGTAGGATTAATGACTGGAAGCTTGGTTATAGAAAAAATCTTCTCAATACCAGGTATAGGAAGTCTATTAGTTACTGCAATACAAGCAAATGACTATAACGTAGTAGTTGCATTAGCATTTATCTATAGCGCTATGTATATTGGAATTATGCTTATTGTAGATATTTTATATGGAATTATAGACCCAAGAATAAGATTAGCAAAGGAGGACGGTCATGAGTAAACTAAATGAAAATCTAGAATTTCTACCTAATGATTTTGAATTAGTTGGGGAAGAAAATATATCTCATATCGATAAGAGTTATGCTAGTCAGCCTTACTTTAAAGATGTATTAAACCGCTTTGTTAAAAATAAGGGAGCAGTAATAGGATTAGTTTTTATAATACTAATAACATTAATGGCTGTAATCGGAGTAAGTCTTAATGGGCATACATATGAGTCACAGATAATTTCACAGCAAAATTTAGCGCCTAGAGTTCCAGGACTTGAGAGTTTAGGTATTTTTGATGGTAGTGAAACCATGAATACATCGGGTGGACAGGTAGAAACAAACAAATATTTAGAGAATAATGAACTTAAAGATGTTTACTATTGGTTTGGTTCAGATGTTCTAGGAAGAGATATATTTACTAGAACTTGGATGGGAACCAGAATTTCATTATATATAGCTTTAATAGCAGTTTTAATAGACATGTTATTTGGATTAAGTTATGGACTTATATCAGGATATTTTGGAGGTGCCGTTGATAATGCTATGCAACGTTTTGCAGAAATATTAAACGGTATACCAAACTTAGTTATAGTTACTCTTTTAATTATTGTATTAAAGCCAGGACTTGCTACAATTACCTTCTCACTTATGATAACAGGGTGGATAGGTATGAGTAGAATAGCAAGAGCCCAGATGTTAAAACTTAAAGAGCAGGAATTTGTACTTGCCTCAAGAACCTTAGGAGCAAAAGATTTCTTTATTATATTTAAAGAAATACTACCTAATATTTTAGGGGCAATAATTACAAACACAATGTTCTCAATACCAAATGCAATATTTACAGAGGCATTTTTGGCCTTTATTGGTCTAGGAGTACCGCCTCCAATGGCTTCACTTGGGTCATTAATAAGTGAGTCATTTAAGTCTTTTACAACCCATCCATATATGATAATGCCTCCAGTTATAGTACTAGCTATATTAATGCTTAGCTTTAATATGCTTGCAGATGGTATACGTGATGCATTTGACCCTAAAATGAAAGAATCATAAGGAGGATGAAGAAATGGAAAAAGAAAAAATATTATCAATTAGAGACTTGTCAATATCCTTTAAAACATCCTCAGGAAAAGTTAGTGCTATTCGTGGTGTTGAATTAGACCTTTATAAAGGTGAAACCTTAGCAATAGTAGGGGAAAGTGGTAGCGGAAAATCTGTAACTATGAAGGCTGCTATGGGTATACTTAGCAGTAATGGGCAAGTAGAATCAGGAGAAATTAACTTCTCCTATTATAAAGATAAAGAAAAGGTTAATGTAGATATACTTAAACTTTCAAAAAAGGAAATGAGAACAACAATAAATGGAACTCGTATAGCTATGGTGTTCCAAGATCCTATGACTTCTTTAAATCCAACTATGACAATAGGGGCTCAGATTATGGAAGGGATGATATGGCACTATAAAACCCCTAAAGAAGAAGCGAAAAAAAGAGCTATAGAGCTTTTAGAACTTGTAGGAATAGTTGATGCAGAAAAACGTTTGAAAAACTATCCGCACCAATTATCAGGGGGAATGAGACAAAGAGTAGTTATAGCTATAGCTCTTGCATGTAACCCAGATTTATTAATCTGTGATGAACCTACAACAGCATTAGATGTTACTATTCAAGCAAAGATAATAGAACTTATAAAAGATATTCAAAAAAAGATGAATATATCAGTTATTTATATAACTCATGACCTAGGAGTTGTAGCTAAGGTTGCAGACTATGTTGCTGTAATGTATGCAGGAAAAATAGTTGAAAAAGGAAAGATAGATGAAATATTCTATGATCCAAGACATCCCTACACTTGGGGTTTATTATCAGCTATGCCTGACTTAGACACAAAAGATGATAAGTTATATACAATACCAGGAACCCCTCCTAATTTAGCTGAAGAAGTAAAAGGCGATGCTTTTGCACCAAGAAACATTTATGCATTAAACATTGATAACAGATTAGAACCTCCAATGTTTAAAATATCAGATACTCACTATGCTTCAACATGGCTTTTACATGAAAAAGCACCAAAGGTTGAGATGCCTTCTGAACTTAAAGCAAGAATAGACAGAATGTTAAGGGAGGCGAAACTAGATGGAAAATAAAAAGCCTTTATTAGAAGTAAAAGAACTTAAGCAACATTTTAAGATAAGTAGAAAATACACAGTAAAAGCTGTTAATGGAGTGGACTTTGAAATATTTCCAGGGGAAACCTATGGATTAGTTGGGGAATCAGGAAGCGGAAAATCGACTATAGGACGTTCAATAATTCGTCTATATGACCCAACATCAGGGAAGATAAACTTTGATGGAGTTGATATATCAGGAAAATTATCTGAAAAGGAAAAAAAGCATTTAAGAATTAATATGCAGATGATATTCCAAGACCCAATGGCATCTTTAAATCCACGTAAAAAAGTATTAGATATAATAGCTCAAGGTTTAGATGTTCATAAGCTTTATAAAACTAAAGAAGAGAGAGAAGAAAAAGTTTATAAAATATTAGAAAAAGTAGGCTTATCAAAAGAGCATGCAAATAGATATCCTCACCAATTTTCAGGAGGACAAAGACAACGTATAGGGATAGCAAGAGCCCTTATAATGAACCCAAAACTTATAATAGCAGATGAAGCTATAAGTGCATTAGATGTATCTATACAAGCTCAAGTAGTAAACCTAATGAAAGATATACAAGAGGAAACAAACACAGCTATCTTATTTATAGCCCATGATTTATCCATGGTAAAATATATATCAGATAGAATAGGAGTTCTTCATTTAGGATATCTTCTAGAAACAGGAACAAAGGATGAAATTTTCACAAATCCAATTCATCCTTATACAAAATCACTATTATCAGCAATACCACATCCAAACCCTATTGTTGAGAGAACAAGAATATCAGAAAGCTATGATTACAAAACAAGTGGAATAAGTTACGAACAAGGAAAACAAAAACATGTAAGTGGAAGTCATTATGTATTAGCTACAGATGAAGAATATAAAACTTGGTCAAATAAATAATGAAAAGCCTCCAGAATTATATTTCTGGGGGATTTTTTTGCTTTAACTAACAAAAACTTTTTAAAGAAAAAGATTGTGCACAATTAAATTGAGCATTATAATAAAGAAGTCGTGATAACTAAAATAACTTAAATTTTAAAAGAGAGGATTGATAAGTATGGAGAATTTAAGATTAATGGAAGTTATAAAAAAGTATCAAAGAGATGAGAAGTTAGAATACTATGTTTATTTAAAGATAGCAAAGTTTGTTAAAGATAAAAATGACCATGATATGTTATTAAAAATAGCGGATGAAGAGTACAAACATTATAATATATGGAAGCAGTATACTAAGTGTGATGTTGAACCGAATATGTTTATAGTATATTGGTATGTATTTATGGCAAGACTGCTTGGATACACCTTTGTAATAAAAAATATGGAAAATAAACTTAGAGACTATAATAGTGACAATGGAATCGAACGCTCAATGGAGTTAATAAAACTAGTACCAAGGGTTGAAGAGATTTTTAAGGATGAAATTGAGCATGAAGAAGAATTAATAGCTATGATTGATGAAGAAAAACTTAGATACGTTGGTTCTATGGTGCTTGGATTAAATGATGCTTTAGTTGAATTTACAGGTAGCTTAGCAGGATGGACTTTTGCAATGCAAAGCAATAACTTAATCTTATTAGCTGGACTTATAACTGGTATATCAGCAACCCTTTCAATGGCATCATCAGAATACTTATCAGTAAAAAATGAAGGGGGAAAGGATGCCCTTAAGTCCTCAGTATACACAGGAATAGCGTATTTATTAACAGTAGTAATACTACTGTTACCATATATGATTCTTGGAGATTCAATGTATGTTCAGGCATTACTTATAATGTTATTTTTAGTAATTCTAATAATAGCTACCTTTAATTATTATATTTCAGTAGCTAAAAGCATTTCATTTAAGAAAAAATTCTTAGAGATGAGTTCAATTAGTTTGTCAGTAGCAGTAGTTTCTTTTATAATTGGATTATTAGTAAAACGCTTTTTAGGAATAGATATATAAGAATTGAAAGTATATATATCTAAATTTAGGTTTAATATATTAAGGTAGTTAATTAATTAAAACATAAGGGGGAATAAGTATGACCTTTAGAAAAATAATAACAGTGCAGCTTATGATTTGTATGTCACTTATTTTTGTTGCATGTGGTAATAAAGAATCTTCAAAAAACCTAGAAAGAAATACTCCAAATACTTTAGAAATATCATTTCCATATGTAAGACAAAGTGGAAGTTCAAACAACCAATTTGCTGTATGGATAGAAAGTGATTCTGGAGAATACATAAAAACCTTATCCGTAACTAAATATACAGCAACAAAAGGATATAAGGTTCAGGAAAATGCAATTCCTACATGGGTTAAAAAATCAAACATCTCTAAAAAGAAGACAAAGGAAATTGATGCAGTTACAGAAGCAACACCTAAGTCAGGAGATATGGTTTATATATGGGATCTTAAAGATAAAGATGGCGCAGAAATACCAAAAGGAAGCTATAAATTTGTTGTGGAAGGAACCACAAGTTTAACTAGCAGAATAATTTATAGTGGAAAGATAGAAATAGGTGGAGAAGAAGCAACTGTAAAAGCAGAACCTCAATATGTAGGAAATGAAGCAAAAGAAAGTGATATGATAGGTGAGGTTGTAGCAAAATATAATCCATAATATAAAAATATAGAAGTAAGTAAAAGGATCGTATATGAAGATGTGTAGCATATAGGGTTCTTTTTTATATAATGTTTTTTTATGCAAATAAAACTTGTAAATATTTCTATAAATAATATTGACAATAAAAAATGTAAATGATATCATTAGTTTAACGTTAAATCTTAACAACTTACTATCATTAATCTTAAAGAAAATGTTTCAAAATATTTAGTTTAACGTTAAATCAATCAACATATAAGAAAGATGAGGAAGGGGAAAGTTTATGAACAGATTTAAAAAACTCTCTAGCATAGTGCTTACTACAGTACTAACAATGTCAGTATTATCGGGGTGTGGACAAACTGGGAATACTGCAAACACTTCAGACAGAAAGGTTAAATTAAAACTTGGAATATGGCCTGAAGCTACAATGACAAGTGAAATTACATTACATGAAGGTTACAAGGCTAAATTAGAAGATAAAGATAAGGATGTTGAAGTTGTTCCATCATACTACAAGTACACTACAGAGACATTTGTACCTATGGCTGAAGCTGGAAACTTACCAACCATATTTGAAACATGGTATACTGAACCTCAAAAACTTATTAAGGGTGGATATGTTGCTGATATAACAGATATATTGAAAAAGCGTGGATGGGATGAAGCAATAAATCCATCAATTAAGAAACTTTTATCAGATGGAAATGGAAGAATATATGGTATTCCACGTGATGGATATGCATTAGGGGTTATGGCTAATGTTAAATTATTTAAAGATGCTGGGCTAGTTGATGCAGATGGACGTCCAATAATTCCTAAAACATGGGATGAATTAGCTAAAACAGCTCAAACTATTAAACAAAAGACTGGTAGTGCTGGACTATGTCTTTTAGCTAAAGATGCAGCTGGTGGTTGGCATTTTTCTAATATAGCTTGGGCATTTGGAGCTACTTTAACTACACAAGAAGCTGATGGTAAATATAAATCTCACGTTGACAGTAAAGAAGCTATAGAAGCAATGAACTATGTTAAAGATTTGAAATGGAAATATGATGTTTTAACTGCAGATCCTACAAATGAAGATTGGGGAACAGGTTTCTCTAACTTAGGAACAGGCGCTGCTGCTATGTATATAGCTGCAAATGATGCTGTTGAGCAACCTACTGAAAATAATGGACTTCCTGCAGAAGATTTAGCTATATTTGCTATGCCAGCAGGACCTAATGGAGCTCAATATTCATTATCTGGTGGAACTCCATATATGTTCTCAAAGGATGCTACTGAAGCTGAAATCAATGCGGCTTTAGATTATCTTGAGCTTATGGGTAAGGCACCAGTTGCAACAGAAGATTCAATAGCAGGTATGGAAGCTGATGCTAAGAGAAAAGTAGAAACAGGAATTCCTGTAATTAAGAGATTCCCTGCTTGGGTTAATAAGGAAGTACTTGATGCTGAAGCAAAAGTATTAAAAGATAACAAAAATGTTGATGATAAATTATATTCTTCATATTTTGATGCTATAGACAAGCAAGGAAACCTTCGTGTAGAAGAACCAGGATCAGCTCAAGATTTATACTCAGAACTTACAAAAGTTATACAAGCAGTTATCACTGACAAAAATGCTGATGTTACTGCTTTAATGAAACAAGCTAATGTTAATTACCAAAAGATTTTAGATGAAAAAGTAAATAAATAAAAATAGTTATTTTATATGTCTAGTTATCCAAATAGGTTTTCTTTATAAGACAACCTATTTGGATTCTTAAAAATCATAGGGAGTGGGAAGAATGCGAAAAGTTGAGACGAATGATTTACAAATCTGTGCAACTCCAGAAATTACAGTAAAGAAGAAAAAGGTTCTGAAAAGAAAAGATTTAATAGGTTGGGCTATTATGTTGCCAACACTTATTTTATTTTCTTTTTTCATATGGGAACCTTTATTAGAAAATATTAAACTTTCACTATATCAAGCAAATGGAATTAGGCTGGTTAAATTTGTAGGATTAGATAATTACTTTACCGTATTTGCTCATCCTGATTTTTGGGCAGCACTTAAAAATACTTTTAGTTACATTGGTTGGTCGTTGGTTATAGGTTTTTTTGCACCTATATTAGCGGCTATTCTTATAAGTGAGACTATTCACTTCAAAGGATTATTTAGAGTAGGAATCTATTTTCCTAATATCATGCCAGGGCTTGCCACAGTGATAATGTGGGGATTTTTATTTAAACCTGGTGGAACAGGAACCTTAAATATTTTACTTGGGAAGATAGGAGTAGATCCTCAACTATGGTTAACTAACCCCGGTTGGACAATTCCTCTTATTGTTATGAGTATGACATGGAAAAGTGCAGGAGCTACAGCTTTAATCTATTTAGCCGGTATAAGCAGTATTAATCCTGAACTATATGAAGCTGCAACCATAGATGGAGCTTCAGTATTACAAAGAATAAGATATATAACATTACCGAAGTTATTTTCACTTGGTAAGACAATGTTCATTCTTCAAATAATAGCAGTTTTTCAAATTTTATATGAACCAATGGTTATGACTAATGGGGGTCCTAATAATGCTAGTATTTCAATTATGCAATTAGTATATAATTTTGCATTTAAGGATTATAATTTCCCAGTAGCGGCAGCTTTATCAGTTATTGTATGTATAATACTTGCGGTATTAAGTGTACTTTATTTTAAGCTAACAGCAAATAAAGAAGGGTAGGAGGAGAGTTATAAGATGTTTTTTAATAAGTATAAAGAAAAATCAGATGGAGCAATTCGTTATTATGATATGAAATCATTAAAAACAAAAATACTTTCTATAACAATTTTTATACTATGTTTATTAATACTTATAGTATGCTTATTTCCTTCTGTATGGGTGTTTTTAGCTAGCTTTAAGGATATTAGTGAATTTAGAAAAGATGCGACTATACTACCTTCAACTTTTAATTTTCAAAAGTATGTTGATACTTGGAATAACTTAAAATTTGTTAGATATTATATAAATTCAACCATAGTAGTAATTGGGGGAACCTTGTGTTCAGTAACCTTTAATGGTCTTTTAGCTTATGTGTTAGCTATAATCAAGCCTAAAGGACACAAAATAATATTAGGATTAGTTATGTGGAGTTTATTAATTCCAGCTACAACAAGCATAGTAGCATTATTTGTGAATATTAACAAAGTAGGTTTAAATGGTTCATTTTTACCTCTATGGTTGGTATTTGGAGCTAATGCATTTTATGTAATACTATTTAAAAACTTTTTTGAAGGGTTGCCTAAAGAGTTAATAGAAGCAGCTAAATTAGATGGATGTGGAGAACTTCAAATATTTTTAAGAGTAATATTACCTTTATCTAGACCTATAGTAATGGTTGTTGTTATTTTTACAGTTACTGCAGCTTGGTCAGATTTCTTATTACCTTATCTAGTACTTAATGGTACTCAAAAAGAAACAATAATGGTTAAGTTATTTGCATATCACTCCTCTAATAAAGTTAATGCAGTAGATATGTTAAGAGCAGTAGCCTTTTCGATTATTCCACCAATTATTCTATTTACAATATTCCAAAAACAAATTACAGATGGTGCCACAGCAGGTGCAGTAAAGGAGTAGAATTAAATATGGCAAAAATAGCGGATAAATACTATGTTACAGACTCGTGGAAAATCATTGAAGAAGGATTTAATAAAGATTACTCAGAGGTATCTGAATCTATATACTCCCTGGGAAATGAGTATATGGGAGTGAGAGGTTATTTTGAAGAAGGGTACACTGGAGATAGCCTCCTTGGAAGTTATTTTAATGGAGTGTATGAATCACAAGAGATTACAGGCTCCTCATACAAGGGAATAATAAAAGATAGTGAGTTTATGGTTAATTCAGTAGATTGGTTATATACACGTATAATTCTTGATGATGAAGTTTTAGATTTAAACAAAAGTAGTTTCAGAGATTTTAGAAGAGAACTTGATTTAAATACAGGGCTTTTAACTCGTTCATTTATATGGGAAGTAGATGGAGGAAAAGAAGTAAAGCTAGAATTTGAACGTTTTTTATCAATGGAAGATGCTAAGCTAGCAGGGCAGAGAATAAATATTACGCCTATAAATTTTAATGGTGATATAACAATCGTATCAGGTTTAGATTTTACAAATATTCATCATATGGCAGAAAAAAACCTATGGAAATGTAGTGAAAATAGTAGTGGAGATAGGTGGCTAAGTATACTTGGAACCACAATAAATACAAAGCAAAATGTTTTTTCTACTTGCGCTTTTGATTGTATATATGAAAAAGAAGAAGATATTAGTGAGGAAAAGAAAATATTAAAAAGCTTTAAAATCAGCTTAAAAGATGGTGAAAAAGCTACCTTTACTAAAGTTATTAGCAATCTAGTAAATAAGAATGATAAAGATTCACTTGATGAATTTATATCTAAATGCGAAGATGAAAAGAAAAATATCACATCAATTAAATATGATGAGATTAAAGATAGAAGTATAGAGTGGTGGAAAAAAGTCTGGCTTGAATCAGATATTGTTATAGATGGAGATGAGTTAAATCAACAGGGAGTAAGATTTTGTATATTCCAAATGCACCAAACTTATCATGGAGCAGATCAAAGTAATGTAATTGGAGCAAAAGGATTAACGGGAGAAGCATATAACGGCAACTCTTTTTGGGATACTGAAGCATATTGTTTACCTTTCTACATCTTTAACAACCTAGATGCAGCAAAACAATTATTAAGATTTAGATTAATTACATTACCAGAGGCTAAGGCAAGAGCAAAGCAGTTAGATTGTGAAGGTGCATTTTTTCCGATAGCAACTATAAGTGGAAGAGAATGTTGTAACCTATGGCAGCATGCAAGTCTACAGCTTCAACCATCAACAGCAGTTGCATATGGAATATGGCATTATGAGAATATAACTAAAGATGAAGAATTCGTATTTGAAACAGGTGCACCACTTCTTATAGAAATAAGCAGAATGCTTGCTACAAGAGGTGATTGGAGTGCAGATAAATCAAGATATGGATATTATGGGGTAATGGGACCAGATGAATTTCAAATGATGGTAAACAATAATTGTTACACAAATTATATGGGTAAAACTACACTTGAGTATACATTAGATGTTTTAAAGAGATTAGAAAGTAAAAATAAAGATTTATATGATAATATCCTTGGAAAGTTAAACGTTAAACAAGAAGAAATAGAAAATTGGCGCTTAATAGGGGAGAAAATGTTCATTCCCTATAATAAAGAAACAAAGCTTTTTGAACAGCATGAAGGATTTTTCAATTTACCTCATATAGATGTAGACAAGATTCCCCTAGAAGATTTTCCGTTATATCATAACTGGACATACGATAGAATTTACCGTAACGACATGATTAAACAACCTGATGTTCTTATGTTTATGCTTTTATATAACAGCAGATTTACAGAGGAGGAACTTAGAGCTAACTACGAATACTATGAGCCTAGATGTATTCACGAAAGTTCACTTTCACCATCAGTACACTCAATATTGGCAGCACAATTAAAGAAACATAGAGAGGCTTATGATTTCTTTGGATTTGCAACTAGAATGGACTTAGATAACTACAATCGTAATACACATGAGGGTTTACATACAACCTCTATAGCAGCAGCTTGGATGAATATTTTATATGGGTTTGGAGGAATGCGTTCAGATAAAGAGGTGCTTAGTTTTAAACCTTCGATTCCTAAAGAATGGAATGGATATTCTTTTAGACTATGTTATAAGGATGATGTAATAGTAGTGGAAGTTAATAAAGAAAATGTAGGATTTTATACTTTAAATGGTACAGAAATTCAAATTGAAGTGTATGAAGAAATCATAACTTTAAGTGAAGAAAAAAGGGAAATAAATATTCCAAGTGAATGGAGAGGGGAAAATGATTAGTTGGTTGATAGAAGAAAATTCGTATAACAAGGATAAAATATCAGCAAACGGCAATAAATTTCTTATAGGAAATGGATATCTTGGGATAAGAGGGACTCTTCCAGAATATGAAAAGGAGCAGTTTGCAGCTATAAATTTATCAGGTATTTATGATCAGGTAGGAGATGCTTGGAGAGAACCCTTAAATGCACCAAATGCTCTTTTCACCTATGTTGAATTTGATGGACAAGAGTACCGTTTGCCGAAGGTGGAGCCTTCTACTAATACACTAGCATTAGATTATAGATATGGTTTATTTAAATCTAAAACTAGTTTTGGTACAGATAAAGGGCGGTTGAGCATTGAGGTTGAACGATTTGCATCAATGGTTAACAAGCATTGTATTCTTATGAAATATAACGTTACTTCGGATTATGATGGAGAGTTAAATATATATACAGGAATAGATGGAGAGGTATGGGATATTAATGGACCTCATTATGATGAGATCAGGTACTCAATACAAGAGGATGTATTAATCTCCAATGCTTTAACTCATGAAAATAAAGATAGGGTTTGCGTCAGTGAAAAAATTAAATATAACTTTGAAGCAAAAAAAGAGAAGGTTGAGAAGGATAATAAGCTTCTTAGAAAGATAAGCATAAATGCAAAAAAGGGGTTTACTTACGAAATATATAAGTTTATTACTGTATATACCAGTAAAGATTGTAAGAATCCAATAGAAGAAACGGTAGAACTTGTAAGAGATATATGGGACAAGGGTTATTTTGAATTATTAGAAGAACATAAAAGGGAATGGGATAAAATCTGGTATACCTCTGAAATTATTATAGATGGTGATGATAAGGCGGAAGAGGGGATTAATTATTCCATATATCATCTGCATTCTATAGCACCTAGACATTCTAAAAGTTTATCAATTCCAGCAAGAGGATTATCAGGACAAACTTATAAGGGGGCTATATTTTGGGACACAGAGATGTTTATGCTGGACTTCTTCTTAAATACTGAACCAGATGTAGCAAAAACCTTACTTAAATACAGAATAGATACATTAGAAGGCGCTATGAAAAAGGCAAGTTTTTACGGATATAAGGGAGCCTTTTATGCATGGGAAAGCCAAGAAAATGGATATGATGCATGTTCAGATTACAATGTAACAGATGTATTTACAGGACGTCCAATGAGAACATATTTTAAAGATAAGCAGATTCACATTTCTTCAGCTATTGTTTATGGGATTATGAAGTATATCAATAGAACTGGAGATTATGATTTAATCACAGAAGGTGGATATAAAGTAATAATTGAATGTGCAAACTTTTATCATGATTTATTGCTAACTAAAGTGGGTTCAGAAGTATATGAACTTAGAGATGTAATAGGACCAGATGAGTATCATGAAAGAGTTAATAATAATGCTTATACTAATAGAATGGCCAAGTTCACCTTTGAAAGTGCCTTAGATGTAATAAAAATGATAAAGAAAAATAAGTGGAAGCTTGAGGAAGAATATTCATTAGAGGAACTAGAATCAAAGTTTGAGGATGCAAGCTGTAAGATATATATACCTAAACCAGAGGATAAAACATCTATAATTCCACAATTTGATGGGTATGAAAGTTTGGAAGATATAGAGATTAATAGGTTAAAAGAGAGATTATTAAATGACAAGGAATACTGGGGTGGAGCATATGGAATTGCTTCAGATACAAAGGTTATAAAACAAGCAGATGTAATAACCATGCTTAATTTATTTCATAAAGAATATTCAGAAGAAGTAATGCTTAAGAACTGGCAATATTATGAGCCTAGAACAGAACATGGATCATCCTTAAGTGCCTGCATGTATGCTTTAGTAGCGTGTAAGTGTGGAATGCCTGATAGTGCATATCCATTTTTCTTAAAGTCAGCACTTCCTGATATTCTTGGAGGAGGTAAACAGTGGGCAGGACTTATATATATAGGGGGAACTCACCCAGCTTCATCTGGAGGAGCTTATATGACAGTTGTAGAAGGCTTTGGAGGTATATATTTTGAAGATGGTGTAGTTAAGGCAAGGCCTTGTATGCCAGAAGGGTGGAGGAGTTTAAAATTTAAAGTGTCCTATTTAAACAAACTATATCAAGTAAATATAGAAAATAATAAAGCCGATATAAAACAAATTCAGTAGAGGAATCTCCCCCTACTGAATTCTAGGATATAGACATTACACTATCACGTTCAACAACTCTAACTGGAAGAATTGTTTCCCTTTGGTGGATAGGTTTATTTTCAAGTTTATCTATTATGTAATTAACAGAAAGCTTGCCTTTCAAATGAGCATCTTGATGAATGGTAGTTAAGGCAGGCGATATTAAGTTACAGAGATTAATATCATCAAATCCTATTATAGAAATATCATCAGGAACTTTTTTACCAGCTTGTTTAAGACCCGTTATAATACCAGCAGCTAATATATCAGCTGTAGAAAATATAGCAGTAAAGTCATCTCGCTTAGCTAGAGATTTTCCTAAAGCAATGGCTGTTGGAGTATCAAGTTCCTGTTCAAACACAAGATCCTTATTAAATTCTATGTTAGCCTCTGAAAGAGCTTTTTTATAACCATCAAAACGTTCTGATACAACACCTTTGTATTTTATAAAGGGGGATGCAAATGCAATGCTTCTATGACCATGATCGATAAGGTACTTAGTAGCAAGATAACCTCCATTAAAATCTTCAAGGCTTACATTACAGATATTAGGATTTGAAACATAACTATCTATTAAAACAACGGGAATATTTAATTTAGTTAAAACACTATAAAAATCGTCTTCATAAATTCCTGTAAGAATTAACCCGTCCACATTCCAGTTTCTAAGAAAAAAGTTCAAATCTTGACTTGTTTCTACGGTACGGAGCATTAGATAATACCCATTTTCACGCAAGGTAGATTCTATGGCACCTATGAATATAGAATGAAATGGATCCTCCATAAAATTCTTATCACGAGTAGTTACTATGTGATTTATAACACCTATAACCTTTGATGAGTTAGAAACTAAAGAGCGAGCTGACATGTTTGGAACATAATTTAAGTCCTGGATAGCTTTATTAATTTTAATAATGGTTTCTGCTGAAACACGACCAGGTTTTCCATGAATTACATTAGAAACTGTTGTACAACTTACGCCAACGGTTTTGGCAATATCTTTGATTGTTGCCATGTTTATACGTCACCTCCTTGGGAAGTTTAAGGTTAAACCTTTGGTATATTTTATCATTAAAACAGGAAATTGTATAGTAAAAAATCAGAAGGAGATAGCAGAATGATTAAAGGAGTAATTTTCGATCTTGATGGAGTATTAGTTTCAACAGATAAGATGCATTTTTATGCATGGAAGAAATTAGCCCACAAATTAGGGATCACTAATTACACAGAAGAAGATAATAAAAGACAAAAGGGAGTAAGTAGAATGGAGTCCTTAGAGGTAGTACTGTCAAAAGGGACAACCATCTACTCTCGTGAAGATAAATTAAAGTTTGCTGAAGAAAAAAATAAGTACTATGTTGAATTATTAGAGAGTCTTGATTCTCAGGCAGTTTTAATAGATGTTATAGTGACTTTAGAAATGCTTAAAGATAGGGGTGTATTAATAGGAATAGGTTCAGCAAGTAAAAATACACCTCTTATTTTAGAGAAAACAGGATTAAATAAATATATAGACGAAGTAAGCTGTGGACTAGATGTTACTAAGTCAAAACCAGACCCAGAGGTTTTTATAGTAGCCGCCAAAAAGTTAAACCTAAAAAATGAAGAATGTTTGGTA
The DNA here is from genome assembly GCF_900130055.1 of Clostridium intestinale DSM 6191. GTDB lineage: Bacteria > Bacillota > Clostridia > Clostridiales > Clostridiaceae > Clostridium_T > Clostridium_T intestinale. The sequence continues at coordinate 273,273 of NZ_FQXU01000006.1, forward strand.
GTGGAGGATTCTAAATCTGGAATAGTGGCAGCGAGAGCATGTCATATGAGATCATTAGGAGTAGGACCAGAACATGAACAATTAGGTGCAGATTATAATTCATTAACTATGCAAAGCAATGTAGATTGGGATGAACTTCTTAGTTAAGCTATATTACAAGGAAGAGTTATTTTCTAGTTTGATGATATAAATCTACAATGATATAGTTAAATTAGGATGTCAGATGAGAGGAAAAAATATTTAGGGGGAATAAGACATGTCAAGTTTATCATTAAAACATATTTATAAAAGATATTCAAAGGATGTAACAGCAGTAAAGGATTTTAATTTAGAGATAGAAGATAAAGAATTTATAGTATTTGTAGGTCCTTCTGGATGTGGAAAATCTACTACTTTAAGAATGGTTGCAGGACTTGAAGAAATATCAGAGGGAGAGCTATACATAGATGGTCAATTAGTTAATGACTTAGCTCCCAAGGATAGAGATGTAGCAATGGTATTCCAAAACTATGCATTATATCCTCATATGACAGTTTACGATAATATAGCTTTTGGGTTGAAATTAAGAAAAATACCAAAAGATGAAATAAATAAAAAAGTTAGAGATGCAGCAAAAATATTAGATATAGAGCACTTATTAGATAGAAAACCTAAAGCACTTTCTGGGGGACAAAGGCAGAGAGTAGCCATGGGAAGAGCTATGGTTAGAGAGGCTAAGGTATTTTTACTCGATGAACCTCTATCAAACCTAGATGCAAAACTAAGAAACCAGATGAGAATAGAAATAGCTAAATTACATCAGAATCTTCAAACTACATTTATATATGTAACCCATGACCAAGTTGAAGCTATGACTTTAGGAAGTAAAATAGTAGTTATGAAGGATGGAATAATTCAACAAGTAGATACTCCAACTGAAATATATAATCATCCTGCAAATATGTTCGTCGCTGGCTTTATAGGAAGTCCTCAGATGAATTTCTTATATGGAGATGTAAAAGAAGAAAATGAAAATATTATAGTTGAAGTATTTGGGCAAAAAGTTGCTCTAGATAAGGACAAGGCTCATAAAATCAAAGCTTCTAATTATATAGAAAAGCAAGCCATATTGGGAATAAGGCCTGAAGATATAAAAATTGTAACTGAACAAGAGGGTAATAGAAGTTATATTGTAAATGGGATAATAGAAGTAGTAGAAAACTTAGGAGCAGAAGTCTTGCTTCATATAAAAGCAAATGATAGGGCATTTACAATAAAAACAGCTAAACATCAAGGAGAAGTTATAGGAGATAATATAAAATTTGAGATAGATTTAGATAAAGTTCACTTATTTAACGAAGAAAATCAAGACACCATATTCTAATTTAATAGTTTAAAAATAATCTGTGTATAAGTTGAGATGAATACCCCTCTAACTATTCATTATATAAGGTGCACAGATTATTTTTTATTACATTTTAATTACAGCTATTCTTAAGTTCAGGATAATATTCAAGAGACCAGTCTTCCATTTGCTTAAGTATCTTAGTAAGAGCTACACCTTTAGAAGTAAGATGATACACAACCTTAGGAGGAACCTCAGGATATACCACTTTAGCTATTAACTCGTCATTTTCTAATTCTTTAAGTTTTTCATTCATTACCTTTTGACTTACGCCTTTGACCTTACGTTGAAGCTCTAAAAATCTTATAGGCTCATTATATAGATGGCATAAAATTAATGCCTTCCATTTTCCTCTAACAAGATCCATTGCAAAATCCAATAAGCATACATAGCTTTTATCTTTGTATTCAATCATTTATAATACCTCTATTAAATTTAATAGATTAATAATAACAAAGTTTCTTCTACTAATAAAGAAATTATTTAATATTAAAAAGGATAAAGCGGTAGATAAAAGCTATTGAAATAAGAAAATATATACTATATTCTTATTAATAAGATATTAAACAAAAAGGAGAAAAACATGCTTTATTATATACAAAATTCGCTTATTGGTTTATGTATTATAATAATTATTTTTGTTAACTTTTTTAGAAAAACAGGAAGAATGCAGTATAGTGAAAAAATATATATGATAGCATTAATAGTAAATGGATTACTTTTAAGTTTAGAATTATTTTTAAACATAACTACTGGAAATAACTCAGGTATAGCAAGGCTTATTCTCCCTATTATAGTGGCTGTTTTTTATATTTTAAATCCTACTACACCTAAATGGACAAAAGAAGCTGAGTGTTGGAGGAATATTGATAGATATAGATAATTTTAAAAACATAAATGAGCAGGTTAATAACTTCAACATAATCGGAGATTATAAATTCCCATTAAGTTTTAGTATAGGATATGATATTTATAATCCTATCAGGGATTCACAAGTGAAAGATTTTATTAAGTATTTAGATGTTAAAATGTACGAATCTAAAAAAAAGAAAAAAAGAAAATAAATTACTTGATATTAAAATATAAAAAGCTCAGAATTTTCTTGAGCTTTTTCTTTATATATAAAATTAATAACCAGTTAACTGGTTAAGAAGAAAACCAATTAAGAGGTTAACCAGTTAACTGGTTAACCAGAAAAACAAAAAAACAGTTAACCAGAAAACCAGTTAAATGGAAAAAGATTTGAATATTTGTCAAAAGTTGATGATGAAAAAAATATTATAGATATAGAGATGCAAGAAGGCGACGAAATTGATGGTGAAGAGTTTGAAATTAAACTAACCTATATGATGAGAAGAACAACTGTTAAGATGATAAATCAGCTTAATTTCGAGCTTTACTAAGAGAAAAGAATAAATCTTTATAAAAAAAGATCAATATTTGTCGTTCAAAAATAGGCTCCTATGCATATATATAATATGTATTTGATTTTAATAAGTACAATTATATAAGGAATAAGGAGAAATAATATGATAGAGTCAATTTTAGTTGAAAATGTATTAGTTATTGAGTATAAAGCAGGACTTAATAAGGAAGGAAAGGATATATTTAAGAAAACTCAAATTAATGTAAATAACACTGATATTACTGATGAGGAGTTATTTGAGCTTGGGCATGCAATAGGGGAACTTTTAGACACACCTATTTACAATATATCTAAAGGAGTGAAGTATTCACTTATAGATTTATAAAGAGGAAAAGATAAGGATATATTTAATTGTAATTATAGTAACGAATATTATGATTGGACTAATTAAGTGAAGATTATTATATAAAATGATTTTCGCTAATATTAGTCTAATTTTTTTTAGAATATAGTTTCCTTGACAAACAAATAGAATGTATGCCATACTAACAATATAAAATGATGTTATTTAAACGAGGGTATCCACTGAAAAAGGAGATGTTTTATTTATGTATAAGATTGAAAATAGTCCTAAACGTTATTATGAAATAATACACAACTACCAAGAGGGGCAGTTACTTTTTGCGGCAATACGGTTAAATATTTTTTCTTATCTAGATACACCACAAACCGCAGAAGATATTGCAAAGGCAATAAAATGTGATAAAAATCAAATTGAATTCATGCTTTTATCACTGATTTCCTGTGGATTGGTTAATAAACAAGGAGACTTTTATATAAATACACCAGAAACAAAAGATTTCTTATCTAGAAATAGCCAAGTTTTTTTAGGCGATACTCTATTATTTAGAGAGAAAATGACATCTCTTGCAGAACTTGAAGAAAAGGTAAAGACTACTCAAACTGTTAGTAGGAATGGGTACGATTTTTCGGAGCTTGCACGTTTAAGTATTCCAGAAATGTATACTGGAAGAGTACAGGCGTTTATTGATGAAATCATTAAGTTATACCCAAATAGTAATGAGTCTCTGAACGTTCTGGACCTTGGGGCTGGAGCAGGAATTTTGGATATTGAGTTTGTTAAACAGTTTCCAAATAGTAAAGCTACAATTATAGAAACACAGGCTGTTTCTGAAGTCACAAAGGAAATTGTGAGACAACATAAAGTTCAGGAAAATATCGAAGTGGTATCAGGAAACTTTAATTCTGATCCCTTAGGAGGACCTTATGACTTTATTATTGCCTCAGGTATCTTAAATTTTGTAGAGGGTGATATGTCTATATTTTTGCAAAAAGTATCTGATTCTTTAAAGGATGGTGGATATCTTTTTATCGTAGGGAGTTATGAAGATAAAAAAGGTAATGTTCCCACGAATATGTTGAGCTGGTTATCAGGTTTTTTGGAAGGGATTCCTTTGCCACCTAGTAAAGAGGAGATTGAAAATGCACTCCAAAAAGCTGGTCTTACTGTAGCAGATAAGATAAAAGTATCTATGTTTGAAGGGCTTATTTATCAAAAGGGCAGCAGTGATTTTTCAGTAGATGCTAGAGGGGTTATTGATTCATTTATTGAGCTGACAGAGAGAATTGCAAATGGTAAAACAAATATGCTTGATTTTGGAAGTGAGGATATGAAATTTTACCGTGGAGAAATTCATATGATTAAAACAATAGGGGATTATCCAGGTATCCATAGTGCTGAACTTGCACGGAAATATGGAATAACCAGACCTGTGGTTCATAAGACTTTACAAAAATTGAGTGAACGTGGTCTGATTACTAAAGAAGATGATCCAGAAGATAAGAAACGCTATTTGATTTATTTGACTGAAAAAGGTAAGGTTGCCTATGATGCTCATGAAGAATACCATGATAAATATGATAAAGCTCTCTTTGATTTTCTTGATAATACCTCTAGTGATAAATTAGAATCTATTAAAGGTTTTTTAGAGCATGCAATAAGTTTAATTCAAAATCACTCATAAGTGATTGCTTATCAAGGGTGTTCCTATAATATTTTTATAGTAAAGGGAGTGTGCAAATGGATACAAAGAATAAAATTATGATTATAGGGGGACATGGTAAAGTAGGTCAATATATTACAAGAGAGCTTAAAAACTATAACTTGGTTTTGGCTGGTCGAAGCGGAGAAAAGATAAAAAGATTTTTAGAGAAGCAAGAAATACAAGCAGAAATTTGTGAGATGAATATTCATAACATTGACTTTGAGAAGATGCAAGGTATTGGATGGGTTATTGTTTGTGTGGATCAGGAAAATACTAAGTTGGTTGAATATTGTGATAGACATGGAATTGATTATATGGATGTGACTGCAAACTCGGAATTTATTGAGAAAATAAGGGGGTTAAAACTTTTAGGATTAAGTAGAATTTTATTAGGCATTGGATTAGCCCCAGGACTTACGAATCTTATGGCGGAGGAATTTGTTCGTAGCTATCCTTTGGCAGAAACTATAGATATTCAGCTTGTTTTAGGTTTGGGAGAAAGGCATGGAGATGCGGCTATCAAATGGACTTTAGATAATTTCTTAAAAGGCTACCACCATAAAAACCTTGGATATATAAGACCATTTCAACTGAAAAATACAATGGTAACTGAAGGAAATAGCTTAAGAACCTATAATTTTAATTTTGTTGATCAGCATATGTTAAACCAAAAGTATAAGCATAAGAACTTCATAACATATTTGGGATTTGATCAGCCAAATATAACAACCCTTATTTATGGAAGTAAAAAAATTGGATTGCTTGGCTTGCTAAAATATAAAAGGATTTACAAGCTTGCTGAAGAGTTTTTAAGAAAACCTAAATTTGGAACGGATATTTTTATAGTATCCATTCAAGCTGATGAAGAGAGAATATGTGCATGGGGACATAACGAGGGAAGATTCACTGGGCTAATTGCTGCAGAAGCAGCAAGACGAATGGCGACTATGGATTTTAAAAAAGGTATACTGGAAATTTCTGATATTATGAACCTTGAAGAAGTTCTTAATAATGAATCATTTGAGCTGACATTCGCTGATACAGAAACGGAATTACCGATATTGAGAAATTCTTTTGATTAGTTATATAATGGTATTATAGACTAATTTGAAGGGGGCTTAATTTTATATGAAAATTAAAACTGTATCTATTATAGGGCTTGGGGCTCTTGGCATATTATTTGGGAATCATTTATCTAAAAGGATGAAGAAAGAGGATTTAAGAATTATAGCCAGTGAAGATAGAATAAAAAGATATTCAGATATTTATTGTAATGATGAGCTTTGTGATTTTAATTTTATAACTCCAGAGGAGAAAACTGCACCTTCTGACCTTGTAATTATTGCAGTGAAATATATTGCACTTAAGGATGCTATAAAGGATATAAAAAATCAAGTTGGGGAAAATACAATAATTTTATCTTTATTAAATGGAATAACTAGTGAGAAGTTAATTGCAGAAGCTTATGGTGAGGACAAGGTTCTATATTCTGTAGCTCAGGGAATGGATGCAGTAAGGGAAGGTAACAAGCTAACTTATAAAAATATGGGAATGATTTGTTTTGGTGAAAAAGAAGCTGGTGTTATTTCAGAAAAGGTAAGCTTAGTTGAGGAGTTCTTTAAAAGTGTAGAGTTACCACATGAGGTTCAAAAGGATATGTATAAAAGGTTATGGAGCAAGTTTATGCTTAATGTTGGAGTTAATCAAACTGTTGCTTTATATAGAGGAAATTATGGAACAATTCAGGTTCAAGGTGAAGCTAGAGATACCATGATTAGAGCTATGAGAGAAGTTATTCTGTTATCTGAAAAAGAAGGAATTAATCTTACAGAAGAGGATTTAAATTATTGGCTCAATATATTAGATGGTTTAAGTGAAACAGGAAAACCATCTATGGCTCAAGACATGGAGGCAAAACGCTTAAGTGAGGTAGACTTGTTTTCAGGAGCGGTTCTTGAGCTTGGGAAAAAGTACTTACTAGAAACCCCTGTTAATAAGAATTTTTATGATAGAGTTAAAGCTATAGAAAGTGGATATTAATTATATCTTTAATTTAAGGAAAAATAGAGCCGATAACCGCATTTTTACTTATGCGTGTTATCGGCTCTGTGTATTTGTATCTAGCTTTTTTACAGTTTAACTATTTCATTTCATCAACGGCAGTTTTTCCAGCAATTCTTCCGAAGGTAAATATATCGGTTAATGCATTACCACCAAGACGGTTACCTGCATGGATACCCCCAGCAACTTCTCCAGCTGCATAAAGGTTTTTAATAGGTTTATCATTTTCGTCTAATACATGAGCGTTAGTGTCTATCTTAAGTCCACCCATTGTATGATGAACTGCTGGTTTTCTAGGAGTAGCATAGAATGGTGCTTTCTCCACTTTTAAGCTAAATGTATCTTTATGGAATTCAGGATCAAATCCAGCATCAACATATGAGTTATACTTATTAATAGTATCAATAAGAACTGCAGGATCCATACCAACTTTTACTGCTAGCTCTTCTAGGGTATCTGCTCTAAATAAAGTACCAGCTTCTACCTGACGGTCTAGCTTTTCTTGACTTGTATTAGCAGCTGTTTTCTTTATTTCATCATCAGCTATAAGGTAGAATAAACCACCCTGTTCTATAGAAGCTTTTGTTAAAACATCTCTTCCAGAGAATTCATTAATAAATCTTTTACCTTCTTTATTTACCATTACAAAGTTTTCAGGAGGTACTTGAACTCCGCTGAATAGTTCACCAGTTTCAGGATCTGCTACAGGCATCATTTGAGTAAAGCCCATTCCTGTAAGTGCAGCACCTACTGTTTTACCAAGTAATATTCCGTCACCAGTCATAGCGTAGGAATTAGTAGTTTTTATATCATCAGCAATATCGCTCCAATAGGTGTTATATTCTTTTAGCATCTTTGTGTTTGCACCAAAACCACCACTTGCAAGCACTACTGCTTTTGCATGAACAGTTATCTTTTGACCATTAACACCAGTTGCTATAACTCCTTTTATTTCGCCATCTTCTATAATAAATTCTTTTACAGGACTATCTGTAATGATTTTTCCTGAGTTATCTTGTACATATTTTGTTAGTGCAAGTATAAATGATGAACCATGGCTTTTAGTAGGCTTATGACCACGACGCCAAAGTGCACCAACTGGAGCGAATACTATACTTTTATCATACTCAACTCCTATTTCCTCTAGCCATTTAACACTTTCTAAAGCTCTGTCTGTAAGAATTTTTACTAGGTCATATTGTCCGTATATTGAGTTGCCATTAAGGTCAGTTCTTTTTCCACCAAAATATGTTTGCATTCTGTGAAGTAGTGGAGAATCAAATAGATGACCTTTTTGCGTGTCAAACTTTTCCTTATAGTCAGAAAACTCTTTTCTAAGTGCATGGAAATCATCTAAATATTCTGGGTGAATTAAGCTCTCATCTGTATCTAGTAATGCTTCGATGGTATGTCTTTCACCTGGATTTTCATCAAATTTTACTTGCCATTCTGGATCTGCAGCATTTACAGGACCACCTGAACGTATGGTATTACCACCTACTGCTGGATATTTTTCAAGAACAATAGCACTTTTACCATTTTGAAGTGCTGTTGCAGCTGCACTTAATCCAGCACCGCCTCCGCCTACAACTACTACATCACAAGTATATTCTTCATCTTCTTTTATAAGGCTACTAGCAGGTTTTGGACGTCTTTTAAGTATATCAGGGTTAACTCCTGCAAGCTTAACTGCTTTAGCTACACCGTCAAGTACAGCAGTACTAGTTTCAGAAGCACCAGAAAGAGCATCAACATTTAATGTTTGTCCTTCGATTATTTTATCTGGTATTCTTACAAAAACTACATCGGCAAGACCTTCTGTTTCTCCATCTGTATTTATATCTATACTCTCTATTCTGTTTTCACTAAAGGATACTTTCATTGGAAGACTTCCACTGTGACCTATTGCACTTACCTCATATACTCCTGGAGTAAAGGTAAATTCTTCTTCTTCATTAAGCTGATTTGCAATCTTTGCAAAACGCATGAATCGTAGGAAACATATTTCAAGGAAATCTATAGTTCTTTCATTGTTTAGATTACCTTCCTCATCAAATGCTTTGTTCGCATTTCCAAGTAAAAACTCATATCCTGGCATTACATTTGCATCTACCCCTGGTGCATCTAGGATTTGACGAAGATGTAGTTGCGCACGAGATGAACCTTGAGTATCAAGAGAAGCACCAAGGATCATTACTGGTTTTCCAGCAAGTGGATGAAGGTCAAAGCTTAGCCATTCAATTAAGCTTTTAAGGCTAGATGGTACTGAATGATTATATTCAGGAGTAGCAATAATAACACCATCACTTGCTATAATCTTATTGTTAAACATCTGTATAACTTCACTTGAGGATTGATTATCAGATTGATTAAACATAGGAACGTCTGTAATCTCAAGTATTTCTATTTCTGCCTTTGAATCAAAGTATTTTTTCATAAACTGAAGGAGTTTACGATTATATGATTTTTTTGCACTAGTTCCAACAATTGCTATAAATTTCATTATACTAATCCTCCTACTCTTCCCACGTGAATTTTTTAACTTTTTTATTTAAAACTTTGTCTGCTAAAAGTTTTGATGTTATATCAGTAAATAGAACAAATTCTCTAAAAATTTCATCAAGTTCTGCTAACTTATCAGCATATATAAGATTTCCTGTGCTATCAAATGCACCTTGTGATCTTCCTAAAAGGAATTCACTGCTTGGCATGATTCTAGCAGCAAGCTCAGGTGAATCAAGTATTTGTCTAAGATGTGCTTGTGCACGAGAAGAACCAAGTGTACCAAGAGAAGCTCCTACTATTAAAAGAGGCTTGTCTGTAAGTGCTTGGCTAGTGTAACTAATCCACTCAAGAGCACTTTTTAAAACAGCAGGTATGGCATGATCATACTCTGGGGTTGCTATTATTACTCCATCGGCTTTTAGGATTTTATCAGATAATTCTTCTACTTTTTGAGGAATAATATCAGAATCCTCAAGTTCAATAAATGGAGGTAAATCCTTGATTTCATATACTTCAATATCTGCCTCATTAGAAAAATGTTTTTGCATAAATTGAAGTAACATACGATTAGTTGACACGTCTGAATTGGTGCCTACGATTGCTAAATATTTCATGGTAATCCCCTTTCTGTACATCAAAATTTCATAATTTTAGTAGTATGTTTGATATAATTTTAACATGCTCCATATATTATATCTAATAGTTATTTATTGATGTTTGATAACATATTTGTTATAATCAAAAACAAGAATAAACAAGTTAATTGTTTCACAAAGGGATGAATGAAATGTCAAAAGGCTATCCTCAGGATATTTTGTATTATATTGATGCTATTTTAAAGTACAGTAATTATGGAAAAGCTGCTAAATCACTTTATATTTCTCAACCGTATTTAACTCAGGTTATTAAAAGGGTAGAAGAGCAGTTAAACTGTGAGCTTATAAGCCGTAGTAAACTTCCATATCGTTTAACTGAGCAGGGGAAGATATATTATCAATATTTAACTTCAATAGAAAATAACTATGCAAAACTACTTAGGGAAATATCAGATGTGTCAGATATAGGTAGTAAGGTTATAAAGATAGGAGTGCTTCCTAGTCTTGGAACCTACCTTTTACCTCTCTTTTTACCAAAATTTTTAGGTATGCATCCAAACTATAGAGTAGAGCTTTCGGAGGCTTTACCAGATAAAAATGAGAAACTTACTCAAAATGGTGAGTTGGATTTTTGGATTGGACAAAATTCAAGAAATATTTCTCCAAACTTAAATTCAGTTAGCTGGGGAAAACACGGATACCGTGCTATTATTCCACGCTCTTGCGATTTATATCGGAAAGATGTAGCCATTATTCCAGAAGGGACTATGGACATAAGCAAGATATTGAGTCAAAAGATGATACTTACTTCTAAGGGTTCTGCAATAAGAAAACAGATAGATCAGCTATTAAGTGTTTATAAGGTAGAGCCCAAAATAATAATGGAAAGTACAGAGATTTATACTATACGTAATCTTGCAATGAGTAATTTGGGAGTTACTTTTATACCAGAAAGTGTCTATGTAAAGGAGAGCCCCTCTGAATATAATATATATCAGGTTCCTATGGATGAGTTGAGTATAGATTATTTTATTGCATATCTAAGTGAAAGAAAACTTACGAGTATTGATAAAGACCTTATAGATGCATTTCTAACTCATGGGCAGAATAGTTTTAATATAGGAGAACAAAATGGATGAGTATACAAAGATTATATATCTAATGGGAACAAAAATAACTCTTTATATAAAGGGAAAAGATGCTGAAAACTTAGCTAAAAAAGCTTGTGATATGCTTATTCATTATGAAGAAGTTTTTAGCGCTAATAGCGATAACTCACAGCTTGGGATGCTTAAAAAAGCAGCTGCACTAGCTCCACAAAAAGTGGATGAGGAGCTGTATGAGTTGATAAATATAGGGAAAAAACATAGTTTATCTGAAAGTACATATTTAAATATAGCAATAGGCCCGTTGATAAAATTATGGAGAATAGGTTTTGAGGAGGCACATGTGCCAGACAAAGAGTCTATAAAAAAGGTATTAGAACTTTTAAGACCTGAGAATATACAACTAGATGATGAAGAAAAGAGTGTCTATTTATTAAAAGAAGGCATGGAGATAGACCTTGGAGCCATAGCTAAGGGGTATTTTGCTGATAAAGTTATGGAATTTTTTAAGGAAAATGGAGCTAGTTCAGCTATGGTAGATATGGGAGGTAATGTTCTTGTTTTTGGAGAATCACCATCTGAAGGTGGTGACTGGAAAGTAGGAATACAAAATCCCTTTTTGCCAAGAGGAAATGCGGTGGCACTTGTCAAAATAAGAAATCAATCCGTTGTAACCTCAGGGATATATGAGAGAGTACTAGAAAAAAACGGAAGTAAATATCACCATATATTTGATAGTAGAACAGGATATCCAATAGAAAGTAACGTAGCATCTTTAACTATTATTGCTGATAAATCCGTGGACTGCGATATATATACTACACAATTGTTTGGGTTGGATGCTGTATCAATTATCCAGAGAGTTAATAGAATTAATAATATGGGTGCGGTTGTAATAACTGTGGATGGAAACTTAGCCTACACAAATAATCTTAAGGGAAAGATATATCCAATAACAACTTAATAGATAGAAATATTCTCTCTAAGAAGTAACCCTTGAAGCTTGATAAGTAATCCTTATTAGTAATATAATGGTGTTAGAAGATGGCTTGAAGGAGGTATTTATGGGAGATAATTTTAGGTCAAAAAACTCATTAAATAATAAGCTTATTAATATAACCATTTTTACTTTATGCCTTGTAATCATATTTGCAATTATAGTTGGGGTTATAATATGGCAAAAAACCGATAACTTAAAACTTATAATATTTATACCTATTGGTATTTTAGGAGTTTTGTTTAATATATATCTTTTATTTAAGGGAAAAGATAAAAGAGAAAAATAAAGAAAAAAGCCTTGCAGAAGGATTTAATAAAATTATTCTGCAAGGCTTTTTAATAGAGTTATTTTATCTTCTAAGAAGATTACTTTTTACTTAAATTGTTGCTGCTGTTTTATTAGTATTATGTGTTGCTTCAAATTTAGAGATATCTTCTTCTTTTAATAGAGTAAGACTTATATCGTCATATCCATTTAGAAGTTTAGTTCTTTTAAAATCTTCTACATCAAAGCTAAATTCTAATCCTGTATTATCTTTTACCTTTTTTTCTTCTAAATCTATCTCTATTTTATAACCTTCGATAGTTTCAGTTTTTTGAAATAAGGCTTCTATTTCTTCAGAAGAAAGTTTTACAGGAAGTATTCCGTTATTGAAGCAGTTATTATAAAAAATATCTGCAAAGCTTGAAGCTATAATAGCTTTAAAGCCATAATCTTCTAATGCCCAAGGTGCATGTTCTCTAGAAGAACCGCAACCAAAGTTTGCTCTTGAAAGTAGGATAGAAGCTCCTTTATATTTAGGAAGATTTAGAACGAAATCTTCAATATCTTTTCCTTCTTCATCAAATCTAAATTCATAAAATAGGAATTTACCAAAGCCGCTTCTTTCAATTCTCTTTAAAAATTGTTTTGGAATTATAGCATCTGTATCTACGTTTGATCTATCTAAAGGAGCTACGATTCCAGTATGTTTTATAAATGCTTCCATAAAATAATCCTCCTTATAGTAAATCTCTTACATCTACAAAGTGTCCATATATTGCAGCCGCAGCTGCCATTTCTGGAGAAACTAAATGAGTTCTTCCGCCACGACCTTGACGACCTTCAAAATTTCTATTTGAGGTTGAAGCGCATCTATCACCTGGTTTTAATACATCAGGATTCATAGCTAAACACATACTGCATCCTGGCTCTCTCCACTCGAAACCTGCTTCTATAAAGATCTTATCAAGACCTTCTTTTTCTGCTTGAGCTTTAACTCTTACTGAACCTGGAACAACTAGTGCTGTAACTTTTGGAGAAACTTTACGACCTTGTGCTATTTTTGCAGCAGCTCTTAGGTCTTCAATTCTTCCATTAGTACAAGAACCTATAAATGCATAGTTTATTTCTATATCTTTCATAGGAGTGCCAGGGGTAAGGTGCATATATTCTAAAGCCTTTTCTGTAGACTTTTGTTTATCTAAATCGTTATAATCCTTTGGTGAAGGTACTAAATCGTTAATTCCTGCTCCCATTCCTGGACTTGTTCCCCAAGTTACCTGTGGTTCTAAGGTATCTAAGTCAAATTCAAGAACTGTATCAAACTCTGCATCTTCATCAGAGCATAAAGTTTTCCATTCTTCTACAGCTTTTTCGAAAGCTTCATCTTTTGGAGCATAGTCTTTATTTCTTAAGTATTCAAAAGTAACTTCATCAGGTTGGAATAAACCAGATCTTGCTCCTGCTTCTATAGCCATGTTACAAATAGTCATTCTCTGCTCCATGGTAGTTGCCTTAAGAGCTTCACCAGTAAATTCAATAACATATCCTGTTCCAAAGTCTGTTCCATATTTGCTTATGATTCCAAGAATTAAATCCTTAGCTGTAATTCCAGCTTTAAAGGAACCTTTAACTTCGATTTTCATAGTTCTAGATTTTTTTTGAGGTAAACATTGAGTTGCAAGTACATGTTCAACTTCGCTTGTACCAATACCAAAGGCTAAGGCACCGAAAGCACCATGAGTTGCAGTATGACTATCACCACAAACAATAGTATTACCAGGTAAAGTAAGTCCAATCTCTGGCCCCATAACATGAACAACTCCCTGATTAGGACTATTTAAATCAAATAATGTAACTTTAAAATCTTCACAGTTTTTACTTAGTGTATCCATTTGCTGTTTAGAAATAGGATCTTTAATGTTGTATCTATCTAAAGTAGGTACATTATGGTCCATAGTAGCAAATGATAAATCAGGTCTTCTTATTTTTCTACCTGCAAGTCTTAAACCTTCAAAGGCTTGAGGTGAAGTTACCTCATGAATTAAATGAAGGTCTATATAGATTAAGTTTTGTCCGCCTTCCCCAAGACTAACTAAATGCTTATCCCAAATTTTTTCGTATAATGTTTTTTTAGCCATTAAAAAAGCCCCCTTTTTTTGTCTGACTTATTGCTTATAGTAATTTTATAACATTTAGGTTTATAATTGAAATATATATTAATTATGTTTGATATAACTGGAGGTTATATAATGGAAAGCAATTTAGAATTATATAGAGTTTTTTATAAGGTAGCAAAGTGTGGAAACATATCCTTAGCAGCTGAAGAACTATTTATAAGTCAGCCAGCAGTGAGTAAGTCTATAAAAAAGTTAGAAGATGTGTTAGGAATAACTATGTTCTCCAGAAATTCTAGAGGGGTTAAGCTTACAAAAGAAGGGGAAGTTTTCTATAAATATGTAGAAAGAGCCTTAAATGAAATTTCTTTAGGGGAAACTGTTTTGGATAAATTTAAGATGAAGGAACAAGGAAGTATAAAAATAGGGGTAAGTACTACTATATGCAAACATTTTGTTATACCTAAGCTTAAAAATTTTATAAAAGAATATCCAAATATAGAGATAAAGTTTATAAATAAAACTACCTTAGAAACCTTGAAGCTTCTTAAATATGGAGAAGTTGATATTTGCTTTGTAAGTGAACCTCCCGAAGAAGATTTCTTTAATTATATAAATTTAGTAGAAATTCAAGATATATTTGTAGCTAACAAGGAATATCTAGATTCATTAAATATTGAAAATATAAATGATATTTTTAATGTTGGGACTCTGATGTTTTTAGAAAAAGATAATATAACAAGGAAATTTATAGATAAGTATTTAAGTAATAATAATATATTTGTTCAGCCAGAAATTGAGATAAGTAATATGGATTTATTAGTGGAGTTTTCTAAAATAGGTTTAGGTATAACGGCTGTTATAAAAGATTTTACACTTAAGGAATTAGGTAGTGGAGAACTTGTAGAGATTCCAATAACTCCTCCTATACCTAAAAGAAGCATAGGAATGGCTTATCATAAAAGCATACCATTATCTATAGCAGCTAAAACTTTTTTAAAATATTTCCTATAAGCGTAACAATGGTTACAGAGTTAAATTTAAGGAAGTGCTATCATTATATTAATGATATTGATTATCAATTAGAGTTTATATATTTATTAATATAATGGGAGGTACACCATGAAAAAAGATATTAACTATGTAACTATAGACGGCAGAGGAGAACATGATTCTTTTAGAGATTGTGTAACTAAAGCTATTAAGGAATTGAAACCAAATGAAGGAATACATGTAATTAAGGATTTTGAACCTTTTCCTATGTATAAAATGATGGAGGAAAAAGGGTTTGATAAGTTTGTGGAAAAAGTAAGTGATGATGAGTACCATGCTTATTTTTATCCTATTGATAAATTAGAAAAGATAAAGATGACAGAGAATCTAGATATAGATGAAGATAAGATTAATAAAATAATTGAGATAAAATTAGATTATATAAAGGGAAATATATCTATAGAAGAAGCAAAGAAAACTATGAAAGATTCTTTTGAAAAGATTACTGCTCAAGAGTTTGCTATATGTGAGCAATATCTTCAAAAGTATGGAATATCAGATGATTTATTAGCAGAAAGAATGGATGAGATATTAGAGATTTTTGATGGAATATTAGTAAGTGAAAAACTTGATTTACCATCAGGTCATCCTGTTAAAACTTATCTAGATGAGATTTCAGCTATTAGAGAAGTTTTAAGCAAAATGAAAAAACAGTTAGACAAGAAGTTTATCAAAAATCAATGGTTAGAGTTATATGATAAATTAGGTCAGATAAGCATTCACTTTTCTAGAAAACAAAATCAATTATTCCCAGCATTAGAAAGTAAGGGATTTGATAAACCATCAAAAGTAATGTGGACTTTAGATAATAATACTAAAGAAATAATAAGAAAATCTAGAGGACTTTTAGAGGGAGATAAGGATCAGGAATTCTTAAAGCTTCAAGAAGAAGTAATGGAAATGGTTGAGGACATGATGGTTAAGGAAGAAGAGATATTACTTCCAACTTCAATGGACTTACTTTCAGATGAAGACTTTGTGAAGATGAGAAAAGGTGATGATGAGATTGGATATTGTCTAATTAAAACACCAGCACCTTATGGAAATAAGGAGGGTAATGTTATGAGTAATCTAAATGGAAGTAATGAAAATGACTTTATGAAGGATATGGCGGCAGTACTTCAAAAGCATGGCATGCTTAATTCTTCATCTAAAAATGATGTTTTAGATGTTGCTCAAGGAAAACTTACTCTTAGTCAGATAAATTTAATTTTTAAGCATCTTCAAGTTGATTTATCTTATGTTGATGAAAATGAAATAGTTAAATTCTATAGTGATACTAAACATAGAGTATTCCCAAGAAGTGCAGGGGTCATAGGTAGAGAGGTACAGAACTGTCATCCTAGAGAAAGTGTTCATATGGTTGAGGAGATCATAAGAGCCTTTAGAGAAGGGGAACAGGATGAAGCTGAATTCTGGCTAGAGATTAATGGAAAGTTCATATATATTATTTATAATGCAGTAAGAGATGAAGAAGGTAACTTCAGAGGCGTATTAGAAATGATGCAGGATGTTACTAAGATAAGAAGCTTAACTGGAACTCAAAGATTATTATCTTGGACTAATGAAGGCACAAAGAAAAAGGAAGATAGTGAATCAGATGTTAAGAAAGAAGAACTTCCGGAGAATGAATATGGAATAACAAAAGATAGTAATATAGGGGAGATAGTAAAGAAGTATCCATATATAAAGAATTTTTTAGTTAATCTTTCTCCTAAATTCAGTAAACTTAAGAATCCAATACTTTTTAAAACAATGTCCTCAATGGCAACAATAGAAATGATAGCTCAAAGAGGGGACTTCGAAACGAAAGATCTTTTAGAAAAGATAGTAACCGAAATAGATAAAAACAAATAGAATAAGAAAACATAAAAACATCTAGGTTCTTAGGGAGAGGCTTAGATGTTTTTTGCATTAAGTAGTTTCCATTGTATTAAAAAATTCATAGTAATATAATAGTAATTAAAATACATAAAATGGAGAATAATTGCGAATGAATATAGCCATGGATTTAAGTCAAAAAGAAGAACTAGAAATTAGAAAATCAATAGCGATTACTAATATGAAGAGGCTTGTGATAGGACTAACTATAACAGCTCTTATGGAGATATTTATAATTATATTTCATGATTTACCAGGCATAAGATCTTCAGAAAGTGCAGGTAAGTGGATATATATTTCATATTTAATATTGCATGGAATTATTTCAGTGCTGGGATTATATTTTGCAGTATATTTTAGAATAGTAACTAAAAGAGAACTAGCTAGAAGTATAAGTTTTTATGAAAACTGTGTCTACTTTATTTTAGGCATTATTTTGCTTAGTATAACTTTAATTACTGGCTTAGATCAATTTACTACTGGGCAGATAGTGGCATTTGGGGTGAATATAATCTATAGTGGATTAGTTATTATTATAAAAAAACCTTACAATAATATAATGTATATAACATGTTTTTTAACCTTTATCATAGAGATGATAGTATTTCAGAAAAATAAAGACATATTATTCTCCCACCTAATGAATGGAGCGTTTTTCTTTGTTTCTGCATATTTTCTAGCTAAGTTTGTATATAACAATCAAGTTTCTCACTTACATAAAAATATGAAACTTGAAGAAAGTAACAAAAAACTTCAATACTTATCTAATTATGATTTATTAACAGAAATACCTAATAGGAGATATTTTAAAGAACAGTTAGAAAAGCTTCTAATGGATAAACATACTACTTGTAAATCATACATAGTTGTTATGGATATTGATTTTTTTAAAAAGATAAATGATAAGTATGGACATCCGGTAGGTGATGAAATATTGAAACAGTTTGCAAAACTAGTAGAAGAAAATATTACTTCTGATGATTTGGTAGCTAGATTTGGAGGAGAAGAGTTTATAATATTTATTTCCAATATGGAGAAGGAAAACATTGAAGAAAGAGTAGACTCATTGAGAAAAGTTATTGAGAAAAATGAATTTA
Organism: Clostridium intestinale DSM 6191; assembly: GCF_900130055.1. Taxonomy (GTDB): domain Bacteria; phylum Bacillota; class Clostridia; order Clostridiales; family Clostridiaceae; genus Clostridium_T; species Clostridium_T intestinale. Next base: position 291,766 of record NZ_FQXU01000006.1, read on the forward strand.
AGGTAGGAGATACAATAATCAAGATAACCTCAAGTTTTGGGATATCTATTCTTGATGGAGCTGGAGAATTAAGTTTTGAAAAGGCCTACAGATTTGCAGATGAGGCTCTATATCACGCTAAAGAAAGTGGGAGAAATAAAATACATTTAATCAAGAATTATGATACGTAAAATCCTTAATAACATTCGTATATACACGAATGTTATTTTATAAAATTCCTATAATTATTGTATTAATTAATTTTTCGTGTTAAAATTAAGATGAATTATAACGGGATTTATTAATTATGTTTAAATATGAAAGGAATAGTTTATGATTAACGAAGATTTTATTTCAAAAAGAGTTGGAATAATAGGCGGTGGTCAATTAGGAAAGATGATGATAAATGAAGCCGCTAAAATGGGGATTTTCACAGCTATACTTGACCCATCAGAAGACTGTCCTGCTAGTTGTTTAGCAAATGAAAAGATTGTAGCAAGTTTTGATGATAAAGAGGCACTATTAGAACTGGCTAAAAAGGTAGATGTTTTAACTTGCGAATTTGAACACATATCAACAGAAGCTTTAAGAGAGCTAGAAGAAAAAGGGTATGATGTTTATCCTAAATCTAGCAGTTTGAAAATAATTCAAAACAAATACAATCAGAAAAAAGAACTTGAAAAATACAATATTCCATTAGGGGATTTTATAGAAATTAAAAAAGCTCACGATATAGAATTAGCTATAGAAAAGTTTGGATATCCAGCTATGCTGAAAAGTGCATTGGGAGGGTATGATGGTAAAGGAAATAGTCTTATAAAAACAAAAGAGGACATCATTAAAGCATTTACAGAATTAAAGGGCGATATTATGCCACTATATCTTGAAAAATATATTCCATACGTAAAAGAAATATCAGTTTTATGTTGTATAGGTAGAGATAAAGAAATAGCTATATATCCAGTAGCAGAAAATGTACATAAAGACAGCATATTATTTGAAACTTCAGTACCAGCTGCTATAAGTAGTAGTGTGGAAGAAAAAGCTAAAAATATAGCTAGAGAAGTGTGTAAGATTTTTGATACTGCAGGCATCTTGTGTATTGAAATGTTTTTAACAGAGGATGAAGAGGTACTGGTAAATGAGGTTGCGCCAAGACCCCACAACTCAGGTCATTATACAATAGAGGGATGTATAACCTCACAATTTGAAAATCATATAAGAGCAATAGTTGGGCTTCCTTTAGGAAAAACTGATTTAATAATACCAACTGTGATGAGAAACATATTAGGAGAACCAGGTTACAGTGGAGAAACTTTTGTAGAGGGAGCTTATGAAGCTTTAAAAGTTGGGGGAACCTATCTTCATGTATATGGCAAGTCAGAGACTAAGCCACATAGAAAGATGGGGCATTTAACAGCAGTTGGGGAAACTGTAGAGCAAGCTAAGGAAAGAGCTCTAGAAGCAAGTAAATACATAAAAGTTATTTCTAAAATAAAGCATTAGAAAAGAGGGGGAAAGTTATGAAACCAATAGTAGGTATAATAATGGGGAGTGATTCAGACCTACCAGTAATGAAAGAAGCAGCTGAAATTTTAGCACAATTTGAAGTACCTTATGAAATGACAATAGTTTCTGCTCATAGAACTCCAGATAAATTATACAGTTATTCTAAAGAAGCAAAAGACAGAGGAATAAAGGTAATTATTGCAGGAGCAGGTGGAGCAGCACACTTACCAGGAATGGTTGCAGCTATGACAGCTCTACCAGTAGTAGGAGTTCCAGTTAAAACTAGTACATTAAATGGAGTAGATTCACTATATTCAGTAGTTCAAATGCCTCCAGGAGTTCCAGTTGCAACTGTTGCAATTAATGGAGCAAAAAATGCAGGGATTTTGGCAGCTCAAATTTTAGGTACTGTAGACGAAAAAGTTTATAATGCAGTTGATAAATATAAAAAGGATTTAGAAAGTATGGTACTTAAAAAAGCTGAAGACTTAGAGAGTACAATTAAATAATTATATAAATAAAAGAACTAAGTGTGCCTTAGTTCTTTTATTTATATCCTATAAAGTTACTTCTTCGGTTTCTCCATTAAAAGAACAAATAGATGCAGTTCCTTCTGTAAAATAAAGAACTTCAAAAATGCCGTCATCTGCTTTGTACATATTTTTTAAAGCAGGATTAGTTTCTATCATAGCTTCTCTTGCTTCTTGTCTAGAATCTACAGCTAATTCTCCAGCCAAACGAATCCATCTTCCTTTATACATTGCACTTATTTCAACCTTAGGATTTTTTAATATTTGTTCAAATACCTTTTTCTTGTTGTTAGTTGCAATGTAAGTTTTTCCATCAAATTCTGCTACAGCTCCAAATGGGCGTACACGAGGTTGTCCTCCTTCATTAGTTGCTAAATAAAAAGTTTTTGCATCAAAAAGAAATTGTGCTGCTATGTTCATAGTATTGCTCCTCTCAATATTATAGTATAAAATTATATTATAGAAATATATTATATTGTTTGTCTATTTATAACAAGTACGTGTTTTTGCAATAGTAAGTATCTTATATGATACTATTAGGAGGAGAAATGGATAAGAGTTTAGAATTATTCGGAAAATGCCCTTATGCAACGGTTCAGAAAGTTTTTTCAGGAAAATGGGTTATATTAATTATTCACCATTTGGAAAAAGGGACTCTTAGGTTTGGAGAGTTAAAAAGAAAACTACCAGAGGTTACGCAAGCAACTTTGACTAAACAGTTAAGAGAGTTAGAACATTCTGGAATGATAAAAAGAAATGTATATCCAGAGGTACCTCCAAAGGTTGAATATTCTCTTACGGAAATAGGAAGAGAATTTATTAGCGTATTAGATGAATTTGAGATTTTTGGAAATAAGTACATAGAGTATATGAATAACTCTGTTTCAAAGTAGAGTTTTGTAAATCTAACAAGGAAAAGGAATAGCTTATAAACTATCTATTAGTTTATAAGCTATTCCTTTTTTCGTCAAATTTCTACAATCATTTAATAATAAAAAATAATCCTACCTTATAAATATTTTGTACGATTTATTTTAACATATTATGACATACAATACAAACTTTTATAAAGAATTATGAAAAAAATTAAATAAATTAATAATTATTATTTTATAATGCTGAAAATATTTAATTATATTAAAAAAAATCTTATAAAGTTGTGTATTTCAGTACAAAATATTTATTTTGTGTATATCAACATTATAAAGAGAAATTAGAGAAATAAATGTAAAAAAATGGGGAGGAAAAATGATGAAATGGTTTAACAATTTAAAAATTGCACCCAAAATAGTATCGTTATTTATCATCGTAGCATTATTTATAGGTATAGTAGGGGCTATGGGTATAAATAGCATGGGGAAAATTAATGACAATGCAGTAAGTCTATATAGTTACAACATTAATTCAATTCTTAAAATTACAGATGCCGATGCAAATTTTTCTGATATTAGAACTAATTTATTAAAAATGGTATACCAAAATGATAAAAAAGAAACTAATGAGGAACTTGAGAGTCAGATAAAAACTTTATTTAGTAAAAATGATGAGTTATTAGATTATTACTCAAAAAATTTAATGAATCCAAATGAAAAAGAAACTTTTGATAAAATACAGACTAATAGAATAATTTATAAAGATGGTGTTGGAAAAGCCATAGAATATGCTAAAAAAGAAAATTATGGCGAAGCATCTAAAGCGGTTAATGATATCAGTAAGGCAAGAGCTGAGATACAGGATGGGTTTGATAAAATCATACAGATGAATATTAATGAATCGGAAGAGGCAAACAATGAAAATCTTAGGATTTTTAACCTTTCAAAAATAACTGCCTTTGTTATAACAGGAGTAGGATTTGTTTTAGCTGTTATATTAGGCTTATTAATATCTCTATCAATAGCTAAAAAGCTCTCTAAAGTAGTAGAGTTTGCTAAAGCATTAGGTGCAGGAGATTTAACTAAGGATATAGATGTGGATTCTAAGGATGAAATAGGTATTCTAACCGTTGAATTAAACAAAGCAAAGGATAATGTTAAAACTCTTATAAGTGAAATTATAAATGGATCATCAGAGATAAGTGCAGGAAGTGAAGAATTATCTGCAACTACAGAAGAGGTATCCAGTAAAATGGAAGTAGTAAATGAAGCCACAAATCAGATATCTAAGGGAATACAAGATCTTAGCGCAACTACTGAAGAAGTTAGTGCCTCAGCTGAAGAAATTGGTGCAACAACTAATGAATTAGCAAACAAAAGTAATGAGGCCTTTAGAGCTGTTGATCAAATAAAACAAAGAGCTGAAAAGATAAAACAAAGAGCAGAAAAAAATATTAATGACGGAAACATAATATTTAATGAAAATAAAAATAATATATTAAAAGCTATAGCTGATGGAAAAGTAGTAGAAGAGGTAAAAATAATGGCTGACTCTATAGGAGCAATAGCAGAGCAAACCAATCTACTAGCGTTAAATGCTGCAATAGAAGCAGCTAGAGCAGGTGAAAAAGGAAAAGGGTTTGCTGTAGTTGCTGAAGAGGTTAGAAAATTAGCAGAGCAATCGGGTGATGCTGTAAATGGAATTCAAAGTATGGTAAAGCAGGTCCAAGATGCTTTTGAGAATTTATCTAAGAGTGGACAAGATTTCTTAGTTTATATGGAAGCAAGTGTAAGACCTAATTATGACTTACTGCTAGAAACCGGTATACAGTACGAAAAAGATGCAGAGCAAATAAATAGTATTACAAAAGAAATATCAATATCAGCAAATCAGATAAATGAAGTTATAGAGCAGGTAAATAGAGCTATTCAAAATGTATCTGCTACAGCTGAAGAGTCAGCTAATAGTACTGATGACATACTTTTAAGTATTAATGAAGTAACAGACGCAGTAATAGATGTAGCAAAAACTTCACAGGCTCAGGCTGAAGTTTCCCAAGACTTGAGTGAGCTAGCACAGAAGTTTAAAGTATAATGTTAAGAGGGTTTAGAGATAAAATGAGATATAATAATTCTAATGAATATTATGAAGGAGATTATAATCAATGTGCTTATAACAATAAAGAAGTTAATTTGAATATTTGTAGTCATTTAGAGAGATATATAACAGATATTAAAAATTTGATATTTAAACCTAAAAGTAAAACAAAGGATTTTTTTCAATTCGATAATAAAATACAGGTTTTTCTAAATGATAATACTATTATAATTATGATTAATATTACAGATAGGTGTAGTTTGAGTTGTAATAATTGTAACATTGATGGTAATCACATAAAAATAAATGTAGACGAAAAAGAGATTGTTAAGAATGTTAAGAATATATTAGAGGATTATTCAAATCAAATAGAAAAATGTGATTTAGTTTTCTATGGAGGAGATCCACTAGTGGACTTTAATAAGATACTGTATATACATGATAATCTAGGGGAAAATTATCATGTAAATATAATAACGAATGGATTTCTATTAACTGATGAAATAATAAAAGTAATAATAAATAGAGATATAAGTGTATATGTAAATTTTGATCTCGGGACTAAGAATAAAATATGTGAAAGAATCAAGGACAACTTATTAAAGTATAAAAAGAAATATGCATATAGTAACAACATTAAAATAATAACTCATTATAATTTTCATTCAAACTTAGAGAAACTAGATAAATTTTATGAAGAAAGCAAGTTACAGATTGCAATTTTAAAAGAAGATTATAGTGAGAATCTCAAATATTATGACAAAATAGAACAATCAATAATAGATGGGTATTTAGAGCAATATAGAAAACTAACTAATAAATATAAACTATATAAAAAACAGGGAAAAGAATGCTCAAGTTTTTTAAAACAATTTTTAAATTATAACTAATCAAATACTATGTCTTAATGTATATAAGTTTTTAATATGCATTAAGACATTTTTCTTTATTAAAATGATTTCTGGAGTATATAAGTTGTTATATTTTTTAATTACTATATTTTACATTAATACACATGAAAGTATATAAAAATATACTGAAATACATCAATTGTAACTATGCTATTGTTGTAAACATATTATAAAATGACGAGCTTTAGGTTAAATAAGACCATAAGCTAGATTTTATATGTAAGGAGGAGATTTATGAGTAATATAGCTTTACAGCTAGAGCTTTTAGTAGCAGAAAATATAGCATCTGGATCAAACATTATTTTTGATAATACTGTTTACTCAGCAGGAAATGTTAGTTATAACCCAGTAACAGGAGTAATAACATTCAATGAAGCAGGAAGATATGTTCTTAATTGGTGGGTAGCAGTTCAAACTGCAACAGCTCCAAATTCAGTTATATTTGCAGCTGTATCTTCACAGGGAGATATTTTAGAAGGTAATATGCCTACTAAAACAGGAGAAGTAGTAGGGATTGGCATTATAGAGGTTAGTGCAGCACCTGTTGCTCTGACATTAGACTATATTGGATCAGGAACAGCAATTTTAGCTTCTACTGTTCCAGTAAAAGCAACTATGGTTATAGTAGAAGATGATATTGTTAGTCCAACAGGTGGTGCTGGAGTAACCGGAGCGACAGGTGGAACAGGAGCAACTGGTGAAACAGGGGTAACTGGAGAAACCGGAGTAACTGGAGTAACCGGAG